>NZ_VFPP01000001.1:5949978-8924967 GCF_006716745.1 Saccharothrix saharensis | reverse complement strand
AGCAGGCCGTCCGCCGCTGCCTGGCGGCGGGGGTGCGGTTGGTGCTGCTCAGCGGGGCCGACCCGTCGCAGCGGCTGCCGTTCGGCCGCATGATCCACCGCCGCGGCGAGGTGCTGACCGCGGCCATCGCGAACCTGGCCGCCCGGCACGACGTGCTGTTCGTGGACGGGTTCAACGACCTGGAGGTCCGCCGCGCCGAGTACTGGTCGCCGGACCGGCTGCACCTCAACGCCGCAGGTCACCGGCGCATCGCGTCACTGGTCCTGCGGGCGCTCGGGCACACCACCGAGGCGCACGCCGTCGACCCGGGCCCCGCCGCCCGGCGCAGCCTGCGCGTCGAGACCCGCTACTACCGCGAGCACGTGCTGCCGTGGGTGAACCGCCGGATCCGCGGTATCTCCTCCGGTGACGACGCGACCGGCAAGCACCCGGACTGGGTGACCGTCGACGCACAGCCGCGGGTCTGAGCCGACGCGCCGCGGGGTCTTGCCCCGTCGACGGGGCACCGCCATGATGACCGTTGGTCAGTACTCAACCAACAATGGCGGTGGTCTGGTGAGGAAGTACCGAATCGCGGTCGTCGGGCTGGCGGCGGCGCTGCTCACGGCCGTCACGCCCGCGGCGCAGGCGGCCACGACGTTGCCCGCGGCCGACTTCCGGCTCAAGGCCACCGCCTACTCCGGGCTGATCGACGACCTCGACGCGGCCCTGCCCAACGTCAGCGTGCCGACCGTCGTCGGCGACGGCAACCGCGCCGCCACCTCGTGCTCGCCCGCCGCCGCCAACCGCGTCGCCGCGTTCTGCTGGAACAGCGGTGACGACGACGTCACCTACTGGATCCCGCAGGGCATCACGACCACCGCGGACGCGTACGGCGAGGCGACCTACGAGGGCACGACCGCGATCCTGGTTAGCTGGTACGACAACGGCACCGACGGGATCGACCGGGGCATCCGGGTCTCGTTCGTCGACTACTCCACCCCGTCCGCGCCGACCTACCGCCACGTGCTGCTGGTCGAGCCGTACACCACCAGCGCGGGCCAGGCGTCGTTCCGACCGGTCAACCTGCACGCCGGCGGCATGTTCTGGTACGGCCACCACCTGTACGTCGCCGCCACGAGCAGCGGTTTCCGGGTGTTCGACCTGCGGCACCTGTGGCAGACCAGCACCACGAACGGTTCCGCGATCGGCCGCCAGGCCGACGGCAGCTACCAGGCCTACGGATACAAGTACGTGCTGCCGCAGGTCCTCGCCTACAACCAGTCGACCGCCAACGGGCAGGCGGCCATCCGGTTCTCGTTCGCCTCCCTGGACCGCAGCAGCACCCCGGACAGCGTGGTCGTCGGCGAGTACGCCAACCCCGGCGCGGGCAGCCGGCTGTTCCGCTTCCCGATCGACTACACGACCCGGATGCTCACCACCTCGTCGGACGGCTACGCCCGCGCGAGCGAGGCCTACGAGGTGTCGGTCCAGAGCATGCAGGGCGCGACCGCGATCAACGGCAAGTTCTACCTGTCCACCAGCGACGGGAGCGGCAACGCGGGCGACCTGGCCACGTTCAAGCCCGGCGGGTCGGTCGTGATGCACTACGACGCGCTGCCGATCGGGCCGGAGGACTTCTCCTACTGGCCCGCCAAGGGACAGCTCTGGTCGCTGACCGAGTACGCGGGCAACCGCTCGGTCTTCGCCGTCCGCGCCTCGGCCTACTAGCGCGTCGAACGGCCTCAGGACGGAGGAACCGCGGGTTGCGAGCCGCCGGATCCCTGGGTGCGGTGGCCGGTCCCCCGTGCCCGGCGCGTCGATCGCGAACCCGCACGACGTGACGTAGCGGAAGGCTCGGGAGACGACGTCCCACCCGTTCCTGTGCCTACCGCCGTGCCCGATCAGGACCAGCGGACGCGGGCCGGAGGCCTCGGCAAGCGTCCGGAGCACCAGGGGATGTCCCCGATGGCGAAGAGCTGTTCGCGAACGCCGTCGGCGACGGCTTTTGAGGTGATCCGCACGGCACGGGATCACAGCGGCATTCCCGCTGACGCGGCGAGGGGTCAGTCCACGCAGAACTCGTTGCCCTCGACGTCCTGCATCACGATGCACGACTCGTTCTCCTCGTCGGCGAGCAGGACCCGGAACTCGGTGGCGCCGAGCGCGACCAACCGTGCGGACTCGGCCTTCAGCGCGGCCAGGCGTTCGTCGCCCACCAGCCCGGTGCCGACCCGGACGTCGAGGTGCACCCGGTTCTTGACGACCTTGCCCTCGGGGACCCGCTGGAAGAACAGCCGCGGGCCCACACCGGTGGGGTCGACGCAGGCGCACCACTCGCCCCGGCGCTCGGGCGGCAGGGAGAGCTCGTAGTCGTCCCAAGTGGAGAACCCCGTCGGGGGCGACACCACGTACCCCAGCACGTCGCACCAGAAGCGGGCGACGCGCTCGGGTTCCGCGCAGTCGAAGGTGACCTGGAAGTGCTTGACCGACGCCATGCGCCCACACTAGTTCCGGGCGATCAGGGCCGCACCGCGCCCGGCACCGTCCACAACCACTTCTCGTAGGACGCCACGCGCGTGTAGACGCCGCCGTCGCCGCACGGGCGCAGCGACGACGCCGTGGCCCGGGACGTCGCACCGGCCAGGAACCACTCCCCGCCCGCCTGGACGTACGCGGGCCCGCCGCTGTCGCCGTTGCAGCTGTCCCGGTCCAGGAACGGCGCGCCGGCGACGAACTCGGTGGCCTTCTCCGCGCCGTACCGCGGGTGGTCGCTCGCGATCGGCACGTCCACCACCCGCCGTCGCCCGTAGCCGCCACTGCTGTGCACGTCGGTGTTGCCGTAGCCGGCGAGCCGCACGAACGCGGCGGCGGCGACCTGGTCCGGCGTCGCGATCGGGCGCGGGGCGATCGGAGCGGGGCGGGCGAGCACCAGGACCGCGATGTCACCGGTCGGCCGGGGCGGGCGGTACTCGGGGTGCGCGAGCGCGGTCTCGACCGGGATCACCTCGCCGTCCTCCGGGAACCCGACGTCCTTGCCGACGAACACGCGGGCCGCGCACCCGCCGTGCACGCAGTGGCCGGCGGTCACCACGACGTTCGGCGAGACGAGCGTGCCCGAGCAGCACCAGGCGTTGGCGCTGCCGACCGCGACGCAGTCCGGGAAGTCCGAGGTGGGCACGCCACCGATGATGCGGGCGCGGTCGGCGACCACGGCGCGCATGTTGGCCAGGTACACCGGGTCGGTGTAGATGCTGTCGGCCGGCTGCTCGGTGCCGACGGCCGACCGGGTCAGCGGGGACACGCCGCGGCGCAGCAGCGAGCGGGCCAGCCGGTAGCCGTCGGCGCCGTCGCCGGTGAGGAAGCCGTCCACCTGGTTGGCGAACGCGTGGTACACCAGCGCGAACCGCTGCTCGTCGTCACCCGCGATCACCCGGGCGAGGTGTGCCACGACGGCCATGGGGTCCTGTGGTCGTTCGGTCGTGGTGGTGGTCATCGTGAGCCCTTCGCAATCATCTCGTCGATCAGGTCGTAGAGCCGCACGCCCGCAGCCCGGTCGTCCGCCGCCGGCACGTCGTCCCCGTGGTCGGCGCGCGAGCCGTCACCGACGGCCTTGGCGACCTTGTCGAGCACCAGGTCCTGGGCGTTGACCTCGCCGGGCGGCGGCGGGGCGAACAGGGCGGGTCGCCGGTCGAACGCGAGCCGCGCCGCCGCGATCAGGCACCGCACGTCGCTGGTCTCCGGTCGCTGGTGGTCCACCAGCCCGTCGGCGGCGGTGACGGCGTTGGCCTGCTGCGCGGCCGTGAACGCGATCACCTCGCGCAGCGGGCGGTCGCCGAGTCCGGGGTACGGACCGGCCAGCAGCGCCCCGGTCATCGGGGCGACGTCGTCCTCGAACGGCCCGCACGCCACCGGCGTCGCCGGGAAACCCGTCTCGGCCAACGCCGTCGCGGCCAGCGCGAGCCGCACCGCCGCCGGCGGGTGCACCTGCACCGGCCCGGTCAGCTCGGCCGCCATCCGTGCGTCGTCGACCACGAGCAGATCCGCCAGCGTCGACGCGAACGCCGGTCCGGCGGCGAGCACCCCGTACAGGTCGGCGAAGACCTCCGGCAACCACGTGTCCCACGCGTCGCGCCGGGCTTCGGGCATGGTGCGGAACACCGGCCGGGTCACCGCGCGCACCGTGCCGAGCAGCCCGAAGTCGCGTTCCACCGCGTGCCCGACCTCGTGCGCGATCACCGGTGCGTCCGGCAGGTGCACGAGCTGGTACCACGGCAGCCCGATGACCGGGATCGGCAGCTTCGTCACCACGCCGAGGAAGTCCGCGGTGTTCAACGCGTCCGGGACGTCCTCGACCGCGAACGGCGTCTCGCGCAGGTGCGTGAACGGGCTGAACTCACCGCTGAGGTGCACCAGCGGCGCCTCGCGGTCGCTGCCGGCCGCCGCGGGCGCGTAGCAGAGCCAGGCGAACTCGTCCACGGCGGTGAGGAACGGTCGGTACCACTCCACGTACCGCAGGTTCAGCTTGGCGCGGTAGAAGTCCCACAGCCGGTGCACCTCGAGCATCCGCAGCTGGAGCCGACGGCACTCCCGCAGCACGTCGTCGCCACCGCCGGCGACGACGGTGTCCAGTTCCCCGTCGATCCGCCCGACCATGCCGCCCAACCGGTCGGTGAGCCGGACGACCTGGGTGTGGTGCTTGCGCAGCGGTCTGCCCGGTTCCGTCTCCGCGCGCCACCGGGCGAAGTCCGCGCCGATGCCCGCGAGCTTGTGCCGCAGCTCGGCGACCTTGCGGTCAACGGTGGTCATGGCCGTCCTCCCGGTCCGGCACGAGCCGCAGCCACGGCAGGTGCGTGTGCAGGGCGACGCCGGCGGACGGCAGCACCCGGTCCAGCCCGGTGGCGTGCCGCGCGGGGGCGCGCAGCGCCGCGGCCACCTCACCCAGCGTCCGGCCGGCCGCCAGGGCGGCGATCATGGCGTCGCACAGCTCGTACCCGCCGTCGCCGGCCAGCCCGGTGCCCAGTACGCCCGCGCACCTGCCGAGGGCGAACAGGTCGCCCGCGAACGCGTTGCGCAGCACCAGGTACGAGATCGCGTCCTCCGAGCCCCACGGCCGGTTCACGTCGAGCACGACCAGCGGGCGGAACTCGTCGCGCGGCAGGGCGGCGAGCACCCGGTTCAGCGCCGTCACGGGGATCTCCTCGGCGGTGGGCGTGGCGCTGAACGCCTCCGTCGCCCACCCGCCGGCCAGGAACGTGAGCGCGACCCCGCCGCCCGACTCGCGCAACCCACCCGCCAGGTGCACCACCGCCGGCATGCGTCCACTGTGGACCGCGCGGGCCACCGCGCCCGCCAGCCGGTCCAACGTCGGGTTCGCCACCTGCTCGACGTCGAAGCCGTGCCTGCCGTACATGCGCGCCAGGTCGACCCCGGAGTTCAGGTGGCCGCGGGCCGAGGTGATCTGCAGCGACCCGCTCGGCTGGGCCAGCACCGCCAACGGCCGGACCGGTCGGGCGAGGTCGCGCTGCAACCGGTCCAGCAGCTCCGCGCCGAGGTCGGCGTCCGGGGTGAGGCCCCGCGCCCGCTGGTACCGCGCCAGCGCGTCCCCGGTGCGCGGGCCGAGGTCGCCGTCGGCCGCCAGCCCCGCGTCGGCCACCCGGTTCAGCCCGACCTGGACGAACCTGATCTCGTCGGCGTACGCGACCTCCCGAGAGACGGCCCGGTAGAACGTGGACACCGCCCGGTCCAGCGCGACGAGCCGCCGCGTGTCCGGTCGCAGCGCCAGTTCCCACGGCACCGGGTTGAGCCTGCGGTCCTCCACGTCGCACCGCAGGTCGAACGGACCGCCGGAGCCGAACCCGGGCAGCACCCGGTCGGGCAGGAGCAGCGACCCGAGCCCGGCGCACGTGGCCTGCCAGTCCGCGCGCAGCCGTTCGGCGAGCGGTTCGAAGTCGACCCGACCCCGGCGCGCGCCCAGGATCGCGTCGACCAGGGCGTTGTCGTGGCGGACGGTGGTCTCCCCCTCCGGCGGCACGGACGTCTGCGCCACCAGGTCGTGGTCCTCGACGGCCAGCCGCACGCGTCCGCGCGAGCTTTTCAACGTCGTGCTGATGCGGCCCTTGGTGAACCGGGACGCGACCGCCGCGCGGCGCGTGTCACCGAGCGCGGCGAACGCGGCCCCGGCCCGCACCAGCTCCGGCTCCGGTTCCCGGCTCGACCGCTCCGCGACCACGCCGCGGACGTGGTGCAGCCGCGCGTGCCACTGGGTCTCCCGCTCGCCGGCGGCGTCGAGCAGCGGTTCCGCCCGGCGCAGCAGCGCGTCGGCCCCGGCCGGGTCGTCCAGCGCGATCAGCGCCTCCGCCCGTTCGACCAGGAAGGCCGCGCACAGCATCGGGTGGCCGCCGAACGCCCGGAGGAACGGCTCGACGTCGGGTCGCGCCGGCAGCCCGAGACGGTCCGCGGCACGCGACCACTCCCGCAGCACGAACCGCGAACCGTCCGGCCGGGCCGCGATCAGCCTCCGCTCCCCCGCCGCCCGGTCGCCGGTCAGCCGGTCCAGCTCCGCCAGGGTCAGGTGCGGCAGGACGCGGTCCGCGGCACGCGACCGGTCCGCCGCCGACGACACCAGCGGCGTCACCTCGCGCCACGCCGCACGTCCGGCGTCGTCGTGCGGGTCGGGCACGCGGCGCAGCTCGTCGAGCACGACCAGCCGCGCGGACGCGGGCGTGATCTCGCGCAGCCGCGCCACCAGTTCGGCCGGCAGCCACCGGAACCCGTCGGGCAGGTCGATCGCCAGCCCTTCCACCGCGGCCCGCGCCACCAGGCACGGCGGGCGCTTCCGGCGGTGCAGCTCGTCGATCACGGCGGTGACCACGTCCAGCGCCTCGTGCGGCCGGGCGGTGCGGCCCAGCAGCTCCACCCGGGCCAGCTCGGCGCGGCACCAGGCGTCGCTGCCCCGGGTGGTCAGCTCGGCGGCCTCGGCCAGGTGGTGCTCGGCCAGGGTGAGGTTGCCGACCTCCCGCATCAGCAGCACCGCGGAGTGCACGTGGCAGCGCGCGACGGCCGCCCGATCACCCTCGCGGCGCCACCGCGACCGCGCGGTCTCCAGGGCGTGCAGGGCTTTCCCGTAGTGCGCCACCATGCCTTCGGCGAGACCGGCCAGCTCTCGTCCCAGCGCGTTCGCGGCGCTGTCGTTGGTGACGCGTTCGGCGCGGTGGGCCAGGTCGAGGGCGTGCAGCGGCGCCCGCGCGGCCAGCGCGACCTTCGCGCCTCCGGTCAGGCCTTCCCAGTCGCGGTCGTGCGCGGCGACGCGGCGCGCGTGGTAGGCCGCCCACCCCAACCGGTTCACGGCCAGCCCCAACTCGACCGCGAGCAGGCCGAAGCGCCGGTGCTGCCCGGCGTCGAGCGGTGCGCCGCGCCGGGCGGCGATCAGCTCGCGGATCGCCTCGTCCAGGCGGCCGAAGTGCCGGTGCGCCTTCACCACCCGCAGCCGGATCGGCGGCTCCCACCGGCGCGACCCGACCCGGACGGCGTCCCGCGCCGCGCGGCGGTACTCGTCGGGGGCGTGCCGGTCGCCCAGCAGCACCAGCACATCCCCGAGCAGGACGCGCAGCCGCACGGCGTCCTTGGTACCGGCCGACCGCGGCAGCGCCCGGTCCAGCTCGGCCCGCGCGGTCGCCACGTCACCGGACTTCAACGCCAGCGCGGCGCGCACGTACGCCAGCCGCCAGTCGGGCACGACGTCCGCGCCGAGCCCGTCGCGGTCGCGCACGACGGCGGCGAAGTTCTCCTCGGCCCGGCTCCACAGCTGGTCCGCCGCTTCGACGGCGCCCACCCTGGCCACCTGCGTGAGCGCCGCGGCCAGCTCGTACCGCGCCTCCAGCACGGTTTCCCGGGTCACGACCGGTGTGCTCCCGTCCCACGGCCGCGGGTCGCCGTCGGCGTCGACGTAGTCGGGGCCCAGCACCTCCTCGGCCAGCGCCGCCCGCCGGTGCGCCTCACCCAGCTCCACCTTGTCCAGGGCGGCGCGCCAGTAACCCACCGCGGCCGGTCCCTCCAGCCGGAACCGGTGGTAGACCGCCTCCCGCGTCCACCGGTCCCACCGGTCGGGGTCGGCCTCCGCCTCGCGCTCGAAGAACGCGACCGCGTCGGCGTGCAGACGGTCGTGGACGGGGTGCGGCCGGATCAGCCGGCGCATCGGCTCGGCCACGGCGTCGGCGAACCGCAGCGACCCCGGCTCGCCGGGCACCGGCACCACCCACGACGTGGTGCCCGCGAAGCGGGTCAGCCGCGCCCACAGCCCGTCGACGTCCAGCCGTTCGACGGGCGGGAACAGCGTTCCCGGCTCACCACCCGGCACCACGTCCGCGCCCGGGTCGTCGAGGTCCGACCCGCCGGACACGGCTTCGCGCAGGCACGGCTCCACCACCGCGCGCACGAAGTCGAGGCTCAGCGCCCGCGCCACCATCCCGTACCGCAGCAGCCACCGCAGCCCGGCGTCGTCGATCGGCCGCAGCACCTGGAGCACGAGCGCGGTCAGGTCCGCCCGGTACTCCCGGATCTCGGCCGGCGAGATGTCGGGCCGCTGCTGCACCAGGTCGGCCAGGCGCGCCAGCACCACCGGCTCTCCCCCGGCCTTCGCCACGATCGCGTGCCGCAGGTCGGCACGCGTGATGCGGCGCAGGTCGGCCAGGTAGCGCGCCGCGTCGTCCGGGGTGAACGGGACCAGGTGCCGCGCCACCACGCGCGGCAGCACCGGTCCCGCCACCGGGTAGCAGCCGGCCAGCACGAACCGCACCGAGGGGCAGTCGTGGTGCAGGCGGAACAGCTGCCGCAGCAGGCCGTCCAGCTCCTCGGGCGACCGGTTCGCGTACACCCGGTCCAGCGCGTCGAGCACCATCACGGCGGGGCGGCCCGCCGTCGCCTCGTTCAGCGTCCGCACGAAGTCCTTGGTCACGCCCGGGCCGAGCCGGTGCCGCTCGTCGCACAACCGCCTGCTCGCGGCCGCCGCCCGGCTCGGGTCGGCCACCTCGCGGCGCGACAGCAGCCCGGTCCACGCGTACCGCTCCAGGAACTCGGTGAACGGCGCGGCGGCCAACTGCTGGTCGAGCTGCGCCGCGGCCTCCACCAGCAGCAGCCACGGGTAGCGCGCCACGTTGACCGGGTCCAGCACCTCGAAGTCGCCCAACGCGCACGGGACGCGCCTCGGCACCAGCACCCGCGACACCAGCCAGCGCAGCTCCATCGTCTTGCCGCGCCCCGACGGGCCGTGCAGCACCACCACCCGCGGACCGTCGCCCCGGACGAGCCGCTGGTAGGTCGCCTTCGTGCCGGCCGTCTCGAGGAACGTGGCCGACTGGAGGTACTCCGTCGACCACAACCCGCGGGTGCGCAGGTACGCGGCCCGGTCGTTGCGCAGGGCGGCCAGCTCCGGTCCGACCAGCCGCGCCCGGTCCTCGGCGCTGAGCACGTCGATCAGCTCCTGGCACAGCGCCAGGTCGTGCCGGTGGTCGGCCTTGGCGTACAGCCGGACGAACAGCTCGGCGGCGGCCCGCTGGTCGACCAGCACCAGCTGTTCGAGCACGTCGGCGGGCCTGTGCGCGGCGCGGTAGTGCCGGGTCAGGCGGGTCGCCAGCGCGCGGAGGTCGTCCGGCACGGCACGCGGGTCGGCGCCGTCGTGCCACCACCCGTTCCAGTAGCGGGACCTCGCGCTCGACCGCAGCCGGTGGACCCCGTCCGCGCCCGGGACGGGCTCGACCTCCGGCGCGGTGACGACCGCGTCGAACGGCGGCGCGCCCGCCACCCCCGCGACCAGCACCTTCTCGTACAGGTCGCGATCGAACGCGCGGACCGCGGCGCACCGCCGCAGCACGTCCCACTGCTCGGCCGGGCGCAGCGACGCCAGCACCGCGTCCAGGGAGTCGCCCCGGGCGAGCCGGCGCAGCAGCTCGGCGTCGATCGGCTTCATCCCATCCGCCTCACGATGTTCTCCAGGTCGCCGAGCACGGCCGGGCTCCACTTGCCGGTGGCCACGCCCGCGCCGATGGCCTCGATCAGTTGCAGGTGCGGGCCGCGGATCGAGCGGCCGACCGCCAGCACCACGTCCTCGGCCAGCGCGCTGAACTCCTCGGCCTCGATGCGGTCCAGGTCGACCCGCGTGCCGCCGCCCCGCTCCGGCCAGTGCGTGGCGTACTGCTCGTTCGTCATCACGACCACCAGGCTCAGGTTGGGCACCTCGCCGTCGGCGACGTGCCGGATCAGGTGGTCGTACAGCTGCTGGCGGAACGCCGAGTCGAGCACGTTCCCGACGTGGTCGAAGACCAGCAGCAGCGGCTCCGGTTGCGCGGCACGGCCCAGGCACGCCCGGAACGACTCGAACGTGGCCGCGACGTGGTGCGAGGTGCCACCCGTCATCCGCGGCCACCGCGCCGGCTCCGGCGTCGGCACCGGCGGGTCCGGCGGCAGCCTGCCCTCGGCCAGGTGCAGCACGTCGTGGTTGAACCGGTCGAACGCCGACGCCGCGCCCGCCGGCGGGTTCGGCAGGTCCTCGGCGACGTCCCGGATCGCGTACAGCACCTCCAGGAAGTCGAACCGCGACGGCCGGTCGCCGAGCAGGTCCACCGGGTTGGGCCGGTCGAAGCTGACGTACTTCACCCGCCGCCCGCGCACCGCGCACCGCCGCCGCAACCAGTTCAGCAGCCGCGTCTTGCCCACCTGCGACTCGCCCACCACCAGCAGCAGCGGCTCCAGCGGCTCGCCCGCGCCCGGGTCCACGCCCTTGAGCAGCTTGTGTCGCTCGTGGACGCGGTTGACGAACGCGCCGACCTCGTTCTCGAACTGCTGCTCGATGCGGACCGCACGCGCGCCGGTCGCGGACAGGTCCGGCAGCACGTCGTCGGGCCGCGCCCGCGTCGTCAGGCTGGGCAGGATCCAGTCCCGCGCGCCCTCCGACACGCCGCTGTGGTGGTACACGGCGTCACGCGCCTTCGCCACGGCGCGGTCGACCGGGTCGTTGTCCAGCAGCGCCCGGTACAGCTCGCCGCCGAACAGCGCCGCCGCCGTGCCGCGGATGTCGCCCTGCATGCCGACCACCGCCGCCGCGCCGCTGTCGAGGAACACGTCGGTCAACGCGACCGCGTCCGCCGTCTCGCCCGAGCGGCAGGCGTTCAGGATCGCCAGCCGCGGCGCGGGACGGCTCAGCAGGTCCGCGACGTAGGTCGGGGTGAGCAGCCACGCCTCGCGGCCGGGCGGCGAGATCCGCAGCGCCGGTTGCCCGGTGCTCGCCTTGCGCGTGCCGTGCCCGATGAAGTGCAGCACGTGCGGCTTGACGCGCTCGTAGGCCGACTGGAGGTCCGACTCGGTCGGCCGGGCCAGGAACTCCGCCTCGATCCGCCCCGGCGCGCCGCCGACGACCCTCTTGATCTCGCGGATCTCGTCGCGCGCGCCGATGTCGTCGTCATCGTCGCCGCGCACGACCAGCACCCGGATCGGCAGCGAGTCGGCGATCGGGTCGTCCTCCGGCACCCGCCGGTGCACCCGGACGAACGGGTGGTCGGGTTGGATGAACAAGGCTCTGGCGGACCGGACCGACTCCCACGGCAGCCGCCGCAGTCCCTTGTCCAGGCAGAGGAACGTGCGCTCGACCCCCGGCCGCGACCAGTGCTCGCGCACCTCGGGCGGCAGGAGCAGTCCACCGAGGTGCAGCCCGACGTCGGTGAACGCCTGCGACTCCGGGTTCGCGTGCAGGAAGCCGACCACGGCGTCCGGCACGGCGGCGGCCCCGGCCAGCGGCGCGGGCAGCGCGCCCACGCCGAGGTCGGCCGCGACGGTGGCCGACGCCGTCGGCTCCGGCGGCCACGCGCCGTCGTCACCGAGGTACAGGTCGACCCGGTAATCGGCGTCCTGGCCGCCTTGCGTGATCTCGATCAACGCGTCCACATGGGTTCACCCACTCGTTTCGGACACACGGCTCCCTCCCCGCGGGCCGCTTGTCGATGAGGTCGCGCGTGCGCCAGGTGGAGTTACGGCCAATCACCCGATCGCGTTAACGCCGCCGTCCACCGTGAGCGGTGCGTAGCCACTTGCCCACGGTGCGCTACCTCCCGTTCCACAGGCCGCCCCGACCACCCTCGACGTCCTATGTGGACCTTCGCAGTCCGAAGTAGAGTGTTGTGTTCCATTGCGGGGACAGAGGATTCCACGCGCACTGTCACATCACGCATTCAGTCCGCAGTTATCGGAAGAGGGCGCGTGATCTTCCTGTGCCGCCCGCGCGTTGGTACTCTGAGGTGCCCGAACCCAGCCGGAGGCGTGCCATGACGCTCTACTCCGAGTTGTCCGCGGCGATCGGGCGGGGCGACGGCGAGTCGATCACCGACTGGGCCCGCGCCCTGCTGGACGGGATCACCGCCGGAGCCGTCCCGACCACCGTGGTGAGCCACCCCCTCGGCTTCCTGTGCGTCCCGGCGCACCGGTCCGGCGACGAAGGCGTGTGCCTGCACCTGTGGGGCCCGCAGTGGCGGCGCGCCACGCTCACCACCTCGCCCACGCACTGCCACAGCTGGGACCTCGACAGCTGGGTGCTCACCGGCCTGCTGCGCAACCAGACCGTCCGCCTCGTGGACGACCCGGACGCGCCGACGCACCAGGTGTTCGAGGTGCGCAGCTCCGCCGAGGGCGACGTGCTGCACCCGACCGGGAGACTCGTCCGGACCGAGGTCGACGCCGTCACCACGCACCGCGCGGGCGAGGGCTACACCCAGCGGGCCGGCGTGTTCCACCAGACCCTCGTGCCCGACCCGCGGGGACTGGTCGCGACCGTCGCCCTCGGCTTGACCAGGCCCGGCGGCGCGGACCTGTCCCTGGGCGGCCTGGACACCGCGAGCCACCGCACCCGCCGGCAGCCGTGCCCGCCGGAGGTCGCCACGAGGGTGGTGCGCGCGGCACGGGCGGCGCTCGGCGGCACCCGCGTCACGGAGTCCGCCGGCGCTGGCGAGTGACGCGGCTCAGCCGACCAGCAGCAGAGCCCCGATCGAGGCCGCCAGGGCGGTGACGGCCAGCCCGGCGCTGGTCCACACGAACCGGACCATCGGCACCCGGACCCCGCTCGCCACGCACCGCTCGTACCACAGCAACGTGGCCAGCGACGCCCACGGCGTGATGATCGGCCCCACGTTCGTCCCGATGAGCAGCGCCAGCAACTGCCCGTGGTTCCCGGCCGGCACGACCGACTCACCCGCCACGTACGCGGGCAGGTTGTTGACCAGGTTCGACAGCGCCGCACCGGTGCCGGCCGCCCGGATCGCGCCGAGCGCGCTGTCCTCCACACCGATCAGGGCTCCCACGATCCCGGCCAGACCGTGCCGGTTGACGGTCTCCACGACCAGGAACAGCCCGATCACGAACACCAGCAGCCGCCACGGGATCAAGCCCGGCCGCAACGCCGCACGCCGCCGCACCGCGAAGGCGACCACCAGCAACCCCGCCGACACCGCCGACGCCAGGCCGATCGGCACCCCGACCACGATCCCCGCGACGAACAGCAGGCACGCGACCGCCGCCACCCGGAAGAGCACGGGGTCCGCGGGCCGGTGGCGCGCGGGCGGGAGGTAGGAGGCGTCACCACCGCGCCGGCCCCGCCGCCAGTAGAACACCCACAGGAACACTCCGGTCGCCACGATCGCGGCCACCTGGGGGGCCCACATCCGAGCGGCGAACTCGGCCGGCGCCAACGCCACCCGGTCCGCGGCCAGCAGGTTGGTGAGGTTGGAGACCGGCAGCAGCAGGCTCGCCGTGTTCGCCAGCCAGACCGTGGTCATCGCCAGCGGCAGGGGCGCGATGCGCAGGGTGGCGGCCAGCGCCAGCAGCACCGGGGTGAGCAGCACGGCCGTGGTGTCGAGGTTGAGGCCCATGGTGGTGACCGCCGCCAGCGCCACGCACAGCACGAACAGCACCGGGTAGTGGCCGCGCGCCAGGATCGACAACCTGGTGGCCACGACGTTGAACACCTCGGCCTCGGCGGTCAGCTCCGCCAGCACGATCACCGAACCGAGGAACAGCAGCAGCGGCACCAGCCGGCCGACCGTCGCGCTCGCCTGCCCGACCGGCAGGGCACCCGCGAGGACGCAGACCAGGCCGACGAACAGCAGGCCGAGCGCCACCAGGTCGAGCGGGTGCAGCCGGGCGAACCACCGTCGCGGCCCGCGGTCCTCCGGCGGGGCGGCGTCGGTCGGGGGCGGGTCGGCGCGTCCGGCTTCGAGCCGCTCGTCGGACATGGGGCAATGCTGCCACAGTCACGATCGGCCTTATCCCGCGTACCCCATTCGGGTGGATCCATCATCCTTCGATGGAAAGAATGCGCACCTCGGGTTGTCACATTTGATTCCCGAAGGGGGGACGCACCACTACGCTGTCGGACGGTCGAGCACAATGCGCGAACGACTTCTCGTCCGACCCGTTGTGCGCAACGAGAGGGAATCGTCGATGACGCGGGAAACCCTGGACGTCGTGGCCCTGCTGCCACCGCGGTTGAACGACATCGCGCTCGAGCTCAGCGACCGGCTCGCCCGCGACATGCGGGCGGGCGGCCACCGGTCCCGCTTCCGCCTCGGCGAGCCGTTCGACGGAGGTCCGCCCGGTCCGTGCGCGCCGCACGTGTCGCTGTTCATGCTCGCCGTGGACGACGCCGAGATCGGGGCCGTGGTCGACGCGACCCGGGACGTGGCGGCCGGGCTGCCCGCCCTGGCCGCCGTCGGGGAGGAGTACCGGCACAACCCGGTCGGCGCGCCCGAGCTGTACTTCCGCAGGACTGCGGACTGGATCGGGCTGCAAAGGGCGGTGCTGGAGGCGGTGGAGCCGCTGCGCCGCGGCCGGTTGCGCGAGGTCGACCCGGCGGGCGAGCGCATCGCCGACGTGCTCGCCGACCCGGCCGCGGACCCGGCGCGCCGCCGCCAACTGGCCCGGTTCGGCTACGACGAGGTCACCGAGACCTGGCCGCCGGGCGCCGACGACCGGTTCAACCCGCACGTCACCCTCGCCTGGCCGGAGGACCCGCGCTTCCGGGTCGACCTCGGCGGCCTGCCCGCGGCGACAGCTTTCCGCGGCACGCTGCCGGGTCTGGCCGTTTACGGGATGAGCCCGTACGGCACGTGCACCACTCTCTACGGCCTCGCCCCGTTCGGGGGATCGAACGGCGGAAATGCGGCCGGTACGCTCTACAGCCACTCTGCCGCGGCCGCCGAGGAATAGCGGGTATTCCCCGTCGACGGGCAAGTCGGCCGGTGTCCCGACGTGCCCGGCGGTCTTTTCTTCTGCCGAACGCCGAACCGCCGAGGAGGCCCGGTGCGACAGCTCCCAGGTCCGGTGCAGGGTGAGAGCGCGTCACCGGCCAGGGGGCCGCGCCCGCCGCGGTCGGGTCCGGTCGACTTCTTCGTCAGCTACTCGCTGCTGGACGTGGAGTGGGCCGTCTGGATCGCGCACCAGCTGGAGGACGCCGGCTACGACGTGATGATCCAGAGCTGGGACTTCGTGCCCGGCACGCACTTCCTCGACTTCATCGACCGCGGCATCCGCGAGTCCAGCGCCGTCATCGCCGTGCTGTCGCGGAACTACCTCGCCTCGCGCTACGGCAGGCTGGAGTGGATGGCCGCCCTCCAGGCCGCGCACGACCAGCCAAGCACGAAGCTGCTGCTGCCGGTGCGCGTGGAGAACGTGTTCCCGGAAGGGCTGCTCGCGCCGATCACGTTCGTGGACCTGGTCGGCATCGACGACCCCGCGCGGGCCAGGCAGCGGCTGCTCGACCGGCTCGGGCACGCGCTCACCGGCCGCGCCAAGCCGGACGAAGCCGCACCGCGCTACCCCGGCGCGCCCGCGGACGAGGCCGCCACGCCGACGCTCACCGCACCCGCGCGCACGCCGCGGACGTTCGCCACGCCCCGGCGCGATCCCGTCGCCTACCCGCCGTCGGTGTCGCAGACCGCCCGCCCGCGCGACGAACTCGGGCTGCTCCACGTCGCCGCGCCGCGCTTCGGACCCGGCCGACCGGGGCCCGTCGAACGGCTCGCCGCGCTGGAGGCCGCGCTGGACGACGTGACGCGGGACGGTCCGCCCGCGCCGGAGCTGGTGGTGCTCAGCGGCAGCCTCACCGAGTCCGGCGCGCCCGACCAGTTCGACCAGGTGCTCGGGTTCGTCACCGGCCTGCGGTCGATGCTGGGCCTGGAAGGCGACCGGGTGGTCGTCGTGCCCGGCGTCGGCGACATCACCGTCCCGGCGTGCGAGGCGTACTTCGCCGACTGCCGGGCCGACGGCATCGAGCCGGAACCTCCCTACTTCCGCAAGTGGCGGCACTTCTCCCGGCTGTTCGGGCAGCTGCACCCCGACCTCGACGGGCCGGGTTTCGACCAGGGGCAGCCGTGGTCGCTGTTCGCGGTGCCGGACCTGCGGGTCGTGGTCGCGGGTCTGAACTCCACCGTCGCGCACTCGCACCTGACGCTGGCCGAACCGGGCGTGCTCGGCGAGTCGCAGGTGGACTGGTTCGCCCGCCACCTCGACCCGTTCACCCGGGCCGGGCACCTGCGGATCGGCGTCGTCGCCCACGTGCCCGCGCCGGGAGCGGACGCGGGCTGGGCGCTGGCGGACGCGGCCTCGTTCGACCGCGTGCTCGGCGACCACCTCGACGTCGTGCTGTCGGGCGGCGGCGAGGCGGCCGAGGAGGACGTCGGTGAGCTGCCGTCCGGCGCCGCCCTGGTGACGCCGCCGTCGGGCGGCACGCGCCTGGTGCACGTCACCCACGGGGGTTTGGACAGCTGGACCCTCCCGGACGACGCGTCCGCCGCCACGCGGTCGCGGCGGACGTGGACCCGGGACGCCCGGCCGTTCACCGCGCCCACCGGGTCGGGCCCGCTGATGGTGGACCGGCTCCGACCGGCCGAGGACGACCCGGAGTCGCGCGACCCGGTCGACCGGCTGCTGCGGCGCATCGCCGAGGTCTGCGAGGTGCGGCACCCCGGCGCGCGGATCCGGCGGCTGCCCGGCCGTCCGGCCGCCCTGCTCGTCAGCTACCCCGACGGTGACGCGGTGCCGCAGTTCCTGATCGCCGCGCACGTCGGCGCGCCCACCGCCGCGGACGTGGCGGACCTCGTGCTGCTGCGCCGGCGCAACGGCGACGAGTTGGCCACCGAGCTGGTCTACCTCGGTCCGCACCCCGGCGTGACGCTGCCGGCGGAGGCGGCGCGCGACGGTGTGCGGGTGCGCAGCTTCACCGAGTTCCAGGGTCTGCTGGACCTGCGCGGCTACGTGGCGGCGCAGACCGAGCGGCTGCGCCAGGACCGCGTGTACCCGCCCGACCTGTACGTGACGCAGCGGTTCCGGGAGACCGGGACGGCGGCCGCGGCGGTCCGCGACGACGTGGTGTCGGAGCTGGTCGAGCTGCTGTCGGCGGACGAGGGCCGGTTCATCCTGCTGATGGGCGACTTCGGGCGCGGCAAGACGTTCGCCATGCGCACGCTGGCCATGGCGCTGCCCGCGCGACTGCCCGGCGTCACCCCGATCCTGATCGAGCTGCACGCGCTGGACAAGTCGCACACCGTGGAAGGGCTGGTCGCCGCGCACCTGGCCAACCACGGCGAGTCCCGCATCGACCTGCGCGCGTTCCGGTACCTGCTGCGGCAGGGCCGGCTGGTGCTGCTGTTCGACGGCTTCGACGAGCTGGCCAGCCGGGTGAGCTACGACCGCGCCGCCGACCACCTCAACACGCTGCTGGAGGCGGCCGAGGGCAAGGCGAAGATCGTGGTCACCAGCCGCACCCAGCACTTCCAGAACGACGCGCAGGTGCGCACGGCGCTGGGCGAGCGGGTGGGCGTGCTGCCGCAGCGCCGCGTGCTGATGCTCGAGGACTTCACCCCGGACCAGATCCAGGCCTACCTGCGCAACCGGTTCGGGCCGGACCGGGCCGTGGCCGACGAGCGGGCCCGGCTGATCAACGGCATCGACGACCTCGGCGGCCTGTCCCGCAACCCCCGCATGCTCAGCTTCGTGGCCGACCTCGACGCGGACCGGCTCGCGGCCGTCGCGGCGCGGGACGCGATGAGCGCGGCCGAGCTGTACGAGGAGATCCTGTCGTCGTGGCTGGCGCACGAGCACCGGCGGGCGAACCCGCCGGGCGCGCCGGTCGGCCTGGCCGTGGACGACCTGTGGCACGCGGTGACCACGTTGGCGCTGCGCATGTCCGAGTCGAACGAGGTGCTGCTGCAACTGGCCGACGTGGCCGAGGTCGCCGAGGCGTTGAGCGGCATGGCGGAGGCGCAGCTGTCCCCGCCGCAGGCCACGCACGCCGTGGGGGCCGGGAGCCTGCTGGTCCGGACCGAGAACGACATGTTCGGCTTCATCCACCGCTCGGTGATGGAGTGGTTGGTGGCCAAGGAGATCGCACGGGTGCTCGCCACCGGGCAGCGGTCGGTGCCCATGCTCAGCCGCACCGTGCTGTCCCAGCTGACCGTCGACTTCCTGTGCGACCTCGGCGACCCGGCGGCGTTGCAGGCGTGGACCGCGCGGGCGGCCGACGACGTCGCCAAGGCCAACGCGCTCAAGATCGGCAAGCGGCTGCGCACGCCGGTCCGCTCCGACCTGCGCGGCGCGGACCTGCGTGGCGAGGACCTGTCACACCGGGACTTCAGCGGCGTCGACCTGACCGGGGCCGACCTGAGCGACGCCCTGCTGGTCGGGGCCAAGCTGTCCCGGGCGGTGCTGCGCGACGCGCGGCTGCGGCGGGCCCGGCTGGACCAGGCCGTGCTGCGCGACGCCGACCTGACCCGCGCCGACCTCAGCGGCGCCCGGCTGGCCGAGACCGACCTGCGCGGCGCCGTCGTCGACGGCGGCAGGTGGGCGCGGGCCGCGCTGATCAACGTGGCCGCGGACCGGGTGCTGTGGTCGGCGCCGGAGCTCGCCGGCGCGGCGATCACACCGGGACAGCCCGTGCTCACCGGTCTGCCGCCCGCGGGCGTGGGCGTGCCGTTCGGCTTCGAGGACGGCAGGCTGCCCCGACCGCTGGCCTACAGCGAGGACGGCTCGCTGCTCGTGATCGGCAGCTCCGACGGCGGCGTGCTGGTGTGCGACACGGGCAAGGGCGTGGCCGTGCGGGCCCTCAACGGCCACCTCGACCGGGTCTACGCGGTGGACCTCGGACCCGAGGACAGCTCCCTGGTCACCGCGTCCGCCGACGGGACCGTGCGGTTCTGGGACCCGTTCACCGGCGATCCCGGCACGGTGCTGACCGACCACACCGCGCCGGTGTGGCCGCTGCGCCTGGACCCGCGCGGGCGTTCGGTGGCCTACGGCGACGCGGCGGGCGTGGTGTGGGTGCGCGACGTGCCCGGCGGTGGGGTGCGGTGGCGGTTGTCCGGGCACGTCGAACGGGTGTGGGCGCTGGCCTTCCACCCCGACCCGGACGTGCCGGTGCTGGCGACGGCCGACGAGTCCGGCGCGGTGCGGATCTGGGACCTCACCACGGGCCGGGAGACCCACCGGCTGCGCAACCCCGGCGGCACGGCCGTCTACACGCTCTCGTTCAGCCCGGACGGCTCGTGGTTGGCGGCCGGCGGCCAGGCCGCGGACCTGCGGATCTGGGACCCGGTGACCGGCGAGTGCCTGCACCACCTCGACGCGCACGGCGGGCACGTGTACGCCACCGCGTTCCACCCGGCGGAGAGGGTGCTGGCCAGTGGCGACACCACCGGTGGCGTGCGGCTGTGGCGGCTGCCCGACTCCGCCGACGAGCGGCCGACGTGGACCGCGCTGCAGCACCGCCAGGCCACCGCCGTGTACCACCTGGCGTTCAGCCCGGACGGCTCGGTGCTCGCCAGCGGCGACAGCGACGGCACGGTGCGGTTGTGGGACGGCCGGACCGGGCAGGACCGGCACGAGCTGGCCGCGCACCGGGGCCCGGTGTGGCCGCTGGCGTTCCGCCCGGACTCGGCGCAGCTCGCGACCACCGGCCGGGACGGCGCGCTGCGGCTGTGGGACCCGGTCGCCGGTCGGCAGCGGCACGAGCTGCGCGGGCACGGCCGCCGCGTGACGCGGGTGGCCTTCGACCCGACGGGCGACCTGCTCGCCGTGAGCGGCAACGACGGCGTGGTGCGCATCTGGGACCCGGGCACCGGTCGGCAGTTGCGGGCGCTCACCGGCATCGACGACCAGCTGATCTCGGCGTCGTTCAACCCGGCCGCGCCACTGCTGGCCACCGCCAGCAACGACGGCGGCGTGCACCTGTGGCACCTGTCGACGTGGCGGGCCGACCTCGAGCTGGACATCGAGACCGACTACGTGTGGGCCAGCGCGTTCTCGCCCGACGGCCACGTGCTGGCCACCGCGAACGACGACGACACCGTGCGGCTGTGGTGGCAGGCGACCGGCCGCGAGGTCGTCACCCTGCACGAGCACCGCGGCCGCGTGCGCTCCATCGCGTTCAGCCCCGACGGCCGCCGGGTGGCGACCGGGTGCGACGACTCGAAGGTGCGCCTGTTCGACCGGGACAGCGGCGAGTGCCTGGTCACCCTCCTCGGCCACACCGACCGCGTGTACGAGGTGTGCTTCGACGCCGACGGCACGCGGCTGGCGAGCGTGAGCAACGACGGCACGGCGGTCCTGTGGGACGTGGCGAGCGGCGAGCCGGTGCACGTGCTGCGGTCGCCGCGGGGTCGGTGGTGGACGGGCGCGTTCAGCCCGGACGGCCGGACGTTGGCGACGGCGGGCGACGACGCCGTGGTGTCGCTGTGGGACGTGGCCACCGGCGAGCGCACGCACGTGCTGCCGGGTCACACCCGGCGCATCTGGTCGGTCGCGTTCAGCCCCGACGGGCGGCGGCTGGCCAGCGGCGGCGATGACGGCACCGCGCGGCTGTGGGACCTGTCCGACCCGGCCGGGCCTGGGCTCGGGCTGACCCTGATCGGGCTGCCGGAGGTGTGGGCCGCGCTGACCCCGAACGGGCGCTACAAGTTCGAGGGCACGCTGGGCAGCGAGTTCTGGCACGTGATCGGCCTGTGCCGGTTCGAGGTGGGCGAGCTCGACGCGTTCCTCAGCGGTGTGCACTCGGTGCCGCTCGACGAACCGTTCTGACCGCTGTCACCCGGGCTTCTACCCGGCCGGTCGGACCGCCGCGACGACGAGCGTGCCGCCGAGCGCGGGCCAGCGGCGGGCCGCCCAGGCCGAGCGCACCTCACCGAACCTCGTGCGCCACAGGACGTAGTTGGAGCGCAACGCGGTCGGTGTCAGACCGGCCGCGCGCAGCCCGGTGGCCAGCAGCCCGTGCGTGAACGGGCGGATGTGCACGTGCAGGTACTCGTGGAACGGGTCGACCTGGCGGGGCGCGCGGCCCGCGAGGAAGCGCAGGCGGTCCTGGGCGGTGGCCAGGTTCGGCGTGGTGAGCACCAGGACGCCGCCGGGCCGCAGCACCCGCCTGCACTCCCGCAGCAGCAGCGCCGGGTCGTAGACGTGCTCGATGATCTCACCCGCGAACACGCCGTCCAGCGAGCCCGCGCGGAACGGCAGCTCGTCGCCCACGTCCAGGGCCACGGCGGGCAGCCCGGCGGCGAGGGCGGACCGGCCGGCGTCGAGGACCGCGTCGCACGCGACCGGCCGCAGCCCGCGCGCGGCGAGCAGCGTGCCGACGTCCCCGCCACCCGCGCCGAGGTCGGCCACCGCGGAACCGGCGGGCAGCCGTGCGCACAGCAGCCCCACGGCCAGCTCCAGCCGCCGTCGGTGGTACGGGTCGCGCAGGTAGCCCGCCACCTCGTCGCCGGAGTACAGCCGCCGGTTCGCCGCCAGCACCCGCGCTCCCGCTCGCCGCACCGGGTCATGATGGCAGTCCTGCGGACACGGCGCTGCCAGTCGGGTGAAGTTGGCCCGCTACCGCGCCGAACGGCGGGCACGGGACCGGCCGACGTGATTGGGTGGCTCAAAGCCCACGCTCACAGGGTTGGGAGAGGCCCGAGCGCATGCGGATCGACCACGTCGTGTGGGACTGGAACGGGACCCTGTTCGACGACGGCGACGCCTTGGTGCGCGCCACCGTCGACGCGTTCGCGCGCAGTGGGCTGGCCGAGATCACGTTGGCCGCGTACCAGGAGCACTTCACCCGTCCGATCAGCGAGTTCTACGACCGGTTGGCGGGCAGGACGCTGACCGCCGCCGAACAGCTCGCCCTCGACCGGCACTTCCACGCCTCCTACACGGAGTTGCTGGCAGGGGCCACCCTGCACCCGCACGCCGCCTCGGCGCTGGCCGAATGGCAGGACGCGGGCCGCACCCAGTCGCTGCTGTCGATGTTCCCGCACGCGCGGCTGATCTCGCTCGTCCAGTTCACCGACATCGCGCACTTCTTCTCGCACGTGGACGGCATGCGCGCCGACGAGAGCCCGCGCAAGGAGCCGCACCTGCGCCTGCACCTGGACCGGCTCGACGTCGACCCGGCGCACGTGCTCGTCGTCGGCGACAGCGTGGACGACGTGCACGCCGCCCACGCCTGCGGTGTCCGCGCCCTGCTGTACCACCCGCCCGAGCAGCCGCTGGTCAGCCACGCCAGGGTGAGCGCGCTGGGCGTGCCGGTGGCCGGAGGGCTGCCCGAGGTCGTCCGATGGGCGCTGGCCGAGTCGGACCGGCAGCACCATGGCGTCTGACCACCAAGGGGACGCGTCCACCTCGGCGAGGCGCCTGCGCCGGATGCTCGTGCGCTACTCGTTCTTCACCGCGTGTGCCGTGGGTCTGCTGATCAGCGTGATCCTGGTGATGCAGGACAACACGTTGACCGCGGCGGACATCTACTCGTCCATCGGGCTCAACCTGTTCGCCAGCGTGGTGTTCGCGCTCATGTTCGCCGCGCTGGCCAACTGGATCCAGGACCGCCACACGCAGGAGACGATCTCCGAGAGCCTGGAGGGCGTGGCCGAGCGGATCACCCAGAACATGGCCCGCACCAACAGGTTGTTCCTGCCGTCGAAGCACTACGACGCGGTCAACCCGACGGACAGGTTCGGCGACGGGTACAACGAAGACCTCACGGTGGAACTGGAGGAGAGCGGCTTCTTCGCCTTCTACGGCCCGAGCGCCCGCTACGTGGCCGCACGTCTGCTCGCCGCCCACCATTACCCGCAGCAGATTCGGATCGCGATGATCAACCCGGGCAACCGACGCGCCATCAGCCGCCGGGCGTCGGACCGGATGTCGTGGCCCAAGTCGGCGGGCATGACGATCGGACAGGTCGAGCGCGAGCTGGAGGACGAGTTGCTGATGAATGTCGTCTCGCTGTTCGACTGCCGCAGGCTCTGCTCGGTCGAGTTGCTCTACAACTACGACACCGCGGTCTACCGGTACGTGATGCTCGACGAGTCGGTGTACGTGTCGTGGTACCACAGCGCGCAGTCGGCGCACATGGAGATGCCCGAGACGTACCGCTTCGGCAAGGACTCCTTCATCTACTCGACGCTGCGCATGGACCTGATGCGGAAGTTCGAGATCTCCTCGCCCAAGGTGGTGTTCGACGCGGCCGACGACGACCAGGTGCTCATCGACCACCTGAGGGAGCTGACCGTCCGCGAGGTGACCGCCGACGACCTGGCTCGGTGGCGCGCGGAACAGCTGGAGGACAGCGCGAACTTCCGCGCCTACCTGACCGCGTTGCGCCGCAAGCTGGTGCGCAACGACCGCGTCCGCCAAGGCCGCACCTGACCGGCCCCGGCGGAGGCCGCCGCGTCCACCGGTCACCGGCGCATCCGCGGGTCGTGCGTGGGGTCGGGGTACAGGGGTGGGCAGCCGTGGTGGACGGCTTCGGGGCGCAGTTCGTAGTGCCACGGTTCGTTGCGGTAGACCTGGCACAGCCCGTACCCCGCGCCGTGCTCGGACAGCCACGCCCTGGCCGCTGCCGGCCCGATGTCGACCGCGTCGCCGGACACGTGGGCCGAGGTGTCCGGTGTGGCCACCCAGCGGGCGGCCACCATTTCCGAGCCGTATTCCGCGACCGCTTCCCGGAATAGCCGCTCCTGGTAGTCCGGTGCCCGCCAGCCGCCGTTGACGAAGAACTCGACCCCGTCGGCCGCGGCGTCGGTCGCCGCCCGGCGCAGGGCGTCGAGCAGGTCGGGGCGCAGGTTGACCACGGCCGCGGCCTCGTCGTCGAATACCGTCAGGGGTTCGGGGACGGCGCCCTGTGCGCGTCGATCCGCTGCGTCGGGCATTCGAGTAAGGCGGACCGCTGTTCGGGTTCGTTCACTGTGGCGCATGCGCCCAATGAACGCGGCGCGGTGTTGTCCGCGCGTTCGCGCTTTTCGATATGCCGACGATATGGGGCCGCCCGTAGCATCGGGGCATGCGTGTGCTGATCGTCGAGGACGAACCTTATCTGGCCGAGGCGATCCGCGACGGGCTGCGATTGGAGGCGATCGCCGCCGACATCGCCGGTGACGGTGACACCGCGCTGGAACTGCTGGGCGTCAACTCCTACGACATCGCCGTCCTCGACCGCGACATCCCCGGGCCCTCCGGTGACGAGATCGCCGAGAACATCGTCGCGTCCGGCAGCGGCATGCCGATCCTGATGCTGACCGCCGCCGACCGGTTGGACGACAAGGTCTCGGGGTTCGAGCTCGGCGCCGACGACTACCTCACCAAGCCGTTCGAGCTGCGGGAGCTCGTGCTCCGACTGCGGGCGCTCGACCGCCGACGCGCCCACAACAGGCCGCCCGTGCGGGAGATCGCGGGCCTGCGGGTCGACCCGTTCCGCCGCGAGGTCTACCGGGACGGCCGGTACGTCGCCCTGACCAGGAAGCAGTTCGCCGTGCTCGAAGTCCTCGTCGCGGCGGAGGGCGGTGTGGTCAGCGCCGAGGAGCTGCTGGAGCGGGCGTGGGACTTCAACGCCGATCCGTTCACCAACGCCGTGCGCATCACCGTCTCGGCACTGCGCAAGCGCCTCGGCGAGCCCTGGATCATCGCCACCGTCGCCGGTGTCGGCTACCGCATCGACCCGACGCCCACCACCGGGCGCGAGGGGCGCGACCGTGGATAGGCAGCCCGGCACGAGCGTTCGCCTCAAGCTCACCCTCAGCTATGCCGGGTTCCTCATGCTCGCCGGTGGCCTGCTGCTCACGGTCGTGTGGTTGTTCCTGCTGCGCTACGTGCCCGAGGTCATCACCTTCGAGCCGCCGGGGAACTGGCGCCAGGGCCCAGCGGTGCCCGATCGCAACGCCCTGGAGGAGGCCTTCGTGCCGAAGGCGGCCCTGGCGATGGTGCTGCTGCTCATGTTCGGCCTGCTGGGCGGGTGGCTCCTCGCCGGCAGCATGCTCGCGCCGCTGACCCGCATCACCCACGCCACCCGCCTGGCCGCGAACGGGTCGCTCTCCCACCGCATCGGGTTGGAGGGCCGCCAGGACGAGTTCCGCGAACTCGCCGACGCCTTCGACACCATGCTCGCGCGGCTCGAAGCGCACGACGCCGAGCAGCAGCGGTTCGCCGCGAACGCCTCCCACGAACTGCGCACACCGCTGGCGATCACGCAGACGCTCCTCGACGTCGCCCGCAACGACCCGGACCGCGACACCGGCGACCTCGTCGACCGGCTGCACTTCGTCAACACCCGGGCGATCGACCTCACCGAGGCGTTGCTCCTGCTCAGCCGCGCGAACCAGCGGTCCTTCGCCCGCGAGCGCGTCGACCTGTCCCTCGTCGCGGAGGAAGCCGCCGAAACCCTCCTCCCCCTCGCGGAGAAGCGCGGGCTCACCATCGAGACCTCCGGCGACATGACCCCCACGTCCGGCTCGCACGCGCTCCTGCTGCAGATGACGACGAACCTCCTGCACAACGCGATCGTCCACAACCTGCCCGAACAGGGCGCGGTGTGGGTCAGGACCGCCGTGCACCGCAAGCACGCCGTGCTCACGGTCGAGAACACCGGAGAGGAGCTGACACCGCGGCTGGTCCCGACCTTCACCGAGCCGTTCCAGCGCGGCAGCCGGCGCACCCGCGCCGACCACGCGGGTGCCGGGCTCGGCCTGGCGATCGTCCGCAGCATCGTCGGGGCCCACGACGGAACCCTCACCCTGACCCCGCGTGACGGCGGTGGGCTCCGCATCACGGTGGAGCTGGCCGCCGCGCCGCGCACCGGCCGGTGAAACGCGGTGCGCGGCGCCGCTCAAGGGCTGTCGCCCGGTGCGGTCGGCGTGACGGGGAAGTCGAAGTAGGTGTCCGGGTACGGTTCGTCCTTCAGCGTGTAGTGCCACCACTCGTACTCGTACGGCCGGAAACCGCAGGCCTCCATGACCGAGCGGAGGTGCTCGCGGTTCCTCGCCTCGGCTCGCGTGATCCCCGGTGCGCCGTGGTGGGAGATCGGGTCCATCAGGTCGTGGTCACTGCCCATGGCGGCGAGGTCACCGGTGTCCAAGTGGTAGAGGGTGAGGTCGACCGTGCTGCCTCGGCTGTGGCCGGACCGGGCCGCGACATACCCCCTCTCCACCATCGCGGCGCGGTCGATGTTCGGGTAGTGCCGCGGTTTCGTCCGACCGTCCTCCGGCTGTCGTGACCAGCGCAGGAAGCGGTCCACGGCGCGCTGCGGGCGGTAGCCGTCCCAGACCAGCAAGCCGAAACCCCTGGCAGCGGCCTTCTCCTGGACGTCCGCCAAGGCCTCGCCCAGCGCCCGCGTGCCGACCACCCGGTTGGCCGCGTAGCCGTCCACGGGTTCGCCGGTGAAGTTGTCCCGGGTCGCGTACTTGGCGTCCCAGCGGAGGCCGGGCACGAGCTCGTCCAGGAAGGCGAAGTCGCCGTTCACCGGACCGTCCCGGTCACGGCCGACGACACGACCCGGTCGATCACGTCTCCGAGTGACAACCCCGCGGCGGCCATCATCCTCGGGTACCGGCTGTAGGACGTCAGGCCGGGCAACGTGTTGACCTCGTTGAGCACCACCGTCCCGTCGGCCAGCAGGAACATGTCGACGCGCGCGAGCCCCCGGCAGCCGAGGGCGCGGTAGACGGCCTTCGCCGTCTCCTGGACGAGCGAGCGCGACTCGGCCGGGATGTCGGCCGGGACGATCGGCGTCGAGTTCTCGGAGCCGGTTTCCGGCGCGCTCTCCTGGTGGATGCGGAAGAAGCCGTGCGACAGCGCGATCCGGTCCACCTCGCCGGTGATCAGCTCCGGGTCGTCGCCCAGGACGGCGCAGCCGACCTCGCTGCCGACCACCGCCTGCTCGATCAGCACCTTCGAGTCGTACCGCCTGGCGACCTCGACCGCGCCCGACAGTTCCTCCCCCCGGGACACCTCGGTGACGCCGAAGGAGGAGCCCGAACGGGCCGGCTTGACGAAGACGGGGTAGGTCAGCTCCTCGGGGTCGACGTGCTCGTCCGCCGTGACGGTGCGGAAGTCCGGCGTGGCGATCCCCGCGCCGCGGGCGACGAGGTAGGTGAGGGACTTGTCCATGCCCAGCGCGGAGCTCTGGACGTCGCAGCCCGCGTAGGGGATGCCGGAGAGCTCCAGCAAGCCCTGCACCGCGCCGTCCTCGCCGAGCCTGCCGTGCAGGACGGGCAGCACGACGTCCAGGCCGATCGCGTCGTACCGCCCCCGGTCCAGCACGAGCAGCCCGCCCACGTCGGGGTCCGGCGACAGCACGACCGGCCGCAGGTCGCCGTCCTCCCACTCCGACCCGGGACCGTCGCACAGGCGCCAGGCGCCGCTCCTGGTGATCCCGATGTAGAACGGCTCGTACTTGGCGGGGTCGAGGTGGTCCGCCACCTCCCGCGCCGATTTGACGGACACGGCGTGCTCTTCGGAGCGGCCGCCGAACAGAATACCGATCCTCATATCCAGTGCTGCTTTCTGCGGTCGAATTCGCGGCAGTTGACGATGGAGTTCTCGACGATGTCGCGCAGGGCGTGGTCGGTGTGGTAGGCGATGTGCGGGCTGATGACCACGTTCGACATCTCCCCCAACCGCGAGAGTCGCCCGGTACCGATGTCCCGGTCCCGGCAGTCGGCGTAGAACGTCCCCTCTTCCCCTTCGAGCACGTCCAGCGCCGCACCACCCAGCCGGCCGCTCTCCAGGGCCCGGATCAGCGCTTCGGTGTCGAGCAGGGCACCTCGCCCGGTGTTGATGACGAACGCGCCGGGTTTCACCCGCTCGATGCGTCGGCGATCCAACAGGTGGTGTGTGTCCGCGTTGAGCGGCGTGTGCAGGGTGACGATGTCGCTCTGCCGGAGCAGCTCGTCCAGGGGCGTGTGGTCGGCCGATGTCCGGGGCCGGATGTCGTAGGCCAGCCGCCGGCAGCCGAAACCCCACAGCCGGTCGATGACCGCGGCGCCGATGCGGCCCGTGCCGATCACCCCGACGGTCAGGTCGCGCAGCTCCCGGCCGCGCACGTCGGGCGACCGGTAGTCGTGCACGTCCGCACGCCGGAGGACGGATTTCGCGTTCCGCACCGCCATCAGCATCAACATCACGGTGTAGTCGGCCACGCTGTCGGGCGAGTAGTCGACGTTCTCGACGGAGATGCCGACGGTCTTCGCGAACGCCACGTCGACGTGGTCGCGGCCGGCGCTCCTGGTGGAGAGGTACGTCACGCCGACCCGGCTGAGCGCGAGGAGGGTGGACTCGGTGATCCGGGTCTTGTGGCCGACGCTGACACACCGGTTCCCCCGGGCCAGTTCGGCCGTGGCTTCGGACACCGCCTCGCCGGTGGTGGTCGGCACGACGCCGAATCGCGGGGCCAGCTCGTGGAACAGGAGCGCCTCGTCCGGCTCGCAGCCGTACACCGTGATGCCCGTGGTCGGGCCGACCGGGGAGGACCAAGGTGCCGGCGATCGGGTGCGGCGGGCCGACGATCGTGCCGGTTCGCGGTCGGTCATGCGTGCAGCCAAGTCCAAGCGGTGTTGCCGGCACGTATGCGGTTTTCGATATGCCGGCGATATGCGGGCGTGCGCTGGTCCGGCAGCCCGAACGGGTCGGCGCGATGATGGTGGCGTTGCTTCCGGCCGTGAACAGCGTCGCGGGGGGTGATCCGGTGAGGAGGCGGACGTCCGCCGTGATCGCCGTGTGCGGCGCGGCCGTGCTGCTCGCGGGTCTGCTGGTGGTCCGGCGGTCGGGGCCGGGCACCGCACCCGACGTCCCGGCCGAGCCGGTCGTCCGGGTCCGCGTCGGGATCGGCGACCGCGACGCCGAACGCGGGTGGTTGCTGATGGCGTCGGAGCAGGTCGCCCGGCGGACGCCGCCGGGGGACGTCGTGGACTGCCGCGCCCTGCACGCCTGGGCTCTGCGGGAAGGAGCGCTCCCGGTCGGCGTGGCCGCGCACACGATCACGTTCTCGGCCGACCGCGACACCGCGATCGAGAGCACGTACGTGCGGATCGTCCCCGATCCGACGCCCTACCCCGCCGACGGCGGCGCACCCGTCGTGCGGCTCCGCTGCCTGCCCCGGGCCGGCGCCGCACCCGCGTTCCCCGACCCCGCCGACGTCGACTTCCGGGTCGTCGACGGTTCCCGGCCGGTGACCTTCGGCGAACGGCGGCAGGTGGCGCCGGGCGCCGACGCCGCGTTCGACGTCCTGGTCGACCTGACCGGCACGACCGGCCCGTTCGCCTACCGCGTCGAGGTCGGCGTCGGCGAGGGCGGCGGATTCCACATCCTCCCGGTCAACGACGGCGACGACGTGTTCTTCGCGACCGAGGACGGCGGCGGCATGGGGTACTGGCCCGCGACCACCACGTGGACGATGGGCCCGACCCGCGCCCGGACCCACTGCCCGGCGGTGTCCGACCCGGACCCGGGCCGGTCAGTCGACTGCGTGAACTGAGCACCGCGCCGGTAACGCGGCGCCGTGGTGCGGCGACCTCGTGCATTGGGTGCGCGCGACCGCGTGCGGCCCGAACGCACCGGGAGGCACCTGTGGCGCTGTCGCCGAAGTACTCCGTCTACCACTCCGCCGTCCTCGACGCCGACGCCGACGAGGTGTGGGCGCAGGTCCGGGACATGATGGTGCTGCTCGACGTCGTGTTCGGCGCGGGCATCGAGAACGCGCGCTGGACGCACGGCGGTTCGGCGAAGAAGGTCCCGTCGCGGTTCGAGTTCACCCTCCTGCCGAACCACGACCTGGCCCGCGAGGAGGTCGTGGGCCGCTCGGAGACCGACCGCTCGCTCACCTACCGCTCGGTCGAGCAGGTGCTGTTCATCGTCGACTACGTGGCGACCTACCAGGTCCGGCCGGTGACGGACGAGCCCGGCCGCAGCTTCGTCGACTGGCGCCGGGAGTTCCGCGTGGTCCCCGGCGCGCCGGACGGTTTCCTGGACGACCTCGAAGCCCTCTTCGCCCAGGAGATCGCGAGCGTCAAAGCGCACTTCGCGGCCTGACGGGAGGGTTGCCGGTGATGGGGTTGGACGCCGAGGTGCGGGCCCGCCTGCTCGCCCCGACCTTCTGGCACCTGGCCACGGTCAACGCGGACGGTTCGCCGCAGGTCACGCCCATGTGGGTCGACCTCGACGGTGAGCACGTCGTGGTCAACACCGCCCTCGGTCGGGTGAAGGAGGAGAACCTGCGCCGCGAACCCCGGCTGTCGCTGTCGAGCGTGGATCCCGACAACCCGTACGACCGGGTGGAGATCCGGGGTCGGGCGGTCCGGTTCGTCGTGGGCGAGGAGGCCGAGCGCGGGATGGACCGGTTGGCGCGCAAGTACGTCGGCACCGAGCGCTACGAGTGGCGGATCCCCGGCGAACGGCGGGTGATGGTGCTGGTCGAACCGACCCGCGTGCGGCACGTCGTCGGCGTAGAGCCGTTCCGCCGGGGCATCCTGCCGGAATAATCGGACGGTCGGTGAGACCGATCGTCAGCACGCTAGCCTTTCGGGTGATCCACACGCCGTTCCGCGGGAGAGGCGGACACCCTTCGTGACCTACGCAGCCGAGATCAGCCGCGCCAACCCGTCGTGCTTCGTGTTCCTGGTCGACCAGTCGGCGTCGATGAACGACCCGATCGGCGGCGGGCGGCAGCGCAAGGCGGACGTGGTCGCCGACGCGCTGAACCGGCTGCTCGCCGAGCTCAGCGTGAAGTGCGCGAAGGAGGAAGGCGTCCGCGACTACTTCCACGTGGCCGTCATCGGCTACGGGCACGCGGTCGGCTCGGCGTTCACCGGGCCGCTCGCGGGGCGCGACCTCGTACCGCTCAGCCAGGTCGCGGACCAGCCCGCCCGGGTGGAGAAGCGGACGAAGAAGGTCCCGGACGGCGCGGGCGGGCTGGTGGAGACCACGACCCGGTTCCCGGTCTGGGTCGACCCGGTCGCGCACGGGGCCACGCCGATGTGCCGGGCGCTGGCCTCGGCCGAGTCGCTGGTGTCGGACTGGGTGTCGCGGCACCCCGACAGCTTCCCGCCGATCGTGCTCAACCTGACCGACGGCGAGTCCACCGACGGCGACCCGGCCGGCGCGGCCTGGGCCGTGCAGACGCACGTGACGGCCGACGGCGCGGCGCTGCTGTTCAACCTGCACGTGTCCGCCGCCGACACGGTGCCGGTGACGTTCCCCGACACCGACGTGGCGCTCCCGGACACCTACGCCCGCACCCTGTTCGGCATGTCCAGCCCGTTGCCGCCGCACATGCGCTTCTACGCGCTCCAGCAGGGCGTGCCGGCCGGCGACCTGGCGCGTGGGTTCGTCTACAACGCCGACATCACCTCGGTCGTGCAGTTCCTGGACATCGGGACCCGTGCCACGGACCTGCGCTGAGCGCCGGCATGGCCACCTTCTCCCTCCGGGTGTCCAAGCGGGGCAACACCGCGCGCGAGTGCGAGGACGCCGCCCACGTCGTGCCCGACGGGCCCGTGCTCGCGGCCGTCGCCGACGGCGCGTCGGAGAGCCTGCTCGCGGGCGAGTGGGCCGAACTGCTGGTGAAGACCGTCGCCGACGCCGCGCGGGACGGCTCCGTGCTGCGTGACGCGGAGGCGTTCGCGTCGGCGCTGGTGCGCGCCGGGGAGTCCTGGCGCGGGTGGCTGGACGACTACGTGGCCGAGCGGGAAGCGGACGGGCGGCCGATCGCCTGGTACGAGCAGCCCAAGCTGGACCGGGGCCCGCACGCCACGGTGCTGGCCGCGCGGTTCGACACCGACGCGTCGGGGCAGACCCGGTGGGATGTCGCCGCCCTGGGTGACAGCTGCCTGTTCCACACCCGGGACGACCGGCTGGTGCGGGCGTTCCCGCTCGAGTCGGCCGAGGCGTTCGACAACGCGCCGGGGCTGGTCAACGCGTTCAACCGCGACCGGGAGCTGCTGGCGCGGCACGTGCGGACGGCGTCGGGCGCGGCGGTGACCGGCGACCGGTTCTTCCTCTGCACGGACGCGCTCGCCGCGTGGTTCCTGCGCGCGGCGGAACGGGGTGACCGACCGTGGCACGTGGTGGGGGACTTCGCCCGATCCGGTGATGTCGACGGGTTCACCGCGTGGTTGGCGACCGCACGGGCGGAGGGGTTGATGCGCAATGACGACGTCACCGTCGTCCTCGTCGACCTCGGGTGACGAGCCCGCCCGCCCGTTGCCCTCCGGCGCGACGTACGTCGAGGCGTTGCAGGACACCGCGCTGTGCTTCCGCGGCACCGACCTCGCCGGTGCGGAGGTGCGGGCCGACGCGCTGGGCCGCCCGCGCGCCATCTCGGGCAACTTCGCCAGTGTCTTCTCGGTGACGGTCGCCGACGGCACTCGTTACGCGATCAAGTGCTTCACCCGCGAGGCGCCCGAGCAGGCCACCCGCTACCGGGCCGTCGGCGCGCACCTGGCCGGGCTGGACGACGACTGGACCGTCGGCTTCGACTACCTCGACCAGGGCATCCTCGTGGCGGGCGTCCGGCACCCCGTGCTGCGGATGGAGTGGGTGGAGGCGGTCAACCTCCTGCGGTGGCTCGACGGGCACGTGGACGACCCGCGCGCCGTGGCGGCCATGGCCGAGCGGTTCGGGCGACTGGTCGACCGGCTCGCCGCCGCGGGCGTCGGGCACGGCGACCTCCAGCACGGCAACCTCCTGGTCACCGCCGACGGCTCGCTGAAGCTGGTCGACTACGACGGCATGTACGTGCCCGCGCTGGCCGGGCTGCCGGCGGCCGAGACCGGGCACCGCAACTACCAGTCGCCCGACCGCACGGCGGCCGACTTCGGCCCGGAGGTCGACCGGTTCTCGTCCTGGGTGATCTACCTGTCGCTGGTGGCCTTCGCGACCGACCCGGCGCTGTGGCGCCAGTTGCGCGACGAGGACGCCGAGCACCTGGTGCTCGCCGAACCCGATTTCGCCGACCCGGCGGGCTCGTTCCGGTTGGCCACGCTGACCGGCCACCCCGACGCGCGGCTGCGCGGGCTCGCCGAGCGCTTCCAGGACGTCCTGCTGCACCACCGCGCCGCTCCCCCACCACTCGAACCGCTCTCCGGCGTGGAGCTATCGGCCGGCGTGGAGCATCGTGGTGACGCCGTGGCGGCACCCGGTCTGCCGTCGTGGTTGAGCGAACGCCTCCGACCGCACGTACCCGCCCCACCGCCGCGGGTGCGGTTCAGCCGCCGGGGTCCGGTCCTGGCCGCGGTGACGTGGGCGCTGGCCGTGCTGCTGCCGTTCGGCGTGCCGGCGGCGGTCATCGTGGACGAGGCGATCGCCATCGCGGACGTGTCGGCGGTGCTGGCGTGGGCGGCGGCCACGGCCGCGGGCTACCGCCGCCAACCCCAACGCGCCGAGGCCCGTGCCGCGCGGGACGAGCGCAAACGGCTCGGCGACGCCCGGCTGGCCGCCGCCGACGAGGCCGCGCGGCTCGACCGCGAGGCCCGGTCGATCGCCGCCGCGACCGAGGTGGCCAAGGCGCAGCAGGAGCGCCGGCGGCGCGACCTCCGGCACCGGCACGACGAGCGCCTGCGGGCGCACCAGCGGGCCGTGAAGCAGGAGCTGGACCGGATCGACCGGGAGCGGCAGGCGGCGACGACCCGGATGCGGCTGGAGGAGCAGCGGTTGCTGGTCCGGCGGCAGAAGGCGCGCCTGCGCGCGGAGCTGGGGAAGTTCCGCCTCGCGGTCGCGGGCGTCGAAGGCGTGGGACCTCGGCAGCTCGCCAACCTCCAGGCCGTCGGCATCCGCACCGCGGCCGACTTCGTCGGCGTCCGCTACGAGCCGGACGGCCTCGACCGCGTGGCGATCTTCGTGCTGGTCGACGGGCGCGGGGTGACCGCGGCGGGCGTCGGCGAGGTCTCGGCGGTGCTCATCGACCAGTGGCGGGAACGCCTGACGGCCGAGATCGAGGCCGATCGGCCGACCGCGCTGTCGTCGGTGGAGCAGCAGGCCCTGATGGCCCGGCACGCGGCGGACCGGGCCCGGCTCGACGCCGAGCACCAGCGGGTGCTGGCCGACGCCGAGACGGCGATCCGGGACCTGCGGGCGACCCTGCGGGCCGAACAGGTCGCGCTGGCCGACGAGATGAAGAGCGCGAACACCGTGACGGCCCGCACCCGCGTCGACCACGAACGCGCGGCCGCCGAAGCCGACGTGCGACTGGAACGCGCCGAGCGGGCCGAGGCGGAAGGTGTCACGCGGGCCGACGCGTTCCGCCGGATCACCTACCGCCGCTACCTCCGCTTCCTGCTCACCGGCCGGAGCTGAGCGCGGGCGGGCGGACCCGTCCCCGCCGGCGTTGGCCCGATCGCCAAGTGAGACCACGACCTGAACCGGACGCCCCGGATTCGTTGACATGTTTCGCGACGCTGTTCGAAACTTTAGGCGACCCGGTACCGGCCGTTGCGGTGTCGCCGTCTCCACCCACCCTGTCTCAAAGGAGAGCCCTGGTGATCATCAGTTCAAGCCGCCTGAGAGTCCGTTCGGCGGTGATCATGTTCGCGGTCGCGGTGCTGGCGCTGGCCGGAACGTTGACCGCGGTGGCGCGATCGAGCACGCCCGCCGCGGCGGGTGATGTCGTGGCGTTGGCCGGTGTGGAGGACGACGGCGCGGACTGCCCGGTCACCCTGCCCGGCTCCTACCCCTCCACCTCGCGCCTGCCCGACCCGTTCACGAAGCTGAACGGGCAGCGGATCACCTCGCAGTCGGAGTGGCGCTGCCGTCGCGCGGAGATCCGCGAGCTGGCGGAACGGCACGTGTTCGGGGACAAGCCCGGCAAACCCGCCTCGGTGACCGGAACGGTGTCGGGCAGCAGCGTCACCGTGAACGTGTCCCACAACGGCCGCAGCGCGAGCTTCTCGGCCAGCGTGCAGTTGCCCGCCGGCACGGGTCCGTTCCCAGCGGTGATCGTCTACGGCGGGTTCGGCGGCGACACCGCCACCATCCGCGCCGCCGGCGCCGCGACCATCAGCTTCGACCCCTACTCCGTGGGACGCGAAGGCACACCGCGCAACAACAAACAGGGCGCGTTCTACACCCTCTACGGCAACACCAGCCCCACCGGCCTGTTGATGGCCTGGGCGTGGGGTGTCTCCCGGATCATCGACGTCATCGAATCCTCCGGCGGGAACATCCTGCGCGCGGACGTCGGCGTGACCGGCTGCTCCCGCTTCGGCAAGGGCGCCTTCGCCGCCGGCGTGTTCGACCAGCGCGTCGCCCTCACCATGCCGATCGAGTCCGGCACCGCCGGCGTCCCCATCTACCGCGGCGTCAACGCCGAAGGCGGCCAGACCCTGTCCAGTGCCTACGGCGAACAACCCTGGTTCGGCGACGCCTTCAGCCCCTACACCGGCAACCCCAACGCCGCCCCCCTCGACACCCACTCCCTGGTCGCCATGATCGCCCCCCGAGGCCTGCTCATCATGGACAACCCCCACATCGCCAACCTCGGCCCCCGCTCCGCCGGCGTCGCCGCGCTGGGCGGCGCCGAGGTCTACAAAGCCCTCGGCGCGACCGCCAACATCACCTACCACTCCAACGTCACCGACGGCAACCACTGCGCCAACCGCACCGAATGGCGCACCCACATCACCCAAACCGTCCAAAAATATTTGACCAAGACCGGCAACCACACCGGCCTGATCACCATGCACAGCAAAGCCACCGGCAACCTCTCCCAATGGCGCGACTGGACCACCCCCACCCTCACCACCGGCCCCACCAGCACCACCACAACCACCACCACAACCGGTGACACCACCACAACAACCACCACCACCACCACGACGACCACGACGACGACGTCGCAGCAGCCCGGCGGCTGCACGGCGACGGTGTCGCTCAACCAGTGGACGGGCGGCTTCGTGGCCACGGTCAAGGTCACCGCGGGCTCCTCGCCGGTCAACGGCTGGACCGTGGCCATGACCCTGCCGTCGGGCGCCACCATCACCAACGCGTGGAACGTCAACCGCAGCGGCAACACCGGTGCGGTGAACTTCACCAACGTCAGCTTCAACGGCGCCCTCGCCGCCGGCCAGTCGACCGAGTTCGGCTACCAGGCCACCGGCAGCGGTTCCGGCATGACGCCGACCTGCGCGGCCAGGTAGTCACGCGGACCACGCCACGGGCCCGGTGCGCAGGGTCGACGAGCCCGCGCACCGGGCCCGAGCCGTGGCTCACAGCGGTACCGGGATGACATCGGGACGTGAGAGCGTTCACCCAGGTGCACACCCATCTGACCGAGGAGCGGAGCGACCACATGGCTACCGTGACCGAGAAGGCCGTCCTCGCGGGCGGCTGCTTCTGGGGCATGCAGGATCTGTTCCGCCGCCACCCCGGCGTCGTCTCGACCCGCGTCGGCTACAGCGGCGGCGACGTCCCCCACGCGACCTACTACAACCACGGCGGCCACGCCGAGGCGATCGAGATCGTCTTCGACCCGGCTCAGCTGAGCTACCGGCAGGTCCTGGAGTTCTTCTTCCAGATCCACGACCCGACGACCCGCAACCGCCAGGGCAACGACCTCGGCACCAGCTACCGCTCGGCGATCTTCTACACCGACGACGAGCAGAAGCGGGTGGCGGAGGCGACGATCGCCGACGTCGACGCGTCCGGCAAGTGGCCGGCCAAGGTGGTCACCGAGGTCGCCCAGCTGGGTGATTTCTGGGAGGCCGAGCCGGAGCACCAGGACTACCTGGAGCGCTACCCGAACGGCTACACGTGCCACTACGTCCGGCCGGAATGGCAGCTCGGCGAGCGGTGAGCACCGCCGTCGAGGTCGTGGCGCTGCACGTGTCACCGGTGCACGCCTACGAGGGACGGCCCGCCGACGGACCACGACCCGATCCCGGGCCGGTCTCGCGCGACCACGTCGTGGTCCGGGCGGGCCTGGGGCTGGTCGGCGACCGCTACTTCAACCACCCCGCGCACCGCACGGCCGCCGTCACGGTCTTCGCCGTCGAGGCGCTGGAGCACGTCGCCGACGGGCTCGGCCTGTCCACCGTGCCGGGCCCGCTGGTCGTGCGGCGAAATGTCGTACTGCGCGGCTTCGACGTGGACGGGCTCGACCGCGACGCCGTGTTCACCCTCGACACGGGCGACGGGCCGGTGCGCTTCCGCACGCACCGGCCCGCCAACCCGTGCGGGTGGATGAACGCCGTGATCGCACCCGGCGCGATGAGGGCGCTGCGCGGCCGGGGCGGCAAGCGGTGCGTCCCGCTCGACGACGGGCTGCTCCGCCTCGGACCGGCGACCCTGACCGCGTGAGCGCCAGGGTCGCCGGTCCGGTCACGCGCCCGCGACCAGCGCGAACTCGCGGCTCGGCGGGTAGTAGCCGGTCTCGGCGAAGAACCTGATGTAGGTGTCGACCAGGTCACCGGTGACCGGCGGGCAGGTGATGGAGGTCCCCGCCAGCGCCTGCTCGGTCTTCGACACGTCCACCGCCGGGTAGAAGCCCGCGTTGTCGGCGACCATCAGCTCGAACGCGTCCAGCAGCGGGATCAGGGCGTTGTCCCGGTCGGCCAGCACGTCCCGCCGCCACCGCGCCCACTCGCGCTCCTCCAGCCGGTAGCCGTGGGCGCGCAGCCGGGCCACGATCTCCCGCCAGCTCACCCGGCCCGGGTTGTAGAGGTGGAACACCCCGCCGGACTCGCGCGACAGCCGCACGACCGCGGCCGCCGCGTAGTCGACCGGCACCATCGGCACCGTGCCGTCCAGGCCCGTGGGCACCGCGCCCGCCTGGACCAGGCCCTTGGTGGCCAGCCACACGAAGTCCCGGGTCTGGCAGGCGCCGTTGACCTGGTCGCCGGAGACCAGGTCGACCCGGTACACGCGCACCGGCAGTCCCCGTTCGGCCGCCTGGGCGACCAGGTGCTCGGCCACCCACTTGCTGCGCAGGTAGCCGCTGGGCAGCGCGTCCGGCGGGCCCGTCGGGTCGTCCACCGTCAGCGGCACGCCCGGTTCGCGGGCACCGGCGAACACACCGGTCGTGGACAGGTGGTGCACCGGCACGGTCCGGTGCCGGGCGGCCAGCCGCAGCACCTCCTGCGTGCCGTGCACGTTCGGCGCGCGCAGCTCGGTGTACGGCCGCAGCCAGTTCACCGTCGCGCCCGCGTGGTAGACCGCGTCCACCTCGCGCGCCAGCCGGTCGTAGGTCTGCTCGGACAGGCCGAGGCGCGGCTGGGACAGGTCGCCGGGCACCACGCGCAGCCGGGTCGCGTCCACCTCGTCCCACAACCGGTACCAGCGCAGGTTCGCCTCGACCTTGCGCAGGCCCTCGGCCTCGTCGGCGGCGCGCACCAGGCAGTGCACGGTCGCCGCGGACGCCTTCAGCAGCTCCCGCAGCAGGAACGCCCCGACGAACCCGGTCGCCCCCGTGAGCAGCACGTTCTCCGGCTCGTCGACCGTGCGCACCACCTGCTCGGCGGGCCGGACGTCCTCGGCGAGCACCTCGTCGTAGTCCACGTCCGCCGCACCGGCCGCGCCCGCCAGGAAGGCGGTCAACGCGCCGGGCGTCGGGTGGTCGAAGACGACGGTCGCGGGCAGGGCCAGCCCGGTGGCGGCGGCGACCCGGTTGCGCAGCTCGACCGACAGCAGCGAGTCGAAGCCCAGGTCGGGGAACGGCTTGTCCTCCACCTCGCCGGGCAGGCCCAGCACGGACGCGACCTCCCGCCGCACCAGCTCGCCGACCACCGCCCACCGCTCGGCCGCGGGCAGCTCGGCCAGGTTCGGCACGGGCGCGCCGGTGCGCGCGACCGGCCGGACCGGGGGCAGCAGGGTCCGCAGCAGCGCCGGCGCCTGGTCCGGCCGCGCCCTCAGGGCGGCCAGGTCCAGCGGCGCGCCCACGAGGGCCGGCACGCCCGACGCCACGGCGGCGTCCAGCATCGCCAGGCCCTGCTCGGTCTCCACGGGCCGGAAGCCGGCGCGGGCGATGCGGGCCCGGTCCAGCTCGCTCAGCCCGCTGGTGATGCCGCTGGACTCGGCCCACAGGCCCCAGGCGACGGAGGTGGCGGGCAGGCCGAGCGCGGCGCGGTGGGCGGCCAGGCCGTCGAGGTAGGCGTTCGCGGCGGCGTAGTTGCCCTGGCCCGCGCCGCCGATGACCCCGGCGATGGACGAGAACAGCACGAACGCCGTCAGGTCGTGGCCGCGGGTCAGCTCGTGCAAGTGCCGGGCGGCGTCGGCCTTGGGCCGCAGCACGGCGGCGAGCCGCTCCGGGGTCAGGTCGCCGATCAGGGCGTCGTCGATGACGCCCGCCGTGTGCACGACGCCGGTCAGGCGGGTGTCGGCGATAGCGGCTTCGAGCTGGGCCCGGTCGGCCGCGTCGCACGCGACGATCCGGACGGACGCGCCCAGGGACGTCAGCTCGTCGCGCAGGTCCGCCGCACCGGGCGAGTCCGGGCCACGACGGCTGGTGAGCAGCAGCTCCCGCACGCCCCGCCGGACCAGGTGCCGGGCGACCATCGCGCCGAGCGTGCCGGTGCCGCCGGTGATCAGGACCGCGCCGTCGACCGGCCACGCCGTGCGGCCGACCTGCGCGCGCCGCAGCTTCGGCACGTGCACGACACCGCGCCGCACCACCGCTTGCGACACGCCGGCCGCGACGACGGCCGGGATCGCGGCCTCCGACGCGGGGTCGTCGTCGACGTCCACCAGCACGATCCGGCCCGGCTGCTCGGACTGCGCCGACCGCGCGAGCCCCCACAGCGCCGCGCCGTCCACGTCCGTGACGTCACGCATCGCGCCGCGGGTCACCGCCACGAACGGCGCGTCACCCCGCAGGTCGGCCAACGCGGACGCGGCCCGGCTGTGCAGGTCGGCGTCGGGCAGGTCGCGGTCGGGCAGCCACCGGACCACCCGCGGCGTGACGTCGGACGGCGGTAGCTCCACCGGCTCCCACGCCACGTCCAGCAGCGCGTCCTGCGGGCGCAGCAGGGCGTCGACCACGGCCTCGGCGGCCGTGGGCCGCAGCCGCACGGACCCGATCGTGGCCACCGGTCCGCCGCTCGGGTCGGCGAGCAGGACGCGGTCGCCGTCCACGTGGACCCGCACGTCCGACGCACCGGTGGCGTGCAGCTCCACGTCCCGCCAGTGCACCGCGTCGCCGTCGCCGACCAGCCGCAGGGCGGCGTCCAGCAGCGACGGGTGCAGGCGGAAGCCGTCGGGGGCCACGGTGTCCAGCCCGGTCCACTCCCCGGCGTCGGGCCAGGTGGGGTGGGTGGCCGGGGCCAGCGTCCCGGCGGCGTTCAACGCCCAGTCGCCGTCCAGTCGCGTGTGGACGGTCAGCTGGCCGTTCGCGACGCGCACCTGGACCTGCACCCCGCCGCGGTCCGGCACGACGACCGGCGCGAGGACGTCCATCGACGCCAGCCGAGGCAGGTCGACCTCGTCGCCGGCGCGGATCGCCAGCTCCACCAGCGCCGCCGACGGCAGCACCGCGCAACCGTGCACGCGGTGCCGGTCCAGCCACGGGTGGCTGCGCACGGACACCTTGCCGGTGAACACGACCTCGTCCGCGCCCGCCACCGGCACCGCCGCGCCGAGCAGCGGGTGGTCCGCCCGCGTCACGCCCAGCTCGGCGACGTCGGCCGCCTCCTGGTGCTCGACCCAGTACCGCTGCCGCTGGAACGGGTAGGTCGGCAGCTCCACGTGCCGCGCACCCGTGCCGGAGAAGAACGCGGCCCAGTCCACCGGCACCCCGGCCGCGTGGAGTTCGCCCAGCGCCGTCACCAGTCCGTCGCGCTGCAACGCCACCGCGGTGGCGTCCACCGTCTCGCGCACCATCGGGGTGAGCGCGGCGGCGGGGCCGACCTCCACGAACGTGGTCACGCCCCGCTCGGCCAACGTCCGCACGCAGTCGGCGAACCGCACCGCCTCGCGCACGTGCCGGACCCAGTAGTCGGGCGAGGTCACGTCGGCGTCGGCCGCGCCGGTCACGTTGGACACGACCGGGATCACCGGCGCGTGGTAGGTGATCTTCGCGGCGACCCGGCGGAACTCCTCCAGCGCGGGCTCCATCCGGTGCGAGTGGAACGCATGGCTCACCGTGAGCCGCTTGGTCCGGCGGCCGCGAGCGCGCAGCTCGGCCTCGACCGCCAGCACGGCGTCCTCGTCGCCGGACACCACGACGGAGGCCGGACCGTTCACCGCGGCCAGCCCCACCCGCGGCGTCAGCAGCGGCTCGACGTCGGCGGCGGGCGCGGCCACGGCGACCATCGCACCGCCCTCCGGCAGCTCGCCGATCAGCCGGGCGCGCGCGGCGACCAGCGTGCACGCGTCCTCCAGCGAGAAGACACCGGCGACGTGCGCGGCGGTCAGCTCGCCGAGCGAGTGGCCTGCCACGTGGTCCGGCCGGACGCCCCACTCCTCCAGCAGCCGGAACAACGCCACCTCGAACGCGAACAGCGCCGGCTGCGTGTACCGGGTCTGGTGCAGCAGGTCCGAGTCGCCGAACACCACGTCCTTCAGCGGCGTCGGCAGGTGCGGATCGAGCAGCGCGCACGCCCCGTCGAACGCCTGCCGGAACGCCGGGAAGCGTTCGTGCAGGTCACGGCCCATGCCGGGGCGCTGAGCACCCTGACCGGTGAACAGGAACGCGGTCCGGCCCGGCTGCGGCACCGGCACACCGCCGTCGAACGCCGCCAGCGCGGCCAGCAGCTCGTCCCGGTCACGGGCCACGACCGCCCCGCGGTGCTCCAGGGCCGTGCGGCCGGTGGCGAGGGTGTGGGCGACGTCGACCGGGGAGACCTCGGGGCGTTCGGCGAGGAAGGCGCGCAGCCGTTCCGCCTGCGCCCGCAGCGCCTCGGCCGACCGCGCGGACAGCAGGAACGGCAGCTCACCGTCGGCTTCGGCGGCCGGCGCCGGTTCCTCGGGCACGTGCTCCAGCACCACGTGCGCGTTGGTGCCGCTGACGCCGAACGACGACACCGCCGCCCGCCGCGGCCGGTCGCCCTCCGGCCACGGCCGCGACTCCCGCAGCAGCTCCACCGACCCCGACGACCAGTCGACCACGGGCGTGGGCTCGTCCACGTGCAGGGTGCGCGGCGCGATGCCGTGCCGCATCGCCTGCACCACCTTGATCACGCCGCCGACACCGGCCGCGGCAACGCTGTGCCCGATGTTGGACTTCAGCGAGCCCAGCAGCAACGGCGTCGACCGGCCCTGGCCGTAGGTGGCCAGCAACGCCTGCGCCTCGATCGGGTCGCCGAGCCGGGTGCCGGTGCCGTGCGCCTCCACCAGGTCGACGTCCGAGGTGGACAGCCGGGCGTCGTCCAGGGCGGCGCGGATGACGCGTTCCTGCGCGGGGCCGTTCGGGGCGGTGAGGCCGTTGGACGCGCCGTCCTGGTTGATCGCGCTGCCCCGGACCACGGCCAGCACCGGGTGGCCGTTGCGGCGGGCGTCGGACAGCTTCTCCAGCAGCAGCAGGCCGACGCCCTCCGACCAGCCGGTGCCGTCCGCCGCCGCGGCGAACGACTTGCACCGGCCGTCCGCCGCGAGACCGCGCTGGCGGGAGAAGTCGACGTACCCGGTGGGCGAGCCGTACACCGTGCAGCCGCCCGCCACCGCCAACGTCGACTCGCCCGTCCGCAGCGAGCGGACCGCCATGTGCAGCGCCACCAGCGAGGACGAGCACGCCGTGTCCACCGTGACCGCCGGGCCCTCGAAGCCGAACGTGTAGGCGATCCGCCCGGACGCCACGCTGCCCAGCTTGCCGGTCATCAGGAAGCCTTCCAGCTCCTCCGGCCCGGCCAGGCCCAGGTAGCTCTGCTCCCCCACGCCCGCGAACACGCCCGTGCGGCTGCCGCGCAACGCGGCCGTGTCGATGCCCGCCCGTTCGAACAACTCCCACGCGGTCTCCAGCAGCACGCGCTGCTGCGGGTCCATGCCCAGCGCCTCGCGCGGCGAGATGCCGAAGAACGCCGCGTCGAACTCGGTGGCGTGGTCGACGAAGCCGCCTTCGCGGGTGTAGGTCCGGCCGGGCACGCCCGGCTCCGGGTCGTAGAGCCGGTCGACGTCCCAGCCGCGGTCGGCCGGCCACGGCGTGATGCCGTCCCGGCCCTCGGCGACCAGCCGCCACAGGTCGTCGGGCGAGGTGACGCCGCCGGGGTAGCGGCAGGCCATCGCCACGATCGCGACCGGCTCGGGCGTCTCCAGCTCGGCGATGCGCTGCCGGGCCTGCTGGAGGTCCGCCGTCACCCACTTCAGGTACTCGACCAGCCGCTCCTCGTTGGACACTGCTCTCTCCTCGATGTCGTGGGTGGTCAGCGGGCGGCGCGGCCGAGCTGGTTGTCGATGAAGTCGAACAGCTCGGCGGTGGAGTCGAAGTCGGTGCGCACGTCGGCCGGTTCCGGCTCGGCCCAGCGGGACAGGATGGTCCGCAGCCGCACGGTCACCTGCTGCCGCTGCTCCTCGTCGACCTCGGCCAGCGTCGCCTCCAGCCGGTCCAGCTCGGCCAGCACCGGCGCGGTGTCGTCGGGCGCGAGGCGGTCGAGCAGGACGCCGGTGAGCGCCGCGGGCGTCGGGTGGTCGAACACCAGGGTCGCCTCCAGCGCCACCCCGGTCTCGCCGGTGAGCCGGTTGCGCAGGTCCACGGCGGTGAGCGAGTCGAAGCCCAGGTCGCTGAACGGCTTCGCCAAGTCCACGCGGCGCGGGTCGCCGTGCCCGAGGACGGCCGCCACCTGGGTGCGGACGACCTCCTCCACGATCCGGCCGCGCTCGCCCTCGGCCGCGCTCGCCAGCCGTTCGGCCAACGGCACGCGGGGCGCGCGGACCAGGTCGCGCAGCAACGCCGTGCGCGGCAGCTCGGACACCGGCGCGGCGACGACGACCGGCCGATCGGTGACGACCGGGTCCGGCCCGCCGATCACCGCCGTGCCGGGCAGCCCGTGCGCGGCACGCTGGTGCGCCAGTGCCTCCATGAACGCCACCCCGGCCGCGTAGTGGGCGTGACCGGCCGCGCCGAATCCCTCCACGGCCGCCGCGAGCACCAGGTGACCGGACGTCTCCCGGTGCAGCCGCCAGGCCTCCCCGGCGGTCTCGCGCAGGGCGTCGGCGAGCACGTCGTCGGTGAGGCCGGCGAGGGTGGTCCGCGCGGGCGGTTCGGGCCGGTGCACGACCGCGTCCGGCGGCAGGGGCACGACCTGCGCCGTCACCCGGACCAGCCGGGGCGCGAACGCCCGCCCGTCGCGGAACACCACCTGCGGCTCGCCGGACGCGACCGCCGCGGCCACGTCGCCGTCACCCCCGACCAGCACGATCCGGTCCGGCGCCTCGACCTGCGCGGCCCGCACCAGGCCCCACACGGCCGCCACGCCGGGATCGGCCGGGTCGGGGGTGAGCACGACCGCCCGCCCGGTGCCGGTGGCCCGGTCGCGCAGCTCGGCCAGCACGTGCCGGGTCGCGGTGAGCGCGGTGGCGACCGGGTCCGGGCCGGCTTCGACCCGGATCACGTCCGGCGTCGAGTCCGCTTCCGGCAGGTCGACCGGCACCCAGTCCACCTCGTACAGCGGCACGCCGTTGAGCGCGCGGAACTCGACCGAGTCGACCCGGGCGACCTCGTCGCCCCGCTCGTCGCGGAACACCGAGCCGTCCACGCGCACGGCGACGCCCGGCGCGGTGGCCCGCAGGCCGCGCCACGCGGCGGGTTCCACGTCCTCGCGCGCCAGCAGCGACAGGTCGACCTCGACGTCGACCGCCGGGCCGGCCGTGAGCGTGCCCCTGGCCTGCTCGACCCACCCATCCTGCCACGCGTGCACGCTCACCGGCCGGGTGTCGCCGTCCCGCTCGCCCACCTTCACCTGGACCCGCCCGGCACCGGGCAGCGCGGCCACGTCGAGGTCCACCACCGGGAAGCCGACCTCGCGGCCCGCGTGCCACACCAGTTCCGCGACGCCCGCGCCGGTCAGCGGCTCGGTCAGGGTGCCGGTGAACAGCACCTCGTCGCGGTCCGCCACGTGGACCGGCACGTCGAGCACGGGGTGTCCGCTCGTGGTGCGCGGCTTGGCGGACAGCCAGTACCGCTCGCGCTGGAACGGGTAGGTCGGCAGCACGGTCCGCCGTCCCGGGAACGCCGACCAGTCCACCGCCACACCCCGGGCGTGCAGGTGGGCGAACAGCTCGACGGCGGTGCGCCGCTCGGACCGGTCGCGGCGCAGCGCGGGCAGCGCGGCGTACCCCTCGGGCAGCACGGCCGCGAGCAGGCCGGTCAGGATCGCGTCCGGGCCCAGCTCCACGAACGTCGTGACGCCGCGGTCGAGCAGGGTGCGCGCGGCGTCGTGGAACCGCACCGGCTCGCGGACGTGCCGCACCCAGTACGACGGGTCGGTCCAGTCGGCGTCGTCACCGACGGTCGACGCCGCGGGGATCTCCGGCCGGTGGTACGTCAACTTCTCCGCCACCGCGCGGAAGTCGTCGAGCATCGGGTCCATCAGCGGTGAGTGGAACGCGTGGCTCACCGTGAGCCGGGTGTGCTTGAACGGCTTCGCGCAGGCCAGGACCGCGGCCTCGACACCGGACAGCACGACCGAGCGCGGCCCGTTCACGGCGGCCACCGCCACGCCCTCGGGCAGCTCCAGCTCGTCCTCGGCGGCCTGCACGGCGACCATCGCGCCGCCGCGCGGCAAGGCCTGCATCAGCCGGCCCCGTGCCGCGACGAGCTCGGCCGCGTCGGCCAGGGACAGCACCCCGGCCACGTGCGCGGCGGCGATCTCGCCGATCGAGTGCCCGGCGACGAAGTCCGGCCGCACGCCCCACGACTCCAGCAGCCGGAACAGGGCCACCTCCACCGCGAACAACGCGGGCTGCGCGGTCCCGGTCTCGTGCAGCCCTTCGCCGGACGAGATCGCGTCGCGCACCGGCAGGTGCTCGCACACCTCGTCGAACGCGCGGGCGAACACCGGGAACGCCCGGGCCAGCTCCAGCCCCATGCCGACCCGCTGGGCACCCTGCCCGGTGAACACGAACGCCGTCCGGCCGTCGCGCACGCGGGGCACCGTCACGGCGTCACGCAGGTCGGCCGGGCTTTCCGCCGCGACCACCGCCCGGTGCTCCAGGAGCGCGCGGCCCGTGCCGAGCGTGTGGGCGAGGTCGGCGACCGGCACGTCGGCCTCGGCCAGCCGTGCGAGCTGGTCGGCCAACGCCTGCGGGGTGCGGGCGGACACCACGACGGGCACCGGCCCGTCGGCCCGCTCGACCTCGGCCTCCGCCGGCGCCTGTTCGAGCACGACGTGCGCGTTGGTGCCGCTGATGCCGAACGACGACACCGCCGCCCGGCGCGGCCGGTCCACCACCCACTCCCGCGCCGACGTCAGCAGCTCCACCGAGCCGGCCGACCAGTCCACGTGCGGCGACGGCTCGTCCACGTGGAGGGTGCGCGGCAGCACGCCGTGCCGCATGGCCTCGACCACCTTGATGATCCCGCCGACGCCCGCCGCGGCCTGGGTGTGGCCGATGTTGGACTTCAGCGACCCCAGCGCCAGCGGCCGGTCGCGTTCCCCGTACACCGCCAGCAAGGCCTCGGCCTCGATCGGGTCGCCCAGCGTCGTGCCGGTGCCGTGCGCCTCCACCAGGTCCACGTCGGACGGCTTCAGGCCGGCGGCGGCGAGCGCGGCCCGGATGACGCGTTGCTGGGCCGGGCCGTTCGGGGCGGTCAGGCCGTTGGACGCGCCGTCGGAGTTGACCGCCGTGCCGCGCACCACGGCCAGCACCGGGTGCCCGTTGCGGCGGGCGTCGGACAGTCGTTCCACCAGCAGCACGCCGACGCCCTCGGCCCAGCCGGTGCCGTCGGCGGACGCCGCGAACGGCTTGCAGCGGCCGTCCGGGGCCAGGCCGCGTTGCCGCGAGAACTCCACGAACGCGGTCGGCGTGGCCATCACGGTCGCACCGCCCGCCAACGCCAGGTCGCACTCACCGCGGCGCAGCGCGCTGACCGCGAGGTGCAGCGCGACCAGTGACGACGAGCACGCCGTGTCGACCGTGATCGCCGGCCCCTCCAGGCCCAGCGCGTAGGCCACGCGACCGGACGCGACGCTGCCGGACGTGCCGCCGACCAGGTAGCCCTCCAGCTCGGGCGGCAACGCGCCGCCGGTGCCGTAGTCGTGGTACATCAGGCCGGTGAACACGCCGGTCCTCGTGCCGCGCGCGGACGTCGGGTCGATGCCGCCGCGTTCCAGGGCTTCCCAGGCGGTCTCGAGCAGCAGGCGTTGCTGCGGGTCGGTCGCCAGCGCCTCACGCGGCGACATCCCGAAGAACTCCGGGTCGAACAGGTCCGCGTCGTGCAGGAACCCGCCGTGCCGGGTGTAGGTCGTGCCGGGGTGCTGCGGGTCCGGGTGGTAGAGCCGGTCGAGGTCCCAGCCGCGGTTGACGGGGAACTCCCCGATCGCGTCCCGCCCCTCGGCGACCAGTCCCCACAGCTCCTCGGGCGTGCGCACGCCACCCGGGTAGCGGCACGCCATGCCGACGATCGCGATCGGCTCGTCGGCCGCCGTCACCTTCTCCTCGGCCGGCTTGACCGCGCCCGCCAGGTACTCGGCCAGCGCGGCGGGCGTGGGGTGGTCGAACACCAGCGTCGTGGGCAGCCGCCGCCCGACGGCCCCGGCGAGCCGGTTGCGCAGCTCGACCGCCGTCAGCGAGTCGAAGCCCATCTCGCTGAACGCCCGCTTGGCGTCGACGCCGGCCGGGTCCGCGTGGCCGAGCACGGCCGCCACGTGCGACCGGACCAGGTCCGTGAGCGCTCGGACGTCGGTGGTGACCGAGGTACCCGCCACCGCCGCCTTCGGCTTGCTCGCGGCACGGCGTTTCGGCGCGAGTTCCCTCAGCGCCGGGTGCGGGTCCTCGCGCAACGCGGCCCGGTCCAGCCCGGTCACCGCGAGCACCGGTTCGCCGGTGGCCAGCGCCGCGTCGAACGCCGCCAGCGCCGCGTCCACGGCGATCGGCTTGAGCCCGAGCCGGCGGATCCGCTTGCGGTCCACTTCGGACAGACCGCCGGACAGCGCGCTGTCGGACTCCCACAGGCCCCAGGCCAGGGACGTCGCGGGCAGGCCGAGCGCGTGCCGGTGCCGGGCCAGCGCGTCGAGGAACGTGTTGCCCGCCGCGTAGTTCGCCTGCCCGGCCGTGCCGAGGACGCCCGCGATGGACGAGTACAGCACGAACGCCTCGACGTCGCCGGCCAGCTCGTGCAGGTTCCAGGCCGCGTCGACCTTGGGCCGCAGCACCCGGTCGACCTGGTCGGGGGTCAGCGAGTCCAGCGTGCCGTCCGCCACCACGCCCGCCGCGTGCACGACCGCCGTGACCGGGTGCTCGGCCAGCACGGCGCCCAGGGCCTCGCGGTCGGCCGCGTCGCACGCCACGGCCACGACCTCCGCGCCTTCGATCTCCGGCGCCTCGCCGCTGCGGCTGAGGAGCACGAGCTTGCGCGCGCCGTGCCGGGTGACCAGGTGCCGGGCGATGGCGCCGCCCAGCGCGCCGCTCGCGCCCGTGACCAGGACGGTGTCCCAGCCCGGACCGTCGTGCCCGGTGCGCGGGGCCGGGGTGAGGACGGGTTCGAGTGCCTGCCCGTCGCGCAGCAGCACGAACCGGCCGGGGTGTTCGGCCGCCGCGCTGCGGACGAGGCCGGCGACGGCCGCGTGGGCGAGGTCGTCGGTGACGGCCACGCCCAGGACGCCGTCCGCTCCGGCGGCCCAGTCGCGGAGCTCGGTCAGCACCCGGTGCGTGACGTGGTGGACCTGCTCGGGCACCGGGCCGTCCGGGGTCTCGACGGCGAACACGCGGTCCACCTGGGCCGGTGCGGACCGGAGGGTCGGGGTGAACAGCAGGTCCGTGCCGGTGACCGGACCGGTGAGCGGGCGCAGGACGAGGTCGGCGACGGAGACCACCGGGGTGCCAGTGCTGTCGGTGACCAGCAGGGCCACGGAGTCCGGCCCGGTCGGGGTGATCCGGACGCGCAGCGACGTGCCGGCGGTGCCGTGGAACCGGACGCCGGACCACGAGAACGGCAACCGGGCCGGACCGTCCTCGACCAGGCCGGGCAGCAGCGGGTGCAGCGCCGCGTCGAACAGCGCCGGGTGCACGGTGAACCCGGCGGGTGGCACGTCCGCGGTGACCTCGGCGAAGAGCTCGCCGTCGGCCCGCCACACCCTGCGCAGGCCCTGGAACGCCGGCCCGTAGCCGTACCCGTGCCGGTCCAGGCCGTCGTAGGAGACCGCGACCTCGGGCGCGGCGGGCGGCCACCCGGTGAGGTGGTCCACGGGGTGGTCCGCCGGGTCGGGGGTGCCGGTGGCGTGCCGGGTCCACGGCTCGTCGTCGCGGCGGGAGTGGATCTCGACGCTGGTCGCGGTGCGCACGACCTGCACGGTCACCGCGCCGGTGTCCGGGACGACCAGCGGGGCGGTGACGGTCAGGTCGGCGACGTCACCGACCAGCTCGACCAGGGCCGTGCCGGGCACGACGGCGGTGCCGTGCACGCGGTGCTCGCCCAGCCACGGGTGGGTGGCCAGGGACAGCTTGCCGGTCTGCACGGTCGCGCCGTCGGGCAGCTCGACCGTCGCGCCGAGCAGCGGGTGCCCGGACGACGTGAGGCCCGCCGCCGACACGTCACCGCTCACCGACGGCGCGAGCCAGTACCGCTTGCGCTGGAACGCGTAGGTCGGCAGCGGCACCTTGCGCGCGCCGGGGAACACCGCCGCCCAGTCCGGGTCCACGCCGCGCATGTGCAGCTCGGCCAGCGCGTTCGCGACCGTGAGCGGTTCGGGTTGACCGGCCCGCAGCAGCGGCACCGCCTTGACGTCGTCGAACGCGGTGGCGGTGAGACCGCTCAGGACGGCGTCCGGGCCGATCTCGACCACCGTGCGCGTGTCCCGGTCGCGCAGGACGACGAGGGCGTCGTGGAAGCGGACCGTGGCGCGGACCTGCCGCACCCAGTACTCCGGGTCGGTCCAGTCGGAGCCTTCCGCCACCGTCGACACCGCGGGGATGCGCGGCTGGTGGTAGGTCAGGCCGCGGGCCACGGCGCGGAACTCGTCCAGCATGGGTTCCATCAACGGCGAGTGGAACGCGTGGCTGACCGCGAGCCGCTTGCCGCGCAGCCCTTCGGCGGCCTTGAGGACGGCGTCCTCCGCACCGGACAGGACGAGCGAGCGCGGCCCGTTGACCGCGGCGACCGCCACGTCCTCGGGCAGGTCCAGCTCGTCCTCGGCGGCGCGGACCGCGACCATCGCGCCGCCGGCCGGCAACGCCTGCATGAGCCGGCCGCGTGCGGCGACCAGTGCGGCGGCGTCGGCAAGGGACAGCACACCGGCCACGTGCGCGGCGGCCAGTTCACCGATCGAGTGGCCGACCAGGAAGTCCGGGCGCACACCCCACGACTCCACCAGCCGGAACAACGCCACCTCGACCGCGAACAGGGCGGGCTGCGCGTTGCCGGTGAGGTCGAGGTCCGCACCGGATTCGATGACGTCCCGCACGGGCAGGTGCTCGCACACCTCGGCGAAGGCGCGGGCGAAGACCGGGTACACCTCGGCCAGTTCGAGCCCCATGCGGACCCGCTGCGCACCCTGCCCGGTGAACGCGAACGCCACCTTGCCACGCGGCGGTACCACGGCGGCCGGGAAGTCGTGCAGGTCGGTGCCCGCCGCCCGGTACGGCATGGGCGTGCGGGTGGCCACCGTGAACGCCGCATCCCGCCCACCGGCCCCGGCCTCGGCCAACCTCCGCGCCTGCTCCGCCACCGCTTCGGCACTGCGACCGGACAGCACGAACGGAACGGGAACGTCCCGCCCCTCCGCCGAACCTCCCGCCGGGGATCCTGCTGCCGCCAAGCCCGCCGCCGAGCCGGCCGCCGCGAACCCTTCCGCCGCCGAACCCGCTGCCGAAGGCGCGACCGAGGTCGGGCCACCGATCTCATCCGCCCGCGGTCCACCGGCGGTCACGACGGCTCCCGGCACGTCCTCGACCGGTGTGGCGTCGGCTTCTTCGACCACCACGTGGGCGTTCGTGCCGCCGAACCCGAACGACGACACGCCCGCCCGCCGCGGCCGGTCCGTGCGGGGCCACTCGCGGGCCTCGGTCAGCAGGCCCACCTTGCCGGCCGTCCAGTCGACGTGGCTCGACGGCTCCTCCGCGTGCAGCGTGCGGGGCATCACGCCGTGCCGCATCGCCTGCGCCACCTTGATGATCCCGCCGACGCCGGCCGCCGCTTGGGCGTGCCCGATGTTCGACTTCAGCGACCCCAGCCACACCGGCCGCTCGCGGTCCCGACCATAGGTGGCGAGCACCGCGCGTGCCTCGATCGGGTCGCCCAACGTCGTCCCGGTGCCGTGCGCCTCCACCAGGTCCACGTCCGACGGCGACAGGCCGGCCGCCGCCAGCGCCGCCCGGATCACGCGTTCCTGCGCCGGACCGTTCGGCGCGGTCAGGCCGTTGGACGCGCCGTCGGAGTTCACCGCGCTGCCCCGGATCACCGCCAGCACCCGGTGGCCGTTGCGGCGCGCGTCGGACAGCCGCTCCAGCAGCAGCACGCCGACGCCCTCGGCCCAGCCGGTGCCGTCGGCGTGGTCGGAGAACGACTTGCAGCGGCCGTCCGCCGACAGCCCGCGCAGCCGGGAGAACTCGATGAACGCGGTCGGCGTCGACATCACCGTGGCACCGCCCGCCACCGCCAGCGTGCACTCGCCCCGGCGCAGGGCGTTCGCCGCCAGGTGCACCGCGACCAGGGACGACGAGCACGCCGTGTCCACGGTGACGGTCGGGCCCTCCAGCCCGAACGTGTAGGCCAGCCGACCGGAGGCGATGCTGCCCGCGCTGCCGCTGAACAGGTAGCCCTCGACGTCGTCGGGCGGCAGGTTCGGCCGCGAGCCGTAGTCGTTGTACATCACGCCGACGAACACGCCGGTCCTGCTGCCGCGCAACGACTCCGGGTCGATGCCCGCGCCCTCCACCGTCTCCCAGGTGGTCTCCAGCAGCAGCCGCTGCTGCGGGTCCACGGCCAGCGCCTCGCGCGGCGACAGGCCGAAGAACCCGGCGTCGAACCGGTCGGCGTCGTGCAGGAACCCGCCGTGCCCGGTGGTGGACCGGCCCACCCGGTCCGGGTCGGGGTCGTGCAGGTCGGCGGGCCAGCCGCGGTTGGTCGGGAACGGCGAGATCGCGTCACGCCCCTCCGCCACCAGCCGCCACAGCTCGTCGGGCGTGCTGACGCCGCCGGGGTAGCGGCAGGCCATGCCGACGATCGCCACCGGCTCGTGGTCGCGGTCCTCGACCTCCTTCAACCGCCTGCGGGCGTCCCGCGCGTCGGCGATGGCCCGCTTCAGGTAGTCGCGGAGCTTGTTCTCGTCAGCCACGTCGTCTCCTAGTCCAGCTCGTCGACCAGCGCGAACAACGCGTCGTCGTCAGCGGAGTCGAGGTCGGGGTCCAGTGCGGTGCCCGCGCCGAGCAGGGCGCGCAGCCGGTCCAGGGCGGTGTCGTCCAGCTCGCCCGCGCGCACCGCCGCTTCCAGGCGGTCCACCAGCGATTCCTCGTCGGCCGACGTCAACGACCGCAGGTGCTCGACCAGCGCGTCCGGGCTCGGGTGGTCGAACACCACCGTCGTCGGCAGCGTCAGCCCGGTGGCCGCGCCGAGCCGGTTGCGCAGCTCGACCGCGGTCAACGAGTCGAAGCCCAGCTCGGTGAACGCCCGCCGGGGGTCGATCGCGTCCGGGTCGTCGTGCCCGAGCACGGCCGCCACCTGCGTCCGCACCACCGACGGCAGGTCCAGGTCGGCGGCGGCGGGAGCGGCCGGGGCCGGCGCGGCCCTGCGGACGCGGACCACGTCCCGCAGCACCGCGGGCAGGTCGTCCCGACCCCGCAACGCCGCCTGGTCGAACCGGGTCACGGCGAGGACCGGCGCGCCGTGCGCCAGGGCGGCGTCGAACAGCTCCATCGCCTCGTCCGCGCCCAACGGCGACAGGCCGGACCGGGCCAGCCGCCGCAGGTCCACTTCGGACAGACCGCCGGACAGCTCGCTCTCGGTCTCCCACAGGCCCCACGCCAGGGACGTCGCGGGCAGGCCGAGCGCGTGCCGGTGCTCGGCCAACGCGTCCAGGTAGCTGTTGCCCGCCGCGTAGTTGGCCTGGCCCGCGGTGCCGAGCAGGCCCGCGACCGACGAGTACAGCACGAACGCCGACACGTCACCGACCAGCTCGTGCAGGTGCCACGCGGCGTCGACCTTGGGCCGCAGCACCCGGTCCACCTGCTCGGCGGTGAGCCCGGCGAGCGTGCCGTCGTCGACCACGCCCGCCGTGTGCACGACGGCCGTCGGCCGGTACCGCTCCACGACGGCGGCGAGCGCGTCCCGGTCGGCCGCGTCGCACGCCACCAGGTGCACCTTCGCGTCCAGTTCCGCGACCAGCCGGTCCGCGCCCGGCGCGTCCGGACCACGTCGGCTCAGCAGCACGAGTTCCGCCACACCGTGGGTCGTGACCAGGTGCCGGGCCAGGATCGCGCCCAGGGCACCGGTCGCACCGGTGACCAGCACCGGCCCGTCGCCCCAGTCCACCGGGCGGTCGGCGGACGGCGTGCGGGCCAGGCGGGGCACCGACACCTCCCCGCCGCGCACCGCGACCTCGGGTTCACCCAACCGCAACGCGGTGTCCACCAGGTCGTCGGAGTCCGCCGTGACCAGCGTGAACCGGCCGGGTTGCTCGGCCTGCGCGCTGCGCACCAGACCGCGCACGGCCGCGTGCCGCAGCCCGTCCCGCACCACGACCGCCAGCGGCCGGTCCGCCCGGCGCAGCACGTCGAGCGTGTGGTGGACCGCCTCACGCGCCTCCAGCTCCGGCACCCGGTGCACGGTCAGGCCGTGCGGCGGCAGGTCGCCGGGCACGGTCACGGGCCGCCAGGTCAGGGCGTGCAGCCCGTCCCGGGCCACCCGGCCGCCCATCGGCCGCAGCGCCAGCTCGTCCACCGTCAGCACCGGCCGGCCGGCCGCGTCCGCCAGCACCAGCGCCACCGACGACCCGGTCCGGCTCAGCCGCGCGCGGACGGCGGGTGCGGTGGAGTGCACCGTCACCCCGCTCCACGCGAACGGCAGCACGGCGGGCACGTCGTCGTCCGCCACCCCGGGCAGCAACGTGTGCAGGGCGGCGTCGAGTACCGCCGGGTGCACCAGGAACCCGTCGCCCTCCTGCGGGGCCAGCTCGGCGAACAGGTCGTCGCCCGCCCGCAACAACGCCTTCAGCCCCTGGAACGCCGGCCCGTAGTGGTAGCCGTGCAGCGCCAACCGCTCGTAGACGCCGTCGAGGTCCACCGCCTCGGCGTCGGCCGGCCAGGAGAAGGCACCGGCCGCCGGGACGTCCCCGGTCAGCGCGCCGGTCGCGTGCTGCTCCCACGGCGAGTCGGCGTCCGGGCGGGAGTGGATCGTCACGGGACGACGACCACCTTCCGGTGCGCCGACCGTGACCTGGACCTGTGCGCTACCGAGCACCAACGGCGCGGACAACGTCAGCTCCGCCAGGTGGGGGCACCCGGTGAACGCGCCGGCGGCGAGCGCCATCTCGGCGAACGCCGTGCCGGGCAGCAGCACGTCGTCCCGCACGCGGTGGTCGGCGAGCCAACCGCCGGCCGAGACCCGACCGGTCAGCACCACGGCGTCGCCACCGCTCAACTCGACGGCCGCGCCGAGCAGCGGGTGCCGGGGGTCGGACAGCCCCAGCTCGCCCGCCGAGCGCGTGGAGCGGGGCGCGTCCAACCAGAACCGACGTCCCTGGAACCGGTAGCCCGGCAGGGTCACCGGCCGCGCGTCGCCGAAGTCCCAGGTCACCGGGATGCCGCGGGTGTGCAGGACGCCCAGGGCGGACAGCGCGTGGTCGAGCTCCGGCCGGCCCGCGCGCAGCACCGCCACCGCCGAACCCGGTTCCCGCTCCAGGCACTGCCGGGTCAACGCGGTCAGCACCCCGTCCGGCCCGAGCTCCACGAACTCCGTGACGCCGAGCCGTTCCAGCGTGCGCACGCCGTCCAGGAAGCGCACGGCCTCCCGGATGTGGCGCACCCAGTACTCCGGCGACCGCAGCTGCTCGACGGTCGCGACCTCGCCCGTGACGTCCGAGACCACGGTGATCGACGGCTCGCGGAACACCACGTCGGCCAGGTCGGCGCGGAACGCGTCCAGCACCTCGTCCATGTGCGGCGAGTGGAACGCGTGGCTGACCGGCAGCCGGCGCGTGCGGCGGCCCCGGGCCGACCACTCCGCGACCGCCCGCGCCACCGCCGCCTCGTCACCGGACACGACGGTCGAGCGGGGCGCGTTCAGCGCGGCCACCGCCAGCACACCGTGCAGCGACGCCCGCACCTCGTCCTCGGTCGCCTCGATCGCCGCCATCGCGCCGTCGTCGCGCGCCGACTGCATGGCCCGGCCGCGCGCGGCGACCAGCGTGCAGGCGTCCGCCAGGTCGAGGACGCCCGCGACGTGCGCGGCGGCCACCTCGCCGACCGAGTGGCCGAACAGGTAGTCCGGGCGCACGCCGTGGTGCTCGACGAACCGGTACAGCGCGACCTCCACGGCGAACAGCGCGGCTTGCGTGAACGCGGTCTGCCCGAGCAGCGCGGAGTCGGCCGAGTCCGGCTCGGCGAACAGCACCGCCTTGAGCGGGCGGTCCAGCACCGGGTCCAGGTGCGCGCAGATGTCGTCCAACGCCTGCCGGAACACCGGCGACGCCTCGTACAGCTCCCGTCCCATGCCGACCCGCTGACTGCCCTGGCCGGTGAACAGGAACGCGGTCCTGCCACGCCCCTCGCCGTCGCCGACGGGCAGGTCGCCGAGCAGGGCGTCCCGGCCGAAGACCACCGCGCGGCGGTCGAGCAGCGCCCGGCGGGACAGGGTCAGGCCGACGTCGGCCGGGTCCAGGTCGGGGTGCTCGACGAGGTGTGCGTGCAGGGCCGCGGCCTGGGCGCGCAGCGCCTCGTCGTCCCGGGCGGACAGCACCCACGGCACCACCTCGGGCGTGACGCGGTCGGCCGCCGCGGGCTCCGGCCCCTGTTCGAGCACGACGTGCGCGTTCGTGCCGCTGATGCCGAACGACGACACCGCCGCGCGACGCGGACGGCCGGCACGCCACTCGCGGGGCTCGGTCAGCAGTTCCACCGCGCCGGACGACCAGTCCACGTGCGGTGACGGCTCGCCGACGTGCAGGGTGCGCGGCATCACGCCGTGCCGCATCGCCTGCACCACCTTGATGATCCCGCCGACACCGGCCGCCGCCTGCGCGTGGCCGATGTTGGACTTCAGCGAGCCCAGCCACAGCGGCTCCTCGCGGTCCTGGCCGTAGGTGGCCAGCAGCGCCTGCGCCTCGATCGGGTCGCCGAGCTTCGTCCCGGTGCCGTGCGCCTCGACCAGGTCGACGTCCGCCGGGGACAGCCGGGCGGCCGAGAGCGCCGCCTCGATCACCCGTTCCTGGGACGGCCCGTTGGGCGCGGTGAGGCCGTTGGACGCACCGTCGGAGTTCACCGCCGAGCCGCGCACCACGGCCAGCACGCGGTGGCCGCGCTTGCGCGCGTCGGAGAGCCGTTCGACCACCAGCAGGCCGACGCCCTCGGACCAGCCGGTGCCGTCCGCGTCGGCGGAGAACGACTTGCAGCGGCCGTCCGCCGACAGCCCGCGCTGGCGGGAGAACTCGATGAACGTGCTCGGCCCGGCCATCACCGTGACGCCGCCCGCCAGGGCCAGGTCGCACTCGCCGTTGCGCAGCGCCTGCGCCGCCAGGTGCAGCGCCACCAGCGACGACGAGCACGCCGTGTCGACCGTGATGGCCGGGCCCTCCAGGCCGTAGGTGTAGGCGAGCCGGCCGGAGATCACGCTGGAGGTGTTGCCCGCCAACAGGAAGCCCTCGACCTCGTCGGGCGTCTCGGGCAGGCGTGAGGCGTAGTCGTCGTACATCACGCCGGTGAACACGCCGGACCGGCTGCCGCGCAGGGCCGTCGGGTCGATGCCCGCGTCCTCGAACGCCTCCCAGGCCGTCTCCAGCAGCAGCCGCTGCTGCGGGTCGGTCGCCAGCGCCTCGCGCGGCGCCATGCCGAAGAAGCCCGCGTCGAACAGGTCGGCGTCGTGCAGGAACCCGCCGTGCCGGGTGTAGGTGGTGCCCAGCTTCTCCGGGTCCGGGTCGTAGAGCGCGTCGACGTCCCAGCCGCGGTTGGCCGGGAACTCCGAGATGGCGTCCCGGCCCTCGGCGACCAGCCGCCACAGGTCCTCCGGCGACTTCACCCCGCCCGGGTAGCGGCACGCCATGCCGACGATCGCGATCGGCTCGTCCGCGCGGGCCGCGACCTTCCGCTCCGCCTTCCGGTTGCCCGCCACCAGGAACGCGGCCAGCGCGGTCGGCGTGGGGTGGTCGAAGACGAGCGTCGTGGGCAGCTTGCGCCCGGTGGCCGCGATCAGCCGGTTGCGCAGGTCGACGCCCGCCAGCGAGTCGAAGCCCTGGTCCCGGAACGCCTTCTCCGGGTCGACCGCGGTGCCGTCGGCGTGGCCGAGCGCGGCGGCGGCCAGCGAGCGCACCAGGTCCAGCGCGTTCGCTTCGGTCAACGTGGTCGACACTGTCTTCACGGCACGCCGCTTCACCAGGCCGCGCAACGGCGGCGGCACGTCACCGTCCACTCGCGACGGGTCCAGCGCGGCGGGGACGAGCAGGCCCGCGTCACCCGCGAGCGCGCGGTCGAACAGCGCCAGGCCGCGCTTCGGGTCGAGCGGGGCGACACCGGCGCGTGCCCAGCGCGCCAGGTCGGCCTCGCCCAGCGTCTCGCCCATGCCCGCGTCCCACAGGCCCCACGCCAGCGACACCGCGGGCAGGCCCTGCGCGCGGCGGTGCGCGGCCAGGGCGTCGAGGTAGGTGTTGGCGGCGGCGTAGTTGCCCTGGCCCGCCGTGCCGAGCACGCCGGAGATCGAGGAGAACAGCACGAACGCCTCGACGTCGCCGGCCAGCTCGTGCAGGTGGCGGGCGGCGAGCGCCTTGGGTGCCAGGACCCGGTCCACCTGCTCGTCGGTCAACGCCGTGGTGGTCGCGTCGTCCAGCACGCCGGCGGCGTGCACGACGGCGGTGATCCGCTCGCCGGCCAACAGCTCGGCCAACGCCTCACGGTCGGCCACGTCGACCGCGGCCACGCGCGCGCCCAGCTCTTCGGCCAGTTCCCGCGCGCCGGGCGCGTCCAGGCCGCGCCTGCTGACCAGCAGCAGGTCGCGCACGCCGTGCCGGTCGTGCAGGTGCCGGGCGACCAGCGCGCCGAGCCCGCCCGTGCCGCCGGTCACGAGCACGGTGCCGTGCAGCCGCACGGGCTCACCCAGCTCGGTCCGGGTCAGGCGCGGCACGAGGTGCCGGCCGTCCCGCACGGCGACCTGCGGCTCACCGGTCGCGACGGCGGCGGGCACCGCGTCGGCGTCCTCGGCGTCCACCACGACCACGCGGTCCGGGTGCTCGGACTGCACGACCCGCACCAGGCCCCACACGGCGGCGTTGGCCAGGTCGCCCACCGGCTCGCCCGGTTGGGCCGCGACCGAACGCCGGGTGTGGAACACCAGCCGGTCGCCCGGGTCGTGCTCCTCGGCGAGCCAGTCCTTCACCAGCCCCAACGCCCGGCGCACGGCCACCCGCGGGTCGTCGGTCCCGGCCGGCGGCACGACCACCAGGTCGCCCACCGGCTCGTCCCCCGCGACCTCGGTCCAGGTGACGCCGAACGTGGAGCTGCCCGCGAGGGCGTCCTTGGCGACGGCGCGCAACGTGATGCCGTCGATGCGCCCCAGCGGCACGCCCGCCGGGTCGGCGACGTCCACGGCGAACGTGTCGCCGCCGTCGGGCGTGATGCGGACGCGCAGCCCGGTCGCGCCGGCCGCGTTCAGCTCCACCCCGCTCCACGCGAACGGCAGCCTGATCCGGCCTTCACCGGCCGGTTCGAGCACGAGCGGGTGCAGCACGGCGTCCAGCAACGCCGGGTGGACCGCGAAGCCCTTGGCCGGCGCGGTGATCGCGACCTCGGCGTAGACCGTGTCGCCGTCGCGCCACAGCGCCCGCAGGCCGCGGAACGGGTCGCCGTAGTCGTAGCCGAGCGCGGCCAGGCGGTCGTAGGCGTCGTCGATCGGCTCTTCGTCGACCTCCGGGGGCCAGGGGAACGGCTCGGCCGCGGTGGCGGCCTCGGTGAGCGTGCCGGAGGCGTGCCGCTGCCAGGTGTCCTGGCGCGAGTGCACGGTGAACCGGCCCTCCCGCACGGTGACCTGGACCGGCACCGACCCGGTCTCCGGCACGACCAGCGGCGCTTCCAGGGTCAGGTCCTCCACGCGCGGCAGGCCGACCCGCTCCCCCGCCGCCAGCGCCAGCTCCAGGAACGCCGTGCCCGGCACCAGCACCGAGCCGTTGACCACGTGACCGGCCAGCCACGGCTGCGCGGTCAGCGACACCTCGCCGGTGAGCACGACCTCGTCCCGTTCGGCCAGCTCCACCGCCGTGGTGACGAGGCCGGTGGCGCGGGGCTGGGCGGTGAGCCAGTAGTGGTCGCGGCGGAACGGGTAGGTCGGCAGGTCGTCCGCGCGGTCCGCGCCGGGCACGAACGAGGCGACGTCCAGCGGCGCGCCGTGGGCGTGCGCGTGCGCCATGCCCCACACCGCCGTCACCGGCTCGGGTCGGTTCGCGCGTCCCAGCGACACCGCCGTGACGCCGGCGGCCTGCGCGAGCGGCGCGAGCACCGCGTCCGGGCCGACCTCCACGAACACCGCCGCGCCGTGCCGCTCCAGGCCGCGCACGGCGTCCAGGAAGCGGACCGTGCCGCGGATCTGGCGCGTCCAGTGGTCGGCGTCGGGGACGAGCGGCGCGCCGGTCACCGTGGAGATCACCGGGATGCGCGCCTCGTGGTGGGTGACCGTCGCGGCGACCGCGCGGAACTCGTCCAGCACGTCGTCCATGTGCGGCGAGTGGAACGCATGGCTGACCTGGAGCTTCCGGGCGCGTGGGAACCGGCTCGCGAACGCCGTGACGGCATCCTCGTCACCGGCCAGCACGAGCGAGGTCGGGCTGTTCACGGCCGCGAGCGCCACGCCGGCGGGCAGCTCGCCGAGGTCGGCTTCGCCCGCCTGCACGGAGATCATCACGCCGCCGGGCCGGGCCGCCTGCATGAGCCGGCCGCGTGCGGCGACCAGCCTGGCCGCGTCGTCGAGCGTGAGCACGCCCGCGACGTGCGCGGCGACCAGCTCGCCGATGGAGTGCCCGGCCACCAGGTCCGGGACGAGTCCGTGGTGCTCGGCCAGCCGGAACAGGGCGGTCTCGAAGGCGAACAGGGCGGGCTGGGTGCAGCGGGTCTCGTGCAGTTCCGGGCGGTCGCCGAACATCAGGTCCTTCAGCGGCACGTCCAGGTGCGGCGCGAAGGCGTCCACGACCTCGTCCAGGGCGCGGGCGAACACGGGGAACGCCTCGTACAGCTCACGTCCCATGCCCGCGCGCTGCGCGCCCTGACCGGTGAACAGCACCGCCGTGCGGCCGTCGGGGACCGCGCGGCCGGTGAGCGGCGCGGCGGTGGCGAAGTCCTCGGGCGTGGTGCCGACCAGGACGGCCCGGTGGTCGAAGCGCGTGCGGCCGGCCAGCGCGCGGGCCACCTCGGCGACGTCGGTCCGACCGCGGACCCGGTCCAGGCCGGCGACGGCGGCCTCGGCGTCCCGGCCGCTGGACACCCAAGGCACGGGCGTGGTCACCTCGGCGCGCGTCGGCTCGTGCACGTCGCCCTGCTCCAGCACCAGGTGCGCGTTGGTTCCGCTGATGCCGAACGACGAGATGCCCGCCCGCCGGGGCTCGGGCCACTCGCGCGCGTCGGCCAGCAGCTCGACCTTGCCCGCCGTCCAGTCGACCTTCGGGGTCGGCTCACCGACGTGCAGGGTGCGCGGCATGACGCCGTGCCGCATCGCCTCCACCAGCTTGATCACGCCACCGACGCCGGCCGCCGCCTGCGCGTGGCCGATGTTGGACTTGAGCGAGCCCAGCCACAGCGGCTCGTCGCGGTCGCGGCCGTAGGTGGCGAGGATGGCCTCGGCCTCGATCGGGTCGCCCAACGACGTGCCGGTGCCGTGCGCCTCCACCAGGTCCACCTCGGCCGGCTCCAGCCCGGCGTCGGCCAGCGCCTGCCGGATCACGTGCTGCTGCGACCGGCCGTTGGGGGCGGTGAGGCCGTTGGACGCGCCGTCGGAGTTGATCGCGCTGCCGCGGATGACGGCCAGCACCCGGCGACTGTTGCGACGGGCGTCGGACAGCCGTTCCAACATGACCACGCCGACGCCCTCGGCCCACGCCGTGCCGTCCGCGTCGGCGGAGAACGACTTGCAGCGCGCGTCGGCGGCAAGCCCGTGCTGGCGGGAGAACTCCAGGAACATGCCGGGCGTGGCCATGACCGTGACGCCGCCCGCGATGGCCGCGCTGGACTCACCGCTGCGCAGCGACCGCACCGCGAGGTGCAGGGCCACCAGGGACGACGAGCACGCCGTGTCCACGGTGAGCGCGGGTCCGACCAGCCCGAGCTGGTAGGCGATGCGGCCCGACATCACGCTCGGCGTCGCGCCGGTCAGCACGTGCCCCTCGGCCTGGTCCGACGCCTCGTGCATCCGGGGTCCGTAGTCGCCCGCCGTGCCGCCGACGAACACGCCGGTCCGGCTGCCGCGCAACGACTCCGGGTCGACGCCCGCCCGTTCGACGGCCTCCCACGCGGTCTGGAGCAGCAACCGCTGCTGCGGGTCCATCGCCAACGCCTCGCGCGGCGAGATGCCGAAGAACGCCGGGTCGAACTCGGCCGCGCCGGCGAGGAAGCCGCCCTCCCGCACGTAGCTCGTGCCCGAGCGGTCCGGGTCGGGGTGGTAGAGGTCACCCGACCAGCCGCGGTCGGTCGGGAACTCCCCGATCGCGTCCCGGCCCTCGGCGACCAGCCGCCACAGGTCCTCCGGCGACTCCACGCCGCCGGGGAAGCGGCACGCCATGCCGACGATCGCGATCGGCTCGTCGTGCTGCCCGCGCTGCTCGAAGGTCTCCTCGGCGACGTCGTCGTCCTGCAGGTAGGCGATGACGGCCTGCGGCGTGGGGTGGTCGAACAGCAGGCCGGTGGGCAGGGCGCGGCCGGTCGCGGCGGCCAGGTTCTCCCGCAGCTCCACGCCCATCAGCGAGTCGAACCCCAGGTCGCGGAACGGGCGGCGCGGGTCCACCTTGCCGGGGTCCGCGCCGAGCACCGCGGCGACGTGCCGGAGCACCAGGTTCGCGGCGTCCGCCGACCGTTCGACCCGGACCGGCGCGGCCTCCTCGTCCAGCCAGTGCCGTTCGCGCTGGAACGGGTAGGTGGGCAGCTTCACGCGCCGCCCGACGTGCAGGGCGGACCAGTCGACGGGCACGCCGCGCGTGTGGGCGGCGGCGAACGCGGTCAGCGCCGTGGTCACCTCGTCGTGGCCCTTGCGCATCATCGGGAACGCGCGCACGCCCGCGTCGGCCGCCATCGCCGAGCACACGCCGTCCGGTCCGACCTCGACCAGCGTGGTGACGTCCAGCGCCCGCACGGCCTGGAGGAACCGGACCGGCTCGCGGACCTGGCGGACCCAGTGCTCCGGGTCGGTGAGGTCGGCGTCGGGGCGCACGGTCGACACCACCGGGATGACCGGCGGGTGGAACGTGAGGCCGCGCACCACGTCGCGGAACTCGTCCAGCATCGGGTCCATGAGCGGCGAGTGGAACGCGTGGCTCACGGTGAGCTGCTTCGTGCGGTGGCCCACCGTCCCGACGTAGGCCAGGACGGCGTCCTCGGCCCCCGACAGCACGACCGCGCGCGGACCGTTGACCGCCGCGAGCGCGACGCCGTCCGGGAGGTCCAGCTCGTCCTCGGCCGCCTCCACCGCGACCATCGCGCCACCGGCGGGCAGTGCCCCCATCAACCTGCCGCGCGCGCTCACCAGGGCGCAGGCGTCGGGCAGGGAGAGGATGCCGGCCACGTGGGCGGCGGCGATCTCGCCGATGGAGTGGCCCAGCACGACCTGCGGCGCGAGGCCCCACGACTCGGCCAGCCGGTAGGCGGCCACCTCCACGGCGAACAGGGCGGGTTGCGTCCAGGCGGTGTCGTCCAGGCCCTCGCCCGAGGTGATGACGTCGCGCAGGTCGGGGTCGAGGTGTGCGCAGACCTCGTCGAACGCCTCGGCGAACACCGGGAACGCGCGGTGCAGCTCGGCGCCCATGCCGGCGCGCTGCGCGCCCTGACCGGTGAAGACGACGCCGAGCGTGCCGTCCGCGACCGTGCCGCTGACCACGTTCGGCGCGGGCACGCCGTCGGCGACGGCGTCCAGGCCGGTGTCGAGGGAGGCGCGGTCGGACGCGAGCACGACGGCCCGGTGCTCGAAGGACGTGCGCGTGGTGGCGAGGGACCAGCCCAGGTCGCGCGGCTCGCCTCCGGTGTCCCGGATGAGGGCCGCGTGCGCCCGCAACGCCTCGGGCGTGCGCCCGGAAACCGGCACCACCGCGAAGCCGTCCTCGGCCGCGGTGGCCGGTGCGTTCGCGTTCGTCGTCGGCGCCGGCGGTTCGGAGACGACCACGTGGCAGTTCGTGCCGCCCATGCCGAACGAGCTCACCCCCGCCACCAGCGGCCGGTCCGGGTGCGGCCACGACGTCTGTCCTGTTTGGACGGTCAGGTTGTGCTCCGCCAGCCGCAGCTCCGGGTTGGGGGTGCGGAAGTTCAGGCTGGCGGGCAGTTCGCGGTGGCGGATGGCCAGCACCGACTTCAGCAGGCCGACGATGCCCGCCGCGCCCTCCAGGTGCCCGATGTTCGTCTTCACCGACCCCACCGGCAGCGGCTCGGCCCGGCCCGCGAACGCCTCACCCAGCCCGGCCGCCTCGATCGGGTCGCCGACCGGCGTGCCGGTGCCGTGCAGCTCCACGTACTGCACCGCCCCGGCGTCCACCCCGGCCCGCCGCTGCGCCGCCCGCACCACCGCCGCCTGCGCCGCCGGCTGCGGCACGGTCAGGCCCGGCGTCGCGCCGTCGTTGTTGACCGCGCTGCCCCGGATCACCGCGTACACGTCGTCGCCGTCGGCCAGGGCGGCGCGCAACGGCTTGAGCACCAGCACCGCCGCGCCCTCGCCGCGCACGTACCCGTTGGCCCGCGCGTCGAAGGTGAAGCACCGGCCGTCGGGCGACAGCCCACCGAACTTGTCCGCGCCCAGCGCGCCCTCGGCCAGGATGTTCAGGTTCACGCCCGCCGCCAACGCCAGCGGTGACTCGCCGTTGCGCACGCTCTCCGCCGCGAGGTGCACCGCGACCAGCGACGACGACTGCGCCGTGTCCACCACGACGCTGGGACCGCGCAGGTCCAGCGCGTAGGACACGCGGTTGGCGATGATGCCCCGGTGCGTGCCGGTGTTGGTGTGCTGCGTGATCGCGCCGCGCCCGAGCACCAGCCCGGCGTAGTCGTCGCGCAACGAGCCCACGAACACCGACGCCGCCGTGCCCGCCAGCGAACCGGGCACGATCCCGGCGTCCTCCAACGCCTCCCACGCCAGCTCCAGCACCAGCCGCTGCTGCGGGTCGGTGGCGGCGGCCTCGCGCGGCGAGATGCCGAAGAACCCGGCGTCGAAGTCACCGACCCGGTCCAGGAACGCGCCGTACCGCGTGCCGCGCACCGCCTTGGTCTCCGGCGACAGCGCCTCCCACCGGTCCGCGGGCACCTCGGTCACCGCGTCCCGGCCGTCGCGCAGCAGCCGCCAGAACGCGGCCGGGTCGGTCGCACCGGGCAGCCGGCAGGACACACCGACCACCGCGACCGTGTCGTCCAGGTTCGTCATCGACAAGCCCTTCGCGAGCGGGATGGTTTCCGATCTCCGGTTCTACCGACCGAATCCGCCCGGGCAGTCACGAAACGGTCGTCGGGCGTTCTCCGGTCGGCGAATTACCGACGCGTGACCGAGCCCTGGTTAACGTCGGTCCCGTCATTCCGGCCCGACCCCGGAACCGGCCAAACCCAGAAAGGGACTGGTCCCATGACCACGAACTTCGCGTTGCCCGAGGACGCCACCAAAATGACCGCGCTGTACGTCCGGGCGATGAACGCGGGCGACGTCGACGCCGTCCTGTCGCTCTACACCGAGGACGCGGTGTCGGTGTGGGACCCGGAGAAGCCCATCAGCGGCGCCGAGCACGAGCAGGCCGTGAAGGAGTTCATGGCCAAGCGGCCGGTGATGCGCGCCGAGCTCAAGGAGTCGTACGTGACCGGCGACACCGCGCTGCTGGTGGTCGACTGGTCGTTCGACATCGAGGGCGAGGAGCCGCTGTCCGGCACGGGCCTGGACGTGCTGCGCAAGGGCCCGGACGGCAAGTGGCGCTACGCCATCGACAACCCGTTCGGCGACAACTGACATGGAGCCGCGACTGGCCGAGGCGCACCTGGGCGGCCTGTTGTCCCAGCTCGGGCTGGACGCCGAGTACGTGCGCGGCGAAGCGGACACGCTGTGGTGGCGCCGGTCGCCCGGCGACGAGGTGCCGGTGGTGGACTTCGTCGGCGGTTACGGCTCGCTGGTGCTGGGCCACAACCACCCGGAGGTCGTGCGGTGCGCCCGGGAGCTGCTGGACCGGCAGGTCCCGGTGCACGCCCAGTTCTCCGACCACCCCTACGCCAACGACCTCGCCCTGGCGCTCAACCGCGTGCTGTGGCGGGAGTTCGGCACCGACGAGCCGTACTCGGCGATCTTCGCCAGCACCGGCGCGGAAGCCGTCGAGATCGCGTTGAAGCACGCCGAGATGGCCCGCGGCGCGCGGGTCGCGGCGCTGCGGGACGAGATCGAGGCGCACCTGGCGGACGCGCCCGCCGACCTGGCCGAACGGGTCCGCGAGCACAACGAGGGCCGGTACGGCACGCCGCCGGTGTTCCTGACGCTGGAAGGGTCGTTCCACGGCAAGCTCGCGGGCAGCGTGCAGCTCACCCACAACGCGGGCTACCGGCTGCCGTTCCGGACGCTGGCCGTGCAGGCGCGGTTCGTGGCGGGCGGCGAGGTCGCCAAGGAGGTCGAGGCGTGCCGCGTCACGCTGCTCGACGTCCGCGACGGGCAACTGGTCGAACGCGACCTGCCGGTGATCGCCGCGTTCTTCGTGGAGCCGATCCAGGGCGAGGGCGGCATCCACGTGCTGGACGCCGAGGTGGCGGCCGACATCCGGGCCGCGGCCGACGCGGGCGGCTTCCCGGTCGTGGTGGACGAGATCCAGACCGGGATCGGGCGTACCGGCGCGTTCTTCGCGTCCTCGCACGTCGGGCTGCGCGGCGACTACGTGCTGCTGGCCAAGGCGCTCGGCGGCGGCATCGCGAAGGCGGCCGTGACGTTGCTGCGGCAGTCGGCGTACGTGCCGGAGTTCGAGCTGGTGCACAGCTCGACGTTCGCCAAGGACGCGTTCTCCTGCCACATCGGCTCGCGGGTGGTCGACCTGGTCGAGCGGCTCGACGCCTGCGGACGTGCGGCGGAACGCGGCGCGGCGCTGGAGTCGGCGTTGCGCGCGGTCCAGGCCGACTTCCCGACCGTCGTCGCCGACGTCCGCGGTCGCGGCCTGATGCTGGGCCTGGAGTTCCACGACCAGTCCGGTGCCGCGGGCCCGGTGGGCGAGCTGGCCGGTCAGGGCCTGCTCGGTTACGTGCTGGCGGGTTACCTGCTCAACGCCCACCACGTCCGCGTCTTCCCCACCGCCAGCGCCAGCCACACCCTGCGCTTCGAACCGTCGGTCTTCATCACCGACGAGCAGATCGACCGATTGGCCACCGGCCTGCGTGCCGTGTGCGCCGCCCTGCGCGACAACCCGTCCGCCCTGCTACCCGGCTGACCCACACCCCCAGGGGTCGGCTGTCCCCGACGGCCCACCGACCGCGTCCCCCCGGTCGGTGGGCCGTTTTCACGGCGCGCGCCAGTCCGGGCTCACTGCTTGAGGGTGTTGAGGAACGCCTGGAACGCCGCCGGCCGGAACACCAACGTCCCCGCCTCGCGGCTCTTCGTGTCCCGCACCGCCGCCCGTTCGGCGGACCTGGCCACCTCGACGCAGTTCTGCGCCCCACCACTGCGCGACGGCTTCCGCCACATGGCCACTCCTAAGACAGCTCGCGAATACGCCGATTGATCTTCTCAACCGTGCGCTGCTCGCTCAAGGCGTCGGCCCGGAGGCTGTCGAAAGCCAGGGTGTAGGTGCGGACGTGCTCACGCCCCAGGTAGTCCGAAGCGGTCAGCCCTTCGACGTAGACGATCCCCGGCCGCCCTGCGAGCAGGGTCAGGATTGTGAAGGCGACACCGTGGGAGGCGTGCGCGCCGGCGTCGAACGGCACGACCTGGACGCACACGTGCGGCAGCCTCGCCAGCGCCCGGAGCTCGGCCAACTGGCCCCGCATCACCTCGGGACCGCCGATCTCGCGGTGCAACGCCTCTTCGCTGAGCACCAGCCACAGGCGGGGCGCGCCATCGGACTTCATCCACGCCAGGCGCTTGGCCCGGTCCTCGGCCATCCGGTCGACATCGGTGGCCGACGCGGTCACCGAGCGCTCCAGCAGCGCCCTGGCATAGTCGGCGGTCTGGACGACGCCGGGCACGCAGTCGATGTTGAAGACCTTCAGCTCGGTGGCCGCGCGCTCCAGGTTCACGTACTTCACCGAGTGCTCCGGCACGCGCGCCGGTGGCAGCTTGCGGCGCGACTCGGTCGCCAGCCGCCGCAGCTCCGGCGCGGCGGCCTCGGGGATTCCGTAGATCCGGACGATCTTCGTCAGGTCCTTCTCGCTGACCTGCAGGTCGCCCTGCTCGACCTTCGAGAGCTTGCCCGAGTACCAGCCGAGTGCCTTGCCCGCTTCGGCGCTGGACAGCCCGGCGGCCTCCCGCGCGTCGCGCAGCTCGGCACCCAGCAGGATCCGCTGCACGACCGGGCCGGGGTCGGGTGTGATCACACCGGGAGTCTGCCCGACCGCCCCGACCTCCTGGCTGCCATTCACCCCATTGAGCGGACTCTGTGCCGCTTGAGGCGCAAAGTGAATTTCAATCGCTAGCGTTGCGCCATGACTCAGACCGAACTCGTCCCCGACCTGGACACCTTCGTGGCCGAGATGGTGGCCGATGACGCGCCCCGCCTGTTCGCCGTCGTCCAAGTGCACGACAACATCGACGCCGACATCGCCGCCTGGGGCCTGGCCTTCCCCCACCACGCCGAAGTCGTCTCCACCAGCGGCGGTACGCGGATGCGGCTGAGGTCGCCCGAACGCGCCGCCCGCCTGCTCAGCCGCCCACCGTCGGTGGACGCCCGCCTGGTGTGGGTGACCGATCGACCGCGGTGACGAGGGTGGACGAGATGTGCGCCTGCTCGGGATCGGCGGTGACGAAGACCGTCTCGACCCCGGACAGCTCGTGGTTCATGAGCGCCATCGGCAGCTCGTGGTCCAGGTCGCGCAGGTTGCGGACCCCGCGGATGACGGCCCCGATCCCGGCCCGGCGGCAGTAGTCGACCAGCAGGCCGCCGGTGTGCACGTCGACCGAAACGTTGGCCAGGCCGGAAACCGCCGCACGGAGCCGGTCCAGCCGTTCGTCGACCGGTAACCGGCCGGTCTTCGCTGGATTTGACATCACGCACACCACGACCTCGTCGAACAGCAGCGCGGCGCGCCGGAGAACGTCCTGGTGCCCTTGCGTGACCGGGTCGAAGGACCCCGGGAACAGTGCTCGCATGATCGGGAGGCTACCCACGTACCCAGCCGGAGGGGGCCGATCACGTCGTGCGCGAACTGCGGGCTCGGCCCCGTCTACCGGTCCCCCCAGTCCGTCCTCATGGCGATTTCGAAGCGGTCACGGAGCATCGGTGACCGCAGCACCGGCAGGAGGTCTTCGCGGTCGCTGAACACCTCATCTGCCCCGGCACCGTTTGCCTGCCGCACCATGGCGTACAGCACGTCGGCGAATGGTTGCTCGCAGATGGTGCGCTCGATCATCATCAGCTCCGGTTCGATGATCAGAGCGTCCTCGGTGCCGTCGCGGAACGCGACTGCGAAGCGGTTCGCCGCCGGTGCCCACTGGCGCAGCAGGAGCGTCACGGTGTCGAAAGCGGTCCGTCGTCCCCGTGCCAGCACGTCCCGGTTGAGGCCGCAGACCCGGATGGTCGCGTCACCACGTGGCGTCAGCGCCAGGTACAAGCCCACGTTCAACGCCAGGAACAGGTGCTCGGCGGGGTCCACCGTGGGGTCGAGCAGGAGCGGCTCGCCGTCGCCGTCCACCGGGAACTCGTCGCGCTTGTGGTGGCTGTTGCAGCGGGAGCAGGCCAGCAGGTGGTTGAGCCACGCGAACGTCAGCAGCGGCTTGAGCGACACCGGCCGGTAGTGGTCGATGTCGGTGCCTTCGTTGTCCCCGCAGTACATGCAGCGGTCCCGGCCGGCGGCGAACGTGCCCAACGCGGCTCTCAGGTCGTGCTTGACCGCCGATCGCGACCGCCACAGCTCCCTGGCCCTGACGATCCTGGTCTTGCCGGACCGGACTTCGCGGATGTCACCGGTCAGCGACGTCAGCCGGTCCTGCAACCGCTCGGCGAGCGGCACGCGGTCCAGCCGGATCATTCGCCGTCCGCCGCGTGCAGCCTCATGCGGGCGTCGACTTCCCGCACGCGGGCGGTGGGCGAGCTGGTCAACAGGTCCTTGATCTCCCGATAGCGCTTGCCCTGCGCGTCGTCCGCCGTCCCGGTGAGCACCGCCAACTCGAGGTGCACCAACTCCTCGCGCAGGGCCACTGCGCGTCGCGAGTAGGCGGTGTCCAGACCGAACAGGTCCGACAGCACGGCGTCGTCACCGCTGCCGTAGACGATCCGCTCCCACAGGTCCCGGCTCACCGTCTGCGGGGGCACCGGTTCGTCCGGTCCCGGGAGCCGGATCAACCCGGATTCGTCGGCCGCTTGGCAGATGTAGGGGCTGTGGGTGGTGACGATGAACTGGATCGCCGGGAAGTGCCGCTTGAGCCACTCACCGATCCGCTTCTGCCAGGACACGTGCAGGTGGGCGTCCACCTCATCGATGATCACCACCCCGGGAGCGCGCACCCGGACAACCGACTCGGCGTCCTCGTCCTCGACGGGGGTGTCGGCATCCAGTGGACGCTCGCCCCGGTAGGCGTCCAGCCGACCGTAAGCTTCGTAGATCTGCTTGAGGAGGTCCACCACCAGGGCCACGACCGTCCGGTAGCCGTCGCTCATCTCCCGCAGCGGGAAGCTGTGGCCATCCTTGCGCACCCACAAACCTTGCGAGTCGACACCCTCGATCCGGTAGTCGTCGGGCAGCAGCTCGTCCGCCAGGATCGCCAGCGCGGTCCGCTTCAGCTCCTCCGCGCCGTCACGCCCCTCCAGGGACCTCAGGTGCTGCTCGATCAGCCAGCTGACGCCTTCGGACAGCGACGCTTCTTCGTGGAACAGGCTGGCGGTCCGCCCCACCGGACCCGAGGTCATCATCAGCCGTTGCGCCTCGCCGCTGCCGCCGACCAGGCGCCGGAACGGTCCGTAGGCGGCGCAGAACCACCCGGTCGGGTTGTCCTGCCACGGTCCCCGCGCCGCAGCGGTCTTGGCGTTGCGCACCGAGCTGTACGGGGCCAGCGCCGGTTGGGACGGCCTGGTCGAAGCCACCACGTCCTCCGGGGACGGTGCGGTCCACCGCAACCCCGACCAGAACGGGCTCGCCGGGGGCCGGCCGATGCGGAACGCCTCCCACCGGGCGTCGAACACGACCTGCACCTCGGCGGTCGCCTCACGGGCGCCGGCGGAGATCCAGGCGTCGAAGTCCGGCACGAGGCTGCGCGCCACGGCAGGGCCGCCCAACGCCAGCGCGATCCCGCGCAGCAGCGAAGTCTTGCCCGATCCGTTGCGGCCCGCCAGCACGGTCCAGCCCTCGTAGCTGCCATCAGGACGCCGCAGGTCGAGGTCGACACCACGCGAATCGTGAAATCCTCTCACGTTGCGTAGTCGGACCTTCGACACGTACACGGTGGATCCTCTCGGCATCGCTCGTCGACACCGCGCACTCTATTAGACCCCGGTATCCGAGCACGGCGTGGCGCACGCCGGAGTCGTCTCTCCGTGCCCCCGGCACGGAGAGACGACCAAGGTCACCGAGACCTGCGGCGAGCTGCCCGGTCACCCACTCGGCTGAACCGTCACAACGGCACGTTGCCGTGCTTGCGCGCCGGGCTGCGCCGCCGCTTGTCGCGCAGCATCTCCAGCCCCCGGCGCACCGCCGCCCGTGTCTGCGCCGGGTCGATCACGTCGTCCACCAGGCCTCGCTCCGCCGCGTAGTACGGGTGAGCCAGTTCATCCGCGTAACGGGCCACCAGGACCTGCCGCAGCTCGTCCGGATCGGCCGCGGCGGCCAGTTCCTTGCGGTGGATGACGTTCACGGCGGCCTCCGCGCCCATCACCGCGATCTCGTTGGTCGGCCAGGCCAGGGACAGGTCGCAGCCGATGGACCGCGAGTCCATCACGATGTACGCGCCGCCGTAGGCCTTGCGCAGGATGACCTGCACCCGCGGCACGGAGGCCTCGCAGTAGGCGTACAGCAGCTTCGCGCCGTGCCGGATGGCGCCGCCGTACTCCTGGTCCGTGCCCGGCAGGAAGCCCGGCACGTCCACCAGCGTCACCAGCGGGATGTTGAACGCGTCGCAGAACCGCACGAACCGGGCCGCCTTCTGCGACGCGGCCGTGTCCAGCACACCCGCCAGCACCAGCGGCTGGTTGCCGACCACACCGACGACCTCGCCGCCGACCCGGGCGAACGCGCACACCACGTTGGCCGCCCAGCCCTCGTGCACCTCCAGGAACTCGCCGTCGTCCACGACATCGCCGATCACCGCCCGGATGTCGTAGGGCTGGTTCGGCGACACCGGCACGAGCGAGGCCAGGTCGGGCCGCACGTCGTCATCGTCGGACGGCGGCTCGCACGACGGCGGCGGCTCCAGGTTGTTCGACGGCAGCAACGACAGCAGGTACCGCACGTCGGCCAGGCAGCTCTCCTCGTCGTCGTGCACGAACGACGCCACGCCCGACATCGAGCCGTGCACGTCCGCGCCGCCGAGCTGGTTGTGCGTGACCCGCTCGCCGCTGACCGCCTGCACCACGTCCGGCCCGGTCAGGTACATCTGCGCGGTCTCCCGCACCATGAACGTGAAGTCGGCCAGCGCGGGCGAGTAGGCCGCGCCGCCGGCGCACGGCCCCAGCACCACGCTGATCTGCGGCACGATGCCGGACGCCTCGACCTGGCGGCGGAAGATGCCGCCGTAGCCGTTGAGCGCCATCACGCCTTCCTGGATGCGCGCCCCACCGCTGTCGTTCAACGCGACGATCGGCGACCCGGTGGCGACCGCCATGTCCATCACCTTGTGGATCTTCTCGGCGTGCCCCGCGCCCAGCGACCCACCGGAGATGGTGAAGTCCTGCGCGTAGACGAACACCCGCCGCCCGTCCACGGTGCCGGAGCCCGCGACCACGCCGTCGGTGTGCGCGCCGGTCGTGCCGCGCCGGTACATGTCCACCTCGACGAACGAACCCTCGTCGAGCAGCAGCTCCAGCCGTTCCCGGGCGGTCCGCTTGCCCAGCCGGTGCTGGCGCTCCACCGCCACCCGGTCACCCAGCGCGATGCGGCCGGCCAGCTCGTCCCGCCGGTCGCGCAACGCCCGCATGGTGCGCTGCGGCTGCTGCTGCGGTTGCGTCGGGCGCACGGCGGGCCGCACGTCCATCTCGGAGATGCTCATCGTCGCCTTTCGCTCGTGTCGACCTGCCGGTAGCCACCGTCGAAGAACAACAGCCCTTCCCGCCCGTCGCCCCGGCCCGCGCCGAGCACCCGGCCGATGAACACCGAGTGGTCGCCCGCCTCGTGGACGTCGACCAGCTCGCACTCCAGCCACGCCAGCGAGCCGGCGAGCACCGGTGCACCGGTGGCCGGACCGGGTGCCCAGTCGACCCGGTCGAACTGGGCGCGGCCCGCGGGCCGGCCGCCGTCGGCGAACCAGCGGGCGCTGGCCTCCTGGTCGCCGCGCAGCACCGAGGTGGCGAAGTGCCCGGCGGCGGTGATCGAGCCGTGCATGGTCGCCGTGCGGGCCACGCAGCACAGCACCAGCGGCGGGTCGAGGGACACGGAGCTGAACGCGTTCGCGGTCATCCCGTGCATGTGCTCGCCACCGACGGTCAGCACGACGACGCCGGTGGCGAAGCGGGCCAGGGTGGAGCGCATCTCGGTCGGGGACACCCCGGTCAGCTCGGGTGCCAGTTCCATCGCACACGTCCTTCCCGCGAGCAGGGCGCGGACCGCGCCGGACGGCACGGCCCGCGCGTGCGGCTCAGCCCTGGATGTCCTCGACGCTGTCGGCGACCGGGCGGTCCACCGCCATCACCCACTTGCCGTCCTCGCCGCGCACCAGCACGTCGGTGCACTTGCCGAGGATGCGCTGCTTGCCGCCGTCGGGCTTGGTGATCTCCAGGTCGTAGTCCACGATGATCAGCGACGTGTCGCCCGCCGTGTAGCTGGCCTTGACCTTGGACTTCAGCTTCGGCTTGGTCGCCAGCAGCGCGATGATCGCGTCCGTGCGCGCTTGGCCGGTCAACGGTCCGCCGGACAGGTTCGAGATCGAGTCGTCCCGGTAGAGGCTGTCGAAGATGGCGCCCTGGCCCGAGTTGAACGCGGCCAGGAAAACGTCGTTCTGGACGTCCGGGTCGTCGGTCAGGTCAAGGTTCTGCAAGTCGATCTGGGCGGTCATGGGAGAGTCCTCGCTTTCCTCACGGATTCCGCTTGGCCCACCGGACACGCTAACGGCGCGGCCCTCGGGCCCACTCACCGCGGAATAACTGGCCGCTCATTTGGCAATCCACCGCGCATTTCACCGGGAATGCGCCGACGACCCGCGCGCCGGGTGGCGCGCGGGTCGTCGGAGGTGGTGCGGTGCGGGCGTCAGCCGCGGTCTTCCCGGAGTAACCCGGCGGCCCGTTCCGCGATCATCACGGCGTGGGCGTGGGTGTGGCCGCGCGGCGCCTCGGGGATCACCGACGCGTCGACCACGCGCAGCCCGGGGACACCGCGCACCCGCAACCGCTCGTCGACCACGTCGCCCATCCGGCACGAGCCGACCGGGTGGAACACGGTGGTCGCCCGCTCCCGGACGTAGTCGGCCACCGCGTCGTCCGCGGGCCACGGCACGACCGGCCCGGTGTGCAGGTCGCGCAGCGCCGCCGCGCCCAGCACCCGTTCGGCGAACCGCACCCCGGCGACGTAGGTGCGCACGTCGGCCTCCTCGGCCAGGTAGCCGGGGTCGATGACCGGCGGCGCGGCCGGGTCCGCCGACGCCAGCGTGAGCCGTCCCCGGCTGCGCGGGCGCAGCAGCACCACGCCCACGGTGTAGCCGGGGATCGGGTCGCCGTCGTCGGAGAACGCCATCGGCGACCAGATCAGCTCCACGTCCGGCGGACCGTCGCCGCCGTCGGCGCGCAGGAACGCGACCGCCTCGCCGATGTTCGAGCTCAACGGCCCGGTCCGGTCGCGCTCGTACTGCTCGCGGCCGTCCTGGAGGAAGCGGGTGGCGTCCGGCGCGTGCACGGCCAGGTCGAGGATCATGTGGTCGTGCAGCCCGCGGCCCACGCCGGGCAGGTCCACGCGCGGCGTCACGCCCACCGCGCGCAGCTCGTCGGCGGGCCCGATCCCGGACAGCAGCAGCAGGTGCGGCGAGCCGACCGAACCGGCGCACAGCACCACTTCCCGCCGTGCGGTGACCGCGCGGTCCGCGAGCCGCACACCGGTGGCCCGGCCGTCGGGGTCGAGCATGATCCGCTCCGCCCGCCGCCCGCTGAGCACGGTCAGGTTCGGCCGGCCCGACGCGGGCTTGAGGTAGCCGTCGGCTGAACTCCACCGGACGCCCTCCCGCTGCGTCACGGGCGTCAGCGCGCACCCGGTGTTGTCCGGACCGCCCAGCCCGCCCTCGACGGGCTTGAGCCCCACTTCCGCGCACGCGTCCAGGAACCGCGTGCTGCTCGGGTCGGGATCGCGCTGCGGCGAGATCCACAGCGGACCCGCCGTGCCGAACTCCGGGCCGGCCTCGCGCTCACCGGCCCAGCGCTCGGCCCGCCGGAAGTACGGGTGCACCCGCTCCCACGACCACGACGGGTGCCAGTCGTCGAAGTCGGCCGCGTGGCCGGGAACCCACATCTGGAAGTTCGTGGCCGACGAGCCGCCGTGCACCCGGCCGCGCGGCCACGGCACCTCCCGCCCGCCGAGGCCGGGCTGCGGCGCGGTGGTGAACGCCCAGTCGACCTCCGACCCGAACAGCTCCAGCGCGCCCAGCGGCACGCCGATGGCCGGGTGGTCGTCCGGACCGCCCGCCTCCACCAGGGCGACGGTGACGGTCGGGTCCTCGGTCAGGCGGGCCGCGACCACGCAGCCCGCCGAGCCCGCGCCCACCACCACGTAGTCGAACTCCTCCGCTTCCACCACGGCAACTCCTCCCACGAACGGGTCCGACGCGTCAGCGGGCCACCCGGACCGCCACCTGGTTCGCCGCCACCAGGCCGGACTCCATCGCCCCTTCGACGTAACCGCTCCACCCGGAGGCGATGTCGCTGGTGGCGAAAGAGATCCGGCCCTGCGGCTGCTGCACCGCGCGCAGCAGGCCGGTCAGCTGCCGCGGCTGCCGGAACGACCAACCGCCCAGCGCGAACCGGTCGCCGCCCCAGTCGTGGCCCTTCACCGACAGCACCCTGGCGTCCGGCACGATCAGCCGCACGGCCTCCTGCACCTGCGCGGCGTTGTTCACGTCCAGCCGCGGCTCGCCGCTGAACCCGATCATCAGCCAGCCCCGGGACGTCTGCTTGTACGGCACCAGGGTGTCCACCGGGTAGCCCTCGGGCGCGTGCACGTAGGTGTTCCCGATCGAGGAGGCCAGGTGCAGCCACAGCTTCTTGGCGGTCGGCACGCCGATCGTCTCGCGCGAGGCCTGGAGCTTGGCCCCCGACAGGCCGGGCGCGAACTCGATCGTGCGCCACACGTTCACCGGGACGGCCACGACCACGGCCGCGGCCGTGTGCACCGAGCCCACGGCGGTGCGCACGACGACCTGCCGGCCGTCGTCGGCGATGGACCTCACCGGCGTGTTCAGCCGCACATCGGCCTGCGCCTCGGCCAGGATCGACCGGGCCAGGCCGTTCATGCCGGTGACCGGCTTGTAGGTGTTGATGCCGTAGTACTGCTCGGCGTTGTAGTTGCACAACGCCCACCAGTGCAGGAACTGCGTGTACGCGCCCCGCGTCGAGCCGCCGCCCAGGCCGCCGGTCGCGCCGGTGAGCCACTTCTCGTCCAGCGCGGACAGGTTCATCGAGTCCAGGTGCTGCCGGATCGTCAGCGCGTCCGGCGCCCGGAGCAGATCGGCCCGCGCCAACGGGTTGTAGGCGTCGGGGAACAGCTCGCGGGCCCGCTCGCTGAACCGCGTCAGCAGCTCGCCCTGCCGGCCGAACGACTCCTCCGGCGGGAAGAACCCGAACCCGTTCTCCGTCGGGAAGAGCGTCCGCTCGGCGGCGGCGTCGGCGACGAACCCGATGCGCTGGGACTCGATCTCCCGCCACACCGTGGTCTGCAACGGGTCGACCCACGTGCCGCCCAGCTCGACCTGCTCGCCCTCGAACGTGGTGGTCCACGTCCGGCCGCCGATCCGGTCGCGCGCCTCCAGCACGAGCACGCGCAGCCCGCGGCGGCGCAGTTCCCGGGCGGCGGTGACGCCGGCGAACCCGGCGCCCACGACGATCACGTCGTGGGTCGACCGGGTGCCCGTGCCCGCCGACGCGACGGCGGGAGGCAGGGCGCTGCCCACGACGGCGGTCGTGGCCAGCGCCTTGAGGAAGCCGCGGCGGGTAGGGCCGGCGGCCTTGACCAACTGACTCATGTTTCTCGTGCCCCCAGTGGCATCCGGTGTTACAGGAACGGGGTCTCGGGGTCGAGGCCGACCAGGACCCGCCCGTGGACCTCCAGGCTCATGTCGGGCGACATGAGGCCGTGCGTGGTCAGGCCGAGCAGGTCGCGGTGGTAGCGCTGGAACGGCGCGAACCTGCTCAGCGCCGACGCGCCCGCGATGGTCTGCAGTGCCTCCACGGCTTCCTTGACGAGCAGGATCGCGGTGCCCGCCTGGCCGCGGACCGCCGCCTTCTCGTCCCACGTCGGCTGCTCGCCCGCGTCGGCGCGACGCTGGAGCATGTCCACGTAGGACGCCGACAGCGTCTCCGCCGCGGTGATCTTGTTGGCGGCCAGCGCGACGCGGTGCTGCGTCAACGGGTGCTGCCGCTGGTCGGTCCACGACGTGTAGGCCAGGCCGCGGCCGGGCAGGCGCTCCAGGAAGACCTCCAGCGCGCCCTTGGCCATGCCGATGTAGGCGGCGACGGACTCCGCGACGACGTAGCTGATCAGGCTGTACGCCCGGCCCTGCGCGGTGGGCGTGCGGCCGGCGACGCCCTCCATCAGCGCGTCCTCGCCGGTGACGACGCGGTGCGCGGGCACGAACACGTCCTTGGCCGTGGTGGTGGAGCTGCCGGTGCCCGACGCGGCGGACACGTGCCAGTCGTCCGCGATGGTCAGCTCCGACATGGGCACCATCGCGAACACCTCCTCCTCCGCGCCGTCGGGGTGTTCGACGATGGCGGCCAGCAGGTCCCAGTGCGCGCCCCGGCAGCCGGTGTTGAACCGCCACGAGCCGTTGAGCAGGTAGCCGCCCTCGGTGGGGGTGGCCTTGGCGGTGGGCGTGAAGCCGCCGGAGATGCGCACCGACCCGCCCGCGAAGATCTCGTCCTGCGCCTGGTCGGGGTACAGGGTGGCCATCCAGGCGCTCGACACCCACGCGACCGCCGTCCACGCGGTCGAGCCGCAGCCGCGGCCGATCTCGGTCAGCACGGCGATCTGCTCGGCCATCGGCAGGTCCAAGCCGCCGAACCGGCGCGGCACCGCCATCGAGAACACGCCCGCCTTGTCCAGCAGGTCGACGTTCTCCTCGGGGATCCAGCGGTTCTGCTCGGCCTCGGCACCGTTCTCGCGCAGCCTCGGCACGATGTCGCGGACCGCGTCCAGCACTTCGCTCATGGCGTTTCCTCCCCGGTTCGGGTCAGCACTACGGGCAACGTCTCGTGGCCGTTGGAGATGAACGACCCCAACGGGCGCAGGTCCTCGGCCGGCACCGCGAGCCGCAGCCGCGGGAACCGGGTGAACAGGGCGGGCAGGCCTACCGCGGCCTCCAGGCGGGCCAGCGGCGCGCCCAGGCAGTGGTGCACGCCGTGGCCGAACGCCAGGTGGTCGCGGCGCGTGGGCCGGGTCGGGTCGAACCCGGCGGCGTTCCCGCCGTGCACCTTGGGGTCGCGGCCGGCCGCGCCGAAGGCGATCACGATCGGGTCGCCCTTCGGGATGAGCGCGTCGCCGAGGTCGATGTCCTCCACGGCGTAGCGCAGCGGCAGGTTCGGGAACGGCGCCTCCAGCCGCAACGACTCCTCGACCACGTCCTCCCACGCCAGCGAGCCGTCCAGCACGGCGGCGCGCTGCTCGGGGTGGGTCAGCAGCAGCGTGATCGTCTGGTCGAGCAGGTTCACCGTCGTCTCGTGGCCCGCGGTGAACATCAGCAGCACGGTGTCGACGAGCTCGCGCTCGCTGAGGTGGCCGCCGTCCTCGTCGTGGGCCTGGATCAGGCCGGTGGTGACGTCGTCGCCGGGCCGGGTGCGCTTGATCGCGACCAGCTCGTGCAGCAGCCGGTACAGCTCCAGCTCGTTGGCCTTGACCTGCTCCGGCGAGGCGGAGGTGTCCATGATCTCGTGCACCGACCGCAGCAGCGGGCCGCGGATCTCGTCCGGGATGCCGAGCAACTCGGAGATCACCCGGACCGGCAGCGGGTAGGCGAACCGCTCGCGCAGGTCGACCACCTCGTCCGCGGGCACGTCCGCCAGTCCGGCCAGCAGCTCCTCGGTGATCGCCTCGATGCGCGGGCGCATCGCCTGCGTGCGGCGGGCGGTGAACGCCTTGGCGACCAGCTTGCGCAGCCGGGTGTGCTCCGCGCCGTACGCGGTGATCATGTTGCGGTCGGCGACCCACATGGCCAGCGACCACGTCTGGGCCAGCTCGCTCTCGCCGCCGCCCCACGCGGGCCAGTGCCGGTAGGTGTCACGGGACACCCGCGGGTCGGTGAGCAGTTGCTTGACGAGCGCGTGGTCGGTGACCCACCACGCGATCACGTCGCCGGGCAGCTCCACCCGCACGGCGCGCCCGAGCGCGCGCAAGCGCTCGGACTCGCCGTGGATGTCGCGCCCGGCCGTGTCGATGACCGGGTAGCTGACCTGGCTGGTCATGCGAACTTGCTCGCGTCCTGGTCGCGCAGGATCTGGCACACGTCGCGGAAGCCCGCGTCCACCTGGGCCAGCTCCTCGTCGCTGAGGAAGATGGACGGCTCGAAGCGCATCGTCTCCAGGTTGGAGGCGGTGGAGAAGATGCGGATGCGGTGCTTGCGCAGCAGGTGACCACCGATGACGAACGCCAGTGCCTCGTGCTCGACCGCCTCGCGGATCTCCGGGTCGGCCGACTTGCCCTGGTCGTGCAGCTCGAAGCCGAGCATCAGGCCCTTGCCGCGGACCTCCTTGACCACGTCCGGGTAGTCGGCCTTGATGGCCTCCATCATCGCCACGGCCTTGGCGCCGCGCTCGGCCGCCAACTGGTAGGCCTTGCCGCCGTCGGCCTCCAGCATCTCCAGGAACTTCAGCGCCAGGCGGCTGGAGAAGCCGTCGCGGCCGAAGGTCGAGGTGTGCATCAGCTCGAAGTCCTTGCGGTAGCGGTGCTCGTTGACCAGCACCACGCCGAGCTTCGCCAGGCCGCCGCCCAGGGCCTTGGCCAGGATGATGTAGTCGGGCTTGAGGTCGATCTGGGTGCCCGCGAGGAACGTGCCGGAGCGGCCCATGCCGGACTGGATCTCGTCGGAGACCAGCGGCACGCCGATCGTGTCGCACGCCTCCCGCAGCGACCGGGCCAGCTCGCGGCTGATCGGGAAGATGCCCGCCTCGCCCAGGATCGGCTCGACCAGGAACGCGGCGAACACCGGGAAGTCGCGCTCGACCAGGTCGACCACGCCGTCCTGCACGACGACGTCCAGCAGCGCGGCGCGCTCCTCCTCGACGACCTTCCCGATCATCTCCGGGCGGTCGCGCGGGATGAACCGGGCCTGCGCGGCGAGCGCCTTGAACGGGCCGCGGAACTCCTCGTTGAAGGTGAGCTGGACGCTGCTGACGAGCTTGCCGTGGAAACCGCCCTCCAGGGCGAGGAACAGCGGCGGGCGGGCCTCGGTCTCGGCGTTGCGGCGGCGCACCTCGGCGACGAGCCGGTCGAAGTCCGTGCCGTCGGCGAGCCCGGCCGCGGCCTCGGAGACGCGTGCGCCGCCGGCGATGGCGGAGCGGGCGGCCTCGATGTTGGCCTCGATGCCCTCCTTCAGCTCCTTGATCCGCATGCCGCGGTCGAGCTCGGCGTGCTTGATCGTGATCTCCACGGCCTCGGCGCCGGAATTGCCGAACAGGCCGTAGAACTTGTCCTCGGTCTTCAGCTCGCGGCGGATGATCTCGTTCAGCTTCGCCGCGAGGTTGATCGCGTAGGAGTAGCCGGAGAACTGCGCGTGCACGGGGGTCTGCTGGTCCAGCAGCCACTTGGCGTGCTCGACCAGTTCGGGGTTGTTGTGCCCGAACATCAGCGAGCCGAACCCGCTCGCGGCGTCGAAGACGCCGACCTCGCTGCCGTCGTCGGCCAGGTAGTAGAGGGTGTTGCCCTCGGCGCGCACGTACTTCAGCGCCAGCCCGAACTCCGTCAGCACTTCGACGAGGTAGGAGTCCGCGAATTCGGGCGCACCAGGAGAAGCGCTCATTTCTCACTCCGATCGAGGTGAATGGTGAGGTGGAGGTCCGCGCCCGCGGTTTCGGCGAGCGACGCTGTTCTATCGCAGGTCGGAGGGGGTGCCGGTCATCGCGGGTTCACCGGAACGGCCGATGACCGCGCGATGAGCGGACAATTACCCGCACGCCCCGGAGGCGGACCTCTCGCCGGTGGCGGAGCGGTTCGAGAGCGACCTGAGAGGGGGTCGGGCCAGACTGGTGTGGCGGTAGGCGAACGACGGTGGGGAGCACCACCCCGCCCTCCGTTGAACCAGGACAGCATGAGGAGAACTTGCAGATGACTTCGGACAACCGCGCACCGGTGACAGTGATCGGCTTGGGGTCGATGGGCTCGGCGCTCGCGAAGTCCTTCGTGGCCAAGGGGCACCCGACCACCGTCTGGAACCGCACGCCCGAGAAGGCCGACGACCTGGTGGCCGCGGGCGCCGTCCGGGCCGCCTCCGTGGCCGAGGCGGTGGCCGCGAGCGAGCTGGTCGTCGTGTGCGTGCTCGACTACCACGCGATGCGCGAGCTCTTCGACCCGCTCGGCGACGCGCTCTCGGGCCGCACCGTCGTCAACCTGACCTCCGGCACGCCGGAGGAAGCCCGGGAGACGGCCAAGTGGGCCGCCGAACGGGGCTTCGACTACGTGGACGGCGCGATCATGGCCATCCCCCCGATGATCGGCTCCGAGGAGGCGCTGATCTTCTACGGCGGGCCGCAGGCGGTCTACGACGCCCACTCCGCGAGCCTGGCCACGATCGCCGGCGCGGGCACCTACCTCGGCGAGGACGCCGGGCTGCCGTCGCTGTACGACGTGGCGCTGCTCGGCCTGATGTGGACCACCTGGGCGGGCTTCATGCACTCGCTGGCCCTGGTGAAGTCGGAGAACGTCGACGCCGCGGCGTTCCTGCCCTACGCGCAGGCGTGGTTCGAGCACGTGATCTCGCCCGAGGTGCCCGGCATCGCGGGACAGGTGGACGCGGGCGACTACCCGGACGAGGGCTCGGCGCTCGGCATGCAGGCCATCGCGATCGAGCACCTGGTGGACGCGAGCCGCGCGCAGGGCGTGGACGCCGCGCTGCCGGAGTTCCTCAAGCAGCGGGCCCAGGAAGCGATCAAGCGCGGGCACGCGGGCAGCGGGTTCGGCGCGCTGTTCGAGGTGCTGCGCAAGCCCGAGTAGCCGGCCGACGACGGCGCACGCCCACCCTCCCCGACCGGGGCGTGCGCCGGTGGTCCGGCCGGGTTCGCCGGGATGACCGGTCCGGACGCAACCTCCGCGCGCCGGCGCCGTCCTTCGATCCGGAGTGATCTGCGGCCCGGCGCACGCCGCCGGGCGGGAACCGGGCGGACGTGGGGGCGGCGGTCGGGGCCACGGCCGCTGTCGTGGGCGTCCTCGTGACGTTCCTGCCGAACCCGGCATCGCAGCCGGTGTTCGTCGGCGCGGCCGGCGGCCTGTGGGGCGTGTTCGCGGCGGTGGTGGCGGGGCGGTTCGCGCCCTCGACGCGGATCGCCGCATCGGCCGCGGTGGGCTTGCAGGCGGGGCTCCTGGTGGCGCTCGGGCTGCTGACGTCGGTGCTGCGGGCGTTGCCGGAGTTCCTGGTGGTCAGCGTGCCGCAGTCCCTGGTCGTGGTGGCCGCCGCCGCGGTCGCCGGGCTCTCCCGAACGGGGTCGCGGCTCGCCCCGGTCCGGGCCGGGCTCGCCGTCGGGCTGCTGGGTGGAGTCGTGCTCCTGCTCTGGCGGCTCGGGCACACGGGGCGCGCGGTGCTCGTGGTCGGCGCGGTGCTCGGCGCCGTGGCGGCCGTGATGACGGCGCGCCGGGCGTGGCACGCGTCGGTGATCGTGCCGTCGGCCGCCGTGGTCGCACTCGCGGCGGCCCCGGTCTACGGGCTGGTGCCGGCCGCTTTCCGCGCGTTGTTCCCCGTCCTGGCGGGCTGATCGGTGTCCGCTGCCCACTTCCCGCGGTCGACCAGGCTGTGCGCCGTGACGGGGTCGAGGGTGCGGCCGTGCGCGTGGTGGGTCTCGTACTCGTCGCCGAGCGCCGCGCGCAGCGCCGTCTCGATCCGGACCACGTCGCCGCGCTCGGCCTCGGGCAGCGGCGCGCCGGCGGCTGCCCGGGCGGCGGTGGCCGCGCCGAGCAGGGCCGCCGACTCGACGTGCCGACCCGCCACCACCAGCGCGCCGGCCAAGCCCTCCAGCGCCAGCGCCAGCGAACGGGGATCACCGGTGGCCTTCGCCACCGCGTACCCCTGCTGGTGCAGCGCCAGCGCGCCCGCCGCGTCACCGCGCTGCTCGGCCACGAACCCCAGCTCGGCCAGTATCAACGCCTCGCCGACGTCACCGTCCAACTGGCGGCACCAGTCCAGCCAGCGCCGCAGGTGCGCTTCGGCCGCGTCCAGCCGGCCCTCCCGGCGCGCGCCCAGCCCCAGCCCCACCTCGGCGAACTGCTCGCCGAAGGTGAAGCTCTGCTCGGCGGCCAGCCGCATCGCCCGCTCGTGCAGCTCGCGGGCCTGCGGGTAGTCGCCCTCCAGCAGGGCGATCCGGGCCAGCCCGGACAGCTTGGTCGACACCTCCGTCCACAGCCCCAGCGTCTCGGCGATGCGCAGCCCTTCCCGGTGCACGCGCACCGCGTGGTCGTAATCGCCGCGCACCTCGGCCAGCGACGCCAACGCGTCACCGGCCTGCAACTGACCCCACCCGTCGCCGACGTCGCGGAACAACGCCGCGCTCTCCTCGCCGTACTGCCGGGTCGCGGTCAGGTCGCCGCGCAGCACGGCCTGCGTCGCCAGGGCGGCCAACGCCGCCGCCGTGCCCCACCGGTCGCCCAACGCGCGGAACTCGCCCAACGCCCCGTCGATGCGCTTCTCGCTGCTGTCGTGGTCGCCGTACCCGATGCGGGCGAAGCCGAGGAACCAGCGGGCCGTGGCCCGGCCCGTCGGGTCGGCGATCTCGTCGGCCAGCTCGTCGTAGTGCTCCAGCGGGTAGGTCGACTCGCCGGCGCGCAGGCTGAACCCCGCCTGCCAGGCCAGCGCCTTGGCCCGCTCCGACGGGTCGGCGGGCCCGTCGATGGCCAACGCCGCCGCGAACGCCCGGGTGGCCTCGCCGAGCCGTCCGCGCAGGAACCAGTACCAGGCCAGCGCGTTGACCGTGCGCAACGCCAGGTCCGCCCGGCCCTGGTGGGCGGCGGTGTCCAGGGCGACCCGGAGGTTGGCCGCCTCGGCGTCGGCCAGTTCGAGCCACCGGCGCTGGTCGGGGCCGCGCAGGTGCGCCATCACCCGCACGGCGAAGTCGGCGTGGTAGGCGGCGTGCCTGGCCCGCACCCGGTCGCCCTCCCCCGCCTCGCGCAGCCGCTCGGCGCAGTAGGCGGCCACCGACTCGGGCAGCCGGTACCGGCGCGTGCCGGCCACGTCCGACGAGCTGACGAGGCTGCGGTCCACCAGCCGCGCCACCAGGTCGAGCACCTCGTCCTGCGCGACGCCGTCCCCGGCGCAGACCTCCTCGGCCGCGGTCAACGGGCACCCGCCGCTGAACGCCGCCATCCGGCGCAGCGCCACCCGCTCCCGGTCCGTCAGCAGCTCCCAGCTCCAGTCGATCGCCGCGCGCAGCGTCTGCTGGCGCGCCGGCGCGCCCCGCCTGCCCACCGTGAGCAGCGAGAACCGGTTCCGCAGGCGGGCCGCGACCTCGTGCACGCCCAGCGCACGCACCCGGGTCGCGGCCAGCTCCAACGCGAACGGGATGCCGTCCAGCCGGCGGCAGATCGCGTGCACCGCGTCCACGGAGGACTCGTCCAGCGCGAAGTCGGGCGCCGCCGCCGTCGCGCGCGCCACGAACAGCTCCACCGCCGTGGACACGCCCTGGCCGTCGGGCAGGGTCAGCGGCGGCACGGTCCACAGCCGCTCCCCCGCGATGCCCAGCGGCTCCTGGCTGGTGGCCAGGATGCGCACACCGGGGGCAGCCATCAGCAGCATCTCGGCCACGTCCGCGACCCGTTCGACCACGTGCTCGCAGTTGTCCAGCACCAGCAGCAACTGCTTGGTGCGCAACGCCTCGGCCAGCCGCGTGGCGAGCGAGATCGGCGGCCCCGCGCCGGTCACCTCGTCCCGCACGCCCAGCACCGTCGCCACGACCTCCACCACGCCGTCCGGCGACTCGAGCGTGGCCAGCTCGACCAGCCACACGCCGTCCGGGTACCCCTCGGCCACCTCGGCCGCCGCGGCCAGCGCCAACCGGGTCTTGCCGACGCCGCCGATGCCGTTGAGCGTCACCAGCCGGCTGGCGTCCAGCAGCGCCCGCACCTGCCCGATCGCGGCGGTGCGGCCGATCAGCGGCGTCATCTGCGCGGGCAGGTTGGTCAGCGGGCGGGCGGCCGTCGTGATCGGCGACGGCATGGGCGTGAGCTGGAGGTCCTGCTCCAGGATCTTCTGCCGCAACGCGACCAGCTCGGCGCTCGGCTCCAGCCCCAGCTCGCCGGCCAGCACCGAGCGCAGCGCGTCGAAGCTCGCCAGCGCCTCGCTCTGCCGGCCGGCGGCGTAGAGGGCGCGCATGTGCGCGGCACGCAGCCGCTCCCTCAGGGGGTTGCGGGCGAGCAGGTCGCCCAGCTCGCCGACCAGCAGGCCGTGCTCCCCGAGGCCCAGCATCACCTCCGCCCGGTCCTCCAGCGCGGTGAGCCGCAGCTCCTCCAACCGGGCCACGACCGGCTGGGCGAACTCGGCGTCCGCGAAGTCGCCGAGCGCCGGGCCGCGCCACTGCGCCAGGGCGTCGCCGAGCAGCGCCGCCCTGGCCCGCAGGTCACCGGTCTCGTGCGAGGCGGCCAGCAGCGCGGCGAACCGGCGCGCGTCCACCGCGTCGGCCGGCACGTCCAGCAGGTAGCCGGGCGGGCGGGACACCACCAGCTCCCCCGCGCCCGGCTCGGCGTCCTCCAGCGCCCGGCGCAACTGCCAGACCTTGGTGTGCAGCGCGCCCGCGAGGTTGTTCGGCGGGGAGTCGCCCCACAGCTCGTCGGCCAGGCGGTCGGCCGAGACCGCCTCGCCGCCGTGCGCCAGCAGGCACGCCAGGAGGGTGCGCGCCTTCACGCCCGGGACGGGGACGACGCGGTCGTCCTCCGTCCAGACGGTCAGGGGCCCCAGGATGCCGAAACGCACAAACCACACCATAACGGCACCCGATCAAGGTCACGCGTGACGGAGAGCGTGCTCACGAACACTCCCCGAGAGGGCCGAGAGGTCTCCGAGAGGTGATCGGGAGGGGTGTCGGCGAGGGTCATCACGTCAGGAGGAGGAGGGCGGAGATGACGGCGGGCGACCGTTCGCCTGTGACGGTGATCGGCCTCGGGCCGATGGGTTCGGCGCTCACCCGGGCGTTCGTGGACGCGGGTCACCGGACGACGGTCTGGCACCGCTTCCACCAACGTCCCGACGAGCCGGCGGCCAACGGCGCGATCCGCGCCGCGACGCTGGTGGAAGCCGTGTCGGCGAGTCCGCTGGTGGTCGTCCGCGTGGTCGACCACCGCGCGATGCGGGAGATCGTCAACTCGCTGGGCGACGCCACCGGCCGGGTGGTCGTGAACCTCACCGCGGGCACTGCGGAAGAGGCCCGTGACACCGCCTCATGGGCGGCGTCACGGGGCGTCGGCTACATCGACGGCGCGATCCTCACGACCGCTGAAGAGCTGGGTGCGGACACCACTGTGACGTTCTACGGAGGTCCGAAGGCGCTGTACCAGGAGCACGAGCCGACGTTGGCCGCCTTGGGCGGCACCTGCACCTACCTGGGCGACGACGTGGGGTTGCCCGCGCTGTACGAGATGGCGTTGCTCGGCGTGATGTGGAGCGCGTGGGCCGGTCTGCTGCACGGCCTGTCGCTGGTGTCGACCGAGCACCGGGCCGCCACCGACTTCCTGCCGCACGCCGTGCGGTGGCTGGACCGGGTCGTGGGATCCGTGCCGGGGCTGACCGCCGGCGTGGACCGCGGCGAGTACCCCGGTACGACGCTCGGCCACCAGGCCGTCGTGGTCGAGCGCCTGCTCGCCGCGAGCCGGGCGGGCGGGGTCGACGACGGCCTGCCGGGCTTCCTGCTGGCCCGCGTGGAGCAGGCGATCCGCCGGGGCCACGCCGGTGACGGGTTCGCGAGCCTCATCGAGGTGCTGCGCGACCCGCACCCCGACTGAGCACGCTGACCTGCCTGAGCTGGAAGGGGAAGGACATGGACCGCACCGAACGGGCCGGGGCCAAGGAGTGGCTCGGGCTCGCCGTGCTCGCGTTGCCGACCCTGCTGTTGTCGGTCGACGCGACGGTGCTCTACCTCGCGTTGCCGCACCTGGGCGCGGACCTGCGCCCGAGCGGCACGGAAACCCTGTGGATCATCGACGTGTACGGGTTCATGATCGCGGGATTCCTGATCACGATGGGCACGCTGGGCGACCGGATCGGTCGCCGCAAGCTGCTCCTCATCGGCGCGCTGGCGTTCGGCGCGGCGTCGGTGGCCGCCGCGTACGCGACCGACCCGGCGATGCTGATCGGCGCGCGGGCCCTGCTCGGCATCGCGGGCGCGACGCTGATGCCCTCGACGTTGGCGCTGATCACCAACATGTTCCACGACCCCGGTCAGCGCGGGGTCGCGATCGGCGTGTGGGCGGCGTGCTTCTCGGCCGGCGTGGCGGCGGGACCGTTGATCGGCGGCGCGCTGCTGGAGCTGTTCTGGTGGGGCTCGGTGTTCCTGCTGGCGGTGCCGGTGATGGTGGTGCTGCTGGTGACCGCGCCGATCCTGCTGCCCGAGTCGCGCGACCCCGAGCCGGGTCGGCTGGACCTGCTGAGCGTGCTGCTGTCGCTGGCCGCGATCCTGCCGGTGATCTACGGGCTCAAGGTCGTCGCGGCGGACGGCTTCGGGCTGGGCGCGGTGGCGGCGGTCGTGGTCGGCCTGGTGTTCGCGGTGCTGTTCGTGCGGCGGCAGAAGTCGCTGCCGGACCCGCTGCTGGACGTGCGGCTGTTCGCGCGGCCCGCGTTCCTGGGCGCGCTGCTGGCGCTGCTCGTGGGGCTGGCGGTCGTCGGCGTGGTCTACATGTTCGTGACGCAGTACCTGCAGATGGTCGACGGCCGCGCGCCGCTGGCCGCGGGGCTGTGGCTGCTGCCGTCGGCGGTGGCGATGATCGCGTCGTCCATGGTGGCTCCCGCGCTGGCCAAGCGGTTCGCGCCGGGCAAGCTGGTCGCGGCGGCGCTGCTGGTGTCGGCGGTGGGCTACCTGCTGCTGGCGTTCGTGGACGGTCCGGGCGGCCTCGCGCTGGTGGTCTCCGGGCTGGTCGTGGTCTACCTGGGCATCGGGCCGATGATGGCGCTGGGCACCGACCTGGTGGTGGGCGCCGCGCCCGCCGAGCGGGCCGGGTCCGCGGCGGCGATGTCGGAGACGGCCATGGAGTTCGGCCTGGCGCTGGGCGTCGCGGTGCTGGGCAGCGTGGGCACCGCGGTGTACCGGTCGGAGCTGCCCGACGGCATGCCGGCCGACGCGGTGGAGTCGCTGGCCGGCGCGCTCGCCGTGGGCGGCGCGGACGTGGTCGAAGCGGCGCGGTCGGCGTTCACCTCCGGGTTGAACGTCGTCGGGTTGGTCAGCGCGGTGGCGACCGTGGCCATCGCCGCGGTGACGGCCGTGCTGGTGCGCGGGTCCTCCGCGCCCGACCACGAGCCCGTGGCGGAGACGAGCAACGCCTGACGGCCCGCTCGGCGTCAGGCGTGGTGGCCGGGGCGGACACCCCGCCCCGGCCGGTCCGACAACAGCTGGGGGAACGAAAACATGGAGTTCCGATTACTGGGTCCGCTGGAAGTGCTGCACGACGGGCGACCGATCTCGCTCGGCGGCATCAAGCAGCGCGCCACGCTCGGTTTCCTGCTGCTCAAGGCGAACCAGGTGGTGCCGACCAGCCAGTTGCTGTGCGCGCTGTGGCCGGGTGAGGACCCGCCCGCGTCCGCGCGGAAGATGTTGCAGAACGCGGTGTGGAGCCTGCGGGCCGCGCTGTCGGCGACCGACGGTCCGGGCGCGCCCCGGCTGTCCACCCAGGCGCCCGGGTACGTGCTGCAGGTCGACCAGGCGCGGGTGGACCTGTTCCGGTTCCACGAGCTGGCCGAACGGGGCCGGGCCGAGCAGGGCCGGCCGGAGGTCGCCGCGAAGGTGCTGCGTGAGGCGCTGGCCACGTGGCGCGGCGCGGCGCTGGCCGACCTCGTGGAGAGCGGGATCTGCTGGCCCGAGTTGACCGTGGTGGAGAACGCCCGGCTCGACGCGATGGAGGACTACTTCGACGCGGAGCTGGCGTGCGGCCGGCACCAGTCCGTGCTGGGCGAGCTGGAGGCGGTGGTCGAGGCGGAACGGCTCCGGGAGCGGTCCTGCGGGCAGCTGATGCTGGCGCTGTACCGCTGCGGTCGGCACGCGGACGCCCTCGCCGTCTACAGCAGGCTGCGCACGTCCCTGGTGGACGACCTGGGGCTGGAACCGGGGCCTGCGTTGCAGAAGCTCCAGCACGCCATCCTCACGCACGACCCGGCACTGGCACTGCCCGCCGAACGGGAGCGGGCCGTGGTCCGGCACCTGCGGCCGGTGGAACCGATCCCGGCGCCCCGGACGTCGCCGGGCGCGCAACGGCGACGCCTGACCGTGGCGCTGGTGCGGGTCCGGCCGCGCCGGGGCGCCACCGACGCCGACCCGGCCGTGGTGGACCACGCGCTGGCCGCGGCGACCACGATGGTGCGGTCGGGCATCGAGGAGCTGGGCGGCACGGTGGCCACGTCCATCGGCTCGGCGTCGCTGGCGGTGTTCGGCGGGCCGTACGCGCAGGGCGACGACGAGGCCCGGGCCGTGCGGGCGGCGTTGGCGTTGCGGGACTGCTTCGCCGACGGGATGAGCCGCGACCTGGCCGTGCACATCGCGGTGGCGACCGGTGAGGCGTTGGTGCTCACCGAGCCGGGCGCGCCGCCGACGGTCAACGGAGCGCTGGTGGACCACTGCCACCAGGTGCTGTCGTCGGTGCCGGAAGGCGCGGTGTGGATCTGCCCGCGGACGCGGGAGCTGACCGGGACGGCGTTCCACGGCACGGAGACCCCCGACGGCGCGTGGGAGGTCACCGGGTGTCGCGGGCACACCGACGAGCACGACAGCGAGCTGGCCGTGGTGCGCGGGCTGCTGGACCGGACCCTGCGCCGCGAGACACCGCACCTGGTGACGGTGCTGGGTGAGCCGGACGGGTTCCTGGACCGGTTCGCCGGCGCCGTGGACGGCGCGCGGGTGCTCGACGGGCGGGTCGTGGACGCCGCGCCGCTGGCCGCGGTGGCCGACGTGCTGCGCGGTTGCTGCGGCGTGCGGCCGGAGGACCGGCTGGACACCGTGCGGGCGAGGTTGTCCGCGGCGGTGTGCTCGGCGGGCCGGTCCGAGGCGGACGCGCTGGCGACCCGGCTGCTGCCGCTGTTCGACCCGTCGTTGCCGGACGCCGGGGTGCTGACGGCGTGGCGGCGGTTCCTCGAACTGGTCGCCCGCGACCAGCCCCTGGTGGTGGTGCTGCGCGACGCGCACCTGGCGGGCGAGGAGGTGCTGGACGCGGTGGAGTGCCTGGCGGACTCGGACCACCCCGTGCCGTTGCTGGTGGTGGTGTCGGCGCGGCCCGTGCTGCTGGACCGGCGGCCGAGCTGGGGCGGCGGCAAGCCGCACGCGGCGTCCATCTCCCTGGACCCGCCGCGTGACGGCACGGTCGACCGGGTGCGCCGGGTCATGTTGTCCACCGCGGACCACGGCCCTTTCGGCGCGGCTGACACCGGCCCGTGGCCGAAGCGCGAACCGGAGAGCGCGCCACTGAGCCTGTGGCGACCGGACCGGCGGGCCGCGCACGTCATGGCGTTGGCGGGGCTGCCGGCGGGCGCGAACGGCGCGTGAGCGACCGGACCGGCCGCGCCTCCGCCGCGCGCGCCCGGTCCGGCCCCGACCCGGGTCGTCGATCCCCCTCGCACCGACGACCCGAGCCCTCCTCGCCAGGTGGTCGGAGTCCGCACGACCACCGCGAGCCCACTGCGATTCCCGGGACCGGACTCCGGTCAGCCGGCGGTCCCCCCGACCGCGACGCGCGCGGCCCGTCGGTCGACCGCCCTCCGCCGCCTGCTCAGCGACCCGCCCAGGAACCCACCCGCCGCGAGCACGACCCCTCCGAACCGGGCCAGCCCGACCCCGAGCCGGTGGTGGTCGTTGACCCGGGCCACCCACGAGCCGGCGAACGCCACCGTGGCCACACCGTTGGCGGCGGCGTGCACGACGCCCACCCTGCGCGCGCCCCGGCCCGTCGCGACCCAGTCCGCCCAGCCCGTGACCGCCGCCGGCACCGCACCCACCAGCCCCAGCCCGACCAGGCGGGTCGCCGCGCGCCGCGTCCCCTCGTCCGGGAAGCAGTCCAGGAACTGCGCCATGAACCACGCGCCGAACGGCATGTCCTTGGCGACGATGTGCACCGGGATCCCGGTCGCCTCGCCGTGCAGGAACCGGCGCACCGGTTCCCTGGCCACCAGCCGACGCGCCCACGGGCCCACCGCCCCGACCACGCCGTCCAGCGCGTCCGACCGCTCCACCCGCTCCAGCAACCGCAGGTAGGCGTTGGTCTTCTCGTCCACGGTCCTCACGCCCCTTTCGAGACCACCTACGGTACTACGTTCATAGTGTCAAGTCACTAGGGATATAGTGATCGAGTGACGCCCACGAAGCAGCGAGCCCTGGACGCCGCCATCGACCTCGTCGGCACGCAAGGCCTGCGCGCCCTCACCCACGCCCGCGTCGACGACCGCGCCGGCCTGGCCAAGGGCTCGACGTCGAACTACTTCCGCACCCGCCAGGCCCTGCTGACCGGCGTCGTCGGCAGGCTCGCCGAACTCGACCTGGCCCGGGTCGACCTGGCCTTCACCCCCACCACGGCCGACGAACTGGTGACCACGCTCTGCCAGGCGTTCGAGCACCTGACGGGCCCCGCCCGCACGGCCACCGCCGCCCGGCTGATCCTCTTCATGGAAGCCGGGCACAGCCCCGAACTGCGGGAGGCACTGTCCCGGGGGCGCGCGGCGATGGAAGCGATCGGCGTCGTCGCGCTGGCCCGGCTCGGCGCACCCGACCCGCACGGCGCGGCCACCGCCCTGGCCGCCTGCTTCGAAGGTCACCTCCTGCACCGCATCGCCCGCCACGACCCGACCGACCCCCGCCCCACCTTCGAACTCCTGGTGGCCGCCGCCCTGCCCGCCCGTTGACCCCGGCGACGCCGGGGTGGGCAGGTCGCCCCGCCTGACGAGCGACCGGCCACGGCGGTACTCCGACCGTGGCGGCGGCCGGCGTCGGCGGCCACTGTCGGTCAGCACGACCGACCCGGCCGGATGAGGGGGTTCACCGGGCCGACTGGCGTTCGCGGTCACCGGGGCGCGGCCGTCGCGGGACGCCGGCACGCTCGCCCGTGCGCCCCTCGGTCGGGCGGGAACGGGGGTAGGCCATGCGGTCGAGGGTGCACAGGCACCTCGCGTCGGTGGTGCCGGAGCTCTTCACGGATCAGCCACCGGCCATGGCGGCCCTCGCGGTGGCCGGCCCCCTGGACGCCGCGGAGAAGGTCCCGGTCCTGCCGCCGGAGTTCAACTGGCGCGACTACACCGTGATGCTGCTGCACGTCGCGGCTGAGATCGAGCACTCGCTGATGGTCCAGTACCTGTTCGCCGCCTACTCGATGGGCGGGCCGCAGGTGCCCGAGGCGCGGCGGGACGACGTGCGCCGGTGGCAGGAGATCATCCTCGGCATCGCCAAGGAGGAGATGGGCCACCTCGTCACGGTGCAGAACCTGCTCACCGCGCTCGGCGCGCCGATCAACCTCGACCGCGAGGACTACCCCTGGGGCTCGGACTTCTACCCGTTCCCGTTCACGCTGCGCCCGTTCAGCGCGAAGTCGCTGGCCGCCTACGTCGTCGCGGAGAGCCCCGAGACCTGGTCCGGCCCGAAGGCCGACGAGGTCAAGCGCGTGGCCTTCGAGTCGACCGGGCAGTACGTCAACCGGGTCGGCGCGCTCTACAGCCGGGTCGACGCGATCCTGAAGGACAAGGACTTCCTGCCCGACGCGCTGTTCCACGCCGACACGCTGCCCTACCAGGCGTCCTGGGACGAGTGGGGTCGCGGCTACACCCGCGGGCAGCGGGGGCAGGACTCCGGCAACGTGCCGACGGTCAAGTCACCGGAGCTGCTGGTGTTCGGCGTGTTCTCCCGCGACTCGGCGCGCAAGGCGCTGCACGAGATCGGCGAGCAGGGCGAGGCGCCCGACGCGGACCTCGAGGACGAGACGTCCCACTTCAACCGGTTCCTGGGCATCTACGAGGAGCTGACCGCCTGGCCGCTGGGCGACCAGGGGCTGGTGTCCCGGAACGTGGCGGAGAACCCGGTGACCGAGCACCGGCTCAACGAGTCGGAGGTGGCCGCGCTCGGCGCGGCGGAGGTGACGACCAACCCGATCACCGACCCGGTCACGGCGCTGTGGGGCCACCTGTTCAACCTGCGCTACCGGATGCTGCTCACCGACATCTCCCACGCGTTCCGGTTGGCGAGCCCGGTCGACAACGGCGGCGTGCTCACCGGGCGCGGCGCGCTGGTGCACCGGGCGTTCGCCGAGATGTACAACCTGCGCGCGCTCGCCGGGCGGCTGGTGGACCTGCCGCTGCAACAGGACGTGCCGGGCGGCCTGCGGGCCGGACCGCCGTTCGAGATGCCCTACAGCCTCGAACTGCCCCACCGCGACCACGACCGCTGGCTGCTGCAACGCGACCTCGTGCAGGCGTCGCGACTGCTGGTCGGGCAACTGCTGAGCACCGACCCGTCCTGCGCCGGTGACCCCTACCTCATCGCGCTGCGGGAGTCCGACCAGCGGGCGCTGGACCAGATCGAGCACGTCCTGAGCCGTGAGGGGTGCACGCGATGACCGCGATCCGGGAACTGCGCGTCCTGCCCCCGCTGGCCGTGGGGCGGCTCGGCGCGGCCGCCGAACCGATGGACAACTACACCGTCGAGGTCGACCCGGACCACCCGCTGGCGCCGCGGCAGCTCCGGCCCGCGCCGACGTTCCGCGTCGACCCCGGCTCCGGCGCGATCACCCGCGCCGACACCCCCGAGGAGCTGCGGTTCACCGACGGGCAGGGCAAGGTCCGCCCCGTCGCGCCGTTCCTGGAGGTCTGGGCGCTGACCGACGACGACGTGCTGCAACCGCTCACCCTCGAACTGCTGCGGCTCAACAGCCTGACCCCGGACGACGTGCGGTGGCGGGTGCGGGTCGGCAACCACAAGGTCCAACGCCGCACCTACGACGACAACGACAGGATCGACGCCGACACCGGGTGGTTCAGCGACCACGACGCGCACGAGCTGGCCGGTCGGTGCGCCAACTTCCTGGAGGACCGGTTCCTGCCGCTGGGCCACGCGCGCTACGTCAAGCCCACACCGGAGTTCCCCGGCATCCGCCTGCGGTTCACCCCCGCCGGCGGCCACGTCTACGGGTCGGCGTACACCGACCACCCGACCGACCCGGACCCGAACGTGGTCGACTTCCTCTACGACGCCACCAAGGGCACGTGGCGCGGTCACGCGGACCAGGCGGGAGACCCGCGGCTGACCATCCCGGCCCAGATCTACGCCGGCGACGACGGGCCCGACGACACCTGGGTCAGCCGCGGCTACCTCGACGACGAGTGCGACGGCCTGGTGCACGTCAAGGTCGAGGTCTCGGGCCGGGAGCTGACCGCGTTCGGCCGCATCGGCGCGGGCCCGCCCGCCTACGCGCCGGACTCCATCCCGATCCGGACCGTCGCCGACGAGCTGGACCAGGCGCTGCTCGGGCCCGGGGTCGCCGCCGACGACACCCTGGAGCAGGCCCGGGACGTGGCCGAGGAGGTGCTGCGCCGGGCCACGGAGACGGTGCGGCTGATGAACACCGAGGTGATGAACGGCAACACGGTGGACGGGCGGGTCGACGCGGCCAGCACGATGGTGCGGCAGGACACGGCCGACACCGGGCGGCTGTTCGAGCCGATCATGGCGCCGTCCCTGGTCGACGCCGCCGCCGTCCTCGCCCTGCACCAGAACGTGCTCGCCGCCCTCCGCAGCGGCACCGCGCCGTGGTTCGCCGACGTGCTGCGCGACCACGACGAGGTGGGCGACCTCACCGCCAAGGGCAGGCGCAAGATGCCGGCGCTGATGCGCGGCGCGGACGGCCGGTCGCTGGCCCTGACCCGCCGCCAGGTGGACCTCGTGCGCCTGGCGGCCCGGCAGGCGATCTTCCGGCAGGACACCGACGAGCCCGAGGTGCCGCGATGAGCGACGAGCGGATCGACCCGATGAACCTCACCGCGCAGCTGCACTACAGCGCCGCGGGCAACCCGCCGAGCACGCTGCCGGAGTCGGCCATCTCCAACGCCTACCCCGGCCTGGAGTTCGACATCCGCAACATCTGGCGTCGGCTGCTCGTCGGCATCGAGCTGCACGAGGCCGACAACTACGTCGTCAGCGCCGACGCCGGGCACGAACGGCTCGTCGGCCGTCGCCTGCTGACCGTCGCCGACCACGACGTCATCGGCGGCCTGGTCGGCCCGACCCGACCCGGCGCCGGGTCCGGGCCGCTGACCACGCCGACCAACCCGGACGGCGTGACCATGCTCGAGTGGTCCAACTCGCTGGCCGACGTGCTGGCCCGGCACGTGGGCCAGGCCGTGCCGTGCCTGTTCACCAGCGGCCCCGCGCCCAACCCGGTCGGCAAGCCCGCGAAGCTGCCCGACCCGGGGTTCGAGGTGGTGGAGCTGGAGGTCCGGCCGCTGTTCGCGACGAGCGCGGAAACCGGCGACCCGCTCGCCGTGATCGCCGAGGAGATGGCCGGGCCGGGCGACCTGACCCGCGGCCTGTGCTCGCCCTGGCAGAACGACTACCGCGAGTGCGCCTGCTACTACTGGGCCGCGAGCCGGCCGGATTACGTCAACGTCGAGGACACCGCCGCGGGCACCACCACCGGCAACCACTGGTTCGCCAAGGACCGCGAGCCGCGGGTGTACGTGCTGGACAACCGCTTCGACTCCCGGCTGGTCAGCTACGACGACCTCTTCCAGGACTGGCAGGGCAGGCTGCGGTTCATCGTCGGCGGCGACGACGCGCCCGAGCACCTCGACCCCGAGGCGGACGGCCGATGACCGCGAGCGGGCTGTTCGAGGCGTCCACCCCCGTCCACCCGGACGTGCACCTGCTCGACACCGATGCCGGGCCGCGCGTGCTGCTCGCCGACGGCAGCCGACTGTTCGGCGTCGGGCAGGCCCTCTACGACCGGATCGACGCCGCCCGCCGCGACCCCGACCCGCGGGCGGTGGACGTGCTGCTCGCCGACCTCGGCCTGGACGCGCCGCGGCAGGTCGACGACCTCGCGCCCGCCCCGCCGCCGGTGCGGGCGCTGTCGCTGGCCGTGGCGCAGAAGTGCAACCTGGGCTGCACGTACTGCTACGCCCGGCAGGGCGACTTCGGCGGGCCCGCCAAGAACATGCCGGAGGCGACCGCGTTCGCCGCCGTGGACACCCTGTTCCGGGACGCGGCCCCCGGCGAACGGGTCAACCTCGCGTTCCTCGGCGGCGAGCCGCTGATCAACCGGCCGGTGGTGCGCGCCGCGACCGACTACGCCGTCACGGTGTCGCGGCGGACCGGCATCCCGGTCACGTTCTCCATCACCACCAACGGCACCCTGCTCACCCCGGAGGACGGCGAGTTCTTCGAGGCGCACGGCTTCGCGGTCACGGTCAGCCTGGACGGCGTCGGCGCGCGGCACGACCTGCTGCGCCCGCACCGCGACGGCCGCGGCAGCTACCGGCGCGTCATGGACCGGGTCGCGCCCCTGCTGGCGGTGCAGCGCCGGATGCAGGTCTCCGCCCGCGTCACGGTCACCCCGCTCAACCTGGACCTGCCGCGCACGCTGGACGAGTTCACCGCCGCCGGGTTCCACGGCGTCGGCTTCTCCCCCATGCTCAGCTCGCCCACCGGGCAGGGCGAGATGGAGCTGCCGGAACTGGCGGAGATGCTGGAGCAGATGACCGCGTGCGGCGAGGAGTTCCTCCGCCGCGCCCTGGCCGGTCGGCGCTACCCGTTCACCAACCTGGTCACCGCGCTGCGCGAGATCCACCGCGGCACGCACCGGCCGTACCCGTGCGGGGCGGGCGCGGGCTACCTGGGCGTCTCGGCCGACGGTGACCTGTCGGCGTGCCACCGGTTCGTCGGCGACGACGACGGCGCGATGGGCGACCTGGCCACCGGCCCGGACGACGCCAAGCGCGCCCGCTGGCTGACCGACCGCCACGTGCACCGGCAGGAGCCGTGCTCCGGCTGCTGGGCCCGGTACCTGTGCGGCGGCGGCTGCCACCACGAGGTGATCCGCCGCGGTCGGCCCGCGTGCGACTACATCCGCGGTTGGCTGCACCACTGCCTGTCGGTCTACAGCCGCCTGCTCGCGGCGCGCCCCGACTACTTCGCCGGATGACGACCTGGGACGTCTGCGTGCTCGGGGGCGGCCCGGCCGGTTCGGTGTGCGCGCTGCGCCTGGCCCGGCTCGGCCACCGGGTCGTGCTGCTGGAACGCCGCCCGTTCCCCCGGCCGCACGTGGGCGAGGCGTTGTCGCCGGGTGTCCGGCCGCTGCTCGACGTCCTCGGGCTCGCGCACGCCCTGGACGGTTCCCTGCCGTCCCGAGGCGTCCTCGTCCGCTGGGAGGACAGGACCACCCACGAGGAGCCACCCGACCCGCGTGCGGTCACCGTCGACCGGGGGCACTTCGACCACGCCCTGCTCGCCGCCGCACGGGCCGCCGGCGTGCCGGTCCGCCAACCCGCCCGCGCCGGACGACCCCGCCGCGGCCCGGGCGGCTGGGAGGTGCCCCTGCGCCACGACGTGCTGCGGGCGAGGTTCCTGGTGGACGCCAGCGGTCGCCACCGCGTCTGCGGCGGCACGACCACGGCCACCGGCCCCCGGACGCTCGCCCTGCACACCGCCTGGCCGGGCGCGGGTCCGACCCGGATCGGCACGGGACCTCAGGCCTGGTGCTGGGGCGCGCCCCTGCCCGACGGCACGTTCCGCGCGATGGCGTTCGTCGACCCGGACCTGCTGCGCCGGCACGCGTTCGACGTGGCCAGGCTCTACCACCACCTGCTCGACACCGCGGGCCTGTTCGCCGACCGCCCGCGCGTGCTCGACGTGGCGGTGTGCGACGCCACCGCCTACCGCGACGACGCCCCCGTCACCGACGACTGCGTCAAGGTCGGCGAAGCCGCGTTCACGCTCGACCCGTTGACGTCGTCCGGCGTGGACAGCGCGCTGCACAGCGCCATGGCCGCCGCGGTCACCGTCCACACCCTCCTGTCGGACGGCGACCGCGACGCCGCCCTCGCCTTCTACCGCGACAGCCGGGACCGGACCGTCGCCCGCCACACGACCTGGACCGCCGCCCACTACGACCGCCACCAGCCCTACCGGGACCAGCCGTTCTGGCGCCGCCGAGCCGCCCCGCCGCCCGGCACCCGGCCGCCCGACACCCGCGCGCCCCGACCGCTGACCCCGGCCGACCTGCACCGCCCCGTGCGCCTGTCCGCCGACGCCGCCGTGGTGCCGACCCCGTGCCCGGTCGGGGACGTCGTCACCCTGCGCCGGGCGCTCACCCACCCCTCGCTGCCGGCGCCGGTCGCCCACGTCGCGGACACCGAACTGGCCCCGCTGCTGGACTACCTCGAGCCCGCCCGTTCCCTCGCCGACCTGCTCCGCGCGTGGTCCGCCCACCTGCCCGCCCGACAAGCCGAGGAGACCGCGAGGTGGCTGTTCGAGCAGGGGCTCCTGGTCACGGCGTGACCCGCGGGTCGGCCGGTCACCCACCCGGCAGCACCCCGGCCGACGGCGCAGTCTTGCGGACCCGTGCGGGCGCACGCTCGGTACCGTGGCCACGGAGTGTCGCACCGCACCGGGAGTCGGGTATGGCGGCGGACAACATCGACGACGTGGTGGACGGGCTGGCCGCGATCGTGCGGGACGCCCGGCGGGACGGCGATCGGGTCGGCTACTTCGCGGCGCTGTACCGGCAGGTGACCGTGGAGGTCCGTGCGGCGATCCACGCCGGGCTGTTCGACGACGGCCCGCGGATGGACCGGTTCGACACGCTGTTCGGCAACCGGTACTTCGACGCGCACGACGCCTGGCGGCGCGACCGCGGCGGTCCACGGTGCTGGCGCGAGGCGTTCGGCCGGCTGGACGACCCGGAGACCGTCATCGTCCAGCACCTGGTCCTGGGCGTGAGCGCGCACATCAACCTGGACCTCGCCGTGGCCGCCGCGCGGACCGCCCCCGGCGCCGCCGTCCACGGGCTGCGGCGCGACTTCCTGCTGATCAACGACATCCTGGCGCGGGTCGTGCTGGCGGTGCAGCGCTCGGTGGGTGCGGTGTCGCCGTACCTCGGCCTGCTGGACGAGCTGGGTGGGCGCGGCGACGAGCACGTGCTCGACTTCGGCATCCGCCGGTCCCGCGAGGAGGCCTGGCACAACGCCCTGGTGCTCGCCGGCCAGGACACCGCCGCCCAGGAGGCGACCATCGACCTGCTCGACGTCCGCGCCGCCGTGCTCGCCCGCCTGATCGCCCGACCCGGCGGCCTCCTGCGGCCGGCGTTGGAGCTGATCCGGCGCACCGAGAGCCAGGACGTCCCCGAGGTCATCGCCCACCTCGACCGCGCGGTGGCACCGACCGGGTGAGCGCGTCCCGGATGGCGTCGACACGCCGACGCCCGCAGACCGGAGGTGGCCGGGTGGCCGGCCGGCCAAGTAGCTTCTGGCTGTGTCGGAACGGGACGAGGTCATCGCCGGGCGGTATCGGCTGGTGGAGTTGGTCGGGCGCGGTGCGGCCGGGGTCGTCTGGCGGGCGCGGGACGAGCGCCTGGGACGATCCGTGGCGGTCAAGCTGCTCACCGCGACCGATTCGCCGAGCGCGGTGGAGCGGATCGTGCGGGAAGGGCGGGTCGCCGCCCGCCTGCGGCACCCCCACGCCGTCACCGTGCACGACGTCATCGAGCACGGCGGCAAGCCGTGCCTGGTGATGGAGTACCTGCCGTCGAAGACGCTGGCCGAGCTGGTCGACGAACGCGGGCCGCTGCCGGAGGCGCTGGTGGCGGGCGTCGGCTGGCAGGTCGCGTCCGCGCTCGCCGCCGCCCACGCCGACGGGATCGTGCACCGGGACGTGACGACGTTCAATATCCTGCTGGCGGAGGACGGCACCGCGAAGATCGCCGACTTCGGCATCGCGCGCGCCATCGGCGAGAACACCGTGACCGACGCCCGGATCGTGGTCGGCACGCCCGCGTTCCTCGCGCCCGAGGTGGCCGCCGGCCAGGACGCCGTGTTCGCCTCCGACGTCTACTCGCTGGGTGCGACGCTGTACGCGGCGCTGGAGGGCCACCCGCCGTTCGGCACGACCGACAACCCGTACGCGCTGCTGCGCCGCGTGGCCGACGGCGACGTGGAGCCGATGCGGTTCTCCGGGCCGCTGGGCGACGTGCTGGAGCTCGTGCTGCGGCGCGACCCGGCCGAACGGCCGACGATGGCGGAGCTGCACGCCCTGCTCGGCGCGGTGGTGGAGGGCCGGCCGCTGCCGGGCACGCCCCCACCGCCGCAGAACGGCGACACCCGACCGCTGCCCGCGCACCGCCGCGTGCCGTGGCGCCGGATGGCCCTGATCGCCGGGGCCGTGGTCCTGGTCGCGACCGGGATCGTGATCGGCAACTCGCTCGCCCGCCAGGACCCGGCCGGCACCGCCGAGCCCGCGCCCACGCCGACCACCACCAGCGCCGCCGACCCGAGCCCGAGCAGCGCGGAGACGCCTTCCTCGACGACGGACACCACCGCGGGCACCACCGCAGGTACTACCGCGACCACGACGACGACACGCGCCACGACCACCACCAACCCCGCCGCCGCACCGCCACCGGGCTGCACCGCCCGCTTCGCCATCACGAACTCCTGGCCGGGCGGCTACCAGGCCCACGTGACCGTGCGCAACACCAGCGCGGGCCCGCTCGGCGGCTGGACCGTCACGTGGCCCCGCCCCGAGGGCCACTCGATCAGCAACCTGTGGAACGGCACGGTGGACATGGGGGACGACTCGGTGACGGTCAGGAACCTGTCGCACAACGGCAAGCTGCCGGTGGACGACTCCACCACGTTCGGCTTCACCGCCAACGGCCCCGGCGTCCCGGCACCGGACCTGACCTGCGCTTCCAGCTGAGCCGGGGCGCGGGTCACGGGGCGAGGGGGAGGTCAGACCGGCGCGGAGGCTGGTTTGCTCAACCTTCCGCGCCAGTCTGACCCAGCCAGCCGAGGCCGGCCTACCGTGCAGACACGCGTGCCCACGGCGAGCCCTGACTACCCCGGTCGGACCAGTCGTACACGCGCGACGCGCGACAGATCACCAGGAGACGAACGCACCGCCATGCCACCGCCCATCGAGACCCACCCCGTCGCCGAATCCGACAGCGGCCCGTACGCCGTCACCACCGGCCCGGACGGCGCGCTCTGGTACACCCTGGTCCGCGGCAGCCGGATCGGCCGGCTCGTGCCCGGCGAGCGGCCGACCAGCCACGGCCTGGCGCCGGACCGCGGGCCGACGATGATCGTCCCGGGTCCGGACGGCGCGCTGTGGTTCACCGAGTACCAGGGCCACCGCATCGGCCGGATCACCACGGCCGGCGAGGTCAGCGAGTTCACCCCGCCCACCGCCGAGTGCGGCCCGTACGGCTTGGCGGTCGGCCCCGACGGCGCGCTCTGGTTCACCGCAATCAACGCCGACCGGATCGGCCGGATCACCACCGGCGGTGACATCACCGAGTTCCCGCTGCCGCTGACCGGCGCGTTCCCCTCGGCCATCACCGCGGGCCCGGACGGGGCCCTGTGGTTCACCCTGAACCAGGCCGGCGCGATCGGTCGGATCACCACGACCGGCGTCATCACCGTCCACCCGCTGCCCACCGACGCGGCCGGACCGGTCGGCATCTGCGCGGGTGGCGACGGCGCGCTCTGGTTCGTCGAGATCGCCGCCGGTCAGGTCGGCCGCATCACCACCGACGGCGAGGTCACCGAGTACCCGCTGCCCGACCGCGCGGCCCGACCGCACGCGATCGTCGCCGACGACCGCGGCGACCTGTGGTTCACCGAGTGGGGCGCCAACCGGGTCGGCGTGATCACCACGGACGGCGTCGTCGACACGCACCCGCTGCCCGAGCCCCACACCGAGCCGCACGGCATCACCGTCGGCCCGGACGGCGCGCTGTGGATCGCCCTGGAGACCGGTGCGCTGGCCCGCGTGCCGCGCCGCTGATCAGGCCGTGCCCTCCCGCACGGCGTGGTCGTCGCCCACCGCTTGGTCGTCGCGCACCGCGGCCAAGCCGTGCAGCAACGGCACGTAGACGTCGTCCACCAACGACGCCACCACCTCCTCGGTCACCGGCGAGCCGCACGTCATCGCCTCGTTGCGGACCAGGTCGAGCGGCAGCCGCTGCACCCGGTGGGGCACGTCGACCGGCGGCAGCTCGGCGCGCGCCACGGCCCGGTCCACGATCAGCCGCACGGAGTCGGTCAGCGGTGACGGGTTGGCCAGGCGCTCGCCCAGCAGGGCCGCCACCTCGGGGTGCCGGAACGCCTCCCCCATCACGCCCGCGACCATCTCGTTCATCATCGAGTCGGCCCGGCGGGCGATGCGGGAGAACAACGTGCTCAGGTCGCCGCGCAGGCTGCCGGTGTCGGGCACCTCGTGCTCGACCGGCAGCTTGCGGGCCCACGCGGCGAGCACCAGCTCCGCCCGGCCGCCCCAGCGGCGGTAGATGACCGGTTTGCTCGTTCCCGCCCGGGCGGCCACCGCCTCCATGGTGAGCCGGGCGTAGCCGACCTCGCGCAGCTCGTCCCAGGCCGCGTCCAGGATGGCCTGCTCCAGCAGCGCGCCCCGTCGGCGCGACTTCGGTCCCGTCACCCTGCCCCTTGCCCCTTACCCGACCCTCTGCACCTTTACCGACCCTTTAGATACTTTGCGTTTCTTATCGCACGGGTCTACCTTGCACATGGTAGACACGATCCGTTTCTTATGGGGGAACACCGTTGCTCAGCCGCTTGCTCCGTGCCCACTTGCGGCCGTACAGACGCGAACTGGCGATCGTGCTCGCGCTGCAGCTGGTCGGGACCGTCGCCTCGCTGTACCTGCCGAGCCTGAACGCCGACATCATCGACTTCGGCATCGCCGCCGGTGACACCGGCTACATCCTGTCCACCGGCGGCTGGATGGTCGCCGTGTCCGTCATCCAGATCCTGTCGTCGGTCGGCGCGGTCTACTACAGCGCCCGCATCGCGATGAGTTTCGGCCGCGACGTCCGCGCGGCCGTGTTCCACCGCGTCGGCGCCTTCTCCGCGCGCGAGGTCGCCACGCTCGGCCCGTCGTCGCTGATCACCCGCACGACCAACGACGTGCAGCAGGTCCAGCTGCTCGTGGTGATGGGCTGCACGATGCTGGTCAACGCGCCGATCACGTGCGTGGCGGGCATCGTGATGGCCCTGCGCGAGGACGTCGGCCTGTCCTGGCTGCTCGCGGTCTGCGTGCCGGCGCTGGCCGTCGCGGTCGGCCTCATCGTCATCCGCATGGTCCCGCAGTTCCGGCTCATGCAGGAGCGCATCGACGCGGTCAACCGCGTGCTGCGCGAGCAGTTGGCGGGCATCCGCGTGGTGCGGGCGTTCGTCCGCGAGCGCGCCGAGACCGAGCGCTTCGCCGGGGTCAACGGCGCCCTCACGGACACCGCGCTGCGCGTCGGCCGGCTCCAGGCGTTGATCTTCCCGGTGGTGATGCTGCTGCTCAACGCCTCCAGCGTGGCGGTGCTGTGGTTCGGCGCGCAGCGCGTGGACACCGGTGAGATGCAGATCGGCGCGCTGACGGCCTTCCTCAGCTACCTGATGCAGATCCTCATGGCGGTGATGTTCGCGACCTTCATCTCGATGATGATCCCGCGCGCCGCGGTGGGCGCCGAGCGGATCAACGAGGTGCTCGACACCGAGTCGTCGGTGGTCCCGCCCGCGTCCCCGCTGCGCGAGCTGCCCCGGCGGACGTCGGTGGAGTTGCGCGGCGTGGAGTTCCGCTACCCCGGCGCGGACGAACCGGTGCTGCGCGACATCGCGTTCCAGGCCGAGGCCGGTCAGCGGACGGCGATCATCGGCAGCACGGGCACCGGCAAGACCACCCTGCTCAACCTCGTGCCGCGGCTGATCGACGTGACCGGCGGCGAGGTGCTGGTCAACGGCGCGGACGTGCGGGAGATCGACCCGGACGCGCTGTGCGCGCGCATCGGCCTGGTGCCGCAGCGGCCGTACCTGTTCACCGGCACGGTCGCGTCCAACCTGCGCTACGGACGGCCGGAGGCCACCGACGACGAGCTGTGGGAGGCGCTGGAGATCGCGCAGGCCCGCGACTTCGTGGAGGCCATGCCCGGCGGGCTCGACGCGGTGATCGCCCAGGGCGGCACGAACGTCTCCGGCGGCCAGCGGCAACGGCTCTCGATCGCCCGCGCGCTGGTGCGCCGACCGGACATCTACCTGTTCGACGACGCGTTCTCGGCGCTCGACCTTGCCACCGACGCACGGCTGCGCGCCGCGCTGCGACCGCACACGCGCGACGCGGTCGTGATCGTCGTCGCCCAGCGCGTCTCCACGATCCTGGACGCCGACCGGATCGTGGTGCTCGACGACGGGGCCGTCGTCGGCATCGGCACCCACCACGAACTGCTGGACTCCTGCCCCACCTACGTGGAGATCGTGGAGTCGCAGCTGACCTCGGAGCAGGCGGCATGACCACCACCACCCCGTCCCGATCCGCTCCCCCGCCCCGGATGGGCGGTGGCATGCCCGGCATGGGCATGCCGATGGGGAAGGCGGAGAACTTCGGCCCGTCCGCCCGCCGGCTCGTGCACCGCATGCGCCGCGAGCGGGTGGCCCTGCTCGTCGTGGTCGCGCTGGGCGTCATCAGCGTGGCGTTCGCCGTGGCCGGCCCGAAGATCCTCGGCCACGCCACCGACATCATCTTCGAGGGCGTGCTGGGCCGGATGCGCGGCACGCCCGGCGCGGGCATCGACTTCGGCGCGCTCGCCACCGTGCTGATGTGGGTGCTGGGCCTGTACCTGGTCTCGTCGGTGTTCGGGTGGTGGCAGGGCCGCGTGCTCAACGGCGTGGTCCAGCGGTTCGTGTTCCGGCTGCGCTCCGACGTCGAGGACAAGATCCACCGGTTGCCGCTGCGCTACTTCGACGGCCGGCCGCGCGGCGAGCTGCTGTCCCGCGTCACCAACGACATCGACAACGTGTCGACCACGTTGCAGCAGACGCTGAGCCAACTGCTCACGTCGTTGCTGACCGTCGTCGGCGTGCTGGTGATGATGCTGACGATCTCGCCGCTGCTGACGCTGATCGCGTTGCTGCTGATCCCGATCTCGTTCGTGGCGACCGGGCGGATCCGCAAGCGGTCGCAGGCGTTGTTCGTGGCGCAGTGGAAGCACACCGGCGCGTTGAACGCGCACATCGAGGAGTCGTTCACCGGCCACCAGCTGGTGAAGGTCTTCGGTCGGCAGCGCGAGTCGGAGGCGGAGTTCCAGCGCCGCAACGACGAGCTGCTGGGCTCGGCGATGGGCGCGCAGTTCGTGTCCGGCCTGATCATGCCGATGATGATGTTCCTGTCGAACGTCAGCTACGTCGCGGTCGCGGTGGTCGGCGGTCTGCGGATCACGTCGGGCGCGATGACGTTGGGCGAGGTGCAGGCGTTCATCCACTACTCGCGCCAGTTCACCCAGCCGTTGACGCAGGTGGCGTCGATGGCGAACCTGATGCAGTCCGGCGTGGCCTCGGCCGAGCGGGTGTTCGAGCTGCTCGACGCCGAGGAGCAGGAGCCGGACCCGGCGGAGGCGACGCTGCCCGCCGAACGGCGCGGCCGGGTGGAGTTCGAGCACGTCAGCTTCTCCTACACGCCCGAGCAGCCGCTGATCGAGGACCTGTCGCTGGTGGCCGAGCCGGGGCAGACGGTGGCGATCGTCGGCCCGACCGGCGCGGGCAAGACCACGCTGGTGAACCTGATCATGCGGTTCTACGAGCTGGACGCGGGCCGCATCACGCTCGACGGGGTGGACATCACCGCGTTGAAGCGCGAGGACCTGCGGTCGCAGACCGGCATGGTGCTCCAGGACACCTGGCTGTTCGGCGGCACGATCCGCGACAACATCGCCTACGGCAACTCCTCGGCCACCGAGGAGGAGATCATCGCCGCGGCCCGCGCCACCTACGTGGACCGGTTCGTGCGCACCCTGCCGGACGGCTACGACACCGTCATCGACGAAGAGGCCACCAACGTCAGCGCGGGCGAGAAGCAGTTGCTGACGATCGCGCGGGCGTTCCTGGCCAACCCGTCGCTGCTGATCCTGGACGAGGCGACCAGCTCGGTCGACACCCGCACCGAGTCGTTGGTGCAGCACGCCATGGCGGCCCTGCGGTCGTCCCGGACGAGCTTCGTCATCGCCCACCGCCTGTCCACCATCCGCGACGCCGACGTGATCCTGGTGATGGAGCACGGCCGGATCGTCGAGCAGGGCAGCCATGACGAGCTGATGGCCACCGAAGGCGCTTACCACCGCCTCTACGCCGCCCAGTTCGCCGCCGCGGTCTGACCACGCGGTGATGCGGCCGGTCCCGGGAGGGGCCGGCCGCACCCGTCAACGGCGCACCCGGTAACGCAGGTGCAGCACCCGGTCGCCCTGGACCACCTCGTCCGGGCCCTCCAGCAGGTGCTGCGCGTGGACCGACCCGAAGTAGCGCTTGCCGGAGCCGAGCACGACGGGCACGACGTCCATGCGCACCTCGTCGACCAGGCCGGCGGCGAGCGCCTGGCCACCGACATCGCCGGCGGCGACCTCGACGACGCGGTTACCCGCGAGCTCCCGCGCCGTGGCGACGGCCGCCCCGACACCGTCGACGAAGTGGAACGGCGCCTCGGCGTCCCAACCCTCGGGCGGCGGCCGGTGCGTCACGACGACCACGTGGTCGACCCCGGCCGGCGGCGTCCCGTCCCAGCCGTCCGTCAGGTCGAAGACGTGGCGGCCGGCGATGGTCGCCCCGATCCCGTCCCAGTACGGCCGGGTGTAGGCGTAGGACTCCCGCGACACCTTCAACGCGCCGCTGTCGTCGAACGGCACGTCACCGCCGAGCAACCAGTCGAACAGCGGCCCTGGCCGGTCGTCCTCGTCCGCGATGAAGCCGTCCACCGACACCGACCCGTACATGACCACCTTGCCCACTGGGCTCTCCTCTGCTCCGGGGTGCCGACCGAAACCAGCGTCCCGTGGACCGGCGCTCTTGTAAGAAATCACTCGGCGGGCAACGGCCGGCCGTCCAACGCGTGGCCGGGGTGTTCGCGCAGGAACCGGCGCCGGACTTCGACGTACCGCGTCGGCGTGAGCCCGGTGGACTCCCGGAACTCGTGGTTGAAGTGCGCCTGGTCGAAGTAGCCCGCGCCACCGGCGAGGCCGCCCCAGTCGACCGGTCCGGCCGGGTCGATCGCGAACACGGTGGCGGTGAAGCGGTGGGCGCGGGCCAGCCGCTTCGGCGTGACGCCGACGAGCTCCTTGAACCGCCGTGCCAGGTGGGTGCCGCTGACACCGACCGCCGCGCCCAGGTCACCGATCGCCACCGCCCCGCGGGTCGCCGCGATGACGCCGCTCGCGTGGCGGACCAACCCCAGGCCGGCGGTCTCGCGCAGCCGCCGCACCAGCTCGTCCTCGAGCAGCGCCGGCATCCCGTGCGGCCCGTCCGCCGCGGCCAGCCGGTCCCGCAGCTCGGCAGTGGCGCGCCCCAGGGCTTGAAGTGCACTCCGACGGACCGCGTCCGCGGTGGGTAGCCGAACTCGTACGCGCGGGTGGGCGTGGTGATCACGCAGCTGTCGGCGTACTCGGCCGCCTCGACCTCGGCGCCGGCGCGGATGCGGAACGGCGCCCCGAGGTTGACGATGAGCAAGGCCGCCGGTGCCGGCGGCAGCGTCAGCCGGGCGTACGGCGGCGCACCCCCGAGGTAGTAGAGGTCGTCGATCAGCCCGTCCAGCGGCGGTCCCGGCACTCCGGACACGTACTCCACGCGCACAGCATCGCCGACACCCACCGGCATCGCGCGCCGGTACGGGTGTCCGAGGACGACGCGTTATCGTCCGGCGGTGAACGATGTCTTGAGGGTCGAGCCGCTGCTGTTCCCGGTGGAGTTCTCGGCGCACCGCACGCGGGTCTTCGTCAACGACCTCGACGTCGTCGCGACGGCGTATCCCGCCGACGGCTACCACGGGCAGCCGGTGGCCGGGGCCGTGCCTTCCTGGTTGCTGGGACCGGACGGCCTGGCGGCGTCACCGCGACCGCGGGAGGTCTGGTTGGGTGGCGCGGGTCCCGCGGACGGTCTCGTGGTCCGCGTCCGCCTGGTCGGTTCCGAGGTGGTGTGGGACGACTGGCGCATGACGGACCACCACGACAGTTCGGCGCGGCCCGTGCGGCGGCTCGGTGACTTCCGGTTCGACGCGGCGGCCTACGCGTCCGAGTTGGCCCGCGCGACGGCACGGGCCGACCGGTCGTGGCCGGCGCGGTCGGTCGCCGAGCACCTGCGAGCCGTCCTGTGGCGTGACGGGTACAGCCAGGACGACGGGACGTGGGTGCACGACTACGCGGCGATCCGCGCGCCCGAGGACGACCCCGACGTGGTGGTGGTCGGTTACCGCGCCCGTGACGTCGGCGGAACGCGGGCCCACTTGCCCGGCACGTACTCCATCACCTTCCCGGTCGACGGAACCGACCCGGAGGACCAGGCACGGGCCATCGTGCACCGACTCCGCCACGAGGACCTGAAGCCGCTGTCGACGCACCAACCCCGCCGACCTCGGCGCTGACCGGCCGGATCAGGTCCCGTCGAGCCCGAACCGCCGCGCGAACGCCGACAGCTGGTCCCGCTGCTCACCGGGGTCGGCGCTGGTCGCGCTCACGACGACCCGGGTCACGCCCTGGGCCGCGAACGCCTCCACCCCGTCCTCGGTCATGTCGATCGAGCCCCACCGCGTGTGCTCCAGCGCGTCGGGGTCACGGCCGGCCTCGGCGGCGGACGAGCGGGCCAGGTCCCACTGGAGGGCGCGTTCGTCCGGCGTCAGCGTGCCGCCGGGGAAGTAGCCGTCGCCGCGGCGTCCGGCGCGGCGGGCAGCCGCACGGCTGGAGCCGCCGACGTGGATCGGCAGGTGGGTCACCCCGTGCGGCTTCGGGAAGCTGCACAGGTCCTCGAACGCGAAGAACTCCCCGGCGAAGCTCACGCCCTCCTCGCCGCCCTCCCACAGCGACCGCAGCACGTCGATCGCCTCGTCCGCGCGACGACCGCGCGTGCCGAAGTCCACCCCGACCGCCCTCGCCTCGCCCGGCAGCGTGCCCAGGCCCACGGTCAGCGACCGCATCCGCCCCTTCGACAGCACGTCGACCGTCGCCAGCCGCTTCGCCAGGACCACCGGGTGGTGGTAGGGCAGCAGCAGGACCGCGGTGCCCAGGACGATCCGGCTCGTGGCCGCGGCGACGAACGCGAGGCAGTCCAGCGGGTCGGCGTAGGGCAGCGCGGGCGGGATCTCGTGCGTCCCGACCGTCGCGCCGGGGTGCACCGCGATGTGCTCGGGCACGTAGAACGCCCCGAACCCGCACTGCTCGGCGTGCCGGGCGTAGGCCACCACCCGGTCGGGGTCCACGCCGAAGCAGGGCGTGCTGTAGCTGACGGCGAACTCCATGGTCGGTGACCGTAGGTGTTGCCGTCGACGTCAAGGCAAGACCGAGCCCTGCCGCGCGGAGCGGCAGGGCCCGGGTCGTTCAGCCGACCAGCAGCAGCGGGGACGCCGTGGCCGCCTCCTCCGCTTCCGCCGGGAAGTCGTGCAGGTCGAACGCGTCCGCCACGCCCGCGCCGCGCAACACCTCCCGGACCACGGGCGTCACGACGACGTGCAGCCGGACACGGTGGCCCGCCGACGCCAGCGCCGCCGCGCCGGCCGCCGAGAAGAAGGCGACCTCGCTCAGGTCGACCACCACCCCGCCCGGGCCCGCCGACGCCAGGTCCACCTGCTCCCGCAGCACCCGGGCCGTGGCGGCATCGACACAGCCCCGCACCACCAGCACCGAGGTCGACCCCAGCCGCTTGAGCGACACCACCACGTCGTCACCGGCCATCTGCAGACTCATTCCGCCCCTCGCCCATCACCGCGGTGCCCGGCACCGAAGATCACCGGCGGTCGCCGGTCACGTACCGGTTCCCTGCTTCGTCGACCGGCAAACCTCCGAGGAGGCAGCTTTCTTCGTCCTCATGATCCTCGTGCGACCGATCCGGGCTTCCACCCCCGGTCGATCCTCGACGCCCCCTCGGTCACACCACGAGGTCCCACAACTGGGCGGCCCTGTAGTCACACGCCCACTGCTGCGCGCGGGCACCGTCGGCAAGGCTGGAGTCGGCGATCTCCAGGCAGCGCAGCGTCTCCTCGTTGTAGATCACCAACGCGTCGTCCCTGGGCTCCACGTACCAGCGCATCACCGGCAGGTCCTTGCACTCCCACTGCTGCGCCCGAGCGCCGTCCTCGTAGCTGCCGTCCGCGATCTCCAGGCACTTGCCGCTGTTCACGTTGACGATGCGAAACGTCTTGCCGCCTCCCTGCCGCTCGACCCGCCACCGCATCGTCGTCGCGCTCCCGTCGCACAACCACTGCTGGGCGCGGGCTCCGTTGGCGTGACTGCTGTCGGCGATCTCCAGGCACTTCCCGCTGGCGCGATTCAGGATCTCCACCCCGTCGATCAACGCCTCAGCCGGTACCGGCACAGGGGACGCCCCGGCGGGCACGGCCACCGGCGGGGCCATCGACAACCCCAGCGCCGCCACCGCCGCGAGCCAAGCCTTGCGCATGCCGAACTCCTTCCCACCTCCGGCCGCGGCCAGGAGCTGTCGAGCAACCTCCGATCCATAGTGCGCACGAATGCCCAGGTCACGCCCGAGCCCTGCAGGTTCAACCCGACGGGGACGAGACTTCACCGGATCCGGTTAAGCCGGGGTTCACCGACGGCGGTCGGCGCGATGGGCAGACGCCGCCGGTGAACGGCTTCCGGGCGGTGGGCGAGTCCGTGGGGCCGGTCAGGCCAGGGTGATCGCGTACACCTCCACCCGAGGGTCGTTCGGCAGCGTCACGGAGTGCACGGCCTTCGCCGGGTCGAGCGGCAGCGACAGGCCGAACAACCGCACCGGCGGGCCGTCCACGCCCTGCCCGGCCTTGATCCGGTGCGGCATCTCCAGCACCACCGTGCCGCCGGAACCCGCCCAGTCGCCGACCGTCATCGGCACCTCCGCGGTGCTCCCGTCGGCGTAGCGGACGGTCACGGCCGCGGTCACCGGGCCGTTGTGCGCCGCCGCGACCAGCCGCAGCGCACCACGCTCGCCGGGCGGCAGCAGCAACGCCTGGCCCCGTGCCTCCACGAAGTTCGCCGCCGTCCCGGACGCGTCGGGCGCCTGGTACGTCACGCCACCGAGCACCACCGGTCCCGCGGCGGGCAGCAGCGCGGCGTCGTAGCTCCACCCCTGGCCGTCGAAGTCGCCCTGGTCGGACGCGGCGACGGTGGCCGTGCCGTCGTGGTTGAGCTCGCCGGCCAGGTCGACCGCGCACTGCTCGCCCGCGACCGCGCAGGTCGCCGCCCGCCGGACCTCGACCACGGCCTCACGCACGACGGTGTCCGGGCCGGTCACGGTGACCCGCACCGGGTAGCGGCCGATCGCCGTGCCCGCGGGCACGCCCACCACCACCTGCACGGTCCGCTGGGTCGGCAGCCGACCGGACCTGATCACCAACTGGCGGGTGGTCGTCACCGACCAGCCGTCGGGCGCGCTCGCCGTCACGCCCACCGGCACCGCGCCGGGAGCCTGGGCGAGCACGTCCAGGGTGAGCGGCACGGTCTGCGGCACGTCGGCCGTGGGCACGACCGCCGACACCTGCCGCAGCGACGCGTCGACGTGCCGCCGGTCGTCACCCCGGCCCCGGTTGATCGACGGCGGCTCGGCGCCCGGCCCGGTGCCCCAGGTCGACGGCGTGGTGCCCAGCCGGTGCGCCAGGGTGCCGCCGCCCGCGACGGTGTCCCAGTCCAGCCACGTTCTGCGCACGTCCCGGCCGTTGAACGACACCTGCTGGACGTACCGGTTCGCGTCGCTCGCGCCCGGCGCCGTGATGGTCAGCGTCTTGTCCCCCGTCCGGACGACCGCGCCCGGGAACTGGGGGCTGGACAGCGCGAGGAAGTCGCCGCCGCTCATCGTCGGGTACAGGCCCAGCGACGAGAACACGTACCACGCCGACATCGTGCCCAGGTCGTCGTTGCCGGTCATGCCGTCGGGGCCGGTGGTGAACAACGTCATCGCCGCGCGCACCACGGTCGCCGTCTTCGCGGGCGTGCCGGTGGACAGGTAGAAGTACGGCGCGAGCAGGTCGGGTTCGTTGTTCGGGTTGTAGGTGGGCTTGCCGTAGTAGTCGTAGGGCTGGGTGATCCAGTCCTCGCGCACGGTGCGGGCCGGGTCGGCGAGCAGCTTGTCGTAGGCGAAGAACTCGTCCAGCCGCTGCTCGGTCGCCCGCCGCCCGCCCATGAGCTCGACCAGGCCGTTCGGGTCCTGCGGCACCAGCCACCGGTACTGGAACGCGCCGCCCTCGTGGAACTGGTGGCCCGCGTCGACCGGGTTGTACGGCGTCACCCACGTGCCCTCGACCGTGCGGGGGCGGAAGTGGCCGGTCGAGGCGTCCCACAGGTTGCGGTACCACTGCCCGCGCTCGGCGAACAGGCGCGCGTCCTCGTCCTCGCCCAGCCCGCGGGCCATCACGGCGAGCGCGGCGTCCGCCGCCGCGTACTCCAGCGTGGCCGACGCCGGGTGCACGCAGTCGTTGTCACCGCCCTTGTGCGCGCAGTCCACGCCGAGCTCCAGACCGGACGGGATGTAGCCGCGGTCGCGGTAGAACTCGACCCCGGACCGCCCGTTGTACGGCGAGTCGGCCGGCGGCACGGTGGTGGCGTTGCGCTTGAGCAGCTCGTACGCCTCGGCCTCGTGCCCGGCGAGCAGGCCCTTGGACCACGCCTCGACCAGGAACGGCGTCACCGGGTCGCCGGTCATGATGTTGGTCTCGCTGTTGGCCAGCGCCCAGCGTGGCAGCCACCCGCCGTCGCGGCCGCTCGCCACCACCGACAGGGCCACGTCCCGGGCGACCTGGGGTTCGAGCAGCTCCAGCAGTTGGTTCTGCGGCCGGTAGGTGTCCCACAACGACAGGTTCTGGTAAGGCGTGAAGCCGTCGGCCACGTGCGTCCTGCCGTCGAAGCCCGTGTACCGGCCGTCCACGTCGCCGGCCAGGTTCGGGTGCAGCAGCGAGTGGTAGAGCGCGGTGTAGAACGCGGTCCGCCGCTCGGGCGTGCCGCCGTCGATCCGGATCGAGTCCAACCGCTCGACCCACGCCCGGTGTGCCTCCGTCCTGGTCGCCTCGAAGTCGAACGAGTCGCCCGTCTCGGCGGCGAGGTTCTTCCGCGCGCCCTCCAAACCCGTGTAGGACAGGCCGACCTTGAGCACGACGTCCCGGTCCGCCGTCGCGTCGAACGTCACCCACGCGCCGTTGCCGCCTTCTCCCGCCGCGTCCGGCACGCCCGGTGAGCGGGTCGTGCCGCGCCACGTGCCGAAGCTCGCGAACGGTCGGTCGAACGTGGCGGTGAAGTACACGGTGTGCTCGTCGTGACCGGCGCAGAACCGCCCGGCCCTGACCCGGCCCTCCACGGTCCGGTCGCCGACCACGTGCACCTCGGAGTCCAGCACCTGCTGGTTCGCCTTGCCGGTGTTGAACAGCACGTTGGCCTGCGCGCCCGCCGGGAACGTGTGCCGTTGCCAGCCGGTGCGCCGCGTGGCGGTCAGCTCGGCGTTCACCCCGTAGCGGGACAGCCCGACGCGGTAGTAGCCCGGCCGCGCCTCCTCGTCCGCGTGCGAGTACTTCGACCGGTACCCGGAGGTGTCAACGTTGTCCACCGGTCCGGTGGTCGGCATGATCGGCAGCTCTCCCGCCACGCCGCAGCCGACGCCGGACAGGTGCGTCTGGCTGAAGCCGTGGATCTCCTGCTGCTGGTAGTCGTACCCGCCCTGGCCGCCGGTGTCCGGGCTGACCTGCACCATGCCGAACGGCAGGCTCGCGCCGGGGAACGTGTTGCCGAAGTTCTGCGTGCCGACGAACGGGTTGACCAGCGTGGTCGGGTCCACCGCGGCGGACGGCGCGGGCGCGGCCACCGCCGGTGCACCCCCCAGGGTGAGCGCGGCGGCCAGCAGGAGCGTGGTGCCTGTTCTGAGCGGCATCGGCAAGGGGCCTCTCTGGGTGACAACGTTGTCAGGTGATCCGCGTGCCCGATCACCGCTCCGACTCTCGCTCATGACTCCCCCGCTCGTCCAGCCCCGGCCGTGACCCTGACCGGTCAAAGCCGGCGGCGGTGGGTCGATACGTGGCCGAGGACCGGTGGGGCTTCTTCATCGCGTACGCGAGCCCCGACCGCGGGCGTGTCGCTGGTGGGCATGTCGAACCTGCCGGCGATGGCGCGGTCGGTGCCGGAGACGTGGCGCGCCGAGATGGCCGAGCGGATCGGCGACCCGGACACCGAGGCGGACTTCCCGCTGTCCCGCTCACCGATCACCTGCGCCGACAACATCACCGCGCCGCTGTTCGTGATCCAGGGTGCGGGAACGCGGGTGCGACCGTGCGCCACGACGTCCACGAGGAGGAGGGCCACGGCGTCACCAATCACGAGAACGAGTTCCAGGCCTTGGGCGACGTCGCCGACTTCCTGATCGCGCACCCGTCACACCCGGAATCGACCATCCACAGTGGACCGCGATTGGCGCCCGCGCCCGCGGGTAGCCTGGGGGATCGACACAGGGTTCACCGGAAGGGGTCGACGTGCCGGGACTTCGGCGAACCGCGCTGATCGGGGCGGTGCTGGTGGTGCTCACGGCGTGCACCACGACGCCCGGCCCGACCCCGCCGCCGGGGTCCACCACGAGCGAGCCGCCCGCCGACCGCGTGTACGTGTCGCTGGGCGACTCCTACGCGACGGGCTACCGACCGGCGACCGGCGGCGCACCCGCGGGCGGCAGCCAGAACGGGTTCGCCTACCTCGTCGCCGAGCGGTCGGACCTGCGGTTGATCAACTTGGCGTGCAGCGGCGCGACGTCCACCCAGCTGCGGACCGCACCCGGCTGCCCGCCCGCCGCCCGCGGCCCGGACGCGCCCGACCTCGCGGGCCGCACCCAGCTCGACGCGGCCGTGCAGACCCTGCGCGAGCACCGGGGGCGGGTCGGTCTGGTGACCGTCGTGATCGGCGGCAACGACCTGGCGCCGTGCGCCGGGGCGCGCGACCCGCTGACGTGCGCGTCCGAGGCCGTGGCCACCACCCGGGCCATCCTGGCCGCGGCCCTGCCCGTCCTGCGCGAAGCCGCGGGCGACGCGCCGGTCGTCGGCCTGACCTACCCGGACGTGTTCCTCGGCGCGTGGGTGTCCCCCGCGTTCCCGAACGGCCAGGACCTCGCCCGGCTGTCGGTGTCGCTGTTCCGCGACTTCTTCAACGCCGCCCTCAAGGCCGAGTACGGCAAGGTGGGCGCGGACTTCGTCGACATCACCGCCGCCACGGGCGGCTACGACCCGTTGACGGAGACCACCCAGGACCCCGCCTACGGTCCGATCCCGACACCGGTGGCGAAGGTGTGCGCCCTGACGTACTTCTGCGAGCAGACCGACGTCCACCCCACCCCCGCCGGCCACGAGGCGATCGCCGACGCCGTCCTGGGTCGCTAGTCGCGGCGGCCGAACGCGCCGCGCAACTGTGCCCGCACCCGCCGCCCGGCCACCCGCACCGGCTCGACCACGGACTCGCGCACCCACCGCGCCGGAGCCACCACGGCGGCCCGCCACACCCGACGGACCGCCCGCCCGACCGGCGCCAGCACCACCCGGTACAGCCACCGCGCCGGCGTCACGACCAGCGCGCGGACCACTCGCGAGAACAACCGCCACGCCCACACCACCGCGTCCAGCACCAGCCGACCGACGAACGCCATCCCCCGCCCCACCCACCGGACCGCCCGCGCGCACCGCACGACCACTTCCCGCCACAGCCAGCGCACGGGCAGCGCGACCAGCGTCCGCCAGCACCACGCCAGCGGCTCCAGCACCACCAGCCGCAGCGCCCGCCCTACCCGGCGCAGGACGTCCGCGAGGACCACGTCCAGCACCCGCAACCACCGCCCGACCGGCGTGAACACCCACCGCAGCCCACGCCCCGCCGGCCGCAGCACGAACCGCACCAGCCCCCGGAACACCCACCGGATCCCGGCACCCGAGGCACCGAACCCGCGCGCCACGAGCGTCCCGACCGGTCGGACCAGGTACCGCCACACCACCCGGCCGGACCACCTCGACCCGTCGCCGAGCACACCGGCCACCCACCGCGAACCGCGTCCGACCGGCGCGAACACCCACCGCCACGCGAACCGGCCGACGGCGCGAACGACGTCCCGCCCCCACCGCGCCACGGCCACCAGCGGTCGCCGCACCGCCCGTCCGACGACCTTGACCCACTCCCACACGAGCCGCACCGGCACCACGACCACCACGGCGACGACACGCGCCGCCCACACCGCCCAGCGCGGCGACTGCGGCTCCTCGGCGTTCACGCCACCTTGAACGCACGCCGTTCACGCCCGGTGCCGTGCTCACGAGGAGTCGCACGTCACGTCCCCCGTATCGTCGCGCCGTGCTCGACCGCATCAGGGGCAACGCCCGCGCCGCCGAGCTGCCGGCGACCGTGTTCGACTTCGACCTCGACCGCGCCGACCACGGCGAACCCGTGCGCCCGTCGTGGGGCGGCGAGCTCCGCCGGATCGCCGGCGACGCCTCGGGCGGCACGTTCTCCGCGTGCGGCGGGCCGGTGCTGTAGACGAGTTCGGAAGGCCAGGCCGGTGTCCTCGCGGCCGACCCGACCGCCGCGCTCCCCTGATCATCGGCGTGCCGACGTGGCACGACGTGGTCGCCGCGGCCCGGGACCCGGCCGCCATGCGCGCCGCCTAGGAGTCGACCCACACCGAGCTGCTCGAGGACGAGGCGGACCTCGACCGGCACCAGACCGAGGTCTGCACCGCACTGCGCCTCGACCGCGTCCCGATCGACGACCTGCTGACCCGCCTGCGCACCGCCACACCGACCTCTCCCCCGGTACCGCCTGCTCGACGACGAGGGCGACGAGACGAACCGCTCTGACCGTCACGGCACGGTCCGCGCGGGATAGCGTGACGCCATGGCCTTCACCGACGAAGAGATCGCCTACCTGCGGTCGCACCCGCTCGGGCGGCTGGCGACCCTCGGCGCGGCCGACCAGCCCGACGTCGTGCCGGTGACCGTCGAGTTCGACGGGACGTTCCTCTGGGTGGGCGGCGGCGCGACCGTGCGCGGCACCCGGAAGTTCCGCAACGTCGCCTCCGGGCACCCCAAGGTGGCGCTGGTCGTCGACGACCTCGTGTCGGTCGACCCGTTCATCGCGCGGGGCATCCGGGTCTACGGCCACGCCGAGGAGCCGTTCGACCGGGTCGGCATGGTCGGCCCGGGCACCTACCTGCGCATCACGCCGACCGTCTCGTGGAGTTGGAACCTCGCGGGCGAACCCGTCGGCGACGCGTGGTACCCGTCGACCAAGACGGTCCACTAGCACCGTCCACTACCCCAGTTGGTCGCGGCGGCGGGTCAGGTAGGCGGTTTCGGCGGTGTTGCCGGCCAGCTCGATGGCCCGGTCGTACGCCACGCGCGACTCCCGGCTGCGACCCAGCCGGCGCAGCAGGTCGGCCCGCGTGACGTGGTAGGCGTGGTAGCCGGACAACACGGGTTCGAGGCGGTCGACGGCCGCCAGGGCCACCTCCGGTCCGTCGAGTTCGGCGACCGCGATCGCCCGGTTGAGCGCGACCATCGGCGAGGGGTCGACCCGGACGAGCTGGTCGTAGAGGGCGAGGACCTGCGACCAGTCGGTGTCGCGGATGTCGCGGGCCGAGGTGTGCACGGCGTTGATCGCGGCCAGGATCTGGTACCGCCCGGGAGCGACGCCGGCGGCGGCCGCGGCGAGGCGGGAGCGCACCAACCGGTGGCCCTCGCCGATCAACTCCGCGTCCCACGCCCCGCGGTCCTGCTCCGCCAGCGGGACCAGTTCGCCGCCGGCCGAGACCCGGGCCGGGCGGCGCGCCTCGATCAGCAGCATGAGCGCCAGCAACCCGGCCACCTCGCCGTCGTCGGGCAGCAGTGAACGGATCAGGCGGGTGAGCCGGATCGCCTCCGCGGTGAGGTCCTGGCGCACCGGGTCGGTGTCGGGCCCGGTGGCCAGGTAGCCCTCGTTGAACACGAGGAACAGGACGGTCAGCACGCCGGAGACGCGGGCCGGGAGGTCGTCGGCGGACGGCACGCGGTACGGGATGCGCGCCGCCTTGACCTTGGCCTTCGCGCGCGTGATCCGCTGCCCCACGGTGTTCTCGGACACCAGGAAGGCGCGGGCGATCTCCGGCACGGTCAGCCCGCCGACCATGCGCAACGTCAGCGCCAGGCGCGCTTGCACCGCCAGCGCCGGGTGGCAGCAGGTGAAGATCAGCCGCAGCCGGTCGTCGTCGATGACGCCGAGAGGCTCCGGCGGGCTGTCGTCGTGCACCACCCGTGCCTCCTTCTGCTTCTCGTCGCGCTTGCTCTCGCGCCGGATCCGGTCGATGGCCTTGTGGTTGGCGGTGGTGGTCAGCCACGCGCCGGGGTTGGGCGGCACGCCGTCGGCGGGCCACCGCTCGACGGCGACCGCGAACGCCTCGGCGGCCGACTCCTCGGCGAGGTCGAGGTCACCGAAGCGCCTGGTCACCGCGGCGACGACGCGGGCCCACTCCTCGCGGTGGGCCCGCGTGACCGCCCGCTCCGCGTGGCTCACCGGAACGGCCGCACCTCGATCTTGCGGTCGCAGACCTGCGACGCCTCGGCGGCGAGCTTGAGCGCCACGTCCAGGTCGGGGGCCTCCCACACCCACACGCCGGCGAGGTACTCCTTCGACTCGACGAACGGCCCGTCGCTGAACACGGCCTGCTCGCCCCGGTTGTCGACCACCGTGGCCGCGTCGGTGTCCGCGAGCCCGCCCGCGAAGACCCAGTGGCCCTCGGCGATCAGCCGTTCGTTGAACGCGCTGATCGCGGGCTGCCGGTCCGTGCTGCCGGGGTTGCTCTTGTCGTCGATGACCGAAACCAGGTACTGCATCGGGATTCCTTTCCGCGGGTGTCGGGGGTGGGGACTTCAGGCCGCCGCGTACCGCGGACGCCCGGCCGGACGGTGGACCTGGATCGTCACGCCCTTCGCATCGACCCGCGACTCGACCAGGTCGAGCGCGAGGTCCGGGCCCGTCTCCGGGAACAACCGCGTGCCCTGGCCGAGGACCACCGGCACGACGACCAGGATCATCTCGTCGACCAGGTCGTGCTCCAGCAAGGACCGGATCAGCGCGCCGCTGCCGTGCACCTGCAGGTCGCCCGCCGCCTCGCGCTTCAGGTCCCGGACGGCGGCCACGACGTCCCCGGACAGCACGGTGGTGCCCGACCACGCCGGGTCGGTGAGCGTGCCGGACACCACGTACTTGGGCCGGGCGTTCAGCGCCCGCAGGACGGGCTCCCAGCCGGGCACGTCCCGTTCCGCCCAGGACCCCCACAAGCCGGCGAACAACTCGTAGGTCCGCCGGCCGAACAGGAACGCGTCGGCGCGCCGGTAGGTCTCGTTGATGAACGCGTGGGTCTCGTCGTCGGCCTTCCCGATGGCCCACCCGCCGCGCTCGAACCCGTTCCGGCGGTCGTCCGAGACGTGGCCGTTGCCCTGCATCACCCCGTCGAGCGTGACCTGGGTCATGGTGGTCAGCTTCATGTCCGCGCTTCCTCCCGTGGTGCCGGCCGGCCCCCTGCGGGCGGCCTCACCACTGCTACGAACACCACGACCCCGATCCGACACGACGTCCGAGGTTTCTCCGAGGAGTTTCCCGGACGCCGGTGATCAGCCCCAGGCGCCCGCCACCTGCTTGGTGGCCGCGTTGAGGCGGTTCCACACGTTGACCGTGGCGACGGCGACCAACAACGCCGAGAGCTGCCGCTCGTCGTAGTGCTCCGCGGCCTCCTGCCACACCGCGTCCGGCACGGGGTCGGGGCGGTCGGACAGCCGCGTCACGGCCTCGGCCAGCGCCAGGGCCGCGCGTTCCGCCTCCGTGTAGTACGGGGTGTCCCGCCACGCGCCGACCGCGACGATCCGCTCGTCGGACTCACCGGCCTTCCGCAGCGCCTTGCCGTGCATGTCCACGCACACGCCGCACCCGTTGATCTGCGACGCCCGCAGGTTGACCAGCTCCATCAACGACTGCGGCAGCCCGGCTTGCTGCGCCGTCCTGCCCAGCGCGATCAGCGCCTCCATCGTGCCGGGCAGGGTGGCGGCGGGGTGGTTCATCCGTGCTCGCATGCCGGTCCTCGTTCCTGTCACATCGTGCTCGTCCGGTCCGTCACCTCCCTGACGGACCGAGCACGGAGGATGTGACAGTGATCGACGACGAACTTCTCGCGACCCGCTTCGAGGCCGACCGCGGCCACCTCAGGGCGGTGGCCTACCGGGTGCTCGGCTCGATGAGCGAGGCCGAGGACGCCGTGCAGGAGGCGTGGGTGCGGCTGCAGCGCTCGGACACCGACGCGGTCGCCAACCTCACCGGTTGGCTGACCACCGTCGTCGGCCGGGTCTGCCTGGACATGCTGCGCTCGCGCGCCTCGCGGCGCGAGGACCCGCTGGACGTGCGCGTGCCCGACCCGGTGGTTGACCCGGACGAGGGCGGCGACCCCGAGCACGAGGCGGTGCTGGCGGACTCCGTCGGCCTGGCCCTGCTGGTGGTGCTGGAGACGTTGACGCCCGCCGAACGGCTGGCGTTCGTGCTGCACGACCTGTTCGCCGTCCCGTTCGACGACATCGCCCCGATCGTCGGCCGCACCCCGGCCGCGGCACGCCAACTGGCCAGCCGCGCCCGCAAGCGGGTCCGGGGCGGCGCGCCGGTCCCGGACGACCTGCCCCGCCAGCGGGAGGTGGTGACCGCGTTCACCGCCGCCGCCCGCAACGGCGACTTCGAGGCGCTGCTCGAAGTCCTCGACCCCGAGGTCGTGCTGCGCGTCGACTTCGGGGCGCTCAACCCGGACCTGACGGCGACCGTGCGCGGCGCGGCGGAGGTCGCCCGCCGGGCGCTCCTGTTCCGCCGGCCCGAGGGCGTCAGCCGGCTCGTCCTGGTCAACGGCGGTATGGGCATCCTCACCGCGCCCGGTGGCAGGCCCGCGTCGGTCATGGGCTTCACGGTCAGCGGCGGCCGGATCGTCGCGATCGACGTGCTGGCCGACCCCGAGCGGGTGGCCCGGCTGGACCTGTCGGCGCTCGGCCTCCCCCGCAGCGGCGATCTTCCGGCCCGCTGACCGGTCCCGACGGCGTCGTGGGTCTAGGGTGGGTGCTCGGACCAGCGACGAGGATCTGCACAGCATGGCGCACCCACCCCACCCGTCCCGTCCTGTCGTCCGCGCGGTCCTGGTGGAGGACCACCACATGGTGGCCGAGGCGATCCGGCTGGCGTGGGCGGACTCGGGCGAAGTCGAGGTCGTCGCCACGGTCGGCTCGGTGGCCGCCGCCGTGACCGAGGTCCGGCGGCACCGGCCCGACGTCGTGCTGCTGGACCGCCGGCTGCCCGACGGCGACGGCCTGGACGCGATCGGGCGGTTCGAGGAGTGGGGCGCGCGGGTGCTGGTGCTGACCGGCGAGGCGACCGTGTCCGTCGCCGCGCGGGCCGCCGAGGCGGGTGCGGCGGGCCTGGTGCTCAAGTCGGCCCGGCTGGAGGAGCTGACCGACGCCGTGCTGCGGGTGGCGGCCGGTGAGGTCGTGTTCGACGGCGGGCTGCTCGGCGGCGTGCTGGACCAGCTCACCGGGCGGGCCAAGTCGGGCGTGGTCCCGCTCACGGTCCGCGAGCGGGAGGCGTTGGTCCTGATGGCCGCGGGCGCGAGCACGGAGGAGATGGGCGCGCGCATGGGCGTGGCCCGCAACACCGTGCGCAACCACGTGCAGCGGGTGCTGGAGAAGCTCGGGGCCCGGTCGAAGCTCGAGGCCGTGGCGATCGCCCGCCGCGACGGCCTGCTGGACTAGTGCACGTGCACCAGGCACGACGGTGTCGGTGCGTCTGGGCGCGAACCGGTCGGATACCGCAGTCTGTGACCGTGGACCTCTCGGTGTCTGGCCCGGTCGTGGAGTTCAGCGCGCCGATCGACCGGGGCGCCGCGGGCCTGGCCCGTGACTTCGTCCGCAAGACCCTCGCCGACCTGGGCTACGCCGGTGATCACAGCGACGTCGTGCTCGTGGTCTCCGAGCTGGTGTCCAACGCCCTGCGGCACACCACCACCATCCCGGTGATCCGGCTGGCGGGCGACGTGCACAGGCTTCGGATCGAGGTCGCGGACGGCAGTCCGGTGCTCCCGCGGCTGTCGGCGACCGTCGGCGGGTGGGGCATGCAGCTCATCTCGCGGTTGACCAACGCGTGGGGCGCCGTCCCCGATCGCGGCGGCAAGGTCGTCTGGTGCGAGATGAGCGCCGAAGCGCTCCCCGGCACGCTCTGACACCGGGCCCGTGGCACCCGCGCGGACCATGGTGCACAGTGTCGCCATGCCGGCCGACCACCCCGCCGAACGCGACTTCGAACACCCGACCGAGGACGCGTACCGCCTGCTGGTGGACAGCGTGCTGGACTACGCGATCTTCATGCTGGACCCGACCGGCCGGATCGTGAGCTGGAACGCCGGGGCCGAGCTGATCAAGGGCTACACCGCCGACGACATCCTCGGCGAGCACTTCTCCGTCTTCTACCCGCCCGAGGACCTGGTGGCGCGCAAGCCGTGGCGCGAGCTGGAGGTGGCCGTCGACGCCGGCCGGTTCGAGGACGAGGGCTGGCGGCTGCGCAAGGACGGCACCCGGTTCTGGGCCAACGTCGTGATCACCGCCCTGTTCGGCCCGTCCGGCGAGCTGCGCGGGTTCGCCAAGGTCACCCGGGACATGACCGAGCACCGGCGGGTCGAGCAGACCGTGGTCGAGCAGCGCAGGCTGGTCGGCCACCTGGTGGAGGCGCAGGAGCTGGAACGCCGCCGCATCGCGTGGGACGTGCACGACGACTCGATCCAGTCCATGGTCGCGGTCGGCATGCGGCTGCAACTGCTGGCCAACCGGCTGCCACCCGAGGACGCCGCGGTCGTGCGGCAGCTCGACGAGGCCGTGCGCGCGTGCATCGGGCGGCTGCGCAACCTGGTGTTCCGGCTGCGCCCGCCGGAGCTCGACCGGCACAGCCTGGTGCAGGCGCTGGACCACCACCTCACCGACGTGGCCGGCGCGTCGGGCATGACCTACCGGCTTCGGCACGAGCTGGACCACGAGCCGCCCGCCGAGTCCGCCGTCACGATCTTCCGCATCTGCCAGGAAGCACTGGCCAACATCCGCAAGCACGCGCGCGCCTCGGCCGTGGAGGTGTCGCTGACCTCCGTCGACGACGGCACGCTGGTCGAGATCGCGGACGACGGCGTGGGGGTCGGGTCCGGTGCCGGCGAGCCGTCCGACGGCCGGGCGTCCGACCACTTCGGCATGATCGAGATGCGGGAGCGCGCGGAGACGGCGGGCGGGTGGTGGTCGGTGAGCGAGAGCCCGGGCGGTGGTGCGCTGGTGCGGTTCTGGGTCCCCGCGTCGCACGGGGGCGCACCGTGACCGATGCCAAGCTCAGGGTGGTGATCTCCGACGACGACCCGATGATCCGCGACGCGCTGCGCGAGGTGCTCGACGCCGAGCCGGACTTCGAGGTCGTCGCGGTGGCGCGGGACGCGGACGAGGCGATCGAGCTCGTCGAACGCCACTCGCCCGCCGTCGTCGTGCTCGACGTCCGCATGCCCGGCGGTGGCGGCGGCCGTGCCGCGCGGGAGATCAGGCTGCGGTGGCCGAACACGGGCATCCTCGCGCTGTCGGCGTTCACCGACCGGGAGACGTTCCGGGAGTTCCAGTCGGCCGGGGTCGGCGAGCACCTGGTCAAGGGGGCGTCGAACAGCGACATCGTCGCCGCGGTCCGCCGGTTGGGACGACCGGGGCGCGGCTGACCACCCGGGGTTCGGCAGCGCCCACCGGGTGTCGCCGGCCTGGTACAACTGTGGTTCGACCACGCATCGCACCGAGGAGTCGTCGTGCCTGAGCCGATGGGGCAACCCTCACCGATCCTCGACATCCGTGTCACACGTGCGGGTGATGTCCTGGTCATCGGCGTGACGGGTGAGCTCGACTCGGACACCGTGCCCGAGGTCCGCGCCGCCCTCGACGCCGGCCTGTCGGAGCCGTCGTCCGCCGTGGTCCTCGACCTGTCCGAGGTCGGCTTCTTCAGCTCCGCCGGCCTGTCGCTGCTGCTGGAGACGCGCCGCCGCGTCGACGTGCTGGCCGTCGTGGCGACCCGGCGGGCCGTGCTGAGGCCGATCCAGCTGACCGCCATCGCGCCGTTGTTGAGCGTGTTCGCCTCGGTCGACGAGGCGCTGGTCCGGGCCGCGTCGACGCAGCACGCGCACCAGGCCGACTAGCGCCCGCACCGGCGTGCGGCCGGGTCGGCAGGCCCCTACTGCCCGAACGGCCGCCTCCGCGCCGGCACGAACGGGCCGAACTCGGCCGAACCCGAACCCGAACCCTGCGGCCGCTCCCGGCGCTTCCCGGAACTTCCGGGAACACCGGACACCGGGGGGAAACACCATGGGAAGACGTTCATCCGGTGTGCTCGCGGCCGGGGTCGCCGCCGCACTGCTTCCGGCCGGCCAGACCGCCGCCACCGCCCAACCTCCAGCCGTCGCGCGGCTCCACCCGACCCGCTGCTGCTGTTCCCGTCGAACCCGGCGGGCACCGACTGGTCCACCGTCGCCCGCGACCGCGAGGCGAAGGGCCGGGCACGGTTCCAGCGCGCGAGCACGCAGGCCGCCACGCCGTACCGGGAAGAGGAGCGGCCGGCAGCCGCGGGGCCACCTCGAAGATCGCGCTGACCGGCGACATCAGGCCCGACGACACCGTACCGACGCTGCCGCCGTTCCCCGAGGCGAACGACGCCACCGGCCTGGCGGGCGACACCGGCATCCCGGCCACCCGCCGCGCGCTGCGCACCAGCGGCGTCATCGGCGACGGCCCGCACGGCAGCACGGGCGACGGCACCGGCGACTTCGACTACTACTCCTTCGACCTGCGCGCCGGCGACGTGCTCGGCGCGTCCCTGGCCGGTGGCGGCACCCGGCTCGCGGTCCACGACCCGGCCGGCCGCGAGGTGTTCGGCTCCTCGCAAGACCTCACCAGCCTCTTCGCCGTCGACTCGCCGATGCCCGGAGGCGGCAACGCCGTCATCGACTTCGACGAGATCAGCGCACCGGCCGGGCCGGCGTGGTCGCCGAACACCTACCTCGGTCCGCGCGGCGACCGGATCGCGTTCCTCGGCCGTGCGATCGGCAACATGACCAGCCACGAGGCCGGGCACATGTCGGGCAGTCGGCACACCGGCGTGCGCAACGACGTGCACGGCGTGATGGATACCGGTGGCGACCCGACCGTGATGTTCGCGGTGGGCCCGGACGGCGTCGGCGGCACGGCCGACGACCCGGACCTCGACATCGTCACCGACGCGTTGAGCCCGGGCGAGGGTTTCACCGGCGTCGAGGACACCGCCGTCCGCACCGCGTGGGCGTTCGTCCGGGCCGCCGGCTGACCCGATAGGGGGGTCCGGCGTCACGGCCGCGCTCACCGCGTCCCCGTTAAGGGCAATCCGTTCACCCGACGCGGCATCATCCGGTTGACCGCGCGGTGCCCGGAGACGGCCGTGCCTACCGTGAGTCCGATCCGGACACCCGGTACGAGGAGGCCCCGATGGACCGGCGTACCTTCCACCGATCCCTGTTGTTCAGCACGATCGCCGCGCCGCTGGTCTCCGCCGGTCCGGCGCAGGCCCGCCCGGTGCGGGGCGTGCCCCGCCGGTCGGTGTTCGAATTCGGCCTGCCGTTGGCCGAGCAGACGCACGAACTGGTCAAGGTGCCCGGGCTGACCCTGCTGCTGGTGTCGCAGATGTCCAACAGCCACCTGGTCAAGGCCCGGCTCGACCCGGCCACCGAGCAGGTCATCGCGACCCGGGCCCACCCGGTGGGCGGCGAGCAGGCCATGTTGCACGGCCTCGCGCTCTCGCGCCGCTACCCGGGCCTGGTGTGGGCGACCCAGCAGGGCGACAACCGGCTCCTGCTGATCGACCCCAACGGCGCGGACGTCGACGCACCGCCCCTGGTGCTCAGCGTGATCGACGTCCCGGCCCCGGGCCGGGGGCCGCACTACATCGGCGAGTACGGCGACCAGCTGTGGGTGAGCCTCAAGGAGAGCAACCACGTGCTGGAGATCGACCACACCAACCCGTCTTCCTTCCACCTCTACGAGGCGCACCCGAACCCGATCTTCGTGGCGCAGCACCCCGTGTCCGGCGAGTTCTACGCCAGCCAGGACGACTCCAGCCAGATCCTGCGCATCAACGCGCACACGCAGCAGGCGGGGCAGCTCGACATCCCGCCGGAGCACGGCCGCACACCGGTCGGTCTCATCGCCGACCCGACCGCGCTGTGGGTCGCGTTGCTGGGCACGCAGGAGCAGGGCACCGGCACGTTCGGCCGCATCGACGCCAACGGCGACACCACGTGGTTCCGCCTGAAGTCGTCGGAGGTCGCGGACGCGGGACTGCTGCACATCGCGTTCGAGCCGGGTAACACCAGCCGCCCCAGCGCGTGGCTGCTGGGCTCCTCCATCATCTGCGACGACGTCTACGACGTGGTCGTGCGGGTCATCTTCGACGCCGGCTACAACGAGGTGCTCGGCGAGGAGGTCACCGTGCTGCCGACCCAGCACTGCAAGGCCCACCGCCTGCTGCCGCTCTCCCGCAGCCTCTACGTCACCGAGTTGACCAGCTCCACCCTGGCCCAGCTCACCACCATCTCCTGGGACCGCCCCACCGACCCGGCGCCGGGTGATCCGAGCTGACCGGTCACGCGCACGGGTCGACGGGCTCGACACCGAGGGGCAGACGGTCCACTTCGGACGGTGTGTAGCCGCGACCGGCGGCGGCGCACAGGGTCGTGAACCACCGGGACGGGTCGAGGTCCAGCGACACGAACCCGTGCTTGTTCGCGGCGACCAACCGGGAACCGACCACCGCCGGCCTGGTCGTGTCCTCGGGCAGGCGGAACTCGCCGAGCAGCCGGGACGTCGCCGGGTCCCACACCTGGACCACCCCTCCTTCACCGGACGCGACCAGCTTCCCGTCCGGGGTGAACCCGATCGGCGCCACGCGCGCGGTGAGCGGGATCGGTGCCGAGGTGCCGCCGGACTCCAGGTCGTGCACGTAGGCGCTGCCGGACGCGTACTGGATCGCGACCTGCGGCAGCCGTGACGCGGCGGCGAGCATCGCGGGGTCCGTCTCGGGCGCGATCGGGTCGCCTTCGGCGCGTGTGCGCAGGTCCCACCAGCGCTGCTCGTAGGGCGTGTTCACCACCACGCGGTCGGGGTCGGGCGTGGCCAGGACCCTGCCGTGTTCCGCCGCCTGGAGCAGGTCGCGCGCGGTGTCGCCCACCCGCAGGGGCTCGCCGAGCGGGTCGCCGCTGTCCAGGTCCCATCGGGTGAGCAGCCCCGCGTGCAGGGTCACGGCGGTCCGGTCGCCGACCAGGGCGGCCGTGCTCGACCAGTGGCGGCCGTCCTGACCGTCGAGTTCGGCCGGTCTGGGCAGCCGGACCCGGTGCAGTCGAGCCAGGTCCCTGGTGTCGAGCACGACCAGCTCCGGGCCGTCGAACAGCAGCAGCCGCGCGTTGTCGCGGGTGAACCGCAGGAACAGCCTGCCCGGTGGGATCAGGTCCGGCACGTGGGCCAGCCGCCGCCGGGTCCGGGTGTCGATCAGCGACAGCCCCGGTGTGCCGTCGACCCCGCCACCGTCCACCACCGCCATCAAGGTCCCGTCCTCGGTGTGCGCCGGGTTGGCCAGGTCGGTCTGGCCCACGTGTCCCGAGTACTGCGAGCCGACTTCCTCGACCGGGCGGGGCGGGCGCATCCGCAGCACCGCCCGGCCGCGCACGTGCAGGATGTCGGGCGTGCCGTCGGGTGACCGCAGCACGACCGTGCCGGTGCCGAAGTCCTGGTCACCGCCCAGCTCGAAGCCCGGAACCCAGGACTGGTAGGCCCTCCCGTCACGCGCGTCGAGGTAGGTCACGAGGCCGGAGCCGTCGGTTCGACGGTCCGGCTCCACCAGCACGTACCGGCCGGTGAGGTCGGTCGCGGCGCCGAGGCAGTCCGGGGCGTTCCGGCGGAACACCTCGGCGCCGCTGAACACGTCGATCCCGGTGAGCACCTTGTGCGCGCACCGCAGCACCAGGCGTCCCTGGCGGGTGACGTTGGGCATGCCGGGCGTCGAGCGGACCTCCGCGCCGGTGTCGAGCGCGCGCACGGCGTGCACCAGGCTGTCGTCCCGCGCCTCGAACAACGCCACCGTGCCGGTCTCGTCGTCCAGCGCGGCGACGCCGAGCACCACCGCGGTCCCCCGCGGCGGCGGCACGAACCCCGTCACCCGGGATCGCCGGGTCAGGTCCCACACCTCGACCGCTTCGTCGTCGACCAGGACGAGGTGACGGCCCGACGGCGATACCTGCATGCTCGCGTCGTCCAGCGGCTCCGGGTCGGAGTCCGCGGCGCCGGGTCGCACCAGCACCGGGTCGCCGCGTTCACGCAGGTCCCACACGCGGATGGCCGCCGCGTCGTCGGCGACCGCCACCGTGGTGCCGTCTTCGCTCACCCGGATGATCCGCGCGCCGTCGACCTGGCCCAGCGGCCACGATCGCGGCGCGTCGCCCCACGGGTCGCGCCACGCGGTCAGTGCGCCGGCCGCCGTCGCGGACACCGCGACGTCGCCGGTCGGGGTCGTGGCCACGACGTCCATCGGCGCGGGGAAGCGGTCGACATCCACTTCGGCCACGTCGTGGAACACGGCCTGTTGTCGCAGCAGGGCGCCGTACCCGACCGCCGGGTCCTGCCGCCAGGACGCCAGCGCGAACTGCAGCGCACTCAGCGCGGAGATCCCGGCCTCCCGCTCGGCGAGGTCACGGAGCAGTTGCGCGGCCTGGTGGCGCACGGTGGTGTCGAGCTGCTGGTTGGCCGACACCGTGCGCGCCGTCAGCAGGGCCGACACCAGCAGCAGCACCGCCATCACGGCGACCGCGGCCCGCCGCGTGCGGGTGGACCGGCGCTGCGCGGCGTGGCCGGCGGCCACGTACTCGTGCTCCCGCCGGTCCACGTCGGACGGTCGCTGGTCGAGCCACTGCCGCGCGGTGCCGAGCGGCCCGCCGCGCAGCACCAGGCTCCGGTCGCGGCCCTCGCGCTCCCACTGCTCGGCGCGTTCGCGCACCTGCGCGTGCCAGGCCAGGAACTCCCGGTCGGCTTCCAGCCAGCCGCGCAGGGTCGCCCAGTTGCGCAGCAGCGCTTCGTGGGCGAGCGCGAGCACCCGCGGCTGGCCCGGGTCCTCGCGCACCACGAGCAGTCGTGCGCCCAGCAGCACGTCGACCACGCGCCGCAGGTCGTCGGGCACTTCGTCGACCCTCGTGGGGCGCAACGCGAAACCGTCCTCGGTGGGCCGGGCCAGGCGCACCAGCAGCCGCCGCACCGGTTCCCGCTCCGCCGGGCCGAGTCCCCGGTGGAACCGCTCGGCGTGGCCCGCCAGCGCACCCGCGACACCGCCCAGCCGGTCGTAGCCGCGCAGGGTGAGCAGGCCCGCTTCCCGTGCCTGCCACAGCTCGGTGAGGGTGAACTCGACCAGCGGCAGCAGGCCCGTCCCGGCCTGCGCGTCGGCCAGCACCCGGTCGACCACACCGTCCTGGTAGGCGACGCCGGGGGTGAGCGCCACGGGCCGTTCCACGGCCTGCCTCAGCCGGTCACCGGTCAGCGGTGCCACGAACACCGTGGCGTCGTCCAGCGCGGGCACGCCGCCGACGGCCAGCAGCCCGTCCAGCGAGCCGGCCCGCAGCGTGAGCACGACCCGGGGGCCGGCCGGCCCGGCGGTCAGCTCGTCCAGCAGGCGCAGCACGTCCCGCGCGGTGCCGGGGTCGCCGGTCACGACCTCCTCGAACTGGTCGAGCACCAGCACCGCGCCGGGCACGGCGGCGGGCCGCAGCACGGCCAGCAGTTCCTCGGCGGACTGACCGGGCACGGGGCGCACGATCGCCACCGGCGTGCCCGCCGCCTCCAGCCGCGGCCGCAACCCGGCGTCCACCAACGACGACTTGCCGCACCCCGACGGCCCGACCACCACGACGATCCGCTGCCGGGCCACCCGCTCGGCGAGCCGATCGACCTCCTCGTCGCGGCCGAAGAAGTACCGCGCGTCCTCGGCCCGGAACGCCCGCAGCCCGCGGAACGGGCACGGCGGCGCCAGCTCGCCCGCGACCCGCACCAGCGCCTCGGACGGGATCAGGTAGGCGGTGGCCGAGCCGCGTTCGGCGGCCACCGTCATGCCGATCACCGCGTCGAGGTCCTCGCTCCACACCGGTGAACCGCTGAACCCGCGCACGATGCGCGGCCCGTCGTCGGCCTGCATCTGCACCCACCCGGTGCCCTGCCGCTCGCGCAGGCTGCCGCCGGCCCACACGCCGTCGTCGTGGCCGGCCGGGAACCCCGGCACCCGGAACCGCTGCCCCCACGGGTTCTCCGCCGTGCCGAGCACCAGCGCCGCGGAACCCTCCGGTGGCGGCTCGGTGAGCCGCAGCAGCGCGATGTCGCCACGCCCGTCGGGTTCCGCCGGCCGCCACGCCCGCACACGCGCCGCGCGGGACGGCACCCCGGGCAGCATCGGGAAGTCGACCAGCACCCGTTCCGGCGGCTCGGCACCGTCGGCGACCACGTGCGCGCACGTGCACACCAGGTCCGGCGCGATCAGGAAACCGGCCCCCACGACCTGTCCCCGACCGTCCCGGACCCGGACGACCGCCGCGGGCAACGCGCGTGCCGATCCCATTGGGCTCCCCCGTTCGCCCGACATTCCCCCTCGTCCATCCTGCCCAAGCGGACAGCCCGGATGCCACGGCACGATCGGGTGATCTTGGCACGCCTCAGGGCGCGGTCCCGTGCGGACCGGGCGGACCGCCCCGGTTCGACGGGTTTCCGGAAGTTTTCCCGAACCGTTCCGGTGCCATAGCCCCGACAAAGCCACGACCTGGGTCGATATAGTCGGTGTGAGGTTGCGGCCTACTCATTTTCGCAATTCTACGAGAGTGTTTTCGCAACATTACGAGAATTGTTGACAGCGGCGCGGAGTCGGCCGAACACTGTCCGCATCGGCAGATCCCGCACCGACGTCGACCCGGTCACCGACCGGCCCGCCGGTTCCGCCGCACGTCGGGTCGCCCTTCGCCGGCCTCAACGAGGAGGAAGCACACCAATGGACGACAACGCCCCTGCGCGGCACCCGATCAGCCGCAGGACGTTCATCGGCGGCGCCGGAGCCCTGGCGCTCGGCTCCGGGCTGATCCTGCCCGGCACCGCCCACGCCCAGACCGTCACCACGAACCAGACGGGCAACCACAACGGTTATTACTACTCGTTCTGGACCGACGCCCAGAACACCGTCTCCATGACCATGGGGTCGGGCGGTCAGTACAGCACCTCGTGGCGGAACACCGGCAACTTCGTGTGCGGCAAGGGCTGGAGCAACGGGTCCCGCCGCACCGTGCGCTACTCGGGCAGCTTCAACCCCTCCGGCAACGGCTACCTGTGCCTGTACGGATGGACCTCGGGCCCGCTCGTCGAGTACTACATCGTCGACAGCTGGGGCAACTACCGGCCCACCGGCACGCACCGGGGCACGGTCACCAGCGACGGCGGCACGTACGACATCTACCACACGATGCGCTACAACGCCCCGTCCGTGGAGGGCACCAAGACGTTCGCCCAGTTCTGGAGCGTCCGCCAGCAGAGGCGGGTCGGCGGCACCATCACCACCGGCAACCACTTCGACGCCTGGAACCGGGCCGGCATGCAGCTGGGCAGCTTCCGCTACTACATGATCATGGCGACGGAGGGCTACCAGAGCAGCGGCAACTCGAACATCACGGTCAGCTAGACGAGTGCCGCGCAAGTCGAGGCGGTAGCCGGAGACGGGCGGAGGGTGTTCGGGTCGGTCCGTGAGGACCGACCCGAACACCCCTTTCCTTACCGCGCAACACCCGTCTAGGTGAACGCCCTGTCCAGCAACGAAGCCCCCAGAGCGGTGACCGCGTGCCGCACGGCCTGGTCGACCCGTTCGGTGGTGATGAGCCCGGCACGTCGCAGTACGGCGGCGTGCTGACTGGCACCGGACGGTGAGATGCCGAGTTCGCGGGCGAGGTCCGCGGTTCCGGGCGACCGGTCGGCGATCGCGGCCAGCACGTTCGCCCGCGTGGTGCCGAGCAGCGTCCGCAGGGCGTCCCCCGCGCCCCCTGGCGTCGCCCACAGCCTCGCCTCGGCGTATGCACCGGACCCGACCGGGTAGACGAGCAGCGGCGGACGCGACGGCTCGGACGGCACGAGAACGGGCACATCCGGCCCGCTGAACAGGGACCCGGCGAGGACGAGCCCTCGTCCACCCAGAGGCACGTCGCCCGACGCGCGACCGGCGACGGTGAGGACCGGTGGCCGCCACCGGACGGCCGGGTGCAGGCGGTTCAACATGGCTCCGATCCCCTCCACGGCCATGACCGTCGAGTGCCGCGCCTGTTCACTTCTCAGCGCCCTCCGGATCCGGCTCCACTGCGGACCGACCGCCGTCAGGTGGTACGCGCGCAGCGAATCCGCCAGGACGCGCCCGCCACCGGGGAACCGCCGCCGAACCGGCTCGGGCAGCTCCGGGTACCGGGCCACGAGCAGGGCCAGCCCTTCATCGAGTTCCCGGACCGGACCGATCAGGGTGAACAGGTCGATCACCGGCCCGTCCGCCGGTGCGAGGGCGGACATGACGTCGAGCAGGTCCCCGGCGAGCACCGACCGCAGCCGCGACCGCCACGCACCGAGCAGGTCCGCCCGGTCCCCGCGCTGAAGAGCGCGCATGCTCCACTGGGTCTCCGCCAACGGACCCCACACCGCCAGCCGAGTCCGCCACATGTCCGCTGCCGACAAGTGCACGTGCAGCACAGGACCATCCCCCGTCCACCGTGAGCTGGGCTATTCAGCCACCAATTAAGTGCCGTTGCGGAGACGGCGTCGACGACTCGAAACTGGTGCGGTTCGACGCTTTCTCGCCAGCAATGGAAGGAACGCATGAAGAACAGCATCATTGCCGTTGTCGCGGCTCTTGTGAGCGCATTCACCATGCTCGGCGCCGGTTCGGCATCGGCGACGACCCCCGCGTCCGCGCTTTCCGCTCCCGCGCCGGTCGCGGCGAACGAGGCCGGCTGGAAGTACGTCTTCATCGACAACAGCGCCTCCGACTACTGGCGCTGCGACCTCGGCACGTCCTGCACGTTCCAGCACTACGACGGGCTGGGCTGGTTCCTCCAGGCGGGCGAGCCCGGCTGGACCAACATGGGCGCGGCCGGATTCGGCGACCAGGTCTCGTCGCTCACGAACAGGTCGCCGTGGACGATGTACCTCTGGAACTGGACCGGAACCTGTTGGAGCCTGCTGTGGACGTCCCCTCCCGAGAACTGGGGGAACATCGCCCACCTCGACAACCAGACCGACGCCATCAGTCTCGGCATGATCATCCCGGATGCCTGCTGACGACGAACTGATGGGTGAATCGTGTCGTGGAATGTCGAAACACGATGTTCCACGACACGTTCCAGCAATTCACGGCGCTACCCCCTTCGCAGAGCGGTCCACCCCACGACCGAACGTATCGACCCTCACCGTTCCTGTCAATATATTGATCGATAAGCATCACCCGATCATCCAACCGATTGATCGTCCGCCTACGGCGTACTCGACCGGGCCGCGCCCAGCCGCGGCGACGGCGCCGTCCCCAGACCTCCCCGGTGCCGGGGTGTCCGACCCGAAGACCGAGTTCGGCACCGACCTCGGTGATAATCTCGCCGGAGCCGTATCACTTCACTGATCCGCACGGTGGCCGGAGGTGGTCCGTGAACGGGGAGCAGCCGGGTTCCCAGACCCTGGCCGAGAAAGTGGACTACCTGTTCCGGACGGTGCACCCGCGCGATCGCAAGCCGTTCACGCACCCGGAGGTGGCGAAGGCGACCGGGCTGTCCACCGGTGTGCTCTCCGCGCTGCGTTCGGGCAAGAACGTCAACCCCACCAAGGACACCCTGGAGAAGCTGGGGAAGTTCTTCGGTGTGCCGGCCGCCTACTTCCTGGACGACGAGCCCTCGGAGCAGATCAGCGCTCAGATCGCCCTGGCCGCGCTGCTGCGTGATGCCGGTATCGCCCGGGTGGCCGCCAGGATGGTCGGTCTGTCCGATGGCAGTCTGGAAACCGTCACGGCCATGACCGAGCAGCTCCGCAAGCTGGAGGGTCTCGACTCGGGCAACGCCGAGGGGCGTCGAACCTGATGTGGCGTCGCGGATCCCGTCGGATCGAACGGCGGTGCAGACGCGTGGTGAGCCGGCTGGCGATACCGGAGTCGCGCAGCGTGTGGGAACTGAGTCGCGCGGTGGGTGAGCAACGGGGCAGGCCGATCGAACTGGTGCCATTGCCGATGTCGGCCTCGGGTGCCTGCGGGCTGTGGATGGCGGGGACGTCCGCGGACTACATCTGCTACGAGCGCGACACCACGCCCGTCCACCAGGCGCACATCGTCCTGCACGAACTGGGGCACATCCTCTGCGGGCACCCCGGGTCCGAGCCGGTGGACTCGGCGCTCGCAGGCGTCTTCCCCGATCTGAGCGCCACGACCCTGAGGATCATGCTGGCTCGGCGGCACGCGGGTTTCTCCACCCGGCACGAGACCGAGGCGGAGACCGTGGCCTATCTGATCTCGGAGATCATCGACACGCGTCCACGCCGCGCACGACGAGGTCTCTCCGAGGTGAGCGACCGGCTGAGCCGGGCGCTGGAACAGTGATGAGCCGCTGAGGACGTCGAATCACCGTGGCCAGCACCGTCCACTTCATCGCCCTCGTGACCATCGCCGTGGCCGTCGTCTACCGGGCCACGACCTGGCGTGAGGATCGCAGGACCCCCGCCGGTCGGGCGCTGTCGCTGACGATGGTGCACCTGTTCATCGTCTACCTGCTCGGCTGGGCACCGTTCTACTGGCTGGTCTACGACGTGCTCGGGCAAGTACCCAGCCTGCCCCAGGTCATCCAGCACATCGCGTGGATGGCCATGTCCTTCCACGCCCACCTGTTCGTCATCCGGGTGTCCGCTCCCGCCGGACACCTGCGGCGACGCCTGCGCTTCGGCCGTGCCTTGTTCGCGACGGCCCTCCTGTTGCTGCTGATCGGCTACGTGATCGGCCCGCTGCGCCTCGGACTGCCGATCGTCGGGCCGAGCGGTACCCGTGACCCGGGTGTGCTCGTCTACGACTTGATCTGGGAGACCCACAACATCGTCGTGCTGGTCGACGTGCTGCTCGTCCGGTGGCGCAGCAGAACCATCGAGCGCACCTTCCTGCGGGTCGGCGTGCGCTTCATGGGTGCGGGCTGTCTGATCTGGCTCGTCATGCTGATCCACAAGGTGGCGTACCAGACGATCGTCAGCCTGGGCCACACCCTGCCGTACGAGGAGAACGGGGTGCACGGCATCCAGTTCCTGTTCTCCGCCCCGGGCGTGTGCTTGCTGGTGATCGGCATGACCATCCCGTCGTGGGGACCTCGGGTGGCCCGGTACCGGCGCCGGCTGCTCGCCTACCACCAGCTGACTCCGCTGTGGGAAGCACTCCGCCCGGTGGGAACGGCCACGCCGGTGGTGGCCCTGCGTGACCGGAACTCCCGGCTGCGCCACCGGGTCATCGGTATCCGCGACGCCCTGATCGGTCCGTTGCGCAACCACCTCAGCGACACCACGCTCCACCTGGCCAGGGAGCAGGCACTGCGGTCCGGCCTCACGGAAGGTGACGCGCAGGCCGTCGCCGAGGCCGCTGTCATCGCGGCCGCGGTCGCCGCGCACACCAGCGGCAAGCCCGCCACGGCCGATGCCGGCCGGCCACCGGACCTGCGCCGGGCACAGGACTTCGACTCGGAAACCGCCTGGCTGGTCAAGGTGAGCCGGGCCTACCGCCGCTCACCCATCGTGCGGGCCTGGAGCGACGGGCTCCGTCCCGGGCATCCCCGGTGAGTCCGGCGAGCGGATGCCACCCGCGCAGCCGGCGGCGAGGCCGCCGCGCTGTCCGGTCAGAACGTGGCGATGGGGTTGACCGGGCTGCCGGACGTGCCGGCGAAGCGGACCGGCGCGACCGCGAGGTGGAACTCCCACCGGCCGAGTTCGGCCGCCGTCGCCGCGCACGCCTCCAGGTCGCAGTTGTCGAGCAGCCACAGCCCCATCGCGACCAGGCCCACGGCGTGCACCGGCACCAACACGTCGTCGTACCCCGACGGCTGCACGTCCTGGGGCGTGTCGGCGCCGATCAGCGCGACGCCTCGTTCGTGCAGCCACGGCAGGCAGGACGCGTGCCAGCCGGCCTGCGTGGCGCCGCCGGGCTCACCGCTCTCGTGCCGGAACCGGCCGTGGCCGGTCCGCAGGAGCACCGCGTCGCCGGGCCGCACCCGCACACCCTGGCGGCGCTCGGCCTCTTCGAGGTCCTCGGGGTGCACGCCCTGGCCCGGTTCCAGCCACGGCACGTCGCGGACCTCCGCGACGTCCAGCAGGACGCCACGCGTGACGATCCCGTGGGCCGCCGCCGTGACGGCCGCCCACGCCGATCCCGTCGCCGCGTCCACCAGGGAGTGCGGCCGCCCGTTGTACATCGTGCCGTCCCAGAAGAGGTGGCACGGCGAGTCGAGATGGGTGACGGTGTTGCCGTGGAACGTGATGCCGAGCCGCTCCATCGAGAAGCCCCACCGCCGGTCGTCGCGGAACCCGGGCAGCGGCATGTTCTCGGCGCCCGGCATGTCGGCGGCGCACGGGCACGACGTCGTCGAGCGCTCCATGTGGTCGGGGACGGCGACCTCCCACGCGCACGACACGCTCCTGCCGTGGCGCACGGTCCGTGCCGCCGCCAGCCGGACGTCGTCGGTGATGTGGTTGAGGGTGCCGAGCTCGTCGTCGTCACCCCACCGTCCCCAGTTCGACAGCGTGGCGAAGTAGCCGAGCACGTCGTCCCGCGTGGGCATCGGTCGCTGCGCCGTCATCCCGGTATCGGCTCCTCCGGTCACGCGGTTCGAGGCACCGCAGGGTATCGGGCCCTGCGGTGGACCGCCTCACGCACGCGCCGTGGCACCGGATTCCGCGAACACCCCGTCCAGGACCGCCGCGAACGCGTCCGGCCGGACCAGCGGACCCAGGTGGTCCAGGCCCGGTACCTCCACCACCCGTCCCGCGGGCAGGTCGGCGCACGCCGCCGCGAGCGACTCGCCGGTCACCACGACCGACTCGCCGCCGCGCAGGACCACCGTCGGGCACCGCACCAGCGGCAGCGCGTCACGCCACGGGCACGAAATCGCCGTCCGGAACAGGTGCGCCTCCACCGCCGGCGCGCAGCGCAGCCGCACCCGGCCGTCCGGCTCCTCGGCCAGGCCGGACTCGGCGTAGTCGGCCAGGACCTCGGGCGCGAGGTGGGACAGCGGCGGCCGGGTGGACCAGCGGGCGAGCGCGTCGGCGCGGGACGGGAACTCCGCGCGCCGCCGGGCCGCCGCCTCGGCGAACGCCGGGTCGTCGTGCGTGGCGAGGATCGGCTCGTAGCAGACCAGCAGGTCGAACGTGCCCGGCGCACGTGATTCGGCCAGCAGCAGTGCCGTCCCGCCGAGCGAGTGGCCCACCCCGATCAGCGGGCCTGGCCCCACCGCGCGGGCGGCGGCGAGCACGTCGTCGGCGAACACGCCCCAGTCCGCGTCCTCGGCCAGTGGTGGGGCGTGGCCGTGGCCCCGGAGGTCGGGCGCCGCGACGCGCAACGGTGTCCGCAGGTTTTTCACAGCGGACCGCCACACGCGCCCGGCAAAGCCCGCCGCATGGCAGAACAACGCCGTCCGAACGGGCTCGCCCGAACGCGGACGATCATTGTCGGAGTGCGGCTCGAACCGGGATAACGCGAGGTCGGGGACGTGGTCCACGGCATCCCTTCGGACATCCGATCCATGGGCTGGCGCACCCGTCGGACAACACCTACGATCAGCGCCGGTAACGATCCAGTGCGGTGATTTACCGTGGTCGCTCCCCACCATAGTGGAATGGACGACCGATGAGGCGGTCGGCGGTGACGCCACCGCTGCGCGCGGGCACCACCCCACCCCACGTCGTGCTCGACCCGGCGCAGCGACGTGCCGCGTCGGCACGATCCCATCGGTGAAGGGCGCAGTGTGAACCCGACCCCGTTACCGGGCCTGGTCTCGGTCGTCATGTTGGTCCGCAACCGCCTGGAGTACACGCGCCGGGCGTTGGCGTCCCTGGCCCGCGCGTCCGGCGACTTCGAGATCGTGGTGGTGGACAACGGTTCCGACGACGGCACGGCCGAGTACCTGGCCGCGCTGGACCACCCGCGCCCGGTGACGGTGCTGCGCCACGATGACGACCGCGGCGGCAGCGAGCGGCGCAACGTCGGCGCGGCCGCGGCCCGCGGGGAGTTCCTGTTCTTCCTGGACAACGACGTGCTCGTGGACGACCTCGACGTCGTCGAGGTGCTCGCCGCCGAACTGGCCGCCGACCCGGGGCTCGGCGCGGTGTCGCCGTTGCTGCTCTACCCCGGTGACGGCGCGGTGGTCCAGTGCGCGGGTGGCGCGTCCACCGCCGACGGCCGCATCGGGCCGATCGGGCGCGGCCGTCCGCTCGGCGCGGAGCACCGGGAACACCGCGAGCAGTCCTGGGCGCCCACGGCCGCGCTGATGGTGCGGCACAGCTCGTTCCGGCGGGTCGGCGGGTTCGACACGGCGTTCGACCCGGTGTCGCTGTGCGAGGACGTCGACCTGTGCTGCCGCCTGCGCGCCGACGGTGAGCGGTTGCGCTACGTCGGGTCGGTGGCGATGCGGCACTTCGAGGGCACCACGTTCAACCACGTCGGCCACGACAAGCTGCCGATCTGGAAGCGGCACATGCGCGTGATCCGCAGCCGGTGGGCCGGGCTGTTCGCCGCCGGACCCGCGCACACCGCCGCCGACCTGGAGTGGGCGCCGGTCGTGAAGGACTACGCCGACCTGGACCGGCCCCGGGTGTCCGTGCTCGCCGACCCGGACTCCGCCCCGGCCGACCTGAGCTTCTTCGCCAGCGACCGGGTGCTGGCCACCGCCGAGCCCGCGGACGTGCGGGTCGTGCTCGTCGGAGCGGACCCGGTGCCGGCCGTGCGCGGGGTGCGGGTGGTCGGCGTGGCCGATCCCGACGTGCGCGCGTTGCTGCCCGTCGCACGCGCACACGGCGTGCCCTGGGCGTTGCGGGACGGGACGCGCCTGGTGGAGACCGTGCCCGCCGAGGGTGTCGTGGTGCGCGCGCCGGACACCGCGGCGGTGTTGACGGCGTTGCGGCGGGGCCTGCACGTGCTGCTGGACAAGCGGGCCGTGGACGACCTGGCCGGCCTGGTGGAGGCCGCGCGGCAGGCACCCGGCCGGTGCTCGGTCGACCTGCCGTGGGCGCACCACCCCGGCCTGGTCGAGGTGGCCAAGGCCGTCGCCGAGGGCCGCCCCGAGGGGTTCTCGCTGCACCTGGACCGGCCCGAGGGCCGTGACGTCGTCACCGACCTCGGCCCGGACGCGCTGGACGCCGTGGAACGGGCGCTCGGCGTGCCGGTGACCGACGTGCGGACGGTGGAGGCGACCCCCTCGCGCGTGCGCGCCGTGGCGGTGGCGGGCGGTCTCACCGGGACGATCGGGCTCGGCTGGGGCGAGCCCCGGTTCGAGCTGTCCGTCCCCGGCGCCGCACCGGTCACCGACCTCGCCGCGCCCGCCGTGAGCGGCGCCTACGCGGACTTCGTCGGCGCGCTGCGCGGCGGTCCGGCGCCGTTGACGGACCTGGACGCCGTGGCCGGCCTGTTCGACGTGGTGCTGGAGTGGCGGGCGGAAGTGGCCGCGCTGCTCTGGTTCGCACGGCTGTAGCGCGCACGGCTGTAGTTCGAGACCTCCCCCGCCCTGGCGGGCCCGAGCAGGAAGAGCCCTGGGATGAACCTGGTCGACGTGCTGCGTGCCGGAGCCGACGCCGGAGGGTGGCTGGACCGCCCGGCCTACGAGGTCGACGGCGCCGCGTTGACGCACGCCGACGTGTACGACGGCGCCGGCCGCGTGGCCGGGGCGCTGGTCGCCTCGGGCGTGCGGACCGGTGACCGCGTCGCACTCGTGCTCGACGACGGCCCGGACTTCGTGCTGGCCTTCCTGGGCGCCGCGCACGCCGGCGCGGTGGCCGTCCCGATCAACCCCCGGCTGCACCCCGACGAACTGCGCCAGGTGCTGCACGCCGCCCGGCCCGCGCTGGTCGTGGGCAAGCCGGACTTCACCGCCGCCGGCTTCCGGGTGACGACGTTCGCCGACCTCGACGGCGCGTCACCGATCCCCGCCGCACCCCGTGCCGCGGACGACCAGGTGTATGCGACGTTCACCTCCGGCACCACGGGCGTGCCCCGCCTGGTCCCGCAGCTGCACGGCGACCCGATCGTGCACCACCGCTCGTTCGCCGCAGCGGCACTCGAACTCGGGCCGGACGACGTCGTGCACTCGGTGTCCAAGATGTACTTCGCCTATGGCCTCAGCAACTCCCTGTTCTTCCCGTTGATGAGCGGCAGCCGCGTGGTGCTCAACCCCGAGGCCCCGGTGGTGGACGACGTGCTCGCGATCGTGGACAAGTACGAGGTCACCGCCCTGTTCGCCGTGCCGACGTTCTACAGCCGGCTCATCGCCCACCCCGGCAGCGACCGGCTGGCCCGGCTGCGCGTCGCCGCCACCGGCGGCGAGGTCCTCGCGCCCGCCCTCGAAGAACGCCTGGTGGACGTCCTCGGTGACCGCCTGCTCAACGGCATCGGCACCACCGAGGTCGGGCAGGCGTTCACCCACAACACCCGCACGGCCCGCCGGTTCAACACCGCCGGACGCGCCCTGCCGCCGTTCGAGGTCCGCGTGGTGGACGACGAGGGCGCCCCCGTCGAACCGGACGTGACCGGCCGGTTGCAGGTGCGCGGCCCGACGATCACGCTCGGCGTCGCCGAGGACGGCACGGTCCGGCGCGCCGACGGCTGGTATGCGACCGGCGACCTGGCCTCGATCGACGCCGACGGCTACGTGCGCGTGACCGGGCGCCTGGACGACGTCGAGAACGTCGGCGGCATCAAGGTCCACCCGCTCGAAGTCGAACACCTCCTCTCGAGCCATCCCCTGGTGCGGGAGGCGGCGGTCTGCGCGGTCTCCAACCGCGACGATTCGGTCCAGCTGCGGGCGTACGTGGTGCGCGCCGACGGGCCGCTCGAGGACGACCACCTGGCCGACGAGCTGACCACGCTGGCCCGCCGCCACCTGACGGCCTACAAGGTGCCCCGCAAGGTCGTGTTCGTGCCGTCCCTGCCGCGCACCGGATCGGGCAAGCTGCGCCGCCACGTCGTGCGCACCTGGAAGCCCTGACCCGAACCCGGGTGTCACGTTCGTCGCCCTCGTGACGAGTAATCACGTGTACACCCCTGGGGCAGAGAGGCATCCGATGACGCAAACCACTGGTGACGTGCGGGCGCTCGACGACGGCACGCCGCCCACGGTCGCCGACGTCGACCGGATCGCCGCGCACACCGACCCCGTCGTCCGCAACCTGCAGATCACCCACTGCTACCACCAGCTGTCCCGTGCCCTGGCGCAGCGGACCGGCGGATCGGCGAACTGGTGCACGTTCGCCGTGTGGGCGTCCAAGCAGGTCGGCCAGACCATCCGGCAGGAGGACCCGGCCCGCCTGCTGGAGCGGATGCTGGCCACCTCGCCCGACATCGCCGCCGGTATCGACCTGCTGGTGCGCGCCCTGCGGCGAGCCGTCCCCCAGCAAACCCTGGACCACGCCGAGCAGGCGGTGCGCCGTACCGTCGTGGCCGCCACACGGCTCGACGCGGCCGCCGACGCGTCCGCACGCGGCAACCTCAAGGTCTTCGAGGAGATCGCCCGCGAGTTCGCCCGCTTCCTGGCCCTGCCCGCCGACGGCCTCGACGGGTTCGACGCCGCCCTGCGTCCCGGCGAGCCGCCCGAGGGCCAACGCCTGCTCCGACAGGCGTTCACCCATTACCACCAGGCGACGTCCACGACCGACCCGAAGGCCCGCGCCGAACTCCTGCTGCTGGCCAACGTCGAGATCGGCCTGCACGAGCAGACCCGTCTCCAGCCGGAGATCACCGCCGCCCTGCAGGCGCCCGTCCTCGACCCCCGCGACCTCGAACGCCGACTGCTCGACCAGCTCCTGCCCGGCAACCGCGCCGTCAAGTGGCTCCGGCGCGTGCTGCTGACCGTGCTGGGCCGTCGCACTCCCCTGCGGCTGGCCGGTGAGCACCTGGCCGACCACGCCCGTGCGCTGGCCCGTCGCGCGGTCACCGAGCACCTGATGACACTCGCGCTGCCCGGCGGCGACCTGCTGGACCTGAGTGAAGACCTCCCTTCCGTGTTCCCCCCGCTGCTCGCCGAGCTGTCCCACCCGGAACTGCTCGCCCTGCTCGAGACCGTCGACCCGACCCCCGACGACCTCCTCGGCACCGCCGCCCGTGACTGGTCCGACCTACCCGACCGCATGCACTACATCGCCGACATGTTCCGGTGCCACGCCCACCGCACCGACCTGCTCGACCCGCCCTTCACCCCCGATCAGATCGCCGCCCTGACCGACGGCCACCGCCCCACCGGCCCCCTGTAGCCGTACCGACAGCGAGGTCGCGGACGGTCCGACACGTGGTCGGATGATGTCGGGCTCCGGGTTCGGTGTGGATCGCGACGTCCACACCGAACCGACGGAGGCCGTCGTGAGGGTGGACCGCCGCGACGGGCCGCCGAACGCTTCCCCGTCTCTCCGACCACCGCCGCCTGCCGGCCGGGGCGCTACCAGCAGTCGGGCGAGGCGGACATGGCCGAGGCGGACATGGTCGACCGCTCCAGCCGGCCGCCGCGCAGCCCGCACCGCATACCTGCTCGGTCTGCCCCCCTTCCACCGTGCGCTTCGGTTCACGTGGACATCAGGAGACCGGGCGCTCCTACCTGTACAACGCCGTAGCCGACCACCACCGGCCCGCCTACGCCGACGTCCTGCCCGCCGAGACCAGGGAAACGGCGGTCGCGAGTCGGACCAGGACCCAGGCGGCCTCCAGGACGGATGGACCTACGCCCGGCCCTACCGGCCCAAGCCCAAGGACGGACGGCGCTGCCGCACCGGCTGCACACCTCCAACCACCATTTCGGCCGACAACCCGCCACCGGAGTACCAATCGCACCGCCAGTCACCTGGCCGTCCGCCGCGGTTGCGGGCCGCGAGCGGACCGATGACCATCGGGCACGGACCGGTGACGCCGTCGAACCCCGGCCACCAGGGAGGCTGCGGTGGCGACGTCCGCGGCGGCACTGCTGCTGGGGCTGGCGATGCTGGTCGCCGGCGCCGACCTCGTGGTGCGCCAGGGCACCACCCTCGCCGCCCGGGTCGGCGTCAGCCCGCTCGTGGTCGGGATGACCGTCGTCTCGCTCGGCACCAGCCTGCCGGAGCTGGCCATCGGCATCAACGCCGCCCACCAGGGCAACGCCGGGCTCGCGGTGGGCAACATCGTCGGCACCAACCTGGTCAACGTGCTGCTCATCCTCGGGTTGAGCGCGGTGATCCGGCCCGTCTCGTTCGAACCGAGGACGCTGCGCGTGGACCTGCCGGTCATGACCGGCGCGGCGGTGCTGCTCCTCGTGCTCGCCCTGAACGGCTCGCTGACCAGCGCGGACGGCGTGTGGCTGTGCGCCTACGGCGCGGCGTACCTCGCGCTCATGGTCGTCCACGCCAAGCGTTCGGCCACGACCGCCGAGGACGTCCCGAGCGGTGACGCCCGTGCCCGGCCGGCAGCTCCGCAGGTGATGCTGCTGGTCGCGGGTCTGGCCGTCATCGTCGTCGGTGCGGAGTTCCTGGTGGACGGCGCGGTGAGCATCGCCCGCATCTGGGGCGCGAGCGACACGGTCATCGGCCTGACCGTCGTCGCGATCGGCACCTCCGCACCGGAACTCGTCACCACGATCGTGTCCACCGTGCGCGGCGGCGACAGGTCGCTCGCCCTGGGCAACCTCCTCGGCTCCAGCGTGTTCAACATCGCCCTCATCCTCGGACCGACCGTCATCGCCGCGCCCGGCGCCGTCCCGGTGCCCTCCGACCTGCTGGCCCTCGACATGCTCCTCATGGTCACCACCGCTCTCGTGTGCGTGCCCGCCTTCTTCACCCGCAGGCAACTCACCCGGGGTGAAGGCGGCGCTTTCGTGGCCGCGTATGTCCTTTACACGACCTGGCTCATCATGACCCGGCTGTGACGGGGCCACGCTTGTCACTCGATCGTGGCGTGTTTTTGCGGGGTCACAGACCCCGACCTACCGTGATTGGGCCATGCCGGATCCAGCGCGGGACGACCACCGGCCGCGAGTGTCGCGACCGGACCTCCCCGTGCCGCGACCCGGCCCGCCACCGGGGCGACCGTGACCCGCCCCGGCAGCCACCGGCACGTCCGCGCACCGTCCCTCGTGGACGCGACCGTGCCGCTGGTGGCGCTGGTGGTCCTGATCGGCGGCTCGCTGGCCCTGTTCGGCCTCGACGCCCTCGACGGCCCCATCCAGGTCGCGCTCGTGCTGTCCGCGATGGTCGCCGCGCTCGTCGTGCTCAAGAACGGCCACCACTGGGACGAAGTCCAGGCCGCGAGCCAGCGCGCGCTCACGTCCATCACCAGCGCCGTGTTCATCCTGCTCGCGGTCGGGGCGCTGATCGGCGCCTGGAACCTGTCCGGCACCATCCCGACGCTGGTCTACTACGGCCTGCAAGTCCTCTCCCCCACCTGGTACTACGCCGCGACCGCGCTCATCTGCGGCATCGTCGCCATGTCCATCGGCAGCTCGTGGACCACCTCGGGCACCATCGGCGTCGGACTGGTCGGCATCGCGCTCATGCTCGGCCTCTCCCCCGGCATCACGGCCGGCGCGGTGATCTCGGGCGCCTACCTCGGCGACAAGCTCTCCCCGCTGTCGGAGACGACCGTCCTCACCGCCCAACTGGCCGGGGTCGACGTCCACCAGCACATCAAAGGCCAGGCGTGGACGTCGCTGCCCGCGTTCGGCCTCGCGTTCATCCTGTTCGGACTGATCGGCCTGTTCTGGGGACCGGCACCGACCGACGCGGCCGACACCGCCTCCGAGCTGTCCGCGCTCGGCGACATCTACTGGATCAGCCCGGTCAACCTGCTCCCGCTGGTTCTGCTCGCGGTCCTGTCCATCCGCAAGGCCCCCGCGTCCCTGGCGTTGATGGCCTCGGCCCTCTTCGCCGGCGTGCTGGCGGTCTTCACCCAGCACGACGTCGTGCGCGCGTTCGTCGCCGACCCCGGCCTCGACCCGGTGCGGACCGGCATTCACGCGGTGTGGCAGGCGCTGGCCACCGGTTTCTCGATCGACTCCGGCCTCGCCGACGTCGACCGGCTGCTGTCCCGCGGCGGCATGGACAGCATGCTGCTCACCCTCTGGCTGATCATCGGCGCGGTCACGTTCGGCACCGTGCTGGAGGAGTTCGGCCTGATCAAACGACTGATCGACCCCATGATCCACGCCGCGCGCAGCACCGGCCGGCTGTTCCTCGCGGTGTTCGCCACCGGGTTCGGGCTCAACGTCGTCGCGGGCGACCAGTACATCGCACTCGTGCTGCCGTCCAAGGTCTTCCGAGCCGAGTTCGCCCGCCGGGGACTCGCGCCGACGAACCTCTCCCGGCTGGCCGCCGACAGCGGCACGGTCACCTCGCCGTTGGTGCCCTGGAACTCGTGCGGCGCCTTCATGAGCGCCACGCTGGGCGTGTCGACGCTGCTGTACCTGCCGTTCTGCTTCTTCAACATCGCCAGCCCGCTGCTGAGCGTGGTCTACGGGTTCACCGGCTTCCGGATCGAGAGGACGCGCCAGGCGCAAGCCGACGCGTGAACAGGTGACGACCATGACGGTGACCGAAGCCAGGAAGTCGCAGCAGATGCCCCTGCTGACGCTGACCGCGATGGTGGTCGGTTCGATGGTCGGCGCGGGGGTGTTCTCGCTGCCCCGCAACTTCGCCCAGGCGACCGGGGTGTTCGGCGCGATCATCGCCTGGACCATCGCGGGCGTCGGCATGCTCATGCTCGCGTTCGTGTTCCAGACCCTCGCGGTGCGCAAACCCGAGCTGGACGCCGGCGTGTACGCGTACGCCAAAGCAGGGTTCGGCGAGTTCCCCGGCTTCTTCTCCGCGTTCGGCTACTGGGCGAGCGCGTGCGTCGGCAACGTCAGCTACTGGGTGCTGATCAAGTCGACGCTCGGCACCGTGATACCGGGCCTCGGCGAGGGCAACACCGTGCTCGCGGTGGCGATCTCCGCCGTCGGCGTGTGGGCGTTCCACTACATGATCACCCGCGGGGTGAAGGAGGCCGCGGCGATCAACCGGATCGTCACGATCGCCAAGCTGGTGCCCATCCTGACGTTCGTGGTCATCCTGGCCGTGACGCTGAAGGCCGGCGTGTTCGCCGACAACTTTTGGGGCGGCACGGAACCGTCGGCCGGCGCGCTGTTCGAGCAGGTCCGGTCGACCATGCTGGTCACGGTGTTCGTGTTCCTCGGTGTCGAGGGTGCGAGCGTCTACTCCCGGTACGCGCGCAAGCGCAGCGACGTCGGCCGGGCCACGGTGCTCGGCTTCCTCAGCGTGCTGGCGCTGTTCGCATCCGTGACGCTGCTGTCCTACGGCGCGGCGGGCAAGGACGACCTCTCCGGGCTGCGGCAACCGTCGATGATGGGCGTGCTGGAATCGGTGGTCGGCACGTGGGGCTCGGTGTTCATCGGCGTCGGCCTGATCGTCTCGGTGCTCGGCGCCTACCTGGCGTGGACGCTGATGGCCGCCGAAGTGCTGTTCGTCGCCGCGAAGGACGACGACATGCCGCGGTTCCTCAAGCGCGAGAACCACCAGGGCGTACCGATCGCCGCGTTGGTGATGACCAGCACGCTCATCACGCTGGTGCTCGCCGTGACCGTGTTCTCCGACGACGCCTTCACGTTCACGCTCAAGCTCTGCAGCTCCCTGTCGCTCATCCCCTACCTGCTGGCCGCCGGGTACGCGTTGCGCATCGGGGTCCGCGGCGAGACCTACGAGCACGACCGCGGCGCGCGGGGCAAGGAGGTGGCCATCGCGGCCCTCGCCGTCCTCTACACCGCGTTCCTGATCTTCGCGGCGGGCATCGAGTTCCTGTTGCTGTCGTTCATCGTCTACGCGCCGGGGACGGTCCTGTTCGTGATGGCACGCCGGGAACAGGGCAGGCGCGTGTTCTCCGCCGGCGAGCTGGCGCTGTTCGTCCTCGCCGTCGTGCTGGCCGTGCTCGGCGTGATCGGCCTCGCCACCGGTCTGATCGTCATCTAACGAGAGGGACAAGGACATGACCGACACGGCCCAGCGCCCGTCCGCGACGTACGGCGTGCACTCCGAGGTGGGCACGCTGCGCAAGGTGCTCGTCTGCGCACCCGGCCTCGCCCACGCCCGACTGACCCCCACCAACTGCGACGCGCTGCTGTTCGACGACGTGATGTGGGTGCAGAACGCCGTCCGCGACCACTTCGACTTCATGGCCAAGATGCGCGAACGCGGGGTCGAGGTCGTGGAGCTGCACAACCTGCTCACCGAAACCCTGGACGTGCCGGGAGCCAAGGAATGGCTGCTGGACCGCAAGATCGTCGTGGACGAGGTCGGGATCGGCCTCGTGGACGACACGCGGGCGTTCCTGGAGAGCCTGGAGCACCGCAAGCTGGCCGAGTACCTGATCGGCGGCCTGTCGACGGCGGACCTGCCACCGGACTTCCGGCCCGGCTACATCGCGCTGGCCCGTGAGTCCACCGGTGTGCCCGAGTACCTGATGCCGCCGTTGCCCAACACACTCTACACCCGTGACACGACGTGCTGGCTGTACGGGGGCGTGACGCTGAACCCGCTGTACTGGCCCGCGCGGCACGACGAGACGTTGCTGATGAAGGCGATCTACGAGTTCCACCCCGACTTCGTCGGTTCCACGGTGTGGTGGGGCGACCCGGAACGGCACTGGGGCCTGTCGACGCTGGAGGGCGGCGACGTGATGCCGGTGGGCAACGGCGTGGTGCTGGTCGGGATGAGCGAGCGGTCGTCACGGCAGGCGATCACCCAGCTGGCGGTTTCCCTGTTCGAGAGCGGCGCGGCGGAACGCGTGATCGTCGCCGGCATGCCGAAACTGCGCGCGGCGATGCACCTGGACACCGTCTTCACCTTCGCCGACCACGACTGCGTGACGACGTTCCCGAACATCGTCGACGGCATCCATGCGTTCACCTTGCGCCCCGGCGACCCGATCGAGGTGACCGAGGAGAAGCAGTCCTTCGTCGACGTGGTGGCCGACGCCCTGAACCTGCCCAAGCTGCGCATCGTGGAGACGGGCGGCGACGCCTACGCCTCCGAACGAGGCCAGTGGGACAGCGGCAACAACCTGGTCGCCCTCTCCCCCGGCGTCGTCATCGCCTACGACCGCAACACCCACACCAACTCCCTGCTGCGCAAAGCCGGCATCGAAGTCGTCACCATCGTCGGCGCCGAACTGGGCCGCGGCCGCGGTGGCGGCCACTGCATGACCTGCCCGATCGTTCGCGATCCCGTCGATTACTGACCAGGTTCACCTACGATTCCGACCGTGGCACAGCGATTACCGGTCGGACACGTCACCGCGGGCACAGCCCTCACCATCGCCGGTTGGGCGTTACGCGCGGTCGGCGTCGTGCTGTTCATCGGCGCCTTCGTCCTGTCCCGCGACAACCTGTCCTTCTGGCTGGACAACCCCGACCTCGGCTGGCCCACCGCCATCCTGATCAAGATCGCCACCGCCGTCGTCGGCGGTGTCGTCTTCGAAGTCGGCCACCTGACCGCCGTGTGGGGCAAGCGGTTCCGAACCCGCCCAGTCGACTCGTTCGACGCCCTCCCCGGCACCCGCTACGTCCTCTACCTGCGGTCCTTCCACACCGACACCGCCCTCGCCACACCCCCGGACCTGCCGGGCAACCCCGTGGGCAGCCTCCTGTCCCGGCGCGGCCTGACCCGCGAGGAACACCTGATCCGCTACTTCGGCGCCTACGGCAACGTCGTCGCCATCGGCCGCCCCGGCGAACGCGCACCCCAACTCGGCGCCCAACGCGGCTACGTCACCGATTCAGACTGGCAGACCACCGTGACGAAGCTGATCCGCGACGCGCACCTGGTCGTCCTCTCCGCCACCCCCACTCCCGGCACGATCTGGGAGTTCGTCGAATCCCTCCGCACAATCGAATCCCCACAACGCCTCGTCCTGCTGCTACCCGACAACCCCACCGACTACACCGCATTCCGCACCGCCGTCACCGCCGAATACACCACCCGTGCTAAACCCGCCGATCCCCCACTCCCACCACTGCCGGACTACACCGCACTCCCACCGGACCCCGACTCGAACCACCCCGTACGTGCTCTGATCACCTTCGACAACGACTGGCAACCAACCCTGACCCGGTTCTACCCGATAGCCAAGAACGACGCCGGAACCATCTGGCAACGCGACCGCTTGGCCGAACACCAGTTGAACCAGGCCCTAGCCGGCCAAAAACAACTCGCCCCCATCCACCGCCCCACTCCCTGACCCGCCCGCACCTGCTCACCACCCCCCGCATCACCCTGCGACACACCCTCAGCACCTCATCAACCTCTCCAGCGACACTCAACCGTGTCAGCCATCCCACCTGGTCACCCAACCCCACCGTCACCACCAAACCAGGACCGGTCCCACGCCCACCGGACCCCAGGACCGGCCCAGTTCACCACAGCACACCGCTACCGCGAATCGGGACTTTTCGACTCCATGCTCGCCGCCCGCGCAATAAGCGCGCTGGCCGCCGCATGCGCCCTGTCCAACCCGACAGCCAGCAGCGTGGCCCGGATAACCGAGACGGGAACCCGGTTCCTCAGCGCCAGCGAAGTGCGCTCAGTCTCGATGTCGAGCCGAGTCGCAACGTCCGCCGGAAGCATCACCGGCACCAGATCCGTCACGTCGTCATAGATGAGAGGAGGAACTTCATTAGTCACCGCGTCAGCGTCGCCGGTCAGATCAACAATTACCAGTGCCCAATAGGCTGACGATGAACCACCCCACGACCGAGGGTCCCATCACCACACCTCCCATCGAGCCCCTCCCCACCCCAACCCCGCACCTGGAGCCCCACCCGGACCACCCCTGACTCCCCACCGACCCACCCCCACCGGTCCCACCACCAACCGATCTTCACCCGCCCGCGACCACTCCTTCAGCCACCCTCCCCACCACCACCTCCGTGACCAGCGGAAACCGCCTTCAGGCCCCCCGATTTGGACCACGGAAGACGATCATGTAATCTATGCGCACACCACGGCGAGAGCCGAGTCCGGGTGGCGGAATGGCAGACGCGCTAGCTTGAGGTGCTAGTCCCCGAAAGGGGGTGGGGGTTCAAGTCCCCCCTCGGACACATAATTCACCCCGCGAGATAATTCCAGGTCATCTGGAAGGCTCGCGGGGCTTTGTGTTTCCCGACGCTTCTTCGAGCCTACCTGCCGACGGCTGCCCGTGGGGTGCCTGCGGGTGTGAGGGTAGGAGCAGCGGGCGACGTCCGGCTCTTCGTGCCAGGGCCAGGACATGTTGACTGTGCTTGTCATGGGATCCGCTGGGTGGGTGGTGGTCTCGCCCGGCCTGGGAGGTGTCCTGCGGCCGCTTGGCGGCGAACGCGGCGTGCAGCCTGCTCTGCCGGTGTCGTCGCTGTGGCACTGCGGGGCGTTGCGGGCGGGTCGGCGACCGGAGAGGCTGTCGCGCAGGGTGGGGTTCACCAGCCGGAGCGTCACTCTGGCCCGCAGGCACGTCGGGCCGATCCGTCTTCTCGGCCGTCGCGTAGGTCAGGGCTGGCAGGAGCTGGTCGTCTCCGTTCCGGAGCGTGTTGTCACCCGGCTGCCGGGCAAGGCGTCTGCGTGGTGCGCGCGCTGACGTGGTGGTGTCGCGGTCGAGGAGTGCGACGCCGGTGGCGTCGCAGCGGAAGACGAGCCTGAGCTCGTCGACCAGCCGTGCGGTCTGCTCGGGGCCAGGATTGTCGGCGACGCCCGCGGTGGTGAGGTGTGCGGCGATGCGGGCCAGCAGGTGGTCCTCGCGCAGGTAGAGGTTGCCCGGCGAGTCCTCCGGTCGGGTGCGGGCGCTGGTGTGGCCGTGACGGCAGCGGTAAGCGGCACGGCCGTGCGAGCGGTGTGAGTCCATCTTCCGACCGCACAACCCGCACTGGAGCCTGCCCGCCAACAGGTAGACGCACTCGCCGCCATCAGCGTCGGCCGCCTGGCCGGTGCTGTGCCGGGCGGCCTGGATGGTCTGGGCGGTGACGAAGTCCTGTTCGGACACCAACGGCGTATGGGCGATGCGCACCGAGATCGCCCAGGTGTGCTGGTCGTTGCGGACGCTGGTCCGTCGTCCGCTCGGCAAGCGGGTGGCGCGGTCGGCGCTGGTGCGGTTCCAGACCTGGTGGCCGGTGTAGCGGGGATTGCCCAGGATCTCCACCACCGTGCGCAGCGACCATCCGGGGTCTACCCGAGCCCTGTCGCGTTCCGCGTCCGTGCCCGACGGGCTGGGCACGGCCTGCTCGTTGAGGTGGCGGGCGATACCCGCAGCGCTGTGCCCCGCTAGGCGTAAAGAGAAGATCAGCTTTACCACGGGCGCCGTGGCCGGGTTCGGCACCAGCCGCTGCTGTCGCACCCCACGCCGCGCCAACGCCCGGTTCGGATGTGCCCCGGCGTCGACGAGCCGGTAGCCGTAGGGCGGTCTGCCGCCGAGATAGCGCCCCTGCTCGACGGTCTGCATCCGCATGGCGGTGACAACCCGGTGGCGGGAGCGAATCACTTCCGTTTGCGAGCGCATCGCGAGCAGCGCCAGCAGTGCTTCGTGCGCGGGGTTGGCGAAGTCCACCGGCCCTTCGGCTTCCGGCAGCCATAGCTGCACCCCGTACCGCTTCAGCACAGCCCGCAGCTCTCGAACTTGGGAGCCGTCGAGGAAGGCGCGCTCGTACTCGCCCACGACCACCGCGTCGACCCGGTCGGCGTTGGCCGCGATGTAGCGCAGCATCGCCGCGGCCCGAGGCCGCAGGTGCCAGGGCACCTGACGGGAACACCCGACCTCGAAGTACTCCCCCACGATCGCGCCGTGCCCACCGGTGAGCCTGCGGGAGACATCCAGCTGCCACGCCCGCGAGGTGCGCGGGTCCTGGTGCTCACGGGTGGAAGCGCGACCGTAGAACAAGAACCGCAGACTCCCGACCGGAGCGGCGTCCAGGGCCGGAATGCCCGGTGGGATGGTCGCGGCGATCCACTCGGCGAGCGTGGTCGGGCGTGGCAGGGCGGATACCGTCATGCTCGGTCCTCGACGTCGGAACGGGGATGGACGCCGAGGTGACGGGGTGCCCTCGCCGCCATGACAAAGAACTACGGAGATGCGCCCGATCGGAGCAGTCCGAGCCGCCTGGATCGTCGGTGAGCCCGCGACATCCGGTCACTGAGCCATTTTCATCGTGACGGTGCAGGTCACGGCGCGGGCTGGGTGATGGGGCGCGGTGGGCGAGGCTCCCGGTAAGACAGCAGTCGACCAGCATCCGATGTCCCAACCGGGAGCCTCGCCGTGTTGTCTTACCCTGCCGCGATTCCGCTGTCCAACCGCACCCTCGTCCGCCTGGCCGAGCTCATCCGCGCGGAGCGGACGCGGCGTCGATCCCGATGGCGTCGACTGGAACCCGGTCGTCAGGCGCTGCTCGTGCTTGCCCACCTGCGCAACGGCGACACCCACGCCCGCCTCGCCGTCGGGTTCGGCATTTCCTACAGCACCCCCTGGCGCTATGTCCGTGAAGCGGTGGACCTGCTCGCCGGCTTGGCCGACGACCTCCGCACCGCCGGCGAACGGGCCGCCCGACTGGCCTACGCGATCCTGGACGGCACTCTCGTTCCGATCGACCGCGTCGCCGACCAGAAACCGTACTTCTCCGGCAAACACCGACGCCACAGCGTCAACGTGCAGATCCTCGCCGACCCAGCAGGGCGGTTGGTGTGGGCCTCGCCGGCCCTGCCCGGCGCCGTCCACGACCTGACCGCGGCCCGCACACACGGCCTGATCGACATGCCGACCACCAACGACGTCACCGCCTTCGCCGACAAGGCGTATCAAGGCGCGGGCGGCACGGTGCACATCCCGTTCAAGCGCCATGCCACCCGGCCGCGGCTGTCACGCGGGCAGAAGGCGGTCAACCGGGCCCACGCGCGCATCCGAGCCCTGGGCGAACGCGCCGTATCGCTGCTCAAGGGCTGGGAGATCCTGGCCAAGCTGCGCTGCTGCCCACGCCGAGCCACCGCAATCATCGCGGCCATCCTCGTCCTACACCATGTCGAAACCCGCCGTCGACCACGATGAAAAGGCTCACTGATGTCGAAGTCCGCCGCGACCTGGGTGATGCGCCCTCGGTCCTGTGGAGTCGGGCTGCTGGACTGCCATGCCGATGTCCTCGAGGAGAGGTCGGCATGATCAGGAATTACCCGCCGGAATTCCTGATTTCTCTGCTATCGTCGAATGCTCGCCGTGTGCGTGGGTCTGTCGCCATTGCTCGGCGGCCTGGATCATGGCGTGGCCGACGTGGTCGAAGAACTGACCGATGTCCCGTAGTCGGGCACCGGCGGGTGAGGTGATGCCGAGGGTTTCCGCTCCCTGGCGGGCGAAGTCGGCGAGCATGGTGTTCTGGCGGGCGCTGCCCATCCAGCCGCGGAACCAGGCGTCGGCATCGATGACGTACCTGTCGCGTCGCCGACGGGGGTCGCGTTCACGACGGATCAGTTCCTGGTGTTCGAGTTCACCGATGGCCTTGGACACGGAGGCGGGACTGACCCGGAGGCTGCGGGTGAGTTCGGAGGCGGTCAGGCTGCCACTGTCGGCGAGGTAGAGGCAGGCGAGCACGCGCGCGGTCATGCGCGGCAACCCCGTGCTGATCATTATCGCGGTGAACTGCTCTTGCAGATCACGGACGGTTTTGTGGCCGTGCCCGGATGCGTCGACGTGCACCGGTGCCCGGCGGTGTCGGTGCGCACGTTCCCGGGTGGCTTCGTGCGCGGGGTCGGCCTGGTAGCTGTCGGCGCCGCCGTTGCGGGCCACTTCCCGGGTGATGGTGGATGGTGGTCGTTCCAGACGTTCGGCGATCTCGGTGTAGCTGAGCCCCTGGGCCAGTCCCTCGGCGATCTGCCGGCGCTCCTGGTGGGTCAGCCTGCCTCCGGGCACGGGCAGGTTCTCCTCTCCGTCGTCCGCCACCGACCTGTGGCGAGGAGGACAGTCTTGCGTTCGAAGACAGCTCATTGCAATTCGCGCGCGGCCCTTGCCTTGCATTCAGTCTCACTACCATTGCAAATCACCCTATTCTACCTGCTGGGTGTCGGTTTTGGACTCTCGGGAGGTTGACAGATCGGTAAACGCAAATTAGCTTTTCGTCCAGTTCGAACGTTGTGCCTTGCGGTCGAGGCCATGACGAAGTATTTCCCACCGCCGTACCCGATCGGCACCGCTGCCTGTCCGCGCCGTGCCGGAGCGCCCGACCGACCGCCGTTGATCCGACAAGCGTCCGGCTCACCAGGACCCCCTGCTCAAACCTCCGTTGTTCCCGAACGCCCGCCTCAGGAGGAAGTGGACATAACCACCGAGTCCCGAAATCCCATCGCCGCAGCCTCCGCGCACGACGCCCCCGAACGCGCCGAGGTGCAGCGCGCCCTCGACGCCGCCGCCCAAGCCGGTGCTCCCGGCATCGTGGCCGAGATCCACGACCGCCACGGGCAGTGGTTCGGCTCCGCCGGTTCGGCGGACACCGGAACCGACCGGAAGCGCCGACCACAGGACCGGTTCCGGATCGGCAGCACGACCAAGGCGTTCACCTCCACCGTCGTCCTCCAACTGGTGGCCGAGGGCCTGCTGAGCCTCGACGACACCGTCGAGTGCCGGCTGCCCGGCCTGGTCCACGGCAACGGCAACGACGGCGGCAGGATCACCATCCGTCAGCTGCTCAACCAGACCAGCGGCCTGTACAACTACGGCAACGACCCGGAGTTCTTCGCTAAGGGCGTCGGCCCCGCCTGGTTCGAGCACCGCTACGACAGCTACACCCCCGCGCAGTTGGTGAAGATCGCCACCGCCCACCCACCCCACGCCGGGCCCGGCGAAGCCTTCTCCTACTCCAACACCAACTACGTCCTCGCCGCCATGATCATCGAAGAGGTGACCGGCCGCACCTACGGCCAGGAACTCACCCGGCGCATCACCTGCCCCCTGGGCCTGGCCGGAACCTCGCTCCCGGACGGCCCCGGGATCAGCGGGCCCCACCCCATGCACTACTCCACGCTGTTCTCCCAGGCGCCCGAGCCCACGATCCACGACGCCACCGAGATGGACCAGACCTTCGCCTGGTCCGCGGGCGGCATCATCTCCACCACCGGTGACCTCCAACGCTTCTCGGCGCGTTGCTGGGCGGACGCCTCCTCCCGCCCGCCCAGCAACGGGAACTGCTCACAACCGTCTCCACGGACGGCTCAAACTGGATCCCCGACACCCGGTACGGTCTGGGCATCTTCACCCAGGCACTGCCGGGCGGGGTCACGGTCTGGGGCAACGGCGGCGCCACCTACGGATCCTGGACGTACGCCATGGGTTCGCAGGACGGCACGCACATGCTCACCAGCAACATCAACGGTGACTGGAGCAGCCTGGGACCGTTCACCGACCTGCTCACCGCGGAGTTCGACCCGGCCCAGCCCTCGTCCGACACCCCCGGATGACCCGACTTCGTCGAGATTGCTCCCACCCTCCTCCACGATCCCGGCTTGGGCCTAGTAGGGCTTTGTTAGGTGCTGTTGACCTGCGGTTGCTGTGGTGTGGTCGTGGCCTGGACGGGTTGTCGGCAGGTGTGGCAGACGCCTGTCCAGGCCGCGAGTAAGGCTTGGAGTTCGCGCAGGACGGCGTAGAGGGTCAGACCTGCGCAGGGGCTTTTGGGGTGCGGCGCAGCCGGGTGCAGATTGCCTGCGCGACCGAGGCCAGCGTGACGTGGCGGTGCCAGCCGATCCAGGAGCGGCCCTCGAAGTGGTCCAGGCCGAGGCCGTCCTTGAGTTCGCGGTAGTCGTGTTCGATGCGCCAGCGCATTTTGGCCAGCTTGACTAGGTCGCGCAGGCGGATGTCGACGGGCAGGGTGGACAGCCAGTAGTCGGTGGGTTCGGGTTCTCCGGTGGGCCATTCAGCCAGTAGCCAGCATTCGGGCAGGCTGCCGTCGGGGGCGCGGGGGATGTTGCGGTTGGCCGGGCGCACCCGCAGCGCAAGGAAGCGGGAGCGCATGGTCGCGGTCGGGTTGCCCGCGCTCCTGCGGGAGCCGTGGCGCCAGACCACGAACCGCCCCGCCGAACGCCCGGCTTCGGTGACCAGGGTCTTGGCGGTGACGGGCTTGTCCGGGTAGGTCGTCTTCGTCGGCGGGCGGCCGATGCCCGACCAGCTCGGCGGGACCGGGGCCGTCGAGCCGGGATGCAGGCTGGTGGAGGCCGAGACCGCCACCGCGTAGGTCAGACCGCGGTCGGTCAGCCCCTGGCGGAAGGCGGTGTTGTCGCCGTAGGCCGAGTCGGCCACCACCGGCCGCCGCGGCATGCCCCAGTCCAGCAGCTCGTCGATCATGTCCAGGGCCAGGCGCCACTTCTCCCGGTGCCGCACTTGGTCGGGGATCGCGCAGCGGGCCCGCTTGCGGGCGATCTCCGCGGCTGTCCGCTCGTCGTCGGCCTTGGTGTCGTCCCAGGACTCGGGCAGGAACAGCCGCCAGTCCACCGCGGCCGAGGTCCAGTCGGTGACCGCGTGCACGCTGACCCCGACCTGGCAGTTGCCCCGCTTGCCCAACGCCCCGCAGTACATCCGCGCCACCCCGGGCGAGGAGGTCCCGTCCTTGGGGAACCCGGTGTCGTCCACGGCCAACGCGTCCGGGTCGACGAACCCCGCCGCCCACACCGCCAACCTGCGCCGGACCTCGACGTGGTCCCAGGTCGAGGTGGTGACGAACTGCTGCAACTGCTGATGGTCCACACCGAGGCGCTCGGCCATGGGCTGCATCGACTTGCGCCTGCCGTCCAACAGCAGCCCACGCAGATACAGCTCACCCTTGCCGCGCTGGTCACGCCGGGCGAACCCGCCGAACACCTCCGCGGCGAACCCTTCGATGACCGGCCGCACCTCGGCCATCTCCTCCGGCGTCACCACCGCAGGAAACCACACCGCCCACACATCCCATCACTCGACCTAACAAAGCCCTACTAGGTCGTGTTTCAGATGTGGCGTAGCCAGATGTTGATGGCGGCGATGTCGATGGTGGCCTGGTAGCGGACGGCGAGTTTGATGCCCCTATGGATGTCAAGCGGCTTCGGATAGTGGCGTGGATGTGTCGTCAGGACTGTTGATCAGCGAGTAGACCTCGCGGGCGATGTAGCGCTTGAGGCAGCGGATGGCTTCGCGGCGGGTTCTGCCCTGGGCCAGGCGGCGGGCGAGGTAGTCCTGTGTGCGCGGGTCCCAGCGCAGGCGGGACAGGGCGATGCGGTAGAGAGCGGCATTGGCTTGGCGGTCGCCACCGCGGTTGAGCCGTCGACGTCGGGTCTTCCCGGAGGACGCCTCGATCGGGCTGACGCCGCACAGCGCGGCGAACGAGGCCTCGCTGCGCATCCGGTCGGGGTTGTCTCCCGCGGTGATGACGAGCGCGGCTGCGGTGTCCGGGCCGATGCCCGGTCGTCGTAGCAGCTCGGGGACGTGTGTCTGGAGAACCGTCTCGATCCGGTTGTTGAGGTCGTCGATTTCGCAGGTCAGATCGCGGATACGGCGGGCGAGCAGCCGAAGCGTGTATGTCGCGGCCGAGCGGGGATCGGTCGGGGTGTCGGCATCGAGTTCGGCGCAGCGGCGGACGAGTTTGGGGTTGCCCAGCCCGGACAACGAGTCCCTCAACTCCGGGTCGGCGGAGACGAGTACGGCCTTGAGCTGGTTGATCGCCTGGGTGCGCGACTTGATCGCCGATGCCTTCGCCAGCTTGAACATGCGAATCATCTCGACCGGGCCGGCACCGGTTTTCGCTTTCGCGGCAGCGCGGCCGGACAGCACCGCCCTGGCCGCTGCCTCGGCGTCCCCGGCGTCGGTCTTGCCCCGGCGACGCTGGACCTTGTCGGGCTGGTTGACTTCCACCACCGCGATGCCCGCTGCGGTGAGATGACGTGCCAGGGCTGCTCCGTAGGAGCCGGTGCATTCGACACCGGCGTGGCGCACCCTGCCGAAGGACGAGGCCCAGGACAGCACCCGCCGATAGCCCGACACGGTCGTCGGGAACGTCTCACTGCCCAGCAGCACGCCGAGAGTGCTGATCACGGCGGCGACGTGGAAGTCCTTGTGCGTGTCGACACCGAGAACGATCTCCGGCCGGTCGGCCTGGTCGCGTTCGGGCTTGTCGGGGACACTGGGCACGGTCGTTTGTCTCCTGGTCGGCTCTCGGGACGGATCGGCCGTCGCCGGGCCGGTCGGGAGCGGTCAGGACTGTGATGGCGCCTTGTTAGCGGCAAGGCCCCTATCGGGACACGCTCCGCCGGTCCGGCGACAGCAGGCACCGCTCCAGGCCCATGGCCGACAGATCAAACTAAGGACACTTGGTCAGTCGTAGCGCGGGTCAGACCACCGACCCGGAGCGGCACAACATGATCCTCACAGTCGTAGCGGGTGGCGACCGCCCGGTGCTGCTTGAGCAGGTTGATGCCGCACTCGACGGCGTGGCGCTGTTTGTAGATCTCCCGGTCGATCGTGGGTGGCCGTCCACCGGCGGAGCCTTTGGCCTTGCGGTGGGCGGCCTGGTCACGGGGCTGGTCGATGGTGGCCTTGATCCCGCGGTGTCGCGGGTAGGCGCGGTTGGCCTTGGAGCTGTAGGCCTTGTCCGCCAGGACCCGGTCCGGCCGGGTCCTGGCCCGTCCGCCGCCGTGCCGGGGCACCGCGATCTGTTCGATCACCGGGACGAACTGCGGGCTGTCACCCCATTGCCCGGCGGTGACCAGCAGGGACAACGGACGGCGGCCCTGCTCGCAGGCCAGGTGCAGCTTGCTGGTCCAGCCGCCCCGCGACCGCCCCAACCCGTGATCATCGGGCTCGACCCCTCCGGCCGGGGTGTCGGGCGGTTCGACCTGCAGATCCCCCTTTTCCGCGCACCCGCCGCGTGCTGGTGCGCCCGCATGATCGTGGAATCGACCGACACGTCCCACACGATCAGCCCGTCGGCATCGGCGCGGGCCTGCAACGCGGTCAGGATCCGTCGCCAGACCCCGGTCCGCTGCCACCGTCGGAACAACCCGTAGACGGTCTGCCAGGGCCCGTAGTCGGGCGGGACGTCACGCCACGGGGCACCGACGCGCACCCGCCACCGGATGCCGTCGATCAACTGACGCTTGCTCCACTTCGGCGGACGGCCCGGCTTGCGACCCACGGGTAACAGCGGCTGCAACAGCGCCCACTGCGCGTCGGTCAGATCGGCCCGCCCCGCTGCCGCTACGCTGGCCACGAGGTCTCCGGTGTTCGGGTTTGCTTGGTCGCTAACCCACTTACCGGAGACCTCGCCACTTTCCGGCCACCGACACACCGCCGGTCAGCACCTTTGAAACACGACCTGATCCCGCCTGCCCGATCGCCGGTGGGGCGGCCGTCCGCGGCGCCCACGCCATCAGCGTGCGGAACCCGCGCTCCGCAAGGCGAACAACAGGCTGGCCGTATCGCCCTTGCCTACCCGCCACCTGGCTGGCCAGGTCAACGACCATGCGCTGCCGAAGTCACGCGAGCACGGCGGTCGCCGTTGAGCTCGGGTACACACGCGACGGTGGTCCACGGCCAGCCTGATGCCGTCACAGGGCGGCTGGTGCCACAATCCTGTCATGACCAGCGGGCCGTTGCAGGCGGCGAATCTCACGTACCTGGCGACCGCGCCACAGTCCTGCGGTCAGACCCCGCCGGTCACCCGGCCTCAGCTGCTGGCACTGGATTCTCTGCATCCCAAGGATTTCGAACGGCTGTGTTACCGGCTTGCGCGGCTGCAGGGCACGATCGAGCAGTGCCGCATGTTCGGCGTCGAAGGGCAATCCCAGGGCGGCATTGATTTGTACGCTCGCAAGCGGGACGGTACCTATCTGGTCATCCAGTGCAAACGCACCACCGACAGGTTTACATCCGGTGAGATCACCGGTGCGGTGGACGTCTTCCTCAGGGGCGAGTGGGCGGCCACGGCCACTGAATTCGTGCTGGCTGTCACCGACAACCTCGAGCGAACCCAGGCCGCGGCGCGCATCGAGCAGGAGCGTCTACGGCTGACTGCCAAGGGCATTACGTTCACGCTATGGGACCAGACCGAGCTCAGCGCGCTGCTCAAGGATCAGCCGCGGCTCGTCGACGACTTCTTCGCCCGCGAGGCTGTGCGCGTGTTCGCCGGAGAGGACGCCGCCGCGGCGCTGGGAACCCGACTCGACGCGCGGGAGATGATCGAGTACCGCCAGCAACTCGGATCTCTGTACCGCACGGTGTTCGGCCAGTTCGAACGCGGCATGCACAGCTCGGAGCGCACGATGCCGCTCGCCGAGCGCTTCATCGTGCCCGACGTCGTGCTCGGCGACGACATGCCGACGCCGTCCACGGCACCATCCCCTGGTGTGGCGGTCGTGGACCCCGCCAGGTCGGCGCGGCGCGAAAGCTATTTTCCCGATGTGCTCGGAGGCCTACGCAACCCGACGGCGGTCGCGGCACCGGTGCGGGCCCGCTCCACCGCGCACAGCAACCGGGTGGCCGTCACCGACTGGCTCGCCACCGGCACGCAACATCTTGTGGTCGGGGCGCCGGGTGCCGGCAAGAGCGCATTACTGCGCATGCTGATACTCGACCTGTTCTCCGACGAGCCCACACTGACCGCAGGGCTGGACCGCCTGAACACCGTGCTGCCCGTGTGGCTTCCGTTCGCGTTCTGGACCTCCGCTGTCCGCAAGAACGCCCGTGCGGTCAGTGTCCTGGACGGGGTGCGGGAGTGGCTGTCGGTCTACGACCACGGGCATCTGTGGCCGTTGATCGAGAAGGCGCTGCGCGACGAGCGTGTTCTGCTCGTCGTGGACGGTCTGGACGAGTGGGCGAGCCCGGACGCCGCGCGGCTGTGTACCGATCGGATGGAGGTATTCGCCGTCACCAAAAATGCCGGACTGTTGGCCTCGTCGAGACCTTTCAGCTCCGCCGAGGTCCCCTTGGACCCTGAACAGTGGCGGATGGCGACGCTCGCGCCGCTGGACCACGCGCAGCGCCTGGCGTTTGTCACGAAGTGGCTGGCACCGATAGTCGATAAGCTTGCGTTGTCGCACGACGCAGCCGCGTGGACGGCCGAGATCGAGTCCTCACCGCACCTGCGGGAGCTCGCCGACCTGCCATTGTTTCTGTCACTGCTGCTGCGCAGCAAGGAACAACACACCGAGTTCCCTCATGACCTGCATACAGTGCTCGACGACGTCGTCCAGCGCATGGTCGGCGAGCACCGCCGGCGCAAGATCGTCACCTCGGGAGCTGGAGACCTGTTCCCCGCCACAGGCGACATTCGCCGAGTCAGCGGCGCCGTAGCCGAACAGATGCACCGGGCCGCCGCGGTCACCATCTCCGACGACGATCTGCGCGCCGGCTTCCGCTCCACTCTCATCGAAGAGATCGGCTATCCGGCCGCCGAGGCGCACACGGCCGCACAGGAGCTGGTCAACGCCTTGAGCCCCGGTGTCGGACTGATGATCCGTCCAGCGCCGGACGAAACCCAGTTCTTCCACCGCTCCGTGCTGGAGTTCCTCACCGCCCAACGGCTGCTGATGCTGTCCGGGGAGCAGCTGGCGCAGCTGGCCGTCGACCACGTGACCGATCGGCAATGGGCACAGGTCCTGCGGTTCCTGATCCTCGGCATCACCCGGCCGCCCGAGATCGTCGCCATATTCGACCTGCTCGACGCGCACGCCGTCGGCAACCCGCTGATGTGCGAGGCGACCGACCTGCTCGCCGCCGAGGTCTCGGTAGGTGCCGGCGTCGTGGACGCGGCGACGCGGCGGAGGCTGCTCGCGCGGGTGATCGGGGTGATCGAGACCGGTGAACGCGAAGCACACCGGGCCGCGCTGCTCGACAGACTCGCGGCCGGTCTGTCCCGACGCGAAGTGCGCGGTGAACTGACGGCACGGTTCACCACCTGGCTGCACGCCTACCCGCGGGAAAGCTGGTTGGCAACCCTACGTGCCGCATCCGCCTGGCCCGCCGACGAGACACTGCGGAGCATGCTCTGGCACGCCCTGCACGCCGACGAGGACGACGTGCAACGCCTAGCCGGCCGGATCCTCGGCACCACGTTCGCCAGCGACACCGTCACCGCAGACCGGCTCGCTGAGCTCGCCCGCACCACCGGCCTGCCCCGGCGCCGGGCGGCGGCCACCGAGGCATTGTCGCTGTGCACACCCGACCATCCAGCACTCGACGCGCTCATCGACACCGGACGAGCCCATCCCCACTTCGCAGTCCGGCACGCCTGCCTGGCGGCGGATCTGCGCCGGGGCAACACGACCGAAGCCAACCGCACCGCCCTGATCACACTGCTCGACCAGGCCCCGCGTCTGTCGGCGTGGGTGGATCGGATCATCGAGCTGATGCTCGACCACTTCCCAGACGACCAGGTGATCTTCGAGCACTATCTGCCTGACGCAGATCCCACTCTCGATCGCGGACGCCGTCATTCCCGCGACAACCCCGCCACCGTCGTGTTGTTCGCGTGCTACCCACACCGCGCCGAGACACGTAGGTTCTTCCGCCAGTACATCTCACCCGACCGCACACTGTTTCCTGATCAACCCAGCCTGTTGGTGGAGCTGCCGTGGCCCCAATTGGCGCAGGCCTACCGCGACGACCCCGAGATCGTGTCCGCTCTCGAGGTGTTCCTCGACGAACTGCTGACCTCGGGCATTGGCGAACGCGGCGTCTACCTGTGCTCGCTGGTAGCCAGAAGCACGCGCGTGCGCGACCGTCTCCTGGCACGCCTGCGCCGCGAAAACAGCTGGGGAATCGGCTGGATCGTGCGCGCACTGCTCGAAGGCTGGCCCGAGGATCCCCAGGTCCACGCCGCCTTGCGCGCCCCTCTCGAACCTGACACCGCGACCACGCCACACGACGGTCTGGTCGCCTACTTGTCGGAAATCATCACCGAGCCCGCTAACGCCCTCGCGCGACTGGAAGCCCTTGCTGCAACGACCGGACAGACCTCAGCTGTGGTGCGAGCCCTCGACGGAATCCTGCGCCGTGGTGGCGACCGGACGGATCCCCGCGTGGAAGCGCTGCTGCGCCACGCGCTCGGAGACGAGAAGACATTCCTCGGCGATAGTGTCGAAGATGCCCTGTTCGAGGGATTCATGCATCACCCCGTGGTGCGCGAACGCGGCATGGACCGGTTGACCGCGCACGACTCGCCAGTGGCCTCGATCGCCTACGGCGCACGCGACGATCCCGACCTACGTGGCATCGTCGCCGCTCACTTCGGCTCCCTGAGCCCGCCGCTGCGCGCCAGACTGATCGAAGCACTGGCGAGCGCGCCCCTGTCCGACCTCTCGGCCACCAGGCTTCTCGGAGGCTATGACGCCGAACCTGACGGCACCGTGAAGATGTTGGCGGCAACAGCCTTCACGCGGCGTCTGATGGAAACTCAATCACCCGCCGGTGAAATCCTCGACAATTTCACCGCACAAGCCCGTGCGCTCGGCCCTGATATGCACGAGCGGCGAGGTGCAGCCTTTTGCGCTTTGGCTGAACTGGGCCGCCTGGACATCCTCACTAATTTGCGCGAAAGCGGCAGTGGCGAGCCCGTACAGATCCACCATGGCTATGGCAGCGACACACAGCTGTTCTCCCGATACGTGTGCCGGTTCTGGACCGATGTAAAAGCCTCCCTAGGGCAGGAGTTCTCCCAGCGATTCGGCTTCGAGTCGAGCTCAGACCGCGAGTTCTTCTCGGATATTCTCGCCGTGGCGCATGACTACCCCGAGACTAAAGCAGACCTCGAGAAACTGCTCGAGGACCGGCCGGAACTCGCCGGAACGGCCTCAGCCGTCAGCTACCTGCGCCGCATCGGCACCACCAGCGACGATGCCTGGTCGAGGACCATCACGCTACTGGAACGGGCGGATGGGTACCACGATTCCGAGATTGAACAGGCGTGGACGGCGCTGCACGTGCTGACCGAACAGTTTGGGACAGACCCGCGCACCCACCAGTGGCTCGACGACCAGCTCGCACGGATTGAGAACGCCGAAATCGTTACCGCGGAGGAGACTTACCTACCGCTACCCAGTTACGGCGTCGCCGCCGCGCTCGCTCGGCTACGACCGGACCACCATCTGGTCGCCAGGATGCTGCTCGTCACAGCCCGCCCGCCAGCAGGCCAACCGTGGCACGAGTTCCCTGAATGGACCGAACTGGCAGCGGCGTGCACCTCCGACGCGACGGAGTTGCTGGACCTGGCCGTCGAGATAGCGCGCGTGGTCACCCGCAACGACAGAGACCCTGGGTACATCCACCGCCCGCTGGCCGCCCGGCTGCGCCGTGATCACCACCTTACCGCCGAGCTCGCCGAACAGATAACGCATCTACCCGACGCCTCCGTGGGCATCGCGATCCGATTGCTGTGGCTTAGCGGCCACTTCAACTCGGCCGCGACACAGTCCGTGCGCGACATCGCCGAAGGTCGGCAACGGAACTGCTCCTGGACCTTCGACCCGCTCACCGGTCAGGCGTGCCATGCCCGACTTCTCGCGCTCGACATCCTCGACACGCTGCAGCCCTAGGGGGAGGCGACGATTAGTACTCCAGCCGCACTTGGTGACTATGTGTGTTTCCGCTGGTAGTGGCTCTTTCTAGCACGGTACTGGTGTCGGCGGCGCCAGTGGGACCACCGGTAGAGTCGATCTTTGTTGAACCCTGGGTGATCAGGTGTGCCAGGAGACGTCGGACCTCGCCGAGGGTGAGGCGGACGAGGCCGTCCTCGTCCGGGTCGTGTGGGTGTTTGCCGCGGTGACGGCGAGGTAGGCGTGGGCGAGCATGGCGAGGGTGACGTGGCGGTACCAGGCGTCGTAGCGGCGGACCTGGTACTGGTCCAGGCCGATCTCGGTCTTGGCGGTCTGGAAGCATTCCTCGATGGCCCACCGGGTTCCGGCGACGCGGACGAGTTCGTCGTCGGGTGTGCCGGTGGGGCCGAAGCACAGGTAGAACGCCAGCTCGTCCGGATTGGTGATACTGCGGCGGATGAGCAGCCACCGTGACAGGTCGCTGTACTGCTCGGGATCCGGCGGCAGGGTCGCCGCGGCCCAGTCGTACAGCCGCGGTCCCTTGGCGCCGTCACCGGCCGAGCGGCGTTTCCACGCCTCGGGTGGGGCATTGCGCGCGAGGGTGTCGGCGCGGGCGCTGCCGTTCACGGTCGGGACGCTCTGGCTGCGCGGCACGGCCACGACGTAGCCCACCCGGCGGTCTTCGAGCCAGGTGCGGAACTTGTGGTCCTGGCCGTAGGCCTCGTCGGCGGTCACCCATCGGGCCGGCACACCGGCCGTGAAAGCCCGCTCCAGCATCCGAAGCGCCAGAACCGCTTTGGTGGCAAAGGAAACCGAGTCGGGCACGGCCGCCTCACGGCACCGGGCGCGATCGCCTGTCCAGGACTTGGGCAGATAGAGTTCCCGATCGATCAGGGTGCGGCTTGTCGTTGTGGCGTAGGCGAGGAACACGCCCAACTGGCAGTTCTCCACCCGACCGGCGGTACCGGAGTACTGCCGCTGCACCCCGGCGGACCTGTCGCCCTTCTTCAGGAACCCGGTCTCGTCCACCACCAGCACACCGTCGCGGTCGCCGAGTTGCTCCACCACATAGGCACGCAGATCGTCCCGCACACCGTCGGCATCCCAGGACGCGGCGTTGAGCAGCCGCTGCATCCCATCCGGTGACGCCTCACCGGCCACCTCCGCCAAGGTCCAGCCGTTCTTACCCGCGATCGGCGCCAGCAGACCCCGCACGTACGCCCGGCCACGACGCCTCGGCTCCACCCGATGGAACCGGCCCGCCAGCCGCCCGAACAACTCGTCCAGACCCGCAGTCCAGGCCGATAAACCCTCGTCTACGATCACAAGATCGACAGCCTAGAGCAACATGATCACCAAGTGCGGCTGGAGTATTAGTACTCCAGCCAGAGTTCGTTATCTTGGCTGGTCAGGAGGCCGTGAAGACGGGTGCAGCCACCAGAGGACCATGAACAGTTTGTGAGAACTGTCCAAGATGATGTGGTGGCCCCGGGCCACAGCGTAGACCCCGACCGATGGCGTGAGACGTTCGACCGGCTGATGGCCCGGGTGGCCGGCCGGTTCACGCGAGTGGAACCCCGTCGACGGGCACGCGCGTTCGTGCTGGACCTGCTGTCGGATCTGCCGCGCAAGAACTGTTAAACGATCGCCGAGCACGCCGGCGATCCCAGGCCGGAGGGGATGCAGCAGCTGCTGAGCAAGGCGGTGTGGGACGCCGACGCCGTCCGCGATCTCGCGGTGGAGCATTTGGGGACCATCGACGCGATCCTGGTCGTGGACGAGACTGGTGACGTGAAGAAGGGCGTGCCCACCGTCGGTGTGCAACGGCAGTACACCGGGACCGCGAGCCGGATCAAGAACGCCCAGATCGGGGTGTTCCTGACCTACACCACCACCGCCGGGCACACCCTGGTCGACCGGGAACTGTACCCGCCGGCCTCGTGGACCGAAGACCCGGAGCGGTGCGCGGCGGCGGGCGTGCCCGAGGACACGGTGTTCGCGACGAAGACCGAACTGGCCCGGCGGATGCTCGTCCGCGCGCTGGACGGCGGGGCCACGGCCGCCTGGGTGACCGGTGACGAGGTCTACGGCGGCGCCTCGGCGCTGCGCGCCGAACTGGAGGGCCGTGGTGTCGGGTACGTGTTGGCGGTGGCGTGCGACCACCACGTCGCCACCGCGGCCGGCGACCACCGTGTCGACTCGGCGGTCGCCCGGTTGTCGAAACGGGCGTGGCAGCGGCTGTCCGCCGGCACCGGGGCTAAGGGCCACCGGTGCTACGACTGGGCGTGGATCACGGTCACCGCACCGGGTGACGCGCTACCGGGTGTCATGCCCTGGGCGTGACTCCGTCGCTCTGCGGCGGCCCGACGACTCGGACGGTGGTCGGTTCGATCTCGCCACGCTTCGCCAGATCCGCTCACCTGGACGTGAAAGGTGCTGCCGTTCGCAGCACCGACATCTAAGCTGCTCGGACTCGACGTCGAGTGACCTGGAGGGACCATGCCGGAGTTGACGCTGGTGCTCGAAACATCCAACGGCACCTTCGTGCGGCACATCCCCGACGCCTCGCCGCTACCCGCGGTCGACGAGCAAGGGCACGAGGCGGAGGACGCCATCCGCGACGCCGCCGCGACGTTCGGCATGCCCGACTTCTTCTTCCTGCCGAAGCAGCAGCGCAACGGATCCAGCATGCGGGAACTGGGTGATGGGACCGTCATCGTCGGTCCTCGTGCTGCGGTCCTGCAGAGCAAGAGCCGCAGCAGGCCCGGTGGTGACGCGGCCAAAGAGGTTGCCTGGCTCACCAAGAACATCAAGAAGGCGTTGAGCCAGGCGAGCGGCACGATCCGGCGCCTGACCAATACCCCGGCGGTCCTGACCAACGCCAGGGGACGTGCCATCCGCGTCGACGGCGCCGCGCACGAGTGGTTGTCGATCATCATCGTCGACCACCCCGACGTGCCGCAGGGTTACCGACCGCCGCCAGTTTCCGGGAGCACGCCCGCGGTCGTGCTGATGCGGCGCGACTGGGAGTTCCTGTTCGACCACCTCTACTCGACCCGCGCGGTACTGGCCTACTTGCACCGCGTCGCCGGTGAACCGCTCGACCTGGGCGACGAGCCGCGGCGTTACCACGAGTTCGCGCTGGCCGACTTGGAGGCGGTGCCCGATCCTGTGGCTCCCGGACTCGCAGGGCTCGGCACCGCGGTTTCTACGGCGCGGGCACCCTTAAACCCGGCCGGACGCGAGGACATGGCAGCCCACCTGCTGTTGCGGGTCATCATGGAGGACATCGCCCGCTCGTCCTTCGCGGAAGACCGCGAAGCACTGCGCATCAAGGTGCTCGCCGACCTCGACGGCTTCCCGATCGAGGCGCGCACCGAACTCGGCCGGACGCTGCTGGGCCACTTGTCCACCATCGGTTCGTGGACCGGTGAGGGAGTCCGCACCGAGACCCGGCTCGTCGCACCGAACCCCGACGAGTTCACCCCCATGGTGTTCATGGTCGCCTCGCGGTTCGACGAGGACGTGCGCGGCCTGTTCCACGGGCGGGTTCACCTGCTCCACTACGACCTGCACGGTGAGGACGCCGCGGACCACCGGAGCGTGGTCGGCGTGCTGCTTACGCCCAGCCGCCACCGGGAGCGGCTCTGGGACACCACGATGTTCGCCTTGGACGGCCCGCAGGGGTATGTACCGGTGAGGATGGAGGAGGTCCGCGCGATGTTCGCGCAGGCTACACCCTGAGCCAAACGAGCGGTTTTGTCGTTGATTGCGTGATCAACGAGATCAGGTGTCCACTGGCAGCTCCGGCGAGTCTGTGATCATGGTCGGGGTGTGATCATGACTGGTTGGACGTTCTGCTGCCGCACCTTGTCGGTGTGACGTTGGAGCGTGTCGAGCGGACTTCCGCGGATACACGGATCCAGGCATGCACCAGAGCAGAGAGCGCGTCCTGTCCGTCCTGCGGTGCGCGATCGAGTCGGGCGCACAGCCGCTACGGCCGGAAGCTTGATGACGCACCGGTGGTCGGCCCGTAGTGCTGCGATTACGGGTGCGCCGGTTCTTCTGCGTTGACTGCGGCTGCGCGGTGGGAAACTTTGCCGAGCAGGTCGGCGGAAACCTTCTGAGCCTGCGGGGTGCCAGAAGTCGGCCACACGGTCTGACGTGCGGTTAGGCTGCTGTGGGTTCGTACTCGTTGATCAGGCCGCCGAGGACTGGTTGGCGGCGTATGGAAGTGCTGCCTGGCTTTGCGGTTGGGTGGTCCGGTCGTGGTGGGGTGAGTTGCAGAGCCTGGTGTGGTCTGCGGTGGTTGTAGTGGTTCGCGTAGCGCTGCAGCACCGCCCACAGGTGGTGTTCGTTGATGATGAGCAGGCGGTCGGTGACTTCGCGTCTGAAGGTCCCGACGAATCGTTCGGCGTAGGCGTTGGCCCATGGACACCGTGGTGGAATCTTCACGACCTTGATGCCGGCGTCGGAGAAGACTGCGTCGAACGAGGCGGTGAATTGACCGGCCCGGTCTCGGATGAGGAACCGGAAGTCGGCTGGGTCGTCGAGGTCCATGAGCAGGTTGCGGACTTGTTGGGTGGTCCAGGGGTCGTCGGGATTGGTGGTAGCGCCGAGGATGTGGACGTAGCGGGTGGCCACTTCCATCACGAAGAACACGTATACGCGCTTGAGGGTGACCGCGCAGTCGACGTGGAAGAAGTCGCAGGCCAACGTGCTCGCGGCCTGGGCGCGAAGGAATCGCCGCCACGAGGTGTCGGTGTCGCGCTTGGGCGCGGGCCGTATATCCGCAGGCGCTTGAGCACGCGACGGATGGTCGAGGCGGCTGTCCGATGTCCGAGCTTGAGCAGCTCGCCCTGGATCCGGCGGTAGCCCCACCCGGCGTTCTCCCGGGCCATCCGCTCGATCAACGCCACCACTGTGTCGTCGATCGGTGGGCGCCCGGTGCGGTTCGGGTAGGTCCACTTCTTCGCGACCAGGCGCCGGTGCCACCGCAGGACGGTGCCCGGCGTCACCACTCGATGATCGCGCAGCAGTCGGGGAAGTCGGCGCACCAATGCGGCGAGGACTGCGCGATCGGCCCACTCCAACCGCGGATGAGGGTTGGCCCGGCGCAGCACGGCGACTTCGTGCCGCAGCACCAGTAACTCCACGTCTTTGGCCGCCGATGACCGGCCGAACAGAACCAGCCAGCCAACGAGTCGGACGAAGATCAGGTACAGCAGTCGTAACTTCACGCCTCACGATCATGCCCCTACAGCCCATGATGATGCACGATCACCGCAGCTCAACGCCCGAGTGCAGAGTTCTGGCACTCCACAGGCCGTCGAAGATCCGTCGAGCCAGGGCGTGGCGGCCTTCTCGGAGGTAGGCCTGGGCTTTGATGTCGCGCCGGTAGACCACCCGCCTTACAGTAAGCAGCAGCCGGACCCTGCACTGGCCCGTCTGTCGACAGCGATCGCGCGCTCGGGCCAACTCCGAGCGCGCCTCAAGACCCATCAGGCCGCACGTGGCGGCGGGAGGCGGGCAGATATACGGTCCGACGTACTTCTCGCCGCCGAGTGGACTCAACGGGTGACGAACCCCGCGTCCTCGACCATCCACACCAGAGCACTCCTGATCACCGTCGTGACGTCAGATTCGGGCAAGGCCAGCGGAGTCGTGACGCCGACGGACAGATTTCCGGTCCGGGTGGCCCGGGGTGCACCCAGTGGAGAGAGGTCGACCATGTCCAAGACCCCCGAGTCGGCAGTGCCTCGCTGCTCGCTCTGGATGTGCAGTTCGACCCTGGGCGCTCCCGCTGGAGCGAGGGAGAGCGGATCGTTCGTTGCCGCGAGCAGGAGTTCAGTAGTTGCGACCGGCCATGCCTGGGTGAGGAAGTCGACGAGTTCGACGAGCGTCCACCGGAGGTCTTCCGGAGATTCCGGTGACACGGCTCGACTGGTCGAATCGAAGGCTCCGAAATCAACCCGCAGGTCCACAGCGGTGCGCAGGTCCATACCACGGCCGTCGGGGAGCACGAGTCGAAGGCAGATCGCCACCGCCGGACGATCGTTGGAGCCGGGCACCACAACTTCATAGGCGGCAAAACGGCTGTTGTTCAAGCCGTCGGGTTCGCCGATCTCCGTCCACAAGAGATCACCGTGATCAAGTCCTCGTCGGGCAGCCGCCCGACACAGAACAGGCATCAGCCCGGATCGCTCTACCGCCGACAACATGCGACCTCTTCCTGCGCCGGTGATCCGCCACTCATCAGCGGACAGTGGTATCCGAGCAGCAAGCCTGATCCGTAGATCGCGTGTGTCGAAGGCACTCGACCAACGGTCGCGTTCCTCGAACGCCTCACTGTCATAGACGACCGCGGGCTGCCAGACCGGCGGACCCGGCCGCCGCCGCAACAATCTGCCGCGGCCCGAACGGCCCCATCGACCACCGGCAAGTTCGACCACTTCGGCCTGTGATCCGACATAGCCGCCACGCTCGGACTCGTCAGCCAACGGAAAGCCGACCCCGGTCGGTCCCCCACCGGCGACCTCTCGGGAGACAGCCGCGATGTCATCCCATACCTCACGAGCGACGGCGACGACAGGCTGCCCGAACCTTGCGCACAGCACCGCCGGCTCACCGGAGGGGCCACCAGTGAAGTACTGCACCCAACCCAACTCGTGCTCAAACACCTCTCCCATCGCAAGCCCGAGTCGTCCACGTCCTCCGGCAGCCTCGTAGACCGGAGCGAAGACACCTTCGTGCCCGGGTTGGCCTGGACCGACGACGGGACTGGACGGCCGGGGTTCGCGACCCTGGGTGCCTGCGCTGAGACCCGCCAGAACTTCTGCGATGAGTTCGTTCGACTTCGTCAAGCTCTCGACCGCGCGCCGCACGTCGGGATATACATCAAGGTAGTCGGCAATCCGGTCGTAGTCCCAGATTCCCCAACCCTTGAAACGGAGTTCGTCGACGTGCGGCTCGATCCGATCGGAGACCCGCTCCCTCTCGCCTCCGGGGCCGGACAACGAAAGGTTGGTGGCGAAAATCAGATAGTCCGGGCGTCGAACTTCTCGCCTGTCAGTCCCGGCAATTCTGGTCCAGCGGTGGAGATGGTCCCTGATCCTGAGGGTCAGGTGCGTGACTGCGTCCACCTTTCGGCGAGAGGTCGCACTGTACAACACGTCGACGGCGATGTACCCCTGCCAGGGATCACTATCGGTCGGATATGACCGCGCCGTTCCCTCGAAGAATGCATCAGCTCCGAAATTCCGCCCATATCGGTCGGGGATCACGGTCTCAGGCCCGAGGACGTGGATGGCAAGCGCCTGGCACACCTGTTCGAAGCCCACCGGACCGAGGTCGCCCAGATCGTAATGCCGATAGATCCGCTCGACCTGCCGGGTGGACAGCTCCCGCCCGGGTCCGCCGGCCGCTTGGCCGGCCTTCCAGGCCACGAGCTCCTCGATCGGGTAGACCGATTCATGATCGTCGACGGCCTTGTGGTGCTTGCCGCACAAGACGAGGAGGTTCTCCTCCGCGTTGATCAGCTCGGCCGGGTACGCCGGGTCGTGCCGAGGCCCGTCGGGTGTCTCGGACCGGATGTGCGCTATCTCGGACGTCACCGACAGGCGGCCCCGATGCTCGAAGATCAACCCTTCGTCACAGCCTGGGTAAGCGCACCGCTTGGCGCGACCATACAAGAGCTTGATCGTCTTGTGCGTGTACGAGCGAGCCACAAGCCAGACTCTAGTGCTGCATCAGGCAACCTAGGTCCGCAACAGGTCCCGGTTCGGATCAGTGAGGCTGTGACGAAGCCGGGCTTGGGGCGAGGCTGGAGACTTCGGCACGGCGGTGATGGCCCTGGGGTCGCGGCTGCTGAGTCCTCGACCGCGACACACGGGGGCATAGCCAGGTCGGCGTCACCTGAAAATTCAGTAACGGATCCTGGTCAAGCGTTCACGTTGTTTTGCTTCATCGAGAAGCCGAGCTTGCCTCTCGGAACCGATCCGGGCGACAGACGCAAGTACTGGCACCCGCTCACCGAGGTCGCGAAAGTAGTCACGAAGTCGGCGATGCTTGTTCACTCTGCTCTCGATCCAGCCCTCGCGGAAACTTACGGCGTCTACCACTTGCGCGGGCGATACACCATTGTCGAGCAACAGCGGCCCGAACAGTTCGAGGGTGTCATCGCGTTCGGCGGTGAGAATGTCCAGGATGTCGGTCGTGGTGAGGACGCCGTCGATGAGCAGTCGCTCGACCATGTCGCGATCGGATCCCACAAGTCGAACCAGCAGGCTCTGTCCCAGGCGTTCGCGTCCCAGAGCGGCGTAGGTCCGAACGAGACGTTCCCGGTGTGGCGCGGGCAGGGCGGACAGGTGGGCCTCGCAGCCGGAAGGTCGGAGCGGTTCGATGTAGCCCTTGTCCTTCATCGCGGCGAGCCGGCGGCCGTACCACTCTTCGACCAGATCCGGATCCTGGTCGACCAGGCGTTCCAGGAGACTGTCGAATGCCCAGTCGTCGTGGACGTTGCCGTCGTGGCCCCGGAAATTCAGGAAGGCGATACGCCACTCATCCCGCCACTCCTGTGGTATGCGCGTCTCGTGGCCGTCGGAGAGGCCCAGATGCAGGGCGGCGGTGGAGGCGATCTCGGTGACGGGGTGGGTGAGCAGTCGGTACACCACCTGGTCGGGTTTCTGTCGGAAGAGCGCCGATCCCAGGTTTGGTGCGTCCTGTGCGGTCAAGTCGTCGAGCACGAGGGTAACCGTGGAGTTGATCTTGGTGTGCGACAGGCTGGTGTGCAGGACAAGGGAGCGCCGTGCGGGATTGCGCAGGTCGGCTTCGAGCATGGCGGGCGGCAGGTTGACGTCTGCCGCGAGAATTTCGGTGAGTGCGGTCTGCATGAGGGTGGGCACGTCATGTCGTCGTGCTTCGGCGTACCAGGCCACGGGATCGGTCATGTATCGCCCCATGCGCAGGCCGACCAGCCCTCCAGGGAACTGTCGACCGGCGAGTACGGCATGGTGCGCCAGGTAGGCAAACCTGGCGATGCCCGCCGCGGGGCCAAGGTCAGCGATCCGACGTGCCAACGCTTCGGTGCGCTCGGATTCGATCCGCAGGTGATCCTTGATGGTCGCGGTGTCCGCGTTCCGCGGTGAGCGTCCACCGGCGAAGTCGATCAGATCATCCTCGACGTCGATGTTAGGGGGTTCGATGTGCGGCACGCTCGTGTCGCCGAGGGGTTCGAGGATGCTCTGCGCGCGAAGAGCGAGCCCGGGAATCCGTTCGAGTCGTGTGCGCAGCGATTCCAGGATGGTGCGTGCGCCGGCCGCGCCGGCTTCCTGTTGTGCCGGCGTGGGCTTGGTGCGGGTATCGCCGAACCCACGACCGAGGCGAATCCACCGGCCGGCGAGGTCGACATCGCGCCCCACGAAGTCGCGCACCGCCAACGGCACCTGACGCGGCACGACGGCACCGGTCGTGGACGGCGCGGTCTGCATGGTCAGGTTCTGGATCGATCCCGACTGCACCACAGCGCCGGCGGTCGCGTCCCGAACCAGATTTCGGATGTCCGCATCCTCACCCATGACCTGGAGTGTGGCGGACGCGGACGCCGCACGATACCCAGCTCGCGCGGCAACGGCGCGGGCGCGATCACTCGAGTGCGACCACTGCTGACGGCGCAGTGCCGCAGGTCGTCACCCGGCTGGCGAATGCCGCCCGACTCTCCCGGTCTAACGTGCGAGAGCGGCTGGCAGGCAGGCGTCACATAGGTATGTCGGTCTCTGCCGATGGGCACCCAAGCAGATCATCTGCGTTCATCCGTGTGCACGGTCATCTGTACCGGACTGCACACGTTGACCTGCACGCCGACACGCGGCGCGCGACAACAGCAGGACAACCACGATCTGCCCGCCGCTGAAAGCTCAGGAGGTTCGCATTGTGTCGAGCAGCCGCCTGGCCATGTGTCGGTGTGCCCCGGTCAGTCCCTGAAGACGGTGCAGTCCGGTGAGCGGGTTGTGGCTGTCGGGCTTGACCAACGTCCCGCGGCGTACCCAGACGTCGTGGGGTCGCAGCATGTAGTTGGTCGTCAGGATCGTCACCTCGTGCGCGAGCAGCAGTTCGACGACCCGCAGCTGCTTGTGCGCGTTGCGGGAGAAGCGGCTCAGCGCGGAGACGAAGAAGACCTTGGGCTCGTCGCCGTCCTGGTCGACGACCACGCGCAATTGGCGCAGGAACTCCTCGTCGAAGCGGGGGTCGACGGAGTCGAAGAGCGTGCCACCCGGGGTGTGCTTGGCGCGGCGGTCGGGGATGACCTCGTGGGATTCTGGCAGGGAGGGCATGCCGTCGACCTGCGGGGCGCGGTAGTCGCGGCGGCCGCTGTCGTTCGCGACCGTCTCGGCGAGCGCTTCCAGGCAGGTCCAAGCGCGGGGATAGGTGGCGGCGAGGTTCTCGAACGGGTCCGGGCCTGTGAGGGCGACCGGTCCGCGGCGGGCGGCGGCGAGCAGGTGGGACAGCGGTCCCAACGCCGTCTCGGTGACCATGCGCAGGGTGCCGGGCTCGACCAGGCCGGAGAAGTGGGAGAGTTCGAGCCTGCTGTTGCGCACCACCACGGTCGTGGCTGCCAGCATGTCCAGCGGAGCGGTGGTGGGCTTATGGTCGAACACCTCTTCCGCGAACGGCGCGGCGAGGACGTCCTGGGTCTGCTGCGGAAGGGCGGCGAAGGCGGTCGCCCGCGCCAGCACGTTCTCGCCGACGGCCGCGGCTTCAGACGGCTTCACCAGGCTGGCTTTGACCAGGATCTCCGGCAGGAGTTCGCGGCAGAACCGGATCATGTGGTCGGGGTCGGGCTGTTGCGGCGGCGTGTCGGTCACACCGTCGATTCTTCCCCTACCGTCGGGTGACCACTGGCGCGACTCGCACAGCACCGTCGTCCCCATCGACCCGACCGCCCGCCGCGCAGCGGCGACAGGTCGTCTCGTCCGCGCGGGTGGTTCGACCGGTGCGGTGCGGCCTACCCTGCTCTCTCACTGCCCCTTCCCCGCCCCTCCGAGGAGGCGCCAGCACCTGGCGTCGTTGGATCCGGGCGTGCCCGCCGTGGTGATCGCTCGTTCGTGTCGCGAGGCGCGACGCTACGGTTGCCGACCATGACGTTCCCGCCGGCACCTCCGTCGCACGCCGTCTCGAAGTCGACATACGGGGCTGGAGCCCGAGACTGCGGCACTGAGCCACTCGGTGATGCGTCCTGACGAGAGGGTGGTGCTGATCGACCTGGAGAACATGGTCGGCACCAACCCCAGAACGCCGGTGCTGCGGTCCAAGGTGACGGCGCTGCTGGAAGCCGCCGGCCCCTATCACCACGCCGTGGTCGCCTACGCCGCGTCCGAGGACGACGGCGACACGGCGGCGTCGGTCCTCGCCGCCCTCGGCGTGGCGCCGCTCCGGGTCGAGCCCGGTCCCGACGCCGCCGAGAACGCGCTGATCAGGCACGCGAGCCGTATGCAGGCCAGCGGCTGTACCCGGTTCACCGTCTGCTCCGGCGACAAGGCGTTCGCCACCCTCGCCGACGTCGAGAACACCCGGATCGACCTGCTGGTGTGGCAGGGACAACCCGTCGCGACCCGGCTGGCCGACATCGCCCACGACATCCACGAACTGCCACGGGTGGACAAGACGACCGCAGCGGGAGAACCGTTGTCCGCGCATCGTCGACACGCCGATGGCGTTCGACAGGAGCGGCTGCCCGACACCGTCGGAAGGTACCGGCTTTCGAACTTCCCGCTGCCCGTGGCGGCATTGCTGATGGGGATGGGGGTCGCTCTCGGGCATCGGTTGGTCGACGTGGTTTTCCCACGAGGCCGAACACCCGGCCGGGTACCTGCCCTTCGCCCTGGCTATGCGGGCGGCCGTGTCCGTGACCGGACGGCGCCCAGGGAACACACAGAGTGAGTGGTGCGCGCAGCTGGGCACCGGTTCCCGGGTCGCGAGGTCGACCTGGACCGTGCGTCGTTAAGGGATAAGCACCGGGGGTCGGGGGGCGTGCCCCCGGTGCCTGCCTGTCTATCGCCGCGTGCCTGCACCGCGAAACAGGCCCGCGCCTCATTCACTCGTTCGCGCCACGTCGAGCGAGGTGGCGGTTCGCCATCTCACGCGGTTTTCCGCCGTCGTCTCCGCGCCGGCCACTGACGACCGCTGTGACACAAACCGGAGGTCATGGACTGTCTTGCGTTCGCTGAAGCAGGCTGTGATCGAGCCTGTCACGCCGCTGGCGAGAGGTGTTCGGCCAGGGCGGCGACGATGGAGTCGACCTTGATCCAACCGTCCTGTTCGACCGCTTCGGCCGGAAGTTCGATGGTCAGCAGCGGTTCGTGGCCGGTGAGGTGGATGCCGTCGATTTCGGGGTAGATCCGCAGTTGCCGGGCACCGGGACGCAGTGGCACGACAGCGCGGCTGCCACGGAAGTCGATCAGGAGGCCGAGCACTTGTTCGTCACCCTCGGCGGCCGGGTCGACCTGCACGTGGCCGATCGCGGCGGAATGGCCGCCGCGGGCGAGCAGCTCGGTGACGGCGCGGGCGAGGGTGTCGCTGACGGCGATGATCCGTAATCGACGGGTGATCTCGACGAAGCGCTCACCTGGCGGGATCGTGACGGTCCGCCCCTCCTTGTCCTGGCCGACGGACGGGCCGGGCGTGAGCTGCCGGAACAGCTCGTGTGCCTCCCGGTCCAAGCGGTCCACGTCGATGACAACGGTCTTCGCCACGGCGACCCCCACTACGACAGATGAGTGATGCTCACGCATCCTACGAACAGCCCGCCCGGCGGGAGTGCCGTCGGGTCGCCGCTCAACGCCCTTCGACCTTCGAACGCATGTGCGAGGCTTCCGGGGTGTCTTCGATGTCGACAGTTCAACGCCTCAAGTTCGAGAACGATGTAGCCGCCCTGCGCCGGCTGATCAACCGCACGCCGCGGTGGCGCCCTGCGCAGGTGGACGACGAAGCCGTGATGATCGACGGGCTGGGACAGGTGGCGTTCGTCTTCCACGGGCCGTGGAAGACGGCTTTGCACACCTTCTTCACCCACTTCGACCACGACGTGCTCATCGTGCTGCTCGGTCTGCTCGAAGCGGCTCCCGGCACCCGCGCCGAGGGGCAGGCGCTGCGTCTGCTGGAGATGATGCGACTGCCGCCCGACGAACCGGACGCCCGTTGTGCAGCGCGAGACCGCTCAGCCCGCGTCGACATGACGGCCCGCGGAAGCTCCCAGACTCGCCGGTGTTCGGGTCATAGGCTGCCCTGCATGCCGAACCGCGAAGAGGCCGAACGGCGGCTGGAGAGATTGTTCACCGCCGTCGCCGCCTGGGCGTCCCGGATTCAACAGCCGCCCCTGGTCGCCTCCCGGCAGCAGCCTCGCCGCCGACGACCAGGCATTTCCGTCGCTGCCCGCGTCGACGATCGCCTACAACGGTCTGGTCAACGCCGTCGAGCACCTGGACTACTTCCGCACCGCGTTGCAGGCCACCGGCCGGATCTATCCGGCGGCGAACTACACCGTGTTGAGGTCGGCCCTGATGGGGGCGGCGCAGGCGGTCTGGGTGCTGGCACCGCAGGCCCGCAGCAAGCGGGTCGGGCACGCCCTGGAGATCGCGGTCGACAACTACAACCAGCAGCGCAAGCTCGTCGAGGCCGCCACCGCCCTGACCGTCGAGCAGCAGGCCGTCGCCGATCGGGTGATCGCCACGCTGGACGCCCGCCTCGACGAGGCCGCGGCGCTCGCGACCTCCCTGGGCAAGAACCCCGCCAACATCCGCAGGTGGAAGTTCGACATGACCCGGGCGATCACCGAGGCGGTCGGGTTGGCCAACCCGGTCGACACCGCCGACGCGGCGGTGATCCGCTCGGGCACCGGGCTGCTGTGGCGCTCGCAGAGCGGCCACGCCCACGGCACTCCGGGCAGCCGCCTATCGCTGATCGACCACGGCAGCGTCGTCGACGGCGGCAACGGGACCCTCTGGGGTGCGGCGAGCACCTCGTTCGAGCAGGTGGTCACCGCCACCGGCGCGGCCACGCTGCTGCTCAACGAAGCCTGGCGTCTCTACGACCTGCGTCGGGAAAGCCTCGGTGATCCCTCATGAGCACCGACAAGCGCGACGACACACCCAGGATGCGACTCTGGGACGACAGGGAGAACGCACGCAAGGCCAAGACCGCGATCCTGATCCTGACCGAGGCGTTCGACGCGGTCATGGACGCCGGGCAGATCACCGTCCACGCCCAGACCAGCCACGTCTTCCACGCGACGTTCGGCTGGTGGGCCTGGATCATGCGCAGCAGCAAGGCCGCCGTCCTGCTCCACGACAACGGCCTGGACCACGAAGCGGACCCCATCATCCGGTCGATCCTGCAACACGCCCTGGTGCTCCAATGGGTGATCGACGTCGGCGACCAGGCCCTGGAGGCGGTCGCCGAGCACGGCGAGAACGAACAGCGCAGGTTCTTCGTCCACGCGCAGCGAGCCGGCTGGCCTTCACCCGAAGCCGTCGGCGCGCCGGTCGCGCCGAAGCCGGACACGCCCCATCCGCTGCTGCCGATGGTCAAGAACTTCGCCGAACTCTGCCGCGCCTACGACGCACAGACCGCCTACGTCGCGTTCAGCCTCTACTCGGCCCACGTCCACCCCTCCGTGCAGGGCGCGATGGCCTACCTCGACGACCAGACGGGCCTGCGCGGCACACCGGCCCCCGAAAGCTACAGCGGGCTGCTCCACACCGCCGCCTGCTCGATCCAGACCACCAAGACCATCAACCGCCTCATCGCCGGACAGCCCTTCGACCAGGCCATCTCTCGCGCCGAACAGGCACTCGGAACCCGCATCGACCCGCCCGCCCTGCGCCCCGAGCACCGGCCCCCGCCACCATCCACCTCGTGATCAACCAGCCCTGATCGAGCAAAGTCTTCACCCGATCGAGACACCACTCGACCACTATAACTGACTTCGATCAGCACTGAAATAATCGTAGTTATTTTGAGGGGTCGCGCGGTGGCGTTCGGATGGCGAAACTCCAGCGGACACGGTCGTCGGTGCGACGCCGTGCCGTCGACCTTGTCGTCGCCGGTCGCCACGCTGCTTGCCGGCGGCCCCACGACCGTTCACCGAGTGCGCTACACCGACGGCACCTCCGGTTCCGTCGGCCCGGAGGAGCGCCGTGAACAACTTGAGGAGCTGACCGCCCACGTCCGCCGCTTCGCCGGGAAGGAACCGTTCCGGCCCGGTGATCGCCTCATTCCGACGTCGCAGCAGTCGGTGGCCGGGCTCTACCGGCCCTACCGGCAGTAGGACCGGGCGCGCACGGCACATCCAGGGCATCACCCGTGCCCGACTCCGCGTCCCGCGTCGCCTTCGTTTCCGTCCGGCGTCCGGCGTCCGCGTGCTAGTCCAAGCCGTGCACCCACTGTGCGGCGGAGTGGACCATCGCAGCCTGCCGCACAAGATCCTGGTGGTAGCGGACCGCGTCCTGGCCGTCACCGGTCAGCAGCCGAGCTCCCATGCCGATGAGGTGGGCGCTGCCCAGGCAGGCCACGTCCAGTGTCAGGCCGAGCATCTCCGGGCTGAGTTCGTTGACCAGGGTGTCGTGGCGGAAGCGGATGGCGTGCAGATGGCCCAGGGCGGTGCTGTGCGTGATTTGGCTGAGCAGCGAGTAGGCCACCTCCAGCCATCCCGGCTCCGGGTAGGGCGCTCCCATCTCCCGGAGCATGGTGTCGATCTTGGGCAGGGCTTGTCGGTTCGGGGCGATCTCGTCCTCGGGCGTGATGACCTGGATGTTGCCGGGCAGCGCGAAGATGCGATGGGCCTCGGCGCGCGGCACACCACTGCCGGCGAGTGTCTCGATCGTCTTCCTGCGTCGGGCGCGGAACTCGTCGAAGTACTGCTTCGCCCGAACTTTGAACGCCTCCGGGTCGCCGGCCGAGTAGCGCCACCTCATCCGGGCGGCTTCCTCCAAGAGCATCCGTGCGGCGTAGGGGGCGATCACCGCCGAGCCGGGCTTGTCGTAGGTGGCCATCACCGCTTGCAGGTTGGAGTGTCCCCCGTTGTAGGCGAGCTTGGCGTGCAGGGTGGGTTGGTCGAAGGTCTGCGGCCTGGTGGACCATCCGCTGCGGGTCAGCCGGTCGTACTCCTGGGCGGCGGCGATCACCGCATCGACGGAGTTGACGTCGGGCAGCAACTCCTCGGCGTCGAGCACGATGCCGGGCCTCATCAGCACCACGGGAGGTGCCTTGGTGGACTTCTTCCTGGCTTGCGGGGTGGGGCGCCGGGCGGTGTCGAGCTTGTGGATCGGCACGGCCGCCGCGGCGACGTCTGCCGCCAGCTCCACCGCGCGCTCCAGAAACGGTCGACGGGACACGTCGGCCGGCCACGTCTCCGGCACCGTCTCCGCGACGCCGAGCAGTGTGGCGGCCACCCCGACGGCGGCCACCTGCATGAACAGCGCCTCGTGGTCGGCACGCAGGTCACACGCCGCCGCCCCGTCCTCGGTAAGGCTGCTCAACAGGCCCAGGTGGTTGCCGTGTCCGGCGTGGGCCAGGACCATCACGGCCCCGCGCAGGCCCGACATGTCCAGCAGCGTGTGTGTCCTGCGCAGCAGCTCCGCATGCTCTCCGGAACCCGACGACGGCTGCGGGTCCACGCGGCGGGCCAGGAAGTGGTCGAGCAGTTCGGCGTCGTCCGGCATCGGTGGCGCGTCCAGCCAGCTCAGCGACTGACCGGTTAGGTCCGCGATGTCGGGCAGCGGCATCAGCCAGCGGGGCTTGTTCCCGATGCTGGCGTCGGTTTCTTCGAGCAGGATGCACAGGCGGTTGCGTTCGTCGCGCAGCTCGCCCAGCAGACAGCGGCGCCGGTCGGGGTGATTGGCGATCCACAGCCACCGCAGCCCGTCGACGAACAGGCCGCGCGCCATCGAGCCGATGACCGTGCCGCCGAAGCCGGAGCCGATCATCGACTCGGCGCAGGCGTAGCGCTGCCGCGCAAACATGAACGCCATCCCGGCCAGGAACCGGTCGCCGGGCACCGCCAGGTCGTAGTCGATGGGCAGCTCGTCCAGGTGCAGGCGCAACGTCCGCGTGGCGGTGCGCAGCCTCAGGGTCTGCGGTGTGGCCGTCCGCCCGTCGGGACGCTTCTCCACCGAGAACTCCTCACCGGCACCACTCATCTGATCCCGAGCTCCGTTCTCCGCTAGGCCGTCCGCGTGACGGCTGTCGCGTCATCTTCCTCCGATGACGGTCCAAGCCCCACATGAACTCGGGCTCCTCCAACCTGTCGGCCGGCCCGCCGACTTCAGCAGGCGAGCTGTCCCTGGGTGTGGCATTCTGCTCGGCTGGCCTCCCGGTCGGCCCGCCCCCGGTCGGAGGCTGACGACGAAGGAGCAGGTTCGATGATCACCCGCATGTTGGAGGAGTTGTGCGCCGTCGACGAGCGCACGCAGCTCTTCACCCCCTTCGGGCTGGGTGTCAGCCACATGCTCACGCCGGAGGCGGCTCTGGCCCACCAGCACACGATGCTGGACGGCACCGACCTGGTCGACGAGGTCGCCGAGGGCACCCGACTGCGCTTCGAGCGCGTACGCACCCTCTACCTCCACGGTGTGCTCGACTACGAGTTCTTCACCGTCGCCGGCGACTACGCCCGCCTGGTCGTCGAGCACGCCCTACGCGACCGGTTCCTGGCCTTCTACGAGCACCGCATTGTCCTGGTGAACACCTCCAGCGGGCTGGAACGCACCGCACAGGTCGACTCGTTCGAGGATGTCCTTGACGCCCTCAAGCAGCAGGGTGGCGCGTGGAAGCTCAAGCTGGCCGGTTCCGGCGCGCCCATGAAGTTCAACGGCATGCTGACGTCGCTGTGGAACTGGGCCCGCGAGGAAGGGCTTCTTCCCGGCCAACGGGCCAGGAGCATGCAGTCCGTGCAGGTCGAGCTGCGCAACACTGTCGCGCACCCCTCCGGCTATCACCTCGGCACACCCGTCGACGCCGCCCGGGTCATCCACGACCTGGCCGAGATCATCAACTGCCTGTGGGGTGCCCGGACTCGCGGCGGGCGCCTGCACCCAGCACCTGTGCACCGGCCGGTGCAGCTGATCGTCTGGGACGACACCGGGCGGGTGGAGATCGGCGACGTCTCTTCCGTGCCCACCGAAGAGATGGCGGTCGACACCGTCTGCCTGGTCGTCCGGGCACAGGTCGATGACCGCGACGAGCTACTCGGGTTCGATCCCCGGTTCGAGACCACCCGCTACCCGGTGGAACTGCTCTGGGGACCGGGCACCGCTGAGCAGGCACGGGCCTGGGTCGAGGCCCACCGGCCCGTGGACGACGAGGTCGACACCCTGGACCGCCACTTCGTGATCCGCCGCCACGGCGACCGCGTCGGCCCACCCCGCAGCACCGCGGTCACCGCCGGACTGCCCATCGGCAAACAGAGCGGCACCTGGTTCCTGGTCAAGGCCGACGACCCGCTCAGCGCGTTCAACCACATCCGCAACCAGACCGACGCCACCAGCGCCTGCAGGAACACCAAGCCGTGTCCGAACTGCCCCACCCACACCCTGATCGTGGGCGACTGGGACACGATCCTTCGCCACGCCGCCCAGGCAGGACTCGACACACGTGCTCTCGCCCCCGCCGCCATCCGGGTGCCCTCCCCGCTTCCGCCGTGGACCGACTCCTGAGCGGCGAAGCCGCGTCGATCACCTCCGCGACCCGGGTACGCGGGTACCGTCGCGCTCCACCAGCAGCACAGTCGGTTCGCGACGGTGTCGCCCGGCACCTCATCGTGCAAGGAGCGTTGACGGCCCTTCGTCGGTTCGAGGCCGCCGCGTGGCTGCCGCAACCGTCCTCGCCCGAAGCCCACCGGACCGGGATCGAGGCGGTGGCGCGGTGGTTGCGCGAGCAGGAGCAGCGCACGGGCGCGGCGGCCGTGCTGGTGACCGACACCTTTCCCACCGACGAGGACATCCTGCGATTGGGGTCCTTCCGGCGAGGGTCCACGCACTTCACCGTGAAGTCATACGGTCCCGTCGTGTCCGGTCCTGTGCTGGCGTTCCGCCCCACCCGCAAAGCACTCGACGTCGCCCAGGACAACAGCGGTCCGAGCAGGCGCTGGTGGCCGAGCGCGAATTCGACAAGACCGGCGCGGCCGGCACCGCGAAACGCCAGATCCGGCTGGCGCTGCCCGGACTGCCGCCCAACCAGTCCCAGCTGCGCGCCGCGATCGAAGACAGCGGGCCGGTCGTGGTGCTGGGCAAGGCGCACTGGCCGCAGGGGCTGGCTTCACGTCCTCGGACACGCAACGCCCACGCCGGCGCCGGCACGGGACCTCGCTTCTGTGAAGGCTCTGCGCAGCTGGCTACGCGGCGGCCTAGTCGCGTTGGCCGGGCCCCGACCGCAGGAGCGCCACAGCACCACGACGATCACCCAGCTGATCACCCGCCTGGTACCGGACTGGGCCGAGGCCCAACCGCGCCGCTACCGACACGACCGGTGGCTGACCTACCGCGAGCTCACCATCCCGATCACCCCCGGCGGCGCCACGCGATACGGACGGCTCGACATCGTGGTCACCCGCCCCCACCAGGCCGACCTGGCGGTCGAGGTCGACACCGCGGACAACCCGCGCAGCGTCGAGAAGCTGCGGTTCGCCCACGCGGCCGGTGCGGTGCCGGTGTGGATCCGCTGGCACTCTGGCACCCTGTCCCAGCATCCTGGCATTGCCGTCATCGACCTGCGCGAACCCGATGCGACCGGCGACTGACCGTCCGCGCCGTGCGCGGATGCACTGCATCACGGCGACGTGTCCGGCCCGCTCTGGTCGACGGGCGCACCGCCTCGCAGCTGCACGATCGCGCCTGCCGGCGGTCGGGTCTAGGTATTCCGGTCACGCCCTTTGAGGTGGCAGCGGGGGCACGGGACCAGCAGGCCGGTGCCGTCGTCGACGTAGCGTTCCTGCGGTGCGGGGCCATCGCAGCGCCCGCACCACTGCGGCCAGTCGACGCGGTCGGACCTCCGGTCCGATTCCCGGGCGCGCCCTCGACGGGAGGGCACAGCGGTTGTCCGGCGATCTACCGGTGCGGCGGACTGATCCTGTGGCGGTGCCAGGCGGGGCGGGGTCGGCGGTGGGGTCATGAGGATGGAGTAGCGGTTGCGGCGTCGTCCGCCGCCGATCTCGATCGCGATGCGGCCCTGGTCGTGCAGACGTTTGAGGCGGCGTTGGACGGTGCGTTCGTCCAGTCGAGTCTTGCGGGACAGGTCGGTGATCGACGGCCAGGCGTTGCGTCCTTGGTCGTCGGCCGAGTCGGCGATCGCCAGCATCAGCAGCAGATCAGTGCCTGCGGCCTCGGCGTGCTCCCACACCCACGTCATGATGCGGATGCTCATACGATTTCACCGGCGGTAGGGGCTGCCGGCGAAATCACCACAGTTCCCGAGAGCCTTTTCCCCTGCCGACTCGCAGCCGTCGTCCATGCGCGTTGACAGCCTGCCGGAAGCGTCGACGATGCGCTGCTGTCGCTTTGTTGCCACCATCCGACTTCACGTCCCCCGGTTCGTCTCGCAGGGGCATCGTCACATCGATCGCCCGGGGTGTCAAAGTTTCCAACTAATGGAATCGGGAGCGAAACATGAAACCACGCCGGCATTTCAGCGTGTGAAATCCGTCGTGTCGACCGGGTCTTCACGCTGTGCGACGGGTTCGAGGCCGGGCCGCCGAGTTATCCACACCCCCGGCAGATTGCCACCCCCGGCAGATTCCCACCGGTGGCGCAGCTGTGCCGGGGCTGGGGTGGCAAGGCTGCGCCGGGGCTGGGGTGGCACAACTGCGCCACCCGTTACGTCCTATGACGTCCTATCCCTTGAGCGGCCGGGCCCCTCCGGCACCGACGAGGCCGACACGGTCGACACCCGAGACGAGATCGCCCGCCGACCGTCCACCAGCTCCTGATGTGGCAGCCAGCCGGCCAGAGCTCGGGTGAACAGGGTGGGAAGCCGGCCGCTGGCCGTGCGGCCTCGTCGTGTGCGCAGTCCGGGCAGATGCGGATGCCGCGGTCCGCACGCGAGGTTCCGGGCATGCGCCGAGTGGCCCATGGCAGCGCGGGCATGGGATCTCGGCATCTACGTCGAGATGGGGGTGGCCCCATAATGCCTATCGCCACGAGGGCCGACCTCCTTCATTTCCGATGACGCAAGTCGATGCGCAACACCACCGATGGCGATGTGGAGGAGCAGCCGTCAGGCAGCCAATCCGATCACCCCAGCACCTCCGGCCAGAATGTTGTCCGCTCGGGCATCGCGCCATCCCATTCCACCGACCACATGCCGGACGGTAAACGTGACACCCGTCCCCACCAGCGCAGATGCCAACGAGATTGCGTCAGACGAATGACATGACCATCCAAGTTCACTCGAATAACGCCATGTCGAGCGGTCGATAAATGACAATGGGCCAGTGAGGGTGAAACGCATACCGAATATGAAGCAAGACCTGTCATCGCAGGGACGTCCGACTCTGCACAATCGGGTCCACCTACCCGCGAACGTCTCGGCCGGTGAACCGGTAGGGTCCCGACGCCGGGTACCGGATACACCGGGCGTATGAACCGGGTGAGGATGCCGATGACGCAGCAAGGCAAACACGACCGGCTTCGCGCGATGCTCATGACGCTCTCGGACCGAGTCCGCCATCCCGATCTCCCGCTGAGCCTGTTCCTCGATCCCGACAGCGCCCACGCGATGGACGAGGACACCGACACGTCCGCGTGGTCCGACGACGAACTCCGGGACGCCCGCCTGCAATGCGGTGCGGTGCTGGCCGCGGCCCACCGCATCGTCGACGAGTGCATCGACGACCTGCGCGGCATCCGCTTCTCCGACACCGGAGCACCTGACGCCGACGTGGCTGAGGAGTCGTTCGTCCACCGCTTCTTCCCGACCCGTTTCCGGGACGGCTACGACGAGGGCTTTTTCCGCAGGTGCTGGTCACCGCCGTCAAGGTCGCCCAGGACCTGGCCGACCGGCACGGCGGCGCCGCCGCCTGCACCGCCGAGGCGATCATCCGGGCGGCGCTGCCCGCGATCGCGCAGGCCGTGTGCGAGGAAGCGGGCGTCGCGGGCGTGAGCGCCGGGGTGTTGGACGAGTACCTGTTGGAGGACATCGACTTCGAGTCGCTGTTCGCCGACGAGATCCGCGGGGTCGAGAACGATCCGCGCCTGGACGGCACCGCGAACCTGTTCAGCGAGGGGGCGCACGACTGGTTCGCCCCGTTCGGCGAGACCGCGCTCGTGCACCCCTACGCCGAACCGACCACGGTGCAGCGGCGGGTGCACGACCTGCGCTACAGGTTGCCGACAGTCACCGGCCCGCCCCGCCGTCTGGACCGGGTCTCGGACGCACCCGAGCCGGTGGCCGCTGCCGGCAGCGCCGCGGTTGCGACAGTGCGCGCCGCAGCCGACCGCAGCGACCAAGAGCTATGGGTGCCCGACGACCGCGATGCCGACGCCTCGTTCCAAGCGCTGCTCGACGCGGTCTCCCGCGCGCCGAGCGGCAGCGGCTGACTGACCTGGCAGCCATTCGAGGACGACAACACGAGTCGCACCGACATGCTCATGCGCGCCACCCCGTACCCGCACTTCCCCATCGGGCAGGACGAACCGTGGATCGACGCCGCCGTAGCCAAGGCCGCCCTGCAGGCGATCCCGCTGGGCTACGTTGTCTCCTACCGCCCCGACCCTGAACTCCGTTCGAGGATGGAACCGGAAGAACCGTTCCCCAAGATTCCCTTTCCCCCGCAAGGACCTGCGAGCAGCTTCTGACGCGCGGGCCCTTGGCCGGGACGTGTCAAGTGTGCGGGACCTTCAACGAAGATCGACACCCCCACACACAGCTGACACGTCGAGATACCCGACATAGGCAAGGTCCTCACGCGGGATCAGTGCAGTCGTGCACGGCACACCACAGCGCTCTCACCACTGTCGATGTTTCGTACCCCTTAAGGTGCTTCCTCCGCGATGTCTGGTGCCGTACAGGTGTAGGCACGTCGTCGAGCGGGCTCGAAGGGGGACACAGGTGGGTGGGCAGGACGCCGTACGCGGCTTCGAATACCAGTTTCTCCGCACCTTGGAATATGCGCTGGACGTCGTCGGCAGCGATGACACCGTCGTCACCGGGGTCCGGATCGAAGGCACCGCCGACCGCACCGGTGGCCCCGACCCTGAGATCGTGGACTTCGCGTTGGTCGGCGACGAGGGCAATCTGACGGTCGCGCAGGTCAAAAGCGGCAGACCAGGCACGACGATGAGCGCGTCGGAGGCCCTTGAGGAACTGCTGCGCCTGTTGAAACATCCGGCACGTCGCTACCTGTTGATCACCAACCGGACGGCCACCCGGAACTTGCGAGAGCTCTCCGCGCTGATCGACGACCAGCAGTCCGACCTCCGCGACGGGGTGCTGGCACTGCTCGGGCCCAGGATGGCACACCAACTTCAGGATAAGGACGAGGAGTTCTGGCGGCGGCTGCGCCGCACCGAGGTGGTCGTGGATCCACGGGATGACGACCGAGTACACGAGCAGGTGCGCGACCGCGTCCGCGTCGTGCGTCACCGACTGGCACCCTCAACGATCGGTTGGGATGCCACCGGTCTGCTGACCGGCTATCTGATGTCGGAGGTGATGGCCCGAGCCGCACGCCCGGATGCCTCCGAGCTGACGATTCGTGAGTTAACCGATGCCTTGGGCGCGGACCCGGACGTACTGCGGGGGCTGCTGCGCGAGCGGGACTGGGCAGTGCACGTGCCGCCCGGGCCGAGGGCCACCGACATCGCCCGCCCGGAGCCGCTTGCCGACCTCGCGCGCCACCTGCCGACACCGGTGCGCAGCGATGCCGCGCCGGTGTGCCTGCTGACCGGCCTGTCCGGCATCGGCAAGAGCAGCCTGGCCGCCGCCTGGGCCGACGAGCACGCGGACTCCTACGCCGCGATCCTGTGGGCCGATGCCTCCAGCCTGGCACAGTTGGAATCAACCTTCGCCGTGATCGCCGGTTGGTATCACCACCGGGGTGTGCTGACCGGCGCCGAGGCTGAGCTGCCGGTGCAACCGCGGGTCTTCGCCGCGCTGGCCCGCACCGCCGAGCCGTGGCTGATGGTGTTCGACAACTGCGCCGACCAGACTGTCCTGCGCGGTTGGATACCTCCGCGCGGCCGGGGACACACGATCATCACCAGCACCGACCAGAACAGCCTGCCCGGACCGAACATCCACAAGCTCCCGGTCATCGGTATGACCGGCGATGAGGCGGCCCACTTGTTGGTCCGCCGCATCCTCGGCGACCGCAGCCCGGCCGACGAAGAGCTGGACATCCTCCGCGACCTGGCCGCAAAGCTGCATTACTGGCCGCTGGCACTGGAACTGGCCGCGGCCTACATCGTCGGCACGATTCCCCAGGAGACCGGCGATCTCGCACGACGTGTCGCCCACTACGAGCGGCAACTGCGAGGTTCGATGAACGATCCGCAATCGGTCCCGGAAGGCTATCCGGACACCGTGGTCGGCGTCATCACCCTGACCTGGCGGCGTGTTGTCGAGCGCACGACGCCTGCCGAACAGCTCGCCGCGATGGCGCTGCGCAGCGGGGCATTCCTGGCCTCGCGGCAGATCCCGCTACACCTGCTGCTGGCCTGCTGGACCACCAACTCCTGGGACTTCAGCGGCCCCTTGGTGCGTGAACGCCTCGCCACCTACGTCCACGACCATCCACCCGTCGGCGAGGTTCTGCGGGCTGTCCTGCGCGACTCGCTGGTCCGGGCCGACGAGCCCTTCCCGCTGCCGGAAAGCAGCGGACCGGCTACGTGGCCGGGCTACACCGTCACGATGAACGACATCGTCCAGTCCATCGTGCGCGGTCTGGTCGACGACGAAGGGGCGACCCGCGAGGTCCTGTTCCGCGCCGCGTTCTACGTTCAGGCATGGATGCAGCACTTCACCGAGGGCGGCCGGATGCGGCTGGCTCTCGCATTGATCGGACACGGCATCGAGGCATCCGAACACGCCATCGCCTTCGGCGCTCCGGACAAGAACATCGCGCTGTTGTGGGGAAACACCGCCGGACTACTGGGATACCTCGACGATTGGAACGGAGCTGCCCGCTATCTGCGCGCCGAGTTGGAGTGGGCGGACTCCACCGATCAACCCGACCTGCTGATCCGCATGCAAACGTTGGCCGCCTTGGCCGCCGCGTACTACAACCTCGCAGACCGGCCGCGCGACGCCGCCGAACGGATCGTCCCGCTCGTGGAAGCGCTTCTCGCCGATGTGCCCGCTGCGCTGGCGCTGGATGAGGAAGTGGTCGGACGCACCATCGTGACCGCCTCCTCGGCGGTGCTGAACCTGCGCCTACACCGGGCCGTCCATCCGAAGATCGCGGCCCTGGCGTCCGCCTTGGAAGACATCCTCAAGATCGTGCCGCACGATGCGACCGTTGGCCACTTCGGCGATCTGCGACGAGTGCGCGACCTCATCGAGGCCGGAAACACCCTTGACGCCCGGCGCGCCGCCGAGACTCTGCTCACCCAGCGGTCGCCTGAGCAGCGTGAGGATTACCAGGCGCTGTGCATGCTCACCGAAGCCTGCGTCGAACTTCGCGACTGGCCCGCAGCCCGACACGCACTCCGCCGGTTCGCCGAGGCGGCCGAGTTGGGCGAGCTTCGACGGTTCGAGCTGGCGATGCTGCTCCGCAACGTCGGGATCGGCCTCGTGACTGCCATGCTCAAACAGCACGATCCCGCGTTCGACCTGTTCCGGGCCTTGGACAACATCGCCGTGGTGTGCGACCGGCGCAGCGTGGTGGTCCAGGCGGACGACCGGGACGTGATCACGATGTTCCGTGCTCTGGGCACGTACCTCGACAACAACAAGTCAGCCTGCTCCGTATGGCTGGACCAGGTCAATCTTGACGAACTCGCCGCTGTCGAAAACGTCGGCATGCTTCTGATCATGTACCGGCTGCTGCGCAACTGGACCACACCGCCGGACCCTCGGCAGGCACCGTCACATCGGTTCGTGAAACCACAACAAGCAGAGGACTGGAGTGCCCCTCGCATTGACACCCCGATCCCCGATACGGTCCTCACGCTCGACGACGATGCCATCGCCGGCATCCTGCACGGGTGCGCGGCAGAGTCGGCACCGGCGCACGCGGTCGGCCTGAGCCAAGTTCGCCGTGCCGGTGGTCGGATCCCGCGCGATCCGCTCGAAATCGCCATGGAAACGAGCCTCGCCCTGCAACTACTCGGGCTGCCGGCACGGATCACTGAGACCGCGTTGGTTGTGGCCGACCACAGCCCCGGCGAGAAGCCAATCGACCCGTTTCGTCCCAGCTTCCATACCGCCGCCCGTCTCCGCGCATCCCGTGCCCCGCACTACACGGTGCTGATCACCACGTCGCAGCACCTGGTCGATCCGGTGCTGCCACAGCTACCGGCGATCCGAGCGCTCGCAGTAGCCCGGCCGTCCCACCGCCTTTCGGCGGTCCTGCCTTTCCAGTCAACGAACTTCTCTCACGCCCTCGAACGCGAAGGGGTCGTGGTGGCGTACCACCCCTTGGGGATCTACGAGCCAGAGGACGTTGCAGCTGCCCTGTTATCGCCCGAGCAACGTGCTGCCTGCGAGACAAACGCCTTCTTTGTTGCCCTTTGGGCTGCGATCGCACTGTCGGCGACAACCGGCGCGCGCGTATCAGAGATCATCTCAGTCTATCCAAGGTTGGATGGACTACTGATCTCGCCCGACAGCCTCGCCGATAGTCGCTGAGACCCGCCGGTGCCTCACGCTGCCCGCGCGGGGCACCGCGAGGCTCCGACCGGCACCCCCGAATGAATCTCAGCTCTTGCCCGCCTCGTGCCGAGCTTGATCGACAGACGAGGTGATTTCGGGCAGCAACTCGGCCAGGACCGCTTCCACGATCGGTGAGCCGTGCCATGCCAGGTAGGCGCGCCCGGCGGGCAGGCGGTTGAGTCCATGACGTCGGTACAGCGCCTGGGCGCGAGCAGTTGCCGTGTGCTCGTCTTCGGGGTCGATCAGTTCCAGGCGTCGCGCGGTCGCTAGGTGCTGGGTGACGCCGCCCAGGGAACCGAAGTGCCGGTAGGGATCGCCCTCTATGGCGCCTTTGATCAAGGCGACGGTGAAGATGTCGGTGAACCGGTCGCGCCGGTCGTGCTCAGTCACTGTTGGTGTCGTCCTGCTCGTGGGTCGAGCCCGATCATCGGCCGGTCGCCGCGGCAGGGAGCCAGTGCGGCGTCGTCCGGGTCGACGCCGTTGGCGATGGCCATCGCGCGGTAGTCCGAGTAGAGCTCCACCGGGCTGCCGATCGAGTCCGGGTCGATCCGGCCGTCGGCGACTGCCAGGCGGATGGTGAGGTTGTCCGACGCCCCGCGCAGCAGGAAACCGGCGCAGGTCTGAGGTGCCGATCGGGACGAACCGTGGCAGCCGAAGGTGTGGGTGGCCATGTCGTAGGTGGTGCGGGCGCTGTCCCGAAAGACCTGGGGCGGGAACGCGTTGAGCGGGGCGTCGACGCGCCACGGACAGCGTGGACATGGCTCGGTCCGGTAGTCGGTTCGCGACGTTCGATGGTGACGACGCCCCACTTGCCGTCTCCGGCGGGGTGGACCATGACCACTCTCGGCCGGTCGGCGTCGGTCAAGACGGTTCCTCCGAGTCAGGGCGGCTGCTGTTGTCGAGGAGGGGGCGCGTGGTGCGCCGCCCATCCTGCCGCGTGGAGCACCGGTCAGCACCGGCGCGCCACACCGTCTTCTCCGCTGCCTCCGCACCGCTGGTCCACATCCGCCGGTACAGGCGCGGGTCGTGCTTCAGGCGGAGTGGGCCTGCTGGAACTCCTCGATCAGCGCCTGGGGAATGCGCCCTCGGTCGGCGATCTGCCGCCCCTGGCTCCTGGCCCACTCGCGGATCGCCTGGTTCTGTTGCCTGTCGCCGCCAGCGGGAACGGTTGTCCGGGTGCGGCGCTGCCGGTTGCCGCGCTGGCTGCGGCCACCTGCTCGCCGTCCTTTGGCGACGAAGTCGGCGAGCAGGTTACGCAGCTTGTCGGCGTTGGGTGTGGACAGGTCGATGACGTAACCGACGCCGTCGAGGGCGAAGTCCACGGTTTCGTGTGCTTCGCCACCGTCGAGATCGTCGATCAACTGCACAATGGTCTGCTGTGCCATGAAGAGGGCCCCTTGTCGAGGTCACCGTGTTTCGTGATCGTTGCGGATATTGCGCGCAAGACAAACCGGCACGGACGCACAACCGCCCCTGGTCGCGCATTGGCGATCATATTGACCCTTGGAGACGATTGCAACATATTTCATTGGGTGAAAGCCGGCGGATTCTCGTCCGTTTCGGTACGGATCGGGTCTATCCGGCTACTCAATGTCGCCTGCGGGTCGAAGCCGTCGACGTGTCCTTTGAGCTTCCCCCGGTAACCCGAGGTGGTTGTTACCTGGATCGGGTCGGTGATGCCGGGATGGTAGTCGGTTCGGCCTGGGCGGCGTGCCAGGCGGCTTCGTACTCGTCCGGGCTGAGCCAGCCGAGGTCCTTCTGGATGCGTTCGGTGTTGTAGAACCCGTCGATATAGCGGAACAGTTCGTTCTCGACCTCATCGCGGGTGCGCCAGGACCGGCGGTAGACCAGCTCGATCTTCAGCGTGGAGAAGAAGTTCTCCATCAGGGCATTGTCGTAGGAGTCGCCGACCGAACCCATCGAAGGCAGGATTCCGTTGTCCGCCAACCGTTCCGTGAATCGGAAGGCCGTGTAGGTCGACCCGCGGTCGCTGTGGTGGATCAACTGCCCGTCGCGCACGTCGCGGGACCAGACGGCGTATTCCAGGGCGCCGAGCACGAGGTCGGTGTCGCAGCGGTCGCTGGTTTTCCAGCCCACGATCCGGTTGGAGAACGCGTCGCGCACGGCCGCGAGCCAGAAGGCGCCCTCGCCGGTGCGGATGCGGGTGGCGTCGGCGACCCACAACCGGTCCGGCGCCGGCGCGGTGAAGTCCCGGTTCACCCGATCGGGCGCCGGTGCGGCCTGCGGATCCCGTCTGGTCGACGGGGCACGCCACTGTTTACGCAGGAAGGCGCCCTGCAGGCTGGCCTGACGCATCAGCCGCTCGACACGCTTGCGCGACACGCGGACACCCCGACGCCGCAGGACCTGGTGCACCCGCGGGCTGCCATAGGTTCCGCCCGAGGCTGCGTGGATGTCGGTGATCTCGGCGGTGATCGCCCGGTCCTCGCGTTCGCGGCGGGAGGGGTCGGCCTGTCGGGCCACCCAGCCGTGGTAGGTGGAGGAGGCGACGCCCAGGACCCGGAGGACGAACTCGACCCCGAAGCGGCCGCGAAGCTGCTCGACCAGCTTCACGACCGTCGCCGGGTCGGGTCGAGTTCCGCCGCGAAAAACGCGGACGCGGACTTGAGGATCTCGTTGGCGCGTTTCAGTTCCGCGTTCTCCTTGCGCAGCCGGCGCAGCTCGTCAGACTCGGTCGCGGAGGGCTGGCCGTCGCGCTCGCCGCGGTCGGCCTCGTCCTGCCGGATCCAGTTCCGCAACGCCTCATGATGGACGCCCAGCTGCTCGGCCAGGCGTCGGATCACCGGCTTGGGGGCCGACTCCCGATACAACCGGACCGCGCGGGCCCTCAGCTCGTCGGGGTACTTCTTCGGTGGTGCCACGGACGACTCCCTTCAGGCCCTATCGGACCATGTCTGGAAAGACTCCGGGCTACCGGGGGAAGCTCAATTTGCTACCGCCACGTCCAGCAGTTAGGACCACTCAACGAGGGCACGGCCCAATTCCCACCGTCAACGAAGGCCAAAGTGCATCCGACCCCCGATACCTGCAGGTAGCCCAGCACCTTGCGACTCCACTCACGGGGTGCCGGGAGCAAAGCCGAGCCGGAAGGAACGGCCGACAACGTGATAGGTGGCCATACCGCCGGGAGAGAACGGGTTCGGGAGCACACGCAGGCGTATCTTGGCCTGGTCGAGGACGTGGGTGACGAAGACGATTCGGTACTCCTCGTTCTCGGCCAGGTCGTTGGCCCGCCGGACCTCCGACTCTCCGAGCGCGAACTGCGGTAGGTCGTCAACGGTGGACTTCACCTCGTAGAGGATGGTCTTGTCGTTGGTTTTGACGAGGAAGTCGTACCCGAGCCTGTCGTCACCTTTGCCGTCGGCGAGGTGGTCGGAGCGGTAGCCGGAGCACCAAGTGTCCTCAGGCGGGAGCTCGTACTTCCGGCGTAGCCACTCGCCGACGACGATTTCGCCCGCGAGCCCGATGAGCTTCGTCTTGCTGGTCGAGACCGAGGGCGCGCGCCACCCTGGCGCACCACCGCTGCTCGTCTTGCCGGTCGCTGTCGCCGATGGGAGCAGGCCGGACTCCCGCGGAGCGGGATCGGTGCCAAGGACCTCCGGAGGGATGCTTGTCCGAAGCGCCTCGACGAGTTCGGCTCGGCTTTCCTGATCGGCGGAGTAGCTCCTCCCGCCGTACTGGACCAGGTCGCCTTGGCTCTTCGCCGCGTGTTGTTCGCTGTCGAGCCGGTCGCGGGCCGCGTCCAGGTCCGCGTCCTCCAGGTGCAGCGGGCGGAGTTCGGTGGTCGCGGGCATCCCCTCGGGCCACTGCTCGTTCTTCCGCAGCCACTCGATGACGTCGTCGGTCAGGGGGCGCCGGAAGTCCAGGAGCCCGGCCTGGACCATCGCTTCGATGTTGTCGACCGGGTCTCCGGGGCGTTTGCCCGACCCGCCCGCGTAGCGGTGCAGCCATGCGTCAACGACGATCCGCGCCCGGTCCAGCCGCTTCACCACCTCCCGGCGCCCGCGTGCGCGCAGCTCGTCGACCGGCAGCAGGGACCGACCAGGTTCGAGTGGCGAACCGACCTCACCGAGCCAGGAGTCGACGCGGTCGCGGAGGAGATCCGCGCTCAGGTTCCAGTGGGTGTCGAGCCAAGCCCGGTCCGGTTCCAGTCCGGGCAGCTCGCGCAGGCGGACGTACTCGTCCAGCGATCCGCCGTCGCGGAACACCCGAACGAACCGGTCACGCAGCCGGTCCCTGATCCCGGACCGGTGCCGCTGCAGGTAGGCGTCGAACTGCTGCCGGTGGCCGTCGCCGTTGTGGAGCAGGTTGAGGCGGAGCGCGCGCAGGCCGGCGTTTGCCCCGGCCAAGGCGATGTCGAGTTGCCGGGTCGCGTCCAGCAGGTCGTTGCGGCTGGCGAGGGTGAGAATCCGGTCGGCGTCGAAGCCGTGCTCGATCAGCCACGTCCGGACCTCGTCCTGATCGGCGATTCGGTCCCGGACACCCTGCAACTCCTCGGCGGCGGCGACGTCCAGGCAGGCGATCAGCTCCAGGACGGGCGTCAGCGCGAACCGGTTGCCGGCACTGTCGCGGACGAGCGCGTGCAGCTCGTCCAACGGCATCTTCAGCACGGCGGCGACATCTGCGGGCTCGGGGGTCCCGTCGCCGCACCGGACGGCCAGGTCGATCAGGGCGAGCCGGAGGCTGGCGGCGATCGCGAGTCCACCCCTGAACTCGGCCAGTGCCGCGGCGGCGGACTGCAGCACCGACCACCGGTCGCCCGAGCCACGCAGCGTCACGATCACCTGACCGCGGTCCGGCGAGGACACCCGGATCGAATCGGGCGCGAACTCGTGATCCACCTGGTGCCCGTCGACCACGGCGGTGATCGAGTCAGCGAGGACGACCTCGATGTCTCCCCGCAATGGGTCGGCCGCGCTCGTCGCGGACACGCGGCTCACCGGAAGGACGTGGCGTCGCTGCTCGGCGATCGCGTCGACGAGAAGGGGGAGCCAGTCGCCGCCCAGGTCGGCCAGTGGGCGGCCTGGCTGGTCAAGCGGGTCCACCCCGTCGGCCAGCACTCGGACCGCCGCGTCCGAACAGCTCTTGATCCGGGTGACGCCGTCAGCCACGAGTGCGCGCCGCACCTGGGTGGCCAGCGCGTTCACGCGGACCGCGAGCACGGGGACCGGGGTTTGCGCCAGCAGCGCGGTCTCCGTCGCTCCCGGTCGGTCGTCGGCGTAGACGGCGGGTCCGTCCAGGTCGAGGTCGACCACGCTGAGCGCACCCCTTGAGGTCACCACGATGGCGTGGGGCACCTGCACGTCCAGCCCGCCGTTCGCGAACAGGTCCCGCCAGGCTTGCTCGTAGGCGGTGCGCACGATCGCCGCCCGAGGACCCTGCCGTCCGACCACGTCATTGATCTCCGCCAGCCGATCCGCCGCGGTCGTGGAGACGTCCCAGAACCGAGCGCCCAACCACGTGAGTCGTTCGCGAACCCGGTCGGTCAACAGCGAGCGCCACGCGGCCGGGGCCGCGCTCAGGTAGTCGGGAGTATCGGTGTCGCCTACCCACCAAGCAGCGCGCAATGGTGCGAAGAACTGGTTCGACCGCTCACCCGGCGTGGTTTGCAGGACCCAGTCGGCCTGGTGCAGGAAGGTAGCGGCGAACGACGGCCAGGTGGGCTTCGCCGAGTCGCTGCTCGCCTGGAAGGTGGCTTTGAGAGCGGAGTCCGGCCACACGTCGAGCCCGCGCAACACCAGCTGCGCGTAGAGCCTCTGGGTGTCGTGGGAGAACTCGGCCCAGTCCTCCTGTCCCGGCAGGAAGGCGATCGGGCCCGCGAGCTGGTACTTGGTGCTATCGAAGCTCGGCTTGGTCGCGCGCCGGGCGGCCAGCTCACGCCACGCGTCTTGGGTCTTCGCACTGAAGTCGGCGGGGAAGTTCGGCACCGAGTGTGGGTTCTTCAGCTGCTTGCCGGAGACGTGGAAGTTCCTGGTGGATGTCCACCACGGGACCAGGCCGTGGTTGACGCCCAGGGTTTCGAAGAAGGTCCGCTCGTTGTCAACTGCGTCCGACCGCAGGAAGTCCTTGTCCAGGACCCGCTCGCCGATCTGCTCGAGCTGGTCCGAGACGGCTGCGGCGGCGTCGACCAACTCGGCGAGCAGCCGATCGACCTCGTGCTTCGGGCCGCGCCACCCCGTCCCGAAGTACGCTTGCCCCGGCGCGCGCCACCCCGCGCGGGTGGGCACGAGCAGATCGGCCTGGCCCAGCGCGTTGTGCCGCCGTTCCGCGGGCGTGCCGAGCCACAGCGCGAAGGCGAACCGCAGGCACGCGGACCTGATCTCGTCGTCCTCCGCGTCCCGCATGACCTTGCCCAGCAGTTCGAGGACTGCGTCGGTGCGGTACTCCCGAACCACGCCCTCCAGCCAGCGGCGACCCCGGCGCTGCTTGCGGTTGCCGTCGACCCAGCTGATGTCACCGGGCATGAAGGCCAAACGGGCGCGCACGGCCTCGGGTAGCTCGGGCAGTTCACCGCCCTCACCACGCACCCGACCAAAGTAGATCATCGGGTCGTCGTCCTCGTCGGCGGCGTGGAGTACGCCGTCCTCCGTCACGATCACCCGTCGGCCCACGACGGCCTTCACCTCGGGCAGCGCGTCACTGAGTTCGTCGTAGAAGTCGGCCCACACGTTCGGCGCGACCCCGCGCGCGAGCAGGTCGGCGGCGAGGGTCTCGGCGAAATCCGCGACGTGCTCCGGCTCCACGTCCACGGGCAGCCTGCACGCCTTGGACAGCGCGCGGACCCGCCGAAGGTGGTGCTCGTGCAGGTCGTGGCGCATCAACGACGACTCACCGGCGGCCGTGACGGCCTCGGGCGTGAACACCGCGCCACTGCGCGACCACAGCAGCGCCTCGGTGAGGGGCACCCCCTCGTCATGGCCCAGCGCGGGCAGCACCGGAAGATCCCGCAGAGCGTGGCCGCGTGATTCCAATGCGACGACCAGGCGGTCCAGCCAGCCCTCCGACCAGCACACGAGATCGAGTCGCACTCCAACCGGCAGGGTCAGTTCACCTCGGCAGGCGGCGATGAGCGCGTCGGCGCACAGCTCGGCGACCTCGTTGAAGAGCATGTCGTTGAGGTGGACGGACTCCTGCAGGTCGCGTCGATCGAGGCGGGCGAAGAACGGCCCGTTGACCAGCGCGGCGAGCGGGTAGCGGGTGTTCGCCCCCAGCGGCAGGAACGCGTTGACACGCCCGTGCTCGAGCGGCGCGCCGAGCGGCACGGCCACGCTGACCGTGCCCTCGCCCTCCCACTTCGCCCAGCTGGATCCGACGGTGTTGTCCGCGCGGCTGGCCAGGATCGCGGCCCGCATGGCCGCCTCGCCCACGGTCCGCTGGAAGAGCAGGTACTCGCCCCGCCCGGCGAGGTCTACGTGCTTGATCGACAGCGTGCCCGTGCCGGGCCTCGGACGAGTGGTGCGGGTCAGCCGCTGCGTGCGCTCACCGCCCGCGTTCCGAACCCGCAGGGCGATCTCGGCCACGCGGAACAGGAACAGGTGGAATGGCACCTCGTCGTCGGCGAGCTGTGCCAGCTGCTCCTTGGCGTGTTCCCGCGCCGCAGACGAGCGCAGAGGCAGGCGGATCACCGTCGAGAACCCGCGCCGGGCGAAGTCGTCGACAACCTCGGGGGTGTCCGTGAGTGGCACGGTCACCTTCAAAGCCGACACGTTCTTCCGCAACTCGTCGGCCAACCCCACGCGGTCCTCGCCCGACCGGGCCGCCAGCTCGTCGAAGTCGGAGGGGCGGCCGAAGCGGAACCTGAACCCGTCGAAGCGGCCCGAACCTTCGCTGAGGCTGCTGAACACCTCGGGGCAGCCGGCCAGCTGGAGCACGCTCTTGAAGCCCACTCCCTTGTTGCCGATGCCCTCGTTCGGCTGCTTGGTGCTCAGTGCGATCAGGCACATCGAGTCGAAATTGTCCGCGTTCAGCGGGTTCCCACCGTTGGCCGCGTACAGGACGCCGTGCTCTCCCTCGGTCTCGTCCAGGAAGAACTCAAGCCGCCCGTCGAACCGGGCAGGATCGTGCGCATCGTGCCCGTTCTGCAGCAGTTCGACGACCGTGCGCCCGTCGTAGTCCGCAGCGAGAACGCTCTCGGCCGTCTCCTTCAGCTCTCTGGCCATCGGCTGACCGACCTCGGCACCCTTGAGGTACATCGCCACCACCCCATCGGCCTGCCGATTCACCCGATCCACCGCGTCGAGCGGCGGCCCACCAGGGGCGTCGTGAGCAGACAAGCGGACGGCGGAATCGTCGATCACACAGAGGTTTCGGTCCAGGGGAGTCCGCTGTTACGTAGTCGGGTGCAGTTCAGCGCCCTGGCCGGGCTCCGGCGTCGGGTCTGCAGGGTCCTGACGACCGTCCGCCCCATCCTGGGCGGCCCGATCAACGAGTACGAACCCACAGTAGCCCGGGGCACAGGTCAGATGGTGTGGCCGCCTTCTGGAACCTCACAGGGTGCAAAGCTCCCCGATCAGCCTTTTCTCATGACCACCAGCAGGTTCGTCGGTCTCGCCCGCATACTCGCGGACCAGCCGAGCAGACTGAAGAATTCATGGCGTGAACAGGCTCTTCAGTACCGCGTCGTGCTCCTGGTAAACGACACGTCCCGTAGAGCGAAGTGCATCGCTCAGCCCCTGATCGAGCCACGCCGGAGGCTCGCCGAGAGGCACATCGGACGGCTCCGGCCCGGCCTGCTCGACGGTGTCGGCCGACATGGCGACCAGTTGGGCGCCGTAGGTCTCGGCCACCACGTTCGCGATGTGCAGCCCCGGACCGTCCAAGTCGCCCGCGTACCGAAGGCTCACGCCGTGATCGACGGCCAGTTGCAGCAGCGCGTGGTCGACGCTGCCCAGGTGGCCGCTGGTGCAGGCGAACGCGAGCGGGCTGGCGTGGGTCATCGCCGCTTCCAGCACGGACGGGTTCTCGACCACGGTGAGCACCTGTGGCGCGAACGTAGGGGGGTGCACGGTCAGGTCCAAGAGGGTGAGGGCCACGGGGGTCGTCGCGTCCCGCAGTCTCCGGTCGATCGGGCCGGTTCCGCGCACGCGCACCTGGTGGATCAGGACCGTCGACGACAACCGGTCCGCGAGGATTCCGACCCCGGCGAGCATTGCGCGCACGAGGTCGGGCCGCCGGGGTTCGGACACGCCGGTCAGCTCCGCCACCGCCGTCACCAGTCGCACGCCAGGCAGTTGGTCCAGGTCGAAGTAGTGGGGATCGCCCGCGTAGTCGTGGGACAGCTTGGCCAGGCTGGTCGGCGGCGTGCAGGGCAACAGCGGCACCACTCGCGCCAACGCCCCGACCAGGTGTCGCACCGCCGTCTCGTCGTCCGTCCCGGCCGCCCGCATCCTGGCCACCAAGCCCGGCAGGGAAGGGAGTGCCGCCTCGACATCGGCCCACAGGCCTCGGCGTTGCGCCGAGGCGGTCCGCCGGGCGGCGGCCAGGTCGATCACGGGACGTCCCACCGCCATCTCCACTAGCCGCTGGAGGTTGTCGGCCGACAGGCCCAGAGCGGCGAGCACATCGCGTATGGGCACGACCGTCACGCGGCCGGTCGCGACCACCGCGGACTGGTCGCGCCTGCGGCGTGCCGTGGTGTCGACCCACGCCCTCAAGGTGGCCAGCCCGCCGCTCGACAGTCCCTCCACCCGAACACTCGCGATCGCTGCGGGCTGACGACCGGCGCACAGCCGCTTGTGGACAGCGGCCCACAGCGGGGTCAGGTCCCGGTCGGCCGCCAAGGCGGCGAGGTCCGCCGCCATCACGCCCCCAGTTCCAAGGTCAGTGGCTCGGCCTCGCCATGTCCCTTCCACAACCACGGCACCGTGACGCGGTGCTTGCCTGCGGTCACGACCTGGTGGACCACCACCTGCCCGCTCTCCTTCTTGAGCATCGGCGTGATGAACGGCGCGGTCGCCAGCACGTCGAACTCCCATGAGCGCAGCAGCGCGAGCACCTGGCGGAGATTGGGCTCGTCGAACGCGGCGTCGATCTCGTCGATCGACACCCATCGGGGGCCGCTGTAGTGCTCACCGGAGTACATTGACCATGCAGCGGCGAGAAGCGGCAGCATGGTCGCCAGCCTCCGCTCGCCGGTGGACAGCGAGTCCAGCGGGTTGGACCGCGCGGTCACCTCGCGGAACTTCTCCTGCTTCTGATCGGTGAACGACGAGTGGGTGACCGTGATCTTCCAGTCGTGCCAGGAGCGGTAGTCGAAGGTGTGCGCGACCCTGTCTTTCCAGGAGTCGCCCGCTTTCTCGCTCATCCGCTGCTTCAGCACGGTGTACATGTCCTCGAAGATTTCGTCCGACTGCGGCTGGGAGATCAACTCGACCATGCGGCGGGCGTCCTCGTCTTCCCGGACGCTCCACTCCACCTGCACTCCGACCCGAGCCACCCCGGTGCGGACGCCGTCGAGCGTCCTGCGGATCTGGCGGACAAGCTCCCGGGCCGCGTCCAGGCGGATCAGGATGTCGCGCCGCAGCTCCGTGAACAGGCTGGTCTTCAGGGTGCGCTTGACGTCATCGCGGAGATCGTCCTCCAGCTGTGCGGCAGTCGCCTCCAGCTTCTCCACCGCGACGTGCAGGTCCTCTCCCCTGCTCGCGCCCGGATCGGCAACCACGGCGCGACGCCACTCGGTGCCGTCGACGGTGACCAGCACGACCTGCCGGTCGAACCGCGCCAACGCGGTGCTAGTCGTCCGCACGCTCGATTCCAGCTGGGCCAGGGCACGGCCACGTGCCTGCACGAGCACGCCGAGCCGGTCACCGGTCGCAGAGTGGTCGGCAAGCAGGCGCCTTGCCCATTGGAGCGCGGCCGTGAGGTGCGCCGGTTTGCCCGCCGGGGTACGGGGCAGGTCGTCGGGGACCGAGGCGAACCCCTCGTCCACGAGCGCGCCGAACTGTCGGAGCCGCGTGTCGCGGCGCTGCTCGGCGGCCTCTCGCAGCGGAGCGATCCCGTCGAGCGTGGCTTGGGCCGCAGCGGCCGCGTTCCCCGCGTCCTGACCCAATTCGACCATCAGCGCGGCGTCCTCCTTGGCCTTGAGGAGGTCGTCGGTGATCCGCTGCCGCGTGGCGCGCAACTGCTCGTACTCCGCGCCGTACAACTCTCGCGCCTCGGCCACGGCGGATGCCTCACGGACGGCGGTCAGCCGAGCGTCCTCGGCTTCGGCTCGGGCCTTAGCCAGGACTTCCGCCCTCTGCCGAGCGAGGCTTCCGGCGCGACGGGCCTGATGGAACAGCCCGGCCACCCTGATCGCAGCCTGCCCCCACAAGTCCACACGGTGCCCGAGGTTGGCGACGGTCGTGCCGTGGGCAGCCAGAGCCGTCCGCTCGGTGGGCAGCAGCGTGCCGTCCGACAGCGTCGCCTGGCGGTTGAGCTCGCGCAACGCGTCGTGGACCGCGTCGCCCGCCTCCCGATACCGTTCCGCCGCCGCGATAACGGCGGCCTCCGACCGGCGAAGGTCCTCCTCACAGCGTTCCTCCATGACGTGGGCCGCCCGGACCTCGGCCACCGGGGGAAAGGACGCGTACTCCGCGTCGGCCTCCCGCTGCGTTTCCTCGCCGGCGGCGAGGGACGCCAAGGTCTCGTCTTCGGCGGCTCGGCGTTCCTCGGCCACCCGCTCCGCGGCCTCGGCCTTGAGCCGGGTCCGGGCGGCCACTTCCTCGGTGTACTGGAGCCGTTGTTGTGCGGCGGCGATCCGGGCCGATCGCTCCGCCGCGGCGGCATCCAGCTCGGCAAGGATGCGCTGCCTGGTCAGGTCGGCCCGTGCGATGCGGTCCGCTGTCTCACGCCGCACGGTTTCCGCAGCGGCGTGCTGTCGCGCGGCTTCACGGCGCGCAGCCACCAGTTCTCCATGCGATGGGAACGCGTCGCGTTCCTCCACCGCGGCGAGGACGTCGGCCTCCCGATCCGCGAGTCCTCGGCGGGCGGCGTCCACGTCGTCCCGCGCACTGGACAACGCGTCTTCCAGATTTGCGACCCGCCGCAGGCGGACTCGTTCACGGGTGGTTTGGCCGATGAACTCCGACCGGTAACCGACGGGCGCTGCCGCGGTGAGGACGCCCGAGCGCAACCGGCCATGTTCGGCGTCGTCGTCGACTGGGATGGCCCGGAGCAGTGCCCGGACGCGTTCGGCGGGGATCGCGGGGGAACTTTCGACGTCGAGCAGGTCGCCGAGCGTACGTCCGGGCACCGGTCGGTCGGCGGTGATGACAAGGTCACCGGAGACTGCCCGGCCGTCGGACGTGACCAGAGCGTCGAGCAGTCCCGTGACAAGGAGTGCGCCCTCCAGTCGGTCCGCCTCCTCGTCCGACAGGTGGCCCGCGAAGTCCACGAGCGCCCATAGCGGGACGCCGTCCTCCGGCCGGCGATCACGCCACGGCGGCGTCTCCGGCACCGGTGCTGCGCGGCGAGCCTCGGCCAGTTCCGCCGCAACGTCAACGACCGCAGACTCTGCCCGGTCGACGTCGCGTCGAGCATCGGCCACGGATAGTCCGAGCGCGATGCCGGCCTGAGCGTGTGCCTGCTCCACCGCCAAGCGGACGACGGCGGGGTCCACATCGTGCTCGTTCGCTTCAGGCAGTTCAACCGCGTTCAAGAAGCGTGCCGCCCCGCGCCACCGGTATGCCTGCTCGATCCACAGCGTTGCAGCACGGTGGGCTTCCGCGTCGGCCGCCACAGCGGTCTCCTCTGCCGCGGCGACGTCATGCCGAGCCACATCGACGTCACGCCGGTGCGTCTGGTCGGCCGCAGCACGTTTCCGCTCGGCGCTCGACTCCTCGACCATCACCCGCTCCCGCTCCTCGCGCAGAGCGGACGCCGCGACCTCTGACAGGCCAATGGCGCTGTCGTAATCGGCACGTGCCTGGACCGACGCGCGGACGGCTTCGGCGACCAACGCCCCAGCCGTCGCCGCAGCCTGGCGTCGGCCCACCAGGTCGATCCGGTCGCGGGCGTCGTCCGCTACCGACGTGAGCCAGGCGGCGAGGCGATCGAGGGCCAGGCGGCTGTCCGCGCCGTCGCGGGGCTCGATCAACTTACGGGGCGCCCGGCCGAGGTGGCGGACGTCCGCCTCCCACCTGACGATCGACGCCACCAGGGCAGTCTCGGCGGCTCGGCGCAGGTGAATGGACTTGTCGGCTTGGCCGCGCGCCTCATCGGCCAGGCGCTCGGCCCGGCGCAGTTCCTCCGCCGCCGCCCGCTCGCCGTGCTGCGCCGACGCGTGCGCTCTGAGCACTTCGTCAACGCGCTGGAGCTGGGCGACGCGCGCTTCCACCCAGGCCACCGGGGTGGCACACGTCTGCGCAACGTCCGCCGCCGAGGTCTCGTCTGCTTGACCCGTGCTCAGCAGAGCAGTTGTCGCGACCAACCGTTCGAGAGCGGCGTCGGCACCCACGACGCGGGACGCTGCGCGCAGCTCATCGGACAGAGTGGCCAGGTGGTCCCCCGCCTCCTGCGCCGTCGTCGCCGCTTCGTCGGCCTGCTCCGCCGCGGTCGTGGCGTCCTCAGCGGCGACTTCCGCGCGTTGCCCGGCGTGGTCGGCGGCCCGCGCCAGCTCTGCGGCACGGAGTTCCATGTGCGGGAGTTCGGCCCCGGCGTGGTCGCGTAGGGCGGTGTCAGCCGCATCGCGACGGCCTTCGAGGGCGAAGATGCGGGTGTTCAAGACTTTGAGCTGCCCGGCCGCCTCCCGCTGCTCCCGTTGCGCGGTCTCCAGCGTCGCGGTGGCCTCGCGAGTGCGGCGAGTCTGGGCGTCGAACTCGGTGTTGGCAGCGGTGAGTTGCGCCGCCTCCACGTTGACGAGTGCCTCGACGTAGCGCTGGTAGCGCTTGTCGGTGGCGGCCAACTGCTTGGCCTCGTCACGCATATCGGCCAGCTGGTTCTCCAGCTCGGAGATGCGTTCCATCGCCTCGCCGATGACCGTCAGCCGGTCGGGGTCCAGCGCGGGCAGCGCCTCGGTCAGCACCGCGCGCATTTGCGCGGGTGGGATGGCCTCCGCCGTGCGCAGGCTCCGGAGGCTGCGCAGTACTCCCGTCAACGCCTCGAACTGCACCTCGTCGAGCGGAGCGAAGAGGCGGACGCGTACGGCGTTCCGGTACCCCGGCTCGTCGTTCACAGCAGCGAGGTGGTCGCGTGCCTTCGAGCGCAACGCCTGCGCCGACGTGAAGATCTCCCCCTCGGTAGCCGTGAGCTGGATGGCAAGGTCGTCGATCCGCACGGGGCTGCCGTCGCGTTCGAGCACGAGGTGCTCGCCCACCCGACCGGGGCTGATGAAGAACGCGCGCTGGAGGTTCCCGCCGACCGCACGCAGCCACAACCCTGTGGTCAGGTACGAGATCTCCCCCGTCCGCGGGTCGTGGCGGCCGTACTCCAGCCACCACGCCCCGGTGCGGTCCTCGCGCTCGTTGCGGTCGGTGTGCCTGCTGGTCAGCGTTCCCGCCGCCTTGCCCGACACCGACAGCGCCGTCTGCGACGTGTCCCCGTCCAGCAGGAGAGTGATGAGCATCGACGCAGTAAGCGACTTGCCGGACCCGTTGGGCCCGGTCAGGGTCATCCACCCGTCGGCGAAGACGAGGACCTCGTTGGACCACGCCCAGGAGTTGACGACCCCCGCCCGCGAGGGCTGCCAACGCCCTTCGACCGCAGGTACCCCGACCGGCCGCAGGTCCCGCACAGCGCCCAGACCGTCCACCGGGTGCTTGGTGATGTTCATCGGTCGGTCGGCTCCTCAGTCGGCTGCGCGGCGGGCTGGTGGACCTTGACCCGCCAGAAGTGGACGCCCGGTGTCGGCTGCCAGGTGTCGTGGCGCAACGGGACGAGCAGCCCCACCGCCACCAGTTCGGCTGCAGCGGCGCGGGCCAGGGCCGGTAGTCTGTGCTCGTACGCCGCAGCCCAGCGGGGCAGCGTCGTCCGCACCCGCTCGAACAGTTCGACGACCTCGGCGATGCCCAGCACCGCGCGCGGCTCGGGCCGCAGGTTCACCGCGTCCAGCAGCGCAAGCGCCGCCTGCCGCTCGTTGCGGCGCCCGTTGGGGAAATCGACCAGCGTGCCGATGCCGCTGGGGTCGGTGACCTCCCACCAGTCACGGCGGGCCGTCGCGGCGAACCCGAGGGCCGCAACGACTTCCAGCGCGCGCTCGCGACCGGCGGGCGTGTGGAGATAGGGCATCGGCGCCTGGTCGTCGAGCGGGTCCGCAGCAGGGTCGTCGACCAGACGCCGCATCGCGAGCAGCCTCCGGTCTTCGACCGTCGGCTCGTCGTACGCCGTCGTGTCGTCGGCCAGCACGTCGACGGACAGCACTGCGACGTGGCGCTCCGGCTCCAGGTCGTCCAAACCGAGGAGGGTGGGTGACAGCGAGGAAAACTTCATCGCCAGCCGCTCCCTCGACGCACTGACCACCAGATCGCCGTCGTCCTGTCCGGCAATCCGCTCCAGGTCCGCATCCACCGAGATCGAGCCCTCGGCCACCAGGAGCCTGAGCGCGTCGACCAGGTTGAGCCGGCTGGTCCGCGCCTCCGATTTGCCGGTCCCGTCAGTGGCCACGATCCTGAACTGCGGCAAACCGCCAGTCGGCGCTTCCGCAGCGCACACTTGGGCGATGGCCTGCATCAGCTCGCGGAGGCTCATCCGCGGCCTGCGCCACAGCTGCTCGCACACAAGCGCGACGAGCGCCAAGACATCCTTCGACGCCAAATGCGCGTCGCGACCATCGCGGCGCAGCCGGGGACCGCGGTCGGCGGGCACGTCGGCACGGCGCTTGTGCAGCCGCACCAGCTCCGCCGACTCGACGATCTCCAACTCCCAACCGAGTTCCGACCGGAAGAAGTCGGTCAGCTGCCGTCGCCCCTGGACAGCGGCGCGGTACGACTCGGCATCCGCCTCCGCTCGGATGCGGCCGGTCGCGACCAACCGGCGGGCGGGTTCACGCAACTCCGGCGCCAGTGCTCGAACGACACTCACGCGACACCACCCTTCCGGTCCTCGCGGACGCGGATGTCACCCGAAGGAATCACGCGCACCCGCACATCCGGTGCGGCCAGGACACCGTCCGCGAGCCGCACGCGGACCGTGCGGCCTGGTGCGCCGACCCTGACGAGCACCCGCACGCTCGCCCCGTCCGCGTAAGCCTGGCCGATACCGGTACCCGGGTCGAGCTGGGCCAGCGCCACCTCCACCGCACGCAGCAAGACCACCACGGCAGCGGACGCATACCCGGTGAAGTGGTCCAGCGACACCTCCCCGTCGGTGGCGAGCAACGTGGCAAGGTGTCGGCGCTGCGAGGCTTCGTCCGCAGCCTGGGCCGCAGCCCTCTCGCGTTCCCGGCTCGTGTCCACAAGCTTGCGCGGTCGGCCGCTGGGTGGGCCGTGACGCTCGTGCTCCCGCAGTGTCACCTCGACCTGGTGCCTGGTCCGGCCTGCCGCGGCCAGGGTGCCGTGCGCCACGTCCTCCTCGGCCAGCCGAGGTACCGCGTGCCACGCCGGCCAGTCGCCGAAGGCCGCCGCGTAAACTCGCCGGGCCTCCTGATCGGTCGACTGGCGGTGGAGGCTGCGGGCCAGTAGCCGGAAGTCGTGTCCGAGGTCGGAACCTCGGCGGCGGGCCGTGTAACGGCGGTCGATGGCCACGAGCAGCGTGTGCACTGCGCCGGTAGCCGAACCGATCAACCGACGCACACCACCATCCTGATGGAACCACGCCGCCAGGTCGGCGAGCCGGCGCACCCGGTCTTCCACCCAACTCTGCTGCTCGGCCGCATCGATGAGGCCGGCGTGGGCGACGGCCGCCTCTGCGACGGCGTGGTGCCCGGCGGCTTTGAGGTCCTCCAACGCGTACTCCACCCGCCGCAGCGCCCTCCCGTACTCGCGGGGGAACTGCCGCAGCGCCTCGATGACGCGGTCGCGGTTGTCGCCGAACACGCTGTCGTCGGTGACGTCGGACTGGACGATGCGGGCGAGCGCGTCGTAGAAGTCGGCGGTGACGCGTCGGAGTTCGTCGATCCGCGTGCGCACGTCGTCGAGGTCGATGGGCAGGCGACCAGGATCGTTCGCGGCATGCTCCAGCAGCGCGCGAATCGTGCTCTCCACGCCGTCCAAGAGCCTGCTGGGCAGCTGGAGGGCGCGCCGGGCGTCGACCACTGCCAGGCGCACCGCCGCGACGATGCCGCGGCCTTTGCGGCTCAGGGCCCACGCCTCCTGCCTGACGATCACGCCTTGGAGGCTGCGGACCGGTGCGGCGTAGTCCCGAAACGGTTCGGCGAATCCCCAGGTCGCCAACTTGTCCAGCGACTCACGAAGATCGCCTTCCGATAAGGGGTCGTGGTAGCCGACCACCCTGACCTGGGCGGAGATGTCCGGGAGTGTGGCCATCGGTCCACGCGTCGACAGTTCCTCCAAAGCCGCCAGCAGCGCCGTGTACCGCTCCCGCACGAGGTCGTCGGACGTGGCGAACGCAGCCCAATCGTCCGCCTCAACCTCCTGCCACCACCGTCGCGGATCTCTCACCGCACCCCTTTCGGACACGACTGCGCATCATCTCCGCAATAGTGCGGCCCGCTTGTTCGACGTCGCGTTGGAACGATCCCCGACAGGGACACCATAACCCGACAGTCCGATGGAACGCGAAGTCCGTGTCGGCTGATCGAATTGATGTCAGCACGCGGTGATGCGCAATGATCTGGGGGTGGGCGACAGGGGCGGCGGACCCGACGAGACGGGAAGACCTGCTCCCGTCCGCACGTCCCGGACCGTGTCGCAGACCGCCGCCGTGTCGTCCGGCATCGTGGTGCAGGCCGGGCACCTGGACGGCGCCGCGACCGCACCCGGCGGCTACGCGAACGCGGGCCTGCACGTCGGGGATGTGAACCTCACGGCGGGCGCACCTTTCCGGTCGCGGTACCTGCACCAGGTCAGGCGTATGGCGCCAGAGGTCCTGGTCGGACGCGAGGCCGAACTCGCGGAACTGGCCGAGTTCTGCTCGTCGCAGTCCGGGGCCTATGCCTGGTGGCAGGGCGAGCCGTGGGCGGGCAAGTCGGCGTTGTTGTCGTGGTTCACCCTGAATCCGCCTCCCGGCGTACGGATTGTATCTTTCTTCGTCACCGCTCGAATGGCTGGCCAGAACCACCGCGGTGCGTTCATCGAAAATGTCCTCGGGCAGCTATCCGAAATGTTGAGTGAAACACCCCCGGTGCACTTATCCGAGGCGACCCGAGAAGCGCACTTGCTGGGCATGCTGGAGGACTCCGCGGCGTTGTGCCGATCACGGGACGAGCGGCTCGTTCTGCTGGTGGACGGTCTCGACGAGGACCGGGGTGTCACGACGGGGCCGGACGATTACAGCATCGCGGGATTGCTCCCCGTCACCCCACCGTTCGGTTCGAACGTCGTGGTGGCGAGCCGTTCCCACCGTCCGCTGCCCTACGACGTGCCCCAGGATCACCCGCTCCGCACAAGCTCCTCGGTCCGTGAACTGGCGCCATCCCCGGCCGCCATCGTGAGCCGGGCGGACAAGGAAAGGGAATTGCGCGGATTGCTGACCGGGCAACGCGATCTGGTGGGGTTCGTCGTAGCTTCGGGCGGAGGACTGTCGGCGGAGGACTTGGCGGAGCTGACCGACGTGACCCGGCGCGCGATGACCGAACGGCTCGCGTCGACCGCCTGCCGGAGCTTCGCCTCCCGCCCGAGCCCGTGGACCGCAGGTGAGGTGTACCTCTTGAGCCACGCCGAATTGCTGACGGAAGCCGTGGCACACCTTGGCTCCGCCGTGGACGAGCACCGGACGCGCATCCACCGGTGGGCCGACATGTACCGGGACCGCCGATGGCCGACGTCGACGCCGGAATACCTGCTGCACGGGTACTTCCGCATGGTGGCCGAGGAGGACGATGTCGTCCGGATGGTCGCGGTTGCGACCGACCGCGACCGGCTCGACCTGATGCGAAAGGTCTCCGGGAGCGATTCCGAGGCTCTGCGTCAGCTCGTCACGACCGAGGAGAGACTTCTCGCGCGACACGCGGTCACCGTGACAGCGATGACCCGACTCGCGCTCAACCGGCAACGGCTGAAAAACCGCAACGCCGCGATTCCGGTTGACCTGCCGGCCGCATGGGCGGCACTCGGCCGACACCACCGTGCCCGAGAACTCGCCAACTCCATCGACTCGGTCGTGGACCGCGTCGAGGCACTAGCGCTTGTCGCGGTCGCCGGGCAGAACACAGACACCGCGAGATCCACGCTATCCCACGCAGAGCAGCTGCTCGACCTGCTGAGCGAGCCGACCGACCGGCGCCGGGCGGCCGCGGCCATCGCCAAGGCGACGATCGCAGTCAGAGATCCAACCGAGGCATCCGGCGTCCTGCGACCACGAACGGGCCTGTCGGCCGACGACTTCGGCGAGATCGGTCGCGTCATCGAGGCCCGATGGGGTGCCGGGCAGTCGGACGTCGTGATCAACTCCATCGACGACGAGACCGCCCGATTGCGCATGTACCTGGGCACAGCGGAGGTTTCCGACGACGCAGAGCGCGCCCGCCGCCACCTCGATCACGCCGTTCGGCTCCTGCCAGGCATTCCTCGATGGGAGTTCCGGAACGCGCTGCGCCACCTCACGCGCGCCGCCTCACGGCTGTTGCCGTACGACCTCGCCGACGCGGTCGTCCGCTCACTGTTCCGCTCGGGAGCGTCAGAGGTCGAGGTAGCCAGTGCGCGAGCGGAGGTGGCGGCGAGGTGCGGTGATTTCCGGACCGTGGTGGAACTCGTCGCATCGCTCGACGCATCCGACGCGCGCCCGCTCCTCGTCCACCTGCTCGGCGCCGTGCCCTGGCCAGAGGGCCAAGCCGTCGAACTCGAGGACCGGTTGGCTGGGATCGGCGGCACCCGGAATACCCGCGCGTTGACGGTCGCCGTCGCGGAGGCGGGTGACCTGACACGTGCGGCCAGGCTCGCGACGCGCGCGGCGGACAGTGCGGCTTTGGCGTCCGTCGCCCGCCATGCCGCGGTCACCGGAAGGCCGGAAATGGCTGAACAGCTCCTCTCCGCCGCGATGAACCTCGTCGAAGCAGGCACCAACCCGGTCGATGACCTGAACGGGATGGCGGTCGTGGCGCAGGCCGCCGCGCGGTGCGGTGACGCCGTTGCCGCAAAGCGACTCATAGCGAAGGTCGATGAATCCGGGCACAGCATCGAGTTCGCTGATCAGCTCGCTGCGGCGACGGCCCTGACCGGCGATCTGCCTCTGGCCAGAGCACGCGCCGGTGACGACGAACAAGCGCTCTTGGCTGTCGTACGTGCTGCCGCCGAACTGGGAGAGGCACCGACCGCGCTGGAGATCTCCCTCGGCCTGTCCGATCGACACCTCAGAGAGGAGGCTTTCGCCGCTACCGCAGGAGCGCTGATCGAGACTGGAGAGCTGACCAGGGCGGTCACCACGATCATGCGGTGCAAGACCGACTCGGCGTGGCGGGTGGTCGCCGCCGCCCTGGCCCGGCGGCCGTTCACCTCCGATGCCAGCCATCTGGCCTTCCTCGTCCCCAAAGGGCGACGCAACGCGCTGCGCGCGGCCCTCGCCCAGTCCGCCGAGCACGCGGGCGCGGTCGACGTGGCGGACGTGTGCCTCGACGAGATCTCGAACGACGACGACCACCTGGACGCGCTGCTCAGCGTGTTGGAGGCGGCTGCGGCCCGACGTGACCTGGGCCGTGTCCGACAGCTCTCCACAGCATTACACTGTGCCGCCGCACGGTCCTCCGCCCCGGATACAACGGCTGGCCGACTCGCGGTGACCAAGACTCTGAGCGGTCTCCCAGCGTTGACGACGTTCACCGAGTCGCTCGAAGCGGTGTTGGAGGGCGCGTCCGCGAGCCAGGCGGTGGAAATCGCCCACCCCGAGCAGCGGGAGAGGGCGGCGGTGGTGCTGGCCAACGCCGGTGCAGAGGACATGGCCGCACACCTCGTCCGGACCATGCCGTCCGACTACGAGCGGGGGCGCGGGTGGTACCGCCTGGCGATGGAGACCGGTCTCGGCTCGACCGGACGGCCGGCAGCGGAGATGCTGCGGTTCCTCCACTGGACGAACGTCGTGCCGGTGATCACCCGGCACCACCCGGAGGTCATCCCCCTGCTCGTCGACGATCTCCTTCACACAACAACGTGACCACGGAGAAGTCGTCGGCTCGGATCATTGTCCTTCCGCCGAAGGTTCTTCCCCGCCGATGACGCCCCGCCAAACACTGTGTGACCGAGCCGGTGAGCTTCGGTGAGCCGCAGCAGGCAGGAGGTCAACTCCAGTTGGCCCATTTCCTGACCGGCGCGGGTGTGACGGTACATCGAAGTGAACAGCCAACCGTGCCGTCCGCCGCACGCTCCTCCCCTACCATCCGGTGTGGATAGGTCGACCAAGCCACTCCGCACAGTGCCGATTCGGTGCCGCGATGTGATTCGACACGTGCATTCTCCCGCGTTATGCTTGCGCTACACCGCGCCTGCGATAAGGTTGCCGCATGTCTCTCCGCGCGATGAGCGCGGGAGATCTCCCGCTCCGAGGGGGTCAACAAACCCTCTCGGACACGCGCACTATTCACACGGCCCACGGGTTTGATGATCACATCAGCCTCGTGGGCCGTGTGCGTGTAGCGAACTTGCAGGTCAATCGCCCTGTAGAGGCTCGCCACGCTCTCTATGTTGGCATCGGCCAACGCCTCTTCGACGTTCCCCAGCGAGTCGATCATCGCGTGCACCTCGGCGGCGCTCAGGGCGTCCGGTGCCGGGGTTCCCTCCAGTTCCGCTCGCGCGGCAGCTCGAACCGCCTGAGCCTCGTTCATCGGCTCGACCAGTGCCAGCGGGTCGATTCCGGCTTTGATGGCCTCTTGGAACCGGCTCAACTGCGCCTCCGCTTTGGCGAGCCGCGCTTTGGCGGCCTCCCTCCCGTTGACCGCACTGCTGATTCCCTGAGACTCGACCAGAGAGGCAACGGTCCGGTCCCGGTTCTCCGGTGCGATCAATCGTCCGAGCCACCCGTTCACCGCTTCCTGAAGAACGTCCTCGCGGAGGTAGACCGTGGGCGGATGAGTGGCCAGCGCAGGTGATCCGGGCGCGAGCGTCCGAGCCGGACACCTGTAGTACACGCCGCGCGCCCGTGGACTGGCCTCCATCTTCCGACCACAGGCGGTGCACCGGACGATGCCCCGGAAGAGGTACGGCCGTTTCGTGGGCCGCTCGGCGCGCTCGGTCTTGCGCGCCGTCTTCAGCTCGCCGGCGGACTTCGACTTGCGCAGCAGGTGCGCCTGCGTGAACTCCTCGACGCTCACGATCGCCGGGTGCGCGGGCTTGCGGGACCTCACGATCCGGTCAGCGCTCGCTCGTCGGAAGCGGATCACGTAGCCGGCCGCCACGTCGTCAGGGTCGAGCAGCGTCTCCTGCCGCGCCCACCGCCCGAAGAACGCAAACCCGGTGTACCTCGGGTTGTCCAGGATCGCCCGTACCGTGCTGCCCTGCCAGCCGTCCGCCAACCGGTGCCGGTTCTGGTCGGGCCGCCGAGCCGATGGGCACGGAATCCGATCCCGGTTGAGGCCCGTTGCGATCGCCCGGTCGCCTCGACCGCTCAGGTACTCGGCGAAGATCCGCCGCACCACCTCGGCGGACGGCTCGTCAATCGCCAGCACCCGCAACCGGTAGCCCTCACTCGCTTTCCGCGGATTCGGGTGCGGACCGCCGTCCCCGACCACGTAGCCGTAGGGCGCACGTCCGCCCTGGTGCCGCCCCTCGTTCACGACCTGAGCGTCCATCGCCGCCCGGACACGTGCCTGCACATGCTGGCGCTCGGGCTCGCTCATCCCGCCGAGCACGCTCATCAGCATCTTGTGCGAGGAGTTCCGGGCGTCGAACTTCCCGCCCAGCTCCGGCACCCACAGATCGACGCCGTACGCGGCGAATCTCGGCGCGACGAGCGAGAACTGATTGCCGAACCAACACCGCGTGCCCTCACCGACCACCACGGCGTTCCACCCGCGATACGGGTTCTTCAACGCCGCCAGCAGCCGAGCCGCCTCCTCCCGCCGCTCCCACGGCACGGACCGCGACTGCCCCACGTCGAAGAACTCCTCAGCGACGACACCACCGAGCGGTTCCACGAACTTCCGCGCGTTGCCGAACTGCCAGCCGCGCGACGTCTCGGGATCTTGGTTGTCCTCGGTCGAGCACCGCCCGTAGACCGCTACCGGCCGCTCGCACGTCTCGCAGGCGATCGTGCGCGAGATCCAGCACCACACAGTCGAGCGCCGCCGCAGCCCGCGGACCCTGGAGTCCCTGTCGACAACGCTCGGCTGGCACCCGCAGCACCTCGACGCCGTGCTGCACGGCCGAAGGCCGCCGGAAGCCGACGAGCCGATCACCAACCCGACCGACAGCCTGTGGTCCCGTTTGGACGGTTTCGAGCAGCGGCTCAACGACATCACCAACCTCCTCGACGACCTCAAGTCGGACATCTCGAACGTGCTCGAACACGTCCGCGACCGCCGCTAGCCCGAGGCATTTCCGCTGGTGGAGCGAGCTGTTTTCCATGGCTCGATTCCACTGCGGAAGCGCCTTCGACCCCATGCATCACCGATGCACGTCCGCTGCACAACCAGTGCACATCGCTCCGGGGGGGATAGCGAGAAGATGAGCCTGCACGAGGGCTGGACCGACCGAACCGCCAGCGCACTCCAGGCAGCCATGCGCCTCACCAACGAAGCGTTCGCCGAGCACCTGGGAATCGCCGTCCGTACGGTCGCCGGTTGGCACCAGAAACCGGACCTCAAGCCGAAGTCCGAGATGCAACAGCTCCTCGACACCGCCCACGACCAAGCCGACCCAGCGGCCATGGCCAGGTTCGCCGCGCTGATCGCCGAACCGAAGCTCGACCTCCCCGAAGGCTCGGCGGCCGACGCCGAATTCGCGAGGACGCCCGACGCGACGTCTTCGCCTACCTCGGCTACTACAACCACGACCGTCTACATTTGACACTGGGCTGCCGCACCCGCATGAAGTCCGCGTCGGCTATCGTCAAGACCTCGCCCTCGTGGCATAAAACCCGGTGTCCGGTCTCCGGGGACAACCTCAAAATGTGTGACCGCGAGCCGTCGCGTCTCCCCGCTCGGTTGCATGTCATGCGGCCGTCCGTCACATCGAATACCCGGTCGACCTTCCGGGTCGCGCCGAGCCACGCCCTGAATACGAGGTGGACGTAGGGCATTGCGGCTTCGGTGCGCACGGTGTTGCCCATTCGGACGAGGTGAGGGTCGGGTTCAGGCATCGGGATGAGGTTGAGGCCTGCCGGTCAGCGGTCGGTGGACGGTGGCGATGCACGGCCAGGTCGTGCAAGCGACGCGAACGGGGGGCGCGACGGGGCCGCTCACCGGGAGTAATCCGAGCGAGGCGTCGTCGGTTGGCCTGCGCTGGCGTGATGGCCGGAGGTGTTTCACGCTGACTGGGATTGCGGCTATCGATCGGTGACCACGGAGTCCACGCAACGGTCGAGTCCCGACATGTGTCGGACCTCTCCGTCACCGTCAGAGAGAAGGGATGTCGATGTCGATGTCGCGAGAGCGCGCTCAAGGTGTCCTCCGACCGCGGGTCCGCGGCGGCGGCGTCGTGGTGGCGTGGTGGGGTGTCCGGACGGTTGTCGCCCTGGTTCTGGCCGTGGCGGCCGTAGGCGTCGGCCTGATGGTTCCAGGCATGGCGTCAGCAGCGACGATGGACACCAAGGCGAGCGTCTACGACGCACCGCATCTGTACGGGTTGGACTGTTCTGTGTGGACGGTCAAGCGCAGCGTCCGCTGGTCGCTACCGAACGACATCCCCCAGGGGGTTCTGGTGCGCATCGTCTTCCAGAACACGGACGACACCAGGGTGAAGGGGTCGTACCCAGTAGGCGACCAGTACGTGGACTCGCTGCCCCGCTTCAGCGCGATCAGCCAACCGGGCAACAACTGGAAGGCTTGGTTCATAGACGGGAACAACGTCCGCTTGAGCAGGACCGATGCAGTCTTCGGATATCGTGAGAAGAACTAGAGGTGCCGCGGCTTCATCAAGAAGAACGGTAACCCATGACCGGCCCCGGACCACTCGGAACTTCCCGTCCGCCCTGTGTCCGGAAACCTTCACCACGGCCAACGGAGGTACCAGATGTCCAGAGTTGGAAACGCAAGACCACGTCCGGTCACCACCATCGGACTCCTGATCGTCATGCTCGGGTCCGTCACGATGGTGATGAGCACGGCCGGACCGCCAGCCTCAGCCTTCGCCGGCAACGTGCACGCACGCATGACCATCGAGGCCCTGTACACCGAGGATTCGGTCCAGAGCTGGTCGCAGACACAATTCAAGGGCGCTTCTCAGGCACCCGATGTCGACGAGGGCATGGAAGCCAAGGCTCACTGCGACAACGCGGACTACCTCGCCAGCGAGGACAACGACGGCAAGACCTACCCCGTGAGCCGCAATAAGGCCGACTTCGCCCTCGCGACCTGCGTCCGCTACGCCACCGTCCGGTACAAATACGCACTGGACTTCGCCGATGAACTCGTGGACGCCAGCGGCAACCCGAAGAACATCACCACCGGCCGCAACTGCAGGTTCGACCTCAACAAGGGCCGCCCGAAGTGCAACGTCATCGAGCAATTGGGGCGCGGGTGGCATGCGATCGAGGATTTCTACGCGCACAGCAACTACGCGGACTACGCCGACCCGAACAAGAAGGTCGACCGGACCAACCCTCCCGGACTCGGACTCGACGCACCGGCCGTGAAGCTGTGGGACGTCTCCTGGTACGTCGCGAACATGCACAACCTCAATGACATGGACAAGTGGACTCGGCAAGTAGCCAGCCGGCGCCCCAGTGAGAAACTGGCCACCGGTTGCTACCCGAACTACGTGAACGGCACGAAACAGAACTGCAGCGGTCGCACCAAGCACGACCACGACCTCAATAAGGACACGGAGAATACCCGGCGGAGCCGTGTAGTGAACTTGGCCTTCCGCAATTTCGACCTGGCGTACAGGGCGGGCGTCACGGAGATCAGGCGTCAATGGGGCGACTTCAAACGAGACCTCTCCAACAAGTACGGTGAGATCCGGGCAGCGGGTATGGTAAGGGCGCTCAAGCTGGACAAACCGTGATCCAGTGGCGTGTCCCGGAGGGTTGACCCGGTAATCGGTCCTGTGAGCTGATCGGCGAGGCTGGTCCCGCATGTCGAGTACGGGAGATGGTTGTGGCTCGTCGTCCGAGCGTGTACGTCCGGCCTTTATCGATGGAGGAAGGCCGGAAGCTTCAGTGGTCACCAGGACCTCGAACGATCCGGTGCGGCTGCGCTGGGCGATCGTGGTGCTGATGTCCGGTCACCTTCGTCGCAGCTGCCCTGCGCGGCACCATCGGCGGAGCCATCCGCGCCATCGTCGACGAGCTGCTTGACTTGATCTGACGGACTCAGACACCCGAGGGGCGCACGGTGGACCACACCACTGTGCGCCCTTGTCGGAGGCCCAAGTCCACGGCCCGACCCGGCGTGTGTGTGCAGTGGCAGGATCGCGCCACCGTCGAACGAGCCGAAACGCTTGTGTCACAACGGTTCCGGAACAGCACTCGGTCGGAATACGTATACTCCACCAGTAACGCTGACCCTGGAACGCGGCTGCATTCAGCGCGACCGCACCAACGACCTCATCCTGTTGCGCGGTAAGCACTTCGAAGGCGTCCCACCACCCACCGGCACCGAATCCGACGGAGAGCTACGCCCCCACCCCTGGGTTGTCGTCTAACCCGTCATCACCGCGGTCAACGTGGTGCAGCCACTGCACGAAGCCACCCTGCTGTTCCCGTTCATCCTGCTGGTCAACGGCAAGGTTGGGGCGAGCGTGCTCAAGACCAGAGCCACCGGGGCAGCCCGCACCAGCCAGCAGATCTTCCAAGACATCAACGCCATGATCGGCTGGGTCCACGACTACTGCCGCGCCCACGGCCGCACCGACGCTATCCCCGCCAGACCCGAGCAAGCCCGCCATCAACGCGAGCTGCCTGCGTCGCATCCTGGCCTGGTTCATCGTCCGCCGACCACGCGGACTGATCGCCGCTGCTATCCAGTACGGACACGTCCGCACCCGCGTCACCCTCGGCTACGCCGGTAACTACACCTCCGGCTTCCCCGACGACCTCGTCTTCGAGGACGTCGCCGAAAGACAGTTCGGCGAACAGCCACCGCACCACCGGAGCCGTCTCCGGGTCGATCTCCAGGCGATAGGTCATGCGGCCGCGGCGGGCGTCGGCGAGGCGCGGGTGCGCGCCGGACTCCACCAACCGATAGCCGTAGGGCGCCCGACCGCCGGGGAAGCGCCCTTCCAGGGTCTGCACGCGCATGGAGGCCATCGCGCGGTGCCGGGCTCGTGCGACCTCACGTAGCGACTGGGCTTCCAACATGTCGATCAGCGCCTGGTGCTTGGCGCTGTCCGGCTCCAACCTGCCACCGGCCTCGGGCAGCCACACCTGCACCCCGTAGCGGCGGAACAGCGCCAGCAGGCGAGGCAACTGGTCCCCGGCGAACGCCCGCTCGTACTCGCCCACGATGATCGCGTCGAACCCCCGGTCCGGATCACGCAGCGCCGCCGGCAGCTCTGCGCGATCCGAGTTGCCGGTCCCCGGCGGACGAATTCTGCTCCGGTGAACGGTCGACACCAGGGGTCCAGGGTGCGTCCACGGCTGCGTGCCGACGTGCGGTATGCGAGAAGCCCGGACGGGGTGTACGTGCACGGCTTCGCCGGTGCCCGCACGCTGACCGGTAGTGCAAGCTACGAGTGGTTGGACCGCCTGGCTCCGTTCCTCACCGGCGAACACACGCTGAGCGAGCTGGTCGCGCAGTTGGCGCCCGATCAGCGGGCGGTGGTGGAGCAGGTGGTCGACGCCCTGTTCGACCAGCGGTTGCTGGTCGACGCGCTCGACGACGAGCCGCATTCGCTCAGCGTGCAGGAGCGGCGGGTCTACGCGCCGGAGGTTGCGCCGCACCCGTGCGCTCATCCGCGTCGAAGTGACCGACCTGTCGCCGCACCTGCCGGTGGTGGGCCGGTCCTCGATCAGGGTGACGCGCGGTCGTGGGATGGTGCTCGTGGAACAGCTGTGCCGGCGCTGGGGAGCCGTGCGCCACGCGGTGGGCAAGACGGTGTGGGCCGTCCTGGCTCGCCGACCCGGGTCCTCGACCACGACGTCGACCGGTTGACCCCTCTCCCACCGCACCGCCGGGGAGCACGACGAGAGCGGGCAACCGCCGTCGAACGCGCAGCCGGAGCTCCCCGGTCAACCGCGCCGAGGTTCGTGCCCGACCGGCGCGGCGACTGCCCGACGCGTCGCGGACCGGTCCCGGCCACCGACACCTCGGCAAGCCCTGATGGCTCGCGAACAGCGCCGACCAGGCCGAACGACGACGCCGAGGCCCTGCCCGCGCCAAGTGCGCCGTTCGGGTGCGGCCGTTCGCATGACGCCATCGGGATTCCCTATCGTGCGATACCCGACCAGGTTTCGGGACGTGTTGACCTGCCTCGGCAGGCACGGAACTGTTTGCGTATTTTCGCCGACTACGACACCGCGGGGGATGATGTGCACCACTTATCGTTCGGGATCACACTGGCCACACCGGCCACGCACGACGCGCTCGTGGAGGTGTGCCAGGTCGCCGAGGGGTTCGGGTTCGACTCCGTGCTGGCCGTCGACCACCTCGGGCCGAACCGGACGTCGCCGTTCTCGGTGCTCAACCTCGCCGCGCAGGTCTCGCCGACCCTCGGCATCGGGACCTACGCGCTCAACGGGGGGTTCTGGAACTCGTCGCTGCTGGCCCGGGAGGTGCAGACGATCCAGCGGATGAGCGGTGGCAGGCTCGTGCTGGGCGTCGGGGCGGGGATCATCAAGCAGGAGTTCGACCTGGCCGGCATTCCGTGGACGCCGATGGACGCCCGGGTCGCGCACGTCGTGTCCCTGCTGGACGACCTGAAGAAGATGCTCGCCCAGGAAGCGGACGTGCCGCACCCGCCGGTCCTCATCGGCGGCACCGGTGACCGGATGCTGCGCCTGGCCGCCGAACGCGCCGACGTGGTCAGCGTGGGCGGCATCCGGCACGTCCCGGGCAAGGCCACCGGCAACTTCCGCATCATCGGCTCCGACGAGACCGCGGAGCGGGTCGCGTTCGTGCGCGACGCGGCGGCCGGCCGTGACGTCACGCTCAACGCGTTCGTACAGGTCGTGGCGGTGACCGACGACCGGGAAGCGGCGGCGGCGGGGATCGCGGCGGACTGGGAGGTGCCGCAGGAGGTGGTGCTCGACTCGCCCTACGTGCTGATCGGCACGGCGGAGGAGATCGCGGCGCAGGTCGTGGCCGCGCACCACCGGTTCGGCTTCACGTCGTTCAGCGTGCAGCGGCCGTTCCTCGACGCGCTCGGGCCGTCGATCGCGCTCGTCCGCGGTGACGCATGACGGCCGTCGGTGGCGGCCGGCTCACCGTCGGCCAGGGCACCGCGATGTACGTGGGCGCGGTGCTGGGCACGGGCGTCATCGCGCTGCCCGCGCTGGCGGCCGACGTGGCGGGGCCCGCCTCCCTGCTGGCGTGGTTGGCGCTGGTGGTGCTGTCGGCCCCGCTGGCGGCGACGTTCGCGGCGCTGGGTGCGCGTCACCCCGACGCGGGCGGCGTCTCGACCTACGCGCGGTTGGCGTTCGGCGAGCGCCTGTCGGCCGTGGTCGGCTGGTGCTTCTACTTCGCCGTGCCGCCGGGCACGACGGCGGCGGCGCTGTTCGCGGGCGCGTACGTGGAGCAGGCCGTCGGCGGCGGGCAGTGGACGGTCGTGGTGACCGCCTTGACGCTGCTGACCAGCATGGCCGTGACGAACTGGATCGGCCTGCGCGCGTCGGGCGCGGTGCAGTTCGTGCTGGCCGGGCTGCTGGTGTTCCTGGTGCTGGGCTCGGTGCTGCTCGCGGTGCCGCACGTCGACCTGGGCAACCTGACACCGTTCGCGCCGCACGGCTGGACCGCGGTCGCGTCGGCGGCGGGCCTGCTGGTGTGGAGCTTCGCGGGCTGGGAGGCGATCACGCACCTGGCGCAGGAGTTCCGCAAGCCGGAGCGCGACCTGCCGCGCGCCACCGGCATCGCGGTGGCGATCGTGGGCCTGCTGTACCTGTCGGTGGCGTTCGCTATCATCGCGGTGCTCGGTCCGGCCGCCGCCGACGGCGAGGCGCCGCTGGGTCAGCTGATCGCGCGCACGGTCGGCGGCGACGTGAAGGTGGTGGCGGCGATCGCGGCCGTGCTGCTCACCATCGGCTCGATCAACGCCTACATGGCCAGCGCGTCGAAGCTGAGCGCGGCCCTGGCCCGCGACGGCGCGTTCCCGGGCAGGCTCTCCGGCGGCACGGTCGCGGGTGAGGTGCCCCGGCGCAGCCTGGTGGTCGTGGTGGCGCTGTGCTACCTGTCCCTGGCGGTGGCGATGGGCACCGGCACGGGCGCCAAGCTGCTGGTGCTGCTGACGACCGGGCAGTTCGTCGCGGTGTACCTGATCGGCACGGCGGCGGCGCTGAAGCTGCTGCCGCCCAGGTCGCCCGCGTGGTACGCCGCGCTGGTGGCGTTCCTCGGCGTGGTGGGCCTGACCGCGGCCACGGCGGTGTACATGCTGTGGCCGCTGCTGGTCACCGTGACGGCGCTGCTGTTCCTGCGGTGGAACCGCAAGCGGCGCCAGGATCCGATCGGAGAACCGGTCACGTGATCGGAGCCCGGGGTCGCCGTCGTGCGGCGGCGACCCCGGACCACGTCACACGGTGCCGGTGAACCGGTCGTCGAGGTAGGCGATCCTGGCCTGCACGTCCCGGTCGGAGTACAGGTAGCGGATCCACGCCTGCTGCTCGTGCAGCAGGGCGCCCATCTCCCACACGCACAGCACCTCGCGGTGCCGGCCCTGCTCCAACCGGCGGAAGTCGTCGTGCTGCTGCATGTCCCGGATGTAGACGGTCTGCCACATCTCGTTCTCGCGCCGCCAGGTACAGACGATGAGGAAGTAGAACTCGCCCCGGCACAGGTGGTGGATGACGAAGCCGAGGTCGCCGGAGATGTCCAGCCCGCCGGTCGCGGCCTGGTCGCGCAGGAACGCCTTGGCCTGCTCGCGCAGGCCGTCCTCCACCACGTCCTGCGGCTCGCGCACCTCGTACCACTTCAGGTGCGCGTCGGGCAAGACCAGGTCGTGGTCGGGCAGGGCGATGACGTCCTTGGCGTAGTGGCGGTAGTCGGCGTCGACGTTGGTGATGGCTTCGAGGTGCGACAGGTTGGTGGTCACCGGCCGGATCCTAGGCAAAGGCGCCGGGCTGGGACAGCAGCTCGACCGTGCTCGCGGGCACGGGCACCAGCGCCGTGCTGTAGTCGGCCATCATCTCGCCCACCGGGCCGTCGAACGCCGCCCACTCCGGCTGCTCGTACAGCGACCCGGCGAGGTGGACGCGCTCCTGCATGCCGGGGAACGCGCGCACCAGGTGCCACTCGTCCTCGTCCAAAGGGGACGGTCCGAAGGCGAGCACGGTGATGCCGATGCGGCGCATGAGCGGGATGGTCCCCTCGCGGCTGATCCGGTCGAACTCGTCCCGGGTGCCGGGCTTGAGCTTGAACACGCGGGTTTCCAAGAGCCAGGGCTCGGTCATGTCGTGGCACTCCAAGGACGCGGCGGTGGGCCGAAACGGGTTTGGGGTGCGCGCAGCTGGGGCGGGCCGGGCGCCGGGCTCGCGATGTTTCTACCCAGGACGACGCCGTCGCGCAAGGGTGCGGCGCTAGGGTCCCGCGTCGTGAAACCGGATCTGATCACCCTGCGCGCCGCCGTCGCCGAGTTCGGCGGCACCACCACCCCGGAGAAGTCGTGGACGGTCCTGGCGTCCGCCACCGCACCGGAGTTCGACCTGGGCCGGTCGGCCCACCGGGACGCCGCGCACGCGTGGCTCAACGCGTGGGGCTGCCGGATCCGCACGCCCCGCCCGGGCGAGCCACGCGTGCTGGACGAGGGCTTGGCGGCCTGGTGGGCGACGTGGCGGTCGGCGCTGCCCGACCGCGGGACGTGGCTCGCCGAGCTGACCGACGAGCAGGTGGAACGGCTGGGTGAGGCCTTCGCCGCGCTGTCGGCGACCGCGGCGGCGAGCACCCCGCGCGGCACCCGGACGCTGGGCCCGACGGCCGCGTCCAAGCTGCTCTTCGCGCTGCGCCCGAACAGCTTGCCGCCCTGGGACAACATGATCGCCGACCGGCTGCACGGCGGTCGCCACGCGGTGGCGTACCGGGCGCACCTGCGGCTCACCCGCGGCTGGGCGGCGGAGCTGCTGGCCCAGGCGGGCGTGCCGGAGCCGGACCTGCTCGACGACCTCGGCAGGCCGGGGCGCTCGCTGGCGAAGGTGATCGACGAGTACTGCTACCTGGCGTTCACCCGCGGGTGGTCGGCGCCGCGCCGGGGCGTCACGGCCGACGACGTGCGGCGGATCGCGCGGGCGCTTCCCCGCACGGAGGAGGCGCTGGTCCGCGACCGGGTGAAATTCCGCATCGGGCGGATCGTCTACCTCGCCCTGTCACCCGACGAGCTGACGATGGGATTCGCGTTCCCCCGGGAGGAGCGAGCCGCCCTCATCGCCTCTGATCCAGATAAATTCCACCCGCCGGTAACTCCGGACGAGCGGTACAACTGGGTACGGGTGACACTGTCGCGACTGGACCTGGCCGAACTCGAGGAGCTGGTCGTGGACGCCTGGCGACTGTGCGTGCCGAAGCGCGTCGCGCGCGACTACCTCGGCCGATAGCGCCCGCCATACCGCCGAACGGGTCCAACCGGCCCAAGCGGGGTGCCGGCGTGCGGGCCATCAGGATTCCTTGGGCGGTCCCGATAGGGGAATCAAATTGGCCCGTTGACGCCGCAGAAGTCGTGTTTACGATCCTCCCTACCAAGCAGGAGGGGTCGCCGCATGGCCAGTTTGACTCGTTCCGAGGCCGCCGCCCGGGGTGCATTGTTGGAGATCCGCTCAAATGCCGTGGACCTGGATCTGACCGGCGACGGAAAACTATTTCGATCGATCACGAAGGTGGATTTCACCGCCGTCGCGGGCGGCACGACGTTCGTGGACGTCAAGCCGGAGGTGCTGCTCGAAGCCCGGCTCAACGGCCGTGAGCTGGACGTGTCCTCGCTGGTGGACGGCCGGTTGCCGCTCACCGGCCTGGCCGCGGACAACGAGCTCGTCGTGGTCGCGGACATGGCCTACTCGCGGGAGTCCAAGGGCCTGCACCGCTACGTCGACCCGGCCGACGACCGCGTCTACGTGTACGGAGCGGTGTTCCTCGACCACGCTCCGCGCATCTTCGCGTGCTTCGACCAGCCCGACCTCAAGGCGCCGTTCACGTTCGACGTCACCGTCCCCGAGGACTGGACGGTCCTCGGGACCGGTGCGGCCACCGAGGTCTCGCCCGGTCGGTGGCGGGTCGAGCAAGCCGTGGCGCAGGCGACGTACCTCACCACGGTCGTCGCCGGGCCCTACGCGTCGTTCGAAACCGTGCACGACGGCGTGCCGCTGGGGGTGCACTGCCGGCGGTCGGTCGCCGAGGCGCTGGAAACCGACATCCAGGAGATCTTCGACGTCACGGCCCAGTGCCTGGACGAGTTCCACCGGCTGTTCGGCGTGCGCTACCCGTTCGGCCGGTTCGACCAGGTCTTCGCGCCGGAGTTCAGCTACCTGTCGCTGGACCACCCCGGCTGCGTGCTGCTCAAGGAGCTGTACCTGTTCCGCACGCCGGCACCGCGCAGCGAGCACGAGACTCGCGCGGTGGTCATCGCGCACGGCCTGTCGCTGATGTGGTGGGCCGGCCTGGTGACCAACAAGTGGTGGGACGACCTGTGGCTGGGCCAGGCGTTCGCGGACTACCTGGCGCACCGGGTGCCCAGCGAGGTCACCGAGTTCACCGGTCCGCTGACCACGTTCTCCGCCCGGCGCAAGGGACAGGCCTACACCGCCGACCAGCGGCCGTCCACGCACCCGGTGTGGATCGACGGCGCGGACGCGATGTCGGCGCTGCTGGACCTGGACCGGATCTCCTACTTCAAGGGCTCCTCGGCGCTGCGCCAGCTCGCGCACCACATCGGCGACGACGCGATGCGCGAGGCGCTGCGAATCTTCTTCGCCCGGCACGCCTACGGCGCCGCCACGTTCGCCGACTTCAACGCGGCGATCGGCGAGGCCGTCGGCCGGGACATGACCGACTGGGCGGACCGCTGGCTGGGCACCGCCAACGTCACCACGCTGGCACCGGACTTCACCGTCGCCGACGGCGTGATCACGTCGTTCGCCGTGACGCAGACCGCGCCCGGGTCGCACCCCACGCTGCGACCGCACACCATCGACATCGGCCTGTACGGCGACACGCACGAGACCGTCCGCGTGACCGTCGACGGTGCCCGGACCGAGGTGCCGGAGCTGGTGGGCCGCGAAGCGCCGCGGTTCCTGCTGCTCAACGAGAACGACCTGACCTACGCCAAGATCCGCTACGACGACGCTTCGCGCCGGGCGCTGCCCGAGGTGCTGCCCTCGTTGGCGCCGATCGACCGGGCGATGGTGTGGGCGCAGCTGTTGCAGGGCGTGGTCGACGGTGCGGTGCCCGCGACCGAGCACCTGGAGCTGGTGACGCGAATGCTCGGCTACGAGACCGAGCTCTCGATCGTGATCGAGGTGCTCGAGCAGGCCCGCATCGACGTGGCCGACCGGCTGCTGGACCCCGAGCTGCGGCCCGGCCTGCTCAAGGCCGTGGCGGACGCGGCGCGGGACCGCTTGGCGGGTGTCGCGCCGGGCGACGAGCTCGGCCTGGCGCTGATGCGCGGCCTGGTCGAGTTCACCTCGGACACCTCGGAGCTGCGCGGCTGGCTGGACGGCGTGCCGCTGCCGGCGGGCCTGGAGCTCGACAGCGACCTGGCGTGGCGGGTGCGGTACCGGCTCGCGGTGCTCGGCGCGTTCACCGAGGCCGAGATCGACCAGGCCTACGAGGCCGACCGCAGCACGCACACCGAGCAGTTCGCGGTGAAGGCGCGCGCGGCGATCCCCACCACCGAGGCCAAGGAGTCCGCGTGGCGCACGATCACCACCGACGCGGAGCTGTCGAGCTACCGGCTGTGGGCCACCGCCGAGGGGTTCTGGCAGCCCGAGCAGCGTGAGCTGACCGCGCCGTACGTGACCCGGTTCTTCGCCGAGATCGCGGACGTGGCCCGGCTGCGCGAGGACAAGGTGCTGGACACGCTCGTGCTGTGGCTCTACCCGCGCTACGCGGCGGACCCGTCGACGCTCGCGGCGGCCGACGAGCTGTTCGCCCGCGACGACCTGCCGCTGCCGCTGCGCCGGCGTGGCGCCGACCTGACCGACGACCTGCGCCGCGCCGTGCACGCGAGGCGGGGGTGAGAGCCGCGGTGGTCGGGGGCGGCGTCGCCGGCGCCACCCTGGCCTGGCGGCTGCGGACCGCCGGCGTCGACGTCACCGCGTACGCACCGGAGGCCGAGGACGCCTCGGGCGCGTCCGGCGGTCTGGTGCGCGGGTTCGAGGTCGACGCGGACGCGTCGCGGGCCGCGGCCGAGTCGCTGGCCGAACTGCGGTCCGACGAGCGGGTGCGCGACTGGGCGGGTTACCGGGAGACCGGGTCGGTGTACGTGACGGCCAAGGACGTCACGCCCTCGGTGGACTCCGTCGAGGACGTGCTGCCCGGCTCGGCGTCCGTTGTGGACGCCGCCGGGCTGGCGCGGCGCTTCGGCTTCCGCGACCTGACCGCGGACGCGGTCGGCGTCGTGGAGCGGCACGCCGGTCACTTCTCCCCCGCCCGGTTCCGCGAGCACGCGCTGCGGTGGCTGGCCGGGCACGGCGGCGATGTCCGGACCGAGCGGGTGACCGAAGTGTCGGCGGGTGCGGTGGTGCGCACCCCCGGTGGCACCACCGGGTTCGACGCGGTGGTCGTGGCGGCCGGCGCGTGGACGCCGCGGCTGGTCGGCGGTGAGCCGCTGCGCTCCAAGCAGATCCAGTACGGCCTGTACCGACTGCCGATCCCGTGCCCGGTGTCGTTCGTGGACGACCGGACCGGCCTGTACGGCCGCCCGGCGGGTGACGGCGCGTTCCTGCTGGGGCTGGGCTGCGACCGCTGGGACGTGGACCCGGACGGCGTGACGCCGGACCACGACCTGGCGGCGCGGGTGCTCGACACGGCGCGCCGCCGGTTCGGCGTCACGGGGGGTGCCGGGACGGCGGACCGGGTGGTGGCGTCGTTCGACTGCTACCGCTCCCCCGCCGGCCTGCGCCTGGTGCGCGTCGGCGCCGGCGTGTTCACCTTCACCGGCGGCAGCGGCGGTGCGGCGAAGACCGTGTTGGCCGCCAGCCGTCGCGCGGCGGAGGAGCTGGTGGCGGCATGATCCTCGGGATCGACCACGTCGGCCTGCTCACCGCGGACCCCGAGGGCGTGGGGGCGCTGCTCGCCGTGCTCGGCCTGTCCAAGGTGGAGGGCGGTGTCGCGGGGGACTACGGCGTCTCGTGCGACTTCTGGCAGGTGGGCACGGACCTCGCGGCGCCCGCCGTGGAGGTGGTCGCACCGGTTCGGGAAGACTCCGCGGTGGCCGGGCGACTGGCCCGCGGACCCGGCCTGTACCACATCGCGTTCGAAGTGGACGACCTGGCAGCGGAAGCCGCACGGCTGCGGGCGAGCGGTTTCGCGCCGGTGGACGCCGAGCCGTGCCGGGGTGCGCGGGCGGGGATGGCGGTGCAGTACCTGTACGCGCCCAAGCCCGCCGGCGTGCTGGTGGAGCTCGTGCGCTACGACACCGCGCGCCGCGCGCCGATGGACGCCATCAGGAATTCCGATGAGTACGCCGGAGAAACGCGGTTAGGGAATATTGCATCCCGGCCGCCGGCGGGAAATAATTACCGGACAGAGTAGCCCACGAGCGATCCGACCGACTGGGGCTCATCGAGGTCGGGTCACTCCTCTTCCAGCAACTATGCAGGTCAGCGCGCTTCGGACGTCAGGGGTGACGACCGCCGCGCACATTCTCAGATTCCTCTCAAACCATTTCCGCAGGCCTCGGACGATTTTCTCCGGGCATGCCGGTCAACCGCGCCGAAAAGAAGCCACAGGACAGGAGTGCTCATGGCCAGCCAGCTCGTCGAGTTCGGGGTCGCGGGCTTCGGGTACGCCACCGGCGAGGACCGGGACGTCGCGCAGACGGCCGGTGACTACGTCGGCGACCCGGAACGCGTGATCCGCTGGGGCTACCACACGTTCCACCGCGCGCCGGACGGCGTGACCGCGACGGACCTGGCGGCGCTCGCCGGGCAGGACGCGCTGGACCGCCTCGGTCTGGGGCCCAACGACATCGACCTCGTCGTGGTGGCCGCGTCCGAAGTGCCGGACTACCACCACTGGGACACCTCGGCCGCCGTCGCGCGCCGGCTGAAGGTGGAGGGCACGACGCAGGCGATGCTGCTCAACGAGGGCTGTGCGTGCGGCGTCACGGGCCTGGGCTACGTGGCCGGGCAGCTCGCGCTCCAGCCGGAGCTGAACACCGTGCTGTTCATCGCGGTCAACCGGGTCAGCGAGTTCCACCGCAACCGGATGAACGTCAACAACGCCGTGCACAGCGACGGCGCGGTCGCCGCCGTGCTCAAGCGCGGCCACGGGAGCGTGCAGTGGCTGGCCACGGACCAGTTCGTGGACCCGGACCTGTCGGACTTCTTCCGCACGGAGGTCGGCGGCGCGGTCAACCCGGTGCCGTTCGACGGCTGGACGGCCAAGGACGCGCCTCCCGGGCACGCCCGCATCCAGGCCCACTTCGACAAGGACCCGGCGAAGCTGCGCGAGTTCGTCGCGACGCTGAACCAGCGCATCACCGACACCGTCGACAACGCGCTGCACCGCGCGGGCCTGACCCGCGACGACCTCAAGCACGTCATCTACATCAACGACTCCGCCGACACCATCGAGGAGGTCGCGGAGCCGTTCGGCGTCACCGTCGAGCACACCAACGCCGAGCTGTCGCTCAGCCACGGCCACATGGGCGCGGCGGACCAGCTGTTCTGCCTGGGCGAGCACATCGAGCGCGGTGACGTCCAGCCCGGTGACGTGGTGGCGCTGTGCGGCATCTCCATCGGCATGCGCTGGTACTGCACGTTGGTGCGGATCTGATGAGCGACCGGCCGGACCTGGTGGAGTCGTTGCGCGCGGCCGTGTCGGAGGGCCGCGCGCCGGAGCCCGCCGACCTGACGCGGCTGGCGCGCGTGTCCGACCCGCTCGTGCTGCGCAAGGCGGGCAAGCTGCTGGCCCGCCTGGAGGAGGCCGAGGGCCTGCGGCCGCTGCGCGTGTCGCTGCTAGCGACGTGCACGATCGGTTCCTACGAGCAGATCCTGCGGGCGAGCCTGGTCTCGGCGGGCCTGCTGCCGGAGCTGGTGCCCGGACCGTACGGGATGTTCGAGCTCACCCTGGCCACCGAGCCGTTCGACGGCGTGGACTTGGTCGCGCTGCTGCTGGACGAGTCGTACTTCCTGCCGCAGGACTGGACGCCGACCGACGTCGACGGCCTGGCCGAGCACCTCGAAGCCCGGCTGGACGACCTGCGCGGGCTGGTGCTGTCCGCGGTGGAGCGGTCCACCGCGACCGTGCTGCTGCACACCGTGCCGCTGCCCGGGCAGGTGCGGGACTCGGTGATCAGCTGGCGGGCCCGGGCCGCGCTGGCCAAGGCGTGGGCGAAGCTGAACGAGGGACTGCTGGACCTGGCCGGGCAGCACCGCCAGGTGGCCGTGACCGACCTGGTGACGGTGCTCGCGGACTCGCCGTTCGCGGCGCGGGACGACCGGCTGCACCGCTACGGCGACCTGCCCTACACCGACGGCGCGCTGTACCTGCTGGCCCGTGAGGTGCGGCGGTTCGCCCAGGCGCGCAGCGGCCTGTCCCGCAAGGTGCTGGCGCTGGACCTGGACAACACCCTGTGGGGTGGCGTGCTGGGCGAGGTCGGCGCTGAGGGCGTCCAGCTCGGCGGCCTGTACCCGGGCAACGCCTACCGCGAGGTGCAGCGCACCGCGAGCCGGCTGCGCGACCAGGGCGTGGTGCTGGTGCTGGCCAGCAAGAACGACGCCGACCTGGTCGACGAGGCGTTGACCGCGCACCCGGAAGTCCTGCTGCGGCCGGAGGCGTTCTCCGCCAAGGCGGTCAACTGGTCGCCCAAGGCGGGCAACCTGCGGGAGGCGGCATCGACCCTGGGTCTCGCCATCGGCTCGTTCGTGTTCCTGGACGACTCGCCGTTCGAACGCGGCCACGTCGAGGAGGAGCTGCCCGAGGTGGTGGTGCTGCCCTCCGACGGCGACCCCGCGCACATCGTGCGGACCCTGCTGGAGCAGGGCTGGTTCGACGTCGCCGAGCTGACCGAGACCGACCTGGCCCGGCCCGAGCTGTACCGCAGCCGGGCGCTGCGCAACGACTTCGCGGGCGGCTTCGGCTCGTCGGAGGACTACCTGCACGCGCTGGGCGTGCGGCTGGCCGTCGAAGAGGCCGACGGCTTCTCGGTGGCGCGCGTCGCGCAGCTGGCCGCCCGCACCAACCAGTTCAACCTGACCGGCCTGCGGTTCGACGAGGCCGAGACCGCGCGCCGGATCGCCGCCGAGGACCACCTGGTCGTCACGTTCGCGGTGGCCGACCGGTTCGGCGACGAGGGCGTGATCGGCGCGGCGTGGGTCGACCGCGGCGGTGCCGAGTGGCACGTGGACAACCTCGTGCTCAGCTGCCGGGTGCTGGGTCGGGGCGTGGAGCTGGCGATCGCCGCGTGGCTCGCGGGTCGTGCGCACGCCGCCGGCGCCACCACCCTGCGCGGCCGGTACGTGCCGTCGAAGAAGAACGGCATGGCGAGCGCCTTCTGGACCAACGCCGGTTTCGCCGACGAGGGCGACGGCGCGTACGCGCTGGCCCTGGGCACCGGGCTGCCCGAGGTGCCCGCCTGGATCAACCTGCTGGAAGGGAACGAGGTAGTCCGATGACCGAGACCGCGGTGGAGCAGTCGGTGCTGGGGATCCTGGCGGGCGCGCTCGACGTGACCGTCGACGCGTTGCGCGAGGAACCGGTGCTGGCCCGGCACGAGTGGGACAGCATCAGCTCGCTGGACGCCCTGGCCCAGCTGGAGAACCGGCTGAACGTCAACCTGGACCTGCGCGCGTTCCACGCCGCGCGGACCGTCGAGGACGTCGTGGCGCTGGTGCGCCCCGCCTCCTGACCTTCCCGATCGGGGCGCCGACGCGCCCGACCTCCTACCGACGCCGGGGGCGCACCCCGTCCCCGGCGGCCGAACCGGGCCGCGCACCAGCGCCCGGTCCGCAAGTCCCGCACGTCGGCACCGCCGCCGCGGCGCCGCCCGACAACGCTTGGAGACTGCGTTGGACCACCAGGATGTAGAACTGCTCGCCATCGGCGCGGGTCCGGCGAACCTGGCCCTGGCCGTGGCGCTGGAAGAGCTCAACCCCGACCTCGCCGAACGGACCCTCGTCACCGAGCAGCACGACGACATCGTCTGGCAGCGCGGGATGCTGCTGCCGTGGTCGCGCAGCCAGGTGTCCTTCCTCAAGGACCTGGTGACCCTGCGGAACCCCACCAGCCCGTACTCGTTCGTGAACTACCTGCACTCGACCGGCCGGCTGGACGAGTTCATCAACCTCGGCACGTTCACGCCCTACCGCCTGGAGATCTCGGGCTACCTGGCGTGGGTGGCGCGGTCGCTGACCAAGGTCCGGCTGCAGCACGGCAGGCGCGCGGTGGCCGTCGAGCCGCAGCGCGACCAGACCGGCTCGGTGGACCGGTGGCTGGTGCGGTTCGCCGACGGCGGCACGGTGTCGTGCGCGACGCTCGTCATCGGCGTCGGCCGCGACCCGCACCTGCCGACGGAGTTCGCCGCGCTGCCCCGCGAGCGCGTGGTGCACAGCACCGAGTTCGTCAACCGGATCGGCGCGCTGGACCCGCAGGGCGAGCACCGCATCGTCGTGGTCGGCGGCGCGCAGAGCGCCGCGGAGATGCTGTGGCAGGCGCACGAGAGCTTCCCGCGCGCCACGGTGACCATGGTGATGCGCTCGATCGGCCTGAACGGCTACGAGAGCAGCAAGTTCACCAACGAGCTGTTCTACCCGTCCTACGTGGACAAGTTCAACGAAGCGCAGCCGGACGCGCGGGCGCAGCTGCTGCGGGAGATGCACCGCACCAACTACGCGGGCCTGTCACCCGCCATGCTGGACAATCTCTACAACACGATGTACCTGGAGAAGCTGACCGGCACCCAGCGGCTGTCGATGATCACGATGGCCGAGGTCGTGGACTCCGCGCTGGTGGACGACGAGGTCGTGCTGACCCTGTTGGACCGCCGCACGGGCGAGCGCAGCGAGCTGCGCTGCGACCGGGTGATGCTCGGCACCGGCTTCGACAAGCGGATGCCGACCCTGGTCCGCGCCATGGCCGCCGAAGTCGGCCAGGAGGACTTCACCGTCACCCGCAACTACCGCCTCGAACTGCCCGAGGCGGTGTCCGCCCGGGTGTACCTCCAGGGCGTCAACGAGGCCACGCACGGCATCGCGGACTCGCTGATCAGCGTCCTGGCGATCCGGGCCGCGGAGATCGTGGGCGACTTGGTCGACACGGCGGTGCCCGTCGTGCCCCAGCAGGTCGCCGAGCAGGTCACCGAGCTGTTCGCCGAAGCACCCCAGCCCGCCTGAGTCGGAAGAAGGAGTCGTCGCCATGATGGAGATCCGCCCCCTGGACCGGGACAACCTCAAACCGGACAACGGCCTGGTCGCGCAGCGCCTGATGCCCTGGGACCTGGTGAACGCGCCGTTCGAGGGTTCCTGGTGCGTGGTGCGCCCCGGCGCCGAGTCGGGCGCGCACGGCCACCACGAGTACGAGATCTGGGTCGCCATGACCGGCGAGGCGGAGATCGTGACGCAGGCGGGCACCACCCCGTTCCGGGCCGGTGACGTCGTGCACTTCACCCCGCACGAGAAGCACCAGGTCGTCAACCGCGGCAGCGGTGACTTCCAGTTCTACGCGATCTGGTGGGACGCCGAGCTGGCCGGGAAGTTCGCCGCCCGCCACGAGGGAGCCGCCTCGTGACGACCCGTTCGCGTCCGGCGATCATCGTCGCCGCGACGCCCACGTCCAACGGCGACCTGCACGTCGGTCACATGTCCGGCCCCTACCTGGGCGGTGACGTGTACGCGCGCTACCTGCGCGCCACCGGCCGCCAGGTGCTCTACACCACGTGCACCGACGACAGCCAGAGCTACGTGGTGTCCACCGCCCACCGGCGCGGCCTGGTGCCCGACGAGCTGGTGCGGACGTCGACGGACAAGATCGAGCGCTCGCTGAGCGCCATGGGCACGCTGATGCCCGGTCTGCCGCCGATCGACGACCGGTACCGCGCCACGGTGCTGGAGTTCCTCACCCGGCTGCACGCCGCGGGCCGGTTCCAGCTGCGCAAGGTGCAGCTGCCCTACGCGCGCAACGCGGGCGCGTTCCTCTACGACGGCCTGGTCACCGGCACCTGCCCGTCGTGCCTGTCGGGCAGCTGCGGCGGCGCGTGCGAGAACTGCGGCCACCCGAACAACTTCGACGAGCTGCTCGACCCGAAGTACACCATCGACCCGACCGACCCGGTGGTGCACCGGGAGTGCGAGATCCTCGTGCTGCCGATGGAGGACTACCGCGAGCGGCTGACGTCGTACTACGCGGCCCGCACGCCCCGCTGGCGCCCGCACGCCCGGCAGCTGATCGGCGAGCTGCTGTCCAAGCCGCTGCCCGACATCCCGGTCACGTTCCCCGGCACGTGGGGCATCGCCGCGCCCTTCCCGGAGACGCCGGGGCAGATCGTCTACCCGTGGGTGGAGGCGATGCCCGCCTCCATGTACGCCACGTGGTGGACGGCGACGCAGCTGGGCCGCACCACAGCCGAGGTGGACGAGCTGTGGCGGGCCGAGCACGACGCGGAGCTGGTCTACTTCCACGGCTTCGACAACGTCTACCACTGGGGCCTGGTCGACCTGGTGATGCTGCTGGCCCACGGCGACACGTACACGACGCCGGAGTCCAACGTCTGCAACGAGTTCTACGACCTGGACGGCGAGAAGTTCTCCACCAGCCGCAACCACCTCATCTGGAGCGCGGACCTGCTGGCCGAGGTGCCGCGCGACCTGGTGCGGTTCTACCTGGCGCTGACCGGACCGGAGTTTCAGCGGGCGAACTTCACCCGCGAGTCGCTGCACTCCACCAGCACGCGCCGCCTGGTCACGCCGTGGAACGAGCTGTCCGACGCGATCGCCCTGGCCATGGTCGGGGTGGACGGCACGCGTCCCCTGCCGACCACCGAGGCCGGCCGGTGGCGCGCGGCGACCGTGCTCAAGCGGTTCCGGCTGTGCTACGACCTGCCGGGGTTCAGCATGGGCCGCGCCGCGGAGACCATCGTGACGCAGCTCGGGCGGCTGCGGGCGCTGGCCGACGCGGTGGACCACCGCCGCAACGGCGAGGCGCCCACCCAACCCGGCGACCTGCTGCTGGAGGCGCGCACGCTGCTGGCCTGCGCCGCGCCGATCATGGTCGACGTGGCGGCCGACGTGGCCGCGCAGGGCGTGGACCTGACCATCAGCGACGACATGCCGGCCGAGATCCGGCCGTTCCGGTTCCCGTCGCTGCCCGGCACGCGGTCGCCGTCCGGGCACCACGCGGCGCTCGACGGCGTGAGCTAGGAGGCGACGCACGTGAAGCTGCTGACCATCGAGACCCGCCAGTACCTGCAGTACTACCACTCGCGCTACCAGCAGGTGCAGGACCTGGGCGTGGACCTGTACGTGCTCAACGGCGAGGGCACCGAGGACTTCTGGCCCGCCGACCACTACCGCCTGGTCGGCTCCAAGAACATCGACGACATGATCGCCGCGGCGAAGCAGTGGCACGCCACCGAGGCCTTCGACGGCGTGATGACGTTCTCCGAGGCGGCCGTGGTGGCCGTCGCGGCGATCGCCGAGGCGCTGGGCCTGCCGGGCATCGGCGTCGAGGCGGCGCTCAACAGCCGCAACAAGTACCTGATGCGGCAGGCGCACGAGAAGGCGGGCGCCCCGATCCCGGGGTTCCGGTTCGTCACGACGCTGGACGAGGCCAAGGCGGCGGCCGGCGAGTTCGGCTACCCGGTGATCGTCAAGCCGACGCTGGGCGCGGGCAGCCACTTCGTGTTCCGCTGCGACGACGAGGCCGAGCTGGTCGAGCACTACGACCAGGCCGCGCGCGGCATCGCCGACCTGTTCTGGGCCAACTCCGAGGCCGACGGGATCGACCTGGGCCCCAACGGGCTGCTGGTCGAGTCCTTCCTGGACGGCAAGGAGTACCTGATGGAAGCCGTCGCTTGGGACGGCGAGGTGTACCTCGGGTCGGTGGTGGACCGCATCACCCCCGAGGGCGGGACGTTCGACGACGACGTGCACCACGCGCCGACGTCGATGAGCCCGCAGGACCTGGCCGCGGTGCACGAGGTCGTCACCGCGGGCGCGCTCGCGCAGGGTCTGACCAACAGCGCCATGCACGCCGAGGTCCGCTTCCACCGGGGCAAGCCCTACCTGCTGGAGATCGCGGCCCGGGTGGGTGGCGGCGGGTTGGACATGATCGCCCGGATCACCGCCGGGCACGACCCGATCGCGGCGGTCGCGGCCATCGCCGCGGGACGCCGGCCCGACGTGCGCCACTTCCAGCCCACCGGCACGCACATCACCGCGATGTGCCTGATCTCCGACGCCGGCGTGGTGCGCGAGGTGCGCGTGCCCGAAGAGGTGTCCACATCGGACCGCGTGTTCCTGCTCAAGATCACCGCACGACCCGGCGACCTGATCAAGCGCCCGCCGGACGGCAACACGATCATCGGCTTCCTCGGCACCACCGGCATGTCGGAGGAAGACGCGTTCGCCCTGATGAACGACTACGCCACCAAGATCGAGGTCGATTTTCAGTAGCTCCGCACCAGGCGCCGCCGGTCCCGTCGCGTCACATGTGGCGAACCGGCGGCGCCCCCGCCAAGAGAGGACTCCCCGCCGTGTCCGATCCCCTGCACCGCACTGCCCGCCCACGCCGGTACCTGATGTGCCCGCCCGAGCACTTCGACGTCACCTACTCCATCAACCCGTGGATGCGTCCGGAGAAGCCCACCGACACGTCGATCGCCCTGCTCCAGTGGAGCCGGCTGCGGTCGCTGTACCTGGACCTGGGGCACGAGGTCGAGCTGATCGACCCGGAGCCGGGGCTGCCGGACATGGTGTTCGCCGCGAACGGGGCGACCGTCGTGGACGGGCGGGTGCTCTCGGCGCGGTTCCGCTACCGGCAGCGCGAGGCGGAGGGCCCGGCGTACCTGGAGTGGTTCCGCGGGCACGGCTTCCGCACCCACGAGGCGGTCTGGATCAACGAAGGTGAAGGCGACTACCTGCTGGTGGGCGATCGGATCCTGGCGGGCACGGGCTTCCGCACCGACCCGCGCTCGCACGCGGAGGCGGCCCGGTACTTCCGGCGCGAGGTGGTCACGCTCGACCTGGTGGACCCGCGCTTCTACCACCTGGACACGGCACTGGCGGTGCTGGACGACGACCTGATCATGTACTACCCCGAGGCGTTCTCGACGTGGAGCAGGGGCGTGCTGCGCTCGCTGTACCCCGACGCCGTCATCGCAGGCGACCACGACGCCGAGGTGTTCGGCCTCAACGCCGTCAGCGACGGCAAGCACGTGCTGCTCGCGCAAGAGGCGACGAACCTGGCGGACAAGCTCGCCGACCGCGGGTTCACCCCGATCGGCGTCAACCTCTCCGAACTTCTCAAATCCGGCGGCAGCGCGAAGTGCTGCACGCTCGAACTGCGTGGGGAGCCCGTTCGATGATCAACTACAACGGCAAGCGGTTCCACCCGGTCACCGGCGGTGGTCCCGAGGAGAGCCGGGTCGCCGTGTACCACCAGGAGGGCGACCTGCTGTGGGGTGAGTTCCTCGGCGGCAAGGCCCGTCGCGGCGCGCTCACCGGCACCGCGTCGCCGAACGGCGAACTGGACTTCGCGTACTGCATGGTGCTCGACGACGGCCAGGTCATCTCCGGCCACTGCCGCAGCACGCCGAAGGTGCTGGAGGACGGGCGCATCCGCCTGGACGAGGTGTGGGAGCGCTTCGGCGAGCACGCCGCGTCCGGCGTCTCGGTCATCGAGGAAATCCCCGCCCAGACCACGAACTGACCCGAACCGAGAGGCCGACGAGCAGCCATGACAGCCGCGAGCACCATCACCGCAGGTACCGAGGGCACGCCGCGCAAGGGCGGCGTGGTCACGTGGGCGTGCGCCCCGGGCTTCCCGCCCGCCGTGATCTTCCCGTTCACCCCGGCCGAGCGCATGGGTACCCGCAACATCCTGGAGTTCCAGGCCCTGATGTACCGGACGCTGTACTACTTCGGCAGCGACGGCACCCCGAACGTGGACTACACCCAGAGCATCGGCGAGGAGCCGGTGTGGAGCGAGGACGGCCTGACCGTGCGGGTCAAGGTCAAGCCCTGGAAGTGGTCCAGCGGCGAGACGCTGTCCGCCGACAACGTGCTGTTCTGGGTGAACCTGATGAAGGTCAAGGGCTCGCGCTACGGCGAGTACGTGCCGGGCTACTTCCCGGACAACCTGACCGACTACGGCAAGGTCGCCGAGGACGAGGTGTTCTTCACCTTCGACAAGGTCTACTCCAAGCACTGGGTGCTGTACAACCAGCTCAGCACGATCACGCCGCTGCCCAAGTCGTGGGACCGCACCGCGGCCGGCCCGGCCAACGCCTCCGGTGACCTGGCCGACGTCGAGGCGGTCTACGAGTACCTGATGGCCGAGCAGGGCAACATCGTCGACGAGGGCAACGCCCACCGCACCAAGTGGGCCGACAGCCCCATCTGGAGCGTGGTGAGCGGCCCGTGGCGGCTCAAGAGCTACACGCTGGAGGGCGTGGTCACGTTCGTGCCCAACGAGCACTACTCGGGGCCGAACAAGCCGTACCTGGACGAGTTCCGCCAGGTGCCGACGTTCTCCGACGAGGAGCAGTACGAGATGCTCAAGGCGGGCCCGGACGCCGAGAACGGCATCCAGGTCGGCTACCTGCCGCTCAGCTTCGCCACCGAGCCCGCGGTAGACCCGGTGGTCGGTGGGCCGAACCCGCTGACCGAGTACACGATGCACCCGCAGTCCGCGTTCTGCATCCGCTACATCTCGCTGAACTTCAACAACCCGACCGTGGTCGGCAAGATGTTCGCGCAGACCTACCTCCGCCAGGCGTTGCAGTCCACCCTGGACCAGGACACCGCGGTGCGCGACATCTACCAGGGCTACGCGTACCGGCAGAACGGCCCGGTGCCGATGTACCCGAAGACCGACTACGTCTCGCCGCGCCAGCGCGAGGGCGCGTGGCCGTTGCCGTTCTCGCCGGAGAAGGCGAAGGCGCTGCTGGAGGCCAACGGCTGGGACACCAGCGTCACGCCCGCGGTGTGCGTGCGGCCGGGCACCGGTCCGGGCGAGGCGGGCGCGGGCATCCCCGCCGGCACGAAGCTGTCGATCCTGCTGCGCTACGTCGAGGGCCGCCCCGCGCTGACCCGGGTGATGGAGAACTTCCGCGACGCCGCCGCGCAGGCGGGCATCGAGCTGCGGTTGCAGGAGGTGTACGGCTCGATCCTGGTGGCCGAGGACGCGCCGTGCGAGCCGACCGCCACGACACCGTGCACGTGGGAGATGTGCTGCTGGAACGGCGGCTGGGCCTACCACCACCCGACCGGCGAGATCCTGTTCTCCACCAAGGCGGGCGGCAACTTCGGCTTCTACAGCGACCCGAAGGCCGACGAGCTGATCGAGCGCACCGTCACCAGCGACGACCTGGAAGTGCTCTACGAGTACCAGGACTACATCGCCAACGAGGTGCCGGTGATCTTCACGCCGAACTTCCCGATCCGGCTGTTCGAGGTGGCGAACAGCATCGGCGGCTTCGGTCCGATCAACCCCTACGGGATGATCAACCCGGAGAACTGGTACTACCGCGACTGATCCCCACCCGGCACGGGGTCCGCGAGGACCCCGTGCCCTTCTCAACCGCTCACAGGGGGTTCACCCGTGGTCCTGTCCTCCGCGCCGCCGAGCACCCTCGGCGCGCACTCGTTGCTCGTGTTCCTGGTCCAGGTGGCCGTCCTGCTCGGGGTGGCGCTCGTGCTCGGGCGGCTCGCCGTCCGCATCGGCGTGCCCGCCGTGGTCGGCGAGCTGTCCTCGGGTGTGCTGCTCGGGCCGTCGCTGCTCGGCACGTTCGCCCCGGTCTTCGACGAACCGGCGCAGCTGCACCTGCTCGACGCCGTCGGCCAGATCGGCGTGCTGCTGCTGGTGGGCTTCACCGGGATGCACCTCGACCTCGGGCTGGCCCGCCGCCAGGGCCGGGCCGCCGCCTGGGTCGGTGCCGGCGGCCTGCTCGTGCCGCTGGGGCTCGGCGTGGCGGCGGGGTTCCTGTTACCCGCGACCATGCTCGGCCCGGAGGCGGAACGGCCGGTGTTCGCGCTGTTCATGGGTGTGGCGGTGTGCGTGAGCGCAATCCCGGTGATCGCCAAGGTGCTGCTGGAGATGAACCTGCTGCACCGCGACATCGGGCAGCTGACCATCACCTCGGCCGCCGTGGACGACGTGGTGGGCTGGTCGCTGCTGGCCGTGGTGTCCGGGATGGCCGCCGCCTCCGGGCTGACCGCCGGGCACGTGGCGTGGACGGTGGGCGCGCTGGTGCTGGTGGTCCTGCTCGCGGTGGTCGCGGGACGGCCGGTGACGCGGGGCGCGCTGCGGCTGGCGGAGCGGTCCGGTGACCCCGGCGTGACCGTGGCGGTGGTCGTGCTGCTGGTGATAGCGTTCGCCGCCGGCACCCACGCCCTGGAGCTGGAACCGGTCCTGGGGGCTTTCATGTGCGGCTTGGTCATCTCCTCGGTCGGCGGTGTCGCCCGCGAACCGATGTCCGTGGTCCGCACGTTCGTCATGGGGGTCCTCGCACCGCTGTTCTTCGCCACCGCGGGCTTGCGGATGGACCTCACGGCGCTGCGGCACCCGGCGGTGCTGGGCACGGCCCTGGCCGTGCTGCTGGTGGCCGTGGTGGGCAAGTTCACGGGTGCCTACGCGGGTGCCAGACTGGCCCGGCTCAGCCACTGGCAGGGCCTCGCGCTGGGCGCGGGGCTCAACGCGCGCGGTGTCATCGGCGTGATCGTGGCGCTGGTGGGCCTGAGGTTGGAAGTGCTGACGACCGAGGCTTACACGGTCGTGGTGCTGGTGTCGGTCGTGACGTCGCTGATGGCGCCACCGACGTTGCGGTACGCGGCACGGCGGATCGCCGTGACCGATGAGGAGCGCGAGCGCGAGCGGGCGTTCGGCGGCGTGCAAGCCCTTTCGAGAGTGGAGTCCCGATGAGCAACACCGACCAGCGGCCGCTGCTGCTCGTGGTCGCGACCGGCATGCGGTTGTACCGGGAGTACCTGCTGCGCTCGATCAGCGAGCGGTACCGGGTGCACCTGTTCCTGACCGCCGAACCCGACTGGGAGAAGGAGTACGTGTCCGGGTGGACCGTGCTGCCCTCCACCACGGACGGGCCCGCCATGGCCGCCGCGGCGGCCGGGGTCCACGCCGCGACGCCGTTCGCCGGTGTGCTGTGCTGGGACGAGGTGCGCATCCACGCCACCGCGTTCATCGCGCAGGCCCTGGGGCTGCGCAACGGCGACCCGGCGGTGATCTGGCGCCTGCGCGACAAGGGCGGCACGCGGGCCGCGCTGGAGGCGTCCGACGTGCCGCAGCCCCGGTCGATCCCCGTCAAGACGGTGGACGAGGCGGTCGCGGCGGCGGCCGAGGTCGGCTACCCGGCCATCCTCAAGCCGCGCGGCCTGGGCGCGAGCCTGGGCGTGATCAAGGTGCACGACGAGGCCGAGGTGCGGGCCAACTTCGCGTTCACCGAGGCCGCGCGCGGCCCCGAGCCGGTGGTGTTCGACACCGACCAGCCGATCCTGGTCGAGGAGTTCGTGTCGGGCGAGGAGATCAGCGTCGACTCGGTCGTGCGCGACGGCGTGGTGACGCCCCTGTTCGTCGGCCGCAAGGTCGTGGGCTACCACCCGTACGCCGAGGAGATCGGCCACTTCGTGGACGCCTCGGACCCGCTGCTGGCCGACCCGACCCTGCTGGACGTCGCGCAGCGCACGCACAAGGCGCTGGGCTTCACCGACGGCATCACGCACGCCGAGTACATGCTGACCGCCGACGGGCCCAAGGTCATCGAGGTCAACGGCCGCCTCGGCGGCGACATGATCCCCTACCTGGGGCTGCTGGCCACCGGTGTCGACCCCGGCCTCGTCGCGGCCGGTGCGGCCACCGGCGGTGAGGTCGACGTCGCGCACCGGCACGACCGCGTGGCCGGCATCCGGTTCTTCTACGTCGAGGAGGAGGACACCACGCTCGGTGAGCTGGCGTTCGACTCCGCCAAGCTGCCCGACGGCATCGACCGGGTCGTCACGGTCGCGCAGCCGGGCGCGGTCGTCTCACCGCCGCCCAAGGGCACGGTGTGGGGCCGCATCGCATTCGCCATCGCCACCGGCGCCTCGCGTGACGAGGTCGCCACCCGACTCGACGCGGCCGAGGCCGCGCTGGACGTGAAGAGCTCCTGATGACCACCACGAAGAACACCGACCACGGGATCTGGAAGACGTTCGTCGAATCGCCCCCGGCCGTGAAAGCCGTGCTGGCGGGCGTGTTCGTCAACAAGGTCGGTGGGTTCCTCAACATCTTCCTCGTGCTGTACCTGACCGCGCGGGGTTACTCCGCCGGCGGGGCGGCGACCGCGCTGGGCGTCTACGGCGTCGGCAACGTCGTCGGCGTCCTGGTCGGCGGCGCGCTGGCCGACCGGCTCGGCGCGCGCAACTCCACCGTGCTCAGCATGGGCGGCGCCGCGGTGCTCACCGCCGCGCTGCTCTACCTGCCCAACTACGCCCTGCTGATCGTCGCGGTGGGGCTGCTCGGCGCGATCTCCCAGGTCTACCGGCCCGCGTCGGCGACCCTGCTGTCGGAGCTGACGCCCGACGACCGGCAGGTCATGGTGTTCGCCATGTACCGGTTCGGGCTGAACCTGGGCACGACCGCGGCGCCGCTGATCGGCTTCGCGCTCTACCAGCTCGGCGGGGACAGCTTCCACCTGCTGTTCTGGGGCGAGGCGATCGTCGCGGCGGTCTACGCGCTGGTGGCGTTCCGGGTGCTGCCGGCGCGGACCGGCGTGAAGGAGGCGTCCGGCGAGGCACCCCCGGGCAGCTACGCCGACGTGCTGCGCGACCGCCGCTACCTGGTGTACCTGGCGGCGACGTTCTTCAACGCGGTGGTCTACGTGCAGTACCTGTCGACGTTGCCGCTGGACGTGCAGGCGTCCGGGGTGCCGATCTTCTGGTACACGCTCGCGGTCGCCCTGAACGGCGGCGCGGTCATCCTGTTCGAGCTGGTGGTGACCAAGAAGACGCAGCACATGCGGCCCAAGCTGGTCGTCGGCGTGGCGTACGCGCTGGTCGGCATCGGCGTGGCGGTGTACGCGCTGCCGCTGGGCCCGGCGGTGATCGTCGCCGGCACGCTGATCTGGACGCTGGGTGAGATCATCGGCGGGCCGGTGGTGTTCGCCTACCCGGGCATGGCCGGTCCCGCGCACCTCAAGGGTCGCTACATCGGCAGCTTCCAGTTCGTCTACGGCCTGGGCGCGGCCGTCGGCCCGGTGCTGGGCGGTTTCCTGTTCCTCCAGCTCGGCCACGGCGTCTGGCCGGTGCTGGCCCTGTTCGGGCTGGCGGCGGCCGTCGCCGGGTACGTGTCCACCCGTGACCGGGCCGCGGAGGTCGGCACCGGTGACTGACTTCGACTTCCTCATCGGCCGTTGGTCGATCCACAACCGCAGGCTCACGCGGCGGCTGGTCGGCAGCGACGACTGGGAGGAGTTCACGTCCACCTCCGACGTGCGCCCGATCTTCGGCGGTGCGGGGAACGTGGACGAGATCACGTTCCCCGACGGGACGTCCGGCCTCACCGTGCGGCTGTTCGACCCGGCCACCGGGCGCTGGTCGCTGAACTGGGCGAGCAGCGACTCGGGGGTGTTCTTCCCGCCGCTGCTCGGCTCGTTCAGCGACGGCGTGGGCACGTTCTTCGGCGACGAGGTGCAGGACGGCACACCGGTCCGCATCCGCTTCCTGTGGCACCGCATCACCGGTGACTCGGCGCGGTGGGAGCAGGCCATGTCGGCCGACGGCGAGCGGACGTGGGAGACGAACTGGTACATGGACATCACGCGCCAGGCGTGATCGAGGCGGGAAGCCCCCGTTCCGGCTCCGGGACGGGGGCTTCCTCGTGCGCTCAGGCGGTTGCCGCGTCCGGATCGGGTTGCAGCGCCACCAGCACGACCGCGCCGAGGGTGAGCGCGACGCTGATCAGGATCACCGGCAGGTAGCCGTGCGCGGCGTCGGCGAGGACGGCGCCGAGCTGGCTGCCGACCGCGACGGCGACCATGTGCAGCGCCCACAGCACGCCGATCGCGGTGCCCTTGCGTCCGCGCGGCAGGATCTTCGCGATCCACATCGTGGTGGCGACCACCGTGACGAGGTAGCTGGCGCCGAAGAGCGCGCCGAACACCAGCACGGTGAACTCGGCGGCGAAGAACGGCGCGACCGCCATCGCCAGGGCGCGCAACGCGTAACCGCCGATCAGCGTCGACCGGATCAGGCCCTTGTCGCACAGCCGGCCCGCCACCAGCGACCCGGCGATCTCCAGCCCGCCCAGCAGCACGAACGCCACCGAGCTGGTCACCGGAGCCACGCCGTGGTCGTGCATGTGCGGGAAGAGGTGGACGTCGATGAACGCCATCGTGGTGCCGCAGGCGAAGAACGGCACGATCAAGCCGCGCACCCGCTTGTCGGCGAACGCCATCCGGATGCCCGCCCAGAAGCCGTGCTCGGCGGGCGCGGGCGGGGTCGAGTTCCGGTTGGAGTAGCGCACCAGCAGCAACGACAGCGGCAGCATCACCACCAGGAACACCACGCCGATGCCCAGCAGGATCTGCCGCCACGACGTGACCGCGCCCAGGAACGTCCACAGCGGCACCAGCACCATGAACCCGACCGCCGCGCCGTTGGTCAGCACCGCGTACAGCAACCCGGCGTTGCGGCCCTGGAACAGCTGGTCGGCCAGCACGCCCAGCGGCACGAACGACAGCATCGTGCAGCCGACCGCGCCGAGGATGCCGTAGGTCGGGACGAACACCCGGATGTCGGTGGCCACCGCGCACACCACCAGCACCACGCCGGTGATGCCCGCGCCGATCGCCAGCACCGGCACCGCGCCGATCCGGTCGGCCAGGTGCCCCACCGCGGACGAGGCGAGCGCCGTCACGACGGCGAACAGCGTCGTGCCGATCGCGAGCGTGCCGCGGCTGACGTCGAAGTCGTCCGCGATCGGCAGGAACAGCACCTGCACCGTGGACTTCATCGACGAGCCCGCCATGGAGATGACGAAGCTGACGGTCGTGGCGAACACCGCGAACGCGGTGATGCCGGTCGCGACCTTGGGCAGGGTGCTCATTGTTCTCCAGATCCGCTTCGCGGCACCGTCCCCCGGCGCTCATCCATGCTGCCACGCGCCCCTGGGCTGCGAGAACACCACCGTTCTTAATGAGCGTTGCGCCGAAAGCACCAACGCGGCGATCCCCCGGCGCGGCTGCCGGCGCGAGCCCATAAGGAATCCGGATGGCACACCCGGATGGCTTATCCTGTGGCCGCACGAAGCCGGTCGACGTGGAGGCTCGGACCATGCCCAAGATCGTCAAGGCGGTCCTCGCCCTGCGCCGGGGCGAGCCGGTCGCGCTCCGCGAGATCGTCGTGCCCGACCCCGGTCCCGGCGAGGCCTCGGTCCGGGTGCTGGCGTCCGGTGTCTGCCACACCGACCTGCACTACCGCGACGGCGTGATCGGCGACGCCTTCCCCTACCTGCTGGGGCACGAGGCGTCGGGCATCGTCGAGCAGGTCGGCGCCGGCGTGGACAACGTCGCGCCCGGCGACTTCGTGGTGCTGAACTGGCGCGCGGTCTGCGGCCGTTGCCGCGCGTGCCGCCGCGGCCGTGCCGAGTCGTGCGTGGACGACCGGACGGCGAGCACGCCGATGACGCTCACCGACGGCACGCCGGTGCAGCCCGCGCTGGGCATCGGCGCGTTCGCGGAGCTGACCCTGGTGCACGCGGGCCAGTGCACGCCGGTGTCCCCGAAGGCCGACCCGGCCGTCGCCGCGCTGCTGGGGTGCGGCGTCATGTCCGGCCTGGGCGCGGCGATGAACACCGGCGGCGTGACGACCGGCGACACCGTGGCCGTGATCGGCGTGGGCGGTGTGGGGTGCGCGGCCGTCGCAGGTGCCAAGCTGGCCGGTGCCACCACGATCATCGCGGTGGACCTGGACGAGCGGAAGCTGTGCCACGCCCGGGCGCTGGGCGCGACGGACGCGGTCGACGCCAGTCGCACACCGGACGTGGTCGCCGCGATCCGCGCCCTGACCGACGACCTCGGCGCCGACGTGGTGATCGACGCCGCGGGCACCCCCGAGACCTGGAAGCAGGCGTTCTACGCCCGGGCGCTCGGCGGCACCTTCGTCCTGGTCGCCCGCCCGGACTCCTCGATGACGCTGGAGATGCCGCTGCTGGACGCGTTCCTGCGCAACGGCACCTACCGCACGAGCTGGTACGGCGACTGCCTCCCGTCCCGCGACTTCGGCCCGCTGGTCGACCTGCACCTCCAGGGCCGGCTGCCACTGGACCACTTCGTCACCGAGCGCATCGGCGTGACCGACGTGGAGCGGGCGTTCGCCTCGATGCGCGCCGGCGACGTGCTGCGCAGCGTGGTGGTCTTCCCCTGAGCACGACCGCTCCCGTCGCCCGGCCCGGTGACCACGCCGGAGCCGAACGACGTCGGCCCGGACCACTTCCAGCGGTGATCCGGGCCGACGTCGTCACGCCCTAAGCACCTGATTACAGGTCTTGTCCGTACCCCTCGGGTAGCCAGGGTGAGGTCCAGGGTGCGGCGGTGGTGAGTGTCTGTTCGTCGGTGCGGTTGTGGAAGTAGGCGTGGGTCTGCCGGACGCGGTCGGCCATGGTGACGGGTGCGGTGTTGGCGATCCACTGCTTGAGTCCGGCAGACGCGTTCGACGGGGTTGTCCTGCGGGCTGTACTTCGCGCCCTGGATCAACATGAGGCGGGGGTGTTTGGCGAGCCATCGTCGGGTGATGCCGCTGTGGTGGATGGAACCGTTGTCGCAGACGACGGCCACGACAGGTGCGTCGGGATGGGCGGTGAGCAACTGTTCGAGGAAGTAGCAGAACACCACCGAGACGTTCTTGACCGAGATGTGGTGGTGGAGGGCTCCGGTGGCGAGGTCGATCGCACCGTGCACGGTGCGGCGGCGGTCAGGATCCAGCTCGGCGTACGCGATACCGTCTTCGCCCCGCACATCCCACACAGGACTTGACCGTCCCCGTGTCACACGAGTCCGGCGGAGAGGGCCGCGCCGGCGAGTACGAGGTGAAGAGCCACCGGTTCCCGCACATCGCGGTGACCGTCCGACACTGGTGCTCCTTCGGCCGGCGTGAACTGAGGAGTCGTCATCCAGGCCACCACCACCGGCGACGGGGGCGCGGTTGGAGCCGCGCCCCGGCACGGGTTGCCTCGGGCGTTGCCGCGGCCGCCGGGCGTCAGTCCGACGGCGGCTTGCTCACCCGGTAGTGCTCGCCGGTGACGGTCATCGTCTGGCCCCGATAGTTGCGCAGCGCCAAGCCGTCCTCGACCACCTCGTGGTAGGGCAGGCTGACCGGGATCTTGCCGATCCGCGTGGTCAGCACGTACTGCGGCACACCGAAGCCGGTCATGTGCCCCTGGAGGCCCTCCATGATCTCCCACCCCTTCTCGATCGAGGTCATGAAGTGGGAGACGCCGGTGACGTTGTCGCAGTGGTAGAGGTAGTACGGCCGGACCCGGATGCGCAGCAGTTCCGTCATCAACTTGCGCATCGTGTCCACGTCGTCGTTGATGCCCTTGAGCAGCACGGTCTGGTTGCCGACCGGCACGCCGTGGCGCAGCAGCCGGTCCACGGCCGCGGCCGCCTCGGGGGTGATCTCGCGCGAGTGGTTGAAGTGGGTGTTCAGCCACACCGGGTGGTACCTGGACAGCATCTCGCAGAACTCGTCGGTGATGCGCTGCGGCAGCAGCACGGGGAACCTGCTGCCGATGCGGATGATCTCCACGCTCGGGATGGCGCGCAGACCGGAGATGATGGTCTCGAGCTTCTCGTCCCGGTAGGACAGCGGGTCGCCACCGGTGAGCAGGACGTCGCGGATCTCCGGGTGCTCCCGGATGTAGCGGAAGTCCTCCTCGAAGTCCCCACCTTCGTTGTCGCGGAAGTACGTGCCCTCCACGTCGGTGGTGTGGAACTTCCGGGTGCAGTGGCGGCAGTACACCGGGCACGACTCGGTGATCAGCATGATCACCCGGTCGGGGTACTTGTGCACGATGCGGTTGGTCTTGCGGTAGAACATGTCGCCGACCGGGTCCACATCGGCGTCCGGGAACTCCAGCAGCTCGCCGTGCGACGGCACGGCCTGCAACCGGATCGGGCAGTTGGGGTCCTCGGGGTCCATCAAGGACGCGTAGTACGGCGTGACACTCCACCGGTACTTGCCCGCCGTCCCCGCGATCGCCTCTTCCTCGGCGGGGCTGACCTTCACCCACTCGCGCAGCTTGTCGAGGTTGGTGACGCGGTTGCGCATGTGCCAGCGCCAGTCCGACCACTGCTCGGGGGTGGGCGCGCCCGGCGCCGCAGCGGGGGCGGCGAATGACTCCGACATGTGTTCTCCGTTGCTCAGGAGGTGGCTGGAAGCTGCTGAAGGCGGCGTTCCCTCTTCACGACCGCGGGTTCGACCGGTCCGGAGGTCTGGGCCGTCGTGAGGACCGCGGCCAGTTCCGCCACGGTCGGTGTCTCGAAGAGCTGGCGGACCGGCAGGTCGCAGTGCAACCGCGTGCGGAGGCGGGTGACGACCTGGGTCGCGAGCAGCGAGTGCCCGCCCAGCGCGAAGAAGTTCGCGTGCAGGCCGACGCGGTCCACGCGCAGCAGTTCGCACCAGATCGCCGCGACCGCCTTCTCCACGTCCGTGCGCGGCGCGACGTGCTCCTCGCCGCCCGCGCGGTCCGGTTCGGGCAGCGCGGCCCGGTCGACCTTGCCGCTGCGGTTGAGCGGCAGCGCGGGCAGCGGGTGCACCGTCGCGGGCACCATGTAGTCCGGCAACCGTTCGCGCAGGTGTGCGCGCAGGTCTTCGGGGTCCGCGTCGCCGACGACGTAGGCGACGAGGTGCAGGCCGACGCCCGGCACGTCGCGGGCCACCACCACGGCGTCGGTGACGTCGGGGTGCGAGAGCAGGACGGCCTCCACCTCGCCGAGCTCGACGCGGAACCCGCGTACCTGGACCTGGGTGTCGATGCGGCCGAGGTAGTCCAGCGTGCCGTCGGGCAGCCAGCGGACGAGGTCGCCGGTGCGGTAGAGGCGCTCGCCGGAGCCGAACGGGTCCGGCACGAACCGGTCCGCGGTCAGGTCGGGCCTGCCCACGTAGCCCAGGGCCACGCCCGGCCCGCCGACGTGCAGGTCACCGGGCACGCCCACGCCCACCGGGCGCAGGTGGTGGTCGAGCACGTGGACGCGGGTGCCGGGCACCGGGATGCCGATGGGCGGCACCCGCGATCCGGTCGGCGGCACGTCGCAGCTCGTGGTGACGACCGTGGCCTCGGCCGGGCCGTACAAGTTGAGCAGCGTGAACGGCGCGTCGGCGGGGGGTCGCTTGCGCAGTGCGTCACCGCCGGTGGTCAGCACCCGCAGCGGGCTGTCCGCGGGCCACGGCCCGTCGAGCGCGAGTTCGCACAGCGGCGTGGGCAGGAACCCGATCGTGATGCGGTGCTCGGTCAGCCAGCGCACGACGTGCTCGCCGGAGGCGGTGGTGTCGGGGTCGGCCAGGTGCAGCTCGGCGCCCGCGGCCAGGGCCGACCAGATCTCCAGCACGGACACGTCGAACCCGGTGCCCGCGACCTGCGCCATCCGGTCGCGCTCGGTCGTCGCGCAGTCGGCGTTGTACCAGTCGACGCGCAGGGCCAGTCCGCCGTGGTCGAGCAGCACGCCCTTCGGCTGCCCGGTCGAGCCGGAGGTGTGGATGACGTAGGCCGCGTCGTCGGGACCGATCGGCCCGGCGGGGGCGGGCGCGGCGTCGCGCGGTTCGTCCACCGCCACGACGGGGCCCGCGAAGCCCTCGACGAGGTGTCGGGTCTCCCCCGTGACCAGCACCGCCGCCGCGCCGGCCGTCGCGAGCACCTGCGCGACGCGGCCCGCGGGGAAGGCGGCGTCCACGGGTGCGTACGCCGCGCCGGCGCGCATCGCGGCCAGTGAGCCGATCACGTACTCGATCCCGCGCGGCGCGCACACCACCACGCGGTCGCCGCGACGGACACCCAGTGCCACCAGGTGCGCGGCGAGCCGGGCCGAGAGGTCGTCCAGGTCGGCGTACGAGGTGCGCCGGTCGCCGTGCACCAGGGCGGTCGCCCCGGGTCGTCGCGCGGCCTGTGCCGCGATCCGGGCGGGCACCGGGTGCCGGCTGCCGACGGCCGGTCGTGGCGCGCCGAACCGCCGCAGCACCAGCTCGCGCTCGGCGTCCGGCAGCACGTCCAGGTCGTGCACGCGGGCGTCCGGGTCGCGCACGACGGCGCGCAGCACCGTCTCCCACCGGTCCAGCAGCCGCACCGCGGTGGCCCCGTCGAACAGGTCGGCGGCGTACTGGAGGTCGCAGTGCAGCCCGTCGTCGTCCACCACGACGATCAACGTCAGGTCGAACATGGCGGCGTTGTCCTCGCCGCGCACCCTCCGGACGGTCAGCCCGTCCAGCTCCAGCGACGACCAGCGGCCCTCCTGGTAGTCGAACAGCACCTGGAACAGCGGCGTGCGGCTGGACGACCGCTCCACCCTCAGCAGCTCCACCACCTGCTCGAACGGCAGGTCCTGGTGGGCGTAGGCGGCCGTGACGGTGTCGCGGGCACGGGCCGCCAGCTCGCCGAACGCCGGGTTGCCCGACACGTCCGTGCGCAGCGCGAGGGTGTTGACGAACAGGCCGACGACGCCCTCGGTCTCCTCGGTGGCGCGGTTGGCCGTGGTGCCGCCGACCACGATGTCGGTCTGCCCGGTGTGGCGGGCCAGCAGCGCGTTGAACGCGGCGAACAGCACCAGGTACAGCGTGACACCGTGCCGGTCCGCGACCGCCCGCAGCCCGTCGACCAGGTCGGCGGGCAGGTCGTGGAACCGGCTGTCGCCGGTGGTGCCGCGCACCGCGGGGCGGGGTCGGTCGGTCGGCAGCTCCAGCAGCGCGGGCGCGCCTGCCAGGGCGGTGGACCAGAAGTCCTGCAACCGCGCCAGTTCGGCGTCGCGCAGGGACGCGCGCTGCCACCGCGTGTAGTCGGCGTACTGGATCACCGGTGGTGGCGGCACGTCCGCGTCGTGGCCGGTCTCGCGGGCGTAGAAGGCGGTCAGCTCGCGGAAGAACAGGTCCTGCGACCAGCCGTCGAACACCAGGTGGTGCCAGGTGAACGCGAGCAGGTGCCGGTCGGGACCGGTCGGGTACACCGCGGCGCGCAGCAGCGGCCCGGAGGCCAGGTCGAACGGCCGGTCCGCCTCGCGCCACGCCTCGGCCAGCGCTTCCCCGGGCGACCGCCCCGCCACCACGGCGACGGTCAGCTCCAGCTCGGGCGCGATCCGCTGCATCGGCACGCCGTCGACGACGGCCACCGACGTGCGCAGCGCCTCGTGCCGCGCCACGACGGAGTTGAGCGCGCGTTCCAGGGCGTCGACCCGCAGCGGGCCGGTGAGTTCCAGCAGCTCGGCGATGTTGTAGGCGGCGCTGTCGGGTTCGAGCTGGTCGATGAACCACAGGCGCTGCTGGGCGAACGACAGCGGCACGTCCTCCGCCGCGGGGGCGGCGTGGATCACCGGTGCGTCGTCCGGCGAGGCCTCGGTCACCAGTGTGGCGAGGTGCGCGGCCAGGTCCTTCAGCACGGGGAACCGGAGCATCTGCCGCACCGTGATCCGCACGCCCCACTTGCGCCGCACCCGCACCACGACCTTGGTCGCCAGCATGGAGTCGCCGCCCGCACCGCGGAAGAAGTCCTCGTCCCGGCCCACTCGCCCGCGGCCGAGCACCTCGGCCCACATGGCGGCCAGCTCGCGCTCGACGGGCGTCTCCGGCTCGAGGAACTCCTCCGGGCGGGCCGAACCGTCCACATCGGATCGCACTTCCTCGACGACGCCGTCCCGGCGGACGCGTGCCACGCGGCCGTCCGCGCGGCCGTCCGTCCACACGCGACCGGGCACACCGACCGGAACCGGTGCGCCGTAGCGGTCACGCAGCACGGCCGCCGCGCCGTCCAGCACGACGGTCGCCTCCGCCTCGTCGGCCAGCGCGAGGTCGCCCACCCGGGTCCCCGGCGCGGTCAGCAGGGCCTCCAGGACGAGGAGGTAGCGCGCGGACATCGCTTCGACCGTCGGCCGGTCGAACAGGTCGGTGGCGTACTCGAAGCGGCACTCGACGCCGTGGTCGTCGTACTCCACGGCCAGTTCGAGGTCGAACTTCGCGGTGTCGTTGTCCATCGCCCGCAGCCGCACGTCCAACCCGGCCATCTCCGGCGGCGGGGTGGTGGCGTTGACCGAGCACATCACCTGGAACACCGGGTTCATGCCCGCGCCGCGCTGGGCGTCCAGCGCGTCCACGACCCGGTCGAACGGCACGTGCTGGTGGGTGAGGGCGTCCAGGATCTCCGCGGTGACCCGCTCGGCGACCTGCGCCAGCGTCGGGTTGTCGGACAGGTCCACGCGAAGCGCCACGGTGTTGGCGAAGAACCCGACGGCGCTCTCCCAGTCCGCGCGGGTGCGGTTGACCACCGGCACGCCGATGATCACCCGGTCCTGGTCGCCGTACCGGTGCAGCAGCACCGCGAGCGCCGTGGTCACGCCGGTGAACAGGGACGTGCCGCCCAACCGGGCGCGCAGGTCCGCGGGCGCCGGCACGGGCACGTTGTCGCCGTGCGTGCTCGACCCGTCCGGGCGTGGCCGGTCGGCCGGGATGCTCGCCTCGCCCAGGTGGCCGGACAGGCGCTCGCGCCAGTGCTCGAGCTGCGCCTCGAAGAGCGGACCGCCCGCCTGCCCGGCCTCCCACACCGCGTAGTCCGCGTACTGGGCGGCCGGCGGCAGGTCCGCGGGCGCGTTGCGCGTGCGCGCCGAGTACAGCTGCCCGAACTCGCGGAACAGGACGCCCTCGGACCAGCCGTCGGTGACGATGTGGTGCAGGTTCAGCACGAGGTGGTGCTCGTGGTCGTCCACGCGCAGCAGCGACGCCCGCATCAGCGGCTCGCCGTCCAGGCGGAACGGTCGGGCGGCGGCGGACCGGACGGCCTCGTCGACCGCCGGGTCGCGCTCGGCGGTGGACAGCGCGCGCAGGTCCACCACGTCGCGCGGCAGCACCCACGGGTCGCCGATCACCTGGTAGACCTCGTCGTCCACAACCTCGAAGGTCGTCCGCAGCACCTCGTGCCGCGCCACCAGGTCGTCCAGCGCGCCCCAGAGCGCGTCCTCGTCGAGGGCTCCGCGCAGCCGGAGCGCGAACGGCACGTTGTAGGCCGCGTTCGGTCCGTTGAGCTGGTCGAGGAACCACAGCCGGTTCTGCGCGGCCGACGTCGGGACGCGGCCGGGCCGTTCGGTAGTCCGCACCGGCTCGGCCGGCGCGCGTCCCCCGGAGGAGGGCGTCCCGGAAGGGTGCGCCCCGGAGGAGAGCATCCGGCGCAGGAGCTCCCGCCTGGCTTGCGCGACACTGTCAGCCATCGTCAGTCCCATCCGTTCACGGGCATGCGCGGACGCGCCCGCCCCGGACCGGGGCACGGCGTCATCGTGCGGTGCAACTCGACCGGGGCGCGAGGACAATTCCGGTGCGCCACCACCCGCATTTACGTACAGGTCCGAACAGGTCGTGGAACACCCGGTCGGCCTAATCCACCCGACTACTGCGACGAACTTCGCGGCATCTCCACCCCCAGCGCTTGCCGCTTCCCCTGGCCACTACAGCAGTCACCCCAGGGGTTGTCAAGGGAGTGAACTCCGGGCGTTTTCCCAAGCCAGCACAGGCTTTTCCGGCCCGTTGCGCTCCGTCCGGTGATGAGTTACGTTGCGATGGGATAAGCGATATTCCGAGCACTTAGCCGGACCTGTTTACCGATCGCTTTATTCACATTTGTCACCACCGTGCCGGATAGGCCGGTCGGCGGTCGAGGGGGGCGGGCATGTACGACGCCGTGGTGGTGGGCGCCCGGGTCGCGGGCGCGGCCACCGCCCTGCTGCTCGCGCGCCGCGGCTACCGGGTCCTGCTGCTGGACCGCGCCAGGTTCCCCTCCGACACGATGTCCACGCTCTACATCCAGCAGCCCGGCGTGGCCAGGCTGGCCCGTTGGGGCGTGCTGGACGCGATCACCTCCTCGGGCGCGCCGCGGTTGGACACGGTCACCTACACGGTCGGCGACGTGCGACTGCACGGCCGCACGCCTTGGTTCGAGGGCGTCGACTCGGCCTACGGGCCCCGCCGTCACGTGCTGGACCAGGCGCTGGTCGACGCGGCCGTGGCGGCGGGTGCGGAGTTCTCCGACGGCTCGTCGGTGCGGGAGCTGCTCAGCGACGGCGACGCGGTGACGGGCGTGCGGTTCCGCGCGCCCTCGGGCGCCGAGGTCGCCGCGCCGGCGCACCTGGTCGTCGGCGCCGACGGGATGCGCTCGCGGGTCGCCGAGCTGGTCGCGGCGCCCACCGAGGTCGAAGACCCGCGCCTGAGCTGCGTGTACTACTCGCTGTGGACCGGGCTCGACACCGGGTTCGGGTTCCACGAGCGCACCGGGCACTGGGTCGCCACCATTCCCACGCACGACGGCGCCACCGTCCTCGCCACGTACTTCACGCAGGACCGGTTCGACGAGGTCCGCGCCGACCCGCGCGCCGCGCACCTGGACGCCCTGGCCACCACGGCGGGCGAGGTGTTCGAGCAGCTGGCGGGCGGCGAGCAGGTCGGCAGGCTGGTCGGCACGGGCGACCAGCGCAACTTCTTCCGCCGGGCGGCGGGTCGCGGGTGGGCGCTGGTGGGCGACGCGGGGCACCACCGGGACACGATCACGGCGCAGGGCATCTCGAACGCCTTCCTGCAGGCGGAACTGCTGGCCGACGCGCTCGGCGACGGCCTGCGCGACCCCGGTGCGAGGGCCGCCGGGCTGCGCGCCTGGGCCGCACGGCGCGACGACGAGCTGGTCGAGAGCTACCACGGCACCTTGCGGCTCGCGCGCCTGGAGGTCACCGACGCGCGCCTGGCGATGCTGCGCGCGATCGCCGCGGACCCCGCGCTGACCTCGGGTTACTTCGCCGTCGTCGCCGGGATCATGCCGATGGAGGACCTCCTGACCGAGGAGCTGCTCGACTCAATCTGACGCGCCACTGGGGAGGCGGAGCGATTTGGCTGCGGTACCGCGCGGGATCACCACGGCTGCCGACGTCGTCGGCGTCGGGTTCGGACCGTCGAACCTGGCGCTCGCGGTGGCGCTGGAGGAGGTCGGCACGCTGACGGCCGGCTTCTTCGAGCGCCAGCCGCGGTTCGGCTGGCACCGGGGGATGCTGCTCGACGGGGCGACGATGCAGGTGTCCTTCCTCAAGGACCTGGTGTCCATGCGCAACCCGGCGAGCAGGCACAGCTTCGTGGCCTACCTCCACGCCAAGGGCAGGCTGCCGGGGTTCATCAACAGCAAGACGCTCTACCCGCTGCGGGTCGAGTTCCACGACTACCTGGAGTGGGTGGCCGGGCACTTCGCCGACGCCGTCGCCTACGGCAGCGAGGTGGTGGGCATCGAACCGGTCGCCGAGGACGGTGCGGTCGAGCACCTGGACGTGCTGGTGCGCTACGACGGGCTGGTCACGACCCACCGCGCCCGCAACGTGGTGATCGCCACCGGCCTGGTGCCGGTGCTGCCGCCCGGCGTGCGCGGCTCGGCCCGCGTCTGGCACAGCAGCGAGCTGCTGCACCGGGTGGACGACCTGGCGGCCCGCGAGCCCCGCCAGGTGGCCGTGATCGGGGCGGGCCAGAGCGCCGCCGAGGTCACCGACTACCTGCACCGCGCGCTGCCCGGCGCGGAGGTGCTCGCGGTGTTCTCCCGGTACGGCTACAGCGTGGCCGACGACAGCCCGTTCGCCAACGCCGTGTTCGACCCCGAAGCGGTCGACCTGTTCTTCGACGCGCCGCCCAACGCCCGCGCCCGGCTGCTGGCCTACCACGCGAACACGAACTACTCGGTGGTGGACGCCGACCTGTCCGCGCAGCTGTACCGGACACGCTACCGGGAGCAGGTGCTGGGCACGTCGCGGTTGCGGATCGTCAACGCGTCGCGGTTGCACGACCTGGTCGAGACCGAGGAGGGGGTGACGCTGCGGGTCGAGCACCTGCCCACCGGCGCCGTGTCCGCGCTCGACGTGGACGCCGTGGTGTGCGCGACGGGCTACCGGCCCGCGGACCCGACGCCGATGCTGCGCGGCCTGGCCAAGCTCGACGAGGCGGGCCGGCCGGTCCTGGACCGGGACTACCGGGTGGTGACCTCGGACTCCGTGCACTGCGGCATCTACCTGCAGGGCGCGGTGGCCGAGCCGTCGCACGGGCTGTCCGCGGGCCTGCTGTCGACCACGGCCGTGCGGGCCGGGGAGATCGTCCGCTCGATCGTCGACCAGGGACGGTGAGGGGTCGCCATGTACGTGCCTCCGATGTACCGCGCCACCCACGACGAGTGGCCGCGCGCGATCGTGCGCGACTACCCGCTGGCCACGCTGGTCACGAACGGGCCGCGCACCCCGTTGGCCACCCACCTGCCCGTCGTCCGGCCGCCCGGCGCGCCCGAGGACGGTGACCTGGTCGGCGCCACGCTGTGGGGCCACCTCAACCGGGCGAACGAGCACTGGCGCGCGCTGGCCGACCGCCCGGCCGCGGTGCTGATCTTCACCGGGCCGAACTCCTACATCACGCCGGCCACCTACCTCACCTCGCCGGCCGCCCCGACCTGGGACTTCGTCTCCGTGCACCTGCACGGCCGGGTGGAGCCGCTGGACAGCCGGGAGGAGTCGTTGGACGTGGTGAAGCAGACGGCGGAGGTGTTCGAGGCCGCGTTCGGCGACGGGTGGGCGGCCGAGTCGTCGCACGAGTACTTCGGCCGGATCGTCGGGGACGTCGGCGCGTTCCGGTTCCACGTCGAGTCGGTGGACTCGATGTTCAAGCTCAGCCAGGAGAAACCCCCCGAGGTGCAGGCCCGGATCATGGCGAGCCTGGGCGAGGCCGGCCGCGGCACGGCGCTGGAGCTGTGCCGGATCATGCGCCTGCACGGGCTGGGGCGTGACGAAGTGGAGGGCACATGACCGCTGCGACCACGACCCTGTGGGGCGGCCCGGCGCGACCGCCGTGCCTGCTCGACTCACTGGTCCGGGCGGCCCGCGAGCACCCGGAGCGGGTCGCGGTGGTCGACGGCGACCGCTCGTTCACCTACGCCCGGCTGCACGGGTGGGTCGGCGAGGTCGTCGCCCTGCTGCACGAGCGGGGCGCGCGGCCCGGTGACCGGGTCGCGGTGGCGGGCGCGCGCAGCGCCGAGGTCGTGACCGCGTTCCTGGCGGTGGCCGCGATCGGCGCCACCTACGTGCCGCTGGACGCGGAGTACCCGGAGCGCAGGTTGACCCACATGCTGGCCGACAGCGGCGCGTCGCTGCTGCTGCACGCCGGCGCGCGGCCCGCGTTCGACTCGCCCGCCGTGCCGGTGGCCGTGCCGCCGCCCGGGCCCGGCGCGTCCTACGACGTGGTGGCGTGCTCGCCCGACCTGCCGGTGTACGTGATCTACACGTCCGGGTCGACGGGCTGGCCGAAGGGTGTCGCCATCCCGCACAGCTGCCTGGACGGCATGGCCGAGTGGCAGCGCACCCACTCGCCGCGGCCGGACCTGCGCACCGCCCAGTTCGCGCCGCTGAACTTCGACGTGTCGTTCCAGGAGGTGCTGGGCACGCTGTGCGGCGGCGGCACGCTGGTGATCGTGCCCGAGGAGCTGCGGCAGGACCCGTTCGAGCTGCTGGACTGGCTCGTCGAGCACCGGGTCGAGCGGCTGTTCCTGCCCAACGTGGCGCTGACCATGCTGGCCGTGGCGGCGTCCGCCGAGGACTCCCTGGACCACCTGTCGCTGGTCGAGGTCAACACGGCGGGCGAGCAGCTGGTGTGCACGCCCCCGATCCGCGAGCTGTTCGAGCGGCTGCCGGGCTGCCGGCTGACCAACCACTACGGGCAGAGCGAGTCGGCGATGGTCAGCTCGCACGTGCTCACCGGGCCGCCCTCGTCGTGGCCCGCGCTGCCGCCGATCGGCGTGCCGCTGCCGGGCTGCGAGCTGCTGCTCGACCCGACCGACCCGGACGTGCCGGACGTGGGCGAGCTGCTGGTGGCGGGTCTTCCGGTGTCGTCGGGCTACCTGAACCAGCCCGAGCTGAACGCGCGCCGCTACGTGGAGGTGCCGCGGACCCCGCACGGCCACACGCGGGCGTTCCGCACCGGCGACCTGGTGCGGTTCGCGGACGGGGTGGCGTGGTTCCTCAGCCGCATCGACCACGACGTGAAGATCCGCGGCTACCGGGTGAACCCGCTGGAGGTGGACGCCTGGCTGCTGGAGCAGCCGGGGGTCGCCGCGGCGGTGTGCGTCGTGGTGGAGGCGGGCGAGGGCGCGCGGAGCCTGCGCGCCGCGGTCACCGCGAAGGCGGGCGCCGAGCTGGACGTGCCGGGCCTGCTCAAGACCCTGGAGGGGGTGCTGCCCGAGCACGCCGTGCCGCAGTCGATCGCCGTGCTGCCCGCGCTGCCGCGCACCCCGAGCGGGAAGGTCGACCGCGAGGCGGTGTCCGCCGCACTCGCCGCGATGCTCTGAGGGGCGACGGCGAAGAGGGTCACCCGGTCCGGGTGGCCCTCTTCGCCGTCGCCAGGTCAGGCGGCGGGCTGCTCGGTCGGGATCTCCTTGACCGAGCGGATGCGGGTGCAGGCGATGTAGACGCCGGAGCTGAGGATGCCGATCGAGCCGATGATGAGCGCGGTGGTGGCGCTGAGCACGTTGCCGACCACGCCGCCGAGCAGCGCGCCGAGCGGGCAGACACCCATCACGATCATCCGGATCGAGGCGTTCATCCGGCCCTGCAGGGCGTCGGGTGTGACCGCGGACCGGTAACTGCGCTGGTTGACGTTGTAGACGATGACCATCACCGCGTCGACGAAGTGCATGACGATGATCAGCACCACCGCCGCGGGCTTGGGCACCAGCGTGGCCACGGGCACCAGCAGGGACGCGCCGCCCGCCAGCCACTGCGTGACCACCAGCAGCGTGCCCAGCGGCAGCTTCCGCGACACCCAGCCGGAGATCACGGCGCCCACCACGCCGCCCACGCCGGACGAGGACAGGATGAGGCCGATGTAGATCGGTTCCAGCGCGAGCGTGCGGGTGATGAAGATCAGGAACACCGGCTCGATGAAGAACGTGAACAGGTTGAACAGCAGCGCGGTGATGGCGAGCGTGCGCACGATCGGGTTCCCGAAGACGAACCGCAGGCCCTCACCCACCTCCCGCCAGAAGTCCGGCTTGCGGGCGTCGGGCTGCTCCTCCTCGTCCTCGGGCTCGGCGTGCGGATCGACCTTGATGCGCTGCGTGAACACCGCCGACAGCGCGTAGGCCACGGTGTTGAACAGCAGCGCGAACGGCGCGGTGAGCACCTGCACCAGCGCGCCGCCCACCGCCTCGCCCGCCATGCGGGAGGCGTTGTTGCTGATCTCCAGCTTGCCGTTGCCGTCGACCAGGTCCCGTCTGCTGACCACGCTGGGCAGGAACGAGGCGCTGCCGATGTCGGCGATCACCGTGCCCACGCCGATCAGCACCGCGATGACCAGCAGGAACGGCATGCTGAGCAGGTCGAGCACGGCGGCCAGCGGCACGAGGAGCAGCAGGATCCCCCGCCCGAGGTCCGCCGCCACGATCACCGGGCGCTTGGGCAACCGGTCCAGCCACACGCCCGCGAACAGGCTCACCACGAGGTAGGGCAGGAACGACACCGCCGACAGCACGCCCATCTCCAGCACGCTCGCGTTCAGGGTGAGCGCGGCGAGCAGCGGGATCACACCGGCGGTGATCTCCGCCGCGAACAACGACAGCGTCTGTCCGAACCACAGGTTGCGGAAATTCGCCTGCCGGAACAAGCTGCCTGGCTGGCCATTCATCACTTGTGCCTTCCGGAGGGAAACCGGGTGCCCGGTCCCTGGTCGCGTCGGAACTCGTCGACCCAGAATTCGAACGCCGGATCGACCGAGCCAACATAGTCGGCCAACCCATTCAGGTCCTCGGCGCCATCCGGTTCGGGTTCGGCCCGCAATTGGGGCATCTGCGTCATCAGGTACATCGCGGCTTCGGTGTAGCCGGCGGCCACCCACTTGTGCCACGCGGCGTCGCGATCGGATTCCTGCCCGGCGAACAGCCGCTCCCGGCGGGTGCGCGGTGGCAGGGACGCCGCCGCGGCGTCGACGCGCAGCGCGATCCGCTTGCCCAGGACGTACGCCACGGCGATGCCCTTGCGCAGGCAGAACGTCAGCGCCTCGGCGGCGGTGTCGACGATCGGCTCGCCGCGGTCGTTGAGGGAGGTGTTGCACAGCACGGGCACGCCGGTCGCGTCGTGGAACGCGCGCAGCGCCCGGTGCAGCAGCGGGTTGTCGGCGGCGGTCACGGTCTGGTGCCGGGCCGAGCCGTCGAGGTGCAGGATCGCGGGGACCCGGTCGCGCACCTCCGGCCGCACGGCGACCGCTTCGAGCATGAACGGCGACGGGCGGTCGGAGGCGAACCACTCCCCCGCGTGCTCGGCCAGCACGACCGGTGCGACGGGCCGCCACCACTGGCGCTGCTTGTGCTCGTTGAGCAGTTGCTTGGTCTTCGCCGACCGCGGGTCACCGAGCAGGCTGCGGTGGCACAGGGCGCGCGGCCCGATCTCGGCCGCGCCGTCCACCCACGCCAGCGGCGCCTTCGCCACGTCGAGCACGAACCGGTCGGGCGAGAAGTCGCTGACGTCCTCGACCCACGGCGCGAACTCGGCCAGCGCCTCGTCCAGGTCGGTGACCTCCGCGCCGTGGTAGGCGGTGCCCAGCCGGTGCCGCGCGGTGTCGAACGCGCCGGTGGCGTGGAAGCCGAGCAGGCCCAGGCCGTAGGACTGGCCGGAGTCGTTGGCGCACGGCGGCGCGAGCAGGCCGCGGAAGCCGAACCGGTCGAGCAGCGCGGTGTTGGTCGGGCAGTTGAGCGCGTAGCCGCCGCTCATCGACAGGTACGCGGTCGAGGCGTCGACCCCGGTCAGGTCGAGCAGCCGGCGCACGTTGCGCTCGGCGATCAGCTCGCACGCCCGCTGCACGACCTTCATCACCGCGCTCTGGAGGTTCTCCTCCTCGGTGAAGTCCGGGTCGGGTTCCTGGCGCGCCAACTGGTCGCGGGCGGCCGCGACGATCGACTCGACCAACGGGACGGCCTCGGACACCGGGTGCACCCGGCCGCCGCGGAGGTCGAGCGAGGTCACGCGGTCGACGTCGAACTCGATCGCGTTGGTCGAGGCGGAGGCCAGCGCCATCAGCGTGCCCGGCTCCTTGCCGAACAGCTGCTCGGCCGCCGAGTACAGCGGGGCGGGCGACTCGACCGGCGCGTAGGTGATCCGACCCCGCTGCGACACCGCGCCCGCGTACCAGTAGGGCTTGGTGTCCTGCTCCAGCACGAAGTCCGGCGCGGCGTCCACGGCCATCGCCACGATCGTGCCCTCGGCGAAGACGTCGCTGTCCATCAGCAGCCCGCTGAACAGGTGGGCCAGCGAGTGCACGGCGTAGTCCCCGGTGCCCGGCGGCAGGGGAACGTCCTGCGCGCCGGGCAGGCCCGGCGTGCCCCAGGTGGTGCGGATGTCGGCGAGGGTCAGGCCTTCCGAGGCGAGGAGCTCGGTCAGCACGGCCCGGGCTCGTTCGGGGGTGTACAGCGGCCAGTAGTGGTGCTTCTGGCCGCTGAACCGCTCCACCTCCCACAAGCGGACCAGCTCGACGGCGGTCGCGGTGCGCCGCCACAGGCTGATGTTCTGGTCGTGCCGGGGTCGGAGCACGGCGTGCTCGCCCGGCGGGGTCAGGTAACAGCTCAGGACGTACTCGGCCACGCTCGTCCCCCTGGTTGTGCGGCGAGTGCCTTGGTCATCGTCTGGTCGAGCTCGGCCACCAGGTGCTCGGGCGCGGCCAGGAACGCGTGGTGCCCCCCGGTCAGCACGGGCGCGGAGAACCGGCCGTCCGGCGCGTACTCGCGCCAACCGCCCATCTGGTCCGGCCGGATCTCGACGTCGTCGGCCCACCCGACGGCGCACACCGCGCTCGACAGGGTCATCGGCTCGTCCAGCCGGTAGCGCTGGTTCGCGCCGATGTCGGCGCGCAGCACGCCGAGCCCCAGGTCGATCATGTCCGGGTCCGGGTCGCCGCCCATCGCGCGGGTCAGGCCGGCCAGCTCGACGCCCAGCTCGGCGTCGGTCATGGACAGGAACCGACCGTACGGGCCCTCGTGCGGGGCCACCTGCGAGGACATGAACAGCACGGTGGGCGCCGGTCCTCCCGTCTCGTGCAGCCGCACGGCCGTGGCGAACGCGGCGAGCGCGCCGCCGCAGTGGCCGAAGAACGCGAACGGCCGGTCCAGGTACGGCAGCAGCAGCGGCACGGCGGCCTCGGCGAGGTCGGCGTAGCCACCGTAGTGCGGCTCGCGGATGCGGTTCTCCCGGCCCGGCGGCTGCACCGCGCAGACCTCCATCGACCCGACCCGCGCGGGCCACCGGGCGTACATCGACGCGCCCAGCCCGGAGTAGGGGAAGACGAACAGGCGGGCGGCGGCGTCCGGGTCGGGCCGCCGCAGCAACCACCTACCTCGACGGGGCGGGGACGACATCGGAACCTCCCTCCAGCTCGGCCGCGGCGCCGGGCCGCAGGACGGCGCGCACCGGCATGCTCCGGATGCCCGCCACGAAGTTGGACCTCAAGTGCGCCACCGGACCGGCGAGCTCGAACCGCTCCACCAGCCGCACCAGCTCGCCGAACAGCAGGCGCAAGGCGATCCGCGCCAGCGGCGCCCCGATGCAGTAGTGCGGGCCGAACCCGAACGCCACGTGGCGGTTGGGCGTGCGGGCGACGTCGAACCGGTAGGGGTCGGCGAAGACCCGCTCGTCGCGGTTGGCCGAACCCAGCCAGGCCACGACCGCCTCGCCCGCCCGGATCGGCTGCCCGCTCAGCTCGGTGTCGCCCACGGCGTGGCGCATGAAGTGGTTCGCGGGCGACGACCAGCGCAGCCCTTCCTCCACCGCGAGGTTCGTCCGGTCGCGGTCGCCGGTCAGCCGCGCGTACTCGTCGGGGTGCTCGGTGAACGCCAGCACGGTCGCGGCCACGGCGTGCGGTGTGGTGACGTTGGCTCCCAGCAGCAGGCTGTAGCAGTTGTAGACCAGCTCGTCGGCGCGCATCCCACGACCGCCGAGGTCCATCGCCTTGAGGAACCCGATCAGGTCGTCGCGCTCGCCGCGGCCCTGGACCTGCTCGCCGAAGTACTCGAACAGCTCGTGGTGGGCGGCGGACAGCGAACCGTGCCCGGCCTCGGCGCCGAACGACGGGTCCTCCGGCGCGACGGCCATCGTGGTGAGCCGGGCCAGCTCCGGCCAGTCCTCCTCGGGCAGGCCCATCAGCGCGCCGGTGAACTCCATCGGGAACCCCGCACCCGCCTGCGCCACGTCCCACGGCTCGTCACCCGCCAGCGGTGCGATCATCCGCCGCACCACCCCGAGCACCGACGGGTGGCGGGAGCGCAGCGCGGCGAACGACAGCGCCTTGGCCATCGGCTCGCGCATGTCGGTGTGCACGGGCGGGTCGCTGGCGGCCATCATCTTGTTCGCCGCCGGGTCGACGCCGCCGAGGATGGACAGCAGCGTGCCGCGCTTGGAGGTGAACCTGGTGTGGTCGCGCAGCACGGCGCTGACGTCGGCGTGCCGCGTCACGGACACGAACCCGCGCCCGTCGGGCAGCACCTGGCGGTGCACGGGAGCGCGCTCGCGCATGGCGTGCCACACCACGTGCGGGTCGCCGTCGGAGTAGGTGGCGGCGTCGAACAGGTCCACCGCGTCGAGGTCGACCGCCTCGTCGCCGGTCGGTGTGCTCAGCCTCATCGACGTCCCCCCGCCGCGTCCAGGTGCTCGGCCAGTTCGGCGATCGTGGGGTTCTCGTAGAACGTGCGGGCGCGGACGAACGTGCCGCGCTCGTTGGCGATCTCCGTGGTGATCATCGTCGCGAGCAGCGAGTGGCCGCCCAGCTCGAAGAAGTCGTCGTCCACGCCGACCTCGTCGACCTCCAGCACGTCGGCCCACAGCCGGGCCAGCCACTGCTCCAGCTCGCCGTCGGGCGGGCGGTAGTCGGTGTCGAGGTCGGGCCGCGCGCGCACCGGCGTGGCGGCCAGCGCCGCGCGGTCCACCTTGCCGTTGGGGGTCAGCGGAAGCGCGGGCAGCCGGCTGAACGTGGCGGGCACCATGTACCGGGGCAGCGCGGCGGCGAGGGTGCGCCGCAGCTCGGCGGCGGAGACCAGGCCCTCGGTGGTGTAGAAGGCGGCCAGCCGCTTGCCGCCCGACCGGTCGGGCTGCGCCACCACCGCGGCGTCCGCCACGTCCGGGTGCGCGGCCAGCGCGGCCTCCACCTCGCCGGGCTCCACCCGGAACCCGCGCAGCTTGACCTGGGCGTCGGCGCGGCCGACGAACTCGTACGCGCCGTCGGGCAGCCGTCGGGCGAGGTCCCCGGTTCGGTACATGCGCCCGCCGGGTGTCCCCGGGTCGGGCAGGAACCGCTCGGCGGTCAGCGCGGGTCGGTCCAGGTAACCGCGCGCCAGGCCGTCGCCCGCCGCGTACAGCTCGCCGACCTCGCCGTCCGGCACCGGCCGCAGGTCGGCGTCGAGCAGGTGCACCGCACCGCCGCGGATCGGCTTGCCGATCGGCACGGTCGCCGTGGTGAGCCGCCCGCGGACGGGGTGGCAGCAGGTGAAGGTGGTGTTCTCGGTGGGGCCGTAGCCGTTGACCAGGACGGTGTCCGGCAGCAGCGCCACCGCTTTGTCCACGTGGGACGGTGACAGCACGTCACCACCGGCGATGAGCTGCCGCACGCCCTTGAGATCGGCCGGGGCGGTGTCGACGACCTGGTGGAACAGGCCGGCGGTCAGCCACGCCACGGTGACGCCCTCGGCGCGCACGACGTCCGCGACCTCCGCGGGCGACAGGTCGCCGGGCGGCGCCACGGCCAGGCGGGCGCCGTTGAGCAGGGCGCCCCACACCTCCAGCGTGGAGGCGTCGAAGGCGATCGGGGCGTACTGGAGGACGACGTCGTCCGCGGTGAACGTGACGAAGTCCGGCCCGTCCACGAGCCGGGCCACCGCGCGGTGGGGCACGCACACGCCCTTCGGCGTGCCGGTGGACCCGGAGGTGTAGGCGATGTAGGCCAGATCGTCCGCGTCGACCTCGACGTCCTGACCGCGCGGTCCGTCGACCAGGACGTCGTCCTCGGTCAGCACCACGGTCGCCCCCGCGTCGGCGAGCACGGCGGCCCGCCGCTCGGGCGGGTCGTTCGGGTCCAGCGCCAGGTAGCACGCCCCGGCGCGGAGGATGCCCAGCAACGCCACGGCGAGCAGCGGCGACCGCGCCAGGTGGACGGCCACCACGTGCCCGCGCCGCACACCGCGCGCGCCCAGCGCGTGGGCCAGGCGGGCGGACGCCTCGTCCAGCTCCGCGTAGGACAGCCGCTGCCCTGACCCGGTCACGGCGGTCCGCCGCGGCACGGCGGCGACTTGGCGCGCGAACAACGCCGGGATCGTCCGCATGTCACACCCTTTCGGTCTCGTCCCCATGTCAGACCCCTCCGGCCTCGAGCGCCGTCCACTGGGTGGTCGAGGTGGCGACCAGGTCGCCGTCGGCGCCGTAGACGCTCGTCAGGTTCACCGCGGTCCGCCCCCACCGCTCCTCTCGGCGCGCGACGACGACGTGCGGCGCGCCGGGCCGCGGCGGCCGGACCACCTCCGCGGTCATCCGGGTCAGCACCATCGGGTCCGCGCGCGGGTCGGCGGTCCAGCCGCCGGGGCAGTCCAGCACGCCCCACAGCACCTCGGTCGACACGTCCTCGGGCACCCACCCGCACGCCACCACGCCGTCGCGCCCGGCCACCGGGCCCGGTGCGAGCCGCAGCCCGTCCTCCCGGTCGTGGCCGCACACGAAGCAGGTCGGGAACGGGTGGTCGCGGTGGCCCAGGTAGCCCTCGGACGCGCGCCGCGCCTCGTCCGGCGACACGGGATCCACCACCGGGACGGGTTTCCGCGCCGCGCCCACGGTGGCGATCAGCCGGTCGCCCAGCCACAGGTGCGACCGGCGCGCGCCCGCCTCCAGCCGCATCGGCGTGTCCAGTGGCGGCGGCGCGATCAGGGTGACCACGGCGTGCCCGGCGGCGGGCGGGACGAGACCGGCCAGCAGCCCGCACGCGTACCCGCCCTGGCCGGAGTCGGGCGGCCCGTTGAAGCGGGCCGGGATGGTGACCTCCATCAGGCACCCACCCTCTGCGGCGCGCAGGTCGACTCGACGCACAGCGACGTGTGCACCGACACCGTCCCGGACAGGCCGCGGCACTGCTCGACCACGGAACGCACCTTGTCCTCGCGGGACGGGTCGTTGTCGGCGATGAGCACCCCGATCACCGTCCCGCTGTGCGCGATCACCAGGCCGAGCGCGTCCACCTCCGCGCCGATGCGCCGCAGCGCTGCCAGCAGCGGGCGCGGTCGGACCTTGGTGCTCAGCTCGGCGCTGCGGGTGGAGACGGCGCCGACCGCGGCGAGGTCGTGCCCGCGCACCGCCGCCGTCAGCGCGTCCAGCAGCTCGGCGTACTCCTGGCGGTCCCGCGCGGTGTAGGGCTTGGGCACCCGGTTGTGCCGCACGGTGTCCACCTGGCCGCCCTCGTCGACGCCGACGATGGTCAGCACCGGCAGGCAGCCCAGGCGTTCCCGCAGCCGCACCTCGCGGTGGTAGAACGCCACGATGCCGTCGTGCATGACGCCGTCCGTGGGCTCGATGTGCCGCAGGAACCCCTCGATCGCCACGGCGTCGAGCGGCTGCTCCAGCGCGGCGGCCACGGCCCGGGCGGTGGCCACCAGGTCGGCCGAGGAGCTGGCGAGGCCCTTGCCCTCGGGGAGCCTGCCCGCCAGTTCGAGCACGCCACCGCCGCGGTGGCCGCCGAGGGCGAGCATCCGCTCGACCAGCAGGCGTGACTTGTCCTTGTTCGGCGGTGTCACGACCACCGGGTCGTGCTCGCCGGTCAGCTCGAACCGCGCCGACGAGTACTCGGTGATCGGCAGCGTGACCAGGAAGTCGCGCTCCTCCTCGGGCAGCGCCCCCTGGAGCAGTTCGCCGAACGTGCCGAAGGCGCGGCCGTGGCCGATTCGGGTCACGCGCGTCCTCCCCGGTCGAGGTCGAGCAGCGCCGCGACCGCCGCCGCGTGCGGTGGCCGCACGAGCGAGAAGTGGTCGGCGGTCAGGTCGTGCACGGTGAAGCGACCGGTGACGTGCCGGGCCCAGTGCCCGGCGCTGTCGTGCTCGCGGTTCTCCTCGCCCTGGACGAACACCGCGTCGCCGTCGTGGCGGCCCGGTCGGTGCCGGGCGTGGGCGCGCACGTTGGCCTCGAACACGGCGAGCAGCGCGTCCGCGTCCTGGCCGTGGTCGTCGCCGAGCTCGTGGCGCAGCTGCTCGACCAGGTCCGCGCCGTCGGTGTCGTACTGCCCCGGGTAGGACGGGTCGACCATGGCCAGCGAGGCGACGCGGTCCGGCGCGCGGACCGCCATCTCGTGCGCCACGACCGCGCCGAACGACCAGCCGGCCAGGTGGTGCCGGGGCAGGCCGCGCAGCAGGTCGAGGTAGGCGGCGGCGGTCTCGCCGACGCTCGCGGCGGGCCGCGCCGCGGCCGACACCCCGTGCACCGGGTGGCGCGGGTCGATCGCCTCGACCAGCGCCCGGTAGGCGAGCAGGGTGCCGCCCGCCGGGTGCACCAGCACCACGGGCGTGCCGTCGACGCCGGGGCGCAGCAGGTGCAGCCGAGGCCGGTCGTCCACGCCCGCGCCACCGCCGGTGAGCAGGGCCGCGATCGAGCGGACCGTGCCGCCGTCGAGCAGCTCGGTCACCGGCAGCGCCCGGCCGAACCGCTTGCGCACCGCGGTGAGCAGCCGCAGGGCCTTGAGCGAGTGGCCGCCGAGTTCGCCGAACGTGTCCAGCACGCCGACGTCCTCGACGCCGAGCACGTCGCGCCACACCTCCAGCAGCACGCGCTCGGCCTCGGTCGCGGGCCCGACGGCGGACGGCCGGTCCCGTCGCACCTCGACCGCGGCCAGCGCCTTGCGGTCCACCTTGCCGTTGCGCGACAGCGGGATCGCGTCCACCGACTGCCACAGCCGCGGCACCATGTGCTCGGACAGCCGGTCGAGCAGGAAGGCCCGCAGCGCCGCGGGATCCGCGTCGCCGACGAAGAACGCGGCCAGCGCCCCGTCCCGGGCCACGACCGCGCACTCGCGCACGCCGTCGTGCCCGCCCAGCACCGCCTCCACCTCTGTCGGCTCGACCCGGAACCCGCGGACCTTGACCTGGTCGTCCACCCGGCCCAGGTACTCCAGCTCGCCGCCCGGCAGGTGCCGGGCCAGGTCACCGGTGCGGTACAGGCCGTCGACGAACCGCTCGGCGGTCAGGTCGGGCCGGCCCACGTACCCGTCGGCCAGGCCGACCCCGCCGATGTGCAGCTCGCCGGTCACGCCGATCGGCACGGGCCTGCGGCGCGCGTCCAGCACGTGCAGGCGGACGTTGGCGATGGGCCGCCCGATCGGCACGACCGCGCGCCCGTCGTCGCGGCACCGCCAGTGGCTGACGTCCACCGCGGCTTCCGTCGGCCCGTAGAGGTTGACCAGCTCGGCCGGGTGGGTGGCGAAGAACCGTTGCTGGAGGTCGTGCGGCAACGCCTCGCCGCTGGCGAACACCCGCCGCAGGGACGTACACGAGGGCAGGCCGTCGTCGTCCAGGAACGCGCGCAGCATCGACGGCACGAAGTGCAGCACCGTCACCCCGGCCTCGCGGACGATCCGGGTCAGGTAGGCGGGGTCGCGGTGCCCGTCCGGCCGGGCGACGACCAGGCACGCGCCGGTCATCAGCGGCCAGAAGAACTCCCACACCGACACGTCGAACGAGTACGGCGTCTTCTGGAGCACGCGGTCGTCCGGCCCGATCGGGTACTCGTCCTGCATCCACAGCAACCGGTTCGCGATGGCGCGGTGCGGAACCACGACGCCCTTGGGCCGGCCGGTCGAGCCGGACGTGAAGATCAGGTACGCCGGGTCGTCCGGTGCCACCGCCGTCGCCGGCGGGGTGTCCGGGTGGTCGGCGGGGACGTCCAGCGGATGCGCGCCGGGCAGGTCCCAGTCGGCCAGCAGCACCACCGGCCGTGCCTGGTCGACCATCTCTTGGGTGCGCGCCGGCGGGTTGTCCGGGTCGAGGGGCAGGTACGCCCCGCCCGCGCGCACGACCGCGTGCAGCGCGACGACCAGCTCCACCGACCGCCTGGCGCTCACGCCGACGAACGTGCCGGGGCCGACCCCGAGCGCGACCAGCCGGTGCGCGAGGCGGTTGGCGCGTGCCTCGAACTCACGGTAGGTCAGCACAGTGTCCTCGAAGCACACGGCCGGCGCGTCCGGTTCGCCGCGGGTGAGCGCGTGCAGCAGGTGCGGCCGGTCGTAGTGCCGGTCGGTGTCGTTCCACGCGGCCAGCAGCGCCCGTTCACGCTCCGGCCGCAGCTCCGCGTCGACGTGCGACCCGTCCGGGTCCGCGACGAGTGCGTGCAGCGCGGCCAGGTAGTAGTCGCGCGCCCGTCCGACCTGGTCGGCGTCGAGCCGGGTCCGGTCGTGCCGCAGGCCGATGGCGATCTCGCCGGTCTCGGCGTCGCGGAAGAACTCGGCGCCGAACGGGAAGTTGGTCGGCACCACGCTGTCCTCGTCCAGCAGCTCCAGCACGTCACCGGACGGCTGGTCGCGCGAGACGTGGAAGTGCGTGTAGTTGAAGAACGTCTCGAACAGCGGCTCGCCGCCGTGCGCGCGTTGCAGCTCGGCCAGCGGGAACCGGCGGTTGGGCTGGATCGCCACATCCACCTCGGCCACGTGCCGCACCAGGTCGGCCCACGTGCCGTCGGCCACCCTCAACCGGAACGGCACGGTGTTGAGGAACAGGCCCAGGACGCGGTCGCCGTCGACCTGCTCGCCGCGGCCGTTGTAGACCACACCGGTCACCACGTCGTCGCGGCCCGACAGCAGCGACACCACGCGCAGGTGGGCGGCCAGCAGCACCACGCGCACCGACACCTTGAGCCGGTTGGCCAGCGCCAACAGCCCCGCGCCGACCTCGGCGGGCACGGTGAACTCCGTCATGGCCATGTCCGGCTCGGCCGTCGCCGGGCCGCCCAGCGGCAGGCCACCCGCCGTGACGTCGTCGAGCAGGTCGGTCCAGAACGCGCGCTGGGCGTCGTCGGCGAGGGCGGCGCGTTCGAGGGCGACGAACGCGCGGAAGCGGGCACGAGGTGGCGGCGGGACCTCGCGGTCGTGGCCGAGCGCCCGGACGTAGAGGGTGAGCAGCTCGGCGAACAGCGACCGGCCGCTCCAGCCGTCCATGATCGCGTGGTGCTCGACGATCCACAGCTGGACCTCGTCGTCGGCGCGGCGCTGGACGTGGAAGCGGATCAACGGCGGGCGGGTCCAGTCGAACGGCCTGGCCCGCTCGGCGCGGAACCGCGCGGCCACGGCCGCCTCCACGTCGACCGCGCCGCGCAGGTCCTCGAACGTGAGCGGGGCGGGCACGTCGGCGTGCACGAGCTGCACCGGCTCGGCGAACCCGGCCACCGCGAACGACGTGCGCAGCACCTCGTGCCGGTCGAGCACGGTCGTCACGGCCTCGCGCCACGCGACCTCGGAGTACTCCACCCGCAGGTGGTAGGTGGCGACGTTGTGGTAGAGCTGCTCGGAGTCGGCGGACTCGCTGTGGTAGAGCATCCCCGCCTGCAACGCCGACAGCGGGTAGGCGTCGACCACGTCGTCGCCGACCAGCTCCCGGTCGGCGGGCGCGAGCAGGTCCAGGCGGCCGTCCTCGACGGTGTTCTCCGGCTCGACCAGCGTGGTGCGCGGCGCGAGTTCGCGGATCGTCTGGTGCAGCACGAGGTCGGTGACCTTGATGCCGAGGCCGTGCTCGCGGGCCCGGGCCAGTAGCTGCACGCTGCGGATCGAGTCGCCGCCGAGCTCGAAGTAGTTGTCGTCGATGCCGATCGGGTCGCGCCCGAGGACCTGCGCCCAGATGCCCGCCAGCACGGCCTCCACCGCGTTGGTCGGCGCGGCGTACGGCACCGGCTCGTCCCAGTCGTCCACTTCGGACTGCCGCGGGCGACCGGTGGCCGACGTGAGGGGCCGGTCCGGGTCGGCGGCCACCTCCTCCAGCAGCCGGGCGTAGCGCTCGGCGAACCGGCCCACCTGCTCGGCGGTGAACAGGTCCGACCGGTACTCGAAGTTGGCGCCCGCGCCACGCCCGCGGTCGGTGACCTCCAGGGTGAGCGGGAACTTCGCCGTGCCCGAGTCGAGCAGGAACGGCGTGAAGCTGACCCCGGCGGCCGTGCGCGCGCTGCCCCCCTGCTCGAAGAAGGTGAACAGCACCTGGAAGACCGGGTGGCGATCGCCCGCGCGTGGCGGCTTGACCTCCTCCACCACGAGCTCGAACGGCACGTCCTGGTTGGCGAAGGCGTCCAGCGCCGTGTCGCGCACGCGGCGGAGCAGGTCGCGGAACGTCGGGTCGTCGTCCAGCCGGGTGCGCACGGCGAGCGTGTTGACCAGCAACCCGACGGTGCCCGCGAACTCGGGCCGGGCGCGGTTGGCCGACACCGTGCCGACGATCACGTCGTCCGTGCCGGACAGCTCGCGCAGCAACACGTCGAAGACCGCCAACCCCACCATGAACAGCGTCGCCCCGGACTCGGCGGCCAGCTCCCGCAGCCGCACCACCGCGTCGGTCGGCAGGTCGAACGACAGGTCGGCGCCCGAGGGCGGCCCGCCCCCGCCGTCGCCGGGCAGCTCCAGCACGGGCAGCGGGTGCGCCAGCACGTCGCGCCAGTGCGCGAGCTGCTTCCCCGCGGCGGGCCCGGCCAGCCACTCGTCCTGCCAGCCGGAGTAGTCGGCGTACTGGAACTCGGGCTCGGGCAGGTCGGGCTCGCGACGCGAGACGTGCGCCGCGTACCCCTCGACCACCTCGTGGAACACCAGGTCGGCCGACCAGCCGTCGCACACGATGTGGTGCATGGTCAGCACCAGCACCGACTCGGCCCCGGCCAGGCGCAGCAGCGCGACCCGGAACAGGGGCCCGCGCTCCAGGTCGAACGGCCGCGCCGCCTCACGGGCCACCCACTCGTCGGCCGAGCCGACGCCGTCGGCCGCACCGGGCCGCGCCACCGTGAACTCGGGCTCCGCCACCGGGTCCACCACCTGCACCAGCTCGCCGTCGGCGAGCGCGAAGCGGGTGCGCAGCGCCTCGTGGCGGGCGACCACGCCGGCGACGGAACGGCGCAGCGCGGCCTCGTCCACGTCACCGGTCAGCCGGTAGCACAGCGGCACGTGGTAGGTCGGCGCGTCGCCGACCACCTGCTGCACGAAGAACATCTGGTACTGCGCCCGGGACGCTGGGAAGACGTAGACGCCCGCCGCCGAACCCTGGTCGGCGCTCATCCGGTCGGTGCTCATCCCCTCGGCCCTCGCTTCACCACGTCGCGGACCACCGTCACCGCCCGGTCGACGTCGGCCTCCGTCACGCCGGAGTGCGTGACGGCGCGGATGCGCCCGTGGCCCAGCTCGCCCACGGCCAGGCCCTCGGCCGCGGCGGCCGCCACGAACGACCGCCAGCTGAACCCGTCGACGCGGAACATCACGATGTTGGTCTGCACCTGCGCGGGGTCGACCTGGACGCCGTCCACGTCGGCCAGCCCCTCGGCGAGCCGGCGGGCGTTGGCGTGGTCCTCGGCGAGCCGGTGGGCGGTGGTGATGGCGAGGATGCCCGCCGCCGCGATCACCCCGGCCTGGCGCATCCCCCCGCCCAGCAGCTTGCGCAGCCGCCGCACCGCGGTGATGAGCTCCGCCGAGCCCGCGACGATCGAGCCGATGGGCGCGCCCAGGCCCTTGGAGAGGCAGAACTGCACCGAGTCGGCGTGCTCGGCGATGCGCGCGACCGGCACGCCCGACGCCACGGCGGCGTTGAACACCCGCGCGCCATCCAGGTGCACGGCGACCCCGCGCTCGTCGGCGAACCGCCGCACCTCGGCCAGGTAGTCCAGCGGCAGCACCTTGCCGCCCGCCCGGTTGTGCGTGTTCTCCAGGCAGATCAGCGCGGGTAGCGCGAACTGCGGGTCGTCCGGGTCGTCGGGGAAGCCGCGGGCCAGGTCGTCCAGGGCCAGCGTGCCGTCGGGTGCGGTGCGGATCGGCTCGTAGACCACCCCGCCCAGCACGGACGCGCCGCCGGCCTCGTAGATGTGGATGTCGGACTCATCGCCCACGAGCACCTTCGCGCCGCGCGGGGCGTGCGCCATGATCGCGGTGAGGTTGGCCATGGTGCCGCTGGGCGTCAGGCACGCGGCCTGCTTGCCGAGCGTGGTGGCGGCCAGCTCCTCCAGCTCGCGCACGGTCGGATCCTCGCCGTACACGTCGTCGCCCAGCGGCGCGGCGGCCATCGCCTTGAGCATGTCCGGGGTGGGCAGGGTGAAGGTGTCGCTGCGCAGCTCGATCACTGGTCGCCCTCCGACTCGATGCGGGTGTCGATCCGGCCGAGCGCGGCGGTGAGCGCGGCGTCGACCTCCTCCGGGCCCTCGGCGCGGGCGATCACGTGGCCCAGGCGGTCGTAGGCGTTGACGGGCGGGCGCACGGTCGCGCCGGCCCGGGCGGTGACGGTCACCTCGACCACCCCGGGCACGGACCGGGCGGCGGCCACCCCGTCGACCGCGCGCAGCACGCCGTGCTCCGGCGCGAGCAGGAACGCGATGCCCGCGTACCCGGTGTCCCCCGCGGCCAGCTCCGGTGGCAGGCCGGCGCCCACGCGCAACTGCTGCTCCAGCAGCTGCACCCCGGTGGCCAGGCGGATCAGCTCGGGGATCATGCCGCCGGCGAGCCTCGGGTTCACCTCGACCACGGCCGGGCCGCGCTCGGTCAGCACGACCTCGGTGTGCGTGGCCCCCAGCGTCATCCCGGCCGCTTCGACGGCACGCCGGGCGGCGTCGGTGAGCGCGTCGGCGTCCGCGCGGTCGAGCGGCGCGGGGAAGAGGTGCCGGTGCTCCACGAAGTGCGGCCCGCCGGTGACGGACTTGCGGGTGACGCCGACCAGGTGGGACTCGCCCGCCCAGCCGAACAGCTCCACGCTGAACTCCGGGCCGCGCGCGTACTGCTCCACCAGCACGCGGCGGGCCGTCGGCATGCCGCGGACGTTCTCCCGCACCGCGAGGACGCGTTCGGCCTGCGCGGCGACCGTCGCGGCGTCGTGGCACAGCACCACGAGGTTGGAGCCGGAGTCGTCCACGGGCTTCACCACGCACGGCAACCCGACCTCGGCGACCGCCGCGGCCACGGCGTCCGCCGTCACCGGCTCGTCCAGCACCGCGAACCGGGGCTGTGGCACACCCGCTTGGGCCAGGCGGCGGCGCAGCAAGGACTTGTCGCGGCACGTGCGCACCGCCTCCACCGGGTTGCGCGGCAGGCCCAGCCAGGCAGCCAGGTCGGCCACGGCGGGCGCGTAGAAGTCACTGGTGCTCACCACCCCGGCCAACTCCTCACGCCGGAACCGGTCCTGCACGGCGGTGCGCAGCGCACTCGGCGAGTTCGTGTCGCACACCAGCACCTCGGCCCCGGTGGCGGCCAGGCCCGCGTACCGCTCCGGCTTGCCGGTCAGCAACACCGGCCGCAGGCCCAGGCCCGCGGTGAGGTCCAGCGCGAGCATCCCCGTGCCGGTGGTGTTGGCTTCCACGAACACCAGGTACCGGTCGAGGTCCTGGCCGCTCTTGTTCACCGACCGGGACCACCGGTCGACCTCGGTGCCGTAGTCGACCTGCTCGGGCGCGTCGGCCGCGGCCAGGTCGGTCAGCCCGGACGCGGCCCAGTACTCGTCGCTGTAGACGGTGTCGGCGTAGCGGTCGCCGCGGTCGGGGAAGATGCCCACGATGCGGGTGCCCGGCTCGGCGCGCGACGCCACGTCGGTGAGCACCCGGTAGACCGAGCCGGACGTGTTGCCCGCGAAGATCTGCTGCTCGGCCGCCAGCGCCCGGGTCGCCGCGAACGCCTCGTGGTCGTTCAGCCAGTGGACCTCGTCGACCAGCGTGCGGTCGAGGTTCTTGGGCAGCAGGCTGTTGCCCAGGCCGCTCTGCAACCGGCGCGGCTCGTCGGGCTGGTCGAACAGGGCGCTGCCGACGCAGTCCACGCCCACCACGTGCAGTTCCGGCAGGCTCTCCCGCAGGGCGCGCGACGTGCCGCACAGCGAGCCGCCGCTGCCGACCGACCCGACCAGCACGTCGACCGAGCCGAGGTCGTCCAGCACCTCGCGGGCCAGCTTGCGGTAGGCGCCGGGGTTGTCGGGGTTGCTGTACTGCTGCGGCCAGAACGCGCCGGGCAGGTCGGCCATCAACCGCTCCAAGCGCTCCAGGCGCGCGCTCTGCCAGCCGTGCGAGGTCATCGCCTCCACGACGTGCACCCGGCAGCCGAGGGCGCGCAGCTTCGCGAGCGTCATCCGGTCGATGCGCGGGTCGGTGACGATGTGCACCGGGTGGCCGAGGGCGGTGCCGACCAGCGCCACGCCGAGCGCCATCGTTCCCGACGAGCTCTCCACGATGTGCGCGCCGTCGACGAGCGCGCCGACCCGCTTGGCCTCCAGCACGATGTTCGCGGCCACGCGGTCCTTCATGCCGAACAGGTTCTGGAGTTCCAGCTTCGCGTAGACCTCGACCCCCTCGGCCGCGGGCACGCGCAGGCGCACCAGCGGCGTGTGGCCGATCGCGTCGGTGATGTCATCGAAGATCATTCTCGGCTGCTCCCCCGGTTCCGCCGCTACCCGATGTCCCGCGCGCGGTCGAGCCCGGCGCGCCGTGCCGCCCACTGCCCCGCCAGCGCGGCGTGCTCAGCGGCCTGCGCGTCGAGTTCGGCCACGACGGCGTCCGGGTGCGCCGACCCGGCGGTCGGCGTGGCCCGCAGGCTGCGGTCGGTGTCGAACGCCTCGGCCAGGAACGCGCCCGGCTCGGCCACCACGTACCCGGCCTCGGCCGCGATGCGGGTCAGCAGCGCCGGGTCTGGCTCGGTCGGCGGCAGGCCCGCGTCGAGCGCCGCCACCACGTACCGTCCGGCCAGCACCTGCGCCTGCCGCCACGGCACACCCGCGTGCAGGGTCAGCGAGGTGGCCAGTGCGAACCCGCCCAGGTACTCCCGCTCGCACGCCGCGCGCATCCGGTCGGCCCTGAACTCCAACCGCTGGAGCACGGCGGTCAGCAGCCGCACCACGGACCGGGCCGTGTCGAGCGCGTCGTACAGCTGGACGCCGGCTTCCTTGGACACCTCGACCAGGTTCGTGTACGGCGTGCCGCGCTGCCCCAGCGCGGCGTCCACGTGGCACGAGGTGAGGTGCGCGGTGCGGCCCCGGATGCGTTCCAGCACCGGGAAGTTCTTCTTCTGCGGCATCGCCGAGGAGATCCCGCTCAGCTCGTCGGGCAGGTCGACGAAGCCGAACCCGGCGCCGGCCCACGTGATCAGGTCGGTGGCGAACCGGCTCGTGGCCACGCCGAACAGGGACAGCTCGGCGGTGATCTCGGCCGCCCACGCCCGGGACGCCACGTCGGTGAGCGCGTTGCGCCCGGCTCCGGCGAACCCGAGCAGGTGCGCCATCCGGTCGCGGTCCCACGGCAAGTTCTGGCCGGTCATCGCGCCCGCGCCGAGCGGGCAGACGTCGATGCCGTCGTAGGTTGCCAGCAGCCGGCGCCCGGTGTGCAGCAGGTGGCCGGACTGCGCCGCCAGGTAGAAGCCGGGCGTCATCACCTGCGCCGCCTGGTAGTGGGTGTGGCCCGGCATCGGGCTGGTCAGGTTCGCCGCGGCCAGGTCGTGTGCCGCGGTGGTGAGCCCGAGCAGCCCTTCGGCGAGGTCGACCAGGCGTTCACGGGCGAACATCAGCTGCGCGCACGCCTGGAGGTCGTTGCGGCTGCGGTCCACGTGCCAGTGCGGCGCGGGGCGGGGCAGCCGGGTCTCGACGTGCCGCTCGACGGCGAAGGCGACGTCGGACAGGTTCGCCCGCGGGTCGGCGGTCAGCGTGTCGGGGCCGATCCCGGCGAGCAGCGCGTCCACGTCGTCCGCCTGCTCGGGCGTGAGCACCCCCATCCGCCGGTACTCGGCCACGAGGACGCGTTCGATCGCCACGTAGTGCGGCAGCAGGTGGCGGACCTCCCGCTCGAACTGCGGGCGCAGCACCTCGTCGTGGAGCAGGTCCGCCGGGTTCGCGGCCAGCCGACCGGTCAGCGCCGTCACGCCACGCCCTGGGACATCTTCCGCCGCAGGCTCAGCGGGCGCATGTCCGTCCAGACCTCGGCGATGTGCGCCAGGCACGCGTCCTTCGTGCCGGTGGCGCCCTCGGCGCGCCACCCCGCCGGGACCTCCCGGTCGGCGGGCCACACCGAGTACTGCTCCTCGTCGTTCACCACGACCGCGTAGGTGCGGGTGTCCTCGTCCTCGCGATCGACCATGCCGTCCGCCCCTTCCTCCGTCGTCACCTGGTCCTCGGCGGTCACTCGGTGCCCCCGAGCATCGCCCGCACCTCGTCCTCGGACATGTCGTCGATCTTCGCCACCAGCAGGCGCTCGATCTCCCCCGCCAGCTCCGCCACGGTGGGCGTGCTGAACACCACGCGCACCGGCAGGTCGACGTCGAACCGCTGCCGCACCCTGGCGGAGAAGCGGGTCGCCATCAGCGAGTGGCCGCCGAGGTCGAAGAAGTCGTCTTGCGCGCCGACGCGCTCCAGCCCGAGCAGTTCGCGCCAGATCTCGGCGACCGCCTCCTGGGCGGGCCCTTCGCAGGGCACGTACTCGGCGTCGCCGCCGCGGGGGCGCGCCGGTGTGGGCAGCCGCTCGCGGTCGACCTTGCCGTTGCTGTTGAGCGGCAACGAGTCCAGCACCACGACGACCGACGGCACCATGTGCTTGGGCATCCGGTCGGCGACCAGGTGACGCAGGTCCTCCGGGTCGGGCGCGCGGTCCGCCTCGGCCGGGGTGGTGTAGGCGACCAGGTGGTCGTCCTCGCCGAGGCGGCGCAGCACGACGACCGCGTCGCGGACCAGCGGCGAGCGGCGCAGGGCCGACTCGACCTCGCCCAGCTCGACCCTCATGCCCCGGATCTTGACCTGGTGGTCGTCGCGGCCGACGAACTTCACCGTGCCGTCGGGCCGGCGGTAACCGCGGTCGCCGGTGCGGTAGAGCCGTTCACCGGGCGAGAACGGGTTCGGCAGAAAAGCCCGCGCGGTGGTGGCCGGGTCACCGAGGTAACCGCGCGCCAGGCCGACGCCCGCGATGTGGAGGTCGCCCACCTCCCCCGGCGGCAGCTCGCGGAAGTCGGCGTCGAGCACGTGCACCCGGTTGTTGTCGAACGGCAGGCCGACCGACACCGCACCGGTGTCCGCCGCGTCCGCCGGGCCGCACGTGTGGTTGGTCGAGTCGATCGACACCTCGGTCGCGCCCCAGGTGTTGTGCAGGCCGACCGACGGCAGCAGCGTCAGGAACCGGCCCACCGTCTCCGGCGGCAGCGCCTCGCCACTCGACGTCACGTCGCGCAGCGCCGACAGGTCCCACCCACCGCGTTGCTCGATCTCGTCCAGCAGCATCGTCAGCATGCTCGGCACCACCTGGAGGTAGACCGAACGGTGCTCGTGGAGCGCGTCGAGGATCGCCCGCGGGTCGCGGTGCACGCCGGGTTCCAGCACGGCGACCCGGCCGCCGACCGTGAGCGGCCAGAACAGCTCCAGCGCGGAGTCGTCGAACGTCAACGTCGTCTTGTGCAGCACGGTGTCGCCCGGTCGCAGCCGGTGCTCGCGCTGTGACCAGGTCATCCGGTTCACCCAGCCCTCGTGGCTGCTCGCCACGCCCTTCGGCACGCCCGTGGAGCCGGAGGTGAAGTAAACGGAGACGAGGTTCGCGCCGCACGCCCGCCGGTCGGGCCGGTCGGTCCGCGGCGTCGCCGACGGCGGCACGGCGGTCACGTCGTCGGGCAGCAGCGGGCGGTACCCGTTGGTGACCACGCAGACGCGCGCCCCGGCGACCCGCGTGATCTGCGCGATCCGGTGCACGGGCAGCTCGGGGTCCAGCGGCAGGTACGCCCCGCCCGCCTTCAGGATCGCCAGCAGCGCGACCACCATCTCCACCGACCGGTCCACGCACAGCGCCACCACGTCGTCCAGGCCGACCCCGGCCTCGACCAACCGGTGGGCCAGCCCGTTGGCCCGCGCGTCCAACTCTGCGTACGTCACCTGCTCGGCACCGAAGACGACGGCGGCGCGCTCGGCGCAATCCGCCACGCGGTCCTCGACCAACTCGTGCAACCCCCGGTGGGCCGGAAAGTCCGCGTCGGTCCGATTCCATTCCTCAGGCACGCTCAACCCGCCCCCTCACCGCGATGGACCGGGGCCGGGCAGCCGTCGGCCACCACCGTTCCCCAAGAAGGTGATCAGTCGACGCGGAATGTGCGTCAACCGCCTCGCCCAGCTCCCCAGAACCTTCCCGCCGATTTCCGGCAAGTGCGATCAGACTCTTCCTAGCACAGGGCTCCACGGGTGGCAACGACCGTAGCGAGCGCCAACTCCAGCCGAGCAACCCCTTGCGCGGACGCGGCTCTGCGTGTAGTTGAAGTACCGCACGGACACCTGTTTGACCTGGGCCGTAGGTCAGGCATACTGGCAATGACGGCGCATGATCGAAATGAAGGGCAAAAGGGTGCGACCGACCCCGGCGGAGGAAATCAGGAAGTCGTTCGTCAACTGCTCGAAAGGCGAGGCGAAGAAGCTCACCCTGCCGGCCGACCTCCATTCGAGGAACTGGACGGAAACCGACTTCCTCGGGTGGATCGACCCGCGCGCGGTCAACAACGCCTACCTCGTACTGCCCCGGGACGGGGGTGTGGTGGGCGTGGTGCTGCGCGCGAACACCCCGCCGAAAAGCGCGCTGCGGTCGTCCTCGTGCGCCTTCTGCCTCACCACCCACGTGCTGTCCGACGTGGGGATGTTCGTCGCCCCGAAGGCGGGCGCAGCCGGGCGCCGGGGCAACACCGTCGGCACGTACGTGTGCGCGGACCTGGCCTGTTCGGCCTACGTGCGGCGCAAGCGGCGGCCATCGGCGCCGCAGCCGGCCGAGACGCTGGACGACGACGAGCGGATCGCCCGGATGCTGACGAACATCAACCACTTCGTCGAGAAGGTCCTCGACTGAAGCGGATTCCGACGGCATCACCGCGGGGGGAATGTGACGCAGGAAGAAATCAGGACAGCCACCACGACCGCTCCGCTGTCCCCCGCCCAGCACGGCATCTGGTTCACCGAGCAATTCGACGGTCCGACCAGCCTCTACCACATCTCGTTCTCCCACCGGTTGCGCGGACCGCTCGACGCCGACGCGCTCGACGCCGCGTTGACGGCATTGGTCCGACGGCATGAACCATTGCGGACCCGGGTCGACCTAAGCACCGGCGAACCGCGACAGCTGGTACTCCCCCCTGGGCCCGCATCCGCCAAACGGGTCGATTTGTCCACACATCCCGATGCCGAGGCCGAAGCCGCCCGGGAAAACGAAGATCACGTCTTGCGGCCTTTCCGGCTGGACGCCGAAGACCCGTTCCGGGTCCTGCTGCTGCGAATGGCCGAGGACCATTACATCCTCACGGTGGTGCTCCACCACATCTGCGCGGACGGCCTGTCGCTGCCGGTGTTCAGCGCCGACCTGGCGGTGTTCTACCGCGGCGGGGAACTGCCGCCGCTGCCGGTCGGATACACCGCGCACGTGCGGCGCGCGCTGGCCGAACCACCCGACGCCGAGGCGCTGGCCCGGTGGCGGGAACGCCTGCGCGGCGCGCCGCCGCTCGCCCTGCCCACCGATCGGCCCCGGCCGGGTATCCGGTCGCCGCACGGCGGCCGCGTCCCGCTGACCGTGGACGCCGACCTGGTGGGACGCGCCCGGGACCACGCCCGGCGGCACGGCGCGACGTTGTTCATGGTGCTGCTGGCCAACTTCTTCGCGGTGCTGGCCCGGCGGTCGGGCGTCGGCGACCTCAGCATCGGCGTGCCGCTGTCCGGACGGGAGGGCCCGGACGAGGAGGCCATGATCGGCCTGTTCACCAACACCGTCGTGCTGCGGGTCGACCTGTCCGACGGGCCGTCGTTCGCCGAGTTGCTGCGCCGGGTGCGGTCGACCGCGTTCGACGCCTACGACGACGGGCACGTGCCGTTCCAGCAGGTGGTCGAGGCGGTCTCACCGCCGCGCGACCTGTCCCGCACCCCGTTGTTCCAGGTCGTGTTCACCGTGCAGGACTTCGCCGAGGACGACCTGCGGCTGCCCGGCGTGACCGCCACGCCCGTCCCGCTGCCCAGCCGGACCAGCGAGTTCGAGCTGGAGCTGGAGCTGGCGTGGGACGGCGCGGGCCTCGTGGGCTTCGTCGCGTACAGCACGGACCTGTTCGACCGCGCCACGGCCGCCGCGCTGGCCGACGACTACCTGGCCTCGCTGCACGAGCACCTGGAGGTAACCCGGTGAGCATCACCGCCGAGCTGGCCCGGGTCGCCGCGGCGGCGCCGGACGCCCCCGCCCTGCTCGACCGCGACCGCGAGCTGACGTTCCGGCAGTTGATGGCCGAGGTGGAGCGGGTCGCGGCCGGCCTGGCCGCGCACGGCGTGCCCCGCGGGGCACGGGTGGCCGTCCCGGCCGAACGGCACTGGACCACGATCGCCGGCGCGCTGGGCGTGCTGCACGCCGGGGCGGCCTACCTGCCCGTGTCGCCCGGTGACCCGGAGGACCGGCTGCGGTCGGTGCTGACCGCGGGCGGAGCCGTCGCCGTGATCGGCCGGGAGCCCACCCTGGCCGCGCTGGGCCCCGCCCTCCGGGGGCTCGACGCAGTGCCGCTGCCGTTCGAGCGCCTCGCCGGCGGGTCCGCTCCGGCCGTGTCGCCGGACGACCTCGCGTACCTGATGTTCACCTCCGGGTCCACCGGCGTGCCGAAGGGCGTGCTGGTGCCGCACCGCGCCGTGCTGACCGCGGGCACGGCGCTGCGCGACCGGTACGGGATCACGCACGAGGACCGCGTGCTCAACCTGACGCCGCTGATCTGGGACACCAGCGGCGAGGAGATCTACGCGACCCTGTTCGGCGGCGCGGCCCTGGTGTGCGACGACCGCACGGCCGACGCGTCCATCGCCACGCTGCTCGACGTCGTCGCCGACCGCGGCGTCACGGTGGTCAACCTGGCCACCGCCCTGTGGAACGAACTCGTGGACCACCTGGTCACCACGGGCCGTCCGCTGCCGTCGAGCCTGCGCGCGGTCGTGATGGGGGGCGAGGAAGCCAGGGCCCGCACCGTGCGGCTGTGGTCCGAGCACGTCCCCGAGCACGTGCGCTTGATCAACGCGTACGGCCAGACCGAGACCGTCATGGTCACCCACGCCGCCGACATCGGCGGCCGGTCCGGCCGGTCCCTGCGCGACACCGACGACGTGCCGATCGGCCACGCCCTGCCGCACATCCGGGAGATCCTGACCGACCGCGGTGACGGCACGGCGGAGCTCGCCGTCGGCGGCCCGACGGTCGCGTGGGGTTACCTGCACCGCCCGGACCTGACCGGCGCGCGCTTCGTGCCCGCGCACGACGGGCGGGCCTACCTCACGGGCGATGTCGTGCGCGTCCGCCCGGACGGCGGCTTGACCTTCCTCGGCCGGGCGGACCGCCAGCTCAAGATCCGCGGTGTGCGGGTCGAACCCGCCGAGGTGGAACGCGCCATGACCGCGTGCCCCGGCGTGACGACGGCGACCGTCTTCGCCGTGGACGGCGAGCACTCGACCCTCGTCGGCGTCTACGTCCCGTCCGCGACGGACCCGGCCGACCCCGCCGACGTCATGCGCGCCCTCGAAGCCCGCCTGCCCCGGGCGATGCTCCCCCACCACGTCCACGCCCGCCCGTCACTACCCCTCACGGCGACCGGCAAGGTGGACGTCAACGCCCTGCGCGCGACCTTCACCACGCGGGTGCTCGCACCGGGGGCCACCGACGACGCGCCCGACGTCCTGGCCCAGGTCGCGGCGGCCTACCGCGAGGTCCTGGACGCCGCCGCCGACGCCGATTCGTCGTACTTCGACCTGGGCGGGGACTCGCTGACCGCCGTCCGCCTGCTCTCGCGCTTGAACCAGCGCTTCGACGTGCGCCTGGGGGTGCGCGACGTGTTCGACCACCCGACCCCGCGCCTGCTGGCCAAGGTCGTGGAGGCGCGCACGCCCTCGTGACACCGGCCGCGAACGGCTCGGCGTGGTGGGCGAGAACGACGCACAGCCGGACCGACCACCACCGGTCGACCAGCGCGAGGGTGCTCCCTCGGAACCGCCACCCTGTCGACCGAGGCGGCCGGTTGCCCGACGTGGCGCACGGCCGCGATGGCGAACACGAAGGCGCTCACCAGGACGGTCGGCACCGCTGTGATCACCCGTCGCGCGTGAACTCGCGCTGCGGGCGCGGGGAGAACTGCCCGGGGCCGGCCGCGACGCGAGCGAGTGGAGGAAGGCCGTGGCGGAGTCCGGGCCACCCGAGCCAGGCGCGCGGGTGCCGCCGGTCCAGGCGCACCGGCACCGACAACAGCGCGCAGGCGAAGCCCGCCACACCGCCGACTCCGGGCCACAGCCACCACGGCGTCACCGACCGTTCCGCGCTGCGCTCGGCACCGTTCCCGACCACAGTGCCGACTACCCGAATCAGCGGCGCCCACACCACTCGATCGCGTGGAAACCCGACTGCGCACCCGCCCATCGAGTGATTCCGCGTGCCGCGGGAGGCTGAGCACAGGTCCGGGACACCGACCCTGTCCACGGCACGAGCTCGGCTACCCGGAGAAGACTCGCCGGATGGGCTCCACCGGAAACGGTGCCGGCCTCGTCGCGCGGTGTCGCCCCGGCTCCCGAGTCGCCGTCTCGCGTGATCCGTGCCACGGTGGAGGAGGCGTCGGGTGGCGTCCCGCCGCCCTCGTCGATGCGGTCGCATTCCCGTCACCCCTGCCGACACCGGCAGAGGGCGTGATCATGTCACTGGGAGCCGCACGGACGCAGGGATCCGCTCCGGTTGGGAGGAATCGGTGTACGCCCCGGCCCCAAGGGGGCCGCACGGCTGGGAGGACCGACTCCGGGAGGGAACAGATGACCGCTGCCGAGGCACATCGCAGGTGGGCGCAGACGGGTCCGGCCGCCTCGCCGGTCGACTGCGCGGAACCCGCTCCGGGCGTGCTCGTGCTGCGCGTGGCCGGCGTCGTGCGGACTTCCCTGGCCGAAGCCGCGCAGCGGTGCCTGGGCGAGTCGCCGAGGGTGCTGATCCTCGACCTGTCCCGCGCCACCCGCTGCGACGGCCACGGGGCCGCGGTGGTGGCCGCCGTGCGCGCCCGGGGGCGGGAACGAGGTGTGCCGGTCGAGCTGGTGGTCTCGACCTACGAGGTGGCCAGGGCGCTGCGCTTCACCGACCCGGACGCGCTGCTGGGCGCGTGGGCGTCGCTGGAGCCCCTTCTCACCACCGTCTGCCCGGGCACCGACGCGACCCGGGAACAACGCGACCACGACGTGCGAGGAACTCTATGACGACGACTGGCTTCAACCCGCTGGAACACCGCGGCATCCCGCTGGACCGCCAGGTCCGGAACTGGCGAGAGCTCGACGTGGACCCGATCGACCCCGACCACAGCGACCCGTACACCCGGTGCCGGATCATCACCATGAACGGCATCGAGGTCGAGGCGCTGATGTTCAGCCACCAGTTCGCCCGCAACTGCCTGGACATGGACGTCAAGCGCCAACTGGCCGAGGTGCGCTACATCGAGCAACAACAGCAGAAAGCGGTGAACTGGCTGCTGCCGGGGGTGTCCTCCGCGCTGGAGACCACGATCGCCTATGAGCAGGTCGCGGTGGACCTCACCGCGTGGGTGGCGCGCATGGAGCCCGACCCGTACCTCAAGCAGGCCTACCAGTTCGGCGTGCTGGAGGACTTCGACCACCTCTACCGCTACGCGAACCTCTACGAGATGGTCCAGCGCCGCAAGGCCGAGCGGATCGTCGACGACCTCACCGAGGTCATCCCCGGCAGGCCGACCAAGTACCACCACCGTCACCCGGCCGACAACGTGCGCGAGCCCTACGACCGCAGCACGGCGGCCCCGATCTCCAAGCTGCACGCGTTGACCATCATGTCCACCGAGCAGCAGACCATGAACTTCTACATGAACGTCGGCCCCGAGTACATGGAGCCGATCGCCCGGCAGCTCTACCAGGAGATCGGTCTGATCGAGGAGGAGCACGTCACGCACTACGAGTCACTTGTGGACCCCGGTGAGACGTGGTGGGAGCGGCTGGTCAACCACGAGTACAACGAGTGCTACCTCTACTACTCGTTCATGCAGACGGAGTCGGACCGCCGGATCAAGGCGATCTGGGAGCTGCACCTGAACATGGAGCTGGAGCACCTGCACCTCGCGTGCGAGCTCATGCGCGCCCACGACGGCCGGGAACCGGAGGAAGTCCTCGCGCCGGAGCTGCCCGCGCCGGTGACGTTCGAGCCGAACAAGGAGTACCTGCGCGAGCTGCTGGACACGCAGATCGACCTGACCACGCTGGGCACGGGTTACGTCCAAGAGGCGCACGAGCGGTTCGAGGCCATGCAGGACGCCTTGATGGGCGGGGAGCTGCCACCGAGTGAGCGCGTGATCGACCTGCACCGCGAGCAGTTCGGCACCGACTACCGGCACTCCACCGACGGCGAGCACCCCGTGCCCTCGCTGCGCCAGCAGCACACCACCAGCTGACGGAGGCACGATGACCACCACATCAGAGCCGGACACCGGGCGCGACGCCGACGTCGTGGCGCTGCTGATCGGCCAGCACATGGAGATCCGCGACCTGTTCGCGGAGGTCCAGTCGTCCGCGGGCGAGCAGCGGGCCGACGCCTTCGCCCGCCTCGTCCGGTTGCTCGCCGTCCACGAGACCGCCGAGGAGGTCGTCGTCCACCCCGCCGCCCGCCGCAGCGTCGACGGCGGTGACGCCATCGTGGAGGACCGGCTCGCCGAAGAGGAACACGCCAAGGAGCAGCTGGCCCGCCTGGAGTCCATCGGCACCGAGGACCCGAGCTTCCCCGAGGAGCTGGCCCGCCTGCGTGAGGCGGTGTTGCGGCACGCCCACCACGAGGAAGCCTACGAGTTCCGCTACCTGCGCCGGCACCACGACCCGGAGCAACTGCGCCGCATGGCGGCCATGGTGCGGGCGGCCGAGCGCGCGGCGCCGACGCACCCGCACCCCAGCACCCAGTCCGCCACCGCCAACCTCCTGGCAGGCCCTGCGGTCGCACTGTTCGACCGCGTGAAAGACGCCATGCGCTCCGCCCTGTCCGACGAGCGGAAGTAGGCGAACCGGCCACCGGGCCGAGGTCGGCCCTGTGCCGTCGAACGCCGTCGTCGGACCCGCGGTCGGCGCAGGCGAGGGCGCCCGCATCGAGGTGTGTTGCCGCCGCTGCGGGCCGCCCCGCTCCGAGGGCCGGACACGGTGACGTGGGCCTGCCCCACCAGGGCCGGAACGGGCCATCGGGCTGCCCGCCCTGGTGGCGGAGTTCGAGCACGGCCTGGAGGCGTACCTCGCGCCGCGGTCGGGAGTGCCCCGGACGGTGCGGGAGCTGATCGAGTGCACCGAGGCGGACCCCGTCGAGCCGACCGGGTTCGGGCAGGACCTGTTCTCCGAGGCCGCGAAGGCGCCGTCCACCCCCGACCCGACCTACCCGACCAGCGGCGCTACGCCGGCGATCCCGCCGGGCTCGGCTCCTCCACGCCCGCGGCCGTGTCGGGCTACCCGGACGTCATCGTCCCGGCGGGCTTCGTCGGTCCGCTGCCGATCGTTGTGTCGTTCATGGCCGGGCACGCGGCTGCCCACCCTCCCGTAGTCGCCGGCGTGCCGGTGGCGCGTGCGGCGTCGACCGTCAGGCGGCGGTTTCCGGGAGCCAGTCGTAGCCCGTGTCACGGCTCAGGAGCGTCACCACGTCCTCGATCCGCCCGCGTCGCCGGAACGCCAGCCGTTGGCGGACGGCGCCGTTGCCGTTCTGGAGGACCTTGGTGAACAGGGCGTTCACCGCGCGCAGCTCTCCGCTCCGGCGCAGGGCCGGCCGGACGTGGCGGATCAGGCGCCGCACCAGGTGGGCGGCCGGGACGCGGCGGTGGGCGAACAGGTCGATGCCCTCGCCCTCGATGCCGTCGTGCGCGGCGCGCCAGTAGGCCGCCCGCAACGCCTCCGCAGTGACCGGCAACCCTCGGTCGCCCCGGCCGATCGCCCCGAGGGCGGTGGTGACCAGGGCGCGCACCAGGGCGGCGAGCAGGATCGACTCGTCGACCGTGGCGGGCACGTCGGAGACCCGGACCTCGATGGTGGGCAGGTGGTCCGACGGCCGCACGTCCCAGTACACCATCGCCGGGTCCAGCACCGCCCCGCTGTCGACCATCATGCCCAGCACGGCGTCGTAGTGGCCGGCGGACGTGAAGTACGGCGGCGCGCCGGAACACGGCCAGCGGCTGTTGAGCACCGACCGCCAGCTCGCGCAGCCGGTGTCGACGCCCTGGTGGATGGGCGAGTTGGCGGTCAGCGCGAGCAGGACCGGCAACCAGGGCCGCAGGTGGTTGGACACCTGTACCGCGGTCTCCCGGTCCGGCACGGCGACGTGCACGTGACAACCGCACACGCCGTGCTCGGCGGCCAGCAGGCCGTAGCCCTCCCCGATGCGCCGGTAGCGGTCGGAGTCGCTGAAGGACTGTGCCATCGGTCCGGTCAGGGGCACGCCGACCGCGAGCAGTCGCGCCCCCGCCTGCAGGGCCGCGGCCGAAGCCGTCGACCGCGAGGTCAGCAGGTGCCCGCGCACCTCGCGCACCGTGCGGCACACCGGCGTGTTGCTCTCCACCTGCACACGGGTCAGCTCGAGTTGCAGGTCCGCGCCCAGCCGGTTGGCCAGGTCGACGACCGCACCGGCCACCGGGACGGGCAGGCCGCTGCCGGGATCGACGACCAGGAACTCCTCCTCGACCCCGAGGGTCGGCACGTCGACATCCGAAAGGGGCTGATCAGCGTTGATCATGGTGTCCTCACCGCTCGCTCGTGGTCGGCACGTGGGTGCACCCGTGCACCGCCCTCACGCCGGCGTGCCGGTGGCACGGTCCGGCACGAGGGCGATCGCGCGGGTGCCGGCACGCTGCTTGACCGACGAGAAGTTCCTTCGAGGCCTCGTTCCGATGTGCGCGAGACCCCGTGGAGGGGGTCACGGAATACCACTCACGGTCAGGGGCAAACCGGTGTCGGACATCGGAACCGTCACTCGGACCCGCGAGTCGGACTGCCGGGATCGTGATCCGCGCGGGGGCGAAGGGCTCAGACGGTGTCCGCCGGCCAGCGGTGGACGCCGGCGGCCTGTGCGTAGGACAGGTGGCCACCCAGTGCACCGCCCGCACTGAGGACCACCAGCCCGACCAGGACCCACGCTCGGGCGGAGCGGTGGCCGCGGCACCGGGTCGAGGCCAGGAAGCAGCCCGCGGCGAGCGTGTTCCCGGCCGCGTGCAGGAGACCGACCCGCCGCTGGCGGACGTCCAGGCGGGAGAAGTCCGCCAGGCCGACGAGCACGGTCGGCGGCGTCGCGGCCAGCCCGATCACCACCAGCCGCCGTGCGGCGGCGTGGTGGCCGCTGACGTCGAGGACCGCGGAGCACACCCAGGCCCCGATCGGCACCGTCACCAGCAGCGGGTGCACGGGGTGGCCCAGCCACGCGCCGCGCAGCAGCCGGTCCACCCGGCCCCGTCCGACGATCCGCCGCACGGCGCGTGCGACCACGCCGGCCGGGGCGTCGACGGCGTCGAGCGACTCGGCGGCGTGCAGTGTCCGGCGCAAGCTCATGCTCCCCGAGTACCCGCCGCCCGCTCGCTGAACCGGCGACTCCTCGGGTTCGGGTTCGCGGATCTACTGCGGGCCGTGCGTGGCGAAGGCGTCGGTGCCGGCGCGGGCGCGGAACGGTTCGAGGTCGGCGCGTTGACGTGCGGCCCGGCCGATCAGGTGGTCGAAGTCGATGTCCGGCAGGCGTTCCCGCAGCCCCGCGAGGTCGCGCAGGGTCGTCCAGAGCTGCTTCTTGCCGTCGATGCCCATCGCGAGGAACTCCAGCTCCTCGAACCGGCTCAACGGCGAGTACGACGTCAGCCGGCCGTTGCGCTTGAGCCGGCCGAGGCGTTCGGCGCCGAACGCCAACCCGGTCTTGACGGGGTCGGTGCGCACCCCGAGCCGTCGCATGATCGTCCGGAACGTCTCGACGTCCTCCGCGATGGCCGTCGCCACACCTCCCACCGCCGCGCCGAGTTCGGTGCCGCGGTTGTTGCGCTGGGCACGCCGCGCCAGCTCGCGCCACAACACGCCCATCGCGAGCTGGTCCCTGAGGTAGATGCCCAGAAAGTCGTCCACGAGCACGAGGTACCCAGCCGGTCGTCCCCCCGAACCCCCGGCGGCGGCACGCCCATGCCGAGGACCCCGGATCGGACCGCCTGTCGGCCACCGGTGGCGAGGACGTCGTCGACGGAGCGCTCGGCGAGGTCGCGGAGCTCGGCGTTCTCGTGCCCGGAGCGGTCGACCGGCATCGCGGACGCCCACCGGCCCGGCAGTTCGGCCGCCACCGCGTGCACGGCCTCACCGGTCCGCGGCGTCCACCTCGCCGCGATCCACGTCGGACGCGATTGGACCCGTCGTCCACGGGGTGCGCCACAGACGGAGGTCCCACGATGGGCACCCAGCAGCGACCGGGGAACCGCGGCACGCCGGCGTCGAGCCCGAGCCGGGAACCAGCCCGCCGGACGAGATCCTCCCGGGCCTGGGCCGCCGCGGCCTGACCACGGGGTGATCCGGAAGTGGGCCGAACGACGTGGTGCGTGGCTACGGCGGCCACGACGTGCGTCACGTCGGGTGGGACGAGCGGTTCGCGATGTTCGACGCCCGCCGGCTGCGCCTGGTCTACCGGCACCAGCGCTCGGACGGCTCATCCGGCACCTTCTTCCGGTCGGGAAGCCCGGACACCGGGGCACGTGACCGGCTCAGGTGGACGCGAGCCGCACCGCCGCGACCGCGGCCCGCACCGCCGGGTGCAGGGGCAGTGCGGTGTCGACCTGGCTCATCCGCAGTGGCCGCAGCACGCGGTGGTCGTCCGCGACGACGGCGAAGGGGATGCCCAGCCGTGCGGCCCGGTGCCGGGTGTTGACGAGCAGGGCGATGCCGGTCGATCCCAGGAAGTCGACCTCGCTCAGGTCCAGCACGATCGCGCCGGGACCGGTGTCGAAGACGTCGTCCAACGCGGCCGTGACGGGCCGCTGCGAGGCCGCGTCGAGTGAACCCGACACCCCGACCAGGACGATGCCCCCGTCCACGTCGACCCTGGTCGAGATGTGGGTGGTGCGCTGCGTCATCCGAGCCTCTCCTCGTGATCGCGGACTCGTGGGCCGGTTCATCGGTCGGTGGCGGCCAGGCCGTGCCGGACCGGGGTGGGTGGTGGGTGCACCTCGGCCAGCAGTTCCCGCAGCGCACCCCACAGGGCGGGTGCGGCGGCCAGCACGTCGCCGCTGCCGGGCCACGTCCGCGGTGACGTCCCGACGAGGTCCCCGACCGTGCCGCCCGCCTCCTGCACGAGCAGCACGCCCGCGGCGCAGTCCCACGGCTTCAGGTCGGGAGCCCACAGCGCGTCCGCGCGGCCGGTGGCCACGCGGGCCAGGGCCGCGGCGGTGCTGCCCCCGCGCCGGAGCCCGCCGACGCGTGCCGCGAGGGCGTCGATCGTGCGGCCCGCCGCGGCGTCGCGCCCGTCGGGGCCGATCTCGACCAGGGCGCGGGCCAGATCGCGCGTGCCCGGCAGGGGAACGGGGTCGTCGTTGGTCACGGTCCCGCCGCCCAACCGGGCCTCGGTCAGCACGCCCACCGCCGGCTCGGACACCACGCCAGCCAGCAGCGTGCCACCGGGTGCGGCGGCGGCCACGCTGACCGCCCAGTCCGGCCGTTCGTACAGGTAGTCGACGCTCCCGCCGATCGGGTCGACGATCCACCGCACGTCGGTACACCCCGCGGTGCTCCTCTCCCGGCCGAGGACGCCGTCGTTCGGCCGCTGCCTGTTCAGGACCGCCCGGATGGCTCGGTCGGCTTCGTGGCGCGCTTCGTCGACCAGGACGTGGAGCGCGGTGTCGTCCTCGCGGAACAGGCGGTGCGCGCGGCGGCGCCGGAACGCGGCGGTGCGGCCTCCCGTCCGTGCGGCGGTGCGGGCGACGTCCAGCAGCTCGTCGAGGTCGACAGCGCCGTGGCGTGAGGTCGGTGGTGTTCCGGTCATGTGGGGTCCTGGAGTGGTCGGTCCGCCGGCTGAGCGGCGGGGTGACCGGACCGCCACAGGCGCGCCCAGCCACCGTGGTGGTGGGGCCGGCGCCTGCTCGACCGACCTACCGAGGAACCGATCGGACGACACGATCACCGCGCGGTCCGATCGACCCGGGAATACCCCATCCGCGACGGGCGAACCCCCGCCCGGGAGCGCCGGGCAAGTCCTATGGCGGGATCGGTCGTGGGCGTGTGACGTGCAGGCAGGCCGCGGTCATGAGCAGCAGGCAGCCCGCGAAGGCCAGCGGCAGGTGGACGGTCGCCCCGCCGGCCACCAGCGCGATGCCGAGCAGCGCCGCCCACACCCTGGTCGAGGTGCGGTGCACGGGGCGCGGGATCGTCGGCCGACCGGAGAGCGCGCGGGCCAGCACCGGGTCGGTGGTCTCCAGCCGGCGTTCGATCCTGCGGAGTTGGCGGCGTTCGTACCGGGTCACCGGGTCCTCCTCCCCCGCGACATCAGTCGCCGTGCCCGGTGTCGCGGTCGGTCGGGGCGAGGTACTTCTCCGTGGTCGGGTCGACGCCGGTGTCGTCCTGGTCCCGGTTGAGCACGGAGTAGTGGGATTCGGCGCGCATCCGTTCGACCATGTGCGGGTAGTGCAGCTCGAACGCGGGCCGTTCGGAGCGGATGCGGGGCAGTTCGGTGAAGTTGTGCCGCGGTGGCGGGCAGCTGGTGGCCCATTCCAGCGAGTTGCCGAAGCCCCACGGGTCGTCACGGCCGGCGGGTTCGCCATAGCGGTAGCTGCGCAAGACGTTCCAGATGAACGGCAGGGTCGAGGCGCCCAGCACGAACGAGCCGATGGTGGAGATGGTGTTGAGGCCGGTGAACTGGTCGCTCTGGAGGTAGTCGGCGTAGCGGCGCGGCATGCCCTGGTTGCCCAGCCAGTGGTGTACCAGGAAGGTCAGGTGGAAGCCGATGAACGTGGTCCAGAAGTGGATCTTGCCCAGGGTCTCGTCCAGCATGCGGCCGGTCATCTTGGGGAACCAGAAGTAGATGCCCGCGTAGGTGGCGAACACGATCGTGCCGAACAGCACGTAGTGGAAGTGGGCCACGACGAAGTAGGTGTCGTGGACGTGGAAGTCGATCGGCGGCGAGGCGAGCAGGATGCCGGACAGGCCGCCGAACAGGAACGTCACCAGGAACCCGACGCTGAACAGCATCGGTGACTCGAACGTCAGCTGTCCCTTCCACATGGTGCCGATCCAGTTGAAGAACTTGATGCCGGTCGGGATGGCGATGATGAAAGTGGAGGCGGCGAAGAACAGCAGCAGCACCGCGCCGGTGGCGTACATGTGGTGCGCCCACACGATCACCGAGTACAGCGCGATCGCGATCGTCGCGTACACCAGGCCCTTGTAGCCGAACAGCGGCTTGCGGGAGAACACCGGGAAGATCTCGGACACGATGCCGAAGAACGGCAGCGCGATGATGTAGACCTCGGGGTGGCCGAAGAACCAGAACAGGTGCTGCCAGAGGATGACCCCGCCGTTGGCCGGGTCGAACACGTGCGCGCCCAGGTGCCGGTCGGCCAGCAGGCCGAGCAGGGCCGCGGTCAGGATCGGGAACGCCACCAGCACCAGGATCGAGGTGATGAGGATGTTCCAGGTGAAGATCGGCATCCGGAACATGGTCATGCCCGGCGCGCGCAGGCAGATCACCGTGGTGATCATGTTGACCGCGCCGAGGATCGTGCCCAGGCCGCCCACGACCAGGCCGGAGATCCACAGGTCGGCGCCCACGCCGGGGCTGTGGATCGCGCTGGACAGCGGCGTGTAGGCGGTCCAGCCGAAGTCCGGCGCGCCGGCGGGTGTGAGGAACGAACTGACCGCGATCAGGCCGCCGAACAGGTACAGCCAGTACGACAGCGCGTTGAGCCGCGGGAACGCCACGTCCGGCGACCCGATCTGCAACGGCAGGATGAAGTTGGCGAACCCGAACACGATCGGGGTCGCGTACAGCAGCAGCATCACCGTGCCGTGCATGGTGAACAGCTGGTTGTACTGCTCGTTGGACAGGAACTGCAGCCCCGGACGCGCCAGCTCGCCGCGCATCAGCAACGCCATCAGCCCGCCCACCAGGAAGAACCCGAACGACGTGGTCAGGTACATCAGGCCGATCGTCTTGTGATCGGTGGTGCGGAACAGGCGCAGCAACGCCGATCCCTTGAGACGGGGCCGGGCGGCCCCTCGGGGGACGATCGGGGTCGGTTTGAGCGTCGTCATGACCATCCTCGGCTCACTGGGCGGTGCACGGGCCTACCGGCGCCACCGACCGCTCCCCCACCCCGCACTCGGAATCGGACCGCCGGCGACGTGCCCGACTACCCCGTTCCGGCCCGCTCACACACCGTTGTCCGCAATCCACCTGTCCGCATCGAACCGACGCGCCCACGGCGAGTTCCACTCCCGTGGTACTGGCACCACGCGTACCCCCGGACGCCCCCCTCACGGCACGCGCGAACGACACCACGGAGGGAACCGCACGGCCGAATGCCGTCCCGGGGCCCGATGCCTCCCCGCCCCGTAGCGGACCGTCGATCCACACGCCGCGCACGGAGGACGGGGATGTCGAACAGGCCACGAGGCCGTCCACCGGCTGGTGTCCACCCCACCGGGTGCCGCGCCGAGCAGGGAGCTGACCACGGTGCGGACTGGTCGTGCGGTCCGCCGCGGGTCGTGCCCGGTGCCTTCTTCTGCGCCTGGGCCGCAGCTCACAACACCGGTCCGACCAGCCGCGACGGCAATCGGCGTGATCGATTCCCACTCCGGGATCCGGGTCGTGTCCGGCCCAGCCAGGATCCGAGTACCTCGCGGGCCCTGGTGCTGGATCTGTGCCGCAGGTCCATCGGAGTGCACTGCACGACCATGGGGTGAGTGCTCCGAGGTCGGGTATTCGGCGGGAACGCTCCGGTGTTGGTTGCGCGGGCCGAGGATGGACCCACTGCTCCCATGGCCGTGCCGCCCGGGCGAGGATCGCGCGTCGTGACAGGCGGAGGTGACCGGCGATGCGGTCCGCGCCACTCCGTCCTCGAAATCGGCACCGACTCCCACCGACCCGCCACGCCCGGTCGGCCTCCGAGTCGTCAACCGACAGGCGCCCGACGGCCGCCGCGCGTCCGTCCGATCACGGCCCCCCGGCCGCCGGGTGGTGCAGGTGGGGGACACACCTGCACCACCCCTGGGCGTCAGTCGATCGGGCAGGGGGTGCCGGGGCGGGTCAGGGTGACCCGCGCGTGGCTGACCACGAGGTCGACGCCGTTGAGCAGTCGGATGTGCAGGGCGTTGACGGCGATGCCGGCACCACCTGCCAGCGGCCGCTGTTCGTTGACCACGACGGTGGCCACGAGCGGGATGGTGATGGTCAGGTCGACCGCGGGGTTGACCACGGGAGTGCCGTTGATCCGAAGGTTGACCAACTCGACCTCGCCGGCGGTGCTGACCGTGCCGTCGAGGTCTTCCGCGGCGGCGGCCTTGGCGCGGATCTCGTCGGCGGTGATCAAGCCGCCCAGCAACGAAACCTTCGCGGTGCGGGCCCACGCGGTGGCGGTGCGCTGTCCGTCACCGCCGACGGTGCCGTGCGCCTCGGTGTCGATGACGCCCAGCGAGCCGATCCCCGGCAGGGTGGCGCCGAGCGCCTGGTCCTGGTCCAGACCCGGTTGGGGCGTGCAGGTGAGGTCCGACGGGGCGAGTGGGCCCACGCCGACCAGCGGAGCGGTCAGCTTCCCACCGTGCGCGTGGGCGTCGAACAGCAGCACCGGCGCGATGAACCGCACCGAGGCGCACCCCGGCGCGTTGAGGCCGACCCGCGCGGTCACGTCGGTGGCGCAGGTGGTGTAGGTGCCGGGGCGGGCGGCGGTGACCGTGACGGCGACGGTGCACGAGACCTGGCCGGTGGCCAGGGAGCCGGTGGCGGTCACCGTGCCGGCGGCGGTGGAGGCGGTGGCGTCGGCGCAGTCCGTGGTGGGCTGGGCGGTCGCGGTCAGCCCCGCCGGCAGGTTCGCGGTGAACGACCAACCCTCCTTGACCGCCAGCTCGGCGGTGTTGGTGACGGTGAAGGTCAGGGTGGCCGTCTGCCCCATCTGCACCGGGGGCGGGCTGTAGCCGACGTCCAGCTGCGGGGTGACGTCCAGAACGCGGACGTTGTCGAACGCGGCGTCGTTGCCGCCCCCGCTGCCCTGGGCGTTGACCAGCTGCACTCCCACCGACGAGCCGCCGAACAGCACCGGCCGGTCGCTGGTGTAGGTGCCCACGGCGGTGCCGTCGATGACGCTCGAGGGGTTGGCGCAGGGCTCGATCGCCGTGGTGAACGCGGGCACGGCGGTCGCGCCGTCGAGCAGGTAGAACTCGAACAGCGCGTGGTTGGCGAAGCAGTTCTGCTCGGCCGCGTCCACCGAGAAGGTCAGGAACCGGTCCGGTCCGGGCAGCGGGATGGGCTGCTCGGTGCGCAGCTGCACCTTGCCCGCCCCGGGGTTCCCGGCGGTGTAGGCGGTGACGGCGTGGTTGGTGGCCGGGTCGCCGCCCGCCCACTGACCCAGGATCCCGGCCATGTCCCGGACCGCCTGCCAGTTGCCCGCGCTGCACCCGCTGCCCGGCGGTGGCACGGCCGGCTGCTGCGGCGAGGCCAGCCAACCGTTGCAGGCGGTCAGCCACGCCGGATCGGCGGAGTAGGTCTGCGCCACCGGCGGCGCACCGGTGTAGCCGGTGAGCAGGACGGGTGTGGTGCCCTGGCCGTTCTCGAAGTTCTCGGCGAACACCACGACCGGCGCCCCGGGGACGCCCGGTGTCGCAGAGGCCGGTCGCGCGGAGGTGACGGCGAGCGCGAGCGGTACGACCGCCAGTGCCGCGATGATCGCCGGCAGGGCTCTACCCCTGTGCCGACCGGGCGAAGACGTGATCACCGATGAACTCCCTTGTTCGGTGCGGAAGGTGGAACACCGGTTCCTTCGTCCACCGGGGAAGGCGCATTAGCGCCGGATGAGAGGCCGTACCCACTTGGCTCGCGCACACCACCCGATCACCACGGGCTCCGCGGCACTCAGCCACTCAAACGAACACCACACCGCCTGCCGGGCCCCGAAATGCGGACATACCCGGTCACCTCCGGCGTGGCAGAAGGCCGTCGACGCCCCACCATTGCCGAAGTGTGCGCCCTTGAGCCGCCTGTGCACAGGCAAGACCCCATAAGGCTGACCTCCCGATACGCGCCGGTGGCACACAAAGTGTCGCCCGACGGTCAGGTGCCACGTCGATTGCGCCATCCTGGCCGAAGTGCATTCGGAATGCCATGAACAAGTAACAGACCGATGGGAGTGGCCGACCCACAGGACGGGCGTCCTCGTGTCGCCTTCGGGTTCTTGCGCACCTCACCCTCGGAGCGACGAATGCGTTCACGCACGGTCCTGGCCGGTCTCCTCGCCACTGCGGCCACCGTCCTGGGCATGCTGGTTCCCGCCACCCCGGCCACGGCGGGCGCGCTGGATGTGACCTGCCTGCCGACCAGCAGCCAGACCGCGTCCTTCACCCCGCCGCTGACCCTCACCCCCGGGCCGACGACGGTGACCGCGTCCACCCAGTACGGACCGTGCACCTCCACCAGCGTGCCGGGGCTGACCTCCGGCTCCCGCAGCGCCACCATCCCCTACCCGGCCTTGTCGTGCCTGGACCTGCTCACGTCGGCCCCGCTGACCTTCACCATCACCTGGAACACCGGTCAGAGCTCCACGATCTCCGGCAGCACCACCGTCACCACCGCCGGCGCCGCACTGGTCGTCACCATCACCGGCACCGTCACCGCCGGGCTGTTCGCCGGTGACTCGGTCGTCCAGACCATCACCGGACCGTCCACCGCCGTCACGCTGTGCACGCTGGGTCTGGGGACGGTGCCCAGCATCCACGGGGTCGTCACCCTCGCCATCACCTCCGCGCCATGACCGTCGAGGGTGCCCGATGACCGGCGCGAACGGGCGACGACGTGCTGCGTGGGGCCGGCGACCACATCGGCCACGTCCACTGCATCCGGGTGCCGCCCCGGCGTTCAGCAGTGCTCGGTCCGGTAGACCTCGCACAGCTGGCGCCGCAGCGCCGGGATGGCCACGGGAATCCGGATCGTCCGCCCGCGGTCGGCGTCGGACTTGAGGTGGACCACGAGTTCGTCACCGATCCGGCGGGCGGAGGTGGCCACGACCTCGGTGGCGTCGAGCGTGCCCGGGTCGTTGACCACCAGGCGGCCGGACGTGGCGTCGAACAGCTGGAACCCCCCGGTGGAGCCGATGGCGAGCAGGAGGGTGCCGTCGTCGACCAGGGACGCGGCCTCGACCCGGCCGACACCGGCGACCGCGGTGGCCGCCGGGCGCCACGTGCCACCGTCGTACCGGTACACGTCGAGGGCGCGCGCTCCCGGGGTGTGGACCAGCGCCGTGCGGGCGGCGGGGTCGAAGGACACCTCGTCGTCGGCGCCGGCCGGTGGGCCGGGGACGGTGCGCAGGGACGACTCGTCACCGCGCACCCAGGTGGTGACGGCCAGGCCATGGTCGGTCCTGGCCACGATACGGCCGGTGGTCGCGCCGAGGTCGTAGGAGACGACGTCGGGCACGTCGGACAGGTGGCTGCCCGTTCGGCAGTCGGTGCCCTCGCGGTCCACGGGAACGGGGGTCTCGGCCGCGGCGAGCGACTCGAGGTATCCCGCGGCGGGAACGTAGCGCAGGCCGTCGGCGCGGCAACGCCCTGCGGTCGCGGCACGGCCGTCGACCAAGGTCACGCCGGTGCCGGGCGATGAAGCCAGCAGAGCACCCGTGCCGTCGGGTTCGACCGCGGAGATCGCGCCGGCGTCGCTCACCGGCACGCGCTCGACCACGCCGCGCGCATCGGTGAACACCAGGCCGTCGTCGACCAGGACGACCTCGCGTTCGCCGAACGCGGTCACCACGCCGCCGGTGATGTCGCCGCTGACGGTGGTCGCCACGTCCCAAGGGCGACGTTCATTCCCGGTGCTCAGCACCTCGATCGGGAAGCCCTCGTTGAGCACGGCCACACGACCACCCGACGGGGAGAACGCGACGGCGTCGGCCTGGAACGGGGTGCGGATCACCGTCTGCCCGGCGCGGACCGCGTCGTGGTGGACGAGGGAGTCGGAGAGGTCGATCAGGGCGCAGCCCGGGGTGTAGCGACCGTCACGCACCGGCACAGCCAGCGCCGTCGCGTCCACCAGCAGCGACGTGCCCACCGGTGCGTCGGTGGCGAGCAGCACGGAGGAGCGGTCCTGGCAGCGGGCGACCACGGGGTCGGTGTCGCCGCTCTCAGGTACGCCGATCCGCTGCCGTACCGGCACCCGCGTCCATTCGGTCCGCCAGTCGGGTGGCAGCGTGGAGATCTTCACGTCGACCGGCGGGGACCCGGTGGGCGGACGCACGATCGTGGCGGTGTTGCCCTGCACGGCCACGAACGCGCCATTGGCCAGGGGTTCGAGGCGGGTGTCGTACTTGGGCTGCCACATCGGGTGGCCTTCCACGTCTTCGACGTGGCCGCGCCGCTCGTCGCGGGTCCAACCCAGCGTGCCGTCCGCGGTGATCCACGCCAGGTCGCCGGTCAGCTTGCCGAGGTCGAACAGCGGGGCCACCTCGACCGCGGTGTCCGGCACGGTGAGCGCCCGTGATCGGTAACCGCCCGGCCCCGGTGTGGCGAACAGCCACGACGTGGGGCCGGCACGCAGGACGAGCGCGGCGACAGGGTCGGTGGCCTCGACCGACGAGCCCAGTGGCACGTCGAGCCGCTGCGCCCGCCCGGCGGCCACGACGAACACCCCGGCCGAACCGGACAGCGCAACGTGGCGGTAACCGGACAGAGCGACGACGCGGTCGACGCCGTCCGTGGTCGTCACCTCACCGCGCCGGTCGACCACGTGGGCGGAGCTCGGGCCGAGCAGGACCGCGCCACCGTCGAACGGGGTGACGCGGCACGGGCCTCGCGCCGTCCACTCCCCGTCGAGGCGCGTGGTGGTGGCGGCGAGGTCCACCACGATCGGGCCCTGGTCGGCGCAGGCGACCAGGTGGTTCGGCCCGACCCTGGTGAGGTCCGACAGCCCGGTCGCGGGCACGGTCGTGTCGACGCGCTGGGTGCTCGTGGCGACGTCCCAGCTGCGGACCGCCGTGCGCTCGCCCTGCCGACCCCAGGCCAGCAGTTCGCGGCTGTCCGGGGCGAACGCGAGGTCGGTCAGGCCGGGATGGCGCAACGCGTGTTCGAGGCGGGAGCTGCCTTGCGAGACGGCCAACATCGCGGAGCGGACGGTCGGGCTGTCGCTGTCGCGCGCGGCGCGCAACACCCGCTCGATGGCCGCGGTGGGCGTACCGGGCACGGCGAGCAGGGCTTCGGCCGCGTCGGCCTGGGCACGGGCTTCCGAAGCGTTGCGCTCGGCCTCCTGCCGGTTCCGGACGGCGACGACGCCGGCGACCAGGGCTACGACCAGCAGCACCAGCGTCACCGCTGCGACGCCCTGGGCGGTCCTGGTCCGGCGGCGTTGGTAGCGGGTTTCCTCGATCAGGTAGTCGGAGGGCTGCACGTCCATCAGCCGCGCGCACAGGGCGACGAGCGCTGCCGAGTCGCGCCACGACCAGCGCGGCCGGTGGTCGATCCACTTCTGCTCGACCTCGAACACCCCTCGCAGGGCCGCGGGCACCGCGTCCGGCACCGCGAAGTCCCGGCGATCGTCGTCCCAGGACAGGTCGATCTCACCCACGCGGACGAGAACCAGTCGGTCGACGTGCCCGGTGGAGGCGAGCCAGTGCCGGATCTCTTCGTTGACCCACTCCGAGCGCGGGGTGTCGGTGTCGAGCAGCACCACCAGGAACCGGGAGCGGTCGAGCGCGCCGCGGATCTCCTCGGCGAGCGGGCCGGGGCGCAGGTCGGACTCGTCGAGGAACAACCTGAACCCGGTCCCCCGCTCGTGACGCCCGGCCACGGCGTACAGACGCTCCTTGAGGTGGCGAGCGGTAGGGCGGGACGCGGACTGGTAGCTGATGAACGCGGTGTAGTGGACTTCGGTCAACATCCGGCAACCACCGGACGGCCCAGCACCAGGCGGTTGTAGCGGCCCAGCGACTGCTGGCCGACGCCGATCAATTGGCCGTCACCGGCCCGTCCGACTATGCCGACCTGGTCGGCGCACGAGTCGCCCACCGCGCGGGCGGCTGCCCGCGGCGCTTCTTCCTCGTCGGTCAGCGCCGAGGTGGCTGTGTCGTAGGCGCGGACCCAGCGGGCGGGTCCGGGATCGCAGCTTTCACCCTCCGGAGGGGAGTGCACCTCACCAGTGGCGATCACAGTGCCGTCCCGCCACATCAGATCGGTGAGCCGGAACCACGGGTAGGGCGACCCGAGCTCCACCGCGCCGTCGGGCACCGAGGGCTCCAAAGGGTGCACCACAAGGGTGTCGAGGTCGACGACGACGGGGGCGGAGACGGTGATGCACGCGCCGCCGGAGCCGCCGACGCCGATCGCGAGGTGACGGCGGTCCGGGGACGTGGCGGACATGCCGAGCGTTCCGTTGACCTGGGTACTGCGCACGATCTTGCCGTCGTTGTCGTACCGGGCGATGATCGACGGCCCACTGCGCACCCCGCCGATCCGCGACAGGTAGCCGACCGTGACGCCGTCGCGGTCGGCGGCGAGGGTGAACGGCGACTCGGTGTTCTCCGCTTGGACCGCCGAGCCGTCGTCGCGCTCCTCCAAGCGGCGCACGGGCAGGGAGCGCACCTCCTGCAGGTCTCGGTCGAACCAGACGATGTCGAAACCCTCGCCGGGTGTGTGGTTGCGGCGCGTGGTGACGATCCGGCCACCGGTGACCGCGACGCCGGAACAGTCCACGCAGTCGGTCACCACGGGGTCGCGCCCCGGTCCGACGACCGCGACCTTGTCCCCGGCGACCACGGCTGCGCTGCCCGCGTCCAAGGCGGCGGCGAGCGGCCCGCTCCACGGTTGGTCGTCGCCCAAGGCGTTCACCCGCTCGTGCCCCGCGCGGTCGACCACCGCGATGCCGTCCGCCCCGGACACCACCACGAATGACGGCACGACCACTTCCTCGTTCGTGACCGGGTCGGGCACACCCGAGGTGCCAGTGGTGCAGGCGGTCAGCAACAGGCCCAGGGAAACGATCGCCGGTGCGGTGCGCATACGTGTTGATCGCCACGCGAGCCGTTCGCGCTACCCGCCGGCCGAGACGGTTCGTTCACGCGAACCGCGCGTCATATGCCCTGTGCCTCCTGACGTCGCCCCAAGTCGTCTTCGATGGACGGGCACCGCGGTCGATGTCGGGCGGGTCAGGTCTCCTCGCCGGCGGACGGCGCTCCCACCGGCCGCCGGAACGCGAACAGGGCGATGTCGTCCTTCTTGTCCCGGCCGAAGCGCTCCAGCAGGTCGTCGCACAGGGCGTTCATGTCGACGTCGGGCCGCACGGCGTCGCGCAACTGGTTCATGCCGTCGTCGAGGTCCGTTCCCGTGTGCTCCACCAGGCCGTCGGTGGTGAGCAGGACCAGCGCGCCCGGCGGCAGGACCAGGTGGGTCGACGGCGGGCGCGGCAGGTCGATGCCGAGCAGGGGTCCGCGGACCGCGAGGTACTCGGTGCCGGTGTGGTCGGCGACCAACGGGGGGACGTGGCCCGCGTTGGCCACCGCGGTCGCCCCGTCCGCCGGGTCCACCAGCAGCAGGCACATGGTGGTCAGCCCTTTGGTGGAGTGGAAGCGGGACAACATCGCGTCCAGCTTGCGCAGGATGCGCGCGGGGTCCTCCTCCTCGACGGCGTAGGCGCGCAGGGCGTGGCGGACCTCGCCCATGATGGTCGCGGCGCCGATGGAGTGCCCGCACACGTCGCCGATGGCGATGAGGAGCCGGTCACCGAGGCGGGTGACCTCGTAGAAGTCGCCGCCGATCTCCGCGTGGCTCGACGCGGGCTGGTAGCGGGCCGCCATCGGCAGCGACGGCACGACGGGCAGCTCGCGCGGCAGGAGGCTGCGCTGGAGCACGAGGGCGAGTTTGTGCTCCTCGACGTAGGCCCACAGTCCTTCGGCGGCCAGCGCGGTGGCCTGCGCGAGCTGCACCAGCAGGGTGCGGTCCTCGTCGGTGGCCACGGCCTCCGGGGGGACCGCGAGCAGCACCGCCGGGCGCGTCGGGGTGCCGCGGGCGAGGACGACCGCCGACGGCGTGCCCGGGCTCCACGGCGGATCGGTGACGGTGGACATCCCGACGGGCGGCTCGTCGAAGGCGGTCCCCCGGATCACGTCCACCTCGCCGTCGACCGTGGCACGGGCGATCCACCGGCCGCCGTCCGCGGCGGGGCCGATGGCCGTGGCGGGAGCGGCCAGGACGGTGGCGGTGGCCCGAGCCGCCTCGGTCGCGAGGGTGTCGAACTCCGTGGCGGCGTTGATGGCCATCGTCCCGGCGGTGAGCTTCGCCAGCCGGTCGGCCAGGCGTTCGGCCAGGGTCCGCGCGCGGTAGTAGCGCAGGGCGGCCTGGACCGTGGCCATCAGCTCGCCCGCGTCCACGGGCTCGGTGAGGTAGGCGTCCGCGCCGCGGTTGAGGCCGGTGATGCGGTCCTCGGCCTCGCGGAAGGCCGCCGAGACGTGCACGACCGGGATCGCCGCGGTGCGCGGGTCGCCCTTGATGCGTTCGGCGACGTCGAAGCCGTTCATGTCGGGCAGGTCGACGTCGAGGACGACGATGTCGAACTCCTGGGCGGCCAGCAGCTCCAGCGCCTGACCGCCGGCGACCGCCTCGGTCACCCGGTGCCCGCCCCGGCGCAGCCAGCTGGCCCGCACGTAGCGGCTGGCCTCCGTGTCGTCCACGACCAGGACGTGCGCGCTGTCCGAGGTCATCGGCTCTCCTTGCTCCGCACCAGCCTGACCGCGCCGCGCAACGCCCGGCGCAGGGTCGACGGGGTGATCATGGCCGCGTTGAGCAGCACCGCGGACAGACCGGTCACGACGCGCTCCAGGTCCGGATCCGCGTCGGCGGCCACGACGACCGCGGGCACCGCCCGCAACGCCTCGTCCGCCCGCACGAACGCCAGGATCTCCCGACCGCTGACCCGCGGCACGTCGGCCGCCAGCACCAGCACGTCGGGCCGGTCGGCGCGCAGCCGCTCCAACGCCTCCCGCCCGTCCTTCACCTGCAGCACCGTGTCCGCCAAGCCGTCGAGCGAGATCGCCACCCGCGCCCGCACCGCGTCGTCGGGCTCGACGACCAACGTGGTCCCGGTGATGAGGATGTCGCTCTCCGAGCGGGGTAGCCGCAGCGTCACCTCCGTGCCCTCGCCCAGGGTGCTGCGCAGCGTGAGGTCGCCGCCGAGCAGACGCGTGAGGCGGCGTGCGTAGGGCAGGCCGAGGCCGGTGCCGGCGACGCCGACCTGGAGCCGTCCGGGCACCTGGTAGAACTCCTCGAAGATGCGGTGCTGCTCCTGCGGCGCGATGCCGATGCCGGTGTCGGTCACGGTGAACCGGATCTCGTCGTCATCGGTGCCCACGGTCAGCCGCACGGTGCCGTGCTCGGTGAACTTCAGCGCGTTGGACACCAGGTTGCGCAGCACCCGCAGCAGCAGCACCTCGTCGGAGACCAGCTCCGCCCCCGCCGGCAGCGGGTCGACGACCAGTTCGACCTCGTCGGTGCGGATCATCGGGCGGGACGCGCCCTGCAGCTGCGCCAGCACCAGCGGCAGGTCGACCGGCGCGAACTTGGGCTTGAGGCTGCCGGATTCGGCTTTGGCGGTGTCCAGCAGCTCGTTGACCAGGGCGAGCAGGGTGGAGCCCGCGGCGTGGATCAGCCCGATCTGGCGGCGCTGCTCGTCGGTGAGCGGATCGCCGTCGGCAGCCGTCAGCAGCCGGGAGAGCCCGATCACCGAGTTGACCGGCGAGCGCAGCTCGTGGCTGATGTTGGACCAGAAGCGGGTGCGCGCTTCCGCGGCCTCGCGGAGCTGGTTCGACTTCTCCTCCAGCTCGGTGTAGAACGCGACGACGCCCTGGTTGGTCTGCTCCAGCTCCTCCGACAGCTCCTTGTGCAGCGCCATCACGCCCCGGTTGGTCTCCTCCAGCTCCTCGTTGACGCGGAGCAGTTCCCGGCGCCTCGCCTCCAGCGACTCCAAGGTCTCCATGAGGTCCTGGTTCTGCGCGCGCAGCTGCTCCAGCGCGTCGGTCTCGGGCAGCGCCAGCATCCCGCGCAGGTGTGCCAGTTGAGCGGGTTCGGGCCGCGCGCGGCGCGGCAGCGTCTTCACCAGCTCGACCGCCCCGTCGGACTCGGTGACCTCGTCCAGCAGCCGGCGGGCGGTGTCCCAACCCGGGCCGGTCGTCACGGCCGCGTCCACGGTGATGACGAGCACGGGCTCCGGGTGGTGCCGCAGCCCGAACACCAGGCGCGTGGACTGCCGGGCCGCCAGCAGTTCCCGGCCCACGTCGCTGAGCGCGGTCGCCACCCGGATCTGGTCCTGCGGTTCGAGGCCGACGACGATCGCCACCTCGCGGCCGCACTGGCGCAGCAGGAACACGTCGGACTCGCGGGTCAGGGTGACCCCGAGCAGCAGCTCGGCCTGCGGGCTCACGGGGCCGCCACCAGGACGCCGGCGTCGTCCCTGCGCACGGCCGCGTCACGCACCAGCGTGGCCGCGAGCAACAACGGCGAGGTGACGCCGGCGACGTCCTCGGGCGACCAGCGCTCGGTCAGGCCGTCGGAGTGCAGCACGACCCTCGCGCCCGGCGGCAGCTCGTAGTCGAACGCCTTGATCCCCCGCGCCTGGAACCCCGCGATGCCCGGTACCGACACCATCGAGCGCTTGTGCCCGTCCGCCAGGACCGCGCCCGCGATGTTGCCCAGCCCGGCGAAGCGGACCACGCCCGACACCGGGTCGAGCACCGCCGCCGCGACCGCGCCGCCGCGCGTACCCCGCAGCGCGGCGTGCAGCCTGGCCACGACCGCCTCGGGCGAGGTCGGCTCGTCCTCGGTGAACGCCCGGACCGCCGCGCGCGACGCGGTCGCGGCCAGCGGGCCGTGGCCCGAGCCGTCGCACATCATCAACCACAGCCGCCCATCGGCGGTCCTGCGCACCGTGTAGGCGTCTCCGCAGTGCTGCTCGCCGGCGAGCGGTCGCGTCAGCCCGGCGACCGCGGGATCGGCGGCGAACGGGGGTTCGTCCCGCGACCGCGCGTGGAAGCGGGCGGACAGCACGGTGCCCCGGCCGCGCCGGGACGTCACGTCGAAGTGGTCGGCGCTGCGGGCCACCATGCCCAGCCCGATGCCGAGCGTGCCCGCGGTCGACTGGCCGTCGACCATCGCGAGCGCGGTGTCGGCGATGCCGGGGCCCGCGTCGAGGGACACCACCTCGACCGCGGCCCGGTCGCCCGCGCGCAGCGCTCGCACCAGCACGTGGCCCTCGCCGGCGTGCTTGTGCAGGTTGGCGGCGATCTCGGTGACGGCCAGCCCGACCTCGGCGACGCGCGACTCGTCGAACACCAGCTGCTCGGCCAGCGCGGTCGCGGCCCGCCGTGCCCGGCCGACGTGGGCGGGATCGTCGACGAACAGCCAGGCCACGTCCTCCGCGACCGCGACCGGGTGCGTCACCCCCGCCACTTGACGACCGAAACCGTCGTGCCCCGGCCGACCTCGGTGTCCAGGTCGAACTCGTCGACCAACCGGCGCGAGCCGCTCAGGCCCAGGCCCAGGCCGCTGCCGCTGCTCCAGCCGTCGGCCAGCGCCAGGGTGAGGTCGGGGATGCCGGGCCCGTCGTCGTGGAAGACCACGCGCACGCCCTCCTTGCGACCGTCGGTGACGACCTGGACGCGGACGACGCCGCCACCGCCGTAGACCAGCGTGTTGCGGGCCAACTCGCTGGCCGCGGTCACCAGCTTGGTCTGGTTGACCAGGGAGAGCTTCACCCGCTGGGCATACCCGCGGACGAGCTGGCGCACGCGCACCACGTCGTCGTCGCCCCGGACGGGCAACTCCTCGGATCCGCCGGCCGCGGTCACCGCACGCCTCGGCGCTGTTCGCCGAGGATCTTCAGGCCGCGTTCCAGGTTCAGCGCCGTGCGCACGTCGCCCAAGGTGAGTCCCAACTCGACCAGCGTGATGGCGACCGCGGGGCGCATCCCGACCACGACCGTGGTCGCGTCGAACAGCCGGGACAGCGAGGCGATCGTGGCGAACATGCGGCCGATGAAGGAGTCGACGATCTCCACCCCGGAGATGTCGATCACCACGCCGTGCGCGCCCGAGTCGGAGATCCGCTCCGCCAGGTCCTCCTGGAGGGCCAGGACGGTCTGGTCCTGCAGATCGATCTGGATGGAGACCAGCAGCACACCGCCGATCTCCAGGATGGGGACGCGTTCCATCAGCGGACCCCGCCGGCGCTGACGACGTCGACGCCCTGCCGGTGCAGGGCGTGCCGCAGGGCGTCGGCCAGCGATGCCTTCGTCGTGATGTCGCCGAACTCGATGCCCAGCGCCACGATGGTCTGGGCGATCTGCGGCCGGATGCCCGAGATCGTGCACTCCGCGCCCATCAGGCGGGCCGCGAACGCGGTCTTGAGCAGGTGCTGCGCGACCTGGGTGTCCACGGCCAGCACGCCCGTGATGTCGACGATCGCGTGCTCGGCGCCGGTATCGACCAGGCTCTGCAGCAGCTTCTCCATCACCACCTGGGTGCGGTCGGAGTCGAGGGTGCCGACCAGCGGCACCGCGAGCACGCCCTCCCACAGCTTCACGACCGGGGTCGTCAGCTCCAGCAGCTGCTCGGCCTGCTCGGTGATGATCTCCTCGCGGGCGGCGGCGAAGGTCTCGAACGTGACCAGCCCCAGCGCGTCCATCAGCGTGGCGAAGTCGAGGACCTCCCGGAACAGTGCGGGGTCGTCGTGCTGCCCGACGTGCTCGAAGACCACCCGCTTGAGCGCGAACACGCCGGACGCGGTCTCCGAAGGCGTGTACCCGCTCCGCGCCCGTGCCCGGGACAGGTCGACCAGCAGTGACCGCACCTCACCGAACCGGTCACCGGCGAGGTCGCGCACGCCGGAGCCGACGAGCGGCAGCAGCGCGCCGTACAGCTCGCGGAACTCCCGCTCCAGCTCGGCGGCGGTCGCCCTGCCCCGCACGGACTCCGCGACCACCCGGACCCAGGACGCCACGATCGCGTCCTGCTGGTCGCGCAGCACGGCGGCGAGCCGGCCTTCATCTTCCCGAACCACCCGACAACCTCCTCCGAGCCACTGTCGCCCGTGACAGTAGCCGTTCGAACCGCAACTTCGCGGTCGGGAGGTCCCCGACCGGTTGCCCTGACCGGAGAAGGGGCGGCTCCGCCCTCTGGCGGACATCACGCTCGTCACCGTCCTCGGCACTGACCGTCACGCGCAGTGGTGGGTCGACGCGGGATCGCTCAGGGGCCACGAGTCGGAGATACGCATCGTGCACCGGAGTCGATCAACACCCGGCCCGGGCGGGGCCGACGGTGCGAACCCATCTCGAGCGCGCCCTCGGTCGGCGGCCACGCCCCTGCCCGGCAATCGGTGTACAGCGACGGGAAGGGCCCGTTCAGGCAGGAGCTGCGGCCGGCCCCGGAGCGCGGCTGACGCGTTCGTTCGGCGGTTGAGCGGAAAACCGCCTGGTGGCAAGATCGGGACACACGCCGCCGACGCCATGCGACTCGATGGGGAGCAGCACATGCGCAAGGCGATGCGCCGTGCCGTCGTCGCGGCGGACGGCACCACCGTCTCGATCAGCAAGGGCACCTACCGGGGGTCCCTGCGGAGGGACCCGGTCGGGTGACCGTGCCACCAACGAAGGCGAAGGGGTAATCGTGCTGGGGAGAAGATTTGTCATCGGGGCCGCGGTCGCCGCAATGTTATCCGGCGGCGTCGCGGTCGGGACGGCGTCCGCGGGAACGGTCGGGCTGGGGCTCGACTACACCTGCGGGCCCGGCGTCGTGGTGCACGCCGACGTCACGGCCGTTGTGCCCGACGAGGGGATGGCCGGCGGGAACGTCCCCTACCTCGAACCCGCGTACATCGACGTGGACGTGACGTTCGCCCTCGGTCGCGCGCCGGCCGGCGTCCGGATCGACGGGGACAGCACCGCGTCGCTGGCGGCGACCGTCGTCGGCCCCGCCGGGACCACGGCGACCGCGGCCGCGCTGAGCTTCGCGCCGACCCTGCTCACCTCGTCCGGCGGACTGGTGAAGGCCGCCGGCGGGTTCCCACAGCTGTGGCTCTACCCGGCCGGGGACTACGCGATCCGCCTGGGCGACCTCACGCTGTCCCTGCGGCCGGAGCGCGCGGACGGGACGCCTGCGGGTGCCGCCACCACCGTCACCTGCCGGCACTCCGGCCCCCAGGACCTGCTGACCGTGGTCAAGTCCGAGTCGAGCATCATCGAGCACCCGGTGCGGCCGTCGCAGCTGCAGGTGACGGCCGTGACGCCGACCAGCGTCTCGCTGAGCTGGTACTCGACCTCGTGGTGGTTCCCCACGATCGGCTACGACGTGTTCCTGGACGGCGTGAAGGTCGCCTTCGTGACCGACAAGCAGGCGACGCTCACCGGGCTGAGCCCCGACACCCAGCACCGCGTCAAGGTCACCACCAAAGACTCGTACGGCTTCTCGTCGCCGAAGAGCCAGGGGCTGGTCTTCGCGACGCCGCCGCGCGGTCGGTGACCGTGACTCCGCCCCGGTTCGGGCGGAGATCGCCCTGGGGTCCGCCGCGTGGACGTCCTGGCGGGCGCACCGGCAGTCGGCAGTCGCTGTTCCGGCGCGACCATCGCAGTCTGCTCGCCGCGGTCGTCGACCCGGGAGTCCTTCGGCCTCCCGGGTCGAGGCGATCTCGCCGCCCCGTAGCTGCGGTGACCGCACATGGCCGATCGGTGTGCCTGCCGTCGCCGATGATCCGGCGGCGCCAGGTCGCCTCGGATGCCGGAACCGTCCGACCGGGCGGGGTCGCCCTGTCCTAGAGCGACCGAAGTCGGGTGGCGCACAACGCGGTCGTGATGGCGGTGGAGGCGACGAAGGTCGTCAGGATCACCGCCACCCAGGGCCACGGCACTGCCGGCACGAACCCCGGCAGGCGCACCACAGCGACGAGCAGCGGGGGCACGGTGATCAGCGCGGCCAGGGCCGAGCTGAGGAACGTCACGGACGCCTGTTCCAGCAGGAGCACCCGGCGGGTCCAGGCCACCGGGATGCCGAGTGCGCGCAGCAGGCGGGCGTGACCGCGGAGGGTACCGGCCCGCCCCCAGGAGACGACGAGCGTCGTCACCAGCGTCAGCAGACCCAAGGCGACGACCGAGGCTCGGACGGCGATGGGGGTGACCACGCGTGCCGGTTCCTCGTGGACGAGGACCTCCTTGGGGTCCAGGCCCGCGCGGAGCACAGCCTCGCGGATGGCCCGTGCGGCCTCGTCGGACACGCCGCTGTAGAACACCGCCCCGTCGGCGAGCGGCAGTCGCAGGTCGCGGGCCGTGGACGAGAGCACGACTCCCCGGGTGCCGTCCTTCCAGGCCACCGCCGGGAAATCGGCGACGGCCGCGGGCAGCGGGGAGGTGGTGGCGACGACCCGGCCCCGCACGCTCCTGACGAGCACGCGGTCGTCACCCTCCTCCCACAGCACGAGGCCGCCCGCGACGAGGCTGTCCCGTTCGGGTGCCCGCAGCGGACGTCCGATCAGCGAGGCGACCTGGTCCGGTGTGTCCAGGGCCAGCACGAAACCCCAGTCGTCGCGCTGGAAGGTCACGCTCTCGTCGTCCGCGCCCAGGTAGCGCAACGACACGGGCTCGTGCTCGGGCACGGAGCTCCGCGCGACGTCCACGACCGCCGGCGAAGGCGGCTGGAGGTAGCCGCCGCGTCCGTTGAGCACGACCTGGCCCGGTGCGACGTCCGCGCTCGACCGGCTCTGCTCGCCGGTGGTGATCGAGTCGACGAGGATCGCGAAGCCCACCAGGTTCCCGACCACAGCGGCCAAGATCGCGACGGTCGCCGGCACGTGGCGGTCACGCAGCAGCCGGGCGCGGGCCAAGCGCGTGCGCGGGTCGTCGCCGGGTACCGCACGCACGACGCGCGCGACCAGTTCCGGGGTGAGCAGCGAGACGCACACGGTGATCGTGCCGGCGAACACCATCACACCGACGAGCGAGTCCACCCACCACGCCTGGACGGCGGCGACCAGTCCCAGGAGGACCACCGCGGCCTTGCGCGCCTGGCCGGTGTTGCGGATCGCCGACCCGGCGGTCCTCCACCACAGCAGCGCCAGGCCCACCGCCGAACCGACGGTGGTCACGGCCACCAGGTGAAGCGCGGGCTCGGCAGGCGACGGCATCGGCGACAGCGGCGGGTGCACGAGCCCGTCGACCACCGCACGGCCCACCAGCCCCAGAGCGACACCTGCGAGGACACCGGCGATCACCGCGCTGAACGCCCACACGACGGCCGGTGTCGCCACGTTCACCGCGGCCCGCGCCGGCCGGATCCCCAGGGACGTCAGCACGTCGGCGTTGCGCCGGAACCTCCGGTCGCACAAGCCGAAGAGGAGCAGGACCGCCGCCAACGGCAACACCACCGCGGGCACGCTGTACGCGGCGGGCGTCCGGTCCACCCATGACTCCCGCTCGGCGCTCGTCAGGCTCCCGCGCGTCCGCAGCGACGACGCGATCGCCTCGGAGGGGTCCACCTCGTACCGGGCCGGCACCGCGGTGAGACGACGGAGCACGTCGGCGTCGTCGCCACCGCTCCAATACGCGGTGACCGATGCGCTCAACGAGGGGAACGACTCCGCCAACGCCGGGTCCAAGGCGGCCCAGGTACCCGGCGCCGCCAGCAAACCCGGTCCCGGCTCGTACCGGTCCTCGGCCACACCGACCACGGTGAAGCTCGCCTTGTCGGCCAGCACCGGCAGCGCCTCGCCGAGCCCGACGTCGATCGTGCCGGTCCCGGTCACCGCGATCTCCCCCGGCGCGGTCGGCCACCGACCGGCCGTCAACGCATAGCGGCCGGTGAAGAAACCGGACACCCAGTCGGCCTCCACGAACGGTGTGCGCGGTGGATCCGGCACGGCCAACTGGACGTCCACCGACACCACCGACACCGCCGCGTCCGGTGTGCCCGCCGCACGCACGGCGTCGCGGACGTCCTCCGCCAGAGCGCCGTCACCGGGCCGCACCGCGGCGACAGCTCCCAGACCGACTGCCGCGTCGAACTCGCCGAGATCCCGCTCGGCGACCTGCTCTCCGGACAGGCTGAACGCCTGCAGGACGACGTGGACGGCCACCAGGAACGCGGCGACCACGAACACGACCGCCGACGCCCGCAGCGCGGTGCGGTCGCGGAGGAACCGCGGTGCCCACTTCATCCCGCCACCCCGATCCGCAGTCGGCCGCCGGACATCTCCATGGCCACGTCCGCGAACTCCAGGGCCTGCGGGTCGTGCGAGCACACGACGACGAGCACTCCATCGCCACACAGCGCGCGGAACAGCTCGAACACCTCGCGCGACGTCGTCGGGTCGAGTGCGCCCGTCGGTTCGTCGGCGAGCAGCAACCGTTGCCCACCGACCAGGGCCCGCGCGATTCCCACCCGCTGGCACTGCCCGCCGGACAACGTGCCGGGAAACCGGTCGAGCACGCCGCTCAACCCCACTCCGTCCAGGGCCGAGGCCGCCCGGCGGAACGCTTCGCCGTGGCGGACGCGCTTGGCTTCCAGAGGGAGTGCGACGTTCTCCAGCACGGTGAACTCCTCGATCAGCCGCACGTCCTGGAACACCACTCCGATCGTGTCCAGGCGCAGTCGTGAGCGTTCGGCATCCGTCGCGCCCCCGATCGACACCGAGTCGACCAGGATCTGTCCGGCATCGGGCACGAGCAGTCCCGACAGCAGGTTGACCAGGGTCGACTTGCCGGACCCGCTCGCGCCGTGGACGCACACGAGCTGCCCCGCGCGGGCGGTGAAGGAGACGTCCTCCACCGCCCGCACGGTGCCGGCGGGCGAGTCGAACGCCCGGCTCAGCCCTTGGACATCCAGCAGCGCGTGGTCAGCACCCACCGTTGGTCTTCCACGACGTCACCTCGTCGCTGTTCCAGCTCGCCACGTTGTCGTCGCGCTCGCCCGCCTGGAAGGTCTGGCAGTCGCCGCCACCGCCGGTGCTGCCGTAGCCCGCGGCGTTCCTCGTGGTGCGGTTGCCCCAGCTGTCCATCTGGTTGTTCCCGTCGCCGGTCAGGTTCACGAGCCCGCCGCCGCTCGCACGCTCGCCGATGAGCCAGTTGTAGTCGTTGTTGCCCCACATGCACACGCGACTGGCGTCGCACTCGGAGAACGACGCCCCTGCCGGAGCGGCGAGGCCGATGCCGATGCCCGCCAGCATGGACGCGCCCACGACGGCCTTCTTCAGGATCCCGTTCACTGCTTCCTCCCGGAACACTCCGCTGGGTCACCCTCTTGGTGACGTGACCAGGGTCCCGATGTCGGTTTCACCGTCCTTTCCCGCCGATGAAAGCGGGAGGGAACCGGCTTCGTTCCACGTCCCGTCCAGAGTGCTCGGCACGTCGGCGTGCGGGACCCGGTCACGCTGGGACCCGGGTGGTCACCCGGATGTCGCCGGGCTGAACGTGTGGTCGTGACCTGCGGCGTCCCGCCGACCGGATCGATGATGGCCTCCGGTTCGGGTTCGGGCACATCCCCGACCCGCCGGGTCGCGGTGCGGGAGGAGGCAGCCCGTGTTGACGAGTGGTGGGCGCGGCGGGGGACGTCGTGCGCATCGAGATCGGGGTCCGGCCGATCCACGTGGTGAACCGGCCGGACCCGGTGCACCGGTTGACGGCGGTGCAGGGCGGCCGGAGGTCACCCGGCGGGCGGTGCTGGAGGTGATGCGCCTCCACCCGGTGACGCTGCTCGTGCGCCGTGTTCGCCGACCGGTGCGGCGGGGTGAGCCGCACGTGCCGCGGGACGCTCGAACGGCGCGGTGGTGGTCGGCCGGTGGCGCCCGCGCGACGCTCCCGGCGGTGACACGTGTCGCCCTGCGTCCACGACGACCGCTGCTCGAACGGTCGAGGAGGTGACCATGAGGGCTCCGGACGTGTGGCCCGATGAGACCGTGGTGGTCGAGCTGCCGCCGCGCTACTGCCCGTTCCCACCGGTCCGGCACCCCCGGGAAGCGGTGTTGGCACGGCGGACCGCCGACTGGATCACCGGCTTCGACCTGACGCCGTCGCCACAACAGCTGGACCGCATGCGCGGCAACGACTGCCCCGGCTTCTACGGCCGGATCATGCCCGACGCGGATGCCGGTCGCCTGCAACTGGCGGTGGACTGGTGCACGATCATGTTCCACTTCGACGACGTCTACTGCGACGAAGGGCCGCCCGCTGAGCGGCTGGGCCTGGTCACCGACCTGGCCACCAAGATCCCGCGGGTCCTCGAGTTCCCCGACACCCCGCTGGGCGGCGCGGGCGCCGCGCTCCTGGCACCCGTGCGGGACCTCTCCCGGCGAGCCGGGCGGTGGGCGACCACGACCCAACGACGGCGTTGCGTCGACGCGCACCGCGCCTGGTTCCTGGCCGTGCTGTGGGAGACCGGTCACCGCGTCGCGGGCACCACCCCGGCGCTGAACGACTACGCCCACCTGCGCCAGCACACCGCCGCGGGCGCCGCGACCCTGTCCTGGGCCGAGATCATCACCGGCGAGGAGATCCCCGAGCGGGACCTGACCGCACCCGCCGTACGCGCGCTGACCGAGCTCGCCTTCACCACCGCCGCCTTCGACGACGACCTCTTCTCCTACGGCAAAGAACTCTGGATCGCCCGCACCGAGAACACCCCACCGCCGGGACTCGGCCTCGTGGAGATCCTGCGCCGAGAACACCACCTCACCACGCGGGAGGCCATCACCAGGTCAGTGGACCTGTGCGACCGGCTCACCCACCGCTTCGCCCGGTTGCGCGACCAGGTGATGCCCCGCGCGAGCGCGCCGCTGCGCGCCTACCTCGGCCACCTGACCAATCTCATACCCGGAAACCTCGACTGGGGCCTGCGCGCCGACCGCTACCGCAACCCCGACGGCCGCCACCCCGGCGCGGTCACCACCCGCGCCTCCACCACCCGCACCCCACCCGCCGACACCTCGCCGCCACCGATCCCCTCCATCGCCTGGTGGTGGGACACCGACCTGGCCTGACCGCCGTGGAAGGCGCCGCTGATGCAGCCCAGCCGCCCGTTGTCCGCCGTGGAGGAATTCGTGGCGCGCACCGGCACGCCCATCGTGCTCGGCGCCACCATCCACGGCCCCCTCGACACCGACGCCCTGGCACGCGCCGTGCAGCGACTGTGCGACCGGTACCCCCTGCTCACCTACCGCATCACCCGCGACGGACACCGGCACCGACTGACCCCGGCGCCGGACCGACCACCGCCACGGCTGCGGCACACCAGCGGTTCCGAACCGTTCGACGGGCCCTTCGCCCCCGGCGACCCGCTGCTGCGCGCCACCCTCGCCCGTCGGCCCGACGGCACCCACCAGTGGGTCCTGGCGCTCCACCACGCCATCAGCGACGGCGTCGCCGCCCTGTCGGTGACCTCCCTGCTGTGGCAGACCTACACCGCGCTCGTCACCGGAGACCACGAGCCGACACCACCGTCCGAACCGGCAGTGCACCCGGCCACCGACGACCTGCTCGCCCGACGCCACCCACCGCTCGAGGTCGCCGCCTGGCTCGCCCGCCAAGCCGTCGACATCGTCACCCACCGGACCGCCCACCTGCCCAGCCGTCGACCCGGCCCGTCACCGCGGCACGGCGCCCACCTGCACACCACCGAACTGACCACGACGCAGGCCCACCGGCTCTACCGCGCCGCCCGACAGCACCGCACCACGACGACCGCGATGCTGTGCGGGATCGTCCTCCTCGCCATTCACACCCGGCTCACCCCTGCGCACCGGTCACGCCGCCTGTCCCTGGGCGTCACCGTCGGCCTGCGCCCCCGCATGACCCCGCCCATCCCGAACCACCGCCTCACCACCGCCACCTCGTTCATCCCCGTCAACACCACCGTCGGCACCGACGACACACCGGCCACCCTCGGTCGCCTCATCGACCACCAGTTCGCCACGGCCCGCGACGCCGACCACGCCGAACGCCAAGCCGTGGCCTTGCGCTACCTGCTGCACGCACCCACCCCCATCCCGTACACCGCGATGGTCACCAACATGGCCACCCACCGCTTCCGCTCCACGCTCCCGCCGGGCACCCGGCTGTCCGGGACCTTCGGCTACGCCCCGGCACCGGGCCCCGTCCCGGCCGTCTTCGTCACCCGCGTCGACCACACCCTCGGCCTGCACCTGGCCACACCTCGGGCCTGGTACGACGCCGACCAGGCCGCGAACCTCGCCCGCGCCCTCGACCACCACCTCACCGCCGCGGTCGGTGGACCGGAGGACTGAGGGTCGGGAACCCGGTCCACCGCCGGCCTCGCCGACGCGGCCACCTCCCCGATCGGCTCAGGGAGTCCTCCCGCGTCGCGCGGCCCGCGCGGGTCACCCGTGGAATTTCCGGCCGATCTCGACGGTGAACCCGTAGCCGTTCTCCTCGGCGAACCGCATCAGCTTCGCGGCATCCTTCTTGGCATCGGCGAGGGTGACCTCGATGGTGCCCGAGATGCCGCCGTACTTGCCGTGGTTCAGCACGATCACGTCGACGTCGTGCCAGGACAGGTCGCCGTGGATCTGGGCTTCGATGTAGTTGTACACGTCCAGGCCGCCCTGCTCCTCGACCTTCGCGCCCAGCACCGGATCGCGTTTGAAGCCCGTGGCCTCGGCCGCCGCGACCCGGGCGATGTACGGGTCGGTGTGGGCGAAGATCGATTCCGGGTAGTTCGCGCTGACGAACGCCATCCCGGACTGGAGCATGTCGTTGCTCCAGCTGTCGCCCGGGGACCGGGTGGTGCGCCAGTCGATGTCCTGCTTCCAGTAGATGACCGAGGAGCCGTACCGGCCGGAGACCCCGTACACCTGTGACGGCCCGACCGCGGCGGCGTACTTGGGCATCTCGCGGGGCTGGACGTAGTTGGGGTACTCCTTCTGCAGCCTGCGCCGCTCCACCGCTTGCGGGGACGTGTCGGCGTCGTCGAAGGGTGCCGGGGTCGGTTCGGTGGCGAACTGGCCGCCGAAGAGGCTGAGCGGGGTTCCGGCCGTGCGCTTCAACGCGGCCGCGTACCCGAACCGCTCTTCCGCGCCACCGCGCGGGCCGGGGTCGACCGACGCCTGGGACGTGCCGGTCTCCCAGACGTTGCGGAACCGCCCCTCGTCGTCGGCCATGAGGAGGTCGAGCAGCGTGTCCCCGCCCTTGTCCACGCCGATGTTCCGGCCCGGCGGCACGGAGAAGAAGAAGTTGGACGCCAGCCGGCGCGCCCGCAACGCCTTGAGGATGGCGGGGAGGTCCTCGGGTTCGTAGGTCGTCTTGAACTCCGCGTTGAGCTTCTGCAGCCGGGCCTCCGACGCGCGCAGGTCCTTCTCGTGCTGGAGCTCGCCCTTGCGCTCGGCCGCGACCAGCGCCCAGACCTGGTTGACGGTGAGCTTGCCGTAGACGTCGGGCCGCATCTCCTGGAGTGCCTTGATGTCCATCAGGTCGGTCGCACTGGCCACCATGCGCTGCGTCCCGCGCTGCTCCGGGTCGACCGACACCGGGACGGCGAGGGGCATCGGCTTGAACGGGGACGGCTCCTCCTCGGCTTCGCCCTTGCCGCCCTCGCCCTGCAGCGCCTTGAGCATGCGCCTGTCCGCCTTCCCGCTCTCCTCCGCCCAGCGGTCGCGGTCGTCGCCCGTCCAGGACTCCCGGGCGATCCGGAGGTCGTCGCTGACGTTCACCGGCGCGACGTCCTTCTCCTTGCGCTTGCGCTTCGCCAGCCCGACGTCGACCGATCGCTTGCCCTTGTCGGGCGTCTTCTTGGCCGTGCCCCGCTTGCGCGTGGTCGTGGTGGTCCTGGTCTTCTTCGCGGGTTCCATCGCTGTCGGTCCTCTCCCGTCAGACCACTGCGGCCTGGTAGGCCAGCACCAGGCCGAGCCCGGTCAGGCTCTCTTTGTCGCCGTCGAGCACGAAGGTCCAGCCGTTGCCGTCGACGCGCAGGTCCGGGGTCGGCAGCAGCCTGCCCTCGGTGAGCGCCATCGAGCGGTCGCCGTTGAGCACCAGCCGCGGCGCGGTCCCGCCGGTCGTCTGGAAGTGCGGGTGGATGCCGGTGATCCGGCGGCCGGTGAGGCCGGGCAGCATGTCCGGGCGGAACGGGAGCCTCAGCTCGGTCCCGTCGCCGTCGAGGAACTCCTGCCACTCGTCCGGGAACTCGGCCGCGACGTCGAAGTAGCGGGCCGCCGGGTAGGGCTTGAGCATCCCCTTCACCGCGTTCGCGAACACCTCGCCGCCCTGCGCGGCCGTGTACCGCAGGGTCAGCACGACGTCCCTCAGCGCCGCCGGACGGCGGCCGGTCAGCTCCAGCCGCCACGTGGACACCGCGCCCGTGCCCTCGAACGGCAGGTAGCGGGAGTCGTCGTAGCGCAGCTCGAACAGCCCGTTGTTCTCCTGCTCCTCCCCCGGTTGGGACAGCGCGATCTGCTGGCCGGCCCGCCAGTCGCCGCGCAGGGTGGCGGGCGCCGGCTCCCTGGGGTCGAGCAGGTGCCGCACCGCCTTCGGGTCGGGCGCCAGCACCGTCTTGTGGCTCACCTGCGTCAGCGTGGCGTTGGGCTGCGCCGCCGCACCGCCGCCGTCCACGAACGTGACGGCCAGGGTGCGGACCTGCCGCCGGAAGTGGCCGGGGAAATCGCGGTCGAACAGCTCTTCGGGGAACGTGAACTCGCACGACCCGGTCGCGGCCAGCCTCAGCGCCGCGGCCGGGTCCAGTTCGAGCAGCGACACCTGCTTGGTGATCTCCAGGCCGCGGGCGCCGGTGTCGGCGTGCGCCTGGCCCAGCCGGTCCAGGTCCAGCCCGAGGCTGTCGCCGGCCAGGAGACCGGCGCGGCGGCTGTCCCAGTACAGCGGGCGGATGAACGTGGCCTCGGCGTCGTCGAGGCCGCGTTCGAACCGCAGCGCCCGCTCGGCGGCCCGCGCGGTGTCGTAGGCGATCGAGTACGCCTGGAAGTACAGGCCGGACAACCGGGCCGCCAGCCAGCCGTAGAGCTCGGCGTTGCTGAACTTGTCCTTCAGCAGCGCGGCGACGGCCTGGTTGTGGCCGATGTCCCGGGCCAGGATTTCCGCCTCACGCCGTGCGATCGCCACCTGCTGCTCGGCCGCGACCACCTGGTGCTCGATCTGCGCCAGGTCGCCGGTGGCGGTGGCCAGCTGGAACTCCCACTCCTGGCGGGTGCGTTCCTGCTCGGCGCGCACGCCGAGCAGCTCGCCGGTGACCGAGAACCCCTCGCCCAGCACCTGCGGGATCTCGGCTGCCTTGTCCAGCACGTTCCCGAGGTGGTGCCCGCCCCACGTGGTGCCGACGCTGAACGGCCCGATCGTCGCCTGCGGTGCGGCGTGGGCGATGCCCGCGGCGACCTTGAGCACGCCCGAGGTCAGGTGCAGGGCGGCGGCCGTGCCCATGATCCCGATCTGGGCCTGTTCCAGCGGGGTGAGCCCGGACGTGATCAGCCGCTGGTAGTGGGCGATCCGCTGGTTGGCCGCGTCACGGCCGGCCCGCAGCTCGGCCAGCGTCGCGTCGGCGGCCTCGACCTGCGCGTCCTTGATCGCCCGGGTCATCTCCAGGATGTCGCCCTCCTGCCGGTTCTGCAGCCGGCTGAGCTCCTCGGAGTCGCGCCGCTCCAGCACCGCCAGCAGGTCCGCGCCGAACTGGCGGAGCCGGTCGGCCATCTCCTGGGCCCGGCGGAAGGTGGCTTCGAACCGGTAGTGCGGCACGGCCACCGCGGCGTTCGCGGCGACGGCCTGGTCCAGCCCGACGCCGGCCGCCACGCTGCGGACCAGGTCCATCGGGTCGATCGGCGGCTCGAACAGGGGCACGGGTTGGCTGATGCCCAGGATGTTCAGCGACTGCCTGATCTTGCGCAGCCGGTCCTCGACCCGGTCCCAGTAGGCCGTGAACACGCTGTTGTCCGGGATCCGGAAGTAGCGGTCGGCCACCCCGGCGTGGACGCTGCCCGGTCCTTCCAGCAGGCGTCCGCCGCCGGTCAGCTCGGCCAGCAGGTCGAGCTCGCCCGGCTCGTCGTCCAGTTCCCGGTAGGTCCGCGACGGGGTGAGCGGCAGCTTCCCGGGCAGCTCGGGCCGCAACCCCAGCAGGTCCCAGGCGAAGGTGTAGAGCATCCGGGCCTCGTCGATGCTCTCCCCCGTGTGCTGCCGGAACAGCATGTCGCCCCAGTCGAGCAGGTTGTCGAGGTAGGCCATCACCACGGCCCGGCGGTAGGCCACGGGACGCAGGTCGGCGATGGCGTGGGGGTCGAACGGGTCCTCGCGGTAGGCGTCCACGAGGCTGTCGCGGTCGCCCACGAGGTCGTAGAACCGCTGGAGGTCCGCGACCAGCGCGGTGCGTTCCTGCAACTGTTCGACGGCCTCCACGACGCCGCGCCACAGGCTGCGCTTCGGCTCGCGGATGCGGGGCGTGATGCGGGCTCGCGCGGCGGTCGCGGCGTCCGCGAGCAGCGTGTGCAGCCGCGGTGACGACACCCGGGCGAGGACCGCGAGCTCGTCGTCGTCCAGCGCGCGGTTCTCCCGGAACGCGGGGGTCAACCGCTCCAGGTCGGCCAGGACTCGGGCCAGTTCGGCGGCGAGCCCGGCCGGCTCGTCGAACCCGGCGGCGGTGAGCCTGGCGGTCAGCTCGGCCATGTCGCGCCGCGACCGGTCGGCCAGCGCGGCGAGGTCCACCGCGAGGAACGGCAGGAACCGCCAGTACCGGTCGGGTTCGGTGGGGTCGAAGACGTGCTCGTACCACTGGCGCGCGTCGGCGAACCGCTGCGCGTCGTTGAGCGCCTGCGCGATGAGGACGGGCGCGTGGAAGAAGATCTCCCAGTAGTAGATCCCGTTGGCGCTCTGGAAGTCCAGGTGCGCGCCGGCGGGCAGCCGGTTGGCCACCACGCGGTCGTCGCGCACCTGGATGGTGTTGCGGTCGGACCGGTCGGTCCGGAACGCCGGGAGCTCGTCCAGCTCCTGGCTCTCCGGTGCGAGCAGGGCGGCCACGCCGCCGGCCAGCAGCCGCTGGTTGAGCTGCGCGGCCGTGCTCGTGGTCAGCCGGACGACCTCGATGGGCAGCGCGGCCCGCTCGAACGGCCGCGGCACGGCGATCGTGGTCGGGTAGGCGAGGGCCTCGCCGTCCAGGAACAGGTAGAGGCGCTGGTCGGACGCGCTGTCCAGCAGGCCGGTGACCTCGCCGAACTCCTCGGGCAGGTCACCCCAGTTGCCCTCGATCGGGGCGAACCCGGTGAGGCCGGTCAGACCGGACGACAGGCGGGCGTACGAGTCGCCGCTGAACGCGTAACGGCGTGCGCCACGCCGGAACACCGCGGTGATCGGCCGGGGCAGGTCCTTCGGGTAGCCCTCGTCGATGACGTCGGGGACCGGGCCCTTGTCGGGCAGGGTGTAGCGGACGACCCGCGTCCCGCTGGTCAGGTACAGGAAACCGCCCTCGACGTGCGCGGAGTCCACCGTGGCCAGTCCGCCGGTGGTCGCGCCGCGGCCCAGGTCCCGGCTCGGCCACGTCGTCTCGGTGATCTTGGGCTTGCGGGGCGGGCGGCCCTCCCCCGGCGCCTCGACCTCCACCTGGGCGCACAGCCGGGTGGAGTCGTCGAAGTACCAGGACGTGTCACCCACCCGCAGCGCCGCGCCGATCTTCGGCCACTTCGGGAAGGTGTCGTCGCTCTCCGCGATCTTGCGCGGGTGGTTCTCGTCGGGCGCGTGGTAGTGGTTGCCGGAGTACCGGACGTACTGGTCGCCGACGAACAGGTAGGTGAGCCGGCGGTCGGTGTCGACGATGGCGGCGTCGAACCGGGTGAGCCCGGACAGCGGGTGGAACAGGGCGGTCGCCGGGCTCCCGATGGCGCCGGCGCGCTCGATCCGGCCCGCGCCGGCCGCGGAGTAGAACCACTCGACGTCGTTGAGGTCGGTGAACGCCGCGTCGATGCGCCCCCAGCGCGGGAAGCCCTCGGTGTTGGTCGCGATGTCCCGGGGGTAGCCGGGGTCGAGGGTGCCGAACACGCCGTTGTAGCGGAAGTACTGCCCGCCCGAGAACACGTAGGTGTGCTCGCCGTCGCGGTCGCGGCGGCGCAGGACGGCGTCCACCACGCCGGTGCGGGTCAGGTCGGTGGTCCGACGTCCCCAGCGGTCCGCGGTGGTCCCACCGTCGCCCCGGTCGCCCTTGGTGACGGCGAGGTAGCGGTGCTCCGCGTTGTCGAAGAAGTACCGGGTGCCGCCGGGCAGTTCGACCGCGGCGTCGACCCTGGTCCACCCGGTCAGGCCCAGGGCGCTCAGCGGGAGCGGCGCGACGGGGTCGGCCGGCGCCACCACGGCCGGGCGGCACAGGAAGCTGCCGCCCTTGTGGTCGATGCTGAACCACGGGCCGTACTCGGACCTGCTCGGGCTGGTGAACCGGACCACGCGCGGCCTGTTCGCCGGGTCCGCGGCCGCCACCGCGTCGATCTCGGCCGGTGCGAGGACCTCGCTCAGCGGGTCGGTGGCCGCGACCACGCCGGTGAGCACGCCGTCGGCGGCCGTGCCCGCGCCGAGCGCGCGCGCCGGCGGCGCCACCTCGACCAGTTCCGGGGTCAGCGCGGACGTCCGGCCGTGCGTCGACCTGGTCAGGGTGGGCGGGGCGTCACCCTCGCCGGGTGTCGTGGTGATCACCGAGTAGGTGCAGCCCACGACGATCGACTCGGGGTCGCCGGAGTGGCTGCCCGCCACCTCGACGGTCAGCCGGACGTCGTAGATCGTGCCGTCGGCGCGGGTGTCCATCGCCAACACCTGGGCCGGGACCCAGTCCCCGGTCAGGTTGTGGAAGGAGTAGTGGATCCTGACCTGCTCGGTGGCGGGCGGCGCGGTGACCTGTTGGCGGTCTCCCTGGTCGCGGGTGGACAGCGTGGTGGTCGAGGGCGTGGCCGGCGCGACGGCCTCCACCGTGGTCCAGAACACGAACACCCGGTTGAACGCGTGCACCGGGTGCACCTCGTCGGCGTCGATCTGGACGTCCACCTTGTGCCACGGCTCCCACGAGCCGGTGAGCTTGTCGGCGCTGCGGAACCGGGCACGCCGGTAGTAGTAGCGTCGGGGCTCGGTCCGGGTGCGGCCGAACAGGACCAGGTCGCGGGTGTCCTGGTCGCCCGCGGTGTAGACGTGGCCGCCCGCGATGGCCAGGCGGGACACCTCGGTGTACTCGTCGAGGTAGCGCTTGTAGGCGCGCTCCACCGACGCGGGCGTGATGTCGCCCTGCAACAGGTCGCCCTCCAACGCCTCGAACGCCGGCGTCTTGTGGTCCCGCAGTTCCGGGCGCAGGTAGTTCTCCGGGTAGAGGAAGACCTTCCGGTTGGCCTCCCAGACCCGGTAGTTGCGCATCCAGGTCCACCAGGTGCGCAGCCGGTCGCGCACCTCCCGGTCCTGCCCGCCCGCCGGCGTGACCTCCTCCAGGTCCAGGAAGTAGCGGTGCAGGAACAGCTGGGTGGCCGCGATGGCCTCGCGGATCGGTGAGGTCGTGCCCCGGCTGCCCATGTCGACGTCGATGAGCAGTTGCTCGAACAGTTCCCGGGAGGTGGCCGCGCCGGTCCTGGCCAGCACGGCGGGCACCAGCGCGTCGCGTTCGGCCACGTTGAGCTCGTCGTGGACCTGGCGGGAGAGCACGGCCCAGTCACGCGGGTCGTGCCGACGCGCCAACAGGTCGTGGAGCAGGGTGGCCGTGGCGGCGTCGGAGGGGTCCCGGCCGTGCAGCCCGGACCAGACGTCGTGGACGGTGGCCGCACCCGCGCCCAGCGCGTCGGCGACGGCGACCACGTCGTTCAGCTTGAGCAGCAGTTCCAGCTCGACCCGGTCGTCCTCGGGCGTGCCGGTGAGCACGGCACGGCGGCGCACGAGCCAGCGCAGGTCCTCCACGTCCCAGCCGGTGATCCCGGCGAGGCGCGCGTAGGGGTCCGGCTGCGTTCCCGGGCCGGTCGCGAGGAACTCGGCCAGCCCGTCGTGGGTGCGGGCGAGGTCGGCGAACCGGGAGATCGCGCGGATGTCGTCCATGCGGTAGTCCGCCACGGCCGCCCACCGCTGCCGGAACCGCTCCGGGCGGGTGCCGTCGACCCGCCGGTAGTCGTCACCGGAGTAGCGGGCGTACCAGTCACCCCGCCCGAGGTAGGTCCGCCCGCCCAGGACGAACGCGACGTCCACGCGCTCCTCGAACACGTCGGGCAGGTCGCCCCAGTCGTCGCGGATCGTGCGGGGGAACCCGCTGTCCACGAACCTGCGGTCCTCGCCGCTGTAGCGGGCGTACTGCCCGTCCCGGAACACGTACAGCTCACCACCGCGCGCGACGAAGGCCGCGTCCACGCCGGGGTTGTCGGCGAACGCGTTGCGCACCCGGCCCCAGGCGCCGGCGATCGGCCGGGCGTCCGACCGCCGCACGTCGACCCAGTGCGGGCCGGCGAACAGGTGGACACCGCCGTCGGCGCCGCGGAACGCCGCGTCCACGCCGTCACGCAGTTGCTCGGGCAGGGTCCGCACGCCGAGCTCCTCCGGCAGCGAGGTCTCGATCGCGCGCGGGTAGCCCTCGTCCACGTAGGACGAGTCGCCGCCGGAGTACCGGACGTACTGGTCGCCGCTGAACAGGAACGTGCGGTCGCCGTCCACCAGCGCGGCGTCGACCCGGCCCCGCTCGGCGATCGTGTTGCGGACCCGGCCGAGCCCCAGCTCGGCGAGGTCGTAGGTCGCGGTCAGGCTGCGCGAGACGACGTGGCAGTCGCCGCCGACGAACACGTACGCGGTGCGCCGGTTGGCGACGACGGCGTCGACCACGGACCCGGCGCCCGCCTCGACCCGCGCCGCCACCGCGTCCTCGAACGCGTCGGGCAGGTTGGCGAACGCGTCCTCCTCGCGGAGGTGGTCGGCGATCGGCTTGGGGTAGCCGGGGTCGGCGTGGCGGTAGGCCGTGCCGGTGTAGCGGACGTACTGGTCGCCGGAGAACAGGAACGTCGTGCCGCCGGCGTCCACGAACGCGGCGTCCACCCGGCCGCCGTCGGCCAGGAAGTTGTTGCGCGACTTGCCCCAGGCGTCCCGGATCGGCCGGTAGGGCGCGACCGTGCCCGCGGCCACGCGGGTGAACGAGCCGGGGAAGAACAGGTAGGTGGCGGCGTCCTGCCCGGAGGGGGCCGGTCCGGCGGAGGTCGGCACCGTGAACGCGGCGGTCGGGACGCCCGGCCAGCCGTGCTCGACGCCCGGCCACAGCCGGCTCACCGGCCGCGCCGGCGACCACGAGCCCGTGACCTCGTGCCGCGCCAGGTACTCGTCCCCGGTCAGCACGAGCATGTTCTCGCCCTCGAACAGCACCGCGTCGGGCGCGGTGAAGCCGTCGGGCCGCAGGTCGGCGGGGATGTCCCAGAACGTCGTGTCGGCGCTGAGCGGGTAGCCCTCGTCGGGCCGGGCGTAGTCGGCGCCGGAGAACACGAGGTAGCGCTGGTTGCCCTCGGCGTCCGGCCGCTCGAACACGTAGGTCAGGGCGCCCCGCACGTAGGCCAGCGTCACGCTGGTCAGGCCGCCCCAGTGGTCGGCGATCGGCCGCGGCTCGCCCACGATGTCGGCGTCGACCACCCGGGAGTCCCGGTAGACGACGAACTGGTCGCCGCTGAAGACGTAGGTGCACCCGTCCCGTCCGACGAACGCGGCGTCGACCCGGTTGTCCTGCGCGATGGTGTTGCGGCCGCGTCCCCAGTCCTCGGCGAGCGGGTACTCGCGGTTCAACCGGACGTCGAAGCACGAAGCGCCCTTGAACAGGTAGGTGTTGCCGTCCGCGCCGCGCAGCACGGCGTCCAGGCCGGTGCGGAACGCGGCCGGGACCGTGCGCAGGACCCGGGGCCGCACGGGCGTCCTGGTGACGGTCGCGCCCTCCAGGGCGCTGTGGCGGTGCCAGCCGTCGGCCCCTTCGACCAGGACCGCCCCGTCCTCGATGAACGCGCACCGCACGTCGCCGAAGTCGGCGTAACGGCGGTAGAGGGCGTCCGACACGGCGTGGCAGCGGCCGTCCACGACCAGGTAGGCGGTGCGCCGGTCGGCGAACGCCGCCTCGACCCGGCCGGTCAGCGGTGCGGGCAGGGCCGCGAACCTCGGCTCGTGCCGCAGCGCGTCGAGCGACCGGGGGTAGCCGTCGGCGACGGTCGAGAGGTCCGCACCGTCGTAGCGCACGTACTGGTTGCCGCTGAACAGGTACGTGGCCGAGTCGAGCACCAGCGTGGCGTCCACGCGGCCGTGCCGGGCGATGCCGTTGGCGACGTTGCCCCAGAACGCCGTGTTCGGCGCCGGGTACCGGTCGTCGAGCCCGGTGTAGTCGTCGCCGGTGTAGCGGACGTAGTGGGTGCCCGAGAAGACGTAGGTCCGGCCGTCCTTGCCGACGAAGGCGGCGTCCACGCGGTCGAACGGCAGGCTGTCCCACCGGTCGTCCAGCGGCCTCGGCTCGGACCACCAGCGGCGCTTGTTGTCGAACACGACGTACCGGTCGCCGGAGAAGAGGTAGGTCCGGTCGTCCTGGCCGGTGAACACCGCGTCCACGGCCCCGAACCCGTCGTCGGGGAGGTTCCACCAGTTCTCGGCCAGCGGCCGCGGGTAGCCGGCGTCGGGGACCGCGTAGGCGCGGGTCGAGTAGCGGACGTGGTACTGGACGTCGTGCCGGGGGTCGGCGTGCACCTCGATCCTGCCGGTGCCGCGCCGCAGGACGAGCCCGACCCCCCGCTCCGCCGACAGGCGCCACTCCGGCGCGGTCCCGGTGACGCGCGTGTCGGCGGCGACGGTGATCCCGTGCTCCTGGAGCACGTCGCGCAGCGCCCGGGACACGACGCCCGCGGCCAGGTCCGGCTCGTGCTCGGGCGGCAGGCCGAACAGCAGCCCGCCCGCGCCGAACAGGTGGGTCGCGCCGTCGAGCACGAAGGACGCCCCGACGCGTCGCAGCCCGCCCCAGTCGGGTGCGATGGCGCGCGGGTGCCCCGGGTCGACCACCGAGTAGTCGGCACCGGAGTAGCGGAGGTACTTCTCGCCGCTGAACAGGTAGGTCATCCCGTCCAGGCCCACGAACGCGGAGTCGACCACGCCGCCGGCCAGGACCGGGCCCAGCACGCCCCAGCGCTGCGCCGTCGGCGTCGCCACACCTCCCTTGCCGGGCTCCACCGCGACCGTGCGGCCGTCCTTGAACAGGTGGACCACGCCCGACGGGTCGGCGAAGGCCGCGTCCAGCGCGCCGTCGAACCCGACCGGCACGCCGGGCAGGTGGGACTCGACGCGACGGGGGAAGCCCTCGTCCACGCCGACGCCGTCGTTCTCGACGCAGTCGGAGTAGCGCACGACCTGGTCGCCCGAGAACAGAACGACCGACGACGCCTCGGCGTAGGCGGCATCGATCCGACCGGTGTCGGCCAGGGCGTTGCGCACCCGGCCCCACACCTCGGCGGTCGGGCGTTCGCCCAGGACGTCGCCGACGGCGACGCAGCGGTCGGCGGCGAACAGGTGGGTCGTGCCGTCGCGGTCCTGGAACGCCGCGTCCACCGAGGACCGGAACCGCTCCGGCAGCGGCGTGTGCCGCCCCTCCCCCTCCCACCAGTCGCCGATCGCGCGGGGGTAGCCCTCGTCCACGTAGGTGTGGTCGGTCCCGGAGTAGCGCACGTACTGGTCGCCGCGGAACAGGTACGTCCTGCCTTCGGAGTCCACGAACGCGCAGTCGATCCCGGCCGGCTCCTCGCCGAGGGTGTTGCGGACCGTGCCCCAGACCTGCGTGCCGCGGTCCCAGTGCCCGGCGCCGGGCGCGCGGGTGAAGGCGTGCGACCCGGCGGCGTCGTGCCCGATGATCCACTCCGTGCCGCCCGCGTCGGTGAACGCGGCGTCCACGCCGGTGAGCCCGGCGAACCGGGGCGACAGCTCGGCCAGCGGCCGGGACGCCCCGGCCGGGACGTCGGAGCCTCCGGGGTAGGTCCAGCACGCGGTGTCGTGGAACAGGTAGCGGTTGCCGTCGGCGGAGTCGAGCAGGGCGTCGATGCGGTCGACGCCGGCCGGCAGCACGAGCGGCTCGGGGAACTTGCGCGCCAGGTCCTGGTCGTGGAAGGCCACGGCGACCGCGGGCGCGTCCAGGCCCAGGCGGGTCACCAGCAGCGCGAACCGACGGGTCCGGTCGTAGGCCCGGCGGGCGGCCGACCCCGGCGTGAGGAGGGTGTCGAAGCAGTCGGCCAGGCTGCCGCAGACCCCCGCGCACACGGCTTCGACCGCGGCGGCGGGCAGCCCGGTCGCGTCGGTCAGGACCTCGAGCAGGGCGTCGCGCTGGAGGTCGGCGCGGGCGGCGAGCGCCGTGGTGACCTCCGCGACCCCGGACGCCAGCTCCCGTGCCGCGGTGTGCAGCAGGTAGAAGATGTCGGCGGCGTAGTCCTCCAGGTCGGGCAACGCGAAGCCGAGGGCGTTGGACGGCGTGGCGAACCAGGCGAGCCGGTCCGCGGGCACCGACAGGTCGTCCCGCAGGTCGCCGCGGGCGACCAGGATGGCGACGAGCCGGTCGGTCTCGTCGGCGTCGAAGCCCAGTTCGCCGAGGGCGTCGAGGTCGAACCGGTAGGGCCGCTGCTCGGTCAGGGTGGTGGCGATCCGGCTGGTGATCGTCGCCAGGTCGCCGTCGGAGAACAGGCGCTCCCAAGGTGATCCGGCGAGGGACACGACGTTGCCCGGATCGGCGAAGAAGGCCCGCAGCTCGCCCGGAACCCGGTTCTCCTCCAGGTACGTGCCGGCCAGCGCCTCGGCCGCGGCACGGGCGGCGGCGTGGTCGGCGATCTCGCCGAACCGCTCCGCGTCGACGGTGAGCACCGCGGCGCGTGCCGCGGCGAGCTGGCCCTGGACGGCGCGCAGCACGGCCGCGCGGTGCGGGTGGAACGTCACGGCGAGGCCGAACTCGTCGAGGGACAAGCGGGCCAGTCCGGCCGGGTCGACGTAGTGGTCCTCGGCGTCCAGGTAGCCGTTGAACCGCAGGCTCTCCAGCACGTCGCCGCGTTGCCGCTCGGTGAGCGCGATGTCGGCGAAGATCTCCGGGTCGAACTCGACCGGCTCGGTCCGCGCCCGCTCGACCAGCTCGTGCAGCAGGTCGAACACCTGCGGCGTGACGGCGTCGAGCGGCACGGTGACGGCGAAGGCCGTGACGTTCTCCGGCGCCCGGAAGAACTCCGGCGTCAGGACGGTGCCGGACGGGTCCAGGTGACCCAGCACCACCAGGTTGTCGTACAGCTCCGCCCGCCGCGCCTCGGTCAGGCCGCCCAGCGTCGCGAGGTCCGACGGGTAGAACGCGGCCGGGTCGGTCTCGCAGCACCCCGCGATGAGGGCGAACAGCCGTCCCCGGACGGCGGAGAAGTCGGCCGCGGTGTCCAACCGGGCGGCCGTCGCGGGAAACCCGTCGGCCACCAGCACACCCGACGAGTCGAGCACACCGGTGAGCACGAGGTTGGTGAAGATCTTGCCGGCCAGCCCGGCGGCGAGCCCGAGCCCGCGGAAGTCCTCCTCGGTGATGGCCGACAGGTCGGTCACGGCGTCGTACGCGGCGGCCTCGACCAGGGCGGGGTCGAGCCGCAGCACGCGGGGATCACGCGCGACGACACCGTCGGACTGGGTGAGCACGTCGTGCAGGACCTGGGCGGCCCGCGCCCCGAACCGCTCGGTCACGAACAGCTCGGGCGTCAGCGCGACCTCGTCCAGTTTCTCGTGCAGCCGGTCGCGGACCGCGTCCCACTCCGCGTCGACCTCGCCCGGCGCGGTCCCGGCCAGGACGGCGGCGAGTTCCGCGCCGTCCATGCCGAGCGCCTGCATCCACCGCACGGTGCCGAGCAGCATTTGCGCCAGGCACAGGCCGGAGCCGACGTCCGCGGCCTGGAGCATCCGGTACGGGTCCGACGTCCGCGGTCCGACGTCCAGCAGCCCGCCGAAAGCGCCGATGTGCGTGCTCGACGGATCGTTGCCCACCGCGTCCAAGACGTCGAACAGCTCGGTGGCGGTGAGGTCGAGCGCCCGGGTCAGCAGCCCGACCCGGTGCAGCAGGGACAACTCGTCCAGCCCGACGTCGTCGTGGTCGAACGGACCCGACGACGCCCCGGTGCCCGGGTTCCGCTCCCGCACCCGCAGGACGACGGTGGCCAGGTCGGCCTCCGACAGCCCGACCGCCCGGCTCACGCGGACGCGGTAGTCCTTGTTGCGCGGCGCCAGGACGTCGCCGGAGACCCGGAGCACCCGCACCCCGTCCGGCAGTGGCGTCGCGGGCCCGGCGATCACCGTGCGCTCGGCCGCGAACGGCTCGTTGAACACGCGCTCGAACAGGTCGTCGTCGATCACGTTCGCCAGGCTGGTGACGACGTCGACCGGCAGGTCCAGGGCGCGGCGCAGGTGGACGACGACGGCCAGCGCGCGCAGTGCGGCCAGGTCGATCCGGTTGTCGCAGCAGCGGCGCAGCACCACGTCGGTCTCGGGGAGCGACAGGCCGGTCCGGCGGGCCAACCGCACGAACCTGCCGACCCGCTCGAACCACTCCGGCGGCACGGGCGAGGAGCCGTCGCCCCAGACCAGCTTCCGGCCCGCGACGTCGAGGGTCGCGCACGGCCCGCCTTGGTGGACGAACGCGCCGGGACCCAGGTGGACCAGCGCGTCGAGCTCGACGGCGGTGAGCCGCGTCGCGCGGACGAAGGTCAGGACGTCCTGGAGGTCGGCGAAGGACCCGTCGACGCCGTAGAAGTTCTCCAGCAGGTCGTCCGGGTCGGTGACGACCGTGGTGACCAGCGAGACGTCGGACGCGGAGAGCCCCAGGAACTCGCGTGCGACCACATCCCGGTCCGGCTGGTGCGCGAACAACTCGTACAGCTCGACCGGGCCGACCCGGAAGTGGTGCAGGTAGCGGCGCACCTTTTCCCGGTCCAGGTCGAAGGGAAGCGCGAACGGGAATCGCAGTCGCTTCAGTTCCCGATGCGCGTCCGGGCCGAGGACCGCGGCCAGCACCCGGTTCACGACATCGAGGTACGGTAACTCGGTGTAGGCGTGTTCGCCGTCCAACGGGATCCCGACGAGGTCCGGCCGCCGATCCGCGCCGGTCAGCGGCTCGCCGTCGAAGTTGTCGTCGATGAGCGCGAGCAGGTCGGCCAGGTAGGCCGCGGGCGAGTAGACCGACCGCCCCTCGTCGACCGCGCGGAAGTCGAGCGCTCCGAAGAGCTGCTCGTAGGTCGGCAAGGACTGGTCACGACGCACAGCGGCCCCCATGGCGAATCGCCGGAACGAAATAATTCGGATGCGAATAGAGAACGTCGACGTGCGGGACGATCGGCGTCTGATCGACGAGGTCAGGCGCCGCGGTGGAATGCGGGCCGACCGGGTGTGCCGGGTCGAGCGGTTCCGCCGGTTGTTCGTCCGCCGGGCACCCCTACGACCGTCACCACACCGGACAACCCGACCATCCGCCCTCCTGGGCACCGAGCGGGAAGCAGCGACCCCGCCCCCGAAGCCGACATCGCGGCATCCGCGCCCGCCGCTACGCCCCGGCGGCAGATTTCCACCGAATGGCCGCGGACCGTCACGCGTCAGGCCGAACGAGCACGACCACCTGGCAGATGATCATGGTGGTGGCGGGTCGCCACGTCCTCGGTGCCCCGGGTGGTCGGGCCGCCGGTCATCCGTGTCGGACGGGTTCCCGCACGGGCAGCGCCGGACGGTCGACTCCCCCGGGTCGGCCGGTACTCGCCCGGCCGGTGCGCGCGGGAGTCCGGGCGGGGTGGTAGGAGCCGATGCCGGTTTCGGGCGACACGGCCATCGCGGCCTTGCGTCCAGCGCGACGAGCAGGTGTGACTCGCCGGTGCCGCAGTCGCCGATCAGGCAGCGCGCGAGGCCGGCCCGACCTGCTCTCTGGTCGCCATGGTGTGGATGACGGCCGGATCGACGTTCTGGCCGGCGCGCCGTTACGCCGGAGTGGCTTCCGGCAGGCCTCGCGCGACCGCGACCGCCACGTCGCAGAATGCCGTCACGTGCGGCCTGCGGTCGCTCTCGCGGCGGGCGATGACCGCTTCGCTCAGGCCGGCCTCCGGCAGGTCGATGAACAGCAGGGGCGCGTCCGGGATCGGGGGGCGGCTCCTCGCGATCTCCGAACACATCGCGATCACCGCGGGGTTGTGCACGAGGGTCTGCGCGATCTCGGGCACCGTCCACGCATCGGTGACGTACCGTTCGGGCGCGGTGCCGTTGCGGAAGTCGTTGAGCAGCCAGTGCTCCTCCACCTCCGGCGGTGTCCGCGACGGGCGGGCGGACAGGATGGGCAGGGGCAGGACGTCGGACAGCGAGACCGTCCGGGCGTCGGACAGCGGGTTGCTCTCGTGCGCGACCACCACCCGGCGTTCCCGGTAGAGCACGTGCCACGCGTGCCGCGCGGGATCCAGCGGCAGACGCGTGAACGCCACGTCCACCTCGTCCCGTGCCAGGGCGGTGTAGGCGCGGGCGACCGGCAGTTCCCCGCGGAAGTGCAGGCGCACGTCCGGGAACGCCGCGGCGAAGGCGCTCAGCACGGACTGGGTCAGCGCCCCCGCCGCGGCGTAGATCATGCCCACGCGAAGGTCCCCGGTCGCGGCCAGCGCGGACTCCCGCGCGGAGCGGACGCCGTCAGCGACGATCATGATCGCCCGATCGGCGGGCTCGACGAGCACGTGCCCGGCCGGTGTCAGCCGAGGGCCGCCCGGCAGCCGGTCGAACAACGGGTGCCCGATGGACCGCTCCAAGGCACGGATCTGCTGGCTGAGCGTGGGTTGGCTGACGTGCAGCCGGACGGCGGCCCGGGTGAAGCTCTTCTCCTCGACGACCGCCAGGAAGTACCGGAGGTGACGCAGTTCGACCATGACCATCCCCCTGCGGATGTGGGCCTGCACCACACGGTAGTAGGAGGGAACCGGGCATCGTCACGGCCTATCGGCTCATAGCCGCTGCGTCTTGGACAGTGAATTCGAGCGTGCCCGACACTCGATGCGCCACCCCTGCCCACCCCCGGGCGAATCCGGCGAAGGGAGTCCCATGAAGGACACGACCTGGCGAAGACGGCTCGGCACTTCGCTCGCGGTGCTGGCGACGGCGGTGTTGGCGTCCACGGCGTCGACGGCCCTGGCCACCATTCCCCACTCGTCCACCGGAGCCATCACCGCTTGCCACGACAGCGCCGGCGCGCTGCGCGTGATAGATGCGCAGGCGGGCAGCGCCTGCGCCGCAGGGGAAACCCGGGTCGAGTGGAACGGAACGGCGATCACCGCCACGAGGTGGGTCGTGGGCACCGTCACCCAGTTGCCCCGTGGCGCCGGCGCCTCCACGCGCGTCGCCGCACAGCCGGGCGCCAAACGACTGTCCGCCGGCTCCTGGGTCATCACGGCCGACGTCCTGATCGCGAACAGCATCGACCCGCCCACCTCGTTCCGGTGCTACGCGCTTCAGTACAGCAACCAAGGATTCCTCGGCGGCCAACTCCAGGACTGGGGTGGCTCGGGCGGCTGGCACCGGACCCTGACCATCAGCGCCACGGTCACCCTGACCTCGCCCGACTACGTCGACATCCACTGCTCGCACGACCAGGCCGTGCCGTCCACCGGGGTGTTCCAGGTCGAGAGCGTGGACGTGATCGCACAACGGGTCGTCGCCGTGAACTGATCGCCGGGTGCCTGCGGGCGTCCGCGGATCGTCGTCCGGGTGCACCAGGGCCGCCCCGGGCCGCGAACGCCCGGGGCGGCCGGTGGGTGTCAGCGGGACAGGGTCGTGGTGACCGGGGTCCAGCGGACGCCCTTCCAGGTGCCGTCGGCGGTGGTGCTGCGACCGACCACGACGCCGTGGTTGTTCACCGCGACCGGCGTGCTGTAGGCGCCGCCCAGCGAGTCGAGGTAGGTGACCTGCCCGTCGCGCCAGAGGAACACGCGGGACGACGAGTAGTCCGGCGACGAAGCGTGCCCGATGATGTCGCCGCGTTCGTTGATCGCGGTCGCCACGGAGTTGCCGGGCAGGCCGAGGTCGACCTGCTTGCCGCCGGCGGGCCACAGCACCGCGCGGGACGTGCCGCCCTCCAGCACCCAGCCGACCGCGTCGCCGCGCTCGTTGAGGGACTGCTCGCCGTGGGCGAGCCGGCCGTTCTCCGACAGGACGGTCACCTCCTCGCCGTCCCAGCGCAGCGCCACCATGCCCCGGTTGGCGACGATCACCCCGGCCTCGTTGATCGCCTCCGGGTCGTACGTGCCGTAGCCCGGGCCGGGCGCCAGTTTCGTGCACGCGCCGTCGGCGCACCGGAGGGCGGCGAACTGCTGGTAGGAGGCGGAGGCGGAGCTCGTCGCGACGACACCGGCGTCGTTGATCGCGTACGCCGACACGTGATCACCGGACACCGGCAGCTCCACGTGCCGCTCGCCGTCCCACACGGCGAGGTGCTGCTCGCCCCGGGCCGACGTGGCGTACGACATCGGCACGATGCCGTCGTCGTTGATCACCTGCGCCCGCGCCCACGCGGCGCCCGGCCGGGTGATGGTCGTCCGCTGACCGGCGAACCAGACCCACGGCTTCTGCGTGTCCGGCACGCCGTCGGAGGTCAACCCGAGCACCCGGCCGCTCTGGCTGATCGCGCCGGCCAGACCGGGGCCGAGGTCGGTCGCACCGCCGCGCGGCGCCCACAGCACCGCGCGCGTCGGCCCGTCGCCCTGGGCGCTGCCGATGATCTGGCCGAGGTCGTTGACACCGGTGGGGTAGTAGCCGAAGGTGCCGGGCAGGCCTGCGACGCCCGGTAGTTCGGCGATGGCGTGCGTGGCGGACGCGACCGCCGCGGGAGTGGTGGCCAGTGGCAGGGCGGTCGCGAGCGCCAACACGGCCAGTGACGCGCGTAAGTCGGGCATGATCGCTCCGTTGCGAGTATGTCCTGGAGTGGTACTGGATCGATCAACGGTAACCCCCGCGCGCCTGCGCCGGTGTCGGCCGGACAGCGCAACGGTCCGCGAAACCCCTGCGCCGCATGGGGGTTCACGGTTTTCCGGCTTGGGCGTCCACCCGACGAACCGGCGTTTCCCCTGCGAGCGCGAGTGAGCGGGCCGTCGGAGGCGCTGTTCGTCTTCGGCGAGCCGCCGCCGTGTTCCCGGCCACCACCGGCGAACTCGGCGTCTGCACGTACGACACGAACGCCCTCGAACGGGTTGCCGTGGATCCTCTTCACCACTCCGACGCGAGGTTGGCCGCCCAGGTCCACCGGACCGCTTCCCGGAGGACTGACCGGCTGTCGGGGTGATCCGGTCCGTGGAGGCGGACTTCGTCGAGGTGGAGGGCGCGGAACTCGCGGGCTGCGCCGTGCGGGTCGCCGCCGTGGGCGAGGGTGACGGCGAGGTTGTGGCGGGTTCTGAGGGTATCGGGGTGGTCGGCTCCGAGGATGCGGGTCTGATCGTCGCGGACACCGGTCAGCAGGGCGATCGCGGCCGTGTGGTCCCCCGTGTCGCTGAGCAGCAGTCCGAGGTTCTGCCGCGCGGTGAGCACATCCGGGTGTTCGGTGCCGAGCGATTCCTCCAGGATGTCGAAGTAGTCGCGCATGATCGACATCGCGGCGCGGGTGCGCCCGGCTTCCCCCAGCCAGAAGGCGAGGCTCGACATCGTGAGCAAGGCTGTCGTGCTCCGCTCGCCGAAGACGGCCCGGATGTGCGGTAGGACGTCCTCGAGCAGGGCGACGGCGCGACGGTGGTGCCCCGCTCGGCCCTCGTGGTAGGCGATGTCACGACGTGCCGTCAGGGCGAACGGGGAGGTTCCCCCTTGGACCCGCGCCAGCCGGTCGGCGGTGGACCGCAGCAGAGCGGCCGCGTCGGCCGGCCGCATGCCCTGTGCCTGCCAGTACGCGCTCAGGTAGCCCAGGATCAAGGTGTCGTGGTGCAGTACGCCGAAACGCCGTGCCGCGGCGCCGTGCAATCGGGCCAAGAACCCGTGCGCCGCGCCCGGGTAGCCCGAGTAGCCGAGGTCGTTCCCCTTCTTGACCAGGATGTGGTGGAACCGGGGTCGGGACAGGGTTTCCTCGACGTGCGACAGCAGGACGTCGATGTTGTCACGCAACGGACGGGGCAGGGGCGCGTTCGACTGCCCCCTCGGGCAGGCCCACACCAGGGCGTCCGCCGCCACTCGTGCCAGCGTCCCGACGTCGTCGGAGGCGAACTCGTCCCGGGTGACGCGCTGGATCAGGGTGTGCACCCGCACCCCGGAGTCGTCCGGGCCGCAGGTGATCAAGCTCAGGCGGTGCAGGCAGTGCAGTGCGTCGCGCGGCTCCTCGGCGCCCACGGGCCGTCCGACGACCGCCTCGAGGTAGGCGAACAGGGCAGGCGCGGCGAAAACGTCGATCGGGATGGCGTGCGGGCTGAGCAGGCTGACGAACCGCAGCATCGGCGTGGCCAGCCCCGTCGGCTGAAGGCGGTCGGCCAGCTCCACCGACAAGCCCCACACCGCGGCCGTCGTGCCGCGATGCTGGTCGGGCAGCGAGTCCGGTTCGGGCGACAACGCCACCAGCGGGCGGTGGCGTTCGGTGAACCGGGTCAGGTACTCGTCACACGTGATCCGGCGGTCCACCAGGTACGCGGTCGCCTGGGCGAGGGCGAGGGGGAGGTGCCCCAGGACTTCCGCCAGCCGGTCCGCCCCGACCGCGAGCCCGCGGTGATCGGTGAGGCGGGCCCGCAGGAAGGCGGCGGACTCGGCCGCGGTGAACACCTCCACGTCGACGCGTCGCCGTCCGGGCCCCGCGAGCGCCGCATCACGCCGCCGGGTGGTCACCACGACCCGGCCGGAGGTCGAAGGTGGTGGCCACAACCCGTTGAGGTCACCGGGTGCACGCAGGTCGTCCACCACGACGAGCCAGTTCGCCGCGGTGTCGCCGAGCCAGTTCAGGAAGTGGCCGGCAGCCCGTTCCGGATCGCCGTCGTCGAGTCCGGTCAGCTGCCGGGCGCACCATGCGAAGTCCGAGGCGATCGACTGCCGCGACGACGCGGTGACCCACACCAGGACGTCGATCCCGCCCGATGTCCACGCGTCACGGGCGATCCCCGCGGCCAGTTGCGTCTTGCCCACCCCGCCCATGCCGGACAGCACGAGCACCGGAGCGGCGAGGTCCACCTCGCGGAGCTGGTACCCGTCGACGACCGGGGGTACCACCCCGAAGCGGAACGGCAGCCGTCCCGCTTGTCGGCCGTGCACGTGCACGTCGCCATGGATGGCTCCCGCCTGCACGACGGCCCCCGTGACAGGTGCCTCCACCGCGTTCGAGGTCGACGCCGGCGATGAGCCGCTCCCGAAGACCAGTCGGTCCACCCTCGGCCCCCTCGCCGCGCTGAGATCCGTAGTCGCACCAGACAATCCCATGCCATGGGGGACGGTCAACGACAGCGGACCTGCCTTGTCGTGGTCACCGACTCGGGATGCCCCTCGGTGGTTCGATGGAGACGGAGGTCGACCCGAGGGGGTGGCGCGGGTGGACGACGCTCGGCGGCCGTCGCAGTGGGGGCGGGCGAAGCCCGGGGGTACTGTCGAGCAGGCCGGGCGCGACATCCACCACACCACCTGCACCATGAACCTGCTGCCTGCCCGGTCGGAGCTGATCGCCCGCACCCGGGAGCTGTCCCTCGACCTGCTGAGCCGCCGCGGTCATCACCTGGCCCGTCCGTTCCTGCGCTTGCTGTCCTGCTTCGGCCCCGCGCCCATTCCGGTGGACGTGCTCGACGCGAGGCTGCCGGCCTCCGTACCGATGTGGGCGACGATCACCCGGGCATCCTGGCCTGCCGCGCCAACCTCGCCCTGATCGAAGCGGCCTCGGCAGTACCGCCTCGGCCGCGACCGAACTGCGGGACGTGCTGGAGATCCAGTGCCGCGTGCACGGCATCGCCCACCCCGCGACGCTGCGGACGAGACCGGACCTCGCCTCCGTGGAGGTGGTCGACGGCGACAGGGCGGCGGCCCACTCACTGCTGCGGCAGGTCGTGCCGCTCGGATCGCCGACGCTGCGCTCGGACCACCCGATGATCCAGCACTGCCGGCTGCTCCTGAACGCGTTGACGTCGGGCCCCACGTCGAGCCGAGACGGGCGCAGGCCGGGCAGCGACGCGACCTCCCGCGGTGCCGATGCCTGGCGCGGCCCTGCGGCCGGCGAACCCCGTGCCGTCGGCGGCGGTCGCGGCCGGTCGCGCCGACACCCCGATGTCGAAGGGCGCTGCCGACCTCACGCCATCCGTGAGGACATACGGAAAGTGTCATCGGATTTCGCCCGTTCGGCGCGCCACCCCGCGCCTACAGTGGTGAATCGGGCCGAGTCGCGGAAGTGAGGAGTACTCCGATGAGAACGGCGAGGATCGGTGGACCGGTGTCGGCGGCGCGGCGGTTCTCGGCGGGCGTCCTCGTCGCCTTGTCGGTGGCGCTCGGGTCGGCGGCCACCACGCCCGCGGCCCAGGCCGCGGACCTCGAGTTGCTGTCGTGCGTGGGCAGCGGCGCCAACACCTACCAGCCGGGGGTCACCGCGCAACCCAGGGTCGTCACGATCGACTCCAGCGCCGACTACGACTCCTGCGTCTCCAGCGGGTCACCCACCATCACCTCCGGCGGGTACGCGATCGTGGCGAACGGCCTGGTGTCGTGCCTGGGAGGTGGTGTCTCCATCACGGTGACCATCACCTGGAACACCGGCGAGACCACCACCGTGGCCGCGGTCGGGCTGGTCGTGCTGCGCCCCGCCAACGAGGTGGTCGTGGTCTACCAGGGCACGGTGACCGCGGGCAGGTTCACCGGAGCCGCCGTCGTGATGACCGCGGCGCTGATCAACGCCACACCGGCTCAGTGCTTCACCGCCGAAGGCGTCACCGGCACCAGCGGGCCCGCCAACATCACCATCACCCGGCTCACCTGACCCGACCGCCGCTCGGACGGCCGGTGGTCGGCCTCGGCAGGCGACGTTCGACCCGGTCCCGTCGAACGTCGCGGTCGCGGTCGTCACGCCCGTGGTGACGTCCGGTCGTGGAGCCCCGGGTGTGCCGGAGGGGCGACAGCGGCACCGGCGGCGTCGGTCCTGGATCCCACGGTGATCCCGGGCTGACCGAGGGGGAACGGCCACCACCCGATGGTGGCCGGGCGGGTCGTCGGGCGGCTTGGTGGCCGTCCCCCTCGGTCCGCCGAGGTGATCCTGGAGCGTTCGGCGTCGCGGGACCCGTCAGTGGCAGGTCCGGCTGTCACGCTCGATGGCGGATCAGCCGGTGCACGGCACGTCGTTGAGGGTGACGTTGGAGGCGACGAGAGCGGTCCCGACGGGTTTGCTCCCGTTGAACCCGACGTTCGCGGACGCTCCCGGGGCCAGGGTCGGGAGCCAGGCGGGTGCGTTGGCCTGGATGTGGCCGCTGCGAGCGGGAGAGAAGCGGGCGCTGTGGGTGGTCTCGATGACGACGCCGGCCGGCAGGTCGAACTCGACCCACCAGTCGGTTGCCGGATCCGACCCCGTGTTCGTCACCTTGAGCACGGCCGTGAAGCCGAAGCCGAAGTCCGTACCCGTGTGCTGGAACTGGCATCCCACGGCTGCCAGCGCAGGTGTGGAGCCGACCTCCGCCGCCGAGGCAGCCGCGGTGGTCGGGGCGATCACGCCGGACAAACTTGCCAGGACAACCGGTAAGGCGCGTCTGAGCTGCATGTTTCTCCTCCGGAAATCAGGGTGACGATGCCTGCTGGACAGTGAGGTCCACAGTGGGTGGTCGGGTGGCGTGACACCCGCCTCGGGCCGCTACGCGTTCTTGCGCTGCCACTGCTGGTTGGTGCCACCGCCGCAGGTCCACTGAACGAGCTTGGCGCCGTCGGTGGTCCCGGCGTTGACCACGTCCAGGCACTTCCCGCTGTGCTGCGCGACCAGCCGCGCGTAGCCACCGCCGGCGTCCTCGGACCGCCAGCGCTGGTTCGCGCCGGAGCCGCACGTCCACTGGACGACGCGGACGCCGTCACCGGTGGCCGAGTCGCCGCCGTACACGTCCAGGCACTTCCCGCTGCCCACGTTGACGACGTTGTAGTAGCCGCCGCCCACCTCGCGGAACCGCCAGCGCTGGTTGGCCTGGCCGTTGGCACCCCACTGCACCACGTCCGCGCCGTCGGCCGTCGAGGCGTTGACCACGTCGGCGAGCTTGCCGCTGTGCCGCGCGGTCAGCGTCTGGTCGGTCGGTGTCGGCGTGGTGCCCCGCGGGGTGAGCCGGTACAGCCCGGAACCGTGCGAGGGCAGCGAGCGGGACAGGCTGCCGCTGACCGTGCCGAGGCTCGCGCCCGACCACAGGTCGGTGACCGTCGCGGAACTCATCCCGAGGTCCGCCAGCGGGACCGAGACGGTCGCCGCGCCGCCACCCCGGTTGAACAGGGCGACGTACTTGTCGGTGCCGCTGGGCGCGTCGGCGGCCCACACCGTGCTCGTGCCGCTGTAGAGCTGCCGGTTGTTCCGGCTGTGCTGGTCGACGGCCAGCACGGCGGCGTTGGTCATCAGCGCCAGCTCGGACGCCCGGTTCTGCGTCAGGTCACCGCCCCACATCATCGGCGACCGGGTGATCGACCACAGGGTCATCAGCGTGCGCTGCTCGTCGGCGGTCAGGTTCGAGTAGCGCGGCGACCCGACCGGCCCCTGCTGCGACAGCCGCCCGATCGGGATCATGTCCGGGTCCGGCCACGCACCCGGCGCACGGTGGGGCGTCCACGCGTGCAGCCGCTCGAACAGGGCGTCCAACGCGCTCCAGTTGTCCCACAGGTCGTTCACGACCCGCCACATGTGCGCGTTGGCGGCCACGTGGGCGCCGTTGGCGGTCGACGTCGGCCCGGGCGACAGGCTGAGCACCATCGGCCGACCGCTGCGCTGGATCGCCAGCTTGTAGCCCTCGACCTCGGCCTGCCGGTACGTCGGCGCGGCGATGTCGTCCACCTTGACGTAGTCCACGCCCCACGAGGCCAGCAGCTCGAACTGGGCGTCCAGGTACGCCTGGGCGCACGGGTTGGCCATGTCCAGGCCCCAGTTCAGGTTCAGCCACGCCGCGGTCGTGTTGTTCTCGATCTCGTTCGCCCGGCAGTCCGTGCCCGGCACGGGGAGGTTGTCGGCCACCACCTGGCGGGGGATCCCCCGCATCAGGTGCACGCCGAACTTCAGCCCCGCGGCGTGGACGTAGTCGGCCAGCGGCTTGAACCCGTTCGTGCCCGCGGCCGAGGGGAAGCGGGTGGTGTCGGGCAGCAGCAGGCCGCCCGCGTCGGTGCGCAGCCGGGGCTGGAAGTCGGCGCTCTGGTTCGGGCTGCCCGTGCCCCTCCCCGGGTAGTACCAGGCCCAGTCGATGACGATGTACTGCCAGCCGTACTGCTTGAGGTTGTCCCTCATGTAGTCGGCGTTGGCCTTGACCTGCGCCTCGGTCACGTTCCAGTTGAACGAGTCGTAGCTGTTCCACCCCAGCGGCGGTGTGGACGCGACCCCGTTGTCCCAAGCCACGGCGGGCCTCTCCGTTCCGGGGAGGAGGGTGGTGGCCGCCAGCACCAGTGCGGCCAACACCGCCCCCATCCGCCGTGCCGGTCGTGATCGGTAGTGGCGCACCTGTGCACTCCCGTCGTCGATCGGGTCGGGCGGCGGTTGGATGTTCACGCTCACATTCTTCGATCGACGGGTCGCGGGCGGTACCGGCGAGCGGTGTGCCCGGTCACACCATTCGGCCGAATCCGGGTCGTGGCCCTCGCCGGACTACACCTGCTCGGTGTCGACCGTCGCCGCGGGCTCACGGCCGGGCTGCCGGCGGTCTTCGAGCGTGATCCCGCACCTGCTCGCCAGCGCGACACCGGTACCGATCACCGTGACGACCGGAGCGGCCAGCGCCGCGACCAACCCCAGGGCCACCGGCACTTCCAGCACCACGTCTTCCTTGCTGTCCCGCACGACCACGCGGCGGTCGAAGGCCTCACCGACCAGTCCGCGCACGGCGTGGACCACGGAGTCGACGGTGACGCGGGCGGACTCGGGCTGGAACTCGTTCATGACTCTCCTCGAACCGGGCGGTTGGTGACGCGTCCAGCCTGCCCGCGATCGGGCACCCGGCCATCAGGGGTCACCCTGACCTCCGCCTGATTCGTTCCCTGACACCGGCACGCGGGTGGTCGCCTGCCGCGCACCGGCGGGGTCAGGTGATCGTGAGCAGGTCGGGGTGCCAGTTCTCGACCGGTTCGGGCCTGCCGAACAGGTAGCCCTGCGCGAAGTCGCACCCGGCGTCCCGCAGCCAGCGCGCCTGCTGCGGCGTCTCGACCCCCTCGGCGACCGTGCGGGCGCCCAACGCGCCGGCGAGGTCGATGATGCACCGCACCACGCCCCCGGTCCGGTCGTCCTCGCCCAGGCCGTCGGTGAACGACCGGTCGATCTTGACCAGGTCGAACGGGTAGCGGCGCAGGTAGCTCAGCGAGGAGTAGCCGGTGCCGAAGTCGTCCAGCGCCACGCGCACGCCGAGCTCCCGGACCGCCATCAGCAGCCGCATGGCGTTCTCGTCGGCCCACACCGATTCGGTGACCTCGACGGTGAGCCGTCCCGGTTCCAGGCCGGTGGCCGAGAGCAGCTCGTCCACCTCGCGGGGGAACCCGTTGCCGCTCAGCTGGCCGGGTGAGACGTTGACGGCCACGCCGAGCCGGTGTCCCTGCCCCTGCCAGCGCACCGCCTGGGCGCACGCGGTGCGCAGCACGTGCGCACCCAGCGGCACGATCAGCCCGGTCTCCTCGGCCAGCCCGATGAACCGGTCGGGCCCGAGCAGGCCGCGCCCGGGGTGCTGCCACCGCACCAGCGCCTCGGCGTGGGTGGTGCGCGCCGTGGCCACGTCGATGATCGGCTGGTAGTGCACGACCAGCTCGTCGTCGGCCAGCGCCGCGGTGAGGGCGGCCTTGTCGCGCTGGCGCGCCGCGACGTCTTCGCCCATCTCGCGCCGGAACAGCCGGACCCGTCCCCCGCCCTCGCGCTTGGCCACGTACATCGCCACGTCGGCGTCGCGCAGCAGGTCCTGCGAGGTGCGGCCGGTGCCGTCGCGGCCGGGCACGGCGACACCGACGCTCGCGCGGATGGCGGTGGCGCCGCCCGCGGGCTCGGGCTCGGCCAGCGCGGCGAGCACGCGGCGGGCGAGCTGGACGCCGCCGTCACCGGTCGGCGTCAGCACGGCGAACTCGTCCCCGCCCAGGCGCGCGACGATGTCGTGCCCGCCGGTCGCGGCCCGCAGGCGTCGGGCGGCCTCGACCAGCCGCCGGTCACCCGCCTGGTGACCTTCGACGTCGTTGACCTCTTTGAACTGGTCCAGGTCCATCAGCAGGAGCGCGACGTCACCACCGTCGACGAGCGCCCGGTCGACCAGCTCGAGGAAGTGGCGCCGGTTGGCCAACCCGGTCAGCTCGTCCCGCTCGGAGCGCTCCCGGAGCACGTCCTCCCACCGGCGGCGAGCGGTGACGTCGACGACCGCGACCATCACCCGCCCGGTCTGGTCGGTGTCCCGGACGTCGACGGGGTGCAGCGTGAGCGTGGTGCCGGCGTGGTCGAGCCGCAACTCCACCGGCTCCGGTCGCGGCCGGGCGCAGCCCTCGGGGCAGGCGGTGATGTCGGGGCCGTGCGGGCACGGCACGGTGCCGGGTTCGCCCCACCCGAGCAGGTCGGCGGCGCGGCCGTTGAACAGCTCCGGGCGGCCCTCCCCGTCGAGCAGCACGAGTCCCACCGGGCTGGCGCGCACGGCGGCCTCGGCCGTGCGGTGCGCGCGGTCGGCGCGGATCCGGGCCGCGTCGGTCAACCGCGCGGCGCGCGCGGTCTCGTACAGGGCCAGTGACTCGACGACCAGCCCCACCAACGGCATCAGCGCCGGCACCAGGGCCTCCGGGGTGGGCACGAGCCCGCCGTCCAGCACCGACACGCCGAGGCCCGCCAGGTAGCCGAGCACCGGGAACGCGGCTCGCACCGGGAAGCGGTAGTCGCCGTCGAGCAGCATCCGGCGGACGGTGGCGCCGAACAGGAAGCCGAGCACCGGCTGGGGGAAGGGCAGTACCAGGGTGCCGGTGACGACGGCGGCGGTCTCGGCGACCACGACGACCCACCCGTCACGTCCGGGTCGCAGCACCCACCCGCACAGCACCGAGGCCACGACCAGCGCTGCTACGCCGCCGACGAGCGATCGACCGGTGAACGCCAACTGCGCCGCGAACGCGGCACCGCAGATCCAGGCGAAGGCCGTGGTCCAGCGCCGCACGCGGTGAACGCCCTTCCGCACCACCGACACGTCATCGGGTAACGCGCCGATCGCGCCGGCCCTGCGTCCCACGCCCCTCCCCCACCACCACAACCGCGTACCGGAGCCACCGCGAATCCGCACAGTCGCCGGTCAGAGCGCTCGGACCGCCGCGAGAGCCTAGCCGAACGGCGACCACCCCGCCACAGAGCGGGAGCACCGCTCACGTCCACCGACGACCGCCGGTGAACCGACGCTCCACTCCGGACGGCACACCCCGGGCACGCCCCATTGCCTTCGAGGGCGCGGGAAATCCCCCGCGATCGCGGGGGACTTCTTCCCCCGGCCCGGGGTTGACCAGGGCGGACGGGTTACCACTGTCGGGGTTCTCCGCCTGCCGTCGACGTCGGGAACCGCCCAAGTTGGATATCCTGGACACATGATCGCCGGACACGCGCGGACGTCGACCGCGGACCAAGCCCCGGACGCCGCGGCGCAGCAGCGACGCGGCGTCAGCGCGGAGCCCCTGCACGGCCACCCCACCCGTGCGTCCACATGAGCGAGCCCGGACGAACCGATCCCGCCGAGCCGACGGCCGAGGCGATGACGCCGGCCGGTCGAGGTCGGCTCTTCGCGGACTGGCGGTTCCTGGCGCCGCTGGTCGCCGTGGCGGTGATGGCCGCCACGTGGGGCCGCGACGTGCCGTCGCTGCTGCTCGTGGTCGTCGCGGTGGTCCTGGGTGCCTCGGTGCTGGCCGCCGTCTACCACGCCGAAGTGGTCGCGCATCGCGTCGGTGAGCCCTTCGGGTCACTGCTGCTGGCCGTCGCCGTCACGGTCATCGAGGTGGGCCTGATCGTGACCTTGATGGTCGCGGGGGGCTCGGGTGCCGCCTCACTCGCCCGTGACACCGTGTTCGCCGCCGTGATGATCACGTGCAACGGGATCCTGGGCCTGTCGTTGCTGATCGGCGCCTCGAAGTTCCGGCTCGCCGTGTTCAACGCCGAGGGCACCGGCGCGGCCCTGTCCACCGTCGCCACGCTGGCCGTCGTCTGCCTCGTGCTGCCGACGTTCACCACCGCCCGGTCCGGACCCGAGTTCTCCCCGGCGCAGCTGACGTTCGCCGCTGCGGCGTCGCTCACCCTCTACGCCGCGTTCGTCAGCACCCAGACCGTGCGCCACCGCGACTTCTTCCTGCCCGTCACCGCCGACGGCAAGGTCGTCAACGACGCCGACGGCGACGACCACGCCGACCCGCCCACCAACAGCGCCGCCGTCACGAGCGTGGTGCTGCTGCTCGTCGCGCTCGTCGCGGTCGTCGGTCTGGCCAAGGTGCTGTCCCCCGCGATCGAGGCCACCGTCGCCGACTTCGGCCTGCCGCACGGGTTCGTCGGCGTGGTCATCGCCCTGCTCGTGCTGCTGCCCGAGACCCTCGCCGCTTCCAACGCCGCCCGCCGCAACCGCATCCAGGTCAGCCTCAACCTCGCCCTGGGTTCCGCCATGGCCAGCATCGGCCTGACCATCCCCGCGATCGCCCTCACCTCGATCTGGCTGCCCGGACCCCTGCAGCTCGGGCTCGGCGGGAACCAGATCGTCCTGCTCGCGATCACCATCGTCGTCGCGATCCTGACCGTCGTCCCCGGTCGAGCCACCCGGCTGCAAGGACTCGTCCACCTCATCCTGCTCGGCGCGTTCCTCCTCCTCGCCGCCAATCCCTGATCGCGGCATCCCGCCGCCGGCAGCCCGGTCACGACACGTCGACCGGGCTGCCACCACAGCGGCTTGCGACAGCGGGTTCCGGCTCTAGGCGACGGCCATGTGGGCGAGCGCCAGCAGGCTGCCCGGACCGGTCAGGACACCGAGCGCCGCGGCGCCGTACAACGGTTCGTCCTTGACGAACATCCACGCCATCAGGCCTGCTGCGGCCAGGATCGTGACGCCGAACAGAACGAGCACGACAACATACATGTCAAAGTCCTCACGGAAGTTGCGGTCGTGCCGGGCACCGACCACCGCCACTCCGGCGTCGGCGCGTGAGGTGCCGGGCACAGCGGAAGAACACGACGTCATCGCCCCACGAGCGGTACGCCGCGCCGCCCCCGGCCGGGGGCGCACGCGACAGGCTCGTCGGAGCGGTGTCAGGTCCGGCTCATCCGGTTCACGCGAGAGGGGGTGCCCGGCTCGACCGGGGTGTGGGTCCCGCGGTGGAAGGACCGGTCCCGCCGGCCTCGCCGAGACGCCACCGACCCCGCGGGGCGCGCCCGGCGGTCGCGTGAGGGCGCACGGCCCACCAGGCTTCGGGCACCGCCACGGTCGGTCCGGACCGCGCCGCCATCGACAGCCTCAGCCAGTCGTGGAGGTCGTCGTTCATCGCCGGTGAGGCCGTCACCGACTCCCGGAGCGCAGGCGCTCCGAGCAGTGGCGCCCGATGTGGCCCTGCGGGTCCGGGACCGGGGTGCGGCGCCGCGGGCGCGGTCACGCCGAGGAGCACCAGCAGGAGGGCGAGCACCAGCCCGGGACGACGCGTCCTCACCGCTGCCCGCACCGCCTCACCCCTCCCCCGCGGACCCACGCACCCTTCCGAAGTCCGCCCAGCCTACGTAACACCGGACCGACGCCGGCGCGAGGCGCTCACCTGGTGGTGCACGCGGTGCCGTTGACGACGAATCCCGCCGGCCCGTCGCTGCCGCCGGGATACCGGTGGAACCGGGCGCCGGTGTAGACCCCGCCGCCGGCGGGGATGGTGGCGTTCCACCCCGCGTCGGTGACCGTGATCTTCCCGCCGGACTGGGACCAGACGCCGTTCCAGCCCTGCACGAGGGTCTGGTAGCCGGTGTGGGAGTAGGTCAGGGTCCAGCCGCGGACGGCCGACGCGGTGCGGTTGTCGATCACGATGGCGACGTCCACACCGGGTGTCGCGGGGGTGATCGAGTACTGGACCCCGCAGGCGAACGGGGTGGCGGCCCGGGATTCCGCCGGTGCCGCGAGGACCGGTGCCCAGGCGGACAGCGCGATCCCGGTCAAGGCGAGCACGACACGCGATCCCGGAGCTTCTCTCCGCATCGGTCCTCCCTGCCGGGTCGACGACGTCCGAGTCGCCGGGTCGGCGAGGTCTCCGACGTCCGCCATCAGGCCGGCGAGGTCCGACGGTAGCCCGTGTGCGTCGTGCGAGCCGGCCTCCGTCGTCCGCGCCGAAGAACCGAAGGGTCCGGTCGGGCGACCGAGTCGTGCGAGGGCCGACGTGGCAGTGGCCGAGGTGGTCGTCGGGCGGGCGGCGGTCCACCACCGGACCGGAGCGCGGACCCGCCGGCTACCGCTTCGGTGGCCGCCGCCCGATCGGGCGGCGGCCGGACCTGCCGCCCGCCGGGGCGGTGTCGGTCACCGGGGTTTGACGACGCGGTCCAAGGTGCCCTCGGGGCAGAGGCGCGGGAGGACTTCTTCGCAGGCCAGGCCGGGGAGCAGGTGCTTCCACCACAAGGTGATCCGCCGGACCAGGTCGCGCCGGCCGTCCAGGACCTGGGACAGCAGCTGGATGCCCGAGAACGAGCCGACGATGGTCTCCGCCGCCTCCTCCGGCGTGACGCCGTCGCGCAGCTCGCCCGCGCCCTTGGCCAGCAGGAAGCGCCGGGTGAAGCGCTGGAGCCACCAGTGGTACGGGGAATCGGGCTCCACGTCGTCGAACGAGCCGTGCTCGATGGTCAGCCGGATGCTGGCCCGGAGCACCACGTTGTCCTGCAGCCGCAACGCCAAGTGGTGGGTCAGGTTGATGATCGACTGGAGCGGGGACTCGTCCTCCGGGATGTCCTCGAACCCGGTCTGCGCCTGCATCACGCCGCGCGCGATGTGCTGCTTCGAGGGGAAGTGGAAGTACATCGCCCCCTTCGTCACCCCCGCGACCTCCAGGATCTCCGCGATGCTGGCGCTCGCGTACCCGCGCCGGTCGATGACGTCCGCCGCCGCCTCCAACACCTTGACCTGTGTGCGCACCCCGCGTTCCTGCGTTGCCACTGGTTCCTCCGTGCTCGGTCCTGCCGCGTCACCGAGCCGGCCCGGACGCGGCGTTCGGGCGGCAGTCTACTTCAGTCGGTGTATGGCCCGGTGAAAACAAACCGACTAGTATGGTTCTCACCGATGTAGGCGACGATGCTGATCTGGGGACTGGTGTCATGCCCGATCACCACACGACCACTTCCGGCTCCACCGGCCTGCTGGCTCGCCCCGACGCCGCCCAGGCGCCGCCGAGGTTCGCCGCCACCGTGCCCCGCCAGTTCGTCCACCGCTCGGCCATCGCCGAGGTGTTCCTGACGGGCTGGCGGCGGCGCGGTGACCACCGGATGCAGGTGGACGCGCAGTGGCCCAGGAGCCACTCCTTCCACCGCCCGGACGCCACCGGCAGGCACGATCCGCTGCTGGCCGCGGAGACGATCAGGCAGACATCCCTGCTGATCAGCCACGCGGCCTACGGCGTGCCGTTCGACCGGCACTTCCTGCTCAAGCACTTCGACCTCGACCTGGTCGACGGTCCGCCGGTGGTCGGTGCCACGGCCACCGAGGTGGAGCTGGACGTGCGCTGCACCGACGTCCGCGAGCGCGGTGGCGTGCTGTGGTCGATGGACCTGCACGTGGCCATCACCGGTGACGGCGTGCCGCTCGGGACCGGCCGGTTCGGCCTGTCGTGCGTCCCGCCGGCCGTCTACCGGCGATTACGGGGCGACCACGCGCACAGCGCGGCGCGAGTGCCGCTGCAACCGCCCGTGCCCGGCCGGGAGGTCGACCGCACTGCGGACCACGACGTGGTGCTCACCCGCGGTAGCGAGGGCACCTGGACGCTGCGGGCCGACGAGTCCCACCCCGTGCTGTTCGACCACCCGGTGGACCACGTGCCGGGCATGGTCCTGCTCGAAGCCGCCCGACAGGCCGCCTTCGCCCGGTCCGGCGCCCGGCTGGTCGGGTTCCGCAGCACCTTCGCGAAGTTCGTCGAGCTGGACGCGCCGTGCGTGGTCGACGCGACCCCGGTGGGGCCGCGCACCCTGTTGGTGCGGGCCGAGCAGCACGGCGAGGTCCGGTTCAGGTGCGAGGTGGACCTGCGGTGACCGTGCTCGTCACCGGGGCGAGCGGGTTCGTCGGCTCGGCGGTGCTGCGCCGACTCGCGCTCAGCGGTCGCGCGGTACGGGTCCTGGTCCACGAGCAGGAACCGGACGTGCCACGGGGCACGGAGGTGGTGCGCGGCGACGTCACCGATCCGCGGTCGCTGCGCGGCATCGGCGACGGCGTCGACGTCGTGCTGCACCTGGCGTCGTACGTGGGCACCGACCCGCAGCGCTGCGCGGCGGTCAACGAGCGGGGCACCCGCCACCTGCTGGCCGAGGTCGGCGCCCGCCCCGTGGTCCGGCTCGGCACCGCGGCCGTGTACGGATCGGGGCCCTTCACCGCCGCGACGGAACGGATCACACCGCAGCCCGCGTCGGTCCGCAGCGCGACCCGGCTGGCGGGAGAGCGCCTGGTGCTCGCGGCCGGCGGGGTGGTGCTGCGGCCGTACTTCGTGTTCGGCGCGGGTGACCGCTGGGTCGTTCCCGGCCTGCTGGACGTGCTGGAGCGGGTCGGCGGCGTGCCGGGTGACGCGCGGCTCTCGCTGACCGACGTGCGCGACCTGGCGCGCTGGCTGGTCGCCCTCGCCACCCCGGACGGGCCGCGGGGCGCGTTCCTCGCCTGCCCGCGCACCCCGACGGGTCTGGTCGAGCTGGCGAGCGCGGTGACCCGGACCCTCGGCCTCGCGGTGCCGCCGGTGGTCGACCCCGACGAGGCGGCGCGGCGCTGGACCGCTGCGGGCGGCACGCGGCACCACCTCGACCTGTTCGCCGTGGACCACTGGTTCGACGGGTCGGCGCTGCACGACCGGCTCGGTGGCGGGGACCGCGGGTTCGCCGCGGCCTTCGCCGACCACGCCGCGTGGTACCGGACGGCCCTCCAGCGCTCCGGTTGACGGGTGCCGGCCTCAGCCCGGCGCGGCGTCCACCGACGGGGTCGGGGTCACCGTGGGCAGCGCCGCGGCGGTCACCAGTTGCGGCAGGATCAGGCGCCACCAGGTTGCCGGCTCGACGGCCGGGACGTCGGCGAGCACGCCGAGCAGCGGCATCGCGGTGATCACCGGTTCGGCCGCGGCGGCGCCGGCGGTGGTGACGCCCTCGACGCGGGCCGCGTCGAGGGCGTGGCGCACGAAGTCCCGCCAGGCCGCGTACGCCGTCGCCGGGCCGCGGCGGGCGCGGTCGCAGCCCAGGACGAAGCCCGCCCGCACCACGACCTCCCCCTCCACCGCGGCGGCCAGGGCGTGGCTGCCGTCGATGAGCCGCTGCACGGCCGACCCGGCGCCGGTGCGGCGGAGCGCTCCGCGCACCTCGTCGAGGGCCAGCGCCTCCACCGCGTCGGCGAGGGTGCGCTTGCCCTCCGGGAAGTGGAAGTAGAGCGCACCCTTGCTCATGAGGGCGTCGGCACAGATGTCCTGCAAGGTCGACAGGGCGTAACCGTCACGGTCGAAGATCCGGGCCGCCGACCGGATCAGCCGGTCGTGGGTCGTCCAGGCCCGCGCTTGGCGCACTGCGTTCATCATCCCGAGACCAAACCACATGGGCGGTTTCTTTTGGCTTTCCACTCACGATCAGGACGCTCGCCAGGAGCAACGCCGAGCAGAGCACCACCACGACGAACTGGGTGGTGCCGGCCGTCCTCCCGACCGCCACGTCGATCACCACCGAGCCGACGACCTGGCCCGCGATCATGCCCAGCGCCGCGATGAGCACACCGCTGCGCCGCACCAGCAGCACCGACGACAGCACGAACACCGCGCCGAACACACCACCGGCGTACAGCACGGGTTCGTCGGGCCACCCGGAGGGCACGCCGTGCGCCGCGAAGTCCACGACCGCCGCGGTGCCGAGCACGACGACCCCGGCGATGAAGCTCATCAGCACCGACGGGTACGGGCTGCGCACCGCCTCGTCGACCCGGCCGTTCACGGCGAGCTGGAACGCCAACCCCGCGCCCGCCGCCAGCGGCAGCAGGACCAGCCAGGCCGCGTCACCCGGCCCGGTCGCGCCGAACACCGGCGGCACGACGGCCACCACGGTGAGCACGGCCCCGGCCACCCGCCGCGCGGTGATCGCCTGCGGTGAGCCCGGCCCGAGGCCGACGCGATCGACCACCACGCCGGCCGCGGTCTGCCCGGCCACGAGCGCCAGCGTGTAGAGGGCGGCGCCGAGCCGGTCCACCGCGGTCGCCTGGGTCAGCACCATCGCCCCGCCCGCTACCCCGCCGAGGCAGTGCCACGGGCGGAGGGTGCGTAATCGCAGCGCGGTGCGCAGTTCCCCGAACGCCCGCGACAGCCCCGGCAGCAACGGCGCCACCGCCAGCACGATCACCAGGCTGAGCACGTTGGAGAACGCCGCCGCGGTGACCGGCCGCACGGCCGCGCCCAGCCCGCCGTTGACGGTGATCTCCAGTGCCAGGACCGCGCCGGCCGCCAGCGATCCGACGACCGGCCACCCCGCCTTCACGCCGCCACCGGGACGAGTCGCCCCAACGCGTCGACCACGTCCTCCCGTCGCACGTCCCGGTGTGTCGTCCAGCGCACCCGCCCACCCACCGGCACGGTCAGCACGCCGCGCCGGGCCAGCCACGACACCGCCGCCCCCGGGTCGTCCGCGCGGGCCATGACGATGTTCGTCTCGGGCGGGTCGACCTCCCAGCCGAGCTCGGCCAGGCCCTCCGCGAGCAGCCTGGCGTTGTCGTGGTCGGTGGACAGCCGGTCCACCCGGTCCAGCGCCACGAGCCCGGCCGCCGCGAGCACGCCGCCCTGGCGCACGCCGCCGCCGAGCATCTTGCGCACCCGCCGCGCCTCGGTGACGAAGCTCGCCGACCCACCGACGAGCGACCCCACCGGCGCGCCCAGGCCCTTGCTCAGGCACACCTGCACGGTGTCGACACCCGCCACGAGGTCGGCGGCCGGGACGCCCAGCGCCACGGCCGCGTTCCACAGCCGCGCGCCGTCCAGGTGCACCGCGAGCCCGCGGTCGCGGGCGGCCTCGACCAGCGCCAGGTGCTCGGCCACGGGAGTGACCGTGCCACCCGCGGCGTTGTGGGTGTTCTCCAGGCACAGCAACGCGGTGCGCAGGGCGAAGTAGGGGCCGCCCGGTGCGGCGTGCGCCCGCACGGTGGCGGGCGTCGGCCGGCCGGGGCCACCGTCCCAGGGCAGTGGCTGGGGCGTGCCGCCGGCCAGCCAGGACGCGGTGCCGACCTCGTTGTCGAGGATGTGCGCCCGGTCCGGGACCAGCATCCGGTCACCGGGGCGCAGGTGCAGGAACAGGGCGACGAGGTTGCCCATCGACCCGCTCGGCACCCACAGCGCCGCCTCGACACCGAGCACCTCGGCGACCCGCTCCTCCAGTGCCCGCATGGTCGGGTCGCGGTCCAGCACGTCGTCGCCGACCTCCGCGCGCGCCATCGCGCCGCGCATCGCCGCGTCCGGCTTGGTCACGGTGTCGGAGCGGAAGTCGATCACGCGCCCGGTCACCGGGGCACCTCGCCGCGTTGGTGGCGCAGCGCCATGACGGCGGCGGCGACCAGGCTGAGCACGACGCCGAGCACCATGACCGCGGTGGGGCCCGCGTTGTCGATGGCGATGCCGCCGAACAGCGCGCCCAGCGAGATGGAGACGTTGAACGCCAGGATGTAGAGCGAGGTCGCGGCCTCGGGCGCCTCCGGCGCGCTGCGGAACACCAGGGTCTGCAACGCCACCGGCAACGCCGTGTACGCCACGCCCCACAGCAGGAGCAGGGCGATCGCGCCGGGGTGCCAGGTGCCGACGACCACCAGCAGCGCCACCGAGCCGCCCAGCCCGACCAGGCAGGCGATGATCGTGCCGCGCAGGGCCCGCGCCGCCGCCGCGCCCGCCGCGAAGTTGCCGACGATGCCGGCCACGCCGTAGAGCAGCAGCAGGCCGCTGATCCAGCGGGTCTCCACGCCCGTGTTCCGTTCCAGGAACGGGGTGACGTAGGTGTACGCGGCGAAGTGCCCGATCACGACGACGGCGGTGACCAGGAGGGCGACGCGGAGGTTGCGGACCCGGAGCAGCCGGGGCAGCTCCCGCAGGTTCACGACGCCCTGCGGCGCCAGGGGCGGCAGCAGCACGGCCGCGGCGACCGCCGTGACCGCGCCGAGCGCCGCGATCACCCAGAACGCGGTGCGCCAGTCGGCCACCTCCCCGATGAACGTGCCCAGCGGCACGCCGATCACCGACGCGACGGAGATGCCGGAGAACACCACGGCGGTGGCGCGCACCGAGGCCTCCGGCGCGACGAGCCGCACGGCGATGCTCGCCGAGATCGACCACATGACGCCGTGCGCGAACCCCGTGAGCAGGCGGGAGAACATGAGCAGGCCGTAGGTGGCCGACAGCGCGGTCATGGCGTTGCCGACGACGAACACCGCGAGCACCACCAGCAGCAGGGTGCGCCGGTCCAAGCGCCGCGTCGCGGAGGTGAGGACGGGGGCGAACAGGCCCGCGATGGCGCCGTAGAGCGTCACCGTGAGCCCGGTCGAGCCCTCCGACACCCCCAGGTCGCCGGACATGGTGGTGAGCAGCCCGATGGGCACCATCTCGGTGGTGGTGAACGCGAAGACGCCCAGTCCGACGGCCACCACGGCCAGCCAGTCCCGGATCGACGTCGACGCGCGCACGTCGACGGAGGTTGTGGTCACGGTTGTTCTCCAGTGTGTCCCGACCTGGCGGTCAACGTGTCGGCGGCGGCTCGGAAGGCCGCCACCGGCGGGGTGAACAGCCCCGCGCCCGCGTGCCCGCCGTGGCGCAGGGTGGCTCCCAGGTGGATCGCGGGCACGATGCCCGTGGTGGCGACGGCGCGGACGTCGATGCCGCAGGGCACGCCCCGGTACCGCAGGGCCGGGATGCGGTACTCGGGGTGCTCGGCCACGGTGATGCCGTACATCCGCTCGGTCAGCTCGACCATCGCCTCGGGTGTGCCAGCCGAGAAGTCCTGGAGCGGGAACGACGCCGCCGCGGCGAGCCCGCCGAGACCGGTGGTCTCGGTGATCAGGCTCTCCCCGCCCACGTAGTCGAGGTCGTCGGTCGTCCAGTCGTCGAACAGCCTGCCGCGCAGGTCGGCCGGCGGTGGCAGCGGCGCGCGGAACCACTCGCGCCCCAGGCCGGACACGCGCAGCGCGAACTCGTCGCAGCTGAGGACCATCGCGGTGACGACACCGCTGCCGGGCACGCCGGACGCGGCGTCCGCGGCGGCCTTGGACGCGGCCATCGCCACGTGCAGGAACAGGTACTCGGCCTCCTCCAGGTACTCGGCCAGGGCCCGCCGCGCGTCGGGCGGCACGAGGCCCGGCTCGCGGACGAGCGCGTCGAGCAGGTGCAGGCGCAGCAGCGCGCCCGACGCGGTGTGCCTGCTGTGCAGGTCGTCGCCCATCGCCAACGCCCGCCGCACGACCGGCCGCACGGGCAGGCCGCCGGTGGCGCGCAGCACCGCCCCGAACGCGGGCGCGACGACGTCCCGCACGTGCGCGAGCTGCTTGGCGACGCCCTCCGACCACACGCCGAAGGTCAACGACTCGGTCGAGCCGCCCTCGTTGAGCCGGCAGAAACCCCTGGTGCCGTTGGCCCGGTCGTGGACCACCACGACCGGCATGGACCACGTGGTCACGCCGGTCAACGAGCCGACCGCGCCGTGGTCGTGGCACGGCCGCAGCGCGATGTCCCCCGACGCCAGCCGGGCGTCGGCGTCGTCCTCGTCGGCCGCCAGCCCCTCGAACACCGCCGCACCGAGGATCGCCTGGCGCTGCCCGCCGCGGTACCGGTGCCACGGCAGGGGCGCGCCGGAGGTGAGGATGGTGCGCCGGGTCATCCCGGGCACCACCTCACCGGCCGGCGCGACGTCCTCGAAGACCGGGTCCGACCGCTGGATGCGCCGCACCGCCACGGTGTCGGCCGTTGTCGTCTCCGCCACGCTCACGACGCCACCTCCTCCACGACGAACGAGACCGTGCCCGCGAACCGGGCGCCCACCTCGTCCACGTCCTCGCCCAAGGGGCAGTCCACGACCACGGACACCGACCGACCGCCGGAGTCTGCGACCTCGCCCAGCACGTCGCCGCGGCGGCGCGTCACGACGACCGCGCACAGCCGGGCGGGTGCGTCCGGCTGGGCCGGGGCGAACCCCGGCCACCGCCCGTCGTCGGTGATCCACGAAACCTCCGCCGCGTCGCACCGCACGTCGCGGAGCACACCGCGCGGGTGGTCCAGGTACACCTGCTGCGCGCGCCGCAGCCGCGCGGGCGGCTTGGGCCGCACGCCCAGCGCGAGGTCGAGCAGGGCGGGCTCCAGCGGAGCCCCGGACGACAGCAGCCACAGCTTGGTGATGGCGTCACCGGGCGGCCGGGCCGCGACCTCCATCAGCACCACTCGGCCGCCGTCCAGCCGGAACTCCGCGTGGCTCATGCCGCTGCCGAAGCCGAGCGCGTCGAGCAGCACGGCGTTGGCGTCGAGCAGCAGGTCCTCCTGCCTCGCGTCCAGCCCTCCGGCCGGCGACGTGTGCCCCATCTCGGTGAAGAACGCGGTGCCGCTCTCGTTGGTGCGCTTGGCGGTGACGCCCGCCCAGACCACCTCGCCGTCGTGCACCAGCGCCTCGACGGAGTACTCGGGGCCGCGCACCCGCTCCTCGACCAGCAGCAGCTCGTCGCCGGGGGTTGCGGCGAGGGCGGCGTCCAGCTCCGCCCGCGAGCCGACCTCCAGCACACCGGAGCTGGACATCCGGCCGATCGGCTTGAGCACCGCCGGGAACTCGTCCCACTCGACCCGGCGGTCCGGGCCGACCAGCCGCCAGCGGGGCGCCAGGGAGGGCGCGGTCAGCCGCTGGAGCAGCTTGTTCCGCGCCACCCTGGCCGCCTGGCCGCCGGGGCCCGGCAGGCCGAGGGCCTGCGCGAGCGCACCGGCGGCGTCGACGAACAACTCGCCGCACGAGACGATGCCGCGCACGTCGAGGCGGTCGCCCAGGCCGACCACGGCACCGAGGAGGGTGTCCAACCCGTAGTCGGGGACGTGCACGACCTCGGTCACCGACGACAGCGGGTGCGCCGGGTCCGCCCGACGGGCGGCCAGCTCGGCCGCGGGCGTCTCGGGACCGAACACCAGGACCGGTTCCAGGTCCCGGCCGCGGATCTCCGCCACGAGGTCGAGGTGGCGGCACAGCACCACCAGGTCGGTGACGACGACGACGGCCGGGCGACCGGCGCTCATCGCCGGTCCAGCGGCACGGTCGCTTCCCGCACCTCACGACCCGCACGCACGCGCAGCACGGCACCGGGCGTCGGGCCGTCCACGAACAGCTGGATCGTGCGCTCCTCGCTCCAGCCGGCGAACCGGTACTCGCCGTCGCCGAGGTGCACCAGGCCCAGCCGCTGGCCGCTCTCCACCTCCAGCACGAGCAGGTCTCCCGAGTCGCGGACGGTGGCGGCCGTGGTGGGGCCGTCGAAGTCGGTCTCCTCCTCCCACAGCGTGAAGCCCGCGGGCAACCGGAAGTCCACCTCGTAGCGCCGGCGCTCGTGCGGGCGCTGCGGCTGGCTCTGCCGGTTGAACAGCACGTCCCCGTCGTCGAAGTACTCCTGCCACTCCGGGGGGAACACCGCGGCCAGGCCGGGCACCACGAGCGCGTCGATGACCAGGTGGGTGCGGGTCTCGGCGCCGTGGTTCTGCACCCGGTGCAGGCGGCTGAAGTCGCCGAACCAGAAGGTGCCCGGCTGCCAGTTGTGCTCGACGCCGTCGAGCACGAGCACCGCGTCGGGGTTGGTGACGACCGGCACGTGCAACCGGGCCACGCCCCAGCGGGGGCCGTACTTCGGGTCGTGGTGGTCGATGCCGACGGTGTCCGGCCCCAGCGCCATCAGGCGCACGGCGTGCAGCGGGGCGGGGATCGCCTCCAGCACCTCGCGCAGGTAGGGCAGTCGGTCGAGCCAGGACGTGTCGGCGAAGTCCTGCGCACCCGGGCCGCCGGGGTCGGTGCGGGTGGGGTCGCCGCCGGGGCTGCGCAGCGCCAGGCAGCGCCAGTCGACGTCGGTCTCGGCGCCGACGCCCTTCTCGTCGTACACCCGCTGGCGGTCCCACTTGTGCTCGCGGACGGACGTCAGCTCGTCCAGCATCCGCTCGGCGTCGAAGGAGGGCAGGAGGCGCGCCGCCTCGGCGGGCATGGGCACGAGGCGTGTCTCGGTCGTGGTCATGGTCTCCTCAATCTCAGTGAGCCGGTTCCAGTGCGAGATCGGTGCGGTCGACGTGCAGGCGGTGCCAGCGTTCGAGCATGTGGAGCGTCCAGAGCGCGTAGCTGTGCTCGGGGCGGAACTCCAGGGCGAGCGCCCGCAGCGCGTCGGGGTTGAAGTAGCCGCGGTCCAGGGAGCTGTCGGCGAGGAGGGTCGACTGGATGTCGGCGCGCAGCTCGGTGCCCAGCCAGCGCTCCAGCGGCACGGCGAGCTCCTGCTTGCGCCGGTTGACCACCTCGTCGGGCAGGTACCGGGCGGCGACCTTCTTCAGCAACGCCTTCTCGTTGCCGCCCACCAGCTTCCGGGAGGCCGGGATGCGGGCCGCGACGTCGATCAGGCGGTGGTCGAGCAGCGGGCTGCGCGGCTCGACCGAGTGCGCCATGGACATCCGGTCGATCTTCACCAGCTGGGCGTCGAGCAGCCACGCGCCGGAGTCGACGTGCATGACGCGGTCCAGGTCCTCCGCCCGCGGGTGGGTGCGCGCGAACTGCTCCCGCAGGTGGTTGACCGGGAAGTCGGGCAGGTGGTCGAGCAGGCCGCGGCCGTACAGCACCTTCTTCAGGTGGGTGGGCACGCCGTCGACCAGGACCGATTCGTAGCGGTCGGCGAGGTCGCCGCCGGGTGCGGCGAGGAAGCGCTTGTACCGGTTGTAGCCCGCGAACACCTCGTCCGAGCCGTCGCCGGTGAGCACCACCGTGACCTGCCGGGCCGCCAGCTCGTACATCGCGTGCGAGGCGATGGCGGAGGGGAACGCGAACGGCTCCCCCACGTGCCGCAGGATCGTGTCGGCGGTGCGCCGGGCGTCGGCCGCGGTGAGCCGCCGGGTGTGGTGCACGGTGCCGAAGTGCGCGGCGACGAACGCGGCGGCGGCCGACTCGTCGAAGGCCGGGTGGTCGAAGCCGACGGAGAACGTGTGCAGCTCCCGGCCGAGCAGGCGGCGGGCCACCGCGACCACGAGGCTCGAGTCCAGCCCGCCGCTGAGCATCGCGCCCAGCGGCACCTCGGACTCCAGCCGGTCGGCCACGGCCTGCCGGAGCAGGGCGTCGAGCCGGTCGACGGCCTCGTCCTCGTCGACGTCGGCCAGCTCACCGGTGTACGGGAAGGACCAGTACCGCCGCTCGTGCGTCGAGCCGTCGGCCTCGAAAACCAGGACCGTCGCCGGCGGCACCTTGCGCACGCCGCGGTAGATCGTGCGGGGTGAGTGCACCACCCGGTAGGACAGGTACTGGTCGACCGCCACCGGGTCGATCTCGCGGTCGATCCCGCTGTGCTCCAGGACCGCGGCCAGCTCGGAGGCGAAGGCGACGGTGTCGGGCGCGGGCCGCGCGTGGAACAGCGGCTTCTTGCCGACCCGGTCGGTGACCAGCAGCAGCCGCCGCCGGCGGCCGTCGTGCAGGGCGATGGCGAACATGCCGTGCAGGTGCTCGACGAACGCGTCCCCGAACTCCTCGTACAGGGCGGGGATGACGTGGACGTCGCTCGTGCCGCGCACGTGCCTGCCGCGGCGAGCCAGGAGCTCGCGCAGCGCCCGGTGGTTGTAGATCTCGCCGTTGACGACGCACACGACCCGCTCGTCCGCGCCGTAGGCGGGTTGCGAGCCGCCTACCAGGCCGATGACCTTCAGCCGGCACATGCCGAGCGAGACGTCGGCGCCGTGGTGGGTGCCGTCCTCGTCGGGCCCGCGGTGGCGCATGGCCGCGCAGGCCGCGGCGACGAACTCCCGGTCCGGTGCGGACCGCCCGAACGCGGTGGTGCCCGCGATGCCGCACATGGTCAGGACTCCTTGAGGTGGAAGCGGCGCTTGGCACCCCCGGACCGCATGGCCTCGGCGCGGATGGCCTCGACCTCGATCGGGCGCACGAGGCCGGACGCGACCATGGTCGCGACGTCGGGCGCGGCGGCGTCGACCGCGGCGCGGAAGGCGCGCACCTGCTCGGGGGTGACGTGGTCGGCGACCACGCGGACGCGCAGCCCGCCGTCGTCGACGACCTCGAACGCCCGGCCGGGGAACACCAAAGCCGCGGCCTCGCACAGGTCGTGGCTGCTGACCCGCTCACCGTGCTTGAAGTCGCCGGTCAGCCTGCCCTCGACCCGGTCGAACGCGGTCACCGGGCGGCCGCGGTGCTCGATCACCCGCAGGCCCGAGACGAGGTCGCCGGTGACGTAGCGCAGCGCCGGGAAGTTCGGCCGGGTCAGCGAGGTCAGCAGCAGCACCCCGTCGCCCGGCGGCAGGTCCCGTTCGGGGAGGTCGGGCAGCAGCACGTGCGGCGGCACGACCTCCGCGATGATGTGGTCGTGGAAGTGGTAGAGGCCGGTTTCCGGGTCCGTGTGGGCGATGGCGCCGATCTCGATGCTGCCGAAGACGTCCATCACGTCCTCGGGGCGCAACCCGAAGTGCCGGGCCGCGTTGGCCCGCCACGCCGCCGGCGCCAGGTCGCCGACGACCATGATCCTGCGTGGGCTGATCCGCAGCGGTTCGGGCGAGCGCACCAGCCGGTCGAGGATCATCGGCATGGTGAACAGCACGTCCGGCTGCCACCGGTTGAGCTTGGCGACGTGCTCGGGCAGCGGCGCGCGGAAGTCGATGTCGTGCGCGGTGAAGCCCATCTCCTCGAAGATCCGGCGGGCGGAGGCGGCGGCGTGACCGGTGCCCAGGTCCGCCACGGCCGTCGAGCCCGCCGGGATGCCGCGGGTGAACCGCTCGAACAACGCGCGCCGTTGCGCGACGTAGGCGTTCTCGTCCTCGACGCCGTAGAGGATCCGCTTGCGCCTGCCGCCGGACGTGCCGGAGGTGAAGAACGCGTGCGTGCCGGGCGGTTGGTCGTCGGACGAGTAGTAGTGGTGCTCCAGGGTGGCCTGGTCCATCAGCGGCAGGTCGGCGAGCCGGTCGCTGTGGCGCACGCCCAGCGAGTCGAGCAGGCGGCCGTACCAGGGGAAGCGGAGCGCGTAGCGCTCGACCAGGTTGCGCGGCGCCCGGACGGGCACCTCATGGTGGATCAGCGTTGTCGGTAACACGGGGAGCCTTTCCGCTCGGGAGGGCTGCTCAGGACCACCGTTCGGTTTCGCCGAAGAACTCCGGGACGGCGTCGGCCAGACCGCGGTCGACGGCGGCGCGGTGCAGGTGCCTGCCGACGGCGAGGTCGAGCACGCCGAGCCCGAAGGGCGAGAAGATCCGCGGCTTGTCCGCGCCGAGGGTGATCTCGCCGGTGAGGAGCTGGGCGAGCGTGCCGTCGATGAAGTCCGTGTGGCCGTAGCGCTGCTGGGCCAGGTGCGGCGAGGTGCCGGCGTTGAGGCAGTGGTCCACGTCGTCGACCACGTTGTGCGCCTCGGCGATGAGCTCCGGGCCGATGTCCCGCAGCGAGATGTTGAGCACGACCTGGCCGGGCCGCAGCGAGCCCGGCTCGACGACCCACGGCTCGGCGGCCGTGGTCAGGAACACGACCAGGTCGGCGGTGCGCAGCTCCGCTCGGACGTCGGGCGCGACCCGCGCCGGGTAGCCCAGCCGCTCGACGTGACCGGCCAGCGCCGCGGCGTGGCCGGGGACCTTGTCGTGGACGGCGACGTCGCCGAACTTCCAGCCGCCGGCGGCGAAGAAGTCGGCGGTGGTGCGCGCCAGGACGCCCGCACCGACGATCAGCACCCGGTCGGCGACCTGGCCACCGGTGAGCTGCTCCGCGCCCAGCACGGCGGACGCCGCGGTGCGCGCGGCACTGATCTGCGACGCCTCCAGCAACGCGAACGGGTAGCCGGTGGCGTAGTCGTTGAGGACGAGCACGGCCGACGCGCGCGGCACGTTGCGCTCGATGTTCTCCGGGAAGCTGCCGATCCACTTGATGCCCGCGACGTCGTGCTCGCCGCCGAGGTAGGCGGGCAGGGCGATGATCCGCGCGGAGGGCTTGTCGGGGAAGCGCAGGAAGTAGCTGCGCGGGTTGACCGAGAGGCCGGCGTGGTGCTCGAGGTAGGCGGAGCGCACGACGTCGGCGATCGCCCGGCGGTCTTCGGCGATGAGGGCGCGGATCACCGGTCCGCGCACGAGGTCGAAGTCGAACACGGGTCGTCCTTCGGGGAGTGTGGTGGTCAGACGGCAACCCGGTCCACACCGGGCACGAGCGGCAACAGGGCGTCGGGGCCGTAGGTGGCGGCGGCCCAGTCGTCGTTGTAGACGGTCTGCACGTAGCGGTCGCCCAGGTCCGGGGACAGGGCCACCACGCGCGAGCCCGGCGGTACGTCGGTCTGCATGACCGCCGCGACGATCGAACCCGTCGAGCCGCCGGCCAGCAGCCCGTACCGGCCGGCCAGGTGGCGACAGGTCCGCACGGCGTCCACTTCGGACACCAGCACGACGGTGTCCACCGAGCCCGGGCGCAGGATCTCCGGTTTGCGACTGGCGCCGAGGCCGGGGATGTACCGCGGCCCGGGCGGCGCGTCGAACGTCACCGAGCCGACCGAGTCGACCGCCACGATGCGCGTCGACGGGGAGAACGTCCGGAAGTGGCGCACGCAACCCATGAGCGTGCCGGTCGTGCCGGCGCCGACGAACAGGTAGTCGACCCGACCGATCTCGCGCAGGATCGAGGTCGCGGTGCCGGTGGCGTGGGCGTGCGGGTTGGCGGGGTTGGCGTACTGGTTGAGCCACACCAGTTCCGGGTCCCGGTCGAGCCGTTCCCGCACGGCCGCGATGCGCGTGCCGAGGTAGCCGCCGTTGGCGTCGCGCCGGTCCACCCGGACGACCTCCGCGCCGAGCGCCCGGATGACGTCCAGGCTCTGCGGGGAGACGTTGGGGTCGACCACGCACGTGAACGAGTAGCCCTTGCTCGCCGCGATCATCGCCAGCGCGATGCCGAGGCTGCCGGACGAGGACTCGATCATCCGGCCGCCCGGCCACAGCACGCCGCGGCGTTCGGCGTCCTCGACCATCGCGACGGCCGGTTTGAGCTTGATGGAGCCGGCGGGGTTCATCCCTTCCAGCTTGAGGAACACGTCGCTTCCACCGACCAACCCCTCCAGGTCGAGGAACACGTCGTCAGTGACCATCTCGTGTGGTTGTCGGAAGATCATCACTTCTCCGTCTCCACGGGTTCCGGTCCCGAACCCGCACGGGAGGACCGCATCCGTCCTCGGTGGCGAGCCACCAGGACTACTGGAAACAAACCTATCAAGCGGTTTGTTTTGACGCAAGAACCAGGTGTCATGCCTGTTCAGAGCAGATTCATCGCGTGGTCACTAAACCTGTCAAGCGGTTTGTTACGGCGATCGGCCGAGCCGGCTGCTCCAGCGCCACGGTTCCGGGTGTGGGTGCGCGCGCCGGCCGTGGTGGACACCATCGCGGTGGTCGTCGGTCTGGCGCTGTCGAACCCCGGCGAGGTCGCGGCCCGGCCGCTCGTGGCCGCGGGGATCGCCGCGCTCATCACGTTCGCCGCGGTGACCTGGAAACGGCGGAGCCGATCCCGACCGGCCCGTCAGGCGCAGTCGGCGAGAACCCGGCGTCCGACGCCGCCGACGGTGGTGCAGCCGCCGTGCGGGAGGTCCGCCGCGGGCCTGGCGTGGCCGACCGCGATGCCGACGAGGACGACCGCCTCCGGGTGGTGGCGGCGCACCACCTCGGCCACCACGTCACGGTGTTCGGCGCGCGACCGCTCCTGAACGGGCGGCCGGCGGTGAGGTCGACGCCGGCGGGCGGGCCGCGACGACCGCCTCGACCTCGCCGTCGGCGGAACGGTGGACCAGGTCGAGTGCCGCGTCCCGAACCCGAGCAGGTCACCGACGGGCACGCAGGGCGTTCACCTCCGCGCCGGTGTCAGGCTTGCGCGGACGGGGAGGTGGTGAGGTCGAGCGTCATGAACTCGCTCGTCGGGTCCGGGCGGTAGTCGGCGAACGGTGGGCACGGCACGAAGCCGTGGCGGGCGTAGAGGCGGCGGGCCGGGGCGAAGAAGTCCTGGGTGCCGGTCTCCAGGTTGAGCCTGCGGTAGCCGCGTCCGCGGGCCTGCTCGACCAGGAACGCCAGCAGGCGCGCGGCCACGCCGCGGCCACGGGCCTCCGGCCGGGTCCGCATCGCCTTGACCTCGCCCTCGACCGGGGACAGTTCCTTCAACGCGCCACACCCGAGCAGCACGCCCTCGCTCCACGCCGTCCAGAACGACACCCCCGGTTCGCGCAGTTCCACGTGGTCCAGGGCGTGCACGCCCTCGGCGGGCGAGGTCGCGTACATGTCGGCGAGGTGCTCGGTGATCAGGTCCCGGACCGGCCGGCGGGTGAGGTCGTCGGGTTCGATCGTCAGCACGAGCCCGGCTGACGGGCCCCGCAGCGGGTCCTGGTGTCCCATATTCGGGATACTATCCCTGATATGGGACACCTTGAAGGTGGCGCCGACCACGGCGACCACGGCGACCCGCTGGAGCTGCGCCTGGCCGCCCGGCTCGCCGAGCTGCGCACCGAACGGGCGTGGTCGCTGGACGAGCTGGCCCACCGGGCGGGTGTCAGCCGGTCGACGCTGTCCCGGCTCGAACGCGCCGAGATCAGCCCCACCACGGCACTGCTGGCCAAGCTGTGCGCGACCTACGAGCTGACGATGTCGCGGTTGCTGGCCGAGGTGGAACCGGCGGCGTCACCGCTGGTGCGCGCCGACCGGCAGGCCGTGTGGCGGGACGAGGACGCCGGGATCACCCGCAGGTCCGTGTCGCCGCCCTCGGCCGGGCTGCGCGGCGAAGTCATCGAGGTGACCCTGCGCCCCGGTGCGGACATCGCCTACGAGGGCTCCCCCGTGCCGGGCCTGGAGCACCACGCCTGGATCCTGGAAGGCGCGGTGGAACTCACCGTCGACGGCACGGTGCACGAAGCGCAGGCCGGCGACTGCCTGCGCTTCCGGCTCTGGGGCAACTCCCGGTGGCGCTGTCCGGGACCCGCACCAGCCCGCTACGTGCTGGCGATGGTTCTGCCCTGACCTGACGGTGGGAACGGTGTGCCGATGGTGTTCCGGACCGCGGCACGGTCGACGGGACGGACCGGTCGAAGCGGTGCCGCCCGGGCGCGGCCGGTCGGTCAGGCGTAGTCCGGCAGGGTGCGGGCCACGTCGTGCGGTGACGGCATCGCGGCCACCTCGGCGGCCATCGCGCGGGCCGCGTCGCGCACGGCCTCGTCGGTCAGCAGCCGCCGCGCCTTGGTCGTGATCGCCTCGGCGGTCACGTCCTCGGGCAGCAGGTGGTCGCCCAGCCCGGCCTCGGTCACCACCTCGGCGTTGTTGAACTGGTCGGCGGCCTGCGGCAGGACGAGGTGCGGCACGCCCGCGCCGAACGTGCCCATCGTGGTGCCCGCGCCGCCGTGGTGGACCACGAGGTCGGCGTGGGGCAGCAGGTCGCCCTGGCGCAGCCACGGCAGCACCACGACGTTGTCCGGCAGGTCGCTCAGCACCGCCGGGTCGACCTTCCGCCCGGCGGACACGAGCACCCTCGCGCCCAGCACCGCCAGCCCGTCGATGGCGGTCCGCAACAACGCCGCCTCGCTGAACGCCGTCCCCAACGTCAGGTACACCAACGGCTCCCGGTGCTCCACGACCCACGTCGGCAGCTCGCCCGGTGCGGCGAACGCCACCGGCCGCAACGGGATGCGGTGCGCCGACGAGGCCAGGAACGCCGGGTTCTGCACCGAAGGCGGGCAGATGTCGAGGTACGGGTGGCCCAGCGCCATGGAGTCCGTCCGGGGCACCTCGACACCCAGCTCCGCGCCGAGGGCGGTGAGGTAGTCGCGCGCGGGTTCGGCGAAGTCGGGCTCCTGCCACATCCGCCCGTACGAGTGGCACAGCGCGGGCACGCCCGCGACCTTCGCGGCCAGACCCGCGCCCGGGTTGCCGAACTCGTGCACGACCAGGTCGGGCTCGCGCTCGGCGAGGACCGGCGCGAGCCCGGTGGCGAAGGCGCGTGGCAGCACCGAGGCGAACGTGAACGCGACCCGTTCGACGGCGACGTCGCTCGGCGTCCGGGGCGTGGTGTCCGCGATGGCGGACTCGAACGCCTTGCGCGGCGACATGCCGCCCTCGACGTGCCCGATGCCGTGCGCGGCCAGGACGTCGGCGAAGAGCTTGCCGGTGAAGTAGTCGACGTCGTGGCCGAGCTCCCGCGCGGCGACGGCGAGCGGTAGCAGGGGGAACGTGTGCCCGTACAAGCCGAGGCTGGAGAAGAGGATGCGCACGTGATCAGCCTAGTGCTCCGGTCGCCCCGAACGACCGTGCGCGCCGACGAACCCTTTTGCGGGCAAGGGGAATTCGCGCGGCGAGCCATCTCGCACGCACCGTCACCGAGGTGGGCTTCACCGCGCGAGGTGGGTGCGCAGGAACCCCACGACCTCGGCCCGCGCCTCACGGGCCGCGGCCACCACGCCCGACATGGCGAAGAAGCCGTGCGCCGTCCCGGGATAACGGGTCGCGACCACGGGCACGCCGGCGTCACGCAGCCGTTCGGCGTACTGCTCGCCCTCGTCGCGCAACGGGTCGTGCTCGGCGGTGATGACGAGCGCCGGCGGCAGCCCGGTCAGGTCCTCGGCGAGCAGCGGTGACGCCCGGGGGTCGCGGCCGTCGTCCGGGTGCGCCAGGTAGTGGCCCCAGTACCAGGCGACGGATCGGCGGTTGAACGCGGCGGGGTCGTCGTTGTCGCGCATGGACGCGGTGTCGCCGCGGTGGTCGGTGTTGGGGTAGACCAGCACCTGGGCGGCCAGTGGGGGCCCGCCGCGGTCGAGGGTCACGGCGGCCGCGAGGTTGCCGCCGGCGCTGTCGCCCGCCACGGCGAGGCGGGCAGGGTCGACACCGAGGTCCGCCGCGTGCGCGGCGATCCACGCGACGGCCGCGCGGCAGTCGTCCACCGCGGCGGGGAACTTGTGCTCGGGCGCCAGCCGGTAGCCGACGGTGATCACCTGGCACGGCACCGCGTTCGCCAGGGCGCGGCAGATCTCGTCGGAGGTCTCGATGCTGCCCAGCGCCCAACCGCCGCCGAAGAAGTAGACGACGGTGGGCAGGGCCCCGGTCGCGTCCACCGGGCGGTAGACCCGGATCGGCAGGTCGCCACCCGGTCCGGGGAGGTGCCGGTCGGTGACGTGGCGCACCGGCTCGCCCGCACCCGCCGCCGCCCGGATCGCGGCGAGGTCCGCGGCCCGCGCCTCCTCGACCGAGAGGGTGTAGAGCGGCGGGTCGGCCGCGCTCCCGCGCACCCGCGGGTCCAGTGGCATGCGGGCTTCCGTCGTCACTGCTTGAGCACCTTCCGGATCGCGGCGGTCAACTGGGCCCGGTCGGGTTGCACGGCGAGGTCGAGCCCGAGGGCGAACGGCACCACGGCGCCGTCCGGCCTGGTCACCCTGGCGGGCGGCACGGCCAGGTCGCACCGCTCGGCCGCGGTGGCGACGACCTCGGCCGCGATGCCGCACATGCGGTTGGAGTCGTCGACCACGACCAGCCGACCGGTCTTGGCCAGCGAGGCGGCCAAGCCGTCCCAGTCGAAGGGGTACACCGTGCGCGGGTCGAACACCTCGACCGACACCTCACCGGCCAACTCCTCGGCCACCGCCAGCGCGTCGTGCACGAGGTGCCCGACCGCCACGACGGTGACGTCCTCGCCCTCGCGGTGGACCCGGCCGACGCCGAGCGGCACCGGCGCCAGACCCTCGTGATCGAGGTCCGCCCGGACGCCGAGCGCCCCCGCCGGTGCGAACACCACCACCGGGTCGTCGTCCCGGATCGCCGTGGTCAGCAGGCCGTAGGCGTCTTCGGGGGTGGCCGGCACCACCGTCTTCACCCCGGCGTGGGCGAACAGGGCGTACGGGTGGTCGGAGTGCTGCCCGGCCCAGCCGGTCTTCGACCCGGAGCCGGGCACCAGGTACGTCACGGGCACGCGGGTCTGGCCACCGGTCATCAGCGAGAACTTGTGCGCCTGGTTGACGATCTGCTCGAACGCCAGGTACAGCAGCGCCGGGATCTGGAACTCGATCACCGGCCGCCGGCCGCTCATCGCCGCGCCGGTGGCGAAGCTGGTGAACGCCTGCTCCGACAGCGGCGTGTCCAGCACCCGGTCCGGTCCGAACCGCTTGAGCAGGCCGGCGGTGACGTTGGAGACCGCGACCCGCACGTCCTCGCCCAGCACGAACACCGCCGGGTCACGGGCCAGCTCGTCGCCCAGCGCGCGGTTGAGCGCCTTGTGGTAGGACAGCCACGGCATCACCCACCACCGCCCGGACGGGCCCGCATCCCCGTGGCGTACAGGTGGTCGAGCGCGCCGACCGGGTCGGGGTGCGGGCTGTCGAGCGCGAACGCTACCGCGGCGTCCACGACGGACTGCACTTCGGCGTCGACCCGTGCCCGCTCACCGTCGTCCAAGCGCGCGCCCTGGATCTCCACCGGATCCCTCTGCCGTCCACTTCGGACCTCGTCGTCCTCGCGGTAGCGGACCCGGGCCTTGTGCTCCCACGTGTGGTGGGCGTCGAACCGGTAGGTCAGGCACTCGATCAACGACGGCCCGTCGCCCGCGCGGGCGCGGTCCACCGCCTCCCGCGCCGCGTCGAGCACCGTCCGCGGGTCCATCCCGTCCACCGTCGCCGACGGCATCCCGAACGCCGCGCCACGCCCGGTGATCGTGCCCGCGACGGCGTCCGACACGGTCAGGGTGGTGGCGTAACCGTTGTTCTCGCAGACGAACAGCACCGGCAGCCGCCACAGGGCGGCCAGGTTCATGGCTTCCAGCAGCACGCCCTGGTTGACCGCGCCGTCACCGAAGAAGCTCACCGCGACCCGGTCGCTCCCCTCCTGCCGGGCGGCCCAGGCCGCGCCCGCCGTGATCGCGCCGTTCGCGCCGACGATCGCGTTCGCGCCCAGGATGCCCAACGCGAAGTCCGCGGCGTGCATCGACCCGCCACGCCCACGGTTCAGGCCGGTGGCGCGACCGGCCAGCTCGGCGAGCACCCGGGCGGGATCGGCGCCCTTGGCGAGCACGTGCCCGTGCCCGCGGTGGGTGCTGGTGATCGTGTCGTCCACGCGCAGCGCCGCGCACACACCGGCGGCGATGGCCTCCTGGCCCGTGTACGGGTGGATGCCGCCGATGATGTCGCCGGAGCGGACGAGGTCGACCGCCCGCTCCTCGAACCGGCGGATCAGCCGCACCGCGCGGTACAGGCCGACGTCGGAGTCCGGGGGGTGCGCCACCACGGTGATCAGGACCGCCACACGGGCGGGCAGAACTCCGGGTCGGCGTAGTCCGGCCTGCCGTCGGGGGTGCGCCGCACGAGCGAGTCGTGGTTGTAGAAGGCCAGGCCGCCGTCGGACAGGGGGAACTCGCGGTAGGCGTTGTCGCCGTCCTGCAGGTGCAGCGAGATGGCCTGGCGCGGCCGGGTGGAGCGGTTGGGCCCGCTGCCGTGGTAGGTCCGGCAGTGGTGGAAGCTCATGTGCCCCTTGGGGATGACCATCGGGATCTTGGTGACCGTGGTGCCGTTGTGCTCGGCGTTGGCCGTGAGCAGGTTCTCCAGGTGGTCGCGGTCCCGTTCGGCGAAGTGCTTGGTGGCGCTGTCGTCCGAGCCGACCTCCTCCCAGCGGTGACTGCCGTCGACCATGGTGATCGTGCCCAGTTCCTCGTCGCAGTCGTGGAACGGGATGAACGCGGTGAGCATCCGGTCCGAGGAGGACGACGACCAGTAGTGCTTGTCGAAGTGCCAGGGCACGACGTTCGACGGCTCCTCGGCGATCGGCGGCTTGTAGATCAGGGTCGACTGGAACACCCGGATCTCGTCGGCCTCCGCCAGCCGTGCGGCCACCGCGCCGATCAGCGGCTTGAGCAGCGCCTTGGCGATCGCGTCGCTCTCGTAGTGCACGTAGTCGTTGTGGCGCTGGACGTCGCCGTGCTCGGGCGTCCAGTAGGCCAACCGGGGCGGCCGGGTCGGCAGCCTGCGGCTCCGCTCACCCGTGTAGTACCGGTCCACCGCCGCGGCCAGCTCGTCGACCTCGTCGTCGGAGAACAGCTTCTTCGACAGGTACCAGCCGTGCTCGGCGTAGAACCGGACCTCGTCGTCGGTCGGGAGCAGGGCGCGCTCCTGCTCGGTCAGCGTGAACTCGTTCACCGTGGTCTCCCCTTCAGCCGGCCGTCGTGCCGGACAGTTCGCCCCGCTTCGCCTCGTACAGCGCCTTGATGTTCCCGCTGCCGAAGGTCAACGCGCCCCGCCGCTCGATGATCTCCAGGAAGAGCGTCCGGCGCACGTGCATCGACTCGGTGAAGATCTGCAGCAGCCGGCCCCAGTGGTCCCGGTCGACCAGCACGCCGAGCCGGCGCAGTTCGTCCACCGGCTCGTCCAGGTGGCCGACCCGCTCCTCGAGCGCGTCGTAGTAGGTGCTCGGCGTGCCCAGGAACCGCACTCCCCTGTCGCCGAACGTGCTCACCGCCTTGACGATGTCGTCGGTGCCGAAAGCGACGTGCTGGACGCCCGCGCCCGCGTGCCAGGTCAGGAAGTTGTCGATCTGACCGGGCTGCCGCCGCGGGTCCGGCTCGATCAGCGTGAAGGTGACGTGCCCGGACGGGCTCTGCACCACCTTGGAGTCCATGCCCTGACCGCCGACCTCGACGTACTCCTCGAAGATCTGCGTGAACCCGAACACGTCCACGTAGTACTGGGCGGTCGGGGCAAGAGCGCCCGCGGGCACGCAGATCGCCAGGTGGTCGATCGTGCGCAGCAGCTTGTCGTCGGTGTGCGGCTCGGGGTCGGTCACCTCGATCGCGCCGGGCAGGAACTCCTTCGGCGAGCCGTGGCGCTCGACCAGCCGGTGCGTCACGTCGGAGAAGCCGGACACCTCGGCCACGACGACCCGCTGGTCGCGCCCGGCCGGTCCCCCGGACGCGTACTCGCGCGGCGGCGACACCGGCACGGCTCCGCGCTCGGTGAGGCCTCGGTAGGCGGCTTCGACGTCGTCCACGCCGATACCCACGACCGCCACGCCGTCGCCGTGCTTGCGCACGTACTCGGTCGCGGGGTGGTCGGGGACCAGGCCGGTGGTCAGGACGACCTGGATGTCGCCCTGCCGCAGCAGCAACGAGCGCACGCCCTCCAGCCCGGTCTCGGGTCCGCCCTGACCGCAGATCGTGAACCCGAACGCCGTGCAGAGGTAGAACGCCGCCTGCCTCGCGTCACCGACGTACAGCTCGATGTGGTCAATCCCGGAGATGTTCATCAGGCATCCCGATCACTTCCCGGAGCACGTCAGCGGCTCCCGAGACGGTGGTCATGCGGCCGTACTGGCCGCTGTCGAGTTCCATGCGCACGCCGTAGCGCTGTTCCACCTGGTGCACGAGCCAGGCCAGCTCCATCGACTCGATCAGCTCGGGGACGTCCTGCGCCGGCCTGCCGTCGAGGCTCGCGAGCATCGCCAGGATGTCGTCCCGACCGGGTGTGCCGCCCTGGTTCACCTCGGCACCCCGTTCCCGGCCGCGGCCGCGCGGAGCACCGAGCGGTCGCGCACCAGCTTCCCCGTCGTGGTCCGGGGCATCGCGTCGAGCACGTGCACCCGGCGTGGCCTCTTGTAGGCGGCGAGCCGTTCGGCCAGACCCGCCTGGACGGACGCCGCCGTGGCCGGCGCGTCGAGCTGCGCGTAGGCCGTGATGACGTCGTCGTGCAGCACGACGGCCGCCACCACGCCCGGCAGCTCGGCCAGCGTCGCCTCCACCTCGGTCAGGTCGACCTTGAGGCCGCCGACCGACACCTGCGAGTCGAGCCGTCCCTTGACGGTGACCAGACCCGTGTCCGGGTCGACCGCGCCCGTGTCCCTGGTGTGCAGCCAGCCGTCCGCCCAGCGGTCCGGGTCGGACAAGCCGACGTACGGCGACTCGGGGCGGCTCACCCACAGCTCGCCCCCGCGTTCGACGACCTGCAGACCCGGCGCGGGCGTGAGCGCGGGCCGGTGCTCGCCGAACAGGTCGGTCGCGATCACACCGACCTCGGTCATCCCCCACATGTTGCCCAGCGGAACGCCGTACCTCTCGGTGAAGGCGGTGGCGGTCGCCGCGGGCACCGCCTCGCCACCGGTGGTCATCCGCTTGAGCTGCGGCAGCCGCGGGGGGTCCACGACGGACGCGAGCAGTCCGATGTGGAACGGCACGCCCAGCACGGTCGCCGGGGTGGCCTCGGCGGCCACCGCGTCGAGCACGCTGTCGCCGGTGAGCCGTTCCGGCGGTCTCACCTGCACGCCCGCGTGCAGGCCGTACAGCAGGGCGCCGACCAGCCCCAGGACGTGCACCATCGAGGCCAGCACGATGATCCGCTCACCCGGCAGCGGCACGCCGTCGATCCGCGTGTACCGCTCGATCTCGGCGACCAGGTCGGCGGCCGTGCGGCCGATCACCTTGGACGGGCCGGTGGAGCCGGAGCTGAGCTGGATCACCGCGTGCGGTGTGCCCGCCGGACGGCCGGGGCGGGCCGTGACGGTCTCCTCCACGTCCGCGAACGGGCTCAGCGGACTGCTCGTGATCCGTCCCGGCTCGACCACCACCTGCGGTGCGAGCCGGTCGAGCGCGGCGTCGACCTCGAACGCGGTGAGCCGGTGGTCGAGCAGGCTCACCTGGGCCCCGATGCGCCACCCGGCGAGCAGGTTGGCCACGTACGCGACCGAAGGCGGCAGGCGCAGCGCCAGCGACCCGCCCGCGCGCAGCCCCGCCTCCGTGAGGCGCGCCTGCCGTTGCGCGACCAGCCGGCGCAGCGCGGCCCGGTCGACCGGGCCGCCCGAATAGAGGCAGCGGTCGTCGTCCGCGCCGCGGAGCAGGACTTCGTCGACCCATTCCGGACTCGTCACGAGTGCCGATCCGGCCGACGCCAGGCCTTTTGTCATCAGTTCTCCCGCCTGGTCCCGCAGATCATTTCGAAAAAGTTTCGCCGACGTTCCGGACCGACCGCGGCCGAGTGAGCCGAATCGTACGTCAGGGTTCACCCGACGCACCATCGGCCAATCGGCCGTGATGAATCAGGTTTTCCGATACACCCGGCCGGTCATTGATCAACGCGGCCAGCCGGTCGAGCGCGAGGTCGATGCGGTCGACCGAAACGACACTGCAGGAAAGGCGCAGCGCGCGGACTTCCGAACTGTCGTCGTAGAAATGCCCCATTGGTGTCCACAGCACCCCGTAGTCGCGGGCGGAGCGTTCCAGGAGCGCGTCGTCGACCACGAACGGGACGGTGACCACGACGAAGAACCCACCGGTCGGCACGGTCCAGGTGACGCCCGTTCCGCTCGGGAAGCGCTGCGCGAGCCCGGCCACGAGGTGCCGCAGGTTCCGGTCGTAGAGCCGCCGTTCCGGTTCGGTCGCCCCCGTGAGGCGGCAACCGTGCGCCAGCAGCTTGCCGCCGACGACGGCCTGCGCGATCGGCGACGTGTTCACCGTCAGCATGCTCTTGATCTTGGAAAGCTGGTCCGCGAACAGGCCGACCACCCCGCCGGCGGCGACCACCCGCTGATCCGCGACCACGTAGCCGACCCGTGCGCCGGGCAACACGGATTTGGCGAAAGAGCCCAGGTAGACGACCCGTCGGGCCTCGTCCAAGGCCTTGAGCGTGGGTATCCGGTCCGACTCGCCGTGGAACAGCCCGTAGGGGTTGTCCTCGATCAGCAGGACGTCCTCGGCGGCGGCCACCTCCAGCAACCGGCGCCTGGTCGCCACGTCCAGGCTCAGCCCCGACGGGTTGGCGAAGTCGGGCACCACGTAGCAGGCGCGCGGGCGGCGGCCGGCGGCGCGCTCCCGCCGGATCACGGCGACCAGGTCGTCGAGGTCGATCCCGTGCTCGCCGGTGCGCACCGGCCGCACGGGCAGGTCGACGAGCCGCGCCGCGCCGGTCAGCCCGACGTACGTCGGCGACACCGCGAGCAGGACGTCGCGCTCGTCGGCGCGCAACGCGCGCAGCACGAGGAACATCGCCTCCTGACAACCCGCGGTGACCACCACCGATTCCGGGTCGACCGCGATGCCCTCGTCGAGCCGTAGATTTTCCGCGACCAGTTCGTGGATGATCCCCTTGGTCCGACCGTACTGCAATACGGTGCGCCGCACCTGTTCTTCGGTGCACCCGCGCTCGTCCGCGAGATACCGGCAGAACTCACGCAGATATCGGTGCACGTCCGCCAGGTCGAAGAACTCCTCGCTCGGCCGGCCGGCCGCCAGCGGTATCGCATCCGGATAGTGGATCGCGACTTCGTTGAGGAAATTCATCGAGTTGAGCGCCGGATCCTCCAACGCGCCGAACAACGTCCCGACGGCCAGGTCGGCGACGTGCTCCGCGGTTCCCGGCGACGTGCTCACCGAAGGTCTCCCTCGGTGGTCCGACGGCGGTCGCGAGCGGCCACGACCGCGCGCAGCAGGTCGTCCAGCTCGTCGTCGGAGAGGTCGGCCAGCGCGGCGTCGCGAGCGGCGTCGTCGGGCGGGCCGGGAGCGAGTTCGGCCGACACGACCTCGGCCAGGGCCGCGATCGTGGGGGACGTGACGATGCGGTCCATCGGCAGGGTGACGCCGTAGAGGTCGGCGATCCGGGCGGCGAACCGGACCGCGGTCAACGACCCGCTCCCGAGGCCGAACAGGTTGTCGTGCCGGCCGATCGGCTCGGTGGTGCGCAGGAGCTCGGCCCAGATCCCGGCCATGGTCTCCTCGATCCGGTCCCGCGACGGCACCGGGTCCTCGGCCACCCCGGGCTCCGTCATCGCGGTGACGGGCCCGACCACGCCGTTCGACGACGACTCGACCCCCGCGGACCAGTCTCCCTCGGGCGCGGGCACCGGCAGCTCCGCCACCGCGGTGTCCGCAGCCGCGTGCTCCAGCACGGCCACCACCGACCGCAGCACCCAGTCGGCGAACCGCGGGTCGGTGCGGTGCTCCAGGGTCAGCGTGCCGCTCCCGTCCGCGCGCAGGTCGAGATCGGCTTCGGCGGCACCCGTCAGGACGACGTGGCTGCGCACGGTCACACCGGGGAGGTCCAGCGACGGCACGGCCGGCGACCCGAAGGTGAACCGCGCACCGGACAGGTCGGCCCCGAGCTCCGCGGCGAGCTTCGTCAGCGGAACCTCGTCGTGCGCCACCGCGTGCGCTACGGCGTCCCGCACTCGCAAGAGCAGGTCGCCGAACGCCGGGTCGCCCTCCAACGACACCCTGACGGGGACCACGTCGGCGAACGGGCCCGCGATCGGCTCCAGCTCCACCCGCACGCGACCGCTCACCGGGATCCCGACCACGAGGTCGGCCCGCCGGGCATACCGGGACAGCACCACGGCGTACGCGGCGAGGAACGCCGCGGACGGGGTGGCCCCGATCCCGTCCGCCACATCGGACAGCCGGCGGACCGCGGCCGGGTCGACCACCGCCGTCGACCGCGCGGCGGGGTGTCCGGCCGGGAGCCGCACCGGCGCGGGCGCGTCGCGCAACACCTCGCGCCAGTGCTCCAGTTGACGCGCCAGCTCCTCGCCGTCCAACCGCTCGCGCTGCCACACGGCGTAATCCCCGTAATCCATCCACGACGGCTGAAGCGCGGCCGGCCCCTCGCGGTACGCAGTGGACAGATCGGCGAGCAGCATCCCGAGCGCGGAGGCGTCGGCGATGACCCGGTGGGCCACCAGCACGAACAGGAACCGGTCCGCCCGGACCTCGATCACCGCGGCCCTCAGCAGCGGCTCGCGGTGCAGCTCGAACGGCCGCGCGACGAGCGCCGCGGCGGTCGACTCGGCCCGCTCGACGTCGTCGGGCAGGACGACGTGCTCGACCACCACACCACCCCGCTCCGAGACGACCTGCTCACCGGAGGCGGTGACGCTCGTCCGGAGCGTCGGGTGCCGGGCGACCACGACGTCCATCGCCCGTTGCAGCGCGACGGGGTCGACCGGACCGTCCAGCCAGGTCGCGTGGGACAGGAGCTCGGGCAGGGACAGCGCGTGCGCCTGCGCGAACGACAGCGGATAGCGCACGAACTACCTCCCGTTCGGCGCGTCCGCCAGGACCCGTTGCCGCATGAGGAACTTGCGGACCTTGCCGGTCGGCCCGACCGTCAGCTGCGCGTCGGGCACGACGTCGACCCGGCGCAGGGTGCGCGCCACCGCCTCGCCGACCGCGGCGCGGACCTCCTCACCCCGGTCCGACCCGGGGTCGGCGCCCTCGTGCAGCACCAGCAGCACGTCGGTGACCGGCGGACCGTCGTCCCGCGCGGCCGCGAGGACCGTGCAGTCGCGCACGTCCGGGCACCGCGCGAGGATGCGCTCCTCGGTCAACGCGGTGTAGAGCCAGTTCCCGTCGCCGAGGTCGATCGCGTCGTTGGCCCGGTCGAGGTGGTAGTAGTAGCCCTCCTCGTCCCGGTACATCAGGTCGCCGGTGAGGTAGTAGCCGTTGAGGCGGTTGCGGTAGGTGGCGGCCGAGTCGTTCCAGTAGCCGGGAGCGAGCGTCGGCGACTTGAGCCCGCACTGACCGACCTGGCCGACCGGCACCTCCTCGCCGGTCGTCACGTCCAGCAGCGCCACCTCCGCGAACGGGTACGGCTTGCCGACGCAGCGGTCGTAGCGGTCGCTGCCGAGCCGGTGGCTGATGGCGAACGCGGCGTGGCCCATCTCGGTCGAGCCGAGCGTGTCGATGAACTTCGAGCCCGGCACGTCGACCACGCCGTCCGGCGTCCACACGGGGTGGCTGCCGACCGCGACGAGCTTGCGGATGTGCGCCTCGTGCGCGCAGTCGCCGGTGCTGGACCAGTTGCGCACCGAGCTCAGGTCGCGCCGGGTCAGGTCGAACCGCGCCAGCTCCGCCCAGGTGACCGCGAAACCGAACACCCCGGTCGGCCGCCACCTCTCGATGGCGTCCAGGACCACCTCGCCGCTGTGCTCGAACGGCCCTCCCTGCCCGGACAGGCACAGCAGCTCGTACCCGTTGCACAGCGCCTGGTTCACCACGATGATCCCGGCGGCGTGCGCGGCCGGCAGCACGGACAGCTCGCGCACCCGGCCGTGCGGCCTGGCTTCGGTGAGCCGCACCGCGCGCACCGCGGCGAACAGGGAGTGGTGCGAGTGGACGACCGGCGTGGGCATCCGGGTGGTGCCCGACGAGTGCGTGATCACCACGGGGTCGTCGGCGTGGTGGCGGTAGGGCGGGGGCGCCTGGGCCGGATCGCCGGTGCCGGTCTCCGCGACGTCGCCCAGGACCGGCACGCCCAGTTCGTGGTCCCGCAGCGCCGCGTGGTCGGCGTCGACCACCACGCCGACACCGCGCAACCGGCGGACGAACTCCGCGGCGACCTCCACCGGCATGGAACCGTTCATCAGCGCCGGGATCGCGCCGAGGTGGTTGAGCGCGAAGAAGGTGAGGAACACGTCGGCCGCCGACGTGACGAACACGGCGACGGGGTCGCGTCGGCCGATCCCCTTGCGGGCGAACCAGTCCGCCCGTGCCGCGACCCGGTCGGCCAGGTCGCGCAGCGACAGCGGCGTCCACGCGGGTATGCCGTCCACGTCGACGTCGAAGGTCAGCCGCGGGGCGTCCGGGTCGGCGCCGTGCTCCAGCAGCATGGGCAGCACGTTGCCCGCACCGACCCGCATGTCCTGCGCCAGCGCGGTGCGCAGGTTCGCCCGACTCATCAGACCTCCCGTTTGCGACAGAACAATGGACCACCGATCGGACGCCACCAAGTCGGGTTCCCGCATCGGCAGGGTGAGGTGGGGCGCTGTGCGGACTGCGGCGCCGGCCGCCGGTCTCGTGAACCTGGCGACCGCGGGCGCGGGCGTGTGATCCGAGACTAGGTTCGCGATTCCCCTGTGGCAATCGGGCTTTCGGACGCGTCCGCGATCGGCGCGGACGACTTCGGGTTCCCGGCGAGGCGGGCCGCGATCGCGGCGCCGATCCGCGCGACCGGGGCCGGCAGCAGCATGTGCTCGTGCAGGCAGTCCACTTCGACGACGTCGACCGGCCCGCTCACGCAGTCGTCCCACGAGGCCACCTTCGCCCCGGTGGTCCGCCCGTCCTCGGTGGCCGACAGGAACAGCACCGGGCAGCGGACCCGGCCGGGGCGGTGCCGTTGTGCCAGCGCGAGGTTGTTCCTGATCACGTGCGGCAGGGCGAGCAGTTGGCGATCCGGCCACTCGTGCAGCCCCAGCCCCGGCCGGCCGCGGACCACGTCGAGCATCCGGCGCGCCGGGTCGGGATCGTCCGGCTCGACCACCGGCTGGTAGCCGAACTCGCGCAGCACGAAGTCGCACACCAGCCACAGGTTGTCGTCGGCCACGCTGAGGCTGTTCGGCAGGCCGGGCATCGTGTCGCCGAGGACGAGAAGGCCGACCTCGTGACCACGCCGCTCCAGCTCCTCGGCTATCGCGTGCGCCACGTTGCCGCCGATCGACCACCCGAACAGGTGGTACGGGCCGTGCGGCTGGGTGAGCCTGATCCGATCGGCGAAGTCCCGCGCCAGCTCGGCCATGTCGACCGGCAGCGGTTCGGGCCTGCGCAGGCCCCGCAGTTGCAGGCCGTACACCGGGTGCCCGGGTGGGAGGTGCGGCAGCAGCGCGAGGTAGCACCAGCTCGCGCCGACCAGCGGCGGGGCGCAGAACAGCGCGGGACCGGCACCACCCGTCCGCAGCGGCGCCACCAGGTCCAGCACACCACCCGCGCGGCGGATGTCGGCCCGCCGCTGCCTCGCCCACGCGAACTCCTCGGCCGCCGGCAGCGCCTTCACCCCGGACCCGTCCACCGGACCACCCTCCCCCTCGCGCGTGATCACGTGCGGGACGCCAACTCGACCAGGTGGGCCGCAGCGGCCGCCGCGCCACCGGCGGCGGCGAACTCCGCCCCGATCCGGCGGGCGTGCCGCCGGTAGTCCGGCTCGTCGAGCACCGCCCGCACCGCGGTGTCCAGTTCGGCCACCGTGACGTCGAGGATGGACACCTCGACGCCCGCGCCCGACCGGGCGACCTGCCGCGCCAGCGCCACCTGCTCGGCCCGGACCGGCGCGACGACCATCGGTACCCCGAAGGTGAGCGCCTCGTTGACGGCGCCACCGGCGTGGCACACCACCGCGTCCAGCTTCGGCATCAGGTCGAGCATCGGCACCAGCTCGGCGGTGATGGCGTTGTCCGGGAAGGACTCCGCGGCCACGCCGGAGGTCACGAAGACGGCCTGCACCTCGTCCGCCATGGGCGCGAGCACCGCCGCGGCCCGGTCGTAGAAGTCGCCGACCATGTGGCCGACCAGCGTGCCGACCGTGACCAGCACGTGCCTGCGGTCCGGATCCCAGAGGTGCCAGGGGAAGTCGGGTGCGTTCGGCCGGATGCCCAGCGCCGCGCCGGTGAGCACGCAGCGGTCGGGCAGCACGGAGTCACCCACCAGCCCGGGCGTCATCAGGGCGATCACCAGGTGCGGCGAGAACCGGGGGTCGATCGGTTCGTCGGACAGCCCCGCCATCGCCACCGCCTGCGCCATCTTCCCGGCCAGGTAGTCGTCGAACCCGACGAGGTCCTCCGGCGGCGTCAGCTCCAGCGTGCCGGTGCACAGGGTCGCCCACGGCACGCCGTGGCGGTGCGCCACCAACGCGCCGGCCAGCGCGTACTGCTCGGTGACGACGACGTCCGGCTTGTGCTCCAGCACCGCCTCGTCCACGGGGCCGAGGGTGAAGCGGGTGAACGGGATCAGGTACCCGTCCCACATCGCCCGCACACCGGCCATGCCCGTCTCCTCGTAGCGGCGGTAGGCCCGGGTGCCGGTGGGGTGCACCGTCGCATCCGGACCGACCAGCGGGCGCAGCACGTTCTCCGGACCGCACCAGACGACGTCGTGACCCGCGCGGGCGAGCTCCTGCCCGATCGCGAGCATGGGGTAGAGGTGACCTTGCAGCGGCAGTACGACCAGCAGAAACCGCGACACCGCAACATCGTGGCACACATTGACGTTCCCCGGAACGACGTGGTGGGATCCCGAAGTGTGACCGCTCTCGACGCGGTGTCGGTGTACACACCGGCTTTTCGCGTTCCCATCGAGGACTTGGCCGACCCGCTCGGCCTGACCGACATCCAGGTCAGGCTCTTCCGCCGGTTCCACGGGCTCGACCAGGTCCGGTTCGCCCCGGACCGGACTCCCGCCGAGCTGTTGCGGGCCGCCGCCGAAGGACTCGACGAGCTGCGCGGCCGGGAGCACCGCGTCCGGTACGTCATCCACGGCCGGGCGATGCCGGTCGTCGTGCCGTACCCGCACAACCCGCTGCACGACGTCTGCCGCCGGCTGGGACTCGGTCACGCGCTGGCCTTCACCGTCACGCACCAGAGCTGCGCCAGCGGGCTGCTGGCGGTCGAGCTGGCCGGCCGGCTGCTCGCCGGCGACCCGGACGAGGACGCGCTGGCGTTGGTGCTCACGGGCGAGAAGGCGTTCACCCGGCACGCGCGGCTGCTGCCGGGCACGTCGCTCTTCGGCGAGGGCGCGTCCGCCTGCCTGGTGAGCGCCAACGGGCCGCGTGACCGGATGTTGTCCTTCGTGTGCGCGCAACGCGGCGAGTTCGACGGCGAGTTCGGCGACCGGGAGGACGAGTTCCAGCGCCAGTACCGCCCGTCGCTGGCCGAGGTGATCACCCGGGCGGTCACCGACGCCGGACTCGTCCTGGACGACATCCGGTTGGTCCTGCCGCACAACGTCAACGTCGTGACCTGGCAACGCCTGTGCTCGCTCATGGACTTCCCGGTGCGGCGCGTATTGCTGTCGAACGTGCCCGACAACGGTCACCTGTTCTGCACCGACGCGTTCGCCAACTACCGCACCGCCCGGGAGCTGGACCTGCTCCGCGAGGGCGACCACTACCTCGTCGCGACCGTCGGCGCCGGAGCCGGGGCGACGTTCTCCGCGATGGTGTTCCAGCACTGACACCCGTACCACCCAGGAGGCCGACATGACCGCACCCGACGCCCAGATCGACATCGCCCTGCGGGACCGCGTGGTCCAGGCCATGACGACCGTGCTCAAGCGACTGGTCGAACGCGAGGAGCCGATCACCGAGGACATGCACATGGCCGACGAGCTGGGCGTCAGCTCGTCGCTGGGGTTGGAGCTGCTGCTGGAGGTGGAGGAGCAGCTGGGCATCCAGATCGACGTGGAGCGGATGCGCCCGGACGAGCTGCTGACCGTCGGCGAGCTGGCCACGTTCATCGCCGGCCACAGCCGGCCCTGGTGATGCGCCTGGTCCGCGCCGGGCGCAGGGGTTTCACCGGTGACGCCGCGGTGCTCGCCGACGACGAGCACCGCGCACAGGTGACCGACTACTTCGCCGACCTGGTCCGTCCCTTCGGCGCCGGGCCCGTCACCGCGTTGTCCGGCCAGTCCTACGGTGAGATGGCGCGGGCGTTGGTGGCGGGGGTCGTGCCCGCGACCGAGCCGGTCGACCTGCTGGTGCTGGCGTTCTCCATCCACGACGTGTGGCCGGGCCGCGCGACCGCGACCTACCTCAGCCACGTCTGCCCGGGCACGCCGATGTCGTTCGCCATCTGCGACCAGGGCAGCGCCTCGCCGTTCACCGGCTTGCGCGTCATCGGCGACTACGGCGCGCGGCGGGCGCTGCTCGTCGTGGTCGAGCAGTCCTCGCTGCCCTACGAGTCGGCGGCCGCGACACCGGCGGCGCACCGGGGCGTGGCCATGCTCTACGAATCGGCGCGGGGCACCCGGGTGACCGAGGTCCGCCAGTACCCCGACGTGGCGCCGGAGGCGGTCCCGGAGGCGGCTCGCCTCGAGGTGGCCGAGCTGTCGGCCGGCCACCCCCGCGCACGACTCGTGCTCAGCGACTCCCTCGTCGGGGTGTGGCCGGACCGCCCCGACCACACCGCGGCACCGGCCGGGCAGCCCACGACGGGCGTGTGGTGGCAGTTGGCCGGTGCGCCCGAGGGCGCGGTGCTGGTGGGCGACTACGACCGGGAGCTGCGGTACCTCTGCTTCGCCGTGGTCGAGGTCGAGTAGTCCTCAGTGGACCGTGACCCGGGCGGTTCCCGTCCGGGTCTCCGCCGGCCCGTCACGGCACCGGCGACAACCGGGCGGGCGATGCGCCCGTGGGCACGTCCGGGTGGAACGCGGCCTCGATGGCCAGTTCCTCAACCAGGTGCAGCATCGCTTCGACCTGCTCGGCGGGGAACACGTCGGTGTCGCTGACCACCTGGAGGTAGAGGGTGTCCGAGTGGTCCTCGATGTTGACGAACAGCTGGTCGGTCCACCGGTACACGAACTTGTTCCACTTGAGGTACGTCTCGGGCAGCCGGGCCCTGATCTCGTCCTTGGTGAGCGGCGCGGCGTCCGCCACCGCGTCGGCCCGGGTCCTGGTGCTGAACCGCCGGTCGTTGATCCGGCACGTGATCCGGGCCGGGTAGCCGCGTTCGGCGTCCAGGCGCGCGGTCAGCTCCGCCAGCCGGTCGGGGTCGTAGTAGGAGTTCATCAGGGCCGCGGTCGTGGCCTGGCGCGCCTGCGCGACCACGTCGTCGACCGTGCCGTCGAGGTCGAGGGTGAGCACGGCGTTCTGGACCACCGAGCCGATGACGTCGGCCAGCCCGGGCCGGTACCGGTTGCCGGCGGCCACGTGCAGGGTCAGCGGGGAGACGCCGGTGGTCCGGGCGATCGCGGTGGCGATCACCGCGAGCAGCACCCGTCCGGTGTCGGTGCGGGTCCGCCGGGCGAGCTCGACCACGGCCAGGTAGGCGGCCCGCGACTGGAACCGCACGTTGCGGCACCGCCGTCCCGCTTCGTAGTCGGGTGCGTCCGGTCCGCCGAACGTCAGCGGTGGCAGGGAGCGGAGGTGGGTCTCCCAGTGGCGCATGGCCCGGTCGCTGACCCGTCGCAGCTCCGGCGTCGCCTCGCGGCGGGCGAGGTCGGCGAGCCGCACCGCGTCCGGGTCCACCCGGCGGCCGACCAGCTCGCCCAGCCCGAGGTCGGTCATGAGCAGCAACCCGCCCACGCCGTCCACGACCAGGTGGCCGAGGGTGAGCACCAGGTACACGGCTTCGCCGCGGTGCTGCATCACGCCCATGCGCAGCGGCCACGGCGTGTGCTCTTCCAGCGGGGCCGCCATCCACTTGAGCCACAGCTTGTTGCCGTGGTCGACGGCGTCGGTGCGGTCGACGTGGTCGGCGAAGGTCATGACCTCGAGGTCGATCTCCCCGGAGCCGTGCACCACCTGGCACGGGTTGCCCTCGTCGTCGGTGCCGATCCGCGTCCGCAGCGCGGTGTGCTTGCCCATCAGCCGACCCAGGCGTTCGGCGACGTCGGCGACGGTGAGGCGCTCCGGCAGGTGGTGCGCACCGCTGATGTTGTAGGTCCAGTCGCTGTTGCGCATGTCCTGGAGGATGCTCTTCTGGCCCCAGCTGAGCGGCGCGGTGCCCGCGCCGGGCCCGGAGAACGGCACGGTGACGCGGTCGTGGACGACCTGCTCAGCCATCGGCACTCCCGAAGATCACGCTCACGTTGTGGCCACCGAAGCCGAACGAGTTCGACATGACCGCGCCGACCGCGGCGGGCAGCGCCTCACCGCGGACGTGGTTGAGGTCGCAGGCCGGGTCGGGGTCGTCCAGGTTGTGGGTCGGTGGGAGCAGCCCCTTGCGCAGGGCGGCGATGCCGATCGCCGCTTCGACCACACCGGACGCGCCCAGCATGTGCCCGGTCACCCCCTTGGTCGAGCTGACCGGCGGCATGGCGTCGCCGAACACGCCCCGGATCGCCGACGCCTCGGCGGAGTCGCCCGCCTTCGTGCCGGTGCCGTGGGCGTTGAGGTAGTCGATGTCGCCTGTGGACAGTCCGGCATCCCGAAGTGCGATCCGCATGCTCTCCGCCGCGCTGGAACCGTCCGGCCGGGGCGTGGTGGGGTGGTGCGCGTCGCTCGTCGCACCCCAGCCGAGCACGCTCGCGTGCACCGCCGCGCCGCGCGCCCGCGCGAAGTCGGACCGCTCCAGCACGAGCACACCGGCGCCCTCACCGAGCACGAAACCGTTGCGGCGCCGGTCGAACGGGCGGCTCGCGCCGGCCGGGTCGGGCCAGCCGCGGGCCAGTGCCAGCGCGTTGCCGAAGGCGTCGGCGAACGTCGGGAACAGCGGCGCTTCGGTGCACCCGCACACCACCACGTCCGCTTCGCCCGACCGGAGGATGCGCATCGCCTCGCCGATGGACTGGCCGCCGGCGGCGCACGCCGTGCCGGAGGACGACGTGTACCCGCGGACGCCGAACTTGATCGCGACCCGCGCCGCCGCCATGTTGGGCAGCACGCCGGGCAGCAGGAACGGGCTGACGCCCAGCCGGCCGCGCCGGGACCGCTCCACCGCCTGGTCCGCCAGCGTCGCGAGCCCGCCGACGCCGGAGAGCACGACCGCGACGCGGTACGGGTCGACGTCCCGGCCGATCTCGATCCCGGCGTCGGCCAAGGCGTCGTCCGCGGCGCGCACGGCCATCACGATCGAGCGGTCGACGACCCGCGCTTCCTTCGGCGGCATAACGCTTTCCGGGTCGATGACCGGCCCGATCGCGGCCGCGTCGAGCACACCGTGCAGCGGGTGGCCCGCCGGCGGGCGCACGACCGCGGACCGGCCTGCGCACACCGCCTCGAAGACCTCCTCGACCGCGGTGCCGACCGGGCTGACCAGCCCGATCCCCGTCACGGCAACGCTTGCGCTCACGTCGCCGTGGCGGTCTGCGCGCGTCGGGCCACCTCGGCGCAGAACTCGCCGACCGTCATGGCCGCGAACCGCTCGGCCTCGTCCTCGTTGAACCGGACGCCGAAGTGGTCCTCCACCCGGAGCGAGAGCTCCGCCAGGGCGAGCGATTCGAGGTCGGCGCCTGCCGGGCCGAGCACCGTGTCGTCGTCCATGTCGGCGGTGCTGTACTTCATGACCGTCAACGAGTCGAAAAGGAACTGGCGGATCTCAGAATTCATGGCGGCACTTCCCCTCTCCGGGAGGTCAACGGGAATCTGCCCCACCGGGGTCGAGGCCGTCAAGCACGAGTCCGCACCCGAATACGGGCTATGGACCGCCGTCCGGAACAGCCGCAGAATGTGCGCCATGCCCTCGGCGATGCTCGATCTCGTGACGCACGGAGAGGCGCCGCCGCGGTCACCTGCCGTCCACCTCGTCGGCGGGCGGACGCTGTCCTACGGCGACCTGGCCGCGCTCGTCGGCGAAGCCGAGCGGTCACTGCGCCACGACACCAAGGCGTTGGTGCTGTGCGCGGGAGACCGCGACCCGGCCACGCTGTTGACCTACCTGGCCGCGCTGCGGCTCGGCCACACGGTCGCATTCCTGCCCGCCTCGTCCGAAATACTTTCGAAGTACCAACCGGAATTCGTGGTACCGGCACCCGGTGGAGGGTCGGACCTGACCGCGCTCGGCTACGAGCCCGGTGCGGACGTGGGAGGTTCGCACGTCTTCCGCAGGCGTTCGACGCGGCCCGCGGGCGACATCTTCCCGGACACGGCACTGCTGCTGTCGACTTCCGGAACGACGGGGAGCCCCAAAGCCGTGCGGCTGTCGTACGACGCGTTGGCCGACAACGCGGCCGCCATCGTCCGCGCCTTGGGCGTCACGGCCGCGGAACGCGCCCCGACCACGTTGCCGATTACCCATGCCTATGGCTTATCGGTCGTGAACAGCCACCTGAGCGCGGGCGCTAGCATCGTGCTGACCGACCGGTCACCGCTGTCCTTGGCGATGTGGGACCACGCGACCAGGGCGGGTGCCACCTCGTTCGCCGCCGTGCCGACGACCTACGCGGCGTTCGGCCCGGCACACCTGAACCTGCTGGAACGCACCGAGATCCGCACGATGACCCAGTCGGGCGCCCGTCTCGGCGACGAGCTGACGATGCGGCTGGTGCGGATGATGGAGCGGCGGCGGGGCCGGTTCTTCCCCATGTACGGCCAGACCGAGGCCACGTCGCGGATCACGTGCCTCGACCCGGCCGCCCTCCCGGACCGCCTCGGCTCGGTCGGGACGGCCGTGCCCGGTGGCGTCATCACCATCGCGCCCACCGAGGCGCACGACCGGGCCGCGCCCGGCGAGGGCGCCGTGCACTACCGCGGCCCGGGCGTGATGCTCGGCTACGCGAGCGGTCGCGACGACCTCGGCCGGGGACCCGAGGTCGACCTCCTCGACACGGGCGACCTGGGATACCTGCGGGACGGCTACCTCTACCTGACCGGGCGCACCAAGCGGATCGTCAAGGTGCTCGGCGTCCGCACCAGCCTGGACGACCTGGAGCGCGTGGTCGAGCGGTCCGGTCACCCGTCCGCCGTGGTCCGCGGCGAGGACGACGTGGTGTACCTGTTCGGCGCGGGCGACCCGGAGGTGCACGAGCAGCAGCGGCGGCGGTTGGCCGAGACCCTGGGGGTGCCGAGCCGGCACGTGGCGGTCCGCCACGTGGACCGCCTGCCCCAGACGCCGGGCGGCAAGGTCGACTACCGGGCGCTGGCGGCGGCCGTGGACACCCGGGAGGCGGGGTCGTGGAACTGACGCACTGGCGGTGGCTGTCCGACCGCGGGCCGGACCTCGTGCTGTGCCTGGACTTCCCCGGTGGTCGGGCCGCGGCGGGGTTCGCCGACCTGGCGTCCGGTGTTGCGGTGGACGCCTCCTTCCTGCACATCACCCAGCCGGGCGCGGGGCCGCTCGACGCGTGCGTCGACCGCTGGGTGGCGGACGTGGAGGCGACCGGCCGCCCGGTCCGCGCGGTGCTGGGGTACTGCGCCGGGTCGTCGCTGGCCACCTGTGTCGCCGACGCCGTCGCGAAGTCCGCCCCCGCACCGGTGACCCTGCTCTTCGACGCCGTGGCGACCACGGCCGGTTCGGTGGGCCACCAGTTCACGTCCACCATCGAGACCTCCGCGGACCACCTGACCACCGAGGAGCTGGACGACGCGCGTGCCCTGGCGGACGGCCTGGTCGAGGCGCACCCGGACGACCTGCCCCGGATCGCCGCGGCCCTGGTCGACCGGTACGACGCGCTGATGGGCGAGGTCGCCGCCCGGCTGTCGCTCAACCAGTTCTTCCGGCAGCAGCTCACCGGCGGGTTCACCGCCTACGTGGACTACATGCTGCTGGCCGCCCAGGGCCGGTTCGACACCCGCTCCGGGACGCCGTTGTTCCTGTCCTCGAAGGACCAGGAGCCGCCCGTGGACGACGCCCGGCGCCTCGACCTGGACTTCGACCACGCCGACCTGCTGCGCGAGTCCGCGGTGCACGACCTCGTCGCCGAACTGTTGAGAGGAGAGCGTCCATGGTGAGCGTGGCCGAGATAGCCGACGTCCTGTCCGCGCACCCCGGTGTGAGCCGGGCCGGCGTCGCCGTCGTGGCGCACGACGGCCGTGAGGTCACCGTCGCGGCCGTCGAGCTGACCGAGTACCTGAGCGGGCCGGTGCTGCGCAACCACGTGCGGCAGCAGCTCGGCGAGGACTGCGGGCTCAACGGCGTGCTCGTCGTGGACCGGCTCCCGGTGGTCGACGGCGCGGTGGACGCCGCGCAGGTGGCGGCGGCCGTCGCCGACGGCCGGTGCACCCTCTTCGAGGACCCGCGCGACGACGTCGAGCGGCGGGTGGCGGCGATCTGGTCGGCGCAGATGGACGTCCGGCCGGTCGGCGCGACCGACGACTTCCTGGAGCTGGGCGGCGACTCGCTGTCCGCGCTCGGCATCATCGCCGCGCTCGAAGCGGAGTTCGACCGGCCGCTGGACGTGTACGAGTTCATGAGCGCGTCCAGCGTCCGGCGACTGGCCGAGATGCTGCGGTAGCGATGACCCTCCCCGTGCACCGGCGGATCGCCGACATCGCCCGCGCCGAACCCGGCCGGACGGCCCTGATCGGGTTCGACGCCGACCTGGCCGAGCGGACCCTGTCGTGGGGTGAACTCGCCGGGTCGGTGCGGGACGCGGTGGACGCGCTGCGGGCGGCGCTCGACCCGGACGTGCCGTCGTGCGTCGTAGTGGAAGCGGCCAACACCCTGGCCGCGGCGACCGGCATCGCGGCGGCGCTCGCGGCCGAGGTGCCCGTCTTCCCGTTGCACCCGGCCACCCCCGCGGCCGAGCGGGACGTCCTGTTCGGACTGCTCGGCCGCCGGTACGGGCACGTGCACCTGATGGACGCCGGGAACCGGCCGGGGCCGGCGGTGGTGTCGGCCGCCGCGCCGTCGACCCGGGACGGCGTCGCGGCCTACCTGCTGGCGACCGGCGCGAGCACGGGCGTGCCGAAGATCTCCGCACGACCGGGGCCGTTGCGCTACGACCCCGCGCGGACGCCGTCGCTGGTGATCCGGCAGACCGGGTGGCGGACCGGCCAGCGGCAGCTCATCGTCGGTCCGCTGTACCACGCGGCGCCGTTCACCGCGTTCGTGGACGCGCTGCTGGACATGAACACCGTTGTGCTGCAACCGTTCTTCGCCGCGCAGTGGACCGTCGACCTGGTGCGGCGGTACCGCGTCGAGTGGGTGCAGCTGACGCCGACCCACATGCGCGAGATCCTGATGCTCGCCGAAGCAGACCCGGCGGCCTTCGACAGCCTGCGGGCGCTCCTGCACACCGCGGCCGCCTGCGACGCGGACACCAAGCGCGGGTGGATCGACCTGCTCGGCCCCGAGCGGGTCTTCGAGCTGTACGGCGCGACCGAGGGCATCGGCGTGACGCTGGCCCGCGGTGACGAGTGGCTGGCCCGGCCGGGCACGGTCGGGCGCGGTGTGCTGACCCAGCTCCGCGTCCTGGACGACGACGGCGCACCGGTCGCGCCGGGCGAGGCCGGCACCGTGTTCATGCGCACCCCCCAGCGGGTGGGCCGGTCCGACTACGTCAACGACCAGGTCGTCCGCACCACTCCGGACGGCTTCGCCACCGTGGGCGACCGCGGCAGGCTCGACCGCGACGGCTACCTCTACCTCGAACCCCGCGACCACGGCACGATCAACGTGGGCGGTGAGAAGGTCGACCCGAACGAGGTCGAGGCCGCGTTGCTGGCCCACCCCGCGGTGGTCGACGCCGTCGCGCTCGCCGTGCCGCACCGGACCCTCGGGTCGGTGGTCGGCGTGCAGGTGGTGCTGCGCCCCGAGGTGCACGTCCGCAAGGCCGACCTCGCCGCGCACTGCGGTCGGCGGCTGGCCGGCTACAAGATCCCGAAGCACTTCGCGTTCGTCGACCGACTCCCCCGCTCCGCGGCCGGGAAGATCCAGCGCTGGCGGCTCGCCGCCGATCACGAAGGTGGTGCACCCACACCATGAACCCGATCGTGGACGACGTGCTCGACAGCGGCTACCGGTACCCCCGCGACCCGGTGGAGCTGTGGCTGGCCCGGCAGTGGCAGGAGGTCATCGGGTTCGCCGTCGGCATCCGGGAGAACTTCTTCGAGCTGGGCGGCAACTCGCTCGACGCGGCCCGGGTCGTCAACGCCGTGTTCGAGGAGCTGGGTGTCCAACTGCCCCTGAACGTGGTGACCGAGCACCCCACCGTGGAGGGGCTCGCCGCCCTGCTGCGCGACCACAACGGACGGTTGTCCGGCCCGCTGGTGGAGGTCCAGCGCGGCGACGGGACCGCTCCCCCGCTGTTCCTGGTCCACCCGACCAACGGGCAGGTCGGCGCGTACGCCGGACTGGCGCAGGCGCTGGGCGAGGACTTCACCGTGTTCGGGCTCCAAGCGGCCGGGCTGTACTCCGACGTCGACCCGGTCGCCTCGGTGCCGGCCATGGCGCACACCTACGTCGAGGCCGTCCGCGCGGCCTGGCCGACCGGCCCCTACCTGCTCGGCGGCTGTGCGACCGGCGCGCCGATCGCGCACGAGATGGCCGTCCGGCTCACCGAGGGCGGCGCCGAGGTGCGGCTGCTGGCCCTGGTCGACGACGGTCTCCTCGACCTCGGACCGCGGCTCGACCAGCCACCCGGTGACCTGGTCGAGGTCCTGGACCGGTGGAAGGAGCTCGACCTCGTGCCGTCGGACGCGACCACCGAGTCGGTCAGGCGTTCGGTGCGGGTGTGGCAGGCGAACGAGGACGCCGTCCGCGACTGGGAACCCCGGCCGTACCCCGGGCCGGTCGACGTCTTCCCCGGCCCCTCGCCCGACCGGCCGGCGTTCGCGGACTGGCCGTCGGCGGTGACGCGCGAGCACACGCCCCCGGACGGGGACGTCGCCGGCGTGCTGCGCGGGTTGATCGGCTGACCGGGATGAGCACCTCGACCGACACCGGTCGGCGCAGGCGGCGCGTCCGGCTCACCCCCGTCGACGCCATCCAGGTCACCGCCACCGGGTCGCGTGCGGCCGAGGGGCCCGTGACCCTCGGCCAGCTCAACACCATGCAGTGGCTGGGGCCCGACGACGACCACATCGCCGCCGTCCTGCGCGTCGAACTGCCCGTGCCCGACGGGCGGTCCGTGGCCGACGTGGTCGAGACGGCCGCCGTGCTGGTGGCCAGGCACGAATCCCTGCGGACCACCTACGTCCGGGGCGAGGACCCCCGCCAGGTGGTCTCGGCGACCGGCGCGTTCACGCTCCACGTGTGCGCCCTCGGCGAGGGCCCGTGGGGTCCCCGCGACCGCACCGCCGTGGCGGTGCGGCTGCTCGCGTGGTTGCAGGAGCGGCGGGACACGGCGGCCACCACGCTGCGGATGGCGGTGGCCACCGACGAGCACGGCACGGTCATCGCGTGCGTCGCGGGCTTCTCGCACATGGCCGTCGACTTCGGCTCCATCGAGGTGCTCAAGCGCGAGTTCGCCGGGATGCTCGCGCACCCGGACCGCCGGCAGGTGGGCGAACCCCGCCACCAGCCGCTGGACCAGGCCGAGCTGGAGGCGACGCCCGCCGAGCGACGGCGGACCCGGGCGGCGAACGACTACGTCCGCGACCTGGCGCGGCGGCAACCCCGCTACGTGCTCGCGCTGCCGGGGACCAGCCCGTCCGGCGAGTCGCTGGCGGTGGAGCTGTCGTCACCGGCCGCCGCGATGGCGGTGCGGCAGGTGGCGGCCCGCACGCGGTCCAGTCGGTCCTCCGTCGTGCTGGCCGCGACGTGCGCGGTGCTGGCCCGGCGCACCGGTTACCGCGAACTGGTGTTCCCGTCGCTGTCGAGCAACCGCTTCGAGCGCCACCTCGTCGACTTCGTCGGTTCCCTGGCGCAGGGCAACCTCGTCGCCGTCGAGGTCGGCGACCGCGGCTTCGACGCGCTGGTCAAGCACACGTGGGCGGCCGTGCTGGAGGCGAGCAGGCACTCCCGGTACGACGGCGTCGAGCGCGGCGCGGCGGACGCGCGGACCCAGCACGAGCGGGGCATGCACTTCCTCTACGACCCGTTGTTCAACAGCCTCGTGCCCGAGTCGTGGTCCGGCGTCACCGCGGGCGTCAAGCACCGGCCGGAGGAGATCACCGCCGCGTTGCGCCAGACGGAACTCCGAGGACGCCCGGTGCCCCACAACGGGACGCCACTGCGGTTCGGCCTGACCGAGGTGGACGGTCGGGTCCGGCTCGACCTGTGGAGCTCGGACACCGGGCTGGTGCCCCGGGCCGAGATGGAGTCGTTGTTGCTGGCCGTCGAGCGCCTGTTGGTGGCCGCGGCGGCGGGTGACCTCGACGCCCAGGGCATCCGCGAGGCCACCGGCGTGGAAACCATCACCCGCACGTCCGACTGGGTGCTGGTCGACTCGTGCTGGGTCGACCTCGTCGAGCTGCAGCGGTTGCTGGACGAGGCACTGGCACCCGCGACGGCTCGCGCCTTCGGCTCGGTCGACGGCCGCGACCTGGTCGCTTACCTGACCGCGACCGACGCCGTGCGTACGCCCGAGCAGGCACACGCCCGGTGCCTGGCCGCGTTGCCCGGTTACCTCAACGTCCTCACCCCGCGCCACTACGTCCTGTGCCCCACCGCCCCGACCGACCCGACGGACCCCGCCGCGTGGCCGGCACCCCTCGCCACCGGCACCGGGCGCTGACCGCTACCCGGTGACCCGGCCGCCTCGCGTTCAGTCCTCGATCGCCTGGTAGACCGCGGGCCAGAGTTCCTGCCACACCGGCAACCTCTGGTCACCCGCGTGCCCCCGTTGCATGAAGAACAGGGCGGTCAGGTCCTGGGCGGGATCGTTGTACCAGGCGGTGCCGTAGAAGCCGGACCACCCGTAGCTGCCGGCCGACGGGCCGTGGTGGCTGGGGCGGGTCAGGACCGACATCCCGAAGCCCCAGCCCATCTCGTTGAAGAACCCCGGCCAGAACCCGGAGTTCTCCCGCTGCGCCGGCGTCAGCTGGTCGGTGGTCATCAGCGTGACCGCCGACCGGGAGAACACCCGCCGGCCGCGGTGGGTGCCGCCGGCCAGCAGGGCGGCGGCGAAGGCGAAGTAGTCCTGTGCGGTCGAGACGAGGCCGCCGCCACCGGATTCGAACACCGGCGGCCGGCTCCACCGCCCATCGGGGCCGTCGTCCACCACCCGCGCGCCGGTGGCGGGACTGTCGCGTTGGTACGCCGTCGCCAACCGGGCGATGTCCTCGCCGCTCACGCTGAAAGCGGTGTCCTTCATCCCGAGCGGCTCGCAGAGCCGTTCCCGGAAGGCGTCCCCGAAGGACATCCCGGTGGCGCGGGCGATGAGCACGCCGGTCACGTTGGAGGCGGTGTCGTACAGCCAGCGCTCACCCGGCTGGTGGGCGAGGGGCAGCGCGCCCAGCCCGCGCATCCACTCGTCCGGCGTCGAGTAGTCGAGTGCGTTCAGCGCGTCGATGAGCGGTACCTTCCCCGGCTTGGTCGGGATCACGCCGATGCCGCAGGTGTACGCCAGCAGGTCCCGCAGCGTGATCCGGCGTCGCGCCGGGACGGTGTCGTCCAGCGGACCGTGGAAGTCGGCGAGCACGGTCATGTCCGCCAGCTCCGGCAGGAGGTCGTCGACCGGGTCGTCGAGGCGCAGGGTCCGGTCGTCGACGAGGGTCATCGCGCACGCGGCGACGAGCGGCTTGGTCATCGAGGCCGTGCGGCAGATCGTGTCGGCCGCCATGGGCGTCCCCGCGCCCGTGCCCTCGAAGGCGAGGGTGCCCGACGCCACGACGTGCACCTCGCCGCGGCGGGCGAGGACGCCCACCGCACCGGGCGCGAAGCCGGACTCGACCTGGTGCGCCACCACGTCCCGCACGCGCGCCAGCCCTTTCGACGAGAAGCCGCCGGTGGCCATCCGCCTCCACCCCATCCCATCCGCCCGCACGTCGCCTGTCGCGCGACGACCGTAGCCGTCCGCGACGACACCGGGGAGGAGGCATCGTCCCGGCACTACGGCTTGTCGGCACGGTCGACCGCCCGCTCTTCGGTCCGACGCCGGCACTGGCACCCGGTCGACCCGGCACCGTCGCCGGAGTTGCGCAAGAAATCGTTGCGGATCCACGAAATCACCTGCTTGAAGGTGCTCGCGCCCCCGTGCTTGGATGCCCTGGGGCGCCTGGCCGGCCGGTTGCGATCAGCGTCCCTCCGGGATCACGAGAACCGCGGCGGTGCGCCTGCGGCCGATTCGACGAGCGGTCGGTCTCCGAACCGCACGACCGAAGGACTCGCGGGAGCGCCATGACGACCGGAACACCTCCCGCGGCGGGGTCCGCGACGTCCGGGTTGCACGCCACGTGGGCGAACTGGGTGGACGAGGCGGTGCGGCCGCGGGTGCGGATCGCGCGGCTGCTGCCGTCCGGCGGTGTCGGCCTCGTCGTGTTCCTGGCCGTGCTGCACTTCGTGCTCGGCCTGTTGCCGGTGGCCTTCGTGGTGGCGACGAGCACGCTGCTCGGTGAGGTGCCGGCCGCGGTCGGCGGCGGAGTCGGCAGCCCGGCCTGGGACCGGCTGACCTCGATCTTCCTGTTCGCCGCCGCCGCCTTCCTGCTCACCCAGATCCTCACGCCCGTGGGCAACGCCTTCGGGCAGCAGTTGCGGCGCCGGGTGGACAGCGCGCTGCGGGACGACGCGATGGCGTTGATGCTGCGCCCGGTCGGCATCGGTCCGCTGGAGGACCAGCGCACGCTGGACGAGCTGAACGAGGCCGTGCGCGCCTTCGAGCGCGACTGGGGCACGCCGGGGCAGGCGTGCTTCGGCCTGGTGGCGCTGATCGCCCGCTACACCCGCCTGGCGGCCCTGGTCGTGGCCATCGGGCCGGCGATCGGCTGGCTCTCCGGGCTCGGGGTCGGCGCGGCGGTGCTGGCGTTCCGCTACGGCCAGCGCGGCGGGCTGCGCAAGTACTCGCGGGTCGGCCGCGACCTCATCGGCCGGATGCGCGAGATCGGTTACCTGCACGAGCTCACGATGACCGACGTGGCGGCGAAGGAGATCCGGGTGTTCGGCCTCACCGGCTGGCTCGCGGATCGCTACGCGGCCGTGTGGGAGGCCGTGCGCAACACCTTCGAACGGGCGCGCCGCCGCGTCTACCTGAAGCCGTACCTGGTGCTGACGGCACTGGGCCTGCTGCTGGCGGGTGGCGCGATGGTGCACGCCGCCCAGCTCGCCGCGACCGGGCGGGTGAGCCTGACCGCGTTGGCGCTCGGGGTGCAGGCGGTCGTGCTGGCGATCTCGCTGGGCGGCTACTACCCCGAGTCGGACACCAGCACCCAGTACGCGATGCAGTCGTTGACGGCCCTGCAACTCCTGCGCGACCGGCTGGACGAGCTGGACGCGGGTCAGCCACCGCGGGGTCGGGCCGAGGTTCCCCCGGGCACGCCGGCCGCGTCGCTCACGTTCGACCGCGTCGGCTTCCACTACCCCGGTTCGGACCGCGCCGTCCTCGACGGCATCGACCTGGAGCTGCCCGCCGGGCGGTGCACGGCCGTGGTCGGCGTCAACGGGGCGGGCAAGACCACGCTCGTGAAGCTGCTCGCGCGGCTGTACGAGCCGACGGCGGGTGCGGTGCGCGCGGACGGCGTGGACATCGCGGAGTTCGACCCGGTGCTCTGGCGGCGCCAGGTCGGCGTGATCTTCCAGGACTTCGTGCGCTACGAGCTGACGGCGGTGGAGAACATCGCGCTGGGCGCGGCGCACGTGCCGGTGGACCGCGCGGTGGTGCTGCGCGCGGCGGAGCGCGCCGGGATCGCCGAGGCGCTGCTCGCGTTGCCCGACGGCCTGGACACGCCGCTCTCGCGGGCTTATCCGGGCGGGACGGACCTGTCCGGTGGGCAGTGGCAGCGGATCGCCATCGCCCGGGCGCTCTACGCGCTGGAGGCGGGCGCCCGGGTCCTCGTGCTGGACGAGCCCACGGCGGCGCTGGACGTCCGCGCCGAGGTGGCGTTCTTCGACCGGTTCGTGGAGCTGACGCGCGGCGTGACGTCGTTGCTGATCTCGCACCGGTTCTCCAGCGTCCGGCGGGCCGACCACATCGTGGTGGTGGACGGCGGGCACGTGGTGGAACGGGGTTCGCACGACGAGCTGATGGCGGCGGGCGGCCACTACGCGCGCCTGTTCACCTTGCAGGCGAAGCGATTCGCCCACGGGCTGGGTGTCGAGGACGGTGGTGTCGAGGACGGCGGCGTACTGGACGGCGCGGACGTGGTGGCGGAGGGGGTCAGCCGGTGATCGAGGTCGTCCGCGGTGGCTGGGAGCTGCTCCTCATCGCCTGGCAGGAGAGCCGCTACCGCCTGGTGCTCGCGGTCGTGCTCATGATCGCCCAGGCGTCGGCGATGCCGCTGGCCGCGCCCGCCCTGGCCGCGCTCACCGACTCGGCGCTGGCGGGCGACGTCCGGGGCGCGACCGTGGCGGCGGTGCTGGTCGTGGTCGCGGTGATCGCCGCGCTGACGGCCGGGCACTTCGCGCACATCTTCTACTTCGAGCTGGGCGACCGCGCCGTGCCGCGCCTGGAGCGCGAGCTGATCGAGATGACCAACGGCTCGGCCGGGCTGGAGCACCACGAGCGGCCCGAGTACGCCGACAAGATCCAGGTGCTGCGGCAGGAGCTGCACCGGGCCGGGTGGGGCTCGATGGAAGGCCTGCTGAACAGCCTCGGCCTGCTGGTGGCGATCTCGATCACCGCGGTCCTGCTGGCCCGGCTCAACCCGCTGCTGTTGCTGCTGCCGCTGGCCGCCGTGCCGCCGCTGCTGCTCGGCCGGCGCGCCGAGTCGATCGTCAACGCCGCGCGGGAGCGTTCGGCACCGCCGTCCCGGCACGCCAAGCACCTCTTCGGGCTCGTGGCGAACGCGGCGTCGGCCAAGGAGCTGCGGGTCGGCGGGCTGGAGTCGGAGCTGCGCGCGCGCCAGCGCCGCGCTTGGGACGACGCGTCGGACCTGCTGTGGCGCGGTGAGCGCCGGGCCGTGGTGCTGCGCACCGGCGGTGAGCTCTTCTTCGCCGTGGCCTACGTGCTGGGCACGCTGCTGGTGCTGCGCGACGCGGTGGCCGGGCAGCGCGGCGTGGGCGACGTCCTGCTCGTGCTGACCCTGGCGTCCCAGGTGAACCAGCAGGTGACCTCGTCGGTGGCCACGTTGCAGGAGATGCAGCGCACCGGGCGGGTCATGGGCAACCTGCGGTGGGTCCGCGCGCTGGTGGCGGACCAGGCGCCGCCACCGCCCGACCGGGACGTGCCCGGGCGCGTCCGGGACGGCATCGAGCTGCGTGGCGTGTCCTTCACCTACCCGGGCACCGACCGGCCGGTCATCGCCGACGTCGACCTCACCCTGCCCGCGGGCGGCACGGTCGCGTTCGTCGGCGAGAACGGCGCCGGGAAGACCACCCTGATCAAGCTGCTGTGCCGGTTCTACCCGGTCACCACCGGCACGGTCGCGCTGGACGGCACGGACTTCACCCGCTTCCCCGTGGACGGGTGGCGCGCCCGCATCGCGACCGGGTTCCAGGACTTCGCCCGGTTCGAGCTGCTGGCCCGCGAGAACGTCGGTGTCGGCGAGCTGGCCGAGATCGACTCGACCGACGCCGTGCACGACGCCCTGCGCCGCGCCCGCGCCGAGGACGTCCTGGAACGCCTCGAGGACGGTGTCGAGACCCGGCTCGGCAAGACCTACGCCGACGGCGTGGAGCTGTCCGGCGGCCAGTGGCAGAAGCTCGCGCTGGGCCGGGCCATGATGCGCCGCGAGCCGTTGCTGCTCGTCCTGGACGAGCCGACCTCGGCGCTCGACGCGCAGGCCGAGCACCGGTTGTTCGAGCGGTACGCGGCCGGCGCGCGCGAGGTCGGGCGGCGGACCGGTGCCATCACCCTGCTCGTCTCGCACCGGTTCTCCACCGTGCGCATGGCCGACCTCATCGTGGTGGTGGCCGACGGACGCGTGCGGGAGCACGGTTCGCACGACGAGCTCATGGCCGCGAACGGCCTGTACGCCGAGCTGTACTCGATGCAGGCGGCGGCTTATGCGTGAGGTGTGGTCGACGGCCGACGTCGAGCGGTTGGCCGCCGAGCGGTCGGCGCCGGACGTGTGGGACTACATCGCGGGCGGCAGCGGTGAGGAGGTCACGCTCGCCGCGAACCGGGCCGCGTTGGACCGGGTCGCGGTCGTGCCGCGGGCGCTGGTCGACGTCTCCACCTGCGACCCGGGCTGCGAGCTGTTCGGTGCCTGGTCCACGCTGCCGCTGGCCGTGGCCCCGATGGCCTACCAGCGGCTGATCCACGAGGGTGGCGAGCGCGCGGCGGCCGCTGCCGCGGCGGCGGCCGGTGTGCCGTACGTCGTGAGCACGCTCAGCTCCGACCCGATCGAGGACGTGGCCGCGGCGGGCGGCACGACGTGGTTCCAGCTGTACTGGCTGCGCGACCGCGAGGTGGTGGTGAAGCTGCTGCGCCGCGCCGAGGAGGCGGGGTGCCGCGCGGTGGTGCTGACGGTCGACGTGCCGGTGCTCGGGCGGCGGCTGCGGGACCTGCGCAACGGGTTCGCGCTGCCGTCGTGGGTCAAACCGGTGAACACCGACGGCGAGGTCGGCGAACGGGTGCCCGGCGACTCGGCGATCGCCCGGCACACCAGCGCGGTGTTCGACCCGTCGTTGAGCTGGCGTGACCTGGAGTGGATCCGGGCGCGCACGAGCCTGCCGCTGGTGCTCAAGGGGGTGCTGGACGCGCGGGACGCGGCCCGGGCCGTGGATCTCGGCGTGCGGGGCGTGGTGGTGTCCAACCACGGCGGCCGGCAGTTGGACGGCGCGGTGCCGAGCGCGGTCGCGCTGCCGGAGGTCGTCGCCGCGGTGGCCGGGCGGTGCCCGGTGCTGCTGGACAGCGGTGTCCGCAGCGGAGTGGACGTCCTGCGGGCCTTGGCGTTGGGTGCCTCGGCGGTGCTGGTCGGCCGGCCCGTGCTGTGGGGTCTCGCCGCGGGCGGCGAGCGGGGTGTGACCGCGGTGCTGGACGTCCTGCGCGCCGAGTTCGAGACCGCGCTCCGCCTGGCGGGCTGCCCGGACGTGGCCTCGGCCCGCCACCTGACCGTCGCACGAGGGTCCTGCGTCCACGGCGCGTGAGTCCTGCGTTCAGCGCACCTGGATTCAACGCTCAGACACCACATCCGCGACCTATACGATGCGCCGGTGGAGATCGACGACTGGTGGGCCGTGGTCGAACGGGCCCGCACCGCGGTGGGCGACCGCGCCGGGGACCGCAACCACGCGGACGACCCGCTGCCCGACGCGCTGACCGACGAACTCGCACGGCTCCGCCCGGCCGACATCGTCGACTGGGAGATCACCTTCATCCGGGTCACGGACTCGGCGTACCGCCAACCGCTGTGGCTCGCGGCGTACCTGATCGAGGGCGGCTGCGGTGACGACGGGTTCATGGACTTCCGCGACGGGCTCATCCTCCAGGGCCGGGACGTGTTCACCCGCGCGGTCGACGACCCGGACACGCTCGCCGACGTGCCCGTGGTCCGCGCGATGGCCGGTGAGGACGGCGACGGCCGGCTGGGCTTCCAGGCGATCGGCGCGTGCGTCGAAGAGGCCTACGGACGCGTGTGCGGCGAGACGGACTCGTTCCACGAGGCGGTCGACAAGGCGCTCGCCGCCCTGACGCGCCCGGACGAGCCGGCGGGACCGACCTGGCACTGGTCCGACGACGACGCGTTCCGCGAGCACCTGCCCCGGCTGTCCGCGCTGTTCCCGCCGTGAACCTCAGCCCCGCGCGGGTCGTGCTCGACCGGCCCAAGACCGGCCGCCTCGGTTGCAGCCCGTGAGGTGGGGTGACGTCGACAGGATGAGCCCTCGGCCCGGTCGGGTGGATCGGTCGCGGCGCGGCGGATCGGGGTCGTCGGTCCGGTACTCCTGTGCCATGTCCGGGTAAGCGACGCGGGAGGCACGGCATGGCGATCATCAAGAAGCCCTTCGACTCCTACTCGATCGTGCACTCCAGCAACAACTCCCAGTACGAGGCCGACATCGCGTGCTTCGTCACCGGCACCACCGACATGATCGGGCGGATCATCTTCTTCGCGGATGACGGACCCGTGCCGCCGAACGTGCCGTTGTCGTACGGCCCGGAGATCCACTTCCCGCTCGGCAGGTTCGGCGAAGTGGTCGACACCCTGCGCCGGGAGAAGCCGCTCTACCTGTGGTTGGACACGGACTCCCTGGTCAGCGCGGTCGGCACCGCCGACAAGGAACCGGCGGGGGAAGAAGAGGGCTGAGGCCCCGCCCCGCGCACCGCTCTGAGCTGCGCGAACCCCCTGATTTGAACGTACGTTACAGAACTGCTACCGTCGATGTCATGGTCCGACCGAAGGCGTTCGACCCCGACTCGGTCCTCGACCACGCCATGAAGACGTTCTGGTCGAAGGGCTTCATGGCGACCACCGTGCAGGACCTGGTGGAGTCGACGGGCCTCGGGCGGGGCAGTCTGTACAACGCCTTCACCAGCAAGGAGCACCTGTTCCGCGACGCGCTGCGCCGTTACGACTCCGTGTGGACGGCGCGGCAGGAGCAGGTGCTCGCCGGGCCCGGCAGCCTGCGTGACCGGGTCTCCGCGTTGCTGATGACCGTCGTCGACGAGGAGACCACCCAGGGCCCGCCCCGCGGGTGCCTCGCCGTGAACGCGGCGCTGGAGCTCGCCGACCAGGACCCCGCGGTGCGCGAACTGGTCCGCGAGGTGTTCGTGCGCATGGAGAACGCGCTGCACGAGGCGATCCGCGTCGCCCAGGCCACCGGTGAGGTGACCGCCGACGACGACGCGCGCGCTCTGGCCCTGTACGTCCTGAACTCGATGTACGGCCTGCGCGTACTGGGGAAGACCGCCTCCCGCGAGTCCCTCGTGGGGGTCGTAGAGATGGTCCTGCGCGCTTTGTAGGGCGCACGGCGCGACCATCACCGATTCCGACGGGAGATGGAATGCCGCTCGCTGTGTACGTTCTCGGACTCAGCGTGTTCTGCATCGGCACGAGCGAGTTCATGGTCTCCGGCCTGCTGCCCGAACTGGCCTCGGACCTCGCGGTGTCCATTCCGGACGCCGGGCTGCTGATCTCGGGGTACGCGCTCGGGGTGGTCGTCGGCGGCCCGGTCCTCACCCTCGCCACGCTCCGGGTGCCGCGCAAGACCGCGCTGGCGGGGCTGCTCGGCCTGTTCATCGTCGGGCAGACCATCGGCGCGCTCGCCTCCGGCTACGCGGTGCTCATGACCGGCCGCGTCGTCGCCGCGCTGGCGCAGGGCGCGTTCTTCGGCGTCGGCTCGGTCGTGGCCGTCGAACTGGCCGGGCCGCGACGACGCGGGCGGGCGCTCGCGATCATGTTCAGCGGGCTCACGGTGGCCACGGTCCTGGGCGTGCCCGCGGGGACGGTGCTCGGCCAGTACGGCGGGTGGCGCACGAGCTTCTGGGTGGTCGACGCCCTGGCCGTGCTGGCGCTGCTCGGCGTGCTGTTCCTCGTGCCGCGCCTGCCGCCGCCCCGGCACGTCGGCGTGCGGGCCGAGTTCGGCGCGTTCCGCCGGCCGCGGGTGTGGGTGGCGCTGGCCACCAGCATGCTCACCCAGGCCGCCGTGTTCTGCTGCTTCAGCTACCTGGCGCCGCTGGTCACCGACGTCTCGGGCTTCCCGCAGGGCGCGGTGTCGCCGTTGCTGATGCTGTTCGGCGTCGGCTGCTTCGCGGGCAACCTGATCGGTGGCCGCTTCGCCGACCGCCACTTGCAGGCGACCCTGTACGCGGGGACGACCGCGATGGCGGTGGTGCTGGCGCTGCTGTCGGTGCTCGCCCACGACAAGTGGGCCACCGCGGTGGCCGTGGCGGCGTTCGGCGTCGCGGCGTTCTCGATCAACCCGGCGTTGCAGGCGCAGGTGATGCGCGAGGCCGGTGGCGCGCCGACGCTGGCCACCACGACCAACACCTCGGCGTTCAACGTCGGCAACACCCTCGGGCCGTGGCTCGGCGGCCTGGCGATCAGCGCGGGCCTCGGGTTCACCGCACCCGCCTGGCTCGGCGCGGTGCTCGCGGTCGCGGGACTCGGCGCGGCGCTGGTCGCCGGAGCGCTGCGCCGCGGCGAATCCGTCGAATCCGACAAATCCGACGAGATGTCGACTGCCATTCGCGGTTGACGACCGCCGCGAACGGGAAAGCAGGAAGCAGCGACACCCATCCCACGATAAGGAGACAACTTTCCATGAGCACGTCCGAAGCACCCGTCGTCGCTGTCCTGGGTACCGGGACAATCGGTTTCCCGGTGGCCCGGAATCTGGCCGAGAAGGGCTTTTCCGTTCGCGCGTGGAATCGTACCGCGAGCAAAGCTCAGGAATTGGCCGGACACGGCGTCGAGGTGGCCGACTCACCAGCCGAAGCGGTTCGGGAAGCCGATGTGGTGGTCACCGTCCTCAAGGACGGTCCGGTGGTGTCCGACACCATCAAGGCCGCCGAGCCGGGGCTGCGCGAGGGCGTCGTGTGGGTTCAGCTGAGCACGGTGGGCGAGGACGTCGGCAGCCTCGCCGCGTTCGCCGCCGACCGGGGCCTGGTGTTCGTGGACGCGCCCGTCCAGGGCACCCGCCAGCCTGCCGAGAACGGTCAGCTCGTCGTGATGGCCGCGGGTCCGCGGGACGTGCGGCCGAAGGTGCAGCCGCTGTTCGACGCCATCGGCAAGCGCACCCTCTGGGTCGGCGAGGACGGCGCGTCCGGGGCCGCGAGCAGGCTCAAGCTGGTGCTCAACACGTGGGTCATCGCCCTGACGCACGGCGTGGGCGAGTCGCTGGCGCTGGCCAAGGGCCTCGGGGTGGACCCCGCGCACTTCGTCGACGTGGTCACCGGCGGCCCGATGGACAACGGCTACTTCCAGCTCAAGTCCGCGGCCGTGCTGACCGAGGACTTCACCCCCAGCTTCACCGTCGACAACGCGGAGAAGGACGCCCGGCTGGTCCTCGACGCCGCCGAGCGCGCGGGCGTGCGGATGGACTCGACCGCCGCCGGCCACGCCCGGTTCGCGCGCGCCTCCGCCCGGGGCCACGGCGGCCAGGACATGGCCGCGGGCTATTTCGCCAGTTTCACCGACTGAGCACACCTTTCCCGATTCACCTCGGCACGCGGCCGGGCAGGTGCTTCCCACCTGCTCCGCCGCGACCTCCGCCACCCCTGATCGCAACGGCAGTTCCCACGTTCTTCGCGTGGTCGATGGCCGTGCCGTGGCGTTGATTTTCCCCGACCTCTGGAATATGAGATCCCGCTCGCACCGCTTGACAAATAGTCACCCGATCGTGAAAAGCTGGATTCACATCAGGAAATACCACCCGGAGGTTTCGCATGGGCTTTGTGACCCGTCGTGCCGTGCTCGCGGGCGCCGGTGCCGCGCTCGCCGGCACGGCCGTGTCCCCGCACTTATCCGTCGCGGCACCGGCCGCCGCCGACCCCGTCCACACCGACCCCGTCCACACCGTGCGCCCCGACGACCCCCGCTACCCGCAACTGGTCACCGGCAACAACCAGCGGTTCGTCGCCGCACCCGAGTACTTCCGGATGCTCCGCTCCCCCGCCGACGCCGAGCGGGCCGTGCGGCAGGCCGTCGAGACCGGCAAGCGGGTCTCCGTGCGCAGCGGCGGACACTGCTTCGCCGACCTCGTGTGCCACCCGGGGGCACAGGTCGTGCTGGACCTGTCCGGGATGCACGGCGTGGGCTACGACCCGGCGATGCGCGCGTTCTCCGTCGAGCCGGGCGCCCGCCTGCTCAACGTCTACGAGGACCTGTTCACCGGCTGGGGCGTCACGATCCCCGGCGGCATGTGCTGGAGCGTCGGCGCGGGCGGGCACGTGGCCGGTGGCGGCTACGGCCTGCTCTCCCGGGCCCACGGCCTGGTGGTGGACCACCTGCACGCCGTCGAGGTCGTCGTGGTCGACCAGGACCGTCGCGTCCGGACCGTGGTCGCCACCCGGGACCCGCAGGACCCCCACCACGACCTGTGGTGGGCCCACACCGGTGGCGGCGGCGGCAACTTCGGTGTCGTGACGCGCTACTGGTTCCGCTCACCCGACGCTCGGGGCGCCGACCCGGCCGGGCAGCTCGTGCGCCCGCCGTCGACGGTCCTGGTGCGCGCGGTGTCCTTCCCGTGGGAGGACCTCGGCGAGCGCGAGTTCACCCGCCTGTTGGCCAACTTCGGCCGCTGGCACGAGGAGCACAGCGCCCCCGACGCGCCGCAGCGCAAGCTGAGCAGCGTGTTCAACGTCTGCCACCGGGCGCACGGCTCGTTGGACATCTTCATCCAGGTCGACGGCGACGCGCCGGACGCGCAGCGGATCCTGGACGACTACCTGGGGCGGCTCACCGACGGCACCGGCCTCACCCCGAAGGCCCTGCGGAAGGGGTCCGGCGACCTGGCCGCGATGCCGGAGCTCGGCGAGGCGCAACGCCTGCCGTGGCTCAACGCCGCACGCCTGGTGGGTCTGAACAACCCGACCATCACCCACCCCTCGCTGCGCGGCGCGCACAAGTCGGCGTTGATGCGCAGGGGTTTCACCGACGCGCAACTGTCCACGATGTACCGGCACCTCACCTCGGCCGAGTACGCCAACCCGAACACGATGATCGTGCTGTTCTCCTACGGCGGCCGGGTCAACTCCGTGGCGCCCGACGCCACCGCCGCCGCCCAGCGCTCCTCGATCTTCAAGATGCTCTTCCAGACCTTCTGGGGCGACGCGTCCGGCGACCGCGCCGGGCTCGGCTGGACCCGCGGCATCTACGAGGAGTTCTTCGCCGACACCGGGGGCGTTCCGGTGCCGAGCGACCGGTACGAGGGCTGCTACGTCAACTACCCCGACACCGACCTGAAGGACCCGGCGCGCAACCGCTCCGGCGTCCCCTGGCACGACCTGTTCTACGGCGCGAACCACCGCCGCCTGCAAGAGGTCAAGCGCCGGTGGGACCCGACCGACTACTTCCGGCACTCGCTGTCGGTCCGACCGCGATAACCGACGACTCCAGGAGGAGCGATGACCGACCAACTGGGATACAGATTCAAGATCGGTGTGATCATCCCGTCCACCAACACCTCCTGCCAACCGGAGATGGACGCGCTGCGCGTGCCCGGTGTGACCAACCACGTCGCGCGCATGTTCATCCACGACGACTCCATGGAGGAGAAGCCGGGTTTCGACCACGTGATGCACAGCATCCGGTCGTCCACGGAACCCGCGATCCGCGCCGTCGTCACGTGCGCACCGGACCACCTGATCATCGCCGTGTCGCCGGAGAGCTACTGGGAGGGCCCCGAGAGCCACGGCCGCATCCTGGAGTCGATGCGGTCGATCGGCGGTGGCCTGCCGGTCACCATGAGCCCGGACGCGATCAAGGCGGCCCTGGGCTGTTACGGCGACGTGCGCCGCATCGCCGTCATCACGCCGTACCTGCCGCTGGGTGACGACCCCGTGTCCCGGTTCTTCACCGACAGCGGTTACGAGGTCGTCGCCATCACCGGCTTGGGCTGCACGAGCCCCGCGCAGATCGCCCACGTGTCCGAGGCGCGCCTGCGCCAGGCGGTGCGCGAGGTCGACGGGCCCGACGTGCAGGCGATCGTCCAGGTCGGCACGAACGTCGCCATGGCCCGGGTCGCGACGGCCGCCGAGGCGTGGCTGGACAAGCCGGTGCTCTCCAACAACGTGGCCCTGTACTGGCACGCCTTGCGCCAAGGCGGCGTGCACGACCCGATCACGGGCTTCGGCAGCCTGCTGGAACGGCACCTCGAACTGCCGCGGCACACCAACGGCACCACCCCCACCAACCCGCACTTAACGTACTCGACCACAGGAATCACAGGGCGATGAGTTCGAGCAACCAGAAGACCGGCACGATCGGCGACTTACCCGCGCTCCGGCCCACCCTGCCGGAGATGCTGCTGCACCAGACCGCGACCCGACCCGACGACCTCGCCGTCATCGCGGACGACCAGGCGCTGACCTTCGCCGAGTTGACGGGACGCGCCGCCCACCTGGCCGAACGGCTGCGCTCGGCCGGAGCCGGCCCCGACGACCTCGTCGGCCTCTACCTCTCACCGTCCGCCGGGCAGGTGACCGCGACCTGGGGTGCCCTCCTCGCGGGCGCCGCCTACGTGCCGCTGGCACCGGACTACCCCGAGGACCGCGTCTCGTACATGATCGCCAACTCGCGGCCGGCCGCGATCGTGACGGAGCCCGCGCTGCGCGCCGAGCTGGCGGACCTGCTGCCGCACGACCTCCCGGTGATCGCGCTGGACGACGCGGTGACCGCGACCGCGACCCCGCCGCGGGTCCACCCGGCCGAGGCCGACGCCGCTTACGTCATCTACACCTCCGGCACCACCGGCCGGCCCAAGGGCGTGGTGGTCGAGCACGCCGCCATCGCCAACCAGATGCTCTGGCTGCGGGACGAGATGGGGATCGACCCGAGCCGCACGATCCTGCGCAAGACGCCCGTCAGCTTCGACGCCGCCCAGTGGGAGACGCTCGCGCTCGCCGTGGGCACGCGGGTCGTCGTCGGCGCACCGGGGGTGCACCGCGACCCGTCCGGCCTGATCGAGTCGATCATCGAGCACGGCGTGACCGACCTCCAGTGCGTGCCGACGCTCTTGCAGGCGTTGGTGGACGACGAGCTGTTCGAGCGCTGCACGTCGCTGCGCGCCGTGTTCAGCGGTGGCGAAGCCCTGTCGAAGCGGCTCGCGGCCCGGTTCCGCCAGGTGCTGCCCGACTGCCGCCTGGTCAACCTGTACGGCCCCACCGAGTGCACCATCAACGCCTCCTCGCACGTGGTCACCGCCCGCAGCCTGGAGGGCGAGCAGCCCTCCGTCCCGATCGGGCGACCGGTCGCCGACACCACGTTCCACGTCCTGGACGCGCAGCACGCGCCCGTCGCGGACGGCGTGGTCGGCGAGCTGCACATCGGCGGCGTCCAGCTCGCCCGCGGCTACCTCGACCGGCCGGAGGAGACCGAGGCGCGGTTCGGGCACGTGACCATCGACGGGACGGCGCGCCGGCTGTACCGCACCGGTGACCTGGTCACCCGGGACGCCGACGGCGTGTTCCACTTCGTCGGGCGCGTCGACAACCAGGTCAAGCTGCGCGGCCACCGCATCGAGCTGGACGAGGTCCGGGTCGCGATCGAGAACCACGACTGGGTGAAGAACGCGGCGGTCCTGGTCCGACCCGACGACCGCACGGGCTCGCAGCACCTCGTGGCGTGCGTGGAGCTGAACCCCCGCGAAGCGGCCCTGATGGACCAGGGCAACCACGGCGCGCACCACCAGTCCAAGAAGGGACGCGTGCAGGTCCGCGCCCAGTTGGCCAACCTCGGGCTGCGCGACGACGACCCGGGTGCGAGCACCTTCCCGCTGCCCGGCAAGTACGGCACCGCGGCGCAGCGGCGACGCGCGTTCGCGCGCAAGACCTACCGCTTCTTCGAGGGCGGTCCGCTGACCGCGTCCGACGTGCTGGACCTGCTCCACCACGACGTCGACCCCGACCGGCCGTCCACCCGGGTCGAGGACGTGGACCCGGTCCGGCTGGGCGCGGTCCTGCGGAACTTCGGCCAGTTCCACAGCGACCAGCGCATCCTGCCCAAGTACGCCTACGCCTCGCCCGGCGCGCTGTACGCCACCCAGCTGTACGTGGAGGTCGCGGGCATCCCCGGCCTGCCGTCCGGCATCCACTACCACCACCCGGTCCGGCACGAGCTGGTGCTCGTCGCCCCGGTCGGGGAACCCGCGGTCGGGCCGCGGCTGCGCGTGCACCTGCTGGGCAAGCGGTCGGCGATCGAGGCGGTCTACCGCAACAACGTGCTGGAGGTGCTGCGGATCGAGGCCGGGCACATGCTCGGGCTGTTCGACGAGGTCCTGCCCGAGGAAGGGCTGGGGCTCGGCGCGACCACGTTCGATCCGGCCGTGCCGCGCCTGCTGCACGCCTCCGAGGACCACCACTACCTGGGCGGCTACGACGTGGTGCCGTTCGCCGAGCGGGTCGACCCCGGTCCGCTCGACACGTACGTGCAGGCGCACCCCGACCGGATCGCCGACCTGGCGGCCGGGCAGTACCGGTACGAGGACGGCGGGCTGCGCCGGATCTCCGACGCGCTGGTGCTGCGCAAGCACGTGATCGCGATCAACCAGCAGGTCTACGACCGGGCCGACCTGGGCATCTCGCTGATCAGCCGGTCCGACGACCCCGCGACGGCCTACGTGGACCTGGGCCGGCGGCTGCAGCGGTTGCAGCTCAACCCGTTCGGGATCGGCTTCATGTCCTCCGGCTACAGCTCGGAGACCGGCAACGACCTGCCCTCGGCCCGCCGGATCACGTCGGTGCTGCGCGAGAGCGGCTTGCCGTCCGGGCCGTCGTACTTCTTCCTGGGCGGCCGGATCAGCCCGGAGCAGATCGCCTCGGAGGGCATGAAGGAGGACGCCGTCCACACCATGGGCCCGGCCGAGATGATCAAGCAGGACATCGCCAAGTTCCTGCCGCGCCACATGATCCCGGGCCGGGTCGTCGTCCTCGACGAGCTGCCGCACACCGCGAACGGCAAGGTCGACCTGCGCGCCCTGGAGACGTCCGCCGAGGTGGTGGCCGGCCAGTCGGAACGGGTCGTGGTCGCGCCGCGCACGCCCGCCGAGCACCAGGTCGCCGCGGCCTGGGCGAAGGTGATGAAGACCGACGACGTCTCCGTGCTGGACGACTTCTTCGAGTCCGGCGGCAACTCGCTGCTGGCGGTGCTGCTCGTCCAGGAGGTCAACCGGTCGGCGAACGTGACGCTGCCGATCCAGCTGATCTTCGACGAGCCGACCGTCGAGGGCCTGGCCCGTCGGGTGGACCGCATCGCCGAGGAGGCCGTGTCACGCCTGGTCGCGCTCCAGCCGAAGGGCTCCGGCCGGCCGGTGGTGTGCTGGCCGGGCCTGGGCGGCTACCCCATGAACCTCAAGCCGCTGGCCCGGGCCATGGGCGCCGACCGGCCGTTCTACGGGGTGCAGGCCGCCGGGATCAACCCCGGCGAGGAGCCGGACGGGACGGTCGCCGACATGGCGCGCCACGACGTCGCGCTGATCAAGCAGGTGCAACCGACCGGCCCCTACACGCTGTGGGGGTACTCGTTCGGCGCGCGGGTCGCGTTCGAGGTGGCGTACCAGCTGGAGCAGCGCGGTGACACCGTCGACCAGCTCGTGCTGATCGCTCCCGGCTCGCCGGTCCAGCGCGAACGGCCCGCCGACGGGGTCGGGCCGTACGGCGACCCGGCGTTCGTGCGCCTGCTCTACTCCGTGTTCGCGGGCAGGCTCACCGGCGCCGACGCCGACGACTGCGTCGCCCGGGTCCGCGGCGAGGCCGACTTCGTCGACTTCGTCTCCGCGCGGTTCCCCGGTCTCGACGAGGGCACCGTCCGGCGGATCGTCACCATCGTCCGGCTGTCCTACAGCTTCCGCTACACCTTCGAGGAGATGCTCCACCGGCGGGTCCAGGCGCCGATCACGATCCTCAAGGTCCGCGGCGACGACTACTCCTTCCTGGAGGAAGCGGTCGACTCGCTGCCCCGGCCGCCGGAGGTCGTGGAGCTCGACTTCGACCACTACAGCGTCCTGCGCTCGCCCGACGTGGAACAACTGGCCGCCGTCATCCGCGACCGCACCCGCACGCCGGAGGAGGGGATCCACATGCCGCACGTCAGCATCAAGCACTTCCCCGTGCAGCTCAGCAGCGAGAAGCAGGACCGACTGGTCGACGCCATCAGCACCGCGGTGCAGCAGGCGTTCGGCGTCGACAGCGACGCGATCTCCATCGCCATGGAGCCCGTGCGCGCTTCGGACTGGAAGGCGGAGGTCTACGAGCCCGAGATCGAGGGCCGTCGGCACCTGCTGGCCAAGACACCCCGGTACTGACCGACCGGAACACCCACTCACGGAGGAAGAGCACCGATGGTCGACACGACCGAGCGAACGCGGGCACGGGCGGCACTGCCGCTGCTCGGGCTGCTGGCGTTCACCCTGGCGGGCTTCATCGCGATCATGACCGAGACGCTCCCGGCCGGCCTGCTGCCGCAGATCAGCCGAGGGCTCGGGGTATCGGAGGGGTTGGCGGGCCAGCTCCTGACGCTGTACGCGATCGGCTCGGTCGTGGCGGCCGTCCCGGTCATCGCCGCCACCCGCGGCTGGAACCGGCGGCCGTTGCTGCTGCTGGCGATCGGCGGGCTGCTGGTGTTCAACGCCCTCACGGCGCTGTCCACCGACTACGTGCTGACCCTGGCCTCGCGGTTCGTCGCCGGCATGGCCGCGGGTGTGGTGTGGGGCCTGCTCGCCGGGTACGCGCGCCGCATGGTCGCGCCGCAGGTGCAGGGCCGCGCGGTGGCGATCGTGGGCGTCGGCCAGCCCATCGCGCTGTCCCTGGGCGTGCCGCTGGGCGCGTGGCTGGGGTCGCTGGCGGACTGGCGCGGCGTGTTCTGGCTGATGTCCGCGGTCGCGCTGGTGCTGATGATCTGGATCCGGGTGGCCGTGCCGGACTTCCCCGGCCAGGAGGCGGGCGCCCGCAAGCCGATCCGCGAGGTGTTCACCATGCCGGGCATCCGGCCGATCCTGGCCGTGATCCTGCTGTGGATCCTCGGCCACAACGTGCTCTACACCTACATCGCGCCGTTCGTGTCCGAGCACGGGCTGGGCGGCCAGGTGCCGCTCATGCTGCTGCTGTTCGGCGTGGCCGCGGTGGCGGGCATCTGGATCTCCGGCGCGCTCGTGGACCGGCGGCTGCGCCTGGTCACGCTCGCCTCGCTGGCGGCGTTCGCCGTGTCGGCGGTCGTCCTGGCCGCCGGCACCGCGTGGACACCGCTGGTCTACGTCGGCGTGGCCCTGTGGGGCTTGACGTTCGGCGGCGCGCCGACGCTGCTGCAGACCGCCATCGCCGACGCGGGCGGCGACTCCGCCGACGTGGCCCAGTCCATGCTGGTCACGATCTTCAACCTCGCCGTCGCCGGTGGTGGCGCGCTCGGCGGCGTGCTGCTCGAGCGCGTCGGCCCGGGCTCGTTCCCGTGGACCCTGCTGGTGATGGCGCTGGCCGCGCTGGCGATCGTCTGGTCGGCCCGCTCCCACGGCTTCCCGTCGGGCCACCGCGTCACCACCGGTTGACCACGAGCCAGGAGCGGCCCACGACCCCAGCGTGGGCCGCTCCCTCCCACCACCCAGCGAGGAGGCGCCCATGCCCATGACCCTGCTCAACCACGTCGGTGTCACCGTTCCCGACATCGACGCGGCGTTCGCGTGGTACCGGGACGTGCTCGGCCTGTACCCCCACCGACCGCCGGAGGAGGTGGTCGACGACGGCTCCCACTTCGGCGACCTCGTCACCGACCTGTTCGGCCCGCGGCTGCACGGCATGCGCATCGCCCACCTGACCGCCGCCGACGGCCTGGGCGTGGAGCTGTTCGAGTTCACCGACCCGGCCACCGAGGCCGCCGACGAGACGTTCGCCTACTGGCGGACCGGCATCTTCCACTTCTGCCTGACCGTGGAAGACGTCACGGCCACCGCGGCGGCCATCGCGGCAGCCGGGGGCAAGCAGCTCAGCGGCGTGTGGCGCCTGTTCCAGAACAAGGACTACGAGGTCGTCTACACGCAGGACCCGTGGGGCACGGTCATCGAACTGTGCAACCGCCCCTACACCGCGGTCTGGGCCAACCACGAGCCTCCTACCAACGCCTGACCGTCGAGGAGGGGCCCGACGGCGCCCTTGGGTACTGGGAGTCGGCGCAACATCCCAGCTCAGCGGGTGCGATGGACTTCGAGATCCGGGCCGACCGGACTCCGCGGGGACCGAGGAAGCTCTCCGCTGAGCGAGTCGAACACCTGCGGCTCGTGCAGCGGGGTGTGAGCAACGAAGAGGCGTGCCGGCTCGTCAAGGTCAACCCGAAGACCGGCCGACGCCGGCGTAACGGGCGCAACGCGTCCGGCAGGAACAAGGCGGCGCCACCGATCCGGTCGGTGGCGCCGCCGTCCGCGTCTTCATCGGTGTCCTCCCGCTACCTGTGCGAGGACGAACGCGTCCGCATCGCCGACCGGTGGTGCGAGGGCGCGAGCATGAGCGCGATCGCCGTCCAACCGGGCCGTGACCGCTCCCACTCGGCCGGGAACTCAAGCGCAACAGCCATCCGTTCACCGGCGACCACCGGCCGCACGCCGCCCAGGCCCGCCGCCCGCGCCCGAAGACGCGCAAGCTCGCGGCCGACCCGGAGCTGCACCGGGTCGTGCAGGACGATCTGGCCAGGAGGCACAGTCCCGAGCAGATCGCGGCATCGCCACGCCGGGGACTTCTCCGAACGGCCCGCCGAGGGCGAGGACCGCGCGGTGCCCGGCCACTGGGAAGGCGACCCGATCATCGGCAAGGACGGAGTCTCCGCGATCGGCACACCGGTCGAGCGCTCCACCCGCTACGTCATGCTGCCGCACCTGCCCCACGGCCGCACCGCCGAACACGTCCGCGACGCCCTGGTCACGACCGTGACCACACTGCCCGCCCACCTCACCCGCTCGCTGCCCCGGGGCCAGGGTGCCGAGATGGCGAACCACGCCGCCTTCACCACGGCCACCGACATCCCGGTCCACTTCCGCGACCCGGCCAGCCCTTGGCAACGCGGCTGCAACGAGAACACCAACGGCCCGTTGCGCCAGTACTTCCCCGAAGACACCGACCTGGCCGTCCACGACCCCGAGCGCCTGGCCTTCGTCGCCACCGAACTCAACCAGCGCCCACGCAGAACGCCCGGCTGGACCACCCCGGCCGAGCGCTCGGCAAGATCCTGGCCGCAGCCGGTTGATCACTGTGTTGCGACGACCCTTCGAATCCACGCTTGACGGGTTGGGCCATGTCGTCTCGTCCGGCATGCCGCCTCCAGCGCTCCACTCGCCGGCGACCGCTCACGACGACGGTTCGTGACCGCGAAAGCGTCACCCGATCCGATGATGCGGGCACGAGGTGGTCACGGCAATACCTCGATGAATCGCCGTGAATTCGACACGCGTTGGTCCAACCGATCGAATCCGCAATCGTGTCGAGCGGGCTGCGCCAATCGAGTGAGGCTGCCCGGAACGCCCTTCGAGTGGACGCGGTCTGCTGGGATGATCGCAGTACCGATGGCAATCAGGGGACGCATCGATCAAAAATCCGGAACCGGCCGGGTCGTTGCCGCGGGCAACTCCATTCAACGTCGCAAGTGATCGGATCTGAGCACATGGACGTCACCTCGCTCTTCGCGCTGCCGCTGCTGGTGCCCCGCGCGAACCGCTATGCACAGCTCGGCATCGCACCGGAGGCGACGGCCGCCGAGGTCCGTGCGGCGACCGACCGGCACATCGCCCGGTTGAAGGCCGCGGGCGCGGGCGACGAGGAGATCGCGCAGGCGCACCGGCTCAGCCTGGAGAAGCCGGAGGATCGGGCCGCGTACGACGCCGAGCACCCGCCGCTGCCGCTGCTGCGGCTCGAGCCCGCGGGCGATCCGGTCTTCGACGACCGGGCGACGAGCCTCGCCGCGCTGCGCCGTGAGCTCGAACGGTTCCTGCTCGACGCCGGGGAGGTGGTCCACCACCCGGACGACACGACCCGGACCGACTTCACCGCGGACTTCCGCCCGACCCCCTTGCTCGACGACCAGCGATCCGGCCGCACCGACGGATGACGGGGAACATGGACGACCACAACCCGAACCTGCACCGGGTCGTCGGCATCGACCTGGGCACGACGTACTCGGCGATCGCGATGTTCGACACCGACGAGGACACCGCGGTGATCGTCCCGGATCGGACGTTCGACCCGCCCGCCGATACCACGCCCTCCGTGGTCGGCTTCGACCCGGGCGCCGGCGTCGTGATCGTCGGCGCTGCGGCGAAGCAGGCCATGTCGCTGCCCGGTCGCGGTCGGGAGACGATCATCGAGATCAAACGCGAGATGGGTGCGCTCTTCAGCGAGGAGACGCTCGAGCTGTTCGGGGCCAAGGGCACCTCGTTCCGAGTGGACGACCCGCTGCGCGTCCGCCTGCACGGCGAGTGGTTGCGGCCGCAGGAGGTCAGCGCGCTGGTGCTGATGCGGATGAAGGAGATCGCCGAACGGGAACTCGGACGCGGCGTGCACGACGCGGTCGTCACCGTGCCCGCCTACTTCACCGAACGCCAGAAGAAGGCCACCGAGGAAGCGGCGCTGCTCGCGGGCCTGCACCCGCGGCAGCTGATCCCGGAGCCCACCGCGGCGGCGATCGCGTACGGGGTGGACCGCGCCGAGGAGGAAGCGCGGATCTACCTGGTCTTCGACCTCGGCGGCGGCACGTTCGACGTGTCCATCATCGAGACCGAGGACCGGCAGATCACCGTCCTCGCCACCGCCGGCGACGCGCGGTTGGGCGGCGGCGACTTCGACGCCGCGATCGCGAAGTGGCTCAACGAGAGACTCGGCCGCTCGTCCCCCGGCGACGACGAGCGCATGCAGGCGCTGGCCGCCGCCGAGAAGGCCAAGCGAGAGCTCTCGCTGCACGAGACCACCACGATCGACCTCGGTGGCGGCACGGCGCCGATCGAGCTCGACCGCGCCACGCTCAAGTCGTTGATCAAACCCACGCTGGACCGGTCGCTGAAGAAGGTCCTCGAGGCGCTGGAGATGGCGAAGGGCGGACCGGACGAGCCGCCGCTCGACGTCGACGCCGTCCTGCTGGTCGGCGGGTCGACCCGCATCCCGCTCGTGCGGGAGATGCTCGTCGACCATTTCGAGAAGGACGACGACTTCGTCCGCGCCGACGGCGATCCCGACACCCTGGTCGCGCGGGGCGCCGCGATCCTCGCCGGCCGGTTCGAGGCGTCGGACTCCTTCGACCTCAACCGGCGGCCGACCGCCGAGCGCCAGTCCGACGCCGGCGACTTCGAGATCCGGCTCATCACCGAGCACACCCTCGGCGTCGGCGTGCAGGACAACAGGTTCGACCCGCTGATCGAGCGCGGCGCGAAGATCCCGACGCGCCGGGAGAAGCGCTACACCAACCAGAAGGACTCCGAGAACGTCGAGGTGCCGATCTACCAGGGCGAATCGGACCTGGTGTTCGACAACACCCGCGTCGGTACGATCGTGCTGGACAAGATCGAGCCGCGGGAAGCGGGTCACCACCAGTTCGACATCACGTTCAAGCTCGACGTGAACGGGCTGCTCGATGTCGAGGTGTTCCACGTCAACGCGGGGCGCAAGTACGAGGCGACGTTCCGGCAGAGCACCAGTATCAACAAGATCGACATGCTGGCCGAGAGCAGGCGGCGGCTGCTGCGGTTGCTGGAGCCGGGCGCGCCGGACGCGGGCACGGCGGAGAGCGCCGACGCGTCCCCGTTCACCGTTCCCCCGCCCGTCGACGTGATCGCCGACGGCCCTCCCGCAGTGGCGCCCGAGGCCGTGCCCGCCGAGTTCCGGCGGCTGTTCCGCAAGGTCACCGCGTGGGCTTCGGAGCGCGGAGCGCCGCAGGAGCTCACCGCCGCGCTGCGCGAGTTCACCGACGCCGTGCGCGCCGGCGGCGAACTGGACGACGTCGCCGACCGTCTCGAGGACGCCTATGACCGCGCCCGGCGGTGAACCCGTCCGGCTGATCGAGCACGAGCTGGACGCCGAGTACGTCGGAGTCGGCAGGCGCGGCACCCTCTACCGCGCGCCCGCCCGACAGCGGTGCTACCGGCTGATCAGGCCCGCCGAGCTCAGCGCCGACCACCGCGACGAGCTGAAGCGCTGGCAGCACCGGGGGTGGCGCCCGGGCCTGGCCACCGTGGTGCCCGCCGACACGGCGGGCGACCAGCAGCGCCTCGGCGGCCGCTGGTACCAGGTCGTCTGCTACGAGACGAACGGCAGGCGCAGCCTCGCCGACGCCATCGCCGACCCGGACCCGGCCCGGCGCGTGGACGCGGTCGTGACGGCACTGCGCGCGTTACCCGGCTGGTGGGAGTCGCTGGGGCCGGGGATGATGCCGATGCCCGCCGACATCGTGCTCACCGACGCCGGGCCGCAGTTGCTGCCGCTGCCGTGCTGGGGCGCGCCGTCGTTCACGGAGTTGCTGAGCGCTCCGGAACGGGTGCTGCACCTCGCCCCGGACCTCGCCCGCGGGCAGACGGCGGTCGGCCGGGCGGAAGACCTGTTCGCGCTCGGGGTCGCCGCGTTGCGCTGCTTCGGCACCACCCCGGACACCGACGCGGAGCGGTTGCTGCACCGCGCGGCCTGCGCGGTGGCACCCTCCGGGGAACGGCTCGACGGCAGGCTGCCGACGTGGATGCGGCGCGTCGGTCCCATCCGGGCGGTGCTCGAGGACCTGTGCGAGATGACCACCGCGCCCCGGCGCGGCGACGTCGACGTCACCTGGCTGGCGGACCGGTTGCAGCACGCCCGGGACGCGATGGACCCCGTGGCCGCGGTTCAGGGGCTGCGGGACGCCGGCGAGCCGGAACAGGCGCTCTCGCTGGCCCGCGCGGTGCTCGTCGACGCACCGCACTACGACGTGCTGGTGCTCGCCGCGACCATCGCCTACCAGGACACGGCCGCACCGCTCGAAGCGCTGACCCTGCTCGACCGCGCGGTGGAGATCGCCCCGGACCGCGTCGAGGCGTACGGGGAGCAGATGTCGGTCGTCGCCATCGGCGAGGTGTGGGCGGTGGTGCAGGCGCTGCTGTCGGACGCCATCGACGACTCCTTCACCCGCCGGCTCGACGCCACCGTGCAGACCGCGTTCCACCGCCTGCCCCGTGCGTTGCGCGGCAGGCACGCGCCCGCGATGGCGAGCCACCTCATCCGGCAGGGCCGGGTGCGCGAGGCGAACGCGTTCGCGCACAAGTGGTTGCACGACGGCAAGACGCTGATGTGGTGGCGGTTCGACCTGATGATCGTCTACGCCACCACGTTCTGGTTGCTCGGTCGCCACGCCCAGGCGTTCCAGGTCGTCGGCGTGATCCGGCAGGGCCTTGCGCGGGTCCGGGAGAACGGGTCGGTGGACATCGCCGCGATCGAACTGTACGAGCTGCTGCTCGGGCAACTCGAGGACGACATGACCGAGGAGGAGGGCCGGTGACCGCTGCACTGCTCGTGGTGTGCGTGGTGCTTTCGCTGGTGTGCCTGGCCGGTGCCTGGCACTTCCTCGTCGTCGTGCCGAGCCGGTGGCGCGGGCCGTTGCACGAGGCGCTCGGCATCCTCGCGCGCGGCCGGCACCCGCGAGCACAGCTCGAGAAAGCCGGACGGCTGCTCGACGAGGTGATGAACGCGGGTCCTCGGGGGCGTGACCTGGCCGAAGCGCGGTTCGCGCACGCCTACGTGCGAGCGATGCTCGGCACCTACCAGGCCGACCAGTACTGGGCAGCCGCGGGCACCGTCGACAGCCTCGCCACCGCCTCCGAGCCCGACCCGGCGGCCGCGCACCTCGCGGTGTGGTTGCAGCACAAGCTGGAACGCCACGAACGCGCGGTGGAGTTGTACCGCGAGCACGAGACGGCGCTCGCCGACCGGCCCGCGGCCCGTCTCGCGGCCGCCGCGTCGCACCTGCACCTGGCGGGCGCGCACTGGCGGCGCCGGGAGACCGACCAGGCCTTGCACCACTTCGACCGGGTCCGCGACCTCGGCGTGCTGACCGAGGAGATCCCGAAGGCCGCGGAGAACCTGCACGTGCTCAAGGGCATCCAGTTGTTCTTCGACCACCGGTACGCCGAGGCCCGCGAGGCGTTCGAGGCGGCTCGCGAACGCGCCACCGAGCGCGGGTTGAGCACCGCCGAGGCGGAGCTGGGGCTGTTGGCCTGCGACTGGGAGAAGGGCGACCCGGACGACCTCGACGAGCGGTTGGGCCGGGTGGAGCGGAACCCGCGCACGGGCGAGGAGTACCGCAAGCACCTGGGCACGGCGGTGGCGCTGCTCTCGGTGGTGGTTCTGCTGCGGCGTTGGGCGGACCGGCCGGAGATGTCCGGCGCGCCGGGCTCCGAGGACCGCCGGGAGCTGTCGGAGCGGGTCAACGCGATGCTCGAAGTCGATCCGGAGTTGGGCGACGCGTTCCTCGTCGAGGGCTTGCTCTGGTACTACTTCGCGGCCGGCGAGAGCGAGCGCGAGACGGCGCTCGCGATCCTGGAGCGCGGCATGGGGTTGAACGGCGCCAAGGCCATCACCGTGCCCGAGGTGCTGCACCTGGTGGAGAAGGAGCGGGCGCTGGGCGGGCAGGGTGACGCCCTGTCGCGCTTCCTGCGGCTGGTGCACGAGTTCCTCGCCGATCCCGCTGTGCCTTCGGGGCAGCGCAAGGAGCTGCGCTCGTTGCGCGACCGGTTCGCCCGTTACGCCGACGACCTCGGCGAGGACCTGGCACTACCGGTGCGACCGGCGTCACCCGAGGAACTGCGACAGCGGATCGAGGCGGTGCGCAGGCGCATCGAGCTGATCGTCTACCCGCGGTTGCGCGACCTGCCCGACGACGCGCCCGCCCGGGTCCGGCTGCGGGAGCGGTTGGCGGAGCTGGACGCGGTCGCCGACCTCTTCGCCGCGCAGGCGCAGGCGCTGCACCAGAGCGAGCACCAACTCCTGATCACGACCGGAGAGTTCCTGCTGCCGCAGGAGGAATGGGATGATCATGCGGTCACCGCTGACCCGGATGCGAACGGTGTGGAAGCGGCTGCCGAGGCTGGACCGTGAACGCCTGGTCGGGTTGCTGCCACCGGTGGAGTACCGCCGGGCGCCGGGCGAGCAGCAGCTGTTCGACGAGGCTTCGCTGCCGGTCTCGCTGCCGCTGATGCTGAAGCTCGACCAGGAGACCGAGTACCTGCTCTGCCGCGAGGTCGCCCGACGCGCACTCGGTTCCGTGCCCGAGCCAGAATCGCTGCCCGGATGACGGGCGACCGACGCGACACGCCGGCCCTCCCCCACCTGACGCCCCAGCTCCCCGACCTCTCGGGGCTGAGCTTCGGCGGCGGCGGGGATCTCGGCGAGCACTTCCGGCGGCTGGAGGAGATCACGCGGCGGCGCGCCGACCGCGCGGAGCCGTCCACGCTCTTCCTGCCCGAGTTCACCACGCTCGCCGCGGAGGACTCGCTCGATGTCGGCGACGACGGCGAGGACCTGCTCGAGGACGCCCGCGCGAACATCACCCGCGGCGAGTACGCGCTCGCGCTGGAGCAGCTCGCGGAGTTCCTCGACCTCTCGCCCGGTCACGCCGAGGCGCGTTATCTGCGAGGGTACTGCCACTACCGGCTCGGCGACCTGATGACGGCGCTGGAGATCACGCTGCCGATGCGGAGCGAGCGGCTGGACGACCGCCGCGTGCGCAGCGGCGTCCTGGAGCTGCGCGCCACGCTGCGCCGGATGGTCACGCCCGAGGAGACCGACGCGTTCCTCGATACCCGCGGCCGCGACCCGCGTGGCGCGGACGAGAGGTTCCGGCGGTTCATCGCGCTCGCGCCCGAGGAACCGGAACCGCCGTACCTGCTCGCGGTCATGCTGGTGCTGGACGGTGACCTCGCGGCGGCGTACCGAACCGCGCAGGCCGCCGTCGACGAGGTCGAGGGCGACGCGAGCCGGCTCCGCGCGCTCGCGGACGCGCTCCAGACGGCGGCGCTGGGGTCGTTGGCGGGCGACGCCGTGCGCGCACTCGCCGACGGGGCCTACTCGCGAGCCCGCAAGGCGTTGCAGCGACTGGACCGCGAGTGGCGGGAAACGGAGCTGGTGCGCGACTTCGACGCGTACCTCGGAGGACTGATCCGCACCGGCCGTTCACCCGCGAAGCCGTTGCCCCCGCCCGCGCTGTCACCCGAACGCGCCACGCGGCTCTACGGGCTGATCGCCGACCCGTACCGGGAGGAGGCCGTCGAGCTGGTGACGGACCGGCGCTGGGCCGAGGCCGAGCGGGTGCTGGCGAAGGTCCTGCACCTCGTACCCGCCTACCCGCCGCCGAACTACCTGTACGCGATCTGCCTCCTCGTCCAGGGCAAAGAGCCGGAACGCGCCATCACCGCCGCCGGGATCGCCGTGCGCGACCCGATGTTGCCCGAGGCGGAACTGCTGCTGCGACGGGCGGTGGAGGCGAAGGCCGTACTGGCCATCAACGCGGCGTTCGACGAGCACAACGCCGCGATGGCCGCGATCGGCAGTCCACCCACCCGCCAGCAGCTCATCACCTTGCGCCGCACCATGGAAGGCCTGCGCGACCGCATGCCCGGACTGCGGGAGCAGGCCGGTACCGGGGAGAACGAGCGGCACGTGCGCAAGCTCGCCGACGCCGTCGCGCAGCGGCTGGCGGAAATCGACCGCGCGACGGCCACCATCGAGGTCAACGAGCTGGTCAGTCGCTTCAACCGGTGGGCCGAGAGGTCGGGTCCCCACCCGCTGTACGCGGACTTGGACTTCGGCCAGACGGAGCTCGCGCTCATCGACCGGGACGTGCAGCGGTTGCTCCGCTCCACCACCGACCCCCGGGCGCGGAAGGTGCTCCAAGACCTCCGGGACGTCCTGGCCTCAGTCAACCGGTTCGGGTGAAAGGGCAGCAGATGACCGGGGCCGAGAGCCACGACGGTTGGGACGTCTTCATCAGCTACGCGCGCGAGGACTACCAGAAGGCGAGAGACCTCGCTGACAGCCTGCACAAGTGCATCACCTCCCGCGGTGTGCCACCGCGGATCTTCATCGACGTCGACCGGGAGGGCGTACCCCCGGGCGTCGACTGGGAGCAGTACCTGGAGGCGGCACTGCCCCGGTCCCGGTACTTCGTCGCCCTCTACTCGCTGCGTTACTTCAGCAAGAACGTCTGCCAGTTCGAGCTCCAGCGCGCCGTCGACCTGAACAAGGCCGGCAAGGTGGGGCTCATCCCCGTGTTGATGGAGGAGGCGGCCAAGGACAAGATCTGGTTCACCGCGAGCAAGTACAACTGGGTCGCCGTCACCCACCCGGACTGGTTCGAGACGCTGCGCGACGCGCTGGACCTGCGCCCCGCGCGGAACCGCCGGCAGCTCCGGTTCGAGGGACAGGTGCCCGGCGCAGTGGTCAACCACACCCTGCCCACCCTGCGCGTGTCGGTGACCGGCGCCGACGGCACGACGGTGCGGGAGAGCGGTGAGCCGATCACGCTCACCACCGTGCCGCCCGACTCCGGTCTCAACGGCACCCTCGTCAACCCGACCGCGCACGGCACGGCGACGTTCGCCGACCTGTCGTTCCGCCGGGCGGTCGACTCCGTTCGGCTGCTCGCGCAAGCGCCCGGCTGCGAACCCGTCGAGACCGCGCCGATCCAGGTGAGCCCGCCCGCGCCGCAACCGAGCGGCCCGGACCGCGTGCACCCGCGCCTGCCCGCGAGCGGCCGCCAGGCGTTCTTCCCCGACGCGCGGCGCGTCGTCGTGCTGAACGGTGAGCACCTGTCCGTTCACGCGCTCGACGAGCCCGGCCGCGTGCAGGGCACCGCCCGCCTCGCCGGACGACCGCGGCTGTGGGCGCGCGGCGACGCCCGGCTGGCGGTCGCCGACTGGACGGGACGGGTCGTGGTGGTGGCAGCCGACGGGAGCACCCGCACGGCCGAGCTCGCCCGTGCGCCCGGCCTCGCCGTGCCGGGAGCGCTGGTGTTCGACGGGGACACGCCGCTTGTCGGCATGTGGAGCGGCGCCGTCTGGTCGCTGGCGGGAGCGGAACCCGAGATGGTCCTCGATCACCGCGCGGGTGTGCAACTGCTCGGGATCGACGACGAAGGGCGGCTGCTCGTCGGTGGCCTGGACGGCGTGCTGACCGTGTACGACGGGGGTCGGGTCGAAGCGGAGCACCCGCTGGAACGACTGCTGCTGGGCCTCCACCACCGGTCGGGGTACACCCTGATCGCGGGCGAGCACCACATCTACCGCCTGGGCAACGGATCCGAACGCCCGCTCATCGTGGACTCGCCGGTCAGGCAGGTCGCCGACGCACTGGTCGGCCCGGGCCTGTCGATCGTGCTCAACGACGAGGGTCTCGGTGTCTGCTTCGACGCCGAACTGGCCGTGCACCTGGGTTTCCGCACGGTGCCCGGCGCCCGCGTCGTGTGCGCGTCGCGTGACGGCGCACTGGTCGTCTTCGAGTACCCGGACGGCTCGCACGTGCTGATGCAGGACGGCCGCATCGAGGTCACCTCGGCCCACCCGCTCGCGATCGCGCCTGACGGGCGTCTCGCGGCGACGTCGGACGGGCGGGGCACGCTGATCCTGCCGGTCGACAAGCTGCGCACCGGTGCGGAGGAACAGCCGTGACCTCTCCGGAGAACCGACCCGAGGTGCTGCGCCCGATCGCGGACGAGCTGCTCGCCCGCTACGAGCGGGGTGCCCGGCTCGGCGCCGACGAGCCGGCCGCGTTGGCGGAAGCGTGCTTCCGGCTGGCCGTGCACCCCGCGACGTCGTCGGACGAAGCGCTTTCGCTGCTCGCGACGGCACACCGCGTCGACCCGCTCGATCCCCGGCACCCCTACCACGTCGGCCTGATCCACCTGCGGCACGGACGGCTCGACGCCGCGCTGAGCTGGTTGACCGCGGCGGCCGAGGCCGCGCCGACCAACCACCGCGTCTGGGCACACCTGTCGATCGTGCACCAGGGCCTGCACGAGCGGCGCGTCGGTGATCCCTCCTACGAAGGCGAGGACCGACAACGGGTCGATGAGATCACCGCGGCCGTGCGCGAGGGCGAGGACCTCGACGGCGACGCGCCGTCGACGCTGGTGCGACCGGGTGAGTCCCGCTGGTCCGGTATCCACGACATCAGCGCGGAACGGATGATGCGCCGGCCTGCGGGCGAGCGCGGCCGAGACCTGGTCGCCCAGGACCTGCGACGGATCGCCGAGTTCGCCGGACGGCGGGGCGGCGGCGCCGCGGCGTTCACCGTGTCGGCCGTGCAGTGGCTGGTGCACGGGTATCCGACCGCGACGGTCCGCAGGCTGGCCGCGCCGCTGCCGGACGGACCGGCCCGCCGCGTGCTCGACCTGGTGTGCGAGTTGTTCGAGGTCGATGAGCAGTCGTTGCCCGCCCGTCTGGCCGAGTGCCTCGCACGACGTGAGTTGCCCGATCTGCTCGTCGCGCTGGTGCACCAGCGGCGGCTGCTGTGGCGGCCGCTGCAGGTGTCGAACCTGAGCGCGTACGCGGCGGCGCGGCGGTTCGTCGCCGGCGACCCGGCACCCCACCTCGACGCGATGACGTCGGCACTGCGGGCCGTCACCACCGCCGCGCCGCCGCGAACACCGGCCGACGTCACCGCGGAGAAGGTCCCCGGTGCCGACCCACGCGAGGTGCTGGCGGGATTCGAGCGGGATGTCGACTCGATCGCGCGGCACAAGAAGAGCGCGGGCGACCTCGCCAAGGCGCTGCGGCGGGCCGACCTGGCGGACGCTGCGGTGCGCGCCCGGGCCCACGCGGATCACGCGCTCCTGACCGTCATCGCGAAACGGCTCGAGCAGACGCGCGTCGAACGGGGCCGGGAACTGCTGGCGTTCAAGCAGACCGCGGTGCCGGCCGTGCGGGACGAGGAGTTCGACCGGCGCGTCGAGCGGTGCGAGAAGGCGCTGCAACAACCGATCGGGGTGAACGGGCACCTGAGCGCGGTGCGCAAGAAGCTGCTGTCGCACGGGGTTCCGCCCGCAGTGCCGATGTCGGCAGGTGTCGCGGAGCTCGCCGCGGAGCTCGGAGCACCCACGGCCACGCCGACCCCTACGCCCGTGACGACGCCGGGTTCCACGGACCCCGGGACCCGCGTGGCCGCCGCCGTGGCAGAGGTAGACCGCGCGCTCGCGGACAACGCCGCTCGCGCCTGGAAGTCGTTCGATGCGTATCCGCCGGAGCTGCGCCGCCGCTCCGCGCTCGTGCTGCTGCGATCCCACCTCAACGGTCGCCTCGCCGAGGCGCTCCACCGGATGGGCGCTCACACACCGGCTCGCAGGCACTGGCAGGCGATGCTCACCGAGAACCCGATGTCGACCGCGGTCCTGCGCAACCTCGCGGTCGCGCACACGGCGGCGGGCGAACTGGCCGAGGCGAACCGGTCGTGGAGCCGCTACCTCGAAGCCCTCTACGCGGAGTCGCTGCTGGCGGGCCAACCCGCGCGGGGCGCGGCCGAGCGGGCCGGGGTCCACCGCGTGCTGGCGGGCTCGTTCGGCACCGCGGCGTTGTGCGGCAGACCTGCCGACGACGGCACGCCCGACCCGCCGCCGCGCGGTGTCGCCGCCGAGCTGACCAGCCCGGCGCGGGTGGCGCTCGCCCTCGCCCACCTGCGCTTGGAGGAGCTCAACCGCGCGCTGTCGTACCGGTCCCCGGTGCTGCGCCTCGGTGTCACCCGGTCGGGGCGGCGGGCACAGCTCGACGAGGCGTTCGACGCCCGGCTGGGCCTCGTCGAGGCTGCTTGCGCGCCCCTGCCGGAACGGGTGCGCGCACCGTTCGAGGAACTGTGCCGCACGGCGTTCCAGGCCGCCCACGAAGCCGCGTGCGACCCCGGCAGCCGCGTGCGTGGGGCCACCGACCAGGACGAGGAGGAGGCGCACGTCGCCTGGACCCACGAACGCGTCCGGTGGAAGTCGCGCATCGCCGCCGAGCTGCTCGGCTCGGACGACTGGCCCGTCACCGAGAGCTCCGGCGAGGTCCTCACCAGCCTGCGCCTGCTCGACCAGGTGCGGCTGGACCCGTCCGACGACACCGTGCGCAAGGCGGTCCTGCGGCTCGGCGCGCCGATCACGTACCTCAGGCAGCTCAACGACCTGTCCGGCCTCGCCGCCGGGTTCGCCGTCGAACGGATCTTCCGCGCCGCGGAGAACAGGCTCGACTCCTCGGTCGACTTCCCCCTCCGCTACCAGCGCCTCTGCCGGTCCTGGCGCCGCAACGGCGCACCCGAGCGCCACCTCGACCTGCTGGAGGACCCGCACCCGGTCTACCTGCCGTCGGTGGAACACGCGATCGACCTGCTCAACGACGGCGCCTCGGACCGGGAGGTCCGGGAGGCGGTGTTGGCGGCGTTGCCCACCATGGCGCACTGGATCACCCGGCTGCGCGGCGCCCCCGGCCCGGCCGCCATGCTCGGCGAACTGCTGAACGCCGTGGGCGAGCAGGACCGGGGACGGTCCCTGCTCGCCGAAGCCCACGCCACCTGCGTCCCGCGCGACTCGCCGGCCTACGTGCGCCTCTGCATCCAGTGCGACGAACTCGAGGACGCCCGCACGCGGCTGCTGCGGATCGCCCGCAAGGGAGAACACCTGGAGGAGGTGCACCGGCTGCTGGTCGCGGTCCACCGCCGCCGGATGCTGTGGAACGGGGCCTTGCCCACGTCCACCGAGATCGAGGAGGACTTCGACCTGATGTCCCACCTCGACGCCGGCGACGCCCGACGCCAGCTCGTGGTCGAGGTGACGATCGCCAAGCACCGGCGCCGCCCCGGCGACGTGGACCCGGACTCGCTGGCCAACGATCTGCGCCGGCTGCTGCGTGCCGACAAGGGCAACTCCTACGCCCGCTACCAGCTCACCCAGCTGCTCTACCAGCACGCGGTCTCGGTCCGCACCGCCATGCGCGCGACGTTCGGCGCACGTCGCGAGGCCCTGCGCGACGAGCTGACCCGCTTGCGCACCGAGTGCGCCGACCACGCCGCCACCTTGCTGCTGGACCACGACCCGACCGACGACCGCCACGCCCTGGCCGACGCGTCCCGGTTCGAGGAGGTCCAGCGGATCCACACGAAGGTCGGCTGAGCACCCCGCGGCGACCGGGTGGTTCGGGATCAGTCGGATCCGCCCGGTCGTCGCTCCGCGAAGTCGCGGAACCGGGCCGGCAGACCCGGCAGGGACCGCAGGTCACAGGACGCCTGGCGGACCTTGCCGTCGAAGGAGGACCGGTGCCGGCGGTCGGGTTCCGGCTCGTGCTTCGCCCCGACAGGGTCTCGAGCCTGGTCCCGAACTCGTGCTCCCATTCGCCGTCGCACCGCTCCGCGTACCAGCGGTACAGGAAGTCCAACGCATCGGCAGCCATCGGGCAGCTCCTCGGGACACGGGTCGAGCGCCGTTCCGGCCGCACCGACGCCGGGCGTCAGCGGTCGGTGGTGGCGGCGGCGATCAGGGTGATCAGTTGGCGGCGGAAGTGGTGGTAGTCGTCGACGGCGCCCAGCAGCGACTCCGACTCCTGCTCCGCGCGGCGGGCGGCGGTCAGCACGTCGCGGCCGGTCGGGGTGATGCCGACCAGCGTGCGGCGGCGGTCGCGGGTGTCGGGGGTGCGGGTAACGTGCCCGGAGCGGTCCAGGCGTTCGATGGTGCGGCTCATCGTCTGGTCGGTCACCTTGCACAGGGTGGCCAGCTCGCGCTGCGCGCGCGGGCCGTCGGCGAGGTGGTGCAGCACGATCAAGCCCGCGTGGGTCAGGCCCAGGCCGTTGAGCACCTCGTCGAACCTGCTCTCCACGACGCGTGCCGCGACCGACAGCAGTCGCCCGGTCGGCCAGGAGTCGACGTCGGCGCGCACCCGGTCCGGCCGGTGCGACACCTCCCGCTCGTCCCCTTGGCCCACGCCGCCATCTTCGCAGAGCAGTCCGGGGGCCGATTGTTCAGCCTGCTGAGCGTTTGCCATGATGTTCAGCGTGCTGAACGTCGCGCGTGGTCGAGGTCGAGTGCCGGTACTCGGGGTGGTCGTGAGCTTCGCGCTCACCGGCCTGGTGTGGCTGCTCGGGCAGCGGCTGCACGGGATCGCCCTCCTGCCCGACCAGGGAGCCTCCTGGTACTACTGGAAGCTGCCCGACCCCACCTTCTGGACGCGCGCGTCCGCGTGGGCCGGGTACGCGGCGCACCAGGTCGTGTCCTGGGGGCTCATCCACCACGCGCAGACCAGGGTCCGCCGCTACACCGGCGGCCTGCACCGGGTGAACGTCGTAGCGCTCGCCGCCAACGGCGCGTTCATCGCCCTGCACGCCGTCCAGACGCAGGTGTTCTACGACGGCATCGCCCAGGACGTGTCGATCTTCAGCTCGCAGGGCTCGGTCGTGCTGCTGCTGGTGGCCGTGCTGCTGATGGAGAACAAGCGGCGCGGGTTGTTCTTCGGCCGGCGGGCGCCGATCTCGGCCGACGTCGTGGACTTCGTGCGGCGCTACCACGGTTACCTGTTCAGCTGGGCCGCGATCTACACGTTCTGGTATCACCCGATGGAGTCGACCAGCGGGCACCTGATCGGGTTCTTCTACATGTTCCTGCTGCTGTTCCAGAGCAGCCTGATGTTCACCGCCGCCCACACGAACCGCTGGTGGACGCTCACGCTGGAGCTGATGGTGGCGCTGCACGGCACGCTGGTCGCCGTGATGAACTCCGGCCCGGACGGTGTCTGGCCGATGTTCCTGTTCGGGTTCCTGGCCGTCTTCGTGATCACCCAGTTGCACGGCGTGGGGCTGAGCCCGGCCGCGCGCTGGTGGACCGCCGGGACCGTCGGCGTGGCGGTGCTCGCCGTCTACGCCTGGCGCGGCTTCGACCGGGTCGACGAGGTGGTGCGCATCCCGGCCATCGAGTACCTGCTGGTGGCCGTGCTCGCCCTGCTGGTCTGGGCGCCTTTGCGACTGGCCCGCAGGCAGCCCGCCGCGATCCCCGACCGGTGACGTGCGCCGGTGGCGGGCCCTTCGACGAAGGGCCCGCCACCGCGTCACGCACTGCGCGGAACCGCTAGCGGAGCTTGTACGCGCGGATCAGGGTGTGTTCGAAGGTGTTGCCCTTGCTGTCCGAGCCCGTCACCCGCAGCGAGGCGTACGTGCCCGCCCCCGCGGCGTTGTGGACCATCGCGGTGTGGCCGAGGACCGGGACCTTCTTCCACGTGCCGCCGTCGTCGAAGGACGCCTCCACGCGCAGGGCGCGCACGCGCCCGTTGTCGCCGCCGGCCTGCTGGGTGATCACCAACGGCACGGCGAGGAGCCGCCCCGCCCCGGCCGCGCCGGTGCCGTCCAGCTTCGGGGTGAAGCGGACGACGGTCATCGGCAGGGCCCGACGGTCCGCGCCGGGTGCGGCGTCGGCGCGGAAGGTCCAGGCCGTGTGCACGCGGGTGCCGAACTCGGAGACGTCGCCGGACCGCGAGCTCTCCGCCTCCAGCCGGTAGGCCGCCGATCCCGGCTCCATGGGGAACACGCCGATGCCGGGCAGCGGCGTCTCGCCCACCAGCTCCCCGTTGCGGTGCAACGTGGTCCGGGAGGTGCCGGTCATCGAGTCGCCGCGGTTGCCCGCGCCGTCGCCGAACAGCCACAGGTCGGCCACCAGGACGTCTCCCACGCGGAACAGGTAGGGCGCCGCCGAGTGCGGCGGGGTCGGACCGATGACCGGGAAGCCGAACGCCTCCGCGTACCGCCGGCCGGTCCGGTAGGTGCGGTCCGGGCTGATGAACACCGCCTCCGCCTCCTCCGGCGTGCCCTGGAGCACCTGCCAGCGCCAGGTCGCGTTGGCCGCCAGGACGTGGTCGATCACGCCCGACGGTTGCGCCGCGGTCGCTCCCCCGATCCCGTAGATGCCGTCGGAGGTCGTCGCGGCACCGGAGTGCTCTGCGACCCGACCGGGCCGACGCGGGCCGAACGCGGTGCGGACCTCGGTCAACTCGCCCTTGCCCGGGCTGCGCGCGAACCCGGTCGGCGCCTTGCCGCGCTCCTCCCACGCGAGCCGGTAGGTCACCGGTGTCCCGTCGACCGGCGTGCCCGTGAACTCCGCGCCGATCAGCACGCCGTACTGCGCCGCCGGCAGCTCCGGACCGCTGGAGCCCAGCGCCATGCCCGCCGGGAACCCCTGCGGGTACACGAGGCCCGTCACGACCGACGCGTCCTCGTGGTGGCGGCCGAACGCGATGTAGCCCGACCTCGGCGTGGCGGCCGAGTCCGGGGGTGTGATCTTCACCGGGGCCGCGGTGCGCGCGTCGAAGACCACCTCGGTGTCTCCTGTGACGGTGAGGTCCGGCCGCAGCAGCAGCGTCGTGTCGGCCTCCCCGAAGCCGTGCTCGGTCATGGCGGTGTAGACGCCCTTGGGCACGCGGGCGGTCACGTCGCCGTCCTGGTCGCTGATGACCGTGAACCGGTCGTTGCTGAGGCCGATGAGCAGGGTGGAGTAGTTGTCCTCGGGTTGGCCCGACCGGTCGAGCTGGGTGAAGCGGACGTCGTAGCTCTCCACCTCGCGGCCGAGTGACACGGGCGTGCGCAGCAGCACTTCCTCGCCGCTCCCGGCCAGGACCACGCCGGAGTACGCGCCGTCCACCGCGCCGGACCTGCCGTCACCGACCACGGTCACGGACACCTCACCGCCCGCCGGCACGGTGACCGACGACGGGGTGACGGTGAACAGGCCGGCGGGGGCGGGTGCGCCGTCGGGACCGCGCGCCTCGGTGGTCAGGTCGAGCGTCACCGGCGCGGAGCCCGCGTTGCGGTAGGTCAGCGCCTTGTCCAGCGGCACGTCGTCGTCGTGCGGCCACTCCTGCACGCCCAGGCTGACGTTCACGGGTGACGTGGTGAGCGTGGTCGTCATGACCCGGGCGGAGTCGACCCGGCCGGAGCCCTGGTCGAACACCGTCAGGTCGGGGTTGTACCGGGCCGCCGCCGTCAACGCGGCCTTGAGGCGGTCACCCGGCCAGTCGGGGTGCTGCTGCGCGAGCAGCGCGGCGGCGCCCACGACGTGCGGTGTCGCCATGGACGTGCCGGACATGGCGTGGTGGTCCGCCGGACCGGCGCCCGGCACGCCCCGCGACTTGGCGGCGACGATGTCGACGCCCGGTGCGGTGATGTCGGGCTTGACCCCGGCGTCGCCGACGCGCGGGCCGCGGCTGGAGAAGCCCGCGATCCGGTCCTCCCGGTCGACCGCGCCGACCGTCAGCGCGGCCTCCGCGCTGCCCGGCGACCCGACGGTCTCGGGGGCACCGCTGTTGCCGGCGGCGACGACGAACAGCGTGCCGTGCGTCGCGGACAGGGTGTTGACCGCTTCCTCCAGCAGGTCGACCTCCGGCCCGTCGGTGCCGCCCAGGCTGACGTTCACCACGTCCGCGCCCTGCTCGGCGGTCCAGCGCAGGCCGTCGACGATCGCCGACTCGCGGCAGCCCTCCCGCCCGCACACCTTGGCGTCGAGCAGCTGCACGTCCGGCGCGACACCGCGGTACGGCGTGCCGTTGCCCGCGATGGTCGACGCGACGTGCGTGCCGTGGCCGATGGTGTCGGTGGCGTCGGGGTCGGTGGTGAAGTTGTGCTCGGCGACCTCCCGGCCCACCAGGTCGGGGTGCCCGCCGTCCACGCCGGTGTCCACGACGCCGACCTTGACGCCCGCGCCGGTGTACCCGGCCGCCCACGCGGCGGGTGCGCCGATCTGCGGGACGCTGCGGTCCAGCACGGGCCGGCGCACGCCGTCCAGCCAGACCTTCGCCACGCCGGGCGCGGTCAGCAGCGCCTGCCAGTCGGCCCCGGACGCCTTGGCCGCCGTGGTGGCCGCCGCGCGCACGGTCGGCAGCTCCCGGTCGACCCGCAACGCGCCCAGCGCCGCGACCCGGTCACCGCTGCGCGTGACGATCAGCGGCACCCGGTCCTGGCGCGCGTCGTCGTAGCCCGCTTCGACCAGGCCCGTGACGTCGAACAGCCGCGGGTCGAGCCTGCCCTCCGCCAGCGGGCGCACGGCGTCGCGCGGGACGACGTGCACGTGGCCCCGGCGTTGGAAGGTCAGGTAACCGATGCTCTCCCGGCCCGCACCCGCGGTGACCGATGTGACCCGGTCGCCGTCGAGCACGACCCGGTCCCCGCTGACGAGCGTGACGACCCGCGTCGCGCCGGCCGTGCCGCTCCCCTGTGCGCCGCCGGCCGGAGCCGCCGCCGCGGGTGTCGCCGGGACCGCCACCGCGGCGGCGACGACCCCCAGGGCGAGCACCGCGGCCGGCCAGCCCTTGCGCCTTCTCGATCTCGAACCCGACACGATTCCTCCCGTTCGTTCGGTGATCGGGCCGGACGTTATGGGCCGCGGCCTTGTTCAGGTTCGTGTCCGCCGAGCTGAACAACGTTCTCCGAACAAAAGCGCAGGCCGCGCCGGGTGGAATATCAGTGGACCCTGAGATGCGGTCGCTAGCTTCGACCGGGCCATTTCCACGCTGGTTCGGGAGGATTTCCGTGAGAGCGATTCTTCGGTCCGTCAGGTCGGCGCTCACCTTCACCGCGGCGCTGTTGCTGCCGCTGGTCGGCTCGTCCGCCGTCGCTTCGGCGCAGGTCGACCCGCGGGCGCACACGTGGCACCTGGAGGACTTCGGCGACGCGCAGCGGATGTGCGTCCACTACAGCCCCGACCGGGTCCACGGGTCCTACTTCCTCTTCGCGGTGACCGGGGCCTGGTCCACGAACCTCCGGTTCGGGGTGCACGGACTGCCACCGGGGTGGACCGCCACGGAGGGCCACCTGGCACCGGGCTCCAACCACCCCGACCCCGACGACGGCTCGTTCAGGATCAACGGGGGGATGTCGGTGAGCGGTCCGGCGTCGGTTCCGATCGACGTGTACGACGGCAAGATCTGGGTGTCGGACGGAGTCGTGACCGAAACCACCGCGGTGGAGATCGTCGTCACGACCGCGTCCTGGCTGGAGTGCATGCAGGCACGGGACTGACCTCGTGCTCGTCCCGCCGACGACCGCCACGGGTCGCCGGCGGGACGAGCACGCCGGTCGAACCGCCGCCGTCAGGGGCGGTCGTCGAACAGCTGGGTCCAGCGACCGTCGAACCCGCCGTTGGCGGCGAGGTGCCACTGGGCGGGGAGCCAGGTGCCCGCCTCCCGCCGATCCGCGGTGTCGACGACGCCGGTGTGGACGAAGAAGTCGTGCTGGCGCCAGTACGCGCCGTGCGAGACGAGGTCACCGCTGACCACGCCCCGGCTCCGCCCGTGGCTGTCGAGCCCGAGCCCTTCGTACCCGCCGAAGTCGTCGGAGCTCGCGCTGTCGTCCGCGTTCGCCTCGCCCGAGTACGCGCCGTACAGCCAGCTCTTGGACGGGATGCCCTCGCGGCCGTCGGTGAGGTCGCCCGCGCCGACGTCGAGCGAGGCGGTGTAGAAGCGCCGGAGGCCGGCGGGCACCTCCGCCTGTCCCGCTTCCGACGTCACCGGGGACTCCAGCAGCACGTCGCTGGTCTCGGTGTCCCGCCAGTGCAGCTGCCAGTCCTGCCAGTGCGTCGGCAGGACGTCGGCCAGGTCCTGCAGCTCGTAGGTGACGCGCTTGACCGACCGCCAGGCCGTGGAGTCGCCGTTGTCGAGCCGGCTGGCCAGGACCGGGGCCGACGCGGAGGTCACGGCCCGCGCGCCCCACGTGGCGACGGCAGCCGAGGAGGCTTCCGGGACGAACACGTAGTGGACGTTCTTCTCGCTGTCGTTGTTGATGTCCACCTCGGCCTTGCCGGTGCCGTTCACGCCCGCCGCGACCGAGCTCCACGGCGTCGTCGCGAACCGGAGCTCGTGGCCGCGCGTGGTGGTGGGCAGCGCTGCGCTGCCGTCCGCCTGCCACAGCATCAGGTGCTTGCCCGTGGCCGTCGTCATGAACTGCACCGCGCTGTCGGTGGAGCGGCGCATGATGTGCTCGTGGTGGGTGGTCACCGTGGCGTGGGTGACGCTCTCGCCGGTACCCGGGTTCCCGGTCACGCCCCGCAGCACGATCTCGACGCGCTCCCAGTCGTGGATCTGGTCGAAGTCCTTGTCCGCCGCGTTGTAGACGTGGTAAAGCAGGACGAGGTTCTTCGTCCCGTTCTCGGCGTACTCGAGCAACGCGGTGTAGAGCGTCGGGCGGATGCGCCAGTGGGTGTTCGCGCCCTGCACGTACTGGTTGACGGTGCGCCAGTTCACCCGGTTGTCGGAGAACCGGCCGTTGCGGTCGAAGTCGTAGTTGGACAACCAGTCCGCGCCCTCCTGGCTGTTGTTCTCGTCACCGCGCTTGAAGATCAGCGGCGCGTAGTGGTACAGGTACGCCTGCCGCTGCGCCGTGGTCAGGGTCCACGGGACGGCACCGGCGCTGCCGGCCCCGGACCAGGTCACGGCCGTGGTCATCACCACGGCGGCGAGCAGCACGCGAACGGTTCCCAGCACCGCACAACCCCTTCGTCGACGGTTGCGACCCGGCCAGACCGCCCAGGTCGCGGCACAGTGGGCCAGAGTGCCACCCGCCCCGGCGGGCGCGACCCGCGATTCACCGGCCCGGACCAGCGCTGTCAGCACTGGGGAGCAACCGGGACTACGGGTGTCCGCAAGCGCGAGCCCCGGCAGCGGGCGGAGGCGGGCGCGACCCGGTGTTCACCCGTCCGCGCGTCGGAGAAGTCCTTTTGCGGATACGAGTGGTCCGGCCTTCGCTACGTTGGGGCCTCGGACGTGATCCGTGGTCGGGGGTACGAGGTGGCAGACCGGTTCGGCTCGTTGTTGCGCCAGTTCCGCCGGGAGGCCGGGTTGACGCAGGACGAGTTGGCCGTGCGGTCGGGGGTCGCGGTGCGGACCGTCCGGCGGTTCGAGACCGGGTCCGGGTCGAACCCGCAGCTGAGCACGGTGCGCCAGTTGGCGGAAGCGCTGGCGCTGTCCCCCTCGGAGCGCGCGACCCTGCTGGCCGCGGTGGGACAGGCCGCCGCGCCCGCCGAACCGTCCACACCGGACTCGCCGGTGGCGTCCGCACGACCGGCCTCCACCGGGTCCGTGCGCTACCTGACCGCGAACGAACGCGAGCTGATCGACGCGGCCGACGAGCTCGCCGACGTGGTCCGGGCGCGGTGGCAGCAGGAGGAGATCCGGCGTCGGATCCACGATCCCGGCCCGTTGCCACTGCGGTGGCGCTCGGCGGGCGCCGAGCTGACCGACCCGGACGCGCCGACCGACCTGGCCGGCGCGCTGGACGGGATCGTGGCCTGTTACCGGCGCGTCCCGTCCGGGCGGCTCGTCGTGCTCGGCCGGGCGGGAGCGGGCAAGAGCATGCTCGCCGTGCGGCTCGTGCTGGACCTGCTCAACCCGTCGACCGCGGCCGGCGCGGTCCCGGTCGTGCTCGGCATCGGCTCGTGGCACCCGCGCAAGACGTCGCTGCACGAGTGGCTGGTCGCCGAGCTGACCCGGCACTACCCCGGCCTGGCGGGGCCGAGCCGCAGCGGTTCGACGCTCGCCGCCCGGCTGATCGAGAGCGGTCGGGTGCTGCCGGTGCTCGACGGCTTCGACGAGATCGCCGACGGGCTGCACCGGGCGGCCCTCGTCGCCCTCAACCAGACCGTCCTGCCGCTCGTGCTGACCAGCAGGCCGGACGAGTACCGGGAGGCGGTCACGGCTTCCCGGGTGCTGCGCGGCGCGGCCGCGGTCGAGCTGGCCGACCTCACCGTCGCGGACCTCGCCGACTACCTGCCGCGCACCGCGCGCCGGACCGCGGCCGAGGGTGCGACGGTCTGGGACCCGGTGCTGCGCGAGCTGGCCCGACGGCCGGACCACCCGCCGGCCGTCGCGCTGTCCACCCCGCTGATGGTCGGCCTGGCCCGCGCCAACTACGGCGACGCGACCGGACGTGACCCGGCCGAGCTGCTGGACGCGCGGAGGTTCCCCACCGCGGAGAGCATCGCCGACCACCTGCTGGCCGGCTTCGTGCCGACCGCGTACCGCCGCCGACCGCTGGACCGCGCCGTGGGCCTGGACCAGCGCTGGTCGGTCGAGGACGCCACGCGGTGGCTGCGCTTCCTGGCCACGCACCTGGACCGGCGGCGCACCACCGACCTGGCCTGGTGGGAGTTCGGCACGGCGTCGGGGCGCTGGTCGCGGACCCTGGTGCTCGGGCTGTTCGCGGGCGTCACGGCCGCCGTGGTCGACTGGCTGGTGGAAGGGGTCGCGGCCGCGTTCGGGGTGCGGATCGGCGTCGGTTCCTGGTTCCCCTCGGGTCTGCTGGTCGGTGTCCTGGGCGCGGCGCTGATGGTGGTCAGCTACGCGGTGACGGTCGGCCGCGAGGTGCCGGCGCCGTTGTACCTCCGGATCAGCGTGTGGGGTGGACGACGGCGGTTGAGCGCGGAGACGGGAGGTCGGCTGCGGTTGGGCACCCTGTGCGGGTTCGTGTTCGGCGTCTGCCTCGGCACGGCGCACCGGCTGCTCGACGTGGTGACCTCCCGCTCCGCGTCCGCGCTCGGCACCTGGGTCTTCGACGCGGTGGCGTTCGGGATCGTCTACGCGGTCGGGGTGGGGCTGGTGTTCCGGGTCCTCGGCATGATCGAGACCCCGGTGGACCTCGGCTCCGCCGGCAGGCCCGCCGACCTCATCCGGGCCAACCGCGCGCTGTTGGCCGGACCGGCGCTCGTGCTCGCACCGTTGTTCGGCTGCTTCATCGTGGCGGCCGCCGAGGTGGTGGACGCGCTGGACGTCGGTCGTCCGTTCGGGATCGACCTCGACTGGGCACCGTCGCTGGTGGTGGCGGCCGGCCTGGTCAGCGCGATCGCCGGCGCGGCCGGGTACGTGCTCGGCATGACCCCGTGGGGCCACTGGCTGGTGTTCGCCCGGGTCTGGCTGCCGCTCACCGGCCGGCTGCCGTGGGCGGTCGTGGCGTTCCTCGAGGACGCGTGCCGGCGCGGTGTGCTGCGCCAGTCGGGCCCCTACTACCAGTTCCGCCACGCCCGCCTGCAGGCCCACCTCGCCGAGCGCGACCACGACCGCGGGCGCGCGGACCCCGGCGGTCAGCCCGCCACGGCCTCCGGCCACTTGCCGCCGGGGAACTTGGTGTAGTCCGCGAGCTGGCTCTCCACCTCGCGGATCTTGCCCAGCGTGGCCATGAACCGATCGGCCTCCTTGACCAGGTTCTTGAGGCCCTTGTCGACGAGGTTGCCGACGATGTCGGCCGCGTCGGCGGCGGCGAGCGGGAGCAGGACGATGGTGCCGGCCTTGACGGCGAGCTGGGCGACCTTCCCGGCCACCTCGGCGGCTATCCCGGCGAGCTCGACCATGTAGTTCACGTTGGCCTGGGCGATCTCGAACAGCCACTTGCTGATGAACTCCGCCTTGGCGGCGATGTCGTCGATCGCGCCCTGCTGCGCGGTGGCCTTGGTCCGGTAGGCGAAGCCCGCCGCCTCGCGCCAGTACTCGAAGTCCTGGTCGCGCCAGACGCTCGTGCGCGACGACATCTCCGACATCGGCGCCTTCACGTTCTCCAGCCAGTTGAAGCTCTGGTTGATCAGCGAGACGACGGGCAGGTGGTGCTGCACCGCGTAGTCCGCCAGGTCGATCACCTTCTGGACGAGCTCGCCCAGGTCCTCCACGTCGTTCCTGGTGAGGTACAGCGGGACGGGGCCCAGGACGAGGGCGACCTCCGGGCTCGACAGCTTGTCGGTCACCTCGTCGAACTTCGTGGTCATCTCCTCGACCGCGCGCTTGACCTTGTCGAACGCTTCGTTGAGCGGGTTGAGCAGTTCTTCTCTGGTGGTCATGTGACGGCCTCTACGGGTGGGCGCTGTAGGTCTGGTTGAGGTCGAGCTCGATGAGCTGCTCGGCCTCGTCGTAGCGGTTGGCGATGTCGATCAGCACGTCGCCGATCTGCGGGAACTCGGTCACCGCACCGCGCAGCGCGGATTCGACGAACGAGCGGAACTGCTCGTAGGCGTCCCGGTGCAGCTCGGACCGGAGGGTGCCGACCAGGGCCAACGCGCTGGGATCGCCGACGAAGAACGCGGAGACCTCCAGGTTGCCCGCCACGACCTGGCCCAGGACCTGCCTGGCCCGCTCGGCGAACTCGTCCCACTTCGGGGACTCGTTGCGCAGCGCCCGGGTGATGACTTGGTATCCGGCCAACGTTCTCCTCCTCGCTCAGCGCTCGGCCGTCAGGTCCGCGGCACGGAACGCGTCCGTGGCGTCCTCGCGGAGCGTGCCGGGTTTGGCCCACTTCAGGGCCTTGGTGTTCGCGGTGACGGCGGTGACGCTCCCGGCGGTGAGCCGCAGCGTCAGGTACCCGTTCGGGCTGCGGACCTCGCGGTCCGGCACCGCGGTGCCCGTGGGCAGGTCGCGCAGTTGCTCGTCGACCCGGTGCAGCTTGGCCCGCGTCGCGGCCAACCACTCCGCCACGGAGTGGCCGTCCGGGTCGGGGGGCGGCTCGCTGCCGGGTGTCGCGGTCGGCCGGGAGCGCTTCGCGGTCGACTCGGCGGCGAGCGCGGCGCGCACCGCCTCCCGGTACGCGTCGTGCAGCGCGCCGGCGAACCGGTCCGGCTCCAGGCGGCTGCGCCAGGTGGGTGCGATGTCGATGCCGAGCACGAGGCCGCGCGGGTCGACCTCCACCCGGATGGACCTGGTCGGGTCCGTGCCGTCGTAGCGGTCGCCCGGTTCGGGCTTCTCCGCCGCCAGGAACGCCTCGGCTCGCGCGCGGAGGGTGTCCGGGTCACCGAGCACGTCCAGCTTGGCGAGGGAACGGCCGATGTCGCCGCTGTCCACGGAAGGTGTCACGGGGCCGGCTCTCCCGGTTCCTCGCCGGCGATCGAGGTGATGACCCCGGAGTCGAGCAGGGCGGGCTGCTCCTCGGCGGTGAACGAATCGTCGTCGCTGATCTCGTAGCGCCGCTGGTGCTCGGCGTCGTCGGCGCCCTGGCCCCGGCCGGCGAGCGGCATGGACATCGGCATGGCCGACCCACCGGTCGACGGCGTGCCGCCGCCGGTGGCGGCGGTCGGTCGGTCCGCGCTCGTCTCCTTCGGCGCGCCCACCGCGGTGGAGCCGCCGGCGGCCAGGCGGTTCGACGAGCGGGCACCGGACGTGCCGGTGCCCGACCAGGCGGCCATCGGGGCCACGCCGCCGAGCGGTGGCGCACCCGTGGTGCCGAGGGAGGACGTGCTCGTGGTCGGCGAACCCGGGCTGGAGCTCGGCGTCGTGAGCGAGGACGGCGCGCCGACGGCGGTCGTGGTGCCGGCCGGGAGCGGAGCGGCCCGGTCCCGGTCGCCGGTCGTGCCGGTGGTCGTGCCGGTCGGGTCGGTCCGGGTGGAGGTCGCCTCCTGGCCGGCTTCGGCGGACGCGGGGGTGCTGTCGGTGGCGGGGTCGTCGGTGGCGGCGGGCCGGTCGTCGTCGGTGGCCGCCCCCTCGCCGGATTCCGGCGATTCCGGCGAGGTGCCGCCGGTGGCCGGTGTGTCGCCGCCGCTGCCCCGGGCGAGCTCGGCCAGCTTCCGCAGGAGCTGGACGACCGCGTCCACGATCGTCAGCACCATGGTGACGAGCTTCATCAGGTTCGCGGCGTTGGCCAGCAGGTTGGCCATGACCTTCGCGATCTCCGCGCCGCACTCGTTGGCGATGGCGACGCACTTCGCGATCGCCTCGGGGATGCTCGCGCCCATCGTCAGCGGGGCGCGGGCGATGCCGTCCGCCATCACCGGGACCATCTCGCCGACCGCCTCACCGATGAGCCGGACGATCTCGGCGAGCGCCTTGACCACCTCCTCGCCCGCGCCGGAGATCGCGCCGGAGATCGTCTTCGCCGCCTCGGAGATCGCCGTGACGCCCTCGGCGAACTGGGCGCTGGTGGCCCGGTGCTCGTCCGCGGCCTCGCCGGTCCACCCGCTGGTCTCGGTGGTGCCGGTCTGGCGGAGGGTGTCGGCGAGCGCGCGGAGGTCCGTGGCCGCGGTCGCCATGCCCTGCGCCGGCGTGCTGACCGCGCCCGAGTCGCCGCGGAACTGGTCGAGCGGTTTGGCCAGGAACGACACGTGCGGGGTCAGCATGCCCACGCCCGAGCTGCTCAACCCGGCCAGCGGGTTCGGCGACGAGATCAGCGCGCCGAAGTCCGCCGGTGCGGGCAGAGCGGCCAACGGGCCGGTGGACCACCGCGACTCGCGCACCGCGGTGGACACCTCGGAGAGCTCGGCCAGCAGCTGGGTGGTCGTCTTGTCGGTGCTCATCGGTGGTACTCCCGGACGAGGTGGTCGGCGGAGTTCCCGTCGGTGCGCTGGTAGCCGTCGGCGGAGCGGCGGATCCCGACGCTCATCGTGTCCACCGCGGCGGACACGTCGCCGATCGCGGCGTTGACCTGCCCGACCGCGCCGGACAACCCGGCGGTCAGGAACCGGGCGAACGAGCCGAGCGCGCCGTCGGCCACGCGGTCGGGCGCCCGACCGGACACCCCGGAAAGCTGGTCGGCGATGCCGGCGACCGTGGTGGCGTGCCACCGCAGCTGCTCGACGTCGACGTCGAAACCACTCATTCGCCTCGTACCTCCGGGTTCTCGAAGTAGTCGTCCTCGTCCGCGGCGGACCGCCGGGGCCGCCGGCCGCCGGTGTCCGCGGTCTCGGCAGGCAGGTGCGCCTCGACCAGGTCGAGCGCCGCGCCCGGGCCGACGAAGTCGGTCATGATCTCGGTGATCTGCCCGGCCGCCGACCGCTGTGCCGCCTTGGCGGTCGCCACGACCAGGTCGGCCAGCACGTCGGGTTCGAGCGCGCGGGCCTGCGCGGTCAGCCGCAACCGCTCCAGCGCGCCGCTCACCCCGACCCACGCCTCGACCTCGCCGCGTGGCGCGATGGCGTGCCCGCCGACCTGGCGCAGCCGGGCGTTCGCCCGCGTCGCGCCGTCCACCGCGCCGGCCAACTCCCGTTGGTAGTCGGCCAGCCACTGCTCTGCGCTGCTCACTGTCGTTCCTCTCCTGTTCCCGGTGCCGCCCCACCGCCGGTGAGTCGGTGGATGAAGCGGTGGATGTCCTTGGGGTGCAGCGGGTTCACGCTCACCCACCCGTCACCGCCGCGGTCGATCCGGACCCGCCCGGACGGGCCGTCCAGCCAGGACAGCTCGTGGGTGCGCCGGCCCGCGCTGGTGCCGCCGAGCTGTCCCCGGCTCGTCACCGCCGGCAGCAGGTCGGCCAGCCGGTCCAGCTCGTCCGGGTCACCGCCGGCGGCCGCGGTCATCGCGCGCAGGTCGTCCCGCGTGACGCCGCGCGCCCCGCCCGCAGCGGCCACGGCCCCGGCGTCCAGCGAGATCGGCACCACGAGCGCGCCGGGCAGCCTGGGCACGTCCCGGTACACCGCGTCGGCCAGCTCGTCCCAGGCGAGGCGGGTGACCGCGACCGGGTTGCCGTGCCCGCGGGTCAACGCCTGCCGGCACACCAGCGCCACCGACCCGTGCCGCAGTGCCAGCACGCCGACCGGGCCACCCACGCCCCCGGTCACGACCAGGTCGACGGTGTGCTGCCGGGCCCGCAGCGCGGTCACCAGCTCGGCCGCCGGGCCGACCGGCCCGGTGTCGTCGGCGAGGCCCCGCGCGGTCAGCGTCGCGCCCGCCATGGCCAGCACCGCGGCGCGTTCCCCGCCCGTCCGCCCGTAGGACGGCACCCTCACCGGGTACGGCATCCGCACACCGGCGTGCGTGGTGAGCAGGTCGAGCTCGGCGAGCCCGAGGTGGACGGCGGGGTGGCGGCCGGCGGACGCGCCGACCGGGTGCTCGGTGGCGATCACGGGAGCAACCTCCCCGCCCCGTCCGCGGCCGTGTCGAGCACGGTCTTCGCGGTGCCGAGCGTGGCCGACACGGTCTCGTCGAGGTCGACGTAGCCGGACAGCGCCGAGATCAGCGACCGGTGGTAGTCCCGCAGGTGGCGTTCCGCGGTGCCCAGCTCACCGGTCAGCCCGACCTCGCCCGCGGTGGCGCGCAGCCGGTCGGCCAGCACCAGCGCGAACGGCGAGGTGCCCAGCAGCGGCGGTCGCCGCCCGAGCCGCTCGGCGGAGGCGAGCAGCTCCCGGACCGCGTCCGCGACCTCACCCAGCGTCTTGAGCAGGGCGTTCAGCTCCTCGGGCGCGACCACGTAGCCGCGTCCGGATTTCTCGTCCGGCATGTCGTCTCCCCCTGTCCGTGCGTGCGCCTGGCCGGTCATTCGCCGATGATCGGTTTGCTGGGGACCCGGTCGTCGTCGAACAGACCCCGCACGACGTTCGGTTGCTGCCGCTTGTGGTCCTTGTCGCCGTCCGACCTCGCCATCGGGGTCATGAAAGGTGCGAACCCCGCACCGGCCGCAGCGCCCGGCCCGCGTCCGGACGCCTGGAGGTGGTTCACGGCGTTGTGGAGCACGGGCGCGCCGGCACCGGGCGGGACCGGGATCCGGCCGGTCGCACCACCGTGGTCGGGGGCACCGCCGTGGGTGAGCTGGGACCACGGCACACCACCGCCGGCGCTCCCACCGCCACCACCGGGCACACCCGCGGCCGCAGCGCCCGGCGTGACGCCGGCCGTGGTCGTCACGCCGCCCAGGTCCGTCTCGCCCACCGCGGCCTCGACCGGCGGCGTGATCAGCGCGTCGCTGCCGCGCAGGCTCGACTCGTAGCCGCGCATCACCTCCTCGGCCCGCGACTTGGCGGAGCCGGAGAGGAAGTCGGCGTCGAACATGCTCGTGCCGCCGGTGAACACCGCCCCGACCGCGAACACCACGCCGTCGTCCGGGGCGGTGCCGCCGGGCGGGCGGACGGTGTCGGGAACGTCGCTCGCGGCGGTGAGCGGCGGTTGTCCGGGCGGCGGGGGCATGGTGTTGCGGGCCAGCGCGAGCGCGTCCGCCGAGTCCTGCGCGGCCTGCCGGACCTGGCGGGCCCGCGCGCCGATCGCGCCGACCAGCCCGGCGAGCTGGTCGATCCGCTCGGCCGCCCGTTCGGCGGCCCTGCCCTGCCAGTTCGCGGCGAGCGCCGCGCGTTGCTCGCGCAACGTGTCGGCGTGGCCGGTCAGGGCGTCGGCGTGGCGTGCCCACTCGGCGGCGATCTCGCTGACGCCGCCGACGTCCGCCTGCTCCCGCAGCATCCGGTACAGCTCGTCGTGGCTGTAGGCCGCCCAGTTGGTCGGCCCGGACGAGGCCGCCTCGGCCGCGCCGGCCGAGGCGACCGGGTAGCGGGCGCCCGCCAACGCGGCGTTCAACGCGGCGACGACCGCCTGCCCGGCGACGTCGATCTCCGTGAGCACCGCCGTGATGGCGTCGGCCATCTCCGCCACCCCCGCGGAGACCTCGCCCGCCATCGCCGCGACCGGGTCGTCGATCATTCGTGCGCTCCCACCAGTTCGTCGGGGCTCGTGGCGACCGATGCTCGGCGCAGTGGGGCGGCCATCACCAGGCCACCGTGAGGCCATCGACCGGCCATCCATGTCCGGTGCCCCCGACCTGCGCGAACCCCTGCCGATCCGGGCGTGCGCGGCCTTGTGGGGCAGGAGGAAGGGCTGCGACGAACGAGTGAAGTCCGACCGATCGCCTGGACGAACCGGCACCGTGCGACGGCATGGGAGGTGAACGGTGGGCGACAGCCGGTCGGGCACGGTGGCTGATGGCGGGGTGAGGTGGTCGTGACCAGCATGAGCACGTGTCCGCGCGCGTCGTGCGCGTGCCCGCGTGACGCTCGGACCTGTCGGGCCCGGAAGTTGTCGGACACGTGGTTCGCGGAGTTCCACCGAGCGCACCGCGTGACCTTCCTCAAGTACCTGGCACTGCGCGGGCTCACCCGGCACGACTCCGAGGACGTCGTCAGCGACGCCTTCCTGGCCCTGTACCGGGCCCGAACCGCGCTCCGGGCCGCCCGCTCCCCCGAGGCGTTCGCGTTCAAGGTCCTGCGGGACGCGCTCGTCGACTTCCGGCGCGAGCGCGGCAGACAACCGGTGCCGGTGGCGGACCAGGCCGACGGCTGGACCGCGCCCGACGACGTCGCCGGCCTCGTGGCCCGGCTCGACTTCCGGCGGATGCTCGCGCGGCTGACCCCGCGACAGGCCGAGTGCCTGGAGATGCGCGTCCTGCTCGGCGAGGACGTCGCGGAGATCGGCCGGTACCTCGGGATCAGCCCGTCCGCTGTCCACTCCCACCTGTCGGACGCCCGACGGCGGCTCGAGGACCACGACGACCGACGGAAGGAGGAGCGGTGAACATCGACGACACGCTGCGCCGGATCGCGGCGGACCTGGACGCGCGTTACGCCGACTACGACCTGGGCGCGGCGCAGGAGGACCTGGAGAACCGCCTCCTCGCCGGTTCGGCCGGTGAGCAGGCACCGCGGACGACCGGCCGGCGCGGGTCGGCGGTCGGAGCCGGGTCGGCGGAGGCGCGGATGGCACCTGCGGAGCTCTCCGACCTCCTGGTCGCCGTCGCCGTCGACCTCACGGAGAACCCGTCCGCGGCGGACGAGGGGTGGGGGCCCCGGCTGCCCACCGCGGTGGTCGTGCGCCCGCCCGCCCGGACGGACGACTGGCGTGCGCGGGCGTCCTGTCGCGACGAGGAGCCGGACCAGCTCTTCGTCCGCGGTGCCGAGCAGCGCAAGGCGAAGCTCGTCTGCCTGGGGTGCCCGGTGCGGACCGAGTGCCTGGCCGAGGCGCTGGACAACCGGATCGGGTTCGGCGTGTGGGGCGGCATGACGGAGCGGGAACGGCGAGCACTGCTGCGTCGAAGGCCGGATGTCACGTCGTGGCGGGAGCTGCTCGACCTCGCTCGCCGCGAACACGGCTCCGACGACGCGGCGGCGGGGTGAGGGACAGTGCCCACCACTCCCGCGCGTCGCCCGAACCGCCCGACACCCGACCGCCCGACACCCGACCGCCCGACACCCGACCGCCCGACACCCGACCGCTCGGAGCCGGACTACTCGGAACCCGACCTGTCGGCGCTGGACCGGTCAGCGCCGGACCGGTCGGTGCCCGGCCGTCCGGCGCCCGGTCTGCTCGGTTACGTCCTGGCCGACGAGCAGCGCACCCGCAACGCGTTGTCGCTGCTGCGCTGGGCGCTCGGCGGTGCCGTGGCGGCCGTCGCGGTCGTCGCCGCCGTCATCGCGATCCTCGCCTTGCACGCCCCCGGTGGGGCGTGGCTGTACGGCGGGGTGTCGGGGCTCGCGGCGGGTGGCACGGCATTGTGCACCCGACGTGGTCGTGGCCGACGCCGTCGATAACGCGTTATCGGCACTCCACGTGATGCGCGACGACGGAATTCGCACGGATCGGGGGAATTCGTCGCGCGGAGGTCGGATTCCCTCTCGCCCCGGTGGCGAGGTCGACGGGTGGTGCGTGTACTGGGGCCGTCGAACCGGACGAGATGTATGGGGAGTCAACCGTGGGATCATTGTTGTCGAAGGGCTTGGTAGTGGGCGCCGCCTTCGCGTTGGCCGGGGCTTTCGTGCCCATGTCGGCGTACGCGGCCTCGGCACCGCGCGACTTCGGCGCGTGCATGACCATCGCGACCGACCACGACGCCGAGGCGTGGATCGCCCACGACGCGTGCGACTCGGACTCCCTCACCGGCTGCTACCGCATCTTCTACCAGGAGTACGGCCGGCAGCAGTGGGCGTTGGAGGCGTGCCAGGCACGCGGCGAGTAGGCACCACCCGGGCGTCGGCGAGCGGGCCGTGACCCCTCGCCGACGCCGGAACCCACGTCAGGACTCGGTCCGGTAGCGCGGGTTGGTGTTGTGCCACTCGAAACCGCCGCCCATCCAGGCGCGGAGGCCGCGCAGGAACCGGTGGAGTTCCGGTGACGGCACGACGGCGAGTTCCGCGTGCAGCTCCTCGAAGTCGCGGACGAACTTGTTGTGCAGGGTGACGGTGGCCTCGGTCGCCTCCTCGATCGAGCAGTTCCGGTCCGCCGCGATCTGCAGCACCATGTTGCAGACCGGGTTCTCGTCCGCCGCGTCCTTGGCCACCGACAACAGGTCGTTGATCAGGACGGACGCGGTGCCCGCCTGGGTGATGGCGCGCCGCACGCGCGGGTCGTAGTAGAGGTTGGCCGGCACCTCGTAGCCGCCGACGGGGTCGACCAGCGTCATCGAGGTGGCGAAGGTGTCGTGCTGCCGGGTGGCCAGGTACTTCCACGCCGGCGGGTACTCGCCGGTGTACCGCCACGCCGCATAGGTGTTCCAGCTGACGAACATGGTGAAGGTGGAGTAGCAGATCCGCTGCACCTGGGCCGGGGTGCCGGCGCGTTCCAGGTGCTTGACGGCCGACCGCAGCGCCACCAGCACCGGCTCGGCGCGGACCGCCTCCTCCAGCGGCTCGTCGAACTCGCCGGCGGGTGCCACGGGGTCCATCGCCGCCATCGCGAGCGCCAGGCGCGGCGGTAGTTCGGCGGGTGTGGCGCCCATGTCGGTGTTGTCCGCGTAGAGGTCGTCGGCGGCCCACCACGCGGCGTTGAGCCGGGCGGCGATCAGCAGTTGCTCCGGGTCGTCGGTGTCGGTGTGGGTGAGCATCGCCAGCCGCCCGAACCCGGCCCTGCGGAGCTGGTCGAGCTCTTCGCCCTGGAAGCCGCACTGCTCGCCCCACCGGACCAGCCGGTCGTCGACCTCGTCGGCGAGCGCGTCGTCGATCCGCTCCACCACGGGCACGTAGACCGGGGACGCGGTCCCGTCGCCCCACTCCCGCTCCACGTAGCCCGGGTTGGCAGTGGGAGTGGCCGACGGGGTGGGAGGGGCCGGAACGGCCTCGGCGAGGCCGCCCGTGAGGTGGGCCGCGAGCCGGGCCGCCGACGTGCCGAGCCCGGACGGCCCTCCCCGCACCACACCGGAGAGGGCCATGTCGAGAGGCCCGCCCTCCGCCGCGCCGGCCATCGCGCCAGGAGTGCCCGCGGCCAGGCCGGTCGCGAGCAGCCCTGCCGGGAGCGCCTCCACCGGCCGGCCGGGCGCGCGCGACACCCGCCCGGCCGGACCCTGCGTCGCCTCCGCGGTCATCGCACCCGGTCCGCCACGATCATCAGGTAGTGGAAGCTGCCCTCCCGGTACGCCGTGAGGAACGACTTCTCCACCCCCGTCGCCACCGACGACCGCTCGCGCAGCTCCCAGTACGGGATGGTCTGCGGCGTCAGGTCGACCACCTGGATCGGCACCAGGTTGTTGGCGGTGAGCGCCTTGAAGTACTGGCTGCGCGCGTGCACGCTGCACGTGTAGCGCTCGTCGATCTGGCTGACGGCCTTGGACCGGCCACCGGTCACGTCGTTGTAGCAGCCGGTGATGCACACGTACCGCCCGCCGTGGCGCAGCAGGCGGGAGAACTCGCCGAACAGCTCGAACAGGTCGACGTACATGGTCGTCTCGTTGGTCCAGACGCCCGCGAAGTCACCGGTCTCGAAACCCGTGTCCAGCATGTTCCTGAAGTGGAACGCCACCTTGTCCGCCACACCCCACCGCGCGGCCTGGGCGTTGGCGAAGTCGACCTGCTTCTGGGAGATCGTCACGCCGTCCACCCGGCACCCGAACCGGTCGTGGGCCATCAGGCTGGTGCCGCCCCGGCCGGATCCGCCGTCCAGCAACCGGTCTTCCGGCCGGATCGGGGCGAGGTGGTCCAGCAGCACGTCGGCCTGCGCGCTCTCCAGCCGGTGCAGCTCGGCGATGATGCGCGCGTCGCGGGTCTCCTCGGGACCGGACAGCACCGACTCGTCGTACTCGCCGAGCCCGTAGTGGTGGTGGTAGATCCCGTCGACCTCACCGAGCTTGATGTTCACCGGGTCCTGCTCGTTGTTCCAGTACTCCGCGATGGACCGCTGGTAGTCGGTGCGCAGGACGGTGGACGCCGGGGTGGTCGTCGTCATGTGGGGGTTCTCCTTCGGGTTGTTCGTCGGCTGGAGGTGACGCGCTGGTCCGGGACGGGTCGTCAGCGGGTGATCCCGACGTCGTCCAGGCCGCCCCGGGTGTCGGGGACGAGCACGGCCACCGAGTGGTGGGCGGTGACGAGGTACGAGGTGACCGCCTTGGCGTCGGTGCCCCTGTCCTTCACGGTCAGGCCGGGTTCGCGCTCGTGCGGCAGCCCGGTCTGGTGCGGGCCGATGACCCCTTCGGTCGGGTCGCCGTAGTCGCCGGCGCCGATCTCGTGGAGCCTGCCGTGCACGATCAGGAACGCCTCGTCCGACCGCGCGCCCGCCTCCACCACCACGTCACCGGGTTCGTGCTCGCGGCGCTCGGACCGGTCCGCCGGCGCGGCCGGCACGTCCGGCTCGTCGAACCCGCGCGGCAACGGCGACCCGCCCGGTTCCGCGGGGACGACGGCCGGTCCCGATCCGGTGTCGACGAACGTGACGCGGCCGTCGCCGACCCCGTGGCCGAGCCGGCGGTCGACCCGGAACGCACCGCCCTTCGCCTCGATCCGGGGCAGCACCTTCAGCAGCCGGCGCGACGAGACGGCCTGCGTCCGCGGCACGGACCCGGTGGTGGTGGCGAGGTTGCGCGCGGCGGCCGGGCCGAGGCTCAGCCGGGTGCGGGGCGCGTCGGGCGCCACCACGGGTTCCGCGAGGGTCACGAGCACCACCCAATCCACGTCACGGACGATTCACCGTCTTGCGGCCACGGCGAATCCGCGCTGCGGATGGTGATTGCGCGGCGCGATTCCGTGGCACGATCGATTCGACGCTAGCAGCGCGAATCGACCACGTGAAGTCACCCGAACGAGGAAAGAGTATCTCCTGGACCATTATGCCGTGCGAGTGATCTTCTACCCCGACAAGGTGAATTGTTGGGACAACGCCCGCTGTTTGAGTAGTGCTCGATTCACAGAAGGGGTCTCTTATCGAGAAGACTCGCGCGAGACGGTGATGACGTCGGCGTCCGCGCCCAGGGTGGACAGGATGTCGGTGGCGTCGAACGCTTCGCCGGGCGCCACGGCACCGGGACCCCGGTGCCGACCGTCGAGGAGGCGGACGGCGCCTTCGACCACGATCGGGGCGCTGACGGCGTAGATGTCACGGCCGGTCGCCGTGGTCCGGAGGGTGGTGGTGCCCCGGCGCACGACGACGTCCACGACGAACCGCTGCGCCGATCGCCCGCGCTCGTCGGTCGGGGTCGGCGCCGGGGTGTCGGCGTCGCGGAGGTCGTCGAGCGAGGCGGTGTCGAGGTAGGACCGGAGTTCGCCCACGTCCAGGTGGCGGGCGATCGTGATCACCTCGGAGAACGGCAGCTCCACGACCGACCGGTCGCCCAGGGGCGCCGGGTAGGACCAGGTGCGCGTCGGCGCGGGGCTCTCCAGCGCGGTCAGCCCGCCACCGCGGATCACCAGGCGGGCCGCGGTGTTGCGCTCGCCGGTGGTCCTGGTGCCGGCGGTCGGCCACCAGCGGTCCAGGCCGATCGCGACCTCGACCTCGTCGGCCCCCGACCCGCCGTCGAGCGCGGCGGTGACCAGCAGGTCGGCGAGACCACCGTAGAAGGCCATGGCCGGGACGACGGCGACGCCCGCGGCGCGAGCGGGTCCGTCGAGGTCGCGGTACAGCGCCCGCACGACGGGCTGCTCGGCGGTGACGTCGAGGTAGTGGGCGCCGACCTCGACGGCGGCGCGGGCGAGGGGAAGCGCGGTGTCGAGGAACGGCCCGGCGCAGTTGACGACCGCGCCGACACCGACCACCGCCCGACGGAGCAGGTCCGCGTCGTCGACGCCCACGACCCGGCGTTCCAGGGCCGCGTGCCGGGAGGGGACGGCGGCCAGGCGTTCGGCGCTGCGGCCCGCCACCACGGGGGTCAGCCCGCGCCGCAGCAGTTCATCGACGACGAAGCGCCCCGTGTGACCCGTGGCGCCGTAGACCAGGACTCGGTTGTTCGCGTTCACGTGATCATCGTCGTGCGCGACGCCGGTCCGCGACGAGTGTCCGAAACGACGCCGGCCGTACGATATGAGACATGCTCAGGACCGCGCTCGTCCTGCATGGCTCCGCGATGCTCTACGAGATCGCCATCGCCGCCGAGGTCTTCGGCGTCGACCGCTCCGAGCTGTCGCCCACCGCCACCTGGTACGACCTCGTGGTCTGCACCGCCGACGGTGCCGCGCACCCCTGGCTGCCGCACCTGACCACCACGTCGTACGACGGGATCGCCCGGGCCGACACCGTCCTCGTGCCCTCGTGCGACGACCTGGCCGACAACCCCGATCCGACGCTGCTCGACGCGCTGCGCGCGGCCCACGACCGCGGCGCGCGCATCGCCTCCCTGTGCACCGGCGCGTTCGTCCTGGCGGCGGCCGGGGTGCTCGACGGCCGGGTCGCCACGACGCACTGGATGCACGCCGACGACCTCGCCCGCCGCTACCCGCAGGTCGACGTCCGGCCCGACGTGCTCTACGTCGACGAGGGCGACGTGCTCACCTCGGCCGGCAAGACCGCCGCGCTCGACCTGTGCCTGCACCTGGTGCGCCGCGACCTCGGCGCCGCCGCCGCCAACGGGATCGCGCGACGGCTCGTCGTGCCCGCCCACCGCAGCGGCGGTCAGGCGCAGTTCATCACCCCACCCGCGACCCCGCGGAACCCGGACGGGCTCGCGCCCGCCCTGGAGTGGGCCCGCGCCCGCCTCGACCAGCCCCTGACCGTGCGCGACCTCGCCGGCCGGGCCAACCTCAGCACCCGCCAACTCGCCCGCCGGATGCGGGCGGAACTCCAGCTCGGGCCGCTGGACTGGCTGCACCACCAGCGCATCGCCCGGGCCCGGGAGCTCCTCGAGCGCACGGACGCCCCGATCGACCGGGTCGCCGTCAGCTCCGGCATGGGCACCGCCGCCACGCTGCGCCGCCACTTCCACCGCGCCCTCGGCGTCACCCCCACGGCGTACCGGGCGACGTTCCGCCTGTGACACCGCGAAATCCGTTCCGCGATCGGGCCTCGCACTGCTAGCGTCGGCGGCGAACGCCGACTGTGGAGGAAGCCATGGTTGCCCGGGACCTCACACCGGGCCACCGCACCGAGGCCGTGTGACGGACCGGTGCCGCCCGGTGACATCGCCCTGACGAGCCGATGCACCGCAAGGAGCTTTCCCATGTCCGGAATTCCTTCCTCCACCTGGTACGAGGACTTCTTCACCGAACTGCCCAACGAGTTCTGGCGGCGCGCCGTGCCGCCGGAGGTCACCGTCGACGAGATCGACTTCGTCGAGCGACACCTCGGTCTCGCGCCGCGCTCCCTGGTCCTGGACGTGCCGTGCGGCAGCGGGCGGCACAGCCTGGAACTGGCCCGGCGCGGGCACCGCGTGACCGGCGTGGACCTGTCCGCCGAGGCGATCGGGCACGCCCGACGCGCGGCCGCCGGCCTCGACGTCGACTTCGTCCGCGCCGACATGCGGGCGATCCCGCGCGAGGGCGGGTTCGACGCCGCGGTGTGCCTCGGCAACAGCTTCGGCTACCTGGAGCTCGACGGCCTGCGGGAGTTCGCCGCCGCGCTGGGTGCCGCCGTGCGGCCCGGCGGCGGTCTGGTCGTCGACTTCGCCTCGGCCGCCGAGTCGATCCTGCCCGGCTACCGGGCCGAACCGCGCACGATGCGGACCGGCGACATCACCGTGCACGCGACCGGCGAGTACGACGTCGCCGGGAGCCGGATGTTCAGCCGGTACCGGTTCACCCGGGGTGACGAGGAGCTCGACGTGACCGCGATCCACCACGTGTACACGGTGGCGCAGATCGTGGAACTGCTGTCCGACCACGGTTTCGCCGACGTCGGCCTGTTCGGCGGGACGGACGGCGAACCCTTCGCGGTCGGGGGTGGGCGACTCCTCCTGGTCGCACGTCGAACGTCCTGAGTAGACGGTCCGACGCAAGCGGATCCCGTCGCGGTCGGTTCGGGCGGTGCTCCGGGCCGACCGCGACGAGCCGCGGGCGCGCGCGTTTCGCCCGTCCGGTTGGTCAACGGCCGCCACCGGCCGCCGACCTCTCCACCCTCCCGACCGCGACTGGACGGCGGCTGGACGACGACTGGACCGCGCGGTCGCCGGCACCGGCGCCTCTCGTGCTGCACGCCGAACGAATACGTCCAGGTGGCCGAGGCAGCACGCCGAGCGGGTCGACCTTGCCCCGCAGGCACCGGCGGCGCCGCCAAGGTGCTTCGGAGTCCCTCTGACGGCGCGGGAACGTCTATGAGCAAAACATTTCGTCATGCACACTCGCCGCTGCGTAGACACCACTCACCTGAGTGACTACCGACTGACCACCTTATTCCGTTCAAACTGATCGTCGCACTCCTGTTGAGGCCGACGCGGTATTCCAGGTCACGATCGGCGCAACCCTTCCCATCCGTACACCCGAGCCCGTAGTATTGACACTTCGGACCGCATCGAGCACCCGATCGGCCGCTGGACATCGCGTCGACCCGGCTACAACACTCGAGCCATGTCATCCTCGACCAGAGGCCGGCGGTGATCGACCACTCGGTCCTCATCACCCGGATGTTGGCCATAGAATTACGCGCCATGCGAAGAGGGCTCGGTATCCATGACGCGCGGTTGCCGGCACGAATGGGCAGTACGGCGAAGCGGGTGTTCGCGGTCACGGACGCGGACAGCACCACAACAGTGCGGTGGAAGGTCACGGGAGCCTTGGAAAAGGCTCTGGTCCGCCTCCTCACGCACGAACGAGGCATTCTCACCGCGGCGTTCAACCTCTCCGCGGAGAACGTCCTATACCGTCACCGCGTGGAGCAGTACGGCAAGGAAAGCGGTGTCGGTGAGAGGACTGCCCGGCGGTGGGCCGACCGCAGCACGGAGATCCTCGCCCAAGTGCTGCTCGACACCGGGGTACCTGGTGTGCGCAGCACCTTGTGGACCGACCACCTGGCCATGACACTGGCCCTGGACCGATCGCGTGCCGAACTGCTGGAGGTGCGGCGGATCGTCACGGCCGAAGACGTCTCCGAAATTCCCCTTTCCCTCCACGTCGCGGGCCTGTCGTCGGGCGATTTGGCAAGGCACGCCTCCTTCGAGGTCTTCCACGGCGGATCACTGCGCATCGTCGGGCCCGAATCCTCTTCGCGGCTGGGACTGGCGCTGAAGCTGCCGCGGATCCTGCACGCGGGCGAGGCGCACGAGTATGCGATGCTGGTTCGACTGCCCGCGCGGTATGCGCCGGCAGCGCACTTCGTGTACGTCCCCCCGCACACGTGCACCAGGGTCGAAATCCGGGTGCGGTTCCCGCACGACGCCGTACCCCGCGGTCTGACCAGCATCATCGACGTGCACCACCAGGACGTCGACGACCCGGCTGCGGGAGGTGTTGCCGTCGACATGAACGACGCTTCCGAGGTGCACGTCGAGTTCGCTCATCCTACGCCAGGGCTGGCCTCCGGTATTCGCTGGCAGGTGCCCGTTCACGGTGAGTACGGCGTCGCGCTCTCGTCCACGAGCACCTCACCCGGCCTCGTCACGGTCAACCGGGACGCGGTCACGCGATACACAGTCGACCCATTGCGCGCGACGTAACCGGAAATGCTCTCCTCTGCGGGCAGCACGATGTGGGTGTCCGGCGTGACGGGGCGGTTCCTCTTGCGCCCGTCGTAGCGCAGTGTTCCGCTGCCGTCCCGACAGATCACCACGTCGAACGATGCGGTCCGGTAAGCCGCGACGAGCTCCGCGTCCGATCCTGCCGCCAGGTACCCGCGGACCTCGCCGGGGCAGTCGACGCGCTGCTTGGCCGAGGGCATCGGGAGCTTCCCGACGTCCAGCTGCGTGCTGACGACCAGCACGACGGCGACGCCGATGGCACTCTTCGCCCACTTCGGGACCTTCCGCTTGCGGATCAGGGTGCGCCACCACCCCCACGTCCTCCGCACGACGTGGGCCATCGGACGAGCCCGTGATGGTCGACTCGTGCTCTGCGGCGCGGACGCCTGACCGGTGCCACCAGCCGATGCCGAAGGCGGCGGCGCGAGTGGCGGAGGGGACACCGGCGGAGGTCCGAGAGTGATCTGGACCGGTTGCGGAACAAGCGGTTCGCCGGGCGAGGATCCATTGTCGTAGCCGCACAACACGCACCTGCCGCTCGACGCCAAGGCGGTCGTGCCGCAGGAATCACACCTTGGCACCGCACCGGTCACGAGGCACCGCCACGTGGTCGCAGCAGCGGCCACTCACCGCGCCCGCGGTCCGGGCCCAGCGTCGCGGCCCGATGTCCCGCCGGTACTCGACGTCGGTTCCTCCCGGGTTGCAGCGGAAAGGTGAGGCACACGAGCACGATGGACGACATCAGTCGCCCTCCGCCTCGGCCTGACCGGTCGCGTCGATGACGGGCCTCGCCCCGCCGGGTACGCCTGGCGGCGCCTTGGGGAGCCGGCCCCGGTACTGGCCGCTGCGGAGGTGCTGCGACGACGGCAACATGTGCTCCAGCATCCGCTTGCTGATGCGGGAACTCTCGCCCGCGGGCAATCCCCCGGACTCGAGCAGCACCTTGACCAGGTCAAGGTGGTTCTTGTCGTCCCTCTCCTGCGCTTCGCGCTCCAGCCGCAGGTAGGCCGACGGATCGCCACCGTTGATGGCCATGAAGTGAGCCAGCATCTCGTCGCGGGAGCCCTTCGCCACGTCCCGCCGCGCCTCGCGGTTGATCTGCTCCAACAGCAGGTTGCGCCTCGTCGTCATGAGGTCCTGCGCGTCCGCGGCCTCGACGTCGACGCTGACGACCGAGAGGTCGAGCCCATCAGGGGAGCGGGCGTCGCGCAACACGTCCTGGATCTCGATCGTCGCCCGGTCGGCTGCGAGGACGCCGAACTTCGGGGTGATGTTGCGAGCCACGCCGGCCATCGACTCGTACACCGCCGCAGCCATGTCGCGGCAGCTACTCCGCACGACGACCGTGGGATCGACGACTCGACACGACAGCCGGAAGGTGACCGAGAACGACCACGGGTCGGCACTCCTCGCCGGCACCGCGAAGGTCAGCCCGTGCACACTCGTGTCGACCAGGTAGGACGCCCGGTGGCCGCCACTGCGCCGGCCGGGCACCGGAACCCCGGCCACGACGACGTCGAGCCGGCCGTCCCGGCGTTCCAGAACCAGGGCGGTGCCGCGCTGCGGGCGCAAGGGCACGAGGAGCAGCGGGAGGCCGCTCCTCTGCTGGACGATCGGATCGTAGGTCTCGTGGATCACGCGCTCTGCCCCTCTGCTCGGAGGAAGTGGTCGTGGAATCGCGCCGCCGTCGGTGATGGCGGGTAGGTGTCGAAGGCCCACGTCGTGATCAGGTCATCGAGCCTCGCGACGTCGTCGTCTGATCTATCGGCGATACCCGCCAGGACGCGGAGAACCGACCCTTGTGGGACACGAGCGCTGTCGGCCGCGTCGAGCCACCCGTGCAGGGCGTTCTCCGCGATCTCCCGCACCGGTCCGCAGTCCAGGGCTCGGCCCCAGAGTTCGGCCAGCAGGTCCAAGTGGTGCTCCGGGCCAACGAGGAGGGACGGCAGCACATCGTTCGCACCGCCGGTGTGGCGTACCGCGTAGGTGAACACGGTCAACGCCTTGGCCGTGACCTGCTCATCGGACGGTGTACCGCTCCAGTCGAGCAAGGACTCCAGCAACGGTGTCACCGCGCCCGATTCCACCAGCGCGCGAGCACTGATCGAGACGGAGGTCATCGGCGCCCACTGTCGGTTGTGCACGAGGCTGCACAGGACATCCAACGCGCGTTCCGGATCGGCGGCGCCCAGTCGCCCCGCCGCCGCCAAGGCGGCGGTGTCGGCCAGGTGGCGGGACCGGGCGGTCGCCCCGAGGTCGTCGGCCCACCGCTGCACCTGCTCCCAGAAGACGTCCGCTTGTCCGCTCATCGCGCCCGCGACGTCGAGGCCAAGCGCCGCGCCCTGCCGGAGCACCGGGGACTTGTCCGTCGCCCAGGGCAGCAGGAGTTGGTGGACGCCGTAGTCGAAGTCCACAGCCGCGAGCACTCCCGCCGCGTTCGCCGCTCGGGCGTGGATTTCCACGTTCGGGTGGGCGGCGAGCCGGGTCAACCACGCCGCGATCTTGCCGCGGGCACCGTCGAGCTGGAGCCAGAGCCCGGCGAGCACCGCTTCGCGCAGGTCGTCGTGGCGGAACCGGAGCGTGTCAGGTCCGTCGGGATGCGTGACCCGCTTGATCCACGTCCGTTCTGCGACGAGCTTGCGCGAGTAGCGGAGGGTGGAACCCGCACCGCCGCCAAGCGCGCGTGACAACTGCACAGCCGCGTCGACCACCCACAGGTAGCTGAGCTGTTCGAGCACTGCGGTCGCCGCCACGAGCGCGATCTCCGACAGTGGTGGAGGGGCACTCAGCCACTCCGCCGCCTGCTCGTGAGGGCTTCGCAACTGCGCCACGGCCGCCCGCGGGTCCGTCCCCGTCCGCACTGACTCCACGACCGCCTGGGCCACACGGGTGGCGAAGTGCGGATCGTCCCGCTCCGCCAGGAGGTCGACGAGCTGCGTCCGCTCTACCAGCTCGTCGAACAGCGAGCCGTTCGTCTTCGGCAGCGCGGTCGTCACCCTCTTCCGCACGATCTCCACGGGATCAGGCAGGGCGAGGTCTTCCAGCACGTACTCGAAGCGGTGGACGGCGGAAGCGAGGATTCCTTCCGGCGGTCCGGTGACGACAACCAGGAACCTGTTCTGGTCGCGCAGAAGACCGGACACGCGGGTGAGCCACCCGTCGTCGAGCCGATGGGCGGCATGCCCGCCCCGAGTCGGCTGGTCGAACACGACGAACCCGCGCCCGCGGGCAGGCGGCTCCCATCGGGAATTGCCCAGGACGCTCACCGGCAGGTCCACGATCTCGGGGTACCTGGCACCGCCGAGGACGTGTCCCAGCATCGCCAGTGCCCGTGACGACCTCCCGGTCCGCGCTGGTCCCGAGAGGATCACCAGGTGCGAGTTCTCGAGGAGGTCGACCCCCGACTCGAACCCATCCGGTCGCACGTAGTTGACGAGGTCTGCCAGCAGCGTCGCGTTCACCGGCCCGGCGGTCGCTCGGCGCGAGTAGGTGCGTCGGGCCGAGCCGACCAAGAAGTCGCCGTGGACCGTGATACCGGCATGGAACTCGTTGATGTTGTCGACGCGGCCCCTGCCCAGCTTCGACACCAGCGCTCGCCGGACGTCGAACTCGTTCCCGTCGCTCATCAACTGCGCAAGGGCTTCTTCCCAGGACGTCGGCAGCACGTCCTGTTGTTCCGCGCGCGGATACGATTCCTCGACGCCGGTCTGCTCCGACGCGGGGTCGGGTGTCTCGACGTCGTCGATCACAGCTTCCTCCGGCCACGCCCGTAGCTGGGACCTGCGATGAAGTCCCTGGCGACCTCGATCCGTTCGGTCTGCCACACGTTCTCCGCGGGACCGGCGACCGTGAAGGTGCTCCCACCGGTGGAACGCGACTGCGGCTTGGGCAGTTCCGGCACCTCCGCGGCCAACCGATTGGCGAGGTTGTCGATGTCCGCCTGCGCTGTTCGGAACCGGATTTCGACGTCCTGGCGATCGGCCAACCACGACAAGCCGATCGGGAGATCGGCGGGTGCCACCCGTGGGCAGTCGAGCCGCACCGGCACGACGACCTTGTCCAGCGCGTCCGCCGCCAGCAGTTCACGCCGGACGAAGTCGTCCGAGTCGTCCAATCGGCGACTGCCGTCCGGGCGCTTCTCGCCCAACCAGTTCGGGCCCATCACCACCAGGAGCGCGGCCGACTGCGCGACGGCTTCCAACATCCGCGCCTCCCAGTCCGCACCCAACGGAATGGACTTCGAGGCCAGGAACACGGTGTCCGAGCCGAAGCGCTCGGACAGGGCGCGATCGAGCAGCACGGCGCCGAACGGCTGGTCGGTCACGCGGTAGTTGAGGAAAACCTGCGTCACTTGGAGTGCACCTCACGGTTAGGGATTGCGCTGAACGAGGAGCCGATGGCTCGGATGGGTCAGCGAATTGACCACAGTGCGGATAGTGCCACACCGGATCGCCACACTGACAGCCCCTACCGGCGAGTAGCGAAGGGTTTCCCGTTTCCTATCGAATGTCCTTGACGCTGTCCTTTACATGTCCAGTGGACAAATAGGTGACAGATTTGGTCGACGCACCGAGAAGCGGCTAACGTGTCGGTCGCCGATATCCCCACCCGTGCCAGACAAGAAGGCAACGGGAAACCCCTGCACTCGATCGCACGGCAGGTGGAAGTGTCGGCGGCACCGATTCACGCGTCCACACCGTGGGCGCTGCCTCCCCACGAGGACAGTGACCGAATGACTCAGGAGTGCACATGAGCACACCGGGACGAGCGGCCGACCAGGCGCACCGGCCGTCCAAGGCCGCCACCAGGGCTGTGGACTCGCTCATCCAGCGCGCGGCCGAACTGCAGCGGGCACCGAGGACGTTGCGCCGCGCGGCGGCCGAACAGATCACCGCCGTAGTGCACGCAGAAGCAACGGCCCGCGTGCAGGAGTTGTCCGCAGACGAGTTGAAACCGTTCGTCGGGCGGTCGATCCGGTTGAACGCCTTGATCAACGCCGGGTTCTCCACCATCGGCCGGATCGAGGCCGCTTCCCGCGAGCGGCTCATGGCCATCCCGAACGTCGGCGGGCAGACGGCCGACGTCGTGCTGCGCGCCGCGCGCGACTACCGTGAACGGCTCGCTCGCGACAGCGAGGTCGAGTTCGACCCGGACCACCGGACACCCCACCACACCCGACTGCTGGGACTTCTGTTCGCCATTCGCGGCGCCGACGTCGCGGTGTCCGATCTGGATGAGTCGGTGGCCCGGTTCCGCGAGCGCTCGGAACCCCTGCTGGAACGGGCCGGGTCGAACGCCTCCATCTTGTTCAAGCTGAGCCTGCTCTTCCGACGTGGGCGCCGCAACGCCGCGAAAGAGGCGCTCGACGAGTTGGCGTTGTTGGCCGAGGAGCCGGACACCCTGCGGCTGGCCGCGGCGATCGAGCGGGCCGAGCGCGCGACCGATCCGCGGGTCAACGATCCCGACCGGCTCTGGAGGCTCTACCTGAGCGACGCGGCGGCCGTCCACGCGCTGCTCTCCACGCTCGTCACCGACGGAGGGCACGACGACGTCGCCCGAGGCCAGGTCGACTCGGAGCTGGGGCAGAAGGTGGACGGCGTGTCACTCGACGTCAGCCTCCTGAAGCCGACGTTGGCGCTACGCCGGTACCAGGTCTTCGGGGCCCAGTACGCGATCCATCAGAAGCGGGTCATCCTCGGCGACGAGATGGGTCTGGGCAAGACCGTGCAAGCGCTCGCCGTGTTCGCTCACTTGGCAGCCACCGGAGCGATCAACCGGTTCATGGTGATCTGCCCGGCCAGCGTCCAGGTCAACTGGCTGAACGAGATCGAGAAGCACAGCTTGCTGAAGGCGTTCAGCCTGTACGGCAATGACAAGGAGGAGAACACGCGGCAGTGGTTGCGCGAAGGGGGCATCGCGGTCACCACTTTCACCACGCTCGGGCGGCTGAAGACCGCAGAGCAGGTGGAACTGTCCGCGCTCGTCGTCGATGAGGCGCACCAAGTGAAGAACCCGCACACTCTGCGATCACAGGACGTCAGCAAGGTCATCGACCGCGCCCAACGCGTGCTGTTCCTCACCGGGACGCCGATGGAGAACCGCGTCGAGGAGTTCCGCAACCTCGTGCAGCACCTCGACTCCGATCAGGCGGCGGCCATAGACCCCGCCGACGCGCTGCACGGCGCCAAGGCGTTCCGCCGCGCGGTTGCTTCGATCTACCTCAGGCGTAACCGGGAGGACGTGCTCAAGGAACTCAAGGGGAGGATCGAGGTGGAAGACTGGGTCCGCCTCACACCGACCGACGAGAAGGTGTACCGCGACGCGGTCGACTCCGGACACATGATGGACATGAGGCGGGCGCTCCTGACATCCGAGGACTCCGCCAAGATGGGGCGCTTGGTGGACATCGTCGAAGAAGCGGTCGAGGACGGCCGGAAGGTGGTTGTCTTCTCCTTCTTCTTGGAGGCGCTGGCGATTCTGCACAAGCGGTTGGGTGACGTCGCCATTGGTCCCCTGGTCGGCAAGGTGACGCCCGTCGGACGCCAGGCGATGGTCGACGAGCTCACGGAAAGAGACGGCCCAGCCGTGCTGCTCAGCCAGATCTCGACCGGCGGGCTCGGCCTGAACATCCAAGCGGCCTCGGTGGTGGTCATCGCCGACCCCCAGTGGACTCCGGGCAGCGAGGACCAGGCGATCGGCCGGGCGCATCGGATGGGACAGGTGCACACCGTGCAGGTGCACCGCCTACTGGCCAAGGACAGCATCGACGAACGGATCCGCGAAGTCGTGGAGCACAAGAAGTTGCTGTTCGACGAGTTCGCCCGCAAGAGCGAGGCGAAGTCCTCCGACGTACGAGCGGTGGACAGCGGATTCCACCGGCCTGAGGTGCTCGACGACGCGGCCATCCCCCTCGATCGTCGGATGGTCATGGCCGAGCGCTACCGGCTGGAGTTGCGCGACACCGACGGAACCGGCGGTGACACGGGAGGAAACGAACGCCGGAGTTCCTACTGACAGGTCCACAGCGGATCTTGCGTGCGGGAGCCGGCGCTCGACCGGGACGGGCCGGTGGTCAGGCAGCCGAGGTTCGACGCCTTCGCCACGCGGACCACCGCGCCGTCGGTTCGGAACGGGGCAGGAACTGGACGGATCGCCGTGCACCGGACCACTGACCGGCCACTGTCATGATCGCCTGCGGTGGAACGGCCGTGGCCGCTCCAAGCTGCGCCAGTGAGCCACCGGGCGCGCAAGGCGGTGCTCCGGCCCGCGATAGCCGCGGGCACCGTGGGCATGGGCAGGTTCGGAGGGCTGTTCGCGCTCGCGTCGACAGGTTCCCGGACCGGGCTGCCGGACCTGTGGAACTACCGGAGCGTGACTACCGCGCCGCGAATCTCCTGCCACTGTGCTGCGGAGCGCTGGTGTACGGGCACGTGGTGCTGCCGCCCCGATGATCGGACCGACTGGTCGGCGCAACGGCGGTGGTCCTGGCGCGCTCGGAGCCTCGCGACGCGACGCAGGACAAGTGATCAACGGATGATTTCCTGGGATCGAGCTGGATGTTGCCCCGACCGCACCACTTCAACGCCGCCGGCACGCACCAGGCGGTGCACCTGGTCACGATGTCAGGCGTCTTCGTCGCGCTGAGGTCTTCGGTCATCGGGCGGCTGCTCGCTGCTCCTCCCGGGGCGACTCGCCAGAAGGCCGCTCTGCGGCGTCGCTCGTCTCGCGGGTGGGTCCGCGCGGGTCGGACGGTGACGACGCCGCGCAGCCAGCAGACCACCACGAACTAGAACGCGTAGATCAGTTGCCCTCATGGTGGAGGCGAGTGCCGTCGAAAGTACCGAGTCCTTCAGATGGGCTCGGCGTTGCTCCGCCTCACCGGTGAAACCGCAGGGCGACACCGCTGCACCCGTCGTCACCACCCTGCATCGACCGTCGCATCGACAACACAAACCGACCCTTACTGCATCCGGCGGCGCGATACACCCGTATGTCGCAGTTGCACGGCTGGAAAGGCATGCGGCAGGAAGATGGCCGTCGAGGGTGTGTCCAACGTCTTCACGAGTGCGGTCGCGGCGGTCAGTCGGGCTGCACCACTCCGCGCACGCTCGGCCGTCCGGGCGGTCCACCCCGAAACGACGAAAGCCCCGAGACGGTGGCTGGATGCGGTTGACACGGCGCGGTACGTTCGGGAGCGCTCCCAGAACGTGTCTACGACCCTGCTCGAGGAGCCCAACCATGCTGCGACGGCGTAGTCGCCCGGTCACCCTGACGGCCGGCCTGCTCATCCTGGCCCTGTCCGCGTTCCTGCTGCCCTCGGTGTCGGCGGGCGGTAGCGCCGCGGCCGGCGCACCCGGCACCCGCGCGGTGCCGCTCACCGAGCTGACCGTGGTGTCCGAACAGGTGGCGTTCGGCCTGCGGCGCCCGATCGCGATCACCGGGCTGCCGGACGGTCGGATGCTGATCGTGGAGAAGGAAGGCACGGTCCGCGCCTACCACCCCGACACGGGCCTGGCCGCCGAGCCGGTGCTCGACCTGACCTCCCGGATCGACTCGTCGGACAACGAGCGCGGTCTCCTCGGCATCACGCCCGCGCCGGACTTCACGCGGACCGGGCTCCTCTACGTGGCGTACACGAGCCTGCCGGCCGGCGAGCTGACGCTGGCGCGGGTGCCGATCGGCGCTCCCGAGCGGGTTCAGGTGCTGCTCACCCAGGAGCACGCCGAGTACGGCAACCACAACGGCGGGCAGGTGGCGTTCGGCCGCGACGGGTACCTCTACTGGTCCCTCGGCGACGGCGGCCACACGCACGACCCGTTCAAGGCCGGTCAGAACCTCGGCACCCTGCTCGGCAAGATCGTGCGGATCGACGTCACCCGCGCCTGCGGGACCAAGCCCTACTGCGTGCCCTCCGGCAACCCGTTCCTCCGGGTGCCGGGCGCGCGTCCGGAGATCTGGCTCTACGGGTTGCGCAACCCGTGGCGGTTCTCGGTCGACCCGGTCGACGGCTCGCTGTGGATCGGCGACGTGGGCCAGGGCCTGGTCGAGGAGATCAACCACATCCGCCCGTGGCAGGGCGGGGCGAACCTCGGCTGGTCCTGCCGGGAGGGCACCCCGGTGTTCGACCCGCAGCAGTGCCGGGCGGGCGGGCGGTACACCGACCCGGTCTTCGAGTACGACCACTACAACGACAACTGCTCGGTGACCGGCGGCGTGGTGTACCGGGGCTCCCGCACCCCGCAGGCGTGGGGCACGTACGTCGCGAGCGACTACTGCTCGACCCGCGTGTTCGCCGTGCGCCCGAAGTTCGAGGGCGGTTACGAGTCCGCCGTGATCGGCAACTTCCCCACCCAGCCGACCGCGATCGGCACCGACGTGCGCGGCGAGCTGTACGTGCTCAGCGACCTCCCCGGGTACCTGAACCGGGTCCGGTTCGAGCACGTCCGGCCGGCCCCCGGCAGCCGCGCGTCGAGCCGCTGAGCACCGGGAGGACGACGGCGAGGTCGATGCGGGAGGCAATGCGACGTACGGTTGTCCGCGCCGGAGCCACCCGCCGGCACCGCTGAGGACTTCCCGGAGGCACCCCATGGCCGACGTCGAACGGACCGTCGTCGCACCGCGGACCGCCGTCCTCGTGGTGGACGACGGCACCGCGATCGCCCACCACCGCTGGGAACCCGACGCCGGGGTGGACCCGGACCCCGTGCCGGTGGTGCTGCAGCACGGCTTCTCGTCCCACACGCTGGTGGAGTGGGCCGATCACGGCACGGTCGCGGCGCTCACCGCGGCCGGGCGCGTGGTGGTGGGCGTCGACGCCCGGGGTCACGGCGCGTCCGCGAAGTCGCCGGACCCGGCGCGGTACGGCGAGCCGCGGATGGCCCGCGACCTGCGGGCGGTCGTCACCGCCCTGGGCGTGCCCGCGGTCGACCTCGTCGGGTACTCGATGGGGGCCGTGATCGCCCTGATCACGGCGGCCGAGGAGGACTCGGTGCGCAGGCTGGTCGTCGGCGGGGTCGGGGCCGGGGTGGTCGAGGTGGGTGGCGTCGACACCCGCGTGCTGCCCAACGACGTCCTCGCCGACGCGTTGCTGGCGGGCAGGCCCGATGACGCCCTGCCACCCGATGTCGCCGGCCTGGTCGCGTTCGCCGCCGCGACCGGAGCCGACTTCCCCTCCCTGGCCGCGCAGGCCCGCGCCGCGCACCGGACCGGCATCGACCTCGCGGCCATCACCGCGCCCGCGCTGGTCATCGCCGGTGACGACGACCCGCTCGCCGCACGCCCCCACGTCCTCGCCAACGCCATCGCCGGCGCGCGGTCGTGCGTGGTGGCCGGTGATCACGGCACGGCGATCGGCAGCCCCGCCTTCCGGGCGGCCGTCGTCGACTTCCTGTGCGGCTGACGTGACCGCGCTCGCCGCTACGCATTGCTTGTTAGCGCTAACGAGAACCGGGTAACCCTGCGGTCAGGCTTGTCGTCGGCGATCGCGTTGCGCTACGGTGCGATCTGGGAACGCTCCCAATTCGTGCTGACCCGGCACGGGGCGGTGACCGCAACGCACCCTGCTCGCAAGGAGGCGAAGCATGGATCCACGTGCGCGAAAGGCATCCGGGTCGTTCTCGTTCGGCACGAGACCGGGCACGCCCCGCTCCGCGACCGTCGCCCGGCACGTGTAGTCACCCTTCCGCCAGGCCCCTTCGGTGCACGTCGACCGCCGTCGACGCGGCCTTCCGCCGCCTTCCATTTGTTAGCGATAACAAGGCGATTGTCCTTGCATCCCGTGAGAGGAAGACGATGCGAGATCCCCTCGCGACCAGGAAGAACGCCGTGTCCCGCCCGCGACTCGGGGCGGTGGCGGTGGTGCTGCTGTCGGTCCTCGGCGTCGTGCTCCCGGTGCCCGCCGCGTCGGCCGCCACCGTGGACACCAGCGCCTGGTACGTGCTGGTCAACCGCAACAGCGGCAAGGTGCTGGACGTGTACGGGCGCAGCACCGCCGAGGGCGCCCGGATCGCCCAGTACACCCGCAACGACGGCGCGTGGCAGCAGTGGCAGTTCGTGGACTCCGGCGGCGGCTACTACCGGATCAGGTCCCGGCACAGCGGCCGGGTGCTGAGCTTCCCGTCGACCGCGGACGGCGCCGGCCTGGTGCAGACGACCTACGCAGGCCTCGCCGGGCAGCAGTTCCGGTTGGCCGACACCACCGGCGGCTCCGTGCGCCTGCTCAACCGCGCCGGTGGCAAGGCCGTGAGCGTGCTGGACAACTCCACCGCCGACGGGGCGCGGGTCGTCCAGCTCCCCGACACGGGTGGTGTCGGGCAGCAGTGGCAGTTGGTCCGGCTCGGCGCGGACACCACACCGCCGACCACACCCGCGAACCCCCGTACCTCCAACCTGACGTGCACCGGGGTGACGTTCTCGTGGTCGGCGTCCGCGGACGACGTCGGGGTGGCGTTCTACGACATCTACCACGACGGGCAGCTCATGACCTCGGTGCCGGGCACGGCGCTGTCGGCGGACCTGACCGTCTCGCCGGGCGCCACCTGGGGTCTGTACGTCAACGCGCGTGACGCCGCGGGCAACGTCTCCCAGGCCAGTTCGACGGTCACGATCACCGTGCCGCAGTGCCAGGCCGACACCACCCCGCCCAGCACCCCCACCGGCGTGACGGCGACCGCGTCGGGGACCTCGGTCACGGTCCGCTGGTCCCCCGCGACCGACAACGTCGGCGTCACCGGGTACGAGGTGCTGCGCGACGGCGCCCAGGTCGGCTCGACCAGCGGCGCCTCGACGACGACGTTCACCGACAGCGGCCTGTCCGCGAACACCCGCTACGAGTACCGGGTGCGGGCGCGTGACGCGCAGGCGAACCGGTCCGCCGCGAGCACGGCGGTCGCGGTCACCACCGGCGGCTCGTGCGCCACGGCGCTGTGCTCGGTCACCAGGGTCACCACCGAGACCGACCTGCCCTGGGGTCTGACCACCCTGCCCGACGGCCAGGTGCTCTTCGGCCGCCGCGACACCTTCGAGCTGGTCCGGCTCGACCCCGCCACCGGGGCGAAGACCGTCGTCGGGCGCGTGCCGAACGCGGCGGGCACGGACGGCGAGGGCGGGGTCCTGGGCATCGCCGTGGCTTCCGACTTCACGGCCGACCCGTGGGTGTACGTCATGCACACCAGCTCGACCGACAACCGGGTGGTGCGCATCCGCTACACCGGCGGCGCGCTCACGGGCACGCCGCAGGTGCTGCTCACCGGCATCCCGCGCAACAAGTACCACAACGGCGGCCGGCTGCGCTTCGGTCCCGACGGCAAGCTCTACGTCGCCACCGGCGACGGGCAGAACGGCGAGTGGGCGCAGGACCTCGACAACCTCGCCGGCAAGGTGCTGCGCGTCAACCGCGACGGCAGCGTCCCGTCGGACAACCCCTTCGGCACCCCGGTCTGGAGCTACGGCCACCGCAACCCGCAGGGCCTGGCCTTCGACTCCCAGGGTCGGTTGTGGGAGCAGGAGTTCGGCAACTCCGTCATGGACGAGACGAACCTGGTGGTGCGCGGCGGCAACTACGGCTGGCCCGCGTGCGAGGGCACGACCGGCGACTGCGGCCGGCCCGGTTTCGTCGCGCCCAAGCGCACCTACCCCGTGGCCGAGGGTTCGTGCAGCGGCATCGCCGTGGTCCGCGACGCGCTCTACATCGCGTGCCTGCGCGGTGCGCGGCTGTACCGGGCCGAGATCTCCGGTGACGGCCTGACCAACGTCCAGCAGTACCTCACCGGCACCTACGGGCGGCTGCGCACCGTGGAGCCGTCCGCCGACGGCGGCCTCTGGCTGACCACGAGCACCCGCGGTGACAAGGACAGCATCGCCAACAACAGCAACGAGAGCATCCTCAAGGTCGAACTCGGCCGATGACCCGGCCGCGGGGCGGTGCGACCGCGCCGCCCCGCGGTTCCCGCCGATCGCGGAAGGAACCTCCATGACCCACCGCACGACACCACGCCACCGCCGCGTGCGGACGCTCACGGCGGTGGCCGTCGCCATCGCGGGCGCGGTGACGCCCGTGGCGTCCGCTGCCACGGCCACGGCGTCGCCATGCATCCCGGGTGCGACCTACGGACCGCCGTTACCGAGCCGTGCGGTGACGTCCCAGCTCGTCCGGGGAGGGTTCAACTTCCTCGAAGGGCCCGCGTGGGACCAGCGGACGGGCAGCCTGTTCCTGTCGAACATGCAGAACCCCACCGGCCCTCAGGGCGTGCAACCGTCCTCCGTGCTGCGGTTCACGCCGCCGGCCACGTTCGAGACGTTCATCGCCGCCTCCGGCAGCAACGGCCTGGCGGTCACCCCCGACGGCACGCGGCTGCTCGCCGCCACCCACGACAACCGCACCGTCTCCTCCTACGACCTGACCGACCGCAGCCGCACCACCGTCGCGGCGAACTACCTCGGGCGGGCGTTCAACTCGCCGAACGACCTGACCACCGGCCGGGACGGCACCACCTACTTCACCGACCCGAACTTCCAGCGCGGCAACCGAGCCGACGAGCAGAACGGCCGGACCAGCGTCTTCCGCGTCCGCGAAGGGGTGGTCCGGCTCGTCGACGACACGCTGTCGCAGCCCAACGGCGTCGTCCTGTCGCCCGACGGCACGACCCTCTACGTGGGCGGCAGCAACTCGATCGTCAAGTACGCCGTGGCGTTCGACGGTTCGACCGGCAACCGCACGACGCTCGCGAGCATCCGGACGCCCGACGGCGCGACCGTCGACTGCGCGGGCAACCTGTACTGGGCGTCCTACGAAGAGGGCCTCGTGCACGTCTTCTCCCCGTCCGGCTCCCGGCTGGGCACGATCTCCGCGGGCCGCAACGCCACCAACGCGGCGTTCGGCGGTCCGGACGGTCGGACGCTCTACATCACGTCCGGTGTGCCCGGCTCGTTCGGCCTCTACCAGGTGCGCCTCAACGTGCCGGGGAACCCCTACTGACCGACGTGGTGCCGCGAGTAGCTCCTGGGTGGGCGCGCTGGAACCATCACGCGCATGGCACCTCACGCGGCATCGGCGGCGCAGGAATGCGTCTACTGCGCCATCGTGCCGCGACGGGCGAGGGCCGGCGTGGTGCACGAGGACGAGACCTGCCTCGAAGACCTCACTGACCGGTCTCGAGGGTGAGGACGGTGTGTGCACTCGCGCGGCGATTTCCACGTGAGTTCAGGCAGTGGGCCGTTCAGCGCCGCGGTTGGCGAGGTAACCCCTCCGGCATCGCTCCTCCAGATCGCCGATCTACCGACACGATGGCAACCATGCTCCCAGGAGCGCACGGCCCAGCCTCGCGCAGTGATGGTGCCAGTACCGCAGTTCCCAGAACCTGCCTGCCATCAAGCATGAGCGCGAGTACGACAAGGACACGCCGCCGCGTGCGGACTGGCGGATCACCTGCTTCACGTTGACCCGCGACATCGCGGTCAGGGGTCACACGGGCGGCGCTAGAAGGTGCGCTCGCCCAAGCCAGGCCGGGGGTGTCCCCGTCGAGGCCATCTCCGAGGTGACCACCGGCCGGCAAGTCGGCGAGCATGCGTGGATCGTGAGCAGGGTGATCGATCCGACGTGAACGTTGCCACCAGCCCTGAGGTTCCCCCGATGTCGGACGTCACACTCCCATGCCGATGAGAGGACGCAAGCTTCCTGGTTGCAACCGCGCGGTCCGGCCAGGGACCGAGAGGCCGTTGTCTACACCTTGCTCGCCACCACCATGTAGTTCTCGGCCTCAAGGTTGAACGTGCTCATTTCCGTCCGGAGTCCGACCCGGCGCAACTCGGCTTCGAGTTCTTCGTGTCGGTAGGGCCAGCTCGACAGCAGTTCCGAGCGGACGAGAACCGACCCGGTGGTGTCCACTTGCGCGATCGCGATCTCGATGTGGTGCTCATCCTCCCAGTTCGGCGCGATGTCCCAGCGGTAGACCACGACGGCATCGCGACCGTTCCGACGGACGAGTCGGTCACCGATGTCCAGTCGGGAACCTCTGGCCCTCACGAGTTCCCAAGTGCGGGAGGTGAGTACCAAGTGCCCGCCACGGCGCAGCAGCCGTGACATCGACTTCAGAGCAGCAACTCTGCCTCGCGCGCCCTCGGCATGGTGCAGCGAGTTGCCGACGCAGAACACCATGTCGAAGGTGTCGTCATCGAAATGGTCGGACAACTCATGCCAGTTCGCCCGCACTGTCCGGACAGATGCCCCGAGCTCCTCGGACAGCTCCGCAGTCCGACGAACCATCGCTTCGCTGGCGTCGGTTGCGACAACGCGCATGCCAAGACCGGCGAGGCCAACCGCCAACTGTCCGGTCCCGCACGAACAATCGATGACGCGAGCGTTCGACGGCAGGAGACCGAGGACGTCATCGAACGACGAAGCGAACCCGGCCGGAGCCAGCTTCGCATCTGAGATGAGCCACTCGTACACCTCGGCGAGCCCGTTGTAGCCACTCACAACTACCTCCGTCACGCGGCAGACTCTCGGTGGCCATCAGTACATCAGCGGGGCAGATCGGTCACCAACGGTTTTCGCGCAGACAACGCGTCCCCTCATGCCGCGGAGGAAGCGCTCCGGCGACGCCTGCACATGCCGATGACAGGACGGGGCTCGCGGGCGTGGGTGTCGGTGGGGTGGGCGGTCAGGGTTTCCAGAGTTCGTAGTCGATGACCACTTCCCCGGTCTCGGTGACCGAGTCGACGTGGACCGCGGCGATGCTGTGCTTGTCGGTCCACACGCACAACTGCGCCCCGTCGTGCAGGTCCTCCAGGAGGATCGTGCCGACGCCGTCAGTCCGGTCACGGCACGACGTGTGGGTGGCCAGGCCGTCCACGGGTGCGAGCAGGGGTTGGTCGTTGGGCGCGTGCAACCCGTAGGGCTCGACGATGAGGTCCGCGAGCTCCCCGCACCGCTTGCGGCCCACGGGGATGGAGGTCGGACCCCAGCCCGGGCAGCCCGTGTCCAGGTCGACCTTGTCGATGTCGTTGGTCCGCACGTCCGAGGACGGCTTGAGCCGGTACCCCTTCTTCGTCACGGTCGGCTCGGGCTCGCCGATGGACGTGTCCGGCCTGGGCTCCGACGACTGGACGGACGAGTGCGGCCGGGACGAGGACGGGCTCGCCGCAGCGGTGTTCGTGTTCATCGGCGAGTGCGATCCGGCCGAGGTGCGGTCGAGGGCGCCGCGCAGGTAAGCGGTCACGAAGGCCGTCGTCGCCGCGACGGCGATCACCGCGACCACAGCGATCGCGATCCGTTGCGGCGACCGCATTCCCGGCCTGGTGGAATCGTCGGCGCGGTTGAAGGTGACGTTCACATCCCGGCCCGCTTGCAGGATCGTTGCGTCCGAGGTCGCCCGCGCGCGTTGTCCGACGGTCGGGCCACCGCCCAGAGGACGCGACGTCTCATCGACGTCGACTGGATCTTCGTGTCCAGGACCGCGGGGCAGGGAGCCGTCGTTCACATCGCAATACTGCCCGATCCTGCGTGCTGTTCGGGTACTACGACGAACACGCGCTCATGCCGACGAGCGAGCGTCCCCGCGTGGTCGGGCTCGACGGTTGTCGTGCTACCAGGGTGTACGGCCGGTGCCCAGGTGGGTCAGCAGGTCGGTGGGATCGGGGCCGCTGCGCGTGTCGGGCCAGTTCCGGACCTGGCGTTCGGCCCAGTCCGCCCACTGGAGGGTCATCTGGGCCAGTCCCACCCGGTAGGCCTGGGTCAGGCCGACGATGTGCGCGCGGTCGGGGTAGGGCTCGGTGCCGGTCGTGTAGTCGTGCGTGATGACGGCCGCGCCGGCTTGGGTTCGTTCGGCCCAGGCGCGCATGGCCTTGATCGCGCCGAGCAGGTCTTCCTTGTCGCCGAGGTCGGAGAAGAGGATCTTCATCATCGCGTCGAACTGGAACTGCGGTTCGACGGCCGGATCGGCCAGCCAGCGGCGCAGTTCGCGGCGGCCCGCCGGGGTGATCGAGTAACGGGTGCGGCGCCGGCCGCCGTTGGTCTCGGTCGCCGCCGTGGCCAGGCCGTGGGCCACCAAGGCCTTGGGCTCGTTGTAGACGACGCTCTCCGCCGAGGCCCAGAACGTGCCGCTGCGGCTGAACTGCCGTGCCATCTCGTAGGGCGTGTGCGGGCGCAGGCCCAGAAGACCCAGGATGCCGTACGACACCGTGGTGAGTTTCTTGGTCCGACCGGCCAAACCTGCCTCCCCCGACCTTGCTCGATGCTCCGTTCCGGAGTATAGACATACTCCGGAACGGAGCATCCAATGCGAGGTGTCCCATGGTCCAGGCACCGCTCATCCGCGCCACCGAGTCGGCTTCCCCGTGCCGCTCCGGCGTGAGACGTCCAGCCCGTAGGCGGTTACCACGATTGCTCGGCGTCCTGCTGGGCGTCCTCGCGGCGGCGGGGTGCTTCCCGGTCGCCGAGATGGAGGCGCTCGAATCCCGCATCGTCGAGGCGGGCTACACCGATGTCGGGGTCGGCCACATCATGAGCACCAGCGGCTTCGACACGGTGACCGTCATGGCCGTCGAACCCTCGACCACCGACGAGGGCGCCGAGATCGCCCGCCTCGTCTGGGACACCTACCCGGACGAAGTGGACGAGGTCGTGGTCACCCTCAACGGGGTCAGCCGATCCGCCACCAGGGACCAGATGCTGCAGGCGTTCGGTCCCCGACCGCTCCAGCCGAACCCGGACGAGGACACCGACCTCGGAGACATCCTGCTGCGAGTGGTCGGCGCAGCCCTGGTCCTCGTCGTCCTGATCAAGGTGCTGAGCTTGCTGGGACGCCTCGGACGACGCTGACGGTCGTCCGCCCGGTCACGGCACCGTCGTGGTGCCCGGAGGGAGGAGGTGGTCGGATGGCGGTCCGCGTGGTGCTCGCGGTGGTCGTGGTCCTGGTCGGTGCGGTGGTGGCGGGGGCGCTGTTCTTCTTCGTGTTCACGACGTTCATGCGGTTGTGGCGGCGGGCGCAGGGCAAGGGGTACACCGGGCCGATCACGCCGATCGTGCTCATGACGGCCTGCCTCACCGGTCTCGTCGGCGGGGCGTTCGTCGCGGCGGTCACGGTGCCCGGCCGCGGGGTCGGCGGCACGGTCGTCGCCGTCGTCCTCGCCACCGCGCTCGTGGTCGTGGCACCGCTGGCCGGGCCGGGGCTGATCGTCCTCCTCCTGCCCGCGCGACCCGTCCGGTCCGGTCGTCGGCGGCGACCGCGGGCACCGTTCCGGTTGCTGGGCAACGTCGCGGTGGCGATACCGGTGCTGGTGATCGGGGTGCTGCTGCTGAACGGCCAACCCACGACGGTCGGCACGCGGCTGTTCCTGCCGATGGCGTTGGTGGCCATCCTGTGCCAGTCCGCGGCGCGGCGGGCGGACCGCATCGACGCACGGCCGCCGGTCGACCCGCGGCCGGCCGTGGTGTGGATCCGCGGTTTCGGCAACGAGCGGCGGTTGTTCGGCTTCCGGCGCCGCGACGAGCAGGAGGTGCGCGACCGGCCCGAGCTGAGGAAGGTCTTCGGCCGCCGCAGGGAGCCGATGTCGTTCGAGGAGTTCTTCGCGCCCGCGATCGCCAAGGAGCTCGGGCGCGGGTACGGCCTGGGCAACCCGCGCGACTACCTCCCGCCCGACGGGATCGACCGCCACTACGCCACCGACGACTCGTGGCGCGAGCAGTTCGCCGAACTGGTCGCGGGGGCCCGGTGCGTGATCATGGCCCCGGGCGACTGGCCGGAGCTGCGCTACGAGTTCCGGGTGATCAGGGAGCTGGGCGCGCACCGCAGGCTGTTCGTCTTCACGCCGCCCGCGTACCGGGCCCGCGGCATCCGGTGGGGCAACCGGATGAAGGGTTACCGCCAGGAGACGTGGGAGGACTTCCGGGTCGCGCTGGGCGACCGAGCCGGCTACCGACTCGGCCGCGACCCCGGGCCCGGTGCCGTGGTGACGTTCAAGAAGGACGGGCGCGCCGTCGTGCTGGCGTACGACGCCGAGGAGCCCGCCGACTACATCGCCGCCGTCCGGCGCCACCTCGCCGACATCGGGACCCCGCGACCGCCCGAGGTCACCTCGGCGTAGTCGCGGGTGGTCGTCGACGGCGGGGTCAGCCGGTGGTGACGTGCAGGCCGCGCAGCTCGTACCCGGCGATCTCGTCCTTGAACGCGACCCGCGGCGGCCGGACCATCCGGATGCCCTCCAGCGACAGCAGCTTGTGCAGGAACACGTCCGACTCCAGCATCGCGACGTGCGAGCCGGGGCACTTGTGCGGGCCGTCGCCGAACGACAAGCCGGTCGAGCTGCCGCCGTCGGCCAGCCGCCGACCGGGGCACACGGCCGCCGGGAGCTCGCCGACCACGGCGGTGTCGAGGTTGGCGTGGTCGAGCTGGACGCGAACCAGGGAGCCCGCCGGCACGGTGACGTCGTGCACCCGGACGTCGCGGGTGGTGCGGCGCTTCAGGTGGCCGATGACCGGTTCCAGCCGCAGCACCTCGTGCAGCACCAGCAGCCGTTCCGGCTCCTCGGCGGCCAGGTAGCGGGACCGCAGCCCGTCGTCGGTGAACAGGTGCCACGCCGCCACCACGATGAACTCGCGGGTGGTGACCATGCCGGCGGCGGCGAACGTGAGGCACTCGCCCAGGATCTCGGCCGACGTGCAGCCCTCGGCGAGCAGGTGCGAGATCAGGTCGTCCCGCGGGTGCGCCCGGCGCGCCCGCACCGCGGGCCGGACGTCGCCGAAGTAGATCGCCGACCAGCCCCGGAGCTGCCGCCACACCCAGTACAGGCCGCGCAGGCTGGTGAACCCCGGTTCGCCGAACTCCTCCGGGAAGAAGTAGTCCAGCCGTCGCCTGATCCCGGGCTTGCTCTCGGTCAGCCCGATCACCGCAGACGTGACGTCCACGGCCACCTGGAAGCTCAGGTCGGCGAGGTCGACCACGCGCCCCTCGCGCACCAGGGCCACCTGCTCGTCGGCCACGCGTTCCATCACCGCGCGGTAGGCCTCGTCGACCCGGCGAGGGGTGAAGAACCGCGCGGTCTGCCTGCGGTGCTCGCGGTGTTCCGGCCCGTCGCGGTACAGGACGGGGCGGCGGATCCGGCGCGGAAAGTTCTCCGTGGTCTCCACGCCCAGACCGGCCTGGACGGTGCCGTGGTCGCGCAGGAACGCGCGGGCGGCCGCGTAGCCGTCGACCTGCCACGTCCCGTCGTGCGTCCGGTGCACGGGACAGCCCGCCCCGGGCGCACCCCGATCGACCTTGCGAGCGTTCACGGCGGCCCTCTCCCCCCCGGCGGCGGTGCTGATCCCGGACCAGTATGCGGCCGGGAAGTTCCGCCGGGAGGTATCCACGGCCGTCGACCGCGCTCCTAACCAGTGTCACGGGTTCCGGTTGGGGAGCGGGAACCCGCGCGAGGGGGAAAGCGCACCACCCGCCCTTCGGGGCGGGTGGGCAGCGCGCGGTTCGCAATGCCCGGGGGGGGCGATTCTCATGACCGATCTCATCAGCACGCCCACGTCCGTTGCCGAGGGGCCCACGTTCGGCCTCACCAGGTTCCTGGACCCGTTGCGGGTGCCGCCGGTGATCCGGCCCCACTCGTGGTGGCACCAGGACGCGCTCACCGTGACCATGGTCCGCACGGCCGTGCGCCTGCACTCGCAGTTGCCGCCCACCGCCGTGTGGGCCTACGACGGCCACTTCCCGGGGCCCACCATCGAGGCCCGCAGCGGCCGTCGGTTGCGGGTGACGTGGACCAACGAGGTCGACGGGAAGATGCCGCTGGTCGCGGTGCGGGCGCCGCTCGCGTCCGGGCCGCAGAACAGCCCGGGGTTCCGCGCACCGGACGGTGCGCTGCCCGCCGGGGTCGAGCCGGTCGACGGGGTGTCCGACCTGCCGTCGTGGGCGGTGGTGCACCTGCACGGCGCGCTGACCGGCGGCGGCAACGACGGGTGGGCGCACAACGCGGTGCTCAAGGAGGGCTCGCAGCTCACGGAGTACCCGAACCGGCAGCAGGCGACCGCGCTCTGGTACCACGACCACGCCATGGCGATCACCCGCTTCAACGTGCACGCGGGTCTGGTGGGCATGTACCTCGTCCGCGACGAGGAGGAGGACGCGCTGGAGCTGCCCTCGGGCGAGCACGAGGTGCCGTTGGTGATCACCGACCGCAACCTCGACACCGACGCGTCGGGCGCGTTGACCGGGCAGCTGCTCTACAAGGTGCCCTACCTGACGACGCCGACGGGCCAGGTGCTGCACCTGCCGTTCACCGGCCCGTTCACCCTGGTCAACGGCGTGATCTGGCCGCACCTGGACGTGGCGGCGCGCTGGTACCGGTTCCGGCTGGTCAACGCCTCGAACGCGCGCACCTACCAGCTGCGCCTGGTCGACGACGAGACCGGTGAGCCGCTGGACGACGCCGCGCGGCAGATCGGCACGGACGGCGGCCTGCTGCCCGCGCCCGCCGCGCTGCCGGCCGGCGGCCTGGTGGTGGCCCCGGCCGAACGGGTCGACCTGCTGGTCGACTTCTCGCGGCTGCGCGGCAGGCGGGTGCGGCTGACCAACGCGCACCCGACGGCGGCGCCGGAGCCGTCCGTCCTGCAGTTCCGGGTGGAGGACCGCGACCGGCACGACCGCTTCCGGCTGCCGGAGGTGCTGTCCACCTCCTACGTGCGGCTGCACCACGGCACCACGGTCCCCGACGACCACGACCACGTCTTCATCGCGCTGGTACCGCCCGGCACGGCGGGCGAGGGCCACCCGCAGATGTGGGAGCTGCGCGAGCTCACCGACACCGACCGACCGCCCGGCGACGGGCCCGCGCCAGGGATCATCCAGCTCACCGATCCGCACACCGGGCGGGTGCGCACGTTCGAGCGGGTCGCGAGCCTCTTCGACGACACCACCAGCGTGTTCATCGACCACGACCGCTGGGCCGTGTGGAACTTCATCCACCTCGGCGGACCGGCGCACCCGATGCACGTGCACATGACGCAGTTCCAGGCGCTGTCCCGCGACCAGTACCCGAGGGACCCCGCGACCGGCAACGTCACGGGGTTCGACGTGGCCACGGGCGGCACCACCGCGCCGCTGCCCGCGCCCGGTCCGGGCCGGCCGCTCGACCCGCAGGAAGAGGGCTGGAAGGACACCTACCTGGTGGGTCCCGGCGAGTGGCTGACGATCGCGGGTCGCTTCGCGGGCGCGACGGGCAACTTCATGTACCACTGCCACATCCTCGACCACGAGGACGAAGGCATGATGCGGCCGTTCGTCGTCATGCCGGCGGAGGCTGCGCGCTTCCACGTCCACCGCTTCGGCGGCGGGCACCACCACGGCGAGGCGGCGAACGACACCCGCAGCCACGGCGGCAACGCGGCCTGAGCACGTCGGTCCACTGTGGACTGACCGGCGCGCGCAACAGTTTCGCCAACCTTGTGGCCCGGCGCCCGCGACCGCTAGAACTGGTTGCACGTCGGTCGATCAGGGGGGATCGCACATGCGCGCGATGAGGCTCTTGTTACCCGCGTTGGTCGTCACGGCCCTCGCCACACCGGTCGCCCAGGCCCGGCCGGCGGCGGACACCCCGCCACCGGCCGGCTGGGCGGTCACCGGCACGCGGCTGACGTGGACGGCGCCCAGCCCGGTCCCACCGGGCGGCGCCGCGCTCGAGTTCTGGTCCGGTGACCGGCTGCTGGGGGTGCCGCGCCCGTCCACCGACCTGCGCACCTACGCCCTGGACGCGGCCGACGTCGACGACGTCGACGGGCTCCAGGTCCGGGCGTCGGGCCGGCGGCTGGACGTCGAGGAGCCCGCTCCCCCGTCGACCGCGGCGAACGCCACACCGCCCACGTTGGCACCGGCCGGGGACACCGATCCGGGCCGGCCCGGGCCGTTCACCACGCGCACCGGGGAGTACCAGCTCGACCCGATCACCGTGGCCGGCTACCCGGCCCCGCTGGAGATGCAGGCCGTGGTCGTCGCGCCGACCGGCGCGCCGGGCAGGCGCCCGCTGGCGCTCTTCCTGCACGGCAGGCACATCACCTGCTTCAACGGGACGCAGGGCCTGCTGGACTGGCCCTGTCCCGCGGACGCCAAGCCGGTGCCGAGCCACCGCGGCTACCTCCAGGCGCAACGGTTGCTCGCCTCGCAGGGCTACGTGACGGTGTCCGTGTCGGCCAACGCGATCAACGCCCACGACACGCTGGACGTCGAGTCCGGCGCGGGCGCGCGGTCGGCCCTGGTCCGCGCGCACCTGGCGAAGTGGGCGGACTGGGCGGGCGCGGGACGCGCCACCGCGCCCGAGGTCGTGCGCGCCGCGCCCGTCGCCGACCTGGGCAACGTGCTGCTGGTCGGGCACTCGCGCGGCGGCGAGGGCGTCAACCGGGCCGCCGTCGACAGCCTCTCCCCGCCCGCCGGCGCCGGACCGGCGCGCTGGACCGTCAAGGGCACCTTCCTGATCGGCCCGACGCTCTTCGGGCACAACCCCGCGCCGGACGTGCCGTCGGTGACGGTCCTGCCCGGCTGCGACGGCGACGTGTCCGACCTCCAGGGCCAGCTCTTCGTGGACGCGACGAGGGGCGTGAGCCGGGGAACGGCGCTGCACAGCGCGTTGTACGTCGTCGGCGCCAACCACAACTACTTCAACACCGAGTGGACGCCGGGCCAGGCGGAGGCGCCGGCGAACGACGACTTCCCCGCCTCGTGGGTCGACGCGGTGTGCTCGCCGGGGACCGCGACCCGCCTGACGGCCGAGCAGCAGCAGACCGCCGGCGCGACGTACATCGCCGCCGCGGCACGCCTGTTCGTGGCGGGCGACCGGCGGGTGCTGCCGCTGCTGGACGGCTCCGGCGTCCGCGCGCCCTCCGCCGACCCGGCCCGCGTGCTCTCCCACGCCGTCGGCGGCGCGCGTTCCCCGTTCGTCGTGCCCGACGAGACGACGACGGCGAGCGGGTCAGCGCGGGTGTGCGCCCAGGTCTCGGCCGACCCGGTCGCGGCGTGCGTCGACCCGGCCGCCGCCCGACCGTCGCCGCACTTCGTCCGGTTCAACCGGATGGTGCCGGAAGCCGGCCGGTCCGCCGTGGCGCTGGGCTGGACCGCGGCCGGGCAGGCCGCGACCGTGCGCCCGGCGGCGCCGGTGTCCCTGGCGGGCTCGCGCCACCTCGCGCTCCGGCTGGCCGTGCCGCCGAACACCTCGGCCGCGCGGTTCGACGTGGCCGTCACCGACGCCGCGGGACGGCGTGCCGAGCTGGGCCAGGTGACCCTGGACGGGTTGCCGGCCACCGACCGGCTGTCCGCCCGCTGGGCGCAGGAGGTCCGCGTGCCGCTGCCGTCCCGCGGGGTCGACCTGCGCCGCGTCGCCGCGCTGGAGCTCGTGCCGCACGGCGAGTCCGGCCAGGCGTGGCTCATCGACGCCCACGGCTGGTCCCCCGGCCTGCCCGCACCGCACGCCGTGGCGCTGCCCCGCGTGGACGTCGGGGCGTTGACCGTCGAGGAGGGCGACTCCGGCACGCGGACGGTCCGGTTCCCGGTCTCCGTGACCGGTGACGGCGCGGCCTCCGTGCGGGTGTTCGTCCAGAGCGAGGACGGGCGCTCGTACACCGACCAGGTGCTGGCGGTCGAGCCCGGCCAGCATGAGGTCGGGATACCGGTGCAGGTCAACGGCAACACGCGGTGGAGCTTCGACCTGAGGCGCGTGGTGCTGGTCAAGGCCGTGCGGGGCGCGGTCGTCGGTCGCTACGCGGACCGGCTGACGGTGCCGAACGACGACCCGGAGCCCACCATCACCGCCACCCCCGTCACCGGCGCGGTCACCGAGGGCGGCACCCTGGCCTGGCGGCTGACCCTGTCCTCGCCGACCGACTCGAACTTCACGGTCGCGGGTCGGCCGGTCGCCCCGGACGGGGTCGAGCTGTCCACCACGGACGTCGACGAGACGTGGTTCCGCCAACGCGTCTCCCGGGAGGAACCGCTGCCCTCGCGGCCGTTGTCGAGCACCGGGCTGCAGGTGACGGCCTACTTCTTCCGCGGTGAGGTGACCAAGGAGGTCTCCGTGCTGACGGTGGCCGACGCGGAGGTGGAGCAGGTCGAGCGGATCCGCTTCGAGGTCGGGACGAACACCCCGGGTTCGCCGCGCGTCCCGATCACCGGCGAGGTCGCCGACGGCACGGCGGGTGCGCGCTGACGCGGACGTGACCTCCGGTTCTCCGGCCTCGGGAGGGCAATTGCTAGCGTGACGCGGTGTCTGAGAGAGAGCACGCCGGTCGGATCGTGGACGGCCGGTTCGAGCTGCTGGAACGGCTGGGCAGCGGCGGCATGGGTACGGTCTGGCGCGCCCTCGACCTGGGGCTGCACCGCGAGGTGGCCATCAAGGAGGTCCGTCCGGCCGACGCCGACCAGGTCGAGGCCAACCCCGCGATGGCGGCGCAGCTCCGGGAACGCGTATTGCGCGAGTCCCGCGCGCTCGCCCGGTTGCAGCACCCGAACGTCGTGTCGATCTACCAGATCATCGACTCGCCCGACTCGCCGTACCCGTGGATCGTCATGGAACTGGTTCGCGGCACGTCGCTGGACGCGCGGCTGGACCAGGGCGTGCTCTCCCCCGCCGAGGCGGCCAGGGTCGGGCGGGACGTGCTCGCCGCGCTGCGCTCGGCCCACTCCGCGGGCGTGATGCACCGGGACGTCAAGCCGGGCAACGTGCTGCTGCGGACCGACGGCAGCGCCGTGCTGACCGACTTCGGCATCGCCGCGCTGCAGGGCGCGACCCAGCTGACCGCGACCGGCGACGTGATCGGGTCGCCGGAGTACATCGCCCCGGAGCGGCTGCGCGGCGACGAGACGCACACCGCGTCGGACCTGTGGTCGCTGGCGATGCTGCTGTACGTGGCCGTCGAGGGGCACCACCCGATGCGCCGCGCGAGCACGATGGCCACCCTCGCCGCGGTGATGACGGAGCCGGTGCCGCCGCCGCGCCGGGCCGGGGCCCTCGCGCCCGCGCTGAACGCGGCCCTGCGCAACGACCCCGCCGAACGACCGACCGGTGACGTGCTGGACCGGATGTTCGCCGCGGCCGAGCACGCGCCGGCACCCCCGGTGGGACCGCCCACCCCGGCCGGGTTCCCGAAGCTCCCGGAACCGCCGAGCGGTCCCCAGCCCCATTACCGCTACGCGCAGCCCGTGCCGACGCCCGCCGGTGGGACGCCTGCCGCGGGGATGCCCGCCGGCGCGACACCGGGCGGCGGGCTCCCGGTGAGCGGGCCGCACCACCACGCCTACCAGCAGGTCTACCCGGCCGCGCCGCCGGTGGCGCGCAAGCGGACCGGCACCGTGGTGCTGTCGCTGGTCGGGGTGGCGCTGGTCGTCGCGGCGACCGTGCTGGTGGTCAAGCTGACGGGCGGCGGGAACGACCCGGCGAACACCGGCGCGGGCTCGTCCACCACGAAGACGACCACGCAGGCGGACACTCGGGCGAACACCGGCGCCCCGGTCGACCCGCCGACCACGGCGGCCGACGCGACGAAGGTCGACCTGCTCACCCCGGCCGGCGCGCGCACCGCCGTCGCCGCGCTCGTCGAGGCGATGGGCGGCACCAAGGTCTCCGACCTGACGCTGTGGTCGGACCACGCGAGCGCCGTCGCGCCCACCGCGGCGGTCGCGCACGGCTTCGACGACTTCGAGTACCGCGCCGGCAAGGCCACCCGGAAGGGCCCGGACGGGGTGGACGCCGACCGCGCCGTGCTCGACCTCGACCAGGTGAACTGGGACGCCCTGCCCGCGTTGTTCGAACGGGCGAACAGCGAGCTGGGCGTACCCCAGCCGACCATGCGCTACGTGATCGTGGACTGCGACATCATCGACAAGACTCCGTCGTTGCGGGTGTACCTGGCCGACGACTACGGCGGCGCGTACCTCCAGGCGACGCTGCAGGGCGAGGTGCAGAAGACCTACCCGCGCGACAAGTGACCTCCGCCGGGGTCAGCGCGTCCGGGCGGACCGGGTCAGGCGCACCGCCGAGACGAGGAAGAACAGGCCGCCGAGGGTGGCGTAGCCGGCCAGGTCGATCAGCGACGCGTCGGGCCGCGCGGCCCGCAGCACGAAGGCCGTTCCGGCGATCGTGGAGATGGCCCCGCTGAGGATCATCGGCCACTGGCCGCCCAGCCCCCGGCGGCCGACGCCGACGGCGAGCTGGGTGAGGCCCGACACGACCGCCCAGGCGCCCCACACGCGCAGCACCGCCGGGATGCCGGAAGCGGCGGCGACGGCGAGGCCCGCGGCCGCGAGCCCGCTGACGGCGACGTTCACGTACAGGCCCCGCGCGGGTTCGGCGGTCCGCGACGAGCGGACGTCGATCAGGGCGGCGGCGACGTCGAACAAGGGGTAGAGCATCAGCAGCGTGACGCTGACCGGTCCGAGTTCGGACGCGCTCGTGGCCAGCAGGCCGGCCCAGACGAGGGCGAACCCGAAGCGGGTGAAGTACAGGCGGCGGAGTGCGGGCGCGATGGTGGGAGCGGTGGCGGTGCCGGTGGTCACGAGGGCTCCTTCGACTGGCTGCGACTGAGTGAGGAGAACGTTCGGTCTTGCCGAAGGATGGCAGCCGCGCCGCGTCCACGTCAAGAACGAACGTTCTATCTGCTAATGTGGTGACCGTGACGAACGCCCACGGTCAGGTCTCCGAAGCGCGGTCGCGGTTGCTCGCCACGGCAACCCGGATCTTCTACGCGGAGGGGATCCACGCCGTGGGCGTCGACCGGATCGTCGCCGAGGCGAAGGTGACCCGCGCGACGCTGTACCGGCACTTCCCCGGCAAGGACGACCTCATCGTCAGCTACCTGCGGGAGGCGGACCGGGCCATCCGGAGCCAGGTCGACACCATCGTGGGCCGCGGGATGCCGGCGCCGGACGCCCTGCGCGCCGTCGCCGGGTCCATCGCCGACGGCATCCGCTCCCCCGGCTTCCGGGGCTGTGCCTTCCTCAACGCCGCGGCGGAGTACCCCGACCCGGCCCACCCCGTGCACCAAGCCGTCCTCGCGCACCGGCGGTGGTTCTCGCGCACGATCACCGAACTGCTGGGTCGCATCGGTGACGCACCGGCCGAACCCGCCGCCCGGCACGTCGTCATGCTCCGGGACGGAGCGATGGCCACCGGCTGCCTGTCCGACCCCGAGCCGATCTGCGAGACGTTCCTCGAAGGGGTCGAAAGCCTGCTCCGGCAGCGCACCGCGGGGGCGGGTTCGTGAGTTCGCGGTAAGCGCGCTGCACGATCACGGGCACGTACGTCGCCGTGCGCGGGTGGCTCGAGCTCGATCACGGTCGGCGAACGCGGACGGTTCGGCGATCGACGTCCCGGCGCCCGACGAGCTCCGCTCGTTCGCCCGACATCCGTGAACCGGGCGTGAGGCAGCACCTGCGGTGACTACCCGTTCACCCGATCGAGTTGGTGCCAATCCCCCACCAGTGGTGCGACCATGAGAATGGGCGGCAAGGCGCTCATGTCGGCTGGGGAGCGACGACACGAGCTGCGCCGGAGTGACGAACTCGCTCGGAATCGACGCGTGGACTCGGCCGGGACGTCGACCGCCTCGAGAACCGGCACCAGGGGGAAATCATGAGGAAGACGACGAAAGCGGCGGCCGTCGTGCTGACCGCCGCGGCCACCGGAGCGCTGTTCACCGCGACGTCCGCGACCGCGAGCGCGGCCGCTCCGTGGTGGAGTGATCCGGCGACGTGCACCAACCCGCTCACGGCGGTCCAGCGCACGGTCGACAACCGGGTCGTCCAGGTCCGCTACGGCAACTGCGGTGGCGCGCAGTACGGCTGGGGACGGATCCTGAACTACACCGGGCCCGAGTACATCCGCTTCGAGGTCGACCTGAACGGCGACCGCGTCGCGGACGACTTCTCGACCTACACCGCGGGCAACCGCAACTACACGCAGGCCTACCCGACGAGCTCCAACCCGAACCGCGCCTTCCGGGCGTGCTACGTGGTGCCCGCGAACGGGACGTGCACGGCGGGCAACTCCACCGCCTGGTGGTGACCGCCCCGACGAGGGGTGCGCCCGGACCGGTCCGTTGTGGACGGTGACGCACCGGTCCGGGCGCGTTCCCGACTCCGTGGCCCGAACGCCGTGGCGGCAGGATCGCGGGGAACCGCGATCTCGTTGCGCGACAGCGATGACACGCGTGAGGGCAACGCCTACGAGATCGCCCCGAAGACCCGCGCGGCTCGGCATCGTCGACCTCGACACGCGGGAGTCCTCGGTGGGCCGCGCGTGGTGCGGTTGCGCTGGCTCGCGTACGCGGTCCGCCGAACACGGCTCGATATTCACACTTTCGAGTTGTCGACGAGTGAGTCCTTGTGATCAGGGCACAGCGGCGCGCAGCCTGAACCGGCGGGAAACCGGGGGGCGCGAGGCGGTTTCGGCTATGGACGGGCAGAAGCCGGGCCGCCGACGAGCAGCGCATCACTCGACGGGTTCCGTGTGCTGCGGGTGTGGCGACCACCTCGGAGGTCGAGGGGAGACCACGTCCGGTCGAGGAGTGGGATGTCGCAGTTCGGACAGCGCAGGCGCGCCACGGCACGGTACGGGGACGTCAGGGCCCTCGACGGGGTGGCGCGCACCCCGCTGCTGCCGGACACCCTCTACCGGTTCGTCGACGTCGGGGACGGCGGCGGGCCGCGGGTGATGGGGACGGCGGAGCGGGAGGCGCTCGGCGATCCCATGGCGACGACCTTCTTCCGCCGGGGGCGCTTCCCGCTCACCGCGGGCGAGGTCATGGCCGGCCTCGACCAGGTCGGCGCGGTGCCGGCGGTGCGGTCGTACCTGATCAGCGAGGCCGGGCAGCTCGGGGACGCGCCGGGGTTGGTGAAGGACTTCCGCTTCGCGGTCGTGCGCGGTCGCGGGTCGGACGCGGACCTGATGATCAGCACCAGTGCCACCGACCACACCGCGGACGCGTTCCTCCAAGTGGCGGCGTGGGACGACGGGGCCGGCCGGTTCAACTTCTACATGCGGATCGACCGGGCCTGGGTGTGGTCCGGCGACTCCTACACCGCGCTGCGGCCCGAGTCGCGCGGCCGGGCGTGCTTCGACAGCCACGTCAACGGCAGCGTGGTGATGAAGGAGCTGAAGCAGCCGTGGCTGCACTGGCACTCCATGAGCGCGGCGATCCACCTCGCGCCCGACGACCCGGTCCGGACCAGCCCGCTGTTCGCCTTCCTCACCAACGCGGAGGTGCTGGAACCGACGATCCGGGCCGCCGTCGACCGGTGGACCACCGCACGGCTCGCGGCGGCCACCGCGTCGGGGACGATCGAGCACCCGGACTGGTTGCTGCGGCAGCTGTTCACCACCACGACGGTCAACCTGGCGAGCAGCACGACCGAGTACACCAGCCTCGACGACCGGCCGACGTTCACGCCGCCGCTCGGCTTCTGGCTGCACAACGACGCGTTGCTGGACGTCCTCGGCATTCCCGCCGGGTTCGAGGTCCCGACCATGTCGGCACCGGCCTACCTGGACCGAGTCCGCCACTACGACCACCGGCTGACCGAGGGCGACTTCTCGCAGCCGGGCGACACCTACTTCGCGTTCGTGGTGCCCGAGCCCGCGTTCGAGGACCTGCACGTGGTCGACCGGATGATCCAGGCCGGCATCCTCGGCGCGCGGTTCGTCGCGTGCGTGCTGATGGTCGACTTCCCCAACCCGGTCTTCAGCCGACGTCGGGCCCGGCTCCTCGCCCACTGCCCCACCACGCCGATGGCGGTCGGCACCGGGCTGGACGAGCGGTTGGCGGAGGCCATCGTGGCGGCGGCCGACGACGACGCCTGCCCCGAGGCCGAGTTCGCGGCGAACTGGGCGGTGCCCGACTGGCCGGACCGCTTCGCCGAGCGGATCGACGACTACGTGCGGGCCGTCACCGCCCGCCTCGGCACCCCGCAGGGCGTCGACGACTACGTCCGGCTGGCCGAGTCGCGCCGCCGGGAGTTCCGGTGGTCGAAGCTCGCGGAGTTCACCCTCACCGTGCCGCGGACCACCATCCCCGACACCGCGCCACTGCTCGGGATGGCGCCGGACGGCTCGGTCCACCCGAAGACGTGACACCACCGCACAAGGAGCCCTCCCATGCCGCCACTGCGAGCTTTCGACCCGCCGGGACACCTCACCGACCTCGACGCGGAGGGCCGGCAGGCCTGGCACGACTTCATCTCCGAGGCCACCGACCGGGCGATCACGGGCAACACCGACCGCACGAACGACAGCCCCCGTGCCCAGTACTACAACCTGACCAGGACCCCGACCGCCGACGACGCGGTCCACCAGGACGTCACGTGGACCGCGTTCCCCCGGCAGGTCAAGGTGCGCGCCACCTCCGACCGGCAGCGCTGGACGGCCGCCGACCGGTCGCGCGACGTCCAGGACGAGTACTGCGAGTGGAGCGTGGTCCGCGACGGCACGGGCAGGATCACCCGGGTGACCTTCACCTGCGAGGGGCCGGAGTACTGGGAGGTGCTCGCCCGGACCGACCCCGCGACCGTGCTGGCGCTGTACCGGGAGCACGTGGACGACCGGGTGCGGGAAGCGGACCTGTTCGACGGCTCCGGCGCCTACATCCGGCGCAACCGGTGGAACACCGACACGGTCAACGGGGCGATGCACCTGGTCCAGGCCTCGAACACGCTCGGCGCGGAGATCGAGCTGTGCGCCGCCGCCAGCATCGTGCGCCGCATCGACGGGAAGGTGCTCACCGACGAGCAGGAGCTGATCGCCTGCGGCGAGTACGGCGCGCCGCAGCGCAACAGCGACCCGCACATCGGCGGGGTGGTGAACTCCGTGGCACGCCTCAAAGCCGACCTCGCCCTGGCCAACCCGGTCGGGTTGTACTTCGACGACCTGTCGGTAGCCGGCTGGGCGACCCCGGACGGCACCGACCCGAAGGCGTTCTGGACCTACGTCCGCGGCGATGCCGACCACCCGGTCCGGGCGATGTTCGAGGTGCCACCGGACGCCGGCTACGCGGTGGGAGACATCCGGATCCTCGGCCGGCCCATCCTGTTCGGCGCGCAGATCGCGGACTTCATCTCGATCAAGGCGACGGCGATGGGGTGCCGGATCGGCCAGAGCACCGTCGAGCCGTTCACCGGCTGCGTGGCGGAGGTCGAGAACGCCCAGCAGGCGGTCCGGGCCCTCGGCGGCCAGTCGTCGTTCGCGGTGTCGCGGCTGCTGTGACCGTCGCCTGATCGCCGGGTGCGAGGACGTTCGGCCAGGGGCCGCGACGTCCCCTGCACGAGGACAGCACGGACGTCACGGCGTCTTGGAACCGCTTCGGCGGGAACACCGAGGCGCGACGCCCACCTCTACCACCACCGGGTGAAGGACCCGCACTACCGCGACGACACCGCCCGGCTGCGCCGGACGGGCGGCGTCGTGGTCAACCCCACGGGTCAGCGGAAGACCGGCGGCGACGCGTTCGACCCGCGGTCGCGCGTCAACCCTCGACCGCTGCGGGACGGCGGCGGACCACGAGCAGGGCGATGTCGTCGGCCGCGGCCTGGTTGCCGATCAGGGTGGCCATGATCCGGATGCAGGCCGTCTCGGCGTCCGTCGGCTCGACGGCCACGCGCAGCCGCTCCAGCCCGGTGTCCAGGTCCGATTCCCGGCGTTCCACCAGCCCGTCGGTGTAGAAGGCGAGCAGCGCGCCGGGCGGCAGCTCGACGGTCGTGCCGCGGCGACCGGAGACGGCCAGGTCACGGCCCACCGGCGGGTCGACCGGGGCCTCGACGAAGCGGGGCGCCGCGCCGGCGGCGGCGAGGAGGGGCGGCAGGTGACCGGCCAGCGCGAGGTCGACGCGGGCCGAGGCGGGGTGGATGACGGCGTAGGCGACCGTGGCCATGGTGTTCGCCTCGAAGTGGCTGGCCTTGCGGTCCAGCTTGCCCAGCACCACCGCCGGGTCGTCGAACTCCAGGGCGTAGGCGCGCAGCGCGCTGCGCAGCCGACCCATGACCACGGCGGCGGACAGCCCGCTGCCGACCACGTCACCGATCACCACGCCGATCCGGTCGCCGGGCAGCTCGAAGGCGTCGTACCAGTCCCCGCCCACATCGCTGCCCGCGCCGGGCACGTAGCGCGCGGCGAACTCCCACTCCGGCGCGGTCGGCAGCCGGCCCGGCAGCAGGCTGTCCTGCAACAACGCCGCCGCGGTCAGCTCGGCCCGGGAGCGGTGCATGTGCGCGGCCATGGCCAGCCGGTCGCCGGCGAGCTGGAGCAGGTCCACTTCCTCGTCGGTGAACCGGCGCGAAGTGGTGCTGCCCACGTGCAGGACGCCGATCAGCTCACCGTCGGTGACCATCGGCACACCGAGCATCACCTTCAGCCCCCGCTCCCAGAGCAGCGGGTTGACGACCGTGGACGCGTCGACGTGGTCGATCTGCAGCGGCTCGCGCCGCCGGGCCACCGTGCCGGCGAAACCCGAGCCGATCGGCACGCGGACGCCCTGGAGGACTTCCTCCTCCAGGCCGGCGGTGGCGCGGGCCACCAGCTGGCCGCCGCCGGAGTCGGCCAGCAGCACGGTCACGGTGTCGACCTCGAACAGCTCCTGGACCTGGCGCAACAGCACCTCGAACAGCTTGTCCAGGTCCAGCTCGCGCAGCGCGCTGTCGGTGATCGCCTCCAGCACGCGCAGACGTCGGGTCAGCTTCCGCACGTCTGTCATCGACGACTCCGTCTTCCTGTGATGGGCTCTGCGCCGAGTGAACAGCACGGGCGTGACAGGGCCACGGGGGGTGCGCCGAGCAGACGGTCGTGGTGAAGACGGTAGTTGCAATGCCCGCCACAAGCCAACGGACCGTGACCTCGGTGAGATGACCACCTCATCGGGCGAGTCCGCCCGCCGGACCCGGGGCCCGGCGGGCGTGACCTCGTCGTTCAGCCGGCGGTGCCGGGTTGGGCCGAAAGCAGGATCCGGCTCCGGCCTTCGGAGTCCCCGACCTTCGCGGCGTCCACGTCGTCGGCGTTGCCGTCGTGGGATCGCCGTCGGTGTAGCGCACCATCGACCCGGCCGGCGCAGCTCCGGTGCCCGCGGTGGAGAGCCGGGGTCCGGCCGGTTGGTCATGATCCCGGCGGCGCCGTCGGGTCGCCGGCGAGCCGCCGCGCTCGACGGGCATCCCGGGCCGGGCGGAGATGTGGTGCGGGTTCACCGTCCTCGGATCGACGCTGCGGCGTGAAGTAGGCGGTGATCATGCCGACGTTCGTCTGGTCGACCCCCGCGACCCCGTCCGCGGCGCCTTCTCGTCTTCCGGGCGGCGGGTGCCGGGAGTGGCTCCACGTGGTCCACCACCGCGTCTGCCGTTGTCTCGCTCACACCACTGGTTGCCCGGATCCGGCCGTCCCCTTACCCGGTGCCGGTCAGTCGACGTATCCGACGAGCTCTCCTCCGCTACCGGCAGTGGGGTACTCGACCACGAACCCGCGGGGGACGACCGTCCTGATCGCCCCGACCCGGTCGGTCAGGGCGACTTCCCACTGGCCGACCAGTTCGGGCAGCCGTACGGCGAGCACCTTGCCCTCCTCGTCGTAGTAGAGGGCGCCTCCGACGACGCGGGGCGTCCGCTCACCCGGCGACGGCATCGAGCCGACCAGCTCGCCCGTTACGCCCCTGCGGACGTCCAGGCGGTCACCGCGCTCGTTCAGCACGTGAGGTTGCCCGTCAACGCGGATGGCGGTCCCATCGCCCTCAGCCTCCCAGTTGACCTTGCCGGTGCTCAGCGCGAGGACGTACATCCCGTTGCCCGCGGAGTCGCCGCCGTCGACCAGCACGGTGCCGTCGTCCACGGACGTGACCTCGGCCCGGCCGAGGTGCTCCAGCGGGGTCTGCCAGAGCAGCGCGCCGGTGGCCAAGTCGTAGGCGGAAACCGAGTCCTCCGGGCCATCGAGGTCGCTGGTGACGACGAACGTGTCGCCGAAGACGTGGGCGTCGCTGAACAGCTCCCTGGGAACGGTCCGGCTCGGGTGGCCGGTCGCCGGGTCCAGCAGGCCGAAGCTCTTCGAGTCGTCGACGATCAGCCGCGTGTCGAACACCTCCACGAAGGCCTGGGTCTGCCACCGGATCGCGCCGGCGGGCACGTCGATGGCCGCGGTCCCCTCACCGACGTCGAGGAGGACCAGGTCACCGAGGGTCCTGACGCCGGACCCGACCCCCTTGACGGCGCCGCGCCACACGACCCGCCCGTCCGCCGCGTCCAGGATCACGGTCGCGGGGGCCGACGTGCTGCTCACCGAGACCAGCGACCCGCCCTGACCGACCTCCACCTCGGCGGGCACGGCGACATCGGGCAGCGGCACCGACCACAGGTCCTCGCCGGAAGCCGGGTCGACCCGGCGCACGGTCGCGGTGCCGCCGGTCCCGTCCACCATCGCGATCACACCGTCGGCGACCTCGTAGCTGCCGGCGCCGTCCGGATCGACCGGCACCCGCCACCGCTCCCGCGGAGCCGCGATCGCCGCCGAGGGCGCTGGCTGCCACCCGCCGTGCGGAGTCCAGAGCTCCACTGCGGGCACGTGGTCGCTCGGCGTGGACGGCGTCGTCGCGGTGGACGGCCCGCTCGACGAACTCGTGCACGCCGCAGCGACGTACCCTGCGGCGGCGACCAACGTGACCAATGCCGGGCGCACCCGTCCACGACTCCACACCACGTTCCGATTTCCCCCTTCGGCACCGGGCGAAGACCTGCTCCGGTGACGCGACGGATGGTAGCGACCGCGGGGCTCCCCTGGCGGGGATTACGTTGCAGGGAACCGGATCGGGGTCGACGGCGAACCTGGCGACCTGCGCCAACCGCATGGCGCACCGGCCCGACTGCGGCGTGGCGTGACCGTCCGGCGCACGGCGGAACGCCCCGGGGAGCGCCGACGCCCTCCCCGGGGCGTTCCCGCGGGGTCAGCTCCCGGATCGCCGGACCGCGCTCCCGGTGGGCTCGTCCGGCCGGACCTCCTGACCCCGCTCCCCGTTCGGGAGCTCGCCCGCGTGCCGCTTGGGCGTGCTCACGCAGTCCGGCGCCGCTCCCTTGATCAACGCGGCGCCCAGGGTGAGGCTGTCGGCCGACTCGGCCGCCGCCAGCAGCAGGGTGTCGCCTTCGGGGATCTCGTCGGCGTCGAACTTCATCGAGCCGGTGCGGTTGCCGTTCCTCGCGTCCGTGGACGCCGTGATCCCGGTGCCCCGGCTGGCGGTGTCCACCGGCAGGCTCGCCAGGTCCACGCACCCGTCGCGCATCGGCACGGCGACCGCCCGCACGCCCAGTCGGCGCAGTTCCTCGTTCGCGCCGGTCACACCGGTGAGGTCGCTGATCGACACCTCCACCACGCCGTCGGCCCCCTTGGTGACCGCGTAGGCGGAGGACCCGCCGGTGAAGAACGTGCCGGTCAGCGCGATAACACCCGCCGCGCCCAGCGCCGTGCCGCCGATGCCCAGCGCGCGGCCGACGCCGCGCCGCGACGTCGCCGGGCGGTCCGGCACGGTGTCCAGCGCCGACCCGTGGGCGCGCATCAGGTCGTCGAAGAGCTGGTCCTCGAACTTGGCCATCATCGTTCCATCCCTGTCGTCTTCCGCAGTGTCGCTCGGGCCCGGAACAGTCGGATGCGCAGCGCGCCCGCCGAGACGCCGAGCGCCTCGGCCGCTTCCTTCGGGCTCAGGCCGTCAAGATCCACCAGCTCCACGACCTCGCGGTCGAGCCGGGGCAGTTCGGCCAGTCTTGCGAGCAGGGCTCCTCCCGCCTGCTCCGCGTCGATGCGATCGACCAGGTCCTCCAGCACGTCGGCGTCGAGCAGCCGCTGCCCGGCGATCCGCCGCGTGCTGTCGCCACGCCGGCTGTGCGCCTCGCAGTGCCCGGCGAACACCCGGCTCGCGATGCCGAACAGCCAGGCCCGGGCGCTGCCCCGGACCGGGTCGAAGGTGGCGAACGAGGTGATCGCCCGGACGAAGGTGTCCGCGGTCAGGTCGGCCACCGTCTGCGGGTCCGAGCTGCGCCGCGCGAAGTAGGCGGTGATCGGGCCGACGTGCGCCCGGTAGACCTTCTCGAACTCCGCCGCGGCGCGTGACCGTTCCCGGGGCGGTGGGTGCCGTTGTGGCTCCACGTGGCCGGCCACCGCGTCTGCCATTGTCTCGCTCACACCACATGGTTGCGGGGATCCGGGCAACCCGTTACGCGGCGGTGCCGGAACGCGATGCCGGGCACGACTCGATCAGCCACGCCCGGGAGGCGGGCGGGTCGTCGAACGGGATCGCGTCGGAGGCGATCCCGTTCTCGCCGGTGCGGTGGGGTCCCAGGCCGACGCGCACGCGGACGTCGCCGTTGCGCTGCGCAGCCGGGGACATCCCGTCGCCGAGCACCCGGTGGTCGCCCTGCCCGACCATCGTCGCGAGATCGGGGTGCGGGCGGTCGACGGCGGGGACGCCGACCTCCACGACGGTTCCCGTTCGTGCACCACGGCCTCGATGCCGTGCAGGTCCAACGCGAGGCACGTCGAGCACGCCGTCGAGGACAGGTGCAGACCACCACCGACGGCAGGATCGTCGGCGTCCCCGTCCGCCGGCAGCCGCTGCCACCCGGCGCGACCGACCGGCTCGGCGAGGTGACCGTCGCCGGCACCACCCACGGGTCAGGTGACGGCGGTCGTCGGCGTCCTGCCCTGACCGGGGCGGGGCAGGCGATCACCCGATCGACGCGTCCAGGGCCGGCGGTACGGGCACCAGCCCGAAGTGGGCGGCGACCTCGATCACCTCGTCCCGCCACCGGGGTGGCACGTCGCCGGGGTCGACGCGGTCCAGGTAGGCGGCGACGAAGTCGCGGTCGTCGCGCAGGAACGGGAAGTCCGTCGGCACGAGGGACCGGATCGCCAGCAGGGGCACCGGGCTGCGCAGCGGGCGGAAGTCGGGGTTCCACAGGCCCGGCTTCGGCGGCGGCCCGTCGTGGAACTCGCCGATCATCAGACCCTGGGCGACGTAGTCGGCCTTGAGCCGCGACTGGGTCTCGTCCACCAGCCGGGACGCGTCCCGCAGCGGCAGGTCGGGGAACAGCACGAGGACGGTGAGGAACTGCGCGGCCGGCCCGGCGTGCTCGCGCAGCTCCAGGTACCACGCCCGGTAGCGGGCCAGCGCGTCGGTGACCTCGGCCGCCGAACGCGGTCGGCCCGGCTGGACGGCCAGGTACAGCAGCCCCTTGTCCAGGGTGCCCTGCACGAACGGGCACACCGGGCCCTTGCGACCGAGGTCGGGGTGCGGCCTGGCCAGGTACTGGTGGGCCCAGCCGACGACGGAGTACAGGGCGTGCTGGTGGCGGCGCACCTGCTCGGGCAGCGGTCCGCGCAGGTCGGACAGCTCGACCAGGAAGCGGTTCGGGTCGACGGGGTCGACGATCATGACATGCCTCTCGGACGTGCGGTGAGGTGACGCGGGTCAGCCCGCTCGGGTGCCGATGCGAACCTGTGAGACGGCGTCCTCACAGCGCGCCAGGGCTTCGGTCGCGTCGGCCCCGGTGGCGATCACGTGCCCGCACACCCGGTCGTCGGACCAGCGCAGCGGCGGCACCTCGGTGCCGGGCTCGGCGGTGACGGTCAGCGACACGGCCGGGTCCAGCGCCCCCGGCACGGTCACGTCGGTGACCGTGCCGGGCTCGGCGAGGAGGAACCGCACCGCCGCGCCGCCCTCCGCCGGCCGCGGTCCCGGCCGCCAGGGCACCAGCCCGAGCGGCACGCCGACGGCGAGCCGTTGCAGGTCCACGCCGTGGACGAGCCGGACGAGGTCCGGGATGAAGTCGCCGCCGACGCGGTTGTGCGACTCCACGATCCGCGGCCCGCGCCCGGTCAGCTTGATCTCGGTGTGCGACGGCCCCTCGACCAGGCCGACCGCGTCCAGCAGGGCGGTGGTCAGCTCGCGGACGCGCCGCCGCGTCGGTTCGGTCAGGGTGGCGGGCACCGCGTGCCCCACCTCGACGAACCCGGTGCCCAGCACCTTGTCGGTCAGCGCCACGACGGTGTGGACGCCGTCCTGGCTGAACGCCTCGACGCTGATCTCCGGCCCGTCGAGGTACTCCTCGGCGAGCACGGCGGTGCGCCCGGACCCCTCGACCCGGCGCCACGCCGTCGGTACGTCCTGCGGCGTCACGACCAGCGCCACACCGTCGCTGCCCCCGGAGTCCGGCGGCTTGACGACCACCGGCACCCCGTCCAGCTCGATCAGGAACTCCAGCAGCTCCTCCTCCCCGCGCACGGTCCGGTACCGGACCGGTGACAGGCCGACCTCGGCGAGCCGGTCGCGCATGAGCGCCTTGTCCTTCAGCAGCCGCACGGTCTCGACGCTGTTGCCGCCCAGCCCCCACTCGGCGTTGAGCCGCGCGGCGGGCAGCAGGCCCGGTTCGGTCAGCGTGAGCACCCTGGTGAACGGCCGCTCGGCGTGCTCGCGGCGCAGCAGCTCCACCACCCGGTCCGGCTCGGCGATCAGGTCCGCGGTCAGCACCTTCGCGCACAGCTCGTCCGACCGGCGGTCGTAGCGGTCCGGGAAGTGCACCAGCGTCACGTCCAGCCCGAGGTCCGCCGCCGCCTGGACCACCTCGACCCGGCTGCCGATCACCGCGACCCGCACCGGTTCGCTCACCACCCGGTAGGTCGCGGCCGTCGCCAGCACCCGTGCCGCGACCTCCGCGGTCGACCCGCCCCGGTGTCGGAACCGCCCACCGACGAACTCGTACGAGCCCGCGGTGCGGGGGATGACGGTTCCGACGGCGGGGATGGCCTCGGAGTAGGGGCCGTCGAAGGAGACCATGCTCTCGGCGGCGACCACCCGGCACGGCGCGGGCCGGTCCAGCGGCACGTGCAGGCAGCCGCCCACCGGCTCGTCGGCGTCGAACGGCGCGAGCTCCGGGGTCTCGCCGCACTGGAGGGAGAACTCGCACTCCATCAGGTCGACGCGGTGCACGTCCCGCCACACGAACGGGATCTCGCCGCCGCCCGGGCGGCACCCGACCTCCAGGAACACCCACTCGCCGTCCGGGGTCAGGAACAGCTCCAGGTGGAACACCCACGGGTCGACGGACATGCCGGGCACCAGCACCCGCAGGAACTTCTCCACCTCGGCGAGCACCGTCGGGTCGTCGACCTCGACCGACCCGACCGGCTCCCCCATCGCGAACGCCAGCGGCCCGCGGGTCACCCCGCCCGGCACGTTCAGGTAGGCGTTGAGCCGCCACGGCCCCAGCACGCCGCCGCCGAGGTGCACGCCGTCCACGTGGTAGATGCGGTGCGGCAGGTACTCCTGGGCCACCAGCGGGTGCTCGGCGTCGAACGGGACGTCCAGCCGGTCGACGGCGTCGGCCGAGTCGAGCCGCCGGACACCCGTGCTCGCCCGGCCCTGCAACGACTTCACCACCACCGGCCAGCCGACCCTCCCGGCGAACCGGGTCAGCCCGGCGGCGTCGGTCACCAGCTCGAAGCGCGGCACGGGCACTCCGGTGCGCTGCGCGGCCAGCAGCATCGCGTGCTTGTCCAGGAAGTGGTGCAGGTCGGCGCGTGTGCGGCCGCGTGCGGAGAACTCCTCCCGCAGCGCCGCCGCCACCGCGAAGTCGCTCTCCTGCAACGCGACCACGGCCTCCGGGCGGCCGTGGTCGCGCAACGCCGGTTCCAGCGCGGCGCGCACCTCGGCGTGGTCGAGCAGGTCCGCGACGACCACGACCTCACGGGCGTTCGGTGGCACCGCGGCCCGGCCGACGTCGGTCGTGACGTAGGTGACGCGGGCGACGTCGTGGTCGAGGTAGCGGGCGTACTCGGCGAACGAGTCGCGCCACCGGTTCAGCACGACGACGTGGCCGTCGCCGATGCTCTTGACTGCCATCGCGGCGTTTCCCTCTCTCCATGACGACTTCGTGGTGACGTGAGTGCCTAGGTGGACGTGCCGACCGCCCGCCGGGCGAGCAGGGGCCGGTAGGACGTGACGATCAGCGCCGCCAGCACGCCGAACCCCACCGCCATCCCCCACGGCGGCAGCACCGCGCCCGCGCTGATCCCCGCGGCCGAGATCAGCAGCCCGCCCTGGACGTCGAGCTTGAACACCGCCAGGTAGCGGGTGCGGGCGTGCTCGGGCACCAGGTCGGCCAGCATCGCCTGCATCACCGGGATGTGCAGCAGCTCGCCGATGGTCAGCACGAGCACGGCGAGCACCAGCACGACCAGGTCGGCGGCGAGGACCAGGGCCGCGTTGCCCGCGGCGAACAGGGCGATGCCGAGGTGGACTCGGGGCCGGTCGGCGAGCCCGCGCGCCAGCCGGTGCGAGAACGCCGCCAGCACCACGATCAGCAGCGTGTTCTCGGCGCGCAGCACGCCCAGCACCTCCACCCCGTTCAGGTGGACGTGCCACGGCCCGAGCGCGAGCCACTCGCGCCGCTGCGGGTGGGTCTGCGCGAGGTGCACGCCGATGTAGCCGACGAGCTGGGTCTCCAGACCGAGCCACAGCGTCATGCCCGCGACGAGCCGCAGGAACGGCCGGTTCCGCACCGCGTCGGCGTAGCCGCGCAGCAGCTCGCGGAACCGGGGCCGGCCGACCGACTCCGGCATGGTCTCGGTCAGGTACTTCAGGCTCACGAGCGCCGCCACGCCCGCGATCGCCGCCGCGACGGTCAGCATCGCGGTGAAGTACCCGCTGTAGAGGAAGCTCGCGACCAGCGCGCCCGCGGCGAGCGCGGCGTTCACCGTCCAGTACTGGAGGGTGTAGACGGCCTTGCGGTGCCCGGTCGGCGTGACGTCGACGATCATCGCCTCGTTCGCGGGCACGGCGAAGTGCGACACCGCGTTGTTGAGCACGTAGAACGCGAACACCGCCGGGGCCGAGCCCCACCACGGCGAGCTGGCCGCCGCCATGCCCAGGAACGCGACCGCGGTGCCCGCCGTGCCGACCAGCAGCGGCAGCCGCCTGCCCCGGCCGTCCGCGACCGGCCCGCCGACCAGGCTCGCGGCCACCGCGAGCACGACCGCCGCCCCGATCAGCAGGCCGGCCCGCGCCGCGCCGACCTCGCCGGCCAGGTAGATGGCCATGAGCGGGGTGATGATCGTGTTCAGCGCGCGTTCGACGAACGCCACGGCGATGCGCAACCGGAGGTTCGGGTGCAGCTCCCGCAACCGCATCCGCCCGTCCCCCTGGTCGTCCCGCCACCGGCGACCCGCCGGGCACTGCCATGCTCCCGATCCCGACTGGACGTGCTCTGGACGGCAACTGGACCGGAACACGTCCGACGAGCGCACGTTCGTCGGGCTCAGGAAATGGGTCTGGATGGCGGCTGGAGTGGTGTTGGACCGCGTGCCAGCCTGGAGCCGCCGAATTCCGCCGCGGGCGCGGCATGATGGGGGTCGTGGGTGCTGGCCGTCCAAGTGCTCGGACCTCTGCGGGTCCGGCGTGACGGCGTCGTGCTGGCGCTCGGACCGGCCGGGCGCAGGGCTGTGCTCGGCCTGCTGGCCCTCGCGCACGGCAAGCCGGTGACCCGCGCCGAGCTGGTCGACGCGCTGTGGGGCGAACGACCGCCGCCCAGCGCGACCAACGTCCTGCACACGCACGTCAAGCACCTGCGGCGGCTGCTGGAACCCGAGCGCGGTCGCCGCGCGCCGAGCACGACCATCCCGGCCGTGGACGACGGGTACGCGCTGGCCCTGCCGCCGGACGCGGTGGACGTGGTGCGGTTCCGCTCGCTGGTGGCCCGCGCCGACCCGGCCCGGGCCGGCGATCCCCACCACGCCGCCGAGCTGCTGGGCCGGGCCTTGGCGCTGTGGCACGGCCGTCCGCTGGCCGACGTGCCGGTGCTGGCCGGTCACCCCGGCGTCGTCACGCTGGACGGTGAGCGCCGGGCCGCGTTGGCCCGCTACGCCGAGGTGATGATCGGCGCCGGTGCGGCGCGCGACGTGCTGCCCGCGCTGGTCGAGCACGCCGCCGAGCACGCGCTGGACGAGGCGATGCAGGCGCTGCTCGTCCGGGCTTACACCGCTTCCGGTCAGCGCGACCGGGCGTTCGACACCTACAACGCGGTGCGCCGCAACCTCACCGAGGAACTCGGCGTCGGTCCCGGCCCGGAATTGAGCGCCGCCTACCTGGCCGCGCTCGAAGAACCAGCCGGGGACAGCGCCGCCGCACCGGCGAAACCGCGAACGCCCGGCGCGCCGGTGAACCAGCTCCCCGGGGACGTGGCCGGTTTCACCGGCAGGCAGGCGGAGCTCGCCGCGCTCGACCGGGTGCCGGCCGCCGGGCGGGCCGGGGTGCCGATCGTCGTCGTGTGCGGCACGGCCGGTGTCGGCAAGACCGCGCTCGCGCTGCACTGGGCCCACCGCATCCGGTCGGAGTTCCCCGACGGGCAGCTGTACCTGGACCTGCGCGGCTACGACCCGCGGTCGCCGGTGGCGGCGGAGGACGCCCTGACCCGCCTGCTCGACGGTCTCGGCGTCACCGGCGCGGACGTCCCGGTCGACCCCGACCAGCGCGCCGCGCGCTACCGCGCCGAGCTCGCCGACCGGCGGGTGCTGGTCGTGCTCGACAACGCGGCCGGCGTCGACCAGGTGCGGCCGCTGCTGCCCGGCACGTCGAGCTGCCTGGTCCTGGTGACCAGCCGCAACAGCCTGGCGGGCCTGGTCGCGGTGCACGGCGCGCACCGGGTCGACGTGGACCTGCTGCCCGTGCCGGACTCGGTGGCGTTGCTGCGCGCGTTGATCGGCGAGCGGGTGCGCGGGGAACCGGGGGCCGCGGCCGAGCTGGCCGCGCGGTGCGGCCGGTTGCCGCTCGCGCTGCGCGTCGCCGCCGAGCTGGCCGCGTCCCGGCCGGGCAGCTCGTTGGCCGAGCTGACCGGCGAGCTGGCCGACCGGCGGCGAAGGCTGCGCGTGCTCGACGTCGGCGACGACGTGCGCGCCGCCGTGCGGACCGTGTTCTCGTGGTCCTACCAGCAGTTGCGGCCGCGGCTCGCGCTCGCGTTCCGGCGGTTGGGGCTGCACCCGGGCGCGGACGTGACGCCGTTCGCGCTCGCCGCCCTCACCGGCCGTGATCCGGACGAGGCGCGTGCGGACCTGGAGTCGTTGGCGCGCAACCACCTGGCGCAGCCGGCGGGCGGCGGCCGGTTCACCGTGCACGACCTGCTGCGCGCCTACGCCGAGGAGCTGGCCGGGGAGCACGACCCGGAGCCGGAGCGGACCGCCGCCGTCGAACGGTTGCTGGACCACCACCTGGCCGCCGCGTCGGCGGCGTCGGACCTGCTCCACCCGGCCGACCGCCCCTACCGGCCGGACGTCCCCGTGACGCTGCCGCTCCCGTTCACCACCGGCGACGCCGCACGTGCCTGGCTCGACGCCGAGCGGTCCACGCTCGTCGCCCTGTGCCGCTTCGCCGAGCACGACGACCGGCCGCGGTTCGCGGTCGACCTGGCGAACACGCTGTACCGGTACCTGGAGGGCGGTCACTACGCGGACGCCTTGACCGTCCACGGGTGCGCGTTGCGCGCCGCCCGGCGGGCGGGTGAGGACGGCATGCTGGCCGCCGCGTCGACCAACCTCGGCGCGTTGCGGCGGCTGCTCGGTGACTACGACCAGGCGGCCGGGCACCTGCGCGAGGCGATCGAGCGGCACCGGCGCACCGGCGACCAGCACGGCGCGGCCCGGGCGTTGTCGAACCTCGGCGTCGTCCAGGAACGGCTCGGCGAGCACGAGGAGGCCGCGTCGCTGCACGAGGAGGCGCTGGCCCTGCACCGGAGGTCGGGCAACCGCTACGGCGAGGCGTCGGCGCTGCTCAACCTCGGCAACGTGCACAGCCGCCCCGGTCACCACGCCGACGCGGTCGAGCCCCTGGAACGCGCGCTGGACCTGTTCGGCCGGCTCGACGACGCGGTCGGCCAGGCCAGCGCGTTGTCCAACCTCGGCGACGTGTGCGCGAGCCTGCGGCGCTACCCCGACGCGGTCCGCCACCTCTCCCGGGCGCAGGAGCTGTTCCAGCGCCTGGACCACAGCTACGGCGTGGCCGTGACGCTGAGCAACCTGGGCAACGTGCACGCCCGGCTCGGCGACTGGGCCCGGGCGCACCGCTGCTACACGGCCGCCCTGGACGGGTTCCGCGACATCGGCCACCGGTACGGCGAGGCGAGCGCCCTGAACGGCCTCGGCGAGGCCCTGTGCCTGGCGGGCCGGCCGGACGACGCCCGCGCCGCGCACATCGACGCCCTGCGGATCGCCACCGGGACCGGAGACCGGGACGAGCAGGACCGCGCCCGTGCGGGGCTGGGAGTCGTCCGCCAGCGCGTGTGAGGGTCCGCGGCGGGCGCACCGGGTGTAACCCGACTGAGCGCTTCCCCGCTCCACCGGTCGGTGCCAGGGTGGACTGGACGATCGGGGGTGACCGTGGGCGGAGGCCTGATCGGCGCACGGGTGAGCCGTGCGGAGGACGTGCGGCTGCTCACCGGGCGGGCCGTGTTCCTCGACGACGTGCGGCCGCCCGGCCTGCTGGAAGCGGCGATCCTGCGCAGCCCGCACCCGCACGCCCGGATCGTGCGCGTCGACACGGCGGCGGCGGCCGCCCACCCCGGCGTGGTCGCCGTGGTCACGGGCGCGGAGGTGCGGGCGCTGGTGCGACGGCCGCAGCCGGTGATCTGGCGCGTCGCACCCGACGCGCCGGAGCCGGCCACGTACCCGCTCGCCGTCGACAAGGTGCTCTACAGCGGCCACGGCGTCGCGGCCGTCGCGGCGGTCGACCGGGCCACCGCCGAGGACGCCCTGGAGCTGATCGACGTCGAGTACGCGCCGCTGCCCGCCGTGACGACGCTGGAGCAGGCGCTCGCGCCGGACGCGCCCCGGCTGCACGAGGACTGGCCGGACAACGTCGCCGGCCGCGCGGTGGTGGCGCAGGGCGACGTGGACGCCGCGTTCGCGGGGGCCGACGTGGTGCTGCGGGAGACGTTCCGGTTCGCCCGGCAGCTCGGCGCACCGCTGGAGACGCGGGGCGCGGTCGCCACGTGGGACCCGTTCACCTCGCACCTGGACGTGTGGCTGAACACCCAGAGCCCGCACCTGGTCCGCGAGCTGTTCGCCGAGGTGCTCGGCGTGGCGGTGGACAAGGTGCGGGTGCGCGTGCCCGACATCGGCGGCGGTTTCGGCAACAAGTCGGGGTTCTACGGCGACGAGGTGGTGGCCGCGGTGCTGTCCCGGCTGTCCGGGCGGCCGGTGAAGTACGTCGAGGACCGGCGGGAGAGCTTCGTCGCCACCGTGCACGCCCGGGAGCAGCGCATCGACGTCGAGCTGGCGGCCCGCGCCGACGGCACCATCACCGGCCTGCGCGGCACCGTGCACGGCGTGCTGGGCGCGCACTTCAGCATGGTCGGCCTGAGCCCGGTGTGGACGACGGCGGCGGTGATGGCCGGGCCGTACGCCATCCCCGCGGTCCGGCTGGACGTCGTCGGCGTCGTCACCAACAAGACACCCTACGGCGCGTACCGCGGCTACGGCCTGCCCAAGGCGAACTTCGTGCACGAGCATATGGTGGAAACCCTCGCCCGGCACCTCGGCCTGGACCCGCACGACGTGCGGCGGCGCAACTTCGTGACCGACTTCCCCCATCAGAGCCCGGTGTTCGTCTACGACAGCGGGCGGTACGCCGAGTGCCTCGACCTGTGCCGCGACGCCGTGCGCCGGGCCGGGTGGGCGGAACGGGTGGCCGACGCGCGGGCCCGCGGTGGTCACATCGGGATCGGCTACGCCTTCCACAACGAGGTGTCGGCGTTCGCGCCGTCCCGGATCGTGAACATGTCGGGCCTGGACCACTCCGGGTTCGACGAAGCCGCGGTGCGCATCGACTCGACCGGGCACGTCAGCGTCCACACCGGGCAGACGTCCATGGGACAGGGCATCCACACGGCGCTGGCGCAGGTCGCCGCGCACGTCCTCGACGTGCCGCTGGAGCACGTCACGGTCGTCTCGGGCGACACGGACTCCGCGCCTTACACGGGGTACGGCACGGCGGCCAGCCGGGCCGCGGCCGTCGGCGGCGCGGCCGTCCTCAACGCCGCGACCCGCCTGCGCGCCAAGGTGCTGCGCATCGCCGCGCACGTGTTCGAGGCCTCGCCGGACGACCTGGTGATCTCCGAGGGCGTGGTGTCGGTCAAGGGCGTGCCGGGGCGGACCGTGACCCTCGCCGACATCGGCGACGCGGCCTACCGGCGGCCGCACGGCGTGCTGCCCGAGGACGAGGCGCCGACGCTGCACGAGCGCGAGGTGTACGACCCGGTGAACGTCGCCACGGCGTTCGGCTGCACGGCCGTGCTGGCCTCCGTCGACGTGGAGACCGGTGTGGTGGACCTGCTGGGCTACCTCATCGCGCACGACTGCGGCACGGTGATCAACCCGATGATCGTGGACGGCCAGCTCCAGGGCGGCGCGGCGCAGGCCATCGGCGGCGCGTTGTACGAGCGGCTGGCCTACGGCGCCTCGGGCGAGCCGCTGACCCGGTCGTTCGCCGAGTACCTGCTGCCGACGGCCACCGTCGTGCCGCCGTTCGGCATCAGCCACATGGAGACACCCGCCGACCACATCCCGGGCGGGTTCAAGGGCGCCGGGGAGGCCGGGGTGATCGGTGGCGGTGCGGCGATCGCGCACGCCGTGCAGGACGCGCTGGCGGAGTTCGGCGTGCGGATCACGTCGCTGCCGATCACACCGCCGGACCTGCTGGCCGCGATCCGCGCCGGGAGCGACCGGTGAAGGCCGCGCCGTTCGACTACGTGCGGGCGTCCAGCGCGGAGGCGGCGGTGGAGGCGCTGCGCGGCGGCGGGGTCGCGCTGGCGGGCGGCCAGAGCCTGATCCCGCTGCTGAACGCGCGGTCACGCCGGCCGCGGGTCGTGGTGGACGTGTCCCGGTTGCCGTTGACCCGCATCGAGCAGGACGGCCCGGCGCTGGCGCTCGGCGCGCTGACCCGGCTGCGCGCCGCCGAGACGTCCCCGGTCGTGCGCCGGACCGTGCCGCTGCTGGCCGAAGCGCTGACGCACGTCGGCCACGTGTCCGTGCGCAACCGCGGCACCGTCGGCGGCAGCGTCGCGCACGCCGACCCGGCGGCGGAACTGCCCGCGGTCCTCCTCGCGCTGGACGCGGTCTTCTCGGTCCTGGGCCCCGACGGCACCAGGGTCGTCGCCGCGCGTGACTTCTTCCTCGGCCGCCACCGGACCGCGCTGGCAGCCGGCGAACTGCTCACCGGCATCCGCGTCCCGCTGCCGCCCTCGACGGCCCGGCACGGCCTGGCCGAGCTGAGCCGACGCCCCGACGACCTGGCGATCACGGCGGTGTTCACGTCGGTCGTGCTCGCCGACGGCGTCGTCGCCGACGCGCGCATCGCCGTCGCGGGGGCGGGGCCGACCCCGATCCGGGCCGGTGCGGCGGAGAACCTCCTGCGCGGCCGAGCGCCGACGCCCGACGTGCTGGCGGCGGCGGCCGACGCGGCGGCCGCCGCGACCGACCCGGTGGACGACGTGCACGCCCCGGCCGCGTACCGCCGCGACATGGCGGCCGTGCTCACCCGTCGGGCGCTGCGAGAGGCGGTGGCCGGGTGAGGATCACCGTGACCGTGAACGGCCGGACGCGGTCGGCCGACTGCGAACCGCGCCGCACGCTCGCCGACTTCCTCCGGTACGACCTGGGCCTCACCGGCGTGCACGTCGGCTGCGAGCAGGGCGCGTGCGGCTCGTGCACGGTCCTGCTGGACGGCGCGACGGCCCGCTCGTGCTGCGTCCTGGCCGTCCAGGCGGACGGCTCGGACATCACCACGGTGGAGGGCATGGCGACCACGTCCCTGAGCCCCCTCCAGGAGTCCTTCCGCCGCCACCACGCCCTGCAATGCGGGTTCTGCACGCCCGGGATGCTCGCGGTGGCCACCGAGCTGCTGCGCGACAACCCGGAGCCGACCGAGGCCGAGATCCGCACCGCGATCGCCGGCAACCTGTGCCGCTGCACCGGCTACCACGCCATCGTCACGGCCATCGCCGCCGCCGCGCGGGGCGGGGACGGCGGCAGCCCGCCGTCCCCGCCCGAAGCCTGATCCGCTACCGGGGCCAGGCGACGCCGAACGAGTACGAGGCGTCGTAGGTGCCGACGCTGCCGTCCGGCCGGACCGCGTAGACGCTCAGGCTGTACCAGCCGGGCGTCGGCGGGGTCCACGTGATCGTCGCGGTGCCGTCGGGACCGGCGGCGACCTCGGTGTGCGGCTCGAAGTAGTCGAACGAGTACCGGTACGCGGCGACGTCGGACCAGCCGGGCGGCGGCGTGAAGGTGAACGTGCCGGGCACGCCCTCACCGCCGTGCGGCTGACCGTCGTCCGGGTAGACCTCCGACGTGACGCCCGGCCACGGCGGGAAGTGCACCGACCAGGACCCCTCGTCCGACGTCCAACCGTTGTCGCTGCGGCTGCGCACGGTCACCCGGTGGCCGCTCTCCCGGTCGGCGCGGAACGTGACGGTGGCCGTGCCGTCCGGGCCCGCCTGGACGACCCGCGGCTCCTGCTGGTCGACCCGGTAGGTGAAGTCGACCGTGCGAGCGGCGACGTCCGCGTGCGGCGTGACCCTCAGCGTCACGTCCTGGCCGAACCGGGGCGGCCCGCCCACGACGGACACCCCGGGACCGCTGCCCGGCACGAAGACCAGGAAGGTGGCCGGCTCCGAGTCGCGGCCCGCCGCGTCGACGGACCGGACCCGCAGCCTGACCGGTCCGGAACCGGACGGGGTGAGGTCCACGGTGGCCGTGCCGCCGGGCCGGTCGGCGCGGACGGTGTTCCGCTCGGCGAACCGATCGGGGCAGATCAGCCGGTCCAGCTCGCCGAACGTGCAGCCGGGCACGGAGAACTCGCCCCAGGTCCACTCGAAACCGGCCACGTCCGGGTCGCCGCCACCGTCGAAGGTGAACACACCCGGCTCGCCCACCGGGGCCCAGCCGGACCCGTCGAGCGGGTAGTTGGCGGACGTCACCGCGGGCGTGGGAGGGTCGGCGGCGTCGGCGGTGAAGTGGCACGGCGGCGACCACGCCGACGTGTCGACGCCGTCGGTGACCCTGGCCTGCCACGAGTAGGTGCGCCCGTCGGTGACCAGGTCCGCCGGGAACTGCGCCCGCGCCACCCGCGTGGTCTCGGCCGGCACCCGCTGCTCGGTCCGCGCCGCCGGGTCGTCCTGCGCCCACAGCGCGAAGTCGACCGCGAGCCCGGAGCCGAACCGCTGGTCGTCCGGGTCGAGGTCCGCGGGCAGCGCTTCGAGCGTGACGAAGTGCTGGTTCAGCCTCGGGTACGGGGCGGTGGTGGCGCAGGCCAGGCCACCGTGGTAGCGGTGCTGGTCCACGAGGGACGGAACCCGGTTGTGCTCCACGGTCAGCGCCGCGCCGTGGTACCCGGAGAGCGTGCGGCCGTAGGTCGCGTCCCGCTCGTACCGCCAGGGCACCTTGACCTCCAGCGTGGCCCTGGGCCTGCCCCGCTCGACGGCGTCGCGCACGACCGCCGCCACGTCGAACGACGGGTGGGCGACGCACAGGCTGGTGGAGGTGACGTCGTCCACCCACCGCCGCCGCTCCGGAGCGTTCGCCCAGGTCGGGTCGGCGGTGGCGGTCTCCGTTTCCCACACCTCGATCGCCCGCTTGGCGCAGTCGGCGGTCGTGCTCTCCTGCAAGCGCAGCGTGGCGGCACTGATCCGCGCGCCCGCGAACGCGGTGACGTCGAACGTCAGGTACACGCGGGACACGTGCGGCCGGCCGTCCGCCTCGGACCTGCCCAACGGCACGTCCTGACCGCTCCACGCGAACGCGGTGTGCGGCGCGGCGGAGTCCGTGTGGGATGCGAGCACGGGACTGAGCCGGCTGTGGTGCGGCGCGGCGGTCGCGGTCGCGGGCAACGCGGAGAGCGCGACGACGACCGCCCCGCCGAGCGCGAGCAGGGATCTTCGCTTGACCATGGGTCTCCCTCGGGGTGCGGTGGCCGAACCCGTCGCGGGTCGACCGCGGCCATCCTCGCGCACGCCGCCGCTTTCGACCGGGGCGTTTTTTCGCGGCCCCCGCGCTCGGAGGCCGGACCGGCACGTCCGGGAGGATTCCCAGGGCACCCCTGGACATCCGCCGCACCAACGGCCGACCGGCCGGTCCGAGCGTCAACGGCACGGTCCCCCACGCCGGCGTGGCGTTCGACAACACCGCAGTACGGCGCGGTCGACGCCGCCCAGGGCAACTCCCCCGTCCTCCAGCGACATGTTCGGCGATTGGCGCGAAGAGGTCCTTCACACCAACGGCAGCCTCAACGAGCTGATCAATCCGGCGTGGGGAGCGAGCGACCTGGGCCAGGGCATTCACCGGACCGGGTGATGACGATCCGACCCGGGTGCTCTCCGTCCACTGTGGCCCGCTCGTGGCACGGGCTCAGCCGCCGACCGCAGCCCGGGGCCGCCACCGCTTCCAGCGCGCCGTCGCCTCGGCACGGTTCTTGCCGTCCCACACGAGCGAGACGTCCACGGTCATCTCCGCCTCGGACGACGCCGTGACCACGGCCCGCAGCTCCACCGGTTCGGTCAGCGGCGCCGGCCTCAGGTAGCGGACGTCCAGGCCGGCGGTCACGTAGGACAGGGCGGCGTCCCCGAGCGGCTCCCACCCCCGCTGCTCGGCCTCCAGCATCACGGCGGCGGCGCTGTGGCAGTCCAGGAGCGTGCAGATGATGCCGCCGTTGAGGAAGCCCAGGCCGTTGTCGTGCGCAGGCCACGGCGTGAACGTCGCGGTCACCAGCCCGTCCTGCGCCGGGTAGCTGCGCAGTCGCAGCCCATCGGGATTGCCGTGGCCGCAGCCGAAGCACGGCAGGGTCGGGTACAGGCGCTCCTGGATGCTGGTCACAACGTCCACAATAGGCGGACGACGTGGTGCGACGGTGTCCCGGTACCGGTGGACGCGCCCCGGTGCCGGGCTTGCGGCGGCGGTCGATCCAGCCCGCTCCCCGCCCGACCGACCGGTGCCGCCGGTGATCAACCGAACCAGCCGGGCACGTCGACCGGGAAACCGGCGTCGGGCACGACCGTGCGCAGGGACGACTCCAGCCGCGCGACACCGTCCGCGCCCAGGCGCTCCACCCACCGGGCCCGCAGCTCGTCGAAGACCTCCGCCGCCCGGGCCAGTGAGTCGAGCCCGCGGGGGGTGAGCCGGATCAGCTTGCACCGACCGTCGCCGGGGTCGTCGACGCGTTCCACGTAGCCGAGCGCCTCGAGCCGGTCCACGGTCTTGCCGGCGGCCTGCTTCGAGACGCCGAGGCGTCGTCCGATCTCGGTGGCGGTCGCGCCGCGCACGCCGATCGCCTGCATCGCGAACCCGTACGCGGGCCGCAGGTCGGGGTGCCCGCGCACGGCCAGCTCGGCGTGCAGCTGGTCGATCAGCGACCGGAAACCGGCGAACAGCAGCAGCGGCAGCTCGAAGCCCGGCGGCTCGGCGGCACCCCGAACGGGCCGGTCAGGCATCACGGCCCTCCCGGCACTCGACAAACTCGACAACCCGGTTTACGGTTTCGACAACCACGTTGACGACTTTACCGGAGGTCCCCCGTGTTCACCCAGCACACGCTCGACACCGCACCCGCCGGCTCGCGCCGGTTCATGGAGTCCACGGCCGCGCACCTCGGCCACCTGCCCCCGGCCGTGGCGCTGCTCGCCGAGTCCCCCGAGATGCTCGGCGGCTTCCTGCACGCCAGCGGGTTGTTCGAGAAGAGCACGCTCGACCCGCTCGCCCGGGAAGTGGTGGTGATGACCATCGCCACCCGCAACGACTGCCGGGTCTGCGTCGCCATGCACACCGGCCGGCTGCGCGACCTGGACGCCGCACCGGAGCAGATCACCGCCCTGCGGGCGGGTGAACCCCTGGCGGATCCGCGGCTGGAGGCGGTGCGCCGCTTCACCCTCCGCGTGCTCGCCACCGCGGGCGAGGTGCCGGAGGACGAGCTGGCGGAGTTCCTGGACGCGGGCTTCACCACCCGCAACGCGCTGGAGGTGGTGCTCGGCATCGGCACGTACACGATGTCCACCCTGGGCAACCGTCTGGTGCGCGCCTGACCGCGCACCGACCCGGTGCCGTCGACCGCGGTCGGAGGTCGCCGGGACATCCCGCTGCCGCTGTCCACCCTGGACCACCCGCCGGGCGAGGACCGGTGCGGTTGCGACGTCGCGGCCGACGGCCTCGGGCGACCGGCGGGTACGCCGGCGTTCCGCCGCGCCGTGCGCGCCGACACGGTCGGGGGGACGCTCCACGGTGACCTGCGGCTCACCGCCCGGGTGCGGCAGGACGAGTGCGCCCCCGACCACGTCGGCGCAACGCTGTCCGGCAGCCTCGCCCAGCCGTTCTACGCCGACCACGCCGACCTGAACGCGACCGAGGTGGAGGACACCGCCGTGCCCGTGGCCGACCTCCTCGTGCCCGAGGTGATCGCGGTCGGCGGCGGGGTCGACGGCGACGCGCCGGGTGAGCGACCGGTCGCCGGACCGCCGGTGCCGGCGGTCTGACACCGCGACGCGGTCGGCAGCGGCCGGGCGTCACACCCTTGACACCGCCGCGTGCTTCCTCGCACACTATGACCGCTCCGATGTTAACGCAAACATCGCGGGCTCTTCACCCGCCGGAGCGCCGTCGACGCAAGTCGGCGGCGGTGCCGCGCCGGGCAACTGCCGATGGGCCGTCGGCGTTCTCGCCCTGCGGCGCGCCGTCGTGACGACGCTTGGCCGCCGCCCGCGTCACGACCACCGGCGCATCGTCGGCATCCCGAGGAGATCAACGATGAACTCTTCACCCTCCCGCGGGGCACGCCGCGCCGCGCCACCGAGCGTCGGCCGCGAGGCGACCACCCCCGGGCAGTCCACTTCGGACAGATAAACCCGCGCCGCCCTCTTCCAGCACCCCGCACGGCATCGACGTCGGTCGCGGCTGCGCAGCGGCCCCCGTTCCACCGACCCGGGGAGATCACCCGTGAACAGACACCCGAACGTCAGGCACTGGCCGGCCCGGCTCGGCCTGGCCGCGCTCACGGTCGCCGGCACCGCCGTGGCCGTCGCACCTCCCGCACAGGCCGCGTCCGGCTACGTCTACACGACGTTCACGGGCGACGCCGCCGCCGACCAGCAGCTCTGGGTCTACTCGTCGACCGACGGCACCAACTTCAGCGTGCTGGCCGACACGCATCACCGCGGCCCGTCCGGGCGTGCTGCGCGACCCGGGTGTCATCCGGCACAACGGGCTTTACTACATCGCCCACACCGTCCAGTCGTGGACCACGAACTCGACGCACTTCACCATCGCCTCCAGCCCCGACCTCGTCAACTGGACGCACGTGGCGGCCGTGAACTCCGGCGTCGCCACCACCCGGTTCACCCGGGCGCCCGAGTTCTACGTCGAGGGCGGCACCGTCCGGGTCGTCGTGAGCATCGCGCAGACCACGTGCTCCGAGTGCTTCCGCCCCTCCGTCTTCACCGCCCGGAACAGCGCGTTGACGTCCTGGGACGGGCCGGTGCAGATGGGTGGCCTCGGTTACAACCACATCGACACCTACGTGGTGAAGTCCGGCAGCACGTACCACGCCTTCGCCGAGAACGAGACCTCCAAGTACGTCGAGCACTGGACCAGCGCGAGCCTCACCAGCGGGTGGAGCAACCGGGGCCGGCTGTGGAGCTCGGGCTACGAGGGCCCGGCCGTGCTGCGCACGGCCGACGGCTCCTGGCGCATCTGGGTCGACAAGTACACCGACGGCGGCATCTGGACGGCCACCAGCTCGAACCTCGACCCCTGGTCCGGTCTGGCTCGGATCACCTGCCCGGGCTGCCGCCACGGCACGATCCTGCCGGTGGCCGACGTGCCCGGCTCGGCGCCCGCCCACCGGGTGACCAACCGCAACAGCGGCCGGGTCATGGACGTCGTCTCCGCCTCCACCGCGGACAACGCCGAGGTCAAGCAGTGGACGTGGAACGGCGGAGGCAACCAGGAGTGGGGGTTCCAGGACGCGGGCGACGGCTACGTCCGCGTCGTCAACCAGAACAGCGGCAAGTGCCTGGACGTGGCGAGCGCCTCCACCGCCGACGGGGCCAACGTCATCCAGTACGCCTGCGGCGGCGGTGCCAACCAGCAGTGGCAGTGGCAGGCCGTCGGCAGCTACTTCCGGCTCGTCGCGCGGCACAGCGGCGAGTACCTCGACGTCGTCGGCTCCGGCATCGGTGACGGCGCCGACATCCAGCAGTACACCTGCGGCAGCGGCGCCAACCCGCAGTGGAGCCGCGCGCAGGCCTGAGCCCGGTCCGGAACGAGCGATGGGACACACCCTGATGACACCAATCCTCCGATCACTGGTCGCCCTGGTGGTGACCGCGTTCACCGCGGCGGCGAGCCTCGTCGCCCTCGCGGCGCCCGCCAGTGCCGCCACCAGCCAGTTCCGGGGCATGAACTGGGCCGTGCTGGGCGACAACTTCAGCACCGGCACGCTCGTCGTGCAGGGCCTGAGCATCTCCGACAGCAACGCCACCGTGCGCGCCAAGGCCAACGCGCTCTACGACGACATGTCCGCCACCATGGGCGTCAACACCGTGCGCCTGCCCGTCAACACGCACACCGTGGCCAACACGACGTGGTGGAACGCCTACCGCGGCGCGATCGACGCCGCCACCGAACGCGGGTTCAAGGTCATCCTCGCCTACTGGGAGGACGGCGCGGCCTCCGGCGGCCGGATCACCAACCTCGCCGCGTGGAACACGATGTGGTCCAGCGTGACCAACACCTACGGCTCGAACCCCAACGTCTACTTCGAGCCGATGAACGAGCCGCACGGGTACTCCTCGGCGGAGTGGCGCACCGTCGCGGCGAACTGGCTGAGCTACCACACCTCCGCGGTGCCCGGCCGGGTGCTCATCGGCGGCACCGGTTTCAGCCAGGACCTGCGTGACATCTGCAACGACAGCCGCTTCAACTCCACGCTGCTGTCGTTCCACCACTACGCCTTCTTCTACGGCAACATGACCTACGACCAGTTCCGCGGCCACATCCAGACGCGGCTGGGCAACTGCGCCTCCCGCGCGGTGGCGACCGAGTTCGGCGCGCCGATGTCCACCGGCCTGAACTACGGCGACGCCAACAGCACCGACAACTTCGTCCGCCACATCCGCGCCATGGCGCAGGTCATGCGGGACAACCGGATGGGCGGCACCTACTGGCCCGCCCTCGGCGGCAAGCCCGGCACCATCGGCTACGACTGGTACTCGATGTACGCGCTGAGCGGCAGCGGCACCGACCTCAACCTGACCATCCGCAACACCTCCGGCGCCGACCGGATCCGGTACGCCTGGGGCGACGGCTCCACGAACCCGCCGGCCACCTACTACCGGGTCGACGTGCGCCACAGCGGCAAGGCGATGGACGTCCAGCAGCCCAACACCGACAACGGCGCCCGCGTCGGCCAGTACACCTACAGCGGCAACGCGTGGCAGCAATGGGAGTTCCAGGACGCGGGCAGCGGCTACTGGCGGCTGGTCAGCCGGCACAGCGGCAAGTGCCTCGACGTGGTGAGCGCGTCCACCGCCGACGGCGCCGAGCTCGTCCAGTACACCTGCGGCAGCGGCACGAACCAGCAGTTCCAGATGGTCGCCAACGGCAGCTGGTTCCAGCTCCGGGCACGGCACAGCGGCAAGTGCGTGGACGTGCCGGCCGCCTCGACCGCCGACGGCGCGATCCTCAAGCAGTACACGTGCAACACCGGCACCAACCAGCAGTGGTCGCGCACGGCCGTCTGACGGTCGTGCGTACGTGACCGCGCCCCGGCGCCGGGCCTCGTGCCCGGCGCCGGGGGTCCGGCTCAGACCGAGTAGCCGAGGACGCCCTCGACGACCTGGCCCTCGCAGTTGGCGTCGGGCGAGTCGAAGTGGTTGCCGTTGGCCGCCACGCGGCAGCGGTGGATCGGGTGGTTCGCGCCGGACGCCGGGGCGTCGAGCAGGTAGCCGATCACGCCGACGACCGCGGTGCCCTCGCAGTTGGCCGCGGGCGAGGTCATGTAGTCCCAGCCGCGCACGAGGCACTGGTAGATCGGGTGGGTGCCGGGGGCGGCGGCCGTGGCGACGGCGCCGATCCCGCCTTCGAGGGCGTAACCGGCGGGCGCGGACGTGGCGCTGGCGTGGTCGCTGCCCTTGCGGTAGCGGTTGAGCGCGACCTTGCCGGGTGGCTGGGTGCCGCCGTTGTCGACGAACAGCAGGCGGTTGGGCGAGCCCGTGCCCGGGTTCTGCACCACGTTCGGCGTGGCCGCGTTCAGGATCGCCGCGCTGACCTGGGCCGGCGTGGCGCCGGGGTCGGCCGCCAGGTGCAGCGCCGCGACGCCCGCGACGTGCGGGGACGCCATCGACGTCCCGCTGATCGTGTTGGTCGCGGTGTCACTGGTCGCCCAGGCGCTGGTGATGCCGACGCCGGGCGCGAACAGGTCGGTGCAGGTGCCCCAGTTGGAGAAGCTCGCGCGGGCGTCGTTGCGGTCGGAGGCGTTGACGGTCAGCGCCGCCGCGACGCGGGCCGGGGAGTAACCGCACGCGTCGGCGTTGGAGTTGCCGGCGGCCACCGCGTAGGTGACGCCGGAGGCGATGGAGTTGGCGACCGCGGTGTCCAGCGCGGGCTGCGCGCCGCCGCCGAGGCTCATGTTGGCCACGGCCGGGCCGGACCGGTTCGCGGTCACCCAGTCGACGCCCGCGACGACGCCGGCCGTGGTGCCGGACCCGGCGCAGTTGAGCACCTTGACCGCCACCAGCCTGACCGCCTTGGCCACGCCGTGCGCCGCGCCGCCGACCGTGCCGGCGACGTGCGTGCCGTGGCCGTGGCAGTCGGAGTCGTTGCCGTCACCGCTGGTGTTGGCGCCCCACGTGGCCCGGCCGCCGAAGTCGGCGTGCGTGGTGCGGATGCCCGTGTCGATGATGTACGCGGTGACGTTCGACGCCGTGGTGGGGTAGGTGTAGGAGTTGTCCAGCGGCAGGTTCCGCTGGTCGATGCGGTCCAGGCCCCAGGAGGGCGTGGGGCTCTGCGTGGCGGCGGCGGTGACCACGACGTCCTGCTGCACGAGCGCGACGCGGGGGTCGCCCGCGATCTTCGCGGCCTGCTTCGCGGTCGCGGTGACGGCGAAGCCGTTCAGCGCGTGGGTCCACACGTCGCGGATCTGGCCGCCGTGCGCGTCGACGACCGAGGTGGCCGCCACGCCGTCGTGGAGCACGACGACGTAGCTGCCCGGGACGGCCTCGGCCCCGGCGACGGTGACGACGGCTCCGGTGGTGTCGGCGGACGCGGTCGGGGTGAGCGCGGTCGCGGCCGCGACGACGGCCGTCGTGACGAGTGCCAGCGTGGTGGGTCTGGGACGTGATCTCAACGCTGCCCTCCTGAGGCATCGGGGGTGGATCACGGACCGGCCAGACGGTACGGAGGGACCGCGCCCGGGCGCACCGGTCGGGCGCGGGAAGCGGCTGAACAGCGCGCGAATTCACCTGAGCAGCCGCACCGGCCCCCATCCCTACGGTCGCAGGATCACGCCGACCTTGCGCCGACCGCCGCGCCAAGCCGCACTTCTTCGGCGTCAGGGCCCGCCCGATCCACCGACGGTGACCGTTGTGGGGCAAGAAGTTCGGAGGTCCGCACCGCCCGCTCGTCCGGTCCGCTGGCGGCGCTGGGCCAGCACGGTGACATCGGGGTGGCGTCCGGCGGCGGCGGTGGCACTCTGGGCCGTTGTCCGGCCGATGGCGCCCGGACGCCGCCCCGGGAGAACGTATGCGACGGCTGCTCGCGATCCTGTTCGCACTGGCGCTGGTCCCGCTGGTGCCGATCCCGCCGACCGCCTCGGCGCAGTCGTGGTCCGGGCCGGCGTCGACGATCGCCAACCGCAACGGCCGCAAGGTCATCCAGCTCTGCGACCAGGGCGGTCCGTGCCGCACCACGACCCCGTTCTTCATGGCGCTGAACTCGCAGAGCGTCCCGGTCGGCAACGGCGACTGGTCGTACTTCGACTACCAGGCGCGGCTCGCGGCGGCCAACACGGCGGCGGCGGACATGAACGTCGCGCCCATGCTGCAGGTGCACCTGATGAGCACCAGCGACGCGTTCATCGACCAGTTGGCGGGCAAGCTGAACGCGCTCAACCCCCGGCCGTACCTGATGGTCCGGATGTACCTGCAGGACGCGCCCGCGTTCGGCCGTGAAGCCGTCAGGATGAAGGACCTCCAGGGCAACGTGCGGGACGACACCAACGGCGCGGGCCACCCGTGGTCGCTCAACGAGGCGTGGCTCGCCTACCAGGAGGAGCAGATCTCCCGAGTGCTGACGCGCATGGACACCCGCTACCCCGGGCGGGTGATGGGTGTGCTCATCGCGTACGCCAACGGTGGCGAGTGGTTCCACCGGCCGTACGGCTACGACGACACCGCCGGGAAGATGCTGGACTGGGGCGACCCGAGGCTGTGCGGCCCGGTGCCCGGCGCGGCACCGAGGTGCGGCATGTTCCCGTGGACCAACGACTCCGGTTCCCAGCCCGGCGCGATCGGCCGCCACCACTTCTACCTGGGCGACTACTCGGCCAGTGCCGAAGCGGGCTTCTGCTCGTGGCCCGGGCTGCCCGCGAGCCTGCTCCCCCGGTGCCGGACGGCCACCCCGACCGAGCGCAACAACGCCGTCCCCGGCCAGGTCCCCCCGGTCTCCGGCGCGTCGCGCGGCACGATCCTGGACCCGGCGGACCCCGACTCGTTGCGCGCGGCCAAGCACAACCAGTACCACTCGTCGCGCACGGTGTCCGCGATCACCCGACTGCTCGCCAAGGCCAAGCAGGTCACCGGCAACCGCGTGCTGACCGCGGCCTTCTACGGCTACCAGTACGGGCTGGGCACCGAACTGCCCGTCAGCGGGCACAACGACCTCGCGACCCTGGTCGGCAGCCCGAGCGTGGACATCATCAGCGGCCCCTACTCCTACCGCGAGAGCCGCCTGCTCGCCCACGGGTTCGTGCAGCAGGGCATCACCGACACGATGAGGCTGTCCAACAAGCTGTGGATGGACGAGGACGACACCCGCACGTTCCTCGCCTGCGAGGTGAGCTGCCGGCCCGTCCCGTTCCAGACCGTCACCAACCTCTGGGACAGCATCCGGGTGCTGCGCCGCAACCTGATCGCGGCGGGCATCGGCGGCCGGGCCGTGCACATGCTCGACCTGCAGGGCGTCGGCTGGTTCGGCCGGCCCGACCGGGCGGGCGACTCGGAGGCGCTGTGGGCCAACCTCCAGTCGGTGTTCCGCGCCGTCGACAAGATCCGGCACGGCGGCGCGAACGCCTATCGACCGCAGGTGGCGGTGTTCGTGGACGACGTGTCGCCCAACTACCAGGCCGCGCTCACGCCGGCCGGCGAGAACTCGTACGGGTTCGCGGGCGACCAGCTGCCCAACCTCGTGGAGGACCTGACCCGGCTGGGCACGCCCGTCCGGCACTACCTGCTCAGCGACCTGGCCAAGGGCAACCTCGACCTGAGCGCGATCAAGCTCGCCGTGCTGCCCAACGCGTACGTCGTGCCGTCCGCCGTGCGCTCGGCGATCACCACGAAGCTCAAGACGCCCGGCCGGACCGTGCTGACCCTCTACGCCGCCGGGTACGTGCAGGACGACCAGGCCGCCTCGACCGCGTCGATGGCCGCGCTCACGGGCATCACCGTCGCCAAGGGCTCGGGCACGCCCGCGCTGACCCAGAACTACTCGTTCGTCGGCCAGACCGGCGGTCCCGGCTACCCGCTGACGCCGTGGTTCACCGTCACCGACCCGGCCGCCACGACCCTGGGCACCTACCAGGTGGGCGGGGTGTCGTTGGCGCGCAAGGCGATCCCGGTCAGCGGCGGCAGCTACACCTCCGTCTACGCCGCCGCGCCCAAGCTGCCGCTCGCCGCGCTGCGCCGGATCAGCGAGGACGCCGGCGTGCACCACTTCGCGCCGGTCGGCGACTCGGTGGAGGCCGACGGCAACATGGTCGCCGTCCACGCGGGCACCACCGGCTCGAAGACCATCCGCCTGCCCGCGTCGATGCCACGCGTGTACGAGACCGCGTTGTACCCCAACGACGTCGAGGTGTGCCGAAACTGCGCGCAGTTGGCGAACCAGGCGTTCAACGAGGGCGACACCCGCGTGTTCCGCTGGACCTCCCCACCGCGGGGCAACTTCGAACTGCTCACCGGCACGACGGTCGAGGGGTGGGCGGCCGACGTCGACCTGCCCGCCACTTCGTCGGCGGTGGCCGTGTACCGGGGCGGACCGGCGGGTGCCGGCACCTACCTGGGCGAGTTCCCGACGGGCACCGACCGGCCGGACGTCAACGCCTACTTCGGCATCACCGGCGTGCACGGCTTCCGCTTCACCGTGCCGAACTGCGCGCCGGGCACCCCGGTGCACGTCTACGCCGTCGACCCGGAAGGCGCGGCCGGTGACGGCAACACCTACCTGGGCGGTCGCACCTGCACCTGACGGCGGTGCCGGCGACCGTGCCCTCGCCTCCCAGGGGGAGGCGAGGGCACGGTGGTGGCAGTGCGGTGGTCGTCGGAGCACCCACTGCCGGTCCCGGGGCTACTTCGACGGGGCGGTCGGCCCGGTGCCGCCGGCGCGGGCGGTGTCGAAGCGGCGGGTGACGTCGGCCCAGTTCACCAGCGACCAGAGCTTCTGCACGTAGTCCGGGCGCACGTTGCGGTACTGCAGGTAGTAGGCGTGCTCCCACGCGTCGAAGACCAGGACCGGGGTGGTGTTCATGCCGACGTTGCCGTGGTGGTCGTAGACCTGCTCGACGACCAGGCGCTGCGACAGCGGCTCCCAGGCGAGCACGCCCCAGCCCGAGCCCTGCACCAGCGTGGTCGCGGCCGAGAGCTGCTTGGCCATGGCGTCGAACGAGCCGAAGTGCTCGTCGACGGCCGCGGCCAGCTCGCCGTCGGGCCGGTCGCCGCCGTCCGGGCTCAGGTTGTCCCAGAACATCGTGTGCAGGACGTGCCCGGACAGGTTGAACGCGAAGGTCTTCTCCAAGCCCACGATGCCGGAGAAGTCCTCCTTCTCCCGGATCTCGGCCAGCCGCTCCAGGCTGTCGTTGGCCCCCTTGACGTACGCGGCGTGGTGCTTGCTGTGGTGCAGCTCGAGGATCTCCCCGGTGATCGCGGGTTCGAGGGCCGCGTAGTCGTAGGGCAGGTCGGGCAGCACGTACTGGATCATGAGGCGCTCCGGGACTCCGTGGTGGCTTATTGCCACTCTGTAGCAAGAACCACTTTATGGCAACTATTGATCCGAGTGCGGGTTGCCACGGGTGGGTGATCCGGCCTGCACGACTCCGAACGCAGCCGTGCAGGCGTGTTACGTTCGCCGGGACGTGCACCGCCACGTCCACAGCCGCCGGAGGGCGTGCGGTCGCGCGAGTGGTTCCCTGCTACCGCTGAGGAGTCCCATGAGCTTCCCCTCCGGTGTCGGACGAACGATCGCGCGGCGCCTCACGGCCGCCCTGGGCGTCGCCGCGCTCCTGCTCCCCGCGCAGCCCGCCCTCGCCGCCGAGCGGGCCGCACCCGACGAGTGCGGGTTCTCCACCCTGGGACGGACCGGCCTGCGCGCCGCCGACCCGAGCGTGATCCGCGTCGGCGGCACCTACATCGCGGCCCAGGCGGGCGGTGGCGGGATCCAGGTGCGCCAGGCCTCGTCACCGGACGGGCTGGCCGCGGCGCCCGCGCGGCTGGTGTGGCGCGACGCCGCCGACCTCGGCTCGGTGTGGGCGCCGGAGATCGTGCGCGACGGCGGCCGCTACTACATCTACTTCACCGCGGGCAACGACTCGGCGCACCGCATGTACGCGATCAGCTCCACCTCGCCGGACACCGGCTACACCCCCGCGGTCGAGCTCGCCCTGCCGGGTGACCGGTGGGCGATCGACGGCGTGCCCGTGACGTTCAACGGTCAGCGCTACTTCATCTGGTCCGGGTGGGAGTGCACCGACAACGTCGAGCAGAACCTCTACATCGCCCGCATGGCCGACCCGCTCACGCCGGTCGGCGCGCGGTACGTCATCTCGCAGCCGCGCGAGCCGTGGGAACGGGTGGTCGGCAACCCGTTCATCAACGAGGCGCCCGAGGTCATCAAGGACCCCAACGGCCAGTTGCACGTCACGTACTCGGCCAACGGCAGTTGGAGCGAGCAGTACTGCATCGCGGACCTGCGGCTGCGCGCCGGGGGCGACCCCACCCACGTGTGGGACTGGTACAAGTCCAACGGCTGCCTGTTCGGCTCGAACCGGGCGACCATGATGACCGGGTGGGACCCGACGCTGCACGTCAACGGCCCCGGCCACCACACGTTCGTGCTGCTCGACGGCGACATCGCGACCAGCCCGCCGGCCGGGCCGAAGTTCCCGATGATGTACCACGCGGTGGCCAAGGGCACGCCGTACCACTGGGACAACCGCTACTGGTACACCGGCACGTTCGTCTGGTGGGGCGACACGACCTACCGCCGCGCGAACGTCCCGGGCCCCACGTCCGACACCGGGTGGGGCCTGAAGTTCTTCGAGTGACCCGCCGAGGGCCGGCCGCGGCGGACCGTCAGCCGGTCCCCTCGGCCAGCTCCCGGGCCTCCGGCGGCTCCTGGCCCAGGCCGTGCAGCCAGGGCCGGTGGTCGGGCGGCTGGTAGACCATCGGCGAGCCGACGAACCGGTGCAGGACGTCCGGCTCGCCCGCGGATCCGCTCAGGGCGTGCACCACCGCGGCCAGTCGCCGTGCCCGGTCGTCGTCGTCGGCCACCGCGAGCCCGCGCCGCGACAGCGGTGGCCGGGAGCCGTCGATCAGGTAGGCCAGCACGGCGATGCGCAGGTCCACCTCGGCGGCCACGCCATGACCCCAGGTCTCCTCGTGCAGGTCCCACGCACCGGTCAGCACGTCCTTGGCCTGCTCGTACCGACCGACCTCGGCGTGAGCGGCGGACAGCTCCACGATCGCCCACACCGCCCGGTCGTGGTCGCCTGCCGCGCGGTGCAGGTGCGCGGCGGCCAGGAACAGCTCGGCGGCCTCGGCGTCGGAGCCTTGGGCACGCGCGGCCCGCGCGCCGAAGAACGCGGCCAGCCCGGCGTTGCCGAAGTTCCGGTCCTGTTCGTAGAGCTCCGCGGCGGCGCGCCAGAGGGCCGGGGCGCCGGGACCGCTCGACGCCCGTGCTTCCTCGTAGGCGATGTCGGCGCGCAGCCTCGTCGGCGTGCGGGCATCCGCCAGGGAGTGGGCCACCGCGACCCAGCGCCGGGCGGCGTCGAAGTCGCCCAGGCGGATGGCGAGCCGGGTGTTGTTGATCGCCACCGGCAGCGCGGTGGCGTTGCGGTGGACCGTGCGCAACGCGGTGACCGACCGGTCGCCGGCCGCCAGCGCGGCGGTCAGGTCCGACCGGGCCTCGTGGTGCGCGGCCAGCTCGTGCGCGATCCGGCCGACCAGGTCCCAGAGCCGGGCGTCGGCCGCGATGCGCTCGGCGGTGGTGAACGCGTCCTCCGCGGGCGGGCCGTCGAGGGTGCGCGCCAGGTCCAGGTACTCGCGGGCGGCCGCCTCGGCGTTGCCGCCGCGGTGGCGCAGCCGGGCCGCGTGCTCACGGTCGCGGCGCGCGGACTCGTCGTCGGAGTCCGCCTCGTGCACGGTGCGCAGGCCGTCGGTCAGGTCACCGGCCAGGTCGAACCACTCCTCGCGCTCGGCCAGGTCGCGCGCGGCCACCAGCGGGGTCGGGTCCAGGCGCAGCGCGAGGTCGGGTTCCGCGCCGGACCGCAGGTCGTCGCGCAGCCTGGTCAGCAGCCGCCGGCGGAACCGGGCCACGGCCTCGGGCGGCTCCTCCTCGGCCAACCGCTCCCGGGCGTACAGGCGCACCAGCTCGAACAGGCGGAACACCGGCTCGGGCGGGTCGGTGGGCTCTTCGTACCCGGCCACGCTGCGGTCCACGAGGCGGTAGAGGGTGAGCCGGGTGAGGTCGGGATCGCGGTTCAGGCCGCGGCCGAGGTCCTCGGCGGTCGCGGCCGAGCCCGGCGCGGCGGGCAGGTACCGGAACGCCGTGCGGCCGTCGTCGTCGAGGTGCCGGTAGCTCAGCTCGATGGCCAGGCGCATCGGCAGCACGTCGTCGTCCAGGAACGCGAGCCTGGTCCGCTCCCGCGCCAGCAGGCGGGCCACGCCGTCGACGCCGGTCTCCGGGTGGTTGGTCATCCAGGCCGCGATGAGCCGCAGCGCCATCGGCAGGTCGGCGCACGCCGCCGCGATGCGGTCCAACGCCGCGGTGCCCGCGCCGGGCCGCACGTCGGCCAGCAGCTCCACCGACGCCGAGCGGTCCAGCGGCGGCACGTGCACGACCACGTCGGCGTAGGACTGGGTCCGGTTGCGGGAGGTGACGACGACCGCGCAGCCGGGCGGTGCGGGCACCAGGGGCGCGACGTGCCGGGCGTCCAGCGCGTTGTCCAGCACCAGCAGCAGGCGGCGGCCGTCCAGCGCAGCTCTCAGGTGCTCCGCCTCCGCCCCCGGCTGCGGCGTCACGCCGAGGCTGTGGCACACCAGCCTGGCGACGTCCGCCGCCGCCCGCTTCGCGTCGTCGAGCCCGTGCAGGTCGACGTACCGGACACCGCCGGGGAACCGGTCGGCCAGCACGTGCGCCGCCTCGACGGCCACCGCCGAGACCCCCGCGCCGAGCCGGCCGGTGAGCAGCGCCGTGACCCGGCCCCGGCGCAGGAGCCGGGCGTCGAGGCGGTCGACGAGGTCGGACACCAGCGCGGTGCGGCCGACCAGCGCCGTCTCGCGCGGCGGCAGGGCCGTCATGCCCAAGGCCGTCCGGTGCAGCGGCGCCAGCGCCACGGGCAGGTCGGTGGTGCCGCCCCTCGACGCCAGGACCGCCTGGGTGGACGCCGACCGCGGCGGTGGCAGCGCGGCGACGACGGCGGAGGCCAGGCGGCGGGCGTCCGGCGTGCTCGCCCGGCCGGACAGCACCTCGCGCCGCAGCCGCACCGAGGCCGCGTCCAGGTCGGTGCGCTCGTCGGCGAGCCGGCGCACGAGCTGCCGGCGCACGGCGGCGGGCAGGTCCCGCGCGCCCGGCACGGCCTCGGTGCCGAACGCCCACCGGGCCGCCGCCTCGTCGTGACCGGGCAGGGACGGCAGCAGCACGCGCGCGTCGAGACCGCGCCGGGCCAGGTGCAGCCACAGCGCGTCGGACTCGCCCACCTCGGCCAGCGCCGCCGCGAGCACATCCGACCGGACCCCGCTCAGGGCGTCCAGGTCGAGCTGCCGCAGCAGCGGCCCGAGCTGCCCGGCGACGACGTGCGGCCCTTCGCTGCGCGGCAGGCGGGAGTCCCGCAGCGCCTCCAGCAGCACGTCCGCCGCGCCCGCCAGGTCCAGGCCGTCACCCAGCCGCACGGGCGTGCGCAGCTCCAGCCCGTACGGCAGCGCGTCGACCTGCTCCAGCACCAGCGGCACCACCCGCCGCCGACCGTCCGACCGGGCCAGCGCGATCGCGCGGGCGATCTCCTCGCGCAGGTAGACGGCCAGTTCGGTGCGCCGCGACACGAGCACGACGGTGATCGTCGACGCGCGCAGGTGCCGGTCGAGGACGACGTCCCACTCCTCGCCCGCGCGCAGCATCGAGTCCTCGAAGACGGTGGCGTGCGGCTCCAGCAACGACCGCAGCCGTTCCGCGGCGGGGCTGTCCGCGCCGGCGTGCGCCAGGAAGAAATCCCACTCCAACCCCGGTCCCCCCTCGCACGCGGCGCCCCTCGCAGTCACTGTGTCGGTCGGACAGCACCCAGCGCTACGCCTTAATGTCGGGGCGCAGCGTGCCACGTGGTTGCTAGAGTTCGCCGGCCGGCCGCGGGACTCCGGTGCGACTTCCGGAACCCGCCTGTGAAGCGACGATTCGCTGCTCGCGCCCCCACTCCCCGGCCGGCCCCGAAACCACTCCCGGAGCGTGCACGCATGGACGCCATCACCGCCGACGACATGTTGATGTTCATCAACGCGGCGACGACGTCCACGGCGCAACGCGAGTTCCACGGCGGCGCCGAGGATCAGCGGCTGTCGCTGGACTTCCTGCACGACTACGTGATCGGCAACTACCGCGACCTGTACGCCGCCGCGCTGGCCCTGGACATCAACGACCACAACGCCGCGCTGATGGTCCGCAAGCTGCTGGAGACCACCGGTGAGGCGACCGAGGAGCAGCGGCGGGTCGAGGGCGCGCTGATCGCGCGGCGGCTGCGCGTGATGCCGCCGCAACGGGTGTACGACCTGTTCCGCGCGCTGCGCCGGGCACGGGTGAACAACCGGCGCACCCGCGCGATCATCCGCGAGTGGGTCGCGGCCCGGCCCGACCCGGCGTTCGACGCCGTCAAGTACCGCACCGGCCTGAAGCTGGCCCTGCGGCACGCGCACGTCGCGCCGGACGGCGAGCTGGGCCCGTTCCTGTTCACCGGCGGCCACCGCCGGTACCACACCCCGCTGCTGGAGACGTGGCGGCGGGCGCACTACGAGCAGGCGTCGGTGTACGAGCTGCCCTACACCGTGGCGGAGGGGTTCGCCGCCCGGCACCGGATCGACCGGGCGACGTTCCTGCGGCGCATCGAGCCCCGGATGACCCGGCTGGAGCGGCTGCGGGTGCAGCAGTCCGCACGCCGGGACAAGGCCGACGTGGCGGTCGACCTCGGGTCGATGCCGCTGACCCGGCTGGCCTCCTACGTCCTGTCCCTGCCGCTGCCCGAGCGGGTCGACCGGCGCGGCGAGCTGACCGGGGCCCTGCGGGCCGCCGCGGTGCGGGCCGCCGGCCGCGTCGCGGGCGGGTGGGGCCGGGTCGCGGCCGTGCTGGACGACAGCTTCTCGGCCTTCGGGTCCGCGCAGAAGCGCCGCCGGCCGCTGGCGGTCGCGTTGGCCTGCCACTACCTGCTGGCCGAGCTGGCGACCGAGTACGTCCCCCTGTGGACCTCGGGGCGCACGGACGCGCTGCTGGCCTACCCGTACGGGATGACTCCGTTGGGCGACCGGGTGCTCGACGCGCTGGAGCACGCGCCGGACCGGCTGTTGATCGTGTCCGACGGCTGGGACAACGCGCCGTACGGGCTCGCGTCGGAGGTGCTGCGGGTGTGGCGGGCCCGGCTCGACCCCGACCGCCGGGTGGTCGCGGTGCACCTCAACCCGGTGTACGACGCGGTCGACTTCGACGTGCGCCGGCTCACCCCGGCGGTGCCGACCGTCGGCGTGCGGGACGCGGAGGACGTGCCCGCCCTGGTCGGGTTCGCCCGGTTCACCGAGGGCCGGACCGGGTCCGCGGCCCTGCGCGCGCACTTCGACGACCGGGTGGCCCGGTTCCTGGAGGAGGGGTGACGGTGGAGCTCGACCTGACCGGGCTGACCACCCGTGCCGCGCAGGTGTGGGGCGGTGTCCGGCTCGTGCCCGTGACGCGGGACGAGCCGATCACCGGGCTGCGGCTGCACGCCCGCGCCTACGGTGACGAGCCGGGCGTGGTCGAGGTGGGACCGCGCACGCACTACACGTCCTACATCCCGCACGGGTTCGTGGCGACCTGGTTCGACGACGACACCGCGGTGGCGGCCTACGGCACGCAGCTCAAGCGCGACGGCGCCGGTGACGGCCGCCCGGCGCGCGGCCTGCGGCTGCGCTCCCACCGCCGGGTGGCACGCCGCGTCGAGCGCAACCGGCTGCGGTTCCTGCCGCTGCACGTGGCGGTCGAGGGGTACCTGGCGCTGCACTTCGGCGGCCCGGAGGTCGTGTGGGACGAGTGGTCGCGGCGCGCGATCCGCCGGGGCCTGTCGCCGCGCGTGGAGGAGGCGTACCTCGGCGCCCGGGTCCAAGGTCTGGCGGACGCGCTGAAGCACTTCGAGATCCACCCGGGCCAGTGCGGTGTGCTGGTGTACGTGGCCGACGCGCTGGCCTCGGCGTTCGTCGTGCCGCACCCGGACGACTACCGGGCACTGCACACCACGCTCCTGCAGGACATGTACGGCGAGCTGGTGCACCACTACGCCACCCTGGCGACGCCTTCGCCCCGGTTCGACGTCCGGCTGGCCGACGACGTGGAGTCGGTGGCGGACCTGCGCGCGGCGGCGGCACGGGAGCGGGCGGAGTGGGCGCGGTTCCACGACACGACGATGGCCGCCGGGCTGCTGGGCGAGACCTACGCGATGAGCCGCGTGTACCGGGCCGGCGACTACACGCTGTCCCGGTTCCTGCCGACGTTCCGGCTCAAGCAGGAGAACCACATCGGCGAGCTGATCACCGACCGCGAGGGGCGCACGGCGTACCTGAAGACGTTCCGCCTGTCCGAGGCGCAGGTCCGCCGCGGGCACCTGCTGACCACCCTGGCCGCGCACGACTGGCACCTCGCGACCACCGCGACGGCGTTGGGCGTCACCGAGCACCAGCTCGGCCTGCGCCTGGCCGGTGCCGGCTTCGGCGCCCTGCTGCGCGAGGACGTGCTGGCCCGCTACCGGGCGCAGGGCGACCCGCGACGCGGCACGAAGGACTGAGAGGACGACCCGCGTGACCAGCGGACCCGGCAACGCCGGTGCGCAGCGCGCCGCCATCGCCGCCGTGCGGGTGCTCGGGCTCGCCGTCTGGTTCTCCACGTCCGCCGTCGCGCCCGGCCTGCGCGGCGAGTGGGGCTCGACTCCGCCGGGCGGCGTGGCTGATCTACCCGGTCGGCATGAAGCTGATGGTGTCCAAGGCGCTCAGCGCCGGACGCGGCCGGACCACGGGTGTCCTCATCGGCGCGCTCCCGCTCGGCTCGACGCTCCCCACCTCGTCGCGGGCCTCGGCTCGCCGCCGTGGCGCGGGGTGCTGCCGACCGCCGCGGGGGCCGGGTTCCTCGCGTCCCTGGTCGCGCCGGCGTTCCTGCTCCCGACACCCGGCCCCTCGCCGGGGCCCTCGCGATGCACGCGCTGCGGGGTCGCCGCGCCGCGGACGCCCGGTCAGCGTGACGCCGTGCGCACCGGGGACCGGGCCGTCACGCCCGTGCTCATCTCGGCCACGGTGTGCGCCCGGATGCCGGGACGCGGTCCGTCCTGCGCGGCGACCGACCGGACGTAGTCCTGGGCCGGTTCGATCAGGCCGTCGTACACCGCGCGGAACACCTCGCGCGCCCGGGCCCGCGGCCAGTCGGCCGGCAGCAGGTCGACCGGCAGCAGGGGGTCGAGCGTCGGGAAGCGCCGGTAGGTGTCCATCACCTCGGTGCGGGACCGCACGGCGGACGCGCCGGTGACCTCGCCCGCCCGGATGCGGGGCAGCAGCGGCTCCCAGGTCCGGACGAAGGTCCGGTACCGCTCCGCGATGGCCGTCAGGTCCCACGCCTCGATCGGGTCGCGCGTGATGTCCGCCCGGAACCCGACCAGGCGCCCGCGGAACGCGGTCAGCGAGCCCGGGGTCGCCGCGACCAGCTCCGCGTGCGCCTGCTCGGTCAACGGGTGCGGCGAGACCCAGACCCCGTCGTAGAGCGGCCCGTAACCACGCCACCGCAGTTGCGCCCGCAGCGAGCTGCGCCGGGCCTTCTCCTCCTTCGGCATGGTGAAGACGACGACCGTCCACGAGCCGTCCCACGCGTCGGGCTCGGTGGCGAAGGTGGCGATGGAGATGCCGCCGGCGAGCAGTTCCGCGGCGGCGGGCTCGGTCAGGCGGTACGAGCTGGACCGCCCCTGGCGGCTGCCCTCGACCACGCCGCGGCGGGCCAGCCTGCTGATGGCGGTGCGCGCGGCACCGGCGGTCACGCCGAACCCGCCCAGCAGCGCCACGATCGCCGTGGTCGGCAACCAGGCGCGGGTGCCGATGGTGTAGTCGGCGATCAGCGTCACGGCCAAGCCCTGCGGCGAGCTGCCGCTCTGCCTGCGCGGCAACCGCGCCGATCCGGCCGCGACGTCGGGGAAGATCTCCTCCACGTTGAACGGGCTGATCACGCTGTGCTCCCGTCGCAGGTCCGCGCTGTCCACCGGACCCTATCGAGACGTTTGTTGACACTTCTCGGTACCGGAGCCAAACTACCTGACATATTCAGGCTCGCCGGGACGTCGCCACGACGGCCGCAGCCGCGGCACGGGTCGGCGTCACCGACCGACCGCACCACCGCACCCATCCCCGCGCACGCCGGGTCGCCGGTGTCGCGCCCGACCCTGTCCACGTCACGTGGTAGGAGGGACATCCAGTGGCAGAACGAGAAGGCGCTGCCCGGCCGTTAGCCGGTCGGCCTCGCACCCGACGGCTGTGGCGGCACGGAGCCGCCGCGGCCGCGGCGGTGACCCTGCTCGGCGCGCTGACCGTCACGAGCGGCACCAGTCCCGCGTTGGGCGCGGCGGACAACCCCTACCAGCGCGGGCCGGACCCGACGCCCGCCAGCGTCTCGGCCAACCGCGGCACGTTCGCGACCACCCAGGTCGCCGTCGCCGCCGGGAACGGCTTCGGCGGCGGGGTGATCTACTACCCCACCGACACCAGCCAGGGGCAGTTCGGCGCGATCGCGGTCGTGCCCGGCTACACCGCGACCTGGGCCGCCGAGGGCGCGTGGATGGGGCACTGGCTGGCGTCGTTCGGGTTCGTGGTCATCGGGATCGACACCAACAACCGCAACGACTGGGACACCGCCCGCGGCACCCAGCTGCTGGCCGCCCTGGACTACCTGACGCAGCGCAGCTCGGTGCGCGACCGGGTGGACGCCACGCGGACGGCGGTCATGGGCCACTCCATGGGTGGCGGCGGCGCGGCGTCCGCGTCGCTGCAACGGCCTTCCCTGAAGGCCTCGATCGGCCTCGCGCCGGCCAGCTTCTCGCAGAACCTGACGACGACCCGCGTACCGACCATGCTGCTCTCCGGGCAGAACGACACCACGATCACCCCGGCGAGCGTGGTGAACCTCTACAACGGGATCCCGGCGTCGGTGGAGAAGGCGTACCTGGAGCTCTCCGGCGCGGGCCACGGCTTCCCGACCTCGAACAACTCCACGATGATGCGCAACGTGATCCCGTGGTTCAAGGTCTTCGTCGACAGCGACACCCGCTACACGCAGTTCCTCTGCCCGCTGGCGAACTGGAGCGGCATCAGGACCTACCAGAGCACGTGCCCGCTGGTTCCCTCGACGCCGCCGACCAGTACCACCACCAGCACGACGACGTCGACCACTACCAGCACGACCACGACCACGACACCGCAGCCCGTCGGCGCGTGCAACGCCACCTACCGCACCACCAACTCGTGGCCGGGCGGCTACCAGGGCGAGGTCACCGTGACCGCCGGTGAGTCCGGCGTCAACGGCTGGACCACCCGGTGGACGCTGGGCAGCGGCCAGACCGTCACCCAGGTCTGGAACGGCACGCTCACCGTCGACGGGTCGACCGCGTCGGTGCGCAACGCCGCGTACAACGGTTCGCTGCCGGCCGGCGGGTCGGCCGCGTTCGGCTTCATCGGCGGTGGCACCCCGCCGACGTCCCTCACCTGCACCAGCCCGTAACGGGACGGTCCCGGCCGCCGAGGCGCTCACCTCGGCGGCCGGGATCACCGTGCGGCGGTCGGCACGGCGGTGCGCCTGGCCGGGCGGTCGAGCCGGTCGGGACGGGTGCGGCGACCTGACCGCGTCCAGCACGGCGCTGTGGAACCGGGCGGGTGTCGAGGGGAACGAAGGAGCGCTTCCCGCACCCGGCGGCCGGCGAGTCGCCCGAGGGCAGGGGCACCGACGTGCTGCGCGACCTCGACCCCACCACCGCCGAGGGACCGCGACAACACGCTGATCGGCGAGGCCCTGGCGCCCCACCCCGGGCCGGCCGACCACCCGCGCGGGACGCACCGGTGAGGGGCAACGTCGTGATCGAACCCGACGTGGTGGGCGGCTCCCGGTCGCGCGACCGGCCCACGGCGAGTGACCGCCCCCGACTCGGAGCCGTGCCGGGAGGCCGGCCGCGTCACGCGGCCGGCGACCGCCGTCGGGTGGTGCAGCGCCGCACGGCGAAGCCGGTACCGACGAGCACCGCCACGCCCACGAGCAGCAGGGGGACGCCCGGCAACGGCCAGGAGGACCGGACGTACTCGGTGACGGTCACGGTGGCCCGGTACGGGGTGTCGGTGGCCGACCGGGTGAAGTGGATGTCCTCGGTGATCTGCGCCGGGCGGAACCGGCCGTCGTAGCGGGTGAGGAAGCGGGGGCCGGTCAGGGTCGTGGACAGCACCGGGTACCGGGGGTCCGGGGTCACCTCGCCCGCGAACGTCAGGTCCGCCGGGCTGCCGGTCGGCGCGGGGTTGGTGATGTCCACCCGGTGGTCGGCCAGGACGTACAGGCGCAGCGGTTGCGCGGCCTCGGCGGTCGCGGACAGCCGCATCGGGTAGACCGGGGTGTCCGTCTCGAACGCCAGGCGCATCGGCGGCAGGCCGGCGGCGAGGCTGCCGGACGTCGGGGCCAGGCGGACGGCGACGACGAGCCAGCCCTCGGCCAGGTAGGGCCGCAATGCGCCACCGAGCGCGGTGGGCAGGGTGAAGTCGTGCTCGTCCAGCCACTGCGTCACGGCGGTCGCGTCGGTACCGGCGAGTTGCGCCACCTCGTACGGCCCCACCTCGACGTGGTCCACCACGGTGGCGCCGCCCTCGGCACCCGGCGCGCTGCCGGCGCCGTCACCGTCCACGACCACGCGCCGCACCTCGACCGCCGGCCGGCTGATCCGGTCGAGCTCGGTGAACAGCTCGCCGTCGGCCACCTCGAACCGGGCGCGGGCGGGCACCGGCATCAGGAACGCCGCCTCGGTGGCCTCCGACCGGGCCTGCACCGAGAGGGTGATCGACTCGGTGCGGCCGGTCAGCTCGACCAACGCGGTCTCGTCCTGCGCGCGCAACCGGTCGTTCGCCACGAACGCACCGCACGCGCACGCACCGGACGTCGCGGGATCGACCGCCACCGCGGTGAGGGCGAGCGCGAGCACCACGGCGGTCCGGGTCGCCATCCGGCTGGTTGCCATGGCCCGTCCGACGCGGTCGGCAGCTCCTGGGTTCCGGTCCGGTGTGACTACAGGCGGCAGTTGTCACCAGCGAGCCATCGCGATCGGGCGTTCCGTTCGTAGGTTCCGGCGGTACTTGTCACCAGGTACAGGTCCTACTTGTCACTTGGTTCTCACACAGGCCTTACTTATCACCAGATCGGGTTAATGTGCGGCGGTCGTCGCGCGTCGGTGCACCGGGCAAGGCGCGCTGTTGACTTGGATGTTGTAGTGAACTCGACTGGTTCCGGTCGGGTCGGTCAGTCCGGTACGGCACTGTGGTGGGACCGCTGTGGCTAAGACGAGCTGGCCGAGCACAGCACCGGCTCGGCACAGGCTCGGCACAGGCCCACGGAGTGCTGGACTCGGGGTTGGACTGGGCCCAGCGGTGGTCGGCCACGTGGCGGTACGCGGGCGACGAGGTCACCGCGCCGGTCCGGGCTCTCGCGTCGATGTCGGTGACGGGGTGCGAGCCCGTCAGACGGTCCTCGTGGGCGCGTCGGCAGCGGCACCGGCCGGGGTTGCAGTACATGGTGAGCACGGATCGACTCCACGGGTGCGAGTCGATGGAGGAGGCCCGCCTGCTGTTGGTGTAGGACTTCGCCGCCTCCGTGGTGGAGGTGATTCCCCAACCGTTCCGATTGCGGTTCCGGGTGCAGGATGGGAAGCGGGAGCATGTGCCGGACTTCCTGGCCGACACCCGGACCGGGCGGTGGCTGATCGACGTGCGTCCGGCGGCGCGAGTTCGTCCGCGAGCAGCACGGCCCGGACGCGGTCGCGGCGATTCCGAGCTACGAGACGCTGCGGCTGGTCTGGCGGGAGTGGTTCGGTTCGGGGGGCGGCCGGCAGCGCTATCTCCGCTCGGCCGCGCCGGCCACCAGCGGTAAGCACGTGGTGGTGCACCGGCCCGGTCAGGTCGTCGCGCTGACACGATCATCCTGCCGGTCAAGGTGCGTGAGACTGTGTTCGGCGACCCGGTCTCGGTGCACCTGACGCTCGCGTTTGACGTCTACACGCACTCGCTGAGCGCGTTCCGGCTCACGCTGGTGTCCGACAGCGCGATCGACGTCGCGATGCTGCTGCGGACATCACGATGCCGCTGCCGATGCGCCCTGACTGGGGTGAGGAGCTGGAGTGGCCCTACCCAGGGCTGCCCGCCGCAATGGTCGCGGAGTTCGCCGGACACCGGGTCGCCGGTTTGCCGTTCTTCACCCCGGGGACGATCATCACCGACTACGGCTCGGTCTACCGCAACCACCACCTGGTCGAGGTCCAGCGGGTGCTGGGGGCGATCATCGTGCCAGCGCGGGTGCTGCGGCCGACCGACAAGCACGCCGTCGAGCGGGCCTTCGGCGCGATCCGCAGCCTGCTGTTCGAGCATCTGCGCGGCCGAGAAGAAGCGTTGGGGTCCGTCCGATGCCATCACCGACTGGGGCGAGAACAAACACCGGATCGCGACCGTCCTGGTCTGGGCCGCGACGTGACCCACGGCGACTACCTCATGGCCCCGCCAACACCCGATGGGACACCCCCGCCGACGACAAGTTCAACGGCCTGCTTCGCATCGCGATGCACTACGTCCGCAACGGTCCCGACGCGAACAACCCCGGCGTGCACCTGCGCCATCTTCTGCACGCACTAACCTCGCTGACTACCACACCCACCAGTGCCGTCGACCGTCTTCGCGACGCCAACTACAGGGTGTCACCGGAAATGGCGTGATGCACCCGGCGTTGCGCCCGGGCGGGTGACCACGGTCGTACTAATCCTTTCGTTGTAACCGCGCCAGGCGATCACGCCTCCTTGAGCCAGCAGGAGCCGTTGTCCACATGGTCGGTGTTCTTGGGCTGATCGACAGTTTCCACTCGCCCGCCGCCCAGAACGAGCGGTCTCAGGGCTGTCTGATCGGCTCTACTTGACTTGTAGACCACGTGCTTAGGCCATCTGTGCCCTAGGGCACACTGCGGTAAGTTGCAGGCATGGAAGAGCGTGTCGAGGAGACAAGTCGCTGGTTTGCGGAGAGTCACCAGCGAGTGGTGCGTCGAAGCAGGACTTTCGTTGTGCTGCCAATCTCCGTCTTCGCGGTTCTGCTCGGCGATCTGTGCTGGGAGATAACTAGAGTTAATGTCGACGCCTCCTCGCAAGCAGGTTTGCCTTGGCGGATCACCCTTCTGGGTGTACCAGCGGCGGCCGCGCTGACCGGTTTGGTCGGAAGCCTGGTGCTTGCGCGTGGTCAGTTCGCCAGGTCGGTTCGTCCTAGTCTTGGCTGGTCCGGAAACACTCTTGGCGAAGGAGCCATGATGGGCTCGAAGGCTGCATGGACCGTCTTCGTAAACAACGGTGGCCCCGGCTCTTGTGTCGTCGAGCAAATTCACTATCGATTGATTCTCCACAGTGACGACGACCGGAATTCGCTTGCATCCCACGAACGTTGGGTCACTTTTCAAGAGGTATTTGACGCATTGAACTCCGCAGGATTGAAACCGGATGACGATTTCGCGCTCAGTGCCGTCGGCCCGGGAGCTCCGCTCGCCCCAACTAATTCTACGAAGGAGGTCCGAGAGTTCGCCGCCTTCAGCAAGAAAGCTCTTGCTGTCATCTGGAGTTTTGATGCGCGCATTCGCGCCAACGACATCGTTGGCGACACGCACGAACGCATAATTCGATGCCTGCACGCGGCTCCACTACCTTAGGATTAAACTACCGTCAACTATAGTCCATAGTGATCTAGAACGGCTTCCGTTGCAGTCATTATCCGAAGCCTGCAAGCAACGGTGTCAGTGGAGATAAAAGTCCCGTTCTCACTGATTTTATTACTGGGCGCCCCTCCGCCGCAGACGACGTAGAAACCGCACTCGGCGCGACACCGATCAACGCCGAGTCGGATATCCTTCGCTACACCTATGAACTTTTCATGTCCTACCACCTCGTCCCATGTGTGATTATTTACATTGCCCCAGGTGAAATTTCCGTAGGATTGATGACCCTGGTCTAGCAATTCGGGAGAAAAGGTTGAAATGTTCCCTTCGGTGTCGACACTGATAATTGCGCCCGGAGTGTTCTCCATGCTGGCGACCTCCAAGCCGGGGGCACAGCGTAGCGCTTGCTCTACAAACTCAAGTTCGCGAATGTGGATTTCCGGATACTGATCCCGCAACTCCAGCAGCCGTCGAAGAAAGCCATAGTATCGCGATCCCGCGTCGACACGGGACAAGCTACTAACTCGATTTGCCCCGTCTGCTTCTTCCGCGATGATCGCAACGGAACGCACTCCAATACTTCTCCAAAACCTGAATATTTCGTCGGGAAACTGCATGGCGTAGTACGTGAGGACGCCAATAGTCGAGACTGTGATGTCATGCTTCAATAAAGATTCAAACCCGGCTAGTGCACGAGCGTAGGTGCCACGGTTCCCGGTATCGCGCCTTTCTCTATCATGAATGTGGGCGGGTCCGTCGAGGCTAACACTTACGTGTACACCCCATCGCGTGAACAGTTCACACCATTGGTTGTTGATCAACGTCGCGTTTGTCTGAATAGTGTGCCGCAGAGGAGGACAGTCGGGCGACTCGGCCAGGATACTGAAAGCGCTCTCGTAGAAATCGCGCCCAGCGGTGAGAGGTTCTCCGGCGTGCCACGACACTGTTAACGGTTTCTCGGCGACCTGAATCGTGCCAAGAAATCTACCAAGGGCGCGGACCGTACTTGTACGCATCTTGCGTCGCGCCTGACGGTCCGCCAGATAGCAATAGCGACAATTGATGTTGCAAAAACCGGTGGGTTGCAGAACAAGAAGTCGTGTCGGCACAATGGAGGCTGCCGCTAAACCCGACATAGACATCGACTACTCCCGTTTCTCTGCTTTCCGAGGCGCTTGCTCGGGACCGGAAGCAAAACTGGAAAACACGGCAATCGGTCCGTCTTCACGCCCTCTTTCTTGCTCCGCGCCTAATATTTGGCGAGCGCGTCGAATCCTGTCTTCTATTTGGGCCTTATTTTCCACGACACCCCCTATCATATTTAGTGGATGATACGCGACACGGCATCATTGCAATAGGTACGAATGGCTGAACGACGCTCGCGATCCAAGGCGTTGGGAGTAAGTGAGGCCTGTCGGCATCGGAGCTTCGAGGCCCATGATCAACAAGACTGGCGCATTCGATGATGACCCGCCTTGACGGCGACTGAAAACGTATCCACTGATGGCGGCCTTCTGGTGCCCTTGGAGCTCCGACAAGACCGCGGGAGATGGGAACATTGAGGTTGTCCCTTTGAAACGAACACCCTGATCCCAGACAGCGGTCTGGGGAAGGATGTTCCCCGTGTCAGGCAAGTCGAAGTACCCCGAGCAGTTCCGCAAGGACGCCGTCGCGCTGGCCCGCTCCTGGGACCGGCCTTGCGGCAGGTCGCCCGCGAGCTGGGCGTGAACCACGAGACCCTGCGCAACTGGGTCCGCACCGCCGAACAGGCCCAGGCGGTTCCGCCGGCAGGTGGCGTGTCGGCCGAGGACGTCAGGAGCTGCGGGAACTGCGCACGCGGGTGGCCGAACTGGAGCTGGAGAAGGACATCCTCCGCAAGGCCGCCGCCTATTTTGCGACGGAGACGGGTCGTTGACCCGCAGCTACCGGTTCATCGCCGAACACCGCGCCGCCTTCGGCGTCGCCCGGCTGTGCAGGGTCCTGGGCGTGCGACGTCCCCAGGTTCTACGAATCGCTCGCCGCCGCCCCGACCAGAATGGAGCGGGCCCAGGACGACGAGCGTCTGGCCGCCGAGATCGGCGAGGTCCACGCCGGTCACCGGGGCGCCTACGGGCGTCCGCGGATCGTCGTCGCGCTGCGCCGCCGGGGCCGTCGGGTGAACCACAAGCGGGTCGGGCGCGTCATGCGCGAGTGCGGGATCGTCGGTATCACCCGCAGACGACGCAGGTCATTGACCAGGCCCGATATCGTCGCGGCGCCGGTGCCGGACCTGATCGGTCGGGACTTCACCGGCCCAGCACGCGGCCGACGACCGGTCGGGGACATCACATATCTGCCCACGCGGGAGGGGTGGCTCTACCTGGCCACGGTGATCGACCTGCACAACCGCGAGGTCATCGGGCACGCGATGGCCGGGCACATGCGTGCCGAAGTGGTCAGCGACGCCCTCGACCTCGCCGTCCGACGCGGCCTGACCAGTGATGATGCGGTTCTTCACGCCGATCGCAGGTCGCAATACAGCTCCGGACTGTTCCGTCCCACGCTCGCCGGTCACGGCATCCGCCCGTCGGCCGGAAGAACCGGATCGTGCGTCGACAATGCGGTCGCCGAGTCGTCCTTCGCCACCCTCAAGACCGAGATCGGCACCACCGTCTGGGACACCCGCGAGGACGCCCGACGCGACGTCTTCGCCTACCTCGGCTACTACAACCACAACCGTCTACATTCGACACTGGGCTACCGCACCCCGCATGAAGCCCGCGTCGACTATCGTCAAGACCTCGCCCTCGTGGCACAAAACCCGGTGTCCGGTCTCCGGGGACGACCTCACATCTGGCTCACCTGATGCGCCAGCAAACAGCACTGGACTGCGCCCGCAGTGCCGGACGCTGTCGAGCGACGGCAGGAGAACCAGGACGACACCAAGGCGGTGTCGCGGTCTCGGATCGACCGACTGTGCCGACGGCGCGACGTGCTCCTGCGGGAGAAGACGCTGTGGCGGATGCTCTACGAGTCCGCCTCCCGCGCCTCTGCTGTGCTCGCGCTCAACGTTGAGGACCTGGACCTGCCGAACAAGCAGGCGAAGATCTTCGCCAAGGGCGGCACCACTATGTGGATCACCTGGGGCACCGACACCGCGCACCTGCCGCCCCGCCTGATCGCCGGCCGGACGTCGGCCTCCTGTTCCTCTCGGAGTACCGGCCCGGCCCACACCGCCGGCCTCCAAGCTCTGGTCACCAGGCCTGCGCCCCGGAGGTCGAGACATGCCGCTGTCTCGGCACCGCACCCACTCCACCACCGCAGTCGCGACCTATTGTGACTCCCAGCCGTAGATGGCGACTTTGCGGCGAGGGAACTGTACATAGTGCGGCGCTCCCAGCGGTAGCCGGCGAATTTCCCAGGGTTAGCTGGCGTGGGGCGGCTCGGCGGGAGTGACAGCGGTCCCGGCCGAGATGGCGAAGCGGGGGGCGCCTACGTGGGTTGAGCACGAACTGGTTCGGCGATCAGGTCCTGCCCTGGGCGAGGTCGGTCAGGTTGTCGAGTTGCCGTTGGACCCGTTGGGCGTCGGTGTCGCGGCCTTGTTGCTGGTACAGGTACAGCGCCTCCCGCCACGCCTCGTAAGCCTGATCATGTTGTCCGAGGGCGGCATGCGTCTGCCCCGTCCAATCGTGGGCCAGCGCCTCGTGGAAAGTGTCGCCGCTCCGACGGAGGAGGTCGACGGACTCGCGGTAGTACTCGAGAGCCTGGTGGTACCGGCCGGTTTTGTGCGCGATGTACCCCAGGTTGCCCAGAGTCTGCGCCGCGCCGTTGGGGTGGTGGTGGTGTCGGTGCAGGATGAGGGCGGCGAGGCAGTGGTCGTGGGCGGTGTCGAAGTTGCCTAAACGCGCGGCGTACCAGCCCACCTGGTTGAGCGCGGCGGCTTCCCGCACAGGCTGGTCGAGGGTGCGGTAGAGGTCGAGTGCGTGTCGGGCGTGGACCGAAGCCCGCCGGTATTCATCCTGTCGTGCCCAGGCGACGGCGAGCACCTGGTGGGTGTGTGCCTGTTCTGTGGGGTTGTCGTGGTGCACGGCCAGGTGGAGGGCCTGGTCCAGGTTCCGGGTGGCCTCCTCGTGCAGGCCCAGTTGGGCGCAGGCGTGGCCAAGGAACCGATGGGCACGGATGCTGGTGGCCGGGTCGGGTAGGTGCGAGGCGGCGTCCAGCGCGGCCCGCCACACGGTGATCGCGTCGCGCCAGTGCCCTCGCCGGTGGTGAAACGTTTCCAGTGCCCAGGCAAGGTGCCAGGTGACGGGATGGCAGTCGAGGGCGACTGCGGCGCGCTGGGTGGCGAGCAGGGTGGCGTGTTCGGTTTCCAGCCAGGCCGTCGCGGCCGCGGCATCGGGCAGCGGATGGGAGTGGACGCCGGGCGCGGGCGGGTCGAGTCGTAGAAGTGGGCGAGGAGGGTTCAGGAGGCGATCGGCGGCGAGCGCAGTGTGCAGATAGAAGTCCACCACCCGGACCAGTGCCATCTCCCGCACGCCGTCGGGCAGGTCGTGGGCGGTGGTGGCTGCGTAGTCGCGGACCAGGTCGTGCATCGCAAACCGGCCGTGTGGTCGCCGTTCGAGCAGGGACGCCTCATCCAGCACCGACAGCGCTCTACGTACGCGGGACGGGGCTGTGCCGATGAGAGCGGCCACGGCGGGCAGGGTGGTGTCGGGGCCGGGGGCGATGCCCATCAGCCCGAACAGGGCGCGCTGTTCGCCGGTGAGCCGGTGCAGCGACCAGGACAGCACGGTGGGCAGGCTGGCGGCGGGGTCGGTGTCGTGGTCAAGCATCTCCAGGCCCAGCTCGCGCAGCTCGGTTGCCACCCCCGCGAGCGGAATGTCGGGGCGGGTGGCGGCGTTGCGGGCGGTGATCGACAGAGCCAGTGGGTGGCCCCCGCACAGGTCGACCAGCTCGTCGATGGCGTCGGGCTCGGCGGCGACGAGGTCAGAACCGAGGCGTGCGGTCAGCAGGGCGCGGGCCTCATCGCGGGTGAGGACGCCCAGGGTCACATGACGGGCGCCGTGCCGGTCGATCAGTGAGGCCAGCCGGTGACGGCCGGTGATCAGCACGGTACAAGTGGCGCTGCCGGGCAGCAGCGGGATGACCTGCTCACTCGTGGCGGCGTTGTCCAAGACGACCAGCATCCGCCTGCCCGAAATCAAACTCCGGTACAACGCGGCCTGCGCGTCCAAGTCGGTAGGGATCCGGCCGGGGTCGACGCCCAGAGCATCGAGGAATCCGCGCACCGCCACCGCAGACGCAGTCGGCTCCCCGGCGGGGCTGAACCCGTGCAAATCCACGAACAGTTGCCCGTCGGGGAACCGGTCCATGTGGCGGCGCGCCCACGCCAACGCGAGCCAGGTCTTGCCGATCCCCCCGGCCCCGCCGATCGCCGAGATCACCGCCGTCGCACCCTCGGCAGGTAGGTCGGCGGGGAGGTCGGCACGGGCTCGTCCTCGTCCGGCCGTGTCCGAGCCATCCGGTGTGACAGGGATCAGGACGCGATCCAACCCGACCAGCTCCGCCGCCCGACCCGCGAACAGCCCCGGCGCGGCAGGCAGTTGACGCGGCACCACCGGCATGGGCGGCGGCGGTACCGCGTGCAGGTGCACGTCACCGTGCACCGCACCAGCCTGTACCACCCCACCCACGACGCCGGACGCCGTATTGCGCGCACAGGGGCCAACTGCGTTTGCGGGCTTGGTGTCGGAATCGTTGGGCTTTTCCTCCTCAGGCGTCACCACCGGAAGACACCTCCCTGATCCGGTCCGACGACTGGCAGATCTCAGCGTTGCACCGCACCGCACCAACCCACTCCGCACAATGACGGACCTACAGCTGCGGACAGTTCCCAGACTTCCGCCCTACCGGCAGGCGGCTGCTGACGATGGAATTGCCCGCATCAGCGGTGTCAGCCCGACCACCGCCTGCCTGCTCGGTCGCCGAACCCTGAGGCTCCAGGGCGACGGACACCACCACCAGCTACCCACCTCAGATGCCACATCCGTCGCCCCGCAGCCATCAGCCGCCAGAGTGAACTGGGATCCGCCATCTATGGCTGGGAGTCACACCGATGGTGCCAAGACAACGATCTTAGTGACAACTATCGCTTGTAAGTGACAACTATGGCCTGTAGTCACATCCGGCACGGCCGTCGGAGCAGGTCCGCCCGGCGGTCGCGAGGCGTGACCAGGTGTCCACGTCTTGTTACGGTGCCGGAAAGTCGAAGAAGGGGCTCCCGATGGGCTTGGCGGCCTGCGCCTCATCGTTGCGTGACCACGGCAGGATCCGCGCGCGAGACGCCGGACACGCGTTCCGCGCGGCCCGGTGCGCGACCCGCGTCCACCCCTCGCCGGACGTGCGGATCGGCCCGGACCCGAAGGTGCCGCCCGAAGCGGCGTCGGGCGTGATCCACCGCGCGCGGCCGGACCTGGTCGCCGCAGTGTGCCGCACCCATTCGACACCGGCGGTCCCGATCAATCGCGACGACGCCTTCGGCACTCCGGCGCGGCGGACCGCGTACCGGCATTACGGCCGGCCGTTCACCACCGGGAAATTCACGCGTCCGGAATACCCGCTTCCTATCCCTACGCGGCGGTGGTGAACCCACCAACTGCCCCGGACGGCGTGACCCGGGTGTTAAAGATACGTGTCGCCCGCGCGGCACTTCCGGTCACGCGCGACACCGATCGGCCACACGAACCCTCATCGCAGCAGTTCAGCGCTATACCGACGGAACAGGTTCCGGCGCACCGAAGGAAGGTCCGTGAACACGACGTTACGTCCGACTCACCGCCTCGACACGGAAAGCGTGCGAAGCGGAATCCGTTCTTGGTGGGCGCCACCCCGGCCCCCTATGGTGGCCCGGCAGGGTCGATGACGACGGCTGTCGATTTAGCGATTCACTATTTGCTTCGGAGGTGATCGCCGTGTCGAAATTCTCTGCCGGCAGCGTTCGTCCGGACGGTGCGCGGGAAGATCCGGGGGTCGGCGACTCGCTGCTGCGCCTGGCCAGGCACTTCCAGCGGGGCGAGACCTCGGTGGACGGGCGCACCTTGCACCAGATCGGCGGCCGAGGCGCCGACGTCTTCTACCGGGACCGGTGGGCCTACGACAAGGTGGTGCGCTCGACCCACGGCGTGAACTGCACGGGGTCGTGCTCGTGGAAGGTCTACGTCAAGGACGGCGTGATCACCTGGGAGGCGCAGCAGACCGACTACCCGTCGATCGGCCCGGACAAGCCCGAGTACGAGCCGCGCGGCTGCCCGCGTGGCGCGTCCTTCTCCTGGTACACCTACTCCCCCGCGCGGGTGCGCTACCCCTACGTGCGCGGCGTGCTGCTGGAGCTGTACCGCGAGGCCAAAGAGCGGCTGAAGGACCCCGTGCTCGCCTGGGCGGACATCGTCGAGGACCCGGAGAAGTCCCGCCGCTACAAGGCGGAGCGCGGCAAGGGCGGGTTCGTGCGCGCCGAGTGGTGGGAGGCGGCCGAGATGGTCGCCGCCGCGCACGTGCACACGATCAAGGTCCACGGCCCGGACCGGGTCGCGGGCTTCTCGCCGATCCCGGCGATGTCAATGGTCAGCCACGCGGCGGGCGCGCGGTTCGTGTCGCTGGTCGGCGGCTCCATGCTCAGCTTCTACGACTGGTACGCCGACCTGCCGGTGGCGAGCCCGCAGGTGTTCGGCGACCAGACCGACGTGCCGGAGTCCGCGGACTGGTTCGACGCCGGGTACCTGATCATGTGGGGCTCCAACGTCCCGGTCACCCGCACCCCCGACGCGCACTACATGACCGAGGCGCGGTACCGCGGTCAGAAGGTCGTCGTGGTGTCGCCCGACTACGCCGACAACACCAAGTTCGCCGACGAGTGGCTGCCCGCGCGCCCCGGCACGGACGCCGCGCTGGCCATGGCTATGGGGCACGTGATCCTCCGGGAGTTCTTCGTCGAGCGGACCACCCCGTACTTCACCGACTACGTCAAGCGCTACACCGACCTGCCGTTCCTGGTCACGCTGACCGAGACCGAGGACGGCCACGTGCCGGGCAAGTTCCTCACCGCCGCCGACCTCGGCGACACCGGCGAGGGCGCGGAGTCCAAGACGGTCCTGCTGGACGCGCACGGCGAGCCCGTGGTGCCGCCGGGGTCGCTCGGGCACCGGTTCACCGACTCGGGCCAGGGCAACTGGAACCTCGACCTCGGCGACGTCGACCCGCTGCTGTCGGCGCACGGCGGCGAGCCGGTCACCGTGGCGCTGCCCCGGTTCGACACCGCCGAGCCGGGCGTGCAGCGCCGGGGCGTGCCGACGCGGATCGTCGCCGGCCGGCGGGTGACCACCGTGTTCGACCTGCTGCTGGCCCAGTACGGCGTGGGGCGTGACGGCCTGCCCGGCGAGTGGCCGACCGGCTACGACGACGCCTCCCAGCCCTACACCCCCGCCTGGCAGGAGGCGATCACGGGCGTGCCCGCCGCCGCGGCCGAGCGGATCGGCCGGGAGTTCGCCGACAACGCCGAGCGCTCCAAGGGCCGGTCCATGATCCTCATGGGCGCGGGCACCAACCACTGGTTCCACTCCGACCAGATCTACCGCTCGTTCCTGGCGCTGACCATGCTCACCGGCTGCCAGGGCGTGAACGGCGGCGGTTGGGCGCACTACGTCGGCCAGGAGAAGTGCCGCCCGATCACCGGGTGGTCCACGCTGGCGTTCGGGCTGGACTGGCAGCGCCCGCCGCGCCAGATGCAGGGCACGATCTTCTGGTACCTGGCCACCGACCAGTGGCGCTACGACCCGTTCACCGCGGAGGTCATGTCCTCGCCGCTGGCCACGGGCCGGTTCGCCGGGCGCACCGCGGCCGACAACATCGCGCTCGCGTCCCGGCTCGGGTGGATGCCGAGCTACCCGACGTTCAACCGCAACCCGCTCGACCTGGTCGACGAGGCGGAACGGCTGGGCAAGACCGCCGCCGACCACGTGGTGGACGGGCTCAAGTCCGGGCACCTGCGGTTCGCCTGCGAGGACCCCGACGCCCCGGAGAACTTCCCGCGCGTGCTCACCGTGTGGCGGGCGAACCTGCTGGGCTCGTCGGCCAAGGGCAACGAGTACTTCCTCAAGCACCTGCTCGGCACCGACACCAACCTGCGCGCCAAGGACGCCGACGGCGTGCGGCCGCAGGAGGTGACCTGGCGCGACGAGGCGCCGGTCGGCAAGCTGGACCTGCTGCTGTCGCTGGACTTCCGGATGACGTCGACCACGCTGTTCTCCGACGTCGTGCTGCCCGCGGCGACGTGGTACGAGAAGCACGACCTGTCCTCCACCGACATGCACCCCTACGTGCACGCGTTCTCGCCCGCGATCTCGCCGCCGTGGGAGACCAAGACCGACTTCGAGGCGTTCCACCGCATCGCCCGCGGCTTCTCGTGGCTGGCGGAGAAGCACCTGGGCAAGCGCAAGGACGTCGTGGCCGTCGCGCTCACCCACGACACCGCCGACGCCACCGCCCAACCGGGCGGACGGGTGCTGGACTGGAAGGCCGGCGAGTGCGAGCCGATCCCCGGCAAGACCATGCCCCGGCTGGTGGTCGTGGAGCGGGACTACCCGGCGGTCGCTGACAAGATGGCCGCCCTCGGCCCGCTGGTCGAACAGGTCGGGCTGACCACCAAGGGCGTCACCGTGCACCCCGACCAGGAGGTCGAGTACCTCAAGGGCGCGAACGGCACGGTCGCGTCCGGTGTCGCGGCCGGGCGGCCGTCGCTGGCCAAGGACACCCACGCCGCGGAGGCGATCCTGGCCCTGTCCGGCACGACCAACGGCCGCCTGGCCACGGAGGGCTTCCGCGCGCTGGAGCGCCGCACCGGCACCGGGCTGGCCGACCTGGCGGCGGAGAGCGAGGGCAAGCGGATCACGTTCTCCGACACGCAGGCGCGACCGGTGCCGGTGATCACCTCGCCCGAGTGGTCGGGCAGCGAGACCGGCGGCCGGCGGTACTCGCCGTTCACCATCAACACCGAGCGGCTCAAGCCGTGGCACACGCTCACCGGCCGGCAGCACTTCTTCCTCGACCACGACTGGATGTTCGAGCTGGGCGAGCAGCTTCCGGTCTTCCGGCCGCCGCTGGACATGACGGCACTGTTCGACGAACCGGCGGTCGGCGCGCTGAACGGCGGCGTGACCGTGCGGTACCTGACCCCGCACTCGAAGTGGTCGATCCACTCGGCCTACCAGGACAACCTGCACATGCTCACCCTGTCGCGCGGCGGGCAGGCCATCTGGATGTCCGACCGGGACGCCGCGAAGATCGGGGTCGAGGACAACGACTGGATCGAGGCGGTCAACCGCAACGGGATCGTGGTGGCGCGGGCGATCGTGTCCCACCGGATGCCCGAGGGCACGGTGTTCATGTACCACGCGCAGGACAAGGCGGTCGGCGTGCCGCGGACCGAGGCGACCGGCAAGCGCGGCGGCATCCACAACGCGCTCACCCGGTTGATGATCAAGCCGTCGCACCTGATCGGCGGCTACGCCCAGCAGTCCTTCGCGCTCAACTACCACGGTCCGACGGGCAACCAGCGCGACGAGGTCACGACCATCCGTCGCCGCAGCCAGGAGGTGCAGTACTGATGCGCGTGATGGCACAGCTCGCCATGGTGATGAACCTCGACAAGTGCATCGGCTGCCACACGTGCAGCGTCACGTGCAAGCAGGCGTGGACCAACCGCGGCGGCGTCGAGTACGCGTGGTTCAACAACGTGGAGACCCGCCCCGGGCAGGGCTACCCCCGCCAGTACCAGGACCAGGACAAGTGGAAGGGCGGCTGGACGCTCACCAGGCGCGGCAAGCTGACGCTGCGCACCGGGTCGCGGCTGCGGCGGTTGGCGAACATCTTCGCCAACCCGGACATGCCCACCGTGGCCGACTACTACGAGCCGTGGACCTACGACTACCAGAACCTGTTGTCCGCGCCGCCGTCGGACACGACCCCGACGGCGAAGCCGAAGTCGTCGATCACCGGCGAGGACACGAAGGTCACCTGGGGCGCGAACTGGGACGATGACCTGGGCGGCGGTCCCGCGCAGATCGGCAAGGACCCGCTGCTGGGCAAGCTGTCCGAGCAGGTCAAGCTCGAGTTCGAGCAGACGTTCATGTTCTACCTGCCGCGCATCTGCGAGCACTGCCTGAACCCGTCGTGCGCGGCGTCCTGCCCGTCCGGCGCGATCTACAAGCGCGCCGAGGACGGCATCGTGCTGGTGGACCAGGACAAGTGCCGCGGCTGGCGGCAGTGCGTCACGGGCTGCCCGTACAAGAAGATCTACTTCAACCACAAGACCGGCAAAGCGGAGAAGTGCACGTTCTGCTACCCGCGGGTCGAGGTGGGCATCCCGACGGTGTGCTCCGAGACGTGCGTGGGGCGGTTGCGCTACATCGGCGTGCTGCTCTACGACGCGGACAAGGTCGGCGAGGCGGCCTCGGTGCGCGACGAGAAGGACCTCTACCCCGCGCAGCTCGACGTCTTCCTCAACCCACACGACCCGCGCGTGGTCGCCGCGGCCGAGCGGGCGGGCATCTCCGCCGAGTGGATCGAGGCCGCGCAGAACTCCCCGGTCTACCGGCTGATCGTCGACTACCAGCTGGCGCTGCCGCTGCACCCGGAGTACCGCACCATGCCGATGGTCTGGTACGTGCCGCCGCTGTCGCCGGTCGTGGACGTGCTCAGCCAGACCGGGCACGACGGCGAGGCGGTGGGCAACCTGTTCGGCGCGATCGACGCGCTGCGCATCCCGGTGGAGTACCTGGCCGAGCTGTTCACCGCCGGTGACGTGGGGCCGGTGCGGGCGTCGTTGCAGCGGTTGGCCGCGATGCGGGCGCACATGCGCAAGGTCAACCTGGGTGAGGACGTGGACGACTCGATCGCCGCGTCGGTGCGGCTCGCGCCCGGCGAGATCGAGTCGATGTACCGGCTGCTCGCCATCGCCAAGTACGAGGACCGCTACGTGATCCCCGCCGGCGCGGGGTCGGACGCGCACCGGCTGGAGGCCTTGACCACGGGGTGCAGCCTGGACGGCGACGGCGGCCCGGGCATGACCGCGTTCGAGGTGATGGACGAGAAGTTCGGCCTGAGCGACACCAACGGCGCGGCGCCGCCCGACAAGGCCAAGCGCATCAACCTGCTGGACTGGGACGGGACCAGCACGAAGGGCCTCTTCCCGACCAACGGCAACGGCAACGGCAAGAGTGCCGGCACGGGTGCCGGGGCCGCGCACGAACCCGAGGCCATCGGATGAGCCTGCTGCGCAAGCGGGAGAAGGCCGTCGCCCCGCCGGGCCGGGACAGCCGGCTGGTGTGGCGGATCGCCGCGCTGCTGATCGACTACCCGAACGCGCAGCTCACCGTGATGCTGCCAGAACTCCGCGCGGCGGCCGCGGCGCTGCCCGCGCCCGCCGGGCCGGCGCTCGTGTCGTTCGTCGACCACGCGTCGGCCTCGACCGGGAACGCGCTCGCGCAGCACTACGTCGAGACGTTCGACCTGCGCAAGCGCAACTGCCTGCACCTGTCGTACTACGCCTACGGCGACACCCGGAAGCGCGGCATGGCGCTGCTGCGGTTCAAGCACGCCTACCGCGCGGCCGGGGTCGAGCTCGGTGAGCACGAGCTGCCCGACCACCTCGCGGTCGTGCTGGAGTTCGCCGCGACCGCGGACCCCGAAGCCGGCCGGCGGCTGCTGGTGGAGCACCGACCGGTGCTGGAGATGATCCGGCTGTCCCTCGCCGACGGCGGCTCGCCGTACCTGGCCGTGCTGGACGCGGTGTGCGCCACGTTGCCGGAGCTCAGCGCCGCCGACCGCCGCAAGATCGCGACGCTGGCCGCGGAGGGGCCACCCGAGGAGGACGTCGGGTTGGAGCCGTTCGCGATGGACCCCAGCCTGCACGCGCACGCCGAGTCGGGAGGACGACGATGACCACGCTGCTGTGGCTGGCGCTGCCCTACATCGCGCTGACCTCGTTCCTGGTCGGTCACGTCTGGCGCTACCGGCACGACCAGTTCGGCTGGACGACCCGGTCCTCGCAGCTGTACGAGAGCAGGTTGTTGCGCCTGGGCAGCCCGCTGTTCCACTTCGGGCTGCTCGCCGTGATCGGCGGCCACGTGCTGGGCCTGGTGATCCCGAAGAGCTGGACGGAGTTCGTCGGGGTCACCGAGGGGATGTACCACCTGGTCTCGGTGACCGCGGGCTCGCTCGCGGGCGCGGCCACCGTGGCGGGCATGGCGATCCTGCTGTACCGCCGCTTCACCGTGCCCGCCGTGCGCAAGGCCACCACGCGGGGCGACAAGGTCATGTACTCGCTGCTCGCGGCGGCGATCGTGACCGGGATGGTCAACACCGTGGGCGAGAACCTGATCGGCGGCGGCTACGACTACCGGGCCACGGTCTCGGTCTGGTTCCGGGGCCTGTTCACGTTCTCCGCCCGACCGGAGCTGATGGCGGGCACTCCCCTCAGCTTCCAGGTGCACAACGTGATCGTCCTCGTGCTGCTGGGCATCTGGCCGTACACCCGCCTGGTGCACGTGTTCAGCGCCCCGGTCGGCTACCTCGTCCGCCCCTACGTGGTCTACCGCCGGCGCGACCCGAAACGCCCCGACGCCAACCGCTACGCCCGTGCGTGGAGCGACCAGCACGAGTGACGAGGTCAACGGGCGGGGAAACCCGCGGTGGGGGCGGAGCCGCTTGATCACAAGGTGCGGTAGGGGGCATTGCGGCACTTGTCGTTGACAGACTTCGTGACGGCGCACCCGAACGAGGTCGAGGTCGAGGTCGCCAACATCAGCCTCGGCGGCTCGGGCACCGACAACGCCTCCGGCAGCAACGAGGACGCGTGCGCGAGGCGATCCGCCGCTCGGCCGCGGCCCGCGTCACCTACGTCGTGGCCGCGGGCAACAGCGCGACCGACTCCGCCTGTCGACGTGGCAGGTCGCCGGCCAGTCCGCACGTCGCCGGCGCGGCGGCGCTCGCGTTCGTCCCGCCTTGCGCGCCTCCTGGTGAGCAGGGATGAGCGTGAATCGACCACGGGGTCACCGTTCACGCAGGTGAACGCGCGTGCGTTGCGGCTGGGAGCGCCCCCGGTGGCAAGCTGACGCACTGGTTTCCGAAACGACAATAACCACTCGGTGTTCACCATGATGAACACCGCACCGCTTCGATAATTAAGCGGTTAAGTCACTGAAGGAGCGCAAGCGTCACACCGCGATGCGGATCTACCAAGGCGGCTTTGACCTGCGGAGAAAAAGTTCAGTGACCAACACCAATGATAACGTCGCAGGTCACAGACCCATGACGCACACCACCGGTATTGGTCTAGACTTTCTTCGGTGTCCACATATGCGAACGGCTACCCCGCGACGGATCGCCGCACCCGAGCGTTCGCGAACGCGAAACTTAAGCGTTAAATCCTTGCGTGCCGTCGAGCGCTCGTCTTCAGTGTCAGCAACCCGCGCAGAGGCGCGCGAGGAGAGGAGACGTGGCTGATGGAGGGATCCGACGTGGTCACCCTCGCCCAGGTCGCCCGGCACGCGGGTGTCGCGACGAGCACCGCGTCGTACGTGCTGAGCGGCAAGAGGTCGATCTCGGCCGCGACCCGCAGGCGGGTGGAGGAGAGCGTCCGGCAACTGGGGTACGCGCCCCGGTCGCTGCCGAACGTCAAGCTGATCGCCCTGGTGCTGCCGGACCGGGCGGACGGCGGGCCGGGCTGGCTCGGCGCGTTCCTCTCGGCCGCCACCGCCCTCGCCCGGCAGGCCGGGGCGGACCTGGTGATCTGCCCGTCCGCCGAGTCGGTGCGGCTGCGCAACCCCGACGCGGTGATCGTCGTCGCGCCCACCACGGCGCCGGTCGACGTGAGCGTGCCGGTGGTGCGCGTCGGTGGGACGCCCGACCGGAGCGGGCACGGCGCGGTCGACGTCGACCGCGCCGAGGCGGGCGTCCGGTGCGCGGAGTACCTGGCCGACCTCGGCCACCGCACGATCGCCGTCGTGCACGGCGGCGGGCCGGACGCGTTCGTCCACAGCGCCCGCGCGGTCGCCGAACGGCGGGGCACGACCGTGCGGTGCCACGCCTGGCCCGTGACGCCGGACGACCTGTTCGCGGGTCCGGCGCCGGTGACCGCCGTGGTCGCGGCCGACGGCCACCTCGTCGCACCCGTGCTGGCCCACCTCGGCCGACGGCACCTGCGCGTGCCGCGGGACATCTCGGTGGTGGCGCTGTGCGCGGACGAGACCGCCGAGGCACTGGGCCCGGGTGTGACGTCGATCGGCACGTCGGCCGCCGAGCTGGGACGTGCCGCGATGGACCTCGCCCTGGCCGAGGCGCCCGGCGCGACCGCGCTGCCGCCCCGGCTCACCGTCCGCCCCAGCACCGGACCGGCCTGGTCGGGCACGGACGTGCCGGTCGCCTGACCTACCCGACCGGGGTGTGGTCGGCCCGCTTGGCGCGCGCCAGGTTCACCGCGCCCAGCACCACGCCCAGCCCGACCAGGACCAGGCCGCGCACCCACACCGAGCCGTCGATCCGGGTGAACAGCAGCACGCACGACGCCAGGCCCAGCCACGGGAGGGCGACGGGCACCCGGAAGTGCTCGGCCTCGCCCTCGTCGCGGCGCAGGACCAGCACGGCCGCGTTCACCGCCACGAACACCACCAGCAGCAACAGCACCAGCGTCTCGGCCAGCGCGGTGACCTCCCCGGTCAGCGCCAGCACCAGCGACACCGCCGACGTCGCCAGGACCGCCACCCACGGGGTCCGCCGACCGGGCAGCACGCGGGCCAGCGCCGGCGGCAGCAGCCCGTCGCGGGCCATGCCGTAGGCCAGCCGGGACGACATGATGCCGGTGAGCAACGCGCCGTTGGCCACCGCCACCAGCGCGACCAGGCTGAACAGCCCTTCCGGCACGCCACCCGCCAGGCGCACCACCTCCAGCAGCGGACCGCTGGAGGCCGCCAACCGGTCGGTCGGCACGGCGGCGGAGGCCACCACGCCGATCAGCAGGTACACGACGCCGGCGGTGAGCAGCGCGCCGAACAACGCCCTCGGGTACGACCGCCGCGGCTCCTCGACCTCCTCGGCCAAGTTCACCGACGTCTCGAACCCCACGAACGAGTAGTACGCCAGCACGGCGCCCGCGAGCGTCGCGCCGACGACCCCGTGCCCGCCGGCGCCGAACTCGACCAACCGGCCGACGTCGCCGTCACCGCGCAGGACCACCCAGGCGCCCAGGCCGATGATCAGCACCAGGCCGCCCACCTCGACGAGCGTGGCCACGACGTTCGCGCCCAGCGACTCCTTGATGCCGCGGATGTTGAGCAGCGCCAGCGCGACCAGGAACACCACCACGACGGCCACCGTCGGCAACGACACCAGCGCGCGCAGGTAGTCCCCGGCGAACGCCCGCGCCAACGCGCCCACCGACACGACGCCCGCCGCGAGCATGCAGAACCCGATCAACGACCCGACCGCCGGGCCGAACGCCCTGGTGGCGTAGTGGGCCGACCCGCCCGCCCGCGGGTACTTGGTGGCCAGCTCCGCGTAGGAACCGGCGGTCAGCGCGGCCAGCAGGAGCGCCGTCACCAGGGGCAGCCACACCGCGCCACCGGACTCGCCCGCGACCGACCCGACGAGCACGTACACCCCGGCGCCGAGGATGTCGCCGAGGATGAAGAAGTACAGCAGCGGCGTGCTCACCGCCCGCTTCAGCGAGGAGACCATGCCGTCCAGTACCCCGTCCGCCGCCCGTCGAAGCAGGACCGCACGGGGCGGCTTACGATCCGGGTCATGATCTCCGAACCGCTGCCCGCCGAGCTCCGGTCGCTGTTCGCGGAGGGTGCCGACGCCGGTCGCGCGCTGCCGGTCCCGCTGCCGCCCGGCCGGCCGGTCGTGGCCGAGGAGGACGCCTCCGGCAGGCCCGCGTTCTGGCTGGCGGACGCGCCGGCGCCGGCCGGCCTGTGGCCCCGGCTGCGCGCGGCGCACGCCGAGTCGGGGCTGTGGCCGTTGTTGCTGGACTCGCTGGACGACGACGACCCCGACTACCGGCCGTGGGGCAACGGCGAGGTCCTGCCCGACGAGATGTCGTCGCCGGACGAGCACGATCCCGCCGCGCTGCTGGCGCGCTGGTGGGCCGACTGCACCTCGGGCGACCCGGACGACGTGCTGTCCCCGGCCGAGCGCGAAGCGGTCACCGCCCCGTTCGGCCGCACGTGGCCGGGGTCGGCGCCCCACGCGCGGCCGGCCGCCGATCCCGGCCCCATCGCCGACGGGCTCGCGGAGCACCTGCTGGCGGGTCACCCGTCCCTGCGCCTCGGCCTGGTCGCGGCGGATCGCGGCGCGGACGCGCTGACGGTGGCCGGCTGGACCGGTCCGACCAACCACACCGGGGACACCGCCGAGATCTCCGCCGTGGTGCGCGGCTGGGAGGACCGGTTCGGCGCACGCGTCGTCGGCCTCGGGTTCGCCACCCTGGTGCTGAGCGTCGCCACCCCGCCGACCACCCGCGAGGCCGCGCTGGCCGTCGCCGCCGAGCACTTCGCGTTCTGCCCGGACAACGTCTGGCAGGGCCCTGCACCCCAAACCCTGTCCGCCTACGCCGACCGCCTCGTGAACGACCACTCGTGGACCTTCTGGTGGGACTGATGTGCCACTAGCCGCACCGCAGGCCGGGACGCGCACGGTGGGGGGCGTGGCGAACGACGCGGCGCGCGCTGCTGAACCCACCGCGCACCGGGTGTTGGGGCGACGTCAACGAGCCACCCCGCCCATCGCGGTTAAGGTCGTCCGGCTCCGCCGGTTCCGCGATGGGAGAACACCGCCATGCCCCGCTCCGCCCCGCTCGTGCTCGCCCTGGTCGCCGTGGCGGTGACGGCCTGCACGACGGGCACGCCGACACCGGCCGCGACCTCCCCGTCCGCCGCGACCACCCCGTCCGCCGCGACCACCGGCCAGACCGACGTCCCGCTGTCGGTGGCCGCGTTGCGCGAAGCCCCGTGCACGGGCCTGACCGCCGACCAGGCCGCCGGGTTCGACCTGGCACCGGGCAAGGCGATCAGCGATGTCGGCTACGGCCCGAGCTGCATGTGGACGTCACCGCAGTACGACTCGAACGTGGTCACCCTGAGCTTCCACGACCTCGGCGGCGACGGTCTGGACCACCTCCGGGCCAACCGCGCGGACCACGCCTACCACGACGAGGTCGAGATCGGCGGCTACCCGGCGATCATCGCCTCGTCGTTCGACCTGCGCTCCGAAGGCGACTGCGGGCTGTGGGTCGGCGTGGCCGACGGTCTGGCGGCGAGCGTGGGCGCGGCGTTCAAGCAGGGCCGGGACGCGGCCGATCCCTGCTCGGGCGCGCGGCGGGTCGCCGCCGCCATCGTGGACAAGCTCAAGCGGACCTGAGAACGGGGCGGCGACGCGCTGTCGCGGGCGTTCGGGATGGCGCAGCGGCGGCCGTGACGCCTCGTCGAGCCCGGACGCGCAGTGAGGTGGATCACTACGCTTCGTGGCATCGGGTCGACTGGGTGAGGAGCTGTCATGGCTGATCGGCTGGTAATCGCCAACGGCATCGTGGTGACCATGAACGACGCCCGCGAGGTGCACCACGGCGGGACCGTCGTGGTCGAAGGGGACCGGGTGGTGGCGGTCCACCCGCGCGGTCCCGAGGCGGACGCCGCCCGCGACGGCGCGAGCCGGGTCATCGACGCCACGGACAAGGCGGTCTTACCCGGGCTCGTGGACCTGCACTACCACACCGCGCTGGGCAAGGGGTACAGCGACCACCTGCCGCTGCTGGAGTACCTGGAGACGTGCTGGTACCCGATCATCCGGGCGCTGGACCACGAGGCGGCCTACTGGGCCGCGCTGGCGAGCTACAGCGAGTCGTTGCGCTGCGGGGTGACCACGGTCAACGACATGTACCGGCGGCTGGACGCGCTGGCGCCGGCGGCCGAGCGGATCGGCATCCGGGCCGTGCTGTCCAACGACGTCGCCACCGACGAGCACCGGCTGGACACCCTGGCCGACAACGAACGCGCCTACCGGAGGTGGCACGGCAGGGCGAACGGCCGCATCGAGGTGTACGTGGGCATCGAGTGGCTGCCGCTGGCCTCGCCCGAGCTGTTGCGCGACGCCCGGGGCCTGGCCGACGACCTGGGCACCGGCATCCACGTGCACCTCAACGAATCCCTGGGCGAGGTGCGGACCGTGCTGGAGCAGTTCGGCCGGCGGCCCACCGAACTGGCCTTCGACACCGGGCTGCTCGGACCGGACTGCATCGCCGCCCACTGCGTGTGGCTGAACGACGCCGAGATCGCCCTGATGCGCGAGACCGGCACGCGGATCTCGCACAACCCGGTCTCCAACGCCAAGCTGGGCAACGGCATCGCCCGGGTGCCCGAGATGCTGGCCGCCGGCCTCACCGTCGGGCTCGGCCACGACGCGGCCGAGTGCAACAACAGCCGCGACCTGTTCGAGGTGATGAAGTACGCCTCGTTGATCCACCGCGCCAACCGCGTGGACGCGGGCTTGTTCCAGGCGCCGGACATCCTCGCCATGGCCACCCGCAACGGCGCCGACGCGCTCGGCCACCCGACCGGCCGGATCGAGGTGGGCCGCAAGGCCGACCTGGCGCTGGTCGGCCTGCGCAACCAGATGTTCACCCCGCTGGAGCCGGGCAACGCCGACCACCTCTACTCGCACCTGGTGTTCGCGGCCAACGGCAGCAGCGTCGACACGACGATCGTGGACGGCGTGGTGGTGCTGGACGAGGGCGTGTTCACCACGATCGACGAGGACGAGGTGCTGGCCAAGGCGAACGAGGCGTTCCTGCGCGTGCTCGACCGCATCCGCGCCTGACCGCAGCGGCAGGTCGGGCGACCCTGTCCGCGACGGCGGCGTGCGGGTTAGCCTGCTCGGGTGGCCACTCCGCACGCCGTCACGGCGCCCTTCACCGACACGCTGTGGGCCGGCGTCGAGGACATCTACGCGAACGTGCTCGCGCACCCGTTCCTCACCGGTCTGCTGGACGGCACGCTGCCGCGCGAGTCGTTCCGGCACTACATCGTCCAGGACGCCCACTACCTGAGCGGGTACGCCAAGGTGCTCGCGCTGTGCGCGGCCACGGCGACGCGTGACGAGGACACCGCCATGTTCGCCCGGCACGCGGCCAACACGGTGGCCGTCGAACGCGGCCTGCACGAGTCGCTGCTGGCCGAGCTGGGCACCACCCCGGAGCAGGCCGCGGCCGAGCCGGTCTCCCCGACCACGCGGGCGTACCTGGACTTCCTGTTCGCCAGCGCGCGCGGCGGTTACGCCGAGGCCGTGGGCGCGGTGCTGCCCTGCTACTGGATCTACGCGCGGGTGGGCTCGGTGCTGCGGGTGCAGGGCTCGCCGGACCCGCTGTACGACCGCTGGATCAACGCCTACGGCGACACCGCGTTCCAAGGGCTGGTGGACGAGGTGCTGGCCGCGACGGACTGGCTCGGCGAGCGGTTGTCCCCCGACGACCGGCTGCTGGTCGGCGCGCGGATGCGGACCGCGGCCCGGTACGAGTGGATGTTCTGGGACGCCGGGTACCGCCGCGAGTCCTGGCCCGTCTGAGGGTCAGCCGGGGGCGAGCAGCCCGGTCAGGTCGGGCACCACGTGGTCCGGGCGCGGGCCGGTGCCCTCCGGCACCGGGTCGGGTCGCACCAGCACCGTGGGCAGGCCGGCACGCCGGCCGCCCTCCACGTCGGTCTGGACCCGGTCGCCGACCACCGCCACCCGGCCGCCGCCGACCAGTTCGTGCGCGACCCGGAAGATCGCCGGTTCCGGTTTGCCCAGCGCGGTGGCCCGCCGGCCCAGCGCGGTCTCCACGGCGGCCAGCACCGCGCCGGTGCCCGGCCACAGCCCGTCCGGCATCGGGAAGGTGGCGTCCCGGTTGGTGGCGAACAGCTCCGCCCCGTTCGCCCCGGCCCGGCAGGCGGCACGCAGTTCCGCGTAGTCGAACCCGTCGTGGCCGGAGACCAGGATGCGGTCGGCCACCCCGGCCTCGTCGGCCGTGAGCACCACCGCGCCCGCTTCGGCCGTCTCGGCGCGCAGCTCGTCCGTGCCGATCACGAACACCCGCGCGCCGCCGGCCGCGACCTCGGCGGCGGCGAACCACCCCGAGGTGACCACGGCCGCCGGCGGGGTCGGCAGTCCCCACCCGGTCAGGCGGGCCGCGACGGTGGCGCGGGCGTGACGCGGGTCGTTGGTCAGGTAGACGATCCGCTTGCCGTCCCGGGCCAAGGCGGACAACGTCTCCACCGCACCGGGCAGCGGGTGCCCGCCGACGTGCACCACGCCGTCCAGGTCCACGATGAACCCGTCGAACCGGTCCGCCAGGACGGCCGTCACCGCTCCCTCACGGACGTCCGCGCCTCGATGTCCCGCAACGCACCGGCCACCAGCCCGGCCACGTCGGAGTCCGGGCCGACGGGCACGACCACGACGTCGGCGACGGTGTGCAGCCCGCGCACCAGGAACGCGTACTCGGCTCCGTCCTCCAGCAGCAGCACGACCGGCTTGCCCAGGGCCGACGCCCAGCCGATCTCCACGTGCGTGCCCGGTGACGCGGGCGCGCCGGGGAAGGCGATGAAGACGTCGCTGGCCGAGATCTCCTCGAAATCCAGCCGGGTGCACTCCTCGGGGGTCAGGAACGCCGCGCCCCACCCCTCCCTGCGGTGGGCGTTGTGCACCTCGTAACCGTCGCGTTCGAGCCGGGCGATCACGGACTCCAGCCGGGCCCGTTCGGCGGCGCGCAGCGTGCCCGTGGCCGGGTCGATCGACGCCTTGAACGGTCCGCCGAGGAAGACGCTTCGTGCGCTCACTTCACTTCACCCCTGTGGTGACGAGGAACGGCGGGTGGTCGGCCTCGGCCGGCCGGTCGACGTCCAGCGGCGACCCCGGCACGGCTCCCGCGCTGTCGGCCACGTCGCCCAGCAGCGGCGCCGTGGTGGTGACGTCGCGGAAACCCGCTTCGGTCAGCACGTCGACGTAAGTGTCGCGCGGCCAGTGGTGGTCGCGCAGTTCGAGCACCCCGCCGCCGGGCAGGTGCAGCAACACCCGGCGCGGCTGGCCCGCCTCGTAGCGGACGCCGGGCTCGCCGCTGACGAACGTGGAGAACCGGACGCCGGTGGTGTCGGGGTTCGTGTCCAGCACCGCGAAGCGGCCACCGGGCCGCAGCACCCGGTGCACCTCGGCGGCGATGGCGCGGATCCGGTCCAGGTCGCCGATGTTGATGAAGACGTAGCAGCACATCGCCGCGTCCACCGCGTCGTCGGCCAGGAAGTCCAGCCGCGGCCCGGTGAGCTCGTGGTAGCGGATGCGGGGGTGGGCACGGCGGGTGCGCGCGATCTCCAGCATGCCGGGCGAGATGTCGACGGCCTCGACCGCCACGGGGTGGTCCTCCGCCACCCGCAGCGACACCTTGCCCGGCCCGCAGCCGTAGTCCAGCACGGTGCGCACGTCCGGGTCGCCCAGCCGCAGCGCGGAGAACACCGTCGGGTAGCCCAGCACCCGCTCGGGCAGGTCGTCGTAGTCGTCGAACCCGGTGGCGACGGCGCCACCGGCCCGCCAGTCCGTCCCCATGCGACTCCTCTTCCGGTAGGTCCTCGTGCCGGTGGTCAGCAGGGCAGCGTGACCGGGTCGGCCACCAGGTCGGGCCGCCACCGGCCCACCAGCCACCGGTAGCAGGGCCACAACATCGCGACCGCGCCCGCGTCGGGTGCTCCCCCGTGGCGGACCGCGCGGTGCAGTTCCAGCACCAGCAGCACCTGCGCCCAGTAGTCGGGCAGCCCGTTCAGGTCGACGTCGGGATCCAGGCGGTGCCGGTCGAGGCGCAACGGCTCTTCCAGGTCGAGCACGCGCCGCACGAACGGCCAGTTGTCGCCCTCGGGCATCTCCGGGAACGGCAGCTCCGGGTCCGCCGCCGCGGCCGGGTCGGCCAGCACCTCGCGCGCCCGCCGGGCGTCGCTGTCGTAGACGTGCATCGAGCCCACGGAGTGCACGTACCCGCCGAGCCGCAGGCCGAGTTCGCGGGCCATCAGCTCCTGGAGGAACGTGAACGAGAACACGTCGCTGGACATGCCCCGGTAGGCGTCGTTGGCGCGCATGAAAGCCATGGCGTGCAACACACCCTCCCGGACGAGGAACTGCACGCCCAAGGTGCACGACACGTCCGGGTTGCCGGGCACGGCCAGCTCCTCGCCCCGGAAGATCTGCACCACCGCGCGTTTGCTGTCCGGGTCGTCGCGCAACTGGTCCACGACCGCGCGCCACTGGTCCGGCCGACCGTCGCCGCCGAAGATCGCGCGCCCGTAGGCGGTGCCCGTCAGCCGCACGCCGTCGGCGGAGTACTTGTGCATGCCGGGCGCGTAGTAGCCGATGAAGTCCAGGTCGTCGCGACCGGACAGGTACCACAGCGCCTCGGCCAGGTTGAACGCGATGTTGAGCCGCCGTGCGGGCACCAGCGGCACGCGCTGGCTCGGCCGGCGCAGCCGGTACTGCACGCCGAGCCGTTCGCTGCTGGGCTGACCGCGTGGCGCGTTGCGGTAGGACGGCTCGTCCACCAGCGATCTCAACACCGCGGTGTAGGCGTGGTGGAAGGTGTCGAACTCCACGGCGTCGAACTGCACGGCGTCGAACTCCACGGTGGTGTCTCCTCCGAAGCGGTCGGCTGCTCCCCGGGCGCTAACACAACCCGCCGGTGTCGTCGGCTACCCGGCGGGTTCCTCCCACCAGCGCCTGGTCGCCCACAGCGCGGACACGGGGCCGTACCCGGCGCCCAGGGCGAACGAGTGGCGCACCGCCTCCACGACGTAGCGCTTGCCGAACCCCACCGCCTCCGGCACGGACAGGCCGCGGGCGAGCCCCGCGGTGATGGCCGCGGCGAACGAGTCGCCGCCGCCGTGGGTGTTGTCGGTGTCGAACCGGGGGCCGGGGAACTCGGTGAAGGTGTGGCCGTCGTAGAGCACGTCCACGCTCACGTCGGTGTCACCGGCCAGGTGCCCGCCCTTCACCAGCACGTGCCGCGCGCCCAAGCCGTGCAACGCCTTCGCCGCCTCGTGCTGGCCCGCGCGGTCCCGGACGTCGACGCCGACGAGCAGGCGCACCTCGTCCAGGTTGGGCGTGGTGACCGTGGCCAGCGGCAGCAACATCGTCCGGTAGGACTCCACGGCGGACGCGGTGGCCAGCGCGTGACCGTGCATGGAGGCCAGCACCGGGTCGACGACGAGCGGCACGGGCCCGTCACCGCCGATGCCCACGGCGGCACAGGTCCGGACGACCTCGGCGACGACCTCGCCGGTGCCGAGCATCCCGGTCTTGGCCGCGTCCAGGCCGATGTCCTCGACCACCGCGGTGATCTGGGCGGCCACCAGCTCCGGCGGGACGCCGTGCACCGCGCTCACGCCCAGCGAGTTCTGCGCGGTGACCGCGCACACCGCCAGGCACCCGTGCACACCGCAGGCGGCGAACGCCCGAAGGTCGGCGGCCGCGCCCGCGCCACCGCCGGAATCGGTGCCCGCCATGGTCATCACCCTGGGTGGCGCAACACCGACCGCCCGCTCCCCCATCGGCCCTCCACACCGTCGACACCGCTGTCGCGGAAGCACTTTCGCACCGGTGGTGATACCCGGCGCCCGCCACGGCGGGATGCGAGTTCCTCACCGACCGTAGCCGCACCCTCGCTCACTGGCAACAGGCCGACGGGTCACCCCGCGACGGCCGCCTTCAGCTCGGCCGCCGCCCGGCGGGGATCGGCCGCGGCCCCGATGGCGCGCACCACCGCGACGCGACGCCCGCCCGCCGCCAGGACTTCCGGGAGGCGCGCCGGGTCGATGCCGCCGATGGGGAACCACGGCTTGTCCCCGGCGACCCCGGCGGCGTGGCGCACCAGGTCCAGCCCGGCCGGCGCGCGTCCCGGCTTGGTCGGCGTGGCCCAGCAGGGGCCCACGCTGAAGTAGTCCACCTCCGGGTCGCGCGCCGCCTCGGCCACCTGCTCCGGGGTGTGCGTGGAACGGCCGATCAGCACGTCCGGTCCGATCAGCTCGCGGGCGTGCGCCACCGGCAGGTCGTCCTGCCCCAGGTGCACCACGTGCGCCCCGGCGGCCGACGCGAGGTCCACGCGGTCGTTGACCGCCAGCAGGGCACCGTGGCGCGTGCACGCCTCGCGCAGCACCGCCAACGCGGCCAGCGCCGCCCCCGCCTCCAGCGGCCCGAACCGGCGTTCGCCCACCGATCCCTTGTCCCGCAACTGGATCACGTCGACACCGCCGGCCAGCGCGGCGTCGGCGAACTCCGCCAGGTCGTCGGTGTCACGACGGGCGTCCGTGCACAGGTAGAGCCGAGCGGCCATCAGGCGATCGCGCTGTCGCATGCCCGCGACGCTAGCGACATCCCGTGCCGGGCGGCACTCCTCCGGTTCGGGGAGGGCAGCCCCGCACGAGTGGCGGTATGGCGCGCCCGGAGATCGGCACTACGGTCGAAGATCCGGTGAGCGCACCGGAACCGACACCATGTCGATGCCCACGCTCGGGGAGGCGCTGGTGAACCTCGTGGTCAACGGACAGGCGACCGAAGTGGCGGACGGGTGCACCGCGGCCGAGCTCGTCGAGCGGCTGTCCGCCCGGCGCACCGGGATAGCGGTCGCCGTGGACGGCGAGGTCCTGCCCCGGCACGCGTGGGACACCGCGCTGCACGACGGCGCGTCGGTCGAGGTGCTCACGGCGGTGCAGGGTGGATGAGCCGCTGCGGATCGCCGACCGGGAGTTCGGTTCCCGGCTGATCATGGGTACCGGCGGCGCCATGAACCTCGCCGTGCTGGAACGCGCGCTGGTGGCGTCGGGCACGGAGCTGACCACCGTGGCGCTGCGCCGGGTCAACGCGTCCGGCGGTGGGGTGCTGGACCTGTTGGAGCGCTTGAAGATCGCCGTGCTGCCCAACACGGCGGGCTGTCGCGGCGCGGCCGAGGCGGTGCTCACCGCGCGGCTGGCGCGCGAGGCGTTGGAGACCGACTGGGTCAAGCTGGAGGTCGTCGCGGACGAGCGGACGCTGCTGCCCGACGTGACCGAACTCGTGCTCGCGGCCGAGCAGTTGGTGGACGACGGCTTCACCGTGCTGCCCTACACCACGGACGACCCGATCGTGGCGCGGCGGTTGGAGGACGTGGGCTGCGCGGCCGTGATGCCGCTGGGTTCCCCGATCGGCACCGGTCGGGGCATCGCCAACCCGCACAACATCGAGATGATCGCGGACCAGGCGGGCGTGCCGGTGATCCTGGACGCGGGCATCGGCACCGCCAGCGACGCCGCGCTGGCCATGGAGCTGGGGTGTGCGGCCGTGCTGCTGGCCACGGCGGTCACCCGGGCCACCGAGCCCGAGCGGATGGCGCGGGCGATGGCCGACGGGGTGGCGGCCGGGTTCAACGCACGGTTGGCGGGCCGCATCCCCAAGCGGTACTGGGCGCAGGCGTCGTCGCCGGCGGTGGACTGATGGACGTGGCGTCGAGGTTCCTCGACATCGACGGCCTGTTCAACTTCCGCGACCTCGGCGGCTACCGCACGGAGGACGGGCGCTCGGTGGCGTGGGGGCGGCTGTACCGCTCCGACGGCCTGCACCGGCTCACCGGGCGGGGTGCGGCGGCGTTCCTGGCGCTGGGCGCGGCCACCGTGCTGGACCTGCGCACGGCCGCGGAGCTGAGCGAGCGGACGTGGGAGCCGCCGCCGGACTGGCCTGGGCGTCTGCTGCACGTGCCGCTGCTGCGTCGGGTGCCCGACTGGTCGGCGTTGCCGTCGGAGGAGTCGGCGCGCCCGGACTTCGCGGTGGACCACTACCGGGAGATCGCGGTCGAGGGTGCCTCCGGGTTGAGGGCGGCGGTCGAGGCGCTGGCCGCGCCGGACGCGCTGCCCGCGGTGTTCCACTGCGCGGCGGGCAAGGACCGGACCGGCGTGCTGGCCGCGTTCGTGCTGCGCCTGCTCGGCGTCCCGGCCGAGGACGTCGCCGACGACTACGCCCTGAGCGAGACCGCCACCGCCCGCTGGCAGGCGTCGGTGACGGCGGGCGGTGAGGACGACACCCGGACCCACTGGTCGCACGTCCCGCCGTCGATGCTGACCGCGAACCGGGAGACCATGCTGGGCTTCCTGCGGGCGATCGAGGACGAACACGGCTCACCCGCGGGCTTCGCGACCGCCCTGGGCCTCCGTCCCACCACCCTCGACCGCCTGCGGGCCGCACTGCTCGACTGACGGGGCCGACCTTCCGCCCGACCGGTCACCGACCACGCGTCGCGTCACCCGGCCGCGCGTCCCGGCCGGTCACGCAGCACCCCGGCCCCCGCCGACACCGCCAGCGCCAGCACGACCAGCGCCGCCACCGCGAGCCGCAGCGACGACGCCGCCGCGATCCCGCCGATCAAGGCCGGTCCGGCCAGGAAGCCCGAGTACCCGATCGTCGACACCACGGCGATCGCACCCGCCGGGTTGACCCGCCCGTCCGCGGCGGCGCTGAACAGCGTCGGCACGACCCCGGCCAGCGCGAGCCCCACCAACCCGAAGCCGACCACGCCCGCCGCCACGCCGGGACCGAGCAGCACCAGCCCGAGCCCCGCCGCCGCCAGCACGCCCGCCACCCGCACGTACCGCACCCGTCCCACCCGGTCGACGAACCGGTCCGCCACCAGCCGGCAGCACGCCATGGACAGGGAGAACGCGGCGAACCCCAGGGCCGCGACCGCCGGGCTGCCGCCGACCTCGTCCCGCAGGTAGACCGCGCTCCAGTCGTACACCGCGCCCTCGCACAGCAGGCTGCACAGGACCAGCAGCCCCAGCAGCACCAGCCGCCGGTCACGGCGCGGCGACCCGCGGCGCCCGACCTCGCGGTCCGGTGACGCGGGCAGCAGCCCGGCGGTCGCGGCCATCCCCGCCACCAGCAGCACCGAAGCGACCACCGGCAGGTGCACCGCGGGCGGCGCGCCGATCCCGGCGGCTCCCGCCCCGACCAGGGCACCCGCCAGCCCGCCGAAGCTGAACTGGGCGTGGAACGCCGCCATCACCTGCCGGCGGTACCGGCGCTCCACCTCGATCGCGGCGGTGTTCATCGCCACGTCCAGCATCCCGTTGCCGACGCCCAGACCGGCCAACGCCGCCGTCAGCAGCACGAGGTCCGGAGCCACCCCCACCGCCACGAGCGCCGCCGCGTACCCGACCAGCACCGCCCGCACGACCGCCGTGCTGCCGAACCGGGACACCAGCACACCGGACAGCGGCAGGCCGACCACCGCACCCGCGCTCAGGCCGAAGACCGCCACCGCGATGGCCGCCGGGCCCGCGCCCACCCGGTCCGCGATCGCGGGCACGCGCGAGGCCCAACTGGAGAACACCGCCCCGTTGACGAAGAACACCACCGCGACGCAGAACCTGGCCCGCCCCACCGGCACCACCTCCCCCGCCGACCGACCCGCTCAAACCTCCGGGTGCCGCCCGCGCAACGCGTTGAGCAGCACGTCCTCCAACTGCGCGAACCGCGGCTCGGTGATCACGTCCAGGCGTCGCGGGTGCGGCAGGTCGACCTCCACCTCCAGGTGCACCCGGGTGGGCCGGGGCGCGAGCACCAGCACCCGGTCGGACAGCAGCACCGCCTCGCGGATGTCGTGGGTGATCAGCAGCACGGTCCACTCGAACCCGGTGCGGACGCCCTCCAGCCACTCCTGCATGTCGGCACGGGTCAACGAGTCCAACGCGCCGAACGGCTCGTCCAGCAGCAGCACGGCCCGGTCCTGCACCACGGTGCGCAGCAGGGCCGCCCGCTGCCGCATGCCGCCGGACAGCTCCTGCGGGTGCGCCGACTCGAACCCGGCCAGGCCGAACGGCCCGAACAACGCGCGGGCCCGTTCCCGCGCGACCCGCCGGGGCACGCCCGCGACCTCCAGCCCCAACGTGGTGTTGTCCAGCACGGTCCGCCAGGGGAACAGCAGGTCCTGCTGCGGCATGTAGGCGAACGGGTCGCTGCGCCCGGTGGTGTCGCGCCCGTCCACGACCACCCGGCCCGCGTCCGGCCGCTCCAGCCCGGCGATGACGTTGAACAGCGTGGACTTGCCGCAGCCGCTCGGCCCGATCACCGAGACGAACTCGCCCGGCGCGATGTCGAAGCGGACGCCGTCGAGCACCGGCAGCACGCCCGCGTCGGTCCGGAACGACTTGTGCAGGTCCTCGACCGAGAGCTTGACCTCACCCACGACGCCTCTTCACGTGCCACGGGATGACCAGCCGCTCGACGAGGTGGGTCAGCCCGAACAAACCGATCGACAGCAGCGCGGTGACCACCACCGCCGCCAGCACCAGGTCGGTGCGGAAGGAGTTCTTCTGCAGGCTCATGAAGATGCCCAACCCCTCCTTGGCACCCGCGTACTCGGCGAACACCGCCCCGGTCACCGCGTAGGTGATGCCGATGCGCAACGCCGTGAAGAACGACGGCAGCGCGCCCGGCAGCCGCACGTACCGGAACCGCTGCCAGCGCGAGGCGCCCATGCTGCGCAGCAGGTCGGTCGCCTTGCGGTCGGTGGCGGCGAAGCCCTCGATCAGGCCGATCGCGATCGGGAAGAACGTCACCAGCGCGATCACCACCACCTTGGGCAGCAACCCGAAGCCGAACCAGATGATGAGCAGCGGCGCGATGACGATGATCGGGATCGTCTGCGACGCCACCAGCAACGGGGTGAGGGCGCGGCGCAGCCACCGGGAGAAGTCCACCGCGATGGCCAGCGCCCAGCTCAGCGCCAGCGAGCAGGCGAACCCGATGGCCGTCACCTGCAGCGTCGGCACCGTGTGGGTCCAGATCAGCTCGCGGTTGCGCCACCCCTGCTCCAGCACGCGCAGCGGCGAGGGCAGCACCTGCGGCCGGACGCCGGTGGACGTCACCGCCCACTGCCAGACGACGAGGCCGACCACCACGAGCACCAGCGGCGGGAGGACCGCGGTCAGCGTGCGCCGGGCCCTCCCGCGCGCGGGTGCGATCACGGTGAGGGCGCCAGGTAGTCGTTGGTGAACCAGGTCGAGAAGTCCGGCCGCTCGGTCAGCGGCGAGCCGTCCGGCCCGGCCAGGACGCCGGAGTCGTAGAGGAAGCCGGACAGGCCCGTCCAGATCTCGGCCGTCTGCGGCCCCACCACGCCGTTGGCGTCGAGCAGGTACTCCTCGGCCATCATCTTCACGCCGCGCGACACCATCTCCTGCTCGCCGAACGCGGCCGGATCGGCCTCCGCGAGCAGCGCCGCGCCGCGTGCCGGGTCCTCGGCGGCGAACTGGTAGCCGCGCTGCACGGCCTGGACGAACTTCTTGGCCGTGTCGCTGTTCTCGGCCAGCCACGGCGTCTTGCCGACCAGGATCACGTTGTAGGAGTCGGGGAAGCCGAAGTCGGTGTAGGAGAAGGTCTTGAACGGCGTGCCGCGCAGGTCGGCCTGCACGCCCTCGACGTTCAGGAACGGCTCGGTGAAGTCCGCTTCGCCCGCGTAGACGGCCTCGTAGGCGGCGGTGCCCAGCACGATGGTCTCGAACTCGCCCTTGCCGCCCGCGTTCTTGATGACCTCTCGCATCTTCGGCTCTTCGTAGGCCGCGCCGAAGCCGCCGTAGGTCTTGCCGTCGAGGTCGGCGGGGGTCTTGATGTCGGTGCGGTCACCGCGGACCGCGATCGCGGTGGCCCAGTGCTGCACGATCGCCATCACCGACGTGATGTCCGCGCCGGACGCCTTCGAGAAGCTGAACGAGTCCTGGAAGCTGATGCCGAAGTCGGCCGCGCCGGAGGAGACCAGCGTGTCCGGCGAGGTGTTGTTGTAGGGCAGCAGCTCCACGTCCAGCCCGGCCTCCTCGAACCACCCCTGCTTCTGGGCGATGAAGATGCCGGTGTGGTTGACGTTGGGCGTCCAGTCCAGCGCGAGGCGGACCTTCGGGCGGTTCTCCCCGCCCTGCGCGCCCCCGCCGTCGCTGCCGCAGGCCGTCAGGGCGACGGCGACCAGCGCGACCACGGCGGTGACGCCGAACCTGGTGAACGTGCGCATGCAAAATCCTCCCTACGCCGGTACGAACCGGGTCAGGTGCGAACGGTCGACGGCCGATCGTGCCGTCCTCTCAGCCCGGACGCGCAGGGCTCCCGCGGGGATGGCCCCACCCTACGCGGTGCGGCCGGGCGTCGACACCGGCCCACCCGTGGCGCGCCCCACCCGTTCGGGGTGCCGCACCGCGAGCCGGCGTTCCCGTGCCCCTGGTCCCGACCGGCGGCTCGACCGACGCGCCGGTTCCCGCCGGCGGGACGAGGAAAACGATGTCCGCGCACTTGGGAGAACCGCGCCGAAAAGGTTGTCCACGATCGTGCTTCGTCATCATGAGGATGGTCACCGGCAATTCGTGGTCGATGTGAGTGGCGTCCTGCTAACTTCCGTCGACATGATCCCGATCACCCGACGAATGGTCGCCGTCGCACTGCTCGCGGCCACCTTCGCCACGCCGCTGGTCGCCCCGGCGGCCAACGCCGCGCCCCCGGTCGCCGCCGGCGCCGTCGACCACGCCAACCCGATCACCGTCCCGGGCCACTTCGACTGGACGCTGCTCCACCGGATCCGCCGGGCGAACGCCTACGCCGAGAGCCGCCCCGGGTTCGCCGGGATCGTGGTGCGCGACCGCAAGACCGGCGCGGTCTGGCGCAACACCCACTCGGACGTGCTCATCTGGGCCTGCTCCACGCCCAAGCTCGCCATGGTCGTGGACCTCCTGCTGCGCGACGACGCGGGCACCGTCACGTTGACCGCGGAAGACCGCGACCTCATGCACCGCATGCTGAACTCCAGCGACGACGCCGCGGCGCACACGCTGTGGACCCGCTACGGCGGCGAGCAGGAGTTCGCCGCCCGCTTCCCGTCCTACGGCATGACCGACATGCGGTTCACCGACGAGCACCCGCACCACTGGGGCTGGATCCTCACCACGGCCGACGACCTGGACCGGCTGGTCAACTACGTGCTGACCAGGCTGCCGGCCCGGCACCGCGACTACATCGTCAACGAGATGCGCGCGGTCGACGCCAACCAGCAGTGGGGCGTGTGGGGCGCGGGCGCCGCGGCCCGACCGGGCAACAAGAACGGCTGGTCCGACGACAACGACGACGGTTCGTGGCTGATGAACTCGGTGGGCTTCGTCGGCCCCGACGAGCGCTACACGCTCGCCGTCATGAACAACACCCAGGTCGTCGACAACGGTTACGACGTCGGTATGGAAACGACCACCGAAATCAGCCGGATCATGTTCGACGGCTATTTCCGCTGATCCGGTCGTAATCGCCGGCGCGCGCCGTGCCACGATGGGACTCATGTCCCACGCAGCCGAGGAAGACGCCCTGGTCGCCATTCCGTCGCGAGCCGGCGATTACGACAGCCTGGCCGAGGGGTACACGGCCGAGAACGAGACCAGCATCATCAACGCCTATTACGAACGGCCCGCGGCCCTCGCGCTGGCCGGTGACGTGGCCGGCCGGCGGGTCCTGGACGCCGGGTGCGGTTCCGGGCCCCTGTTCGCGGCGCTGCGCGAGCGGGGCGCCGCGGTGAGCGGCTTCGACGGCAGCGCCGGGATGCTGGCGCAGGCCCGGCGCCGGCTCGGCCCCGACGCGGACCTGCGCGTGGTCGACCTGGCCGGCCCGCTGCCCTACCCCGACGACGAGTTCGACGACGTCATGGCGTCCCTGGTCCTGCACTACCTGCGGGACTGGGGTCCTCCGCTGGCCGAGCTGCACCGCGTGCTCAAGCCCGGCGGGCGGCTGATCGCCTCGGTCAACCACCCCACCCTGATCAACGTCATCCGGCGCATGACCGGGCCGCGGCCGGACTACTTCGCCACGGCCGACCGGGTGGAGGAGTGGACCATGGGCGGCCAGACCGCCGAGCTGACCTTCTGGGACCGGCCGCTGCACGCGATGACCGACGCGTTCACCGCGGCGGGCTTCCGGATCTCGGTCGTCCACGAACCCCGGCCCGTGCCCGAGGCGCGGGAGCTGTTCGGGGAGGAGTTCCACCTCCTCGACACGTTCCCGAGCTTCCTGTTCTTCGTCCTGCACGCGGAGTAGGCGGGCGGACCGGGGCACGCGCGCCGGTCCGCCCACCGCTCGGCCTCACAGCGTCGCCAGCACCTCGATGAGCGCGTCGATCACCTTGTCCTGCAGGTCTTCCGGCAGCGACGGGTACATCGGCAGCGAGAAGATCTCGTCCGCCAGCCGCTCGGTCACCGGCAGGTCGCCCGCCTGGTACCCGAGGTGCGCGAAGCCGGACATCGTGTGCACGGGCCAGCGGTAGCTCACGTTCAGCTCGATGCCGTAGCCGCGCAGCCGCTCGATGATCTCGTCCCGCCGCGGGTGGCGGACCACGTAGAGGTAGTACACGTGGTCGTTGCCCGCGGTGATCGCGGGCAGCACGAGGTCGGTGTCCGACAGCCGCTCGGCGTAGCGGGCGGCGACCCGGCGGCGGCCGGCGAGGTAGTCGTCGAACCGGCGCAGCTTGCGGCGCAGGATCTCCGCGTGCACCTCGTCCAAGCGGCTGTTGTGGCCCGGCGTGGACGTCACGTAGTACTGCTTCTCCATGCCGTAGTAGCGCAGCCGGCGCAGCGACTCCGCGACCTCGTCCTGGTCGGTGACCACGGCGCCGCCGTCGCCGTAGGCGCCGAGGACCTTGGTCGGGTAGAACGAGAACGCCGCCGCGTCGCCCATGGTCCCGGCGATCCGGCCGTGGTGGGTCGCGCCGTGCGACTGCGCGCAGTCCTCCAGCACCACCAGGCCGTGCTCGGCCGCCAGGGCGGTCAACGGCGCCATGTCCACGCACTGGCCGTACAGGTGCACCGGCAGCAGGCACTTGGTCCGCTCGGTGATGGCGGCGGCGACCAGGTCGGTGTTCATCAGGTAGTCCTCGGCGCGGATGTCGACGAAGACCGGCGTCGCGCCGACCTGGTCGATGGCCACGACGGTGGGCGCGGCGGTGTTGGACACGGTGATCACCTCGTCACCGCGGCCCACACCGAGCGCGCGCAGCCCCAGCACGAGCGCGTTGGTGCCGTTGTCGCAGCTCACACAGTGCCGCAGCCCGTGCCGTTCGGCGTACTCGCGCTCGAAGCCCTGCACGCTGTCGCCGAGCACCAGCCGGCCGGACCGGAACACGGTGTCGACGGCGTCGAGGATGTCCGCGCGCTCGGCCTCGTACTCGGGAAGGTAGTCCCACACAGCAGTCGTCATCTGACAGGTTCGCCTCTCGTGTTGGATCTAGTGGCCGGCGTCGGCGAGGTCGACGGGGCGGGTGGCCGCGGGCAGCCCGAAGCCGCGGGAGCCGTGCAGCGGCGCGACCCGGTCGAGCAGGTCGGACGGGGAGAGCGCCCGCAGCATCTCGTTGCGCTGCCGCGCCTCCTCTCCCGCCACGTGGTACAGCTGCGTGCCGATCTCGGTGGACACGTGCTGCGCGAACGCGGCACGTTCGCGACGCACGTCGTTGTAGCGCTCCAACGTCGTGGTGACTTCGGCCGCGTGCTCGCCCAGCACCCGGCCGAGCACCACGGCGTCCTCCAGCGCCATGCAGGCGCCCTGCGCGGCGTACTGGAGCATCGGGTGGGCGGCGTCGCCGAGCAGGGCGACGCGGCCGTCGACCCACCGGTCCAGCCGGCCCCGGTCGCACAGCACCCAGGTCCGCCAGTCGCGGCCGAGGTGCAGCAGCCGCCGCGCGACCGGGGGCAGCCGGTGGAACAGGTTGCGGACGCGGTCGGTGGGCACCGGGTCGCCGACCACCGCCCGGCTCGCGCCGTCGTCGACCGTGGCGGCCAGGTTGAGCAGCTCGCCGCGGGCGATCGGGTAGTGCACGAAGTGCCACTTCGGCCCGGCCCACAACGTGACCCGGTTGGCGCGCAGGTCCTCGGGCACCTCGCCCATCGGGACCACGCAGCGGTAGATCGTGTGCCCGGAGACCCGGGGCGGCCCGTCGCCGACGAGCTGACCGCGCACCGCGGAGCGGATGCCGTCCGCGCCGATCAGCAGGTCACCGGCCACCTGGCGGCCGTCGGCGAGCACCGCCCGCACCCCGTCGGCGTCCTGCTCGTAGCCCACCACGGCGTGGTCGGCGAGCAGGTCGACGCCGGGGTGCTGCCGGCACGCCTGCAGCAGCGGCTGGAACAGGTCGCCGCGGTGCACGACCGCGTAGGGGTTGCCGAACCGCTTGCGGTAAGCCCCGGTGAGGGGCAGGCTCACCGCCACGTCGCCGCTCACGCCGTCCATGAGGCGCAGCTCCTCGGTGAACACGGCACGGCGGCGCACCTCGACCCCGACGCCGAGCGCGTCGAGCGCGTGGAACGCGTTGGGCGCGAGCTGGATCCCCGCGCCGAGCTCCTGGAACGAGGGCGCACGCTCCAGCACGGTCGCCCGGTGCCCCGCCCTGGCCGCGGACAGCGCGGCGGCCAAGCCGCCGATGCCGCCGCCTACCACCACGATGTCCATCCCGATCGTCGCTCCCATCTCAGCGGACCACCACCGAACGCCGTGCGAGCAGGTCGCGGACCAGCCCGCGCAGCACGTCGAGGCCGTCGCGGCTGATCACCGACTCCGCGTGGAACTGCACCGACCGGAACCCGGGACCGCGCAGCGCGTGCACCTCGCCACCCGCGTCCCGGCTGACCTCGACCCGCACCCCGCCGGGCGCCTCGTGGACGTCGTGCGGGCTGTGGGCGGCGAAGCTGTTGTAGAACCCGACGTCGACCCGCTCGCCGAACAGGTCGACGGTGCGGCGCACGCCCTGGTTCGGCGTGGCCCGGCGGCGCACCGCCAGCCCGAGCTCCCGGGAGAGCACCTGGTGCGACAGGCACACCGCGAGCAGCGGCCGTCCCTCGTCGAGCAGCCGGCGGACCAGCCGGCGCAACGCGGCCACCCTGGGGTCGTCGTCCGCGTTCGGGTCGCCCGGACCCGGTCCGAGCACGACGAGGTCGTAGTCGTGCGGGCGCACCGGCTCGTCGTAGCGGACGAGGTGCACCAGGAGGCCGAGGCTGCGCAACTGGCTCTCCAGCATGGCGGTGAACGTGTCCTCGGCGTCGACCAGCAGCACCCGCCTGCCCAGCAGTTCCTCGACGGGCCGGTCGTTCGCGCCCTCGTCCAGCCAGAACCCGGCCAGCGGGGTGTTGCGCCGCTCCAGGGCGTCGACCACCTCGGGGTGCGCGCCCAGCCGCCCGTCCGCGCCGATCGCGGCCAGCAGCGCGGAGGCCTTGGCCGCGGTCTCGGCCACCTCCGAGAGCGGGTCGGAGTGGCGCACCAGCGTCGCTCCGACGCCGATGCGCAGCCCGCCCCCGCTGATCTCCGCGGTGCGGATCAGGATCGCCGAGTCGAGCGCGCGCCCGCCGTCGCCGTCCCGCCCGATCAGCGCGACCACGCCGCTGTAGTAGCCGCGGCCGCCGGTCTCGTGCCGGGCGATCACCCGGCAGGCGTTCTCGATCGGCGAGCCGGTGACGGTCGGGGCGAACATCGTCTCACGCAGCACGTCCCGCACGTCGCGCGTGCATCGCCCGGTGATGAGGTACTCGGTGTGGGCCAGCCGCGCCATCTCGCGCAGTCGCGGCCCGTCCACGCGGCATTCGCCGTCGCAGACCCGGCACATCATCTTCAGCTCCTCGTCCACCACCATGTAGAGCTCGTCGGTCTCCTTCTCGTCGGCGAGGAAGCCGATCAGCCCGGACAGCTCGGGGCCGGTCGGCGGGTAGCGGTAGGTGCCGCTGATCGGGCTCATCGACGCCACGCCGGCGTTCAGCGAGACGTGCCGCTCGGGGCTCGCGCCGACCAGGGTGGACGTCCCGGTGTGCACGATGAACGTCCAGTAGGTGCCCTCCTCCCCCGCCAGCAGGCGGCGGAAGAACGCCAGCGCCGCCGCGGGCGTGGGATCGTCCAGGTCGGCCACGAAGGACCGGCGGATCACGAAGTTCGCGCCCTCGCCCCGGCCGATCTCGTGCTCCACCACGTCGGCCACCTGCCGGGCGTAGACGTCGTCGTCCGGCTCGAACCGCCGGTTGCGCAGGTCGATGGGCTGGTTGGGCAGGCTCTCCAGCAGTTCTTCGACGCCGATCACGGCCTGCTCGCGCACCCGCAGCGCGACGAGCGGGCAGCCGTCGTCGTGGTGGGCGAAGCCGCGTTCCGCGACCTGTCGGAAGGGCACCAGGACGAGCAGGTCGTGGCCCGCGCCGGGCGCCGGGGTCCGCGGGACGGGCAGCTCGGCGAGCGTGTCCACCACCTCGACGTCGCCCACCAGCACGTCCACCCGCTCGTCGTCGGCCTCGCGGCGGTAGAGCAGGGCGAACGGCGGCGGGTTGGGGCCCAGCACCCGGGCGAGCACCGCGGCCGCGGCGGTCATCGGACCGGCTCCGCGACCGGGAGCCGGGCCAGCACGTCGCGGGTCGTCGTGACGACGGCGCACCGGGCCGCCGCGTACTCGACGGTCCGCCGGTGGAAGTCGGCGTCGAAGTCCGCGACCGCGTCGGCCACCAGGAACGCCTGGATGTCGTTGGCCAGCGCGTCGACCATCGTGGAGAGGATGCCGACGTGGGCGTAGACCCCGCAGCAGAGCAGCTGGTCGCGGCCCGCCGCGGTCATCAGCTCCAGCAGCTCGGTGCGGTGGAACGCGCTGTAGCGCCACTTGGTGAGCCGCCAGTCGCCGGGCCGGGGCGCGAGCGGCGCGACGATCTCGCGGTGCTCGGGCCCGGCGGTCATCCCGGGTCCCCAGAAGTCCCGCAGCAGCCCGCGCCGGGCCGGCGACATGTCACCCGGTTGCGCCGTGTAGGCCACGGGCACGCCCAGCGCGGCGCAGCGCTCGCGCACCGCGGCGGTGTTGGCCACCAGCTCGGTCCGCGGCGACCGCGACTCCGGGAACGGCTCCACGAAGTACTTCTGCATGTCGTGCACGAGGAGCACGACCCGGCGCGGGTCGATCCGCCAGTCCGCGGCGTTGGCGGGCAACGACTCCTCGGTGGGCATCGGGTAGGGCTGGATGGGTGGGATGGGCATGATCGTCCTATCGCGGCTAGTGGCCGAGCGCCGCGCCGCCGTCGACCGTGAGGTCGTGCATGGTGACGTGTGCGGCCTGGTCGGACAGCAGGAAGTGCACGGCGTGGGCGACGTCGAGGGGGTGGGCCAGCTTCCCGAGCGGGATGCCGGTGCGGAAGGACTCGAGCGAGCCGTCGATCGACACCCGCTCGGCGTCGCCGCCGTTCCACAGGGCGGTCACCATGGGCGTGTCGGTCGAGCCCGGCGCGACCACGTTGCACCGGATGCCGTACCGGGCGACCTCCAGGCCCAGGCACCGGGTGAACGCCGCCACGGCCGCCTTGGACGCGGCGTAGGCGGCCATGTTCATCCGCGCGGTGCCGGCGGCGTTCGAGCCGATGGTCACCACCGCCCCCGCGCGGCGCGGCACCATGCGGCGCACCACGGCGCGGCTGACCAGGAACACGCCGGTGCAGTTGACCCTGATCGTGTCCAGCCAGTCCTCGTCGGACATGCCGACCACGTCGCCGGGCCGCAGGATGCCGGCGCAGTTGACCAGGTAGTCGATCGGGCCCAGGTCGCGCTCGACCGCGTCGACCACCTCCTCGACCTGGTCGGGGTCGGACACGTCCGCGCGGTGCACCCAGACCTTCCCGCTCCACCGGTCGTCGTCGGCCAGCCGGTCGGTGTCGCGGTCCACCGCCGCGACCGCGACACCGCGGGCGGACAGCAGCTCGACGATCGCGCCGCCGATCCCGCCGGCCGCACCGGTCACCAGGGCCCGCCGGCCGCTCATCCCGTCGGATCCGTTCACCTCGCCCATTGCGCCACCACCGCCACCGCCTGTTCCAGGTTCAACCGGGGGTCGCACAGGCTCGTGTACCTGCGCGCCACGTTGCGCCCCGCCTCCTTGTCGGGCACGCACTCGAGCACCTGGTGGGGCGTGGTCTCCAGGTGCAGGCCGCCGGCCACCGCCCCGGCGGCCCGGACCGCCGCGTGGAAGTCGCGCACCTCGGCGGCGATCGTCACGATGAAGCGGGTCTTGCGCCCGTCCCGCAGCTCCACGGTGTTGCCGTGCATGGGGTCGCACAGCCAGATCACCGGGTGGCCCGCGGCCCGCACCGCGGCGGCGAGGCGGGTCACCGCGTCCACCCGCCCGGCGCCCATCCGCGCGATCAGCGTGAGCCGGCCCGGTTCGCGGTCGGGGTCCAGCCGCTCGCACAGGTCCAGCAGCTCGGCGGGCGACATGCGCGGCCCGACCTTGCACGCGACCGGGTTGGCCACGGTGGACAGCAGGTCCACGTGCGCGCCGTCGACCTGCCGGGTGCGCTCGCCGACCCACGGCCAGTGCGTCGAGGCGAGGTAGCGGCCCAGCCGCTGGTCCCAGCGCATCATCGGCACCTCGTAGTCCAGCAGCAACGCCTCGTGGCTGGTCCACAGCGGCGGCTCGGCGACCGGCCGGTCGCCCGCGTTGTGCCGCCGGATCACCTCGGTGGCGGCCGCGGCGGCGACGTACCCGGTGAGCAGGCGTTCGGGGTCGGCGCGCCGCGAGAGCGCGTCGGGGCCGGGACCGTTGACCATGTGCCCGCGGTACACCGGCAGCTCCACGCCGTCGACCACCTCGACCGGCCGCGAGCGGGGCTTGGCGAACTGCCCGGCGATGCGGCCGACGCGCACGACCGGCTTGCCGGTGGTCATCCGCATCACGTTCGCCAGCACGTCGATCATCGCGATCTTGCGGGTGACCTCGGCGGGGGTGCACTCGGCCGGGTCCTCGGCGCAGTCGCCCGCCTGGAGCACCTCCATCCGCCCGGCCGCGACCTCGGCCAGCAGGGACCGCAGCGTGGTGATCTCGGCGGCGGTGACCAGGCCCGGCCGCCCGCCCAGCTCGTCGCGGACCCGCGCGACGCGGTCCTGGTCGGGCCACTGCGGCTGCTGCTCGGCCAGCACCGCGGGCCAGGTCCGCGCCACCGGTTCCGCCGCCCGGTCGGGCATCGCCTGCTGCCCCGTCGTGGACGCCTTCACGATGTTCATGTCGTCACCGACGCGGGTCGCAGGTGCCGCTCCGCCCCGGCCACGAGGGGCCCCCACCAGTCCGGGTTGTCGCGGTACCACCGCACGGTCCGCCGCAGGCCCTCGTCGAACGAGCGCTGCGGCCGGTAACCCAGCTCGGTGCGGATCCTGGTGTCGTCCACCGAGTAGCGCAGGTCGTGGCCCTGGCGGTCGGCCACGTGCCGGACCAGGTCGGGCGACGCGCCGCACAGCTCCACCAGCCGCGCGGTCAACTCGGCGTTGGTCACCTCGGTCCCGCCGCCCACGTTGTAGATCCGCCCCGCCGTGCCGTGCAGCAGCACCAGCGCCAGCGCGCGGCAGTGGTCCTCGACGTGCAGCCACTCGCGGACGTTGTGCCCGTCGCCGTAGAGCGGTACCGGCAGGCCGCGCAGCAGGTTGGTGACGAACAGCGGGATCACTTTCTCGACGTGCTGGTTGGGCCCGTAGTTGTTGGTGCACCGGGTGACCCGCACGTCCAGCCCGTAGGTCCGCCAGTACGCGCGGGCCATCAGGTCGGACGCGGCCTTGGAGGCGGCGTACGGCGAGTTGGGCAGCAGCGGCCGGTCCTCGTCCCAGGACCCGGTCTCGATCGAGCCGTAGACCTCGTCGGTGGACACGTGCACCACGGTGCCCGTGCCCGCCCGTCGGCAGGACTCCAGCAGGGTCTGGGTGCCGCGCACGTTGGTGGTGACGAAGTCGCCCGCCATCGTGATCGACCGGTCGACGTGGGACTCCGCGGCGAAGTGCACCACGGCGTCGTGACCGGGCAGCACCCGGTCGAGCAGCTCGGCGTCGCACACGTCGCCGCGGACGAAGGCCAGCCGGGGGCCGCGGTCGGGCAGGTTGGTGAGCGAAGCGGCGTACGTGAGCTTGTCCAGCACGGTGACCGACGCGCCCTCCAGGCCGGGTAAGGCGCCGTCGAGCAGCATGTGCACGAACCTGGAACCGATGAACCCGGCGCCGCCGGTGACCAGGACCCTCATGCGATCACCTGCGCGAGCGAGTGGTCGCCGATGAGCATCCGGCCCGCGCCGCCCCCACCGGTGCCGACCTTGGCCCACCGGCCGATCAGCGAGCGGCGCAGCTCCCGGGCGCCGAACACCTGGGCGCCGTCGAGCAGGATCGAGTCCGAGATGGTCGAGTCCTCGATCAGGCAGCCGGGGCCCACGGAGGTGAACGGGCCGAGGTGGCTGCCGTTGACCACCGCGCCCGCGCCGATGACGAGCGGGCCGACGAGCTCCGAGCCGGTGACCACGGCGCCCTCCTCCACCACGACCTCGCCGCGGACGGTGCTCGTGCTGTCGACGCGGCCGCGCACGGCGGCCGTGACGCGCTGGAGCAGGACGCGGTTGCAGTCCAGCAGGCCGTCGGCGCTGCCGATGTCACGCCAGTAGCCGGGGTAGTCCGACGCGGTCACCACCCGGCCGCGGTTGACCAGCCACTGCAGGGCGTCGGTGATCTCCAGCTCGCCGCGGTGGCTCGGCCGCAGGTCCGCGACCGCCTCGTGCACCGCGGCGGTGAAGAAGTACACGCCGACGATCGCCAGGTCGCTGCGCGGGTGCAGCGGCTTCTCCGCCAGCAGGTGCACCCGGCCGTCGTGGTCCACCTCGACCACGCCGTACTGGCGCGGGTCGTCCACCTTGGCCACCAGCACCTGCGCGTCCGGCCGTTGCGCGCGGAACCGCTCGGCCGCCTCCCCGATCCCGTCGGCCACGACGTTGTCGCCCAGGTACATGACGAAGTCGTCGTCACCGAGGAAGTCGGCGGCGATCCGCACGCAGTGCGCGAGGCCGAGCGGGCTGTCCTGCACCAGGTAGGTGATCTCCAGGCCGAGGTCGGCGCCGTCGCCGATCACCGACTGGATCTCCACCTCCCCGCCGCCGACCACGACGGCCACCTCGCGGACGCCGATCGACCGGATGTTCTCCAGGCAGTGCGTCAGCACCGGCGTGTTGGCCACCGGGACGAGTTGCTTCGCCATGGAGTAGGTGAACGGGCGCAACCTGGTTCCCTTGCCGCCCGCCAGCACTAGTGCCTTCATCGTCGCCCTCTCGAATGGTGAACGGGTCGTGCCCTTCCCGATCCGGTCCACATGCGACTCTCCCGTCTCAGCTCGTCAAGACCGACCCGGCTTCGGCCAGCAGCTCGCACTGCTCGGCCCACCCCGAGCCGAACGGCACCACGACCACCTGGCCGACACCCAGGTCCGCGTACCGCCTCAGCGCGTCCGCCACCTCTTCCGGCTTGCCGCCGACCACGACGGCGTCGGCGTGCTCGCGGGGGAACCCGAACCCGGTGGCGCACAGGTCGACCAGGGCCTCCCGGGTCATCCCGCCGCGATGGGCGTTGAGCGTGGCGAAGACCGACACGGTGGTCGGCGGTCGCGTGCCGGTGAGGTCTTCGACCGCCTGCCGCCCCACGGCCACCTGACCGGGGGTCACCGCCGCGGGCAGCCAGCCCGCACCGGTCCGCGCCACCCGCTTCAGCGCGGCCGGCGAGTCGCCGCCGATCCAGAGCGGCGGCATCGGCGCGGCGGGGCGCAGCGCCACGGACGCGTCGACGTCCGGCAGCCGCGTCGGTTCGCCGGACAGCAGGGCGGGCAGCACGTCCAGCGCCTCGTCGGTGCGCCTGCCCCGGTCACCGAGGTCCACCCCGGCCGCCGCCCACTCCTCGGCGGGGTGACCGCCCACGCCGACGCCGAGCTGCAACCGCCCGCCGGAGACCAGCTGGAGGCTGCCGATCTGCTTGGCGATCCACGACACGCGGCGCAGCGCGAGCTGCAGCACCGCGAAGCCGACCTCGATCCGCCCGGTCGCCGCCGAGGCCGCGGCGAGCGTGACGACGCTGTCCAGGATCGGCGTGCCCCAGGCCAGGTGGTCGCTCACCCACAGCGAGTCCAGGCCGAGGTCCTCGACGTGCCGGGCGACCGCGACCGGGTCGGCGATCGACCCGTCGGCCTCGAACATGGTGGAGTGAGCCAAACCGAGCTTCACGCGTCCGCCCCCCGCTCGCTGTTCTCGTACACCACGACGCACTCGTGGTTCTCGATCTCGATCTTGTCGTTGACCTCCGCGAAGATCGCGGTCAGGTCGTCCAGCCGGTCCAGGGCGCGGTAGTGGGAGAGGCTCGCCCACTCGGCGACGCTGAAGTACACCGACGGGTCTTCGCGCGAGCGCACCAGCTTGTGCCGCAGGTGCCCCGGCTGCGCGGCCATGAGGTCGCTGCCCCGCCGGTAGACCTCCTCGTAGAACGCGTCCGCGCAGCCCGCCAGCCGGATGCGGTTGAGGCACACCATCCCGGCCCGCTCGTCGTCCGGCGCGGTGCGGTCGGCGTAGACCACGTCGGCCTTGTGGTGCTCCAGCACGATCCGGTCGCCGTCGGCCGGCTCGGGGCCCGAGAGCGACACGACCCGCTCGAAGATCTCCATCAGCTCCGGCATGTCGTCGAGCCGGTTGTAGCGCTCCAGGTCCGACCAGACCAGCACGGTCACGTAGACGTCCGGGTCGGTCTGCGAGCGGACGAGCAGCTGGCCGACGTGCCCCTCCTGCTTGGCCATGAAGTCGCCGGCTTCGGCGTACATCCGCTCGTAGTCCTCGGGTGGGCAGTCGGTCAGGGTCGCCTTGTTGATGCTGATCAGCACCATGTGCTCCTTTCGGGGGGTCAGTGCGCCGTGGTGCCGACCGGCGCCGGCAGCGGGGTGCCCGCCACCGTGCGATCGGTGAACAGCAGGCAGGCCAGCAGGTTGCGGGCCTCGACGTTGACGTAGTTGCCGAACCGGGCCAGGTCGGCGAGCTGGGCCGCGGTGATCCAGGTGAAGTCCGCCGCGGGCTCGTCGGCGAAGTCGCCGTCCACCTCGACGATCAGGTAGCGGTTCTCGGCGTGGTAGAACCGGCCGCCCTCCTCGGAGTGCACCGAGTCGAACCGGACCCGCGAGGGTTCCGCGCCGAGCACGTCGTCGAGGTAGGCGGGTCGGTGCTCGGCGAGGGAGCCGGTGTAGTTGTCCGGCGAGCACTGCACGGTCGGCGCCAGCTCGATCACGTCCTGCGTGCCCGCCTGGGTGTGGGCGCGGGCCAGCAGGTGCGGCCGACCGCCGATCCACTTGACCAGGAACGCCACCACGCCCCGGTGGCGCGGCACCAGGATCGGCTGCGACCAGCTCCCCACCTCCCGCGTCTCGGCCTTCACGTCCACGCCGATCACGGCGAAGAAGCGGCCGGACGGGTGGCTGATCTCCTCGGGCGTGCTGGTCCACCCGGTCACCGCCGACAGCGGCAGCGGCCAGCGCACCAGCTCGTAGCGCGCCTTCATCTCGGTGAACCAGCTCAGCAGCGCCGCCGACTCCCGTCGGGTCGGTGCGCGTTCCGCGGTCGGGCCGGTGATCGCGGCGAACAGCTCGTCCACGGGACCGTCGTCGCGGCGGGTGTCGGCGATCTCGGTGATGGGGTACCCGGCCAGGACCGTGCGCGAGTCCATGTTCACCAGGTTGTCGACCCGGAGCAGCTCACCGAGCTGCTCGCGGGTCAGCCAGCAGAATCCGGGCAGGACCGGGACGTCGCCGGTGACCTCGATGATCATGTTGCGGTTGCGCTTGTGCAGGAACCACGAGCCCTGCTCGGACTGCAGCACGTCGGACAGCACCCGGCCGCGGCCGCGTTCGGTGAAGTACTCCAGGTAGGGCGTCGACCGGCCCCGGTGCACCCGCCGGTAGTTGCTCCTGGTCGCCTGCACGGTCGGCGACAGCTGGACGATGTTGATGTTGCCCGGTTCCATCTTCGCCTGCATCAGGAAGTGGGGTGTTCCGTGGAACCGCTTGACCAGGATGCCGAGGATCCCGGACTCCGGCTGGTCGATGATCGGCTGTGTCCACTGCTCCACCGGGCCGTGGTCGGTGCGCACGCCCAGGCCCTGCACGGAGAAGAACTTGCCGCTGTCGTGGCGGATATTGCCGGTGTCCGGCTCGACCGCCCAGCCGGCTAACCGGTCCAATCGCGTCCGGGTCACCTCGTAGGAATGTGCGGCGAGATGTTCGACGTACCAATCGTAGAACTCGGACAGTCGTTGGAACATCTGCGACCCTCTCATTCACCGGCGTATCGAGGCGGAACCCGGGCGGCGCACGTCGACGCACCCGCGAAATCCATCCTCGCCGGACCCCCTAGCGGCCGAACCGGACGTTTTCTAGAGCCGACCTAGAGCCGCCGCGGCCCGCTCCGCCGAACGAAGTCGCACCCTTGACCTCAACAATTGTTGAGGTTATAAGCTCGTCTTCAGGACTGTGACCAGGGTCGGGCCGGACCGCATCGAGGAGGGCAAGCGGGGCCCGAAGGGCCGGGTTCGGCAAACCGAAGTGACCACGGCCCGCCGGACGTGCTCCGGCAGCGCACTCGTGATAGCCGCATTCCGCTATTCCGCACACCAGCGCGGAACAGCCTCCGAATGGTACGCGAAAACATTGCGCACACCCGGTCGCACCCCCCTGATATTCCACTCCCCCTCGCCTGGCCCGGGGCCGGGGGAACAGCAGGTCAGCCGGGGTTGGTTTTTTACCCGCTACCGCCGCGACTGGCGTGCCGGTCACCCGACCTGCTAGACAGAATTCAGGGACACAGGCCGACCGAGTAGCCGAGCCGGGGGTGGCCCCGCATCCAGGAGGCGACACCGCGTGGTTCCACCGCGTTGGACCCGCGCACCACACGCACGGGCCGCCGGGCCCCGGCGAGCGAGCCCGCTCGCCGGGGCCCACCCGCGCCGGGTGCCCACCGGGCCGGTTCAGCCGAATAAAATGGGGGTGACAGGAACATGGATTTCGAGGTTCTGGGTCCGATCAAAGTTCACCACAAAGGGGTGGTGTACCTGCCCAGCGCACCGAAGCTGAGGCAACTGCTCGCGTTGTTTCTGCTCAAGGCCAACATGTTCGTTTCCGTGCACGACTGCGTGGAGGAACTCTGGGAGGATCGACCGCCGCGCACGGTGATCCCGACGTTGCAGACCTACGTGCTCCACCTCAGGCGGACGCTGGCGGCGTCGCCCGCGGTGGGCACGCTGGACGCGGCACGGCGGGTCCTCGTCACCGGGCGCGGCGGCTACTACCTGACCCTGCCGACGGAAGCGCTGGACCTGGCCCGGTTCGAGCGGTGGCTGCGCCAGGGCCGCGACGCGCAGCGGTGCGGGAACCCGGTGGAGGCGTCGGCGAACTTCCGCAAGGCCCTCGACGTCTGGCGCGGCCCCGCGCTGAGCGACGTGCAGGCCGGCCCGCTGCTGCTGCCCATGATCAGCGCGTTGAACGAGGCCAGGATCGCCGCGACGGAGCAGTTCTTCGACGCGGAGCTGCGCCTGGGCTACCACCGCGACATCCTCAGCCACGTCTACTCCGTCGCGGCCGAGCATCCGCTCAACGAGAAGGTGCAGTACCAGTACATGCTCGCGCTGTACCGGTCCGGGCGCCAGGTGCAGGCGCTGCAGGTCTACCAGCGGTTGCGCGAGGTGCTGACCAGCGAACTGGGGCTCGAACCGTCGCCCGCGGTGCAGCAGCTGCACCAGTCGATCCTCGAACGCGACCCCCTGCTCGACGACAGCGCCGCCTGACGGCTCAGGTGGTCAGCCACGACCGCGCTGACCACCCGGGCCGTGGGGCGGGTCAGTCGAGTTCGAGCCGCACGTCGTACTCGTCCAACCAGGTGTTGCACTCGATCAACCGCTCCAGGACCGCGCGGGCGCTCCACGGCCCGCCCATCACGTAGGACCCGACCGGCCGGTCCAGCAGCTTGCGGATGCCGGCCGCGGACACCAGTTGCAGCACCGGGTTGCCGGGCACGCACAGCTTCTCCACCGCGTCCCGCAGCGCCAGTTCGTACCCGGTGTCCTGGGTCGCCGGGTACGGGTTCTTCTTGCGGTCCAGCACCGCGTCCGGCAGCACGCCCCGCATCGCGGCGCGCAGCAGGCTCTTCTCCCGGCCGTCGAACGTCTTCATCGCCCACGGCGCGTTGAACACGTACTCCACCAGCCGGTGGTCGCAGAACGGCACCCGCACCTCCAGGCCCACGGCCATGCTGACCCGGTCCTTGCGGTCGAGCAGGAAGTTCTCCCACCGGGTCAGGTTGAGGTAGCCGATCTCGCGCATCCGGCGCTCCAGGCCGGTCTCACCGGGCAGGCGCGGCACCTCGGCCAGCGCCTCGGCGTACCGCTCGCGGACGTACTCCTCCAGCCCGAGGTCGTCCCACAGGCCGACCTCGCGCAGCGCGCCGATGCCACCGGCCCGGTTGAACGGGTCGTGCCACGGGAAGGTGTCGCCCTCCACCGCGGTCTTGTCGTGGAACCACGTGTACCCGCCGAACAACTCGTCGGCGGCCTCGCCGGACAGCGCCACGGTGACGCGCTCGCGCACCGCGCGGCACAGCAGGTACAGCGAGTACTCCATGTCACCGGTGGAGATCGGCAGGTCCTGCGCCAGCAGGGTGGCCTTGCGCACCGCCGGGTCGAGGATGTCCCGGTTGTCCAGCAGCACCACGACGTGCTCGGCGCCGACGTGCTCGGCCACCGCGGCCGCGAACGGCGTGTCGGGGTCCTCCCACTGCACGTCGGCCTCGAACCGCTGGGTGTGCCCCACGAAGTCGACCGAGAACGCGGGCAGCGGGTCGGTCACCCCGGTGGCGCGCCGGGCCCGCGCGGCCAGGGCGGTCACCGCGCTGGAGTCCAGCCCGCCGGAGAGCAGCGTGCCCACCGGCACGTCGGCGAACAGCTGCCGGTCGACGATGTCGGTCAGCAGGTCCCGAACGGTGGCGATGGTGGTGTCCAGGTCGTCGGTGTGCTCCCGGCTCTCCAGCCGCCAGTAGCGATGCGGGTGCAGGCCGTCCCGGTCGACCACGAGCAGGTGGCCGGGGCGCAGCTCGCGCATGCCGCGGAACACCGCGTGGCCCGGCGTCTTGACGATGGTGAACATCTCGCGCAGGCCGTCGCGGTCGACCACGGCGTCCACGGCGGGGTGCGCGAGCAGCGCCTTGGGCTCCGACCCGAAGACCACGCCGTCAGGGGTCGGGTAGTAGTACAGCGGCTTGACGCCCATCCGGTCGCGCACCAGCACCAGCTCGCCGGCCGGTTCGTCCCAGATGGCGAAGGCGTAGATGCCGTTGAGCCGCTCGGCGAACGCGCGGCCCCACTGGCGGTAGGCCCGCAGCACCACTTCGGTGTCGCTCGTCGTCTCGAACGCGTGGCCCAGCCCGACGAGCTCCTCGCGCAGCTCGCGGAAGTTGTAGACCTCGCCGCTGTAGGTGATGACGACCGACCGGTCGGCGGACATCGGCTGCGCGCCGGTCTCCAGGTCGATCACCGACAGCCTGCGGTGGCCCAGGGCGGCGTGCGCGCCGAGCCACACGCCGGCGGCGTCGGGGCCGCGGCAGGCCATCGTGCCGGTCATCCGCTCGATCAGCGGCCGGCGTTCCCGGACGTCGTCTTGGAAGCTGACCCATCCTGCGATTCCGCACATGCGCGTTCCGAACTCCCCTCAAAACCCGTTGGCGTGCGAGCGGTCTCAGCCGGCCAACGTCTCCACGGACCGCAGCACGTCGGACACCGAGGGCAGGCCGGCGATCTCCGCCGACAGCTCCTCGGCCCGCTTGCGGTAGGACGGGTTCTCGATCAGTTCGCGGCTCGACTCGACGATGCGCTCGACGGTGTCCTCGCCGGGCATCATCATCAGCGCCGCGCCGTACTCGGTCAGCCGCTCGGACGGCGCCACCGACGACGGCATGTTCGGGATCAGCAGCTGGGGCAGGCCCGCGCTCATCACCAGCAGCGACGTACCGCCACCGGCGTGGTGGACGAACAGGTCGCACGTGCGGGAGACGACGTCGAGCGGCAGCCAGCCCGCGCGCACGTTGTCCAGCCCCGCCGTCAGGTCGGCGGCCACCGCCTCGGGCGCGGCGACGACCAGCTCCATGCCGAGGTTGGACACCTTCTCCGACAGCTCGCGCAGGAAGTCGAAGTACTGGTCCTTGGTCACCCGGGCGCCCGCGGTGACGCACACCCGCTTGCGGTCGCCCTTGGTGTACATCCACGGCTCGAGCTTGCGCTGCGGGCTCGAACCGACGTAGCGCATGAACTGGGCGGGCGGCGCGCCCTCCGGGCGCAGCGACGGCGGGCACAGCTCGACGTAGAGGTCCGGGTCGGGCAGCCCGTCCAGGCCCAGCTCGCGCAGCTCGGGCGCCAGTTCCTCGGCCGCGCCGAGGTCGGCCTCCGGCGGCTCGCCGCTGTCCCAGGCGTGCCGCACCCACGGCACCCCGAGCCGGCGGGCCAGCAGCGCGGCGGCGTAGGAGAGGTGGCCGCCGACCACGACGTCGGGCCGCCAGCCGCGGGCCAGCTCCACCAGCGCGTCCATGCTCGCCGCGGCCAACCGCCCGAACCCCCGGCCCACGAACGGCTTCCACAGCTCGGGGTCCTCGGGCCAGGTCAGCGTGTTGCCGTCGCGGTCGTTGGTGAAGAAGTCGAGCATCGTGCGGTCGGTCAGCGCGAGCGCGGGCAGACCGGCCGAGGTGATGCTCCCGACCATGCCCTCCGTCGAGGCCATGAACGTCTGGTGCCCGGCGTTGCGGGCCGCGGTGGCCAGCGGTACCAGCGCGAAGATCGTCGCCGGGCTGGCGCCGGCCAGGAAGAGGATTCTCATGCCAGGGACGCTACGACCGGCCGATCGGGCCGACCTAGGGCCGACACAGTGCGCTGTTCGTCCCCGGCTGGACGCCGTCCCCGCCGCCGTCGCCCGACGCGGTGTCGGCTCCTCCCGCCGCGGTGGCGGTCGCCCAAGGTGACGGAATACCAGCCATTTCACCCGTTCGGGGTTCCGCGCCGCTCGCCTTGACCTGAACCTCTGTTGAGGTTTTAGCGTCGTCGCATGACCTCGATTGGTGCGTCTCGAGCCGGGAGACGCGAGTGGGCCGGGCTCGCCGTGCTCACCCTGCCGACCTTGCTGGCCTCGCTGGAACTGACCATCCCCAACCTCGCCCTGCCCGCGATCTCCAGGGACCTGGCGCTGACCAGCGCGCAGTCGCTGTGGATCATCGACATCTACGGCTTCCTCCTCGCCGGCTCGTTGATCACCATGGGCACGCTGGGCGACCGCATCGGGCGCCGCAGGCTGCTGATGATCGGTTCGGCGCTGTTCGGCATCGCGTCCGTGCTCGCCGCGTACTCCGTCAACGCCGAGATGCTGATCGTGACGCGAGCCCTGCTCGGCATCGCCGGCGCGACCCTCATGCCCGCGGCGCTGTCCCTGGCCGCGTCGCTGTTCCAGAACCCCCGACAGCGCACCGTGGCGATCAGCATCGTCATCGCCAGCGTCGCCGGCGGCACCGCCGTCGGCCCGCTGATCGGCGGGTGGATCCTCCAGCACTTCTGGTGGGGTGCGGTGTTCCTCATCGCGGCGCCGGTGGCCGCGCTGGTCCTCGTCCTGTGCCCGCTCCTGCTGCCGGAGCACCGCGAGGAGAGCTTCGGCCGGATGGACGTGGTGAGCGCCGTGCTGTCCCTGGCCGCCGTGCTGGCGGTCATCTACGGGCTCAAGCACATGGCCGTCAGCGGGCTCGACGTGGTGTCGATCGCGTCGGTCGTGGTCGGTCTGCTCATCGGGTTCTGGTTCGTCCGCCGCCAGCACCGCAGCGACCCGCTGATCGACCTGCGGCTGTTCCGCTCCGCCTCGTTCAGCGTCTCGCTGAGCACGCTGCTGTTCGGCGTCTTCGTGCTCTTCGGGGCGAACTTCTTCCTCGCCCAGTACCTCCAGCTCGTGTTCGGGCTGTCGCCGCTGCACGCGGGCCTGTGGACCGCGCCGTCGGCGTGCGGCGTGATCGTGGGCTCCACCGTCGCGCCGATGCTCGTGCGCCGGGTGCGCCCGGGGTTCGTGGTCGCGGCCGGTCTGGTGCTGTCCGCCGTCGGGTTCGCGGTGCTGACCCTGGTCGCGCCGGGCACCGGGCTCGCACCGCTGGTGATCGGCTCGGTCGTCGTCTCCCTCGGCCTCGGCCCGATGATGACCCTGACCACCGACCTCGTCGTCGGCTCGGCGCCGTCGGAGCGGGCCGGTGAGGCGTCCGCGCTGTCGGAGACGGCGCCGGAACTGGGCGGTGCGCTGGGCATCGCGATCCTCGGCAGCGTCGGCACGGCCGTCTACCGCGCCCAGGTGGCCGGCACGGTCCCCGACGGCCTGCCGGAGGACTCGACGCGCGCCGCCGAGGAGACGCTGGGCGGTGCCGTGTCGGCCGCCGAAGAGGTCGGCGGCACGGTGGGCGAGCAGCTCCTCGACACCGCCCGCACGGCCTTCACCGACGGGCTGCACCTGATCGCCGGGATCAGCATCGTCGTGCTGGCCGCCACCGCGGTCCTGATCGCCGTGATGCTCCGCCACGTCCCGCCGTCGAACGAGGCGGGGCAGGGGACGGAGGACGAACCGAGCGTGCTGGGGCAGACCACCTGATCCCGGCCGGCAGGGCGCGCGGGGTTGGGGCGGAATGCGCCCCGCCCCAACCCCGCGCACGCACCTGCGCGCGACGGCCCGGCCGCGAAGCTTGTGCCATCATGGCGAATATGCGACCCCCGGCCTGGGACCAAACGGAGTTCACCGTCGGTCAGCTCTCCGCGCGCAGCGGGGTGTCCGTGTCGGCCCTGCACTTCTACGAGCGCCAACAGCTCATCGAGAGCCGGCGCACGGCGGGCAACCAGCGGCGGTACAAGCGGGAGACCTTGCGGCGGGTGGCGCTCATCCAGATCGCCCAGCGCGTCGGCATCCCGTTGTCCGAGCTGCGCGAGTGCTTCGAGTCGTTGCCCGGCAACCGGACGCCCACGCGCCGCGAGTGGGCCCGGCTGTCCTCGCGCTGGCGGACCAAGCTCGACCAGCGCATCCACTACCTCCAGCAGTTGCGCGACGAGTTCACCGACTGCGTCGGCTGCGGGTGCCTGTCCATCGACCGGTGCCTGCTCGCCAACCCGAACGACAAGCTCGGCGCCACCGGGTTCGGCCCGCGCCGCCTGCTCTCCCCCGGCCGGGACACGGTGACCCCGTAGCCGGGTCCCCCTGACCCGCGACGACACGCGGGCGTTCGGCGGCTGTGAGGAGGGTGATGAGCGAAGCCGTCTCCCGGGGGTCGGCGGAGGTGCGCGAGTCCACCGGCAACTACGCGGCGATGCTCCTGGTGCTGCTGGCGGCGACGTTCCTCGTGCGGTTCGACTTCTTCGTGGTCAACGTGGCGGCGCTCAGCCTCGGCACGGACCTCGGGGCGGGCGCCACGGCGCTGGAGCTGATCGTCGGCGGCTACGCCTTCGCCTACGCCGCCGGCATGATCACCGGTGGGCGGTTGGGCGACCTGCACGGCCACCGCCGGCTCTTCGTGCTCGGTGTGATCGCCTTCACGGTCACCTCGCTGCTGTGCGGCATCACCGCCACCGCCGAGCAGCTCGTGCTCGCCCGACTGGCCCAGGGCCTGGCCGCCGCGCTGATGGTGCCGCAGGTGCTCGCGGTGATCACGTCCGACTTCCCGCCGCACGCGCGCGGCCGGGCGTTCGCGGGCTACGGCATCGCGTCCGGTCTGGGCTCGATCGCCGGGCAGGTGCTCGGCGGCGCGCTGGTGCAGGCCGACGTGGCCGGGCTCGGGTGGCGGCTGATCTTCCTGGTCAACGTGCCGATCGGCGTGGTCACCGCGATCGTGGCGGCCAGGGTGCTGCCCGACCGGCGGGACGCGCCGCGCACCGGCCTGGACCCGCTCGGCACGCTCGGCCTGTCCGGTGCGCTGGCGCTGCTCCTGGTGCCGCTGGGCCTGGGCCAACCGGCGGGGTGGCCCGCGTGGACCTGGGTCTGCCTGGCGCTGGCCGTGCCGGTGGGTGTGGCGACCGTGCGCTGGGAGCAGGTCCTCGGTCGGCGCGGCCGGAGCCCGCTGCTCGACCTGCGCCTGTTCCGGCTGCCGTCGTTCCGGCTGGGGCTCGTCGCCGGTGTCGCGTTCAACGCGTACTTCGGCAGCCTGATGTTCACGCTCTCGCTGCTGCTCCAAGCGGGTCTGCACCTCGGCCCGTTCGCGGCGGGGCTCGTGTTCTCGCCGATGGGCGTCTGCTTCTCGCTCACCGCGCTGTGCGGTGGCCGGCTCTTCGCCCGGTTCGGGCTGGACTCACTGGTCTGGGGCAGCCTGGTCACCGCGGCGGGGCTGGCGCTGCTCGCCGCGGGGCTGCACGTCTCCGGCGCGGGCGTCGGCGTGGCGTGGGTGCTGTTCTGCCTGGCGCTGGTGGGTCTGGGCAACGGGGTGGTGCTGCCGTCGTTGATGGGCGCGTCGTTGACCCACGTGCGACCGGAGTCCGCCGGCGTGGCCTCCGGTGTGCTGGCGACCTCGCAGCAGTTCGCGGTGTCCGGCGGCGTGGCGGTGATCGGCGCGCTCTACTTCGGCGTGGTCGGGCACGACATCGGCGGGGCGGCGCACGCGGCGGCGATGCGGTGGGCGCTGTGGGTCGACGTGGTGCTGGTGCTCGCGGTGATCGGCGCGGTCCTGGCGCTCAAGCGGAACCGTCCCACTCCGCTGTCCGGAGTGGACGGGTCACCAGCGTGACCGCGACGCCGAGCGCGGCCAGCGCACAGCCGACCACCAGGTCGTTGACGGTGGCGGCCGTCGGGTCGACCTGGTCCCGGTAGCCGACGAGCCACGGTGCGGCGGCGAGCCACGCGCCGGCCGACGTCACCACCGGCCCCGACCACCGGGCGTCCGCGGGGGCCATCGCGCCGGTCAGCGCGACCACCACGACCACCACCCCCGTGATCACCTCGTTGCTGTGCCCGGTGAACCACGCCCCGACGACGCCGTAGCCCAGCGCGAACGGTGACACGACCAACCACAGGCCCAGCAGGAACGCGGCCGAGCTCAGTCGGGCGGCGACCGCGTGGCGGCGCGCCGGCCCGACGTCGACGGCGCCGAACGAGTGGACGGGTTCGTGGTCGATGATGACCTCCCGGATCAGCCGGCGCAGCGCGGGCACGAGTGCGGCCCGATCGCGCGATCACGGCCGCCCCACCCGTTCGCCAGGGCGTGCGCCCACAGCACGGGCCAGACCTCGTGCGGACCGCTGTCGTCGGCTCGGCCGCAGTGGTCGCAGATCAGCAGGAGTCGGGCGGGATCGTGCTCGGCCGGGATCGCGGTCACGCTGCCGGAGCTCGTCTTTCTCGGTGGGGGACGGAGGGCGGGCGTCGGCCGCGACGGTGCGGCAGACGCCCGGTCGTGCGCGGGAACAGTCTCCACGAACGCCCGCACCACTGTCGCCCAGAACGGCCCCCGCGGACCTTGCGGTCGGCTTGCGATCGGGACGAGACGATTCGTCAGGCACTTGTCAGGTCGGCCACCTGCGGGTTCCCGCAGGATGGGCGGTGACCCGAGACGAACAGGAGCAGCCGTGGCCGCAGACACCACCACGCACGACCCGCTGTGCCGCGCGACCGCCGCGGCGCTGGCCGCCCACTTCGGCGGTCGCCTGTCCAGGAAGGTCGTGTCCCGGGCAGTCGCGCAAGCGCGGCACGACCTGGAGGGGCGCATCCAGCCGGAAGCGCTCGCCGAGATGCTGCACCACCTGGCCAGGCACCGGCTCGACGCCCTGATCCCGGCGCGGGCGTGAGCGTGGCCACCGCGGAACGGACGACGTCGGTGCTCGCGGACGCCGAAGCCGTCTTCGACGTCGTCACCGACCTGGAGCACCTGTCGGCCTGGCTGCCCGCGGGCGTCGAGGTGGAGCGGTACGGGCCCGACGTGGTCCGGCTGTGGCTGGGCGAGGACGTGGTCGAGCGCCGCGTCGCGGTCGACTGGGACAGGCTGCGCATCGACTGGGGCGGCCGGTCCGCGACGACCTGCCACGGCACCCTGCGCGTCCTGCGCCTCGGGCCGGGACGCAGCGCCGTCACCGTCCGGTTGACCGGTCCAGCGGGCTTCCCCGCGCCCCGCCTGGACGACTGGTTGGCCGCCGCGCTGGACGCGCTCGTCACCACCGTGCACGCGGAACGGGCCGCTCCGCCCCGGTCCACCGCGGCCTCGCGCTAGGGGATCACGCCACCGGGCGACCCATCCACCAGTTGCCCGGCGCCTCCGGGTCGGAGCTGGACCAGAACTCCACGCAGGCGTCGACGAACTCCTCCGAGGTGAGGTGACCGTCCCCGTCGCCGTCGAGGTGCTCGAACGCCTCGGCGGCCTCGGCCTCGGTCAGGCCGGGGAAGTGCCCTCGCTGGAACACGAGGTACTCGTCCGGGCTCACCCGGCCGTCCGCGTCGACGTCGGCGATGGCCAGGAACGCCCTGGCGAGCGCGCCGACGGTGGTCCGGGCGGCCTCCGGGTCGTCGGCGAGCGAGCCGGTGGACTCGAGGAACTGCTCGCGGGAGATCGCCGTGCCGCCGCCGGGGATGTGCGGCAGGTGCAGGTCGTGCCAGATCCGCAGGTACGCGTCGACGATGCGCCGCTCCTCCGGCGAGTCGGGCGCGTGCCCGAGGGCTTCGGCCGCCCGCCGGCCCATCAGGACGTGGTCCTGCTCGGTGAGCAGCCCGTCCCCGTCGACGTCCAGGTGGGCGAAGCCGCGGTTGATCTTTGCCTTCAGCAGGTCGTTGACCGGCACGAAACCTCCGTACGCAGGTGGCTGGGTGACGCGGACGGCACACAGGATGGGCCGGACGGACGTGCCCGGACAACGCCCGAACGGGTTCCCGGGCAACTCGATCGGGTGGTGACGCGGCGTCCACCGGTCGGCAGTCAGGGCCCGGCGCACTGGTCCTCGTGTTCCGCCAACGCGTCCAGGTCACCGTCCCGGTGGCCGCAGCGGTAGCACGAGTGCGTCAGGCGGCGCGTCACCCCCTCCCGCTCCTCGCCGGGCAGTCGGCGTTGCCGCGGTTCGAGATCGCCCACCCTCCACAATGGACACGCGGAACGTCCGGGTCGAGCGCGCCACCCCCGAAGGCCGCCCGGCCACGGGACCCGAGCCGGCGCCGAGCAGCCGCAGGTGCCCGCCGAGCAGCTCGGGCAGCCGGTCGGCGGCCTGCACGCGGAGGTCGGCCGCTCGGGCACGGTGGCGCGGGCACGGGTGCACGCGGCCCTCGGCGAGCCCGCCTGGCTCGCCGTCACCACCTGCTCGTGCTCGGCGACGCCTCCCCGGTGAGGTCGGCCTGCTCGGCAACCTGCTCGCCCACCACGTGAAGCTGCTGGAGCAGGTGGACGGCGCCTGCGCTCCGCCGCCCTGCCCCCTCGGGCCCAGCGGCCGCGGAAGGCTCCCCGCGTGGTGTTCGTGTGCAGCCAGACTCGGCCGCTCGCAGCTCGCGCCGCGTCGTGACAGCGGCGCAGCGAGGTGCCCGCCGTGAGCGCCGGCACCCGTCGCCCCGACCGCGTGCACCCGCTGGCCTCCGCCACCGCCCGCACCCACGGGCTCTGCCCGGCTCACGCCCGGCCCCACCACCACGAGGACCGGCTGCACCGGTCCGTGCCCGTTCCGGCCGCGTCCGACACCGCCCACCGCGACCTCGCCGACCGCGTCGACCGCCGCGTACGTACCCTGCTCGCCGAACTGCTCGACGGTGCGCCCGCGTAGATTGTCCGGATGAGCGCACGTTTCCAGGAACTCGACTGGCGCCGGACACCGCTCGGCGAACTCGTCCTGCGCCGCCGGTGGGACCCCGTGTTCGACCGCGAGGTCCACGAGATCAAGCTGAACGACGAGTTCCTGATGTCGAGCCTGTTCACGGTGTCCGAAGTGGAGCTCGCCCGGCTGGCGCTCGCCGACCTGCCCGGACCGCTGGACGTCGTGGTGGGCGGCCTCGGCCTCGGCTACACCGCCCGGACCGTGCTGGAACACCCGACCGTGCGCTCCGTGCTCGTCGTCGACGCGCTCGGCGAGGTCATCGAGTGGCACCGCGCCGGGCTGCTGCCGGGCGGCCGGGCGCTGACCGGCGACCCGCGCTGCCGCCTGCTGCACGAGGACTTCTTCGCCCTCGCGCGGTCGTCCGACGGGCTCGACCCGGACCAGCCCGGTCGCCGGTTCCACGCGATCATCGTCGACATCGACCACTCGCCCGGCCACCTGCTGCACCCCGGCAACGCGGACTTCTACGAGCCCGAGGGCCTGCGCCGGCTGGCCGACCGGCTGCACCCCGGCGGCGTGTTCGCCCTGTGGTCCAACGAACCGCCGGACGACGACTACACCGCCGCCCTCGCCGACCGCTTCGACCGCGCCTGCGCGGAGATCGTGCGCTTCCCCAACCCGCTGCAACGACGGGAGGCGACCGCCACCGTCTACCTGGCCCGGACGGCCGGGTGACCTCGCGCCCGGGTCGGGACGTCCTCGCCGTGGTCCGAGCGGTTGCCCACGCCGGGCGTCGCGGTCCGTATGGTTGTCCGGTCGGTGCCGGATGGGGGCGGGGTTCGCTGGTGATGGACGTGGGGCGCTTGGTGGCCGGTCGGTACCGGGTGCGCGGGCGTGTGGGTGCCGGGGCGATGGGCGTCGTGTGGCAGGCGTTGGACGAGCGCCTGGACCGCGTGGTGGCGCTCAAGCAGCTCGTGGTGCCCGAGGGTGCCGACCCGGTCGCGGCGGTGGCGCGAGCGGCGCGGGAAGGGCGCATCGCGGCCCGGTTGCAGCACCCGAACGCGGTCACCGTGCACGACGTCGTGGAGGACGACGGCAAGCCGGTGCTGGTCATGGAGTACCTGCCCGCGCGGACCCTGGCCGACTGGATGGCCGCGGGCCCGTTGCCCGCGGAGCAGGTGATGCGCATCGGGGCGCAGGTCGCCGGCGCGTTGGCGGCGGCGCACGCGGCGGGCGTCGTGCACCGGGACGTGAAGCCGGGCAACGTCCTGCTGACCGAGGACGGCACCGCGAAGATCACCGACTTCGGCATCGCCCGCGCGGTCGGGGACGTGACCGTGACCAGGACCGGTCTGCTGGCGGGCACGCCCGCGTTCCTCTCGCCGGAGGTGGCGCGCGGCGGCGAGCCCGGACCCGCCTCCGACGTGTTCGCGCTCGGCGCGACGCTGTACGCGGCGGTGGAGGGACGGCCGCCGTTCGGCGACGGGGACAACGCCATCGCCCTGCTGCACGCCGTAGCGGCGGGCCGCTTCGCCCCGCCGACCCACGCCGGACCGCTGACCGACGTGCTGCTGGACCTGCTGCGCACCGACCCGACCGCCCGGCCGACCATGGCGCGGGCCGCCGACCGGCTCCGCGCGCAGCCCGCCGCGGCCCGACCCCCGGCCACCAGGCTGGACCTGAACCCGGCCGACCTCCCGCCTCGTGACGACCGGACACCACCTCGGCCCACCGGCCCGGCACCGCGACCGACCGTCGCGGCATCGGCACCTCCGACGCCCTGGCCGACCGGTCCCCACCGCACCACCGTGGCGCCGCACCCGGCCGCTCCGCCACCGAAGCCGGTCCGCGGCGGACGAGGAGTGCTCGTCGCGGTGGCGGCGGCAGCCGTGGTGGGGTTGGTCGTGCTGGTCCTGGTGTCGGCGAACGGTCACCGGCCCACCGACAGCGCGGCCGGCGCGACGACGTCCACGACCACCACGTCCGACAACACGCCCTCCCCCGCACAGCTCGAACAGGCGGTGGCGGAGTACTTCGCGTTGCTGCCGAAGGACGTCGCGGGGGCGTGGGAGCGGGTCGGTCCCGGGCTGCGGTCCCGAGGTCGCCAGGAGTACGAGAAGTCCTGGCGGAACGTCGAAGACCTCGCGATCAGCTCACCGCCCGCCGCCGCCGGCCCGGACACCGTCACGGTCGGCATCGACTTCACCGGAGCGGACGGCAGGAAGTACCGCGCAACGCACCGGCTGCGGCTCGTCGTCCAGGACGGGACGCCGTTGATCGACTCCGACGAAGTGCTGTCGTCGCAACGCATCGACGAGGACCACCGCAAGGACGACGAGGACGAGAAGGAAGGGAAGGACGGGAAGGACGACCGGAAGCGCGGCGGCGGCAAGAGCGGCGAGGGCTGAGCACCCGGCTCAGGCGACCACTTCGCCCCACACCGCCTTGTAGCTGTGCCCGGGGTCCACGCCCCACCGGGAAGCCAGCCGGTTCACCAGCAGGAGTCCCCGGTTGCGCGGCCCGCGCCCGCCCGGCTTGCCGAGCACGGGCAGCAGTTCGGGGCTGGCGTCGTGCACCTCCACCCGGACGATGCGACCGTCGCGGTGGCTCAACCGCAGCAGGCGTGGCGCGATGGCGTGCTCGAACGCGTTGGTGAGCAACGCGTCGGCGATCAGCAGCAGGTCGAGCAGCTTGTACTGGTCCAGTTCCGGGACGTTGGCGACTATCCACCGCCGTGCGCAGCGCACGGGTGGAACGGGGTCCTCCAGGTCGAAGTCGGCGGGGTCAACGGACCGTTCGACGACGTCCACAACACGAGCCTTCCAACAATCGGCGCTCCCTCTCGAGCTCAGGGCGTAGACGCCGGGTTCCCCGCGTCACCGGCACCAAACAGTGACCCCGACCTCATGCCGTCCACCGGCACGAACCGAAACGATCCAGGGCGGTCGGACCTCGAAGGACCACCACAGCTCACGCGGCCTACCGGGGCGTGACCGCCAGCGGCACCTGCACCGGCACGGGCGGCGTCGAACCGCTGCCGACCGTGCCCTGGATCGTGCCGCCGACCGCCTTCGGCCCGGCCAGCAGCCGGAACAGGAACGTCGCCTGTCCGCCGACGGGGATGTCCCCCTCGGCCGCGCACGTGACCGTGCCCTTCCCCGCGGGACACCCGACCGTCTGCGCCGCCGCACCGTCGAACCGCACGAGGTCCCCGCCCCGCAGGTTGTTGCCCTTCCCCACCACCTGCACACCTTCGGGCAGGGACAACACGACCGTGGGGGACTCGAGGGGCGACGACCCGGTGTTGCGGACGATGACGGGCAGGTTCACGGGCGGCCCGCCGGAGGACACGGAGAACTCGGCCGGCACGTCCGGCGTCAGCGGTTGCCCCGCGGGCGCGGTGGTCGTGGTCGTCGGCACGTCCGACCCGGGCGGAGGCGACGGCCGGCCGCCGGGCTCGGTGGCCGTGGTGGTGGCGGACGGCAGGTCGACTCCCGAGGAGGGAACCGACGAAGTCCCCGACACCGCCACCGACGTCCCGAGGTCGACGGTCGTGGCGGGCGCCTGGGCGTCGACCGTCGGCACGACCGGCTGCTGCCCCGTGTTCACCCCGAGCACGACGGCCGCGACCACCGCCGTGGCCGACGCCGCCACGCCGAGCCACTGGGCCGTCGTGGTGACGGAGTGGGCCGCCGCGCCCGCGCCGACCGCCACCGCGCCCGCCTCCGCCGTGCCCGCCGTCGCGGCCAGGTAGCCGGAAACACCCGCGCCGAGCACCAGCGGCGCGACGACGGCGCGCAGGGTGCCGTTGACGTCGGCCAGTTCGGCGGCCATCGCGCGGCACGTGCCGCACTCGTCCAGGTGCGCCTCGACCTGCGCGGTTTCCCGTTTGGTGAGCCCTCCCCTGGTCCACGCGGCCAGCTTCGCGACCGTGGCGCGGCAGCGGGTCGTGGGGTTGTCCGCCAGGTGCGCCTGGAGGTAGGCGGTCTTGAGGCCCTCGCGCGCCCGGTAGGCCAAGGCCGAGGCGCCGTTCGCGGTCAACCCCAGCAACTTCGCCAGCTCGGACGCCGACTGGCCCTCGATCTCGGTCTGCCACAACACCGTCTGCCACCGCTCGGGCAGGCTGGCGAACGCCCTCGTGGCCAGCGACCGCTCCAACGTCGCCAGCGCCGGGTCGTGGAACGGCACCGTGGTGACCCTCTCCACCCCCGACACGGCTTCCAGGTCGTCGGCGAGCTTGAGCTTCTTGTCCCGCCGCGTCTTGTCGTACGCGGTGTGCCGCAACGCGGTCAGCAGGTACGCGCGGAACGCCGACTCGGGGCCGCCGCCCGCGCGCACCGCGTCCAGCACCTTCGCGAAGGCGTCCGACACCAGGTCGTCGGCCTCCGCGCCCGACCGGGCCAGGTGCCGGGCCAGGCTGCGGGCCGCGCGCACGTGGCGTTCGAACAACTGCCCGTAGGCCTGGATCTCCCCGCCCCGCACGGCGTCGAGCAGCTCGGCGTCCGACGGCGGCCGGGAGGATGTCGGCACGCCGGACGCGTCCGACGAGGCAGCGTCGGCGTTGAGCACGTGATCGAGGTCGTCGCGCAGCGCGGCCAGGTCCGCGCTCGCCCACCGCTCCAGGTCGCGCTCGTCGGGATGCCCGATCACCGGACGTCCTCCTCCCAGCACGGTATGTGAGCGATTCCCCGCGGACCATACTGAACACCCGGCGGTCGGTCGTACCGCTGCGCCACTCCGGGCGAGTCGATCCGACCTCATCGTTCGCGTGTTTCGGCGACGCACCCGAACCGTTGCCCACGGGACGCCGCTTCGGCAACCCGAAGGTGGGCACGGGGGTGGGGCCGGGTGGAGCACGATCGGCCCCGTGCCGCCGCCTCCGTACACTTCGGGCCGTGGCGGGGAGCATCGCGGACGGTCAGCGGCGTGGGCGGCGACGCGGTGAGTTGACGGTCGGCACGATCGCCCGGCTCGCGGGCGTCTCCAAGCCCACCGTGTCGAAGGTGCTCAACGGCCGGGCGGGCGTGGCGTCGGACACCCGGCAGCGGGTCGAGGCCCTGCTGCGCGAGCACGGCTACCGCCGCCCGGACGCCATCGCGCCCGCCGCCCTGCTCGAAGTGGTGTTCTACGGGCTGGAACGCCACATGGCGGTCGAGATCATGCGCGGGATCGAGCCGGTGGCGCGCGAGCACGAGCTGGCCGTCGCGTTCACCGAGGTGGTCGAGCCGACGCCACCGGGGCGGTCCTGGGCCGAGCAGCTGCTCGCCCGCCACCCGCTCGGGGTGGTCGCGGTGCACTCGGCCTTCACGCCCGAGCAGCACGCGCTGCTCGCCGCGAGCGCGATCCCGCTGGTGGCGCTGGACCCGTCCGGGGAACCGCTGCACGCCATCCCCTCGGTCGGCGCGACGAACTGGAGCGGCGGCATCGCGGTCGCGCGCCACCTGCTCGACCTGGGCCACCGCCGGATCGGCGTGGTCGGGGGGCCGCCCGACTCCCTGGGCGCCCGCGCCCGGCTGGAGGGGTGCCGCGCCGCGCTGGACGCCGCCGGCGTGCGGCTCGACGACCGGCTCGTGCGCACCGGCGAGTTCACCTTCGAACACGGCCGTGACCTCGGACGGGAGCTGCTGGAACGGCCCGACCGGCCGACCGCCGTGCTGTGCGGCAACGACCTCCAGGCGCTCGGCGTGTACGCGGCGGCGTGGCGACTCGGCCTGCGGGTCCCGCACGACCTGAGCGTGGTCGGCTTCGACGACATCGACAACACCCGGTGGTGCTGCCCGCCGATGACGACCGTGCGGCAGCCGTTGGCCGAGATGGGCGCGACCGCGGCCCGGATGCTGATCACGCTCGCCGGTGGCGGCGTGCTCGACCAGCCGCGGGTCGAGCTGGCCACCGCCCTCGTCGTGCGCGAGAGCACCGCCCCACCCGCCTGATCCGCCGGCACGTCACGCCGGGTCGCCGAACCCGGTGTCCGCTCGGGCCGCCTCCCGCAGTGCGAGGTGGTGCCGGCCGTCGGCCGCGTCCTGCCGACCCAGACCCACCTCTTGCCGAAGGCGAAGGCGGCGCGATCGGCGGCATAACAAATAGGAGATGATTTCCGCGTTATAGCCGAACGAATTCTGAGCATTTCCTCTGGCAACGGTCAATGCTCGATGAAAAGGCCGCCGAAGCGCTAGACACTGAGTTGTCATCGAGGCCGCCACTCGGGATTTCCCTGCATGCCTGAGGAGCTGGCGTGAAACGCAGATTCGGCATATACCTCGCCGCGTGCCTGACGGCGTTGTCCGTCGAGGTGGCCACGGCACAAGCGGCGCCCGCCGCACCGGAGAGCCCCGTGACCCTCGCCGTGCGGTCGGCCGACCAGGCCGCCGCGTCCGGGTTGGACGCGTTGGCCAAGGGCCCGCACGAGCAGTTCCACCGGCGGGCGGTCTACCAGGGCGGCGTCCCCGGCCGGAAAGACCTGTTCTACGTCTCCTACGACCGCACCTACCAGGGCCTGCCGGTCATCGGTGGTGACGCCGTGGTGGCGACCGACGCGGCCGGCGCGGTGCTGGACACCGTCGCCGCTCCCCTCGGCGGCCTCGCGGTCGACCCGACGCCGACGATCACCCCCGCGCGGGCCGCGGGCGTCGCCCGGGCGCAACTGCCCTCTGTGGACGAGGTCGAGGGCACCACGTTGTCGGTGCTCGCCGGTGGGCACGGCACGCTCGTGTACGAGACCGTGGTCTCCGGCCGCAAGGACGGCGCGCCGAGCCGCCTGCACGTCTACGTCAACGCCCGCACCGGCGCGGTCGAGGGCAGCCGGGACGACGTGCGGGCGGGCAGCGGCACGAGCCAGTGGAACGGGCCGAACCCGCTGTCCATCGACACGAGCGACAACAGCACGGTCGACGACACCCGGCCCGGTCTGCGCTGCGTGGACTACGCGACCAACGCGCCGTTCACGAAGGCCACCGACTCCTTCGGCAACGGCAACGCGACCAGCAAGGAGACCGGCTGCGCCGACGTGCTCTGGTCCACCCAGAAGCAGTGGGAGATGATGAAGACCTGGCTGGGTCGCAACGGCATCGACGGCAACGGCCGCGGCGTCACGGTCAAGGTCGGGCTCAACGCGGTCAACGCCTACTGGACCGGCCGGCACATCGAGATCGGCCGCAACAACGCCAACCAGTGGATCGCGTCCATGGACGTGGTGGCGCACGAGCACGGGCACGCCATCGACCAGTACACGCCCGGCGGCGCGGCGCGCGAAGCCGGCCTCGGCGAGGCCACCGGCGACATCTTCGGCGCGCTGACCGAGGCCTACGCCAACGAGCCGGCGCCGTTCGACACGCCGGACTACCTGGTCGGCGAGTCGGTCAACCTCGTGGGGCGCGGCCCCATCCGCAACATGGCGAACCCGTCCGCGGTCGGTGGTCACCCGAACTGCTGGTCCAGCGCCATCCCCGGCACCGAGGTGCACGCCGCGGCCGGTCCGCTCAACCACTGGTTCCACCTGCTGGCCGAGGGGTCGAAGGCGAGCCCGACGTGCGACGGCTCGACCGTGACGGGCATCGGCATCCAGGCCGCGGGCCGGGTGTTCTACAACGCCATGCTGCTCAAGACCTCCGGCATGACGCACTTCCGGTACCGCGTCGCGACCCTCACCGCGGCGAAGAACCTGGACCCGACGTGCCGGCAGTTCACCGCGGTGAAGGCGGCGTGGAACGCGATCAGCCTGCCCGCCCAGGCCGGCGAGCCGACGTGCGTCGGCGTGCCGGACGACGACTTCACCCTCGCGCTCGACCCGGCCTCGGGCACGGTGGAACCGGGCGGCAAGGCGCAGTCGACCGTCCGCACGACCACCACGTCCGGCGACCCGCAGGCGGTGGCGTTGAGCGCCGCGGGCCTGCCGTCGGGCGTGGCGGTGCAGTTCACGCCGTCGTCGGTGACCTCGGGCGGGTCGTCGACCATGACCGTGTCCACCACCTCGGACGTCGCGCCGGGCACGTACCCGATCACCGTGCGGGGCACGGGGTCCGCGAGCCACACGGTGACGTACACCCTCACCGTCGGCGGCGAACCCCCGGCCGACGACTTCGCCCTCGCGCTCGACCCGACCGCCGGTGCCACCCGGCCCGGCGGCACGGTGACCTCCACCGTCGGCACCACGATCACGGCGGGCGCGGCCCAGAAGGTGGCGCTGTCGGCCGCCGGGCTGCCGACGGGCGCGACGGCGGCGTTCGACCCGGCCACGGTCGCGTCGGGTGAGTCGGCGCGGCTGACGATCGCCACGTCCGCGGCCACCCCGGCGGGCACGTACAGCGTCACGGTGACCGGTGCGGGTTCGGCGGTGTCGCACTCCTCGACGTTCACGTTGACCGTCGAGGAGGGCACACCGGGCGGGTGCGCCGGGATGCCCGCCTGGAGCGCGACCCGGGCCTACGCGCCGAACGACGTGGTCTCGCACAACGCGCACAAGTGGACCTCGACCTGGTACTCCACCGGCGCCGAGCCGGGAGCTCCCGGTTCGTGGGCCGTGTGGCGGGACGAGGGCGCCTGCTGAGCCGCTGATCACGGCACGGAACGGGTGGCCGCCGCGGTCGGCGGCCACCCGTCAGCGTTCCAGGGCCTGGGCGATGTCGTGCCACAGGTCGTCGGCGTCCTCGATGCCGGCGGACAGCCGGATCGTGCCGCCGGTGATGCCGCTCGCGGCGAGCTGCTCCTCGCTCAGCTGCCGGTGCGACGTGCCGGCGGGGTGCAGGACCAGGGTCTCCGTGCCGCCCAGCGACGGCGCGAGCCGGACCAGCTCCACCGCCGTGACGAACTTCCGGCCCGCTTCGACGTCGGCGAGGTCGAACGAGAAGGCGCTGCCGAAGCCGTCGAGGAGGCGGGTCGCGACGGCGTGGCTGGGGTGCGCGTCGAGGCCGGGCCAGTGCACCACCCGCACCGCCGGGTGCGCGGCCAGCCGTCGGGCCAGGACTTCGGCGTTCTCCTCGTGCCTGCGGACCCGCAGCGCCAGCGTGCGCAGGCCGCGGAGGGTCAACCAGGCCGCGAACGGGTCCGGCGTGACGCCCAGCTCGATCGAGTGGTGCCACACCGCGCGGTAGCGCGCGTCGTCGGCGAACACGGCCACGCCGCCGGTCACGTCGCTGTGCCCGCCGAGGTACTTGGTGGTCGAGTGCACCACGACGTCCGCGCCGTGCTCGATCGGGCGGCACAGCAACGGCGAGGCGAAGGTGTTGTCCACGACCACGAGGACGTCGTCGCCGACGACCGCGCTCACCGCGGGCAGGTCGCTGACGTGCCCGGTGGGGTTGGCGATGGTCTCCAGGTAGAGCACCTTGGTCTCCGGTCGCAGCGCCGCGCGCACCTCGTCCGGGTCGTGGCCGCCGACGTACGTGACGGCGATGCCCCAGCGCTCCTCCAGGTCGCGCAACAAGGCCAGGGTGCCGCCGTAGAGCGCGCGCTGGGCGATCACGTGGTCGCCGGAGCCGAGGGTCGCGAGCAGCACCGCGTTGATCGCGCCCATGCCCGACGCGGTGGCCAACGCCGCCGTGCCGCCTTCGAGCGACGCCACGGCGTCCTCCAGCGCCCGGACCGTGGGGTTGCCGAACCTCGTGTAGACGAACGCGCCGTCCGGCCTGGTCATGCCGTCCGCGAAGGCCTCCGGGTCGTCGAACGAGAACCCTGAGGTCTGGTACAGCGGCACGGACAGGGGCCTGCTGGTCAACGCGGGGACCTCGGTGTGCACAACGCGGGTGTCAGGCTGCATGAGCCGAGCATCGGTCACCAAGTGGTCCGCTGGGAGGTCCAATACGCCTAGATTGGTCTCATCATGAAACCACTGTCGGTGGACGACCTGGCGGGGCGGCTCGGGCGCTGGTCGGCCGGCCGCGGCTCGCTGTACCTGCTGCTGGCCGCGCGGCTGCGCGAGCTGATCGACGAGGGGTCGTTGCCGGCGGGAACGGCACTGCCGCCGGACCGGTCGCTGGCCGCCGGTCTGGCCGTCGGCCGCACCACCGTGATCGCCGCGTACGACCTGCTGCGCGAGGAGGGCCGGGTGACCCGCCGGCGCGGCAGCGGCACGTGGGTGTCGCCGGGCGGGCGCGCGGCGGCGGCCCGGGCCGAGACCGCGAACCCGATGTTCGTGAACCTGCTGGAGCCGCCGGACGGCGTGCTCCAGTTCGCCTGCGCCGGGCCGATGGCGCCGCCCGCGCGGCTGGTCGAGGCGCAACGGCGGGCGGTGGACCGGCTGTCGGGCGATGACCTGGGCTACCACCCGTCCGGGCACCCGGCGCTGCGCGCGGCGCTCGCCGCCCGGTACCGCGACCGCGGCGTGCCGACGACACCGGCACAGGTCCTGGTCACGACCGGCGCGCAGCAGGCGTTGGCGCTGATCGCCCGCGCGCTGGTGCGGCCGGGTGACGAGGTGCTGGTGGAAGCGCCGACGTACCCCGGTGCGCTGGACCTGTTCCGGGAGGTCGGGGCGGTGGTGCGGGCGGCGGGCGACCTGGCGGGCGCGCTGGGTCGCCGCACACCGGCGCTCGTCTACGCGATGCCCGCGTTCCGCAACCCGACCGGCACGTCCCTGAGCCCGTTGCAGCGCGCCCACCTGGTGCGGGCGGCCGGGACCGTGCCGCTGGTGTTCGACGAGGCGCTGGCCGACCTGGACCTGACCGGTGCGCCCGCGCCGGCGCCCGAACCCGGGGCGATCGCGGTGGGGTCGTTGAGCAAGGTGGTGTGGGGCGGGTTGCGGCTCGGCTGGGTGCGGGCCGACGCGGCGCTCGTCGCGCGGTTGGCGCGGTTCAAGGCGGTGCACGACCTCGGCAGCTCGGTGCTCGACCAGCTGGCGGCGGTGGAGCTGCTGGCCGACCACGCCGCCGTGCGGTCGGAGCGCGTGACGGCGTTGCGCCGACAGCACGACCACTTGTGCGCGCGGCTGCGCGAGGAGCTGCCCGAGTGGGAGTTCACGCCCGCCGAGGGCGGCCAGACGCTGTGGGTGCGGCTGCCCGACGTGGACGCCGCGTCCTTCGCCCAGGTGGCGCTGCGGCACGGGGTGGCCGTGCTGCCCGGCGGGTCGCTGGACCCGACGGGCGGCAGCGCGGACCGGCTGCGGGTGCCGTTCACCGCCGCGCCACCGGTGATCAGCGCCGCCGTCGCCGCTCTCGCCGCCGCGTGGCGCGTGTTCGGCGCGGAGTCGACCCGCCGCCCGCTCGTGCCGTCGATGTCGGTCTAGGCGGGCGTTCCGGTGGTCATCGGGGATCGGTCGCGCGCAGCGCCTGCCAGTCCCGGGCGTGCGGGAGGCCGCGCGTCACGTCGAGCAGGGCGTCGTGCAGCACGCCGTTGGTGGCGAGCACCGTGCCGTTGCCGGTGAGCACGGGGTCGCCGTCGAGGTCCGTGACGCGCCCGCCGGCCTCGTGCACGATGACCGGCAGCGGGGCGAGGTCTTCGTAGCCCATCGGCGCCCCGGCGACCACGAACGCGTCGACGTGCCCGGTGACCAGGCCGACGACGTCACCGCCGGCGAACAGGAAGACCCTGCGGTGCAGCGCCAGCAGCAATTCCTCCGACCACGTGCCGAGGTTGGCCACGCCGGTCACGGCGCCACCGACCCGGTCCTGGCCGTTCACCCGCACGGGTGTCGCGGGTCCGCCGGCCGCCAACCGACAGCCGCGGTGTCGACCGGCGAACACGGTCCTGCGGGCGACCGGTTCGTGGATCACGCCGATGGCCGGACCGTGTTCGTCCTCGAGGGCGAGGGTCGTGGTGAACAGCGGGACACCGCGGGCGAAGTAGTAGGTGCCGTCGATCGGGTCGACCACCCAGCGCCGACCCGAGGTGCCGGCGGTGGTGCCGCCCTCCTCGCCGTGGACCTCGTCGTCGGGCGCGTGCCGGGCGAGTTCCGCGCGGACGAACTCCTCGACGGCCCGGTCGGCGGCGGTGACCTCGCTGCCGTCCGCCTTGAGCGAGGCAGCCGTGTCACCGCCGAAGAACCGGTCGCGGGCCAGCCGGCCGGCTCGTTCGGCCAGGCTGACGGCGAAGTCCACCTGGTCCCGGTCGATTGGCGGACCGTCGAAGAAGCTCACGTCCCGGGGACGTCCCGGCACTCGACAGGTTGCTCGCGACCCGTGAGGGCGGGGCCGGCGCCGCCGTGGCCTCGACGGCGCCGGCCGGCGTCACGCGCGTTCGAGGACGTAGCCCGCGTCCTTGACCGCCGCGGTGATCGCCTCCACGTCGGCCGAGCCCACCACGCGCAGCGTGGCGGCGTCGAGGTCGAGCTTGACCCGGGTGACACCGGACACGCGGCGGGCCGCGTTGGTCACGGTGGCCGCACACCCCTCGCAGGTCATGCCCTTGACCACGAACTCGAGCCCGGCCTGCTGCTCGGGGTCGGACAGCGCGCCATTCCTGTCGGACATGAGGTTCCCATCCTCCGGTTCCATACCCGCCAGGGGTATGAATGGAGCCTAACAGCGCGCGTCGCGGCCGGACATCTCGCAGATTGCCCTGTCGGTGGCGCGCGGTCACCGGACGGGATCGTGGAAGTCCGTGCCCGGCGATCGGACATGAACAGCGGGTTGCCGGGTACTCGGCCCGCATGCTGACACGCGCGCTACGACAGGGTCTGGTCGCCGGCTTGGTCGGGGCGGCGGTGATGACGGTGGGCGAGAAGCTCGAACAGCGGGTGACCGGCCGACCCGACTCCCACGTGCCCGCCAGGGTGCTGGCCCGGCTCGCCGGGCTGCCCGAGCGACCCGGTCGGCAGTCGCGCGCGATGAACCTCGGCATGCACTTCGGCCAGGGCGCGCTGCTGGGCGTCGTGCGGGCGCTCATGGCCAACGCGGGCGTGCGCGGCCCGGTGGCCTCGGCGATGTTCACGGTCGTGCGGTTGAGCAACGACCAGATCCTGGAGAACGCCACCGGGGTAGGCGCGCCACCGCAGACCTGGCCGAGGTCCGAACTGGTGGTCGACCTGGTGCACAAGACCGTGTACGCCTTCGCCACCGGCGCGGTGGCCGACGCGCTGGCGGCGCGGCACGGGCCCGGCCCGGGGCAGCGGCACGCCGCCCTGCTCCCCGGACGGCACTCGGACGTCGGTCCCCTGCCGCGTGACGCCACGCCCGGGCGGTGAGGCGCACGTGCGGGGTGCGGGGCCGCCCGGTGTCGTAGGCGGCCCCGCGGTCGGTCACCGGAACAGGCGCAGCGGCACGGCGGCGGCCATCGCGGCCATGCCCGCGTCGTTCGGGTGGAGGTGGTCGCCGCTGTCGTAGGCGGCCAGCAGGCGGTCCGGCTGCCGCGGGTCGCGGACGGCACGGTCGAAGTCGATCACGCCGTCGTACTCGCCGCTGGTGCGGATCCACCGGTTGACCGCTTGGCGCGCGGCCTCGTTCTCCGGGCTGAAGAAGCCGAACGTGTCGTCGCGGAACGGCGTGATCGTGCCGCCGTGGATGCGCAGGCCCGCCGCGTGGGCGCGGGCGATGAGCTGCCGGTGCGCGCCGATGATGTCCTGCGCGGTCACCTTCTCCGACAGCGGCGCGCTCGTGCCGGGGTGGCCGAGGTCGTTCACGCCCAGCAGCACGACCACGTGCCCGACGCCCGGCTGGGCCAGCACGTCGCGGTCGAAGCGGCGCAGCGCGGCCTGCCCGAAGTACGCCGCGTAGCCCTCCGCCGGGTGACCGGCCGGCGGGTTGGGGTCGTGCAGCAGCCGGTTGCCGCTGATGCCCTCGTTGACCACGCCCAGGTGCCGCAGGCCGCGGTCGGCCTGGAACCGGCGGGCGAGGACGTCGGGCCAGCGCCGGTTCGCGCCGCGCGTGGTCTCCGCGCCGTCGGTGATGGAGTCGCCGAATGCCACCACGGTCGAGGCGCGCTTGCCGCCCGTGACGCTGACGCCGGTGAGGAAGTGCCACTTGCCGAGCACGGCGGTCGGGGTGATGTCCGCCCGGCCCGTGACGTTGCCCGCCGCGACCCAGCCGTCCTGGTACGGGAAGGCGTGCACGGTGTTTCCGGGCGTGCGGTGCGGCAGGTGGATGCTGATCACCAGGTCCGAGTCGGCCGCCACCGACAGCGCCACGGGGTCGCTGAGCAGTGGCGTGCCGGGCGGCAGGGTCGCCGACGGCCGCCCGCCGAACGTCAGCCGCCGGTCGCTGCCGGGCTCGATCGCCGAACCCGCGCCCGACCGCCGGGCCACCCGTGCCTCGCCGACCACCAGCGGCGTGGTGCCGAACTCGTTCGACAGCCGCACGCGGACCGTGCTGCCGCCGACGCCGAGGTGCACGACCTGGCGCAGCGTCTGGTCCTCGAACGACGTGGTGTCCGACGCGGGCACGGTGGTGGGCGAGGTCGCCCACGCGCCGACCCAGGTGGCGCGCGGCGCCGCGGACGCCGCGGTCGGCAGCAGGAGCAGCAGGGCGGTCAGCGCCGCCGTCGTGGTGCGCTTCACGGTCGGCCCCTTCACCGGCGGGCGGGACGGTCGAAGCGCCAGCCGTCGGCGCGCAGTTCGGGGATGAGCCTGGCCACCGCGTCCACGGTCTGGCCGCGCTCGTTCGGGCCGTCGTGCATCAGCACCACCGCGCCCTCGGTGAGGCCGTCCTTCACCCGGCGCACCAGCTCGTCCACGCCCGGCGGCTCCCAGTCGCCGATGGCGAGCTTCCAGCCCAGCGACGTCATCCCCAGCCTGGCCGCGACCCGCGGGGTCTGCCCCCAGCTGCCGTAGGGCGCGCGGAAGTAGCGGATCGGCACGCCCGGCGCGGCGCGGTGGATGGCGGCGCTGGTCTGCCGCAGGTCCGCCGCGATCTGCTCGGGCGTCCACTCGCCCATGTCGTCGTGGTGCATGCCGTGGTTGCACAGGGTGTGCCCGCCGGCGACGATCCTGCGCACCAGCCCCGGGTTGGCCTCGACGTAGTCGCCCCACAGGCAGAACACGGCCTTGACGTGGTGGCGGCGCAGGACGTCGAGCAGGCGCGGCGTGTCGGCCGGGTTGGGGCCGTCGTCGAAGGTGAACGCGACCGTGCGGCCACCGTGCTTGGTGGAGTCGACGATCACCGGGTCGTCCGCCGCGCCCGCCGGCGCCGAACTCAGGCCGAGCACCAGCCCAGTGGTCAACAACACCGTTCTCCACCGCATCGCGGAACCCCTTCCGTCGGACGAGCGCTTGCCACTATCAGCTCGGGATCAAGCGCCTTCCAGACGTTTCGCGGATGTTTCGAGTCTCAACTGGCCGCACCCACCGGGGAATCCGGAAGTCGGCGAAACGGCCGGGTGCCGATCCACCTCGCTGAGACGAACTCGTGGATTGCCGGAAATCCCGCACCGGCCGCGTGGCTCCGGCGACCTCGGTTCGCTCACCGGCCACGCCGACCTGTGGCGGCTGCTGCCGGCGTGGCGGCTCCGTGGTCCAATCGCGGCGTGACGACGACCGACCAGCTGCGCGAGACCGCGCTGTCCCTGCCCGAGGTGGACGCGCGCGACCGGGCGTTCACCGTGCGGGGCAAGCGGTTCGCCTCGGTGGACGCGCACGACCGCGTGCACCTCCACCTGCCCGCCGAGGAGGTGGACGCGGTCCTCGCGGCCCACCCGACCGCCGAGCGGCAGCCCCGCGGGGTGCGCGTCCCGCTCGGCGACGTCGATGGCCGGCGGCTCGACCACTGGGTGCGGCGGGCGTGGCTGGCGCGGGCGCCGAAGAGCCTCGCCGCTCAAGCGGTCGCGGCCGAGGGCGCCGAGCCCGGTGAGGTCGGCAACCTGCCCAAGGGCATCGGGCGACCCGCCACGCGGGCGCTCACCGCCATCGGTGTCACCACGCTCGCCCAGGTAGCCCGCCTGGGCGACGCCGAGCTGCTGGCCGTGCACGGCGTCGGCCCGAAGGCCGTCCGGGTGCTCCGCGCAGCGCTCGACCGCTGAACGGCAGGCCTCAGAACGTGTAGTTCACCACGAACGCCGGGTGGTCCGTGCGGTACATCGCGTACGTCTGCGTCGACACGAACGTCAGCGCGCGGGCGATGACGTGCTGCACGTCGCCGTCGCCCTTGCGGAACCAGCCCGACGGCACGCAGTTCTGCGCGCTGGTCGCCGAACCCGGGCTGTACCTGAGGTTCAGGTCGCCCGCCACGACGTGCCGGGTGGTGGCGGAGCCGGTCGGGTCGTGGGCCAGCACGATCGAGGGCACGAGCTCCTCGCACTGCGCCAGCGCCGTCGTGGCGGTCGTGCTCAGGTGCGTGGTGCAGGCGGTGAAGGCGCGCACCTCGCTCAGCGCGCACGCCCAGGCCCGGACCTCGGTGCCGCTGTCCTGCGCGGTGTAGACCCCGTGGCCGCTGGACCGGATGCCCTCCTTGACGATGATCCCGCTGCCGTACGCGCCCCGGCCGTCGGTGCACTCGATGTTCGCGCCCGTGGTCTTCCGGCGGGCGAACGCGAACCGGTACCCGGCCGTCGCGCCCACGGCGGCGGTCAGCCGGGGCAGGTCGGACTGGCACACCTCGTTCACCGACACCACGTCCGGCAGGCGGCGCTGGATCATCGTCACGGCCTCGCCCACGGCCTGCCCGTCCTGGTAGCAGCCGGCCACCCCGCTGTTGCAGAGGTTCAGCTGGAGCACCTTGAACGCGGTGGCGGCGGTGGCGGGCGGCGTCACCGGCCCGCAGAGCAGGAGGACGGCCAGGACGGCGCTTGCGGCCCGGCGGGAACGAGGACGGCCCATGTCGACCATCCTCGCCCACCCCACCGGCCGTGACCAGGGTTGATACCTTCCCCGCATGGCGTTCACGCTGGAGCAGCTACGGGGTTTCGTAGCCGTCGCCGAGGAGTTGCACTTCAGCCGTGCCGCCGCCCGGCTGGCGATGACGCAGCCGCCGCTGAGCAGGCAGGTCCAGAAGCTGGAACGGGCGGTCGGCGCGCAGCTGCTGGTCCGGGACAACCGCCGGGTCACGCTCACCGCGGCGGGCGAGGTGTTCCTGGTCGAGGCGCGGCGGCTGCTGTCGCTGGCCGACACCGCGCCCGAGCTGGCCCGGCGGGTGTCCTCGGGGTCCAGCGGTGTGGTGCGCGTCGGGTTCACCGCCGCGGCGACGTACGGAGTCCTCGGCCGGCTGCTGGACGAGCTGGCCGGGCACCTGCCCGACGTCGACGTGGAGCTGGCCGAGCTGGTGACCCGCGAGCAGGTCGCCGCGCTGGTGAACGAGGAGATCGACCTGGGGCTGGGCCGGCCGCCGTTCGACGACTCGACGTTCGGCTCCCGGCTGCTGCACCGGGAAGGGCTGCTGGTCGCCGTGCCCGGTGGTCACCCGCTGACGGCGCTCGGGCGGGACGCGACCGCCGCGGACGTGGTCCGCGAGCGCGTGATCATGCACTCGCCCACCGACGCGCGGTACTTCTACGACCTGGTCGTGCGGACCGTGCCGGTGGCGCCGGAGCACACCGTGCACACGGTCGGCCAGGTGCTGACCATGCTCTGGCTGGTGGCGGCGGGTCGCGGGGTCGCGTTCGTGCCGGAGTCGGCGGCGCGGCTGCGCATCGACGGCGTCGAGTTCGTCCGGCTGGAGACCGCGGTGGCCCGGCCGGTGGAGCTGCACCTGGTGTGGTTGCGCGGGTCGGCGAACCCGGCGCTGTGGCGGACGTTGAGCGTCCTGGAGGGTTATCCGCCGTTCGAGTGATGCACGCCGAGCATCACGCCATGCCAAAGAACTCTTGGACAAGCATCACCGCTGGTCCATACGGTGTAGCCGTGACGAACCCCGCCGCTCTGGCCGACCGACTCGCCTCCGGGTTGCTCTCCTTCCCGGTCACCCACTTCGACGCCGACCTGGGGTTCGACGAGGCCCGCTACCGCGAGCACCTGGCCTGGCAGGCGAGCTTCGACGTGGCCGGCCTGTTCGCCGCGGGCGGCACCGGCGAGGGCTTCTCGATGACGCCCGACGAGGTGGACCGGGTCGTGCGCGCCGCCGTCGACGAGGTGGGCGGCAAGGTGCCCGTGATCGCGCCGGCGACCGGTGCCACCGCCGTGTCGGTGGCGCAGGCGCGGGCCGCCGAGGCCGCGGGCGCGTCCGGCGTGCTGCTGTTCCCGCCCTACCTCACCGAGGCCGGCCGGCGCGGCCTGGTCGAGCACGTCTCCGCGGTGTGCCGGGCCACCGGTCTGGGCGTGATCGCCTACAGCCGGGCCAACGCCGTGCTGACCGACGCGACCGTGGCCGAGCTGGCCGACCGCAACCCCAACCTGATCGGCCTCAAGGACGGCGTCGGCGACGTCGAGCAGCTGACCCGCACCTACGCCCGCGTCGGCGACCGGCTGATCTACATCGGCGGCCTGCCGACCGCGGAGACGTTCGCCCTGCCGCTGCTCCAGCTCGGCGCGACCACGTACTCCTCGGCGCTGTTCAACTTCGTGCCCGCGTTCGCGCTGCGGTTCTACGCCGCCGTCCGCGCGCAGGACCGGACCGCCGTGTACGGGATGCTGCGCGACTTCGTCATCCCCTACCTGGACATCCGCGACCGCGACCGCGGCTACGCGGTGTCGATCGTCAAGGCAGGCCTGACCGCCGTGGGTCGGGACGGCGGCCCGGTGCGCCCGCCGTTGAGCGACCTGACCGACGACGAGCGGGCCCGGCTCACCGCCCTGGTCCGGCGCGTCGCCTGATCGCGAAGGAGTCCGATGTCCGCCGTTTCCGACCGGATCAGGTCGATCACGCTGTCGTCGGTGGCCCTGCCGCTGCCGACCGGTATCAGCGACGCGAAGGTGTCCACCGGCAGGCAGCGGCCGATGACCGAGGTCGCGCTGCTGTTCGCCGAGATCCGCACGGAGGGCGGGCTGGAGGGCGTCGGGTTCTCCTACAGCAAGCGCGCGGGCGGACCGGCGCAGTTCGCGCACGCGCGTGAGGTCGCGCCCGACCTGATCGGCGAGGACCCCAACGACATCGGCCGGCTGTGGACCAAGCTGGTCTGGGCGGGCGCGTCGGTCGGGCGCAGCGGCGCGGCCACGCAGGCGCTGGCCGCGTTCGACGTCGCGCTGTGGGACGTCAAGGCCAAGCGGGCGGACCTGCCGCTGGCCAAGCTGCTCGGCGCGCACCGCGACTCGGTGCGCTGCTACGACACCTCCGGCGGGTTCCTGCACGAGACCGTCGGGCGGATCAAGGACAACGCCACCCGCGCGCTGGAGTCCGGCGTCGGCGGCATCAAGATCAAGGTCGGGCTGCCGGACCGGGCACAAGACCTGCGCCGGGTCGCGGCCGTGCGCGAGCACCTCGGCGACGGCGTGCCGCTGATGGTCGACGCCAACCAGCAGTGGGACCGGCCCACCGCGATGCGGGTCGGCCGGGCGCTGGAGGAGTTCGACCTGGTGTGGATCGAGGAGCCGCTGGACGCCTACGACGTCGAGGGTCACGCCGAGCTGACCCGGGCGCTGACCACCGCGGTCGCCTCGGGCGAGATGCTGACCAGCGTCGGCGAGCACTACGAGCTGATCCGCGCCGGCGCCGTGGACGTCCTGCAACCGGACGCGCCGCGCGTCGGCGGCATCACCCAGTTCCTCAAGCTCGCCGCGCTCGCCGACCACCACCACCTCCAGCTCGCGCCCCACTTCGCCATGGAGATCCACGTCCACCTCGCCGCCGCCTACCCGCGCGAGCCGTGGGTCGAGCACTTCGACTGGCTGCACCCGCTGTTCGAGGAGCGGCTGGAGACCCGCGACGGCCGGATGCACCTGTCCGACCGACCCGGCCTCGGCATCACGCTCACCGACCAGGCCCGCGCCTGGACCGTCGAGACCGCGGAGGTCGGCACACCCCGGTGACGGGCGCCCGCGGGCGAACGCGGTCCGGGCCGGGTTTCGCGACCCACCGCGCGGAACGTCGAGCGGTGCGGGTACAGCGCCCGCCTGCCGACGGACCCGCCCGTCCCGTGGAACACGCCCAGCCGGTAGGTCCCGCTCCGCGGCACGTCCACGTCGACCGTGACGTCGGAGCCGGGGTGGTCCATCGACCCGAACCGGATCAGCTGCCCATAGCGGCGGCCGTGGCACCGACCGTCGGCCGGCGGTGACCCGAGGACCGTCGCGGGGTCCGAGCCTCGAACCTAGCCGCGGACGGGGAGGTCCACGGTGACGTCGCGCAGCAGCATCGCGCCTGGCAGGCGGCTGCCGTGCAGCAGGAACATGTCGGAGAGCGGGGTGACCGTGAGGTACAGCGACTGGCCGGCGGGGACGGTGGCGGCGACGGCGGGCAGTTCGACGGTGCGGCGGGAGCCGAGGTTGAGGCTCTTCTCGCGGTGCGGCAGGACGTTGTTCTGGATGACCTTGGCGTCCAGGGCCGAGGTGCCGACGCTGAGGGCGAAGAACGCGCGGCTGTCCAGGCCGAGGGTGCTGACGAGGGCGTTGAGCCTGGGCGAGCCGGCGATCGTGAGAGGGCCGTCGGCGATCTTGACCGCTTGGGGCAGGCCGACGCCGGCGGTGGTGAGGATGTCGGGCAGCGCGGCGGTGGTGGTGGGCGCGACGGAGTCGGTGGTGACGCAGCGGCCGTCGGCGGTCATCAGGTGGTAGCGGCCGTGGCCGGTGATGGTGCGGGGCGCGCCTTGCAGGTTCTCGGCCAGGAACCGCAGTTCGAGCTCGTCGTACCCGCCGAAGGCCGCCGAGCACGCGTCACCCGCGACGGCGTACCCGAGGGGCAGGGTGCTGGGCAGCGCGTGGCCGCCGTTGTAGCCGATGAGCAGGCTGTTGGCACGGGCGCGCGGGGTCAGGGCGCGGTCGAAGTTGTCGATGGCCTGGTCGAGCGGGAACAGGTTGTCGCTGATGCCCTGGTGCAGCAGCACTGGGATGTCCAGTCGGCGTCCGGCGGCGACGTGGTAGCCGGGGCCGTTGTCGCGGAAGAACTCGTCCATCGTCGTGGGCCAGTCGCCGGTGAGCAGGCCTTCGGCGTAACCGGCGTGCAGCGTGGAGGTGTGCGCGTCGAGCGCGGCGGCGTAGAGGGCGGTGACCCAGGTGGTGCGGACGACCTCGCGCGGGGCGAGGCTGTCGTTGAGCGAGTGCCACGTGATCTGCGGCGCGAGCGCGTCGAACCGGGTCCGGCCGGTCTTCATGACCTCGGTGAACGCCCCGGCGAACTGGTACCCGCCGCCGTAGGAGCCGCCGACCGCGCCGAGGACGGGGTCGTTCGGGCCGTTGTGGCGGACCCAGTCCAGCGTGGCGACGTGGTCGATCACCCGGATGACGTCCTCACCCTCGAACGCCGGGTCCTCCACGTGCGCCTTGCCGCCGCTCTCGCCGAACCCGCGCTGGTCGATGCTGACCACGCCGAAGCCCGCGTCCAGGTACCGCCGGAACGAGCCGGGCGCGGACGTGCGGCTGCCACCCCAGCCGTGGCTGTGCAGCAGCACGGGCACGCGGTTGTCGCGTGACGCGGCGGCGGGCTTGAACACGCTGACGCAGATGTCGACCGGCCCCGGCTCCAGCGGGTCGGTCTCCGGCACGCTCGCGAGGCAGACGTTCACCGGCGCGGGGTGATCGGCGCTCGCGGCGGCGGGAGGGGCGACGGCGACAGCCGCCACCACGAGGGCGATCACGAGGCGCATCGGGTCCTCCGGTTCGTCGGGGCGCGGGGGGCGCAGTGGGTGCAACGAGCCACCGTGAAGATCGTCACGTTCGAGTTACCTTGTGCACAACTTAATCGGGCACTAGCTTTGTGGCATCGAACGGCACGACGAACCGAGGAGAACCCGATGACCGGCCACAACAACCCCACCGTCGTCCTGGTGCACGGCGCGTTCGCCGACGGCTCGAGCTGGGCCCGGGTGATCGAACTGCTGCGGGCGCGGGGCGTGGAGGCGCTCGCGGTGAGCAACCCGTTGCGCGGGCTCGCCCACGACGGCGACTACGTGGCGAGCGTGGCCGGCCAGGTCGACGGGCCGGTGGTGCTCGTCGGCCACTCGTACGGCGGCCCGGTGATCACGCACGCGGCCACGAAGGCGGCGAACGTCAAGGCGCTCGTGTACGTGGCGTCGTTCGGCGTCGACAAGGGTCAGAGCGCGCTGAGCTCGGTGGAGAGCTTCCCGCCGGTCGAGCTGAACACGTCCCTGGTGCCGCAGCAGTTCCCGGACGGCGACGACACCGACACCGAGTTCACGATCCGTCGTGACGCGTTCCCGAGCGTGTTCGCCGCGGACCTGCCGGACGACGTCACCGCCACCGCCGCGGTCAGCCAGCGCCCGATCGCGGCCCGCGCGCTGGCCGAGCCGCTGTCCGTCGAGCCCGCGTGGAAGTCCCTGCCGTCGTGGTTCGTGGTGGCGACCGCCGACAACGCCATCCACCCGGACTCGCAGCGCGCCGCCGCCGGCCGCCTGGGCTCCACCACCGTGGAGGTCGACGCCTCGCACGCCGTCGCCCTCTCCCGCCCGACCGAGGTCGCCGACCACATCCTCGCCGCCCTCACCTCCCTCTCCTGATCCCACGCGCGAGTCGAACCTCCAGGTCCCGCGTGTCGAACGCTCAGCGCCCGAGTGTCGAACGCTCAGGACCCCTGAGTTCTACGTCCGCGTCCGCCGCCCCCCCGACCGGGCGGGGTCCTGAACGTTGAATTCGGGGGGCCTGAAGGTTCGACACGCGGGACCTGGGGGTTCGACACGCGGGACCTGGAGGTTCGACACGCGGGTGGGGCTGGATGGGACGGCGTGGCCGGGTTGGCCGGCCACGCCGTGCCGGTCAGCCGATCCTGCCGACGCCCGCGCCCGCCATCACGGTCGCCTTCACCGTGTTCGGGTCGTCCAGCGTGTAGGCGTAGTAGTCGCGCGGTTCCTGCACGCTGCCGCTGCAGTCCGGCGGGCCCGACTCGCCGGCGAGCACGTTGTTCCGCGCCACGCACCGCCCGCCCGGGCCCGCGTAGCTGTTGCTCACCGGCTCCTCGACGTCCTCGAAGTAGTTGCCCTCGACGACGCAGCCCGAGTCCGCCTGGCACGCCACGCCGACGTCGGTGTTGTAGAGGTAGTAGTTGTTGAACACGTGCACCGGCTCGCCGAACCGGACGCGCGGGTTGCGTTGCGGCGTGCGGTCGAACCAGTTGTGGTGGTAGGTCACCCTCAGCCGGCCGACGTCCTGCGCGCCGTTGCTGTCGTCGTGGCCCAGCAGCATGTTCTTGGTGTGGTCGTGGGTGTGGTTCCACGAGACGGTGACGTAGCTGGAGCCGCGCTTGATGTCGATCGCGCCGTCGTAGCCGTCCGACAGGTCGTTGTGGTCGATCCACACGTGGTGGGAGAACATCTGCACGTTGATCGCGTCGTCGGCCCAGCCGCGGAACACCAGGTTGCGCACGATGACGTTGTGCACGGCGTCGGCGGGCGGGGAGGTGACGTCGGAGACCGGCAGGCCGATGTTCAGCCCGCCGCCGGTGAAGCCCGAGGCCGAGCCGATGCCGACGATCGTCTTGTCCGACGTGACGTTGTGCATCGGGCCGGGCAGCGCGATCATGCCGCGCACGCAGATGTTCAGCGGCCCGGTCTGCGCGACGGCGGTCAGGAACTCCGCGGCCGTGTCGACCTCGATGGTCGGTCCGCCCGCGCCGCCGGTCGTGCCGCTCTGGCCCCACGCGGTGACCGAGGCGAACCCCTCGGGACGCCCGGACGTGGCGCACGAGCCGGGTTGCTGCGTGGTGGTGGTCGTGGTGGTGGTGCTCGTCGGCCCGCCGGGTCCGGCCACGTCGGTGACCAGCACGTCGTCGAACGACGCCGAGGCGTAGTACGTGGCCACACCGATCCGGCCGCTGCCGAACGTCGCGTCGGTCGCCGTCAGGACCTGCGCGCCGTCCACGAAGCCGCGCAGCGTGCTGCCGAACGCCTCCAGCCGCACGGTGTGCCAGGTGCCGACGGTGACGCTGGTGGGTGCGGTGGCCAGGGCGGTGTGCCCGCCGCCGGCCCGCTTGCCGAGCACGGCGGTGCCCGCGTTGGTCAGGGCCAGGTAGTAGTAGTTGCCCGTGTTCTGCACGCGGGCCGTCACGGCGACGTGCCGGTTCGAGCCGTTGAACCCCGTCGGCTTGACCCGGGCCTGCACCGACTGACCGGCCCACGCCGTGCCCGCCAGCGCCCGGGCGTCCGAGCTGGTGCCCGACTGGCGCCACGCCCGCGACCCGTCGGCGACCACCGACCAACTGCCGCCGCTGGAGCTCCACCCGGTCGAGTCGCCGTCCTCGAAGTCGTCGCCGAACAACGTCGCGGCCGATGCCGAGGGCACCAGCAAAACCGCCACCGCGACCACGAACGCGCTCGCCGCGGCGGCGAGCGACGCTAATCTGCCGTGCTTGCCCACTAGAGCCTCCTGCTGCTGGAACGGGCGTTTCTTCGCCCGAATTCCGCCGACCGCCGACGTTCACGGTGGTGAATGCGTTCACGCTGGTGAACACGGGTGCGAACACGCCGGGGCGACGGCTGCCGACAAACGGAGGCGGCGGTTGGCGGCACGCTCTCGAAAGGGTTCGAAATCCTTGTCGCGAAGGTAGAGCACGTGTTTCCGGATCGTCAACGGCACGTCACCCGAGTGGTTCGGCCGCGCAATCACGGCGAAAAGACGCCGAACCCGCCGTTCGCGGGATCACCCGTCGACCGGGATCGCGTCCAGGACCGAGTCGGCGATCGACCGGGCCGGTGCGTCGTAGGCGGCGGCCAGAGCGCGGAAGACGTGCTGGGCGCGGATGGCGGGCCAGTCGGCGGGCAGGTGCTCGGCCGGCAGGCGCGGGTCCTGGCGGACGAGGTGCAGCCACTCGGTGTGCAGGAGCAGTTGCCTGGCCAGGTCGTCCGGCGCGTCGGCCAGCGGGCGGTCGTGGTCCCAGCGGCGCAGGAACGACCGGTAGCGGTCGGCGATGGCGGGCACGTCGAACGCCGCGTGGGCGATCTGCTCGGCCTCGGTCGGCTTGGCCGTGTGCGCGGTGAACACCTTCAGGTAGTCGCTCAGGTCCAGGTCCTCGACCAGTGCGGGCACGTCGACCACGCCGGGCGCGACCCACAGGCCGTTCTGCAGCGGGCCGAACCCGCCCCACACCAGGCGCGAGCGCAGGTCGTGGCGCTGGCTGCGCCACGACTCCGGCAGGGAGAACCCCACCATCGTCCACGTGCCGTCCCAGTCGTCGTTGATCGCGCCGCTGCGCCAGACCCGGTGCTCGCCGTCCTCCAGCACGGCCGCGGAACGCGGGGTGAGGCCGAAGTACATCCGCCGGCCGCGGCGGTGCCGCGCCAGCAGGTCCCGCTTGACCATGCGGGTCAACGTCGAGCGCACCGCCTCCTCGGACACGCCGACCCGGGCGAACACGTCGATGACGCTGCCGGAGAACACCGCGACGCCCCGGTTGAGCACGTGGATGCCGAGGAAGCTGAGCATCAGCGACTGCGGCCGGACCGATGCCTCCTGCTCACGGGCCTGCGGGTCGTCGTGCGGGATCACCGGCCGAGCGTAACCCCGGTTCGACGGCCTTGTGCGACCCGGCCGATGGGCTACCCTCAACGTGAAACGCCTTCATCTCCAGTCGAGTGAAGGGCGGTCGCGGTGAAGCGGATCGCGCTCCTGCTGGTGCTGGTGCTGACCCTGTCGACCACGTCGGCGTTCGCCGTGCCGAGCGCGCTGTGGTTCGACGGCTCCCCGATCACGGTCGCCGACGGCGCGTTCCGCGACCGGCACGGCCGCGAGGTGGTGCTGCGCGGGTTCAACGTCTCCGGCACGGCCAAGCTCGCCGAGCACCGGGGGCTGCCGTTCGCGAGCACGGCGGACGCGCGGTCGTCCGCGGCGGCGATGCGACGGCTGACCGGCGCGAACGCGGTGCGCTTCCTCGTCACGTGGGCGTGGGTCGAGCCGGAGCCCCGGCGCATCGACCACGGCTACCTCGACCGGGTGACCGAACAGGTCACCGCGTTCACCGACCAGGGCATCCGCGTCTACGTCGACTTCCACCAGGACCTGTACTCGCGGTACCTGTTCAACCGGGACAGCTGGTACACCGGCGACGGCGCGCCGGAGTGGGTCGTGCGCGCGGGCGGCTACCCGAAGGAGTCGTGCGGGATCTGCGTGCACTGGGGTCAGAACATGAAGAACAACAACGCCGTCACGGCCGCGGTGCACGACTTCTGGCACAACCGCGAGGTCACCACCGCCGCCGGGCCGGTCCGGATCCGCGACGAATTCCTGTGGCAGGCAGGTGAGGCCATGCGGCACCTGGAGGCGTCGCTGTCGACGGAGGCGTTCCGGCTCGTGCTCGGCGTCAACCCGCTCAACGAGCCCTACGCGGGCAGGTACGACGCCGGTCAGGACGGCGTCACCTGGGAACGCGACCTGCTCGTGCCGTTCTACCGGCAGTTCCGGCAGCGGATGGACGAGGCGGGGTGGGCCGAGAAGCCCGCGTTCGTCGAGCCGCTGGTGTTCTGGAACCAGAACGTGGAGTTCTTCGCGGAACCGGGTGGGTTCCCGGCGGTGCCGCCGCTCGGCGAGCGCTTCGTGTTCAACTCGCACTTCTACGACGGCAAGGCGCAGTCGGGGCTGCTCAAGCCCGGCAAGGCGGGTGACGGCGAGTACGCGGTGGACTTCGGCCGCATCCGGGACCGCGCGAACGCGCACGGCACGGCCGCGATCGTGTCGGAGTTCGGGCACCCGGTCGCGGGCTTCACCTCGGACAAGAACCCGAGCGTGCTCAAGGCGATGTACCAGGCGCTGGACTCGCGGGTGCCCGGCGCGCGGTGGTGGGCGGGCGCGGCGGGGTCCGGCCCGGTGCTGTCGGGCAGCCAGTGGCACTGGGACGTCAACTACGGGCGGCACCACGAGCTGATGAACGACAACCCGGACAAGGTCCGCACCGAGGGTGACGCGATGAACGACGAGCACTTCTCCGCGGTGCGCGTCGACGACGCCGGCAACCCCGTGCTGACGGTGGAGAGCCGGGTGGTCGACCGGCTGTTCCCGCGAGCCGTGGCGGGCCGCACGGCCGCGTTCACCTACGAGGACCGCGCTCGCGACGGCGGTGCGGTGTTGTCGTGGAACCGGATCCCCGACACGATGCCCGCCGTGCGCGCTCTGGTCGGCACGGGCCGGTTCGGCGTTCTGGTGTGGCGTGGCAACGGGGTGGCCGCGCCGACGGAACTCCACCTGCCCTCGTCGTTCCCGCCCGCGTCGACCGCGGTGGTGAGCGATCTCGGTGCCATCACCGGACTTCCACCGTACACCGGCACCGAGCCGGTGGCCTTCGCGCCCGAGCCGGGTGTGCCCGGCGTGCACCGACTCCTGTTGTCCACGAGGGACTCCGGCGTGCACTTCGCCTTGGTGGCCGACGGCGCGGCGGCCGGGTCGGTGGCCGCCGCCCGCGCCGAGCTGACCGCGTGGGTCACCGCCGCGTTCGGCTGACCGTCACCGCCGCAGCACGTCGCGGACCAGGTCGCGGGCCCGGTCGAACAACGCGATCGGCGGGCCGAGCAGCATGGTCGCGCCGGGCGACTCGATGCCGGGGTGCGGGCGGGTGGGTGCGACGGCCTCCGCGGCCCGCACGGCCTTCGCCATCGCCTCGAGCCGGTCCCCGTCGTACTGCTCGCGCAGCCTGGGGAACTCGTCGCGCTCCTCGTGCTCGGCGTGGGCCAGCACGTCGTCGCGCAACTGCGCCAGCAGCGTGTCGAACCCCTCCGCCTCCACGCCGATCTTGTCCATGGTGACCAGGAGTTCCTTGGCCCGGCGCTCCTCGGCGACCCGCGCGTCCACGATCGCGTCGCCGCCCTCACCGCGCCGCGCGGCCGGGTGCACGATCTCCTCCTCCGCCGTCTCGTGCACCGCGAGCAACCGCACCAACCGGTGGAACGCGTCCACGCGCTCGCTGCCCTTGGCGGTCTCGACCTCGGTGAACAGCGCGCGGAGTTCACCGTGCTGGCGGACAAGCAGCTCGATTACGTCTTCCCGTTCGCTCATGGCTCCGGTTTACCCGTGCGCCGATCCGTGAAACGAGCGCTTGCCGGAACTGTTTTCGCCGGTCGACGGCCCGAACGGCGCTCGCGGCGCTGCTCGTCGGTGTCCTCGCGATGACCACGCTGACCGCTGCCGCGGCGGCCAGGACCGTTTGCCTCCCGGCCCGGTGGACGCAGACCGGTGAAGTGCCGCGGTCGGCCGACCGGAGTCGGGAATCGACGAATTCCGCGCTGCCGTGGGTGAACGCCCGGGCGCGAACCCGGTGTCCGAGCCCTCGCCGTACGACTTCGACCCGAACAGCGCCATCGAGCAGTTGGCACGGCTCTACGCGTGCTACGTCGGCGCCATGCGGTTCACGCCGGAGGCCGGGCTGCCGGCCCGGCACCGGATCACCCGGGTCATTCACGCGGACCCGGGGCGGTGGAACCCGGAGACCTGGACCACCGGTGGGTCGGTCGACGGGCGGGTCGGCACCATCGACCTCGCGCCCGGCGCGGCGCTGCCGGGGTCTTGGCGCCTCGCGCTGAGCCGACCCCCGTGCCGCGCAAGGGGTTCCGCCGATGGTTGCGCTGTCCGGCCGACACCGCCGCGGACGGGGCCGGGTTACCGTTTGATCGATCCAGCAGGACATCCTCGCAACGGAGCGATCATGCCCGAGTTACGCGCGTCGCTGGCCGCCCTGGCGCTCGCGACCGCCCTGCCGCTGGTCGCAGCGCCGTCGGCGGTCGCCGAGCCCTCGATGGTCGTCGTGGAACTGGGCCGCCTGGCCGGCCAACCCGACCACTACGTCACCGGCATCAACGACCTCGGCCAGGTGGTCGGCAGCGCCCAGGGCAACGGGTTGCCGACGCGCGCCGTGCTCTGGTCGCCGGCCGGCGGCGCGACCGACCTGGGGCCTGGCCTGGCGGTGGGCATCAACCGACGCGGGCAGGTGCTCGGGCTGGAGACCCGCGCGGCCACCGCGCCGTACCAGCACAAGCCCTGGCTCTGGTCCGGCGGCGTGCGGACCACCGTCATGTCGACCTACGCCGCGTGGGCGACCGCGGCGGCGGTCAACGACAACGGCGCGGTGGCGGTGACCTACTCGACGTCCTTCATGCGCACGCAGCACAACCGCGCGGCGGTCTGGCAGGCCGGCCGGCACACCGAGCTGTCGCTGTCCGGGCCGGACGTGTGGGTGTACGCGATCAACGACGCGGGCGCGGTGGCCGGCATGTACGCGAACTCGGCCACCCAGGACTTCGCCGCCGTGCGGTGCGTCAACGGCGCGTGCACGCGGCTGGGCGGCTCATCGGGCTACGGTCCGTACATCCCCGAGGCGATCAACGAGGCCGGCGTCGTCGTGGGCAACCGCGCCACGGTCGCGCTGCGCTGGGAGGGCACCGAGGCGACCGTGCTGTCGGAGAACGGCCGCGTCGCGCACGGCGAGCAGGCGCTGAACGAGCGCGGTGACGCGGTCGGGTGGTCCGCCACCGAGGACGGCTCGCGTCACGCGGTGCTGTGGCCCGCCGGCGGCAAACCGGTCGACCTGGGCGTCCCCGCGCCGTCCGAGGCGGTGGCGATCAACGAGCGCGGCGACGTCGTCGGGTGGACCGCGGCCAACGACCTGGGTTCACCCCGCGCGTTCCTCTGGCGCGACGGTCGGCTCACCTACCTCGACCCGCCGACCGGCCACTCCAGCTCGCCGGTCGCGATCAACAACCACGGGGTCGTCGTCGGCCACACCACGGGCACGGACAGCTCCAACCGGCCCGTGATCTGGACGCCCGCGCCCACCGATCACGACGAGTGGGCGTTGCGGTAGAGGCGGACCGCGTTGCGCATCGCCATGGTCACGGTCATCGAGCCCACCCTGGGCACGAAGACCGAGGCGCGGTCGAGCACGTCGTCGGCGAAGTTCTTCATGGTGGAGAAGTTCAGGCACACCGCGCCGGGCTTCACCTCCTCCGCCCGCACCAGCGGGAAGTCGCGGGACGGCACGCCGGTGACGACCACGTCCGCCTCGGCCAGGGCGGTGGCGCGGTCGACGTGCACCGCGTCCACGTGGTGGCCCTGGATGCCGGGCGCGTGCCGGTACACCAGGGAACCGGAGACGTCGAACGACGTGACCTCGGCGCCGTCGTTGGCGAGCATGGCGGCCAGCGGGCGGCCGACGATCTCGCTGCGGTTGAACACGCAGGCCTTCACCGACGCCAGCGGGGTGTCCCCCTCGCCCCGGAACGCGCCCGCCGCGCCCAGCAGCTTCATCACGGCCAGCGGCGTGCACGGCAGGACCGCGCGGCGCACGCCCTCGTCGTCGATGAACCGCCGGTTCTCGTAGAGGCACCGGCTCCAGAACGAGTGCAGGCCCTCCACGTCCTTGCGCGGGTCGACCAGCTCGCGCAACCAGCGGTCCCGCTCGGGGTCGCGGACCGGGTAGTAGACGAACACGCCGTGCACGTCGCCGTCCGCGCCGGCGTCGCGGACGGCGGTCTCCACGTCGTCGGCGCGGGGCGTGCGCAGGTCGAAGTCGATGCCGACCTCGGCGCACGCCCGCCGGGTGTACTCCGCGTAGGTCCGCGCGGGCCGGTCGCCGTCGACCAGGAAGCCGACCACGGTGAGGCGTTCCGGGATCGTTGCCAGGTCGGCGCGGATCTCGACGCGGATGGACTCGGCGAGGTCGGCCGGGTCGATCGTGCGGGCGGTCATCGGGATTCCTCCGGGGTCCTCGCCATCGGGGTCCTCGCCATCGGGGTGCTGTCGATGCGGGCGTGCGCGGCCACGGCGGCGCGCCGCACGGCGTCCAGTCGTGCGGTGAGCGGCGTGGCGTGGCCGCCGGGCTGCGCCACGTCGGCCTCCGCGCCGCGCAGCGCGTTCAGCGGACCTTCGGTGGCCGCCACCGACGCCGCCTCCACCGCCACCTGCCGCCGCACGCGCTCCTCGTCGGTGGACCGCGGCAGCCGCCGTGCCCGCGGGTAGTCCCCGAACAGCTCGACGTCGCGGTCCGCGGCTCCGCTCAGGCGGTCGAGCGGGGACCTGCCTGCCGTGATCGCGCCACCGACCGAGGGGTCACGCCGAGCGGTGATCTCCAACGCCATCAGCACCGACGCGCAACGGAACACCGCCGCCACCGACCCGCCACCGGGCGTCGGGCCCGCGCTCGCCGTCCGCGCGCGCAGGTCGGCCGCGGTCACGTCCCACAGGCTCTCCGTCACGCGAAGATCTTCGCGTGACGGGGCCCCGGCTGCCACCGCGCGCGGTCCCGCCTGCCCCGGAGGGCGGGCGGGACCGGGTCGGGCCGGCGCCGATCAGCAGGCGGGCGCCCCCACCGGGCCGTGACCGGCCCAGTCGTACCAGCCGTTCGTGCTGGTCCACGTCTTGCGGATGAGGTCGGCGGCGCTGTTGCGGGTGAACACGTCGATGCGCTGCCCGCTCATGGACACGGCGGTCGGGCCGGTGAGGATGTAGCCGCCGAAGTCGCTGGTGGGGTAGGTCGTCCAGTCCGCGCCGTTGGGGCTGTAGCGGTGGACGAAGCTGTTGTCGTGGTCGCGGAGGAAGATGTCGACGCTGTCACCGCCGCGGGTGGAGGCGGCGGGGCGGCCGGTGAAGTTGCCGCCGCGGTCGGCCCAGCTGTACCAGCCGGCGTCGCGCGTCCACATCAACGACAGCAGGCTGCCGTCGGTGGCGCGGGCGAAGACGTTCATCCGGGTGCCGTCGGCGTTGGCCACGGCCGCCGGCGCGCCGGACGCGGTGACGGTCGAGGCGTTCAGGCCGATGTCGGACCAGTTCGTGGTCCACCCCCGCACGGTGTCGTAGTGCCGGTACACGATCTTGTTCGCGCCGTTCTTGGCGAACACGTCGATGCCGGTCGCGTGCCGGCTGGTGACCGCGGGCGACGACGTGACGGCGTACTCCCCCATGTCGGCCCACTGGTACCACCCGTACGTGGACGTCCAGGTGATCTTCTTCAACCGGTTGTCGATGCCCTGCGCGAACACGTCGATCCGACCGCTCGTGTGGATCGCCGCCGGATCGCCCTTGACCTTCGCGTTGTACGGCAGCGTCGCCCAACAACTCCACACGCCGTCGTTCATGTTGCGGTGCTTCAGGTGGCCGTCCGAGGTGGTGGCGAAGACGTCCAGGTCGCCGTTGGCCCGGGAGAGGGTCGACAAGCCGGGCAGCGCGGTCGTCTGGCCGTCGTCCTCGACGACGTTGTCGTAGCGGTAGGGCAGGTAGGTGCCGCTGTAGTAGGGGTACGGGATCTTCCGGTGGACGGCCCGGGGCGGTGTCTGCTCGTAGACGTAGTACTCGGTGCGCGCGGTGTCGGCCCACTTCTCGAAGATCGCCACGTGGTTGTCGTAGCTGAGCAGGATGTCGCCCGCTTTGAGGTCGTCCTTGTCGATGCGGTGCGCCACCTGGTCCAGGCTGCGGGTGGTCAGCGACTCGCCGAGCCGCCACGCCATCGACACGAAGCCGGAGCAGTCGGTGCGGTAGCCGCCGTAGTGGTCGCTCTGGCTGTACGGCACCGCGGCGGTCACCCACGTGCGGGCTCGGGCGATGATCTCCGACCTCGTCACGGCCGGGGTGGCGACCTCGGCGGCGACGGTCGCGCCGGACGCGTCGGTCGACGTGACGGCGGTGGTCGGCGTGCCGGAGCCGGCCCGGTAGCCGACGACCGGGGTGCGCTGCCCCTCGCCGCCGGTGGCGCCGGCCGACGGCGCGGCGGTGGCGACGCCGCCGCCGAGCACCGCCGCGGCGAGCGCCGTCGAGAGCAGCAACCGGGCCGCTCGCTGGTGGAGTCTCATCCTCGTGCCCTTCCGTCGTGGCTGGTCCGACCACGAGCGTGGAGCCGCGGGAGGACGGCGACGTAGGTGGCAGATCGGCCATTGGCCGCCACTGGACACGCCCGTACGCTGGGGCTCCGGTTTTGGGGAGAACCCGGGGGTGGGACATGTTGGAAGGGCTGCTGTCCATGGGCGCGGGGGCGCTGTACGACTCGTTGGTGCGTGGCGGGCCGATCGCCGTGGACGACCCGCGGGCCGAGAGCGCGGACATGGCCGAGCTGTTCGAGAAGGGATTCGTCCGCCGCGACTACCGCGGCGACCCGACCATCGCGCCGGTCGAGCCGGTGCGCGCGGTCGACCACGCGATCCTGGTCGCGCAGCAGCGGGTGCTCGACCAACAGCGGGCGATCGTGGCGGCACGGCACCAGCTCGACGCGCTGCAGGCCGCCTACCGGATGGCGAACTCGTCCGGCGACACGGCCGACATCGAGGTCGTCACCGACCCGCAGCGCATCGGTCAGATCTCGTTCGAGCTGTGCCTGTCCGCGCGGGAGGAGTTCGTGACGTTCTCCACCAGGCACTTCCGCAAGGCCCCGAGCGCGCAGACGGTGATGACGCTGCCCGCGGTCGTGGCCGAGCGGGGTGTGGTGCTGCGCAACGTGTGCGAACGGGCGGTGCTGGAGTTCGAGAGCTCCCGGGCCATGGTCGAGGGGAACCTCAAGGCGGGTTGGCAGATGCGGGCGGTGCCGGAGCTGCCGATGAAGATGGTGATCGCCGACCGGCACTCGGCGCTGGTGCCGCTGGACCCGACCGGCATGGAGGGCGCGTTGCTGGTCCGCACGCCGACCATCATCGCCGCGCTGCGGATGCTGTTCGAGCTGGTGTGGAGCCAGGCGGTGCCGGTCGGCGCGCAGGAGACCGGCTCGCGCAACGGGCTCACGCCGACCCAGGCCAAGGTGCTGGACCTGCTGGCCACGGGAATGACCGACGGCGCCATCGCCCGGCACATGAAGATCAGCGAGCGGACGGTCCGCCGCTACGTCTCGGGCCTGCTGGAGGCGTTGCAAGCCGACAACCGGGTGGCCGCGGTGTACGCGGCCACCCGGTTGGGGTGGTTGAACTGACCGGTCACGTGCCGGGGTTGGTCCAGCCGTAGTCGTCGTCGTCGCACTCCAGGTCGGGGACCGGGCACGGGGTCGGCGGGTCGGTCGGGTCGCCGGTGGCCGTCACGGCGGTGCTCGCGGCGGCGACGCCGAAGGCCGCGACCCCGAACGTCGCGGCGGCGAAGACCGCGGCGAGCACGGCGGCCACGATGCGCTTGGACATGTTCTCCTCCTGGTTGTTCCTGGTCCCCCGACCGGCGTTGACCGAATCCTGGCGGCCGGCGGCCCCCGGCGGCAGTGGCGGGTCCGGCCACCGTCCGCAATAGGTCAGCCGATCGGCGGTGGCCTGCTGCGGCCGTTGGCCGGAGCCGACCGCTGCGCGCGCCGCCGCACGTCCCTAGCGTCGGGCGCACCTGCTCGATGGCGGGAGGTGATGAGTGGAGTGCGAGCCGGGCGCTGAACCCCCGAGGCCCGTGCCGACCGGGTGGTGGCCCGAGCCGGACACGATCGCCTGGGTGGGCCGGGCACCCGATGACGAACCGGAGGACCACCCGGGGACCGGTCCGGACGACGAGGCGAATGACGGGGGCGAATGACGGGCGTGGACCCGGGGGCGCGCCGGGTCCACGCCCGTCACCCGGCGTCCGCCCGGCGCGCGGAGACCGCCACCGACCTCGCCACCAGGACGGCCACGCCGCCCAGCGACGCCACCGCCAGCAGCACCATGAACGTCGGGTACAGGTACGGCACCTGGAGCCACGCCACGTCACGGCCCCGGTAGAGGTAGCCGACCAGCCGGTGGACCGTGGCCAGGAGCAGCAGCGGCAGCACCAGCGGGACCAGGCGCGCCGACGACCGCCGCCGGTCGGCCCACCGCCGTGACCGGAGCACGCCCCGGACCGCCGCCGCCGCGACGACCGGGGCGAGGACCAGCAGCACCGCGTCGACGACCGCGGACGGGTCGCCGGCGGGCGCGAGCTGCCTGCCCTCGACCAGGGCGATGAGCCGTTCGCCGAGCTCCTGGGCGTCGCCGTGCCGCAAGCCGGTGTTGGCCATGACGGCGATCCCGTGGCCGGAGTCGGGCAGCAGCGCCTGGTAGGCCGTCGAGGTGAACAGGTCGCCGCCGTGGTCGATCAACCGCGCGCCGGACGGCGTGGCGCCGAGGAACCAGCCCAGGCCGTAGGACTCCGACACGGCGGACGGGGTGTGCGTCTCGGCGATGCTCCGCGGGGTGCTGACGGCCGTCCCGTCGGGTCCGCGACCCCCGTTGTTCTGCGCGATCAGCCACGCCGCCAGGTCGTGGGCCGAGGTGAGGACGCCACCGGAGCCGTTGCCGAACGCCGGCGGTTCGGGCAGCGCCACGGGCAGGCCGAGCACCTTGACGTGCCCGCGGGCGCTCGGTGGCAGGTCGCGCTCGGTGTCGGCGGTGCCGCTGTCGCGCATGCCGAGCGGTCCGAAGACGTACCGGCGCAGGTACTCGGCGAACGGCACGCCGCCCACGACCTCGACCAGGCGCGCGGCGACCTGGAAGTTCGGGTTGTGGTACTCCCAGCGCGTGCCGGGTTCGGCGGCCGGCTCGGAGTCGCGCATCGCCGCCACGGCCTCGGCCAGGGTGTGGACGGGCGGGCCGCTGAACGACCGGTGGGTGGTGTCCGACAGGCCCGAGGTCTGGTCGAGCAGCTGCCGCACGGTGATGTCGGCGGCACGCGGGCCGGCCATGGTGAACTCGGGCAGGTGCGCCCGGACCGGGTCGTCCAGCGCGATCCGCCCGTCCTCCACCAGCCGCATCACCGCCAACGCCGTGAACGACTTGCTCACCGACGCCGCGGCCATCACGGTGTGCGCGGACACGACGGCGCCGTCGGGGGTGTGGCCGTAACCGGCGGCGTGCACGACCCCGGTGCCGTGCGTGACGGCCACGGCCACGCCGGGCAGCGAGGTCTGCTCCCGGTACTGCTCCACGAGCGCGTCGATGGCGGCGGCGTCGACCGCGGCCGGCGCGGCGGTGGTCGGGGCGGTGGCGGTCGGGGCGAGGATCGTGACGGAGAGGATCAACGCGGGCAGGATGGAGGTGAGCACACCCGCAGTCTCGGAACGATCCGGTCCCGTGCCATCGGACCGTGGTCCGAGTTCCGTCGGGCGCCGGGCGGTTACCGTGCCGGCATGGCTCAGGCGAGGCTCGGTCCGGGAGGGCCGCTGGTGGTGGACGCGGCGGTCGCGGTCCTGGTCGCGGTGTGGACGGTCCTGCGCGCACCCGAGGTGGACGTGCCCGCCGTCGCCTCGGGCGTGGCGCTCGGTGCTCCGCTCGTGGTCCGCCGGCTCCGGCCGGTCGCCGCGCTGTGGGCGGTGCTGCCGGTGGGCGCGGCGGCCATCGTGGTCGGCACGGGCAACGAGTCGGTGCTGGCGGCCGTCGCGCTGGCGCTCTACCCGGTCGTGGTGGCCTCACCCCGCCCGGACGCCGCGGTGGCGTCGGTGGCGTGCGTGGTGGCGACCGGCGCGGCGGTGGCGACCGTGCCGGGCCTGCCGGTCGTCCCGCCCGGCGACGGGGAGTCGTTCGCGACGGCCCCCGCGTCGACCCTGCTGTTCAGCGCGGTGGTCATCGTCGGGACGTGGGCGGTCGCGGCGGCCGTGCGCACCCGCAGGCGGCACGACGCCGAGCTGGCCGAGTCGCGCACCGCGCGGGCGGTGGCCGAGGAGCGGTTGCGGATCGCCCGCGACATCCACGACGTGGTCGGGCACAACCTCAGCCTGATCGCGATGAAGGCCGCGGTCGCCACCCACGTGGCGGGCACGCGCCCGGACGAGCGGGAGGCGGCCCTGCGGAGCATCGAGCAGGTGAGCCGGTCGGCCCTGGCGGACGTCCGGACCGTGCTCGGCGGGGTGCGCGAGGCGTCCGCCGCCCCGGCCGGCGGGGTGGACCGGCTGGTGGAGGACGCGCGCTCGGCCGGTGTCACGGTGACCGCCGAGCAGGCCGACCTGACCGGGACGCCGGCGGCGGTGCGGGTCTCGGCCCACCGCATCGTGCAGGAGGCGCTGACGAACGTGCGGCGGCACAGCCACCCGCCGCGCTGCCACGTGACCACGGCCGTCGAGCCAGGCCGGCTCGTCGTGTCCGTCGTGGACGCGGGCACGACCGCGGCCGAGCCCGGCGGCGAGGGGCAAGGGCTGCTCGGCATGCGCGAGCGGGTCGCGCTGCACGGCGGCACGCTGCACGCGGGCCCGGAGCCGGGCGGCGGGTTCGCGGTCCGCGCCACGCTCCCGTTCGAGCCCGGGGGCCACCGTGACGGCTGAGCCGATCCGCGTGCTGCTCGCCGACGACGAGCCGATGTTCCTGGAGACCGTCCGGCTGCTGGTGGACGCCGACGCCGGGGTGGAGGTGGTCGCCCTGGCGCGGACCGGGCGGCAGGCGTGCGAGCTGGCCGAGCGGCACCGGCCGGACGTGGCGGTGGTGGACGTCCGCATGCCCGACCTGGACGGCGTCGCCGCCACCCGCCGCATCACCGCGCTGCCGAACGCCCCGAAGGTGCTCATCCTCACCACGTTCGACCTCGACGGCGTCGTGCACGAGACGTTGCGCGCCGGTGCGAGCGGGTTCCTGCTCAAGGACGTGCCGCCGGACCGCCTGCTGGACGCCATCAGGACGGTCGCGGCCGGGGAAGCGCTGCTCGCTCCCACCGTGACCCGCAGGCTCATCGCGGAGTTCATCCGCGCGCCCACCCCGAACCGCCCCCGACGATCACTCGACCGGGTCACCCCGCGGGAACGGGAGGTGCTCGCGCTGATCACCCGCGGCCTGTCCAACGCCGAGATCGAACAGGTTCTGCACCTGAGCCGCCACACGGTCAAGACGCACATCGGGCACCTCATGGCGAAGCTGGCCGCCCGCGACCGGGCCCAGCTGGTGATCGCGGGCTACGAGGCGGGTCTCGCCGGTCCGTGACGGTCAGTCCGGCGGACGACGCCCGGCCGCGCCCGGCACCAGCACCTGGCCGAGCCGGTTCCCGGTGAGGCGCAACGACATCGCCCGTCCGCGCAACCCCGGCGGCGTCGCCTCGGCCACCGCCGCGAGCCCCACCGCCGCCGGCGCCACGCTGCCTACAACGGGGCTCGGACGTGCGACAGCGGTGGTCGACGTGGTGTCGACCACCGCTTCCCCGGCGCGGTTCAGCCGCCCTGCGGGCCCGTCCACCCGGCCGGGACGTGGCCCACGCGCACGCGCTGGGGGTGGTCACCGACCGGCACCGAGACCAGCTTGCGCCCGGTGGCGAAGTCGATCGCGGTCACCTGGTCGGCCCCGCTCTCCGAGATCACGCAACTGCGCCCGTCACCGCTCACCGTGGCCCAGTAGGGCTTGGACGCGGGCACGAGCGCGCCTTCGCGCAGGGTCGCCCGGTCCACGACCACGGCGTAGTCGTCCATGGTCCCGGCGATGCACAGCCTGTCCCCCGCCGGGCTCATCGACATGCCGTGGTGGCGGGAGTCGTTGACCCAGGTGGTGCGGTCCTCGCTGGTGTCCGGGTTCTTCGGCAGCTCCTTCAGCCGGGTGACGCGGTCGGTGGCCACGTCGTACTCCAGGAAGCCGTTGAAGAACGACACCTGGAAGTACAGCTTCGACTCGTCGGGCGTGAACGCCACCGGCCGCACCGAGTCGGACAGGTCCGAGCGGCCGAACGCGTCCAGCCGCGGTCGCATGTCGATGACCTTCACCTGCTGGAACGTCGTGGTGTCCACGACCGTGATGCGGCGGTCGCCCTTGGTGAAGTCGAGCGCCGGGTCGTCCAGCGCGGTGTTGACCTCGCCGATGGACATGTTCCACAAATGGCGGCCGTCGTCGGTGAACACGTTCTCGTGCGGCTTGTCGCCCGTCTTGAAGGAGCCGACCTGGCGGCCGGTCCCGATGTCGAGCACGTGCACGGTGTTGGACGTGGAGGCGGACACCGCGACCCGCCGCCCGTCGGGCGAGACGGCCATGTGGTCGGAGCGGAAGCCCGACACCGGGAACCGCCAGTTGACCCGGCCCGTGGCCAGGTCGATCGAGACCACGTCGGCGAAGCTGGGCCGTGAGGCGACCACCGCGCGACCGTCGGGCGTGGTGTACATGTCGTCGACGAACTGGTCGTGACCCTCACCGGGGCCGGACCTGATGCCGAGGAAGAACGCGAGCCTGATCGGGTTGAGGTAGATCTCCCACAGCCGCTCCTGGCGGTCGGGGATGATGTTCACCCGGGCGATCTTCGCGAAGTCGCCGCTGGAGGCGATCACGTCGGCGGTGCCGTCCCAGTTGTTCCCGACGAACATCACCTGGCGCAGCGCCGCGCCGTCCGCCGGCGCGCCGTCCGCCGGCGCGGCGGTGGCGGGCGCGGCGGTGGCGGGCGCGGCGGTGGCGGGCGCGGCGGTGGCGGCCAGCACGCAGGTGGCCAGCGCACCGAGCAAGCGCGCGCGGCGGGGGGCGCGCCCGCGTGCCGTCGACCCGGATTTCTTGTCCACGAGAGCTCCAAACCGGATGCGGGGTTGTCACATCCGTGCAGGGTTCGAGTCGTCCACGGGAGGTCGCCGAACCCGTGGGCCCGCGGGTCCGGCCGGAGGTGTTACCGTTCAGTAGGTAATGGATACCGGCTCGCGGCGCGCCCGCGGTAGGGGCCGATGCCCAACGAGCCGCCCGCTCGTTATGCCACTGCCACAACGTCGCGGCGGGAGGTGGGCCGGTGGCGGCAGCGCACGGCCGCGGTCGCCTGCTCGGGCAGGTGCTCCGGGGGATGGCGACCGACCGGGGCGTGGTGGAGGAACTGGTCCGCGCCGCGCGCGAGCAGTCACCGGAGGTGGCCCGGCTGCCGGAGGTGGAGAACCGGCGGCACGTCGAGGTGCTGCTGGCGACCGGGCTCGACTTCCTCGAGCGGTCCGACGAGCCGGAGGCGCAGGACTTCGAGGCCGCCGAGGCGCTGGGCGCGGACCGGGCGGCGCAGGGCATCTCGATCGACGGCCTGCTGCGCGGCGTCCAGGCCGGTCGCACCAGGGCGATGAAGATCGCCATCGCGCGCAGCCGTGACGCGGGCGTGCCCGACGAGGTGCTGCTGGAGGGGATGGTCGACCTCGACCGCTACACCGGGGCGCTGGAACGGCACGTGATCAACGGCTACCACACGGCGGAGCTGGAGCTGTCCCGCACCGACCGCGACGCGCGGACCCACCTGCTGCGGCGGTTGTTGCTGCACGGTGATGGCGGGCCGCCGGAACGGGCGGAGCTGCGGCGCGCGGGCCTGTCGTCCGACGGGCGCTACCACTGCCTGGTGTCGGACGTGACGCAGCCGGGTGAGGCGCGGGCGTTGGAGCAACGCCTCCTGGCGTGCGGCGGCGTGTTCGGGTTGGTCGAGGGGCGGCTGACCGGGTTGTCGGCGCGCCGGCCGACGCCCGCGGACCTCGCGCCGGACGTGCTGCTGGTGGTGGCGCCGGCGACGGGGCTCACCGCCATGCGCGACGTGCACCCGTTGTGCGTGGCGGGCCTGCGGATCGCCGGGCGGGAGGGGCTGCGCGGCGTGCACGACCTCACCGACCTGGCGGGCGAGGTGGCCCTGGCCGCGCAACCGGTGCTCGCCGACCTGCTGCGCGGCACGCTGGCGGCCCTGGACCACGCCGACGACTTCCACCGCGAACTGGTCGGCACCGCCCTGGTCTACCTCGACCACGGGCAACGCCTGGGCCACGCCGCCGCCGCGCTGCACGTGCACCCCAACACCGTGCGGTACCGGCTCGACCGGTTGGCCGAGATCACCGGCACGCCCTGGGACGACGTCGCCACCGACCCGTCGACCGTGCTGGGCACCCTGCGCCACTGGTGGGCGCTGCGGGCCTGGCTCGACCAGCACCCCTGACCGCCGTATCGTCGCTAACAAGAAACCGTTGTCACCGATCGACGGGCGTGTTACCGTTGCTAACATGGACAACAGATCAGCGATCCTGGCGGCGGCCACCGAGCTGCTGGAGACCTCGCCGACCGGCGACATCTCCACGCGGGCCGTCGGGGAGCGGGCCGGCGTGCAGCAGCCGGTGATCTACCGCCTCTTCGGCGACAAGGACAGCCTGCTGGCCGCCGTCGTCGACCGCGGGTTCGCGGAGTACCTGGCGGCGAAGCGGTCCGCGACGCCGACCGACGACCCGGTGGCCGACCTGCGGCACGGCTGGGACGGGCACACGAGGTTCGCCCTGGACCACCCGAACGTCTACCGCCTGATGTACACGCCACGGCTGGCCTCGCCGCCGCGGGCCGTCCGCGAGGCGCGCGAGCTGCTGCGGGGCGTGCTCGAACGAGTCGCCCGGGCCGGCCGACTGGCGGTCGAACCCGACCACGCCGCCGACGTCGTGATGGCCGCCAACACCGGCGTCGCCCTGTCCCTGCTGAACCGCCCCGAGACCGACCGCGACCCGGAGCTCTCGGCCCGCATCCGGGACATCGTCCTGCCCGGCATCCTCACCCCCGACCCGGACGCCGGCCCCACCACCACCTCGCCAACCGTCGCCCAAGCCGCGACGACGCTGAGCGCACTGCTGCGCTCCAACCGACCGGAGTCGTTCAGCCGGGCGGAATTCGCCCTCCTGACCGAATGGCTGAACCACCTGGCCACCACCACCCCCTGACCCACACTGCCCACCCACCCACCCACTCACCCACCGCACCGCCCACCCGGCACCCCCGCGCCGCACTGCCCATCACCGCACGACGACCTCCGCCGCCGCACACGTCGCACAGCGGGGCACCACCGTCCCGGACACCGCTGCCGCCGAGCCCGGCACCACCACCGCTCGCACATCGCGGCTCCTCGCGCCGCCGCATCCGGCACCGCGCCTGCCGGCCGCAGCGGGATCTCCCCTCGCCCCACGGTGCCCCGTGCCCGCGCCGAGCAGCTCAGCGCGCCCGCGCGGGTGCCCACCTCCACCCCACCGGCGACCCGCTCGCCTCACGAACCACACCCCCACTCGCGCATTCGCGCACCGTGAAAGGACGTTCCCATGACCGAGAACACCCCCGTCACCGCCACCACCCGGGTCGCCCTCGTCACCGGCGGCAGCGGCGGGATCGGAAGGGCCGTTGCCGAGCGCCTGGCCGCGGACGGCTTTGCGGTCGGTGTGCAGTACGCCGGCAACAAGAACGGGGCCGGCGAGGTCGTCGCCGCCATCACGGCTCGCGGTGGGCAGGCACTGGCCGTGGCCGGTGATGTGGCCGACGAGCGGGACATGGGCGCCGTGTTCGACGCCGTCGAAGCGGAGTTCGGCGGGATCGACGTCGTCGTCAACACCGCCGGGATCATGATCCTCGCGCCGATCGCCGAACTGGCCCTGGACGACCTGGACCGAATGCACCGCACGAACATCCGCGGCACGGTCGTCGTCGCCCAGCAGGCCGCCCGCCGCCTTCGCCGCGGCGGGGCGATCGTCAACTTCTCCACCTCCGTCACCCGCACCCGGTTGCCCACCTACGGCGCCTACGTCGCGAGCAAGGCCGCGGTCGAGGGCATGACCCTGGTCCTGGCCCGCGAGCTGCGCGGCAAGGACATCACCGTCAACGCGGTCGCGCCCGGCCCGACCGCCACGCCGTTGTTCCTGCGGGACAAGGACGACACCGCGGTCGCCGCGTTCGCCGGGGCCGCCCCGCTCGAACGCCTCGGGCAGCCGGAGGACATCGCCGAGACCGTCGCGTTCCTCGCCGGTCCGGCCCGCTGGATCAACGGCCAGGTGCTCTTCGCCAACGGCGGCCTCGCCTGACCACCACCGTCCACCGAGCACACCAGGAGCACCGGCCATGGGCGACGTCATCGAGGTCGCCGGCGCGTCCGGCGGCTTCGACGCCCTCGCCGACCGGTCCCCGCCGACGGGGAACACCGTCTCCGCCGGGGTGCGCGAGACCACCGGCCGCACCGCGCCGCAACGGCGCGCCGCCGCCGACCACGCCCAGCACGTCCCTGCCGGTCACCGTCGCCTGTGCGGCTGGGGCGAGCACCCCGCGCTCCCGCCCGGGGGTGACGCCGACGCGGCCCTGGTCCACGAGCCGTTCGACCGCACCGGACTCGACGCCGAGACCATCGCGGTCGAGCGCCGCGTCGCCGCCGTGCCGATCGGACCCCGCCGGCCGCGCGCGACCAGGTCGGCCTCGCCGAGCGGCACGACGTCCGCGACCTGTCCCCACTACCCGCTACCCGGGGTCGCCGACCCGGACGTCCCGGACGCGCCGCCCGCCACGCTGGTGATCACCCGGCCCCCGCAGCCCCGGCAACGCCGCTCCTCGGTCACCGCCGCGCTCGTCCGCGCCGCGACGGCCGCGGAACGCCTGGAACCGAACGGGGGTCCCGACCGACCACTGGGGTGAGGTCGAACCCGGGAGGTCGCAGTGGAACGTCGCACTTTCTTGCGCGCGTCGGCGTTGTCCGTGGGAGCCGGCGGCGCGCTGGCGGCCGGCACGGCGAGCGCGGCGTCGCCGCTCCGGGTGCGGGTACTGGTGTTCGACGGGGTGGAGGAGCAGGACTTCGTCGCGCCGGTGGAGGTGTTGGGCCTGGCCGGGCGGATGAGCGGCGGCGCGGTGACGACGTCGCTGGCCGCCGCCGCGCGGCCCGGCACGGTCACGTGCACCTACGGCACGAAGGTCGAGGTCGCCGAGGCGTGGACGCCGGGCACGGCGGACGTGCTGGTCGTGCCCGGCGGCGGCTACACCGACAAGACCGGGCCGGGCGTCAACCGGCTCGCGGCCGACCGGGAGTTCCTGCGCCGGCTCGCCGCCACCCGCGCCCTGAGGGTCGGCATCTGCACCGGCACGATGGTGCTCTCCGCCGCCGGCCTCACCCGGGGCCGCAACGCGACCACGCACACCGGCGCGAAGGCGGACCTGGCGGCACAGGGCGCGAACGTCGTCAACGCCCGCGTGGTGGACGACGGCGACCTGATCACGGGCGGCGGCATCACGTCCGGGCTGGACGTGGCGCTGTGGCTGGTGGAGCGGTTCCTCGGGGCGAAGCTCGCCCAACGCGTGGAGACGGTCCTGGAGTACGAGCGGCGCGGCACGGTCTGGCGCGCCTGAACGCCCCGTCGACCCACGAGGGAACCCAGCGATGACCCCCACGCCGGTGCACGACCACATCACCGACGCGCTCAAGGCGCCCGCGCTCGTCCGGCTCTCCCCCGGCATCGTGCTGATCCGGTTCGAGACGCTGAAGGTGTACGCGGCGCTGGGCGCGGTCCGGCACCTGCTCCGCACCGGCGTGATCCACAAAGGACAGACGCTGGTCGACAGCTCCAGCGGCATCTACGCGCTCGCGCTGGCGATGGCCTGCCACCGGCACGGCCTGCGCTGCCACATCGTGGCTTCCACCACCGTGGACGACACGATCCGCGCCCAGCTCGAGATCCTGGGCGTCACCGTGGACCAGATGCCGCCGTCGGACGACCTGCGGCTGGACCAGAACCGCCGGGTCGCCCGGGTGCGCGAGCTGCTGGCCCGCGACCCCGGGCTGCACTGGATGCGCCAGTACCACGACCCCGTCCACCACCTCGGGTACGCCGAGCTGGCCGACCTGGTGCGCCGGGCGTTGCCGGAGCAGGAGCTGACGGTGGTGGGCAGCGTCGGGACCGGGGCCTCCAGCGGCGGGCTGACGCGGTCGTTGCGCGGGCACGACCCCGGCGTGCGGCTGGTCGGCGTGCAGCCGTTCGGCAGCGTCACGTTCGGCAGCGAGCGGTTCACCGATCCCGACGCCATCATCGCGGGCATCGGCAGCGCCATCCCGTTCGACAACGTCCACCACGAGCTGTACGACCGCGTGCACTGGTTGGACTTCCAGCACGCCATGGCCGCCACCATCGGCCTGATGCGCGACCACGCCGTGTTCGCGGGCCTGTCCACCGGCGCGGCGCACCTGGCCGCGCGCTGGGAAGCGAACCGCGATCCCGGTCGGACGCACCTCGTGATCGGGGCGGACACCGGCCACCGCTACGCGGCCCGCGTGTTCGCCCGCCACCGCGAGGCCCTGGACCCGGCGCGGCTCGCGCCGGTGGAGATCACCTCGCTGGACGACCTGGCGCCGCCGTGGGCCGCGATGGAGTGGGCCCGCCGGGCGGTCGTCCCCGCGCAGGAACGCCGGAAGGACCCCGTGCCGTGACCATCGTGCTGCTGGAAGCCCTCACGTTCGGCCTCGGCCGGCTCGCCGACGCGGCCGAGGACGCGGGCCACGACCTGTGCCTGCTCACCTGCGACCGGTCGATCTACACCCACGAGCTGACCACCCTCGGCCCGGACCGCGTGCGGGTGGTCGACCTCGACACCACCGACGTCCGGGCGTGCGAGGCCGCCCTGCGCGCGATGCCGAACGTGGCCGGGCTGATCAGCTCCACGGACACGTGGGCCGTCCCCGGCGCGGAGCTGGCCCGGCGACTGGGTCTGCCCGGCCCGTCGGTGGACGCGGTGCGCGTGCTGCGCGACAAGGGCGCGGTCCGGGCGCTGCTGTACCAGCACGGACTGAGCCGCAGCGGGCCGGTCGACCCGAGGTCGGCCGACGCGTTCCCGTTGGTGGTCAAGGACTCCGCGGGCACGTCGTCGCGCGGTGTGTGGCTGGTCCGCACCCGGGCCGAGTTGGACGCCGCGCTGCGGGAAGCCGAACGCACGCCGCTCAAGGGCCACCTGATCGCCGAACCGTACTTCACCGGGCCGCTCTACAGCGCCGAGACCGTCACGTGGGCCGGCCGCACGCGGCTGCTGGGGGTGCTCAGCCGCCAGCTCTCCCCCGAACCCGTGCGGCGGGAGGAGGCGGCCGCGTTCCCCGTCGCGTTCCCCGCCGCCGACCTCGCCGAGCTGGGGCGTTGGATCGAGCGGGTGCTGGCCGTCGCCGGGCACGACCGGGGGTTCGCGCACACCGAGTTCGTGCTGACCGCCGACGGCCCGGAGGTGGTCGAGGTCAACGCGCGCATCGGCGGCGCGCTCGTCGGCGAAGCGCTGTGCCGGTCCCTGGGCACCAACGTCTACGACGCGATGGTGTCGATGGCGTTGGCGGCGGAACCGGCGCTGCTGACCGAGCCGCTGAAACCCGGCGTCGGGGTGGCGTTCGTGCTGGCCTACCCGCGACGAGCCGGTGTCCTGCGCGGGTGGTCCGGGGTGGACCGGTTGCGCGGGCTGCCCGGCTCTCCCGAGTGGTACCCGACCGCGAGCCCCGGCGACCTGGTCGAGCACCTGACCGACCAGCGGTCGTGCACGGGCATCGTGCTCGCCGAAGGACCCACCGCCGAACTCGCCCTGCACCGCGCGCTCGCCGCCGCCGGTGGCATCACGCCGGTGACCACGTGACGGCGCGGTCAGGCGGCGCGGTGCCGGGCCGTCGGCCGCAGACCGCCCCGGCCGCGCTTCTCCGCCCGCGGCGGGCGGTGGTCGTCGGGCTCGCCCGTGCCGTCGTGCTCGTCGTGATCGTGCCGGGCCGGTGTGCCCGGCGTGGGCTGGTCGCGGTGCGCGCGGTGGACCAGGCACAGCAGCACGAGCCCGGCCACCAGCGGCAGGTGGGACAGCACGCGGGCCGCCGTCGCGGTGCCGGTGAACAGGTCGTGCGCGGAGAACGCGGCGAGCACCGCGACGAACCCGCCGAGCGTGGGCAGCAGCCCGGCGGCGCGGTGCGCGTGCACGGCGGCGACCAGCAGACCGATGCCCAGCGCCAGGTTCCACGCCGCGCCCTCGTTGAACAGGTGACCGGCCATGGTCTCGTCGTGCGCGGGCGGCGAGGTCGCCCCGGCGAGCAGTTGGGCCAGCGCCAGCCACAGCTGGGTGATCGCCACGGCGGCCAGCGCCAGGCGCGGCACCAGGGCGACGTGGCGCGGCGGCGCGTCCGCCAGCACGGTCGCGACCAGGTCCGGCGAGGACTGCGCCGGGCGGACCCGGATCGTCCTGGTCAGCGCCTGCGCCCGGACGAGCCACGTCGAGCAGTCGGCGCACTGCGCCACGTGCGCGTCCACGTCGGCGGCGGGCACGGGCTCGTCTTCACCGTCGAGGCGCGCGGACAGCGCTTCACGGCAGGTTGGGCAGTCCACGTCCCAGTAGTCGCTCCATTCGGCGCACGAGTTCCCAGCACCGGTGTGGTTACGATCCGGAACCGTGACCTTCCCCAACGTGACCGACCCCGACGACGAGGTGACGCGCTGGGCGTTGCGGGCGGCCCGGTCCGGCGACCGGGCCGCGCTGGAGCGGTTCGTGCGGGCGACCCAGCGGGACGTGTGGCGGTTCATCGCCCACCTCGCCGACGTCGACGTGGCCGACGACCTGGCCCAGGAGACCTACGCGCGTGCCTTGGCGAGCCTGCGCCGGTTCGCCGGTCGGTCGTCGGCCCGCACCTGGCTGCTGTCGATCGCCCGCCGGGTGGTCGTCGACCAGATCCGGATGGCGCGGTCGCGGCCCCGGCTGTCGCCCGGCGCGGACTGGGAGCGCGCGGCGGACCGGCGGCCGGTCGAGTCCGGGTTCGAGGGCGTGGTCGAGCTGACCGTGCTGCTGGACGCGTTGGACCCCGACCGCCGGGAGGCCTTGGTGCTCACCCAGGTGCTCGGCCTGTCCTACGCGGAGGCGGCGGAGATCGCGGGCTGCCCGATCGGCACGATCCGGTCGCGGGTCGCGCGGGCGCGGGAGGACCTCGTGCGCGCCACCGGCCGGTCCGACGCCACCGAGGCCGGCTGAGCGCTCGTGCGCGCTGAGGTCCGGTCGGGCGCCCCGCTGCTGCGCGACGCGGCGTTCCTGCGGCTGTGGACCGGCGCGACCGCGTCCGGGTTGGCCACGTGGGCGTTGCCGTTCGTGCTCGGGTTCGCGGTGCTGGAGCGGTCGCTGACCGCCGGCGGGCTGGGTGTCGTGCTGGCCGCCCGGACGGTCGGGTTCCTGGTCGCCGTGCCGGTCGCCGGTGTGCTGGCCGACCGCCACCCCCGGCGGCGGGTGGTGGCGTGGTCGGGTGCGGTGGCCGGGCTCGCCACGCCGTTGCTCGCGGTCGGGTTGGGGCGCTCGGTCGTGCTGGTGGCCGCGGCGGCGGCCGTGGTCGGTGCCGGGCAGGGCGCGTGCCGCCCGGCGTTCCAGGCGCTCACGGCGGAAGTCGTGGCCGAGGAGCGGCGGCGGCGGGCGAACGCGGCCATGACCGTGGCGGTGCGGGTCACCACGTTGGTCGCGCCGGGGCTGACGGCGTTGCTGGCGCTGGTCGTGGACACCCCGGTGTTGGTCGTCGGGACGGCGGTGCTGTGGTGGGTCGCGGCGCTCGTGCCGCCTTCGGGCGCGGCCGTCGTCCCCGTTGTCCGGCGGCGGTTCGCCGCGGAGTTCGTGGACGGACTGCGCGAGGCGCGGCGGCACCCGTGGTTCGTGGCGGGGTTGGGCGCGTTGACCGCGGTGATCGCCACGGGCTACTCGGCGACCGGCGTGGTGCTGCCACTGGTGAGCCGTGACCGTTACGGCACGGGGGCCGTGCTCGCCGCCGCCACGACCGCGTACGCGGTGGGCGCGTTGGGTGGTGCGGTCGTCGCCGCACGGCGGCGTTCCCGGGCGCAGGGCTGGACCGCGTTGGCGGGGTTGGCGTGCTACGGGTTCGTGCCGTTGGCGTTGTTGCTGCCGGTGCACGCGGTGGTCGTCGTGGCCGCGTACGCGGTGGCGGGCGCGGGGATCGAGCTGTTCAACGTGCCGTGGTTCACCGCGACGCAACGCGAGGTCGAACCCGCGAAGCTGGCGCGGGTGTCCTCTTTGGACTTCCTGCTGTCCTACGGCCTGGCGCCGGTCGGCCTGGCGTTGATCGCGCCCGCGGTCGCCGGGTTCGGCGCCGACGTGGTCCTCGCGGTGTGCGCGGTGGTCTGCTTCGCCGCGCCCGCCGCGGCCGCGTTCGTGCCGTCCTCGAAGGACTTCCGCTGATGGTTCGTCGCCGTCCGGCTCACCGGGACCGCAGGTGGTCGCGCAGCGTGCGGGCGACGTGCGCCATCGACGCCTCCGCGCCCGGCTGCACCACGGCCGGCACCCGTGACCCGGTGAGCGCGGCGACCGCGAACACCTGGCCGTCCGCGTGCTCGACCACCCCGACCTCGTGCCGGAGGTTGAGCAGGGTGCCGGTCTTGGACGACCAGCGCGACGCGTCCGAGCCGAAGTCCGGGGCGAGCCGGTGCCGCACCACGTTGTCGCCCATCAGCTCGCGCACCCGTTCGGCGACCGCGGGCCGGATCGTGGTCGGCCGCCACAGGCCCTGCAGCAGGTCGACGAACGCGCGGGCGGAGCCGGCGTTCGCCCGGCTGATGTCGAGCTGGGTCACCGGATGCCCGCGGCCCTCGGTCGCCGCCGTGATGGCCAACGAGTGCGCGAGGTGCCCCTCGGCCGGGGTGAACCGCTCGGCGGGCGTGTCGACGAGGTCGCGCATGAGGTGGCGCACGGCGATGCCGTCGTAGCCGAGCCGGCGCAGCTCGGCGGCGACCGCGGCGGGCGGGGTGAGGGCGAACAGGGCGTCGGCGGCGGTGCTGTCGCTGATCGCGACGCTCAGGTAGAGCAGGTCGTCCACGGCGATCGTGGCGGGGTGGCGGAACTTGGGCAGCCCGATCGGCCCCGGTGCGCCGACCCGACCGGGCGGCACCACGACCGGCGTGGCGGCGTCGAGCTCGCCCCGCTCGACGCGTTCCAGCGTGGCGATCGCGAGCGGCACCTTCACCAGCGACGCCGCCGGGTACTCGACGTCGGCGTCCAAGCCGATCTCCGCGCCGGTGTCCAGGTCGCGCACCAGGAACGACCCGCGCAGGCCCGCGTCGTCCAGCGCCGCCCGCGCGGCACGCAGCACCTCCGTCGTCACGGCCGGCCCTCCCCGCCGTCGAGGCAGCGCCCGATCGCGGCGGCCGGGAGGTCGCGGATCCGCTCGGCGTCCTCGCGCAGCCCGGCCGTGACGTCGTAGCCGCGGGCCAGGTCCAGCTCGCCGATCGGCCGCCAGTGCAGTCCCAGGTCGACGGCCTGGCCCGGCGAGCACAGCAGCAGGTCGGCCGAGCCGAGCACGTCGGCCGCGGCGGCGACCAGCGACGGCGCCACCACGACCTGGGAGGGTTGCAGGCCGACGGCGTCGCGCAGCCGGGTGAGGCGGTCGCGGACGTGCGGCACGTCGTCCTCCGGCTGGAGGCGGATGCGGCGACGGCGGGCGGTCCGCTCGGCGCGGCCGGCGCGCAGCGTCTCCACGTGGACGGCCGAGGCCGCGCCCGGGTCCGCGTGCCCGGCGAGGCCGAGCGGCACCCGCCACACGCCGTCGTCGGGCGGCACGGCGACCAGCGCGGCCCGCACGTCCAGGGTCCGCACCAGCTCGACCCGGTCGGCCGGTCCGGCCGGGCGCGGGTCCAGGTCCAGGTCGTGGCGGCGGGCGTCGGCCACGAGCCGGGCCAGCGGACGCGGCGCGCAGACCTCCGGCACGGCCAGCCGGAACGGGCGCAGCTTCGCGCGCCGGGCGTCGTGCTCCAGGGCCTCGGCGAGGTCGACCAGTCGTCGCGCCGACGGCAGCATCTCCCGGCCGAACGGCGTCAGCGCCACGGCCCGCGAGGTACGGGTGAACAACCGGGCCCCGAAGTGCCGCTCCAGGGCCGCGACACGCCGGCTGGCCACGGACTGCGGTATCCGCGCCGCGGCCGCGCCGACCGTGAAGCTGCCGTGCCCGCTGACCGCCACGAACGCCTTGCACGCCTCCACCACGTCCACGACCCGGGACTATGCCAGATCGGCATCGGTAGCCGCGTTCGCGTCTTGGACAGCATCACGGTCGGCTGTGAAGCTCGGAGTCGTGACACCGCCGCTCCGCACCGTCAGCCGCCGCGCGTTCCTGGGCGCGGCGGCGCTGCTCCCACTGGCCGGCTGCGCCCAGGAGACGACGTCGCAGCCCACCCCCACCACGACCGGTACGCCCGGTCCCGGTCCCGGTCCGTCCGCCGTCGCCCACGATCACCTGATCGGGCTGGAGCGGCGGTTCGACGCACGGCTCGGCGTGTACGCCGTGAACACCGGCACCGGGGCCGCGGTCGAGCACCGGGCCGACGAGCGGTTCGCGTTCTGCTCGACGTTCAAGGGGCTGGCGGCGGCCGCGGTCCTGCACCGCAACCCCCTGTCGCACCTGGACACCGTCGTGCGTTACACCGAGGGCGACCTGATGGCCAGCTCGTTCATCACCCGGCAGCACGTGGCCACGGGCATGACCATCCGCCAGGTGTGCGACGCGGCGGTGCGCCACAGCGACGGCACGGCGGGCAACCTGCTGCTGCGCGACCTCGGCGGCCCGGCCGGGCTGACCGCGTACGCGCGGGCGCTCGGCGACACCGTCACCCGCTCCGACCGGTTCGAGCCGAACCTCACCACGGCCGTGCCCGACGACCCCCGCGACACGACCTCCCCGCGCGCCATCGGCGAGGACTACCGCGAGATCGTGCTCGGCGACGCCTTGGACGCCGACAAGCGCGCCTTCCTGCGCGACCTGCTCGAGCGCAACGCCACGAAGGCCGGTGCCCTGCGCGTGCGGGCCGGTGTGCCGCAGGGGTGGACGGTGGCCGACAAGACCGGCACCGGTGACCACGGCACGGTCAACGACATCGCCGTGGTCTGGCCGCCCGACGCCGCGCCGCTGGTGGTGTCGATCATGTCCAGCAAGGCCGGCGCGGACGCCGCGTACGACCAGGCCCTGCTCGCCGAGGCCGCCGCCTACGTCGTGGACGTGGTGACGTGATGTCGAACGGGCTCAGGCGCACGGTGGTCGGCGTGCTGCTCGCCGTGCTGGTGGCCGTGGCGTCCCTGGGGGCGCTGGGTGCGATGGACCGGGTGACCCTCGTCCACCAACCCCTCCCGGGACGTCCGCTGGCGATCGTGGAGGAGGTCCCGGGCCCGGACACCGGCCCGGCCTGCGCGCTGGACGGGCGTTACGTCGACGAGCAGCCCGACGGCCTGCGCCCGGACGTGCTGGAGGCCTGGCGACGCCTGCGGTCCGCGGCGGACGCGCGGGGCGTCGGGCTGTGCCTGAACGACGGCAAGCGCAGCACCGGCCAGCAGCGCCGGGAGTTCGAGGACGCCGTGCGACGGTTCGGCACGGCGGAACTCGCCGCCCGGTACGTGCTGCCGCCCGAGAAGTCGATGCACGTCAAGGGCATCGCGGTGGACGTGCAGCCGCTGGAGTCGGCGGCCTGGGTGGAGCGCAACGGCCCCGCGCTGGGCTGGTGCCGCCGCTACCTCAACGAGGAGTGGCACTTCGAGCACGACCCCGCGTGGGCGACCGCCGGCTGCCCACCCATGCTGCCCAGCGCGAGCGGCGGCTGAGCGCTCAGCCCCACGGGACCGTCGCCTGGAGCACCGCCTCGCTCAGCGCCCGCGTGCGCAGGTGCGTGACCTCCTGGTACTCCGGGTCGGCGACCATGCGGCCGAACGCGGCACGGTCCGGGTAGCGGACGACCACCACCGCGTCCCAGCTCTGCCCGTCTTCCGCGGCCAGCACGGTGGAGCCCGTGCCCGCGTAGAGGACCTCCCCGCCGTACCGGGGCAGGAACGTCTCGCGCAGGTGCCGCGCGTACTCCTCGTACGACGCCCGCCCGCCCTCCGCGAACCGGAGCAGGTTGAGCATGACCACGGGACCGCCCGGGTCCTCGGCCAGCAGTCGCTTCAGGTCCGCGCCACGGGGATCGACAGCCATGCCCACCAGCATGACGGGCCGTGATCACGTCCGCATCGGTGGGTCCACCGGTCCGCGGTTCCCCCGGGCCGGGGGTTCACAGCGTGATGACGACCTTGACGTCGTCGGGCCGCGCGGTGAAGGCCTCGGCGAACCGGTCCAGCGGGACGCGGCGGCTGATCAGGCCGGCCGGCCAGTCCGGGTCGGCCCTCGCCAGCGCGTCGGCGGCCTGGTGGTAGTGGCGCAGGTTCGCGTTGACCGAGCCGACCACCACGTCGTTCTCCAGCACCATCGACCGGTTCGCGCCGGCGACGTCCACCTCGACCGCGCGGCCACCCGACGAGAGGCCGGTCAGGCACACCACCCCGAACGGCGCGGTGTTGCGCAGGGCGGAGACGACCAGGCTGCCCACGCCGGTCGCCTCGATCACCACGTCCGGCCGCACCCGGGAGGACACCTCGTCCACGTCACCGTGGTGGTAGGTCGCGCCCAACCGCCGCACCAGTCCCGGCTTCGGACCGTCCTCGACCACGTCGAGCACGTGCACGTCCAGTCCCTGTTGGACGCCGATCATCGCCGCCAACAGCCCGATCGGACCCGCTCCCGTCACCAGGGCGCGCTCCGGCTCGTACCAGGCCCTCTCCCCCACGCGACGGACCTGCTCCCACGCCTTCGCGACCACCGACGTCGGCTCCATGAGCACGCCGACATCGGTCAGCCGGGGGTCCAGCGGCACCGCGTAGTCGGCCTCGACGCACCAGCGCTCGGCCGCGTACCCGTCGAGCTGCTTGATGCCGCGCTCGGTGTAGCCGCCGTTGCGGCAGTTGTCGAACTCGCCGTGCGCGCACGCGCCACAGGGCTCCGGGTCGGGACGCCGCACGACGCCCACCACGAGGTCGCCGGGCTCGAACCCGCTCCCGGCGGGCGCCGTCATCACCCGGCCGAGCGATTCGTGGCCCAGCACCAGCCGGTGCCGCCCCGGCGGCGGCTCGCCGTACTCGGCGCGGGCGATCTCCTTGTCGGTGCCGCACACGCCCACCGCCAGCCCTTCGACGAGCAGCTCACCGGGTGCGGGTCGGGGCTCGGGCAACTCGGTCACCCGCAACGAGTTCGCGGTCCTGGGGTCGAGCGTGAGCGCGCGCATGGCGGTGGGCTACCCCGCGCGCGGCGGCGCATGCGACGTCCGGCGGGAGGGGTCCCCCGGTGGGATGGGTGGTGTTTGCCCGCCCTGCCGAGTGGCACCCGTGGAGGACCTGGTCGGCGGACCGAGCACCCGGCGGAGGAGGCCGACGATGACCGAGGGTGGTTGGGCTTACGACGGTGAGCCCGTCACGCTGTCACCCGACACCGTGATGCTCGTGCACGGCACTTCGTTCTGCGTGTGCGGCAGTGACGGCAACGTGGACGGCGCCGCCGCGCAGGGGGTGTTCTTCCAGGACACCCGGATCGTGTCCGAGTGGCGGCTCCGGCTGGACGGCGGGCCCGTCGAGCACATCACCACCCTGACCCGCGACCCGTTCCGGATGACGTTCGTCGGACGCGGCCGGTCCCGCGCGCACGACGCCGAGAGCACCTTGCTCGTGCGCCGCGAGCGGTACGTCGGCGCGGGCATGCGCGAGGACATCACGCTGCGCAACTTCGGCCGGGAGACCGTGACGCACGTCGTCACCGTGCACGTGGACGCCGACTTCGCCGACCTGTTCGAGGTCAAGGAGGGCCGGGTCCGCGAACGGGGGCGGCGCGAGTGCGACGTGGAGCCGGAGGAGCTGCGGTTGAGCCGGCGGCTGGACGGCCGGAGCCGGGGCGTGCGGGTGCGGGCCGACGGCGCCGACTACTCGCCGGCCACGCTCACGTTCCGCGCGGTCGTGCCGGCCCGGGGCGAGTGGTCGACGTCCGTGACCGCGCAACCCGTCGTGGACGGCCTGACGACCGAGACGATGTTCCCGCCGGGACGCCCGATCGACGAGTCCGTGCCCGTCCTGCGGGCGCGGCGGTGGCGGGAGGCCGTGCCCGTCCTGAGGTACACGGGCAGGCCGTCGTTGGCCGTGACGCTCCAGCGCAGCAGGCAGGACCTGGGTGCGCTGCGGATCTTCGACCCCGACCGCCCCTCGGACACCGCGGTCGCCGCCGGCGCGCCGTGGTTCATGACGCTGTTCGGCCGCGACTCGATCCTCGCTTCCCTGATGGCGCTGCCGATCGATCCCGCGCTGGCGCTGGGGACGGCCCGCACCCTGGCCCACCACCAGGGCACGCGGGTCGAGCCCGACAGCGAGGAGGAGCCGGGGCGCATCCTGCACGAGATGCGGTTCGGCGCGGACGCGTCGCTGGCGCTGGGCGGCCGCAACGTCTACTACGGCACCGCCGACGCCACGCCGCTGTTCGTGATGCTGCTGGGCGAGCTGTCCCGGTGGGGCATCGACCGCGACCAGGTCGAGCGGCTGCTCCCGCACGTCGACCGCGCGTTGGCGTGGATCGAGCACCACGGCGACCGGGACGGCGACGGGTTCGTCGAGTACCGGCGGGCGACCGAGCGCGGGCTGGTCAACCAGGGGTGGAAGGACTCCTGGGACGGGGTGAACTTCGCCGACGGGCGGATACCGCGCGGCCCGATCGCGCTGTGCGAGGTACAGGGCTACGTCTACAACGCCTACCTGGCGCGGGCGTGCCTGTGCGAGGACTTCGGAGACCTCGACGGCGCGCGGCGCTGGCGCGAGCGCGCGGCCGGGTTCAAGCAGCGGTTCAACGAGCGGTTCTGGCTGCCCGACCTCGGCTACTACGCGATCGCCCTGGACGGCGACAAGCAACCGGTGGACGCGCTCAGCTCCAACATCGGGCACTGCCTGTGGAGCGGCATCGTGGACGAGGACAAGGCCGAGCGGGTCGCGGAGGCGTTGGTGTCACCGGAGATGTTCACCGGGTGGGGCGTGCGGACCCTCGCGTCCGGGATGGGCGCGTACAACCCGATGAGCTACCACAACGGGTCGGTGTGGCCGCACGACAACGCCATCATCGTCCACGGGCTGATGCGGTACGGGTTCGTGGAGCACGCGCGGCGGGTGGCGACCGCCGTCATGGACGCGGCCGACGCGTTCGGCGGCCGGCTGCCCGAGCTGCTGTGCGGCTTCGACCGGGCCGAGTACCCCGATCCGATCCCCTACCCGACGTCGTGCTCGCCGCAGGCGTGGGCGTCGGCGACCCCCGTGCACCTGCTGCGCGTGCTGCTGCGGGTGGAGCCGTACGCGCCGCGCCGCAAGGTGTGGCTCTCGCCCGTGCTGCCCGAGTCGTGGGAGCCGCTGGCCCTCGACGGCATCCCGATGCTGGGCGCGCGGGTCGGACTGGAGGTCAACGGCCCCGACGTGCGGGTGACCGGGCTGCCCGACGACGTGGAGCTGGTGCGCGAGGCGGTGGGCGTGCACCCCGGGCTGGACCGGGGGCGGGGCCGGTGACCGCGCCGCGCGTCGCGATGATCGCACCGCCCTGGTTCGAGCTGCCGCCCTCGGGCTACGGCGGCACCGAGGCGATGTGCGCGGACCTGGTGGACCGGCTGGTCGCGCGCGGCAACCACGTCGTGCTCGTCGGCGTCGGGCGCAACGGCACGGCCGCCGACTTCCGCCGCACGGCGGACCGGCCGCAGCAGGACCGGATGGGCCAGGGCATCCCGGAGGTGGTGCACGCCGCCGCGCTGCCCGCCATCCTGGCCGACCTGGAGGTGGACGTGGTGCACGACCACAGCCTGGCCGGGCCGCTGCTCGCCCGCGGCCGTCCGGTGCCCACCGTGGTCACCGCGCACGCGCCCGTGACCGGTGACATGGGCCGCTACTACCGCGGGCTGAACGGGACCGTGCACCTGGTGGCCGTGTCGGACGCGCAACGCAGGCTCGCGCCGGACCTCGACTGGGCGGCCACCGTGCACAACGCCGTCGACGTGCGGCTCTTCCCGTTCCGGCGGGACAAGGAGGACTTCGTGCTGTTCCTCGGCCGCGCCACGCCGGACAAGGGCATCCCGGAGGCGATCGCCGCCGCCACCGAGGCCGGCCTCCCGCTGCGCATCGCGGCCAAGTGCCGCGAGCCGGAGGAGCAGGAGTACTTCGAGCACGAGGTCAAGCCGCTGCTCGGGCCGGGCGTCGAGTGGCTCGGGGAGGTGGGTCGCGAGGACAAGCTCGCCCTGCTGGCCGCCACGCGCTGCCTGCTGTTCCCGATCCGCTGGGACGAGCCGTTCGGACTGGTGATGGTGGAGGCGATGGCCTGTGGCACGCCCGTGGTCGCCACCCGGCGCGGTGCGGTGCCCGAGGTGGTCGCGCACGGCCGGACCGGCTTCGTGTGCGACGACCACGCGTCGTTGGTCGCCGCGCTGGGGCGGGTCGAGGAGCTCTCGCCCGACCGGTGCCGCGCGGAGGCGGCCGGCCGGTTCGACGTCGACCTCATGGCCGCCCGCTACGAGGACGTTTACTGCCGGGTTGCCGTCGGGCCGGTGCGCGCGACCGCGAAGCGGACGACCACGCGGACGACGGCTCTACCGCGGAGGGTGTCCGAGCAGGGCGCCTGACGTGGCGTTTCCCGGAAATGGCAACAGTGTTTGTCGTTTTCGGCACGCTCGGGCGAACCTTGTCCCATGAACGAGAACAACGCGGCGGCGATGAGACCGGTGGGTCCACCGCCCCGACACCACCTGGCCCTGATGATCTGGTTGGCCGTCTTCCCGACGCTGACCGTCCTGCAACTGCTGCTCGGCGACCTCCTCGACGGCGCGCCGACCGCCGTGAGGACCCTGGTCCTGGCGACGATCGCGGTGCCGATCGTCATCTACGGGCTCATGCCGCCCTTGCAGCGGTTGCGCGCACGCCTGCTCGCGCGGCGGTCCTGAGCACTAGCGGAGCCAGCGCAGCACCTCGTCGAGCAGCCGGTCGCGGCCGCGCTCGGCCCGGTCCAGGTGGACGAAGTGGGTGGCGCGCTCCAGGTGCGCCGCCCGCACGTCCCGGGCCCGGCCGAGGTCCTCGACCAGCGTGGTCAGGTCGTCCGCGCGGGACCAGAAGTCCAGCTCGCCGCGCAGGACCAGCGTGCGTGCGGTGATCGTGCCCGCGTGCCAGAGCCGTCGGCCGGTCGCCAGGTGGAAGCTGTCCTTCAGCGCGCCGGTCGGGGCGCGGAAGCCCGACGGCTCGCGGTCGGCCGACGTCGGGTCGCTCGCCAGTGCGTGCGCGACGTAGGCCACCGCCACGCGCGGGTCGCGCCACGCGGACTTGTCGTCCACCGGGATGCTCGCGTCCCAGCCGCCGAGCAGCCCCGGCCCGGTGGCGAGCCGGTACGCGCCGTGCCGGGCGTCGTCGAAGTGCCCCGGCCGTGCGGGGTCCTCGTAGTCGGAGCCCCGGCCGAGCAGGGGGTGGCCGTCGGTCGCGCCGTACAGGCTGTTGAGCACCACCAGGTGCGCGACCCGGCCCGGGTGCTCGCTCGCGTACCAGGCGGCCCAGTGCCCGCCGGTCGCCCACCCGAGCAGGTCGACCCGGCGGTGGCCGGTCTTCGCCCGCGCCCACTCCACGACCGCCGCGATGTCGCGCACCACCTGCTCCCCCGTCACGGCGGGAGGGTTCGCGGACGGCGGCGCGTCCAACGCCGGCGGGCGGTCGGACGCGCCGTAGCCGCGCGCGTCCACGATGAACACCCGGTGGCCCCTGCGCGCGAGGTCGGCGGCCAGCGACCCGCCGGGCACGGGCAGGTCGAACGACGCGACGCCGGGCACGCGCGCTCCGTGCAGCAGCAGGACCGGCCGGCCGCGCGCCGACCGGGTCGGGCGCACCTCGCGGACACCCAGGAGGCCGGCGTCGCCGCGCACCTTCCAGTCCTCGCGCGCCACCCGCCCCGCCGGTGACGCCCGGGTGATCGACGCCGCCGCGGAGAGGGTGAGGATCGTCCTGAGCATGCGGCCAGCATGCCGCTCGCGATCACACCTAGTCTGATTGTGCACCTGGTCCGTGGCGATTGATTCGAGGCCGGTATGGATCTCAAACACCTGCGCGCGGCCGTCGCGGTCGCCGACCACCTGCACTTCGGGCGGGCCGCCGCCGCGCTGGGCACGGCGCAGCCGCCGTTGAGCCAGACCGTGAAGGCGCTGGAGGCGGAACTGGGCGTGTCGCTGTTCGAGCGCGACACCCGCAACGTCCGGCTCACCCCAGCCGGTGAGGCGTTCGTCGCCGACGCGCGGGCGGCGCTGTCCATGGTGGACGCGGCGGCGCGTCGGGCACGGGCGGCCGGCCGGGGCGAGGAGGGCTCGCTGGCGATCGGCATGGTCGGCTCGTCGGTGCTGCGCCCGCTGCCGGTGATCATCCGCGCGTTCCGGTCCCGCTACCCGGCCGTGACGCTGTCGTTCGAGGTGCTGCCGACGATGCTCCAGGTCGAGCGGTTGCGCACGGCGGCGCTGGACCTCGGCCTGCTCCGCCCGCCGCTGCCCGGCCCGGCCGACGACCTGGAACTGGTGCCGGTGTCACGGGAGCCGCTGGTCGCCGTGGTGCCGAACGACCACCGCCTGGCCGGCCGCCGCCGCGTGCACGTGCGGTCGCTGGCCGATGAGCCGTTCGTGCTGTTCCCCCGCCACCTCGGGCCCGGCCTGCACGACGAGATCACCGCGCTGTGCCGGCAGGGCGGGTTCGCGCCGCGGGTCGCGCAGGAGGCCGTGCAGGTGCCGACCATCGTCGGCCTGGTCGCGGCCGGCTGCGGGGTGAGCATCGTGCCCGGCTCGTCCGCCGCCCAGCCCCGGCCGGAGGTCGCGTTCCTGCCGTTGAGCCCGACGGTCCGGTTGGTGGACCTGGCGATCGCGCTGCCCGTCGCGGGCCGGTCGGCGGTGGCCGCCAACTTCACCGCCCTGGCCCGCGACCTCACCCGGTTGAGCTGAGCCCGGTCGGCTCGAGAACGGAACCGGAAGGCGCGCGACGTCGTCCCGGAGGCGGAAGCGCGGGACGACTCGGCCGATCGGTTTCCGGTGGTGGCGTGCGGTCGATCCGGGTACCCCGGACCCACGCGGGCGATGCCGCGACGCATCGCCACCACCGGCAGAGCGACCCAGGGAGTTCCGATGACCACACCGCTGACCGCTCGGCGGCCGACGGCCGCACCCACGCCGCCCACCGGCTGGCCGATCGGCTCCTACGCCACCTACGCCGAGGCCCAACGCGCGGTCGACCACCTGGCCGACCAGGAGTTCCCGGTGCAGGACGTCACGATCGTCGGCGTGGACCTGATGGTGGTGGAACGGGTGACCGCCCGGCTGACCTGGGGCCGCGTGCTGGCGGGCGGCGCGGCGTCGGGCGCCTGGTTCGGCCTGTTCGTCGGACTGCTGCTCGGCGTGTTCGGCTCCGGCCCGCTGCCGGTGGCGATCGTGGCCGGCCTGGTGACGGGTGTCGTGTTCGGCACGACGTTCGCCGCCGTCGGCTACGCCTCGGTGCGGGGCCGGCGCGACTTCGCGTCCACCACCCAGCTCGTGGCCGGGCGCTACGACGTGCTGTGCGAACCGCGCACCGCGGAGAAGGGCCGCGACCTGCTGGCCGAACTGGCCCTCGCCGCGCCGCCGAGCCCGTGACCGGGCGGCGCCGGGCCACCGGGCGGTGGACGAGAGGTGCGCCCACCCCGGGCACGCCGCCCTGCGCGCCGGTCACGACGCGCCGCGCGAAGCGGGCCGGGCACTGGGCCGCGCCCCGCTGCCGGTGGACCACCCGCGCTCCGCGGGCGGCACCCTGCGGCGGGTGAGCGCCCGACCGTCCGCAGTGGACGGCCGGGTGCTCAGTCCTCGAGCCAGTTGTACTTGCGCGCCATCCCGACCAGGCTCTTGCGCACGTCGAGGATCTGCTCGGCGGTCATCCCGGGCGCCGCCGCGAGCAGCGTCTCGGTGACCTCCTGCAGGTACCTCTTGGTCGACACGACCTCGCAGAACATGTCGTTGCCGTTGACGTCGTCCCCCACGTGGAAGGACGGCGCGCTCCGCACCGCCGCCTCGCGCACCAGGCTCACCCGGGACGCCTTGGGCCCCCGGTCGCCCATCTCCACCAGGAACTCGACCAGCGCGCCGGGCGCCATCAACCGCTTGTCGAAGTCGATGTCGTTGACGTGGATGAAGACGTCCTCGCCACCCTCCTCGGGCGACACGAACCCGTACCCGCGCACCTCGTCGAACCGGACGACCTTGCCCTTCACCACCACCGCAACCCCTTACCAGCAGCACGCGCCACACCCGTGGCGACATCCCCACGATCCTATCCCGAGCCCCATCGCGCGAATCCTGCCCACGACACCGCCCGTTCGGAGGTGCCGCGCCCGGCCGGTGACGCGGTCAACCGGTCTTGCGGCCGACGGCGGCGAACGTCGACGTGCGCTTCGGGTCCGGGTCCTCGTCGCCCGGTCCCGGCCGCCACTCGGTCAGGTAGACCAGGCCCGGCTCGACCAGGTCCACCCCGGCGAGCAGGTCGCCGACCTCGGTCCTGGTGCGCATCGAGAAGTCGGTGACCCGGCTGCGGAACTGCTCGGTCGCCTCCTCCGCCCGCTCGGCCTCGCCGTCCAGGCTGGCGTGCGACAGGGCGACGTAGCTGCCCGGCACGGTGGCGTCGAGGTACCGGCGGATGATGCCGGCGGGGTCGTCGTCGTCCGGCACGAAGTGCAGCACCGCGAACATCAGCACGCCCACCGGCCGGGTGAAGTCCAACGTGCGCCGCGTCTCCGGGTGGTTCAGCACCTCCTCCGGCCGGCGCAGGTCGGCGTGCACCGCGGTGGCACGTTGCCCGCCGTGGGGATGCCCGAACCGAGGTCGAGGAACTGCGTGACACCCCGGTCGACGAGGAACCGCACCGCGCGGCGCAGGAACGCGCGGTTGGCCCGCAGGATGCGCGGTAAGTCCGGCATCACCTCGGCGATCCGCCGGGCGGCCTCCCGGTCGACCTGGAAGTTGTGCGCACCCCCGAGGTGCACGTCGTAGACCCGCGCCGGGCTCGGTCGGGACAGGTCGACGTCGGGGCCCACCCAGGCCGGTCTCTCCACGGTGACACTCCTCGGTTCCCGCACGTCGTGATGGACGGGTGCACGCTACAGCGGCCGGGGGCGCGCCATCCGGCGCTCGCGCGCGTTCACGCGGTGCCGGCCGAGGGCCGCCGGCCCGGCGCCGCGGACGGCACCGGTAAGAACTTCACAGGTGATCCGGATACGTGGACAATCGTCGACACAAATCCGCGTCCCCGGAGGAGGCCCCATGCCCCGATCACGGTCGCTCGCGCTCGTCCTGGCCGCCGTCGCGTTCGCCGCGGTCCCGGCCGCGGACCTCGCCACGCCCGCGTCCGCGCAGACCGACGACGCGCTCACCCGGGACCTCGACGCGATCACCACCAGCCCCGCCCTCGCCGGCGCGGACGTCGGGCTCGTGGTCCGCCACGCCGACACCGGGGCGCTCGTGTACTCGCGGGAGAGCGACGAGCGCGGGCAGCCGGCGTCCAACGGCAAGCTGATCAGCTCCGCGACGGCGCTGGACATCCTCGGACCCGACCACCGGTTCCGCACCACCGTGGCCGCGACCGGTCCGCACCGCGCCGGTGTGCTGGCGGGGGACCTCCACCTGCGCGGCACCGGCGACCCGACGATGCTCGCGGCCGACTACGACGCGCTGGCCGCCCGGGTCGCGGCGAGCGGCGTCGAGGTGGTGCGCGGCAAGCTCGTCGCCGACGACACCTGGTTCGACGCCGTGCGCCTGGGTACCGGTTGGGCCTGGGACGACGAGCCTTACTACTACAACGCCCAGATCTCGGCGCTGACCGTCTCACCGGACACCGACTACGACGCCGGGTCGATCATCGTCCGGGTCGCGCCCGGCGCGGCGGGTCAGCCGGCGACCGTCACCACCGAGCCGCCGACGGACTACGTGACGATCGCCAACACCGCCGTCACCGGCCCGCCCGGCTCGGCGTCGAGCGTGTCCGTCGAACGGCAGCACGGGACCAACGTGATCGCCGTGCGCGGCAGCGTCCCGGCCGGCGGCGCGGCGGCCCGCGAGTGGAGCACGGTGTGGGAGCCGACCGGGCTGGTCACGTCGCTGTTCCGGGACGCGCTCGCCCGGCACGGCGTGCGCGTCCTCGGCGGCACGGGCACGGGCACGACCCCGGCCGGCGCGCGGGTCCTCGGCGAGCACCTGTCGATGCCGCTGTCCGAGCTGCTGGTGCCGTTCATGAAGCTCAGCAACAACATGCACGCCGAGATCCTGGTGAAGACCGTCGGCCGGGCGGTGTCCGGCGAGGGCAGCTGGACCGCGGGGCTGCGCGCGATGACGGCGAAGCTGGGCGAGTGGGGCGTGGACCCGTCCGCGGTGTCCTTGAGGGATGGCTCGGGGCTGTCGCGGATGGACCAGGTCTCGCCGGACCAGCTCGCCGCGCTGTTGCTCGCCGCGCGGCGCGAACCGTGGTTCGCGACCTGGCACGACTCGCTGCCGGTGGCCGGGGCGGCCGACCGGATGGTCGGCGGCACCCTGCGCAACCGGATGCGCGGCACGCCGGCCGAGGGCAACGTGCGGGCCAAGACCGGCTCGCTGACCGGTGTCAGCGCCCTCTCGGGCTACGTGACCACCGCCGACGGCGTCCCGCTGGTGTTCGCCATGATCAGCAACGACACGCTCACGTCGGCGAAGCCGTTCGAGGACGCCGTCGCGATCCGGCTGGCGGGGCACGCGCGCGGGCAGGCACCGCTCGCGGTCGGGGTCGCGCCGGAGCCCGCCCCCGACCGCGGGGTGGAGTGCAGTTGGACCAAGTCCTGCTGACCCGCGCGTCAGATGACGACCGCGCGGAACGCGTGCACGCACCACGGGCCGTCGTAGCCGGTCACCCAGAGGTTGGTGGAGTAGCCCTCCAGCTTCTGGCCCTTGGCCGTGCCCTTGAGGTAGAGCTGCACGGAGTCGTCGCCGGTCGCGCGACCGTCCATCGCCGGGTCGATGCTCAGGTCCGGCTCGTGCCCGACCAGCTCCCGGACGTCCGCGGCGTCGGCGATGGCGTCCGCGCACAGCAGACCGGTCGCGCCCGCCGCGTCACCGGCGTTCACCCGGTCCAGGAACGACCGCATGGCGGCGAGCGCCTCCGGCGCGACCGGCTTGCCGCCGGCGGTGGGCTCCCGCCCGGTGGTCGGCGGAACGGTGGTCGGCGACGGCCGCCCGCTGGTCGCCTTGCCGCCGTCGGCCCGCGCGATGTCCTGCCAGCACCAGTCGCCGTCCTCGCGGACGACGGTGACCTCGACCTCCGACGTCTTGGACGCGGTGGTGACCTCGACGGTCGCCACCACCTTGGTGCCGGAGACCTCGTCGGTGTCGACGAGCTTCGCCTTCCTGAGCGCGGACACGTCGTCGATGGCGCTGTCCACGACGGACTTCGCCTTCGCGCACGCGAGCTTCTCGAGGGCGGCGTCGTCCTGGGAGTCCAGTCCGGCGACCACCGCCTCCACGACCTCCGTGGCATCACCGCCCCGGGCAGCGGTGGAGGACGCGGTGGTCGGCGGGGTGGTGGTCGCGGTCGTCGTGGTGCCCGACGCGTCCACGAAGAACCCCGGCCGGACGAACCCGGTGAACGCGAAGCCGCCGAGCACCAGCACGACCACCACCGCGGCCGCCGCGATCGCGCCGGTCCGCTTCTTCGGCGCGGGAGGGGGCTGCGGGGCGAAACCGCCGTACGGGTAGCCGCCGTACGGGGCCGGCTGACCGTACGGGTCGTGCCCGTTCGGCGGTTGCTGCGGGTGGTTCACGGTGCCTCCCCGTTCGTGGTTCGCGCCTTCGACGGCGAACGGGCACCGCGCGTTCCCGCCGATCACCGAGGTCGCGGGCGAGGCGGTCCGACGGGGTGGTCAGCGGACGGCGCCCGGCCCGTTCACCGGCACGACCGCGTCGCGCACCTCGCTCACCAACGCGCGCATGGCCAGCTCGGCGGCCTCCGGGTGCCGGCCCGCGACCGCCCGCGCCACCTCTTCGTGCAGGTCCAACGCGCTGGGCACGGGCTTGTCCGGCATCAGCCCGAGGCTCGTCCGGCCGCGCAGCACGACCGCCACCACCTCCCGGAGCGCGGCGAACATCTCGTTGCCGCCCGACTCCAGCAGCAGCGCGTGGAAGGCGATGTCCAGCTCCAGGAACTCCGCCAGCTCGCCGGCCTCGCCCAGCCGCCGCATCCGCGCGGCCAGGTCGACCAGGCGGTCGCGCTCCCTGGCCGAGGCGTTCCACGCCGCCCGCGCCGCGGCCACCGGCTCGACCGCGATCCGCAGCTCCGTGAGCGCGCGCAACTGGACGTCGCGGTGCGGGCCGGCCAACCGCCACCAGATCAACCGAGGGTCGTAGACCTGCCAGGACGACGGCGGTTGCACGGTGATGCCGACCCGGCGCCGCGACGTCACGAGGCCCATCGACTCCAGCACCCGCATGGTCTCGCGGGCGACGGTCCGGGACACCCCGAACCGCTCCTGGATGCCGTCCAGCGTCAGGACCCGGCCCTCCGCGAGCTCGCCGCTGGTGATCTGCAGCCCGAGGGTGTCGAGCACGGAGGCGTGCAGGACGTCGCCGCCCGGACCGCCTTCCCGTCGTTGTACCGGCACGGCAGCAGCGTATCCCGGCCGGCCTTCCCCAGCCCGGTCAAAGGTGCTACCTTTCGCCGCCAAAGGTACTACTTTTGATCATCTCGTCGTCGCAGCCGAGAGGTGTCCCCATGACCACGAGCGCCGAGCCGACCTGCGTGGTCGTGATGGGCGTGTCCGGATCGGGCAAGAGCACGGTGGCCGGCGCGCTGGCCGACCGGCTCGCCTGGCCGATGGCCGAAGCCGACGAGTTCCACCCCGCCGCCAACATCGCGAAGATGTCCGCGGGCACCCCGCTCACCGACGCCGACCGCGCGCCCTGGCTGGCCGCGATCCGCGACTGGATCACCGACCGGGCGGCCGCCGGCGAGAGCACGGTCGTCACGTGCTCGGCGCTCAAGCGCGCCTACCGGGACGTGCTGCGCGAGGCGGGCGCACGGGTCCGCTTCCTGCACCTGCGCGGTGCGGCCGAGGTCATCGGCGAGCGGATGCGGCACCGGTCCGGGCACTTCATGCCGCCGTCCCTGCTGCGGTCGCAGTTCGACACCCTCGAAGCGCTGCGGTCCGACGAGGACGGCGTCGCGGTCGACGTGACGCGGGCACCGGAGGTGATCGTCGAGGAGGCCGTGACCCGGCTGGGCCTCGACGCCGGTCGCCCGCCCGCTTCCCGAGTCCCACCTCGCGCTCCCCACTCGGAAACCCCTCGAAAGCAACGGAGCTGACGGATGACCACCGACGACTGGGTGCAGACCCTCGGCGCGGGCGCACTGCTCGGCATCGCCGGGGGCGCGGTCGCCCTCCTGCTGTTCCTGATCATGTACCTGCGGGTGCACGCGTTCCTGGCGCTGGTGGTGGTCAGCCTGCTCACCGCGTTCGCCGCGCGCATCCCGGCGGACGCGGTGGTGCCCACCCTCGTCGGCGGGTTCGGCACCACGCTCGGCAGCGTCGCGCTGCTGGTCGGCCTCGGCGCGATCCTCGGCCGGCTCGTGGAGGTCAGCGGCGGCGCGCAGTCGTTGACCGACGCGCTGATCCGCCGGTTCGGCGAACAGCGCGCGCCGCTCGCGCTCGGCGTCAGCTCGCTGGTCTTCGGCTTCCCCATCTTCTTCGACGCGGGCCTGGTCGTGATGCTGCCGATCGTGTTCGCGGTGGCCCGGCGGCTGGGCGGCGGCGTGCTGCGCTACGGCCTGCCCGCCGCGGGCGCGTTCTCGGTGATGCACGTGTTCGTCCCGCCCCACCCCGGTCCCGTCGCCGCGACCGAGCTGCTGGGCGCGGACGTCGGCCTGGTGATCGCGTTCGGCCTGCTGATCGCGATCCCCACCTGGTACGTGACCAGCTACCTGTTCGGGCTGGCCGTGGGCAAGCGGCTCGTGCTGCCCGTGCCGACGCTGCTCAGCGGCGGCCCGCGGGAGGAGGACCGCGAGGACCCGCCGAACCCGGGCACCGTCGTGGCGCTCCTGCTGCTCCCGCTGGTCATGATCTTCACCAACACCGGTCTGGACGCGGCCCGTGCCGCCGGGTGGGTCGACGGCGAGGCCGCCTGGTTCCAGGTCGCCCGCGCGCTCGGCTCGACGCCGGTGGCGCTGCTGGTGGCCGTGCTCGTCGCCTCCTTCGTCCTCGGGCAGCGCAAGGAGGTGGTCGAGAAGCTGGTCGACTCGGCCCTCGCGCCGGTGTGCGCGGTCATCCTGATCACCGGCGCGGGCGGCATGTTCGGCGCGGTGCTGCGGGCCGGCGGTATCGGCGCCGCGCTGTCGGACGGCCTGGCCGGCCTCGGCCTGCCGGTGTTCGTGGCCGGGTTCGTCATCGCCGCCGCGCTGCGCGTGGCGCAGGGTTCGGCCACGGTCGCGTTGACCACCGCGGCGGGCCTGGTGCAGCCGGTCGTGCAGACGGGCGGGTTCAGCGCGGTCGAGCTGGCCGCGATCGTGCTCGCGCTGGCGGCCGGGTCGGTGATCGCGAGCCACGTCAACGACTCCGGCTTCTGGCTGGTCGGCAACCTGATGGGGATGGACGTGCGGACCACGTTGCTGACGTGGACCGTCATGGAGACCTCGATCAGCCTGATGGGCTTCGGCCTGGCAGGAGTGCTGTTCCTGCTCGGTTGACCCCGGCCGGGTCCTCGGGGTCCGGCCAGGGTCGATCCCGGGGATCCACCGGATCATGGACGGGGCGCGGCGCGGAAGGCTCTGCGGCATGACCGCAACCTCCCGCCGCGCCGCCGTCGCGGCCCTGGCGGCCACCGCCCTGATCGGCCTCACCGCCGGGGCCGCGCGGGCCGACGCGCAGCCCGCGCCGACACCTCCGATCGGACACGGAGCCGCCGCGCGACCCGGGCCGGTGCCCGCGTTCGACTTCGCCGACTGCCCCGCGATCCCCACCGGCGCCGATCCCGCGCAGTGGCGCTGCGAGGTGCTGGTGTCCACCGGCACCATCGAATTCGGCACCCTGGCCGGGCAGAGCACCGGCGCGATGCGGCTGACGTTCGCCGAAGGGCAGCTGAACGGCGAGTTCGCGCAGGTCTTCGGCGCTCTGCGGGCCGAACCGACGACCGTCCCCGGCGGCCTGCTCGGCGTTCCCGCGCACAACCCGCTGCTGCGCACCGCCCTGCGCCTGGAGTACGCCGGGTTCGCCGACTTCCTCTCCGACGGCGACCGGATGGGCGTGCAGCACCTGAAGCTGCGCGTGATCAACGGCCTGCTGCCGCGGACCTGCACGATCGGTGACGAGGACGACCCGCTCGTGTTCCGGCCCGTCCGGACCAGCGGGCCGGACCGGATCTCCGCGGACCCGCCCGTGCTGCGGTTCACCATCGAGGACACCGCGTTCGCCGTGCCGTCCGCGAAGGGTTGCGGCGGCTTGGAGGGGTTGGTGGACAAGCGGTTCGGCCTGCCCTCACCCGCCGGAGCGAACTCGATGCAGCTCACCACTCTCGTCGGGCTCAAGAGCTACACCGAGCTGTGACGGACTCCCGGCCTCGACCGCGTCGACCGGTCGGGGCCGGGCCCGGCCGGTCGCCGGTGCGACGGCACCGCCGGGGCGTTAGGTTTCCTGCCATGAACGAGACCCCGGACATCAAGCCGCGCAGTCGCGACGTCACCGACGGCCTGGAGAGGACCGCCGCCCGCGGGATGCTGCGGGCGGTCGGGATGGGTGACGACGACTGGGTCAAGCCCCAGATCGGTGTCGCCTCGTCGTGGAACGAGATCACGCCGTGCAACCTGCCGCTGGACCGGCTCGCGAAGGCGAGCAAGGACGGCGTGCACGCGGCGGGCGGTTACCCGCTGGAGTTCGGCACGATCTCGGTGTCCGACGGCATCTCCATGGGCCACGAGGGCATGCACTTCTCCCTGGTGTCGCGCGAGGTGATCGCGGACAGCGTGGAGACGGTCATGCAGGCCGAGCGGCTGGACGGATCGGTGCTGCTCGCGGGCTGCGACAAGTCGCTGCCGGGCATGCTCATGGCCGCCGCGCGGCTCGACCTGGCCAGCGTCTTCCTCTACGCGGGCTCCATCCTGCCCGGCCGGGTCACCCTGACCGACGGCAGCGAGCGCGAGGTGACCATCATCGACGCGTTCGAGGCCGTCGGCGCGTGCGCCCGCGGCCTGATGAGCCGCGAGGACGTCGACCTGATCGAACGCGCCATCTGCCCCGGAGAGGGCGCGTGCGGCGGCATGTACACGGCCAACACGATGGCGAGCGCGGCCGAGGCGCTGGGCATGTCCCTGCCGGGCAGCGCCGCGCCGCCCGCCACCGACCGGCGGCGCGACGGGTTCGCCCGCAAGTCCGGCCAGGCCGTGGTGGAGATGCTGCGCAAGGGCATCACCGCGCGGCAGATCATGACCCGGGAGGCGTTCGAGAACGCGATCGCCGTGGTGATGGCGTTCGGCGGGTCCACCAACGCCGTGCTGCACCTGCTGGCCATCGCGCACGAGGCCGAGGTGGAGCTGAGCCTGGACGACTTCACCCGGATCGGCGCGAAGGTGCCGCACCTGGCCGACGTCAAGCCGTTCGGCCGGCACGTGATGACCGACGTCGACCGCATCGGCGGCGTGCCCGTGGTGATGAAGGCGCTGCTGGACGCGGGCCTGCTGCACGGCGACTGCCTGACCGTCACCGGCCGCACGGTCGCCGAGAACCTGGCCGACATCGCGCCGCCCGACCCCGACGGCACGGTGCTGCGCGCGATGAGCGAGCCGATCCACCGCACCGGCGGCATCACGATCCTGCGCGGCTCGCTCGCGCCCGACGGCGCGGTGGTGAAGTCCGCCGGCTTCGACTCGGACGTGTTCACCGGCACGGCCCGCGTGTTCGACCGCGAGCGCGCGGCGATGGACGCGCTGGAGGACGGCACGATCACCGCGGGCGACGTGGTCGTCATCCGCTACGAGGGCCCCAAGGGCGGTCCGGGCATGCGGGAGATGCTCGCCATCACCGCGGCGATCAAGGGCGCGGGGCTGGGCAAGGACGTCCTGCTGCTCACCGACGGCCGGTTCTCCGGCGGCACGACCGGGCTGTGCGTCGGCCACGTCGCGCCGGAAGCGGTGGACGGCGGCCCGATCGCGTTCGTCCGCGACGGCGACCGGATCACGCTCGACGTCGCCAACGGCACGTTGGACGTCGACGTGGACCCCGCCGAGCTGGCCGCGCGCCGGGAGGGCTGGTCGCCGCTGCCCGCCCGCTACCAGCGGGGCGTGCTGGCGAAGTACTCGAAGCTGGTCGGCTCCGCCTCCGGCGGCGCGGTCTGCGGCTGACGCGCGAGCGGTGCCCGACCCCCGGTCGCGGGGGTCGGGCACCGCGTCGGGCTCACGGAGCCGGGTACTCCGCCACGTAGACCGGAGCGCCCACGTTGGTCATGTCGGCCGGGCCGCCCACGCCGTTGACGACGTGGTCGATCACGCCCGCGCTGAGGTTGACCGTCATGATGTGGTGCAGCTTCACGCCCGGCGTCCGCGGGACCTCGAAGCCGTTCTCGGTGTGGATCGACGGGTTGTTCTGGTTGAACACGTACACGCCACCGCCGTGCAGGGTGTGCTTGCGCACGTGGTCACCGACCTTGTAGCCGGCCCAGCCCTCGACGTCGCCCTTCATCCAGTCCGCCTGCGTGGGCGGGTCGTAGGGCAGCTCGTTCTGGTAGAGCACGACCGTGCCGCGCTCGCCGTTCCACACCGTGTTGTGGCGCTGGAAGTGCTCGACGAACAGGCCGGTCGCGGTCACGTCGGCACCGTTGACGACCACGCCGGTGAGGCCGGTGTTGGTGTTCCAGCGCTGCGTGTCGGTGAAGCCCTCCACGCCGTGGTCGGCCCGCCAGACCCACGTGTGGTCGATGAGCACGTGGTCGCTGTTGACCTCCAGCGCGGTGTCGACCTTGCCCACGTGCGGCCCGCCGACGCGGAAGTAGACGTCGGACAGCGTGGTCGGGTTGGCCGGGTCGGCCGGTCGGTGGCCGTGCTTCTTGCCCACGCGGAGCAGCACCGGGGACAGCTCCGTGCCCGCGTCGATCGTGACGCCGGCGATGACCACGCCCGGGACGTCCGCGACGTCCAGCGGGGTCGAGCCGTTCACGGCGGTCAGCGTGGCGTGCCCGAGGCCGAGCACGACCGTGTTCGCCCGCTTGACCTCGATGCTGCGCGCGATGTCGTACACGCCCGGCGTGAGCAGCAGGTGCTTGCCGCGGGCGAGCTGGTTGTTGATGTCGCGCACGGAGTCGCCCGGCTCGGCGACGAAGAAGTCCGACAGCGGGATCGTGCGGCCCGGCGTCACGCCGTTCGCCCACGACACGCCGCTGGTGTTCCGCCGGGCGGACGGGACGCGGACGTTGTACCGGCCCTTGTCGTCCACGAACAGGTAGGGCTTCTCGCGGCTCACCGGGGTGGTGTCGAGCGTCGTGTACGGCGGGTTCGGGAACGCCGCGTCGTCGGGTGCGCCCGTGACGCCGGAGAACACCTGGTTCCACACGCCGTTGGACCAGCTGCCCAGCTCGCTGTTGCGGGTCAGCCACTGCTGCTGCGAGCCGTTGACGACCGACGGCAGCCGCGAGTCGGCGATGAAGCCGCCGCTGGCGTACTGCGGGCCTGCCGTGCAGTAGTCCATCAGCGTGAACGTGCCGCTGGTGACGTTGAGGCGGCGCAGCGAGACGGCCTGGGAGACGGCCCAGAAGTTCGCGCCGGCGCGGCAGCCGTCCTGGCCCTTGCCGTCGATGTTGATGGTGAGGTTGCCCAGGGTGCGCCAGAAGTTGACCAGGGCGAGGCAGTTGGACGTGCCGCCGTCGGCGAGGCAGCGGTTGTAGACCTCGACCTTGCCGTTGATCACGACGTCGGTGGGCGACGCGCCGAGACCCGCGATCTCGGTGTAGTAGCCGACCTTGAGCTGCAACGGCTGCTCGGGCGTGCCGTAGTGGCCGGGCTTGAACAGGTAGGCGTAGCGCTGGGTGCCCATCTCGTTGTCGACCTGGGCGGCGTGCGTGGCGTCGAGCGCGGCCTGGATCTCGGCGACCGGCGTGGCCGGGTCGAACACCTTCACCTGCACGCCGAGGTCCTGCGTGCGCCGGGGCGGGTCGGCGTGCACGGCGGGCGCCGCGGCGGCGGTGGTGGCGGCGGCCAGGGCGAGACCGAGCACGAACACCCGGCGGGCCTTCGCGGGAGCGCTCTCACGTCTGGCGTGGCGCATGATCGTCATTGACATGCCTCTGGAGGGTAGTGACGCCGGACCGCCGACGGAGAGAGCGCTCTCTCACGTTCGACGAGGTCCCGGCGTTGGCGATGTGGAGTTGGCTATTTCTACTTCACGATCCGGTCCAGCGCCATGCCCGGTGCCGACGAGTTCGTACCGGTCCGACCGGGAAAAGCACGCGCGGTTCCCGAGCGCGGTGTGTTAGTCACTGATCGTGGACCGACAAACCCTCACCGCCCTCGCGCACGCGGATCACCCCATCTCCGCGCCCTTGAACGACCGGAACGTCGCCGAAGTCCTGGACCGGGCGATCCGCCGACCGGACGCCCACCTGCTCGACCTCGGCTGCGGCGAGGGCGCGTGGCTGTTGCGCGCGGTGCAGGAGCACGACGGCGTCACGGCTGTCGGGGTCGACATCTGGGACGCGGGTTTCGACGCGACACGTGCCGACGCCGAGCGGCTCGGCGTGGCGGACCGGTTGGAGCTGGTGCACCAGGACGTGACGGCGTACCGGTCGGACCGGAAGGCGGACGTGGTGCTGAGCGTCGGGGCGGCTTACGCGTTCGGCGAGCTGCTGCCCGCGCTGGCCGCCGCGCGCGGCCACCTGGCCGAGGACGGGGTGGTCGTGCTCGGTGACTGCTTCTGGGAGCGCACGCCGAGCCCGGAGCTGCGCGCGGAGTTCGAGAACGGTCCGCAGTCCTACGCCGACCTGCCGACCACGGTGGCACGCGTGGTCGCCGACGGGTGGACCCCGGTGCACGGCCACGTGAGCACGCCGGCGGAGTGGGACGAGTACGAGTGGAGCTGGACCGGTTCGCTGGCCGCGTGGGCGCTGGACCACCCCGACCACCCGGACCGCGACCAGGTGTTGGCCACGTCGGCCGCGCACCGGGAGAGCTGGCTGAACGGCTACCGGGGTGTGCTCGGGTTCGTGACGCTCGTGCTGCGGCGGACGCCTTAGGGTCGGGCCGCCGGCCGGCAGGCCTCGTCGACGACCGCGGGCGAGGTGCCGTTCACCCGGGTGAGGACGGACTCGCAGGCGCGCACGTCGCCGTCCTCGCCGAGCCCGCACGCGCTGCCGGTGCGGCCGGATCACCCGCCGCCCGGTGGCGGAACGACCAGGTCGCGGGGCAGCTTGGCCGGTGCCACGACGATGTCCACCCGCGTGATCCGTCCCTTGTGGAGGCTGAACGAGCACACGAACCGGGTGGCCGCGCCGATCAGCACCGCGAAACCCGGCCCCCCGTTCACGGTCAGCGGGACGATGCGCTGGTCGGCGGGCATCTTGCGGCGCACGCCCACCAGGAACCTCCCCACCCGGTCCGCGCCGAGCACCGGCCGCCGGGCCGCGCCCGGCCCGCCACCGCCGTCGCTGGTCAGGACCACCTCCGGGTCCAGCACGGCCAGCAGACCGCGCAGGTCCCCCTGACCGACGGCCCGCAGGAACGCCCCGACCGCCCGCCCGTGCTCCGCCGACCCGACGTCGGTGCGCGGCGTCCCCGCCGCCACGTGCGCCCGCGCCCGCACGGCCAACTGCCGCACCGCGGCGGGACTGCGGCCGACCACGCCGGCGATCTCCGGGAACGGCATGCCGAACACCTCGTGCAGCACCCACGTGGTGCGCTCGGCCGGGCGCAGCGTCTCCAGCACCACCATCAGCGCGAAGCTCACCTCGTCGGCCAGCGTCACGCGGTCCGCCGGGTCCTGCGAGACGGCCTCCACGAGGGGCTCGGGCAGCCAGGGCCCGACGTACTCCTCCCGCCGCACCCGCGCCGACCGCAGCACGTCCAGCGCCCGCCGCGCCACCGCCACCACCGCCCACGCCTCGACGTCGCGCACGGCCTGCCGCTCGTCGGCCTCGGCCAGCCGCAACCAGCAGTCCGACACCACGTCCTGCGCCTCGGCCACCGTGCCGATCACCGAGTACGCGATGCCGACCAGGCGGGGCCGGACGCGGGTGTACTCGGCGGCCAGGTCGGCGAGCCGGTCGGCGCGAGCGGTCACACCGAGTCCAGGTAGTCGGCGAAGGTCTCCTCGCCCTCGGTGTACTCGCCCGCCGGGCAGAGCGCGCCGGTGGACAGCCCGGCCGGGCCCTCCCCCGCCTCCTCGACGCGCAGGTCGTCACCCCGCCGTGCCACGAACCGCCGCGCCATGTCCACCACCCGCATCCGCTCCGGCCCGGCGATCGGCAGGGCCAACCCCCGCGGCTCGCCCACGGCCAGCTCCACCAACCGGGCCGCCACGTCCGCGGTCGACACCGGCTGCGACAGCATCGGCGGCACCTGCGCCACCGGGCCGGTCGCCCCCGCCAGCACCTGTTCGGCGAACTCGAAGAACTGCGTCGCCCGCAGCACGGTCCACGGCACGGACCCGGCCGCCACCACCGCCTCCTGCCGCCGCTTGCCCAGGTAGTAGTCGAGGTCGACCACGTCCGAGCCCACGATCGACAGCACGACCAGGTGCCGCACGCCCGCCCGCGCCGACGCCTCCACCAGGTGCCCGGTGCCCTCGGTGAAGAACCGCTCCACGACCTCCCGGCTGCGCCAGTCCGGCGGGTTGGTCACGTCGATCACCGCCTCGGCGCCGGCCAGCGCCCCGGCCAACCCCGCGCCGGTGAGCAGGTCGACCCCGCCCGCCCGGCTCAGCACGACCGGCTCGTGCCCGGTCCGCCGCACCTGGTCGACCACCCGGCGCCCCGCCGCGCCCGTGCCACCCGCCACCGCGATCTTCATCGTCCGTCCCCGTGTCCCGTCGAACCGCTGTCGAGCTGAGGACGATCGTGCGGCGCGGACTGTGACACCGCCCGGTCAGTCACGCCCCCGGGTCAGCCGCGACGGCCACCAGATGCGCCGGCCCACGTCCACGGCCAACGCGGGCACCAGCAGCGACCGCACCACGAACGTGTCCAGCAGCACGCCGAACGCCACGATGAACGCGATCTGCGCCAGGAACAGGATCGGCAGCACGGCCAGTGCCGAGAACGTCGCCGCGAGCACCACCCCGGCCGAGGTGATCACGCCGCCGGTGATGGTCAACCCGCGCAGCACCCCGGCCCGCGTGCCCAGTTCGCCGGACTCCTCGCGCACCCGCGTCATCAGGAAGATGTTGTAGTCGATCCCCAGCGCCACGAGGAACACGAACCCGAACAGCGGCACCACCGGGTCGGCGCCCGGGAAGTCGAACAGGCCGTTGAACACCAGCGCCGCCACGCCCATCGTCGCGGCGAACGACAGCACCACCGTGGCGATGAGCAGCAACGGGGCCAGCAGCGACCGCAGCAGCAGCGCCAGCACCAGGAAGATCACCAGCAGCACGATCGGGATGATCACCAGCCGGTCGCGCTCGGACGTGGTCTGCGTGTCGAGCTGGGTGGCGGTGGGCCCGCCGACCTTGGCGTCCGCGTCCGGCACCGCGCGGACCGCCTCGCGCAGCCGCTGCACGGTCGCCAACGCCGCCTCGGAGTCGGCCGGGTCGTCCAGCACGACGTCGAGCCGCACCAGTCCCTCGGCCTCGCCCGACGGCCGCACGTCCGACACGCCGTCCACGTCTGCCGCCCGCGCCACCGCCTCCGCCCGACCGGCCCGGGCGAGCACGATCGTCGGCGCGCCGCTGCCGCCGGGGAAGTGCCGCGACAGCACCTCCTGCCCGGCCACCGAGTCGACGTCGGTGAGGAACACGTCCGACTGGGCCGTGCCGGACGCCTTGAGCTGCGGCACGAACGCGACGCCCACGAGCAGCACCAAGGTCGTGACGACCCACGTCGCGCGTGGCCGGGCGGAGATCAACCGGGCGACCCGGGCCCACAGCCCGCTCGCCTCCGGGTGCGGCGAGCCGAGCTCGGGACGCCGCGGCCAGAACGCCGAGCGGCCCAGCAGCACCAGCACGGCGGGCAGGAACGTCACCGAGGCCAGCAGCGCCGCGCCGATCCCGATCGCGGCCACCGGGCCGAGGCCCTTGTTCGAGTTGAGGTCGCTGAACAGCAGGCACAGCACGCCGAGCACGACCGTGCCCGCCGACGCGGCGATCGGTTCGATGGTGGCCCGCCACGCCACCCGCATCGCCGCGTAGCGGTCCTCGGTGTCGCGCAGCTCCTCGCGGAACCGCGACACCAGCAGCAACGCGTAGTCGGTGGCCGCGCCGAACACGAGGATGAACAGGATGCCCTGGCTCTGCCCGTTGAGGTCGATGACCTCGCCGTCCGCGAGCAGGTACACCGCGAGGCTGGCCAGCCCGAGCGCGAACACCCCGGACAGCAGCACCACCAGCGGCAGCAGCGGGCTGCGGTAGACGAGCACCAGGATCAGCGCGACCACCGCGCCCGCGACCAGCAGGAGCAGGCCGTCGATGCCGCCGAAGGCCTCCTTCAGGTCGGCGACCTGCGCGGCGGGCCCGGTGACCAGCACGGTCAGCCCGTCGGGCGGGTCGGCCACCTTCGCCCGGATGTCCTCCACCGCACCCGCCGGGTCGGCCGGGTCGACCGCGATGACGACCTGCGCGGCCTGGTCGTCGCGCGGCGACGGGATCACCGGTGACGCCTCGCCCGGGAAGTCCCGGCCGCCCAGGTAGTCGCGGTCGGCCGGGGTGAGCCCGGAGGCGCGTTCGGCCACCACGACCGCGGGCAGGCCGCGGGCTTCACCGAACGCCTTGACCCGCTCGGACACCTCGGTCGCCTCGGCGGACGACGGCAGGAACGCGGTGCTGTCGTTGACCGCGACCTCGCTGAGCTTGCCCGCGAACGGGCCGGAGAAGCCGCCGAGCGCCAGCCACGCGACCGCGACGAGGGCGGGCAGCAACCAGCGGGTGCGGGACGTGGGCGGGCGCACGGGAGAATGACCTCCGAGGTCACACAGTTCGACGGTCCAATAGTTCGATCGTCGAAATAATAACGGGAGGGCTCATGGCCGACCACTCGGCCCTGGTCAGGTTGCTCCGGCAGCTCACGGTCGAAACCGACCGCTTCGCCGAGATCTTCGGCGAGAAGCAGAGGATGCACCGCACGGACCTCAACGCGCTCGCCGTGATCATGGACGCGCGCTGGAGCGGTGAGCCGATGTCACCCACCCGGCTGGCGGAGGCGCTGCACCTGAGCGCCTCGGCGACCACGTCCGTGCTCGACCGGCTGGAGGCGTCCGGGCACGTCGAACGGGCACGCCACCCGCACGACCGGCGCAAGGTGGAGCTGCGCGCGTCGGACAAGGCACTGGAGCTGGGTCGGGGCTTCTTCGGACCGCTCGACCAGGCCTACACCGCGGCGTGGGCGCGGTTCGACGCCGCCGACCGGGAGGTGATCGCCCGGTTCCTGGCCGCGAGCATCGAGGCGACCGCGGCCGTGCGGGCGGACGTGGCGGCACGACCGACCTCGAAGTGATCTTCACCTCGTCCGGGGACGTGCCCGGAACGGACGAAATTCACCCGACGTAGAAAATTTCTGGCTACGCTCGAACCAGTGCGAATCCTCTTCTCGAGCCTCGGCTCACACGGACACACCTACCCCCTGGTGCCGCTCGCGGTCGCCGCCCGCGAACTGGGCCACGACGTCACCTACGTCACCGGTGAGGCGTTCGCGAACGCCCTGACCCGGCACGGGATCGAGCACGTGCCCGGAGGTCTCGACATGCGCGCGGCGGCCGCCGAAGCGGGCGCCGACGTGCGGCAGGCGCAGGACGTCGGACCGGAGCTCGTCTCGTTCGTCTTCGGCTCGGTGCTGCCCCGCCGCTTCGCGGCGGACGTCGCGCCGGTCATCGCCGACCGCAAGCCCGACCTGGTCGTGCACGAGTTCGCCAACCCCGGCGCGGGCCTGGCCGCGAAGATCGCCGGCGTGCCCGCCTTGTGCCACTCGTTCGGGCGAATGTGGCGGGCCGACGAGCTCGCCGACACCGCCCAGGGCCACCTGGAGGCGGTCGCCGCGGACCTCGGCGTCGACCTGCCCGACAACGACCTGATGACGTTGGGCAACCCGTACCTCGACATCTGCCCGCCGTCGGTGCAGGACCCGGCTTTCCTCGCCGAGCAGCGGCACCGGATCCCGCTGCGGCCGGTGCCGTTCGCCGAGCCGGGCGAGCTGCCGCGGTGGGTGCTCGACCACCGCGAGCCGTTGGTGTACCTGACGTTGGGCACGGCGTTCGGCGACCTCGGCGTGCTGCGCACGGCCGTCGAGGGCCTGGGTTCGGTGGACGCCAAGGTGCTCGTGGCCGCCGGACCGACGGTCGACGCCGACGCGCTCGGCGACGTGCCGGACAACGTCGTCGTCGTGCCGTGGGTGCCGCAGGCCGACCTGCTGCCGCACGTGGACCTCGTCGTGCACCACGGCGGCAGCGGCACGACGCTGGGCACGTTCGGCGCGGGCGTGCCGCAACTGGTCCTGCCGCAGGGTGCCGACCAGTTCAGCAACGCCGAGGTGGTGGCCGAGGCGGGGCTGGGCGCGCGACTGCTGGGCGCGGACGTGACCGCCGAGGCGATCGCGGACCGGGCGCGGCACCTGCTCGCCGACGACGCCGTGCGGGACGCGGCACGCGCGATCGCCGCCGAGGTCGCCGCCATGCCGTCACCGCACGACGTGGCCCGCACCTTGCCCGACCACGTCTGACCCACCCCCGGCCCGCCTGACCGCGGCGCCCGGGGTCGCGGTCAGGCGGGCACGGTGAAGAACTGGTGCGGCTGGAACACGCAGAGGTCGGCGTCGCGCTGCACGTTCCCGTCGGTGATCTCGACGAAGTAGCCGTAGGACTTGCCGGGTTCGAGCGCCACCGGCGGGATGACCTCGCCGCGGTTGAGGCCGGTCGTCGGCTCGCCCGAGCGCACCGCGTCCAGGTAGATGTTGTCCCACCACACCAGGCGCTGCGTGTCGAACTCGCGCAGCGTGCCGCCCTCGGCGAGCCGGAACACGTAGTAGGCGTCCGGGCCGCCCAGCCCGGCCAACGTCCGCCAGCCGATCCGCTCGACCGGCCCCGCGGGCTCGGCGGTGCGCGACGGGGTGAACGAGTCGAGCAGCCTGGCCCGGTGCTCCCGGTAGGCCGGCACGATCCGGTCGGTCGACTCCTGCCGCTGCACCCGTGACCGGCTGCCCACGGTGCCGTCCTTGGCGGTGACCTCGATCGTGTACTCGCCTTCGGGCAGGTACCCGGTCGGCAGGTTGACCATGTACCAGTGGAAGCCGAGGGCGGCGTCGTGGATGTGCCCGTTGAGGTTGCGCTGGGTGAAGGGCTCGTTGGCGAACTCGACCCGGTAGCCGCCCGGACCGGTGGCCACGATCGACTCGACCAGCTCGGGCGTCGGCGTGTCGGTCGGGTGGAAGGACACCAGGAACTTGTGCTGCTCGCGCGGCAGGTCGGAACCGTCGAAGTCCCAGTAGACGTTGCACGCCATGATGTCGTAGATCCGCACCGAGTCCATGCCGCCAGTCTCGGCGGGGCCGGTGGCGTCGCGCATCGGTGCGACCACCCACGACCACCCGTGCTTAACACGTAAGCCAGGCCGCTCATCGCAACTATCGCGCCGCTCGTCGTGGTGTGCTTGACCGGTTAATCTGGTCGCTGCCACCGTCGGCGACGCCATCACAGACGACCGGCGTTGGGAGACCTTCATGGCGAGACACGTGGGGAAGCCGGCCGTGGTGGCCGCGATCGTGGCCGCGGCGGTGCTGCCGTCGACCGCGACCGCGCACGGCAGGCCCTGGGTGGCCGGCTGGGCGGCGAGTCCCGTGGTGGGCAGCGACATCCCGTGGAGCGACTGCCCGGCGGGTGCGGGGCTGCGCGACCAGACCGTGCGCAACGTGGTGTTCCTCAGCGCGGGCGGCGAGTCGGTGCGCGTCCGGGTGACCAACGCGTTCGGCACGACGCCGCTGCGGGTCGGCCGGGCGACGGTCGCCGTGCAGGCCTCGGGTGACGCGGCCGTGCCGGGCACCGTGCGGGCGTTGACGTTCAAGGGCAGGCCGTCGGTGACCGTGCCACCCGGTCGGGAGCTGTTCAGCGACCCGGTCCGGTTGGACGTCGAAGCGCTGTCCACCCTGCTGGTGAGCGCGTACGTGCCGGAGGCCACCGGTCCGCTGACCAACCACCCGTTCACCGCGCAGGGCAACTACCTGGCCACCGGCGACCGGACCGGCGTGCTGTCGGGCGGGTTCCGGGACACGCCGTGCTGGATGGTCGTCAACGGCGTGGACGTCGCGCCCGCGCGGCGCGTCGCGGGCACGGTGGTCGCGTTCGGCGACTCGATCACCGACACGGCCGGCACCACCGGCAACGCCAACCGCCGCTGGCCGGACTTCCTGGCCCGGCGGCTGGACGCGGTGCCGGGCCGCACGCTGTCCGTGGTGAACGCGGGCCTGGGCGGCAACCGGCTCATCGCCGACCGGGACGAGCCGTACTGGGGCGTCGCGGGCGTGACGCGGGTGCGGCGGGACGTGCTGTCGCAGACCGGCGTCAAGGCGATGATCCTGCTGGAGGCGGTCAACGACATCGGCTACAGCGCGTCGGCCGCGGACCTGATCGCCGGGCACCGCCAGGTGATCGCGCAGGCGCGCGCCGAGGGCGTGAAGGTCTACGGCGGCACGATCCTGCCGTTCAAGGGGTCGTTCATCTGGACCGAGGAGCGCGAGGCGACCTGGCGGGCGCTCAACGACTGGATCCGCACATCCGGCGAGTTCGACGGCGTGGTGGACTTCGCCGCCGCGACCGCCGTGCCCGGCGACCCGGCCACGCTGGACCCCGCCTACGACAGCGGTGACCACCTGCACCCGAACGACGCGGGCACCGAGGCCATGGCGAACGCGATCGACCTGGCGATGCTGCTGGACCGCTGAAGGCGGCCGTCCGGGGCGGGTCCGCTGTCGGCGAACGCCCCGGACGGCACGGCCTCCGCGAGCGCACGACGGAGGGTGTGACCGGGTGATCAGGGGGTGCCGGTGCTGCGCATGGCGCGCGGCACCGGGTCGGCGGTCGTGTTCACCGACGACGGGCACCTGCTGACCAACGCGCACGTCGTGGCCGGCGGCCGGGACGGCACGGCGGTGTTCGCCGACGGGACCGAGTCGCCTGCACGGTCGTCGGCTCCGATCCCCTCGCCGACCTCGCCGTGCTCAGGGTGTCTGCGGACGCGCCGGGCGCGGCGGAGTGCGGCGGCTGTTCACCGAGGCCACCGGCCTACCCCTGCCGGTGACCGTCCTGCGCGACGGCGCGATGGTCGACGTGATCGCCACGCCGACCGAGCTCGCCGCGTAACGGCAGCGCGAACCGGCGGCAGACGTGCACCCGCGCGAACTCCCGCCGCAGCCGCGCCTCGTCGGCCAGGTCCGCGTGCAGGTACGCCTTCGCCACCCGCAGGCCGGGTCGCGCCACCACGGCGCGCGCCGGCTCGTCGGCCGACGTGCGGTGGTCGGCGATGACGTGCAGGTAGTGGTCGCTCTCCTGGAAACCCATGGCGCGGTACCAGCGCAGCGTCGGCGGGTCGTCCCGGGTCCACGCGTCCAACGTGGTCGCCCCGAGCTCCCGCGCCCGCGCTCGTGCCCGGGACAGCAGCGCGCCCCCGATCCCCCGGTGTTGGTGGTCGGGGTGCACCGCGATCGTCTCGATGGTGGCGTGCTCGCCGTCGACGGCCAGGTCGAGGATGCCGACGACCACCGCGCCGTCCACCGCCACCAGCTCCACCCCCGGCTCCCTGGGCTTCGCCGGCACCACGTCGTCGTAGAAGGCCGTACCGAGGAACGCCAACACCCGACACCGCAGCCACGACGGTTCGTCGTCGGCGGCGTACTCCCGCACCGCATACCCCATCGCGCCAGGGTGCCCGATCGGCGTCGTCGGGGTGTACCGATTTCCCCCTTCGCCCGGCGGCAACCGGAACGGGGGGAGCCGGGCCGGTGCCGGCGAACCGGGCCGCCCGACCCGACGGCCCGTGGCGCAGCACGGTGGCCGTGCCGAGCAGCCGCCTCGCGCCCGGTCGGCTTCTCCCCCGGACGTCGGGTGGAACCGAGGCCGTCGCGACACCACGGTCATCGCCGAGCGGACCGGTGGTGACCCGGCCGTGAAGCCGCAGGGGTGAGCGGCGGGTGGCTGTGCGAGGATCTCCGCATGGCCATCGAGGTGCGCGACGTTCCCGAGCAGAAGCACTTCGAGGCCGTGGTGGACGGCACGACGGCCGGCAAGGCGGTCTACATCCGCACGCCCGACCTGATCGTGTTCACGCACACCGAGGTCGAGCCGGCGTTCGAGGGCAGGGGCGTCGGCAGCGCGTTGGCCCGGGCCGCGCTCGACCAGGCCCGCGCGTGGGAGCTGCCCGTGCTGCCGCTGTGCCCGTTCGTCAAGGGCTTCATCGAACGGCACCGGGAGTACGTCGACGTCGTCTACCGCACGCCGAGGACCACCGCCGTCGACTGACCCCCAGCGGAACGCGCCCCTCAGCGGAAGGGCGCGGTGAAGCAGGCGATCCGGCCGCCGGCGCTGCCCGCCCGGCCCTGCTCCGTCTCGGTGGTCGGGTGCTCGTGCAGCACGATCGACGACGGCACGCGGTCGCCGAAGGTGAAGGGCACGGTCGTCTCGGCCACGCCGTTGCCGTGGGCGTCGGTCTTCAGCTCCAGCCAGATCTCGTTGCGCGGGTTGGCGTAGGCCGGGTCGACCGACGGCCGCTCGGGCGTCGCGGCGGGGTCGACCTCGTGCTGGTAGTGGGGACCGGCGTCGGTGCCCTTCCGGCCGCACGGGTCGGTGTGCGCGTGGGCGGCGTACCCGCGGTCGGGCTGCAGCAGGTCGGCCGACAGCCGCACGGTCGTCCCGTCGTCGCCCGCGATCACCTCCAGCTCCAGCTCCGCGCCGGGCGGTGCGGCTTCCTGGTCGTAGGTGAACGCCGTGACCGCCGCGTCGACGGGCGCGAGCACGCCGATCTCCCGGGCGGCCACCTCTTCTTCCGACGGTTTGGCGTCACCCGGTCCGGTGTCACCGCCGCACGCCACCGCGGCGCACAGCACGGCCACGACGATGACGACGCGCATGCCCGTCCCCTCCCACGTCCGCTGCGATCACCGCCCGACTACCCGTGCCCCCGGGCGGGAAACCGCGCCACCGGCACACCACCCGGCCGAGTGGTTCGAGCGCTGTCGCGAGGGACACCGGGAAACCCCACGGTGACACTCCGCCGCACGAAGCGGCGGCACACCGTGACCCGAGGGGGTTCGATGAGCACCCGCACCCTGATCGCCGCACTGGCCTGCACCGCGGCGGTCCAGGTCCCGGTCGCGCACGCGGCCGACGACCCCGGCGCGTTGATCGCGTGCGGCACGACCGAGGCGGACCGCACGACCTCGCGCACCGAAGCGCTGACCCGGTCGCAGTCCTGGTTGGACGCACGGGTGCCGTACAGCCAGCAGGCGTGCCACGAGAACGAGCACGGCAGCTACCGCACCGACTGCTCCGGCTACGTGTCGCTGGCGTGGGGCCTGACGCACTCGCGCACCACGACGACGCTGCGGGACGTCGCCACCGAGGTGCCGCGCGCCGACCTGCGCCCCGGCGACGCCCTCGTCGCGTCCCACCACGCGGCGCTGTTCGTGCGCTGGGCCGACGACGCGAAGTTGGAGCCGGTCGTGCGCGAGCAGACCGGCCCCGACGGCGAGCCACCGGTGGAGCGGACGTGGACGGCGCAGACGGCGGGCGCCTACACCCCGGTCCGCTACTACAAGGTGACCGAACAGTGACGCGTCAGGCCGCGCAACGCGTGCCGTTCAGCGTGAACGGGGCCGGCTTGCCGTTCGACCCCGTCCAGCTCCCGAGGAACCCGAAGGACGTGGAGCCGCCCGGCGGGATCATGCTGTTCCAGGACGCGTGCTTGACGGACACCGCCGCGCCGTCCTGGGTGTGCACCCCGTTCCAGAGCTGGCTGATCCGCTGACCGTCCGGGAACGTCCAGGCCAACGTCCACGCGGTGATCGGAGAGGTGCTCCGGTTGGTGATCCGCACCTCGGCCTGGAAGCCACCCTGCCACTGGCCGCCGACCCGGTACTCGACCGTGCACGGCAACGGCGGCATCGTCATGGACGTCGTCGTGGTCGTGGTCGTGGTGGTCGTGGTCGTGGTCGTGGTGGTGGTCGTGGTGATCCGGCTCGGGTCCACCACGCCCCAGTACGCGCCCTTGGCCTGCAAGCGCGTGTCGAACAGCAGCGGGTGGTCCTTGCGGGTCACCGGGAAGCTGTCCAGCCACGTGTTGTCGTCCGCGAGCCCCCACACCGTCACCGAGCTGATGTGCTGCGAGTACTCCTTGTAGAGCTCGAAGAAGTCCCGGTACCGGTACGCCTGCGTGAGCAGCACGTCGGCCGGCGGCGTCGGGTAGGACTGGCTGTTGTCGGTGTAGATCGAGACGTCCATCTCGGTGATCTGCTGGTCGATGCCCAGCGGCACGAACTTGGCCAGCATCGCCTCGGTCTCCGCCAACGACGGCCACTGCACGTTCACGTGCATCTGGTGGCCCACCGCGTCGATCGGCACGCCCTCCGCCCGCAGCCGCACGACCAGGTCGTACAGCTTGTCGCGCTTGGCCGGGACGTTGGTGTTGTAGTCGTTGATCACGAGCTCGGCGTCCGGAGCGACCTCGCGGGCCACCCGGAACGCCGTGCGCAGGTAGTCCAACCCGGTGATCTCGAACCACTTGCTGCGGCGCAGGCCGTCGGCCTGGTTCTCGTCGATGACCTCGTTCACCACGTCCCACACCGGGATGTCCGCGCCGAAGTGGCCCACGACACCGCGGATGTGCGCCTCCAACCGGGACAGCAGCAGCGCCTTGTTCTCCGGCGTGGCGGTCATGTCGTTGCCGGCGGCGTCCTTGAACACCCACGCCGGGGTCTGCTGGTGCCACACGAGCGTGTGCCCGCGCACGGCCGCGCCGTTGGCCTTCGCCCAGGCGACCAGCGCCTCCGCGTCGGCGAAGCGGAACGCGCCCTCGGTGGGCTCGGTGGCGTCCCACTTCAACGTGTTGCCCGGCGTGATCGAGTTGAAGTGCTTGGCGAGCAGTTGCCCGTGGTTGTTGAGCAGCTCCGCGTTCCCGACCGCCGCGCCCACGGCGAAGTGGTCGGCCAGCACGTCCTTCACCGACGGGATGTCGGTCTGGATCGGCGGCAGCGGGGTGTAGGAGAGGGAGAAGTCGTCGATGTGCAGGGACGCGGTGCTGCTCAGCTCCACGTAGGTGGAGAGGAAGTCGACGTCGGCGGCCGGCGTGTAGCTGCCGCGCAGGTTGACCCAGCCGTTCGCGGTCACCGCGGTGTCGCCCACGACCTGGTCGTAGCTCGGCGTGCCGGCGGTGCGGCGCTCGACGGACAGGCGGGCTTGCGTCGCCGCCTCGCCCGCGGCCAGGCGCACCCAGACCGACAGGTCGTAGCGGATGCCCTTCTGCACCTTGTCCAGCAGGTTCAGCGTCGGGCCCTGCCAGCTCTGCTCACGGCCGCTGACGGCGAGGCTGTGCGTGCCGCTGCGGGCCACCGCGGTGCTCGGTGCCACCACCTCGCTCGCGCGGGCCGTCCAGCCCTGCGCCGTGCCGTCGTCGAACGTGCTGGACACGACGACCACGGGTTCGTCGGCGGCGGCGCGGGGACTCGCGTGCGCCGCCAACGTGACCAGGCCGGCCACGACCGAGGTCGCGAGCACACCGGCGAGAACTCTCCTCATCGAGAATCCCTCTTCCGTCGGGGGTGTTCTGGGAGCGCTCCCAGAACATCTCGCCCGGACTATAGGCAGCCCGGCCGAACCCCGCCCAGCCCCCGTTCAGCCCAAACCGGCGGCCGGCGGTCGGCAGGACGTGCCCCGGTACAGGCGCAGCCCCGCCACACCTCGGGCCGGCCCGCGGTCGAGCAGGCCCCGCGGGGAACACCCGGTACGCCTCGCCGGGCCGGATGTCGGCGGACGTGCGCCCGCGCAGCCGGCCGTCCGCGTCATCCGACCACTCCCCGTCCGGTGCCCGCTCCCCGACCTGCCCGGCAGCGGTCCGGGCACCCCCCGCCGCCTGCCCGCCGCGGGTTTCGACCGGTCGCCCGGGGCAACCCGGAACTCGTGTTCATCGACGAGGACGTGCGGATCCCGCTGGACGGGCTCCCCCTGGACGCCCGGCTCTCGATGCCGACCCGCGGCAGCGGCGTGGTCGTGTTCGCGCACGGCGGCGGGTCGCCCGACCGGCACGTGGCACCGACGCTCCAGCGCGAGCACCTGGCCACCGTGCTGCTCGACCTGCGCCCGGACGGTGACGCGGACGTTCCGGTGCTCGCGGGCAGGCTGGCCGCCGTCGTGGACTGGTTGTCCGACCAGCCCACGACCGGCGGCCACCCGATCGGGCTGTTCGGTTCGGGCGTCGACGCGGCGGTCGCGCTCGTCGTCGCCGCGGAACGACCGGCCGCGGTGCACGCCGTGGTGGCGTGCGGCGGGCAGTCGGACCTGGCCGGGGACGCGCTGACCCGCGTGCTCGCGCCGACCCTGCTCCTCGTCGGTGAGGGGGACGACCGGGTCTCGCACCGGTTGCCGTCCGGGCACGTGGAGGTCGTGCCCGGGCTGTCCGAGGAGCCCGAAGCGCTCGATCAGGTGACCCGGTCGACCGCGCGGTGGTTCCACCGGCACGTCGGCACCGCACCCGCGCGACCGCGGACGTCCTGACCGGTCAGCTCGCCGCGATGAGGCTGCGGCGCCGCCTGCTCGACGCGGGTGCGCGGCCAGGTGAGCCGGCGGGCGGTGCCCCGCTCGCACGACGTGACGAGGTCGAGCAGCCCGTGGTCGCGCGGCAGGCCGACGGGACCGCGGCGGGTGGGCTGCAGGCCGGCCGCGTGCAGGCGCCCGGGCTCGTCCTCGCGGTGCTCGCCGGACCGCCGCACGTCGGGCTCCACCCGGTCGCGGTCAGCTCGTCGGTCGACCGCACGTACCGGTCGTCGTCGCGGTTCCGGTAGCCATGGCGGAACGGCACGGACACCACGACAGCACGCGGCCGGAGGTGCCGGAGATCCGCGCGGTGCGGGTCGCCCGGGTCGGTCCCGCACGTGTCGGCCACGCGCTCGGGCGCGCACGGCTCGACGGTCGCGGCCGGCTCGTCGAGGCCGGGGGTGAGCGCGGCCACGTCGTCGTGGTCCGCCCGGCCGATCGCGATCACCTCGCGGACCGGACCGGTTATCAGCGCCTGGTTGGTGCCGGGCACCGGGCCGGGTGCACGCTCCCGGCGCGGTCCGCCAACCCTCACACGATCGAGTGATGTGGCCGGCTGTCATGCAGACCGGGACGCGTGCTCTTACGGTCGTCGGGAGACCAACGCGCGGAGGTGCCCCATTGAGCCGGTACGAATACCTGGCCGTGTTGGCCGCGTGCCTGCTGATCACCGCACCGCTGGAGTGGTTCGGCCGCGTCTACCGCCGCGCACCCGACGTGGCCCGCGCGATCCTGCCCGTGTTGGCGGTGCTGGTGGTGTGGGACGTGGTCGCGATCGTCCGCGGGCACTGGAGCTTCCACCACGAGGGCACGACCGGCGTGGTGCTGGGCGGCGTGCTGCCGATCGAAGAGGTGCTGTTCTTCGTGGCGATCCCGCTGTGCGCGCTGCTGACCTACGAGACCGTCCGCCGGATGCTGCGCGATGGCTGAGTACCTGCTGGCCGCGGTGACGGCGGCGGTCCTGGTGGTGCTGCTGGAGGTCTTCGTCCTGCGCACCGGTCTGTTCCGCCGTCCCGCCTACTGGATCACGATGGCGATCGTGCTCGGCTTCCAGGTGCCGGTGGACGGGTGGCTGACCAAGCTGGACGCGCCGATCGTGCTGTACGCGGAGTGGGCGATCAGCGGTGTGCGCGTGCCGTGGGACATCCCCGTCGAGGACTTCCTGTACGGCTTCGCGATGGTGACCGCCGTGCTGTTGTTGTGGGAGCGGAGGAGGAATGCGGATGGCGCGGTTGACCGCCGCTGAGGTGCCGGGGTCGTTCGACGTCGCGGCGAAGGACTACGACCTGCTGGTCGGGCTGAACCCCGGTTACCACCGGGCGTTGCGGGCCTCCGCGCGGGCGCTCGGCCTGCCGCGGCGCGGCGCCGGGATGCGCGTGCTCGACCTGGGCTGCGGCACGGGCGCGTCGACCGCGGCGCTGCTCGCCGTCGCGCCGGAGGCCGAGGTCGTCGCGGTGGACGCGTCGGCCGGGATGCTCGCGCGGGCACGGGCCAAGCCGTGGCCGGACACCGTCGCGTTCGTGCACAGCCGCGTCGAGGACCTGGACGTGCGCGGGCCGTTCGACGCGGTGTTCGCCGCGTACCTGGTGCGCAACCTGCCCGATCCCGACGTCGCGCTGCGCGCGGTCCGCGGTGTGCTCAAACCCGGCGCGCCGCTGGTGCTGCACGAGTACTCGGTGCGCGACTCCCCGGTCAGCACGGCCGTCTGGACCGCGATGTGCGGGCTCGTGGTCGTGCCGGCCGGGTGGCTGCTCACCCGCGACCGCTCGCTCTACACCTACCTGTGGCGCAGCGTGCTGCGGTTCGACGGCGCGAGCGCGCTGCGGGACCGGCTGCGGCGCAACGGTTTCGTCGCCGTGCGCAGCCGTCCGGTGCCGGGCCTGCAACTCGGCGTCGTGCACACCTTCACCGGCCGGGCACCAGGACAGGAGCACTCGTGAAGCCTCGCGACCGCAAGGCGGTGCGCATCGCCGGACCCGCCGGACGAGCGCGGTTCGACGACGCCGTGCCGACCGTGGCCGTGATCGGCGCGGGCATCGCCGGGTTGGCCGCCGCGACGATCCTCGCCGAGCGCGGCGCGCGGGTCGTGGTGTGCGAGCGCGAGCACCACCTGGGCGGCCGGGTGGGCGGCTGGCCGACCAGGCTCGCCGACGGCAGCGAGGTCACCATGACCCGCGGTTTCCACGCGTTCTTCCGGCAGTACTACAACCTGCGCGCGTTGCTGGGCCGGGTCGACACCGGCGGCACGGCGCTGGTCGGGCTGCCCGACTACCCGCTGTGGCACGCCGGCGGGCACCGCGACGGGTTCGCCGGGCTGCCGACCGCGCTGCCGTGGAACGCGCTGGCGTTCCTGCGCCGCAGCCCGACGTTCCGCTGGGCCGACCTGCCGTCGGTGGACGCGCGGGCCGCGCTGCCGCTGCTGGACGTGTCCGCGCCCCGCGTGTACCAGGAGCTGGACCACCTCGACGCGGTGACGTACCTGGAGCGCATCCGCTTCCCCGAGCCCGCGCACGCGCTGGCTTTCGAGGTGTTCTCCCGCAGCTTCTTCGCCCACCCGAGCCGCATGTCCGCGGCCGAGCTGGCGCTGATGTTCCACATCTACTTCCTCGGCTCGGCGGAGGGGCTGCTGTTCGACGTGGCGGCCGACCCGTTCCCGCACGGACTGTGGGAACCCCTGGCGCGTCACCTCGCCGAGCTGGGGGCCGACGTGCGCCGGGGCGTCGAGGTGCGGTCGGTGCGGCCCGGTTCGACCAGGCGCTTCGCGGTCGACGTGGCCGGTGGCGTGCTCGACGCGGACGCCGTCGTGCTGGCCGCCGACGTGCCCGGCCTGCGCCGGCTCGTGGCCGCGTCACCCGGGCTGGGCGACGCGGCGTGGCGCGAGCGGATCGCCGAGCTGCGGACCGCGCCGCCGTTCCTGGTGTCGCGGTACTGGCTGGACCGGCCGGTCGAGCCGGACCGGCCGGGTTTCCTCGGCACCAGCGGGTACGGCCTGCTGGACAACGTCAGCGTGCTGAACCACTACGAGCACGAGGCACGGGCGTGGGCCGCGCGCACCGGCGGATCGGTGGTGGAGCTGCACGGGTACGCGCTGCCGTCCGACGAGCCCGACGCCCGCGCGCGGCTGTGGGAGCAGCTCACCGAGGTCTACCCGGAGACCAAGCGGGCCGGTGTCGTGGACGAGCGGCACGAGCTGCGGTCGGACTGCCCGCTGTTCCCCGCCGGGGGTTTCGCCCGCCGGCCGACCGTGCGCACGCCGGACGACTTCCTGGTGCTGGCGGGCGACCTGGTGCGGATCGACCTGCCGGTGGCGCTGATGGAACGCGCGGCCACCACGGGCTTCGCGGCGGCGAACCGGCTGCTGAGCCGGTGGGGCGTGGCCGGGACGGACCTGTGGACCGTGCCGACCACCGGCCGGGGACCGGTGCTGCGCGCCGTGGCCCGCCGGTGGGGCCGGACTCCGTAGGGCCGGTCGTCGGCGGTAGGCGTCGGGCGGCGCGACGAGGGAGCCGTCCGGACGCCGGGCGGGATCGCTAGACGCGGACCTGGTCGACGATCAGCCGCACGGCGTCGGGCAGGGTGGTCGGCCGGCGCACGGAGTCCGGCAGGTCGAACCCGTCCCAGCCCGGTCCGGCGGCCACCAGCACGGCGTCGGTGCGGCGGCGCACCTCGGCCAGCGGCACGGTGGCGGCGAGGTCGGCGTGGTGGGCCCAGACCACGGCCACGGCGGGCCGCAGCCGGTCCAGCGCGTCGCACAAGGCGGGCACGGGCACGCGTGCGCCCAGGTTGCGCCACCGGCAGTCCTCTTCGGACAGCGCGGCACCCAGGGCTTCCAGCGCCAGCGAGTGCTGTTCGTCCGGCGCGCACGCCAGCAACGCCGCCAGCGCGCCGTCGCCCTCCGGGTAGGGCACGGCGCGCAACGCGTGCAACAGCCCCGCGCTGGCCAGGTGCTCCACCTCGACGCCCGTGCCGCGTCGGGACACCCGGTCGCCCAGCTCGACCAGGAACGGCGCCAGCACCGACTGCCAGGCGGCCACCACGCCGTACCCGGTGATCAGCTCGACCGCGAGCCGGCGCACCCCCGGCTCGTCGAGCCGGTCGGCGGCGGTCAGGAAACCGCGCCGGGCGGTGCGGGCGGTGTCCGCGGTCAGGTCGACCTCGGTGCGCCGCGGGCGTGGGGGGCCGGGTTCCCGCGCCTGCCGGGCGGCGTCCGCCGGTGCGACGCCCTGCGCGGTCAGCGCGACCATGCGCCGGAGCTCGTCCACCTCGTCGTCCCGGTAGCGGCGGTGGCCGCCCGCGGTGCGGTCGGTCGGCCCCAGCCCGTACCGCTGGTCCCACGTGCGCAGCGTGGTGGGCGAGATGCCGAGCATCGCGGCGACCGCGCGGGGTGTCCAGCTCATCGGCTCCGGCTCACTTCCTGGCGCGTTCGGAGAGCATAGCCCGCAGCTCGCTCTCGCCGAGGCCGCCCCAGATGCCGAAGGTCTCGTGCACCTCCAGGGCGTGCTCGCGGCACTGCCGCATGACGGGGCACCGCTGGCAGATGGACTTCGCCATCGCCTCCCGCTTCTCGCGCGCCGCGCCGCGCTCGTTGGGCGTGTGGAAGAAGTAGGTGCTGTCCATGCCCCGGCACAGACCGGACAACTGCCAGTCCCAGGACTCGGTGACGGGACGGGGCAGGCGGGAGAGCTCGGGCATGGCGCACGTCCTCTGCGAGTCGACGACCTGACGACTCCACCCTAAAATCGACTCAGAACCGATGCAAGTTGACCTCGGTCAGCCGGGGAACGCGCCCTTCGACCGCAGCGCGTACCGGCGTTCGGCGTAGGCGAGGTCGTCGCGCCACAGCCGTGCGGCGGCCCAGCGCATCGCCGGCCGGATCGCCGGTGCCAGCCTCCTGACCAGCGCGAACCCGCGTCGGTCGGACTGCGCGATGGTGGCTTCCACGACCGCCGTCCGGCCGCGGTCCAGCGGTGTGGCGTGCGTCTCGACCACGCTGCCCTCGCCCTCGCCGGACACGATGCGCATCACGATCGTGCGCGGCTCGGGGCAGTCGAACTCGGCGGTGACCGGCACGCCGAACCGGCCCGCCACCCGGAACGTCACCTCCACCAGGAAGCGGTCCCGGTCCTCGGTGGGCGTCTCCAGCACCCGGAGGTTCGTGAACGAGTACGGGTGGAACCACGCGCCGTGCCACGGATCGAGCCGGTTCGCGATCACGTCCTCGGGCTCGCACCGGCCGACCAGCGTCGCGACCGCGTCGAGCGACCCCTCGCGCGGACGCGCGGGCAGCACCGGCTCGGGCAGCGGCTCCTCCCCACCCACGTCGTCCAGGCGCACCCACACCAGCACGCCGTCGTCGTGCGCGGGGAACGGGCTCCAGCCGCCGAACCGCTCACCGCCCAGCGCGAGCCCGTGCCAGCGGCAGACCAGCTCGCCACCCGCGACCGCGCCGTCGCACAGCGGCGCGCCCAGGTGCGGGCACGCGCCGGGACCGGCCCGGAGCACGTCACCCGGCCCGCGCCACAGCACCACCTCGCGCCCGGCGACCGTCCGGCCGAACGGCTTGCCGCGCACCACGTCCCGGCTCGCGCCGACCACGAACCAGTTGCCGGAGGGCCGGGCGGTGGCGCGTTTCAGCGCCGCCTCGATCAGCGCGGGTTTCGCGTCGCGCCACGTCGGCTCCTGCTCCGACCAGGGCGGGCTGGTGAACTTGCGCAGCGGCAGGCGGTCGGTCATGTCTCTCCTGTCGTGATCAGGCCGTGCGAGCGAGCACGGCCCTGGCGAACCCGGGCAGCGCGACGGCGAGCCGCCTGCCGTTGGACACCGCGACGCGCCGGGACAGCACGGCGCAGCCAGCTTCCTCGACCAGGTCGAGGATCCGGCCGTAGAGCCGGTAGGCGGCGTCGACGCACGGCCGCGACCGGGGTGCGAGCATCGCGATGCCCGGCTTGGCCTGCCCGTACACCCGGCGGGCCTGCTCGACCTGCTCGCGCAGCGCCGCCCGCACCCGGTCGTCGGCCCGGCCACCGGCGCGCGCCCACACCAGCCGGTCGCGGTCGACGCCGAAGGCCGCGAGCTCGTCGGCGGGCAGGTACACCCGGCCGCGGTCGAGGTCCTCGCCGACGTCGCGGAGGAAGTTGGTGAGCTGGAAGGCGATGCCGAGCGCGGCGGCGGCCGGTTCGGCTTCCCGGCCCGGCCCGACCGTGCCGAGCACCGGCAGCACCTGCAACCCGATCACGGCGGCCGACCCGTGGACGTACCGCAGCAGATCCGCCCGTGTCGCGTAGTCGGTGACGGTCAGGTCCATCCGCATCGACGCCATGAAGTCGTGGAAGTGGACGTGGGGGATCCCGTACCGGCGCGTGGTGTCCAGCAACGCCATGAGCACGGGGTCGGAACTCCGGCCGCGGTCGAACGCGGACGTGAGCGCCACGTCGATCGTCCCGAGCGCTTCCGCCTTCGCCTCCGGTCCACTGTGGAGGTCGTCCACGACGTCGTCGACCCAGCGGGCGAACCCGTACAGCGCGTGCACGGCCGGCCGCTGCTCCGCGCTGAGCATCCTCGTCGCGAGGAAGTACGTGCGGCCGTGCTCGGCGTTGAGCGCTCGGCACCGCCGGTACGCCTCGCGCAGCGACGGCCCGGTGATGCCCGCGGCATCCATTTCACGATCTGCGGACATGCGTTCGAGTCCTTCCGATGACGGCACCGCCCTCACGCTAAGTCGGCCGGCCGCGCCGTGCACAACCAGCGCGCTCGTTGTGCGGGGCGCCGGTGGCGCTGCTTAGCTCGTCCCACCGAGTTCTCCGACACGCGAGGGGGCGACGATGTCGCTGTTGGCCGGCATGGACACCCGCACGCCCAGTCCCCCGGCACCGGAGGAGTTCGCGTCGCGGTTCGCCACCGCGCTGGACGACTTCTTCCGCACCCGCCCGCGGCTCGACGCCGCGGACGAGCTGGCCGGGGAGATCCACGCCCTGGTCCTGGCCGGCGGCAAGCGCATCCGGCCCGCGTTCGCGTGGTGGGGCTGGCGCGCGGCGGGCGGGCAGGTGCGCGGCGACGCGGCGGACGCCACCGTGCGGGCCCTGGTGGCGCTGGAACTGCTGCAGTGCTGCGCGCTGGTCCACGACGACGTGATGGACCGCTCCGCGACCCGGCGCGGCCGGCCCGCGGTGCACGAGGCGTTCGCCGCGCGGCACCGGCGGTCCCGGTGGGCCGGCAGCGCCCGCCACCACGGCGACTGCGCCGCGATCCTGGTCGGCGACCTGGCGTTGGCGTGGGCCGACGACGCGCTCGTCACGGCCGGGTTGCCGGCCGCCGCGCTGGCCCGGGCCTGGCGGCCGTGGCAGGAGATGCGGATCGAGATGATGGCCGGTCAGCACCTCGACCTGCTCGCGACGGCACGCCGCGAGGGCTCGCTGGAGGCCGCCTTGCGGGTCGCGGCGCTCAAGACCGCCGCGTACACCGTCGAACGCCCGCTGCACCTCGGCGCGGCGCTGGCGGGCGCGCCGGCCGACGTGGTCGAGTGCCTGCGGGTGTTCGGCCGCGACGTCGGCGTGGCGTTCCAGTTGCGGGACGACCTGATCGGCATGGTCGGCGACAGCGCGGTGACCGGCAAGCCCGTCGGCGGCGACCTGCGCGAGGGCAAGCGCACCCCGTTGATGGCGATCGGCATCGCCCGCGCCACCGCGGCGGGCGAGCACGGCACGGCGCGGATGCTGGCGCGGTGCCTCGGCGGCGCGCCCGTGACGGACGAGACCGTCGCCGCCGTGCGGGCGGCGCTGGTCGACCTGGGCGCGGTCGACGCCGTGGAGGAGCACATCGACGTGCTGGCCGCGAGCGGTCTGGCCGCGCTGGACCGCGCGGACATCGACGAAGAAGCCCGCACGCACCTCAAGCACCTGGCGGCCAAGGCCGTCCACCGTCACGTCTGAGAAGGAGGACGCCGTGGCACGCGCGGTGAAGGGCCGGACCGACTCGGTCGTCGTGGTCGGTGCGGGGTTGGCCGGGCTGTCCGCCGCGCTGCACCTGCGCGGGGCCGGGCACGACGTGACGGTGCTGGAGCAGCGGGACCACCCCGGCGGCCTGGCCGGCCGGCTGGACCTCGCCGGGCACCGGATCGACACCGGGCCGACCGTGCTGACCATGCCCGAACTGCTGGACGACGCGTTCGCGGCGGTGGGCGCCCGGCGCGCCGACCACCTGGACCTCGTGCCGCTGAGCCCGGCCTACCGCGCCGAGTTCGCCGACGGCAGCGGCCTCGACGTGCACACCGACGCCACCGCGATGGAACGGGCGGTGGCCGAGCTGGCGGGCGACCGCGAAGCCGAGGGCTACCGCGCCCTGCGCGCCTGGCTGACCCGCCTGTACCGGGTCGAGCGCGACCGGTTCCTCGGCGCGAGCTTCGACTCGCCGCTGGACCTGCTCGGCCGCGACCTCGTCGCGCTCGCCCGGCTCGGCGGGTTCGGCTCGCTGTCCCGGGCGGTGGGCCGGTTCGTGCGCGACGACCGGCTCCGGCGCGTGTTCACCTTCCAGGCCCTGTACGCCGGGGTCGCACCGGCCGACGCGCTCGCCGCCTACGCCGTGATCGCCTACATGGACACCGTGGCCGGGGTGTGGTTCCCGCGCGGCGGGATGCGCGCCGTGCCGCGGGCGCTCGCCGACGCGGCGACCGCGGCGGGCGTGCGGTTCCACTACGGCGTCGAGGTGGTCGGGCTCGACCGCACCGGCCCGCGGGTGACGGCCGTGCGCACCTCGACCGACCGCGTGCCGTGCGACGCCGTGGTGCTGGCCACCGGTCCGGCGCAGAGCACCCGGTTGCTGCGCGGGCAACCGCGGCGGCCGCGCCCGCTGCGGTGGTCGCCGTCCGCGGTGGTGGTGCACCTGAGCGCCCCGCGGGTGGTCGACGGCCTCGGCCACCACACCATCTCGTTCGGCACGGCGTGGGAGAGCACGTTCGACGAGATCATCCGCCGGGGCCGGCTGATGAGCGACCCGTCGTTGCTGCTCACCACGCCGACGCTGACCGATCCCGGGCTCGCGCCGGCGGGACGGCACCTGCAGTACGCGCTGGCGCCGTGCCCGAACCTCGACGTCGCGCCGCTCCGGTGGGACGAGGTCGGCCCGCGTTACGCCGAGGAGGTCGTCGGCGAGCTCGTCGCGCGCAAGCTGCTCGACCCCGGCGTCGAGGTGCTGTCGGTCGTGACGCCGGGCGACTGGGCCCGGTCCGGCCAGGCCGCGGGCACGCCGTTCTCGGCCGCGCACACGTTCGGCCAGACCGGCCCGTTCCGGCCGCGCAACCTGCCGTTCCGCGAGGGCAACGTGGTGCTGGCGGGCAGCGGCACCACACCCGGTGTGGGCATCCCGCCGGTGCTGATCTCCGGCAGGCTCGCCGCCGAACGGCTGCGGCGGTGAAGGTTGGGCCGCGTCAGTCCTCCAGGGGGTCGTGGCCCCGGTTCACCGGCGAGTAGCGCCACCTCGTGTGCTCCACGTCCCCGTCGGGGCGTTGCGCGAGGTGGCGGTGGACGAACCCGACGACCTCGCGACGTGCGCCCGGTCGTCGTCGGTCAGCTCGCCCTCCTCCTGCCGCGGCGGGGTGACGATCCGCCTTCCCGACTCGTGCCCGCCCGGTGTCCCGGTGATCTCCGCCACACCTCGCCGTGCACCGTCCGCCCGCGGCTGGACCACGTCACGTCGTCGCCCTCGCGGAACTCCTCCTCGGCCATGTCCCCCGGTCCGGGCCGGCGCGGCGCGGCCCGCCGGACGACCTTGTCGCAGGTGGGAGGGGCGCAGTTGTGGATCTGGCGGAAGACCCGTAGCGTTGGGCCGTCCAACCGCCACACCAAGCTGCGCGGAAGCGACGATTCGGGTTGAGCAGAAGCTCGGTTGTTGGTTCTCGTACCAACCGAGAGGTGCCCCGTGGGCGACACCCGCACCGACACACCCAACGCGACCGTCCAGGTCCACGACCGCGACGGCATCACCGTCGTCGAGGTGGCCGGCGAGATCGACATGGCTTCGGAGACACCGGTCCGCGCGATCGTGGCCGAGCAGCTCGACCGCAGACCGGCCGCGCTGGTCGTGGACCTCGGCCGGGTCGACTTCTTCGGCTCGGCGGGCATCCAACTGCTGATCGAGGCCGCCACGACCGCGCAGCGGCGGGGCGTTCCCCTGGCCGTGGCCACCGACCGGCGCGCCGTCCTGCGGCCCTTGGAGATCACCCTCGTGATCGAGGCCGTGGACGTCCACCCGACCGTGCGCGACGCGCTGGCCGCCGTCCGACCGGGCGCCCGGTCCACGTCGCGGCCCCTGGCGAACCAGTGACGGGGGTGTCGTGGCCGGCGCGCGCCGACCACGACACCGCCACCGGGCCCGGCCGTCAACGCGCTCAGCTGTCGTCGGCGGCCTGCCCGCGCTGCTCGGCCTCGGTGCGGATCTCCGCCTCGCGCTCGTCGACGGCGTCCCGGCTCACCACGCCGTCGCCCGGGTACACCGGGTCACCGGCGGGCTGCTCCGGCCGCACGTCGGGCTGCTCCTCCGCGAGCCGGTCCGCCAACGGCCGGGGGTGGGACTCCTCCCACGGCGTCATGCCGTACTTGGTCACGCCGGACCACTGCTCCGGCGGGTCCATCCCCGCCTCCAACGGGTCCTTCCTGATCCGGTCCTCGTCCAAGTCCTCGGCGCTGTTCAGGGCCGCCGGATCGGTCTCGACCGAGTCGGGCGACCCGGTGGCCTGCGGTTCCGCGTAAGAGTTCAGGTCCTCCGTGCTCATACCCGGACGTGTACCCGCTCCGGCCGAGCGCAACCGACCTCAGGCCGTGATGGTCGCCGCCACGATGCACGTGTCGTCCAGCGGCGTGGCCGGGACCAGGCGCGACGTCAGCGCCTCGGGCATCTCCAGCGGGTCCAGGTCCGCGACGAACCCCCGGATCTCCTCCATCAGGCGTTCCAGGTCGTCACCGCGGGCGCCGGCGGACGGGCGCCGCTCGATCAGTCCGTCGGTGAACATCAGCACCGTGTCGCCGGGCGCGAGCAGCGTCCGCGCGGTCGCGTACACCGCTCCCCGCACGGCACCCAGGATCGGCCCCTCGGGGCGGTCCAGCCGCTGCACGTCGTGCGACCGCAGCAGCAGCGGCGCCGGGTGACCCGCCTGCGCCCACGACAGCCTGCGGGTCGTCGGCTCGAACCGGGCCACGATCCCGGACGCCAGCGTCACGCCCTCTCCCCCGGTCAGCATGCGGTTGAGCACGTCGAGCACACCGGCCGGGTCGGGGTTGGTCAGCGCGGCGCCGGTGAGCGCGAACCGCAGCTTCGCCATCGCCGCGGCGGTCGCCAGGCCGTGGCCCGCCACGTCGCCGATCGCCAGCAGCGTGCTGCCGTCGTCGATCGGGAACGCGTGGTACCAGTCGCCGCCCACCTCGGCCCACTGCTCGGCGGCGAGGTAGCGCACGGCGACCCGCATCCCCGGCAGGTCGAGCGGCCGGCTCGGCAGCGGCAGCACGGCCGAGCGCAGGTGGTCGGCCACCTGGTGCTCCTGCGCGAACTGCTCGCTCAGGTCGAACACCCGCTTCTCCGCCTTGCGCATGTCGGTGACGTCCTGCAACACCACGTCCAGCCGCACCGGCCTGCCCTGGATGTCCAGCACCGGCTCGCCGATGAACCGGCCGCACCGGATCTGGTCGCCCGCCTTCAGGCGCAGCTCGGAGTCGGCGCGCTCACCCCGCTCCAGCATGCCGCGCACGGCGTTCTGCAGGATCGGCAGGTCTTCGCGGACGACGGACGCCCGGATCTCGTCCAGCGACATGGGCCCCAGCGCCGGGTCGCGGTCGAAGATCACGTAGAGCTGGTCGGACCAGTCGATCTCGTCGGTCACCAGGTTCCACTCGCCCCAGCCGATGTTGCCCAGCCGCTGTACGCTGCGCAGCCGTTCGAGCTGCAACGGGTCCTCGTGCTCGTGCCAGGCCAGGATCAGGCCGTCGCCGAACTTGCCTATGGTCAACGTGTACCGGCCGTGCTGCGGCAGGCCCGGTGAGTTCTCCTCGTAGTCGAAGATGCTGACCACCTCCCTGACCCCGGTGCGCAGCACGCGGTGGTAGGCCGCCCACAGCTCGGTCCCGGCCACGGTCGGGTAGCTGGTCAGGATGCTGCGCCCGACCAACTGCCGGTACCGGCGGCCGGAGAAGTCGACGGCGTCGGGGCTGGCCGCCTCGAACCGGAAGTCCACCACGTCGCCGTCCTCGCCGTGGACCGCGGCGAGCAGCGCCACCGAACCGGGCAGCACGTCCAGCAGGTGCTGCACCCACAGCGTCCAGTTGCGGCCCAGCGCGGCACTCTCCGCGCTCACCAGCGCCATCAGCGTGGAGCCCGCGGCCCGCGTCAGCACCTCCAGCTCCCACCGCTCCTCGGCGGAGAACCGGTGGCCACCGGACCACAGCAGCCCGATGACGCCGACGACGCGGGTCCGGTCGCGCAACGGCAGCCACGCGCGCGACTCCCACACCGTCTCGGGGTCGCCGATGAGCACGTACCGCCGCCGTGCCTCCTCCGGGTCGGGCAGCCACTGCGGCAGGCCGCTGCGCACCGCGGCCAGGACGCCGGTCCTGAGCTGCAGCGGCACGCGTTCCCACTCCAAACGCACCTTGGCGGGCACGTTCGCCGAGGCCTCGAGCCGCAGCCCGCCGTCGGGTTCGACCAGGTAGACCAGCACGGCGTCGCAGTCGACGTGCTCGCGGACGAGCTCGGCCAGCTCCTCGGGGTCGGCCGCCGTGCCGATCGCGGCGAGCGCCACCGGCTGCGGCGTGCGCTCGCCGGGGGGAACGGCCGCGGGTTGCGGGATCTCGACCTGCCGCACGTACCGCGCCGGGTCGAAGAGCCCTTCGGCGGGCAGCGCGGACGGCGGTCCCGGCGGTGGCGGCACGCCGAGCACGCCCGCGGCGATCACGACCAGGTCGCTGCCGGTGGCCTGGGCCAGCCGCACCATGTCCTCGAACGCCTCGTCGGGCCGGCAGGAGAGCCGCTCGGCCAGCACGCCCTTGGCCTGCTCGACCACGGCCTGCCTGCGGGCAGCGGTCCTCAGCCGGTCGATCTCGTCGCGCTGCCGGGCGACGAGGTCGGCCAGCGCAGAACCGGTCGGATCCCGCTGGACTGCCATCGCGTCCAGCATCGTCCGCGGGCCCGCGCACGGCCAGCCGAACCGACGCGAACGTGCAGCCGACCACAGCGGACCACGCCGGCGCCGTCACCGCCGGAGGCTCGTCCCATCACACGGACGGGTGAAACGACGGGTAACACCCGTTCGGAGGCGCACCGCGGTCCGGTCCGGGCGGCACGCGGGTCCAGTCGTCGCGCCGCCACGGCGGCGGCCACCGGCACCTCGTGGACCGCGGGCGGGTGACCGGGCAGGCCGCGCCCGGAGTACGCGCACCGGCGGTGCCGAAGGCGGGGGCGCGGGCCGGCCGGCAGGGCGGTCACGGCCGGCCCGGCAGGGCCACCCGCAGCGCACCAGCCCGACGACACCGGCCCGCCATCACAGCGCCGACAACCCGGCCAACTCCTCCAGACCGGCCCGGTCGAGCAGGTCGAGCCGTTGCGCGTCGGCCGGGCCGGATCGTCGGACCAGGCCCTTGCGCTCCAGGTGACCCAACGCCTTGCGGAGCTTCTCGGTCGCCAGCGAGCCCTTGCCCTTCGCCGCGAACTCCGCCTTCGCCGCGATGTCGAGGGTCGGCGCGACCGCCTTCTTCCACGCGGGCAGCAGGGCGGCACGCGGCACGGAGGTGTCCTCGCCCGCCGCGTCCAGGATGATCCCGGCCAGCACCCGCCCGAAGTCGTCCTGGCGCGCCGCGTGCCGCCGGACCAGCTCCTCCACCGACGTGCGGCCCTCGTCGCCGGGCAGGTCGAGCGTGGCGAGCCGCGCCCACAGCGCCCGGTCGACCGCGCTGGGCTCCGTCCCTCCGGCGAGCACCGCGGCCCGGTGCGCGTCGATGGCGGAGCCCAGGGCGAGCACCAGGTCGGTCAGCTCGTCGCGGACGTCGTCACCGCGCAGCCGACGCGCCGCCGCGGCGATCAGCCGGTGGTGCTCGCGCACCAGCGTCTCGAAGTGCGCGGCCTTCGTGGCCCGGGTCGCGTCCTCGGCCGCGTCGCGCTGGTACTCGGCCTGGCTGATCTCCCCGTCCAGCGCCCGCGACCGCGCGGTGGCGCGCTCGGCCGTGCGGTGCACGCGCGCCACCGCGATCCGGTCGAGCATCGCCCGCAGCACCCGGTCGGTCTGCTCCACGTGGGAGTCGGCGGCCAGCAGCCGCCACGCCTCGGCGTCCCGGCTGCGCAGCGCGGCGTTGATGTAGCGGTCGGCGGCTTGGTCGTCGTCGGGCTCGTAAGGCAGCGTCACGTGTCGATCCTCGGTAGTGGGCGTGCGACCCCCGCCGCGGGTACAACAGGGACGACGACAAGGGTCCCCCGGACCGCTCCGACCTGCCGGCCCGGGGGTGGTGCGCGCCTCGTGGCCCGGCTGGTGCTATGCCGCCCCGGACGTCACGGCAGCGTCGGACCCAGGTACGGAACCCGCTCGCCCGCTGCCGCCGCGGCCACCGGCGCCGCACCGCACAGCCCGGTCGTGACCACCGACAACAGCATGTGCTGGTGCGCCGCGGCCGGCGCGGTGATGTCCTGGTTCATGCCGGCCGACACCTGGCGGGCCAGGTCGTCCGTGTGCATGCTCCACGTGTTGTAGCCGGGCACGTCGCCGCCGTGCCCCCACCAGTCCGGCCCGCCGCACGGGGAGGTCACGCCCATCAGGCCCAACCCGTAGCCGAACGGACCCAGCGCGCCGGGGCGGACGTCCTTCATCCGCGCCAGCAGGTCTGCGCGCACCAGCCGCCCGCCCAGCAGCGCGCGGAAGAAGCGGTTCAGGTCGTCCGGGGTGCTGACCAGGTTCCCGGAGGCCCACAACCGCGACCACACGTACGTGGTCACGTCGGTCAGCGGTGCCTGCTCGCCGTGCAGCCGTTCGTAGCCGTGCGCCGCGGGGAACGGCAGGAACGGCTGGTAGCTCGGGAACGACGTGTCGCGCAGGTGCAGCGGCCGGAAGACGCGGCGCTCCAACTCGGTCGCGAGGGGCCGACCCGTGACGCGCTCCACCAGCAGCCCCAGCACGGTGTACCCGGTGTTGGAGTACGAGAAGCCCGTGCCGGGCGGGAACAGCAGCGGCACGCCGTCGGTCGCGAGCCGGACCAGTCGCCGCGGCTCGAACGCCTCCCAGCGCTCGGTGTCGACCTCTTCGAGGGTCTGCCAGTGCGTGATGTCGCGCGGCACGCCGCTGGTGTGCCCGAGCAACTGGCGGACGGTGATCGGCTCGGCGTAGGGCAGCAGACCGGGCAGGTGGTCGCCGACCGGGTCGTCCAACCGGATCCTGCCCTCGCCCACCAGTTGCAGCACGACCGTGGCCACGAAGGTCTTGGTCACGCTCGCGACGCGGATCCGGCCGCGCGGGTCGGGCGCCCGGCCCGTGCGCACGTCGCCGACACCGGCCGAGCCGCGCCACGTGCCGGTCTCCTCGACCACGGCCGCGTAGGAGCCGGGCACGCCCGCCTCGACCACGCGCGCCAACGCCGCCCGCACCGGCGAGTCCGCACTCGCCCGAACCCCCGGCGCCGCCCCCGCGACGAGTGCCACCACCACGCCGGCGACGACGCCGGCCCGCTTGATCCCCATGGGCCCAGCCTGCCCGATCCGATCACCGGCCGTCCAGTCGCACCACCTCACCGACCGTCCACACCGGACTGGACCGAGGTGGCGGACATCCCTCCGGTGCCGAGTGGTCCATGCCCGATCCATCCGTCCCGGCCGCCCGAGTCCGGTGGACTTGGCATTGCGCTCGCACGGGGGTTGCGATTCGGTATCGGAGTTGAAATCCTTGACCACGCACGTTTCGGCTCTGTGAACACCTGCTGGGGGTAGGTCCTGGTGACAGCCAAGCGCACGAGCGAAGCGGACAACACGGGCGGGCGCGCCCTGAGACACCGGGGTCCCGCCACCCGTTCGGCCAGAACGACGTGCCGGACCGGGCGGTGGTAGGGCGCCGATCGCGGCGCTGACCGCACCCACGGACCGCTCGACCCGCGCGGTCGACCCGGGCGACGTTTCCCGGACCGGTGACGCGCGTCCGCCCGCACCGGGCCCGCCATTCACCGGCGAACGGTGCCGGACTTCATCCGCGACGCCATTCGAATCGTCTCGAATGGCGTCCGGAGCACGTTCAGCCGAGGTTTGATCGGTTCGGCACGTCGCATGCGCGGCAGTCCACGTGGTGCTATAGATGGGGGCGCAAGCCGAAATCGCTCACGTCGTTGACGATGACTTGTGGAGTCATGGGGAAGGTAGGATTAATTCCGTGTACTCGGGCTACGCCGACACCGAATACCGGCAGCACCTCCGCACTTGTCCCGAACATCGCCAAGTGGTGCCCGAACTGCTCTTCCCGACCGCACCGGAATGTGCATGAGAACGCGGCGCACGACCGAGGCGACGGTGGTCGGCACCACTCGTCGCACGCTGCCGGGTTCCGTCCGGTGGACCGAACCGCCACCGCCGGACCAGCGCGGCGCCGCACCGGCCAGGGTGCACCTGCGGGCCTTGGGCCCGCTCGAGGCGGTGGTCGGCGGCCGGGTGGTCGACCTGGGCACGCCGAAGCAACGCGCGCTGCTGGCGCTGCTGGTGAGCCGGGTGGGACAGCCGGTGGCGGTGGACGTGATGCTGGAGGCGCTGTGGGCCGGACACCCGCCGCCGTCGGCCATCACCTCGCTGCAGGCGTACGTGGCGAATTTGCGCAAGGTGCTGGAACCGGATCGCGCGCCGCGCGCACCGGCCACGGTATTGCGCACGTGCGCCCAGGGCTACCTGCTGGACAACCGCGTGGTGGACGTCGACGTGCACCGGTTCGGCGAACACGCCACGGCGGGTTGGCAGGCATTGGAACGCGGTGATTCCCGACCGGCGCTGAGCGAGTTCGAGGCCGGTTTGGCGCTGTGGCGCGGCCGGCCGTACTCGGAAGTGGCCGGCGCCACCTGGGTCGCGCCTGAGGTGGCCCGCCTGGACGAATTGCGATTATCGGTGGTGGAGGCGCGGTGCGCCGCGCTGCTCGCCGTCGGCGCCCACGAGGTGGCCGTCGCCGAATTGGAAGCCTTCGTGCAGGCGCACCCGTTGCGCGAATACGGGTGCGAACTGCTGACGCTGGCGCTGTACCGGGCCGGGCGGCAGGCGGACGCGCTGAGCGTGCTGCGGACCATCCAGTCGCGGCTGGCGGAGGAGCTGGGCGTCGACCCCCGGCCCGCGCTCAAGCAGCTCGAGCACGAGATCCTGAACCAGTCGCCCGCACTGGACTGGCAGCCGCCCGCGTCGAGCGTGCCGGCCATCCCCGCGACCAGGGCGGAGGACGGGTCCGCGGTCGTGCCGCAGGTCCGCGTGACCGGTGCGCCGCCCACGCCGGTCCCGGACGGAGAGGTCTTCGTCGGTCGCGAAGCGGAGTTGCGGCAGCTGGCCGAAACCCTGGCCGCGGCGTCGACCGGCCGGCTCCGGGTGGTGACGGTGTCCGGTGAGCCCGAGATCGGGAAGACCAGCCTGGTGCGGCGGTTCGCCGAGCTGGCGGGCGTGCCGGTGCTGTGGGGCACCTGCCCGGAGCACGTCGACGCGCCGCCGCTGTGGTTGTGGGAACAGGTGCTGCGCGCGGCGACCACCTGCTTCCCGCGGGCTTCGACGCCGGCGCCGGTGGCCGAGCTGCTCGACGACGACGCCCGGCGGACCGCCGAGGACGCGGGTGCCGACCTGCGCCGGTTCGAGGCGGTCGTCGCCTACCTGGCCGACGTGTCGAGCGCCAAGCCGCTGGTGGTCGTGCTCGACCACGTGCACCGGGCGGACCCGGGCTCGCTGCGGCTGCTGGCGCACCTGGCCGAGTCCGCGCCGCCGAGCAGGCTCCTCCTGGTCGTGGTCTACCGGTCGGACGAGGCCGCGGCCCTGGCCGGCACGGTGGCCGCGCTGGCCCGCGCGGGGGTGGCGCGGATCGAGCTCGGCGGCCTCGACGTCCGGGAGACCCGGACGCTGGCGAGCACGGTGCTGCGCCGCGAGGTCGGCGGTCGGACCGCGCAGGCGCTGTGGGCCCGCAGCGAGGGCAACCCGTTCTTCCTGCGGGAGCTCCTCAAGCAGACACCCGCCGAACAGCCGTTGGACCACCCGCACCCGGCGCCGGTGCCGATGCCGGTGCGCGAGGTGGTGCTGCGGCGCGTGGCCCGGTTGCCCCGGGCCGCGGCCGAGATCCTGTCCGTGGCCGCCATCGCCGGCAGGCACTTCGACATCGAGATCGTCGCCGAGGCCGCCTCGGTCGACGTCGAGGCGGCGCTGGAGGCGCTCGACCGCGCGATCGAGGCCGGGCTGGTGGTGGAGGACCAGCAGCGGCTGGGCTGGTTCCGCTTCACCCACACCCTGGCCGCCGAGGCGCTGTACGAGACGACCGGGCGGCTGCGCCGGGCGCTGGTGCACCGGCGGATCGGCGCGGCGGCCGCCCGGGTGTGGACCGGCAGCACCGAGAAGGCCGCCGAGATCGCCCGGCACTGGCTGCCCGCGGCCGAGCTCGACTCGACCGCCGCCGCGCAGGCCTCGGCCCACGCCGCCACCGCGGCCCGCGTCGCCGACGCCCGACTCGTCCCCGAGGACGCCGCACGCCTGTGGCGGCAGGCGCTCGCCGCCGCCGACCTGGCCGAGCAGGAGGACCTGGACCGGCACGCCCTGCTGGTCGGCCTGGGTGCGTCGCTGTACCGGGCGGAGAACTTCCGGGACGGGCTGCTGGTGTTCATCAGGGCGATGGAGGAGGTCCTGTCCGCGCCCGGCACCCCGGACACCTCCCGGCTGGTGACCACCGCGGTCGCGGCGGTGAGCGAGCTCGACCTGTGCCCGGACCACCGCGGCGAGGTCGACGACCGGCTCGTCGGCGTGCTCGAACGGGCGCTGCCGCACGTGACCGACCCGGTGCAGCGGGCGCACCTGCTGTCGTGCCTGGCGGTCGCCCGCCGCCACGACGGCGACCCGACCGGCCGTGCCGCGTTGTCGGACGAGGCGCTCGCGCTGGCGTGGTTGTCGACCGAGAGCCTCGAACTCGCGACCCTGCTGCACCTGCGGGCCGTGGCGCTCAACGGTCCCGACCACCTCGACCAGCGGCTCAAGGCGGTCACCGAACTGCTGGCGCTGCCCGACCTGCCGCCGCTGGCCGTGGCACGGGCACGACGGCTCCTCGCGCAGGTGCTGGTGACCCGGGGTCGCGTGCGGGAGGCCGCCGCCGAGCTGGACCTCGCGGCCGAGCAGGCGCAGGAGCGCAGCCCGGCCCTGCGCACGCGGCTGGGCTGGTCCCGCGCGGGTCTGCTGCTGCTCGACGGGCGCTGGGCGGAAGCGGACGAGGTGAGCCGGGCGACGTACGACCAGTGCGCCCGGACGGCGTGGGGCGACGCGCGGTTCAACCGGGCCGTGCAGCGCTGGGAGGCCGCGTTCCTCACCGGCGGCGGGCGGTACCTCGTCGACGAGCTGCGCGCCGCGGCGGAAGCGTCGAACCGGCCCGCGTTGCAGGCGATCCTGGTGATGGCGCTGGTGGACGCGGGGCTGGCGCGGGACGCCCGCATCGCCCTGCACCGGTTCCCCCGCGGGCCGGAGGAGGACCACCTGTGGCTGTACACGCGCTGCTGGGCGCTGCTGGCCGCCGCGCGGCTCGGCGAGACCGACCTGGTGGCGCGGTGGCGGGCCCAGCTGCTGCCCCACCGCCACCTGGCGTGCTCGGCGCCGGACCTGGTGATCAGCGGGTCGGTGGCGTACTTCACCGCCGAGGCGGCGCTGGCCCTCGGTGACCCGGACGCGGCCCTGGCCGACCTCGCGGTGGCCACCGACGTGGCGGGGCGGATGGGCGCGCTGCCGTGGCTGGCCCGCGTCCGCGACGTCGTGGAGCTCGCGCACCGGTTCGAAGCCGCGCCCTGCGGGTGAGCGCCGCGGTGTCCGTGCCCCCGGCCGGGGAGGCACGGACACCGCGCACGGCCTACACCCTGGCGGAGGCGTGGGCGCGCACCGCGACGCGCACCGCCTCCACCACCCGGTCGACCTGGTCCATCCGCAGCTCGGCGTGCATCGGCACGGCGAACTGGCGGCGGAACAGGTCCGCCGACGTCGGGCACTGCTGCTTGGCCTCGTACACCGGCTGCAGGTGGCTCGCCCACGTGCCGTGCCCGCACCCGATGCCCTGCGCCCGCAGGTCCGCCGCGACGGCCGCGCGGTCCACGCCGGCGTCCAGCGTGAGCAGGAACGACTGCCAGGCGTGCGTGCGGTCGTCCGGCACGTGCGGCAGCGTGACGAGCTCCTCGTCGGCGAGCAGCTCGGCGTACCGGGCCGCGACCGCGCGCCTGCGCTCCAGCAGCTCCTCGACGCGCCCCAGCTGCACCAGCAGGATCGCGGCGGCGATGTCGGCCAGCTTGTAGTTGTAGCCGATCTCGGTGAACTCCGGGATCGGCAGGCCGACGACCTTCGCCTGGTCGAAGATGCTGCCGATGCCGAACGACGAGCGCAGCCTCGCGTGCGCCGCGACCGCCGGGTCGGTGGCGATCAGCGCGCCGCCCTCGCCGCTGGTGATGCCCTTGCGGCCGTGGAAGGACAGGACCGCCACCGGCGCCAGCGCGCCCGCCTCACGCCCCTGGTAGGTCGCCCCGACGGCGCAAGCGGCGTCCTCGACGAGGAACAGCCCGTGCCGGTCGGTGATCGCCTTCAGCTCGGCGTAGTCCGCGGGCAGCCCGACGGTGTCCACCGCGATCACGCCGACGGTGCGCGGACCGATCAGGTCCTCCACCGCCGCCGGGTCGACGGTGCCGGTGTCGGCGCGCACGTCGGCGAACACCGGCACCGCGCCGACGTAGTGCACCGCGTGCGCCGGTGCCGGGAACGAGTAGTCCGCGACGATCACCTCGTCACCCGGCTGGACGCCGAGCGCCAGCAGGGCCAGGTGCAGCGCCGAGCCGCAGTTGTTCAGCGCCACGGCGTCGCCGGCGCCGTAGCGGGCGGTCAGCGCGGCCTCCAGCGCCTTGCCCTTCGGGCCCTGGCCCGCCTGCCACGCGGAGGCGAACACCTCCGCGACGGCGGCCAGCTCCTGCTCGCCCAGGCTCGCCTTGACCAGGGGGATCGGCTCCACCGCGGTCACCGCCCGCTCACCGACGACAGGCTGCCGTTGACGCCGGCGGGCGACGGCGGCTCGTAGCGCAGCGGCGTGATCTGCTTGACGTCGTACCGGTCGCGCAACCGCTGCACCGCTTCGGGGTCCACGCCGTCCGAACCCGCCGCGAAGATCTCGCAGATCTCCTCGAAGTACCGCTCGTGGTCCGGCGCGGGCGAGCTCTGGAACAGCATCCGCGCCGGCTTGTCGGTCGAGTTGCGGAACGCGTGCGGGCACCCGGTGGGCACGAACATGCTCGCGCCCACGCCCGCGCGCACGAACCGGCGGCCGTCGGGCGCCTCCCAGTCGTCCCAGCGGTCGCCCTTGCGCTCGACCGGCTCGAACGCGAGCAGGTCCAGCTCGCCTTCCAGCACGTAGAAGAACTCGCCCGTGCGCTCGTGCACGTGCGCGCCGACGTCGAACCCCGGCGGCACCACCACCTCGAAGATCGAGTTGGGCGAGCCGTGCGCCCCGGTGACCTTGAAGGTGACGTCCTGCGCCTTCGTCGTCAGCCGCCGACCCTGGCCCGGTGGGACGATCAGGCCGTCCATGTGGCTTGCCTCCCTGCCTCGTACGCGAAGTCCCGCTCGGCCCCGAACGCCGACGCGCCCCGGGGCGACGGCGTGTCGACGACCCACCTGCCCACCGCCATCTCGGCGGTGATGCCGGGCCCGAAGCCCGCGATCACGCCGGTGGCGCCCGGTGCCGGCGGCGCTTCCTCGAACAGCCGGCGCAACGCGTCCAGGACGACCGCGCTGGCGATGTTGCCGTGCTCGGTCAACGTCGCCCAGCTGTGCCGGAACGCGGTGCGGTCGACGCCGAGGTACTTGCTCAGGTCGTCCAGGATCCGCGGCCCGCCGGCGTGGATGATGTAGAAGTCGAGGCCCGCGATGTCCCACCCGTGGTCCGTGGCGAGGTCGCGCAGCACGGGCGCGAGCGGCTCCATCGTCCCGGGCACCCGGCGGTCGAGCTGGAAGTGGAAGCCGGTCGAGCGGACCGCGTAGGAGATCCACTCCTCGGTGTTCGGGATGAGGTAGGAGGCGTTGCGCTCCAACGCCACGCCCGTCCCGCCGCTGCCCCGCACCACGGCCGCCGCGACCGCGTCCCCGAACAACCCGTCCGACAGCAGCGAACCGACGCCGTCGTCACCGGGCTGGTAGCACAGCGAGCACAGCTCGCAGGACACGATCAGCACGTTGCCCTCGGGGTAGGCCGTGCAGAAGTCGTGCGCACGGCTGATCGCCGCGCCGCCCGCCGCGCAGCCCAGCTGCGCGATGGGGATCTGCCGGGTGTTCGACCGGAACCCCATGGTGTTGATCAGCCAGGCGGTCAACGACGGCATCATGAACCCGGTGCACGACACGTAGATGATCGCGTCGATGTCGTGCGCGACGACGCCCGCGTTCGCCAGCGCCTCCTCGACGACCTCGGGCACCCGTTTCTTGGACTCGACCTCGTAGATGCGGTTGCGCTCCTCGAAACCGGGATGGCGCAGCGTCTCCTCGATCGGCTGCACGATGTGCCGCTTGCGCACCCCGGTGTTCTGGATCAGTCGAAGCGCCAGCGGGAGCTGTGGCTTCCCGGCATGCACCCTCTCGGCAAATTCCAGGGTCTCTTCCATGGTGATGACGTGCTCCGGCACGCGCACCGACGGCTTGCATAAGATGGGCATGTCTGGCCGCAACCCCCTGCACGTAAGAGTGTTCCTCGAAACCCCGCCGCCACCGTCTGCGTGCAGCCGGTCGGCTGCGACGGTGCGGTTCGAGGGTCGGCTCGGGCATACGTCCAGCACTGTTCCCCACCCCGCTTGTGATCGGCTTGGCGTGGACTTCTCACCGGCCGGCGGTGCCGGGCGCGGGCACGCGGTTCACCGAGCGTCGTCGTGGTGCGGGCGGGCGCGGGCGCGAGGCGGGAGCGGGCGGGCGGCGGACCGCCCGGTGCGTCACGCCAAGCCGGCGCCAACCCGCCGCACAGTCCCGGCCAAGTCCCGGTGTCGATGCTAGGGCGGGCAGCGGCGCATGCGGTCCAAGGCGGCGACACCCCGGCGTGCCCCCGTGCTTCCGCCGACCGGTGCGGGCCCGAGTGTCGTCGAACACCCGGAAGGAGCAAGTCTGGATGAAGGGGTCCATGATCCACAGAGCGTGGAAGCGCGGTTTCTACCCCGGCATCTTGCCGGACGTGGCCGCGGCCAGGAACGGTTCGACGCTGCTCACCCTCGACCACGACCTGGACGTCCTGCCCGAGGCCGGGCGGCGGATCACCGTGTCCGAGCTCGTCGGCCACGTGGACGACCTGGCGGGCAGGCTGTGGGCGGCCGGCGTGCGGCCCGCCGAGCACGTCGCGGTCTACAAGACCGCCAACTTCGACGCGTGGGTGCTGGCCACCGCCGCGTCGCGGATCGGCGCGGTGCCGGTGATGCTGTCGCCCGCCCTGAAGGGCCCGACCGTCGCCGCCCTGCTCGACCGGCTGGACCGGCCGCACCTGCTCACCGACGTGCCCAAGCTCGACGCCATGGCGGACGTGCCGCTGGACGGGCGCACGTCGAGCGTGCTGATCGTGGCCGGGAGCAGGGCGGGTGCGGTGTCCCTGGCCGAGCTGGCCGGTTCGCCGCGGGTCCGGCCGGTGTTCCGGGTGCCCGAGGAACCCGCGATGATCACCCACACGTCCGGCACGACCGGCGTGCCCAAGCTCGTCGTGCACACACCGCAGACCATGAAGCTGCGGCTGCGGCCCCAGCGGTGGCTGCTGGCGCTGATGAAGAACCGCGAGACCGTCGCGATCCACATCCCGTTCGTGCACTCGCGGATGTTCGCCGCGATGGCGCTGGCTCTGGTGCGGGCGATGCCCGTGGTGCTCATCCGGCAGTCCGACCCCGACGAGGTCACGGAGGTGCTGCGGCAGTACCGGCCGGGCTTCCTGGAGGTGCTGCCCAACTCGTTGATGGACTGGGAGGAGCTCGCCGACGACCCGCGCAAGCCGTTCGCGTCCATCAAGTACTTCAGCACCACGTTCGACGCGATCCACCCCCGGACGATCAGCAGGCTGCTCAAGTCCTCGGAGCGCCGGTCGCCGCTGTTCTTCCAGATCTACGGCCAGAGCGAGGTCGGCCCGGCCGTCGGCCGGCCCTACTTCCCCGGCTCCGCGCACCGGGCGGACGGGCGCTGCGTCGGTTACGCCATGCCCGGCTGCGCGCGGGTGCGCGTGGTGAGCCGCGACGGCAAGCGGCCGTCCAAGGACAACCCCGGCTTCATCGAGGTCAGCTGGAAGGCCGTGGCCCAGACCTACCACGGCGAGCAGGACCGGTTCGACGAGAACCTGAACGGCAAGTGGTGGCGGACCGGCGACGTCGGCTACCGCACCAAGTTCGGCTGCCTGCACATGCTCGACCGCGAGGTGGACATGATCCCGGGCGTGCAGAGCAGCCTGGAGGTCGAGGACGTCGTGCTGGGCCGGCTGTCCGAGCTGAGCGAACTCGTCGTGGTGACGGGTCCGAAGGGCGAGGCGATCCCGGTCATCTGCACGACCGAGGACCAGCCGCTCGATCCCGAACGCTGGCGCGCGGCCGTCGCCGGCTTCCCCCAGCTGGCCGACCCGATCCAGATCCCGCGCGCCGAGCTGCCGCGCACCGCGACGCTGAAGGTGCAGCGGATCGAGTTGTCCCGCCGCTTGCAGGAGCAGCTGGAGAAGCGGGCGTGAACCGCGGCCGGCCCGACGCGGCGAGCTTTCGCGACAGTTACCAAACGAGGGGATCAGCGCGATGACACCGGACGCAACGCTTGCCCGACTTCGTGACTACATGGTGGGGCCCGCGAGGTTCATGAACCTGCTGTCCTGCTTCGAACTCGGCATCGTCGACGCGATCCGCGAGCAGCCCGGCGCCACCGCGGCCGAGCTGGGCAAGGTGGTGGGCGTCAAGCCCGACGCGGTGGAGCAACTGCTGCACCTGCTGGTCAAGGAGGGCTTCATCGCCTTCGACGGCGACACCGGCGGCTACTCCCTCGACGGGCTCGCCGACGTCGCCGCGCCCGACCTGAACCGGGCGCTGGCCTACATGAACCTGATCAAGGTCGTGTCGTTGCGGCAGCTGTACTACCTGACCGACAGCGTGCGGACCGGCACGGTCGCGGGCCTCAAGGAGCTGTACGGGTTCGAAGGCACCCTGTACGGGGCCGTGGCCGAGCACCGCGACCTGCGTGACGCCTGGTCGACGTTGATGGACAAGGTGACCGAGCGCATCGACCCGTGGTTCTTCGAGAACGTCGACATCCCGGCGGGCGCGCAGGTGCTCGACCTGGCCGGCAACACGGGCCTGGGCGCGATCCACACCTACCGGCACAAGGCCTCGCCCGGGTTGACGGTGACGACGTTCGACCTGCCCGAGAAGGAGCAGGAGGCGCTGGAGAACTTCCGGGCCAACGGCGTGGCCGAGCACTGCTCGTTCATCGGGGGCAACGTCTTCGACAGCATCCCCGCGGGCTACGACGTCGTGCTCATCAAGCACTTCCTGGACATGTTCGACCAGGACGACGTGTTCCGGATCCTCGACGGCGTGCACAAGTCGCTCAACGTCGGCGGCCAGGTGCACGTGATGGTGCCGGTGTACCCCGAGGACATCAAGGACACCGACAACTACAACGTGGACTTCTTCCCGTCGTTCTTCCTCGGCGCCACCATGGGCCAGGGCGGGCCGCAGAAGCTGTCGACCTACCGGCGGTGGCTGGAGGAGCGCGGGTTCACGGTGACCAAGGCCATCACCAAGAGCCCGGCCGACATCCCGAAGGACGTCATCCCGATCCCGGGCGTCCTGTCGGCGACGAAGACCGCCTGACCCCGCACGCCGCCGCGGCCGTCCTCTCCGGTGCGGAGAGGGCGGCCGCGGTCGTGTCGACCCGCACGACGCGACGGCCGTCCTCTCCGGAGTCGGAGGGGACGGCCGCGGTCGTCTCGGGAAGAGCGCGCTAGCGGGCGAAGATCAGGGTCGCCGGGGACGAGGTGGGTTGGAAGGTGATGTCCTCGAAGCCCGCCTTGGTCAGCCAGGCGTGGTAGTCGGCTCGCCGCCAGGTGCCGCCCTGCTTGCTCTTGAGCAGCATCTCCGAGGCGAACAGCAGCGCGAACGGCGGGCCGCTCCGGTCGTCGTCGACGACGTAGTCGTTCACCACCAACGTGCCGCCGGGCTTGAGGGCGTCACGCAACCGGGTGAAGGTCGCGATGTTGTCCTCCGGCCCTTCCTGGTGCGCGATGTGGGAGTACACCGCGACGTCGTAGGCGGCCGTGCCGAAGTCGGTGCTGTGCAGGTCGCCGTCGACGCAGGTGAACCGGTCGGCCACGCCGCGCTCGGCCAGCAGCCGCCGCGCGATCGCGTTGATCGGGCCCCAGTCGAGCTGGGTCGCGCGGGCGGCGGGGTTGAGCGAGAGCCAGATGGCGGAGTAGACGCCCGAGCCGCCGCCGACGTCGAGGATCGAGACCTCGCCCGCGTCGGCCAGCCGCAGCGCGTCGGCCGCGATCGTCGCCACCGGCACCGACTGCGCGGCGATGGCGGTGACCACCTTCTCCCAGTGCGGGTTGTCGGCCACCTCCGTGGTCACGTCGCTCACCGGACCGCCGGCCCGCACGACGTCGGGCAGCGACGCCATCGCGCCCATGTGCCCCAGCTTGAGCTTGGCGAACTCGCTCAGCCCGGCGGGCCTGCCCTCGACCAGGAACTCGGCCGCGTCGCCGGTGTTGCGGTAGCGGCCGTCGTGCAGCTCGACCAGCTCCAGGCTGACGAGCCCGTCGAGGAGCGTCTGCGCGCCGCGCTCGGAGATCCCGGCCCGTTCGGCCAGCAGGCCGGGGGTGTCCGCGCCACCGTCGAGGTGGGTGAACACCGAGTGGCTCGCCGCCGCGCCGAGGATGCCGGTGGCCCAGTAGCCGTTGATGAGCCGCATGATGCGATCCGGCGTCGGTCGGGTGTCCTGCATGTGCCCTCCTGGGTCCTGTGCGGGTGCGCGCGCGGGGTTCGGAGCGTGTCCGAGCGAATCCCACCCCGATGCCACCCGGGCGGCCCGCGGCGCGGTCGGCTGGGACACCGCCGCCACGGCGCGCGTCACGGGATTGGCTCGGGCATACGCCCAGTACCGTCGCCCATCCCGCTTGCCGGCGACTTGTGGTCGACTTGGCGCGCCGCGGCGGCGCCGGCCGGTGCGCCGGTGGTCGCCGCGGCGGCGGTGCCCGCGGTGGGGACTAGGAGTTCGCGCGACCGGCCTTCAGCGCCGCCGCGGTCTCGGCCACGCGCCGGGCCTGGTACTGCACCGCCTGCAGCGCCACGTCGTTGGGCGCCTCCGCGCCGCCCGCGTGGGACGCGCCGTAGGGGTTGCCCGACTGGAACTGGATCGGGTCGGTGTAGCCGGGGGGCACGATGATGCCGCCCCAGTGGTAGAAGGTGTTCGACAGCGCCAGGATGGTCGACTCCTGGCCGCCGTGCGCGGTGTTGGACGCGGTGAACGCCGAGTACACCTTGTCCGCGAGCTTGCCCGCGAACCACAGCGGACCGGTGGTGTCGATGAACGCGCGGAGCTGGCTGCTGGGGTTGCCGAACCGGGTCGGGGTGCCGAACAGCACCGCGTCGGCCCACTCCAGGTCGTCGTGGCTCACCTGGACGACGTCGGCGGACTCCTCGACGTGCTTGCCCCACGCCGGGTTGGCGGCGATCGCCTGCTCGGGCGCGGTCTCGGCCACCTTGCGCACGCGGACCTGGGCGCCGGCCTTCTCCGCGCCCTCGGCGGCGGCGTGCGCCATGGCGTGTACGGTGCCGGTGGCGCTGTAGTAGATGATGGCGACGTTCACGGATTCCATGATCGGTTCGTGTTCCTTCGGGTTGATCGTGTGGGCGTTGCCGGAGCGCGCGGCCGGACGGACGAGGACGGGGGCGCCCGTCCCGGCCCGGGGTGAGCCGGTCTCCACCACTACGACGACGCGAGCCCTCGCTATGTGAGGTGACGCGCGCCACTCGGTGCGTTGCCCCAGACTGGCGGGAGGCGACCGAGGGGGTTGACGACACCATGAGCACCCAGCACGAACCGGACCGGCCAGGAGACGACGGGCTCGACCCCGGCTTGAGCGCGATCATGAGCGAGCGGCGGCTGCTGCTCAACCTCGCGTACCGGCTGCTCGGCTCCCTGGCCGACGCCGAGGACGTCGTGCAGGAGACCTACGCCCGCTGGTACGCGATGTCCCGGGCGGAGCAGGAGGCCATCGACTCCCCCGGCGCCTGGCTGACCAGGGTGGCCAGCCGCATCTGCCTGGACCAGCTCCGCTCGGCGCGGGCCAGGCGGGAGCGCTACGTCGGCGAGTGGATCCCGGAGCCGCTGCCCGACCACACGGAGTGGGTCGGCGGCCGGTCCGCCGGCGCGACCGGTGACCCGGCCGACCGGGTCACTTTGGACGAGTCGGTCAACATGGCGCTGCTGGTCGTGCTGGACGCGATGACGCCGGCCGAGCGGGTGGCGTTCATCCTGCACGACGTGTTCCGCTACCCGTTCAGCGAAGTGGCCGAGATCGTCGGCCGCACGCCCGCGGCCTGCCGGCAGCTCGCCACGTCCGCCCGCCGCCGCGTGCGGGCCGCGCAGGCGCCCGCCGCGGTGACGGTCCGGCACGCCGCGGTGGTCCGGGACTTCAAGCAGGCGTGGGAGGCCAAGGACATCGACGCCCTCATCGGCCTGCTCGACCCGCAGGTGGTGACGATCGCCGACGGTGGCGGTCTCGCCAGCGCCGAGCCGCGCCCCGTCACGGGCGGCGAGCGGGTGGCGGCCTACTTCGTGGACCTCGTGGACCGGGTGCCCGGCCTGACCGTCCTCGAGCGCACGGTCAACGGCCAGCCCGGTCTGGTGACCCAGCACGACGGCGTCACGGTGACCGTACTGGCGTTCGACGTCGCGGGCGAGGTGATCAAGCACATCTGGGCGGTGCGCAACCCGGAGAAGCTGCGGCCCTGGCCGGGTGCCGCCAAGCCGGCACCAAGCCGCTGACCAGTCCCGACCAAGTCCGGTGGCCGATGCTGCGAGCCGAGTGCTCCGGCGGTGGATACAACGGACTCTAAGGATTGTGTTTGATGACGCCTGAAGCCACGCTCGCGAAGTTCCGCGACTACATGGTGGGACCCGCGCGCTTCGCGAACCTGCTGTCCTGCTTCGAGCTCGGCCTGATCGACGCGCTGCGGGACAAGCCCGGGGCGAGCGCGGTCGAGTTGGGCGATGCGGTCGGCGCCAAACCGGACCACGTGGAACAGCTCCTGCACCTGCCCGTCAAGGAGGGCTTCCTGGCCTACGACGCGGCGACGGGCGGCTACTCCCTCGACGCGCTCGCCGACCTGCCGAAGGAGGACCTGGACCGCGCACTCGTCTTCATGGACCTGGTCAAGGTCACCATGCTCCGGCAGCTCTACTACCTGTCCGAGAGCGTGAAGGCGGGCACGGTCGTCGGCCTCAAGGAGTTCTACGGCTACGACGGCAACCTGTTCGGCGCCGTGGCCGAGCACAAGGACCTGCGCGAGTCGTGGGCCACCGCGATGGACGCGGGCACGGCCCGGGTCGACCCGTGGTTCTTCGACAACGTGGACGTGCCGGCCGGCGCCCGGGTGCTCGACCTGGCCGGCAACACCGGTCTGGGTGCGATCAACACCTACCGGCTCAAGGCCTCGCCCGGGTTGACGGTGACGACGTTCGACCTGCCCGAGAAGGAGCAGGAGGCGCTGGAGAACTTCCGGGCCAACGGCGTGGCCGAGCACTGCTCGTTCATCGGCGGCGACGTCTTCCAGGAGGTGCCGCCGGGCTTCGACATCGTGCTGATCCGGCACTTCCTGACGCTGTGGGACCGCAGCGAGGTGCTCAGGATCCTGCACAACGTCAACAAGTCGCTGGACGTCGGCGGCCAGGTCAGCGTGCTGGTCCCGGTCTACCAGGACAACGTGCGCGAGCACGACTCCCGCTCGGTCGACTTCTACCCGGCGTTCTTCCTCGGCTGCGCCATGGGACAGGGCGGGCCGCAGAAGCTGTCGACGTGGAGCGGCTGGCTGGAGGAGTGCGGCTTCGAGATGACCCAGGTGGTCGTCGAGGACCCGGCCGCCATCCCGGCGGACGCGCTGCCGCTGCAAGCGGTGCTGACCGCGCGCAAGATCGCCTGACGCCGCCGCTCCCGCCGCGTCGCCCGCCCCTGTCGGGTCGCGGGTGGCGCGGCGGGAAACGGACGTGGGGGCATCCGCTCCTCACATCTCACCGGGCTGCCTCGTCGGAGAGGTGTCACCAACAGCACCACCAACGGAGGAGCACACCGTGGAAGCTCGCCTGGACCTCTTCGGCAACCAGGTCGCGGTCAAGGTCCTGAAGTACATCACCTCGGCGCACCACGTGGTCGCGAAGTCGAAGCTGCCCGACGCGACGGCGGAGCTGATGCGGCTGCGCGCCAGCCAGATCAACGGCTGCGCGTTCTGCGTCGACATGCACACCAAGGAAGCGCTGCACGCCGGTGAGACGCCGGTGCGCCTGAGCCTGGTCGCGGCCTGGCGTGAGGCCACGGTGTTCACCGACGCCGAGCGCGCGGCGCTGGAGCTCACGGAGGAGGGCACCCGCATCGCCGACGCGGCAGGCGGCGTCCCCGACGAGGTGTGGGCCCGGGTCGCCAAGCACTACGACGAGGAAGAGCAGGCCGCGATGGTGGGCCTCATCGCCATCATCAACGCCTTCAACCGCATCAACGTGATCAGCCAGCTGCCCCACGCCGGCGACTACCACGCCGGCCAGGTGCTCCTCTGACGACGCCGGAGCGCCCGGCCGGGACCGCCGGTGCCGTCCCACCGGCGACCGCACGACTCACCACCGGCGGACTCGACGTCCGCGACGGGAAGCAGAGGTTTGGAACAATGAAGTTCGGTGTGTTCTCCATGAACTCCGACGAGGGCCTCGACCCGCTCGAACTCGCCCGCGAGGCCGAGGGGCTCGGACTGGAGTCGGCGTTCGTGCCCGACCACAGCCACGTGCCGGTGCGGCGCTCGATCCGCTTCGGCACGGGCAACGAGCAGACCGTCAACATCGCCGAGCGCAAGGACCTGAGCGAGGGGTTCGAGGAAGCGGGCAGCGACATGCCCCGCGACTTCTACCGCAACCGCGAGCAGTTCGTGACGCTGACCGCGATGGCGGCGGTCACGTCGACCCTGCGGATCGGCACCGGGATCTGCCTGGTGGTGCAGCGGGACCCGATCTGGCTGGCCAAGCAGGTCGCCACCCTGGACCGGCTGTCGAACGGGCGGATGATCTTCGGCGTCGGCATCGGCTCGCCGTGGAACCACGAGGAGATCCGCAACCACGGCGTCGAGTACCGCAAGCGGATGTCGGTCATGGCCGAGCGGATGGAGGCCATGCGACTGATCTGGACGGAGGAGAAGGCCGAGTACCACGGCAAGTACGTCGACTTCGACCCGATCTACTCGTGGCCGAAGCCGGTGCAGCAGCCCGCCCCGCCGGTGTTCGTCGGCGGTGACGGCCCGACGGTGCTCGACCGGGTGCTGGCCTTCGGCGACGGGTGGATGCCCGGTCACCACGCCGACCCCGGCCTGTTCAAGGCCCGGGTCGCCGAGTTGCGGGAACGCGCCGCCGCGGCCGGTCGCGGGCCCATGGAGATCACCGTCTTCCTCGCCCACCTCGACAAGCTGGACGACTACCACGAGGCGGGCGTCGACCGCATCGTGGTCATGCTCCCGACGGGCGTGGAGCGGAAGTTCCTGAAGGACGTCGCGGACGCGATGTACAGCTCCACTTCCTGAGCACGCTCCACTGTCGACGTTCGGCAGCGGGCCCCGCCGGTGACGTCCCGGCGGGGCCCGTCGCGTGTGGCGGGTGTCACGAGCGCGTGCGGCACGGCGGGCTTCGCCGACCTGGTCGACACCTACGGCGAGGCGGTGCCGCCCGTCGAGCTGGACGTGATCGACGAGGCCGCCGTCGTCGACGGTGTGCGGCGGGCGGTCGAGCACTTCGGCCGGCTCGACGTGGTGGTGAACAACGCGGGTTACGCCCAGGTCGGCGCGGTGCAGGAGCTGAGCGGGCGGGAGCTGCGGACCAGTCGGAGACGCTCGGCAGCCCGCCGGCGACCCCGCCGCGGCCGCCCGAGCGCTGCTCAAGCTCGTGGACCTGCCCGAGCAGCCCCTGCGGGTCCTCTACGGCACGGCTTCCACCCGACGATCCGGCAGGCCTACGAGTCCCGGCTGAAGATGTGGGACGACTGGCAGGACCTCTCGGCCGACGCCCAGGGCGGCACCGCGCCGACCGACGCCTGACGCCGGCCGGACCGTCAGATGAGCCCCCGGCGGTACGCGGCGACCAGGCGTCGCGGCACGGTCAGCTTGCGGCCGTCCAGCGTGGTGACCGGGACCAGGTCGGGCGCGGTCGCCTTCCACCGCGCCCGGCGGTGGCGGGTGTTGCTGCGCGAGGTCTTGCGCTTGGGCACGGCCATCAGCGGGACCTCTTCCCGTAGCGGCGGTTGAACTTCTCCACCCGGCCCGCGGTGTCGACCAGGCGCTGCGTGCCGGTCCAGAACGGGTGCGAGTCCGCGGTGATGTCCACGGTGATGAGCGGGTAGGTGTTGCCGTCCTCCCAGACGACGGTCTTGCCCGACGTGGCCGTGGACCGGGTGAGGAACGCCTTCCCCGTCGACAGGTCCTGGAAGACCACCGGGTGGTAGTCGGGGTGGATGCCCTGCTTCACAGCTCCTCCATCTGGTCGTGCGGCCCGACGGCCGGGGCACCACTCTAACGGAAACGATTGTCGTTTCACACTGTGGCGTCGGGTGACGGAACGCACTCCCGGCCGGGAACAGCGGACCGCGCCGGACCGTTGTGACCAGTGGTCGGTGCGGTCCGTGTCCCCGGGCCTCACCCATCGCCTTCGCGGAATACCGTCCGGCTGGAGCCGCGTCGAGCCACTCGCCGAGAGGCGACCGCCGCGCCGACCCCCTTGCCGGCCTCCGGCCGCCGCCCCTCCCCCCGGCGCGGCCGGAGGCTGCTCCCGCTCCGGTTCGCCCGCACCGGCGGGGGGTATGCCCCACGGCATGCGCACCGTGACGGACGTGGTGAAGCGGCGTCGGCCGGACGGGTTCGAGCACGAGGTCACCGCCGGGGTCCACGCCGGGGTGCTGGGCGCGTCCGACGCGCCGGACGTGGTGTGCGTGCACGGCCTGGGGTGCTCGCACCGCTACTTCCTGCCACTGGCACGGCGGCTCGCACCCCGCGCGCGAGTGGCCGCGCCCGACCTGCCCGGCTTCGGCCGCACGCCCGGCCCGGCCGAGCCGCTGGACGTGCGCGGGCTCTCCCGCGCCCTGGCCGACTGGCTGCGGGCGACCGGGCGCGGCGGCGCGACGCTGGTCGCCAACTCGGGCGGGTGCCAGGTGGTGGTGGACCTCGCCGCGCACTCCCCCGACCTGCTCGGCCCGGTCGTCCTCATCAGCCCCACGATGGACCGGCACGCCCGCTCGGCGGTGCGGCAGCTCGCCCGGCTCGCGGCCGACATCCCGCGGGAACGGCCGACGCTGCCGTTCGTGGTCGGCCTCGACTACCTGACCTGCGGGCCGCGCCGGATGGCCGCGACGTTCCGCCACCTGCTGGACGACCCGATCGAGCACAAGCTGCGGCACGTCCGCACGCCGACCGTGGTCACCCGCGGCAGCCGCGACCCGATCGTGTCCCACGAGTGGGCCGCCGAAGTCGCCGGGTTGCTGCCGGACGGCCGGCTGGTCGAGGTGCCCGGCGCGGGCCACGCCCTGAACTACTCCGCCGCCGACGCCCTCGCCGACCTCGTCCGGCCCCTGCTGTCGCACCGTCGGCCGAACGACTCGTCGACAACCGGGTGACGACCTGGTCGTGGCGCCACCGCCGGCGTACCGTCGAAGGTGTCCAGCCGCACGACCACCCAGCGCGGAGCGACGATTCGGGTTGAGCAGAAGCTCGGTTGTTGGTTCTCGTACCAGCCCGAGGAGTGCCCGATGGGCGAGTTCGGCAACGACACCACCACCCCCACCACCACCCGGGTCCACCACCACGGCGGCGTCGCCGTGGTCGAGGTCGCCGGTGAGATCGACATGGCCTGCGACCAGTCGATCCGGGCCGCGGTGGCCGACCAGCTCGACCGGCGGCCCACCGGCCTCGTCCTCGACCTGACCGGGGTCGACTTCTTCGGCTCGACCGGCATCCAACTGGTGGTCGAGACGGTGGTGGAGGCCGCGGACCGCGGCGTGGCGCTGGCCGTGGCGACCGACCGGCGTGCCGTCCTGCGGCCCCTCGAGATCACCGACGTGCGCCGCCTGGTCACCATCCACCCCACCGTGCGGGACGCGCTGGCGGCCGTGCGGGTCGACGACCTGTCCACACCCCTCCGGTAGCCGGGGACCGCCCACCGCGCCCACCCCGCGAAGGCGCGGTGCGCGGGCGGCCACCGCGTGCCGACCGTACGCGGGTGCGGGTCGTCCCGCTGTCGGGTGAACGCCCGACAGCGACGCCTCATCCCGGGGTGTCGGACCGGTTGAGCTCGGCGAGCGTCACGAGCCCGTCGTCCAGCGCCCGGCTCACCAGCTCGCTCTTGGTGCGCGCCGTCCGCCCGGCGTTGGCGTACTTCACCCGCGCGCGGGCGATGTGCGTGTCGACGGTCTTGACCGTGATGTTGAGCTTGGCGGCGACGAGTTCCTTGGACGACGAGGTGAACCACGCCCGCAGCACCTCCGCCTCGCGCGGCGACAGCCGCGGCCGGTCGGGTGCGTCGTCCGCGGCCAGCGCACCCGACAGCGACGGCGCGGTGTACGGCAGGCCCTGTGCGGCGGCGCGGAGGGCGGGGATCAGGTGGTCCAGGCCCTCGCGCTTGGTCAGGTAGGCCAACGCACCGAGGTCAACGCACTTGAGCGCGGTGGCCGCGTCCGCGTGCTGGGAGTACACGACGACGCGCCGACCGTGGTCGACCAGCCTGCGCAGCTCGGCGAAGTCGGGCCGGCCGGGCACCAGCTCCAGGTCGAAGACCACCACGTCGGCGGCGGCGCCGGGCCCGGTCCACACGGCGGCGAGCCTGGCTCCCGCGTCGACCAGGTGGATCGGCGGCACGGCCTGCTCGCACCAGTACCGGACGCCCGCGGTGATCGCCGCGTGGTCGTCCACGATCACCGCCGTGATCACGCCGTCGGTTGCCACGTCGCCTCCACCCAGGTCGTCGTGCCGTGACCGAGCAGCTCGACCCGCACGCCGGGCGTCGACGGGCGCGGCGGCACGACGTCGTCGCAGTCCGCGACGACATTGACCGACACCAGGTCGTCGTCGCCGACCACCGTGACCCTCGCCCACGACCCGGCGGTGGCCAGCGCGGTGAGCGCGGCGTCGGTCAGGTCGCGCCGGACGGCGACGGGCGGCGTCGGCCAGTGGCCGCGCGCCTCCAGCTCCACCACGACGCCCTTGCGGTCGGCGATGTCCGCGCAGTGGCGCAGTTCGTGCAGCAACGGGTTGGTCACCACGTCGGTCTCGGCGCACAGCCGCCGCACCCGCGCGGCCTCGATCGCGCTGCGCCGCTGGACCGCGGCGTCCTCGGGGCTGAGCGAGCCGTCCGCGAGCCCCGCCAGCAGCGGGATCGTGCCCGCGGACAGCTCGGCGAACCGCTGCTGCCTGCGCCGGTGGGACTCGGCCGCGACGGCGTCCGCGGTCCGCACCCGTTCCACGACCGCGCACGCGGCGGCCGCCTCCGCGCCGAGCCGGTGCAGCACGGAGGCCACCACGGCGACGCACAACGGGAAACCGATCACGTTGACCGAGCCGGTCGCGAGCCGGGCCAGGTCGCCCTTGTCGACGTCGGCGACCAGCAGCAGGTTCACCAGGGCGATCGACTCGTGGGCCGCCAGGAACGCCACCACCGTCCACAGCGGGCGTTCCAGCAGCACCACGAGGCCGACCCAGTTGGCCGCGCCGAACGCCCAGTCCACCGCGGACGCGGTGCGCCCCTCCGGCAGCGTCACCGTGGCCAGCGCGAACGCCGCCAGCACCGCCGCGACGGCGAGCGGGCCCCACCGCCCCCACGATCGGCGCCGGGCCAGCAGCACGGCTTCCACCGCGATCACGGCCGCCAGCACCGCGAACGCCGCCACCTGCGCGAGCGGCAGGTCGTGGGACTCCCAGCGGCGCACCAGGTTGCCCAGTCCGAGCCCGCCCACGACCACCGCGCCGACCAGCGCGGTCGCCACGCGCAAGCCGAACAGCAGCTGCGCCCGCGCCTGGTGGCCGACGACGTCACTCACCGCCATCACCCCACTCCAGCCGGACGACGGTGCCCGTGCCGAGGGTGGACCGGACCGTCGCCGTGCCGCCGATGCGGCGCAACCGGCCGTGCACCGACTCCCGCAGCCCGCGCCGCGTGGCCGGGACGGCGTCGGGCGAGAACCCCCGACCGCGGTCGGCGACGTCGAGCGCGAGCCGCCGCTCGTCGCCGCCGAGCCGGATGGACGCCCGCGAGGTGCCCGCGTGCCGCCGCACGTTGTTGAGCGCTTCCCGGGTCGCGTCGGCGAACACCGCCGCCACGTCGGACGGCAGCACGAGCCGTTCGGGGGCGTCCAGCTCGACGTCCAGGTGCACGGCCTCGACCTCGGCGTGCAGCAGCCGCACGAGGTCGGTGTGCCGGGCACCGCCGGTGCCGCCCGAGCGCAGCCGGTCCAGGTCGCGGCGCGCCTGCGCGGCCAGCCAGGCGCTGTCCTCGCGCACCTGCCCGCTGCCGACCATCAGCAGCGTCGCGGCGGCGGTGTCGTGCAGCGACGCCGCGAACTCGCGTTCCTCGGCGCGCACGGCGGCGGCGACCGACGACTCCCGCTCGGCCCGCGCCGCGTCGGCGGCCATCCGGTCGGCCCGTTCGGCGGCCCGCCGGACGAGGAGCCACGCGGCCCGGGACAGCGCGGTGGCGACCAGCACCCACGCCTGCGAGAGCACCACGTCGCCGTCCGCGCCACCCGTGGTGGTGACGACCAGCATCGCGCCGTCGACCACCAGGGCCGCGGCGACGCCCGCCCGCGGTGAGGTGTGCCACTGGTAGGTCACGCACGCGAACGTGACGAGGAGCCTGATCCAGCCGACGTTGCGGTGGTCGATCGCGTCGGTCGGGTACGCGCTCAGGCACACGCCGAGCAACACCACCACGTCCACGACGACCGGCGCGGTGCCGGGAGTCCTCGGCAGCCACCACGCGTACGCGCAGGTCCACAGCGCGGCGACGCCGATCGTGACCGCGGTCGCCGCCAGGTGCTCCGGCGTCACCCGGAGCAGGGCGATGGCGCAGACGGGCAGCAGCGTCAGCAGCCGCACCAGCACCGCGTACCGCCGGCCGAACCGCCGCAGCACCAGTTCCGCCTGCCCCGGCACGCCCCCACCTCGCCCCGCCCCCCGAGCACTCGTGCGGAACGGCACGTTACCGGCTCCCGCTCGCCGGATGGGGCGTTTCAGGCACTCTCGCAGGTCGGGACCTCACCCCAGCGGATGGTCGCGGTCCCGCCGTCGGGCGGGTCCACCTCCGTTACGCCGAGGTGCACGAGGCTGACGTGGACCACCGTCCCGGTGGGCCGAGGCAGCGAAGCGGTCCCCGACCGCCCCGACCGAGCGACCCCGGCCGCACGACGTCGTCGGCCGCACGACGTCGCCGGCACCGTTCACCGGTCAGTCGCGGATCTCGCAGACGACGTCGCCGCCCGAGACCGTCGCACCCACGAGCGCCGCCAACCCGGTGACCGTCCCCGCGCGGTGGGCGTGCAACGGCTGTTCCATCTTCATCGCCTCCAGCACGGCGATCAGGTCGCCCTCCGCCACCTCCGCGCCGTCGCCGACCGCGACCCGCACCACCGTGCCCTGCATCGGCGCGACCACCGCGTACCCGCTGACCGCCGCCTTCCCCCGCCCGGCCGCGCGGCGGGGCGGCCGGGGCACGGGCGCGCCGCCGAGGGACGCGGGCAGCGTCACGTCGAGCCGCCGTCCCCCGACCTCCACCACGACGGTCCGCCGAGCCGGCGCCTCGACGTCACCGGACGTCGCCTCGAACGGCGGGACGGCGTTGACGTACTCGGTCTCGATCCACCGGGTGTGCACGTCGAACGCGTCGTCCCGGCCGTCGAGCTCCGGGGCGAACGCCGCGTCGCGCACGACCGACCGGTGGAACGGCAGGGTGGTCGGCACGCCGTCGACCTCGAACTCCAGCAACGCCCGGTGCGCCCGGCGCAGCGCCTGCTCCCGGGTGCTGCCGGTGACCACGAGCTTGGCCAGCAGGGAGTCCCACGCCGGGCCGACCACCGAGCCCGCCTCGACCCCGGCGTCGACGCGCACACCGGGACCGCCGGGCACGACCCACCGCGTGATCGTCCCCGGCGCGGGCAGGAAGCCCCGGCCCGGGTCCTCGCCGTTGATCCGGAACTCGATCGAGTGCCCGCGCGACGGCACCTCCTCGTACCCCAACGGCTCGCCCTCGGCGACGCGGATCATCTCCCGGACCAGGTCGACGCCGGTGACCTCCTCGGTCACCGGGTGCTCCACCTGCAACCTGGTGTTGACCTCCAGGAACGACACCGTGCCGTCCTGGCCGACCAGGAACTCGCAGGTGCCCGCGCCGACGTACCCGGCCTCGCGCAGGATCGCCTTGGACGCCGACACCAGCCGCTCGCGCTGCCGATCGGTGAGGAACGGCGCGGGCGCCTCCTCCACCAGCTTCTGGTGCCGTCGTTGCAGGCTGCAGTCCCTCGTCGACACGACCACCACGGTCCCGTGGCGGTCGGCCAGGCACTGCGTCTCGACGTGCCGCGGCCGGTCGAGGTAGCGCTCGACGAAGCACTCGCCGGACCCGAACGCCTGGGTCGCCTCGCGCACCGCGGAGTCGAACAGCTCCGGGATTCCGGCCATCGTCCGCGCGACCTTCAGACCGCGGCCACCACCGCCGTGGGCGGCTTTGACGGCGACCGGCAGCCCGTGCGCGCGGGCGAACTCCAGGACCTCGCCCGGCCCGGTGACCGGTTCCGGTGTGCCCGCGACCAGCGGAGCACCCACGCGGTGCGCGATGCGGCGGGCCGCTACCTTGTCGCCGAGCGCGCGGATGGCGTGCGGCGGCGGGCCGATCCACAGCAGACCCGCGTCCAGCACGGACTGGGCGAAGTCGGCGTTCTCGGACAGGAAGCCGTAGCCGGGGTGGATCGCGTCCGCCCCCGACCGCTCGGCCGCCCGCAGCACCTTCGCGCCGTCGAGGTAGCTGGTCGCGGGCAGGTCGCCGCCGAGGGCGAACGCCACGTCGGCGGCGCGCACGTGCGGCGCGGCGCGGTCGGGGTCGGCGTAGACGGCGACGCTGCGCAGCCCGGCGTCACGGCAGGCCCGCGCCACCCGGACGGCGATCTCGCCCCGGTTGGCGATCAGGACGGTGCGTGCGGTCATCGGTGCCCTCCGGTGTGCGTCAGGCTCTCCAGCCCGGCAGTGGTCTCGACGTCCACCCCGGGCCGTGACCACGCGGCCACGGCGCGGCGGTGGCCGCCGTCGGTCGTTCCGCGCGGTCGCGGAGCGCGGCGAGCAGCACCGCGGTCAGCGCCGCGACCTGCTCCGGTGTCGGGTCGCCGCGCACCACCCGGATGCCGGTCACTGCGGCTGGTTCCCGTGCTTGCGGACGGGTTGCGGCACGTGCTTGGCGCGCAGCATCGCCAGCGCGGCGATGAGCCGCGGCCGGGTCTCGGCGGGGTCGATCACGTCGTCCACCAGACCGCGTTCCGCGGCGTAGTAGGGGTGCATGAGCTCGTCGCGGTACTCCTCGACCCGCGCGCGCCTGGTGCGGGCCGGGTCGTCTGAGGCCTCGATCTCCCGGCGGAACACCACGTTCGCCGCGCCCTCCGCGCCCATCACGGCGATCTCGTTGACCGGCCAGGCCAACGACAGGTCCGTGCCGATCGACCGCGAGTCCATGACGATGTAGGCACCGCCGTAGGCCTTGCGCATGATCACCTGGACGCGGGGCACGGTCGCGTTGCAGTAGGCGTACAGCAGCTTCGCGCCGTGCCGGATGATGCCGCCGTGCTCCTGGTCGACGCCGGGCAGGAACCCGGGGACGTCCACCAGGGACACCAGCGGGATGTTGAACGCGTCGCACGTCGTGACGAACCTCGCCGCCTTCTCCGAGGAGGCGATGTCGAGCACGCCCGCCATGGCCGCGGGTTGGTTGGCCACGATGCCGACGACGTGACCGTCCAACCGCGACAAGGCGCACACGACGTTCGTCGCCCAGTTCTCGTGCACCTCGAAGAACTCGCCGTCGTCCACCACCTCGGCGATCACCGCCCGCACGTCGTAGGCGCGGCTCGGGTCGGCGGGCACCAGGTCGAGCAGCGCGTCACCGCGCCGGTCCACTGGGTCGGTCGACGGCACGTGCGGCGGCAGCTCGCGGTTGTTGGCCGGGAGCAGCGACAGCAGGTAGCGCACGTCCTGCAAGCAGCTCTCCTCGTCGTCGTAGGCGAACCCGGCCACGCCCGACACGGTCGCGTGCACGTCCGCGCCGCCGAGCCCGTCGTGGCTGATCACCTCGCCGGTGACCGCCTGCACCACGTCCGGCCCGGTGATGAACATCTGGGACGTGTCGCGGACCATGAACACGAAGTCGGTCAGCGCGGGCGAGTACGCCGCCCCGCCGGCGCACGGCCCCATGATCACGCTGATCTGCGGCAGCACGCCGGAGTTGCGCACGTTGCGGGTGAAGATCCCGCCATACCCGGCCAGCGCCGTGACGCCCTCCTGGATGCGGGCGCCCGCGCCGTCGCACAGCCCGACGATCGGCGCGCCGGCCGCCTCCGCCAGGTCCATCACCTTGTGGATCTTCTGCGCGTGCGCTTCGCCGAGCGCGCCGCCGAAGATGCGGAAGTCGTGCGCGTAGGCGAAGACCGTGCGGCCGTGCACCAGGCCCCAGCCGGTCACCACGCCGTCGGTGTGCGGCCTGCGCGCCTCCAGGCCGAAGCCGGACGCCCGGTGCCGGCGCAGCGGTTCCACCTCGGTGAAGCTGCCCTCGTCGAAGAGCAGGTCGATCCGCTCGCGGGCGGTGAGCTTCCCCTTGGACCGCTGCGCCTCGGTGGCCTTGGCGCTCGGTCCCTCGTGCACCCGCCCGCGCAGCCGGGCCAGTTCCGCCGTCCGCTCCCGCAGGTCGGGCCGGCGCGCGGCGGTGTCCGCGAGGGACCTGTCGTCCAGGATCGTCATGTCCACCCCTTCCGGTCGCACAGTGCGGTGGAGTCTCAAGCGGGCCGCTCCAGGCGGACTCGACGCTCCCTGGAGCCGAGCGCGGCTCCACCGCCGTTCCAGCGCCGCCGCCGAGACTTGCCCGCACCTCGACCGGAAGTGGTGATCAGCGTGGCGGTCAGCAGTGCGGTGTTCCGAGACCTGTTCGGGTCGTTCCCCACGGCGGTGGCGGTGGTGACGACCGTCGACGCGGACGGCGCGCCGCGCGGCTTCACGTGCAACGCGTTCGCCGCGATCTCGGCGGAGCCGCCCCTGCTGCTGGTGTGCGTGGACCGCCGGTCCCGCACGCTGCACGCGCTGCGCTCGTCGAAGGGCTTCGTGCTGCACGTGCTCGGCGACGGCGGGCAGGCGACCTCCGAGCTGTTCGCCGGGCGGTCCGAGCACAAGTTCGCCGGCCTGCCGTGGCGACCCTCCGCGGTCGCCTGCGGCGCGCCGGTGCTGTCCGGCACCACGCGGGCCCACGCGGAGTGCACCGTCGAGCGGATCGTGGAGGCCGGTGACCACAGCGTGGTGATCGGCCTGGTCCGGCACGCCGAGGTCACCGACCGCGACCCGCTGCTGTACCAGCGCCGGTCGTACGCGGTGTGGCCCGGCGTGCCGGCGCCCGTGCGGTGACGCCTCAGGCGTGGCAGACGGGGAGGGACCCGTGGTACTCGACCAGTTCGCCGAACATCGTGGCGACGTCGAGCACCGCGCCCTCCTCCGCACCGGCCGCTTCGGCGTACGCGCGGTGCAGGTTCGGCACCAGCCGTTCGCGGTCCAGCAGCTCGGCGAACTCGCCGAGGTCGGCCGCGCGGGCGGTCTCCAGCGGTGTCAGGCCGGCCGCGATGCCGTCCTCGGCGAGTCCGCGCACCCACCGCAGGTAGCGGTCCGCGGTGTCGAAGACCTCCGGGCCGCACACCGGTCCGTGCCCCGGAACGACGGTCTCCGCGCCGAGCGCGCGCAGCTTCGCCGTGACCGCCAGTGAACCGGAGACCGACCCCGTCATCACGAACGGCGTCACGCCGGCCATGAGCAGGTCGCCGGCGAACAGCACCCGCTGCTCCGGCAGCCACACGGCGGTGTCGTTGGTCGTGTGCGCCACGCCGAGGTGCAGCAGCTCCGCGGTGGTGGCGCCGACGGTCAGCGTGAGCCGGTCGCGGAAGGTCAGGGTCGGCAGGACGACTTCGAGCCCGCCCCAGCGCACGTCCGGCCACAGCCCGGTCAGGTGCAGGCCGATCTCCGCCATCTCCGCCCTGGTGCGCTCGTGGGCGACCACCAAGGCTTCCGGGAAGACGAAGTTGCCGAACGTGTGGTCGCCGTGCGAGTGGGTGTTGACGACCACCCGCGGCGGTGCGGGCGTCACGGTCAGCACGGCCTCGCGCAGGCGGGTGGCCCGCGCCTCGGTGGCGGCGGTGTCGACCAGGGCGGCGTCGCCGCCGGACGTGATCAGCCCGGCGTTGTTCAGGCACCACCCGCCGTCCGGCTGGACGTGGGCGAAGATGCCGTCGGCGACCTCGTGCAGCGCGGTGCGGGAGGCGAGGGTCATCCGCGGAGCATCGCCGGTCCGGGTCGTGATCCACTCGAATTCCGCTCAAGCCGGGATCGCGGTGGTACCGTGGGCCGCGCCGGTGGATAGGCGAAAGTCATCCGATCGGACCAGTGCGGTAAACCATCCGTGTTTCCCCACGCCGTGGACATATCGTCGGCCAATTCGCGTGTTCCGCAGAGTTGCGCTTTCAGCGCAGTGCGTGACGGAGTCGAGGTCGCCACCTGAACAGCGGAAAGGTGGATCCGGACAGATACCCGAGATCATTGCGCACAACCCGTTGCGGGATTCACAGACCGTGGCTAGTGTGACGCTGCGGAGTCACGTGGGGAGGACTCGCGGAGCCGGTTTCGGGGGAAACCGACTCGTATCAGGCACTGGGGGGATGAGTGTTCCAGTTCAGGCTGCTCGGACCGATTGAGGTCATACTCGCCGACGGCAGGGTGATCGAACCGAGTTCCGAGAAGATCTGCAAGGTACTGGCGATTCTGTCGTTAAGGCGGGAAGTGACCAGCGTCGAACTGCTGGTCCGCGAACTGTGGGACGACAAACCGCCGCGCAGCGCGCTCACCACGTTGCAGACCTACGTCTACCACACCCGTCGGATGTTCGAGCGCGAGGCGCTGACCAGGGACGGGAAGCCGCTGCTGGTCACCAGGCCGCCCGGCTACGAATTGCGGGTCGAGGTCGACGAGGTCGACGCCACGCTCTTCGAGCACTCCGTCGCCCGGGGTCGGTCGCTGCTCGACGCGGGTCAGGCGGCCGACGCCGCGCGCATCCTCCGGGAGGCATTGGCGTTGTGGCGCGGACCGGCATTGGCCAACATTTCCGGCGGTGACGTGCTGCGGGGGCACATCAGCCACCTCGAGGAGTTGCGCATCCGCGCGCTGGAACTGCGGATCGAGGCGGACCGCGCGTTGGGCCGGCGTCGTGACCTGATCCCCGAACTGCGCGCGCTCGTGGTCGCCTACCCGCTCAACGAGTGGTTCCACTGCCAGCTCATCCACGAACTGCGCCACGGCGGCCGGCGGGCCGAGGCGTTGCAGGCCTATCAGGACCTGCGCCGCATCCTGGACGAGGAACTGGGGCTGGAACCGATGGCCGAGGTCCGCCGACTGCACCTGGACCTGTTGGCGTCGAGCGCGTGATCCGTCCGGTCGCCGATCACCACCACGGGCATTGAACCGGACATTGCGCATAAAACCAGATATTCGTGATGAGAAACGTGCGGCGGCTCCGTCGGGAATCCCCGGCGGAGCCGCCGCACGTTGCGGGCCGGACGACCGGTCAGCCGGTGCTCGGCCTCGGCGTCCAGCCCACCTTCTTCAGCCAGTGCTCCAAGGTCGCCAGCCCCGGGTACCGGCTGCGCAGCGCCGGGATGTCGGCGGTGTAGCCGATCCGGTTGAGCCAGTCGTACGCGACGGCCTGCCACGGGTTCGTCCGCTCCAGCTCCGCCATCGGGATCGACTCGAACCGGGTCGGCATCCCGGTGTGGCGCTGGAACACCGCCGCGATCTCGTCCCCGGTCAGCTCGTCGCCGGCCAGGTCGACGTTCGCGCCGACGTAGGTGTCCGGGTCGTCGAACGCGTCCGCGGCGAAGAAGCCGTTGTCCGCGGCCGAGATCATCTGCAGCGGCACGCCGTCGGCGAGGCCCCGGCGGTAGACCAGCTCGTCGCCGACCAGGGTCGGCGGGAACATGTCGTTGGCCAGGTTCTCCATGAAGTACGCCGGCCGCAGGAACGTCGCGGGCAGGCCGTTCTCCCGGATCCGCTCCTCGATCCGCAGCTTCGCCTCGCGCCAGTGCACGCCTTCCGGCCGCTCCGCGCCGCCGACCGAGCTGTGCACGAAGTGCCCGACGCCCGCGTCCTTCGCGACGTCGGCGACGAGCTTGCCGTGCCGCTCCTCGCCGGGCACCCCGGCTTCGCCGAGCGGCGTCTGGACGCTGAACACGCCGTACGCGCCGGCCATGGCGGCGCGCAGCGAGTCCGCGTCGTCCATGTCACCGCGCACCAGGGTCGCGCCCGCGGCCCGCAACGCCCTGGCGGCGGGGCGGTCCGGGTCGCGCACCAGCGCGTGCACGGACCAGCCGCGCTCCAGCAGGTGGCGGGCCGTCGAGCCGCCCTGCTTGCCGGTGGCGCCGAACACGAGGATCCATCTCTCGTCTGTGGGCAACGGTCTGTCCTCCATCGGTTGGCACGTTTGGCTTCGCCTGTCGCCCCACCGTGTCACCGACCGCTGGAAGCCTGGTGGAACACCGATCGACCCGCCACCGGCAGCCCGGGACCTCAGTCGGCGACGAGCACGACCTTGCCGCGCACGTGCCCGGTCTCGACCTCGCGGTGCGCCCGCGCGGCCTCCGAGAACGGGTACGCGCGCTGGATGTGGATGCGCAGCCCGCCCGCCGTGTAGAGCTCCGCCAGCTCGGCCAGCCGCTCCGCCGTGCGGGTGCCGCCGAGCATGGCCACGCCGTACTGCCTGCTGCCCAGGTAGTCGCCGATGGTGCCGACCCGCTCCCGGTCCTCGACCAGTTCGAGCGACGGCGCGATGGCGTCCCGGCTCGCGGCGTCGAGCGCGGCGTCGACGCCCTGCGGCGCGACCTCGCGCACCCGCTCGACCAGGCCGTGGCCGTAGGTGACCGGGATGGCGCCCAGCTCGCGGAGGTAGTCGTGGTTGCGCTCGCTCGCCGTGCCGACGACCGTCGCGCCCCACGCCCGCGCGAGCTGCACGGCCATGGTGCCGACGCCGCCCGCCGCGCCGTGGATCAGCACGGTGTCGCCCTCGCCGACCTTCAGCGCCGACAGCGCGATGTGCGCGGTCTGCCCGCACACCGACAGCACCCCGGCCTCCTCCCACGGCATCGCGGGCGGCTTCGCGATCACCTGGTCGGCGCTGACCGCGACGACCTCGCCGCACGCGTTCATCGTGGTGAACGCGATGACCTCGGCGCCGACCTCCCAGCCGGTCACGCCCTCGCCGACCTCGTCCACCACGCCCGCGAACTCGTTGCCGACGGTCTGCGGGAACGTCACCTCGACGTACCCCTTGACCGCGCCGCGCCGCACCATCGTGTCGAAGGGCTGCACCCCGGCCGCCCGCACCCGGACGCGCAACTCCCCCGCGCCCGCGTGCGGCTCCTCGATCTCGATCGTCTCCAGCACCTCCGGTCCCCCGTAGCTGGAGAAGACAACCGCCTTGGACATGGCACTCCTCTGTTGTTGTGATCGCGGCACGTCAGCGCTCACCGGTGGGCGCCGGCGCGCTGTCGGGCTTCCACGACCGACCGCTGTTAGGGGCTCCCCCGCCCCAGGCGTTCGCCGCGCCGGGCGGCGGCTTGCCCGGCAACCACCGGAACACCACCGCCGCGCCGATCAGCGCCACGATCGCGGCGCACAGCGAGCTCACGTGCATGGCGGCGACGAACGAGTCCTTGGCCGCGCCGATCAGACCCCCCGCCTGGTCGGCCGCGCCCGCCGCCGCGGCGAACGTCGCCTCGATCGACTCGCCCGCCGCCGCCCGCCGCTCCACCGGCAGCACGCCGAGCGCGTCGCCGATCCCGGACCGGTAGGCGGCGCCGAGCACCGAGCCGAGGACCGCCACCCCGAGCGCCTGCCCGACCTGGCGCACGGTGTTGTTCATGGCCGAGCCGACACCGGCCTTCTCCCGCGGCAACGACATCATGATCGACACCGCGGCCGGTGGCATGACGTTGGCGATGCCCGTGCCGAGCACGAAGAACACCGGCAGGATCGCCCACAGCGGTGTCCGCTCGTCGATGAGCACGAGCGCCCCCATCGCGACCGCGACGACGAGCAGGGCGACCGAGCAGACCGCCTTGGGCCCGAACCGCGCCGCCACGCGCGCGCTGAGCGGACCGAAGACCATCATCGCCACGGCCAACGCCAGCGTGCACGCACCCGCCTGCAAGGGCGTGTAACCCCGCACCGACTGCATGTAGAACGCGCTGAAGAACAGGAAGCCCGCCATCGCGAACGACACCAGCCCCACGGCCGCGATGGCGACGGTGAAGGCCGGCTCGCGGAAGGAGGCGATGTCGAACGCGGGCTGGGCGGTGCGCCGCTCGTGCCGCACGAACAGCACCAGCACGGCCAGGCCCGCCACGATCGTCAGCCACACCTGCGGCGCGGCGAAGGACGCCAGCCGGCCGCCCTCGATGACGCCGTACACGATCAGCACCAGGCCGACGACGGACAGCAGCATGCCGACGACGTCCAGCTCGCGGGCGCGCGGCGCGCGCGACTCGGGCACGACCAGCGCCACCGCGATCAGCGTCGCGGCGACCAGCGGCACGTTGATGAGGAAGATCGAGCCCCACCAGAAGTGCTCCAGCAGCACGCCGCCGGTGATCGGGCCGAGCGCGAGGGCGACCCCGATGGCCGCGGTCCAGACGCCGATCGCCCTGGCCCGCTCCCGCGCCGGGAACACGGCCGCGACGATGGCCAGCGTGCACGGCATCACCGCGGCCGCTCCGACGCCCATCACGCCGCGGGCGACGACCAGCTGGACCGCGTCCTGGGAGTAGGCCGACCCGACCGACGCCAGGCCGAACAGCGCGAGCCCCAGCGAGAGCACCCGCTTGCGCCCGACCCGGTCGGCCAGGACGCCCCAGCTGAACAGCAGCGCGGCGAACACGAGGGTGTAGGAGCTGAGCGCCCACTCCAGCTCGCTGTGCGTCGCGCCCAACCCCCGGGTCGGGTCGGCCAGCGTCTTGAGGGACACGTTGAGGATGGTGGTGTCGATGATGATCGCCATCAGGCTGCCGACCAGCACCGCGAGGATCCGCCACCGCCTCGGGTGACCGAGGTCCTGGTTCACTTCGTCTCCTCGTTTCCGTTCCGGCCCGCCGCGGCGGGGTGTCCGGTCAGTGCCGTGCCCGTGCGGTCCGGCGCAGGCCGAGGACCAGGACCAGGGCGAGCGACAGGTGGACCAGGCCGAGCAGCAGGCGTTCGGCGACGGTGAAGCCCGGCATGTAGGGCAGCGTCCCGAGGAACACGACCACCGCGACGGTGGTCCAGATCGTCAGCGCCCGCCTGCCCGCGAACCGCTCGAGCAGCGCCAGCAACGCCCAGCCCGCCAGCACGGCCGCGACGGCCGTGGCGATGACCGGGACCGGTTCGAGCGCGGTGCGGGACGAGGAGCCGAAGCTCTCCGGGACGGTGATGTCGAACCCGAACGCGTAGGTGATGAGCGCCCAGAGGACCACCGGGGTGGCGACCGCCGTCACGGCGACGACCGCGCGGTCGCGCCGCCTGGTGCTCCGGGCCTGGGTGGTGGTCATGCGCGCCTCCGTCGACTGCCCTGCGCAAGTAGGTGAGTTTGGCAAATATATGCGCAACGCAGGTAAATCGCAATGCGCATACTTTCGGGTAACCTGGCCGCCATGGACGACCCGTCTCTGGCCCTCATCGAGCACGCGCTGGGTCGGCTGCGGCGCAACCAGGTCCGACGCAGCCTGGGCCGGATCTCCGAGGAGCAGCCCGCCGCGCGCGTCGACCTGAGCCTGATCCCGGTGCTGTACGCGGTGGAGGAGGGCGCGGAGACCGACAGCGAGGGGGTCACCGTCGGGCTGGTCGCCGACCGGATCGGCCTCGACCCGTCCCGGGCCAGCCGGATGGTCGGCTCGGCGATCCAGGCGGGCTACCTGGAACGGGTCGCCTCGCAGACCGACGGCCGGCGCATCCAGCTGCGCCTGACCGGGGAAGGCGCCGACCTGGCCCGCCGCGCCCACCTGTTCCGCCAGGCCTTCCTCGGCCAGGCGATCGCCCACTGGTCCGACCGGGACCGCGCCGAGCTGGCCCGCCTGTTCAGCCGCTTCGTCGAGGACCTGTCCAACACCGACCCCTGCTGACCACCCGGTGGCGCGGGCGGGGCTTCGCCCCGTCCGGTGTCCTCAAGCGACGGTCACGCGGGCGTGGCGGGCGCGCAGGCGGGCCCCCTGGCCGAACAGCCGGTCGGTGAACAGGCCGAAGCCCAGCGCGAGTTGGCGCGGCAGCACTTCCGACTCCGGGCCTTCCTCGTCCTTCTTCAGGTACTCCGGGTCCAGGCAGCGCAGCCCGATCCGGTCCACGGCCAGCACGTCGGCCCCGTCCAGCCGCCACCGCACCACTGCCCGGTCGGCGTCGAGACGCACCTCGAAGTCGTGGAACCGGTCGGGCTCGCGCACGGCCACCGGGACCGCGTACGAGAACGCCGCGTGCGTCAGGCCCGGCCGGGGCAGCCGCTCGTAGAGCGCGTACACCCGCCGCCTGGTCAGCACGAAGTCGAACACCAGGCCCGACTCCAGGTCGACGCAGATCATCCCGGCCATCCCGAGCCGCAGGTCCGAGTCCGGGTCGACGCCGGCACCGAGGTCGTGCTTGTCCAGCCCGAAGAACTGCGCCGACATCGCCATCGTCGCGCCGAACCGCGACCCGGGCGCCACGTCGAAGCCGGACCAGCCCGCCGCCGACGTGCTCGCGGCGAACGCCGCCCACCGGATGTGCTCGGTCGGCCCGTCCGTCGCGGGCCGGGCGAACGCGGGCTCGCCGGTCACCGGGTCGACCCCCGGCGGCTCCACCACCACGCCGTCCGACGAGGTCCGCACGACCCCGTCACCGGCCGGCAGGGCACCGGACGGGCGGACCCGCCACCGCGCGTCCGGCCCCTCGTGGCGGAACCCCGCGCTGAAGTCGTCCTGGAACGCCACCCCGTCCTCGACGGTGTGCTCGATCATGGTCTGCTCCTCCGCCGTCCGCGATCAGTAGTTGCCGAGCCCGCCGCAGACGTTGAGCGCCTGCGCGGTCACCGCGCCCGCGTCCTCGCCGATCAGGTACTCGACCATCGCGGACACCTCGCGCGGCTCCACGTAGCGCCCGATCGGGACCCTGGTGGTGATGCGGGCGTGGGTCTCCGCCTCGTCGACGCCCCAGATGCCCGCGTAGTGCGTGCGGACGCGCTCGGCCATCGGCGTCTCCACGAAGCCCGGGCACACCGCGTTGACCGTGATGCCGGTCTTGGCCAGTTCCAGGCCCCACGCCTTGGTCAGGCCGACGACGCCGTGCTTGGACGCCGAGTACGGCGCGCCGTGCAGCACGCCCTGCTTGCCGCCGGTGGACGCGATGTTGACCACGCGCCCGGAGTCCCGCCCGAGCATCCCGCCCGCGGTGAGGACTTCCTTGGTCACCACGAACACGCTGTTGAGGTTGGTGTTGATGACGTCGAACCAGACGTCGTCCTCGATCTCGGCGGTGATCCCGCCGCCGTTGCGGCCCGCGTTGTTGACCAGGACGTCGATCGGTCCGAAGCGCTCCACGGCCGCGCGCACGAGGTCGCGCACCTGCGCCGGCACGCTCACGTCGCAGGCCCGGCCGTCCACGTCCAGGCCCTGTCCGCGCAGCTCGTCGACGGTCTTGGTCACGACGTCGTCGTGCCGGGCGCAGATGTAGACGCTCAGGCCCGCGCGGGCCAGGCGCCGGGCGATGTCCAGGCCGATCCCGCTGGTGGCGCCGGTGACCAGGGCCACCCGCCGGGTCTTGTCCGCCATGTCGTCTCCTCCGTTGCCGGTGCCGTAGCCCGCGATGGCCGAATGCTGGCCGGACCGGCTCGACCGCCGGTCGAGCACGCCTCGACGCGCGGCGGCACGGGCCGGGCTCGAGCGGGCGTCGAGCCGCGCGGTCCACCGTGGGCCGGCCGACAGACCCGCTGCCCGCAGGAGGAGCCGCATGCCCACCACGCAATCCCGCACCGACCTCTACGCCGAGGTCCAGCAGTTCTACGCACGGCAGATGCAGCTGCTCGACGGTGGCGCGTTCGAGGCCTACGCCGACACGTTCACCGAGGACGGCGAGTTCCGGCACACCCCCGGCCGCGAGCCCGCCCGCACCAGGGCGGGCATCAGCACCGAGCTGCACGAGTTCCACCGGCGGTTCGACGGCGACCCGGTGCAGCGCCGGCACTGGTTCGGCATGATCGACCTGGAGCCGCAGGACGACGGCAGCGTCCGGTCCACGGTGTACGCGCTGGTGATCACCACCCGGCCCGGTGGCAAGCCCGACATCGCCCCGAGCTGCGTGGTGCACGACGTGCTCGTGCGGGTGGACGGCGAGCTGCTCAACCGGTCCCGCCGGGTCGAGCACGACCAGCTCCCCTGACCCGCACGAACGCGGTGGCGGCGACCGGTCGGGTCGCCGCCACCGCGTTCGTGCTCGTCGGGTCGCTACGCGGGCGCGGCGGTGATCGACCTCGCCAGCGTGTACCCCACCATCTCCAGCTTGTCGACGCCGTCGATCGCGGTGATCGCGGCGCGCAACGAGCCCGCGTCCGGGTTGCTGCGGAACGACTCCCGGTAGTCCTCCTCGCTCGCCCACTGCGCGTAGTTGACGATCCGGGAGCCGTCGAGGCTCACGTGGTAGTTCGCCGAGACGAACCCGGGCCGGTGCCGCACCCACTGCTCGACCTCGCGCGAGAGCAGGTCGAGCAGCGGCGCGTGCGCGGCCGGGTCGCTGACGTCGATGGTGACCAGGGCGACGAAGCCCGCGTCCGACCGGCTGACGTCGATCATTTCCCCTCCGGGGTGTCGTGGTCGGCCAGCAGTCGACCGGCGTACGCGGCGGCCGCCGGCTCGAACTGGAGCACGATGTGGCTGGACGCGGCGTTGGCGTCGCGCCAGAAGCGCTGGATGGCGTTCGTCGAGGACTGGCCCGACGTGCCCGCCGCGCGGAACAGCCGGTTCACCGCCGTGACGAGCAGGTCGACGGCGAACGCGCAGTCGCGGGTGTTGCGGGCGACCAGGTCGGGTGGGACGGCGCCCCGGTCCGCGACGCCCGCGGCGCGTTCGAGCAGCAGTTGCGCCGCCTCGACCTCGGCCGAGGCGCGGGTCAGCGTCAGCTCGTGCGTCTGCGGGGTGCCGGCGGCGACCCCGTCGCGGGCCGGTGCGTTGCGGGTCTTCTCCCGGATGTACCCGGTCCACGCGGCGAGCGCGCCGCGGGCCGCGCCCAGCACGGGTGCGGCGAAGGACAGGCCGTTGGCCGCGCGCAGCGGTGTCGCGTGGCACGGCGCCGTCGACCCCGCCGACCGGCCGGCCGCCAGCCGGTCACGGCTGAACGACCGCGTCGCGGGCACGAACACGTCCTCGAGCACGAGGGTGTTGCTGCCCGTCCCCCGCATGCCCACCGAGTGCCACGTGTCCTCGATCCGGTACGCGGCCCGGGGCACGGCGAAGAACCTCGCCTCGGGCGCGCCGCCGGTGGCGGCCATCGCGCACACCAGCGCCCAGTCGGAGAAGTCGACCGCGCTGACGAAGCTCCACGTGCCGGAGAGCCGCCAGCCCCCGTCGACCGGTTCGGCCCGGCCGATCGGCATGAGCGCGCCGACGATCAGCGCGTCCGGTCCGTCCGACCAGAGTTCGGCCTGGCCCTCGACGGGCAGGAAGGCCGCCATGCGGCCCAGGCTCGCGGTCAGCGAGGCGAACCAGGCGGTCGACGCGCAGGCCTCCCCGACGGCGGCCACCGCCCGGGTGAGGTCGAGGAAGTCGCCGTCGCGGCCCTGCCACGCGGCGGGCACGAAGTGCCGCGCGAACCCGGCGTCGAGCACGGCGCGCACGACGTCCGGGTCGAGCCGCCGGTCCGCCTCGGCGCGGTCGGCGCACCGGGCCGCGACGGCGGCGACCTCTTCCGTCGCCGTGGTCAGGCTGTCCTGTGTGAGCGGGTGGTCCAGCACGCCTGCTGCCTCCTTCGCCGGTCGCTGGTGTCTGGCGCCGCAGCGTGGCCGGCCCCGCTCGACGCCCGCTCGATCCCGGCTCGGCCACGCGGGCACGACCCCCGTTGGACCGGCGGTCGAGCGGCGTTCGACGAGGGCCGCCTAGACAGTCCCCGGACCGCGGAGGTCGCCGTCGGCCGGGCCGCGCCCGCCCGGCCGACCGGTCGCCGCGCCACCACATCCGCGCCACCACATCCGCGCCACCACATCCACGACAGCAGAGGACGACGAATGACCCTTCAGTCGAAATGGGCCACCCGCGTGGTCGCCGTCGGCGCCATCGCGCTCGCGGGCATCCTGCCGATCGGCACCACCACCGCCGGCGCCGACCCCTCGACGCCGGACGGGGCGGGCATCGCCCGGCTGGCCGAGGCGAGCTACGCGAGCACGCAGGTCACGGTCGACTACGGCTGCCTGGTGACGTTCCCCGGCGGCAGCGCCACCATGCCGTACAGCCTCACGTTCAAGGTGACCGCGCCGAGCTCGGTGCCGCCGAAGGGCCTCTTCGGCATCGCGTTCGACCCGCCGGTGATCACACCCAACCCGACGTTCCAGAGCGACGTCCGCGACGTCGAGCTCCGGTTCCGGCTGCCCTCGAACGCGTCGCTGCTCGGTTACGTCCTCTACGGCGGCAGCAACCTCAGCGGCGCGACGACCGTCGAGCGCAAGGGCGACGTCCTGGTGCTCAAGGCCGCGGGCCCGTTCACCGCGAACGTGCCGTTCGACCTGCCCACGCTGGCCGTCGGGCTGGTCGCGGGCAGCACCGGCGTGGCGCGGTCCGCGACCGGCGGCACGAGCGTCGACAACCCGTCGTTCCGCTGGGTCCGCAACAGCGTGACGCCGGGCGACCCGCCCAACACCCTGCGCCCGCTGCTGTGCGAGCCGCCCGCGCCGGTGACGCTCTCCTCCACCGCGATCGGCTAGCCGCCGGGTGGCGCGGGCGCCGGGAGCGATCCCGGCGCCCGCCCCTCGACCGCGTCGCACACCGGTGTTCGAGTCGCGCCCGAGCAGGGCCCGGCACGCTTCGCCCACCACCGCGGGGAAGTCCACCGACCCACGCCGTCCACATTCGACACGAGAGGTGCCGAGATGCTTCGTTCGACCAACACCGGGGGCGACCGATGACCCGCCGGGTCGTGATCACGGGGATCGGTGTGCGCGCACCGGGAGGAGCGGGCACGGCGCGGTTCTGGGACCTGCTGACCTCCGGCCGCACGGCGACGCGCCGGATCTCGTTCTTCGACCCGTCGCCCTACCGCTCCCAGGTCGCGGGCGAGACCGACTTCGACGCCGTCGCCGAGGGCCTGAGCCCTCGCGAGATCCGCCGCATGGACCGCGCCGCGCAGTTCGCCGTGGTCTGCGCGCGCGACGCCGTGCGGGACAGCGGGCTCGACGTCGGCGCACTCGACCCGCACCGGGTCGGCGTGTGCCTGGGCAGCGCGGTCGCCGCCGCCACCAGCCTGGAGAACGAGTACCGCGTGCTGTCCGACGACGGCGCGAAGTGGCTGCCGGACCCCGAGCACCTCTCGCCGTACATGTTCGACTACCTGGTGCCGAGCGTGATGCCCGCCGAGGTCGCCTGGACCGTCGGCGCGGAGGGCCCGGTGACCATGGTGTCCAACGGGTGCACGTCCGGGCTCGACTCGGTCGGCCACGCGGTCGCACTGATCCGCGAGGGCAGCGCGGACGTCGTGCTGGCGGGCGCGTCGGACACCCCCATCACGCCGATCGTGGTGGCCTGCTTCGACGCGATCAAGGCGACCAGCACCTACAACGACGACCCGGAGCACGCCTCCCGCCCGTTCGACGGTTCCCGCAACGGTTTCGTGCTGGCGGAGAGCGCGGCCATGTTCGTCCTGGAGGAGTACGAGAGCGCGCGTCGCCGTGGAGCCCACGTCTACGCGGAGATCTCTGGGTACGCCACCCGCTGCAACGCCTACCACATGACCGGCCTCAAGACCGACGGCCGCGAGATGGCCGAGGCGATCCGGGCGGCGCTCGACGAGTCCAGGGTGGACGGCACCGCCGTCGGGTACATCAACGCGCACGGCTCCGGCACCAAGCAGAACGACCGGCACGAGACGGCGGCGTTCAAGCGCAGCCTCGGCGAGCACGCCCGCCGCACGCCGATCAGCTCGATCAAGTCGATGGTCGGGCACTCGCTCGGCGCGATCGGCTCGGTGGAGATCGCCGCGTCCGCGCTGGCGATCGAGCACGGCGTGATCCCGCCGACCGCGAACCTGCGCACGCCCGACCCGGAGTGCGACCTCGACTACGTGCCGCTGGTCGCCCGGGAGCAGCGGGTGGACACCGTGCTCACGGTCGGCAGCGGGTTCGGCGGCTTCCAGAGCGCGATGGTGCTCCGCCGCCCCGGCGCCAGGGGGGCGGGCGCGTGAAGGTCCACGTCACCGGACTCGGCGTCACCGCGCCGAACGGCCTGGGCGCGGAGGCGTACTGGGACGCCACGCTCGCGGGCCGCGGCGGCATCGGCGAGATCACCCGGTTCGACGCGTCGGCGCTGCCCGCGCGGTTGGCCGGGCAGATCCTCGACTTCGACGCCGCGGAGCACATCCCGAGCCGGCTGCTGCCCCAGACCGACGTGTCCACCCGGTTCGCGCTCGCCGCGTCGGAGTGGGCGCTGGCCGACGCGAAGGTCGACCCGACCGCGCTGACCGACTACGACATGGGCGTCGTGACGTCCAACGCGTCGGGCGGCTTCGAGTTCACCCACCAGGAGTTCCGCAAGCTGTGGTCGCGCGGCTCCCGGTACGTCAGCGTGTACGAGTCGTTCGCCTGGTTCTACGCGGTGAACACCGGCCAGATCTCGATCCGGCACGGCATGCGCGGCCCGAGCAGCGCGTTGGTCGCCGAGCAGGCGGGCGGGCTGGACGCGATCGGGCACGCCCGGCGCACGGTCCGCCGCGGCACGCCGCTCGTGGTCACCGGCGGTGTCGACTCGGCGTTCGACCCGTGGGGCTGGCTGTCGCACCTGTCCAGCGGCCGCGTCAGCACCGCCACCGACCCGCGCCGCGCCTACCTGCCGTTCGACGCGGCCGCGCGCGGGTACGTGCCGGGCGAGGGCGGGGCCATGCTGGTGCTGGAGCGGGACAGCGCGGCCCGCGACCGGGGCGCGCACCGCGTCTACGGCGAGATCGCCGGGTACGCGTCCACGTTCGACCCGCCGCCGGGTTCGCCGCGCCCACCGGGGCTGCGCCGTGCCGCCGGGCTGGCGCTGGCCGACGCCGGGCTGACCCCGGCGGACGTGGACGTGGTGTTCGCCGACGCCGCCGGCGTGCCCGAGCTCGACCGCGCCGAAGCCGACGCGATCACCGCCGTCTTCGGCCCGCGCGGCGTCCCGGTCACCGCGCCCAAGAGCCTGACCGGCCGGTTGTTCTCCGGCGGCGGGCCGCTCGACGTGGTCGCCGCGCTGCTGTCCCTCCGCGACGGCGTGATCCCGGCGACGGCGGGCACCGCCGACGTGCCGGACGACTACGGGCTCGACCTGGTCCACGGCTCGCCCCGGGAGGCCCGGGTCGCCACGGCCCTGGTGCTCGGGCGCGGCCGTTGGGGCTTCAACTCGGCGGTCGTGGTCACCGCCGTACCCGGCTGAGACCTCGGCCGGGCCCATCGACTGCGAGGAGTGAGAGATGAGCACCATGACGATCGACGACCTGCGCACCATCCTGGTCAGCTGCGCGGGCGAGGAGGAGAGCGCGGACCTGCGCGCCGACATCACCGACGTGCCGTTCAGCGACCTCGGCTACGACTCGCTCGCGCTGATGGAGACCGCGGCGCGCATCGAGCGGGACTTCGGCATCAGCCTGCCGGACGAGGTGATGGTCGAGCTGGAGACGCCCCGCGCGCTGCTCGACCTGGTCAACGACAACCTGGCCGGGGCGAAGTGAGCGCGGCGCGCCGGCACACCGAGCACACCCTGGTCGTCGCCGCGCCCGCGGAGAGCCTGTACGCGCTGGTGGCGGACGTGACCCGGTGGCCGGTGATCTTCGCACCCAGCCTGCACGTGGAGCACCTGGAGCGCGGTGAGCGCGAGGAGCGGTTCCGGCTCTGGGCGCTGGTCAACGGCGAGGTCAAGTCCTGGACCTCGCGGCGCGAGCTGGACGGGGCGGGGTTGCGGATCACGTTCCGGCAGGAGCGCGGCCAGGCGCCGGTGGCGTCCATGGGCGGCGCCTGGCGGTTCACCCGGCTGCCCGGCGGGCGCACCGAGGTGGTGCTGGAGCACGACTTCACCGCCGTGGACGACGACGCCGACGCGCTGGAGTGGATCACCCGGGCGGTGGACCGCAACAGCCCCGTCGAGCTGGCCGCGCTCGCCCGGATCGCCGAGCAGGACCACCCGGTCGACGACCTGGTGTTCTCGTTCAGCGACGTGGTCCGGCTGCCGGGGGCCGCGGCGGACGCCTACGCGTTCGTCCACCGCTCGGACGCGTGGCCCGACCGGCTGCCGCACGTGCGCCGGGTCGTGCTGCGGGAGGACGAGCCGGGCGTGCAGCACATGGAGATGGACACGGTCACCGCGGACGGCTCGGCGCACACGACCGAGTCCGTCCGGCTGTGCTTCGAGCCGTCGTCGATCGTCTACAAGCAGTTGGTGCCGCCGAAGCTGCTGTTCGGGCACAGCGGTTCGTGGGCGTTCGAGGACACCGCGGACGGCGTCGTGGTCACCGCGCGGCACACGGTGGCCATCAACCCGGACGCCGTGCCCGAGGTGCTGGGCGAGGGGCGGACGGTGGCGGACGCCGCGGCGTACCTGCGGGAGGCGTTGGGGCGCAACAGCCGGGCCACGGTGAGCCGTGCGGGTGCCCACGCCGAAGCGCGGCACCCGTCGTCGTGAGGTGGGACGACGGGAACACCGCACCCCCACGACGAGAGGCGACCATGGGCATCTCCACCGCAGCCGAGACCGACTACCCCCGGTCGGGCCCCCACCGCGAACTGCCGGCCCGGATCGCGACCGCGGGCCGCGACGGCCTGCCGCACGTGTGCCCGGTCGGCTGGCGGCTCGACCCCGAGGTCATCGGGATCGGCGGCCACGGCATGGCGCAGAGCAAGGAGTGGCGCGACGTCGGCCGCACGCACCGGGCCGCCGTGGGTGCCGCGCGGCATCGAGGTCCGGGGCCGCGCCGAAGCGGTCGACGGGCCCGAGCCGCTCATCCGCATCCACCCCGGACGGGTGACGTCGTGGGGCATCGACGGTCGGCGCGACTCGCGCGCGACCGGGTAGCACCGGAGGTCCCGGACCGACCGGGCTCCGCGCAGGCAGGAGGTTCGTCGTGACCGACAAGAGGGTCGCCATCGTGACCGGCTCGTCGTCCGGCATCGGCAGCGCGGTGGCGCGCCGGCTCGCCGGGGAGGGCGTCCGGGTCGTCGTCAACTCGGTCCGGTCGGTCGAGGCCGGGCGGCGGCTCGCCGAGTCGCTGCCCGGCGCCGTCCACCACCGGGCGGACGTCGCCGTGGAGGAGCAGGCGCGCGGGCTGGTCCGCCGCGCGGTCGAGGAGTTCGGCCGGCTGGACGTGCTGGTGAACAACGCCGGCGCGACCCGGCGCATCCCGCACGCCGACCTCGCCGCCGTGACGCCGGAGGTGTGGCGGGAGATCCTCGGCCTCAACGTCGTGGGCACCTGGCAGACCTCCGTGGCGGCGATGCCGCACCTGCGGGAGTCCGGCGAGGGCTGCATCGTCAACGTGTCGTCGGTGGCCGGCAGCAGGCCCGCGGGCAGCTCCATCCCGTACGCGGTGAGCAAGGCGGCCATCGAGCACATGACCCGGCTGCTGGCCAACACGGTCGGCCCGGAGGTCCGCGTCAACGCCGTCGCGCCCGGCCTGATCGAGACGCCGTGGACCAAGGACTTCACCGAGATCGCCGAGATGACCAAGCGGGTGACCCCGTTGCAGCGGGTGGGGCGGCCCGAGGACGTCGCCGAGGCCGTCCTCGGCCTGGTCGACGCGCGGTACGTGACCGGGCAGGTGCTGCTGGTCGACGGTGGCGCCCACCTCGTCTGACGACTCCGGCGACCGGAAGGGGGAACCGATGGAGCTGGGTGTGAACCTGGTCTACCAGGGCGCGGGCGAGTTGGCGCGGGAGGCCGAGCGGTTGGGGTACGCCATCGCGCTGGCGCCGGAGGGCTACAAGTCCGACGCGCCGAGCGTGCTGGGGTACGTGGCGGCGCGGACCGAGCGGATCGCGCTCGCGTCGGGCGTGATGCAGGTGCCGGGGCGGACGCCGGCCATGGCCGCGCTGACCGCGGCGACCCTGGACAGCCTGTCCGGCGGGCGGTTCCGGCTGGGCCTCGGCGTGTCGAACCCGGACGTCGCCGACGGCTGGTACGGCGCGGCGTTCGACCAGCCGCTCGCCCGGACCCGCGAGTACGTCGAGATCGTGCGGGCGGCGTTGCGCGGCGGCCCCGTCCACCACGAGGGAGAGCACTACCCGCTGCCGCGGTCGGGGTCGACGCGGGCACCGCTGCACCTGTTCACCGAGCCGTTGCGGGCGGACCTGCCGGTGTACCTCGCCGCCGTGGGGCCGAGGAACCTGCGGCTCGCGGGCGAGGTCGCGGACGGCTGGATCGGCGTGTTCACCTCGCCCGAGCGGGTCGAGTCCGCGGTGGCCGAGATCGCCGCGGGGCGGGCGCGCGCCGGGCTCGGCCTGGACGGGTTCGACGTGCTGCCGTGCCTGGCGACGTCGTTCGCCGACGACCCGCGCGACGCCGCGGACGCGTTGCGCGGGCAGTACGCCTACCTCCTGGGCATCGGCGACCCCGAGCACAACTTCTACTGCAAGATGGCCGTGCGGCTCGGTTTCGCGCAGGCGGTCGCCGACCTGCACGGCCACCTCCGCGCCGGTGACCGCGCCGCGGCGGCCGCCTGCCTGCCGTTCGAGTTCATCGACGCGACGTCGCTGGTCGGTCCGGTCGACCGGGTGGCGGGCCGGATGGCGGACTACGCGGCGGCGGGCGTGACCACGTTGGGGATCATGGTCTCGGCCGCCGCCACGACGTTGGCGGGTCGCCTGGACATCATCCGGCAGGCGGCACTCGCCCTGGAGCGCTCCGGACGGGGATGACCGACACGACGAGGGCGAGCGCGACCAGTGCCGCGCTCGTCCACAGTGGACCGGTGGGCCCGGCGCCGAGGGTGGTCGCGGCGAGGAGCGGTCCGGCGGTCGCGCCGACGTTGAGCGCGGCGGTGGCGTAGGAGCCGGCCATGGTCGGCGCGCCGGCACCCTCGTACAGGACGCGGGCGATCAGCGTGCCGCCCAGCGCGAACGACAGCGTGCCCTGCGCGAGCACGAGCACCAGCAGGGCGGCCGGTTGCTCCGCCGCGGTGGCCAGGGCGACCCAGCCGACGGCCAGCAGCGGACCACCGACCGCGACCACCGGGCCGGGACGCCGGTCGGCCGCGCGGCCGGCGATCGTGACGCCGAGGAACGAACCGACGCCGAACAGCACCAGCACGACGGGTATCCACAGCTCCCCCAGCCCGGCGGTGCCGGTCACGACGGGGGCGAGGAAGGTGAACGCGGCGAAGGTGGCCGCGTTCACCAGCGCCCCGAGCACCATGACCCGGACCAGCCGGGGCCGCCGGAGCTGCGCCACCTCCTGCCGCAGGGGCGGGCCCGCGGTCCGCTCCCCGGTGCGCGGCGGGACGGTCCGCAGGATGCCGAGGGCGGCGGGCAGGCAGAGGGCGGCGACGGCCCAGAACGTGGCACGCCACCCGAGCAGCGCGCCCAGCACCGCGCCGCCGGGCACCCCGGCGATCGTGGCCACCGTCGTCCCGGACAGCAGCACGGCGAGCGCCCGCCCCTTCCGGTCGGGTGGGACCAGCGCGGTGGCGGTCGTCAGCGCCACGGCGAGGAACCCCGCGTTCGCGAGCGCCGCCACCATTCTGGTCACCACCAGGACGGGGAAGCTCGACGTCGTCGCGCCCACGACGTGGGCGGCCAGGAACGCGAGCACGAACCCGAGCAGGCCGAGCCGCCCGGGCCGGTCGCGGGCGAGCGCCGCCATGAGCGGCGCGCCGACCACCATGCCGACCGCGAAGGCCGAGGTGAGCGTGCCCGCCGTCCCGACGGTCACGTCGAGGTCGGCGGCGAGGTCCGGCAGGAGGCCGGCGAGCATGAACTCCGAGGTGCCCATGGCGAACACGGCCAGGGCGAGCAGGTACAGCGGAAGAGGCATCGAGTGGGCTCCGAGGTGGGAGAAGCACGGCAAGGGCCTTCTCGGCACCGCGGTCGGCTCCCTGAGCGCACACCCGTCCGGCCGTCGCGGTGCGACGGAACCGGTGTCCTCAGTGGTGCAGGGGGCTGACGGCGTGACCGAAAGCCCCCACCGTGTCCGCCTCGGGACTCGACATGGACCCCACTCTAGCCGCCGGCAGTCGGGTCGTGAGCGGGCGGTCGGGGCAGGGGGTCGGGGCAGGGGGTCGGGATTCGGCACCCCGCAGCTTCCGCACGGGTCCGGCGCACCGGGCGTCCGGTGGGTGGCCGTCGTAGCGGGACGGCCCTGTTTGCCCTGGTCGTCCCGCAAGTCCGAGTCGGGCCGACGGGCCGCGCACGGCGACGGGCGGCCCGCGGTGCGGGGCCGTCGTCCGGCCGAGCACCGGCTGTGTGTCCGGTTAGGATCGCCGCCGTGATCAACACCTTCACCCGGGGCGCGGTCGGCGGGCAGGGCCGGTGAGCGAGGGCGGGTTAGCCGCGGCCCGTGCGGGCCGGCTCGACCGCGATTACCTGCCCGGCTTGGGCGTCCCCTCGGTCCAGCCGTACCTCGACCGGTACGCGGACCGGTCCGCGGCGGCACGGGCGGAGCTGGCCTGGCGGACGGTGCCGTACGGCGCCGATCCCGCCGAGCGGGTGCACTTCTTCCCCGCGCCCCGGCCGAACGCGCCGTTGGTCGTGTTCGTGCACGGCGGTTACTGGCAGCTGCTGGACGAGTGGTCGTCCGCCTACGGCGCACCGGGGTTGGTGGCTTCCGGGGCGGCCTTCGCGGCCGTCGGGTACCCGCTCGCCCCTCGGGCGCGCGTGCGCGGGATCACCGAGTCGGTGCGGGAAGCGGTGCGGGCGCTGGTCGACGACGCCGAGGGCCTCGGTGTCGATCCCCGGCGGGTGGTGCTGGTCGGCCACTCCGTCGGCGCGCAGTTGGCCGGCATGTGCCTGGTCGGGCCGGACCCGGTGCCGGCGGCCGGCGCGGTGCTGCTCAGCGGTCTCTACGAGCTGGAACCGTTGCGGCACACCAGCGTCGGCGACGAGGTCCGGCTGTCGGCCGACGAGGTCGCCGAGTGCGGGCCGGCCCGGCACCTGCACGCCGGGCTCCCGCCCCTGGTGCTGGCCAGGGGTGTCCACGAGCCGGCGGGCTTCGACGCGCAGCAGCGGCTGGCCGCCGGACGGGCCGCCGCGCTGGGGGTTCCGGTGACCGAGCTGGTGGTGCCCGACCGCAACCACTTCGACCTGCCGCTCGGCCTCGGCGACCCGGACGACCCGGTCGGCGGTGCGGTGCACGCGCTGGCCTTCGCCACACCCTGAACCGGCACGTCCCCGATCCGGCACACCCCGGACCCGGCACACCTCGAACCACGCACGGCGAACGAGCCGACCACCGACAGGAGACAGTGATGCGGACCGTCCTGGTGACCGGCGGCTCCAGCGGGATCGGCCGGGCCGCCGTCGCGCGGTTCGCCACCGCGGGCGACCGCGTGTGGTTCACCTACCGCAGCGGACGCGACCGGGCCGAGCGGATCGTCGCCGAGCACGCCGCGGCGGGCGCCGAGGTCGTGGCGTTCCCGTTCGAGCAGGGCGACTGGGTGTCGCACCAGCGGCTGGCGGCCGAGCTGCCCGGTCCGGTCGACGTGCTGGTCAACAACGCCGCCGTCGGCTCGAAGACGGTGGAGTCGCAGGTCGACGGCGAGGCCGAGCAGGCGGCCGCGTTCTTCCGGGTCAACAGCCTCGGCCCGCTGTGGCTGGCGCAGCAGGTGCTGCCGGACATGCTGCACCGGGGCGGCGGCGTGGTGGTCAACGTCGCCAGCGTGGGCGGCGGCATCGCCACGTTCCCCGGCTTCCACGTCGCCGACGGCATGAGCAAGGCGGCGCTGACCTACCTGACCCGCCACCTGGCCGCCGAGCTGGCGCACGAGCCGGTGCGCGTCTTCGCGGTGTGCCCCGGCGCGGTGGACACCGAGATGCTGCGCGCCAGCACGTTCGACGGGCTCTCCCCCGAGGCCCGTGACGCCCTGCTGGCCCGGTTGCCCGGCGGCCGGCTGATCCGGCCCGACGAGGTGGCCGAGCTGATCCACTGGCTGGCGCAGCCCGCGGCGGCGCTGCTGCACGGCGCGGTGATCGACGCGTCGATGGGCCTGGGCGCGCACCCCGGCCTGCTCACCGGTCCCGCGGCCGAGCGGAGCGCGGTCCGATGACCTCCCGCGCCGCCGCCCGGCTCGCCGCGGGCGCGCCCGTCATCGCCACCGCCCACTTCGAGGCCGAGGCCGACCCGTTCCACCCGGTCGACAACCCGTCCGGGCACGTGAACCTCGGCACCGCCGAGAACCGGCTGCTGGAGGACGTGCTCCAGCCGCTCCTCACCGCCCGGCGGACTCCGGTCGACACGCGTTACGGCCTGCCGCACGGGACCGCGCCGCTGCGCGCCGCCGTCGCCCGGCTGCTCGGCGGGACGTGGCACGCCCCGGTCGACCCGGACGACCTGGTCATCACGGCGGGTGCCACGGCGGCGCTGGACATCGCGGCCACGGTCACGTGCGACCCGGGTGACGTGATCGTGGTGCCCGCTCCCTACTACTCCGCGTTCGCCGGTGACCTGACCGACCGCTCCGGGGCCCGGCTCGCGCCGGCGCCGATGAGCCCGGACACCGGTTTCGCGCTCGACGTCGACGTCATCGACCGGACCGTGCGCGAGCTCCGCCGCCAAGGCGAGACCGTGCGCGCGGTGGCGCTCAGCTCGCCCGCCAACCCGCACGGCGCGGTGTACCCCGCCCCGGTGCTGCGCGACCTGCTGCGCGTGGCCGCCGAGCACGACCTGGACGTGATCAGCGACGAGATCCACGCGCACTGCGCGTTCGGTCCCGAGCCGTTCGTCAGCGTGCTGGACCCCGCCGTGCTGGGCCCCCACGCCGACCGGGTGCACGTGATCTGGGGGTTCGCCAAGGACTTCGGCCTGTCCGGGCTCAAGGTCGGCGTGCTGCGCCCCGCCCGGCCGACCCGGGACGCGGCCCGCGCGCTGGCCTACTTCGCCACCGTCTCCACCGACACCCAGGCCCTGCTGTGCGACCTGCTGTCCGACGGGGAACGGGTCTCCGCGCTGCTCGCCGAGAACGGCCGCCGGCTGGGCGGGTCCCACGCGCACGCCTCGGCCCTGCTGACGGCACACGGCATCCGGCACGTGCCCGCGAGCGCGGGGCTGAGCATCTGGCTCGACCTGCGCGACCGGCTCGACGAACCGACGTTCGCCGCCGAGGACCGGCTGTGGCGACGGACCAGGGCGGCGCGGGTCAACGTCCTGCCCGGGTCCGCGTTCGGCGCGCCCGGACCCGGCTGGTTCCGGCTGTGCCACGCCGTGCCCGCCGACCTGGTCACCACCGGCATCGACCGCCTGGCCACGGCCACCGCACCGTCGAGGAGCACCCCATGAGCAGTCCGTTCGCGTCCTGGTACGAGACCGCCGGCGTGCGCGGCGGCGCGCGCCGGCTCTTCCACGACGAGACCGACCAGGGCAAGGTGTTCTACCCGGCCCAGCACATCCCGCACCTGGCGCACGAGGCGGTGGCCGCGCTGCCCGACCGGGCCCGCCGAGACCTCTCCATCCGCCACCTGTACCAGTTCCTGCTGTCCACGGCGCACCTGGAGACCAGGATCGTCAACCGGGCCGCCGAGCTGATCGCGAACAACCGGTCGGGGGTGGACCTGCCGGTGCAGGCCAGGATGGACGCGTTCAAGGTCTACTGCGACGAGGGTTACCACTCCCTCTACAGCCTCGACCTGGCCGACCAGATCGCCCGCGAGACCGGGGTGCCGCTGCCGCCGTGGGACTACGGCGGTTTCGTGGACGCACTGGAGGACGCGGGCGCGCGGCTGCTGCCCGACACGCCCGCCGTGGTGCCGCTGCTCCAGGTCGTGGTCTTCGAAACGATGATCACGGCGGTGCTCAACGAGATCCCGAACGACCCCACCGTGCTGACCGTGGTGCGCGACCTGACCCGCGACCACGCCAAGGACGAGGGCCACCACCACCGGTTCTTCGCCGACTTCTTCCACCGCCTGTGGACCCAGCTCGACCCCGGCCTGCGCGCGCCCGTCGCCCGCGCCCTGCCCGAGCTGGTCAAGGCGTGCCTGAACTGGGACGTCAAGCCGGTGCGGGGCGCGCTGCGGCTGGCGGGCCTGGACGACGACACCGCCCGTGCCGTGGTCGCCGACTCCTACGGCCCCGGTGCCGGTGACGCCCGCGCCGCCCACATCTGCCGGGCCACCGTGCGGGTGTTCCGGTCCGCCGGCGTGTTCGAGGTGCCCGGGGCCGAGGAGGAGTTCGCCGCGCACGGCCTGCTGCTGCCGGCCAACGGCTGAGGCCGCGGTCACCGTCACCGAAGGGAGGAGCACCGCCGTGACCCTGGACTACTCGGGTTACCTGTGCCTGGACGCCCTGCTGTCGTTGCAGCGGCCGCAGGCGCCCGCCGAGGTGTCGGACCGGGAGTCGGACGCGGTCCGCTCGGCCGAGCACCTGTTCATCGTGGTGCACCAGGCCAGCGAGCTGTGGCTGGCGCAACTGCTGCTGGACCTGGACGTCGCCGCGAGCGCCCTGCGGCACGGCTCGACGGGCGCGGCGGCCGAGCACGTGGAGCGGGCGGCCGCGCTGTTCGGGGTGCTGCGGGCCCAGCTGGACGTGCTCGACCGGCTGCCGCCGGCGTGCTTCGCCCGGTTCCGCCCCTACCTGGGCACGGCCAGCGGCGCGCAGTCCCGCCAGTTCGCCGCGCTGGAGCGGGTGCTCGGCTTCGGGCCGACCGAGGGCCCGCTGGCCACCGCCCTGGCCGACGCCGTCGCCGCCGCGGGCGTGACGCTGCCCGAGGTGTGGCGGTCGGGCGGACCGTTGCGCCGGGTGGCCGAGGCGATGTCCGCCGTGGCGCGCGGGTACCGGGACTGGCAGGCCGGGCACCTGGCCGTGGTGCGGCGGATGCTGGGCGACCAGCCGGGCACCGGCGGCACGGCCGGTGCGCGCCACCTGGCGAGCCGGGTGCGGTTGGCGTTCCCCGACCTGCACGCCGCCCGGCGCGAGGCCGGGGACACCGTCCCGACGGCCTGACCCGTCAGGCCGCGCACCTGTTGTGCTCCGGGGCGAGCGCGGCGCGCACCTCCCGGCCGAACTCGCCGCCGCGCACCAGGTCGGTCGCCCGTTCCAGGTCCGGGGTGAGGTACCGGTCGTCGGCCAGGGGCTCGATGTGCCGCCGCACCACCCGGTGCAACCGGTCGGTGCCCGCGCCCAGCGGGAACGCGGCCATCCTGTCCTTGATCAGGTCGATGCCCTGGGCCGCCATCAGCACGTGCACGGCCAGCACCGTCTCCAGGCGGTCCAGGTCGGCGTGCAGGGCGCGCACCGACGCCATCGCCATCGTGTTGTGGTCCTCCTGCCCGAACTTCGCCGGGCGCGACAGCGTGCCGGCGGGCGTGGCGAGCTGCTGCATCTCCGGCACCAGCGCCACCGCGACGGACTGCACCTGCACCATGCCGGAGTTCAGGCCCACCGCTCCCCCGGCCAGGTTCGCGGGCAGGTCGTAGCTCCACTTCTCGGCCAGCAGCCGCGCGGACAGCTCCTGCGACAGCACGCCCAGGTCGGTGACCTGCGCGGTGAGCGAGTCGATCTCGTGCCCGAGGAGGGCGGCGTCCCAGTTGCCGCCCATGACGAACTCGTGGCCGCCACCCGCTTTCGGGAACACCAGCGGGTTGGAGGTCGAGGCGTTGGCCTCGCGCTCGACGTGGCCGCGGGCGTCGGCCAGGCGTTGGCGCAGCGCCCCGACGACGTGCGGGGTGGCGCGGACGGACACGGCGTCCTGGATGCGCGGTCCCTCCTCGCCCAGCGCTTCGCGGCCCTCGTCGGTCATCCAGCCGGTGCCGCAGACCAGCGCCCTGGTCACGCGGGCCGCCTCGACCTCGGCGGGGATGCGCCGCTCGTCGTGGGTGCGGGCGTCGAACGCGCCCTGCTCGGCCCGGGTCGCCTCCAGGAACAGCGCGAACGCGCCCTCGTAGGTGTCGACCAGCCGTTCGGCGCGCACGACGGCGTCGACGTACCGGGCGGTGACCACGCTGCTGCCGCTGATCAGCGGCAGCGCCTCGCCCTGCTCCAGCCGGAACGACGGCGGGAGGCCGGCCGCGGCGAGGATGTCCGGCGCGGGACCTTCCCGTCCGGCGAAGCGGGCGGGCGCGGGTTCGCCGGTGAGCACCAGGCCGGCCGCGGCCATCGGCTGGAGGTCGCCGGTGCCCAGCGACCCGATCTCCGGCATCCGCGGCGTCACGCCCGCGTTGACCAGGTCCAGGATCCGGTCGACGAACTCCGGCCGCACGCCCATCGCGCCACGCGCCATCGTGTTGGCCCGCAACACCAGCGCCAACCGGGCAACCCGGTCCGACAGCGCGGGCCCGACGCCGGCCGCGTGCGAGCGCAGCACCCGGCGCTGGAACTCCACCCGGTCGACCTCCGGCAGCGGTTCGTCCTTCAACGGGCCCAACGCCTGGTTCCACCCGTACACCCGCTGCCCGGCCGCCAGCGCCGCCTCCGCGCCCCGGCGGGTCTCGGCCATCCGCTGCCGGGATCTCAGTCCCAGCCGGACGGTCACGTGGTCGGCTTCGAGCACCTCCACCAACCGCGCCCAGGTCAACGAGTCGCCGTCCAGCTCCAGCACGGCTCCCGACCGACTGGTCACGACCTCGGCAGGCGTGGCGGCCGTGCTCGACACCGTGACCGCGCCGACGGCGAGGACCACCAGGAACCGCCATGAGACCGGCATCTCGCGCTCCTCCGTCGTACCCGATCCGCGTCCCCCGATGCTGGCACCGGGAGCCGTACGGGGCCGGATCTGCGCGGCCGAACCGAACCATCGGGTGACGGGGTCGCCGCGGTCCGCCCGGTCCCGCCCCACGGGCGAGCCGCTCGTCAGTCCTCTGTGGACCTCAGGGCGGTTCGCGGGTGGTGCCGCGCCACCCACCAATCGATACGCGACCGCAGCCGTACCCGCCCTGACCCTTCTCGATGCGCAACATCTTCGTTACCGTCTTCCGGGAGCGCTCCCAGACAACGATGCCTTGTGGAGGTCCAGGTGCACAGCACGCGTCATCGGTCCCGGCCGGCGGTCGCCGGCGCGGTCGTCACCGCGGTGGCCGCGGCCCTGACCGCCACGGCCGTCACCCACGCGCCCGCCCAGGCGGCCACCGGCTGCCGGGTCACCTACCAGGTGGCCAACCAGTGGACCGGCGGCTTCAACGCGAACGTGACCGTCACCAACCTCGGCGACCCGGTGCCGAGCTGGCGGGTGGCGTGGTCGTTCGCCGCGGGGCAGCAGGTCGCCCAGCTCTGGAACGGCGCGGTGCGCCAGTCGGGCGCGCGGGTCGAGGTCGACAACCTGAGCTGGAACGGCCGGCTCGCCACCGGGGCGAGCGCCGCGTTCGGCTTCAACGCCTCGTGGACCGGGTCCAACCCGGTGCCCACCGAGTTCACGCTCAACGGCACCGCGTGCACCGGCTCCACCGTCACGACGACGACCACAACCACCACCACGACCACACCTCCGGCGGGCGACGTCCTCAGCCGGACGCACACCGTGGGCCGGGTCCGGGCCACCGAGGACACCGCCCGCTACACCTGGCCGGGCATCTACTTCGAGAGCCGGTTCCGCGGCACCGGCGTCGGCATCGTGCTCAACGACGCCGCCAACGACTACGACGTCCAGGTCGACGGGACCACCGTGGCGTCCCTGATCACGCCCGGCCGGACCACCCGCTGGATCACCGGGCTGACGAACGCCGAGCACACCGTCCGCCTGGTCAAGCGCACCGAGAGCCCCTGGGCCGCGGGCGAGTTCGGCGGGTTCCTCCCCGCCGCGGGCGGCCAGGTGCTGGACAAGCCCGCCGCCCGCACCCGCCAGATCGAGTTCATCGGCGACTCGCTGACCGCCGGCTACGGCAACCTCTCCACCACGCGCGACTGCTCGGCGAACGGCGGCGTCGACCGCAACACCAACACCGACCTGGCGTTCGGCGCGCTGACCGCGCGCGGCCTGGGCGCCGACTACCAGGTCAACGCCCACTCCGGCCGCGGCATGGTGCGCAACTACAACGGCGGCGAGCCGGGCACCTCGTTCCGCACCTACTACGACCGCGGCCTGCAGAACGTCACCGGCGACGTGTGGCGCAACCCGGACACCTGGCGCCCGCAGCTCGTCGTGGTCGGCCTGGGCACCAACGACTTCTCCACCGCCATCAACCCCGGTGAACCGTGGACGCCGGAGAGCCTGGCCACCGCCTACAAGACCGCGTACCAGGGCTTCCTGGACAAGCTGCGCACCCAGTACGGGCCGGACACGGTCATCGTGGTCAGCGCCACCGACCTCTTCGCCGACACGGCCCGCCAGGTGGTGACCGATCGCAACGCCCGCGGCGACGACCGGGTCCGCTTCTGGAACTACGACAACCCCGGCCTGGACCGCCTCGGCTGCGACTGGCACTTCTCCCTCAACGACCACCGCCTGATCTCGGGCCTGCTCAAGGACTACATCGCCACCCTGCCGATCACCTGGTAACGCCCAAGGCGGACGGAAGCCGCGTCATTCGCAGCCCTCGCGGTCGTTGTCGGCGTCGAGCCGGTACACGTCCGGCCCGATGACGGTCACGGGCCCGCGCACATACGCGGGCCCGTCGCCGGAGCCGCCCTCGCAGTCGACGTCGTCCGCGATCGGCACGCAGGGCGTGTAGCTGGGATGACAGCCCTGGTCGGGTGCCGGCGGCGGCGGTGCTTCGGTTCGCGGCTGCGGCGGCGGCGGCGGCTGCGGTTGGGGTTGGGGTTGGGGTTGGGGCTGCGGCTGCGGCTGCGGCTGCGGTTGGGGCTGCGGCTGCGGCTGCGGTTCGGGCTGGCGCTGTGGCGGCGGTGCCGGTTCGACGGTCGTCGTGGTGGTCGTCGTGGCCGTGGTTGTGGTTGGCGCGGTGGTGGAGGTGGTGGTCCTGGGTGGCACTGCGGTCGTCGGCGTGGTGGTGGTCGTGCGGGCCGCAGCCGTGCTGAGCGGATCAGCTGAGTCCGTTGTGGACTGTCTGCTATCCACGAGGTTCCCGATGATGCCGAACACGACCACCACGGCCCCGGCGGCGATCCACATCGGACGCCGTGACCTCTTCCGCACCGGAGGGGCGAAACACCCAGGGGGCACGACACCCGCCGGGTCACGCGGCAGGTAGACCACGATCTCGTGACCCCGCTCGCCGACCTGGACCACCGCCTCGCAGCCCGGGTGGCCGCCGGCGTCGATCACCGCCCCCATCAGCTCCGCGTACCGCCGTGACATCAAGTACGTCAGCTCGCCGACCCGCCGGCCGTCCAACCGGACTTCGATGGCGTACTGACCCCGGTACCGGCCGGTGGTGATCGTGCACCAGGTCAGGGCGACCACGACTCGCCAGTTCCCACCCGGCGCGACGGCGTACCTCGCCAGCCACGCCTGGTGGTCCTCCTCGCCGGTGACGACGACCGGGACCTCGGCCTTCAGCACGAACAGGCCTGCTGCAGGGTCCTCCACGAGGCACCCCCTCACACGGAACGGATGTACCCGGTCATCGGCGCGGTTCAGCCAGCCGTTACCACATCCCGAGATTGACTGAACACTCACATGGGCGCACACGGCACCTTCTCAGCCTTATAGAGCCAGGCTTGACAACGGCGCAGGCTTGACGGTGAGCTGTAGCCGTAGTGAGTGACTAATCAATCACAGATCCGGGAGCCGTCATGACCGCCCCTGCCGTCGAACGCCGAACAACGTCCCCGACCACCGCGCTCGCCGCCACCTGCGTCCTCGCCGTGGCGAACGCCGTCGCCTTCCTGGTCCTGGCCGGACAGCCGAACCCCGCGATGGCGGCCGTCTCGGTCTTCCCCCTGCTCGCGGCCGTGCTGCTGTGGCGAGGTGCGCGGGTGGCGCCGGTCGTGACGATCGCGGTGGCGGTGTCGGTGGTGTTCTTCCGGCCCGTCGACCTCGCGTTCGACCTGGTCCGGCCCGCCGACGTGGCACCGTTCGCGGTGGCTGCGGCGATCGTGTCGGCCGCCGGGGTGGCGGTCGTGTCGTCGTTGGTCCTGGCGTTGCGCCCGGCCGGGGGTGCCGGTGATCGGCTCGTCGGGGTGGGCGGTGGCGCGGCCGTCGGGGTGGCGCTGGCGGCGGCACTGGTGGTGGTGTGGCCCCAGTCCGACGACACCGCGTCGCTGACCGACGAGCAGATCGCCGCGCTGCCGACCGTCGACCTGGCGAACTTCCGGTTCTCCCCCGCCCAGCTGCGCGTCGGCCGGGGTCAGCCGGTGGCGTTCAGGTTCACCAACGACACCGACGACAACCACACCTTCACGATCACCGGGCTGGGCGTGGACGTCGAGGTGCCCAGCGGCCGCACGCGGATCACCGTGGTGGACGCCGCGCCGGGCCGGTACGCGGTGCACTGCGCGGCGGGTGACCACCGCGAGAAGGGCATGGTCGGCCGGTTGACGGTCACCGAGGACGCGCTGACCGCCGCCACCCACGAGGTGGAGACCGGGGCGCACCACCATGGCTGAGCGGACGGTGTCCCGCCGGACCGCGCTGATCGCGGGCGGCCTGACCGCGGTCGGCCTCGTCGCGGCCGGTGTTCCGCTGCTGCGCGCCACGCCCGCCGGACCGGCCGACGGCCCGGCACTCCCCCGACCCACCACCCTCCCGCTGCGCGTGGGCCCGGACGGCGTGCTGCGCGGTGAGCTGGTCGCCGCACCGGCCGGGAACTCCCTGCGCTACAACGGTTCCGCGCCGGGCCCGCTGGTCAAGCTCCGCGAGGGCGACCGGGTCCGGCTGGAGTTCCGCAACGACCTCGACGTCGACAGCAGCCTCCACCTGCACGGGCTGCCCCTCGCACCCGCCGTGGACGCACCGCTGACCCACCAAGCCCCCGGTGCGACGAGCGCGCAGGAGTTCGTCGTGCCCGGGGGGTGTGGCCGGCACCTACTGGTACCACCCCCACGCGCACGGCGATGTCGAACGACAGTTGCTGGCGGGTCTCGCCGGGCCGGTCGTCGTCACCGGCGCGACCGACGACCTGCTCGAGGCGTGCGACGACCGGCTCCTGATGATCACCCGCACCGGCGCCGACCTCCGCGTCGCCGGCGTCGTCCGGCCCGTGCTCACGCCCACCGCCGGCCGGACCCGGTTGCGCCTGCTCAACGCCACCGCGGGCGACCACCTGCTGGTCGGCGTGCTGCGGTCGGGCGACTGGACGCCCCTGCACCTGGTCGCGACCGACGGCGGGTTCGTCACCGAGCCGGTCGAGGTCACCGAGGTCCTGCTGGCCCCCGGTGAACGCGCCGAGGTGCTGGTGGACACCAGCACGGCCGGGCGGCTGGAGCTGACCGCGCTGCCGTACTCGGTCTACGGCCCGGGTGGGGCGACGAGCACCGCGCTCCGGCTGGCCGCGCTCGACGTGCCATTGGGCCTGACCCCGGTCCCGGTGCCCACCCGGCTGGGCGAGGTGGAGGCGTTGGACGAGACCGCGGCCGTGCGCCGCCGCCGGATCGCCTTCGGCGGCACGGGAACCGACCACTTCACGCTCGACGGCAGGACGTTCGACCACCACCGCGTGGACCTGGAGGCCCGCCTGGGCACGCTGGAGGTGTGGGAGGTCGTCAACGAGCACACCACCGACCACCCGTTCCACCTGCACAGCTACCCGTTCCAGGTGCTGCACCGCGACGGCGTCCCGGAGCCGCTGCGGGCTTGGCGCGACACCGTCAACGTCCCACCGGGCGGCACCGTCACGATCGCCGTCCCGTTCCGCGGCGAACCGGGACGCACGGTCTATCACTGCCACATCGCCTCGCACGAGGACCTGGGCATGATGGGTGTGCTGGACGTCGTCGTGTGAAGCTCGTGCCATGCGGATGCACCAGGACGAGCTGACCGTGTCACCGGAAACCGTGCGTCGGCTCGTGGACGCCCAGTTCCCCCGGTGGCGGGACTCACCCGTGACGCGAGTCGCCTCGGAGGGCACGGTCAACGCCACCTTCCGCGTCGGCGACCGGTTCGCGGCCCGCTTCCCGCTGCGGCCCGGGGAGGTCGGGTCGGTGCGGGAATCGTTGGAGTCCGAGGCCGACGCGGCGCGCGAACTGCTGGGCCGCACCGGGTTCCGCACCCCGGAGCCGGTCGCGGTCGGTGAGCCCGGGGAGGGCTACCCGTTGCCCTGGGCGGTGCAGACCTGGCTGCCCGGGACCGTCGCGACCGACGAGGACCCGGGCGGGTCGGTCGGGTTCGCACGCGACCTGGCCGAGTTCGTCGAAGGCGTCCGCGCGATCGACACGCGGGGGCGGACGTTCCGGGGACGAGGTCGAGGCGGCGACCTGCGGTCCCACGACGAGTGGGTGGAGGTCTGCTTCGAGCGCAGCGGCGACCTCCTGGACGTGCCGCGGCTGCGCGAGCTGTGGCGCGACCTGCGCGACCTGCCGCGCGAGGACGACGACGTGATGACCCACGGTGACCTGATCCCCGGGAACGTCCTGGTGGCCGGGGGTCGGCTGAGCGGGGTCATCGACGTCGGCGGCCTCGGACCCGCCGACCCCGCCCTGGACCTCGTCGGCGCGTGGCACCTGCTCGGACCGGTGCCGCGGCGGGCGTTCCGCGACGCCCTCGGGTGCGACGACCTCCAGTGGCGACGCGGCCGGGCGTGGGCGTTCGAGCAGGCGATGGGGCTCGCCTGGTACTACGTCGGGAGCAACCCGACGATGAGCCGGCTGGGCCGCCGCACCCTGGCGCGCCTCACCGAGGACGGCTGAACCCTCACCCGCCCACGTGGACGCGGGGACGGCGGGCCTCGTCGCGCTCGTTGGTGCGGATGATCTCGCGGACCACGGGTGCCGTGTCGCCGCGCCCCAGCAACAGGTAGCGGAACAGGTGCCCGACCGGGTTGCCCTCGCTCCACGCGAAGTGGCAGTGCGGCAGGACGTCGGTGGTGTCGCGCAGCACGAACAGGATCGCGGCGATGGCGTTGGGCGCGGCGGGGCTCCCGGCGCGCAGCACGCGGTGGCCGTCGACCTCGACGCCCCGGACCTGGAGCACGTCGCTGAAGTCCGACGGGTCCACCACGTCGATCTCCAGGAACAGCACGTCGGCCTGGCCGGGCACCGGGTTCGCGCCGCGCTGCTCGGCCTCCTTCTCCGCGTACTCCGCCGCGTCACCGGCCTGGCGCCGGTTCGCGATCAGCGTCAGCGCGCCGTCGTGGGCGATGGAGTCGGCGATGAACCGGCGGGCGTCGTCGTCGAACTCGACGTGGTCGGCGCGCAGCTCCGTGGTGCGGCTGACGCGGGAGACCAGGGAGACGGCGATGATGCCGAGGATGAAGAAGACCGAGATGGTGATGCCGTCCGGCTTCTCGATCACGTTCTCCACCAGCGCGTACAGCAGGATCGACGTCAGCACGGTGAACGCGACCGCCGCGCGCCGCCGCCCCTGCCGCGCGCACGACAGCGTCACGGCGGCCGAGGCGGAGACCATCATGGCCAGGATGCCGGTGGCGTAGGCGCCCGCCTGGGCGTTGACGTCGGCGCGGAAGAGGACCGTGATCAGGACGCAGACCGCCGTGTAGACCAGCACGACCGGTCGCACCGCGCGGGCCCACTCCGGGGCCATGCCGTAGGACGGCAGGTAGCGCGGCACGATGTTGATCAGCCCGGCCATCGCGGACGCGCCCGCGAACCACAGGATCAGGATGCTGCTGATGTCGTAGGCGGTGCCGACCCACTCGCCGAGCAGCTCGTGGGCGAGGTAGGCCAGGGCCCGGCCGTTGGCCGCGCCGCCGGGCTCGAACTGCTCCACCGGCACCAGGACCGTGGTCACGAAGCTGGTCGCGACCAGGTAGACCGACATGATCACGGCGGCGGTGGTGAGCAGCTTGCGCGTGTTGCGGACCCGGTTGTCCAGCCGTTCCTCCGGCGTGCGGCCGTCGGCGGCCACCAGGGGCATCATGCTCACGCCCGTCTCGAACCCGGACAACCCCAGCACCAGCAGCGGGAACGCCAGCAGGGCCGGGCCGACCACCCCGGCGACGCCGCCGCCACCGGCGGTGAGCGCGTCCAGCCACCGGTCCAGCGCGACGGGCCCGGACAGCACCTCCAGCACACCCGCCACGACGACCACCGCGTTGAGCAGCAGGAAGAGCGCGACCAGCGGGATGGCCACGCCGACCGCCTCGCTGAACCCGAGCAGGAACACCCCGCCGAGCACCAGCAGCAGCACGACGGTGACCAGCACCTCCTGCCCGTGCAGGAACTCCGGGGCCCGAGGGTTCTCCAGCGCGTGCACCGACGCGTCGGCGGCCGACAACGTGATCGTGATGATCCACGAGGTGGCCACGAACCCCAGCAGCACCAGCACGAACAGCTTGCCCCGCCAGAACGGGAGCAGGTCCTCCAGCATCGCCACCGAGCCCTGGCCGTGCGGGCTCTCCCGGGCCACCCGGCGGTACATCGGCAGCATCCCGAGCAGCGTCAGCGCCACGATCAGCAACGTCGCCAACGGCGAGACCGCGCCCGCCGCCAACGCGGCGATGCCGGGCAGGTAGGACAGGGTGGAGAAGTAGTCCACCCCGGTCAGGCACATGACCTTCCACCACGCCGTCGGTTTGGCGTGCTGCTCGGTTCCCGCGGGTCCGACCGGCTGGACGCGGTGCTCCAGGAGCCAGTGGCCGAGCCGGGACGACGGGGCGGCCGGTCGGACCGGGCTGTCCACCCGGGCCGGAACCACGCGCGGCGGCGTGACGGTCATGCGCTCTCCCCTGTCCCCTACCGGACTGTCCACACGGGGCAGTCAACACGCCGGCAAGTCGATCCGCCGCACCTCGGGCCGTAAGGATCCCGCCAAGACGACTGCGTGGCTGATCACACGCGGGAGCGACACCCAGGGCAGGTCGAGCGAGTCCCCGCCGGGCGGACCGGTGGAGTGGGCCGGCTCCGGCTGCGGCTGCGGCGGCACCCCGAACCCGGTGGCGACCCCGGGCAGCAACCCATGATCACGAACTCGTGGTGCCGATCCCGAATGCTCCGATGGCCGAGGCCACGAGCGCGCGCTCTCCGCGCTGCACGACCGGATCGAGGCCCGGGTCGAACGCGCCCTCCAGGCCGCGCGGCCACCCGCATGGTCACCAGGCTGGAGGACCGCGGCCTGCTGTCGCGCTACCTGTGCCCCACCGACCGCCGCGGCACCCGCACCGACGTCGCGGAGGCCGGCTTCGCCCCGCTGGAGGCCGCCCGTCCCACCCACGGCGCGGCGATGCAGGCGGCGCTGGACGAGGCCCGCCACGAACCCGGGCTGCGCCCGCTGGTCGAGGCCGTCGAGGAGCTGGGCACGTCCACCTGACCGGGAAAGACCGAAAAAGCGACCGTAAGCACAAAGTACTTGTTCGAACGCACATGATTTGCGACGGTTGCTCACGTGAAGAGCGCCGACCGCCACCGGGTGATCACCGAACGGCTCCGCTCCGGCGGGCAGGTCGCCGTGGCGGAGCTGGCCGCCGCCACCGGTGCGTCCGAGATGACCATCCGCCGCGACCTCGACCTGCTCGCCGCCGGCGGCGTGCTGCGCCGGGTGCACGGCGGGGCGGTGCCGCTGAGCCCGGCGGGCGTCGAGCCACCGTTCACCGCGCGGACCGCGACCGCGCACCACGCGAAGCGCGCCATCGCCGCGGCCGCCGTCGAACTCATCCGCGACGGCGAGACGATCGTGCTGGACAGCGGCACCACCGCGGTCGAGGTCGCCAAGCTGCTGCGCGGCCGGCCGGTCACCGTGATGCCGCTGTCGCTGCACGCGGTCCGCGAGCTGCTCGACGCGCCCGAGGTGCGGCTGCTGCTGCCCGGCGGTGAGCCCCGGCCCGGCGAGCTGGCCATGGTCGGCCCGCTGGCGCTGGCGTCGCTGCGGGCGCTGCGCTTCGACGTCGCCGTGCTCAGCCCGTGCGCCTTCGACCTCGACGCCGGGCTCACCGCGCACGACCTGGCCGACGCCGAGGTGAAGCAGCAGGCGATGGCCGTGTCCGGGCGCACGGTCGTGCTCGCCGACAGCACGAAGTTCGACCGCACCGCGCTCGCCCACGTCTGCCCCGCCGACCGGCCGGACGTGCTGGTCACCGACACCGACTCCCCCGCCGCCGTGCGCCGCGAGCTGGCCGCGCGCGGGGTGCTCGTGCACGCAGCCGAACGACTGGAGACCCTGTGACGACCGCCCTGCCGCGTGCCGCCCGCGTCGCGACCTGGACCTACTTCACCCTCAACGGGTTCGCCGTCGGCCTGTGGGTGGTGCACATCCCGACCATCGAGCGCGCGACCGGCATCTCGCACAGCGCCCTCGGCGGTCTGCTGCTCGTGCTCGGCGGTGCGGCGTTCCTCGGGATGCAGGTCGCCGGGCCGCTCGCCGACCGGTGGGGTCAGCGGAGGCTCCTGCCCGCCGCCGGGGTGCTGCTCGGCATCGCCCTGTTCTTCCCCGGCCTGGCCACGTCGTGGTGGACGCTCGGCCTGGCCCTGCTGTGCTTCGGCTTCGGCAACGGCACGATCGACGTGGCCATGAACTCCCACGCCGTGGTGGTCGAACGCGCCTACCCGCGGCCGATCATGGCGGCGTTCCACGCGATGTGGTCGATCGGCGGCGCGATCGCCGCGCTCGTCGGCGCGGCCACGCTGGGCGCCGAGGTGCCCACGGCGGTGACGTTGAGCGCGTGCGGCGCGTTCACCATCGTGGTGTCGCTGGTGACCGGCCGGTTCCTGATGGACGGCCGCCCCGAGGCCGAGGAGACCGCCTCGGACGTCCCGGCCGCCAAGCCGTCCACCAAGCTGGTGTGGCTGCTGGGCGCCATCGCGTTCGCCATGATGCTCGCCGAGGGCGTCGCCAACGACTGGGCCGCGCTGCACGCCGAGGACGTCCTGGGCACCTCCACCAGCACCGCCGCGTTCGCCTACGGCTCGTTCGCGGTGGCGATGACCGTGGGCCGGTTCGCCACCGACCGGGTCGCAGCCCTCGTCGGCCCGGTCGCGATCGTGCGGTACGGGGCGGCGCTGGCCGCGTTCGGCCTCACGCTCGTGGTGTTCTCGCCGTGGGTGTTGCTCGCGTTCGCGGGCTGGGCGCTGTTCGGCCTCGGCCTGTCCGGCAGCGTGCCGCAGCTGTTCTCCGCGGCGGGCAACCTGGACCAGCGCTCGTCCGGCGCGCTGATGGCCCGCGTCGTCGGCCTCGGCTACGTGGGTCTGCTCGCCGGTCCGGCGCTGATCGGCGGCCTGGCCCACTGGATCCCGCTGAACGTGGCGTTCCTGGTGCCGGTGGCGCTGTGCCTGCTGGCGGTCGGGTTCGCGAACGTCCTCGCGCCGCGACCCGCGTCCACCGAGGAGCACGCCGGGTCGCGGTGACCCCGCTCGTCCGAAAAATGCGGGGTCCGCGCCCCGTGCGATGCTGATCACGTGGACCGAGCGCGACCGCCTCGACGTGTCTTCATCAGCCACACCTCGGAACTGCGCGAGCTGCCCGCCGGCCGGTCGTTCGTGGACGCCGTCGAGTCCGCGGTCAGCCGCGCCGGCGACGCGGTGATCGACATGGCGTACTTCGCCGCGCGGGAGGAGGAGCCCGCGCAGGTGTGCCGTGAGGCGGTGCTCAGGGCGGACGTCTACGTGCTGCTGGCCGGGTTCCGGTACGGGTCGCCGGTGCGGGACCGGCCCGAGCTGTCCTACACGGAGCTGGAGTACGAGGTCGCGGGCGAGGCGGGCCTCCCCCGGCTGGTGTTCCTGCTGGACCAGGACGCGGAGGGGCCCGCGCGGCTGTTCCTGGACCGCGAGCACGGCTCGCGCCAGGACCGGTTCCGGGCCCGGCTGGCCGACGAAGGCACGATCGCCGCGGTGTCGTCGCCGGCTCAGGCCGAGACCGCGGTCCACCACGCGCTGACCGAGCTGGACGCCGACCGCGCGGGCACCGCGGGCACGCGGTTGTGGAACCTGCCCGCTCCGCTGTCCCGCTTCACCGGCCGCGACGACCTGCTGGCCCGGCTGCGGCGGGAGCTGACCCGCACCCGGTGCGTCACCCTGCTCGGCATGAGCGGCGTGGGCAAGACGACGACCGCGCTGGAGTACGCGCAGCGGTTCGCCGCGGAGTACGACGTCGCCTGGTGGGTGCCCGCCGGCGCGCCCGAGCTGGTGGTGAACCACCTGGCGGAGCTGGCGCGGGCGTTGCGGGTGGCCGGGCCGTCGGACAGCGCGGCCGCCGCGGCGGCCCGATTATCGGGCACGTTGCGCGCGCAGGGCCGGTGGCTGCTGGTGTTCGACAGCGCCGACGACCCGGCGGCGTTGCGCGGGTTGCTGCCCGGCGGCGCGGGGCACGTGGTCGTCACCACCCGCAACCCGGACTGGCACGACCTCGCCGCCTCCGTGCCGGTGGCGCCGTTCACCCGGGCCGAGTCCGTGACACTGCTGCGCGCCATGGCCCACCACCTGGACGAGGCGGACGCGGGCCGGGTCGCCGAGGCGTTGGGCGACCTGCCGCTGGCGGTCGACCAGGCGGCGGCGCTGCTGGCCGACACCACGCTGGACGCGGCCGGCTACCTGTCCCGGTTGCGGGTGGAGGCGGACAAGGCGCTGGGCGCCGGCAAGGGCGTCGGCGGCTACCCGACGTCCGTCGCCGCGTCGTGGTCCGAGGCGTTCGACCGGCTCGCGGACAAGGACGTCGCCGCGTTCCAACTGCTCACGCTGATCGCCTGGCTGGCGCCCGAGCCCGTGCCGCTGACGTTGTTCGCCCGGCACCACGACCTGCTGCCCGTGCCGCTGGCCGACATCGCGGCCGACCCCCTGCTGCTCCGGGCGACCCTGGCGGAGCTGCGCCGCCAGGCGATGGTGCAGCCGGAGCCGGACAGCGTGCGGCTGCACACCGTGCCCGCGACGCTGCTGCGGGCGCGGGCCGACGGCACCGCCGGGCCGCTGCTGGGTTGGCCGACCACCGCCGTGCTGCTCCTGTGCGCGGCGGTGCCGCAGAGCCAGGACGACGACCCGGCGGTGTGGGGGCCGCTGCTCCCGCACGTGCTGACCGTCACCGACCCCGACCGGGACCTGCGGCTGGTCCGGAACGACATCGCCTGGCTGCTCGACCGCACGGCCACCCACCTGAACCGGCGGGGTGAGCCCGAGCAGGCGCTGCCGTTGCGGCGGCGGGCCCACGACCTGTGCTCGGAGCTGCTGTCCGACGTGCACCCGCACACGTTGGTGGTGGCCAACAACCTGGCGGCCGACCTGCGGGGCGTGGGCGAGCACGCGGCGGCGCGGGCGTTGGACGAGAGGACCCTGGCCGACCGGCGGCGCCTGCTGGGCGACGACCACCCGGACACGCTCGTCTCGGCGGTCAACCTGGCGCACGGCCTGTGGGAGCTGGGCGAACGCGGGGAGGCGAGGCGGCTCAGCCAGGACGCGCTGGACCGGAGCACCCGCGTGCTCGGGCCGGACCACCCGACGACCCGGGTGGCCCGCGGCCACCTCGGCCGGTGAGCCCGCGTCAGGACGTGGCCCGCGTGCGGGAGGCGCGCCACATGGTGTGCTCGCGGCTGATGGCCTCCTCCGCGTCGGCGACCTCCGCGGCCCACGTCGTCTCGTCCACCACGAGCTCGAACCGGTCCTTGACGATGCCCAGCTCGGTGGAGGCGTAGGCGTAGGCACGGGCCAGGGTGGAGTACTGCTTGGTGCCCGCCCAGGCCGCGCCCGCCGCGATCAGCGCGGCCGCGACACCGGCCAGGTCGAACCCGATGTAGCCGAACGCCCGGGCGAAGGCGGCGATGATGCCGCCGAAGGCGAACGCGTACAGCACCCGCTGCGACAGGCGGGCCCGGCGTTCGTTGGTCACCGCCTTGCCCGCGTACCACGTCTGCTGGTCGTTGACGCGGTCGGCGACGTAGGTCCGCTTGCGCGTGGCCAGGTCCGCCCGGCGCAGCGCGCGCATGGCCGGGCTGATCGTGGGGCGGTCGGGCGGCCTGATGCCGCTGTTGGGCCCGTCCTTGAGCAGCGCGCCCATCTGCTGGATGAACCGCAGCTCGGCCTCGCGCTCGTCCTCGCCGAGCGGGAACGGGGCGCCGCCGACGGCGAAGCGCCAGCCCATGCTCTTCGCGGACTCGGCCAGCGCGCGGCCGTCGTACCACTTGGTCTCCGGTGAGCTGCCGCGGAAGTGCTGCTCGACCAGCAGCATGACCAGGAGCGCGACGCCGGTGCCCACGGCCGCGACGTCGACGCGTCCGACCTTGATCGCGAACACCCCGCACACCGCCGCCAGGACGGCCAGGACGAGCCGTGCGCGCAACGCGCTGAGGTAGTCCCGCTGGCCCCGCAGGGACATGGCGTCGGCCACGTGGAACAACCCGGGTAAGCCGTCGTCGGGCAACGCCTTCTCGCTGGACGCCACAGTGCTCTCCGTTCAGGGTGTGTGCTGCCCGCGTATCGACGCGTCTCTCGGAAAGGGTTACCACGTCGTCGGCACGTCACCCGGTTGCCGCAACGCGCTCGTCGTCGTCATGCTCCCGCGTGGATGTACGGCGCCCACCGCGTCGGGTCGCGCGGGGCGGCGTCGCGCAGCGCCCGCACGGTCCGGTGCAGCACGCGGGCGGTGTCGCCGAGGTCCAGGCCGGAGCCGTCGAGCAGGGCGGTGTAGACCGACGTCGCCACGTCGACCGCGGTGCGGTCGGTGACCGTCCACAGGGTCGCGATCACGTGCCGGTAGCCCGCGAGCTGCAGCGCCGCCGCGAGGTGGATGGCCTCGTCGGGCAGGGTCGTGCCGCCGACGGCGGTGTGGCAGGCCGACAGGTACGCCAGCTCGGCGTGCCCGAGGTCGAGGCCTGCGACGTCGAGCACGGTGAGCGGCTTGTCCCAGAGGTACAGCGCGCCCGTGGACGGGTCGTCGAGGTCCTGTCCGCCGTGGCAGGCGAAGTGCGCGTAGGCGTGCGTCCGCAGGTCCGCGGTGACGGTGGCGTGCGTGGCTTCCTCGCCGAGGCGCAGCGTGTGCGACCCGGGCATCGCGCGTTCGAAGAACCCGGCCTCCGCGCGGGCGCCGGGCAACGGGCTCAACGCCACGCCGCCGGCCGGGGTCTCCGGCAGGCTCACCGCGAGCAGCCGCCGGTCCGCCGTGGCCGGCGGGTCGGCCTTGCGCGCGCGGGCGAGGGCGCGCAGCGTCGGGGTGTAGGACGAGACGACGCGGTCGAGCACGGTCCGCCCGGCCGGGGTGTCGGCCGGGTCGTGGTAGCCGGCGGCGTGCAGCGGCAGCAGGGTCAGCAGCCCGGTGGGGCACCACCACAACCGTTCGCCGTCGGCCAGACCGAGGTGGTCCAGCACCGGACCGGCGACGGTGTCCCACAGCCACTCCAGCGTCACGTGCAGGGCCTGCTTGGCGCTCGTGCGGGTCAGGTCCCCGGGCACCGCCGGCCGGCCGAGCACCTGCAACGCGCGCAGGTACGCGGTGGCCCGGTCGCCGATCTCGGCCGCGGTCAGGTCGGGCAGCCCGACGTGCTCCACCGGCCCGTCGCGCCGGACCACCAGCGCGTCGCACCGCGCGTCGTGCACGTTGACCAGCACCACCGGCCCGTCCGGCAGGCCGTCGCGCAGGGCGGCCAGGGGCGGCACGCGCAACAGGTGCTCCAGGCCGGGCAACGCCCGTGCCCGGGCGAGCAGCCGGTCCCACTCCTCGGCCAGCCGGATGCGGCGGTCCTGGTCGAGCCGGGCGGCGTCGGCCGGCGAACCGGCGGGCGGCGTCGGCGTGAGGACGTCCGGCGTGTCGACCGCCGCCACCGCCATCTCGGCCGCCACGCTGCGCATCCGGTCGTGCAGCGCCGGGTCCCGCTCCCGCAGCACCGACGCGTCGTCGCGGGTCTGCAACGCCTGCGACCACAGCACCGAACGGCCCTGTTCGAGCAGCTCCACGGCCAGGTCCACCTCGCCCGCCTCCACCGCGGCCGCCGCGCCCGCCGTGGCCACGCCCTCCCAGCGGTCCAGCCGCCGTTCCCGGGCGCCGCGCTCGACGCCGTGCCAGGCCGCCTGCGGCAGCAGGGCCGCGGCCACCCCGAACGCCTCGACCGCGGTCGACCAGTCCGCGTGCCGGGCGGCCAGGAACGCCCACGTCAGCGCGGCGGACGACCGCATCACCGGCGTGGCGGAACGGGCGCCGGCGGCGGTGCGGCAGGCCGCCACGGCCTCGTCGTAGTCGGCCGGGACGCGGTGGCGGTCGTGCCGCAGACCCAGCAGCAGACCGAGGTTCAACCACACCACCGCGCGTCGGGGGTCGTCCTCCGGGATCGCGGCGGCGGCGCGGCGGCTCTGCTCGACCCCTTCGGTCGCGTCGTCCTCCTGGCCGCGGCGGTCGTAGCGGGCCCGCAGCACCGACGCCAGGTTGAGCCGGTGCATGGCGAGGGAGGCGTGCGCCGGGTCGGTGATCGCCACCGCTTCGCGCAGCAGGGCCACGGCCTGGTCCAGGTCGGCGCCGCCCGGCCGCACCTGGTCCCGGTTGTACCGCATCATGGCCAGGCTCGACAGCAGCTGCGCCCGGTGCTGGTGGTCCGCCGGGCAGCGCTCCACCGCCGTCGACGCGGCCTCGACCGCGGCGTCCAGGTCGGCGACGCGCCGGCGTTCGAGGTAGCGGATCTGCAGGGCGACCGCGAAGTTGAGCAGGCACGTGGTGGCCGTCGCCTCGGACGCGGCGTCGACCGCGGCGCGGGCGGTGTCCACCGCCGCGTCCAGGTCCGCCGTGGAACCCAGGTGACGCGCCCGGGCGCACAGCGCGTTGGCGAGGTTGGTCAGCATCAGGGACCGCTGCGCGCCACCGCCGCGGTCCGCCGCCGCACCCATCACGTCGATCGACTCGTGCAGGTCGGCGATGGCGCCGGTCCGCTCGTACCGGGCCCACAGGGCCGTGCCGAGCGCCATCAGGTGCAGCGGCACGAGGAAGTGCCCGGCGGGCAGGTCGGCGACGGCGTCGCGGCCGAGGTCGACCGCCGCGGCGAGGTCGGCGAGGTCACCGGTGTGCTGGCCGCGGACCAGCAGCGTGGTGCCCAGCGCCATCGCGGTCGACGCCCGTTCGGCCGGCTGCAACCCCGGCAGCTCCAGTGCGCGCCGGGCCGCCTCGACGGCCTCGGCCAGGTCACCCGGGTCGGCGCGGCGGACGTACCGGACGCGCAGCGAGTTCGCCAGCTCGGACAGGGCGACGGCCCGCGCGCCGTCGCCGGTGGACACCGCGGCGGTGGCACGGCGGTGCGCGTCGATCGCCTCGTCCAGGGCGGCGAGGTCGTCCGTCCGCTCGAACAACTGGGTGAGCACCGTGCCGAGCAGCACGAGCAGCGTGCTGTGCTGGGCGTGGTCCGGTCCGGTGGCGCGCAGGGCGGACCGGGCGACCTCGACCGCTTCCACGAGCGCGGCGGGATCGCCGGTCTCGTTGTAGCGCAACTGCAACGCGCGTCCCAGGTGCAGGCGGGCCGCGAGGTGACCCGACGTGCCGGGCGCGAAGGCGTCGCCGGCGTCCCTCAGCAGCCCGACGGCCTCGTCCCGCGCCTCCGGGGACGGGGACCACTGGGCGCGGGCCAGCAGCGCGAGCGCCAACTGGGGTCGCAACGCCTCGCGCAGGTCGCCCGGCCCTGCCTCGGCCATCCCCTCGCGCAGCACCTCGACCGCCTCCTCCACGTCGGCGACCTCGGCGTGGTGCAGGAAGCGCAGCGTCAGGGACAGCCCCAGGTGCAACCGGCACTCGGTCAGCGCGGGATGGGCGCCTCCCGCGTCCGCGACGGCGGCCCGCAGGGCGGTGATCGCCCGGTCGATGTCGACCCGGTCGCGCCGCAGCTCGTACCGGCCGGCGCGCAGGGCGGCCGCCTTCGCGGTCAGCGCCAACCGGTCGACGTGCCCCGGCTGGAGTTCGGGCAGCACCTGGTCGGCTGCCCGCAACGTCTCCTCGACCGCCTCCTCCAGGTCCGCGGACGTCCCCAGGTGCTGCACCTGCTGGTGCAGCGCCAGGGCCAGGTTGTTGAGCACCAGACCGCGCTCGTGGCCCGTCGTCGCGGGCAGCACCTGCCGCAGCGCCGCGGTGGCCGGCGCCAGGTCCGCGGCGGACCCGGTGCGCAGGTAGCGCTCGACCAGCAGCTCGCTCATCGTGAGGGTCGCGGGCACGGCGGGTGCGCCGGCCACCGCGATCGCCTCGCGGCAGGTCGAGATGGCCTCGGTCAGGGCCGCCGGGTCCCGCGCCACCCGCGCCGCCGACCCGAGCGCGCCGGCCAGGGCGTTCAGCGCGTGGGGCCGGTGCGGGTCGTCGGCCGGCGTGCCCGCCACGGCCGCGCGGGCGAGGCGGACCGCCTCGTCGACGTCGGCCGGGTCGCCCGCGGCCGTGAACCGCAGCTGCCGGACCAGCGCACCGGTCGTGCGCACGTGCGGCGTCCGGGGGTGGTCGGCGGGCAGCAGCGCGGCGGCCCGGTCCACCGCGTCCACCGCGCGGTCGAGGTCGGCCGGTCCCCCGGTGACGTTGAACCGCGTCGTGTGGGCCGACGCGAGGTCGTGCAGGAAGCCCGCGCGGTCGGCGTCGTCGGTGACCAGCGGCAGGAGCGAGCGCAGGACCGCGATCCGCTCGTCCAGGTCGCCGAGCCGACCGTCGCGGTCGAACCGGTGCCCCAGCAGGTTCGCGTGGTGCCACAGGTGCTCGGCGCGCAACACCTGGTCGGGGATGCCGGTGCGGACGGCCTCCCGCGCCGCGTCGACCGCCGCGTCCAGGTCGCGCGGGGCGCCGGAGAGCCGGAACCACTCCCGCGTCACCTCGGCCAGCTTGAGCCGGGCGGCCATCAGCACGTGGTGGTCCGCGTCCGCCACGGTCTCGCGCAGCAGCCGCGTCGCCTCCTGGAGCAGCGCGGTGTCGCCGGTCTCCCCGTACCGCGCGGTGAGCACGTCGGCCAGGGCGAACACGGCGGCGACGCGCTGGGCCGGTTCCGCGGTCGGCGCGGACACCGCGGCACGGGCCGCCCGCTCGGCCGCCGCGAAGTCGTCCCGCGCGGCGCGTCGGACGAGCCCCAGCGCGTGGTCCACCTCGTGCCGCACCGGGTGACCCTCGGGCACGGCGGCGTCGGCGATGGCGCACAGCCTCGCCGCCTCGGCCAGGTCGTCCTCGTCGGGCGTGCCGTAGGCCCGGGCGTGCAGCAGCCGGATCACCAGCGCGCCGACGTGCTTGAGCAACGGGGTGACGTCGGCCGGGTCGCCGGCCGACAGCACCGCCTCCGTGTGCCGGAGGCTCTCGTCGATGTCCGCGACGTCGGCGGTCTCCCCGGTGCGGACGAACCTGATCTTGAGCGCCTCCGCCAGCAGCAGGTGCGCGACGACCCGGTCGGGGTGCTCCTCTGGGCACGCGGCCAGCACCTCGCGGGCGACCTCCACGCACTCGTCCAGCTCGGCGACCGGGCCGCCGCGCTCACCGCGCAGCGCCAGCGAGGTGCCCAGGGCGAACAGGTACCTGAGCCGTTCGTCGTCCTCCATCGGCGCGGACCGCGCCGGGCGCAACCGCCCGGTGGCCTCCTCCAGGTCCGCGTCCCGCCCCAGCACCTGGAACCGCGTGTGCAGCGCCACGCCGAGGTTGAGCGCCGCGGCGCCGGCCAGCCAGTGGTCGGCGGGCTCCAGGGCGGCCCGGCCCACCGCCACGGCCTCGTCCAGGTCGGCCACCGCGCCGCCGCGCTCGTGCCGCACGCACAGCAGGACCAGCAGGTTGAACCGGTGCACGGTGAGGTCGTCGTCCGCCACCACACCGCAGGCGGCCCGGCACGCCCGCACCCCGAGGTCGACCAGCTCCGGGTGCCCGGTCGTCAAGGCCGCCCGGGCGACCACGGTCGCGTAGAAGCCGCCGACGTCGCCCGGCGACAGCACCGGCGCGTCGGGGTTCTCCGCGCGCCACTGGCGCACCGGCGGCGGCACGACGTCCGGTGCCACCGAGGCGAGCGGGCCGTAGAGGGTCAGGCAGGCGTCGAGGTCGGTCCCCGCGATCTCCGGCCGCAGGGCGTTGCCGCGGATCCAGTGCAGCGACGCCAGGGTCGTCAGGGTCTCGGTCGGGACGTCCCCGCCGATCGCGGGCAGCGCCAGTCGGGCGGCCTGCACCAGGGCGTCCGGGCCGAGCACGTCGGTGGGATCCCCGGTCTGCCCGCACCGCGCGACGCGTTCGTGCAGGGGGATGACGTCCCGCATGTCCACCGACCTCGTGTGCTCACCCGTTACGGTTCGAACCGACACCCAGCGTGACACAAGGAGGGCGGCGTGGCGGTGGATTTGGACGAAGGGCAGGCGTTGGTCCTGTGGTGCTTGATGCTGCCCGGGTTGCGCCGCGCCGCCGCCGCGGGCCGCTGGTCGGAGCGGCTCGAGCGCACCGCGGCCCTGGTCCGGGACGGCGGGTCGGCGCTCGACGCGTGCCGGCGGTTCGACCTCGTACCCGGCGCGGACACCGACGGCGCGGTCCGGGGCATCGGCGACCCGCCGGGCGTCGCCGGCGCCTACCCCGACCCGCGCGGGCCGCGCCCGCCGAGCACCGGTCGCGGCGAGTACCGCTGCCCGCGCGGGGTCTGCGGACGGCACGACCGCCGTGACGACGAGGGCCGCCCGCCGGTGTGCGCGTTGTTCGACGACGAGCCGATGCTGCCCACCGGGTCGCCGCGGTGAACCCGTTCCTGCAGACGCTGGGCGGCAAGCTCGCCGAGCGGTGGGTCACCACGCTGGTGCTGCCCGGCGCGTTGTTCGTCGCCGCGGTTCTCTGCGCGGTCCGGCTCGGCCACCGGCACGCGTGGGACGTCGTGCGGGTCGGCAACGACGTCGTCGCGGCGTTCCCCCGGCTGCCGGTCGCGGTCGCCGCCGTGGGCCTGCTGCTCGGCGCGGCGGCTGCCGCGTTCGCCGCGCAGGCGCTGGGCGGGCTGGCGCGGGTGGTGTGGGTGCGCCCGTGGCGCGGACCGGCCGCGTGGCTCGCGCGGCCGGTGGTGGCGGTGCGCGGGTGGTGGTTCGACCGGGCCGCGGCCAGGGCGGGGGTGGACCCGGTGCCCGCCTACCGGCCCCGGCGGGCCACCTGGATCGGCGAGCGGTTCCGCCTGCTCGACGCCCGGGTCGCCGCCCAGTACCAGGGCCTGCGGCTGGGCCCGCTGTGGCCGCGGCTGTGGCTGCTGGTGCCCGAGCCCGCGCGGCTGCCCGTGCAGGCCGCCGAGACCCGGTTCCACTCGGCGACCACGCTCGCCGGCTGGGGCGTGCTGTACGCGGCGCTCGGCTGGCGCTGGTACCCGGCCGCGGTGGTCGGCGTCGGCGTGGCGCTGGTGGCCTGGCGCCGGGCCCGCGCGGCGGCCGCCGCGCTCACCGAGCTGATCGAGGCGACCGTGGACACCCACCTCGACGTGCTCGCGACGGCGCTGGGCCACCCGCTGCCGCCGACCGGCCCGACCCGCGACCTGGCCGCGCGGTTCAACGACCGGTTCGGCAAGGGCGAGTAGGGCCCCGGCGGTCGGCGTCGGCTTCGTCGGGCGCGCCGGCCGCCGGTTGGTAGCCTCAGAGCCCTTCCGCCCACCCGTTGTTGGAGACCGTGAAACCGATGCTTGACCGCGCCGAGATCGACGCCCTGTTCCCCGCCGACCTGCCGGAGCCGGCCCACTGGGAACAGCGCTACCCGGCACGGCGGCTGCCCGAGGGCGCCGAGGTCACCCGGTTCGGCCCCTCCCCGACCGGTTTCGTGCACATCGGCGGCATCTACGCCGCCATGATCGACCGCGACGTCGCCCACCGCAGCGGCGGGTCGTACGTGCTGCGCGTCGAGGACACCGACCAGGCCCGCGAGGTCCACGGCGCCGCCGCCCAGTTCACCAACGCCTTCGCCTACTTCGGCCTGCCCGCCGACGAGCACGACGAGGTCGGCGACTACGGCCCGTACTACCAGTCGCAGCGCGAGGCGATCTACCTCACCTACGTCCGCGAGCTGCTGCGCGAGGGCAAGGCGTACCCGTGCTTCGCCACCCCGGACGAGCTGGCCGACATCCGCGCCCGCCAGGACGCCACCAAGATGCCGCCCGGTTACTACGCGGGCTGGGCGCTGTGGCGCGACCGCGACCCCGCCGAGGTGCGGGCCAAGCTGGCCGAGGGCGCGCCGTACGTGGTCCGGTTCCGCTCGCCGGGCGTCGAGGCCAGGGCGAAGTTCCACGACGTGATCCGCGGCGAGCTGGAGCACGAGGACAACCGCAACGACGTGGTGATCCTCAAGTCGTCGGCCAACGACGTCCGGCTGCCCACCTACCACTTCGCACACGCCGTGGACGACCACCTCATGCGCACCACGCTGGTGATCCGCGCCGAGGAGTGGATCTCGTCGGTGCCGCTGCACCTGCAGCTGTTCGCGGCGCTGGGCTTCGAGGTGCCCCGCTACGCCCACATCGCGCCGCTGATGAAGCAGATCCCCGGCGGCAAGCGCAAGCTGTCCAAGCGCAAGGACCCCGAGGCCTCGGTGGACTTCTACATCGAGCAGGGCTTCCCGGCCGAGGCGGTGCTGTACTACCTGCGCGGGCTGGCCAACGGCCGGCTGGCCGAGGTGCCGCTGGCCGAGGCGCTGGACGCGCCGATCCGGCTGGCCGAGTGCGGCGTGGCCGGACCGCTGGTCGACCTGGTGAAGCTGGAGGACATCTCCGCCGACCACATCGCCACGCTGACCGGCGAGCAGATCCTCGTCGCCGTGCGCGCCTGGGCCGTGGCGCACGACCCCGAGCTGGTGCCGGTGCTCGACGCCCGCCGCGACCTGGCGCTGGCGGCGCTGGCCGTCGAGCGGGGCGACGACGTGCCCAACCCGCGCAAGGACCTGCGCAAGTGGTCCGGGTTCCGGGAGGCGTACGGGTTCTTCTTCCCCGAGCTGTTCACGCCCCGCGACGTGACCGGCGAGGAGTTCGCCCAGCTCGGCGTGGCGCCGGAGCTGGTGCGCGCGTTCGCCGCCGACTTCGCCGAGTCCTACCAGCCGCTGGAGGACTCCGGCGAGTGGTTCGACCAGATCCGCACGCTGGCCGCCAAGCACGGGTTCGCGCCCAAGCCGAAGGACCTCAAGCAGAACCCCGAGGCCTACCCGGCCGGCGGGTCGATCCGCGAGGCCTCGCAGATCATCCGGCTCGCGCTGACCGGCTCCACCCGCAGCCCCGACCTGCACGCCGTGGCCACCACCCTGGGCGCGGACGAGGTGCTGCGCCGGGTGCGGGCCGTCGCCGGCTGACCTCCGGCGGACGGGGGACGCCGGCGAGGTCGCGCCGACGTCCCCCACCGTCCGGGTCAGACCCGGGTGAGCTGGAACTGCTGGTTCTGCCCGCCGTTGCACGGGTACTGCTTGAACTGCAGGTTGTCCTGCGAGCTGCTGGGCAGGTCGAGGCACTTGCCGGAGTGCCGCGCGACCAACCGGTGGTACCCGGACCCGGCGTCGACCAGCGACCACTGCTGGTTCTGGCCGGAGCCGCAGCTCCACTGCACCACGGCCGCGCCGTCCGCGGTGCCGGCGCCGCTGACGTCGAGGCACTTGCTCGAGTGCCGCGCGATCACCTGGTGGTAGCCGTTGCCGGCGGCCTGCAGGCGGAACTGCTGGTTGCTCCCGCCGCCGCACGGGTACTGCATCAGCGCCGCGCCGTCCGCGCCGCCGGCGTTGGCCACGTCGAGGCACTTGCCGGAGTGCCGCACGGTGATCCGGTTGTACGTCAGGGCTACCGTCCCGATCGTGCCTGCGGCCGTGTCGATGACGATCTGGCCCGCGTTCGACAGGCTCATCGAGGTGTTGCTCGGGAACGCGATGGGCAGCCAGACGTAGCTGGAGTCGCCGACCGGCCCGCCCCACGCCCCGGCCCAGCGGTCGCCCAGGTAGAGGTACGACGTCGCCTGGGTGCCCTGGATCGGCAGCACGTACGCCGGTTGCGAGCGGTACGTGGTCGAGTCGCCCACGTTCTGCATCGCGCTCCACGGCCCGGACACGCTGGTGGCGGTGGCGTACTTCGCCTGGTTCGGCGACCAGCCCGTGGCGCCCGAGGTGAGCATGAAGTACACGCCGTTGCGCTTGAACAGCGCCGGCGCCTCGCGGTGCCCGCCGGGCCACGGGTTGCCGACGAGCTGGGCGATGCCGCGGTAATCGGCGTTGAGCCGGTAGAGGTGCAGGTCGTAGTTCTCCCGGGCGGCCGAGATCATGTAGGCCGTGCCGTCGTCGTCCTTGAACAGCGTGATGTCGCGGGACATGTGGCCCAGCGGCCGGAAGCTGCCCTGGTAGGTGTAGTTGCCGTCCACTGTGGACGAGTAGGCGACGGCGGCGCGCGCCTGGCCGTAGTCCTGGCCGTTCTCCCAGTGCATCCACATCACGTACTGGCCGGTGGACGCGTTGTAGATGACCTTGGGCCGCTCCACCCAGGAGGTCCGCAGCTCGGCGTGGCTGTTCTGGGTGAGGACGTGGTTGCGGAACTCCCAGGTCTTCAGGTCGGTCGACCGGTAGACCGACACGGCGCGGAACAGGTTGTCCGGGTGCCGGTTCTCGCCGAACCAGTAGTAGTGGTTGCCGACCTTGATCACGCCACCGCCGTGCGCCTGGACGAGGTTGCCGCCGGTGTCGGTGAACTGCACGCCCACGTCCACGGTCACCGGCGCGGCGTGCGCCGTGCCGCCGGGGAGCAGCAGGGCGGCCAGGCCGACGACCGCGGCGGTCAGCACCGCGCGCCACCGCCTCGGGGACAAGCGGGACATCTGGACTCCTTTGTCCGGCCCACGACGGGAGGAACCAGCGACCGGGCGTGGGCCGGGCCCGCGCGCTGGCGCATCCGGGTGGTGCAGCCGGCCGCGGCGGTCAGCCGGTGGAGAGCGATGTTTGCGCAAACATCACCGCTTCGAGGCCCAGTGTGTGAGCCAGGTCATGCGGGTGTCAAGGGCGCGTCGGCGAGCGGGCGGGCGGCGGGACGGCGTGACGGGGGTGGCCGGTGGACCGGTCAGGAATCGAGAAGCAGCGGCGACCGGGGCGGACCTAGCGTTGTCGGCATGGCACACATCGACTCCGTCACCATCCACGTCGCCGACACCGAGGCCGCGGAACGCTTCTACGCCAAGGCCTTCGGCCTCGGGGACCGGCTGCGCTTCCGGGCCGCGCAGGAGCACACCACCGGGTTCCGCGGGTTCACGATGGCGCTCACCGTCGCCCAGCCGTCCACCGTCGACGACCTCATCGCCTCCGCCCTCGACGCGGGCGCCACGACGTTGAAGCCCGCCGTGAAGTCGTTCTGGGGCTACGGCGGTGTGGTGCAGGCGCCGGACGGCACGACCTGGAAGATCGCGACCTCCGCGAAGAAGGACACCGCACCCGCCACCCGGCACGTCGACGAGGTCGTGCTCCTGCTGGGCGTCGCGGACGTGGCCGCGAGCAAGCGGTTCTACGTCGAGCAGGGCCTGGCCGTCGGCAAGAGCTTCGGCCGCGCGTACGTCGAGTTCGCCGCGGGGTCGAGCCCGATCAAGCTCGCCCTCTACCGCCGCCGCGCCCTCGCCAAGGACGTCGGCGTCTCCCCCGAGGGCGACGGGTCCCACCGGATCACGATCAACGGTGGTGCGGGCGCTCTCACCGACCCGGACGGCTTCGCCTGGCACGCCGCGGCACCCGAGCCCTCCACCCCTGAGCACCCTTGATGTTAGCGCAAACATGGCACATACTCGGCCCAGCACAACCAGCACCGGGTGACCCGCCCGCCCGGTGTTAACGCTCACCAAGCCCCGACCGATGAAGATCGGAGCTCCTCGATGCCACGACGAACCGGCGCGGTCGCGCTGTCCCTGCTCGTCACCGCCTCGACCCTCGCGCTGCCGGCCCCGGCGGCCTCGGCCGCCGCCCTGCCGACCGGGGCGCGATCGCTGGAGTCGGTCAGCCACCCGGGCCGGTTCGTCCGGCACCTGGACTACCTGGGCCGACTCGACCCCGTCACGTCCGGTGGCACGGCGCAGGTCAAGCAGGACGCCACCTTCACCGTGGTCAACGGCTTGGCCTCGCCGTCGTGCTACTCCTTCCAGGCGGCCAACGGCCTGTTCCTGCGGCACCGGGACTACCGGGTGCGCCTGGAGGCGAACGCGGGTACGGCCCAGTTCCGCGCCGACGCGACGTTCTGCGCGGTCACCGGGTCGGTGACCGGCTCGGTGTCGTTGGCCTCGTTCAACTTCCCGGACCGACGGCTGCGGCACCGCGACTACGAGCTGTGGCTGGACACCTACCAGGACACCGACCGGTTCCGCGCCGACAGCTCGTTCCGCCTCACCGCGCCGTGGGCGCCGAAGACGGCCAAGGGCCCGGTCGTCCCCGGTCTGTTCGCCGACCCGCACATCGCGAACTTCGACGGCCGCTACTACCTCTACCCCACCACCGACGGCTACGCGAGCTGGGCGTCCCCGTACTACAAGGCGTTCTCCTCCACCGACCTGGTGAACTGGACCGACCACGGCGTGATCCTCGACCACGGGCCGGACGTGTCGTGGGCCGACGACTCCGCCTGGGCGCCGGCCGTGGTCGCCCGGAACGGCCGCTACTACCTGTACTTCAGCGGCGGCGCGGCGACCGGTGACACGGCCAAGCACCTGGGCGTCGCGGTGTCGGACTCGCCCACCGGGCCGTTCCGCGACGCGCTGGGCCGGCCGCTGGTCCGCGCGGGCGCTTACCCCGGCCAGGCCATCGACCCGATGGTGTTCACCGACGACGACGGCCAGTCGTACCTGTACTGGGGCAACGGCTCGGCGCACGTCGTCCCGCTCAACGCCGACATGGTCTCCTTCGACCCGGCGAAGGTCCGCACCATCACGCCCAGCGGCTACCGCGAGGCGTCGTTCGTGCTCAAGCGCAACGGCACCTACTACTTCATGTGGTCGGAGAACGACACCCGCGACGAGGACTACCGGATCGCGTACGCCACCGGGCCGTCACCGCTGGGCCCGTGGACCAAGCGCGGCGTGGTGCTGCAGAAGCGGCTGGAGCTGGGGATCAAGGGGCCCGGCCACCACTCCGTGGTCAAGGCGCCGACCAGCGACACCTGGCACGTCGCCTACCACCGCTTCGCCGTGCCCGCCGGCAACGGCACCAACCGGGAGGTGACCGTCGACCGGATGACGTTCAACGCCGACGGCACCATCGCCCCGATCGTCCCCACCCCGTGATCAAGGGAGATCACCCGTGACCGCAACCGCACGCAGGATCGGCGCGCTCCTCGCCGCCGTGGCCCTGCTGTTCACGTCCTGGTCGGTGACGACCGAGCGGCGGGCCGAGGCGCTGGAGCCGTTCACCGGCTACCTGATGGCCCACTTCACCGGCGAGTCCGCGAGCGGCGAGCAGATCTACCTCGCCCACAGCCGCGACGGCCTGCGCTGGACCGACCTCAACAACGGCGCGCCCGTGCTGCTGTCGACGGTCGGCACGCGCGGTGTGCGCGACCCCGCGCTCGTCCGCTCCCCCGCGGGCGACCGGTACTGGATCATCGCCACCGACCTGCGCATCGCGTCCGGCACCTCGTGGTCCGACGCGGCCAACAACGGCAGCAAGTCCCTGGTCGTGTGGGAGTCCACGGACCTGGTCACCTGGTCCGCGCCACGCCTGCTCACCGTCGCGGGCGCGATCTCCGGCGCGGGCAACGCGTGGGCTCCCGAGGCCATCCACGACCCCGCCACCGGTGACTACGTCGTCTACTGGGCGACCAACGCGACGCTGAACGGCGTGAAGAAGCACCGCATCTACTACACGCGCACGCGGGACTTCCGGTCGTTCACCACACCGGTGCTCTACATCGACCGCGGCGCGGGACAGGGCATCATCGACACGCAGATCATCGAGTCGCCGGGCAGCGTGGGCGGCTACCGCTACTACCGCGCCTCGGCCGACGGCCACATCACCGTCGAGGGCAGCAACTCGGTGCTGGGCTCGTGGACGACCATCGGGAACCTGTCGCACATGGGCATCTCCAACGGCACCGGCGGCGGCAACGTGGTCGAGGGTCCGATGTGGATGCAGTTCAACGGGCGCAACGAGTGGGCGCTGTGGCTGGACCAGTACGCCACCGGCCGCGGGTACATGCCGATCACGTCCACCAACCTCGGCAGCACGCGCAACTTCGTCACCCGGACCGACTACGCCCTGGGCGGCACGCGCAAGCGGCACGGTTCGATCCTCAACCTGACCGCGGCCGAGGAGGGCCGCGTCCTGGCCAAGTGGGGCACCAGCGCGCCGGTCAACCGCATCCAGTCCTACAACTTCCAGGACCGCTACGTCCGCCACGCCGACTTCGACGTGCGCATCGACCCGAACGTCAGCCCGGCGCAGGACGCGCAGTTCCGGGTGGTGCCGGGTCTCGCGGGCAGCGGCACGGTGTCGTTCCAGTCGGTCAACTACCCCGGCTACTACCTGAGGCACGTCAACTACGACTTCGTCCTCGCGGCCGACGACGGCACCTCGACGTTCAAGGCCGACGCGACGTTCCGCCAGGTCGCCGGGCTGGCGTCGGCCTCGTGGTCGTCGTTCCAGTCCTACAACCACACCGACCGGTACATCCGGCACTACGCCTACCAGTTGAAGCTGGACCCGATCACCGACGCGACCGGTCGCGCCGACGCCACGTTCCGGCTGACCTCCTGACCGGCCGCGAGGGGGTGGGCGTTGATCGACGCCCACCCCCTCGCCGTGTCACCAGTAGCTGCGCCAGTCGGACCGCAGCCGGCGGGACAGGGCTTCCAGGTAGAAGTAGTCACCCCAGAGGTTGCCCTCGTCGACGCCGACGTTCTTGGGCTTGTCGTACACGCCGTGCAGCAACAGCGCCGTGGACGCGGGGTCGTGGGCCGTGGAGTACCCGGTCGTGAGCGAGGTCAGGACGGCATCCGCCTCGGCGCGGTAGCGCGACGCGGCCTCCGGGTCGTCCACGTGCTCGGCCAGCTCGTACAGGCCGCACACGGCGATCGCGGCGGCCGAGGAGTCCCGTTCCTCGCCGCTGCCGTCGCCGAACACGAGGTCCCAGTAGGCGACCCGGTCGTCCGGCAGGTGGGTGAGGAAGTAGTCGGCGCAGCGCCTGGCCGCGTCGAGGAACGAAGGCTCGCGCACGTGCCGGTAGCCCAGGGCGAACCCGTAGACGCCCCACGCCTGCCCACGCGCCCAGCAGGAAGCGTCCTGGTGCCCCTGCTCGGTCGCGCCGCGCAGCGGCTCCCCGGTCGCGGTGTCCCAGTAGAACGTGTGGAACGTGGTGCCGTCCGGGCGGATGATGTGGCGTCGCAGCTGCTCGGTGTGCCGGATGGCGGCCTCGCGGAACGCCGGCGCGCCGGTCGTCTCGGCGGCCCAGTACAGCAGGGGCAGGTTCATCAGGCTGTCGATGATCGTGCGGCCGCGTTGCACCGGGTTCGCCAGGTCGCCCCAGGCCTGCACGATGCCCGCCGGTTCGAGGAAGCGGGTCATCAGGTGGTCCGCGGCGGCCAGCGCGGCGTCGCGGGCCCGTTCGTCGCCGAGCAGCCGCCACGGCGTCACGCAGGACAGCGTGTAGAGGAAGCCCAGGTCGTGGGTGTCCAGGTCGACGCCCCGCGTGACGCGGTCGGCGAAGTTGTCGACCTGGCGGCGCGCGGCGGCCAGCACGGCGTCGTCGCCGGTGGCCTCCCAGACCAGCCACAGCATCCCCGGCCAGAAGCCGGTGGTCCAGCCGACGTTGGCTCCCTCGGGGTGGCCGTCGCGGGGTGCGCGCGGCCGGTAGGCGCCCGCGGACGTGGTGTCGTCCGGGTACCAGGCGGTGAAGTCGGCTATGTTGCCCCGAACGGTCGCCACGGCGGCGTCCCAGGCCACGGCCAGGTGGTCGGTGGTCGGTGCGGCGCGGTCTGCTTCCGCGGACATGGTTCTCCCTCAGAACGGGTGACAGAACAGGGAACTCGGCTCAACGCGCGGCGGGCTCGGGTTCCTCGACGGCGCGCACGGGCCGCAGGGTCGCGCGGCTGCCCACCCACACGACGTACAGGGCGGGTCCGGTGAGCAGCGCGAGGACGGGCACGGGCATCGCGGCCACCGCCGCGGCGAGCACCCACAGCACGACGAGCGACACCGCGCTGAAGTGGGCCCGGCGCAGCGCCAGGAACAGGCAGGCGCGGGCGAGCCGCACCACGGGCACGTCCGGCCGCTCGACCAGCCCCGTCAGCGTCACCAGCGCCGTCACGGCGGTGAGCAGGCCGAGCACGGCCAGCACGGGGATGGCGACCGCCCCGAGCGGCGTGCCCCAGGCGGCGCGGGCGTCGACGGCCAGCACGACCACGACGCCGGCCGCCGCACCGGAGACCAGCGCGGCCCGACGGCCGTGCGACCGCCACCCCCGCGCGAACCCGCGGAGGACGTCGGACGTCCCGGCGGCGAACACCGCGTGCGCGGCGGCGACGGCCGGTCCCAGGAACGGCGCGGTCAGCACCAGCAGCGGCCACGTGACCGCGACCGGGGTGAACAGCAGCACGGCCAGGAACGGCGCACTCGCCACGACGACGAGCGCGCTCGTGCCCAACAGCGCGTACGCGGTGGCGAAAACCCGGTTGTAGACCTCGTACCCCATCGGCGTCAGCCCTTCAGCCCGCTGGTCGCGACGCCCTGGACGAAGTACTTCTGCCCCAGCAGGAACACGACGGCGATGGGGACGACGGACAGCACGGAGCCGGTCATGATCAGCGCGTGCTCGGCGTTGTACTCGCTGACGAACGACTTCAGGCCGAGCTGGATGGTCCACAGGTCGGGGTCGCGCAGGTAGATCAGCGGGCCGAGGTAGTCGTTCCAGGTGGTGACGAAGGTGAGCAGGGCGAGGCTGGCCAGCGCGGGCACGGACAGCGGCAGCATGATCCGGAAGTAGATGCCGTACTCGCTCAGGCCGTCGACCCGTGCCGCTTCGCACAGTTCGTCGGGGATGGTCAGGTAGTACTGGCGCATGAGGAAGACGCCGAAGGCGCCGAACGCCTGCAGGGCGATGATGGACCAGGGTGTGTTGGTGAGGCCGACCTCGGACATCATGATGAACTGCGGGATCATGTAGGCCTGCCACGGCACGGCGATCGTGCCGATGTAGACCAGGAAGAGCAGGTTGCGCCCGGGGAAGCGGGCCTTGGCGAAGCCGTAGGCGGCGAAGCTGCCGGTGAGCAGCTGCAGCAGGGTGACGACCACCGACAGGAACACGGTGTTCTTCAGCCAGGTCAGCATGTCCGAGATCCGCCAGATCTCGAGGTAGTTGCCCCACTGGGGCACGTCGGGCAGCCAGGTGACGGGGCTGGCGAAGACGGCGTTGTCGGTCTTCAGCGAGGAGGAGACCATCCAGAAGAAGGGCAACAGCAACCCGGCCGCTGCCAGCGCGAGGACGACGTAGCCCACGACCCTGCCGATGCCCGGGGACCGCCGGTCCGCCCTCGTGTCGAGCGTGGCCATCAGGCGTTCCTCCTGCGGTTGACGGCGAACTGCACGACCGTGACCAGCATGCAGAGCGCGAACAGCACGACGGAGATCGCGGAGGCGTAGCCGAACCGGTTCTCCACCAGGCCTTTCTGGTAGATGTACTGGGACAGCACCAGGGTGGACTGGCCCGGACCGCCGTTGGTCATCACCAGGATGAGGTCGAAGACCTTGAAGCTGCCGATGGTGAGCATGACGGTGACGAAGAACGTCGTGGGGCGCAGGCACGGCAGGGTGACGTTGCGGAAGCGCGCCCAGGCGTTGGCGCCGTCGATGCGGGCGGCTTCGTGCAGCTCGGGTGGCACGGTCTGCAGGCCGGCGAGGAAGAGCAGCATGTAGTAGCCCATCTCGCGCCAGACGCCGACGATGATCACGGCGGGCATGGCCCAGTCCGACGAGGCGGTCCAGCCGGGCGGGTCGTCCACGCCGACCAGGCCGAGGATCTGGTTGATCGGGCCGGCGTCGCGGCTGAACAGCAGGTTCCACGCGATGGCGATGGCCACGATCGAGGTGACGTAGGGGAAGAACGCGGCGGTGCGGAAGAACGCCACGCCGCGCAGCTTGCGGTTGAGCAGCAGCGCCAGGCCCAGCGACACGGCGAGCGTGAGCGGGATGTGGAAGGCGGAGTAGTACAGGGTGTTGAGCAGCGCCCGGTGGAAGCCGGCGTCGCCGAACAGGCGGGTGAAGTTGTCCAGCCCGATCCACTTGGCCTTGCCGAAGACGTTCCAGTTGGTGAACGAGATGTAGAACAGCGCGACGACCGGGCCCAGGGTGAGCAGGCCGAAGCCGAGGAAGTTCGGCAGGACGAACGACACGCCCTGCAACGACCGGCGTGCCCGGTACCACCGCTTCGTCCGGTCCGCCCCGGTCCCGGGGGGACCACCGACCGTCGTGGTGCTCATCGGCTCTCTGTGCTCCTGCGTAGGTGGGGTGGGAGTGGCGCGGGCCCGGGGACGCCGAGCCCGCGCCGGGTGCTCACCGGGACTCCAGGACCTCGCTGCGCGCCCGCTCGCCCGCCTTGGCCAAGGCCTCGCCCACCGGCGTGCTCTCGGACATGATCGCCGAGTGGGTCTCCTGGAGGATGTTCTGCAACGCGGCGGTCTGCGGTGAGACGGGGTTCTCCGCGCGGGTGTCGTGCGTGGCGAAGGAGAACCGGGACAGCTCGTCGCCCGGCACGCCGTCCACCCCGAAGTACGCCTGCACCACCGGCTCGGTCAGCGTCGCGGGCGTGATGCCGATGGACGCCAGCGCCTTCGCGCCGTCCTCGCCCGCGACGAAGGCCAGGAACTCCTTCGCCGCCGCGGTCTTGCCCTCGTCGATCGCGGCGTTGACGCCCAGACCGGTCGGGTCGCCGAAGGTGACCGGCTTGTCCTTGCCCGACGCGTCACGCTGCGGCGCGGGCGCGAACCCCCACTGGAATGCCTGCGCGTCACCCTTCTTCTGCTGCGCGACGAGCGTGGCCACGTACCAGCTGCCCATCAGCATCGTCGCGGCCTGCTGCGTGCCGAACTGCGCCTGGTACTGCAACGTGGTCGTGGTCGCCGTGCCGAAGTCCACCTGGACGCCGGCCTTCTGCTGCGCCAACGCACGCTCGTAGTACGGCGCGAGATAGCCGTAGTCACCGCTCCCGAGGTCCGCGCCCGGCGTCTGGGCCAGCGCCAAGCCCTGCACCGTCGACTGCCACACGTGCTGGTAGGCGGCCTTCGCCGGCGATCCCGCCGCCTTCAGCCCGGCCGCCAGGTCGGCCACCGCCTTCTCGTACTCCGCCCAGGTCCACGCCCCGCTGGGCGGCGTCACGCCCGCCGCCGTGAAGAGGTCCTTGTTGTAGTACAGGTACCAGGAGTCCTGGCGGTACGGCACCGCGTACGTGACGCCGTCCACCTTGTAGTTCCCCAAGCCGTTGACCTCGTCCCCGAGCCCGCCCGCCACGTCGGAGACGTCCAGCAACTGCTCACCCGCCTGGTAGGTGATGAAGTTCTTGAGGTTCTTCAGCACGTACAGGTCCGGCGCACTGCCCGCGGCCAGGTCCGCGGTCAGCTGGGTGTCGTAGTTGGTGGCGTCGTACTCCTTGAACTCGATCTTCACCTCCGGGTTCCGCGCCTGGAACGCTTCGGCGAGCTCGGCGAACTCGGGCGTGGTCTTCATGCTCCACGCGCTCATCGTCAGCGTCACCGGACCGCCGGCGTCGGCGGGTTCGTCGGAGCCACAGGCGGTGGCGACGAGCGAGAGCGCGGCGACGGAGGCGGCGAGGACGGCACGCCGGGAGTACCTGCTGCGTTGCATGGTTCCTTCACTTCCTGGTAGAGCCACGGGCCGGAGGGGGTGCGGGGGCGCGGACGGCAGCGCGGTCGGTCAGGGCAGCGCGACGCGGGTCCGCGCGCCGTCGGGCCACCGGGTGGTGACCCAGGTCGTCGATCCGTCGCGGGTGAGCCGGACGTCGGGTTCGACGGACCAGGACCCGGCGTCGCGGGTCAGTTCGAGCAGTGCGGCGGACCACTCGCCGGGCATGACGGGGCACCGGGCCCACGGGACCGCGGCGACCGGCCCCAGCGGACCGGCGTCCTCGTGCGTGGACACGCCCGAGTCGGTGGTCGGTCCCGACAGGACGGTGAGCGTCGACCGCGTCGCGTCGGCGCCCTGGACGCACGGGGGTTCGGTGGACCGGACCTCCGCGCCCGCCACGGGCCAGCCCGACAGCCGCAACGCCGTGGGCGGGTGGTCCGCGGGGACGTCGTCCACCCGGACCAGGCGCACCTCCCACGGGCCGCGGACGAGCGAGTGCACGGTGACGGTGCCGGCGTCGTGGTGGTGGCCCGTCCAGCCGGACCCGTGGCCCTGCTGGGTGGCGTCGGGCTCCAACCAGCGCACGACACCGGCCGAGGACCCGACGCCCACGGTGACGCCGTCGACGTCGACCACCTCGACCGGTCCGACGTCCATGCCGGACCGGTGCGACGCCCGGCCTTCGGCGTCGAGCAGCACCACGGCCTGGTCGTGCGGGTTCGCCCAGCTCTCGTGGTCGAGCAGCGGGCTGGTCGCCGTGGAGTAGCCGTAACGGGCGTAGAGCGGGGAGTCGCCCCTGGTGTCCCCGGGTCGTGCGTGGTCGGTGCCGTGGTTGACCACGCGGACCACGCCGTCCGCGGCCGTGCCGCTGACCAACCAGCGAGGGGCCCTGACCGCTCGCACGTAGTCGCCCTGCTCGACCGGGAGCGGCAGTTCCTCGGCCGTCCACGCGGGGTGGTCGGCGGGCAGGGCGAGCCCGAGCATGCCCTTGACCGCCCAGTACGGCGATCCCGGACCCGAGTAGGACTGCGCGATCCGCGGCCAGGAGCCGTGCCAGCCCAAGGTCAACAAGCCCCGCTCGTCGAGCGCGCCGCGGTCGACGAAGTGGCGCACCACCGCCGAGGCGGCACGGCGGAGGACGCCGAGCGGGGTGGACGGGACCTCGGCCAGGGCGCCCACCCAGAACGGGGCCGCGGCGGCGAAGCGGTAGGTCAGGCTGCGGCCCTGCACCAGCGGCGAGCCGTCCGCGCCGACCAACCGGACCGCGTCGAGCAGGAACCGGTCGAGCAGCGCCGCGTCCCGCTCGCGGCGTGCCTCGGCGAACCCCTCCGCGCCCGCCATCCGCGCCCACAGCTGCGGGTAGACGTGCAGCGCCCACCCCACGTAGTGGTCGAACGCGCGCTCGTGGCCGTCGGCCAGCCAACCGTCCTCGCGCAGGAACCCGTCGTGCGTGGCGAGGTCCTCCTCGACGTCCGACGCCGACCACGGACCACCGACCGACCGCAGGAACGCCTGCACCACCAACCGGAACCAGACCCAGTTGATCCGCGGGTACGTGGGGTCGCCGACCGCCGGGGCGAGGTAGGCGACCACCCGCTCCTGGACGGCCGGGTCCAGCCGGTCCCACAACCACGGGCGGGTCATGTCCAGGGCCAACGCCAGCGACGCGGCCTCCACCTTGGCCTGCCCGTGCTCGTCCAACCGCATCCAGCGCTCCGGAGAGGCCGGGTCGGTGCCCGCCGCGATGCCCTCGGCGTAGAACCCGGCCAGGTCGTCCGGGTCCGCGCCGCGCTCGCCGGCGATCCGGAACCCCGCGAGCAGGAACGTCCGGGCGAAACCCTCCAGGCCGTCCACATCGGTCCCGTAGCCGCCGGCCGGTCCGGGCAGCGTGATCCGCGCGCGTCCGGGCGAGGCGAACGGGCGCACGGCGCGCAGCATGGCGTCGGCCGTGCTCGCCCACGTCTCGCGGGTCCACCCGGCGCGCGGGTGCGGTGCGTCTGCCCTCAGGAGGGGTTCCGGCGGCATGTGACTCGTCCTTCAGCGTCGAAGGCGTTCGATCAAACGATGCACAGTTACTTTCGTTTTTGATCGCTTTGTCTGTTAAGCAGTAAATACGTGCATGACCGATCGTGTCAAGACTCACAGGACCGGCCTGTCGCCGGCGGGTGCCGCGACGGGCCGCCCACATAATTGGGGCCACGATCAACGACAGGAGGACGCGCGGTGACGAGAGCGCGCATGGGGGACGGTGCGGCCGGTGGCGGCGGCCACGCGGTGAGCGCCGAGAGCCGCACGCTGGCGGCCAAGCGGCGCGCGTCGATCCTGGAAGCGCTGCACCGCGACGGGGTGGTCCGCATCTCCGACCTCAGCGAGAAGATGGGCGTCACCGCGGTGACGCTGCGCCGCGACATCGCCCACCTGGACGGGGAAGGGCTGCTGCGCCGGGTGCACGGCGGCGCGACCCTCCCGGCCGCCGAGTTCCTGCCGCCGGGCGTGCAGCCGTTAGCGGTCGCGCCGGAGCCCCCGCAGCTCGGTGCGGCGGGCATGCTCGTCCCCTCCCTCGACTACTACTGGCCGGAAGTGGTCCGCGGCGCGGAGGAGGAAGCCGCCGCCCGGGGTCTGGGCATCCTGCTGCGCGGGTCCTCCTACGGCAGCGCCGACGACCGCCCCCAGCTGGAGCGGCTGCTGGACAACGAGGACGTGTGCGGGCTGATCGCCGCACCGAGCCTGACCGCGCCGTCCGCGGCGGCGACCATCGAGTGGCTGAGCACCATCGACACCCCGGTCGTGCTGGTCGAGCGGGTCGCGACCGTCGGACCGCGCCAGGCCGTCGTGGAGTCCGTGGTGTCCGACCACGCCCTGGGCGCGGCCATGGCCGTGCACCACCTCGCGTCCCTGGGGCACCGCAAGGTCGGCGTGGTGACCAGCGAGAACAGCCCCACGTCACCGCACGTGCACCGGGGTTGGCTGGACGCGTGCGCGGAGACCGGCCTCGACCCGGGCGCCACCGTGGACACCGCCGTGCCCGCACCCGGCACGCCGGGGTGGGACACCGCGCTGGACGAGGTGCTGGACCGGCTCGCCGCCACCGGCACCACCGCCGTGCTCGTGCACGCCGACAGCGAGGCGATGGCCCTGGTCCAGCGTGCCGAGCAGCGCGGCGTGCAGGTCCCGTCCGGGCTGTCGGTCGTGGCCTACGACGACGAGGTGGCGGCGTTGTTCACCCCGCCGCTCACCGCCGTGCGCCCGGCGAGGCGCTCCATCGGCCGGGCGGCGGTGTCGCTGCTGGCCGCCCGCCTGCACGACCCCGACCGCCCGGCGCACCGCGTGGTCATCGCCCCGTCCCTGCGCGTGCGCGGCTCGACCGTCCCGCCGCCCGACTGAGCCCACCTCGCCGACGCCTCACCTCGCCAGCCAGCCGCCGTCCACCGGCAGCACGACGCCGTGGACGTAGTCGGCCGCGCGGGAGCACAGGAACAGCACCGCGCCCGCGATGTCCTCCGGTTCGGCCCAGCGCCCGGCCGGGATGCGCTCCAGGATGGACCGGCTGCGGTCGGGGTCCGCGCGCAGGGCGTCGGTGTTGTCGGTGCTGACGTAGCCGGGCGCCACGGCGTTGACGTTGACGCCGCGGTGCGCCCACTCGTTGGCCAGCGCCTTGGTCAGGCCGGCCACGCCCGCCTTCGACGCGGTGTACCCGGGCACGGTGATCCCGCCCTGGAAGCTCAGCATCGACGCGATGTTCACGATCCGGCCCGAGCCGCGGGCCAGCATCGCCCGGCCGACGTCGCGCGACAACGTCCAGGTGGCGCGCAGGTTGACGTCGAGCACGTGGTCGAAGTCCGCGTCGGCGTGCTCGGCGGCGGGCGCGCGGCGGATCGTGCCGCCGTTGTTGACCAGCACGTCCACCTCCCGTGCGGCCAGCAGCGCGCCCAGCCCGGCCACCTGCGCGTGGTCGGACAGGTCGGTGCGCACCGGCGTGAACACGCGCCCCTCGGCCTCGACCGCGGTCCGCGCCGGGCTGTCGCCCGCAGGCATGGACGCGCTGATCCCGATCACGTCCGCGCCCGCCGCGGCCAGCAGCCGGGCCACCGCGAGCCCGATGCCCCGGCTCGCACCGGTGACGGCGGCCGTCCTGCCGCTCAGGTCGAGCAGGCCCGCGACCCCCGGCGTCATCGCAGCGCCGCCGCGGGGTGCGGGTCCATGTCGTCGAACGCCTGGTTCTCCCCCGCCATCGCCCACACGAAGCTGTACGCGGCGGTGCCCACACCGCTGTGCACCGACCACGGCGGCGAGATCACCGCCTGGCGGTCGGCCACGACCAGGTGCCGGGTCTCGGTCGGCTCGCCGAGCAGGTGCACGACGCGGGCGTCCTCGGGCAGGCCGAAGTAGAGGTAGACCTCCATGCGGCGCTCGTGGGTGTGCGCGGGCATGGTGTTCCACATGCTGCCGGGGTGCAGCGCGGTCACGCCCATCACGACCTGGCAGCTGCGGACGCCGTTCTCGTGGATGTACTGGGTCAGCGTGCGGCGGTTGGAGGTCAGCGGGTCGCCCAGCTCGCGGACCGTGCCGCCGCCCGGCTCCACCAACGTGGTCGGGTACGCGGTGTGCGCGGGCGCGGAGAACAGGTAGAACGCGGCGGGCGCGGACTCGTCGTCGGACGCGAACACCACCTCCTCCGCACCCCGGCCGACGTACAGGCACGCGGTCGGCTCCAGCCGGTGCTCGGTGCCGTCCACCGTGACCGTGCCCGGTCCGCCCACGTTGACGATCCCGGCCTCGCGACGGTCGAAGAAGCGCTCGGCCCGGATCTCCGCGAACCCCGGCAGGCCCAGGGGGCCGGTGCGCGGCAGCGCGCCCACGAGCACGACCCGGTCGTGGTGGCTGTGGACCGCACGCACCTCGTCGTCGGCGAACAGGTCTTCGACCAGGTAGTGCCGCCTCAGGTCGTCCGTGCTCATGGACGGCACCTGCTGCGGCGCGGTCGCGTAGCGCTGCTCCACGAGCATCGCCTTCCTTCCGTCGGATCGTTTCACGACTAGGTCAGTCAGAAACAGTCAATCTCAGACACAAAGCGCAGGCAAGACTGTACAGTTTGCTTGTTACGATCAGTTTCGATCAGGACAGCGAGGCGGGCAGGCGGGTCATGGACGAACCGGAGGCCAGGGGCGTGATGCTGCCCGCCGCCCGACGGCAGTGGCTGCTGGAGCACCTGGAGGGCCGGGGCGTCGTGCGCATCGCGCACCTCGCCCGGGCCATGGGCGTCACGCCGGTCACCGTGCGGCGGGACGTCAACGACCTGGCCGCCGAGGGCCTGGTGGAACGCGTGCACGGCGGCGTCCGGCTCGTCGCCGCCGAGCCGGCCGACCCGGACGCCGCACCCGCGATCGGGATGGTCGTGCCGTCGCTGGACTACTACTGGCCCGAGGTCATCCGCGGGGCGCAGGACACGGCGCACGAGCGGCGTGCCCGGCTCGTGCTGCGCGGCGCGTCGTACCAGGTGGACGACGTGCGGCACCAGGTGGAGTGGATGATCGGCAGCGGTGCGGTCGACGCGCTGCTGGTCGCGCCGCCCACCCGCGGGCCCGGGGCCGAGGAGCTGGTCGCGTGGCTGACCGCCCTGCCGGTGCCGGTCGTGCTGGTCGAGCGGTCCGCGGTCACCGGCCCGTACCGGCAGCACGTCGAGTCGGTGCGCACCGACCACGCCTCGGGCGCGGACCTCGCCGTGCGCCACCTGCACGCCCGCGGCCACCGGGCCATCGGGCTCGCGACCAGCGCGGGCAGCCCGACGTCCGGGCAGATCCGCGACGGCTGGCACCGGGCGATGACCGACCTCGGCCTGCACCCGACCCCCGAGGCGCTGGTCGCGGCGTACCACGAGCCGGGCTGGGCGGTCGACGTCGACCGGGTGCTGGACCTGTGCGCCGAGCACCACGCCACCGCACTGGTCGTGCACTCGGACCGGGAGGCGGTGTCACTGGTGCAACGGGCCGAGGAGCGGGGCATCCGGGTGCCCGCCGACCTGTCGGTGGTGGCCTACGACGACGAAGTCGCCCGCTTCGCCCACCCGCCGCTGACCGCCATGCGCCCGCCGAAGTACGCCGTGGGCGGCACCGCGGTCCACCTGGTCCTCGCCCGCCTGGCCCAGGGCCCCGACCGCCCGGTCCGCCGCGTGGTCCTGAGCTCCGAACTGCACGAACGCTCGTCGACCTCCGCCGTCTGACCCGAGAGTCGAACCTCCAGGGTCCGCGTGTCGAACCTCCACGCCCCGAGAGTCCTACGTCCAGGACCCGAGAGTCCTCCGTTCGGAACACCCGAATTCAACACTCGCACCAGAACCCGCAGGTCACCGCACGCCCGCCGCGCTGACCCGGGCCGCGGCCCAGGCAGCCGGGTCGGCGGTCAGCAGGCGCGCCACGTCGGCCGCCGGCAACGGCACGGCGACGTCGGACAGCGTGCACAGCGCCCCCGCCGCGGCCAGGTGCCCGGCCCGCAGCCGTCGGGCGGGCGCCTCGCCGGACAGGCAGGCCGCGAGGAACCCGGCGGCGAACGCGTCACCCGCGCCGACCGGCTCCACCACGTCCACGGCCAGCGCGGGCTCGAACACCGGCGCGGCGCCCGCCTCGATCACGGTGGCGCCGACCGGGCCCTGCTTGACCACCAGCGTCCCGGGTGACGGCAGCACCTCGCGGACGGCGGCCGGCTCCGACACACCCCACAACGCCCCGGCCTCGTCGTCGCCCACCAGCACGACGTCCGCCGTGGCGGCCAGCTCCCGCAGCACGTCCGGCCCCGACGGCCCCCACAACGCGGGACGCCAGTTCACGTCGAACGACGTCCGGACGCCGGGGTGGTCCAGCAGGGCGTGCACGAGCGCGAGGCAGGACGGCGACAACGCGGCCGTGATGCCGGTGAGGTGCACGTACGCCACCGCGTCCAGGTCCAGCCCGTCGACCACCTCCGGACCGAGCGCGGACGCGGCCGAGCCGGCGCGGTAGTAGCGCGCGGTGCTCCCCGCCTTGCCTGCCTCCTTGACGTAGAGCCCGGTGGGCCGCGCCGGGTCGACCCGCACGCGCGTGACGTCCACACCCGCCCCGGCCACGGACGCGACGACCGCCCGCCCGAACGGGTCGTCGCCCACCGCGCTCACCCAGCCGACCTCCACGCCGAGCGCCGCCAGCGCGCACGCCACGTTCGACTCCGCGCCCCCGACACCCCGCACCCACGTCCGGACGTCTTCGGGTGGGCCGGCTTCGGCGGGTGTGAACACGGCCATGGTCTCTCCCACGCACAACACCGCGACCACTTCGACTCCTTCGGCGTCCGAACCTGGGCTAAACGATCGTAAACGAAAAAATAGTGCTTGACCCGACCGAATCGATCACCGATGCTCGGTCGGCACCGCTCGCTCTCCTGTTCGTCCTGCTGCCCGGACAGGCGCGAACACCGCAGAGGAGATCAACGACGATGAGCCTTCACCGAACACGCGGGCTGACGGCCGCCGCGTCGGTGACCGTGCGGGGCCACCCTGCTGTTCGGCGGGACGGCCTGCGGCTGGACATCGCCCGCCACAACATGGGCGACGGCAACGCCTCGGTGACACCGGTGGTCACCGACGCCACCGGCACCCTGGTGCGCGGCAAGCCGGTCCGACTCGCGGCGGACCGCTCGGCCACGCTCACCGTGCCCGCCAAGTCGGTGACGACGTTCGTGGTCGACGGCGTGGTGCCCGACCCGTCCCCGGTGCAACTGGGTCACGTTTACGCGCTGACCGGCGTGCAGAGCGGCAAGCCGTTGGCGCCGACGTGCGGTGGCACGTGGAGCGAGTGACGACGGGCGTCGGCAATTGGGAGCGCCACACCGTGCGCCACGCGGTGGGCGGTGGCCGACCTGACCCCGCGCGGGCTGACCACCCCAGCAGAGGAGTGATGATGGTGTCGGAGACCGGGCCGAACGGACCCAGCGCGACCCTGGTGTCCGACACCTTGTTGGACCCCGCCGCGCTGTTCTTCGTGTCCTACGACGGCGTGGTCAACAACAACTCGTTCCAGCGCGACGCGATCCTCACCCACGCCGGGCACCAGTACGCCACGTGGTACACCTCCAGCCGTCACGCCGTGGTGGCGCGCAGGCCGCTCGGCGGGGAGTGGGAGCACGTCGTGCTGCCACACCGGTTGCGCGTGGACGACTCGCACAACGTGATCTCGCTCGGCATCTGCCCGCGGGACGGCACGCTGCACGTCGCGATGGACACGCACGACAACCGCGTGTTCTACGTGAAGTCGGTCGTCGGGCTCGCCACGTCACCGCTGCCCTGGGACGCGGCCGCGTTCGGCCCGGTGCGGCGGACGGTGGACGGCGTGGAGCTGGGCGAGGTGACGTACCCGCAGTTCGTCGTGACGCCCGGGGGCGACCTCCAGCTGAGCTACCGTACCGGGTGCTCCGGCAACGGCGTCAACGAGCTGGCCGAGTACCGCGACGGCGTCTGGACGCGGCTGGGCGCGTGGAGTTCCGCGGTCGGCGACTACACCGGGCCGAACGGCGTCGTGTCCACGACCCGCAACATGTACCTGCACGGGCTGGACTACGACCGGACCGGACGCCTGCACGCCGCGTTCACGTGGCGCGAAGGTGACAGCGGTGTGCTGTGGGCCCCCGGCGGCCTGGCCAACCACGACACGGGTTACGTCCACAGCGACGACCGGGGCCGGACGTGGCGCACGAGCGCGGGAACCGTCGTCGCGACCACGGGCGGCACGCCGGTCGGCGTCTCCTCGCCCGGCATCCTCGTCGACCATCTGGGCCCCGACCACGCCCTGATGAACCAGGAGAGCCAGGGCGTCGACTCGACCGGCACACCCCACGTGGTGATCAGCTACGTCCCGGAACGGCTCGTCCCCCGCGTCTCGGACTACTCGCCGCAGCGGACGGACCACGCGCGCACCTTCCACCTCACCCGCGTGGCCGGCACGTGGACCAAGCGAGAGGTCCCCGTCGCGCCGAACAGCACCCAGCGCACCAAACTCGCCTTCGACCGCTTCGACAACCTCTACCTGGTGATGCCGCGAGGGCTGATCGTGGCGGCGAGCCGGGCGAGCGGCTGGACCGACTGGACGACGGTGTTCACGCCGACGTCGCTGCGGGCGTTCGGCGAGGTCAACGTGGACACGAGCCGCATCCCGGTCGACGGCGTGCTGTCCGTCCAGTACCAGCGGACGTCAACGGGCACCACGCCGTCCCCGATCCGCGTGGCGGACTTCCGACTGGGCCCGTGAACGCGAGGCCGTCACGCGAATCCCGGTACACCGATCAGACGACCGATCCGCCACCCCTATTACTCCGGATGAAACATTCGTGCCGTGCGAATGTCCGAAAGGGCAGCGGCGAATCCGCGGACATGCGGGGCGGCGCCCCCACTAATCGGATGATCTTCGGATCGGCGTGCCGCCGCCTTTCCGCTCTTCGCACTGCGGTTTCCCGGAATCGCCGAACGCTGTTGGTGGTGCCGCCTCCCCGGATCGACTCCTACCCTGGCCGACGGGGGCGGTTGCACGTGTGATTCGTCGGGCGCTCGCCCTCGGTGCTGATCGCGCAGTCGATACCGGGGAGTGGTGAGCTGATCGTGCCGGTGGAGCGGAACTCGACCAACGAAATGGGCGGCTCGGTCACCGGGGCGATCGTGCAATCCGGCACGGTCCACGGAGGCGTGCACATCACGACCCCGATCCCGGCCCCGGAGATCCCGCACCAACTGCCGCCCGCACCGGCGTTCTTCACCGGGCGGGACGACGAAAGCGCGGAGGTCGACGTGGCGGCGTCGGACGTGGCCGGGAGACCCGCTCTGGTCGTCATCTCGGGACCGGGCGGTGTCGGGAAGTCCGCGCTCGCGCTGCGATGGCTCCACATGAACGCCGAGCGCTTCCCGGACGGACAGCTGTACGCCGACCTGGGTGCCTTCGGCGCCGGAGTCCCGGTGTCGCCGAGCCACGTGCTGCCGAGGTTCCTGCGGGCGATGGGCGTCCACGTCGACGACATCCCGGTCGACCTGGCCGACCAGTCCGCGCTGTTCCGCTCGGTGACCTCGAACAAGCGGGTCGCGGTGTTGGCCGACGACGCGGAATCCGTGGCACAGGTGCGGCCGTTGCTGCCCGCCGCCGGCGGGGTCGTGGTGGTCACGAGCCGCTGGAGGTTGGCCGGGCTCGCGCTGGACGGCGCCCGGCTGATCCTGGTGGACGCGTTGGACGTCGACGCCGGAGTCGACCTGCTGTCCCACGCACTGGGTCACGACAGGGTCGCCGGTGAGCCCGACCAGGCACGGGATGTCGTGACGATGTGTGCCGGGCTGCCGCTGGCGCTGCGGCTCGTCGCGGCTCGCATGGCGACCAAGCCGCGGTGGCCGCTGGCGCGCGTGGTCGACTCCTTGTCCGACGAGCGCAGGCGGTTGTCGGTGCTGGCCGTGGCGGGCGAGCTGCCGGTGGGGACGAGCTTCGACCTCTCCTACCGCGAGCTGACGCCGGCCGCGGCGCGCCTGTACCGACTCCTCGGCCTCTACCCGGGCACCGAGTTCGGCGTCGGGTTGGCGGGTGCGACAGCCGACGTGTCCGAGGAAGAAGCCGAACAACTGCTCGACGAGCTGTTGGACGCGAGCCTGCTGATCGACCGCGGACCGGACACGTACCGGTTCCACGACCTGCTGCGCCTGCACGCGGCACGCCACGCCGACAACCAGGACAGCGCGGACGAGCGCGAGCACGCGGTGCACCGTATGGTGCTCTGGCACCTCGACCACGCGATCGCGGCCGACCTCGTGGTGATGCCGCTGAGACAGCGCTGGGGTCCCAGATCCGAGGTGATCCGACAACGCCCGCCCGCGTTCACGAACCCTCGGGACGCGTTGGACTGGCTGGATCGCCACCACATCGGCATTCTCGCCGTGCTCCGCGCCGCGGTGGGGCGTTTCGACGACGAGGCCTGGCAGCTGTGCCAGGCATTGTGGTCGCTGTACCACAACCGGCGTCCGCCGCTGGCGGACTGGGTGGCCACGCACGAACCGGGCCTGGAATCGGCACGGCGCGCCGGTGACAGGATCGCCGAAGCGCGAATGCACGTGCAGTTGGGTTACGGGCACCTGACGGTGGAAGCGTTCGACGTGGCCGCCGAGCACTTCACCGCGGCGCTCCACCTGGGCAGGTCGGTCCGTCACCGCGACACCGAGGCCACAGCACTGGAACACCTCGGTCTGGCGGCCAAGGGCGCGGGTCGCCTGGATCAGGCGTTGGACCACTTCACCGCGGCCCTCGCGATCACCGACGAACTCGGGCACACCCGCGTCACCGTCCTGCTGCTGCGCAGGCTCGGGGAGACGTTGTGCGACGCGGGCCTCGTGGCCGAGGCGGTCGCCCCGCTGCGTCGCGCCGAGGAACTGGCGGCCGGTCTGGGCGACCGCGTGCTGCGGGCCCGTGTCTCGCTCAGCCTGGCCATCGCCCACACCCGGTCGGGCCGTGCCTCGGACGCCGTCACCGCGCTGGAGGAGGTGGTGGACACCTTCCACTCGACCGGCGCGGATCACTACCGGGCGGAGGCGCTGGAGGCGCTGGCCGACGCGCACCTGGGGATCGACGACCCGGTCGGTGCGCGTCGGCACCTCGAAACAGCGCTCGTGCTCTACGACCGATCGCCGGGACCGCGGTCCGCGAAGGTGAGAGAGCGGCTGGAGGTCCTCGGCCGAGGCCCGGGAGCCTCCGCTCCCGCACCACCCGACGTGACGTCGAAGTAGCTGAACAGCCCGACGCGTTCGACCATTCCGACGCCCGGTCCCCGCCGCCTGTACCTGACTCCGCGCCCGCGTACCGCGACGACGCAGTGCCGGCCGCCGCACGGGACGACGACCACCGTGACGCCGGGCAGCCCGGACATCAGCCGACCGGTCACGTCCCGCGCCCGGTCACAGCTGTCCTGCGGCGCGCCCACCACGATGTCCGCGATCGCCAGCCACCCGGCATCGGCGACGCCCTCGTGGGCGAGGACCAGCCGGTCGGCGTCCCACTCGACCAGGACGACACCCACACCGGTGACCGCCCTGCCGGGCCCGCTCAACACGCCACCCCCAGACCACCCGCGAACGGGTGGCTGAGCAGAACCGGCAGGGGCACCGGCTGCACCGGAGCCGGCCTGGCAGGCTCGGGCAGGCGGAGGATCTCGTAAGCAGTCCGCCGCACGAGTGCCGCGGCCTGTCCCGGGCGGGACGTGACGAGGGCGCCGAGTTCCGCATGCCGACCCGGCCGGTGCGCCGAACGCACCTCGCGGAGCTGGCGGGTCAGATCACGGTCGTCCAACGCGTGCGCGAGGCGCCGCAACGCCGAAGCCACGCTGCCCGGTGCCTCGTCCCGCGCGGAGGACCGGTTCATCAGCACGGGCACGCCGAGCGCGGCCGCGTAGACGGTGACCGAGCCGTGGTCCCCGATGACGGCGTCGGCGGCGACCACGGCGGCGCGCCAGCCGTCCTCGGGTGGGAGCAGAGCGTGGCCGGCATCGAGGTAGTCGGCGAACCAGGACCGCACCTGCCAGGACCCGTGCAGCGCCCACACGAGCGGGTGGACCGCGGTGACCACGCGGTACCGGTCCGCAGGCAGGTCGGTGGTCAACCGCGCGACCAAGTCGGACTCGCTGCCCAGCAACGAGTGCGAAGACCACGTGGAGCTGACCACCACGAGCTGCTGACCACGCCGAACGCCGAGCGCCTCGCGGTACCGCGTCCTCAGCGGCCGGCTCACCCGCAGGCGGTCGAAGCACAGGTCGCCGGCGATCACCGCGCGTGGCACGGCTTCCGGGCAGCTGTCGCGCAACCTGGCCAACTCCGCCTCGTGCGTCAGCAGCAAAGCCGCGGGCACGATCCGACCGTCCCGCACCACGAGCTCACGTGACAACCCGAGGGTCGGCGGAACCTCGCCGTCCCGGTCGTCCCACGGGCTCAGCCTCGACTTGACCAAGCCCACCCCGTGCGGCGACAACACCACCGGCGCCTGGATCCGGTGGATCTGCTGGAAGCTCGCTGCCAGCGCGAGGTCGAACCTCATGCGCACGACCTGCTCCCACGGCAGCACCACCCCGTCCCAACGCCGCACGTACTCGTCCGCGCCGTGCCACGCGTCGGCCATCGACGGGACCGTGAAGACGACCTGCAGCCGCTGGTCCCCGGACAAGAGCTGCAGCAGGTCGGCGAGCCGAGTGCCCGCCGTCACGTGCGGCACCACCACGAGCACCGTGCGGCAGCCCTTCCTCGTCACCCAACGATCGGCTCCCGGACTCCCGGGCGCCATCACCCACCCCTGGAACACGCACATTTGCGGCCTCCCCGACCGAATAGCGGATGAACACACCATCGCGTGCCGTCATTTCATCCGGCCGTCAGCGGTCGCAGCGCAGCTCACGCCGGCCAGGCGGTGCCGCATGTCATCTTTTCGGCTCATTCACCGGTTGGTGTCAACGGCCTATCGGCCGGCTATCACGTTCGGCCGAACGAGCGCATTGCACGGAGACCGAAGTGGGAGCACACTGTTTTTCGTCGACGCCGGGGGTGGCGCACGTGGAGATTCGATTCGCGATACTCGGGCCGACCGCCGTGCTCGTGGACGGTCGGCTCAACGAGGAGTGGGGGGCTTTGAAGCTCCGTGCCCTGCTGGGCGCGTTGCTGGCACGACCTGGCTCTTCCCTGCCGTCGACCGAGCTGGTCGACTGGATTTGGGGCGCCGGCGACGAGCTGCCGAACGATCCCACGCAGGCCCTGTACCTGTACGCGTCGAGGATCCGTAGATTCCTCAAGAAATCCGGCACGGATGTCGACATATTCGTGGACAACCGGAATTTCCGACTCGACGTGGACCCGTTGTCCATCGACTACTTCCAGTTCCGGGAGCAGCTCCACCGCGCTCGTGTAGAGGCCCGCCGAGGAGAACACCACCGCGCACTCGACCTCATCACCGACGCATTCCGCATGTGGCGACAACAGCCCCTGGCCGACGCGGCGGGCGACTCGGCGGACGCTTGGCGGCGCCGCGTCACGAAGAATGTGCTGCTACCCGCGTACGACACGCTGTTCGCCCAGCAGCTCGCGGTCGGCGAGGCGGACGCGGTGATCACCCGGCTCGACGAGCTCGACGTGGACCACCGGTCGCACCTGGCGCTGGTCAAGCGGCGTCTCCAAGCCCTGTACGCCTTGTCGCGCCACGACGAGGCCACCGAGGAGTTCCTCGCGGTGCACAAGGCACTCAGGGTCGACTTCGACGACATCGGTGCCCGTGACCTGCGCGAGTTCCACGACGGGCTGCAGGAGAACAAGCCCACTGCCGCGCCTCGCGTCGTTGCGGCCCGCAGGCCGAACCAACTCCCCCCTCCCCTGCTCAAGTTGGTCGGCCACGAGAACCTCCTGGCGTGGCTGGACTCGGTGACGACCACCCCCTGCCTGGTCGTCGTCGACGGCCCCGGCGGCGTCGGCAAGACGGCGCGCGTCGTGCACTGGGCGCACTCCCGACTCGACCGCTTCCCCGACGGAGTGCTGTTCGCCGACCTCCACGGCTTCTCGGACAGCCCGACCGTCGACGCGGCGGCGGTCGTCGACCAGTTCCTCGAGGCCCTGGGCGGTGTCCCGGACCGCGTGCCGGACCGCGGTCGGCGGGCGGCGAGGTTGCAAGCGCAGCTGAACGGGCGACAGGTACTCGTGGTGTTGGACAACGCGGGCCACACCGACCAGGTGCGACCACTGCTGCCGCTGCTGTCCTCCAGCGTCGTGATCGTCACGAGCCGGTCGCACCTGTCCGGTCTGGCCGTGCGGCACGCGCCGCACCGCTTCACGGTCAAGCCCCTCGACACCGACCAGTCCGTCCGCCTGCTCAGCGAGCACATCGGGCCGCGGGCGACGACGCAACCGCGGGAGCTCCGGGACCTCACGGACCGCTGCGGAGGGTTGCCGCTCGGCCTCGCCACGCTGGCCAACTACATCGCCATCCGACCCCTCACCTCGCTGACGGACTTCGTCGACCAGCTCAACGAGCTGACGTTGCTGGACCTCGGCGCGATCGGCGACGGCGCGAACCACGGCCTGCGCGCCGTCTTCGGGCAATCGGTCCGCGCACTCGCACCGGAGGCGCAGCGGTTGTTCCGACTGCTCGGAGCCCATCCGGGACCCGACTTCGGCGTGGGAGTGGCGGCGGCCCTGCTGGACGCGGAACCGCGGCACGCCCGTCTGGTGCTGGACGCGCTGGTCGAGGCGCACCTGTTGGAACAGCAAGGCCCTTTGGGCCGGTTCAAGTTCCACGATTTGGTCAAGGAGTACGCCGTCGGCCTCATGATGAGCGCCGACGAGCACCATGACGCGGAGTCGCGCGTGCTGTCGTACTACTTCCGCAGCGCGGAAAACGCCGACAAAGCGGTGTTCCCCACCCAGGCGCGGGTGCGCACCGATCCGGCCTTCGCCACCCACCACGTCGCGGAGTTCACCGACGAGGTCTCTGCCCGGCTGTGGTGCCTGACCGAGATGGCGAACCTCATGGCGGTCATCCACTCGTTCTCGACCCGGGGTCACGGTGAGATGAGGGTGCAACTGGCGCAACTCGTGAACCTCGCCGGGCAGCCGCTCTTGCGCCACGGGGCTTTCCCCGAAGTCCTGGCCCTGCTCCAGGCGGGGTACGCCGCCGTCGCGCACGAGGAATCGTCGATCGAGCCGCAGGCCGACGCCCTCCAGGCGATCGCGACACTCCACCTCCTGCGCCGCAACTTCGCCGAGGCCGAGCACTACGCCCACCTGGCGCACATCAAGTACCGCCTCATAGAGGACGAAGTGGGCATCGCCGCGTGCCTGCACACCACCGCCCGGATCATGGTCGAGACGGGCAACACGCTGATGGGCATCGATTCGCACGAGCGCGCCCTGCGCGTGGTCCGCCGCACCGGTGAAACGGGTCTCGAGATCACGTTCCTCTACCGGGCGGCCGAGGCGTACCAGAAGGCGGCCGAGTACGGGAAGGCCGCCGCCTACTACCGCGAAGCACTGTCCCTGGCGCGCGATCTGGGCGACACCACGGCCGAGGGACGAGTGCTGACCCTGCTCGGTTCGCTGAGCTTCGACAAGGAGCAGACCGCCGAAGCGCGTGACTTCCTCTACGAGGGGCTGCGACTGCTGGAGCGGGCACACGACCTCGGTACCGCCGCGATGGCGTGTCATGGGCTGGCGCGGGTCGAATTGGAGTTCGGCCGGGTGCGCGAGGCGGTGGAGTACGGCCGCCAAGCCCTTCGATTGAGCCGGCGCGCTTTCGACCCGAAGGTCGAGGGTGATTCGCTCGAGACGCTCGCCGAGGCTCTCCAGCGCCGCGGACACCGGGACGCGGCCATCGAGGCTTATGAGCAAGCGCGTGACATCTTCGACGACCTCGACCCCGATCGGGCGAGGGAAACTAGACGATTGCTCAACATTCTCGTCACCCGAACAGTCGATCTACCCTCCGTTCGAACCGACACGGACGTGCAGCAACAGCGCGTGAACCCTCACGGAAGGTAGCGAACCACGATCGGTGGTAACCTATCCGGTGCGACTGCAGATGGGTTTGACCAACAGGTCAGATTTTGGCCATGTGGTTTCTTGACGCTACGATTCCTGGCCAGGTGGATTAGCCGAACCCGGCCGAGGAGTAGCCAAACCCATGAGCAAGGCTCTTGCGATGACGTTCGCGATCGTCGCGCTGACCATGTCGGCCATGTTGTTCAGCAAGGTCTGGGTGCAATCGCCCCCACAGGCCGACACGGCGAGCACCGTGTCGGAAGCCTGACCTTTCGCGTCCGTAGTTCGGCCACCGGGAACAGCGACTCGATCGCGACCGGTGGCCGGTTCACACCATGGCCGCCAGTAGCCCGGCGCGAAACTCGCGGACTCGTCGGAGCCGCTTCGCGTCGGGCTTCGCCCATGCCCGTCACCGCCTGATCGCCGCCGGGCCGCGACGACCCGCGCCCGACCCTCACCGCGACCGAGCGCCGGTTGTGACCCACCCGAGAGCAGGCTCCGCCATGGCGGACGTCTGGCTCCCGTGACGGGACGGTTACCGGACCGAGGCTTGCGGACCGCCGAATGTTTGCGTAAACATTAGCCCGCCGATGTTTGCGTTAACATCCCGCCGCGGTCCCCAGGAGTGACGATGACGTCCAGCTCGACGCCGGTACGGGCTTCGCCGCGGCCGGCACGCCGGCGGCGCGTCGACCGCCGCGGGTGGTTGTTCGTGGCGCCGTTCCTGGTCGTGTTCGCACTGGTGTTCCTGGCGCCGATCGCCTACGCGATGTGGCTGAGCCTGTTCCGCGAGCAGGTGCTCTTCGGCGGCACGCAGTTCGTCGGGCTGGACAACTACGCGGCGGTGCTCGGGGACGGCAGGTTCTGGGAGTCGTTCCTGCGGGTGCTGCTGTTCCTGGTCGTGCAGGTGCCGGTCATGTTGGGGTTGGCGTTGGTGGCGGCGTTGGCGATCGACAGCGCGCGGCTGCACGCGGCCGGGTTCTTCCGGATCGTGATCTTCCTGCCGTACGCGGTGCCGGGTGTCGTGGCGGCGTTGATGTGGGGCTTCATCTACGGCGACCACTTCGGCCTGGCCGCGGACCTCAACGAGTGGCTGGGGCGGCGGGTGGTGGAGCCGTTGTCGGGCGACTGGGTCCTCGCCTCCATCGGCAACATCGTCACCTGGGAGTTCGTCGGCTACAACATGCTGATCCTGTACTCGGCGCTCAAGGTCGTGCCGGGCGACCTGTACGAGGCAGCGGCCATCGACGGTGCCGGGGCGCTGCGCACGGTGGTCAGCATCAAGCTGCCCGCGATCCGCGGCGCGCTGGTGATCGCCACCATCTTCTCGATCATCGGCAGCTTCCAGCTGTTCAACGAGCCGAACGTCCTGCGGTCGTTGGCGCCCAACGCGATCAGCACCTTCTACACACCGAACATGTACGCCTACAACCTCTCGTTCGGCGGCCAGCAGTACGACTACTCGGCCACCGTCGCGATCGTCATGGGCGTCATCACCGCGATCATCGCCTACGTCGTGCAGCTGCGCGGCTCCCGGAAGGGCGTGTGAATCCCATGGCGACCACGACCCGTTCCCCGCTCAAGCCGCGCAAGTCGCCGGTGCTGACCGCCGTGATGGCCCTGTACCTGCTCTACACGCTGGTGCCGTTGGCGTGGTTGCTGATCAGCGCCACCAAGACCCAGTCCGACCTGCTGTCCACGTCGGGCCTGGCGTTCGGCGGCTCGTTCGCGCTGCTGGACAACATCGCGCAGACGTTCACTCACGACAACGGCATCTTCCTGCGCTGGCTGGGCAACACGCTGCTCTACGTCGTCGTGGGCGCGGGCGGCGCGACGGCGCTGGCCACGGCCGCGGGCTACGGCCTGGCCAAGTACCGGTTCCGGGGCAGGCGCGCGGTGTTCGCCGTGCTGTTGGGGGCGATCGCCATCCCGGGCACGGCGCTGGCGGTGCCGACGTTCCTGATGTTCAGCAACCTGGGGCTGACCAACACCCCGTGGGCGATCATCATCCCGTCGCTGGTCAGCCCGTTCGGCCTGTACCTGGTGTGGACCTACGCCACCGAGGCCGTGCCGGACGAGCTGCTGGAGGCGGCGCGCATCGACGGTGCGGGCGAGCTGCGGATCTTCTTCACCGTCACGCTGCGGCTGCTGCTGCCCGGCGTGGTCACCGTCGCCCTGTTCGCGGTGGTGTCGACCTGGAACAACTACTTCCTGCCGCTGATCATGCTCAGCGAACCCGACTGGTACCCCCTGACCGTCGGCCTCAACCAGTGGAGCGCGCAGGCCTCCGGCGTCGGCGCGCAGCCGATCTACCACCTGGTGATCACCGGCTCGGTCATCACCATCGTCCCGCTCGTCGTGGCGTTCCTGCTGCTCCAGCGCTTCTGGCAGTCGGGCCTGACCGCGGGCAGCGTCAAGCAGTAGTCCCTCCCACCGCCGCGAAAGGACTCCACCCATGTCACCCACCCGGCGCAGCCGCCAGGTGGCCGCAGTCCTGGCCACCGCTCTCGCCACCGCGCTCTCCGCCTGCTCGTCCGGCGACGGCGGCACCGCGCCCGCAGGTGGCGCCACGGGCACCCAGGACGCGGTCGACGCCGCTCTGAAGGCAGGCGGCGAGCTCACCTACTGGAGCTGGACCCCCTCGGCGAAGGCCCAGGTCGCCGCGTTCCAGCAGGAGTTCCCGAACGTCAAGGTGAACTACGTCAACGCGGGCACCGGCAACGACCACTACACCAAGCTCCAGAACGCCATCAAGGCCGGCTCGGGCGCACCCGACGTCGCCCAGGTCGAGTACCAGGCACTGCCCCAGTTCGCCATGACCGGCGCGCTGGTCGACCTCGGCCAGTACGGCTTCCAGGCGTTCGAGGACGACTACACCCCCTCCACCTGGAACTCGGTCAAGGTCGGCGGCGGGCTGTACGGCCTGCCCCAGGACTCCGGTCCGATGGCCCTGTTCTACAACAAGCAGCTGTTCGACCAGCACGGCATCACCGTGCCCAAGACCTGGGCCGAGTACGTGGCGGCGGCGGAGAAGCTGCACGCCGCCGACCCGACCAAGTACATCACCTCCGACACGGGTGACGCGGGTTTCGCCACCAGCATGATCTGGCAGGCCGGCGGCAAGCCGTTCACCACCGACGGCAGGAACGTCAGGATCGATCTCCAGGACGCCGGCGTCAGGAAGTGGACCGCCACCTGGAACCAACTGGTGGAGAAGAAGCTGGTCTCGTCGATCCCGGGCTGGTCGGACGCCTGGTACAAGGCGCTGGGCGACGGCACGATCGCCACGCTGGTGACCGGCGCGTGGATGCCCGGCGTGCTGGAGTCCTCGGTCGAGGACGGGGCGGGCAAGTGGGCCGTCGCGCCGATGCCCACCTACGACGGCGGCACGCCGATCACCGCCGAGAACGGCGGCGGCGGCCAGTCCGTGCTCAAGCAGAGCGCCAACCCCGCGCTCGCGGCCGGGTTCGTGCGCTGGCTCAACAACGGCAACGGCGTCAAGCCGTTCCTGGAGAGCGGCGGTTTCCCGGCGACGAAGGCGGACCTGGCGTCCCCCGCGTTCACGGACGAGGCGTCGGACTACTTCGGCGGTCAGCAGATCAACCGAACCCTGACCGCCGCCGCGGGCCAGGTCGTGCCGGGCTGGAGCTACCTGCCCTACCAGCTCTACGCCAACAGCGTCTTCGGCGACACCGTCGGCAAGTCCTACGCCGAGGGCAAGTCGCTCGACACCGGGCTGGCGGACTGGCAGAAGGCGCTGGCCGACTACGGCAACCAGCAGGGTTTCACGGTCACGACCGGCTGACCCGACGGCGGGACGGCCGGGCCCGGCCGTCCCGCCCCCACCCGCACGCACCCGTGCCCACCCGGAAGGACCACCCACCCCCGTGCCCGAGTTCAGCATCGGCGAGCGCGACTTCCTGCTCGACGGCAGGCCGTTCCGCATCCTGTCCGGGGCCCTGCACTACTTCCGCGTGCACCCCGACCAGTGGGCCGACCGCATCGACAAGGCCAGGCGCATGGGCCTGAACACGATCGAGACCTACGTCGCCTGGAACGCCCACGCGCCCGACCCGGACACCTTCGACCTGACCGGCGGGCTCGACCTCGACCGGTTCCTGCGGCTGGTCGCCGACGCGGGTCTGCACGCGATCGTCCGGCCCGGCCCCTACATCTGCGCCGAGTGGGACAACGGCGGCCTGCCCGCCTGGCTGTTCCGCGACCCCGACGTCGGCGTGCGGCGCTCCGAGCCCCGCTACCTCGCCGCCGTGCGCCGGTACCTCGACCGGGTGTACGAGATCGTCGCGCCGTTGCAGGTGCAGCACGGCGGACCCGTGATCCTGGTGCAGGTGGAGAACGAGTACGGCGCGTTCGGCGACGACAAGACCTACCTCAAGGCGCTGGCCGAGCACACCCGCGACGCCGGCATCACCGTGCCGCTGACCACGATCGACCAGCCCGCGGACGGGATGCTGGCGGCGGGCAGCCTGGAGGGCCTGCACCGGACCGCGTCCTTCGGTTCGCGCGCCGCCGAGCGGCTGGCGGCGCTGCGCCGCCACCAGCCCACCGGGCCGTTGATGTGCGCGGAGTTCTGGAACGGCTGGTTCGACCACTGGGGCGGCCACCACCACACCACGTCGGCCGCCGACAGCGCCGCCGAGCTGGACGCCCTCCTGGCCGCCGGCGCGTCGGTCAACCTCTACATGTTCCACGGCGGCACGAACTTCGGCTTCACCAGCGGCGCCAACGACAAGGGCACCTACCAGCCCACCACCACGTCCTACGACTACGACGCGCCGCTGGACGAGGCGGGCAACCCGACCGCCAAGTACCACGCCTTCCGCGAGGTCATCGCCCGCTACCACGACGTGCCCGGCGAACCGCCGCCCGCCGCGGCCCCCGCGCCGCGGTTCTCCGTGCCGCTGACCGACCCGGTGGCGCTGCTGGACGCGGCGAAGCACTGGGACGCCTGGCAGCGCCACGACGCCCTGCCCGTCCTCGACGACCTGGGCGGCACGCCGCGGCTGGCGTTGGCGACCACCCGGGTCGACGTGCCCGGACCGGCCGTGCTGTGCTTCGGCGAGGTGCGCGACCACGCCTCGGTGTTCCTCGACGGCCAACCGGTCGGCACGCTGATGCGCGAGCACCACCAGCGCGCGCTCGGGCTGCACCGCGCCGTCGGTGACTTGACCATCCTGGTCGAGGACCACGGCCGGGTGAACTACGGGCCGCGCATCGGTGAGCCCAAGGGCGTCGTCGGCGGCGCGACCCTGGCCGGCCGCCCGGTGGCCGGGTGGGACGTGCTGCCGCTCGTCCTGGACACCCCGCCGCCGGCGTGGCCCGACCCGGACCCGGCCGCGGCGGTCGACGGGCCGGTGGCGGGGCCCGTGCTGCTGCGCGCCCGCTTCGACCTCGACCGGCCCGCCGACCTGCACCTGGACACCGGCGGCTGGGGGCGCGGGGTGGTGTGGGTCAACGGCTTCTGCCTCGGCCGCTACTGGTCGCGCGGTCCGCAGCGCACGCTCTACGCGCCCGGTCCGGTGCTGCGCGCGGGCGGCAACGAGCTGGTCGTGCTCGAACTCGCCGCGCTGACCGAGCCCACCGCCCGGTTCGTGCCGGAACCACTGCTGGGTCACACGGAGGCGTGACGCGATGTTTGCGCAAACAACGATCGGCGCGCACCGGCTATAGTGACCAAGCGTCACGACCACCGCTGGAAGGAGCCCTGACGTGACAACGGAGTCCACGTCCGGGACACCCCGGCACCCCTCCGCCCGGCGCGCACCCGCACGCCGGGTGTCCATGGCCGACGTCGCCCGCCTGGCCGGCGTGTCGGCCCAGACGGTGTCGCGGGTGTCCAACGGCCACCCCAGCGTCGTCGGCTCGACCCGCGAGCAGGTGCTGGACGCGATGCGCCGCCTGGGCTACCGGCCCAACAGCGCGGCCCGCGCGTTGAAGTACGGCGAGTTCCGCACGATCGGCGTCATCCTGTTCACGCTCTCCTCGGTCGGCAACAGCCGCACCCTGGAGGCCATTGTGGACCACGCCGCGCACGAGGGTTACGCCATCACGCTGATCCCGGTGGCCGTGCCCACCCAGGACGGCGTGCTGGGCGCGTTCACCCGCCTCGGCGAGCTCGCCGTCGACGCCGTCATCGTCATCATGGAGGTCCACCTCCTCGACGCCGCCACGATGACGCTGCCGCTCGGCATCCCGGCCGTGGTCGTGGACTCCAACGGAGGCGACCGCTACACCGTGGTGGACACCGACCAGGCCGACGGAGCCCGCCAGGCCGTCCGCCACCTGCTCGACCTCGGCCACCGCACCGTCTGGCACGTGGCCGGCCCCGAGGACTCCTACGCCGCCGAACGCCGCGCCGAGGCGTGGCGCGCCACGCTGACCGAGGCGGGGTCGGCCGTGCCGGGGATGCGGCGCGGCGACTGGTCGGCCGACTCCGGCTACCGCGCGGGGCTGGCGCTGGCCGACGAGCCCGGCTGCACGGCCGTGTTCGCGGCCAACGACCAGATGGCGCTCGGCCTGCTGCGCGCGTTCCACGAGAAGGGCAAGGTCGTGCCGCGCGACGTCAGCGTGGTCGGGTTCGACGACATCCCCGACGGCACGTCGTTCATCCCGCCGCTGACCACGGTGCACCAGGACTTCACCGAGGTCGGCCGCCGCTGCGTCGAACGGGTGCTGCGCCAGGTCCACCACCGTCGCGCCAAGGCGGGCACCACGCTCGTGCCGACCCGCCTGGTGGTCCGCGAGAGCACCGCGCCGCCGCCCGCCTGACCTGCGACAACCTCCGTCCACACCGGACGCTCTTGCGCATCGGCCCGACCGGCGACTATGCTGCCCGTCATCTCGTTCCCGTGGCCGTAGGCGGCTTCAGCCCCATCCCACGGAGTCCCGCGAAATCCCCGGTTCGTCCGGACGTGGCCCGCGCGGCCTTTCCCGACGTCTCCCCCGGTTCGCACCGCGGCGTGGCCGCGCATCCCACCATTCCCCGATCAGGGAGAGAACCCTTGACACACCACGACATCACCCACACCCGGCTCGTCTCCGGCGTCCTCGACGCGGTGGACCGCCGGACCGTGCTGCGCGCCGGCGGCTACCTGCCGGGCCCGCGGGACGTCACCGTCACGCCGCGCCTGGTGGCCGAGCACGGGCTGCGCCGCGGCGACGAGGTGCACGGCCGGGCCGCGCCCGCGCCCCGCGAGGACGGGCCGCCCGCGCTGGTCACGGTGGAGGCCGTCAACGGCGCGCACCCGCGCCACTCCCCCGCGCGGCCCGCCTTCGCCGACCTGGTGCCCACCCACCCGCAGGAGCGGCTGCGGCTGGAGACGGAGCCGCACGAGCTGACCACCCGCGTGGTCGACCTGCTGATGCCGATCGGCAAGGGGCAGCGCGCGCTGGTCGTCGCGCCGCCCAAGGCGGGCAAGACGACCGTGCTGCGGTCGATCGCGCACGGGATCGCCAAGAACCACCCGGAGTGCCACCTGATGCTGGTCCTGGTCGGCGAACGGCCCGAGGAGGTCACCGACCTGGCCCGGGCCGTGCCTGCCGAGGTCGTCGCGGCCACGTTCGACCACCCGCCCCGCGACCACACCGCGCTGGCCGAACTGGCCGTCGAACGGGCCAAGCGCCTGGTCGAGCTGGGCCGGGACGTGGTGGTGCTGCTGGACTCGGCGACCCGGCTGGGCCGCGCCTACAACCTCGCCGCGCCCACCGGCGGGCGGACCCTGTCCGGCGGCGTGGACGCCGGCGCCCTCACCGCGCCCAAGCGGTTCCTGGGCGCGGCGCGCAACGTCGAGGGCGGCGGTTCGCTGACGGTCATCGCCACCGCGCTGGTCGAGACCGGCTCGGCGGGCGACACGCTGCTGTTCGAGGAGTACAAGGGCACCGGCAACGCCGAGCTGCGCCTGGACCGCCGGAGCGCCGCCCGGCGGGTGTTCCCGGCGGTGGACGTCCACCAGTCCGGCACCCGCCGCGAGGACCTCCTGCTCACGCCCGGCGAGGCCGTCGCCACCCGCCTGCTGCGGCGCGTGCTGGCGGGCCAGGAGGACGCGCTCGACGTGCTGCTCGACGGCCTGCGCAAGACGAACGACAACGCCGAGTTCCTCACCCGCCTCAGGGGCACCACGCCCCGCTGATCCGTCGGGGAGGAGCGGGCGGTCCGGAGGCGGTGGTGTGCACGCTCCCAGTGTTCAGGTCGAGATGAGGCCTTGAGGCGGCACGTCGTCTGCGCTTTCATAGTGTGCACGTTCACAGCCTGCCGCCGGCACCGTCGATCAAAGGAGATCGGATGTCCGGATCCCACCGGACGGCCCGCGCCGTCCTCGCCCTGGCGACCGCCGCCCTGCCGCTGACCACGCTCACCCCGGCCGTGTCCGCGGCCGGCACGCTGAGCATGCTCGGAGCCGACGTCTCGACCGCGCAACGCGCGCTGGACCTCGGGGCGAAGTACTACGACGCGTCCGGCGTCGCCCGGGACCCGCTCGACATCCTCAAGGGCGCGGGCGTCAACTACATCCGCCTGCGCGTGTGGAACAACCCGCGCAGCGGCTACAACAACAAGGCCAAGGTGCTGGCCTACGCCAGGTCGGTGAAGGCCAGGGGTCTCAAGCTGCTGGTCGACTTCCACTACTCCGACACGTGGGCCGACCCGGGCAAGCAGTACAAGCCGGCGGCGTGGGCCGACCACGGGATCGGCCAACTCCAGACCGACGTCTACAACTACACCCACGACGTGTGCAGCAGCCTCAAGGCGCAGGGCACCACGCCGGACAGCGTGCAGATCGGCAACGAGATCAACGTCGGCATGCTGTGGAACGACGGCAAGGTGGTGAACAACGACTTCACCAACCTCAGCCTGCTGCTCAAGGCCGGGTACAACGCGACCAAGGCGTGCAACAGCGGCACCCAGGTCATGATCCACACGGCGAACGCCGACAGCCTCGACCACGCGCGCTGGTTCTACGACGGCATCCGGGCCAAGGGCGTCGCCTGGGACATCACCGCCCTGTCGTACTACTGCATGTGGCACGGCACGCTGAGCACCCTCTACAACGTCATCACCGACGTGCGCTCCCGCTACGGCAGGAACGTCGTGCTCGCGGAGACGGCCTACCCGTTCACCACCGGGAACGCCGACGGCACGGGCAACTCCATCACCACCGGCTGCAGCGGCTACCCGCTGACGTGGTCCGGCCAGGCCACCAACTTCACCCACGTGCAGAACACCGCGCGCAACGCGGGCGCGATCGGCGTCTTCTACTGGGAACCGACCTGGTACGCCGTCCCCGGCAACGGCTGGGACCCCGCCGACATCGCCGGCAGCGGCAACGGCTGGGACAACATGGCGGTCTTCGACTGGTCCGGCCGGCTCAACCCGAACGTCCGCTGGACGCCGTGACCCGAGGCGGTGCGGGACCGTCACCCGGCCGGTCCCGCACCGCTCCACAGTGGACGCGCCGCCGCCGCGGCGGTCGTGCGGAACGGCCGTTCCGGTGGCCGCGAGGACGAACGCCCAATCACCCGTTCGGCCGAACGAGGGCGTGCGGGCGACCACCAGCCCGGGTACGGACGGGCAGACCTGCGCCGCCGGCCTTCCGGCGCACCCGTGCGGCGTGGTGGGCTCAAGCCGGCTCCCTGCCGCCGAACGGACGGGGGTCTCCGGAGGACCGGTACCGGCCCCGGTGCCGGTGCGGAGGTGTGAAGGCGATGTGGTCCCACGAGGACGGAGGTCGCGTGGCGGACGGTCCCACGCCCGAGAGGTTCGCGGGCGACCTGGTCCTCGGCCTGGCGGCCAAGGGGTGGCTGGTGGTGGAGCCGGAGGAGGCCGCGCGGGTCGTCGCCGAGCTGGAGCGGACCCTGGAGGCCGTCCGGTCGCGCGCGCACCGCATCGAGGTGTCGCGGCGGCTGCGGGACGCGGCGGGCGACGACATCCGCCCCGACGTCGACCGGCTCGTGGTCGACGCGGTCTTCGACGGTCAGGTCATGTCGGGCTCGTGGGAGCGCGCGCTGGTCGAGCTGCCCAAGTACATCGAGGCGTTCCGGTTGGCGGCGCGCAACCCGCCGCCGCGTGAGCCGTGAAGCCGACCTACGAGGACATCTCGTCGTGCGACCTGCGGTTCGAGCTGACCGCGGCGAGCGGCGACCTGCGCCACTACCGCGCCCGCGGCGACCACGCCACGGTCGAGCTGATGCTCGCCTGGATCGACGCCCTGCTCGACGAGTGGAACCGCCGCTCCCGGCGGTGAGCCCCGGGCACGACTTCCGCCGCGCACCCGAAGGGGTGCGCGGCGGTCACGTGTCCGCTGCGGTGGTCTCAGCCGGCGATGTCGCCCAGCTCGCCGCTGACGTTGAGCAGTTGCGAGCACTGCTCGGCTTGACGGCCGTTCGCCGGGGTGCCGGGCTTGGCGCAGGCGACCGTGGCGGTGACCGTGCCGTTCTCCGGGATGTCGATCGGCGTCACCCAGTGGTAGTCCTGGTTGCGGAAGGTCTCCAGCGCGATCACGGTGATCGTGCGCTCCCCGAACGCGATCGTCAGCACGCCCTCGTCGCCCTGGTGGTTGGCCAGCACGATGTCGGTGATGTGGAAGACCTTGCCCGCCGGGACGACGTAGGTGCCGGTCGCCTGCTGGCCGGCGTTCGTGCGGACCTCGACCGTGCCGGAGCTCTGCTCGCCACCGCCGCCCACCGTGCCCCGGCCCTGTCCCTGCCCCTGGCCCGGTTCACCGGCGGCCGGCTGGTCCGCCGCGCCGCCCGGTTCGTCGACCGGGCCGGCCTGCGGCTCCACGGCCTCGGCGATCTCCTGGGCGCGGCCGTCGGCGGCTTCCCGTGCCGCGCTGAGCACCGCGGGCCGCACCAGCAGCAGCCACGCCAGCAGCAGCGCCAGCAGGGCGCCGAGCAGCGACAGCAGCCACTTGGACAGGATGGGCAGCTGCACCAGCTCCCCGGCCAGCTCGTGCTCGTGCCGCTCGTCCGCCGCCAGCGCCACCACGTCCAGCCGCACCGGCCACACCGCGGGCTTGCCGAACCACAGCAGCTTCACCACCCGCACGCGCACGTCCAGCTCGGCCCGCCCGCCGGGGTCCACAGTGGTCGGTGCGGTGGTGACGGTGTGCTTGAGGTGGTCGTCGGCCTCGGGCAACGCGGGCGTCACGACGGTCGGTGTGTTGCCGTCGTTGAGCACTTCGACGCGGTAGCGCGCGCTGCGCCACGCACGGCGGCGTTTGGGGATCAGCCGGGCCCGCTGCTTCGCGAACGGCTCGACGATCACCGTGGTCTCGGTCACGACCACCGATTCCGGCCGCTCGGCGGGCACGACGCGCACCCCGAGCGGCACCTCGCCCGCGCGCACCTCGGGTGATCGGGGCGGGCGCAGCACGATGGCCACCTGCTCCGACGTCCCGGGGTACAGCGACAGCCGTGCCGGTTCGACGGTGGTCCAGGGGGCGCACCCGCCCACCACCTCGAACTCGTACGCCTCGACGATGTCACTGTCGTTGCGCACCGTCATCGTCGTGCTGGTCTCCTGACCGGGCGTGACAACCACGGTGGGGAGACCGAACTCGGTCGTTGTGGTCACCCCGGAAACGGTAGGCACGGCGCACCCGCGGCCGACAGGGAGAAAAGGGCACCATACGGGCAAACCCGTGCACCGAAGCCCTCACGCCGGTGCCCGCGAACCCCGCCGCGGCAGCAGGATCGGTGACGACGAGGTCGCCGGCCGTGCGGTCCGGCCGTTGCCCCAGGGAGGGTCGCATGAGCAGGATTCCGGTGGCCGTGTACGCCGAGGACCCCGTGCTGAAGGCCGGGATCACGCACCAGCTCCGACCGCGCCCCGAGGTGGAGGTCGTGCGGCCGGACGAAGGGCGTGAGGCCACCGTGTCGCTCGTCGTGGTGGACCGCGTCGACGACGAGACGACGCGGTTGCTGCGCCGGCTGCGGCGGTCGTCGGCCACGCGCATCGGCCTGGTGGTGGGCCGCTTCGACCAGGACGCCCTCCAGACGACGATCGACTGCGGCGTCACGGCCGTGCTCCGGCGGGCCGAGGCCGACCAGGACCGGTTGGTGGGCACGGTGTCCGCGCTGGCGAAGGGCGAAGCGGTGCTGCCCGGCGACCTGCTCGGCACGTTGCTCGACCACGTGGGCCGGTTGCAGCGCAGCGTGCTCGACCCGAACGGCCCGTCGCTGTCCACGCTCACCGCGCGGGAGGTGGACATGCTGCGCCTGGTGTCGGAAGGCTTCGACACCGCCGAGATCGCCGCCAGGACGTCGTTCTCCGAGCGGACGGTGAAGAACGTCCTGCACGAGGTCACCACCAGGCTGCAACTGCGCAACCGCGCGCACGCCGTCGGCCACGCCATGCGGCACGGCCTGATCTGACTTGCCCGAACGCCCTCCAGCCGTGCCCCGACCGTGCCCGCGCGGACCTCCGTGCCGCCGGGCGCGCCGGACCACGATTGCCCGCACCCGAACCAGACGGAGGTGGCACCTTGTCCAGCTGGCTGCCGACCCGACCCCTGGCCACGATCGGCGCGGTGGTGGCGTTGACCGCCGCGGTCGTCGTGGTGCACGACGTCACCACCTCGGTGTCGGCGTCGGTGCTCCAGGACGACCCGGTGTCCGGCCGGATCGCCTACACCGGTACCGGGCACCGCAGCCTCGGCGTCCTCGCCGGACCCGTGCCCGACCGGTTGCGGCCCACCGATCCGCTGCTCGGCGCGGGACCCGCGCACCACGACGACCACGTGTCCGCGCGCGGCGACCTCCTCGTGTTCACCAGCCTGCGTGACGGCCCCCGGCCCCAGGTGTACCTGCGCGCGTCGGACGGCTCGGTGCGCAAGCTCACCGAAGGCCTCGACGCGGGCCACCCGCGGTTGTCGCCGGACCTGCGGACGGTGGTGTTCGACTCCCGCGCCGGCGAGCGGCGCGACCTGTGGCTGGTCGGCGTGGACGGCACGGGGTTGCGGCGGCTGACCGACACCCCGTCCGACGAGTCGTGGCCGACGTTCTCCCCGGACGGCGCGACCGTCGCGTTCTCCGGTGACCGCGACGGCGGCCGGGAGATCTACCGGGTGCCGGTGGGCGGCGGCCGGGTCACCCGGGTCACCGACGAACCCGACGGCGACGCGGGCGAGCCGGACTGGAACCCGCGTGACGACCGCATCGCCTACACCCTGGACGTCGGCGGCGAACGGCGACCGCGGGTGCTCGACGGCGGCCGGGTCGGCGTGCCGCTGCTGGGCGGCGACCAGGCCGGGTGGCGCGGCCGGTGGCCCACCTGGAAACCGGACGGCACGGGCCTGCTGTTCCTCACCACCGACCAGGTGTGCTCGTGCCCGGCCGACCCGGACGTGGAGAAGGTCTACCAGGTCGACACCGGCCCGGGCCTGCCCGTCACCGCCGCGCCCGGCCTGCTGCTGGCGGAGAACCGCGCGGTCGGCTCGCCGACGTGGCTGGTGGACGCCGGCGGCGAGCACCTGGTGGTGGCCCGCACGAGCGCCGAGACGTACTTCACCGCGACGCTGCAGGACGTCCTTCCGGACGGCTCCGACCCGCGCGACCTCGGCGTGGCGGTGCTGCGGGAGGACCCGGAGAGCGTCGACGACCCGAACCTGCTGTTCCGGCCCCGCGCGGGGTTCGACCCGTGGACGCAGCGCCAGTCCTACTCCCCCGACGGGCGGACGATCGTGCTCAGCCGCTTCGAGGACGGCGACGGCGGGCGGGTGCAGCGGCTGTGGCTGGTGGACGCCGACGGGAGCGAGCCGCGGCGGCTGCCGGTGGCCGACCGGCAGCCCGCGGACTGGGAGTTCGACGCCGTGTGGTCGCCGGACGGCCGGTTCGTCGCGTTCGCGCGGCGCTCGCCCGGCGGGGTGCGCCCGGACGGTGGCCTGAGCCGGATCGTGGTGGTCGAGGTGGCCACCGGTGCGGTGGCGGGGCGGTTGGCGGCACCCGCCGACCAGGAGGACACGCAGCCCGCGTGGTCGCCGGACGGCGGCACGCTCGCGTTCACCCGCGGCCGGGTCTTCGACGGCCCGACCGGCGAAGTGCGCGACAACCACGTGTGGACGGCGCGGGCGGGGACCTGGGACGGGCAGCGGGACGTTTCGGCGGCGGTGTGCGGGTTCGACTGCGAGGTGACCGACGACAGCTCGGTGTTCAGCCCGGACGGGGGGACGCTGGCGTTCAACCGGGAGGCGGACGGCGTGCTGCTGGTGTCGTTGGCGGACAACGGGTGCCGGGTGTTGTTGCCGTCGGTCGGCACGTGCGCCGGACCGGTGACCGCACCGCCTTCGGGGCCGTTCCAGCCCCGGGACGTGTCGTTCTCGCCGGGCGGTGACCGGGTGGTGCTGACCGCGCGGCGGGTGGGTGACCTGGCATCGCCGGAGGAGTTGGTCGTGGTCGACGTGGCGACGGGGGCGGCGCGGTCGATCACCGCCGACCTGCCGGGGCGGCAGAAGGAGCCGACGTGGCAGCGTGCCGTGGACTTGGCGGTGGAGGCTCCGGAGGTGGTCGGGGAGGTGGGCACCGGGGTGGTGACGCCGGTGGCGGTGCGCGTGGTGAACCGGGGTCCGGCCGTGTCGCCGGGGACGGAGCTGACCGTCGCCGTTCCGGAGGGGGTGCGGTTGGGGGGTTTGCGGCCGTCGCGCGGGTCGTGCGACGTTGATGGGTTGCGGTGCGTGCTCGGGGCGGTGGAGCCCGGCGGGGTGGTGGAGGTCGTCGCCGACGTCGTGGGGCTGGTGGCCGGGCGGCGGAGCGTGACGTGGTCGGCGGCGGGGGCGGTGGTCGACGTGCTGCCGTCCGACAACTCCGCTTCGACCGCTGTCCCGGTGCGCGACCCCGTCGTCCCTGCGCCTCCTCCGGCTCCTGTTCCCGCGCCCGTGCCATCGGCCGGTCCTTCGCTGGCGGTGGTCGTGCAGCCGAATCCGTCCTACGTGGGCGGACGGGCGACGGCGATCTTCACGGTCCGCAACGGTGGCGGCGCGTTGGCGACGGGGCTGCGGCTGGACTTCGCGCTGCCCGCTCAGGTGCCGGTGGCTTCGGTGCCGCCGGGGTGTTCGACCGCGGGGTGCGCGGTGCCGGACCTGCCGCCGGGCGCGTCGCAGGTGGTGCAGGTCGTGCTGGCGCCGGACGCGGCTCTGGAGACGACGGTGCGCGGGACGTTGCGCACCTCGGGCACCGATGCCGATCCGGCGGACAACGCGGCTTCCGCGCCGATGCGGGTGCTGTTGCCGCGGATCGAGGCCGTGCCGCCGATCGGGGAGCCGGGTTTCGTGACGTCGGTGCGCGGCGTGGACTTCCCACCCGGCGTGCCGGTGCGCTTGTCGTGGTCGCCGGGGATCACCGCCGCCGCCACCCCGACCACCCCCCGCCCGGACGGCGGTTTCACCGCGCAACTGCTGATCCTGGCCAAGGACCAGACCGGCCCGCGCACGATCACCGCCGCCGGCCCCGGCTTCCGCCCGGCCACCACCGACTTCCTCGTCGTGCCGGGCTCGTTCGGCCCACCCGACATGGTGCGCCGCCGATGACCGCCCGCCCGCACCCCACCCACAACTGCCGCCGTCGGAGGTCACCGTGATCCACGAGGTCGACGAGGGCATCCGCCGCCTGCTCCACGCCGGCGGCGTCCCCGGCGGGGGCGGCGAGCTGGCGTTCGAAGCACCCACCACCGACTGGACCGCGCGCCGCAACGCCCCCACCGTCAACGTGTTCCTCTACGACATCCGCGAGGACCAGACCCGGCGCAGCACGGGCAACCTCGAAGTCCTCGCCCGCGACCACCTGGTGGCCCACCGCCGACCACCCCGCTGGTTCCGGCTGTCCTACCTGGTCACGGCCTGGACCAACCGCCCCCAGGACGAACACCGCCTGCTGTCCGAGGCACTGGCCTGCCTGGCCTGCCACAGCCGGCTGGCCGAGGAGTGGCTGACCGGCTCACTGGCCGACCTGGACCTGACGGTACTGGTGGAGTCGGGCGGCCCGGTCTCCGAGGGCCGCGCCGCCACCGACGTGTGGTCCGCCCTGGGCGGCCGGCTGAAACCGGCCATCAACCTCGTCGTGACCGCCCCGGTCGCCGGCCCCCTGACCCCACTACCCCCTACCGCCGACGCCGGCCTCGTCCTGGTCGACCACCCCGACAACGCCCCCCGACGCCTGCGCTACGACGACAACCCGCACAACACCCACCCACAGCACACCGGGCCCGAGCACACGGGTCCCGAGCACACCGGGCCAGGCAGCAGCCCCGAAGGCTCCGACGACCGCAGCCCCGGCGACCGCCTCTCCCCCGAGCACGGCTTCGCTCCCCCGCGCCCCCGCCCACCCGACCGCCGCCGCCGCAACACCCCGATCCGCTGACCACCCGACCACCGGGGCCGACCACCTCACCGCGGGTGGCGGGGTGCCGGCCCGCTGTCCGTCCAGCCGCCGACTCGTCCCGCTGTCGCGGCCAACGGCGAGCGGCCGCCCGAGCCCTCCTCGACCACGACGACAGGGTGGTGCGATGACTACGACGGTTCCCACGCCGAAGGTGGAGTCCGAGACGACGCCGACACCGGGAAGGGCAGCCGACCTCGCGTATCTCTGGGCGCGGTTGGCGGTGGTGGAGTGGCGGGTCCGGCGGGCGGTGGCGGGGAGGGTGGTGGAGGAGCCCGAGGTCGATGATCCGTATCGGGGGCTCTACCTGACTCCTGATGCGGTGCGGCGGGTGCTTGACGGGCGTGCCGAGCCGGTGGCGCCGCAAGGCGAGCCGGATCTCGATGAGCTGGCCGCGTTGGTGCCGGAACCCGGTCCCCGGTTGGTGGCGGTGCAACGCCGGTTCGGGTTGCTGCCGGTCGACGTCGACTTCCTCCTGGTGGCCATGGCGCCGGACGTCGACGCCCGGTTCGAACGGCTCTACGCCTACCTCAACGACGACGTCACGCGCCGCCGGGCGACGGTCGGGTTGGCGTTGGAGCTGTGCGGCCTGCCGGCGGCCGGGGCGGCACGGTTCCGGTTCGCGGGGTCCGCGCCGCTGATCACCGCGGGACTGCTGGAGATCCGGGACGACGAGCGGCCCGCGTTGTCGCGGACGTTGCGCGTGCCCGACCGGGTCGTGGCCCACCTCCTCGGTGACGACGAGCCCGACCCGGCCATCGGCGACACCGCGCGGCTGGTCTCCGCCCGTCCCACGACCGACCCGCTGGCCCACCGGATCGGCCAGGCGCTCGGCAGGGGCATCACGACCGTCCACCTCCGCGACACCGACGGTGACGCGGCCCGCGTCGCGGTCGATGCCCTGGCCGTGACGAACCGGGACGCGGTGGTGCTGGACGTCGCGGCCCTGGCCGACCGCGCCCACCCGCCCGTCGCCGCACTGGTCCGGGAAGCCCGGCTGCGGGGCGCGGGGCTGGTGCTCGGTCCGCTGGACACCCTGCTGCCCGAACGGATCGCGCTCATCCGGGACGTCGTCGCGCAGTCGGGTGACGTGCCGCTGGTCCTGCACAGCCGGCGGCACTGGGACCCGCGGTGGACGTCGCGGCAGGTGGTGTCGGTGCCCGTGCCGGCGTTGGACGCGGACCGCAGGGCCGAGCGCTGGGCACGGGCGCTCGCGGACGTCACCGGCACGGCGGCCGATCCCGCGCTCGTCGAGGACCTGGCGGGCTACCGGCTGGGCGCGGACGAGGTGGACCGCGCGGTGACGGCGGCGGCGCGGTTGGCCGTGGTGGAGGATCGGCCGGTCGGGTTGGCGCACGTCCGAGCCGGGGTCAGGGCGCAGAGCGGTGCGGGACTGGAGCAGTTGGCCCGGCGCATCACCCCGGCCGTGGACTGGGACGACCTGGTGCTGCCCGAGCCGACCCGGCGCCAGTTGGACGAGCTGGTGATGCGCGCACGGCACCGTGACCGGGTCCTCGGGCAGTGGCGGATGCGTCCCGGCGGTGGGCGGGGACGCGGGGTGGTGGCGTTGTTCGCCGGCGAGTCCGGCACGGGCAAGACGATGTCGGCCGAGGTGGTGGCCGGAGCGGTCGGCATGGACCTGTACGTGGTGGACCTGTCGTCGGTGGTGGACAAGTACATCGGCGAGACGGAGAAGAACCTGGAGCGGATCTTCACCGAGGCCGCGGGTGTGCACGGGGTGCTGTTGTTCGACGAGGCGGACGCCGTGTTCGGCAAGCGGTCGGAGGTGAACGACGCGCACGACCGGCACGCCAACACCGAGTCGGCGTACTTGTTGCAGCGCATGGAGTCCTTCGACGGCATCGCGGTGCTGACGACGAACCTGCGGTCCAACATGGACGAGGCGTTCACCCGGCGGATCGACGTGATCGCCGACTTCCCGGTGCCGGACGCCGCGCAGCGGCTCGCGTTGTGGGACCGCTGCCTGGGCGACCGGGTGCCGCGGGCGGACGACGTGGACCTGGCGTTCTGCGCGGAGCGGTTCGAGCTCGCGGGCGGGTCGATCCGGGCGTGCGCGGTGACCGCCGCCTACCTCGCCGCGGCCGGTGCGCGGCCGGTGCGGATGGTCGACGTGATCGCCGCCGTGCAGCAGGAGTACCGCAAGTTGGGCCGGCTCGTGCTGGCCGGCGAGTTCGGGCCGTGGCTGGCGGTCGACGCGGCCGGCTGACACCGGACCCGGTTGCCTGTTGGGGCAACGGGAGTGCCCGGGGCAGGGACCGCCGGTCCTGCCGCGACCGGGTCGCGGGCGCGAGGCTTGTGGTGCCAGACCGGGAGACCGGAGCGGATGAGCAGAGAAGGAGCGACCATGCCGCAGTACCTCTCGCCCGGCGTGTACGTGGAGGAGGTCCAGACCGGTGCGCGCCCGATCGAGGGGGTCGGCACCGCGGTGGCGGCCTTCGTGGGCTTCGCCGAACGCGGTCCGTTCCACGAGCCGACCCGGGTCGCCAACTGGAACCAGTACGTGCGCGAGTTCGGCGGCTTCGTCGAGGACGCCTACCTGCCGCACGCCGTCTACGGCTACTTCGCCAACGGCGGCGGTGCGGCGTACGTGGTGCGGGTGGGTGGTCCGGCCGGTGACGCCGATGCCGAGCCCGCTGCCGCGACGCCCGTGACGCTGGGCGGGTTGCGGGTCTCCGCGCTGCCTTCCGCCGGTCCGGACCTCTCCGTGGAGGTCGCCGACGCCGACGGCGAGAACCCGCCGGACGACCGCTTCAAGCTGCTGGTCCGCCAGGGCGACAAGGTGGTGGAGACGTTCGAGGTGTCCACCCGCAAGAACCTCAAGAACTACGTGGTGACGCAGGTGGCCGAGCGGTCGAAGCTGATCGAGGTCGCCGAGCGGTCGACCAGCGCGTTGGCCCGGCCGGACAAGCAGTCGGTGGCGGTGCCCGCGCCGAAGGCGCCCAAGGCGCCCAAGGCCGTCGCGCTGGACGCGCAGGAGTACGTCGGCGACGCGGCGGCGCGGACCGGGTTCGGCGGTCTGGAGAACGTGGACGAGGTCACCATGGTCGCGGTGCCGGACTTGATGAGCGCCTACCAGCGCGGTCTGATCGACTTGGAGGGCGTGCAGACGGTGCAGGCCGCCGTCATCTCGCACTGCGAGCAGATGGGCGACCGGGTCGCGGTGCTGGACGCGCCGCCCGGCATGTCGGCGCAGCGGGTGCACAAGTGGCGCATGGAGGAAGCGAACCACGATTCGCGGTACGCCACGCTGTACTTCCCGTGGATCAAGGTGTTCGACCCGGTCGGTGGCCGGAACACGCTCGTGCCGCCGTCCGGTCACGTCGCCGGGGTTTGGGCGCGCAGCGACGCCGAGCGGGGCGTGCACAAGGCTCCCGCCAACGAGGTGATCCGCGGTGCGGTGGACCTGGAGCTCGCGTTGAGCAAGAGCGAGCAGGACCTGCTGAACCCGGTGGGCGTCAACTGCGTGCGCACGTTCCCCGGCCGGGGCATCCGCATCTGGGGTGCGCGCACGTTGTCGTCCGACCCGGCGTGGCGCTACCTGAACGTGCGGCGGCTGTTCAACTTCCTGGAGGAGTCGATCCTCCTGGGCACGCAGTGGGTCGTGTTCGAGCCGAACGACGACCGGCTGTGGGCGGGCATCCGGCGCAACATCACCGCGTTCCTCACCGAGCAGTGGCGTCAGGGCGCGTTGTTCGGCCGCACGCCGGACGAGGCGTTCTACGTGAAGTGCGACCGGGACAACAACCCGCCGGAGTCGGTGGACCTCGGCCAGGTGGTGTGCGAGATCGGCGTGGCGCCGGTGAAGCCCGCCGAGTTCGTGGTCTTCCGGCTCTCCCAGTTCTCCGACAACACCAGCCTCGTCAGCGAGTAGCACCGAAAGGCGGCACCAGCCATGGCAGACGGCGACGCTCTCTCCACCCACATCTTCGGCCTCCAGCTCGGCGCGTACATGGTCGAGTCGTTGCAGGAGGTCAGCGGGGTGACCATCGAGGAGGACGTGGTCGAGATCTCGCAGGTGACCCCGCAGGGCAAGCCGTTGCTGCGCAAGCAGCCGGGTGCGCGCAAGGGCGGCGAGATCACCGTGACCAGGGGGATGGACAAGAGCAAGGAGTTCACCAAGTGGCTCAAGGAGACGGTGAACAAAGGTGACGTCGAGACGGCGCGCCAGAACATCACGATCGAGATCATGAACAGCAAGGGCGAGACGGAGCGGCGGCTGAACCTCGTCAACGGGTGGGTCAGCAAGTGGGAGGGCCCGTCGCTGAAGGCGGGCGAGTCGAGCGCGGCGATCGAGAAGGTGACCATCACCTTCGAGGACATCACCCTGGAGGACTGATGAGGCGGCGGGTGATCGGGCTGGACTCGTTGGACGAGCTGGCCGAACCGGTCGAGAGCGGGCAGCGGGCGGTGGTGGCGCGGGAACCCGCGCTGCGCACCGAGTTCGACTTCGAGCTGCCGCGCGGGTACGTGGACGCGGAGGGCGTGGTGCACCGGGCCGGCCGGATGCGGCTGGCCACGGCTCGGGACGAGCTGCGGCCGCAGATCGACCTGCGGGTCAAGGAGAACCCGGGCTACCTCAGCGTGCTGCTGCTCAGCGTGGTGATCACCGAGCTGGGCACGGTCGACGAGGTGAACGTGGGTGTGGTGGAGCGCATGTACGCCACGGACATCGCGTTCCTGCAGGACTTCTACCGGCGGATCAACAGCGAGGGGCACACCCGCGCCGGGGTGACGTGCCCGTCGTGCGGCAGCGGGTTCGAGGTCGACCTGGCCGGTGGTCGCCTGGGGGAATCGTGACGTACGCGGCCGACCGCCTGCACGAGGAGGTCGCGTACGTGGCCTACCACTTCCACTGGTCGTGGGACTCGATCGTGGACATGGAGCACCACGAGCGCAGGCGCTGGGTCCGTGAGATCGCGCGCATCAACACCAGGGTGAACGAAGGGGGGTGAGGTGGTGGGTTTCTGGGACAGGTTCCGCCGCAGGGCCGTGGCCGGGACGCCGGAGCCCGTGCGGCGTCCTCCGGCCGGTGGCTGGCGCGCGGTTCGGCCGATGGACGGGGTGATCGGGCGGGCGGGCATCGCGGTGGGTGACGGGCTGCGGTTCCGGGACGGGTTGGCGTCGTGGCAGGACCACACGCTGGGCGGGCAGTTGGGGCACGCCGTGCTGCCCGGTGCTCCGGCGGGGGTGATGCACGGGGTGGTCCGGCACACCGGGGAGGCCGGTGCGCACTCGGGGGACGATCAGCTCACGGTCGCTCTGCGGCCCGGGTTGGACGGGGCTGGGTCGGCGGCCGGGTCGGGTGGTGGCGGGACGGTCGCCGCCGGGCCGGTGGTCGCCCGGCGGTCGGCTGCCGCGTCGGAGCCGGTCGTGCAGCGGTCAGCCGCTGCGGTCACGCCGCCGGTTTCGCCGCAGGCGGTGGCCACGCCGGTGTCGGCGGTCGATGGGCAGGCAGCGGGACCGGCGGTCGTTCAGCGGGCAGCGGCCACGGCGGTACCGGTGGTGGGGCCACGGTCGGCAGCCACAGCGGTGCCGGAGGCCGATCCCCGGGCAGCGACCACGCCCGTACCGGCGGTCGTTCAGCGGTCGGCAACCACAGCGGTGCCGGAGGCCGATCAGCGGACAGCGGCCACGACCGTGCCGGTGCTCGGTCGGCAGTTGGCGGCCACGCCGGAACCGACGGGCGGTCACCAGGCAGCGGCCATACCGGAGGCCGGTCACCAGGCAGCAGCCACAGCGGTACCGGACACCGGTCGTCAGGAAGCGGCTACAGAGGTACCGGCGGTCGTTCAGCGGGCAGCGGCCACAGCGATACCGGTGGTCGGTCGGCAATCAGCGGCCACGGCAGTACCGGAGGCCGGTCAGCGGGCAGCGGCCACAGCGGTTCCGGAGGCCGGTCAGCAGGCAGCGGCCACAGCGGTTCCGGTGGTCGGTCAGCAGGCAGCGGCGACAGCGGTACCGGAGGCCGGACACCAGGCAATGCCCTCGGCGGAACCGGCGGTCGTTCAGCGAGCGGCGGTAGCGGCGGCACCAGTGGTCCGTCGGCAGGCAGCGGGTACGGCAGTGCCGGCGGGCGGTCACCAGGCGGCAGCGGTGCCGGCGGTCGTTCAACGGTCGACCGCCGTGCCGATCCGGCCGGTGACCGAACAGCCGGTGGGCACCTCGGTGCCGCCGGTCGCCCGGCAGCCGGAGCCGGCACCGGTGGTCGCCACGTTGTCGGCGGCCGACCCGACGTTGCCGGTGGTCGGGAGGTCGATGGGAACGCAGCAGCCGGAGGCCGACCCGGTGCCGGCCGTCGAGGGGCAACCGGTGGTCGCCCAACGGTCGGTGGACACGTCGAGGCCGCCGGTTGCGGAGCAGCCGGCGGTCACCCCGGCGGCGGTCGGCCGGCAGCCGACGGGGCCAGTGGTCGCGCAGCGGTCGGTGGATACGCCGGGGGCGGCGGTCGCGGAGTCGTCAGCGGCCGGCCCGGTGCCGGTGGTGGTGCGGAGGGAGGCGGCCGGTCCGGTGCCCGTGCGGACCCTCGGCGCGCCGTTGACCGTGGCACGGCGGGAGGTGACGCCGTTGCGGCCGGTCGCCGTCGCGAGACCGCTGAACGCACCGGTGGTGCGGCGCCGGGCCGTGCCGGACACGGCACTCCAGCCCACAGCACCCGAGCCTCCGCACGACGTCCCGAAGAGCACCAACAGCCAAGGGAACGTCCCGCGTGTCCCACGGTCGGGACCGCTCCTGGGTGAACCACTCGCGCAGTTGCCGGCCACGGCCGTGATGCAGCGCGGGTCGACCGGACCCGTTCACGGTGCAGCCGACACCGTCCAGCGAAAGCCCAGGCCAGGACCACCGCCGCGCGAGCCGCTCACCCCACCCGCCCACACCGCACCGCAGTCCGCCGAGCAGCCGGATCTGCCGGTCGTCCCCCTGTCGCGCCCGCCCGTCCAACGCACCACCACCGCTCCTCTCATCCCTCAACGGCCACTGGTCTCCCCCACCACCACCGACCCCACTCCCACCACATCCCGAGCGGTTCCGGTCCGGTGGACGTCATCGGAAAGCGGAACCGACGTGCAGCGCGCTGTGGCTCGCCCGACGCCCCCGGTGGACCCGCCCGACGCGACGTCCGACCGGCCGATCGCCCCGGCCTACCCGCCGGTCGTGGTCGCGCCACCGGCACCCGTGCAGCGGACCCCGGCCCCGACCCAGATCACGACCCGACCCACCACCGCCCAACGAGCCCCGAACCACTCGACGAAGTCCAAGCAGCGCGGGAACACCGGCAAGCCCAAGCCACCCCAACCGGATCGCACCGACCTGGACGACCTCGCCCGTCGGCTGCTCGAACCGGTCGGCCGGCTCCTGCGCGCCGAGCTGCGCCAAGGCCGCGAACGCGCCGGCCTGCTGCACGACCGCCGCCGCTGACCGGCCACGTCCGGGCACACCACCAGGAGGAACCGATGTCCGACACGCTCTTCGCGACCAGCGTCTTCTTCCGGCTCTCGATAGCGGGCAACGACCTCGGCGCGTTCCACACCTGTGACGGCATGGGTGCGGAGATGGAGGTGGAGCAGTTCACCGAGGGCGGCAACAACGGGTTCGCCTGGCAGCTCCCGTCGCGGATCACGTGGTCCAACATCACGCTGACCCGGCCGGTCACGGCGGACACCGCCAAGGTCGTCAAGTGGCTCAACGAGGTCATCAAGAGGGTCGAGCGCAAGGACGGCGAGATCGTCGCCCTCACCCCCGACGGCGAGCGGATCGCGGGGTGGCAGGTGCAGGGCATCGTCCCGGTGCGGTGGCAGGGCCCGTCGTTCGACCCGTCGAGCTCCCAGGCCGCCGTGGAGACGTTGGAGATCGCCCACGAAGGCATCGACGCTTCCTGAGAGGAGGACCGCCATGGCGCGCAAGACCAGCCTCACCCGCGCCCAGCTCGTGATCATGGAGCCGCCGGCGCAGGCGGGCGCGAAGCCGGGGGCCCGGTTGGCCTCGGTGAAGTTCCAGTTCAACCCGAACGCGCTGGCGCTGACCAAGAACACCGAGTGGCGGCGCAACCCGTCGCGCATGGCGGGTGAGACGTCGACGCCGGAGTTCCTCGGCAGCGGGCCGCGCAGCCTGTCGGTGGACGTGTTCCTCGACGCCACGGCCACGCACGACAACTCGGTGGAGACCGGGGTGGAGCAGTTGCTCCTGGCCTGCGTGCCCACCAAGAAGAGCCTGGCCGCGAACAAGCCCGCGAGCCCGTGGGTGCGGTTCGAGTGGGGCACCTCGAAGACGACGTCGTTCGACGGCGTGATGACGAACCTGTCGGTGGACTACTCGCTGTTCGACGTGGACGGGCGGCCGCTGCGGGCCACGTGCTCGCTGTCGATCGAGGAGGCGGGTGACGACACGCCCGGCCAGAACCCGACGTCCGGGTCGCGGGAGGCGCGCCGGGTGCACCGGGTGGTGGCCGGTGACAGCCTGCCGCAGCTCGCGTGGCGCGAGTACGGCGACGCGACCGCCTGGCGGGTGATCGCCGAGGCGAACGACATCGACGACCCGATGCTGCTGGTGCCGGGCGCGGAGCTGCTGGTGCCCGCGGTGGAGGAGGTCCGGTGACGGGGGCGGTCGGCAAGTCGTTCCGGTCGTTCGCGGCCGACCCGGTCGTCAAGGCCGGTTCGCTGGCGAAGACCTGGGAGACGCGGCTGGTGAGCTGCGTGGTGGACGAGAACGTCGGGCTGCCCGACGTCGCCGTGCTGACCTACCGGGACGGCGACAACGAGCTGCTGAGGTCGGCGGACATCACGATCGGCACACCGCTGACGGTGTCCGTGGTGGCGGTCGAGTCCAAGGCGCAGGAGCAGTTGTTCGGCGGCGAGGTCACCGCGCTGGAGAAGGACAGCGACTCGACCGGGTCGTTCACCGTCATCCGGGCGATGAGCATGGCGCACCGGCTGTTCCGCGGTCGGCGGGTGGAGGCGTTCTGCAACCTCACGGCCGCCGAGGTGGTGCGCAAGGTCGCCCGGAACGCCGGGTTGACCGTCGGCCGCGTCCAGGTCTCGTCCGTCACGTACGCGCAGATCAGCCAGGCGGGTACGTCGGACTGGGACTTCCTGCAACGGCTGGCCCAGGAGCACGGCGTGTCCGTGCAGGTGGACGACACGGGCAAGCTGGAGCTGCTCAAGCCCGAGCCCGCGGCGGGCGCGCCGGGTGCGGGCACGCCCAGCCCGCTGGTGCTGCGGCACGGCGACCTGCTGTCCCTGCGCGCCTCCCTGACCAGCTCCGACCGGGTGGACAACGTCGAGGTGCGGGCGTGGGACGTGGTGACCAAGAAGGCGCTGGTCGCGGTCGAGCCCGCGGTGCGCAGCACGACCGTGGTGCCGGAGCTCAAACCTCCGGTCGCGGGGAAGCCCGCCACGATGCTGGTCGCGGACACGCCGTACGCGACCCGGGCCGAGACCGACGTCGTCGCGCAGTCGCTGGCCGCCGCGGTCAGCGCCGGGTACGCCGAGGTGGAGGCGGTCGTCAAGGGCCACCCGAAGCTGCGCGCGGGCGTGCCGATCTCGGTGACCAACGCCGGCAAGGCGTTCAACGGCGTCTACACCGCCACCTCGGTGCGGCACGTGCTGGACCCGCACGAGGGCTACCGCAGCACGGTCACGGTGAGCGGTTCGCCGGACCGGTCGCTGGCCGGGTTGGCCCTCGGCGGCACCGCGGCCGCCCGCACGCCGCGGATGCCGGGCCTGGCCACCGGGATCGTCACCGACATCCGTGAACCCGGCGCCGGCCAGCGCGGCTGGGTCCGGCTGAAGTTCCCGTGGCTGGACGACGTGTACGTCACCGACTGGGTCCGCACCGTGCAGTGGGGCGGCATCAACGGCGGCGGTGTGTTCAGCCCGGAGGTCAACGACGAGGTGCTGGTCGGCTTCGAGCAGGGCAGCCTCGACCGCCCGTACGTGATCGGCGGGCTGTACAACGGCGTCGACCGGCCGTCGCCGCACGACGTGCCGCTGGTGGACCCCACGAAGGGCGGGGTGAACCGCCGGTCGCTGGTGTCCCGCTCGGGCAACCGGCTCGAACTGCTGGACAGCCCCACGACGGCCGGCGTGCGCTTGCAGACCGGCGACAAGCGCGTGGACATCACGATGGACGAGAAGACCGGGAGCGTGGCCATCGAGGTCCGCACGCCGCAGGGCGCGCAGGTCCTCGGCTCCATCAGCATGACGCCCAGGGGGATCACGGTCGACGCGAGGAACGGCGACCTGGTGCTGAAGGGCCACACCGTGTCGGTCGAGGCCCGGACGTCGGTGTCCGTGCACGGCGCCACCGAGGCGTCCGTGGACGGCGGCGTCAAAGCCGTGCTCAAGGGCCGGATCGTCGAGATCAACTGACCCCACCACACCGAGGGAGACCAGCATGCCCCCCGCTGCCCGGCTGGGTGACAAGACGTCGCACGGCGGCTCCATCGGCACGCCGCCCGCCGCGGTGGCCGCCGCGGTGGCCACCGTCCTGATCGAGGGCAAGCCCGCCGCGGTGGGCGGCAGCCTGCACGTGTGCGTCGTGCCGAAGGACGCCGTCATGGGGCCGTTGAACGTCGTCAAGCCCCGCGTCGGCGGCCAGGTGCGCATCGGCGGGGTCGTCGCGGCCCGGGTCGGCGACACCACCACCTGCAACGCCAACGTCCTCAGCGGGGCGCTGACCGTCCACATCGGAGGCTTGTGATGAGCGGGAGCTTCATCGGGCGCGGCTGGGGCTTCCCGCTGCGCACCGGGCCCACCGGCGGCATCGGCATGGTCGACCGCGAGCAGGAGATCACCGAGGCGATCCGGCTCGTGCTGGGCACCGCGCCGGGTGAGCGGCCGATGCGCCCGGAGTTCGGCTGCGGCATCCACGAGCACGTGTTCGCGGCGGCCGACGACACCACGGCGGGCCACGTCGCCCGCGAGGTGCGGGCCGCGCTGGACCGGTGGGAACCGCGGATCGAGGTCGACGACGTGGTGGTGGCGTTCGACGCGGTCGAGGTCGGCACGCTCTACATCGACGTGCGCTACACCATCCGGTCCACCAACGACCGGCGCAACCTGGTCTTCCCCTTCTACACCATCCCGGACGAAGGGAGCGCGGAGTAGTGGCACTGCCCGCACCCAACCTGGACGACCGGCGGTTCCAGCAGCTCGTGGACGAGGCCAAGCGGTACGTCCAGCAGAGCTGTCCGGAGTGGACGGACCACAACGTGTCCGACCCCGGCGTCACGCTCATCGAGACGTTCGCGCAGATGGTGGACCAGCTCGTCTACCGGCTCAACCGGGTGCCCGAGCGCAACCACCTGGCGTTCCTCGACCTGTTGGGCATCACGCTGTTCCCGCCCACGGCCGCGTGCGCCGACGTCACGTTCCGGCTGTCCGCGCCCCAGCCGCAGGCGGTCGTGCTGCCCGTCGGCACCGAGGTCGCCACGGCCCGCACGGACAACACCGAGGCGGTCGTGTTCGCCACGACCGACGAGCTGGCCGTGGTGCCGTGCTCGGTGGGCCGGCTGGTGACGCGGGCCGCGTCGGGCGAGCACGCCGACCGCACCCGGGACCTGGAGGCGGGCCAGGACGTGCGCTGCTTCCAGGCCGCGCCCACGCCCGGTGACGCGACGCTGTTCGGGCTGACGGCCGCGGTGCCGCGCTGCGTGGTCGTGCTGCGGCTGGACAGCCGGGTGGAGGGCATCGGCGTGGACCCCCGGCAGCCGCCGCTGGTGTGGGAGGCGTGGACCGGGCAGGACTGGTCGCCGTGCGAGGTGGACGAGGACAGCACCGGCGGGTTGAACCGGCCCGGTGACGTGGTGCTGCACGTGCCCGCCGGGCACACCGAGTCCGCGGTGGCGGGCCACCGGGCGGGCTGGGTGCGCTGCCGGGTCACCGAGCCGGTGCGGGAGCAGCCGTTCTACTCGGAGTCGCCGACCGTGCGCCGGGCCGAGGCGTTCACCATCGGCGGCACGACCGCCGCCGAGCACGCCGAGACCGAGCACGACGTGCTGCTGGGCGAGACGGCGGGCGTGCCGGGCCAGCGGTTCACCGTGCCGCGCTCCCCCGTGCTGCTGGACGGCGACCCGGTGGTGGTGCGGGTGTCGGCGGGCGACGGGTGGCAGGACTGGGCCGTGGTGGACCACTTCGGCGCGTCGGGGCCGGACGACCGGCACGTCGTGCTGGACGCGGTGCGCGGCGAGTTCCAGTTCCCGCCCGCGGTGCGCGAGGCCGACGGGACGTTGCGCCGGTACGGCGCGGTGCCGCCCAAGGGCTCGGTGGTGCAGGTGCCCCGGTACCGGACGGGCGGCGGTCGGGCGGGCAACGTGGCACGCGGCACGATCTCGGTGCTGCGCAGCTCCGTGCCGTACGTGGCGTCGGTGCGGAACCGGGAGGCCGCGCGCGGCGGCGTCGACGGTGAGACGGTGGCCGAGGCGAAGGTGCGCGCGCCGCACCAGCTACGGGTGCAGGAGCGGGCCGTGACGGCCGAGGACCACGAGCACATCGCCAGGCTGGCCGCGCCGTCGCTGGCCCGGGTGCGGTGCCTGCCCGACGGGCCCGGCGCGGCGCGGGTGCTGGTGGTGCCCGACGCCGTCGCCGACCAGGGCGGCCGGCTGCGGTTCGAGCAGCTGGTGCCGACCGGGGAGGTGGTGGCGGCGGTGGCCGAACGGTTGGACGAGCGGCGGCTGCTCGGCACCCGGTTGGTCGTGGAGCCGCCGCGCTACCAGGGCGTCACGGTGGTCGCGCGGGTGGCCGCGCCGGGCGCGGAGGGCAACCGGGTGCGGGAGGACGCGTTGGACGCGCTCTACCGCCACCTCGACCCGCTGCGCGGCGGCACGGACGGCACCGGGTGGGAGTTCGGCCGCCCGGTCCAGTACGGCGAGGTGTTCGCGGTGCTCCAGGGCGTGGCCGGGGTGCGGCTGGTGGAGGAGATCCGGCTGTTCCCGGCCGACCCCATCACCGGTGTCCGGGGCGGGCCGGTGGACCGGGTCGAGGTGGCGGCCAACGCGCTGGTGTTCTCCTACCAGCACCAGATCGTGGTGGTGGGGTCGTGAGCCGCGCCGCGCTGCCCGAGCTGCCCAGCCGGTACCCGCTGGGCGCGATGCTGCCCGCCCTGTACGCGGCGGACGACTTCGCGCAGCGGTTCACCTCGGGGCTGGACGCGGTGCTGTCCGCGATCCTGTCCACGTTGGACAACCTGCCGGAGTACTTCGACGCCGACCTCACGCCCGCGGACTTCGTGGCGTGGCTGTCGTCCTGGGTGGCGGCGCACGCCGATCCCGCGTGGCCGGAGCCGTTGCGCCGCGAGGCGGTGCGCCGGGCCGTCGAGCTGCACCGGCTGCGCGGCACCGCGCGCGGCCTCGTGGCGCGGCTGGAGCTGTGCCTGGGGGTGCGGGCCGAGGTGGTCGACGGTCCGGGAGTGGCGTGGTCCACCCGGCCCGGCGCCGCCCTGCCCGGCCGGTCGGACGTCGTCGTGGTGCGGGTGCGGCCGGGCCGGTCCGGCGCGGTGGACCGGGCGCGGGTGGTGGCACTGGTCGAGGCGGCGTGCCCGCTGCACGTCAGGTGCGCCGTCGAAGTGCTGCCGGGGGACGGGGACTGACATGCGCCTGTGCACGCAGTGCGGCGCGCCGATGCGTGACGCCGATGACTTCTGCGGCAACTGCGGCACCTACCTGGGGTGGGCCGCGGACCCGTCGCCGCGGCCGGACGAGCCCGGTCCCGAGGGGCGGCCGGGCCCGGTGCCACCGGGTCGGCCGGAGGCGCGACGGCCGCTGCCGAGCGCGGTGGACGACGAGGTCGTGGTCGGCCCGCCGTGCCCGGCCTGTGGCGTGGCGAACCCGCCGGGACGGCGGTTCTGCCGGCGTTGCGCCACGCCGTTGACGCCCGGCGCGAACGGTGCGATCGGGCGGGCACGGCGGCGGTGGCCGCGGTGGCACGGCGACACCTCGCGCTGGCTGCGCAGGCTCACCGCGCTGCTCGCGGTCCTGGTGCTGCTCGTGCTCGCGATCCTGTTCTACCCGGCGGCCCTGGCGCTGGTCGAAGACGTGCGCGACAAGACGTCCACGCCGGTCGCGGTCGGCCCGAGCAGCAGCACCGCCACCGCCGAGGTGCCCGGCCACCCCGCCGCGGCGGCCGTGGACGGCCTGTCGAACCGGTACTGGGGGGCGAACGCCGTGGGCGACGCGGTCGAGTTCGGCTTCGCGTCACCGTTCCGGCTGCTGTCGGTGGTGGTGCACACCGGTGCGGGCGTGGAGGAGCGGGCGTTCACCGGGCAGGCGCGGGTCGCCGCGCTGGACATGGTGCTCACCACCGCCGACGGGACCAGCCGCACCGTGCCGCTGCCCCTGGCCGACCGGGTCGGCCCGCAGCGCGTCGACACGGCGGTGAGCGGTGTCGTGCGCGTGCGGCTGGTCGTGCGGGCCGTCGCCGGGCAGGGGCCGGGACGGCACATCGCGTTGGGCGAGGTGGAGTTCTTCCGCCGACCCTGAGTGTCCACAGCAGACAGAACGGGAGCGGCACATGGACGTGGTAGTGGTCACCGGATCGGCCGGTCTGGTCGGGGGCGAGGCCGTGCGGGCGTTCGCTTCGAGGTTCGACCTCGTCGTCGGGGTGGACAACGGGATGCGGCGCGACTTCTTCGGCCCCGCGGGTTCCGTCGCGGACAACCTGGCCGCGGTCGAGCGCATCCCCAACTACCGGCACCACCGGGTGGACGTGCGCGACCACGGCGCGCTCGCCGCCGTGATCGGCGAGTACGGCACCGACGTGCGGCTGGTCGTGCACACGGCCGGGCAGCCCAGCGACGAGTGGGCCACCGGGCAGCCCCTGGTCGACCTGGGCGTGAACGCGGTCGGCACGATGAACCTGCTGGAAGCGGTCCGGCGGCACGGCCCCGAGGCGGTGGTCGTGCTGACGTCCACCACCAAGGTGTACGGCGACGCGCCGGACGCGCTGCCGCTGGTCGAGACGGCGACGAGGTGGGAGATCGACCCCGCGCACCCGTACCACGAGCACGGCATCGACGAGTCGTTGCGGGCGGACGGCGGGCGGCGGACGTTCTTCGGGGTGTCGAAGCTGGCCGCCGACCTCGCCGCGCAGTCGTACGCCGGGCTGCTGGGGCTGCGGGTCGGCGTGTTCCGGTGCGGCAGCGTGACGGGCGCGGGGCACGCGGGCGTGGAGCTGGACGGCTTCCTGTCGCACCTGGTGCGCAGCGCCGTGCGCGGTGCGGCGTTCCCGGTGATCGGGCACGGGGGCAAGCAGGTGCGCGACGTGCTCGACGCGCGTGACCTCGTGGAGATGTTCTGGCACTACTACCTCGACCCCCGACCCGGCGAGGTGTACCTCGCCGGTGGGGGGCGGGAGCGCAGCGCGTCGATCCTGGAGCTGATCGCCCGGTACGAGTACCTGACCGGCCACGAGGTGCCGTTCGAGTACGTGCCCGAGCACCGGTTCGCGGACGTGCGGTGCTGGATCACCGACACCCGCAAGTTCCGCCGCGACTACGTCGACTGGCGGCCCGCGCACGACCTGGACGACATCGTGCGGTCGGTGCACGAGCGGTGGGTGGAGGTGGAGCGGTTCGGGCTGGACGGCTTCCCGGTGAACCCTTGACCGGCGGGCGTCGCGCGGTGGACAGTGCGGTGGACGGTTCGAGGGCGTTCTTCACGACGGTCTTCATCGCGTCCAGCGGGCGTGAAGAATCCTTGTAGAGGCGTTTCAGACCGCGTGAAGCCGCGGCTCGCAGACTCGGTGGTGCAAGCCCGAGACTGTGGGAGGCAGCGGTGGAGCGAGTCCGGGTCGTCGTCCAGGCGGCGGATCACCTGAGCATGACGGGTCTGATCACCTATTTCGGTTCGAGGCCCGACGTCGAGCTGCTGGAGGGCACGCCGCACGCCAGGCCCGACGTGGTCGTCATGGCGGTCAACCGGCTGGGCCCCGACGTCGTGGCCCGCCTGCGCCGCGCCGCCGCGCACGTCGGCGCGCCGGTGGTGCTGATCGTGGACGAGGTCGGCGAGTCCGACGTGCTGACGGCGGTGGAGTGCCGGATCGTGGCGATCCTGCCGCGGGCCGGGGTGAGTGAGCAGGTGGTGCTGCGCAGCGTCCTGTCGGCGGCGGCGGGTGGGGGCGTGATGCCGCCGGTGATGGTGGCGGAGCTGCTGCGGCACGTGCGGCGGTTGCAGGAGCAGGTGCTGGCCCCGGAGGGCGGGCCGGACCGGCTGTCCGCACGGGAGGCGAGCGTGCTGCGGTTGATGGCGGACGGGTTGGACACGGCCGAGATCGCGGGGCGGTTGGCGTACTCGGAGCGGACGATCAAGAACGTGTTCTACGGGATCACCGCGCGGCTGAACTTGCGCAACCGGCCGCACGCGGTCGCTTATGCGCTTCGGAAGGGGATGATCTGAGATGATCGAGCCGACGACGGTGGTCCGCCAGGACCGGGCCGCCCTGCGCCGGGTGGTCGACCTGGCACTGCGAGGCATCCGAGCCAAGGCCCACCCACCCCACGCGGGGGCCAGGGGTCAGCACGACGCGCGGTGGGTGATGTCCTCGGCCGGCGTGATCGACGCTCCGGCGGTCCACTGGGAGCACCAGCCCGCCCAGCCGTGACCATCGGCCGACGGAGATCACCCGAACGTGGCGCAGGCTTCGGGACCGTGCGACGGGGTGGCAGGGGTGCGGGTTCGCGAGCCGACCGCGAAGGGTCTCGCGAACGGCTCGCGCGCACCCGAACTGCCGACACTTGGCCCGCGCACGTCGTCAGGTCCGCGCTCACCGGGATCCAGCGGGTCCGGGTTCAACGGGTCCGGGTTCAACGGGTCCGGGGCACGCCCCGCGGATCGGCGACCCGGGCAGCGGTACGGCGGATGTCCCAGTGAGCGCCGAAGCCCCGGTACAGGGTGGTGGCCTCTTCGGCGACGGTGGTGGCGTCGCGCGGCCGGCCTTGGGCCGCCAGCAGCACGGCCTGGTCCTCCAGGGTCTGCGCCAGCTCGAACGTCCGCCCCACGGCCCGGTAGTGGCTGATGACCGGCACCAGGCCCTCCGGGTCCGACGCCAGCACGCTCCGGCACCGCCGGGCCGCCGCCGCGGCACGGGCCGCCTTGGTTTCTCTGGCCGCCTCGGCCTCGCACGCCTCGACGGCCTCACGCGCGGTGGTCGGGTCGTCGCACGCCAGGGCTTGCCGGACCAGTTCGGGGAGCCACTGGTGGCGCAGCATCATGTCCGCGTAGCGGGTGTCGAGGATCGCGCCCAGCACTTCCACCGCGCCTTCGTGATCACCCTCGCGGGCCGCCGCCATCGCCTGGGCCCCGATCAGGAAGTCGCAGTTCTCCCGGTACGCCTCGGTCACCAGCGGCAGGGTCAGGCCGGTGGTCAGGTGGTGGTCCAGGCGGGCGCCGTCGTCCCGGTGCGCGGCGATCAGCGCGACCACCCCGTGCAGCAGCACGGGCCCGCCCTCCCGCAGGCCGAACCCGGTGAACTCCGGGTCGGCCACGACCGCCTCCAACCGGGCCACGGCCTCGTCCCACCCGCCCAGCCAGAACTGGTGCACGGCGGCGGCCAGGTGCAGGCCCGCGACCGGGGTGCCGCGACCGGCCAGTTCGAACGCGTCGCGCAGCGCCGCCGTCGCGTCGTCCAGCCGGTCCAGGCACTGCAGCGTGAAGATGCGGTTGTCCAGCAGCAACAGCCGCAGATCGGTCAGGAGCACGTCGGTGCCGACCACGTCGAGCGCCTGGTCGAGGTAGGCCACGGCCCGCGGGTAGTCCCGGCGCACCGCCTCGACCTGCCACAGCACCTCCAGCGCCTGCCCGATGGCGAACGGGTCGGCGGCCCGCTCCCCCGCCTCGATCGCGGCCCGCGCGCTGGCCTCGGCGCCGTCCAGCTCACCGACACCCGCCCGCTGCACCAGCGCCAGCAACGACAGCAACCGGGCCCGCCACATGTCCGACAGCACCGGATCGGCCAGCGCCTCCCGCGACGCCGCCACCGCCTCCTCGGCCCGCGCGCCCCGGTAGGGCATGTACGCCAGCGTCCACCGCACCTCGGCGATCAGGTCCGGCGACCGCAACCGCGGCAACGCCCGGCGCGCGTGCTCCTCGGCCTCCGCGTCACGCCCGATCCGGAACAGCGCGCTGCTCAGGTGCGCCATCAACGTCGCGTCGCGCTCGTCGCGCGCCACCGACGACCCCAGGCACCGCTGCAGCAGCTCGACGGCCACCAACGGCGCGCGGTACACGAGCGCGGGTCCTTGGTCGACCAGCCAGTCGACGACCCACGGGCCGACGTCGCCGGACGCGGCCAGCAGTTGCTCGGCCACGTGGTCCACGGGCGCGCCGGACGCCGCGAGCGCTTGCGCGGCCTGCTGGTGCAGTGCGGTGCGCAGCGCGGTGGGCGTCCCCTCGTACAGCGCCTGGCGGATGAGCGGGTGCCGGAACGCCATGCGGGGTCCGGCGTCGCGCAGCACGCCCGCGGCGATGGCTTCCTCCAGCCGTGCGGCGAGGTCGAACACGGGTGTGCCGAGCACGACGGACAGGTCGCCCACCGCGAACTCGCCGCCGAGCAGGGCCGACCAGCGCAGCACTTCGCGGGTGGGGTCGGACAGGAAGTCGAGCCGGCCGGTCACCGCGGACACCAGCGACAGCGGCACGCGGTCCAGGGCGTGCACGGTGACGTCGGCGACCCCGGTGTCGACCTCGACGACCCGTTCGCGGACCAGGGCGTCGGCGACCTCGCGCACGTAGAGCGGGTTGCCGCCGGCGCGGGCGGCGATGCGGCGCAGGCCCGGTCCGGGCGAGGCGCCCACGAGGCGTCCGACCAGGCCCGCCACTTCGGTGTCGGCCAGGGGCGCGAGGTCGAGCACGGCGCCGCCGCCCGACTCGACGTCGCGGCGCAGCCGGGCGACCTCGGCCCGGTACGGCACCGGGCGGGCCGCGCCGACGAGCAGCAGCGGCAGTCGCCGGGCCGCGGTGGTGAGCCGGTGCCAGACCTGGGTGCTGGTCTCGTCGGACCACTGGAGGTCGTCCAGCGCGAACACCAGCGGCCCGTCCGCGCACAGCTGTTCCACCAGCGCCACCAGGCGGTCGACGGCGCCGAACACGGGGTCGGAGTCGGCGAAGATGGACCCGGCGGGTCGTTCCTGGCGCAACGCGCGCGCGGTCGCCGCCCGCCTGGGGTCCGGCGAGTGGGTGTCGACGGCCAGGCAGTCCAGGACGAGTCGCAGCGGGAAGCGGCTGCCCAGTTCGTCGGCCACCGCGTGGGCGATCCGGTGGCCGGCGCGGGCGGCCTGTTCGAGCAGCGCGGTGACGAGCGCCGACTTGCCGATGCCCATCTCGCCTTCGATCCACAGCAGCCGGCCCGTGCCGGTGGTGACGTCGTCGACGGCCCGGCGCACGGCGGCCAGCTCCACGTCCCGCCCGACCAGCTCGGTGTCCCGGCCGGGTTCGGCGTCGCGGGCCGGTGGGCCGGTCCGCGCGGTGACGACCGGTTCGCGGCCGGTGGCGGGTTCCGGGTCCGTGCCGCTGAGGATGTGCTCGTGGGCGGCCCGCAAGCGTCGTCCCGGTTCGACTTCCAGCTCCGCCACCAGGACCCGGCGGGCGTCGCGGAACACCTCCAGCGCCTCCGCGCTGCGCCCGGACCGGTGCAGGGCCAGCATCAGCAGCTCGCGCGGCCGTTCCCGCAACGGCTCCTCGGCGACGAGGGCGGCGAGCTCGGCCACGACCTCGGCGTGCGCGCCGGACGCCAGCGCGGCCTCGGCGCTGAGCTCCCGGGCGGTGGTGTGGGCCTCGCCGAGCCTGCGCCGCTGCGCGTCGGCGAACGGGCCGGTGAGCCCGGTCAGCGCCTCGCCGCGCCACAGCGACAGCGCCTCGTCCAGGGAGCGGCGGGCGGCGGCGGGGTCGCCGTCGGCGAGCAGGCGGCGGGCCCGGTCGCGCAACGCCTCGAACCCGGCGACGTCCAGGCCGCCGTCCACCAGCAGCCGGTAGCCGGAGCCGACGGACACCAGCACGCGGGACGGTGTGCCGCGCGACCGGTCCGGTTCCAGGGCTTTGCGCAGCGTGGAGACGTAGGTGTGGACGCTGCCCTCGGCGGTCGGTGGCGCGTCGCCGCCCCAGACCCCCGCGACCAGCTCGTCCCGGCCCACGCCGCCGGACCGCAGCGCGAGCATGGCGAACAGCGCGCGCGGGCGCGAGGAGCCCAGGTCCACCTCTCGCTCGCCCACCCAGGCGCGCACCGTGCCCAGCAGCTCGACCCGCAACCCGCCCGTCATCCCGCGCTCCGCCTCTCGTCCGACGCCCCGCCCGTGCACCACGCGACCCCGCCCCTCACCGCACCGATCCTCACCGCACCGACCGTCACCGCTCCGACCGTCACCGCACCGGCCGGCCACCGCCCCGACCGAACCTCACCGACCACCGGCCCACCCGAAGCCAGCTCCCCCACCCCGCATCCGGGCCCGCGCCCGGCGCACGTCGTGCACCGCTCCCAGGCGCTCGTAGCCGGCCACCGCCTCGTGGAACGCCGCCTCGCCCGCCTCCCGGTCGCCGCGCGCCACCAGCAGCACCGCCGCGTCCTCCAACGCCTGCGCCAGCTCCACCGGCCGCCCCACGAGCCGGTAGCGGGCCACCGCGTCGAGCACCGGTCCGGGGTCGTGCTCGACCAGTCCGCGGCACCGGGCGTGCGCGGCGGACGCCCGGGCCGGCACGCTTTCCGCCGCGGCTTCCTCGGCGCACCCGGCCAACGCCCGCGCCGCCACGTCCGACCGCCCGGCGAGCAGGGCGAGCCGCGCCAGGTCGGGCAGCCACTGGTGCCGCAGCACCAGGTGGCCGGGCGGTGGCGCGAGCAGCGGTTCCAGGACGGCGAACACCTCGTCGGGGCGTCCGGCGGCCTCGGCCAACACCGCCCGCGCGGCCAGCAGGAAGTCGCCGTGCTCCCGGTCGGACGGGGTGATGGGCGGCAGCTCGGCCGCCGCGCGCAGGTGCTCCTCGGCTTGCGGGGTCCGGCCGCGGCGGGCGGCGACCAGCGCGGCCACGCCGTGCAGGAGCAGCACCGGTCCCCGTTCGCGCAGCGCGAGGGCGGCGGCGCGGTCCGGGTCGTCGCGCAGCGCGTCGGCCTCGGCCGCCGCGCGGTCCCACCGGCCGCGCCAGTAGTGCTGCACGGCGGTGGCGGCGTGCGGGCCGGGGCCGGTCAGGTCGCGGGCGGCGCGCAGCACGTCCTCGGCCTCGTCCAGGCGGTCCAGGTTCTGCAGCGTGAACGCCCTGTTGTCCAGCAGCGCCGGTCTCAGCTCGCCGCGGTCGGGGCCCCACGAGACCAGGTCGAGCGCGTGATCGACCTGCCGCAGCGCTTCTTCGTGGTCCCGGCGGACCGTGCCGACCTGCCACAGCCCTTGCCGCGCGTGGGCGGCGGCGACGTCGTCGCGCGCGTCCTCGCCGCGGCGCAACGCGCGGCGCGCGGTCGCCTCGGCCGCGTCGACGTCCCCGAGGCCGTCGCGCTGCACCACGGCCAGCAGCGACTCCAGGCGGGCCCGCCACACCGGCGGCACGGTGTCGTCGCGCACCGCCGCGCGCAAGGCGGCCACGGCGTCGGTCGCCTGGCCGTCCCGATACTGGGCGTGGGCCAGGAGCCAGCGCATCCCGGCGGCCCGGTCGGGGTCGCGGGTGCGGGCCAGCACGTACCTCGCCGCGGCGTGCGGCCGGCGGCCGAGCCGGAACAGCAGCCGGGCCAGCAGGGCGGCCAGCCGTTCCCGGTGCTCGGCGTCCACTGCGGACTCGGAGACGACGGCGTCGAGCAGGCCGATGGCCCGGTCCGGTGCGGCGCGGGCGAGGGACGCGGCGTGCTCGACCAGCCAGTCGGCGGCCCACTCGTCCACCGCGCCGGGTGCGGCGGCCAGCTGGTCGACGACCAGGTCGACCGGTGCGCCGGCGGCGGCGAGCGCGCCCGCGGCCTGGCGGTGCAGCGCGGACCGGACGCCGGCGGGCACGGACCGGTAGAGCGCGTCGCGGACCACCGGGTGCCGGAACCTCAGCCGCGGTCCGCGGTCGTCCAGCACCCCGGCGGACGTCGCCTCCTCGACGGCGGCGACGAGGTCGGACGACGTGCGGCCCAACGCGGTCGCGGCGTCCCCGAGCGCGAACTCGCCGCCCAGCAACGCCGCCGAGCGCAGCACGTCCGAGGTGGCCGGGGACAGGAAGCCGAGCCGGCGCGTGAGCACCGACACCAGCGAGAAGGGGAGTTCCCGGTCGACGCACGGCGCGATCTCGGCCAGGCCGTCGACCACCCGCACGGCGTCCTCGCGCATCAAGGCGTCGACCACGTCCTTGGTGTAGAGGGGGTTCCCGGCGGCCAGGTCGACCAGGCCGCGCAGGGTGCGGCCGGGTGGCCGGCCCAGGAGGCCGATCAGCATCTGCGTGACCGACTCGTCGGACAGCGGTCGGAGGTCGAGCGCGTGACCGCCGGAGCCGGTGACCGCGCGGCGCACCTGCTCCACGTCGGCCCGCCGCGGCACCGGCCGGGCGGCGGCGACCAGGAGCAGCGGCGACCGGCGCACGACCCGCAGGAGGCGGTGCCACAGCAGCACGCTCGCCTCGTCCACCCAGTGCAGGTCGTCCACCACGATCACCAGCGGTGTCCCCGCGGCCAGCTCGTGGATCAGGCCGAGCAGCCGTTCGATCACCACCGGCACCGGGTCGCCGGACCCGTCGGCCGGGCCGCGCAACGCCTGCGCCAACGCGACCCGGCGCGGGTCGTCGGACGACTCGGTGACGTCGAGGCAGTCGAGCAGCACCCGCAGCGGCGTGCGCGGCCCGAACTCGTCGCCCGCCGCCCACGCCACCCGGCAGCCGGCGTCGACCGCGCCGGACAGCCCGGTGGCCAGCAGGGCGGACTTGCCGATGCCGGGCTCGCCACCCACCCACACCGCGCCGCCGCGACCGGCCACCAGGTCCGCCACGGCGGCGCGCAGCACATCGACCTCGTCGTCGCGGCCAACGAACACGGCGGGCCGGATCATCGGCGACGCGGCGACCCGCGGCGCGGGGACGTCGTCGGCCTTGTCCTCCAGCACCGCCCGGTGCGCCTGCCTGAGCGCGGCACCGGGCTCCATGCCCAGTTCCTCCACCAGCACGCGCCGCGCGTCGTGGTAGACCTCCAGCGCCTCGGCCTGCCGCCCGGCCCGGTGCAGCGCGGTGATCAGCAGGGCGCGCAGCCCTTCGCGCACCGGGTGCTCCCGCGTGAGGGCCGCGAGGTCGGCGATCACGTCCTCGTGCCGGCCGACGGTCAGCGCCAGCTCCGCCCGGCGTTCCGCGGTGGCCAGCCGCAGCTCGTGCAGCCGGGACCGCTGCGTGCGCGCGAACGGCCCGGACACCCCGGACAGCGCCTCGCCGCGCCACAGCGCGTGCGCCTGGTCCAGTTCGGCCAGCGCCAGCGCCGGGTCGCGGTCGGCCAGCTCGCGGGCCCGTTCCCGGTGGCGTTCGAACCGGTGCACGTCCACGCCGTCCACCGGCACCCGCAGGCAGTAGCCGGACCCGGCGGAGGTGAGCACCACGCCGGTGGACCGCTTGCGCCGGTCCGGTTCCAGCGCCTGGCGCAGGCCGGAGACGTAGGTGTGCAGGCCGGCGGCGGCCGTCGCGGGCGGCGAGTCGCCCCAGACGCCGTCGATCAGCTCGTCCTTCGACACGGTCTGGCCGACCCGCAGGGCGAGCAGGGCGAACACCGCGCGGCGACGTGCGGTGCCGAGGTCGACCTCCACCCCGTTGCGCCACGCCCGGACCGCGCCCAGCAGTTCCACCCGGACGGGGACGGGGTCACTCGTCACCGCGTCCGCCCGCGGCGGCCGGAATGCGTCGCCATTCGCGTGATTCCGGGTGAATGCGGGTCCGGTTCGCTCGCGGAGTGGTCGCGGGGAGCGCGTGGAGTCGTCACATCAGGAACGCACGTCCGCCGGCGGGGAAAAAGTTCACCATGCGAGACGCATTCCACCGGACGGGGAATGGAGTCCGCCGCGCCTTCGACCGCCGACATCGGACCACCAACCCCCTAATCCCTCCTGACCTGCGGACATCTGCCGACTCAGTGGACGGGCACGATCTCCATCCCCCAACATAACCACAGCGGCCTTCCCGAGGCGCCGGCCCGTGACGGTGAACACCGGGAAACCCGGTCGGGTCCGTCCGAGTTCCGCCGCGGGCCCTGTGCGCCAATGCGCGGACGTCGGAGCAATCGAATGGTCCACCTGGCCGAATTGCCGACCGCGCCGCTTCCGCCGCGTCTTTCGCAACATTTCAGGGGTGACTGATCGCGCGGCGCGCGCCGGCCAGGTTGTTCCGGTAGGACACCGTGTCCGGGTGGTCGGGTCCGAGGACGCGTTCGCAGCCGGCGACCGCGGCCTCGTACAGCGGGATCGCCCGTCGCGCGTCACCCGCGGACCAGTGGGTGGAGGCGAGGTTGTTGAGGGAGGCCAGGGTGTCCGGGTGGTCCGGCCCCAGCACCCGCCCGCGGTCGGCGAGGACTTTCTCGTGCAGTCGGATCGCCCGCCGCAAGCGGCCGGCCGACCGGTACGCGGTGGCGAGGTTGTTGAGGGCGACCAACGTGTCCGGGTGGTCCGGCCCGAGCACCCGCTCGCAGTCGGCTCGCACGGCTTCGAACAGGGTGATCGCGCGCTCGACGTCCCCCGCGGCCCGGTAGGCGCCGGCGAGGTCGACGCGGGCGGTCAACGTGCCCGGGTGGTGCGGCCCCAGCACCCGCAGGCAATCGGCGAGCGCCGCTTCGTACATCGGGATCGCGCGCGCCAGGTCGCCCGCGGCGTGGTGGGCGCCGGCGAGGTTGTTGCGGATCGTCAACGTGTTCGGGTGGTCCGGGCCCAGCAGCCGGCGGGCGTCGGCGAGGTTGGTCTCGTGCAGCGCGATCGCGCGGTCCAGGCCACCGGTGCCGCGGTGGACGTAGGCGACGTTGTTGCGGACGGTCAGCGTGTCCGGGTGGTCCGGGCCCAGCACGCGCTCGGTGTCGGCGAGGTTGGCTTCGTGCAGCCGGACGGCCTGCCGGTGGTCCCCCGCGGACCAGTGCGCGTAGGCCAGGTTGTTGCGGTACCTCAAGGTGCGCGGGTCGTCCGGCCCCAGTGCGCGTTCGGCGCTGCGGACGGCACGCGTGAGGTGCGCGACGGCGCTGGTCACGTCGCCGCGGGCAGTCAGGTACTTGCCGAACTCGTGCAGCAGCGCGCAGGTGTCGGCGGTGTCCGTGTCGTGGGTGGCGCGGTCGAGCAAGGCGCGGGCGTGCGGCAGGAGCACGTGGTAGTGGGACCAGTCGTCGGGGAGCCCGGGGTTCAGGTCGAGGACGGCGGCGTGCAGGGCGGCGGCGGCGGTGTCCCGGGCCACGTCGATCGACCGGGCCCGCCGGTGGGGGTCGTGCGGGTCGGGTGTGCGGGTGATGGTCTGGACGAGCCGGTGCACGGTCACGGTCGTGCCGGTGAGGGTGATCATGCTGTGCGCGGCCAGCCTGCCCAGCGCGTCCACCAGGTCCGGTTCGTCGGCGAGGCCGGCGAGCAGCGTGCGCGGCACCGCCTCGGGCGCCCACCACGCCAGCACCCGCAGCACGTGCCCGGCCAGGGGCGTGTCGGCGAGCCGGTCGAGGGTGACGCGCCAGACGCGGGCCGCGGTGCGCCGCTCGTCACCGCCCTCCGCGGTCGCGGAGAACATCCGCGCCGGGTACCGGGCGAGCAGGTCGAGGTAGGTGGCCGGGGTGACGCGGGCTTGGGCGAGGTAGGCGGCGGCCTGCTCGACGGCCAGCGGCAGCCACCCCAGTTCCGCGCACAGCGCGTCGGCGTCGGCGAGGTCGGCGTCGGGCCACTCCGCCCGCACCAACCCGGTCAGCAGCCGCACCGCCTCCGCCGGGTGCAGCGCGTCCAGCACCACGGTCTCGACGCCGCGCCAGCCCCGGCCGAGGCGGGACGTGATCAGCACCGTCCCGGTCCGCACCCGGGACAGCAGCCCGGCGGCGTCCGCGGGCGCGGTGAGGTTGTCCAGCACCAGCAGCCACTCGTCGTGGGTGGCCAGCCAGCGGGTGCCCAGCTCGACCCGCTCCTCCGGCGGCAGCCCCGCCGTCTCCGGCGCCACGGCCGCCGCCAGCCCCGCCAGCCCGGCGTCCAACGCCGCCGGCGAGTCGGCCGTCACCCACCACACGAACCCGAACGCCTCGGCGTGCGACGCGGCGAACCGGGCGGCCAGCGTGCTCTTCCCGACCCCGCCCAGCCCGTGCACCGCCACCACGGCGGCCCGGCCGGACCCGGCGACGGCCTCGGCGAGGCGTGCCAGCTCCCGGTCGCGGCCCACGAACAGGCCCGGCACGACCGGGATCCGGCCCGCGGACCGCGGCGCCGACACCGACTCCATCGCGGGCACGGCACGCCGCCGCGTCACGTGGACGGTGAGGTCCCGGCCCGCTTGCAGGACGTTCGCCCCGTCGGACGCCACCGCGGTCTGCTCCACCGGGCCGCGCGGGTCGTCATCACTGGAATCCACGCGGACACCGTGACCACACCGCGCGTCGGAGCGCAACGCACAACTGCGGGTCTCACCGGTGCCGGTCGCCGCACTCCACGTGCAGTTCCGCGCCCGTCCCGCGCCCCGTAGCGGCCCGACGCGACCTCGGCGCGGCAGTGCGTGCCGGGTGCCCCGGCGAGGTGGGCCGGGCCGTCCTCGACCGGCGCGCGCACGGACGTGCTCCCGACGTGCGGCGGGAAACCGAGGCGGTGGTGCGGCGGCACGAGGTCGAGCCGGCGGCCGGCCACCAGGCGACCGCGAGGTCCACGGCCGCGGCCCCGTCCACGGACAGCTGAGCGGATTCGCCTCAGAGGTAGCCGAACACCGGCGGGAACACCAGCACGACCACCCACGCCCACACCGCGTACACCGGCAGGTACGCGGTCTGCCAGCGCTCCAGCGCCGTGAACGGCGTGCGGCGGCGCAGCAGGCCCAGCATCAGCCACGCCGACCAGGCCAGGTTCACCAGCAGGATCACGTTCTCGCCCAGCGCCGCCGCCTTGTTCGGCGTGGTGCCGAATCCGGTGATGCGACCGGTGATCTCCCACAGCACCAGCACGTCGATGACCAGCGCGCTGACGACGAGGGCGAGTTGCAGCTTGTCGAACAGGCCGGGCGGCGCGAGCGGGTCGCGGGCCGACGCCGAGTACAGCAGCAGGCCCAGCACCACGACCAGCAGCAGGTCGAACAGGATCAGCGCCTCCCGCTCCACGTCGATCCCGCCGGTGGTGATCGCGAACGTGACCAGGAACGCCAGCAGCACCACCGTGAACAACGGCGTGAACAGGCGCGTCAGCACCGGGGCGATGTTCTCCACCACGCCCTGCTTGACCTCGACCAGCCACCCGGCCACCACCACCGCGGCCGCCGCGCCGCACGGCACCACCCACTGCGCGATCGCCGTCTCCGGTGACACGCCGATCGCCTCGAAGGTCCCGAACACGAACCCGACCAGCACACCGCCGCCCAGCGCGATGAGCACGTAGTAGATGAAGCACTCGCCCGTGAAGCGGATGAAGTCCATCCACCGGCGCGACGAGCGCGGGTCGTCCGACGCGTAGGCCAGGCCGACCGCGAACCACAGCGCGATGGGCAGGTGCAGGCTCGTCAGGACGATCGACTGCGACTCCACCGGCAGCGGGTAGGCGTTGGCGGCCACCGCGCCGAGCGCGAACAACGCCACCAGCACGCCGACCAGCCGGGCCGGCGCGCCACGCCGCCACGCCAGGAACCCCGCGAGCCACGGCAGCACGAGCAGGCCGGCGTTCAGCGGGTAGAAGCCGCTGCCCTCCGCCAGGCTCACGCCGAACAGCTCCGGCGCCCGCACCGACACCGCCGCGCCCAGCGCGCAGGCCACCATCACGGCCAGGTCCCGCCGCGACCGGGCCGCCGGGCCGTCCGATCCGCCGGTCAGCACGAGCTGCTTCCACAGCCGCTCCGAGTGCTCCCGGGCGAACTCGCGGGACAGCTCGTCCAGGCTGCCCATGCGCTTGACCGCCACCAGGAACGCCTCGTCGGCGTGCAGGCCGGCGGCCATCAGGTCGTCCACCGAGCCCCGCAGGTGGTCCTCGAGCTCGTCCACGTCGGCCTGGCGCAGCTCGCGGCGGCGCTGCACGTAGTGGCGCCACTCGGCGAACTGCGCCGTCAGCCCGCCCTGGTCGTCGGTCATGCGAAGCCTCCCAGCGGGAACGTGGCCAGCGGCCGGGGGTCCCCGGGCCAGATCTCCTTCAGCGCGCCCACGACCGCGTCCCACTGGCGGCGCTGCTCGGCCAGCTCGGCCAGCCCGCCGCGGGTGATCCGGTAGTACTTGCGCCGCCGCTCCCCCGCCACCGCGCGCCAGCTCGACTCGACGTGCCCGAGGCGTTCGAGGCGGTGCAGCAACGGGTAGAGCAGCCCCTCGGTCCAGTCCAGCTCGCCGTCGGACAGCTCGTTGATGCGCCGCAGGATGGCGTAGCCGTAGCTGTCCTCCTCGGCCAGGATGCCCAGCACCATCGGCGTCGCCGAAGCGGCCACGAGATCCTTGGCGACCTTCACCGGGCCCTCCCCCGACCACGTACCCTAGATGTGCAAGGCATAGTACTTCTAGGTATCGCGGAGGAGCAAACAGGGCGGAACGCGCCAGTTGGGACGCGGGCGGCGGAAGTCCGATGGGACGGCGCCGCCATCACGTTGACCCCACACCCCGAAGTGGGATTCTGGTCGCGTGCAGGGCAACTCCAGATCCTGGCCGGCCGACTGCTTCCGGTTGTTGCTGGTGGAGGACGACCGCGAGCTCGTGGAGTTGCTCGCCGCCGCGCTGCGCGGCGAGGGGTACACCGTGGACGTCGCGCTGGACGGCCAGCGGGGGCTGCACCTGGCGCTCACCCGCCCCTACGACGTCGTGGTCATCGACCGCGGCCTGCCCGTCCTCGACGGGCTCGACCTGCTGGTGCGGCTGCGGGCGAAGTCCGTGCGGGCGCGGGCGTTGATCCTCACCGCGCTGGGCACCGTCCACGACCGGATCGACGGGCTGGACGCGGGCGCGGACGACTACCTGGTCAAGCCGTTCGACCTGGACGAGCTGAGCGCGCGACTGCGGGCGCTGTGCCGGCGTTCGGCGGAACTGGCGGACGTGCTGCGGATCGGGGCCGGGCACCTCGACGTCGGGCAGCGGGAAGTGGTGCTGCCCGACGGCGGGCGCGTGCCGCTCACCGCGCGGGAGTTCACGCTCCTGCGCGTGCTCGCCAGCTACCCGGACACCGTCCACACGCGTGCTTCGCTGCGGCGCGTGGTGTTCCCGGACTCGTCCGCACCATCCATTGTGGACACCTACGTGTACTACCTGCGCGGCAAGATCGACCGTTCGGTGGTGCACACGGTGCAAGGGCTCGGTTATCGCTTGGGGGCGCTGTGAGTCGTTCATGGGCCGAGGCGGAACGCGCGGTCGTCCGGCGGGCGCGGCTGCGGGTCAGCGTGCTGGTGGCGCTCGCGATCACGCTGCTGGTCGCGTTCGTCGGCGGGATCGCCTACCTCGTGATGTCGCACGCGCAGGAGGCGCAGGCCAAGCGCGAGCTCTGGTACAACGCCACGTTCGGCGCGCCGTCGACGCCACCCGGGTGCACGTGGCTGTTCATCCTGGACGACGGCGAGCTGGACGACGGTCTGCTCCAGACGCCGTTGGGCTTCCCGCTGCACGAGGACATGCACGAGGTGCTGGCGTCGGGCGAAACGATCAAGCGCGACCTGGAGCTCAACGGCACCCGGTACCTCGTGCTGACCCAGCGGGGCGAGGGCGACCGGGTCGCGCAGGCCGTGTTCGACATGCGCTACCAGCTCGCCGACCGGCGGCACCTGCTGCTGGCGTTGGCGATCGCGGAGCTCGGCGGCCTGCTCGCGGCAGCCGTGCTGGGGTTGTGCGTCGGTCGCGGCACGGTCGCGCCGCTGGCGGAGGCGCTGGCCAGGCAGCGGCGGTTCGTCACCGACGCGAGCCACGAGCTGCGGACGCCGATCGCGCGGGCGTACACGCGGGCGCAGGTGCTGGCGCGCCGGGCCAGGGCCGCCGACCTGCCCGACGACCACCGCGACAGCCTCGACCAACTGGCCAGCACGATCCGCGGGCTCGGCGAGGTGGTGGACGACCTGTTGCTGTCGGCGCGGCTGAGCCGGCAGTCGGAGGGGCCGGCCGGTCGGCCGGTGGACCTGGCCTCGGTGGCGGAGGCCGCGGTGGAGACGGAGGAGGACCGGGCGGCCGAACGGCGGATCACGCTGACCGTGGAGCGGCCCGCGGGCCCGCTGGTCGTGGTCGGCGTCGAGACCGCGTTGCGGCGCGCGGTGGACGAGCTGCTGGCGAACGCGGTGCGGCACACGCCGGAAGGCGGCCGGATCGACGTGCGCCTCGGGTCCCGGGACGGACAGGTGGAGCTGACCGTCGCGGACACCGGCGAGGGCTTCGACCAGGTCGAGGCCGCCCGCCTCTTCGACCGCTTCCACCGGGGTCCGGGCGCTCCGGAACGGCGGTTCGGCCTGGGGCTGGCCCTGCTGCGCGAGATCGTGACCGGTCACGGCGGCACGGTGGAGGCTTCGGGCCACCCGGGTGAGGGCGCGCGGTTCACCCTGCGCCTCCCTGCCGCCGCCACCTCGACCACCGTCGCCGACGGCGCACTGACCACCGGCCGCCGGTGACTCACCGGCCACCCACCGCCCGCAGTGGCAACACCGGCGGCCACCGGGCCGACGCCGGCAGGGGGCGGGCCGCGGGACACAGGCAGTCGGGCCGCGGGGCGGCGAGCAGCGGCGGGCGGGGGCACGGGACCGTGGGCAGGCGGTCAGTACCGGCCCGCGGTGACCAGGTCGGCGGCCAGGCGCACGTCGCCGTCCAGCGGCCGGTCGGGGTCGACCGGGGCGATGGCGGCCGACAGGGCGTCGAGCAGCGCGGCGCAGTGGGGTGCGGTCGGGCGGCGGGCGCCCACGTGGACGGCTTGGCGCAGCCCCAGGGCCAGTGAGCCGCACAGCAGCCGCAGCAGGTCGGCCAGGTCGAGGGCGCGCAGCGCGGCCTGCGTGCCGAACGGCACGACGTCCTGGTTGTGCAGGTTCGTCGGCAGGCTCTGGGTGCTCGCGGGCACGGCGGCGCGGCGCAGTTCGGCGACGAACGCGGTCGTGGCCAGTTGCACGCCCTGCAACCCGTGCTGCCGTCCCGGTCCCGCCGCCAGCATCGGCGGCAGACCGGTGTTGCGGACCGGGTCGACCAGCAGGTCGAGCTGGCGTTCCGCGAGGTTGCCGACCGACGCCGTGACCACGGCCAGCAGGTCGGCGGCGTACGCGGCCGGCTGGCCGAAGAAGTTGCCGCCGTGCGCCACGAGGTCGTCGCCGGGGAAGAACAGCGGGTTGTCGCTCACGCCGCCCAGGTCGGCCGCGACCACCCCGTCGACGTAGCGCAACGCGTCCTCCGCCGCACCGAGCAGCTGCGGCGAGCACCGGATGCTGTACGGCTCCTGGAGTGCGCGCGCACCGGTCGGGACCGTGCCCGCCAGCCGGGACCGCATGCGGTCGGCGACGGAGGCCGCGCCCGGGTGGCCGTACGCCGCGATCAGCCGCGGGTCGAGGAACCCCGGATCACCACCCAGGACGTCCACGAGCAGGCACGTCAGGTCCTGCGCCGCCCGGTGCGAAGCGCGCACGCTCGCCAGCGCCAGGGTCAACGCGGCCGTCGTCACCGACGTGCCGTTGACCAGCGCCAACGCGTCCCGCCCGTCGAGGGTGAGCGGCGTGAGCCCGGCACGGCGCAACGCGTCACCCGCGGGCATCCGCTCGCCGTCCAGGTAGGCGTGCCCCCGGCCGCGCAGCGCCTGCGTCGCGTAGGCGAGCGGGATCAGGTCACCGCTCGCGCCGACCGAGCCGTACCGCGGTACCGCCGGCGCGAACGTCGTCGCGAACATCGCCGCCAACCCGTCCACCACGTGCCCGGACACCCCCGACAGCCCTTGGGCGACCGACCACGTCCGCACGAGCAGCGCGGCGCGGACGACGTCGACGGGCAGGTCCGGTCCCTGGCCCGCGCCGAGGTGTGCCAGGGTGTTGTCGCACTGGTCGGCCTCGTCGTCACGGCCCGCGAAGCCGATCAACGCGCCGAACCCGGTCTTCGCGCCGTAGACGGGCCGCTCGTCGTCGGCCAGCACGGTGCGCAGGTACTCGCGGCCCCGGTCGACCCGCTCCCGCGCGGCGGGGCCGACCAGCACGGACAGCGGTGCCGCCGCGCGGACGAGGTGGTCGCCGGTCAACGGCGCGGCCAGGTCCACCGGTGCATCGGTCACGGTCGTCGTCACGGCACCGACGGTAGGCAGCCGATCTCAGAGAGTTCTGAGATCCGGTGCGTAGCTTCCGAGCCCATGGCGCACGACTACCTGATCATCGGGGCCGGACCGGCCGGCCTGCAGCTCGCCGCCCTGCTGGAGCGCGACGGCCGCGACTACGCCGTCCTGGAACGCGGCACCGGGCCGGGCACGTTCTTCACCCGCTACCCCCGGCACCGCACCCTCATCTCCATCAACAAGGTCCACACCGGGCACGCCGACCCGGAACGACGGCTCCGGATGGACTGGAACTCGTTGCTGACCGACGACCCGGAGCTGCTGTTCACCCGCTACAGCGGCCGGTACTTCCCGGCCGCCGACGACCTGGTCCGCTACCTGGCCGACTTCGCCGCCGCCACCGGCGTCCGGGTCCACTACGACACCGAGGTCACCCGGATCTCCCGCGACGGCGACGGGTTCGCCGTGCTCGACGGGAGCGGGCACACCCGGCAGGCCGCACGGGTCGTGATGGCCACCGGGGTGTCGCAGCTCCACGTGCCGCCCATCCCCGGCATCGAGCACGCCGAGCGCTACGACACGTTCGACACCGACCCCGGGTCGTTCACCGACCAGCGGGTGCTGGTGATCGGCAAGGGCAACTCCGGGTTCGAGACCGCCGACGCCCTGGTGGAGCACGCGGCGGTCGTCCACGTGGCCGGGCCGCACTCGGTGCGGTTGGCGTGGCAGACGCACTACGTCGGGCACCTGCGCGCGGTGAACAACAACTTCCTCGACACCTACCAGCTCAAGTCGGGCAACGCCGTCCTCGACGGCACGGTGGAGCTGATCGAGCCCCGCCCCGGCGGCGGGTTCCGCGTCCTGTTCCGCTACGCGCGCACGGTCGAGGCGTTGCGGGAGCTGGCGTACGACCGGATCGTGGCGTGCACCGGGTTCCGGTTCGACGCCTCGGTGTTCGACGAGGGCTGCCGCCCGAAGCTGGTGATCGACGACCGGTTCCCCGAGCAGACGTCCGCGTTCGAGTCGACCACGGTGCCCGGCCTGTACTTCGCGGGCACCGTCACCCAGCAGCGCGACTTCAAGAAGTCCACCAGCGGGTTCATCCACGGCTTCCGCTACGGCGTCCGCGCCCTGCACCGCATCCTCGGCGCCCGCCACCACGGCACGCCGTGGCCGGCGACCGAGCTGGCCGCCTCCCCCGAGGCGATCAGCGACGCGCTGGTGGCCCGGGTGAACCGGTCGTCCGGGCTGTGGCAGCAGTTCGCGGTGATGGGCGACGTGGTGACCGTCTCCGACGGCGTCGCGCGCTACGAGGAGGAGGTGCCGGTCGCGTACCTCGCCGACGGCGGCCTCGGCCCGGCCGAGCACCGGTTCGTCGCCACGCTGGAGTACGGGCCCGACCACGACACCGTGGACCCGTTCGACATCACCGTCCCGCGCGTGGCGGAGAACGACGCCGCCAACGCGCACGACGCGAGCTACCTGCACCCGGTCGTGCGCCACTACCGCGACGGCGTGCTCGCCGGGACCCACCACCTGGCCGAGAACCTGGAGAACGAGTGGGACCTGCCCGCGGTGCACCAGCAGCCGCTGGCCGCGTTCGTGAAGGAGTGCCTTGCCGGCGCGTGACGCCGAGCCGTTCCCGCGCGCGGTGCTCGACGTCCTCGCCACCGCCGCGGACCGGCCGGTGTTCGAACACGGCTCGCGCGCGGTGACCGGCGCGGAGCTGCTCGACCTGGTCGCGCGGATCGCGGCCGGGCTGCGGCGGGCCGGGCTGGGCCCGGGTGACGGGATCGCGCTGCGGCTCGGCGTCACGCCGGAGGCGTTCGCCACGATCCTCGCCGCGCACGCGGTGGGCGGGCGGGTGCTCGGCGTGCGGCCCGGCCTGACCGACGACCAGGTGCGGCACCTGCTCGACCTCGACGTCGCGGCCGTGGTCACCCAGTCGGACGGGTCGGACGGGCTCACCGTCGACGCGCTGAGCCGGACCCGGGCGGCCGGTCCGCCGGTGTGCGCGGGCCGGCCCGGTGACGTGGCCAGGCTGCTGCACACCAGCGGCAGCACGGGCGAGCCCAAGGCGTGCGCCCAGACCTACGCCGCGATGACGGCCGCGTGGACCGCGCGACCGGACGCGTGGCCGCCCGCGATCCGGGAGCTGGCGTCCCGGCTGGACCGCTACCTGGTGTTCGGGACGCTGTCGAGCCAGGTGATGTTCGAGTACGCCGTGCTGGCCCTCACCGCGGGCGGCACGGTGGTCGTCGCCGACCGGCCCGCGCTGCCCGACGCGATCACCCGCCACCGGGCCTCGGCGAGCGTGGTCACGGTGCCGCGGCTGGCGAAGCTCGTCGCCGCGCAGCGCCGCGACCCGGCCGACCTGTCGTCGTTGCGGGCGCTGCTGGTGTCCGGGTCGCCGCTGACCGCCGACCGGCACCGCGAGGCGCTGGACGTGCTCGGACCGGTGGTGTTCCACGGCTACGGCCAGACCGAGACGGGCACCATCTCGCTGGCGACCCCGGCCGACCCGCCCGGCACGGTCGGCGTGCCGCCGGCGTCGGTGCTGGTCGAGGTCCGCGACGCGGACGGCACGCCGGTGCCGGCCGGCGTGGACGGCGAGCTGTTCGTCCGCACCCCGGCCCAGGCGGAGGGGTACTGGGCCGACCCGGAGCGGTCGGCCGAGGTCTTCACCGGCGGCTGGGTGCGCACCCGCGACCTGGGCCGGCTCGACGCCGCCGGCCACCTGACGCTGACCGGGCGGACCCGGGACGTGGTCATCGTCAACGCCACCCCGCACTACGCGGGCCCGATCGAACGCGTCATCGCCGAGCACCCGGACATCGCCGAGGCCTACGTGGTGGCCGTGCCGGACGACGACACCGGTGAGGCGGTGCACGCGTTCGTCGTGCCCGCCGGCGGCCGGTCGCCCGACCCGGCCGCGCTGCGCGAGTGGGTGACCGCCCGGCTGGGCGCGGCGTGCGCGCCGACGCGCGTGACCCCGATCGCCGCGCCGCCGCTCGCGCCCAGCGGCAAGCCGGACAAGCGCCTGCTGTCCCACTCCCCGAAGTAGAGGAGAACTGTCGTGTCCAGCGAGGTTTCCACGGACTGTCTCGTGCTCGGCGCCGGCCCGGCGGGGTTGCAGGCGTCGTACCTGCTCTCCCGCGCCGGTCGGGACCACCTCGTGCTCGAGGCCGGTGACGCGCCCGGCGCGTTCTTCACCCGCTTCCCCCGCCACCGCACCCTGATCTCCATCAACAAGCCCGTCACCGGGTGGGACGACCCGGAGCTGAACCTGCGCACCGACTGGAACTCGCTGCTGTCCGACGACCCGGCGCTGCTGTTCACCGGCTACACGCCCCGCTACTTCCCGCACGCCGACGACCTGCTGCGCTACCTGGGCGACTTCGCCGCGAAGAACGACCTGCCGATCCGCTACGGCACGTCGGTGGTGGAGGTGACCCGGCCGGACGACTTCGTGCTGCGCGACCGGCGCGGCGACACCTACCGGGCACGGCGGCTCATCGTGGCCACCGGGGTGTCCCGGCCGTACGTGCCGCCGATCGACGGGGTGGAGCTGGCCGAGCGGTACGACGAGGTCTCCGTGGACCCGGCCGACTTCACCGGCCGCAAGGTGCTGATCATCGGGCGCGGCAACTCGGCGTTCGAGACCGCCGACAACCTGGTCGAGACCGCGGCGGTCATCCACGTGGTCGGGCCGGGGTCGCTGAAGCTGGCGTGGCAGACGCACTTCGTCGGCCACCTGCGCGCGGTGAACAACAACTTCCTCGACACCTACCAGCTCAAGTCGCAGAACGCGGTGCTGGACGGGCGGGTCGTGGACATCCGGCGCGACGGCGACGGCTACCTCGTGCGGGTGGCGTTCGCGCGCGTCGCGGAACGGGTCAAGGAGATCCGCTACGACCGGGTGATCCTCGCGACGGGCTTCCGGTTCGACGCGTCGATCTTCGCGCCCGACTGCCGGCCGCGGCTGACGATCAACGACCGGTTCCCCGAGCAGACCGCCGCGTGGGAGTCGGTGAACGTGCCCGACCTGTTCTTCGCGGGCACCATCACGCAGGCCCGGGACTTCAAGAAGTCGACCAGCGGGTTCATCCACGGCTTCCGGTACGGGGTGCGGGCGCTGCACCACGTCCTGGAGCACCGCTACCACGGGGTGGCGTGGCCGAGCCGCGACCTCGCGCCCACCCCCGAGGCGGTGACCGACGCCGTCATCGAACGGGTCAACCGCACGTCCGCGTTGTGGCAGCTGTTCGCGTTCATGGCCGACGCCGTGCTGGTCGGACCGGACGGCGCGCTCCGCCTGGTCGAGGAGGTGCCGGTGGACCACCTGCACGAGGCGGTGGCGCGAGGCGACTTCGGCGACGTCGGGTCCTACCTGACCGTGACGCTGGAGTACGGCGCCGACCACGACAAGGTCAACCCGTTCGACATCACCGCGGGCCGGGTGTCCCAGGAGGACACCAGCGGGCTGGACGGCCGCTACCTGCACCCGGTGGTCCGGCACTTCCGCGCCGGAACGCTGCTCGGCGAGCACCACCTCACCGAGAACCTGGAGAACGAGTGGGACAGCGAGGACGTGCACCGGGCGCCGCTGCTGGCGTTCCTGCGCGCCCGGCTCGCCGCGGCGGGTCCGGCGTGAACACCGGGCTCGCCGAGCTGCGCGAGAAGGCCCGCGCGGTGCTCGACCCCGTGCACTACGACTACTACGCGGGCGGTGTCGGCGACGAAGTCGTGCTCGGGGAGAACGAGGCCGCGTTCCGCCGCCTGGCCCTGCTGCCGCGGGTGTTGCGCGGCCGGGCGACCCGGGACCTGACCGTCGACCTGCCCGGCGGCCGGCTGCGCCTGCCGGTGCTGGTCGCGCCGACCGCGTTCCACCGGCTGGCCCACCCGGAGGGCGAGGTGGCCACGGCGCGTGCCGCCGCGGCGGCGGGGACGGTGCTCGTGTCGGGAGTGGCGTCGACGGTGGCGATCGGTGACGTGGTCGCGGCGGCGCGGTCGGTGGACGCGACCGCGTCGGTGTGGTTCCAGCTCTACCCGCAGCCCGACGAGGCCGTGACCGCGTGCCTGGTCGAACGGGCCGAACGCGCGGGCTGCACGGCGCTGGTCGTCACGGTGGACTCGCCGGTGTTCGGCCGGCACCGCCGCGACGCCGAGCACGGCTTCCACGACCTGCCGGCGGGGCTCGCGACGGAGAACATGCGGGACCTCCCCGGCGGCGTGCGGGACATCGTGATGTCACCGGAGGTGTCGTGGGACCACCTGGACCGGCTGCGGGAGACGACGTCGCTGCCGTTGTGGCTCAAGGGGGTGCTCCACCCGCGTGACGCGGTGCTGGCGGTGGAGCACGGGGTCGCCGGAGTCGTGGTGTCCAACCACGGCGGCCGCCAGTCCGACCTCGCGCCCGCCGCGGTGGAGGCGCTGCCCGCGGTGGTCGACGCGGTCGCGGGCCGGGTGCCGGTGGTCCTGGACGGGGGTGTGCGCGGCGGCGGTGACGTCGCCGTGGCGCTCGCGCTCGGCGCGGCGGCCGTCGGCGTCGGCCGGCCCGTGCTGTGGGGGTTGGCCGCGGACGGTGCCGCGGGGGTGGGCCGCGTGCTCGACCTGCTGCGGGACGAGTTCGACCACGTGCTCGCGCTGTGCGGCGGCCGTGACCCGGCCGACCTCACCCGCGACCTCGTCGTCACGCGCGGGAGGGGGGTGTCCGCGCGGTGTGGCTGACCGGGGTGCTCGCCGCCGCGGCGGTGCTGACCGCGCCGAAGTGGCTGCCCGCGCGGGTCGTGGCGCTGCGCGGCAAGGTGTTCGAGAAGGTCAACGGGGACCGCGCGATCACGTTCCCCAACGCCGACGTCGGACCGGACCGGTTCGAGGAGGTCTACGGGCACCCGGCGGCGAACGGCCGCAGCCGGGGCGCGGGCCTGTCGGATTTGTTCTGGTACTGGTTGTCTCCCGGCCCGGAGGTGCACCAGGAGCACCTGGAGGCCGGTCCGCGCTACGACGACGTGGCCCGCACGACCCGCGCGCTGCTGTCCGGGCCGGGCGACGTGCTGTCCGAGGCCGCGGCCCGCTGCACCAATCGGGTGCTCGACGAGGTGGTCACCGGACCGGTCACGCTCGTGCGGCTGCGCGACCTGATGATGCCGGTGTGGGCGGAGTACTTCCACGAGCTGGTGTTCGACGAGCCGTGCCCGCGCGCGGCGCGTGACCTGATCGTGGGCCACGCCGACGACGTGGTGCGGTCGCTGAAGTGCGTCAGCCTGCGGCACCCCGCCCGGCGGGCCCGGTTGACCCGCTACCTGGCCCGGCGCGTCGCGGCGGGCGACGTGCGGCGACCGCTGCCCGCGAGCCTGTCGCCCACCGAGCAGGTGCACTACCTCCAGGGCACGTTCTTCAACACGGCCGTCGTGCAGATGTCCGAGGCCATGGCGCACCTGCTGCTCGCGCTGGCGCAACACCCGCACGTGGCGGCACGGCTCGCGCGCGACGAGCGCTACTTCGCCCACGTGCTGGACGAGACCATGCGGATGTACCCGCTGTTCGGCATCGCGCACCGCATCACCACCGCCGACATCGAGCTGGACGGGCGCACCACGCTGCCCGCCGGGTCGGTGCTGTGCTTCAGCTACCCCGACTACCACGCCACCGGCTCACCGCGGCCGGACGTGTTCGACCCGGACCGCTGGGAGCACCCGGACTCCCGTGCGGCGCACCACATCCCGTTCGGCGTCGCCGCCAACCGGCCGTGCCCGGCGTGGCGGCTGTCCCCGCTGGCGCTGCGCGCGGCGACCCGCGAGGTGCTGCGGCGCGTGACGCCGCACTCGACGGTCACGCACACCCGATCGCTGCCGAGCGGCGGCCCGTGCCTGCTGGTCCGCGCGGGCGAGTCGCCGCGCGGGCTGGGCGCGCTCGGCGCGTTCCTGCGGGTGCGGGACCGGTGGGAGGACGTGTGGCGCAGCGTCGTCCAGCTCGTGCTGGGCACGGTCATGGTCCTGCACGCACACCGGTTGCGCCTGGCCGGGCGCTACTTCGACACGCACGACACCGAGGGCCGTCCGGTGCGGCGCGAGCCGCCTTCCACCCAGGAGATCACCGAGTGAACCAGATCCAGTTCGCGTTGAAGGTGTTCGCCGCGCTCGCGGTCGTGCTGGCCGCGACGACGCTGTGCGGGCGCCTCGCCATGGCGGTCAAGCAGCCCAGGGTGGTCGGCGAGATGGTCGCCGGCGTCCTGCTCGGGCCCGCCCTGCTGGGCGCGGTCGCGCCGGGCGTGCAGGCCCAGGTCTTCCCCGCCGACGTCAAGGACACCCTGTACGTGCTCAGCACGATCGGGTTGACGTTCTACATGTTCCTGGTCGGGTCCTCGCTCGACCACGGCCTGGCCGCCGGGCGGAACATGCGGCGGGCGTCGGCGCTCGCGGTGTCGGGCATCCTGCCGACGTTCGCGCTGGGCGCGGGCGCGGCGGCGCTGTTCTTCGGGTCGCTGAGCCCGGACGGCGCGACCCGGTGGGAGTTCATGCTGTTCGTCGGCGGCGCGCTGTCGATCACCGCGTTCCCCATGCTGGCGCGGATCCTGCAGGAGCGCGGCATCGCGAACACGCCGATCGGCGGCCTCACCCTGGTCGCGGCGGCGATCGACGACGCGGCGGCGTGGGTGATCCTGGCGGTGATCATCGCGGTCGCGGCGGCGGGCAGCCCGTTCGACGCGGCGGGCACGGTGGCGGGCGCGGCGGTGTTCGCGCTGCTGATGCTCACGGTGGGGCGCTCGCTGTTCGCCAAGCTGGGCGCGCGGGTCGAGCGCGAGGGCCGGATGAGCCGCGACGTGATGGCGCTCGTGCTGCTGGTCGTGCTCGTGGCCGGCTGGTTCACCGACTACATCGGCGTGTTCTCGGTGTTCGGCGGGTTCGTCACCGGCTTGGCCATGCCGCAGTCGTCGATCGTGCGGCGGGAGCTGGAGACGCGGCTCACCGACCTGAACTCGATCCTGCTGCTGCCGGTGTTCTTCGCGTTCAGCGGGCTGAACACGCAGGTGTCCGGCTTCGGTGCGGGCGGCGGGCTGTGGTGGCCGCTCGCGGTGATCATGGCGGTGGCGTTCGCCGGGAAGTACCTGGGCTGCGCGGCGGTGGTGCGCGCCCAGGGCTTCTCGTGGCGCTACGCGTCGGCGGTCGGTGGGCTGATGAACGCGCGCGGCCTGATGATCCTGATCTTCATCAACATCGGGCTCGCGCACGGCCTGGTGACACCGGAGCTGTTCGCGATCCTCGTCGCCGTCGCGATCGTGACCACCGCCGCCGCGATGCCGATCTACCGCGCTTCCCTGCCCGAGAGCCTGGAGCGCGGCGCGACCGACCTCGCACCTCCGCCGGTGGCCGCGCGGAAGACCTGAGCGCGGCCGGGACGGGCCGACTACGCCCGGACGCCGGTGAGGGCGAAGAACTCCTGCCGGGTCCGGGCGTCGTCGCGCAACGCGCCGAGCATCGCGGACGTGACCGTGCGCGAGCCGGCCGCCCGCACGCCGCGCAGCGACAGGCACAGGTGCTCGGCCTCCACGACCACGCCGACGCCGCGCGGTGCCAGGTGCTCCAGCAGCCAGCCCGCGACCTGCTTGGTCAGCCGTTCCTGCACCTGCAGGTCGCGGGCGAACAGCTCGACCACGCGGGCGAGCTTCGACAGGCCGAGGATGCGCTCCCCCGGCAGGTAACCCACGTGCGCGACCCCCTGGAACGGCAGCATGTGGTGCTCGCACAGCGACTGCACCGGGATGCCGCGGGCCAGCACCAGCTCGTCGTAACCCTCCTCGTTCGGGAACGTGGTCAGGTCGAACTCGCGCGGGGTCAGCATCTCGGCGTAGGCGTGGGCGACCCGGCGCGGCGTGTCGGCCAGGTGCTCCGACGCCGGGTCCTTGCCCAGCGCGACGAGCAGGTCGGCCACCGCCCGCCGGGCCGCTTCGACGTCCACGCCGGGGCGCCCGTGCACCGGGTGCGGCCGCCGGTGCGAGCCCGCGGGCGGGTCGAACGAGGGTTGGCGCGCGAGGGTGGTCACCGCGCCCGCCCACCGCGGGCCGGGGCGTACCGCACCGCCAGGCGGGCCAGCGCGAGCGCGGCGACGAGCAGGCCGAAGTCGCGCAGCGCCACGTCGTAGTACCCCGGCAGGGTCAGCAGGTCGACGATGATCCCGGCCAGCCACGCCGCGACCAGGGGACCGCCGAACCGGGGCGCCACCGCGACCAGGACGCCCGCGACGACCTCCACCACGCCGACGGCGTACATGGCCTGCTGCGCGGTACCGGGCAGGACGCCGTCGAGCCACGGCGCCAGGTACCTCGGCCAGTCCACGAGCACACCGGCGAACTTGTCGAGCCCGAACAGCACCGGCGCGACCGTGAACACGGTGCGCAGGAGCAGGAACGCCTGGTGGGCGGGGTCGGATCGCAACACGCGACCGGTCGGCGGTACGCCGGACACCTCGGTGGCCATGACTCTCACTCCTTCTATCGACAACTTCGGCTAACCTTAGAAGCCAGGCTCAAATTTCGTCAACAGAAGTAGGTTTTAGAAGATGGGTGACGCCAGCCAGCCCGAGGCGCACATCTCGGCCGTCGCGGCGCTCGACGAGCCGACCCGCCGCCGGCTGTACGACTTCGTGGTGCGCCGACCCGCGCCGGTGAGCCGGGACGAGGCCGCCGAGGCCGTGGGCGCGGCACGCACCACGGTCGCGTTCCACCTCGACCGGCTCGTCGCCGAGGGACTGCTGGAAGTCGTCCACGAGCGCCGCACCGGCCGCACCGGCCCCGGCGCGGGCCGGCCCGCCAAGCTGTACCGGCGCTCCGCCGAGCAGATCGCCGTGTCGCTGCCCGACCGGCGCTACGAACTGGCCGGCCTGCTGCTCGCCGACGCCCTGACCGAGGCCGAGACCTCCGGCGAGCCACCACGCGCCGTGCTGCACCGCCGAGCCCGCGACCTGGGGCGGAACCTCGGCGAGACGGCCCGTGCCGACGCGCCCGCCGATCAGGACGGCGGGCCCGCCGTGGTGGAGGCGCTGGAGAGCTTCGGCTTCGAGCCGCGCGCCACCGGGCCCGGCACGTCCATCGTGCTGGGCAACTGCCCGTTCCACACCCTGGCCCGGCAGCACACCGAGCTCGTCTGCGGCATGAACCTCTGCCTGCTCGACGGCCTGCTCGACGGCCTGGCCGCCACCGACCTGACCGCCCGCCTCGCCCCCTCGGCGGGTCACTGCTGCGTGCGGTTCGACCCGGCCGACCGCTGACCGCTGACCGCTGACCGCTGACCGGCACGATCCCCGGGCGTCGACCACGGCCGGGGCGTCGTCGCCGTGGCGGATACTCGTGGGCGGGCCGACGGCCCACCGGAAGGGCGCGTCGGAGGAGGAGTCACATGTCAGGGAACCCGCCGGCCGCCGACCCCACCGCGTCGTCCCGGGTCGGCCCCCCGGAGCGGGAACTGGTGGCGTCGGCGCGCGCCGGTGACGGCGAGGCGTTCCGCGCGGTGGTCGAGCCGTACCGCCGCGAGTTGCACGTGCACTGCTACCGCATGCTGGGCTCGGTGCAGGACGCCGAGGACGTGGTGCAGGAGACGTTGCTGGCGGCGTGGCGCGGGATCGGCGGGTACGAGGAGCGCGCGTCGGTGCGGACGTGGCTGTACCGGATCGCCACCAACCGCTGCCTCAACGCCTTGCGCGCGGTGTCCCGGCGGGCCCCGGCAGACCAGCCGGACGTCGCGTTCCCCGAGCCGTCGCACCACCGGGCCGAACCGCTGCGGCTGGAGCCCTGCCCCGACGCCCTGCTCGACGACGTCGTCGACCGCGGGCCCGGCCCGGAGGCGCGGTACGAGCAGCGGGAGTCGGTGTCACTGGCCTTCCTGGCCGCGGTGCAGGGGCTGCCCGCGCAGCAGCGGGCCGTGCTGGTGCTGCGCGACGTGCTGCAGTTCCGCGCGGCCGAGGTCGCGGACATGCTGGGCACCACCGAGAACGGCGTCGCCGGCGCCTTGAAGCGGGCGCGGGCGGCGGTGGCGGGCGACCTGCCGGGCCGCGACCGCGCGCCGCTGCCGGGGTCGCCGCGGGAACGGCGGGTCGTGGCCGACTTCACCCGCGCGTTCCAGGCCGGCGACGTGGCCGCGATCGTGGCGATGCTGACCGACGACGTGCGGCTGTCCATGCCGCCGCTGCCCCAGGAGTACCACGGCCCGGACGCCGTCGGGCACTTCCTGGCCTCGGTCGCGCTGCGCGACGACCGGCGGCACGTGCTGGTCCCGACCCGGGCCAACGGGCAGCCCGCGTACGGCCTCTACGTGCGCGATCCCGGGACATCGGTACCGCACCCGCACGGCATGCTCGTGCTGACCCTGGCCGGCGACCGCATCGCCGCCCTGACCCGCTTCCACGACAACGCGCTGCTGCCCGCGTTCGGCCTCGACGCCTGATCGCCCCGCGGTGCCGACCGTCCACGGCGGACGGCCACTTATTCTAGTACTAGAGTAAGTGCATGGACCTGACACCCGCGGAGCTGACCCTCCTCGGCCTGCTGGTGGAGCGGCCCCGGCACGGCTACGAGTTGGAAGAGGTGATCACCGCCCGCGGTTCGCGGGAGTGGACCGAGATCGGGTTCAGCTCCATCTACTACCTGCTGGCCAAGCTGCGCGACCGGGGCCTGGTCGAGGAGGTCGGCGAGCCGAACGCGCGGCGGGGCAGGGCGCGCAAGGTCTTCGGCCCCACGGCGGACGGGCGCCGGGCGTGCGCGCGGGCCGCCGAAGCGGCGGTGGCCGAACTGCGGCCGGTGTTCCCGCCCGTGCTCGTCGGGCTGGCCAACGAACCCGCCATCCCGCCGGACCGGCTGCGCGCCGCGCTCCACCGGCGGGCCGACGCCGTCGCCGCCAAGATCACCGAGCTCCGCGCGGCCGCCGCCGCCCAACCGCACGCGCCCCGCTTCGCCCGCGCGATCTTCGACTTCTCGCTGGCCCAACTGGAAGCCGAACAGCGCTGGCTGTCCGCCTACCGGGCCGAAGTGACCACGACACCCGACCAGGAGGACGGCAGGCCGTGAGCGCCGACCGCTACGACGTCAAGCGGGAGCTCAAGCGGCTCTACGCGCCCAAGAACACCGACTGGGCGCTCGTCGACGTGCCCGAACAGCAGTTCCTCGCCGTCGACGGCCGCGGCGACCCCAACACCAGCCCCGACTACGCCCGCGCCGTCGAGGCGCTCTACACCGTCGCCTACGCGATCAAGTTCACGAGCAAGCGCGCGGGGCGCGACCTCGTCGTGGCGCCGCTGGAAGGGCTGTGGTGGGCCGACGACCCGGAGGTGTTCACCACCCGGGCCAAGGACTCCTGGCACTGGCGGATGCTCATCAGCCAACCCGACTGGATCACCGAGGAGGCCATCGAGGAGGCCAAGCGGGTCGCGTCGGCCAAGAAGGATCTGCCGACCGTCGCCGACGTCCACCGGCACGTCCTGCACGAGGGCACCAGCGCCCAGGTCCTGCACATCGGGCCATACGACGACGAAGGACCGGTGTTGGCCAGGTTGCACGGCGAGTGGCTGCGGACCAACGGCCTGCGGATGACCGGGCCGCACCACGAGGTCTACGTCGGCGACCCGCGCCGGACCGAGCCCGCGAGGCTCCGGACCGTGCTGCGCCAACCCGTCCGGTGACTCCGCGTGCGCCAGCCTGCCGCGCCGAGGTGTCGCCGAAATGACGTAATGCCGCACCGGCGATCTCACGTTCCGCCGCCGAAAACGGCTTCGTGCGCTCGTTCGTGCCGCAATTCCGGGTGATCAGGAGTGCGACTTCGCCCTGCGCGCGGCGGAAATCACGACGCGCTCGACTCGAACAGGTGACACCCACTCCACCTGAACAGGGCTAACCGTTGCCGCGATTCCCGCGATAGACCTCTTGGTGTTCCTCGGCATCCCGCAGAATGAGGTCACCATGAGTTTGCAGCGCGTCATCACCGATGAGCGCGACGTGCAGGTCGCTCCCGTTTTCGCGCAGCGGATCGACGAGGACGTCATCCCCAAGGGCAGGCTGCCGGAGAACCCGATCCCCGCGGGCGTCGCGGCGGGCATCGTGCACTCGCGGCTGCTGCTCGACGGCCGGGCCGCCCTCAACCTGGCCACGTTCTGCACCACGTCCGCCGAACCGGAGCTGGAGCGGATCTACGCCGACACGGCCGCGATCAACCTCATGAACCGCGAGGAGTACCCGGCCAGCTCCGACATCGAGCAGGAGTGCATCAACGCGCTGGCCGGCCTGTGGCACGAGGACGACGGCCGGTTCATCGGCTGTTCCACCAGCGGCAGCTCGGAAGCGGCCATGCTCGCCGGGCTGGCCATGCTGCGCCGCTGGCGCGAGCGCGGCGGCACGGGCACGCCGAACATGGTGTTCGGCGCCCACGTCCACGTCTGCTGGCCGAAGTTCTGCAACTTCTGGGACGTGGAGGCCCGCGTGGTGCCGCTGGAGGAGGGCCGCACGACCCTCGACCCGGAGCTCACCGCCGAGGCGGTGGACGGCAACACGATCGGCGTCGTCGCGGTGCTCGGCAGCACCCAGGACGGGCGCTACGACCCGGTCGCGGAGATCGCCGCCGCGCTCGACGCGGTGGCGGCCGACCGGGGCGTGGACGTGCCGCTGCACGTCGACGCGGCCAGCGGCGGGTTCGTCGCGCCGTTCCTCGACGTGGACGTCGCCTGGGACTTCGCGCTGCCCCGGGTGGTGTCGATCAACGCGTCCGGCCACAAGTTCGGCCTCGTCTACCCGGGGTCGGGGTGGTGCCTGTGGCGCGACCCCGAGTACCTGCCCGAGTCGCTGGTCTTCGACTGCAACGTGCTCGGCGGCCACCACCCGACGTTCACGCTGAACTTCTCCCGGCCGGCGTCCGGCGTGATCGCGCAGTACTACCAGTTCCTGCGCAACGGGATGGCCGGCTACCGGATGATCGCGCAGCGGTGCCAGGAGGTGGCGCGGCACGTCGCCAAGGGCATCGAGGCCGTCGGGCCGTTCGACATCGTCGGTGACGGCGAGGACCTGCCGGTGGTGGCGTTCCGCCTGCGCGACCCGAAGGCCGTCGGCTTCACCGTGTACCACCTGTCCGAGGCGCTCAAGGGCGACGGCTGGCACGTGCCCGCGTACAGCCTGCCACCCAACCTGGAGCACGTGCACGTGCTGCGCGTGGTGTGCCGGCAGGGGTTCACGCTCGACCTCGCGGCGAAGTTCCTGGAGAGCCTGGCCAGGCACACCGAGAAGCTGGGCAGCCACCCGTTCCCGCTGCCCGAGGCGACCGCCCCGTCGTTCACGGACTGACGCCGTGGTCACGATCCGGGAGCTGGAGACCGACCCCTACCCCGCGTACGCGCGGCTGCGCCGGGACGAGCCGGTCGGCTGGGTGCCGGAGGCGCGCCAGTGGCTGGTCACCCGCTGGAGTGACGTCCGCACCGTGCTGACCGACACCGAGCGGTTCACCACGGACCAGCCGTCGTCGCCGCTGCACGCGCTGTGCGGCGGCGCGCCCATGCTGTTCCGGGAGGGGCCGTCGCACCGGGACGTGCGGGAGGCGTTCCGGCACGACTACGACCCCCACCGGGTGACCGACTACGTCGACACCACCGCCCGACCGATCGCGCACCGCGTGGCCGACGACCTCGCCCCGACCGGCGGCGCCGACCTGGCCGCGGACTACTTCGAGCCGGTCACCGCGATCGCCATGGCCGCGCACCTCGGCGCCGGGCCCGAGGGGGCGGACGAGTTGCGGCGGTGGGGGCAGGTGCTCACCGACGTGGCGAACAACTTCGGCCGCGACCCGGCGGTGGACGCCCGGGCGGCCGGGGTGATGGCCGACGACGCGGCGGTGACCGCGCTGGTCGGCAGGCTGCGCGAGCACCCCGACCGGTCGGTGATCTCGCACCTGCTGCACGCCAACCGGCGCGGCCGGGACGCGCGGCCGGACGCCGACGTGCTGCCGGTGCTCAAGCACCTCGGGTTGAGCGTGATCGAGCCGGGGTGGTTGGCGGCCTGGACGCTGGTGGCGTTGTGGTCCGAGCCGGACCAGCTCGCCGCCGTCCGCGCCGACCGGGCGCTGCTCGGCGCGGCGGTGTACGAGGCGTTGCGGTGGAGCGGGCCGGTCGGCGTGCTGGGCAGGCGCACGACCCGGGACGTGACGCTGGGCGGCCGGGACATCCCGGCGGACAGCCAGATCGCCGCCGCCATCGCCTCGGCCAACCGGGACGAGGACGAGTTCACCGACCCCGACCGGTTCGACCTGCACCGCGACGTCCGCACGCACCTGGGCTTCGGCGTCGGCCCGCACGGCTGCCCGGCGCACCCGCTGGTCACCGCCGCGGCGCGGACCGCGCTGGACGTGCTGCTGGAGCGGATGCCCAACGTGCGGCCGGCACCGGGCACGCGGGCCGCACCCCGCGGCTGGAAGCTGCGCCTGACCGGCCCGCTGCACGCCGTGTGGGACGTGGCGGCCCGGAAGGTGTCCTGATCGGTGTGCGCGCGTGCGGCGGTGTTCCGCTCTCAGAGCCGCCGCACGCGCAGCACACCCGTCCACATCGGGAGCGTGAACTCGCCACGTCCGGTCCGGGGGTCGCTCGTGAGGAAGACCCTGATCCGGTCGAGCACCGCCCGCCGGTCGCGGGCGGGCAGGACCAGCACGCCGGCCCGCGTCGCGAGCGTCGACACGAGTGACTCGGCGGTCCGCCGCTGCCCGTGCGGGAACTCGGCGTGCTCCGGCGCGCCGAACCGGGCCGGCGGGCCACCCGGCAGGTGCGGGTCGGCCGTCGCCGCACGCCACCCGGTCACCGTGTCACGCGGCCCGACGACGACGGCCCCGGCGACCCGCCCGAGTTCGGCGACCCACTCGACGTGGTCGTCCAGGACGTTCCACAGGCCGGCCAGGACGCCGCCGGGCGCGAGGACCCTGGCGATCTCCGGTCCCGCGACCGCCATGTCGAACCAGTGCATCGCGTTCCCGGCCACCACGGCGTCCACCGACCCGTCCGGCAGCGGGATCGCCTCGGCGCTGCCCCGCAGCGCGCGGACGGACGGCAGCGCCCGGCGCAGCTCGGTCAGCATGGCCGGGTCCGGTTCGACCGCGACGACGTCGAGCCCCAGTGCCACCAGCGAGGCGGTCAGCTTGCCCGTGCCCGCCCCGAGGTCGAGCACCCGCGGACCGGGCGCGGACGCCACCGCCCACCGCGGCGCCGCTCGTGCGTAGTCCGGCCGGTGCTCGGCATACGCCGCGGCCGCCGTGCCGAACGACTTCCGCTCCTCCATCGCGTTCCCCTTTCCCGATCCGGTCTACCAGGCGGGGACGGGCTGACCGACCGCTTCACGGCGGACGACCGGGCCCGGGGCGGGGCTAGGGTCGCGGTATGGGTGGGGGTGACGCGTCACGCGCGATCCTCGTCGGCTGCGCCCGCTACGCCGCGCTGCCCGACCTCCCGGCGGCCGACCGCGGCGTCCAGGCGTTGCGGTCCGCTTTGATCGGACCCGGGTCGGGTTGGCCGACGTCACGCGTGGCGGTGGTGAGCGATCCGGCTGGGGCCGTGCAGGTGGCGCGGCTGGTGGAAGGGCTGCTCCGGGACGACGCGGACGCCCTGGTCTTCTACTACGTCGGGCACGCGCGGCTGTCCGACGACGGGGACGTGCGGCTCGCCGTGGCCGACAGCGACGCCGACGACGAGTCCACCTGGCTGCGGGCCCGGGACGTGCTGCGAGCGGTCGACGCGCACGCCGCCCGCACGAAGCTGGTCGTGCTGGACCTCTGCTTCGCCGAGATCCCGCCGGACGTGTCCGACGTCGACGAACTGGCCGACCGCGTCGAGCGCGCCACCGGCGGGGCGCTGGTGTTCTGCCTGGCCAGCCGGGAGGGTGTCTACGACGACCGCGCGGGCGGCCTGACCTACCTGGCGCACGCCCTGGTCCGGTCCGCGCGCGACCGGCTCGACCCGGCCGAGGCCGCCCGGGAGGTGGCGCGCCTGGCCCCGCCCGCCGGCCGACTGCGCCCGCTACCGGCCGGCCGTCCCGAACCCGTGCCGCGGAACGAGGACGAGCCGGCCGCGCCGAGACGTCCCGACCCCCGCGAAGACCACGAGCCGGTCACCTTCCGCGTCTCGATCCCCCGTTCGGTCCGCGTGGTCGAGGTGGTGGGCAGGGCGGCGGTCGTGGGGATCGGGCCGTGGTTCGGGCAGGCGCTCGGCGGCAACGGCGTCACGACCGTCCTGTTCACGCTGGTCGCGTGGTCGGTGCTGGGGGCCGAGGTCCACGTGGCCTGGTGGAGGCGGGTGGAGGTCGGCCGGACCGCGCTGGTCCTCGGCCGCGGGCCGGACCTGGCCGCACGCCTGGGGTTCGAGGCGAAACCCCTCTCGGTGGACTGGGCCCGCGCCGGGTTCGAACGGGTGGTCGTCGGGCGGGTTCGCGGGCTGACCCGGGTGACGCTGCACGTGTCGCCGGAAGCCGCCGGGCGGGTGTGGGACGACGTGCCGTTCACCGGGTTCGGCGGCTACCGCCACGGGATCGCCTCGGACCGGGAGCGCGGTTTCGCGTGGCCGCTGGGTGACGTGCACGCCCCGGTCGACGAGGTGGCGTCGGCGTTCCGGGCGGCCGTGCCGGCGGGCGTCGCCGTGGACGTGGTGCTCACCGTCGAGCCGCGCTACCACCGCGCCCGGCGCTGGGTGCTGGTGACGTACCTGCTGGTGTTCGGCGGCGTGCTCGCCGGTCTCGCCTTCGCCGGGTGAGGACCCGCCCCGGCACGGCGGCCAACCGCACCACGACGCACACGGCCCCGTACCCCGCACCGGTGAGCAGGACGACCACCGCGGAGAACGCCAGGCCCGCGGCGAACCCCGCGGGCACGGCCGCGACCCGCACGGCGACCTGCTCCGGCCACGCGGCACGGCCGAGGTCCAGGTCGAACGCCGCCGCCAGCCCCACCACCGCGCCCAGCCCCGCCATCAGGCCCCACATCCGGGTCCACAACTGCCGCCGTGCCACCCGCCACGCGGCCCCGACCCGCCCGGCGCGCAACCCGCCCGCCCGGGCGAACGGGTGCGCCGCGGGCGGTGGGCCGAACCCGGAGTCCTGCGCCACGACCGCCGCCTTCACCGCGTTCAGCACCTGCGCGGTGCGCTCGGCGTGCCCCGGGAAGTCCAACTCCGCCGACCCGGCCCGCAGGGTGGCGAAGTCCGCCGTCACGGTGGTCGCCGCCAGGTCCGGGTAGGCCAGCACGGCCAGGCCGCCCCGGTAGCGGACGTGCGCGGCGCGGTCGGTGAACCACACCCGCGCGTCGCCGAAGTCCGACCGGGAGTCCAGCACGGCGATCACCGGGTCGCCCCCGACCTCGGCGTCACGCAGCCGCAGGTCGGGCGCGACGCGCAAGGTCACCGGGAACGGTCCGGGCAGTGACGCGGGCAGTTCCAGCAGGGCGTCGCGGATCGCGGTGGCGCGATGTTCCAGGAAGGTGTCGGACCGCGCCGCCGCGCGGCTCAGCGCGTAGACCGGCGTGCCGTCCACCCACAGCTGCACGTCGTCACCGACCACGAGCCGCGCCGGCGGTCCGTCGCGGCCGAGCCGGAACGCGTGCCCGGTCCGATGGCCGTCGACCAGCACGACCGGCTGCCCCGTCGTGGCCGGGCGGTACTCGACCACGTGCCGCCGCTGCCCGTCGTCCACCCGCACGACGAAGTCGACGCCCCCGGTGCGGACCCGGTCGGCCCGCCACCGACCGCCGCCGATCCGCACCGGCGGGACCGCGACCGGTGCGGCGACCGGGGCCGCCGGGCGGTGCCGGCGCGGCCACCACCGCGGCCGCGTCCGCCGCCGCACGGTGTCCGCCCACCGCCCCGGCCGTCGCACGCCGGCCCGTTCGTAGACCTCCACCAGCGAGCGCGAGAACACGCTCGCCACCCAGTTGCGCACGCTGCCCGGGGCGTCCCGCCCGTCGAGGTGCCGCAGCCGGGGCGTCCAGTCCGGCTCGAACCAGACGGCCGCCCGCGTGTAGGCGTGCGCGCCCGCCGGGACCGGCGAGGTCCGGGGCCGGAACTCGGGCAGCCCCTTCGGGAACACGTCGCCGGTCGACTCGCGGAAGGACTCGTACTGCGCGGCGTCCCGGCACACGACGACCACCACGCGGTCCGCCGGCACCCCGGCCACCACCCGTTCGGCCTCCCACCGCAGGCTGGGCCCCGGACCGGCGGCCAGCAGCACCAGCCGAGCCCGTTCCAGGCCCGCCAGCACCTGGTCACGCCACGCCTCGTCGGCGGAGAAGTGCCGCGGCGCGCCGGCCGGCGGCAGCACGTCCCCGGGCCGGCCGAGCGCGACCATCCGCCCGAACGGGGCCAGCGCCGCGGCGAGCTGCTCCTCTTCGGTGCGCGTCGTCCCCCAGAGGTCCAGGACGTGCCGGCCGCGTTGCTGCGCGGCGAACCCCTCATCGTCCACAAAGGACCGCAGGAACAGCACCACGTCACCCGACAGCCCGTCCAGCGACGGCAGCACCTCCACCGCGTGCCGCCGCCCGCGCACCACCGCGCGCCGCCCGAGCGCCAGCAGCGCCACGCCGCCGACACCGCACAGGACCGGGCGCAGCGCCGGGTACGGCCCGGACCCGGCACCGCCCTGCGCCACCACCAGCAGCACCAACCCGAGCACGAACGCGGGCCACCCGAACACCCGCAGCAGCACGGCCCGCGCGGGTGACTGCCGCACCCGCGTCGCCGGGCGCGGCGCGGGCCGGTCCCGCAGCTCGACCAAGCGCACCCCCGTCCGCGCCGCGTGCGGTGACACCCCGAACCCGCGATGCTATCGACCCGGACGCCGTCACCGCGCCGGTTCGGGACGCGGTCCGGTTCAGGTCGCGGCGGGCTCCGGGAGGTGCGCCGCGACGACGTCCGAGTCGACCCGCCACCCGAGCGACTCGTACAGGTGACGCCCCTCGGCCGTGCTGACCAGGACCGCGACGTCGGCGCCCAGGTCCGCCGCGTGCGCGCCGATCGTGCTCATCACGTGCCGCCCCAAGCCGAGCCGCCGGTGCGCGCGCGCCGTCTCGACCTGGTCCACCACCGCCGCGCCGCCGTGCACCGCGAACCGGCCCCGCGCGGCCCGGTCACCGCCCGGCGCGTCCACCACCACGTCCGCGAACCCGCGCTCGGGCACGACCCGGCTCCGGTACCCGTCCGGCGCGGACGTCACCACACCGCCCCCGAGCGCGCAGCTCATCAAGAACTCCGGCCCGCCCACCACCCACTCCGGACCGAGCAGCGGCACCACGTCCGCCCGCGGCGCGCAGACCTTCAACCAGGTACCCGGATCGGTGGCCGCCACCACCCGAGCGCGCACCGACGCCGCGCCCGCCAGCACGAACCGCACGCGGTGCCCCGGCGCGCCCACGTCGATCCGGAACCCGTCGGGCTCCGCCACCGGTTCCGGCGCGTCGCGGCACAACGCCCAGCCCCACACCCATTCCCGCACGCGTTCGTCCACGAGACCAGCACCTTAGCCGCGCCGGGCACGCGGACGGGACGTCCCGGTGGCTCGACCGGTGCGCCCGCGGCGCCTCCCGGGTCGGCCACGCCACCGCGCCGGACGGCCCCGCCGACGTGCCGGTCCGCGCGGTGACCACGGCGACGGGCACGCCGTCAAGATCGCCGACACCCTTCGCGCGAACCGGCGACCCCACTGGTCCGACCCGGGTGACCGTCACTCCCCCGACCCCACGCACAGGAACGGCCGGCGCAGCGGGTCGACCGCGACGATCCCCGCCAGCGCCCTCCCCGGCGGCTCGCCCGCGGCCAGGGCGGTGTGCAGCTCCCGCATCACCGCCACCGTGGTCTGCGCGGCGACCCGCGCGACCGCAACCACCACGGTCCGCACCCCGGCGACGAGCAGCCCGTTGGCGAACCCGAGCGCCACCTCCCCCGGCACCCGTTCGCCGGACCCCGGCAGCACGACCAGGTCCGGCGGCTCCTCCAGCTCGCCGAACTCGTGCGCGAGCAGCGCGCCGTCGGCCAGCACGACCCGGGAGAACACGAAGTTCTCCGGCTCGTGCTCCCGTCGCGCCACCAGGTGCAGGAAACGCGCGCCGTCGGCACGTCCGAGCACGGCCCGCACCTCCGGCGCCACGACCTCGGCGCGCGGGTGCAGGTCCGCCAGCTCGGCGAGGTCGGCGCGGTCCGCCGCCATGCCCGGCCCGACCACGAACACGCCCCGGTCCGACGTCCGCGTGCCGTCCCGGCGCCGGGCGGCCGACCACGCGCCGACCGACGGGGCCACCACCAGCGGCCGGCCGTGCAGCGACGGCAGCGCGGACCACGGCACGCCCGCGAGCGGTTCGGCGGGCACCACCACCAGGTCGCGGCCACCGATCAGCCGCAGCAGCGGCCGCACCACGTGCCGGTCCAGCTCCGCCGCCGAGCCGCCGGCCTGCGCCGACGTCAGCCCGACCACCCGGTCGGACAGGTCCACCACCGCCGAGGCCGAGTCCAGGTCCGCCCGCAGCAACCGGGCGTGCTCGATCGCACCGGCCAGGTCCAGGTCCACCACGGACACGCGCCCGTCCACGACGACCGTGGCGATCAGCCGCTCCGACGTCGCCGCGAACCCGACCAGGGCCCGCGCGCCGAGCTGGTCGGCCACCGCGTCGAGCCGCACGCCCCGGTCGCCGCCGGTGAGCCCCTGCCGCTGCGGCCGGAACTGCTCGGCGATCTCGAACACCCCGCCGGGGTCGTGGTCGCGCAGCGCGATCCGCAGCGCCAGGGCGCGCAGGGCGCGTCCGTACACCGTGCTCGCGGGCGCGACGCCGATCCCCGCGGGCCGGCCCTCGGACCGGCCGACCTCCGCGTACCCCTCGGCGGCCAGCGCGATCGCCACCTCCGGCTCGCCGAACTCCTCGATCAGCTCGGCCTCGCACAGCACGTGGAGCAGCCGCTGGTCGGTCGGCGTGCCCAGGGTCGGTGGTGCGACCTGCCCGAGCAGCGCGTCGGCCCGGTCGAGCTGCCCGGCCGCCACCGCCAGCCGCACGCCGAGCAGCCGCGCGTGGTCGGCCTCGTCGCGCATGCCCAGCCCGTCCAGCCGGGCCGCGGTGGACAGCGCCTTGTCGATCATCCGGTTGGGTGAGGCGTTCGGGGCGTCGAGCGCGCTGGTGCACACCGCCGCCAGGTAGGTCAGCGAGCAGAGCGCCGCCGCCTTCGGGTCCTCGCGCTTCTCGAACACCCGCTGCGCGGCGCGGGCCAGCCGGATCGCCCGCGACGGGTCGCCGCACGCCAGCGCGGCGACCGCGGTCAACCGGTCCGCCTCGGCCAGCTCCCCCGTCATGCCCGCCACCCGCAGGTGGTCGCCGAGCAGCGGCAACGACCGCAGGGCGCCGGCGTGCAGCCCGGCCGCGACCTTGGCCTCCTCCTCGTCCAGCCTGATCCGGTACGAGTAGCGGCGCCGGCTCTCCGGGAACACCGGGGCGGCGGCCGCGAAGTGCCGCAGCGCCACGGGCAGGTCACCGGCGGCACGGGTCAGCACACCCAGGTCGTGCGCGAGGTGGCCGACCTCCTCGGCGTCGACACCGCGGCCGCGCGCGTGGTCCAGGACGGCCTCCAGGTTGAGCCGCTCGGTGGCGAACCACGCCCGGTCGGGCTTGAGGCCGCCGGTCGGCGCGGCCACCGCGCGCCGGTGGCTCTGCCTGCCGCCGGTCACCGCCTTCACGGCGTGCGCGGTCAGCCGCCGGTAGTGCTCGAACAGCCGGGCGGACGACCGTTCCGCCTCGGCGGCGGCGAAGTGCTCGGCCGCCAGGTCCCGCGCGTAGGCGGCGAGCAGGTCGTGCGTGCGCAACCGCCCGTCCGCGACCTCCGCCACGAGGTGCACCCGCAGCAGGTCGTCGACCGCCCGCCGCACCTCGGGCGCGGGCAGGTCGGCCAACGCGGCGAGCGCGGGCACGTCGTACTCGCGGCCCGGGTGCAGCCCGAGGAACCGGAACACCAGGCGGCAGCGCTCGTCCAGGGTCTTGAGCGACCACGAGAACACCGTGCGGATGCTGTGGTCGTCGTCCGCCACGCCGAGCAGGCGGCGCTCGTCGGCCAGCTCCTCGGCGATGTCGGCCAGCGGCGTCCGCTCCCGAACCGCCGCGATCTCCGCGGTGATGCCCAGCGCCAGGGGCAGGCTCGCGCAACTGCGCACCAACGCCCTGGCCGCGCCGGGCTCGTCGTCCACCCTCGGCCCGACCGTCGCCCGCAGCAGCCGCAACGCGTCGTCCAGCGGCAGCAGGTCCAGGTCGACGCCGTGCGCGCCGTAGCGCACCCGCAGGGTCGACATGCGGTCCCGGCTGGTGACGACCACGAAGCACGACGGGCCGCCGGGCAGCAGGGGCAGCACCTGGTCGACCCGGCCCGCGTTGTCCAGCACCACGAGCACCCGCCGGTCGGCGAGCAGCGTGCGGTAGCGGGCCGCTCGCTCGCCGCCGTCGCTGGGGATGTCCGAGACGCCCAGGGCGCGCAGGAAGCCGGCCAGCACGTCGTCGGGCGTCAGCGGCGGCTCGCGGTCGTAGCCGCGCAGGTTGACGTAGAGCTGCCCGTCGGGGAACTCGTCGGCCACGCCGTGCGCCCAGTGCACGGCCAGGGCGGTCTTCCCGACCCCCGCCGTGCCGGACACGGCGGAGATCACCACGCCGGACGTGCCGCCGCGCAGCCGGGCGTCCAGCTCGGCGAGCTCGCGCTCGCGGCCGGTGAAGGTGCCGACCGACAGCGGGAGCTGCCGGGGTCGCCGCACGGGCGGGGAGGTGGAGACGTGCACGCCGCCGTGGATGTGCCGCGACTGCACGACGACCTCGCTGGTCCCGGAAACCGCGTTCGAGTGCCCGGCCACGTCGTCCCCGTCCACCACCACGACCTCCGCGACCTCACCGAAGGCGCTCACGGTAGCCGCTCGGCGGACAACGCCGCCGCGATAGGGCGGCGTGATCGCGCGAATTCGCCCGAACGCAATACCGGATCGATCAGCGAATATGCGTTGACCTGCGAATTCCAACCATTCCGCACACCGGTTCCCGGGCCGCCCGCACTGTCCACAGTGGACATATGGTAATGGTTTTCCGCCAACGGTTGCTCCATTGGAGGGAGACTGCGGCAACCACTTGGCGTCCGTCGAAGTACCGTGATAAAGATCAGAGCCCGGCTCGGCGCACCGGCATCCGGCAGCTCGCCCGCACCAGAGGAATTGATGGACCGACAAACACTCGCGGTGGCGTTCTGGTTCTTGCTCGCCATCGTGCTGATCACGCTGTTCCTGCTGGTTCGCCAACAACGGACCACCCGCGCGTTACGGGTGCGGGCCGACCGGGCCGAAGAGCGGGCGCGGGCCCTGGCCGAGGAGGAGCGGCACCTGGTCGAGGCGCGGCTGCCCGCCCTGGCCGAGTCGCTGGGCCACCGGCCCGTCGAGGTGCCCGGTCCGAAGCGTCCGGACGCGGCCGAGGGCCACGAGCAGGTGCTCGCGCTGTTCGCCGACTCCGTCCGGCAGGCCACCGAGCGGGGCGAGCAGTCGGCCCGCGCCACGCTCAAGTCGATGATGCGCGCGGTGCAGAGCCTGTCCAACGAGCAGCAGGTCGCGATCTCGGCCATGCAGGAGCGGCACGACGACCCCGACGTGCTCGCCGGCCTGATGCGCGTCGACCACATGAACTCCCAGCTCAACCGCCGCGCCCAGGCCACCGCGGTGCTCTGCGGCTCCTGGCCCGGTCAGCAGCGGTCGGCCTCGCCGCTGACCGACGTGGTGCGCGGCGCCACCTCCCGCATCCGGGACTACCTGCGGATCAACCTGCCCGCCGAGTCCGACGTCGCGGTGGTCAGCCGCGCGGTCGAGCCGGTCGTGCTGGCCGTGGCGGAACTGCTCGACAACGCCGCCCGGCACTCGCCGCCCAACACCAGCGTCGAGGTCAACTTCCAGCAGGCGCACAACGGCATGGTCGTGATGGTCGACGACGGCGGCGTCGGCATGACCGTCGAGGAGCTCGACCGCGCGGCCCGGCTGCTGGCCGGTCACGGCGCGAGCGACATCAACCGGCTCGGCGACCCGCCGCAGGTCGGTTTCGCGGTCATCGGCGTGCTGGCCGAGCGCTACGGCTTCCGGGTCTCGGTGGACACCCGCTCGCCGTACGGCGGTGTGCGCGCGGTGGTCTTCCTGCCGACGGAGCTGCTCACCCGGGTGAGCAAGCCGACCATGCCCGACAACGCCGTCGCGCTGCCGCCCGAGCAGCGCCGGCCACCGACCGCGGTGGTGGACGACGCCGTGCTGGGTCGCACCCCCGGCGGCCTGCCCCGGAGACGGCGGACGCAGCCCGCCGACCAGGGCGCGCCGCCGTCGGCCGCCCCCGTCCCCACGCCGACCGACCAGCGGATCGCGACCGGGCTGGCCGCCTGGAAGCGCGGGACCGAGTCGGGCCGCGCCACCACGCCGCCCGTCGCTGAAGGGAACACCCAGGCATGAACACTTTGGGTTGGATGCTCGACGACGCCCTGAAGATGCCGGAGACGCGGCACGCCGTCCTGCTGTCGGCCGACGGGCTGCTGATGGCGCACTCCGCCGGCATCGGCCGCGACGACGCCGAACGGCACGCCGCCGCCATGTCGGCGTTGCAGTCGCTGGCCCGGGCCACCGCCGAGTTCTGCGGCCAGACCAGCGCCCAGTGGCGGCAGACGGTCAGCGAGTTCGCCGAGGGCTACGTCTTCCTGGCCGCCGCCGGGCCCGGCGCGTACCTCGCCGTCTCGGCGACCGACCGGGTGGACATGGAGGCGGTCTCGTTCCGCATCCAGGAACTGGTCCAGCGGCTGGGCAAGGAACTCACCAGCCCGCCGCGACAGGGCGCGGGCAGCCCGGCGTGAGCGGCGACAGGCGCCTGCAGGGCCTGGTGCGGCCGTACGTGGTGACCGGCGGTCGCGCCCACGCCAGCCGCAACACCTTCGACGCCGTCACGGTCGTGATCGCCACCCGCGAGCAGGTGTCCGGGTTGTCGCCGGAGAAGAAGCGGCTGATGGAGCTGTGCCGCGGCGGCGCGCTGTCGGTGGCCGAGATCGCCGCGCACCTCTCGCTGCCGATCAGCGTGACCAAGGTGCTGCTGTCCGACCTGGTCGACAGCGGCCACATCGCCACCCACGCCGCGGTGTCGCACACCGCGCGCCCCGACGTGAAGCTGCTGAAGGACGTGCTCGATGGCCTCCGCGCTCGCCTCTGACCGACCGGCCCCGGACCGGCCGGCTCCGCACGGCGTCTACCTGCGCGACACCGTGCGGACGGCGGTGAAACTGTTGATCGTCGGCCCGTTCGCGGTCGGCAAGACCACTTTCGTCGGCACGCTGTCGGAAATCCGCCCGCTGCGCACCGAGGAGACGATGACGCAGGCGGGCGCCCTGGTCGACGACCTGGCCGGCGTCGACGGCAAGAGCACCACCACGGTGGCGCTGGACTTCGGCCGGCTGACGTTGAGCGACGAGCTGGTGCTGTACCTGTTCGGCGCGCCCGGCCAGCAGCGGTTCACCCGGGTCTGGAAGGACATCGCCCACGGCTCGCTGGGCGCGCTCGTGCTGGTCGACACCCGTCGCCTGGAGCAGTCCTTCGAGGTCATGAGCCTGCTGGAGGAGCTGCGCATCCCGTACGCGGTGGCGGTCAACTCCTTCGACGGCGCGCCCGCGTTCCCCGCCGAGGAGCTGCGCGACGCGCTGGACCTGCTGCCCGCGACCCCGCTGATGTCGTGCGACGCCCGTGACGTGACGTCGTCCACGCAGGCGCTCGTCACCCTCGTCGAGTACCTGTTGACCCGCAACCAGGAGACCGAGTGACCTCGCAAGCCGCCCCCGGGCAGGCATGTCCCGCACACCAGGGCCGGATGCCCCTGTACGGCCCCGAGTTCGCCGCCGACCCGGCCGCGACCTACCAGGCCCTGCGCGAGCACGGGCCGGTCGCACCGGTCGAGCTGGCGCCCGGTGTGCCCGCCAGCCTCGTCGTGGGCTACTCGGCCGCGCTGGACGTGCTGCGCAACCCCAGCGCGTTCCCGCGCGACCCGCGGCAGTGGCAGGCGAAGATGCCGCCGGACTGCCCGGTGCTGCCGATGATGATGTACCGGCCCAACTGCCTGTTCACCGACGGCGCCCAGCACGCGCGGCTGCGCGCCGTGGTCACCGACAGCCTCGCCCGGGTCGACGCGAACGCGCTGCGCGCCCACGTCGAGCGGACCGCGGACCGGCTGATCGCGCGGTTCGCCCGCGACGGCGAGGCCGACCTGCTCGGCGCGTACGCGCAGCTGCTGCCGCTGATGATGTTCAACCACCTCTACGGCTGCCCGCCGGAGCTGGGCGACCGGCTGGTGGTCGCCATGCGCGACATCTTCGACCTGGTCGAGCCGGAGAAGGCCAACGCCGAGCTGACCCGGTGCATGCTGGAGCTGGTCGCGCTCAAGCGGCAGCGGCCCGGCCAGGACATGCCGTCGTGGATGATGGCCCACCCCGCCCGGCTGACCGACGAGGAGCTGATCCACCAGCTCATCGTGCTCATGGGCGCGGGCACCGAGCCCGAGAAGAACCTGATCGCCAACGGCATCCGGCTGCTGCTGGCCGACGACCGGTTCGCGGGCACCCTCTCCGGCGGCAGCCTGCCGGTCGAGGAGGCGCTGGACGAGGTGCTGTGGACCGACCCGCCGATGGCGAACTACTCGGCGAGCTACCCGGTCGAGGACACGGACTTCGCCGGGGTCCGGCTGCCCGCCGCCGAACCGGTGGTGATCAGCTTCTCGGCCGCCAACAACGACCCCGCGCTGGCCGGCCAGCAGCGCTCGGGCAACCGCGCCCACCTCGCCTGGAGCGCGGGCGTGCACTCCTGCCCGGCGCAGCAGCCCGCGCGGCTGATCGCGTCGGTGGCCATGGAGAAGATCCTCGACGCCCTGCCCGACATGCGGCTGGCCGTCCCCGTCGACCAGCTGGTCTGGCGACCCGGCCCGTTCCACCGCGCGCTCACCGCGCTCCCCGTGCGTTTCACCCCGGTAGCCGTGCCCGTCCACCCCGACGAGTCACCTGGAGAAACCCGTTGGAACGACCAGCCGACCCCATCGTCCTCGACCCCACCGGCCGTGACGTCCACGCCGAGTCCGCGGCCATCGCCGCCCGCGGTCCGGCGACCCTGGTGGAGCTCCCTGGCCAGGTTGTGGCGTGGTCGGTGACCCGCCAGGACACCCTGCGCGACCTGCTCGGCGATCCGCGGGTCTCCAAGGACGCCCGGCAGCACTGGCCCGAGTACACCAGCGGCCGGATCTCCGCGGACTGGCCCCTGCACCTGTGGGTGTCGGTGCAGAACATGTTCACCGCCTACGGGACCGACCACCGGCGGTTGCGCTCGCTGGTGTCCAAGGCGTTCACGGCCCGCCGCGTGGCGGCGATGAGACCGTGGATCGAGGAGATCGCCCACCGGCTGCTGGACGGGCTCGACGGGCCCGACGCGGCACGGCAGCCGGTGGACCTGCGGGAGCGGTACGCCTACCCGATCCCGATCGAGGTCATCTGCCAGCTGTTCGGCGTGCCCGCGGCGGCGCGGGCGGAGTTGCGGGGCGTCGTCGACGGCGTCTTCGACACCACGATCACCGCCGAGGCGGCCCAGGCGAACGCCGTGCGGCTGTACGGCATCATGCACGAGCTGGTCGCGGCGAAGCGGGAGGACCCCGGTGACGACCTGACCAGCGGCCTGATCGCGGTGCGCGAGGACGACGGCTCGAAGCTGGAGGAGGCCGAGCTGGTCGACACCCTGATCCTGGTGATCTCCGCGGGCTACGAGACCACGGTGAACCTGCTGGACCAGGCGATCACGGCGCTGCTGACCCACCCGGAGCAACTGGCCGCGGTACGGGCGGACACCAGCGGCTGGTCGGACGTGATCGAGGAGACCCTGCGCTGGCAGGCCCCGATCGCGAACCTGCCCCTGCGCTACGCGGTGGAGGACGTCGAGCTCGGCGACGGCGTGGTCATCGCCAAGGGTGACGCGATCCTGGCGGCGTACGCCGCGGCGGGCCGGGACAAGGCGGTCCACGGCGAGACCGCCGACCGGTTCGACATCACCAGGGCCGACAAGACCCACCTGGCGTTCGGGTACGGCGTGCACTACTGCCTGGGTTCCCCGTTGGCGCGCATGGAGGCCGAGATCGCCCTGCCTGCCCTGTTCGCCCGGTTCCCGGAGATGCGCCTGGCCGTGCCGCCGCACGAGCTGGAGCCGAGCCACTCGTTCATCTCCAACGGACACGCGTCCCTGCCGGTGACGCTGAGGTAGCGGTTCGGCCCGGGGGCGCGTCGCGGTGGTGCCGCGCTCCCGGTGTCAGAACGGCTCGAAGGTCCGCTCGGTGTCGGCCAGGTCCCAGCCGAGCACGTTGCGCTCGCTGCGGCTGGTCGCGAGTTCCCGCATCACCGCCGTCATCGACCGCCTGGTCCGGGTCCGGTACGAGCTCCGGCTCAGGTGCACGACGTGCCACTCGTCCGGATCGGCGGTCCACGGCAACCAGCACAGCGACCCGCCCGCGACGTCACCCGCGAAGGGGATCAGGCCTCCCGGCTCGGGGAACGGCGGGTAGCCGCCCTCCTCCTCCCACAGGCTCCGCACACCGATCAGCATCGAGTCGGCGTCGCTCCTGAACGCCGCCGACCATCTCCGGTCCTGCACCGGGTTGAGGATCCGGACCACGTCCCGGAACACCCCGGACGGGAACCGGGACATGAACTCCTTGTAGTCGGCCGGGAGAGCGGTGCCCACCCACCCCTCCACCGCGGCCCAGTCGAGCTCGGGCGAGACCGACCCCGCCCACCCCAACGCACCCGCCGTCCGATCGACGACGTCCTTCGCCCCGGCCATCGCAAAGCCCCCCTCGACGATGGGCGGGACGCTAGCAGCGCCCACCGACAGTCGGAGCGGCCCCGGCTGCGGGTTCCGGACCGCGTGGGCCGGTCGGTCGTGTCGCCCGCGCCGGGGAGTGGGAGCACCCGTTGCCGCACCGCGGCGATGCGGTTGGTCGGCGCAGCCGCGGGCGTGCGCGACGTCGGTCCAGCGGGAGGTCGTGGTCAGCGGGGACGCCGCGCGGTGCGGCCGGGCCACGCGGTTGCCGGACGCCGGGCACGACGTGACGCCGCGGCCGGCGCCTCGGGTGGGTGCAGGACTTCGTCCGGGCGGGCTCCCGGCGGTGACCGGGAGCCCGCCCGGGTCACGACCTCACAGGGTCGGACCTCACAGGGCCCGCTCCAGGTGCTCGGACATCAGCCGGACGAAGCGGGACGGGTCGGGCAGGTCGCCGCCTTCGGCCAGCAGCGCCATGCCGTGCAGCAGTTCGGCCGACTCGGCGAGCGACGCGTCGTCGCCGCCCCGGTCGGCGAACGCCCGGTGCAGGCCCGACACCAGGGCGTGGTCCGGGTTCAGCTCCAGGATCCGCTTGACCGGCGGCAGCTCCTGCCCCATCGCCCGGTACATCTTCTCCAGGGTCGGGGTCAGGTCGTGGGCGTCGCCGACGACGCACGCGGGCGAGGTGGTCAGGCGCGAGGACAGCCGCACCTCCTTGACCTTGTCGGTCAGGGTGGTCGTCATCCACGCCAGGAAGTCGGCGAAGTCCTTCTGCCGCTCCCCGGCCTGCGCCTTCTCCTCCTCCGTCTCCAGGTCGACCTGCCCCTTGGCGATCGACTGGAAGACCTTGTCCTTGAACCCGGGCACCGCGTCGACCCACATCTCGTCGATCGGGTCGGTGAGGATCAGCACCTCGAAGCCCTTGGCCCGCAGCGCTTCCAGGTGCGGCGAGTTCTCCACGGTGGCCCGCGAGTCGCCGGTCATGTAGTAGATGTGCTGCTGGTCGTCCTTCATCCGCTCGACGTACTGCGCGAGCGTGGTCGGCTGCTCCGGGTCGGCCGTGGAGGCGAACGAGGCGATGTCGAGGATGGCGTCGCGGTTGTCGGGGTCGCTGAGCAGGCCCTCCTTGACCGCGGTGCCGAACTCGCGCCAGAACGTCGCGTACGACTCCGGCTTGTCGGCCATCAGGCCCTTGACGGTCGACAGCACCTTCTTCACCAGCCGGCGGCGCACGAGCTGGATCTGGCGGTCCTGCTGGAGCAGTTCGCGCGACACGTTCAGCGAGAGGTCCTGGGCGTCCACCACGCCCTTGACGAACCGGAGGTACTCCGGCATCAGCTCTTCGCAGTCCTCCATGATGAAGACCCGCTTGACGTAGAGCTGCACGCCCCGCTTGCGCTCGCGCAGGAACAGGTCCAGCGGCGCCTGCGACGGGATGAACAGCAGCGCCTGGTACTCGAAGACGCCCTCGCCGTGCATCCGGATGGTCTCGAGCGGTTTGTTCCAGTCGTGGCTGACGTGCCGGTAGAACTCGGCGTACTCGTCCTCGGTGACCTCCGAGGCGGGCCGCGCCCACAGCGCCTTGCGCGAGTTGATCGTGGTCGGCTCGCCGCCGTCCTCCTTCGCCATCCGGATCGGCCAGGTGATGAAGTCGGCGTACCGCTTGACGATCTCGGTGATCTTCGCGGTGGAGGTGTAGTCGGCCAGGTGGTCCTCGGGGTCGGCCGGCTTGAGGTGGAGGGTGACGGAGGTGCCCTGCGGCGCGTCCTCGACGTCCTCGATCGTGTAAGTGCCCTCGCCGGTGGACTCCCACCGGACGCCCTCCGCGCGCGGGTGCCTGGTCACCAGCGTGACCTTGTCGGCGACCATGAACGAGGAGTAGAAGCCGATGCCGAACTGGCCGATGAGGTCCTGCGAGGCGGCGGCGTCCTGGGACTCCTTCAGCTTCTGCAGGAACTCGGCCGTGCCGGACTTCGCGATCGTGCCGATGAGCCCGATCACGTCCTCGCGGGTCATGCCGATGCCGTTGTCGCGGATCGTGAGCGTGCGCGCCCCCCGGTCCACCTCGATGGCGACGTGGAGGTCCGACGTGTCCGCGACCAGGTCCTTGTCGCGGAACGTCTCCAGCCTGAGCTTGTCCAGCGCGTCCGAGGCGTTGGACACCAGCTCGCGCAGGAACGTGTCCTTGTTCGAGTAGACCGAGTGGATCATCAGCCGCAGGAGCTGACGCGCCTCCGACTGGAACTCGAGCGTCTCCACGTTCGTCCTTTCTCTTCCGACCGTTCTCGACCCGTCATCGTATCGAGTGCCGGGCGCGGCGGGCGCACGGCCGAAACCGGTCGATCGGTCGGGGTCGCGATCCCTGTCGTTCACGTCGGATCCCGGCGACGGCGACGGAGGGGGCTGTGCGCACGGCTCACCCACGCACGGCCTACCCGCGCACGCCGCACCTGCCGTGGTCGCCGGGCACGTCGCCGGACGACGTGCGGGTCGCCGACCTCGACGGGCTGCGCGGCCGTGAGGTGGTGGTCACCGAGAAGCCCGACGGGCTGCACGCGCGGTCGCCCGACTCGGCGCACCACCCGTCCCGGTCGTGGGTCAAGGGGCTCCAGGGTGCGGTGGGTCGAGGAGCCCGCCGCCGACCCCGGACCGGCGCCGGACGCCGTGGCCGGCCGCGTCACGCGCGCGTTGTCCGACGTGCTGGACGTGGTGCACGTCGTCGGCCCGGTGCGGGGCCGGGTGCGGGCGCTGCTCGCCGGCCTGGAGGCGGCGGGGACGCCGGACGCGGTGCGGTTCGCGATCGGGTTGGGCCGCCGTCCGGTGTCTGCCGCCGTGCTCGACGATGTGGTTGCCTCGTGGCGGAGCGGGCTGCGCGGTGTCGACGTCGTCCGGGTGGGCGACGGGGACGTGCCGACCCTGCGCTGAGCCCGGTGTCGGTCGAGGAGACGGGGTTTTCCGTGGAGTTCCAGGACGTGGTGCGCCGCCGGCGGATGGTGCGCGAGTTCACCGACGAGCCGGTGCCGGACGAGGCCGTGCGGCGGATCCTGCGCAACGCGCTGCGCGGCCCGTCGGCCGGGTACTCGCAGGGGCAGGCGTTCCTGGTGCTGCGGGGCGAGGAGACGGTCGGGTTCTACGACTCGCTGCGCCACCTGTGGACCTACGACACGGTGAAGACCGCGCCGGTGGTCGTGGTCGCGTTCGCGGTGAAGGACGCCTACCTGGACCGGTACGCCGAGCCGGACAAGGGGTGGACCGACCGCAGCGAGGACCGCTGGCCCGTGCCGTTCTGGTACGTCGACACGGGCATGGCGGTGCTGCTGGTCCTGCAGACCGCGGTGGACGAAGGGCTCGGCGCGGTGTACTTCGGCATCGGCGCGGACGACTTCGGCCCGGTTCGCGAGCGGTACGGCGTGCCCGACAGCCACGTGCCGGTCGGCGCGATCGCGATCGGGCACGGCGCCGGGGACGAGGTCGCGGAAGGCGCGTCACCCCGGTCGCGCGAGCGCCGGCCGTTCGAGGAGGCCGTGCGCTTCGGGCGCTGGTAGGCGAGCGGGCCGTGCGGTTCCCGGGAGGTCCGGGAACCGCACCCGCACATCAGTTCACCTTCTGCCCGTACACCTTCTCGACCTCGATGGTGAGCAGCACCCGCCGGTCGGACACCATCACCGACCGGTACTCCTCCCAGTCGGGGTGCTCGCCCGCGGCGGCGCGGTAGTACTCCACCAGCGCCTCGACCTCCGGCCCGTGCGGGTCGTCGCCGGGACCGGTGATCGTCACCGTCCCCTCGACCGTGGCCCACTCCCAGCCGTCCGCGCTGGTGACCTCCAACGCCACCCGCGGGTCGCGGCGCAGGTTCGCCACCTTGGCCGTCCCCTCGGTGGTCGACACCCGGATGACGCCGGCGTCCCGGTCGTAGGCGGGCATGATCGGGGAGAGCTGCGGCCGGCCGTCGGCCTTGATCGTCGCGAGCACGCCGATCCTGGCCTGCGCGAGCAGCGGGTGCGGGTCGAATCCTGTGTCGGTCATGCCGGCACCAACCCCCGACCGGCGGCCGCGTATTCCGGCTCACCGCCACCCTTCGGGGTGAACTCCCGCCCGGTCAGGCCAGGAGCGCGCGCAGCCCGTCCCGGTCGGAGGGCAGACCGGCGCGGCGGAACCAGAGCACCGGGTTGGACACCCCTTCCCAGCACTCGTCGTTGTCCACGACCGCCGCGAGGAACCGCCGCTGCGCCCCGGTGAGGGCCCGCTCCGGGTCGAAGCCGCCGGGGAACGCCCGGACCAGCAACGGTCCCCAGTCGCGGTCGACGGTGTAGGAGTTGGTCATCCGGGCGACCGCCACCGCGGCGTCGACCACCTCCTCGAACGCGGTGGTGCGCCGCAGCAACGCCTCGACCAGCGCGAACCGGACCCGGCCGTCGAGCTGTGGCGGGTTCTCCGGGAACCACGAGTCCGCGGCACGCGGATCGCGCAGCGCCGACCGGACCTCGTCCAGCGCGGCCCGGTCGCCGTCGAGCGCTTCGCCGAGCGCCGCGCAGGCGCGGACCCCGGGGTGGTCGTCGGCCAGCAACGACGGTGCGACCACGCCCCAGCTCCCGGCGGTCAGCGCGACGCCCGCGCGTTCCACCGGTGTGGCGTGCCGCGCCGCGGCGACCAGGCGACCGGCCAGGGCGCCGCGCCGGTCGGCCAGGTCGGGCGCCGACACCAGGTGGGTCACCGCGCCGATCGCGGCCTGGCGCACGGCGGTGTCACCGTCGTCGAGGAACGGCACGACGCGGGCGTACAGCTCGGGTCGGACGGCCCGGCACGCCTCGACCGCTCGCACCCAGCCGTCGTCCTCCTCGTCGTACTCGTCCTCGTCCTCGTCCTCGTACGCGGCCGAGGCGGCGACGTCGCCCAACCACTCCAGCAGGGAAGCCCGCAGCGGGCGTTCGCGCTCGTCCCACGGAAGGGCGCTCTCGCACCGGATCAGCACGCGCGGGTCGTCCAGGACGCCCGCCACGAACAGGGCGACCGGCGCGGTGGCCGAGCAGATCGTCCCCTGGTGCAGGATCACCGCGTCGAGGTAGGCGAGCACGTCACCGCACACGTCCGCGTCCTCGCTGAGCAGCCCCACCAGGCGTTCCGGGACATCGCCCGCCGAGTCGTAGGCGTGCGAGAGGGAGTCCCAATCGGTGTCTTCGAGGACGGCACGGGGTGAGCGCATGCCGAGATCATGCCGGAGACCTCGGTCGGGACGTGCGGCCCCGGCGGCGGCTGGCGGCCGTGGACAGCGACACCGCCAGCGTCGCCAGGAGCAGCAGCATCGCGGTCGGGGCGAGGGCGGCCCAGGGGGCGCGTTCCAGGTAGGGCAGGGATTCGGCCAGCATCAGGCCCCACTCCGGCGCGGGTGGCGGGGTGCCCAGGCCCAGGAAGCCCAGTGCGGCCAGCGCCAGCGCGATGCCCGGCAGGCGCAGGACGGCGTGCCGGGCGACCGGGCCCGCCACGGCGGGCAGCACGTGCCGGGTCAGCACCCACGTCGGGCCGGCGCCCAGGGCGCGCAGCGCGGCGACGTGCGCGGCCGCGCGGTTCTCCCGCACCAGCGCCGCGGCGTGGGCGGCCAACGGCGGCCAGGAGACCAGGCCCACCGCGACGGACGCGCCCACCGGGCCGGGGCCGGCGGTCGCCGCGACCAGGATGCCCGCGATCACCGGCGGCACGGCGTTGGCGGTCTCCGCGACGCCCTCCGCCAGGCCCGGCAGGAATCCGAGGACCAGCGCCACCGCGAACGAGCACGCGCACACGAGCACCGTGACGGTCAGCGTGGTCGCGGCACCGTGCCCCACCCGGGCCAGGACGTCACGCCCCAGCGCGTCCGTGCCCAGCGGGTGCGCCCAGCTCGGCGGCGAGAGCCGGGCGGCCGGGTGCACCCGCAGCGGGTCGCCGGGCAGCCCCCAGCCGACGAGGACCGCGGGCACGGCCGCGCTGACGGCGACGACCACGCGGTGGGCCCGACCGGCGGGCACCGTCACGGGCGGCGGCGCCGGCAGTGCTGCGGCACGCAGCGCCGGCCCGAGCATCCACCGCCGGGCAACGGCCACGAGCGCACCGCCCACCGAGCCCAGCAGCACGAGGACGAGCACCGACCCCTGCAACAGCGGCAGGTCCTGCGCCTCGGCCGCGCCCAGCGCCGTCCGGCCCAGACCCGGCACGGCGAACACCACCTCGACCGCGACAGCTCCCCCGGTCAACCCCACCGCGACCAGCCCGAACTGCGGCAGCACGGCCGGCAGCGCACGCCGTGCCGCGGCTCGGCCGAGGACGCCCGGAGAACAGCCCCACGACCGCCACAGCGACACCCAGCGCTCCTCGAACACGGCGGGCACCGCGTCGTCCACCAACCGGCCCAGGATGCCGCCCGCCGGCAGGCCCAGCGCCAACGCGGGCAGCACCAGGTGTTGCGGCCCCTGCCAGCCGTACGGCGGGAACCAGCCCAGCCACACCGACAACACCACCAGCAGCACCGTCGCCACCAGGAACTCCGGCAACGCGGCGAGCACGGCCGCCGAAGCGCCGGTGCGCGCACCGGCCGTCCCCCGCGCGCCGCGCACGAACGCCGTCGCCGACAACGCGCAGGCCGACACCAGCGCCACCACCAGCGCCGCGCCCATCAACGCCAACGACACGCCCGACGCGGCCAGCACCGCGGGCAGCACCTCGCCGCCCCCGACCCACGACCGGCCCAGGTCGCCCCGCACCGCGCCGCCCAGCCAGTCGCCGAACAGCGACACCGGCCCGGCGTCCAGGCCCAGCTCGCGGCGGACCGCGCCCAGCGCCTCCGCCGTCGGCTCCTGCTCGGCGGACCGGGCCCGCAGCACCGACAGCGCCGGGTCGCGCCCGGACAGCCACGGCAGCAGCCCGATCACCGCGACGACCGCGGCGAGCCCGCCCGCGCGGGAGACGAGCGCGATCACCGCAGCCGGGTGGCGGACGTGATCAGCGTGCGCTCGCGCGGGTCCTTGGCCGAGTCGACCACCGACGTCGCGTCGCCCTGGATCACGCGTTCGTGCAGCATCGGGATCGCCGCGTCGGTCCGCAGCACGGCCGCCTCGGCGGCCAGGATCGCGGCCCGCCGCTGATCGCCCGCCTCGGTCGCGGCGGCGGCCCGCACGGCCGCGTCCACGTCGCCGTCGCAGAGCCGGGCGAGGTTGAACGAGCCCGCGCAGGTGAAGTCCGACTGCACGTACGCCACCGGGTCGCCCGAGTCCAGCACGGTCGCCCGGGACAGGATGAACGCGTCGAACTTCCCGGCCAGCGCGTCCTGCTCGATGTGCGCGTACTCGCGGACGACCTGCGTCACGGTGAACCCGGCGTCCTCGAGCTGCTGCTGGAGCACGGACGCGACCTCGGGCAGCTCGGCGCGGTCGGAGAACGTGGCCAGCGTGATCGCCGCGCCACCCGGGTCGGTGGCCGGCGCGCGTCCGGTGAGCGGCGTGCGTCCGGCGGCCGCCCACGGCAGCGCGGGCCCGAGCAGCCCTTGCGCGACGTCGGCGCGGCCCTCGTAGACGCCGCGCACGATCTCACCCGCGTCGATCGCCTCCCGTGCGGCGGCCCGCAGGCCCCGGTCCTGGAACGGCCCGGACCGCGTGTTCAGGTACAGGGTGTTGGTGCGCGGCATCGGCACCTCGGTGACGGTGGCCGGGTCGAGCAGGGCGGCCTGCGAGACGGGCACCGCCTCGGCGATGTGCGCCTCCCCGGCGCGGATGGCGGCGGCGCGGGCGGTGCCGTCGGGGACGAACGACACGTCGATGCCGTCGGCGGCGGCCTTCGGACCCCAGTAGCCGTCGTAGCGGTCCAGCGTGGCGGTGGTCGTGCCGTCGACCGCGACCAGCTCGAACGGCCCGGTGCCGGTGCCGACGGGGTCGACCTTGCCGTCCGGGCGGTAGGCGCTCTCGGCGAGGATCGCCAACTGCGGTGACGACAGCCGTTGCGGCACCAGGGGGTCGGGCGTGCCGGTGGTGACGAGGACGGCGTCGCCCCGGGCCGTGGCGGTCAGCTCGACGCCGTCGAGGATGCGTGGCTTGGGCGAGGCGGCGGTGGCGCGGGTGAGGGTGTTCGCGACGGACGCGGCGGTCAGCGCGGTGCCGTCGTGGAACGTGACGCCCCCGCGGACGGTGAACTCCCAGGCGTGGTCGTCCACCCGCCGCCACCCGGTGGCCAGGCCGGGTCGCGCGTTGCCGTCCGCGTCCAGGGTGACCAGCGTCTCCGCGGTGGACCAGCGCGAGAGCTTGAACGCGTCGTCGCTGAACGGGGTCAGGCCGGAGCGCGGCGGTTGCAGCATCGCGAGCTTGATCCGGCCACCGGGCTGCTCCGCGGCCGGTGCGGCGAAGCACCCGGTCAGCGACAGGGCACAGACGGCGATCAAGGTGATGCGGTGGCGCACGGGACACGTCCAAGCGGTCGGTGACAGAGCCCGGCGAACCTAACAAAACGATAATCGTTCCCAGTAGTGGTTGTGGTGACCGCCACCCCGGCCGGGCACGCCGTTGCCCGGCCGGCACCGCCCGACCACCGACTACGATCCGCCCATGCGCGAACCCCGGGCGCTCGCCGACCTGCCCTACGCCGCCTACCTCGAAGACCACGACGGGCGCGACCTGGCGGCGGGCGGCGACTACAACGTCGTCCACATCGCCGACCGGGAGTTCCCGAACGTCCTGGCGGGCAACGCGCGGTTCAGCGAGTCGGCGCTGTCGGGCGTCCGGTTCACCGACGGCTCGCTGCGGCGGGCGCGGTTCACCGACGTGTGGCTGCACGGCGCGCAGGTCATCGGCACCGACCTGGCCGAGTCCGGGTGGCTCGACGCGGAGGTGGTGAACAGCGCGTTCGCCGGGGCGGCGATGTTCGAGGCCGCGCTGAGCCGGGTCACGTTCTCCGGCTGCAAGCTGGTCTCGGTCAACCTGCGCGGCGCCGTGCTGCGCGACGTCGCGTTCGTCGACTGCGTCCTGCGCGACGTGGACTTCTCCGAAGCCGCGCTGACCACGGTCACGTTCCCCGGCTCGACGCTGGTGGACCTCCGGTTCGAGGGCGCGACCCTGAAGAAGGTGGACCTGCGCGAAGCGGCCGAGCTGGGCATCCGGTCCGGCCTCACCTCGTTGCGCGGCGCGACCGTCACACCCACCCAGGCGCTGGACCTCGCGCCCGCGTTCGCCCAGGCGCTCGGCCTCACCGTCAAGGACTGACCACCGCCCGTTCGGCGGTCACTTCTCCTGGTGGTAGAAGCACACCACGCTGCTGATCGCGAAGTTGTCGTACTCGTTGCCCGGCTTGGGGTCCTTGAGCTTGAGCGCCCGCACGCGGAAGGTGTTCTTGCCGTTGTTGAGCAGGTGACCGGCGAAGGCCGTGTGCTGGGAGTACCAGTGGTTCGCGGCTTCCGCCTGCAACTTCGGGTCGGACCAGTGAGTGGCGGTGATGCGCCCGATGTACTGGTCGTTGATCAGGATCTCCGGGTCGTACTCGGACAGGGCGGTGAGCCCCCGGACTCGGAGCGCGATCACCGCCGGCTTGCCCGAGTAGACACCGGACGTGTCGAAGTCAACCGAGAACTCGTGCGCTCCGTCGCCGATGTCGACGAACCCCTTCACGATCACCTCGAAGTCCGCGAGCACGGTCATGTTCTCCCACCTTCCGTCGTGGAGCCCGGTCGAGTGCAGGAGCGACGGATCGGAGCCGTGATACGCCCGGCACGGTCGTTCACCCGATCGTGGGGGCACCCGGAGCACGGGCCGGCCTCCGGCTCAGGTGGCGTCCCGCCGGCTCCTGGGCGCGGCCCGCATGCTGAAGTGCAGGTACGGCGAGCCGTCCGGCAGCGTGTAGAAGACCACCGGCGACCACGGCTCGTGCTCGTTGCGCCGGGCGGCGAACAGGCCCTCCTCCACCGGCACGAGCACCGCCTCGGTCACCGCGTTGATCGCGGCCAGTTCGCCGGTGCTCTCGCCGCGCAGGCGCAGCAGGCCGTCCCGCTCGCTCACCTCGACGTCGTAGCCCTCGCGCACGTACGAGCCGACGTACCGGGAGAGGTCCACCTCGGGCGGCTCGGCGGGCGGCTCGAAGGTGGGCACGACGACGCCCGCGTGCTCGCCCAACAACTCGGCGAACAGCCGCTGGGAGACCTCGGCGGGCACGCCGCCGTTGGTGAGCAGCACGGCCGCCACCCCGGCGCCGGGCACGACCCGCAGGAACGCCTTCTGCCCGACGGTCGCGCCGTCGTGCCCGATGACCGGACCGCCGGGCCAGTCGTAGGTGATCCACCCCAGGCCCCAGCACATCCGCGCCGCGTGGCCCGCGGGCAGCTGCACGAACGGCCGGTGCATCGCGGCCACGTGCTCGGCGGGCAGCACCACCGTGCCGTCCGGCGCCCGGCCCCCGTCGAGGTGCAGGCGGGCGAAGCGGAGGACGTCCGCGGCGGTGGCGTTGATCGTGCCGGCCGGTCCGGCGGAGCGGGCGAGGCCCCACACGGGCGCGGGCACCGGCTCCTCGCCGGGTTCGCCGAGGTGGCCCAACGCCGAGCGGAACCTCAGCACGTCCTCGGGCAGGGTCACGGTGCGGTGCGCGCCGATCGGGTCGAGCAGGCGCTCGCGCAGGGCGACGTCCCACACCTGGCCGGTCAGCACCTCGACGATCCGGCCGAGCACGGTGAACCCGCTGTTGCAGTAGGACATCGTGGCGCCCGGCGGGTGGTTCTGGCCGAGCCCCGCGCACGCCGCGACGTAGGCGGCCACGCAGTCGTCGCCGCGCCCGGTGTCGTGGAAGAAGTCGCCGTCGATGCCGCTGGTGTGCGACAGCAGTTGGCGCGGCGTCACGGTCTTGGTGGCCACCTCGTCGGCCACGGCGAACTCGGGCAGCACGGTGACCACCGGCGCGTCCAGGTCCAGTACGCCCTCGGCGACCAGCTGCATGACCAGCGTGGCGGTGTAGAGCTTGGTGATCGAGCCGATCTGGAACAGCGAGTCGGTGGTGGCCTCGACGCCGGTGCCGCGGTGCAGCACCCCGGTCGCGCACTCGTGCACCTCGCCGTCCACCAGGACGGCCAGTGAGGCGCCGGGCACCAGGTGCTCCTCGCACAGCTCCGAAAGCCTTCGCTGCCAGTGGTTGATGTCCATCGCCGGCTCCCCCCGGGTGGCGCGAAACTTTGCGAAAACAGTTCGCATTGACCCACACCGTACCGATTCCCGTGATCTATGGCAGGGGTTTGTCGTCGGTCCACCGGTAATCCGGGGTCCGGTACTCCCGGATGCGTACGAGCAACCGGTCCAAGTCGTCGTCCACCAGAAGCATGTCCCGGTACGGCGGTTTCAGGAACCCTTCCTCGACCATGTGGTCGACCATCGCGACCAGGTGGCCGAAATAGCCGTCGACGTCCAGCAGCGCCACCGGTTTCGCGTGCAGGCCGAGCTGGGCCCACGTCCACACCTCGAACAGCTCTTCCAGCGTGCCCGCGCCGCCCGGCAGCGCCACGAACGCGTCGGACAGCTCGGCCATCAACGCCTTGCGCTCGTGCATGGACGACACCACGCGCAGTTCCGTGAGATTCCCGTGCGCCACCTCCCAGTCGAGGAGGGCGCGCGGGATCACCCCGATGACCGAACCGCCCGCGGCCAGCGCGCCGTCGGCCAGCGCGCCCATCGTGCCGACCCGGCCGCCGCCGTAGACGACCCCGATGCCCTGTCCGGCCAGCGTGCGGCCGACCCGCCGGGCCGCTTCGACGTGCCGCACCCGTCCGCTGGAGGAACCGCAGAACACGCACACCCGCATGAGCACACGGTAGGTCGACCGCAGCCCGGGGACACCCTCGCTGCGGAGCGGGACGAGCAGGCGTCCCGCTCCGGTTCGGAGGCGGCCGGGAACGGGTCACGCCACGTCGGCGGGTGTGCCGGCGCGGCCGTCGGCGGGGTCGCCGACCAGCTTCCGGCGTCGTTCCTCCGACAGCGTGCCGCCGAAGGACCCGGTCTCCTCGGTGACGCCCGGCGGCACCACGTTGACCGTGGTGCCGCGCCCGCCCGGCGCGAGCGCCAGGTCGGCGGCCCACGCCTCGACCGCCGCCTTCGCCGCGCCGTCGCTGCCCGACCCGCGCCGGGCCGCGATGGAGCCGAGGGTGACCACCCTGCCGTCGTCGGCCGGCCCTCCGGGCGCGAGACCGCGGGGGCCGCGTTGCCGCCCGCGTTGTTCAGCAGCACGTCCACGACCTCCAGCCCCCCGCTTGACCAATTCGGCGCGACCACCTTGCCGATACCGGTCCCGCCACCGGTCACGACCGCTGTTCTCGTCATGCGCGGTCCACATCAACCGAATCAATCGTGGGCGACAGGCTTCCCGGCCCGATCACGGTTCACATTCATGACCCGATTCACAGGTGTGATCAGGCCTCGTTCGAGTGAGGTCAGGTCGCACGGTCGATGCTCATTGTTCAGTCGAACGTGGAGTTGACCGACCGCGTGCACCGGCACCGAACTATGTTCCGACGCCGAAGGCGTTTTCCACCGCACCGGAGGTGTCGTCGTGCAGGTCAACCCGTGGCTGGTCGTCGCGCTCGTGGGCGTTCTCGTGGGAGCGGACCAGGTGCGCGCCGAGGGACCGACCGCCGAGGCGACCGTGGAGGTGCTGACCGCGCGGACGCTGATGTCCGCGCCCGCCGCACCCGCCGTCGGCCTCGGCTTCGTCAGCGGCGGCACCCTGCTCCAGCCCGACGGCACCACCCGGATCGGCGAGGGCTATTCGCACTGCGGCGTGATCGCCGTGTCCGCGGCGGTGCCGCCGGAGGTGACCGCGCACTGCACGTCCGCGTTCCGGCTGCCCGACGGCGAGATCCACTTCTCCGGCCTGCGCCAGTACAAGTCGATCGAGTCCGGCTTCGAGGACACGACCGTGGCGATCACGGGCGGCACCGGCACCTACGCCACCGCGCGCGGCGAGGGCAAGGTGGCGCGGGCGAACTCGCGGGCCGTCGGCTACCGGTTCACCTTCGCGATCAGCTGACCCGGTCGACGGACACCGCCCACCCGCGCGATCAGCTAGTCGACCGCCAGATCACCCGACACCGGCACGAGCGGCGAGCGGCGGTTGTCCACCACGGCGAGCTCCGGGCGCGGGCCGTTGCGCCACTGGCCGCCCGCCAACGGGACGACGGCCACGCCGGGCGCGGGACCGGCGGTCCAGTCGAGCACGCCGGCGATCGTGGCCAACCGGGTGGACGCCAGCACGTCGGCGACCGCGCCCGGCCCGTCCGCCTCGCTCACCGCGTGCACGGCCACCTCGAACAACGCGTGCGCCGGCCCGAGCGGTTGCAGCCACGGGGACCCGGTGGCCCCCTCGTACGCGCGAGCCAGGTCGCGCGGTGTCCGCCCGTCCCGACCGACGTGCTCGTGCGCCGGCGTCCACGACACGATCGTGGCGACCCGGTCCAGGCCGTGCCGGGCCACGCCGAACGGGTAGGTGAGCCACCGCGAGCACGTGACCAGCCGGGGTCGCCGGGCACGGACCACGGCGGCCAGGTCGGCGGCGGTCGCGGCGCCGGTCACCACCTCCAGGTCGCCGACGGCGGGCACGACGCCGCCGGCCTCCCGGTACGGCAGGTCGACCAGGTGGTGCCCGCGCGCGGCGGCGACCGGGGCGAACCAGCGCCGCAGCGCGACACCTTGCGGACCGTCGTTCCACACGCAGCCGACGGTCCGCGCCGGGCCCAGCCGCTCCCAGAGGTCGGCGAACACGGCCGCGATGTCGTCCAGCCCCCAGCAGAAGTGGAACGCCGGGCCCGGTCGCCGACCGGCGTCGAACACCTGCCACGGCAACGTCGTGGACACGCACGGCACGCCGTGCGCGGCGCAGGCGTCCACCACCGCGGGCAGCGTCGCCGTGCCGCCCAGCGTGACCACGACCCGCACGCCCGCCTCCACCAGCGACCGGGTCGCCGCACGGGCGCCCTCGGGCGTCGAACCGCTGTCGCGCACCACCACCTCGGCGGGCCACGGCAGGCCGGTGGCGACGTACTCGAGCGGCGCGCCGAGCGGCGCGAGGCGTCCGGTCGTCGCGAGGACGACGCCGATCCCGGGGCGTGCCACGGCGGCACCCTAGCGACCGCAGCGACGCCACCATCGGGTGATCCCCCGGCCGGTCGGGCACCCCGCCACCGACGGCGTCCGCGATCGACGAAGGGGCTCGTCGACCAACCACCGTCGAATTCATTCGACGGATCCGTCGAACGCCGACCGGGTCCCCCGTCGAATGCGGTCGACTTCCGGGGACGATTTCGAAATGGCCGCGATCGCCGCCCAGTCGATTACCGTCGAAACCCTTGCGTCACCGATCCGTTACCGCCAACATCATGGCGAGGCAGCGCTGGAACACGCCGCCGCGCCCGGTCCGACGGTCGTGGCGTGCGGGTGCGCCGTGCGGCGACCGGCGCATCTGGATTCCCACTGCGGCCGGCCTCGTCGCCCGCGTGCGTTCGGTTCCCACCCCTCCCGCTGCCGCATGCGATTACGAGGAGCGTCATGGCCGATATGCGCGACAAGCTGAGAAAAATCCGTTGGCGGGTTGGCCTGCTGGCCACCGGAATGGCCTCGTTGCTCGCGGGCATGGGTGTTGTCGCGGTGACCGACGCCCAGGCCGCGGCGGGGTGCCGGGTGGCGTACTCGGTGCCCAGCCAGTGGCAGGGCGGCTTCACCGGCAACGTCGCCATCACCAACCTGGGCGACCCGATCACCGGCGGGTGGCGGCTCACGTGGGCGTTCCCGTCCGGCCAGACCGTCAGCCAGGCGTGGAACGCGACCGTGACGGCGTCCGGCGGCCAGGTCACCGCCACCAACGTCGGCTACAACCCGAACATCGCCACCGGCGCGACGGTCTCGTTCGGCTTCAACGGCTCGTGGACGGGTTCGAACACCGCGCCCACGTCGTTCGCGCTCAACGGCGTCACCTGCACCGGTAACACCACGACCACCACGACGACGACCACCACGACCACGACTCCGCCGGCGGGCGACGCCATGGCGAGGGTCGCGGAGATGCAGCCGGGTTGGAACCTGGGCAACTCGCTCGACGCGGTCGGCACCGACGAGACCGCCTGGGGCAACCCGCGGATCACCGAGGCGCTGCTGGACAACGTCCGGGCCCAGGGCTTCAAGAGCATCCGCATCCCGGTCACGTGGAGCGCGCACCAGGGCGGCGCGCCGAGCTACACCATCGACGCGGCCTACCTGGCGCGCGTCAAGGAGGTCGTGGGCTGGGCGCTGGCCGACGGGTTCTACGTGATGATCAACATCCACCACGACTCGTGGCAGTGGATCAACGCCATGCCGACGGACCGGACGACCGTGCTGGCCCGCTACAACGCGGCGTGGACGCAGATCGCCACCGCGTTCCGGGACGCCTCGCCGAAGCTCATGCTGGAGAGCGTCAACGAGCCCCAGTTCGCCAACAGCTCGGGTGACGCGCAGAACGCCCAGCTCCTGCACGAGCTGAACACGTCGTTCCACCGGATCGTGCGCGGCTCGGGCGGCAACAACGCCACCCGCCTGCTGGTGCTGCCGACCCTGCACACGTCGTCGGAGCAGGCGCGAGTGGACGAGCTCGTGGCCACCTTCACCACGCTCAACGACCCGAACCTCATCGCGACGTTCCACTTCTACGGCTACTGGCCGTTCAGCGTGAACGTGGCGGGTGGGACCAAGTTCGACGCCACCGTGCAGAAGGACCTGACCGACTCGTTCGACCGCGTGGCCAACGCGTTCGTGGCGCGCGGCATCCCGGTCATCCTCGGCGAGTACGGACTGCTGGGCTTCGACCGGCACACGGGCACCATCCAGCAGGGCGAGAAGCTGAAGTTCTTCGAGTTCCTGGGCCACTACGCCCGCGCGAAGAAGATCACCACCATGCTGTGGGACAACGGTCAGCACTTCGGCCGCACCTCGTTCCAGTGGAGCGACCCGGAGCTGATCGCGCAGATCAAGTCGAGCTGGACGACCCGGTCCGGCACGGCGTCGTCGGACCAGGTGTTCAGCGCCAAGTCCGCGGCCGTCACCGACAAGGCGCTGACGCTCAACCTGAACGGCACGTCGTTCGTCGGGTTGCGCCACGGCACCGCCGACCTGGTCAACGGCACGGACTACACCGTCAGCGGCGACCAGCTCACCATCAAGGCGGCGACGATCACCCGGTTGAGCGGGTCGCGGGCGTACGGCACGAACGCGACGCTGTCGGCCCGGTTCTCGGCGGGCGTGCCGTGGCGGATCAACCTGGTCACCTACGACACGCCGGTGCTGTCGAACGCGACCGGGACGACGAGCGCGTTCGCCATCCCGACGCAGTTCCGCGGCGACCAGGTGGCCACGATGGAGGCCAAGTACGCGGACGGCAGCAACGCCGGCCCGCACAACTGGACCTCCTTCAAGGAGTTCGACGTCACGTTCGCGCCGGACTACACCGCCGGCACCACCGTGCTGAAGCCGGAGTTCTTCGCCGAGGTCACGGACGGCTCGCGGGTGACGCTCACGTTCCACTACTGGAGCGGGGCCAAGCTGACCTACTACGTCACCAAGTCGGGCACGTCGGTCACGGGCACCACCGCCTGACCCCTCCCGCACGGCCGCCGGCGGCCCGGAGCACCCACGCTCCGGGCCGCCGGTCCGTCCGGGTCACCGGGTGCCGCGCGGTGCGCGTAGTGCTACTCATGCGCCGGGACGGGACCGCCGGTCAGACTGGCCGGGTGAACGACGTGGAGCATCGGAAACGGCCCGGCGCGGCCTTCGCCGGGTTCGTGGTGCCGGCCGTGCTGCTGGTCGCGGTGGTGGCCGCGTACCGGACCGGGTACTTCGCGGACGCGGGCTGGCGCGGCGGGGAGTACGCGTACGCGTTCATCGGGGTCGCGGTCGGCGCGATCGTGCTGGGCAGCGCGCTGAAGTTCCTCCGGCCGCCGTGGAACTCGGTCGGCACCGGCTTCCTGCTGGCGGGCCTGGTCGGCTTCGGGGCCGTCGTGGCGGTCTTCGTGCTGGTCCTCGTCGCCCTCTCGCGGTGGCAGACCTAGTCGGAAGTCGAAGTCGTCGATGTTGCCCGCGTCGAACGTCGTGGGCGGCCTCCACACCACGCGGCTCGGGCACGGTGACGCGCCGCACGTGGGCGACTTCGTGCCGGACCGGGCGGGCCTGGAGGTGTTCGACATCCACGAGAGCGGCACCACCGGGTTCGGCAGGGCCGACGGCCGCGACGCCCGGACCCTCCACCGCTCGATCACTCATCACCACGAGGAGCGGTACGAGGGTCACGGCAGGTGGACGCGGAGCCATGACCCTGTCCAGGGCGGGCGAACGCGACTCCGACGACGTCTACCACGAGGTGCCCCTGGCCGAGGTGGAGCGGTTCACCCGCCGGATCGACGCCGAGCGGCCCGGGGAACCACCTCCGCCGTCGTCACGGGAGAGGTACGAGGACGGCGGCTTCGCGGTGTTCCGGCACGCGGCCGACATGGTCGACCCGCGGTCCGCGGTCGCGGTGGCGGTGGCGGACGAGCTGTCGCCGGACCACCGCTACGCGGTGCCGCCGGCCCGGGTCGAGCGGGAGGGGCCGGCGTGGCAGCCCACCGACCGGCTCGGGCGGCTGGAGCCCGACTGGTGGGTGCAGGAGTTCGGGGAGCGCCGTTCCCGCAGTTCCCGCTACGTCGCCGTGAAGGTGGGGAGAGCGCGCAGGTTCGACGACCAGGTCCACGACTACCAGGCGGTCTTCCGCGACGACGACGTCTACGACCTCGACAACTGCCTCTTCCTGGCCAAGCGCTCGCCCAACCAGGACGAGCTGTGGACGTCGGAGGGCCGGCGGCCGACCTACGACATGCTGCTCGAGTACACCACGCTCCCGATCTTTGACGACGAGTTCCGGCGGCCGGCGGCGCGCCACTGGGACGACCGGACCGCCGGCCCTGGACGCTGAGGCCTTCACCGGGCCGTGGCCACGTAGCGGTGGCCGGCGTGAGCGGTGAAGGTGGTCGAGTCGCCGTCGCGGTGGTGCGGGACCGGCGTGCCCGTCCGGGCGTCGACGAGCCGGAAGTCCCCGCCGAACAGGGTGCCGCGCACGGTGAGGGGGCCGTCCCGGCCGGTGGTCAGGGCGATCTCGCGGGCCGCGCCGTCGGACCACGTCGCGTCGACCGTGACGTCACCGCGGGCACGGAGCCCGGTGTACGACCCGTCGGGCCACTCCCCCGGCAGCGCCGGCAGCACGTGCACCACGCCGTCGTGGCTCTGGAGCAGCATTTCGGCCACGCCGGCGGTCGCGCCGAAGTTGCCGTCGAGCTGGAACGGCGGGTGGGTGTCCCACAGGTTCGGCAGGGTGCTGCCGACGAGCTGCTCGGCCAGCATGCGGTGCGCGTGGTCGCCGTCGAGCAGCCGCGCCCAGAAGTTGATCTTCCAGGCCTTGCTCCACCCGGTGCCGCCGTCGCCCCGCGCGGTGAGCGAGGTCCTCGCGGCGGCGGCGAGTTCCGGTGTCGTGCGCGGGCTGATCCCGGTGCCGGGGAACAGGGCGAACAGGTGCGACACGTGCCGGTGGGTGTTCGCCGGGTCGTCCCGGTCCTCCTTCCACTCCTGGAGCTGGCCCCAGGAGCCGATCCGGGTGCCGGGGTCGATCCGCTCGAGCGCCTGGCGCACCTCGGCGCCGAACGCGGCGTCGCCCACCTCGTCGGCGGTGGCGGCGACGTGGGCGAACAACTGGCGGACGATCTGCTGCGACAGGGCCGCGCCGGCGGAGAAGTCGCCGTGCTCGGGCGAGTAGGAGGGCGTGACGACGAGCGTGCCGTCACGCGGGTCGACCACCAGCGCGTCGAGCCAGAACTCGGCGAGTTCCCTCATCACCGGGTAGGCGCGTTCGCGCAGGAACTCCTCGTCCCGGGTGAACAGGTAGTGCTCGAAGTAGTGGTGCGCCAGCCACGCGCCGGCTTCGGGGAACCAGAACGCGGTCGCCCAGTCGTGCACACCGGTGAAGCCGAACGGGTTGGTCTCGTTGTTGACGACCCAGCCGCGGTTGCCGTGCAGCTCGCGGGCCGTGACGGCGCCCGGTTCGCGCAGGGCGTCCACGAAGTCGAACAGCGGACCGGTGGTCTCGGCGAGGTTCGTCGTCTCGGCGGGCCAGTAGTTCATCTGCAGGTTGATGTTGACGTGGTAGTCGCCGCTCCACGGTGGCGCGACCGAGTCGTTCCACACGCCCTGGAGGTTGGCGGGCAGCGTGCCGGGGCGGGACGAGGCGATCAGCAGGTAGCGGCCGTACTGGAAGTAGAGGGCTTCCAGCGCGCGGCGGAACGGCGGCGGGGCGGTGGGGTAGCCGCGCAGGAGGTCGTCGGTGGGCACGTCCACCAGCTGCGGGCCGATGTCCAGGCGCACGCGGTCGAACAACGCGCGGTGGTCGCGCAGGTGGGCGTCGAGCAGCCGGTGCCAGCCCTGCGCGGAGGCGGCGTCGACGGTCCGCCGGACGCGGTCGTGCGGGTCCGGGCCGCGGTAGGTCGGGTGGTCCGGGGCGTAGTCGGTGCCCGCGGCGAACACCAGCACCACGTTGTCGGCACCGGCCACGGTGATCGTGCCGTCTTCGTGGTCGGTGCGCGTGCCGCCCTCGTTGAGCAGGCGGAGGTGGGATTCGAAGCGCATCCCGTTGTCGTGCAACGTCCCGGTGAGAATGGAACGGCCGCCGTGAGCCGTGCACAGCTGCGTTCGGTTGTCCGGCGCGGTGATCGAGGCGGTGAAGCCGATCCGGCCGGGGCGGTCCGCGGACAGCCGGGCCACGAGCACGCCGTCGACCGCGCTCGCGAAGTACTCCCGCGTGTACCGCGCACCGTCCGCTTCGTACGCCACCGACGCGACCGCGCGGGACAGGTCCAGGTCCCGGCGGTAGGCGGTGACCTCGGCGGGTGGATCGGTGAGCGCCAGGACCAGTTCACCGAACGGCTGGTAAGCGCCGAACCCGCGGCGCGCCTGCCCCAGCGCTGCGGCGACCGTCTCCGGCGCCACCCACCGGTCCCGCTCGACCAGTTGGCGGACGCCGTCGAGCGCCCCCGGCCGCGGGCTGGTCCAGTTGCCGAAGTCGTACCCCTGGGACGACCCGGGCCCGCCGGTCCACAGGGTCTTCTCGTTGAGCCGCACCCGCTCCCGCGCCACCCCGCCGAACACGCCGCCGCCCAGCGCGCCGTTGCCGATGGGCAGCGACCGGGTCTCCCAGTCGTCCGCCGGCTCGTCGTACCAGAGCACGAGCCCTCGCTGATCCACCTCAGCCACCCCAAGACGTCCGATCTATGACCGCGACTTAGCGGTCCGGTTGCCCGGTCTGCGGGTAAGGGTAGTGCATACATCGGATGACCACGACTCCAGGTCGTGTGCCGTCGGCACGCCGCGCCGATGTCCCCTATCCGGTGGATTGGCCCGCCCCGCCGCGGGAAGTCCAAGGGGAACGCCGAGTCGGAGGAGCCGGGACCGTGGACGGTGAGATCGGGCTGCGCGTGGACGGGCGGCGCAGGCGGTTGCTGGTGGACACCAGGACGACCCTGTTGGACGCGCTCCGCGACGGTGTCGGGGCCACCGCGCCCAAGAAGGGGTGTGACCACGGCCAGTGCGGCGCCTGCACGGTCCTGCTGGACGGCCGGCGGGTGATCACCTGCCTGGCGCTCGCCGTGGCGCACGACGGCGCGGACGTCACGACCGCCGAGGGGCTCGCGGACGGCGGGCGGTTGCACCCGGTGCAGGAGGCGTTCCTCGAACGGGACGCCCTGCAGTGCGGTTTCTGCACGCCCGGTCAGGTGTGCTCGGCGGTCGGCGTGCTGGACGAGGTGGCGGCCGGGCACCCGAGCGCGGTCACGGAGGACCTGAACGGGCCGGTGGAGCCGACCGACGCCGAGATCCGCGAGCGGATGAGCGGGAACCTGTGCCGGTGCGGCGCGTACGTCGCCATCGTGGCCGCGGTGCGGGACGGTGCGCGGTGATGCCGTTCGACTACCGGCGCGCGCCCGACCCCGAGGCCGCCGTCGCCGCCGCGACCGGGTCGGCGGAGGTCGCGTTCCTGGCCGGCGGCACGAACCTGGTCGACCACCTGAAGCTCGGCGTCGCCGCGCCCGGGGTCCTGGTCGACATCACCCGGCTGCCGCTGGACACCGTCGACGCGCTGCCGGACGGCGGCCTGCGGATCGGGGCGACCGTGCGCAACGCCGACCTGGCCGCGCACCCCGCGGTCCGGCGGGACTACCCGGTGCTGGCGCGGGCGTTGCTGTCCGGCGCGTCCGGGCAGATCCGCAACCTCGCCACCACCGGCGGGAACCTGCTGCAACGGACCCGGTGCGTGTACTTCCGGGACCCGTCCACGCCGTGCAACAAGCGCGAGCCGGGCACGGGCTGCTCGGCGATCGGCGGCTACACGCGCCACCACGCGATCCTGGGCGCGTCCGCGCACTGCGTGGCCACGCACCCGTCGGACATGGCGGTGGCGATGGCGGCGCTCGACGCGCAGGTGGCCGTGCTCGGCGCGGCGGGGCGGCGGGTGGTCCCGCTGGTCGGGCTGCACCGGTCACCCGGCGACGAGCCGCACCGCGACACCGTGCTGGCACCCGGCGACCTGATCACGTCGGTGGACCTGCCCCCGCCGCCACCGGGCGCCCGCTCGGTGTACCGGAAGGTGCGCGACCGGGCGTCGTTCGCGTTCGCGCTGGTGTCCGTCGCGGCCGTGCTGCGGGTCGAGGGCGGTGTCGTGCGGGACGTGCGGATCGCGTTGGGCGGTGTGGCGCACCGGCCGTGGCGGGCGCGGCGGGCCGAGGACGTCCTGGTCGGCGCGCGGGCCGACGACGAGGTGTTCCGGCGGGCGGTCGACGCGGAGCTGGCGGGTGCCGCGCCGTTGGGGGGCAACCGTTTCAAGGTGCCGCTGACCCGCGAGCTGGTCGTGTCCGCGTTGCGCGGGCTGAGCCGGGAGGAGCGATGACGGGCCTGCCCCCGCGCGTGGTCGGCCGGTCGCCGCGACGGGTCGACGGTCCGGCCAAGGTGACCGGGACCGCGCGGTACGCGGGTGACCAGCACGTGGTGGACCCCGCGCACGTGCACCTGGTGCAAGCCGAAGCCGCCCGGGGCGTGCTGTCCGGAGTGGACGTCGACGCCGCCGTGGCGCTGGACGGCGTGCTCGCCGTCCTGACGCCGGACAGCGCACCGCGCCTGGCGTCCACGGAGGACGCCGAGCTGGCCGCGTTCCAGTCGCACGACGTGGCCTTCCGCGGCCAGGTCGTCGCGGCCGTCGTCGCACGCACCCGGGAGACCGCCCGTGAGGCGGCTGCCCTGGTCCGCGTCACGATCGACCAGCGGCCGCACGACGTGCACCTGAGCGCGGACCGGGACGACCTGTACGCGCCGGAGCAGGTGAACGGGGGCGCGGAGACCGACACCTGGCGGGGAGACCCGGGCACGGCGCTCGCGCACTCGCCGTTCACGCTCGACCAGACCTACACCACCGCCTGGTACAACAACAACCCGATGGAGCCGCACACCACCACGGCCCTGTGGCTGGACGGCGACCTGGTGCTCTACGACTCGACGCAGGGCGTGCACACCACGCGTGCGGCGGCGGCGGAAGTGCTCGGCCTGGCACCGGAACACGTGCACGTGATCTGCCCGCACGTCGGCGGCGGCTTCGGCTCCAAGGGCACACCGCACGTGCACACGATCATCGCCGCGATGGCCGCACGGGCCGTGCCGGGCACACCGGTCAAGCTCGCGCTCACCCGGCAGCAGATGTTCTCCCTGGTCGGCTACCGCACGCCCACCGTCCAGCGGGTCCGCCTGGGCTGCGACGCGGACGGGGTGCTGGCCGCGGTCGCGCTCGACGCGGTCTCGCAGACCTCCCGCGTCAAGGAGTTCGCCGAGCAGACCTGCCTGCCCACCCGGATGATGTACGCCGCGCCGAACCGCCGCACGACCCACCGGCTGGCCGCGTTGGACGTCCCGGTCCCGGCGTGGATGCGGGCGCCCGGCGAGTGCCCCGGCATGTTCGGGCCCGAGGTGGCGGTGGACGAGCTCGCGCACGCGTGCGGCGTCGACCCGGTGGAGTTCCGAATCCGCAACGAGCCGGACGTGGAGCCGGAGTCGGGCAAGCCGTTCTCCAGCCGCAACCTGGTCGCGTGCCTGCGCGAGGGTGCGCGCCGCTTCGGCTGGGCGGACCGCGACCCGACGCCGCGCGCCCGCGAGGAGGCGGGGTGGCTCGTCGGCACGGGCGTGGCGGCGTCGACCTACCCGGTGAGCCGGATGCCGGGGTCGGTCGCCGAGGTCCGCTGGACGGGTCCGGGCCGCTACCTGGTCCGGATCGGCGCGGCCGACCTCGGCACCGGCGCCTGGACGTCCTTGGCGCAGATCGCCGCCGACGCGCTGGGCGTTGACTTCAACGACGTCGAACTGCGCATCGGCGACACCGCGCTGCCCCCGGCGTCGGTGGCGGGCGGGTCGTCCGGCACCACGTCCTGGGGCTCGACGATCGTGGCCGCGGTCGAGGCGTTCCGGGAGGAGTTCGGCGACGACCCCGCCGAGGGTGCGCGGGCCCGTGCCGGGATGCCGGACAACCCGGCGGACGGGACGTACGCGATGCACGCGTTCGGTGCGCAGTTCGCCGAGGTCCGGGTGCACCGGGACACCGGCGAGGTGCGGGTGCCGCGGCTGCTCGGCGTGTTCGCGGTCGGCCGGGTGGTGAACCCGCGCCTGGCCCGCTCGCAGCTCGTGGGCGGCATGACCATGGGGCTGTCCATGGCGCTGCACGAGCACAGCGTCGTGGACGAGCGGTTCGGGCACGTCGTCAACCACGACTTCGCCGAGTACCACATCGCCACCAACGCCGACGTCCCGCACGTGGAGGCGCACTGGGTCGAGGAGCACGACCCGCACACCAACCCCATGGGCACCAAGGGCGTCGGCGAGATCGGCATCGTCGGCACCGCCGCCGCCATCGCCAACGCGGCGCACCACGCGACCGGCGTCCGCGTCCGCGACCTGCCGCTGACGCTGGACCGCTTCCTCGACCCACCGCCCTGAGCGCCCGTTTCCGGGCTACCGCCGTCGGGTGAGCCGGCGGCTGCCGATGCGGGTCATCGACCGACGGACCGCGGCTTCGTGGTGGTGGGGGTAGGCGTTCGTGGTCGCGGACGCAGCGGCGGCGTCCGGTGGTCCAGGCCGACGTCCGCTCCACCACCCGTCTCCTGGGCGGCACGGTGACGTATTGCGGATGGAGGCGTCGGACCATCTCGACCCCGGGCGGAGGGGCGCGGGCCCAGTCGAGCAGGGTGCGGGTGCAGCGCCGGACAGGCTGGTGGGACCGGGCGGGGCGGCACCGCTGCACCACTTGGCGGTCGATCCGGTTCCCACCCGGCACGGCCGCCGCCGTCCCGCCGACCCCCGCGACCATCGAGCCCACCGCGGCGGCGAGCGCAATCCCCCTCCCGATCACCAACGTGTCCTCCCTGTCGACGTCGATGACATCGAGGATGCCCCTCCCGCGCCACCGCGCCATCGGCCTGATGCCGCAGGGACCGGGTGTTCGCCGAGGTGGGACAGAGGGCGCTTCCGACGTGCCGGACGGCGCACCGACGACGTCACCGACCCGGGTCGAGGCCGTCGGCCGGCCGTCAGGGCAGCAGCACGTCCAGGAACGGGTTGCTGAACACCCGGTGCGGGTCGAGGGCGTTCAGGGTGGCGCGGGCGGCGTCCCAGCTCGGGTTCGGGCCCTGGCGGTAGGAATCCGGCACGGTGGAGGTGAGCACGGTGTGGTCGGACCAGGCCGCCTCGTCGGTGTAGGCCCAGCCCTTGGACCACTCGGCCCGGGTGGACGCGTAGGAGCCGGTGTAGTGGGTGAAGAAGAACTGCTCCAGCTCGCGGTAGAACGCCGCCGCGCCGGGGGCGGTCGGGAAGGTCAGCACGTCGAACCACACCGCCACGTCCCACTCGGGGTGGTCCTCGCGCGGCCGCACGGCCGACAGCGCGGGGGTCCGCGCGCCGGGCACGCCGACGTGCGCCGGGTCGTCCAGCCCGCCGACGCGGATCTCCACCTGGCCGGTGACCGGGAACAGCCCTCGGTTCTTGTAGGCCAGCAGCAGGGTCTCGTAGAACGCGGCGAAGTCGCTGACCACGCGCTGCACCTCGGCGCGGCTGGTCAGCACCGCGTAGCCGTTCGCCGTCTCGCGCAGGGTGGTCGGTTTGACGTACAGCAGCAGGTTCTTCGACGCGCCCCACAGGTCGGTGGTGAGCGTGGCGGTCAGCCCGGTCGCCGCGGTCGTGTACTGGAGCTGCCCGAACGTCGGGGTGAGCGCCCACGCGCCGGTGATGAGCAGGTCGGCGAGGTCGGAGACCGGCTCGGGCACGTTGTCGGAGAACACGTAGTTGTACGGCGTGACGACGTGCCGGGAGGTCGGCGGCTTGGTCGGCGCGACGCTCCACGCCTTGAGCCACGGGTGGTCGGTGAAGGCGAACCAGATCGCCTCGACCCGACCGGTCTGGTCGAGGAAGCTCGCGAACGTGCGGGTCGCGCCGCTGCCGGGCGGCGCGAACAGCTCACCGGCCGGGATGTCGACCCGGCTGACGCAGCGCAGGTTCTGGTTGGCGCCGACCCGCAACGTCACCTCGGTCACGAACGCGCGGCCCACGTGCGTCAGCAGCGCGGCGCACTCGGGCTCGTCGCGCTGGAACGTGCGCAGCCGGTACTCGCCGCCGTCCCACACGACCGCGGTCAGCGACAGGATCAGGTTGCTCAGCGAGCCGTAGGTGTGGCCCGGCGGCCGCGTCTCGCCCACCGCGGGGACGGACGTGCCGTGGCCGTTGATCGCGAGCACGCCCCCGACGGTCAAGTCGCCCGGCGCGGGGGTGTTGGTCACGCCCAGTCCCGCGTCCTCCAGGAACGCCAGCAGGGCGTCCATCGACGCGCCGGTCTGCGCCCGCACCGCGCCGGGCAGCACGGTCATCGCCGTGAGGTGCTCGGTGGTGTCGACCAGCACGACGCGGTCCGCGCCGGTGGTGTCGGCGGTGACCGTGAGCGGCGCCCAGCCGTGCCGGAAACCCCGCGGCCGCAACGCGAACCCCTGGCCGTGCGCCCAGTTCGCGAGGAGCACCACGTCGGCCGGGGTGCGCGGCGCGCACGTCCACAGGTCGTCGGTGCGGATCTCCCCCGCCCAGTTCCGGTAGGCCTGCCGGTACAGGTCGATCCCCGCCGGGAACGCGGGCGGCGGGTCGGCCGTCACCTGGCCCGGCAGGAGCGCGCCGACGGGTAACCAGGCGGCGGCTCCGAGGAAGCCGCGGCGGGAGAAGGCGGGGCTCATGACCCGACCCTAAGTCGACCTCGCACGGCATCGCGCGCCGGCGAGGTGAGGTTGCGCCGAACAGCGCAGCCGGGGCGTCCCGGTTGGCGGGGTCGGGCAAGAACGCGGTCGCCGGGCGCCCGCCGCCCGCGTTACGTTCCGTCGGTGGCGGAGATCCGTGGCACGTGCGACGAGCGGTTCGGCAGGGTGCGCGACACGTTCGCGGCGTCGTTGGCGCAGGACGACGTGGGCGCTTCGGTCGCCGTGTACGTCGACGGCGAGCCGGTGGTCGACCTCTGGGGCGGTCACGTCGACGCGACCCGCACCACGCCGTGGGAACGCGACACGATCGTCAACGTCTGGTCCACCACCAAGACGATGGTGGCGTTGTGCGCGCTGATCCTCGCCGACCGGGGCGTGCTCGACCTGGACGCGCCGGTGGCCGACTACTGGCCGGAGTTCGCGGCGGCGGGCAAGGGCGGTGTGCGGGTGCGGCACGTGCTCGGTTACACGGCCGGCCTGCCGACGTGGGCCGAGCCGATCACCGTGCCGGAGCTGTTCGACCGCGAGGGCGTGACGGCGCGGCTCGCCGCGCAGCCCGCCCGGTGGGCGCCGGGCGCGGTCGGCTGCTACCACCCGTTGACGCAGGGCTTCCTGATCGGCGAGGTGGTCCGCCGGGTCACCGGCCGGACCCTGGGCGCGTTCTTCGCCGAGGAGGTGGCCGGGCCGTTGGGCGCGGACTTCCACATCGGCCTGCCGGTCGAGCACGACCACCGCGTGGCGCCGGTGCTCCCGCCCCCGGGCGGTTCGGGCAGTGCCGCGCCGGGGTTGCCGGGCGAGGAGCCCAACCCGGCCATCGTGGTGCAGGACGCGAACCGCGCGGCGTGGCGTCGGGCGGAGATCCCGTCGGCGGGCGGCCACGGCAACGCGCGTTCGGTGGGCCTGGTGCAGTCGGTGCTGGCGTCCGGCGGCGCGGTCGGCGGCGTGCGGCTGCTGTCGGCTGCCGGGTGCCTGCGCGTGCTGGAGGAGCAGTTCCGGGGCGTGGACCACTACCTGGGCGTGCCGATCCGGTACGGCATCGGGTACCGGATCGAGGGGCGGACGTGCTCGTGGGGCGGGTGGGGCGGTTCTGTGGTGGTGGTTGACCTGAACACCCGCATGACGGTGGCGTACGTGATGAACCAGATGCTCGAGCAGGGCGCGTTGGGTGACAACCGCGGCCTCGGGATCGTGCTGGCCGCCTACCACGGGCTGGCTACCGCAGCCTGACCGGGAGCGTGCGGTGGCCGTTGGAGATGAACGAGCGGACCGGTTCCAGCTCGTCGGCGGGCACCGCGAGCGCGAGGGCGGGGAACCGGCCGAACAGCGCGGGCAACGCCACCTCGGCCTCGATGCGGGCCAGTGGCGCGCCCAGGCAGTAGTGCACGCCGTGGCCGAAGGACAGGTGCGTCTTGTCCGCGCGCGTGAGGTCGAACTCCCCCGCCGTGTCGCCGTGCAGGGCGGGGTCGCGGCCGGCGGCGGCGAAGCCCGCGAGGATCGCGTCGCCGCGCCGGATCGTGACGCCGTCCAGGTCCAGGTCCTCGACGGCGTAGCGCAGCGGCAGGTTCGCCACCGGTGCCTGCCACCGCAACGACTCCTCGATCACGTCGGTCCAGGTGCGCTCGCCGGAGGTGACCAGGCGGAGCTGGTCGGGGTGGGTGAGCAGCGCGGTGACGGCCTGGTCGAGCAGGTTGACCGTGGTCTCGTGGCCGGCGGCGATCATCATGATCAGGGTGTCGACGAGTTCCGCCTCGCTCAGCCTGGCGTCGTCCTCGTCGCGGGCGGCGATCAGGCCGCTGGTCAGGTCGTCGCCCGGCGCGACCCGCTTGGCGGCGACCAGGTCGTTCAGGATCTCGTAGAGCCGGCCCTGGTTCGTGATCGCCTCCTCCGGCGTGGTCGTGGTGACGAACAGGCTGTCCACGATCCGGTGCAGCTCGGGCCGGGCGTCGTCGGGCACGCCCATCAGCCGGCAGATGACCTCGATCGGCAGCGGGTAGGCGAACCCGGCGCGCACGTCCACCACGTCCGGTCCGGCGGCGAGCCGGTCGACGAGGTCGGCCACGATCCGCTCCACGTCCGGCCGCAGCGCCTCGGCGCGGCGGGCGGTGAAGCCCTTGGAGATCAACCGGCGCAGCCTGCGGTGCTCGTCGCCGTAGGAGGTGAACATGTTGTGCGCCGCGACCCACAGGTACAGCGGCCAGTCCGGCGAGATGCCCGCGAGGCCGGGCCAGTGCCGGCGGGCGTCCTTGGAGACGCGCGGGTCGGAGAGCAGGCGGCGCAACCGGTCCAGGTCGCCGACCACCCACGCTTCCACCCCGCCCGGCAGCGCCACCCGGGTCGCCGGGCCGCGGGCGCGCAACGCCGCCGCTTCCGCCTGGACGTCCCGACCGGTCGGGTCCAGCACGTGGATCGCCATGCACTCATCGTTACCGCATGATCACGTTGTGTACAAGACCTGTGCAGGTTGCGCCTCGGACGTGTCATCGCGCACAGGGCCCGTGCGGGCGCGGTCGATGCCCTGGGTTCCCGGCGCATGGCACCGGTGTGGACCTCCCCGGGCGATCGGACGCCCGACGGACCGCAGGGCGTCCACCGGAACGCGACCTTCGCGGCCGGAACCAGGCCGCGGGCCGGGGAGCGGGCGACCGCGCGCGCCGTCGACGGAGAGCCGCGCCAGCCGGGAACCCGATCGGCAGAACGCCCGCACCGTGCTGGACCGTTCCGGTCAGGGTCGTCCGGGACAGCGCCGCGCTTCCTCGGTCACCGGCGGGGTGGGTGATCACCCGCCCCACCGGACCGGTCACAGGTGCGGCAGCTCGACGCGGACCGCGCGGCCGTTCAGCGGCTGCACGGGACGCGCGTTGCCCGCGTAGAACGTGCTCCGGAAGCGGGTCACGGTCGCCTGGGTGACCGTCTTCTCGCCCATCAGGAACCACTGCACGCCCTCGGTGAACGGCGCGGTGGTGAGGGAGCCCTGGTAGCGGGCCGTGGCGCGGTTGACCGGCAGCAGCGTGTTCAGGTCGATGTCGGGCAGGTGCACCTCCTCGCCGCACTCGGGCGCGAGGCGTGCCAGCACGGTGTCCACGGTGGACGCGGCACCGACGCGCAGCGGCACGCCGATCACCAGCAGGGCGCCCGCGGCGCTGCGGTGCACCAGGTGCATCTCCAGCGGGTCGGCGCGGCCGGCGAACCGGTGCTCCGACGGCGTGTGGAAGTGGAACTGCACGAGGTCGTAGCGGACGCCCGACAGCGTGACGTGCCCGGCGCCGGGCTCGACCTCGAACTCCTCGGTCTCCTCGTGGTCGCGCGCGGTGCAGCCGTCGGCCGCGGCGGCGTCCTTGCGGACGTAGTGCAGGTCCCCGGCGACGTGGTGGCCGTAGGAGATCTCCAGCCTCGGCAGGCGCGGGTCGACGCGGAGGGCCGACGGCGTGATGTCGATCGGGCTCTGCAGCGGCACCTGCGACTCGGCCGGCGAGGAGCCGGCGGTCAACAACGCGCCGAGGACGACGGGGACGGTCAGGGCGACGAAGCCTTTTCTTGCCACGAGGTGCAGCCCTTCGAAGAGCGGGACCCTGGCAGGGTGACCCGCCGGGGTGGACCCCTCAATTTCACCCGTTCAAGTGTCCCTTCCAAGGACTACAAAGCACCCGAATGGTCCAGACAGGACATAACTGTCTGTGCCCTTGATCACACGTCGTGTCACGGTCCGGGACGAGTCGGCCGTCACCCGCGCTCGCGCGGCTTGGCGCCCAGGGCGAGGGCGAGCAGCGCGCCGCCGACCATGCACGCGCCGACGAGCCACATGCCGGCGCGCTGGGTGCCGGTGAGGTCGCGGAGCCACCCGGTGATGTAGGGGGCGGCGAACCCGCTGGTGTTGCCCAGCGAGTTGATCAACGCGATGCCGCCCGCCGCCGCGGTGCCGGTGAGGAAGGTCGACGGCAGCGCCCAGAACGTCGGCAGCGCGCAGCACACGCCGACCGCGCACACCGTGACCGCGACCATCGCCGCGTAGGGGTTGCCCAGGTAGAGCGCGACCGGGATGGCGCACCCGCCGACGAGCATCGGCAGCGCCACGTGCCACTTGCGCTCGTTCGTGCGGTCGCCGTGACGCGCCCAGAACACCATCACCGCCGCCGCGACGACGTACGGGACGGCGGTCACCAGCCCGGCTTCCAGCACGGAAAGCTTCGTGCCGAACTGCCGGCCGAAGCCCGCGATGATGGTCGGCAGGAAGAACCCCAGCGCGTACAGGCCGTAGGCGATGGCGAAGTACACGAACGCCAGCCCGAGGATGCGCGGGTGGGCCAGCGCCTTGCGCAGCGGCCAGTGGTGCGCGGCCTCCGTGCCGCGGCGCTCGGCTTCGAGCTCGTCGGCGAGCCAGCGGCGCTCGTCCTCGGCGAGCCAGGTGGCCTGTTCCGGCCGGTCGGTCAGGTAGAACCAGGTGACGAACGCGAGCAGGATCGCCGGCACGCCCTCGACCAGGAACATGAACCGCCAGCCGGACAGCCCGAACACGCCGTCGCCGTGCGCGATGAGCAGGCTCGACACGGTGGACCCGATGGCCGAGGAGACGGGGACCGCGGCCATGAACAGCGCGACCGCCTTCGCGCGTTGCGCGGCCGGGAACCAGTAGGTCAGGTAGAGGATGATGCCGGGGAAGAAACCGGCTTCGGCGACACCGAGCAGGAACCGCAGGACCACCAGCGCGGTCGCGTTGGGCACGAAGGCCATCGCCGTGGCCACCACGCCCCACGTGATCATGATGCGGGCCATCCAGCGGCGGGCGCCGAACCGGTGCAGCGCGAGGTTGCTCGGCACCTCGAGGATCAGGTAGCCGAGGAAGAAGATGCCGGAGGCGAACCCGAAGGCGGTCGCGCCGAGCCCGAGCTCGTCGTTCATCCCGTTCGGGCCGGCGAACCCGATGTTGACGCGGTCCAGGTAGTTGACGAAGTACAGCAGGCCCAGGAACGGCAGGATGCGGACGGCGACCTTGGCGAGCACGCGGTCACCCGCGGTGGTTGACCCCTTCGGCATGATCGGATCCAAGTCCCGGCGCGGGCGGCCCGTCAACTCCGCGGCGACCGGCGGGCGCGTTCTCACCGATTGCCGGACGGCTCCGATTTCATAGCGTTCCGGTCTCGTTCGGGTCACACTGGGAAGGCGAGAGCACGGGCACCCGACGCGGAGGTGGAGTGGGCATGGGACTGACGGACCAGGAAGCACGTGCGCTGGCGCAGATCGAGCGGCACCTGAACGACGACGACCCCCGTTTCGTCGCGCGTCTCGCCCGCGCCCGTTCGTGGTTGCGCATCCCGCGGCGGGTGCTGCTCGCGGTGGCGTTGTGCCTGACCTACGCGGTGGGTCTGGTGACGCTGATCGCCGGGGTGACCGCGTCGTCGGCGCTGTGGTCGGTGGTGCTGATCGCGGTGGGCTCCGCGATCACCGCCGCGATCCCGACCGTCGTGGGGGTGCGGGCCTGGCGTCGGCGCTGACCCGCGGGCGCGGAGCCGTGCCGGGGCTTGATCGTTAGCCCAACGTTGGCGCGGCGTTGGCGGCGATCACTTGACTGCGTCGAGTCAGTCGTCCCGGCACGCGCTCCGAGGAAGGTCCGGCTCATGGCAACAGGCGCCCCCGCGCAGACGATGCTCAGGAAAGCCGTGGTCAGGGCTGATGTCGACCAGCGCATCCAGGTGATCGGCCAGGAGGCGCAGGCCGAGCCGGAGTCGGTGGTGGGCCGGCCGACCGGTGGCCGGGTGCCCGCGGACCCGTTCGCGAGCCTGCGGGGTGTGGCGGGGTGGGCGGTCGACCACGTGGCGTTCCTGCGGGAGCCGATCGACCGGTTGGAGAACGACCCGGGGAGCGTGCAGGCGACGGTCGACGCGCTCCGGGCGGCGGCGGAGCGGATGCGGGAGCTGGCGCGGGGGCAGCGGGAGGTGCTGGCGCGACCGGAGGGGTGGACCGGCACGGCCGCGGACGCGTACCGGGCGAGCATGGACAAGCTCGGCGAGGAGCTGGGTTCGCTGGCCGAGGCGGTGGCCGTGAAGGGTGTGGTCGTCGAGAACACCGGTGCGATGGTGCAGGCGTTGCGCGAGGCCGTGCTGCACACGGTGGGGCAGTACTCCGATTCGCTGGTGCCCGGTGCGATCCAGGCTTATGTGTTCGCGCCGGTGACGTTCGGGGCGTCGATCGCGGTGTTCCTGGGGTCGGTGGTGGGGAGCGCGACGCAGCTCGGGTCGAGCATCGCGGCGAAGGTGGACGACTTGAACGCGGCGTTGACGCGTCAGGTGGACCGGGTGAAGCAGCTCGACGGCATTTCCGACGACATCGGGCGGGAGTGGGAGCGGTTCGAGTCCGCCGCGGGCGGGGAGACGGCCGCGATGACGGCGCGCACCGCTTCGAGGCCGCTGGTGCCGGAGCGTGGGACCGAGGCGTTGCGGCCGATGCACGCGCTTGCCCGGGAACACGAGGCGTTGCGGCCGATGCAGGCGACCGCACGGGAATTCGAGGCTGTGCAGCCGACGCGGGCCGTTGCACGGGAATACGAAGCCTTGCAGCCGATGCGGGCTGTCGCGGCGGAACACGAGACCTGGCAACCGATGCGGGTCGCCGCGGAGGAGCCGGTCCAGGCGCGTCACGCCGTCCGCGCCGAGCCGATGGTGCAGGCGATGCGCGTGGAGGCGCCCGTCCACCACGAGGCGCAGCCGATGATGCGCGCCACCGAACCCGTCACCGCGTACCGCCTCGCCGAACACCGGGTCGCCGAACACGGGGTCGCCGAGCCGTTGCAGGCGCGCGCCGTGACCGCCACCCACGAGGCGACCGTCCGCCGGGTCGAGGCGACCGACTAGGCGCTGTCCTGTAATTCGTCATCGCAGCCAGAGGACGATGGCGGCGATGGTGAGTTCGGCCTGGTAGTAGGCGGCTCGTTTGGCGTAGCGGGTGGCCAGGCCGCGGAACTGCTTGAGCCGGTTGAAGCAGCGTTCGACCACGTTGCGCTGTCTGTAGCGCTCGGCGTCGAAAACCGGTGGCCGCCCACCGCGTGAGCCCAGGGCCGCGCGGCGGGCGACCTGGTCCTTGCGTTCCGGACAGGTGAACGCGATGCGACGGGCGCGCAGGGCGAGTCTGGTCGACTTGTGCGAGTAGGCCTTGTCCGCGATGACCACGTCGGGCCGGACGCGCGGGTGGCCGGGGCCGGACCGGGCGACGCGGATGCCGTCCAACAGCGGCAGCAATCGCGGGTTGTCCCCGGCCTGGCCGGGTGTGATCAGGATGCGCATCGGCAGGCCGCGTCCGTCGACCGCGATGTGGATCTTGGTGCTCAGTCCGCCCCGGGACCGCCCGAGGCCTTCCCCGTCGACGGCGAGGGCCTCGACCCCGGCGGTGCATCCCCCTTTTTCCGGGCACCGGCGGCGTGCTGGTGGGCCCGGACGACACTGGAGTCGACACTGATGATCCACTCCAGCTCGCCGACCGAGTCGTCCTTCACGATCACCCGGTCCAGGATGCGCTGCCAGGTGCCGTCCGCGGTCCACAGGCGCAGCCGCTCGTGCGCGGTCTTCCACGGCCCGTAGCGCTCGGGCAGGTCCCGCCACGGAGCGCCGGTACGCAGCTTCCACAGGATCGCGTTGATCACCTGACGGTGATCCCGCCACCTACGCCCACGCCCCGACACCGGTAACAGCGGCTCGATCGCCGCCCACGCACGATCGGTCAGCTCACCACGCCCCACCATGCACCAGAACTACCAGACACCCTGATCACCGGCTTACAGGACACCGCCTAGTAGGGCTTTGTTAGGTCGAGTGATGGGATGTGTGGGCGGTGTGGTTTCCTGCGGTGGTGACGCCGGAGGAGATGGCCGAGGTGCGGCCGGTCATCGAAGGGTTCGCCGCGGAGGTGTTCGGCGGGTTCGCCCGGCGTGACCAGCGCGGCAAGGGTGAGCTGTATCTGCGTGGGCTGCTGTTGGACGGCAGGCGCAAGTCGATGCAGCCCATGGCCGAGCGCCTCGGTGTGGACCATCAGCAGTTGCAGCAGTTCGTCACCACCTCGACCTGGGACCACGTCGAGGTCCGGCGCAGGTTGGCGGTGTGGGCGGCGGGGTTCGTCGACCCGGACGCGTTGGCCGTGGACGACACCGGGTTCCCCAAGGACGGGACCTCCTCGCCCGGGGTGGCGCGGATGTACTGCGGGGCGTTGGGCAAGCGGGGCAACTGCCAGGTCGGGGTCAGCGTGCACGCGGTCACCGACTGGACCTCGGCCGCGGTGGACTGGCGGCTGTTCCTGCCCGAGTCCTGGGACGACACCAAGGCCGACGACGAGCGGACAGCCGCGGAGATCGCCCGCAAGCGGGCCCGCTGCGCGATCCCCGACCAAGTGCGGCACCGGGAGAAGTGGCGCCTGGCCCTGGACATGATCGACGAGCTGCTGGACTGGGGCATGCCGCGGCGGCCGGTGGTGGCCGACTCGGCCTACGGCGACAACACCGCCTTCCGCCAGGGGCTGACCGACCGCGGTCTGACCTACGCGGTGGCGGTCTCGGCCTCCACCAGCCTGCATCCCGGCTCGACGGCCCCGGTCCCGCCGAGCTGGTCGGGCATCGGCCGCCCGCCGACGAAGACGACCTACCCGGACAAGCCCGTCACCGCCAAGACCCTGGTCACCGAAGCCGGGCGTTCGGCGGGGCGGTTCGTGGTCTGGCGCCACGGCTCCCGCAGGAGCGCGGGCAACCCGACCGCGACCATGCGCTCCCGCTTCCTTGCGCTGCGGGTGCGCCCGGCCAACCGCAACATCCCCCGCGCCCCCGACGGCAGCCTGCCCGAATGCTGGCTACTGGCTGAATGGCCCACCGGAGAACCCGAACCCACCGACTACTGGCTGTCCACCCTGCCCGTCGACATCCGCCTGCGCGACCTAGTCAAGCTGGCCAAAATGCGCTGGCGCATCGAACACGACTACCGCGAACTCAAGGACGGCCTCGGCCTGGACCACTTCGAGGGCCGCTCCTGGATCGGCTGGCACCGCCACGTCACGCTGGCCTCGGTCGCGCAGGCAATCTGCACCCGGCTGCGCCGCACCCCAAAAGCCCCTGCGCAGGTCTGACCCTCTACGCCGTCCTGCGCGAACTCCAAGCCTTACTCGCGGCCTGGACAGGCGTCTGCCACACCTGCCGACAACCCGTCCAGGCCACGACCACACCACAGCAACCGCAGGTCAACAGCACCTAACAAAGCCCTACTAGGCCGCGAGCGGTCGTCGAACGCCTCCCTCCTCGTCCATCCCTGCCGTTCCGCGGAGAAACGCCATGGTCACCAACCTGACACCGACCACCATCAGCACGCCGCCTCCCGGCGGCGGCTCGGGCTTCACGATGGACGAGTCCGCGATCGACTCGCTCCAGCAGCAGGCCGAGAACCTGCGCACCGGCTACCAGGAGGTGTCGTCGACGCTGTCCGGCCAGACCCTGGCGGGCAACGCCTTCGGCACCGTCGGGACGTTCGCCGTGGAAGCGTTCAACGCCTCGCACGGCAAGTCGGTCGAGCTGGCGGGCAAGGCCGCCTCGACGTTGGGGCTCGTCGGCGAAGGCCTCAAGGCCACCGCGCGGACCCACCTGGAAGCCGACCGCGCCAACGGCGAGCAGTTCACCTCCTTCGACTCCGCCGAGATCACCGACGGCCCCCAAGGAGCTCCGTCGGGCGGCCCCACCGGCACCCCGGCTCCACAGGGCCCACCGGTCACCCCGACCGAGCAGCTCCCCGGTGCGTCCGGAGGCGGAAACCCCTCCGGGCCCGCGGGTCCGCCGCCGGAGACCTCCGGCACCACCACGGGCCAGAGCAGCACCCCGCCGCCGCCCACCACCCGACCCGCGCCGGTCCCCGACTTCCCGGAAGTCCCCGATCCCCAAGCGGCGACCCCCACCGGCTCCACGAGCGGCGGCGGCTCCGGAACCCCCGGCGGCTCCCCCACCACACCCCCGGCAACCACACCGCCCACCGGCACGACCCCTCCGCCGATGCCACCCATCCCCGAGGCACCGAAAGACCTCTTCAAGCAACCCGGCATCCCCGACCCCGGCACGAGCGGCACGACCCCGCCACCGACCCCGTCCGTCGCCGAAGTGCCCGAGGAGATGTTCGACCAACCCGGCACGCCGGACCTCGGCACGAGCGGCGGGGCGGGCGGCTCGTCCGGCGGCGGCTCCGCGACCTCACCGTCCGCCGGCACGACCCCGCCACCCGCCCCACCGATCCCCGAAGTCCCCAAAGACCTCTTCAAGCAGCCGGGCATCCCCGACCTCGGCACGGGCGGCTCGTCCGGCGGCAGCTCCGCGACCTCACCGTCCGCCGGCACGACCCCGCCACCCACCCCACCGATCCCCGAAGTCCCCAAAGACCTCTTCAAGCAGCCGGGCATGCCGGAGCCCGGCACGGGTCTGCCGTCGACCGGCGGCGAGGCCGACACGCCACCGCGTTCGAACGCCCCCGGTCTCGACCACGATGACCGCAAGCCCGGTGAGTCGGACGATCGCAACCCCACGGGTGAGGCACGTCCCGGCCACGACGTGCCGCGCGAAGTCCGGCACGAGCGTGACGAGCACGGCTTCCCCATCACCTCGGTGGACGGCAAGCCCTGCCTCGACCTGCGCGACCTCCCGGCCGAGGAGGGCGAGCGGTGGCGGGAGAACATCCGCGACATCCTCGCCACCAAGGGCGAGGGGTCCTTCTTCTGGGCCGGCGACACCATCGACACCGAAGGTCGACGCCACAACCTCATGGACCTGGCCGAGTTCATGACGAACCTCGACGGCCGCCCCGGGACGACCGACCGGTCACCGGAACTGTCGGACACCGTCACGGCCGGCCCGGCCCGCAGCGCCAACGGCGACGTCTACGTCCTCCTGGGCCCCAACCGCGCCGACGACGGCCCGGTCGACCTGGCGGACTTCCCGACGCTGCAGGGCAACCCGCGCATCGAGCGGGTGTTCGCGATCGACGCCGTCACCGGCCGCGAAACCCAGGTCCACCCGAAGGTCGTCTGATCGCGCGGGGCGCGGGAGGCCCGTCCTCCCGCGCCCGGGACTCCGTGGTGGCACCATCACGTCACACCGGACCGAGCCGTCGTGATTCCGCCAGACGTGGCACGGCCCCGCCTGGTGGGCTGGGCCCATGATCGGAGCGCAGGGGAACTGGCCCGCCGTCCTCGCCGTGACGGCGGGGATCTTCTCGATCGTGACGACCGAGATCCTGCCGATCGGCCTGCTGACGCCGATCGGCGCGGAGTTCGGCGTCTCGACCGGGACGGCCGGGTTGATGATGACGGCACCGGGGCTGCTGGCCGCCGTCGCCGCGCCGGTGGTGACGGTGGCGACCGGGCGGGTCGACCGGCGGGCGATGGCGTGCGGATCGGTGCTCGTGTTGGCCGTGGCGGACTTCCTCGCGGCGGTGGCGTCCGCGTACTGGGTGGTCGTGGTGTCACGGGTGGTGGTGGGGTTCGTCATCGGGGCGTTCTGGTAGGTCGGGGAGCGGTTGGCGGCACGGCTGGTGCGGCCGGAACGGGCCGGGTTGGCGACGGCCGTGGTCTTCGCGGCCGTGCCGCCGGGGTCGGTGCTGGGTGTGGTGACGGTCGGTGTTGTCGGCCGTGCACGTCACGCGGGCGTCGGTGCTGCGGGACGTGCTGCGCGTCGCCGGTGTCCGGTCAGGGTTGTTGGTCACGTTCCTGGTGGTGCTCGCGCACTTCGGCACCTACACGTACGTCACGGTGTTCCTGCTCGTGTGCGGCGCGGCGGGCGTGGCGACGGCGCTGTTGCCGGTGGTCGGGCGGTGGGACGCGGGCGCGCTCGTGCTGCTGGTGGTGTGGGGGCTCGCATACGGCGCGGTGCCGGTGTGCTCGCAGACGTGGATCGCCTCCGCCGTACCGCGCGCGCCGGAGGCGGCGGCCGTGGTGTTCACGTCGTCGTTCCAGGCGACGCTGTCGATCGGGGCGCTGGTCGGCGGTGTCGTCGTGGACGCGACGTCGACGTCCACCGTCATGCCGTCGGCCGGTGCGGTGGCGGTGCTCGTCTGGTGGTGGCGTGCCGGTCAGAGCGGCACGCGGTCGAAGTCCGGTGACACCAGCGACGCGCGCAGGTGGTCGCGGCGCAGCACGGTCAGGACCGCCATCAGCGTCGCGACCAGCGCGAAGCCCGACGCGACCGTGAGCGCCGCCAGCGGCCCCGCCGCGCTGACGACCGCCCCCGCCACCACGATGCCCACCGCGCCCGAGCACGCGGTGATCGCACCGACGGTGGCGAACACCCGGCCCCGGACCGCGTCGGACGTCCTGGCCTGCACCAGGCCGTTCAGCGTCACGCTCTGCACGGAGCCGCACGCGCCGGCCACCAGCCACGCGACCGCGTTGACCACGAGGTGCGGCAGCTGCGCGGGCGCGGCCAGCGCCAACGCCAGCACCAGGTTGCCACCGGCGAAGGCCAGGACCAGCGCCCGCGGTGTGGTGAACCGGCGGGTCAGGTTCGGGCCGAGCAGCAGGCCGGCGGTCCAGCAGGCGAGCACCGCGCTGTAGGTGAACGGGGTGCCGCCGATCGGGCCGAGCACCAGGAACACCTCGTTGACCAGCGCGATCGCCACCGCCACCCCGACCACGGCCTGCGCGACCACGCGGGCGAGCAGCAACCGGTCGCTGCGCAGCAGCACCCACCCGCTCCACTGGCCGCTCGACGCGGCGCCGACGTCGTCCTGCCGCGGGTCGCGGTCCACCCGCAGCCACAGCACCACCAGCGCCAGGTGGGCGAACGCGCACACCGCGTCCAGCATCACGGCCCACTCGACGCCCGGACCGGCCGCGAGCACGCCGCCGAGCACGATGCCCGCGACGGCCGCGGTGTTCTGCGCCGACGACATCGCCGCGTGCCCGCCCGCCGCGCCGTCCTCCCCGGTCGCGACCGGAACCAGCGCGGACGCGCAGGTGCGCACGACCCCGCCGGCCACGCCCAGCACCGCCACCAGCCCGTACAGCACGGCCGGCCGCTCGTGCCCGAACAGCAGCCCGATCAGCAGCAGCACCTGCGCGAACACCGCCACGCTGAGCAGCAGGCGGTGCGGGAACCGGTCGGCGGCCCACCCGGCGACGGGCGCGCCCAGCACCGCGCCGAGCGCGACGGCCACGAACAACCCGGCCACGGCGAACGCGCCGGAACCGGCCAGCGCGGTGGTGAACCCGATCAGCGTGAGCTGCGCGCCCAGGCCCGCCACGCCGGACCCGACCACCAGCACCGCCAGGTCGCGGTTACCCCGCAGACCGCCGAGCACTGCGACCATTCCGCTCCCCCGCCGCGTCGCCGGTACGGACCGAGGCGTCCACCTCGCGGTGCCGATCATGCCCGAAGATCACCTCGGCCGGCGTGCGCGGCGCGGATCAGTCCGCCGAACGGTCCGGTCGGACGACCACCAGCGGGCACGACGCGTGGTGGACCAGCGCCTGGCTGGTGGAGCCGAGGAGCAGGCCCGCGAAGCCGCCGCGACCCCGACTGCCGACCACGAGGAGCTGAGCGCCGCGCGAGGCGTCGATCAGGGCTTTCGTCGCCCGCTCGCGCACCACCCGCCGGTCGACCACCACGTCCGGGTATTCCTCCTGCCAGCCTGCCAGCCGCTGCGCCAGCAACTGCCGCTGCTGCTCCTCCACCTCGGCCCAGTGCACGCGGACCTTGTCGGCGTAGGGGGTGCCCGCGAGCAACGGCGTCCACGCGAGCAGCGCGGTCAGCGGGGCGCCCCGCACCGACGCCGCCTCGAACGCCTGCCCGATCGCCGCCTCCCCCGCAGGCGAGCCGTCCACGCCGAGCACGACCGGGCCGGTGGCCGGGTACGGGCCGCGGACGACGACCAGCGGGCTCCGGCCGTGCGTGGCCACCGCCACCGCCACCGACCCCACGACCAGGCCGAGGAACCCACCCAACCCCCGCGACCCGAGCACGACCAGCCGGGCACCCTCGGAGGCGGCGATCATCGCGGCGGCAGGTTGGGCGGCCACCACGGACGTGCGCACGTCCGGCACGAGGTCGCGCACGCTCGCCGCCGCCGTCTCCAGCCACTGCCTGCCCTGCTCCTCGAACGCCTCGCGCACCTGGCCGCTGCTCACCACGACGTCCGGGTAGCCCCGCTCGGGCACCAGGTAGGCGTGCACGAGCGCGAGCGGCACGCGGTGCCGCGCGGCTTCCTCCGCCGCCCACCGCACGGCCGTCAGCGCCGACTGCGAACCATCCACTCCGACCACGATCGGGTCACTCATCCCACGTTCCCTCCGGCAGACGTCGGCGACACCCACACCCTCCGTCGCCCCGCGTTCGGCCGCATGTCGACGCACCCTTCCGATGTCGTGCCCCACCACGCGGAACCCGGGCCGGATACGATCCCGGTCGTGGACCCCGCCGACGACCTGCTGGCCTGGGCGCCGCCGCCGCAGCCCGGTCCGAGCGGCGCGGCTGGGCCGGTCACCCTGCCCGGTTACAGCGACTTCCGGCTCGTCGCGCACGGCGGCGAGGGCACCGTGTACCGGGCCACGCAGGTCGGGCTGGGCCGTGACGTCGCGGTGAAGGTGCTGGACGTGACCGACCAGGACACGGTCAGCCGGTTCCACCGCGAGCTGGAGATCACCGTCCGGCTCGGCCGTCAGCACCCGCACATCGTGACCGTGCTGGACACCGGCGTGATCGCGGGCCGGCCGTGCATCGTGATGGAGTACTACGACCTGGGGTCGCTGCACGACCGGTTGCGGCAGCGCGGGCCGTTGCCGGTGCACGAGGTGGTCGCGGCCGGGATCGCGGTGGCCGACGCGCTGGCGTTCGCGCACGGGCAGGGCATCCTGCACCGGGACGTGAAGCCGCAGAACATCCTGGTGCTGCCGACGTCGTACGTGCTGGCCGACTTCGGCATCGCGCGCGGCGCGGACGCGGCGCACACCGCGTCGTTGGGCATGGTGAGCTACCGGCACGCCGCGCCGCAGATGGTCGACGGTCGACCGCCCGCCGCGGCCGACGACCTGTGGTCGTTGGGCTCGACGCTGTTCACCCTGCTGGACGGGCAGCCGCCGTTCGCGTCGGACAACCCCGGCGAGGACACGATGCTCTCCTACCTGGGCCGGGTGCGCGAGGCGTCGCCGCGGTCGTTGCTGCGCCGGGACGTGCCGGTGGAGCTGGTGGCGATCATCCTGCGGTGCCTGCGCAAGGAGCGGGAGGAGCGGTTCCCGGACGCGGCGGCGCTGCGCGCGGCGCTGGCGTCGGTGCCGGCGTCGCACGCCAGGTCCACTGTGGACCCCGATCACACGGTGGCGGTGCGGCGGGAGGCGCCCGAGGGTCGTCCGGAAGCCCCCGAACGCTTCCCGGAGGGTCGCCGCCGAACGTCTTCGTGCTCGTGGTGAGGTCGCGGCCGGTGCCGTCGCGCACCACCACGCCGCCCTCCAACCCGAGCAGCGTCACGCCGCGCTCGTGCGGCACCAACGCCGTGCGGGGACCCGCGCCGGCGACCGCCTTGTTCGACCGCTCCACGAACTCCAGCTCGTCGGCGGACCACTCCAACGCGTGCAGGTTGCCGCCGTGGTCGACCGCCCACAGCACGCCGTCGTCATCCGCCACCACGTCGGCCAGCGGCTGCCCCGCCGACCACGGCGACCCGATGTCGACCAGCGTCACCGGGTCGGCGTTGTGCACCGAGCCCGCGGCGCGGTCGACCACGAACACCATGTCCCCCGCGATGAGCACCTTCGCCGACGGACCGGGGGGCGCCTGGCGGCGACCGGAGGACAGCAGGGTAGCGAGGTCGATCACCGTGATCTGGCCCGTGCGGCGGTCGAGCACGATCAGCTTGTCGTCGGACTGCGCGATCTCCAGCTGCGCGTCCGCGCCGCTGACCTGCAAGCGGGTCTGCGGCTTCCCGGAGCTCGGGTTGACCTGCACGACCTCGCCGCGCTGGTCGTCGTTCAACCACGTGAGGCCGTCGGAGACCTCGACGGCGGTGCGCGAGATGCCGTCGCCGAGAGCGGCGCCGACCAGCAACAAGAGCCCTAACGCGGCGGCGCTGACACTGGCCGACTCACGCCGGCCCGCGCCGATGGCCCGACGCGCGATCCTGCCCGGCTTCGCTCCCACGGCCCGGATGCTAACGGCCCCGCATGACGATTTTGCGACAACCGGTGATCCTGCTCCGCTCGGCGCACGACCGCTGCGCCGGATACGTCCACATCGGACTCGACCTCCCCCGGACGTGGGATGTTCCCCCGTGCGGGCCGAAGGGCGGACCTACAGGTCGGCGAACTCCTCGCGGCGCACCTTCGCGCACTCCGCGGTCAGCCCGGCGTCCACGGCCCGGCTGATCTCCGCCAGCGACCGGAGCTGCTCCGGCGTCAACACGTCGAACAGGTGCTCGCGCACGGCCGTCACATGCCCGGCCGCCGCCTGCCCCAACACCCGGAAACCGACGTCGGTGAGCGCCGCGATGGAACCTCGGCGGTCCGAAGGGCAGGCGCGGCGTTCCACCCAACCCTCCTTCTCCAAGCGGGCCACGGCGTGCGAGAGTCTGGACCGTGACGAGTGGCACACCGACGCCAGCTCACTCATCCGCAGCGCGCGCTCCGGGGCCTCCGAGAGGGCGACCAGGATCTCGTAGTACGCCATGGGCATGCCGGAATCGCGCTGCAACTGCCGGTCCAGGTGCTCGGTGAACTTGGTCACGGCGGTCATGAAGGCACGCCACACCTGCTGCTCTTCGGCGCTCAGCCACCGCACGTCGCTCATGCCCCCATCATACGTCCGTTGTTGAACCTTCAACCAGGATGCGCTATGTTCTGTTGAGAGTTCAACCAGACCAACCGAGAAGGACCATCCATGACCTCGCAGACTGTGCAGATCCCCGGCTACCTCGCGGGCACGTGGGCGATCGACCCGGTGCACTCGGACATCTCCTTCGTGGTCCGCCACCTCGGCGTGTCCAAGGTCCGCGGCCACTTCGGCACCTTCGAGGGCACCATCGTCACCGCCGAGAACCCGCTGGAGTCCACGGTCACCGCGAAGATCGACGCGGGTTCGGTCAACACCCGCAACGACCAGCGCGACGCCCACGTCCGCGGCGAGGACTTCCTGGACGTCGAGAAGTTCCCCGAGCTCACCTTCACCTCCACCGGCGTGCGCGCGCACGGCGAGGGCTTCATCGTCGACGGCGAGCTGACCCTGCACGGCGTGACCAAGGCCGTGGAGCTGGAGCTGGAGATCAACGGCTTCGGCGACGGGTTCGACGGCTCGAAGGTCGTCGGCTTCTCCGCCTCGACCGAGATCAACCGCCGCGACTTCGGCGTGACCGGTGGCCCGGCCGGCGCCGTCGTCGGCGACAAGATCACCATCCTGCTGGAGATCGAGGCCGCCAAGCAGGCCTGACCCCGCTCCACCGAAGGGCCCGCCGAGGATGTCGGCGGGCCCTTCGCGCTGCTCAGAGCCCCTACGCTGCGTAGGTCAAGTCCCTGGCCGGGCGAACCGGGGCCGTCATTCCATTTCGCAGCGGCGTTCGGTAGTTTCGTCCGCGCCGGCGCAACCTGCCTGAACCGCGCACCGTCTCCACCCGTAGTAGGTCGTGAAGCCAGGGTTTTGCTTCGGTCAGCACTGAAGCTGTAGAACTCGATGCGGACACAGTCCGCTCACGGTCGTAGACCGCGTGGGTGACATCGGACGCACTCATGGCACCATCTGGCGCAGCACGCGCCGGACGCAGGCGAGGAGGATCGGTGTGAACGCCCAGACCGAACAGGTCGACGACCTTCGACTCGTCGCGCTGCCCACCGCGGTGAACGTGGCGGACATGTTCGTGCGCTTCTCGCTCGGCGAGTGGCGGCTGCGGGCGATGCAGGACGAGGCCGCGCAGACCGTCCGCCGCCTGGTCGGCGCCGCGGTCGAGGTGGCCGACCGGCGCGCGCCCGGTTTCCTGCTGGTGCGCCTGCGCCTGACCGGCACGTACCTCGTGGTCGAGGTCGAGGGCACCCGGGTGGCGCTGCCGCCGGAGCTGGCCGGGACCCGCGCGGGCCTGGTCGACCTCACCGCGGGCGGCCACCTGGCGTGGTGCGAGCTGGCGCTGCCGTCCGGCATGAACGCCTCCGCCGTGCCGCTGCCGCGCCGCGAACCCCGCCGCTCCCCCGCCGCCGAGGCGCTGGGCGACGAGCCGGACGTGGACCCCGAGGTCATCCAGCGCATCCTCTACGGCCTGGGCGGCGGCGCTCACCAACCCGACTAGGCACCGGTCGGCCGGCGTCCGGTGTGGACGCCGGCCGACCCGGTCACCGCCGGGCGAGCACGACCAGCGCAACCGCCAGCACGGCCATCCCGCACCACGACGCGAACGGCAGCCGTTCGCCCAGCGCGACCACGCCCAGCACCGCCGCCACGGCGGGCTCGGCGAGGGTCAGCGTGGTCGCCGCCGCCGCGCCCGTGTGCCGCAGCCCGCGGGCGAACAGCAGGTAGGCGGCGAACGTGGTGAACACCGCGAGGTGCGCGGTCACCGCCGCCCCGGACGGGCTCGCCACCCACGTGACGCCGAGTGCGAGCAGGACCGGCAGCGTCAGGGCCGACGCGCCGCCGAACACCACGCCCACCACGGCGCGGGACGGGTGCCCGCGGCCGATCAGGTGCGCGCAGACGACCGAGTACACGGCGTACGACAGGCCGGCGACCAGCGCCAACCCCACCCCGGGCAGGTCGACGTGCGCGTCGCCGTCACCGAGCACGAGGGCCGTGCAGCCGACGACCGCGGCCGACGTGGGCAGGGGCCGGGACCGCAGCCCGAGCACGATCGGCGCGGCGGCCAGCGCGACGGTGGTGCCCACCGCCACGCCCGTGCGGGCGACCGCCGGGTAGAACGCGAGCACGTAGCCCGCCACGGTCACGGCGCCGAGCAGCAGCAGCCGCCAGTCGGCGGTCCGCAGCACGGCGCGCGTGCCCCCGGACGTGACGAAGAGCAGGACGCCGCCGACCACGAGGCCCGCCGCGCCGACGGCCGGGGTCGGTGCGGCGGCGGGCGCGAGTGAGCTGACGGTGCCGGTGGTGCCCCACAGGACGCACGCGGCCAGGATCGGCAGCGGTCCGCGGGAGGAACGAGCGCGTGTTTGCACGGCAAGGGTCGACACGGGGTCTCCGTTCGCGAGACGAGGGGAAGAGGACGCGAACGGGCGCACCGCGGGACCGGACCGGACCGCCGCGGCGGTCGGGGTCGGATCAGGCAGGCGTGCAGGAGTGCGTCAGCGGGTGCGCCCGGTCAGGCGCACGGCGGCGGGAGGACCACGTGCCAGTGGGTGTTCACGCCCGGCATCCTAGCGCCGGCACGCCCGGTATCGTGGGGATCATGGACATCGGCGTCGCGGATGACCTGCTGCGGCGGTCCCTCGTGGTCTACAAGTTCGCGGTCGACGAGCTGATGACGAAGCTGCGGATCCTCAGCGAGGAGTTCGACCTCGTCCACCGGCACGACCCGATCGAGCACGTGACGCACCGGGTGAAGCGGCCCGACGCGATCCTGGACAAGCTGCGGCGCAAGGGGCTGCCGGCGGACCTGGCGCTGGCGGCCGAGCACCTGGACGACGTGGCGGGCGTGCGGGTGGTGTGCCCGTTCGTGTCCGATGTGTACCGGGTGCGGGACATGCTGGCCCGGCAGAACGACGTGGAGATCCTGCGCACCAAGGACTACGTGGCCGCGCCGAAGCCCAACGGGTACCGCAGCCTGCACCTGATCGTGCGCATCCCGGTGTTCCTGTCCGACCGCGTGGAGCACGTCAAGGTCGAGGTGCAGCTGCGGACCATCGCGATGGACTTCTGGGCCACGTTGGAGCACAAGCTGTACTACAAGTACGACGACCAGGTGCCCGTCGGGTTCGTCGAGGAGCTGACCGCCACCGCCGCGATCGCGGCCGAGCTGGACGCCCGGATGGAAGCCCTGCACCACGAGGTCCAGCGGGACTAGCCGCCTCCCCCTCCCCGTGCCGCGCGGTGACGCCGCCGTGCCGGCGCGTGCCCGTGCGCGCCCGAACGTTCGACTCGGCGCTCCTGAGCGTGGGACTCACGCGTGCCGAACGCGGGGCTCACGCGTTCTGGAGGTTGGACTCGCGGTTACGGGCGGGTAGCGTCAAACGAGGCCGGCGGACAAAGGTTACGGGCGCCCGGCAAAATCATCGAAATCCCGCCGACCGGACCACGAAGACATTTCATGCTCTCTTCACGGGACAGCCTACGACCGCCCGCAAGGGCGTTGACACGCGACTGCGAATAACCCTCGCGTACTGGGGATCTTTACGAAACGATCCGGTCCAAACCAGCCGATCGAGTGAATCCCGGAAGTCACACTTCTAACACGGGGTTACACTTCCCTCAAAATAGGGAATGCCCATTCGGTGAATGCTCCGTTCGGCGGTCGCGACGATCTCCCGGCGACCGTCAACGTTGGGCCCGCAGCCACGGCCTCATATCCACCGCGGCTCATTCTCAGAGGATCACGCATGGACACCGACCTGATCTCCACTCGATTAGCCGCGCTGACCCGCGGGCACCAGGTGCCCGGTGCGCAGCTCGCCGTGCACCACGCGGGACGCACGTGGACGCACGAGGTGGGCCTGACCGCCGACGCGGCCGTGCCCATCGGCTCGATCACCAAGACGTTCACCGCGACCGTGGCCATGGCCCTGGTCTCCGACGGGGACCTGGAGCTGGACGCGCCGCTGTCCGACCACCTGCCCGGGGTGGCCGACGAGTTGACGCTGCGCCACCTGCTCAGCCACACCGGCGGGCTGCCGTCGGACCCGGAGGACGTGCGCACCACGTCCCTGCGCCACCACGTGCGGCAGGCGCTGCGCGAACTGCACCCGCTGCACGAGCCCGGCGCCGGCTTCTCCTACTCCAACATCGGGTACTGCCTGGTCGGCCACCTCATCGAGGTGAGCACCGGCATGACCTGGGCGGAGGCGGTGGAAGCGGTCCTGCTGCGCCCGCTCGGGGTGCGCGCCAGGTTCACCACGAGCCCGGACACCGACGTGGTCGCGGGCCACGCGGTCAACGCCGCCACGGGGCGGGTCGTGCCGGTGGCGCAGTCGCTGGCCCCGGTCGAGGCGCCCGCCGGCGCCCTGGCCGCGAGCGCGACCGACCTGGTCGCGTTCGGCCGGATGCTCGGCGGCGCCCCGCCGCACCTGATGGGGCCCGACGAGCTGGCCCTGATGCGGGAACCCGTCCGACACGCCGAGCCGTTCGGCATGGCCGACGGCTGGGGCCTGGGGCTGGCGCTGTACCAGCGCGACGGCGTCCGCTGGGTCGGCCACGACGGCACCGCCGACGGCACGTCGTGCCACCTGCGGATCAACCCGGCCGACGGCACCGCGGTCGCCCTGACGACCACCGCGAGCAGCGGCTTCGCGCTGTGGCGCGAGCTCGTGCCCGAATTGGTCGCGGCCGGGCTGCCGGTGGCCGATTACGACGGAATGCGCGGCCTGCACCACCCCATCGCACCGCCGCCGGACTGCACCGGGAGGTTCCGCAACGGCGACGTCGAATACGCCGTGCGGGCCGTGGACCGGGAGCGGCTGGCCCTGACGGTGGACGGCGAGCCGTTCGCGGACCTGTCCCTGTTCGACGGGCTGGTGTTCGCGATGCGCGATTCCGACACCGGCGACACCAACCAGACCGGGCGTTTCCTGCGCGACCCGGGCGACGGCGGGATCAGGTGGATCCAGATCGGCGGTCGACTGGCCCGCAGGCAGGTCGCGAAAATGGCCTGAAAATCACGTTTGAACCTCTGCGGAACGGGTAAGCCGCGCCCCCTGAGCCAGAAAGGCACCTCTCGCGATGACGCACGCCCGCACACTGCCGGAATTGATCGCCGCGCAGGCGCTGCGCAGTCCGGACGCACCCGCGGTGATATCCGCCGACGGTGTGGTCGACCACCGGGAACTCGACGAGCGCGCGAACCGGCTCGCGCACCTTCTCCTCGCCAAGGGGGCGCGGCGGGAGCGGGTCGTGGCGGTCGCCATGCCGCGCTCGGTGGACAACGTGGTGGCCCGGCTCGCGGTGCTCAAGACGGGCGCCGCGTACCTGCCGATCGACCCGGACTACCCGGCCGACCGGATCGCGTTCATGGTCGCCGACGCCGAGCCGCTGCTCGTGCTCGACCACGTGCCGGACGTCGCCGACCGGCCCGGCACCGCGCCGGACGTCGCGATCCACCCGGAGGACCCGGCCTACGTGATCTACACGTCCGGGTCGACCGGCCGGCCGAAGGGCGTGGTGGTGCCGCACCGGGGCTTACCGGCGTTCTCCGCCGCCGAGATCGACCACTTCGACGTGCGCCCCGGCGACCGGGTCCTCCAGTTCTCCTCCCCCAGCTTCGACGCCTCGGTGCTGGAGCTGTGCATGGCCCTGCCCGCGGGCGCGGCGCTCGTCGTGCCACCGCCCGGTCCGCTGCTGGGCGACCAGCTCGCCGAGGTGATCGAGGCGTTCGGCGTCACGCACGCCCTGATCCCGCCGGTCGCGCTGGCGACCATGCCCGACGCGGCGCTGCCCGCGTTCCGCACGCTGATCGTCGGCGGCGACGCGTGCCCGCCGGACCTGGTGGCGAAGTGGGCACCCGGCCGGCGGATGATCAACGCCTACGGCCCCACCGAGTCCACCGTGGTCACGTCGTGGAGCGAGCCGCTGGAGCCCGGCGGCACGCCGCCGATCGGCCGGCCGATCCCCGGCACGGAGGTCCGCGTGCTGGACGGGGACCTGCGGCCGGGCGCCGAGGGCGAGCTGTACGTCACCGGCGTCGGCCTGGCCCGCGGCTACCTGGGCCGGCCGGGGCTGACCGCGCAGCGGTTCGTGGCCGACCCGTTCGGGCCGCCCGGCTCCCGGATGTACCGCACCGGCGACGTGGTGCGCACCCGCGCCGACGGCCACCTGGAGTTCGTCGGCCGCGCCGACCACCAGGTGAAGATCCGCGGCTTCCGGGTCGAGCCCGGCGAGATCGAGTCGGTGCTGCGCGGGCAGCCGGGCGTCGAGCACGCCGTCGTCGTCGCCCGCGGCGAACCGAAGCGGCTCGTCGCTTACGTGGTCGGTGAGACCGCAGGGCTGCGCGAGCGCCTGGCCGGCACGCTGCCCGACTACCTCGTGCCGTCCGCCTTCGTGGCGCTGGAGGCGTTCCCCCTCACGCCCAACGGGAAGCTGGACCGCGACGCGCTGCCCGAGCCGGTGGTCGGCGACGCCGTGCCGGAGGACCACGTCGAGCCGCGCACGCCCGCCGAGCAGCGGGTCGCCGAGGTGTGGTCGGAGGTGCTGGGCGTGCCCCGGGTCGGCGCGCACGACGACTTCTTCGCCCTGGGCGGTGACTCGATCCTGGCCGTGCGGGCGCTGTCGCGGCTGGGCGGCCTGCCGGTGCGCGCGATGTTCGACCACCGCACGGTCGCCGCGCTCGCCGCCGCCCTGCCCGACCGGGACAGCGCGCCGATCCCGCGCGTGCCGCGGGTCACGCCGCTGCCGCTGTCGTCGGCGCAGCGCCGGCTGTTCTCGCTCGACGGCACCGCCGAGCAGAACACCGCCGTGGGTGTCCGGCTGACCGGGCCGCTGGACGTGCCGCGGCTGGAGCGGGCGCTGGACGCGCTGGCCTGCCGGCACGACGCGCTGCGCACCACGTTCGACGTGGTGGGCGACGAGCCGGTGCAGGTCGTCGCGCCGCACGGCACCATCCCGCTGCGCGTCCTGCCCGCCCGCGACGGCGGGCCCGGCGCCGCCGACCTGGGCCTGGACGAGCCGTTCGACCTGCGGCACGGGCCGTTGTCCCGGGCCGTGCTCGGTCCGCTCGGGCCGGACGAGCACCTGCTCGTGCTGGTGCAGCACCACATCGTCACCGACGGCTGGTCGGTGCAGGTGCTGCTGGAGGAGCTGGCCGAGCTGTACGCGGGCGGGCAGCCCGGGGAGCCCGCCGTGCAGTACCCGGACTTCACCGTGTGGGACCGGGCCAGGCCCGAGGGCGACCCGGCGTACTGGCGGGCCCGGCTGGACGGTGTCGAGGCGCTCGACCTGCCCACCGACCGGCCCCGGCCGCCGCTGCGCACGACCTCCGGCGCGGTGCTGCGCCGCCCGCTGCCCGCCGACCTGGTCCGCAGGCTGGCGGGCGTGGGCCGGGCGCACGACGCCACCTTGTTCATGACGCTCACCGCCGCCGTGCAGGTGCTGCTGTCGGCGCGCGCCCGGCAGCGGGACGTCGCGGTCGGCACGGTGAGCTCCGGCCGCGACCGCGCCGACCTGGAACGCGCGGTCGGGTTCTTCGTCCGCACGCTCGTGCTGCGCTCCTGGGTGGACCCGGAGCTGCCGTTCACCGCGTTCCTGGACCAGGTGCGGGACACCGCGCTGGAGGCGTTCGCGCACGACGACGTGCCGTTCGACCGGGTGGTGGAGGAGCTGCGGCCCGACCCGGACCCCGGCCGCACGCCGCTCGTGCAGGCCGTGGTGGCGCTGCACCAGCCGCTGCTGCGCGACCCGGCGTTCGGCGAACTGACCGCCGCCGAGCACGACCTGCCCCGACCGGTGGCCCGGTTCGACCTGGTGGTGGAGTTCTGGCCGCGCGGCGACGACCTGGCGCTGACCGTCGAGTACAACACCGACCTGTTCGACGCGGCCACGATCGAGTCGCTGAGCGACGACCTGGAAGCCCTGCTGCGCCTGGTGGTGGAGGACCCGGACCGCCCGCTGCGCGGCCTGGCGCGGCTCGACTTCGCGCCCGACGACGCGGTGCGGGTCCGCGGGTTCCGGGTCGACCTCGCCGAGGTCGAGCGGGCGATCCGGCGGCACCACGAGGTGACCGACGCGGTCGTCAAGGCCGTCGACCGGCGGCTCGTCGCCTACGTGACGCCCCCGGTGAACGCCGCCGCGCTGCAGGGGTTCCTCGGCCAGGTGCTGCCCGCGCACGCCGTGCCCACGACGGTCGTCGGCCTGGACCACCTCGACCGCGACGCCCTGCCCGAACCGCCCGAGGAACGCACCGAGGTCCGTTACGTGGCACCGCGCACGCCCGTGGAGGCCGTCCTGGCGGACGTGTTCGCCGAGGTGCTGGGCGCGGCCCGGGTGGGTGTGCGGGACAACTTCTTCGCGCTCGGCGGCGACTCGATCCTGGGCATCCAGGTGGTCACCCGCGCCCGCCGCGCGGGGCTCGTGCTGACCTCGCGGGACATCTTCGCGCACCAGACCATCGCCGCCATCGCGCCGCACGTCACCCGTGACCTGCCGCCCGCCGCGGACCAGGGCCCGGTCACCGGCGACGCGCCGCTCACCCCGATCCAGCGCTGGTTCTTCGACAGCCACACCGTGCGGCCCGAGCACTTCGACCAGTCCGTCGTCGTGGACCTCGACGTCGACCTCGACGTGCCCGCGCTGCGCACCGCCCTGGCCGCGCTGGTCGGGCACCACGACGCGCTGCGCGCCCGGTTCGAGGGCGACCGGCAGGTGGTCGGCCCCGTCGCGGACACCGACCCGTCGGCGCTGGAGCACTTCGACCTCGCCCGCGGGCCGCTGCTGCGGGCCGAGGTGCTCGCCGGCGGCTCGGTCCGCCTGACCGCGCACCACCTCGTGGTCGACGGCGTGTCGTGGCGCGTGCTGGTCGAGGACCTGACCACCGCCTACCGCCAGGCTTGTGTCGGGCAGGCCGTCCACCTCGGGCGCAAGACCACGTCGTTCCGCGACTGGGCGACCCGGCTCGCCGACCACGCCCGGCACGGCTTCGACGCCGAGCTCGACCACTGGACGGCGGTGGCCGCCACGCCGACCGACATCCCCGTGGACCGGACCGGCCCGAACACGGTCGGCTCCCAGCGGGAGGTCACCGTGCGGCTCACCGCCCGGGAGACCGACGCGGTGCTGCGCGACGTGCCCGGCGTGTACCGCACGCAGGTCAACGACGTGCTGCTGGCCGCGCTGGGCCGGGTGCTGGCCGACTGGACCGGTCGGCCGCGGGTGCTGGTCGACCTCGAGGGCCACGGCCGGGAGGAGCTGTTCGCCGACGTCGACCTGTCCCGCACGGTCGGCTGGTTCACCACCGTCTTCCCGGTCGCCCTCGACGTGCCCGCCGGTGACTGGGGCACGACGCTGAAGTCGGTGAAGGAGCAGCTGCGGGCCGTGCCGGGACGCGGCATCGGGTACGGCGCGCTGCGGCACCTCGCCCGCACCGCGCCCGCCTGCGACCCCCGGGTGTCGTTCAACTACCTGGGCCGGTTCGACGCCGACCAGCGCGACCTGGAGCTGTCCGCCGACCCGCGCGCGCCCCGGCCGCACCTGCTGGACGTGGTCGGCCAGGTCCGCGGCGACCGGCTGGAGTTCACCTTCCACTACAGCGAGCACGCCCACGACGCGGACACCGTCACGCGCCTGGCCGACGGGTTCACCGCCGCGCTGCGCGGCATCGTGGCCCACTGCGCCGAGCCGGGCGCGGGCGGTCGCACGCCGTCGGACTTCCCGCTGGCCGACCTGGCCCAGGCCGAGGTGGACCGGATCACCGGCGAGGACGCCTACCCGCTCACGCCGATGCAGGCGGGCATGGTGTTCCACGGCCTGGGCGACAAAGGCGTGTACTTCCAGCAGACGACGTTCGTGGTCGACGGCGTCACGGACCCGGCCGCGTTCGCCGCCGCCTGGCAGAGGGTGGTCGACCGGACGCCGGTGCTGCGCAGCAGCGTGCTGTGGGAGGGCGTGCGGCAGCCGTTGCAGGTGGTGCACGAGCACGTCCGCGTGCCGTTCACGTTCCTGGACTGGAGCCACCTCGACGCCGACGTCCGCGCCGTGCGGCTGCGCGAGCTGCTGGCCGAGGACCGGGCCGAGGGCATCGACCTGGCCGTGCCGCCGCTGATGCGGGTCGCCATCGCGCGCCTGTCGCCCACGAGCGTGCAGGTGCTGTGGACGTTCCACCACGTGCTGCTCGACGGCTGGAGCGTCTTCCACGTGCTGTCCGACGTGCTCGGCGCGGGCGAGCCCGAGGAGCGTCGGCCGTTCCGCGACTACGTGGCGTGGCTCGCCGAGCAGGACGAGGCCGCGGCGGAGGCGCACTGGCGGCGCGTGCTGGGCGACTTCGACTCGCCCACGCCGCTGCCCGCCGACCGCCCGGCCGACCACGGCACGTCGTCGCGGCGGATGCCGGTGGAGCTGACCGCCGAGGAGTCCGAGGCGCTGTACGGGTTCGCCCGCCGGCACCGCGTCACGCCGAGCGCGATCGTGCAGGGCGCGTGGGCGCTGCTGCTGGCCCGCTCCAGCGGACGGCGGGACGTGTGCTTCGGCGCGACGGTGTCCGGCCGGCCCGCCGAGCTGCCCGGCGTCGACTCGATCACCGGCATCTTCATCAACACCCTGCCCGTGCGCGTCCGGGTCGACGGCGCCACGCCCGTCGCGGAGTGGCTGCGCGGGGTGCAGGACGCGCAGGTGGAGTCGCGGCGGTTCGAGCACGTGCCGCTCAACGACATCCAGGGCTGGAGCGGCGTCGAGCGCGGCACCGCCCTGTTCGACAGCGTCGTCGTGTTCGAGAACTACCCGGCCGACGTCGCCGAGGGCATGGGCCTGCGCGAGCTGTCGGCGGAAGAGACCACGAGCTTCCCCCTCAGCGCCACCGTCTACCCCGAGGAACGGCTCGGCGTGCTGCTGGGCTACGAGCCCGCGATGTTCGAGCGCGACACCGTGGCCCGGCTCGGTGAACGGCTGCGGCGGCTGCTGGTCGGCCTGGTCGCCGACCCCGACCGGCCGGTGGCCGACGTGCCGTGGCTGTCCGACGCCGAGGTCCGGCAGGTGCTGGTCGACTGGAACGGCACCGCGGTCGGCGAGCCGACCGCCACCATCCCGGAGCTGTTCGCCGCGCAGGCGGCCCGCACGCCCGACGCGGTCGCGGTGACGTGCGAGGGCGCGCACCTGACCTACCGCGAGCTGGACGAGCGGACCAACCGGCTCGCGCACCACCTGGTGGGGCTCGGCGCGGGACCGGAGCGGATCGTCGCCCTGCGGTTCCCGCGCTCGCTGGACCAGGTGGTCGCGGTGCTGGCGGTGCTCAAGTCCGGCGCGGCCTACCTGCCGCTGGACGCCGCCTACCCCGAGGACCGGATCGCGGCCACCGTCGCCGACGCCCGCCCGGTCGCCGTGCTGTCGGAGATCCCCGACCTGACCGGCCTGCCCGCGACCGCGCCGACCACCGCCCCGCGCCCCGACAACGCCGCGTACGTGATCTACACGTCCGGCTCCACCGGCCGGCCCAAGGGGGTGGTGATCCCGCACGGCAACGTGGTGCGGCTGTTCTCGGCCACCGACCACTGGTTCCGGCTCGGCCCCGACGACGTGGTGTCGATGTTCCACAGCTACGCCTTCGACGTCTCGGTGTTCGAGCTGTGGGCGGCCCTGCTGCACGGCGGCCGGCTGGTGGTCGTGCCGCACGCGGTGTCCCGCTCGCCGCGCGACTTCGCCCGGCTGCTCGTCGACGAGGGCGTGACGATCCTGAGCCAGACGCCGTCGGCGTTCTACCAACTCATCCCGGAGAAACCGACGGGGCTGCGACTGCGCTGCGTCATCTTCGCCGGCGAGGCGTTGGAGATGGGCAAGCTGGCGGGCTGGGACGGTCCCGGCGCGTTGATCAACATGTACGGCATCACCGAGACCACCGTGCACGTCACCTACACCGAGGCCGACGGCAGCATCGGCGTGGCCATGCCGGACCTGCGGATCTACGTGCTGGACGAGGACCTCAACCCCGTGCCGCCGCACGTGCCCGGCGAGATGTACGTGGCCGGGCCCGGCCTGGCCCGCGGCTACCTCGACCGGCCCGGCCTGACCGCGTCGCGGTTCGTGGCGAACCCGTTCGGCCCAGCCGGTTCCCGCATGTACCGCAGTGGCGACCTCGCCCGTTGGGAGGACGGCGTGCTGCACTACCTGGGCCGTGCGGACCAGCAGGTGAAGATCCGCGGGTTCCGGGTCGAACTCGGCGAGGTGGAATCGGTCCTCGCCGCGCATCCTGCGGTCGCCCAGGTCGTTGTACTGGCTAACGAACACCGCTTGGTGGCGTACTACGTGCCGGACAAGCCGACTACGGCGACGGAGCTGCGCGACCACACGGCCAAGGTCCTGCCCGACCACATGGTTCCCGCGGCGTTCGTCGCACTGGAAAGCCTGCCGTTGACCGTGAACGGCAAGCTCGACCGCGTCGCGCTCCCCGCGCCCGAGCGCGACGCGGTCACGTCCGGCGAGTACGTCGCGCCCCGGACGGAGACCGAAGAGGCCATCGCGGCCATCTGGGCCGACGTGCTGGACGTCGGCCAGGTCGGCGTGCAGGACAGCTTCTTCACCCTCGGCGGCGACTCGATCCGCAGCCTGCACATCACGTCCCGGACCAAGGCGGCCTTCGGCGTCGACCTGTCACCGCGCGACGTCCTCACCGCGCGCACCGTCTCCGCCCTGGCCGACCTGGTCGAGGAACTGGTGCTCGCGGATCTCGAAGCTCTCGCTGCCGACACGGAGGCGTGACCCGTCATGACCACGTCCAAGAACGACCGCATCTCCGCGTTGCCGGAGCACCTCCGGGAGAAGCTGCGCGCGCGGCTGGCCGGCCGCGCCGCGCCGCGGGCCGACGTGATCCCGCCCGCGCCGCGCGACGAGCCGCTGCCGCTGTCGGCGGGCCAGCAGCGGCTGTGGTTCCTGGCCCAGTTCCAGCCCGGCAGCACCGAGTACACCAGCGCGACCGCGCTGCGGCTCACCGGCGCGCTGGACGTGCCGCGGCTGACCGACGCCGTGCGCGGGCTGGTGCGCCGGCACGAGTCGCTGCGCACCACCTTCGACCAGGTCGACGGCCGCCCGGTGCAGGTCGTGCACGACGACGTCGAGCTCGACCTGGAAGCCGTCGACGACCTGCGCGAGGTGCTGGACGAGCCGTTCGACCTGCGGCGCGGCCCGCTGTTCCGGGCCGCCCTGCGCACCGAGTCCGCCGACGCGCACGTGCTGCTGCTGGCCTCGCACCACATCGTGGTGGACGGCTGGTCGCTCGGCCTGCTGGCGGACGAGCTGGGCGCGCTGTACCGGGGCGAGACCCTGCCCGAGCCCTCGTTGCAGTACGCCGACTACGCCGTCTGGCAGCGCGGCCGGCCGGTGGACACCGGGTTCTGGGTCGACCGGCTGGCCGGCGTCGTGCCGCTGGACCTGCCCACCGACCGGCCGCGGCCCGCGGAGCGCACGTCGGCGGGCGCGACGCACGAGTTCACCGTGCCCGCCCGGCTGGCGGGCGACCTGGCCGAGCTGGCCCGGGTGAACGAGACCACCCTGTTCACCACGCTGGTCGCCGCGTGCCAACTGCTGCTGGCCCGCTACACCGGGCAGGACGACATCGCGGTCGGCACGGTCACCAGCGGGCGCAACCGGCCCGAGCTGGCCGGGCTGGTCGGCTTCCTGGTCGGCACCGTGGTACTGCGGTCCACCGTGGACACCTCGCGGTCGTTCACCGAGTTCCTGGCGGAGGTCAACCGCACCGCGCTGGACGCGTTCGCGCACGACGACGTGCCGTTCGACCGGGTGGTGGAAGCGGTGGGCGCGACCCGCGACCCGAGCCGCACCCCGCTGTTCGACGTGATGGTCGTCCTGCAGAACGCGGGCCGCGCGCTGCCCGAGCTGCCCGGCCTGCGGGTCGAGGAGCACCCGCTCAGCCGCGAGCTGGCCAACTTCGACCTGAGCGTCGACTTCACCCGGACCGACGACGGCCTGCACGGCCTGGTCGAGTACAGCACCGAGCTGTTCGACGCGGCCACGGTCGACCGGATGGCGCGGCACCTGCTCGCGCTGCTGGCGGGCATCACCGCCGACCCGCACCGGGCGATGGCCGAGCTGCCGCTGCTGCTCGGCGACGAGCCCGACGGCCGCGGCCGGGCGCTCGCCGTGCCGGACACCACGTTCCCGGCGCTGTTCGAGGCGCAGGCCCGCCGCACGCCGGACGCGACCGCGCTGGTGTGCGGTGACACCCGGCTCACCTTCGCCGAGGTCGACGCGCGGGCGAACCGGCTCGCGCACCACCTGCTGCGCGAGGGCGTCGGGCCGGAGCAGGTCGTCGCCCTGTCGGTGCCGCGCGGCACCGACTCGGTGGTCGGCATCCTGGGCATCCTGAAGGCGGGCGCGGTGTACCTGCCGGTCGACCCGGGGCTGCCCGAGGCCCGCCGGCGCTACCTGCTGGAGGACTCCGGCGCCGTGCTCGTGCTCGACGCCCCGGTCGACGGCTCGGACCTGCCCGACACGCGGCCGGACGTGGCCCTGCGGTCCGACCTCGCGGCCTACGTCATCTACACCTCCGGCTCGACCGGCAAGCCCAAGGGCGTCGTGGTCGAGCACCGGCAGCTCGTGAACCTCCTGCACAACCACCGGGACGACTTCGCCCGCGAGCACATGAGGGTCGCGGTGTCGGCCGTGTTCTCGTTCGACACGTCGTGGGAGGGCCCGCTGCTCATGGCCGACGGCCACGAGCTGCACGTGCTCACCGACGAGGTGCGGCTGGAGCCCACCGCGCTGGTGCGGTACGTGCGCGAGCACCGGATCGACTTCCTCGACCTCACCCCGTCCTACGTGCGGCAGCTCCTGCCCGTCGGGCTGCTCGACGGCGAGCACCGGCCCCGCGTGCTCATGCTCGGCGGCGAGGCCCTGGGCCCGGCGCTGTGGCGCGAGCTGGCCCAAGCCGACGTGGCCGCGCACAACTTCTACGGGCCGACCGAGACCACGGTGGACGCGCTGTCCTGCCTGGTCGCGGGCGACCGCCCGACGATCGGCCGTCCGCTGGCCAACCTGACCGCCCGGGTGCTGGACGACGACCTGCGGCCGCTGCCGGTGGGCGTGCCCGGTGAGCTGTTCATCGCCGGGCCGCAGGTGGCCCGCGGCTACCTCGGCCGACCCGGTCTGACCGCCGAGCGGTTCCCGGCCGACCCGTTCGGCCGGCCCGGCGAGCGCATGTACCGCACCGGCGACCGGGTGCGGTGGTCCGCCGACGGCACGGTCGAGTACCTGGGCCGCACCGACGACCAGGTCAAGATCCGCGGCTTCCGCATCGAGCCGGGCGAGGTCGAGGCCGCCCTCGCCACCCACCCGGACGTCACCGCGGCCGCTGTCGTCGCCCGCACCGACAACGGGCACACCCGGCTGGTCGCGTACGTGGTGACGACCGGAGCCGCCGACCTGCGGGCGCACCTGCGCGAGACGTTGCCCGACTACGCGATCCCGTCGGCGTTCGTCGAGCTGGACCAGCTGCCGCTGACGCCCAACGGCAAGCTGGACCGGGCCGCGCTGCCCGCGCCGCAGGCGGTCGCCGGCGGCGACTTCGTCGCCCCCCGCACGCCGGTGGAGGCGGAGCTGGCCCGGATCTGGGCCGAGGTGCTGGGGGCCGAGCGGATCGGCGTCGAGGACAACTTCTTCGCCGTGGGCGGCGACTCGATCCTGTCGATCCAGCTGGTGTCCCGGGCCCGCCAGGCCGGGCTGCACCTGACCTCGCGGGACGTGTTCCGGCACCAGACCGTGGCCGAGCTGGCGCTGGTGGTGTCGCGGGCCGACCGGACCGCGGTCGAGCCGGTGTTCACCGGGCCGGCGCCGCTCACGCCGATCCAGCGGTGGTTCTTCACCGAGTACGGCCCGCTGCCGCACTTCACCATGTCGCTGCTGGTCGAGCTGGAGCCCGGGGCGGACGCCGAGGCGTTGCGCGCCGCCGTGCGGACCGTCGTCGGTCACCACGACGCGCTGCGGCTGCGGTTCCGCGAGGTCGACGGGCGGTGGGTCCAGGAGGTCGCGGACACCGTCGCGGACACCGAGGTCGACGTGTTCCGGGTGGCGGCCGACGCCGACGTGGAGGCCGTCGCGCGGGACGCGCAACGCGGCCTGGACCTCGGCGCGGGGCCGGTGCTGCGCGCGGTGTTCCTCCCCGGCGCGCGGCCGAAGCTGCTGCTGACCGTGCACCACCTGGTGATGGACGGCGTGTCGTGGCGGGTCCTGCTCGGTGACCTGGAGCAGGCCTACCGGGGCGAGCCGCTGGAACCGGTCGGCACGTCGTTCACGCAGTGGGCGCACCGGCTGGACGAGCACGTGCGGTCCGGCGCGCTGGACGGCGCGCGGGAGCACTGGGAGTCGCTGCCAGAGCCGGAGGCGCTGCCGGTCGACCGGGACGGCGCGAACACCGCCGGGTCGGCGCGCGTGGTGTCGGTGCGGCTGGACCGGGCGACCACGGACGCGGTGCTGACGGCCGTGCCGCCGGTGTACCGCACGCAGGTCAACGACGTGCTGCTCAGCGCGCTCGGCAAGGCGTTGGCGGAGTGGACCGGGCGGCACGAGGTCGGCGTCACGCTGGAGGGCCACGGCCGCGAGGAACTGCTGCCGGGCGTGGACCTGACCCGCACGGTCGGCTGGTTCACCACGCAGTTCCCGGTGGTGCTGCCGGTCGGCGACGAGTGGGGCCGGACGCTGAAGTCGGTCAAGGAGGCGCTGCGCGCGCTCCCGCACCGCGGGCTGAGCTTCGGGGCGCTGGACGTCGGGAGACCGGGCGGCGGTCCGCTGCCGCAGGTCTCGTTCAACTACCACGGCCGGTTCGACGTGGCCGACGGCGGTTTCTACCGGGCCCGGCGCGACGCGGTCGGCGAGGACGTGCCGCCCGGCGCGCCGCGCACCCACCTGATCGAGGTGACCGGGCTGGTCGAGCGCGGCGAGCTGGAGCTGAGCTGGCAGTACTCCGAGCACGTGCACGACGAGGACACCGTGCGGCGGCTGGCCGAGCGGACGCTGGAGGCGTTGCGGGAGATCGTGGCGCACTGCGCGCGGCCCGGCGTCGGGGGCCGCACGCCGTCGGACTTCCCGCTCGCCCGCCTCACCCAGGAGCAGGTCGACGCGCTCGCCGGGCCGGACGTGGAGGACGTCCTCCCGCTCACGCCGTTGCAGGCCGGCATGGTGTTCCACAGCCTGGTCGAGCCCGGCACGTACGTCGACCGGATGCGGCTGGTGCTCGACGGCGTGCGCGACCCGGAGGCGTTGCGCCAGGCCTGGCAGCGGGTCGTGGACCGCACGCCCGTGCTGCGGTCGAGCGTGGCGTGGGACGGGCTCGCCGAGCCGGTGCAGGTCGTGCACCGGCACGTGGAGCTGCCCGGCGGGCCGGTGGACGCGCCGTTCGACCTCGGTGTCGCACCCCTGCTGCGGGTCGCCGTGACACCGTTGGGCGAGGACCGGGTCGAGCTGGTCTGGTCGTCGCACCACGTGATCCTGGACGGCTGGAGCACCGCGCAGGTGTTCGGCGAGGTGCTGGAGCAGTACCGGGCGATCACCACCGGCACACCCGCCCGGCTGCCCGCGCGGCGGCCGTTCCGCGACTACCTGCGCTGGCTGGCCGAGCAGGACAAGGGCGCGGCCGAGGCGCACTGGCGGACCGTGCTGTCCGACGTGGACGGACCGACACCGCTGCCGTTCGACCGCGCGCCCACGCGGGCGCACCGGTCGGAGGCGTCGGCGTCGGTGAAGTCCTCGCTGGACCTCGGTGACGCCGTGCAGCGCGCCGGCCTGACCGTCAACACGGTCGTGCAGGGCGCGTGGGCGTTGCTGCTGGCCCGCGCGAGCGGCGAGACCGACGTGGTGTTCGGCAGCACGGTGTCCGGCCGCCCGGCCGAGCTGCCCGGTGTCGAGTCGATGATCGGCATGCTGATCAACACCGTGCCGACCCGGGCGGTCGTGGACGGCACGGCCGAGGTGGGCGCGTGGCTGCGCGACTTCCAGGCGGCGCAGAGCGAGTCGCGGCGGTTCGAGCACACGTCGCTGGCCGAGATCCAGTCGTGGGTCGGGACGAGGCTGTTCGACTCCGTCGTGGTGTTCGAGAACTACCCGTACGAGCGGGACGGTGCCGGGCCGCGCGTGGTCGAGGTCGACGCGGTCGACAACACCACGCTGCCGTTGACGTTGAGCGCGTCGGTGACCGACCGGCTCGACCTCGACCTGGCCTACGACCCCGAGCTGTTCGACACCGCCACCGCCGAGCGGCTGGCCGGGTGGCTGCGCGCGCTGGTCCGGGCCATCGCGGCCGACCCGACCACGCGCGTCGCGGACCTGCCGTGGCTGACCGACGCCGAACGGCACCAAGTCCTGTTGGAGTGGAACCGCACCGGGCGGGACGCGCCCCGGGGGCTGTTCCCGGAGGTGTTCGCCGACCAGGCCCGCCGCACGCCGGGTGCGACCGCGCTGGTGTTCCACGACCGCGCCGGCGACCGCACCGCGTACACGTTCGCCGAGCTGGACGCCCGTACGAACCGGCTGGCGCACCACCTGCTCGCCCGCGGCGCGGGCCCGGAGCGCGCGGTCGCCGTCGTGCTGCCCCGCTCGGCCGACCTGGTGGTGGCCGTGCTCGCCGTGCTCAAGGCGGGCGCGGTGTACCTGCCGATCGACCCGGAGCTGCCCGCCGAGCGCATCGACTTCCTGCTGCGCGACGCGAGACCGGCGTCGGTGCTCGACACCGTGCCGGACCTGACCGGGTTGCCGGACACCCCGCCCGAGGTGGCGGTGCGCCCCGAGCAGGCCGCCTACCTGATCCACACGTCCGGGTCGACCGGCACGCCGAAGGGCGTCGTGGTCGAGCACCGGCAACTGGCGAACCTGTACCACGCCAACGAAGCCGCCCTGATGGGCGAACCGACCCGGTTCGCGGTCACCGCCACGTTCTCGTTCGACACGTCGTGGGAAGGCCTGCTGTTCCTGGCCGCGGGCAACGAGCTGCACGTCATCGACGAGGAGCTGCGGCTCGACCCGCCCGCGCTGGTCCGGTACATCACCGAGCACGGCATCGGCACGGTCGACCTCACCCCGTCCTACGCGCGGCAGCTGGTGCGGGCGGGGCTGCTGGAGTCCGGGCTGCGCGTGATCATGCTCGGCGGCGAGGCGGTGGACGCGGCGCTGTGGCGCGAGGTCGCCGCCTCCCCCGTGCGGGGTTTCAACCAGTACGGCCCCACCGAGGTCACGGTCGACGCGGTGGCCACGCCGGTGGTCGGCGACCGGCCGGTCATCGGGCGGCCGCTGGCCAACCTGTCGGCGTACGTGCTCGACGCCGACCTGCGGCCGGTGCCGCCCGGCGTGCCCGGCGAGCTGTTCCTGGGCGGCCCGCAGGTGGCGCGCGGGTACCTGGGCCGGCCCGGCCTGACCGCGCAGCGGTTCCAGGCCGACCCGTTCGGGCCGCCCGGCGCCCGCATGTACCGCACCGGTGACCGCGTGCGGTGGTTGCCCGACGGGACGTTGGAGTACCTGGGCCGGGCCGACGACCAGGTCAAGCTGCGCGGGTTCCGGATCGAGCCCGGCGAGGTCGAAGCGGCCCTGCTGGACGTGCCCGGCGTGCGGGAGTCCGCCGTGGTGGTCCGGGACAACCGGCTGATCGGGTACGTCACCGGCACGCCGGAGACCGACGCCCGGGACGCCCTGGCCCGCGTGCTGCCCGACTACCTGGTGCCGTCGGCCGTCGTCGTGCTCGACGACCTGCCGCTGTCGCCCAGCGGCAAGCTCGACCGGCGGGCGCTGCCCGAGCCCGACCTGACCGGCGGGTTCGTCGCGCCGCGCACCGACGCCGAGCGCGTGGTGGCCGACGTGCTGGCCGACGTCCTCGGGCTGGACCGGGTCGGCGCGCTCGACGACTTCTTCCGCCTCGGCGGCGACTCGATCCTCAGCATCCGCGTGACCTCGCGGTTGCGCGCGGCGTTCGGCGTGCAGTTGTCGCCGCGCGCGGTGTTCGAACACCCCACGGTGTCCGGCCTCGCCTCCGCCATCAGCACCGGGGCGGGTTCCGGCCAGGATGCGGTGGACGCCATCCCGGTGATCCCGCGCGATGGCGTCCACCCTCCGCTCACCCACCCGCAGTCGCCCGCGCAGCGGCGGCTGTGGTTCCTCGACCAGTTCGAGCCCGGCGGCACGGAGTACGTCACGCCCACCGCGCTGCGCCTGCGCGGACCGCTCGACCTGGACGCGCTGCGCCGCGCCCTCGACGGCCTGGTGGCCCGGCACGAGTCGCTGCGCACGACGTTCGACGACGGCGTGCAGCTCGTGCACGCGCCGTACGAGGTGCCGCTCGCGGTCGAGGACAGCGCGTGGGAGGCGGTGCTGCGGGAAGAGGTCGGCACACCGTTCGACCTGCGCGAGGGGCCGCTGCTGCGGACCAGGCTGGTGCGGGTGTCGCCCGACGAGCACGTGCTCGTGCTGACGCTGCACCACATCGTCACCGACGGCTGGTCGACCGGGGTGCTGGCCCGCGACCTCGGCGCGCTGTACGCGGGCGAGGAGCTGCCGCCGCTCGCCGCGCAGTACGTGGACTACACGGCGTGGCTGCCGGAGCCCGAAGTCGGCTACTGGGCCGAGCGCCTGGCCGGCGTGGCGCCGCTGGAGCTGCCGACCGACCGCCCGCGCCCGGCGGTCCGCGGCACGGCGGGCGCGAAGCACGGGTTCACCGTGCCGGCGCCGGTCGCCGAGGCGCTCGCGGCGTTGACCGCCGAGCACGGCGACACGCTGTTCACCACGTTGCTGACGGCCACGAAGGTGCTGCTGGCCCGCTACACCGGGCAGGACGACATCGCGGTCGGCACGGCGGTGTCCGGGCGCGGCCGGGCCGAGCTGGACGACGTGGTCGGCTTGTTCGTCAACACCGTCGTGCTGCGGTCCGCGGTGGACCTGCGGCGCTCGTTCACCGAGGTGCTGGCCGCCGTGCGGGACACCGTGCGGGACGGCTTCGCGCACCAGGACGTGCCGTTCGAGCGGGTGGTGGAGGCGGTCAACCCGGACCGCGACCCGAGCCGCAACCCGGTGTTCGACGCCATGGTGCTGATGCAGAACTTCGGGGCCGACGTGCCCGTCCTGCCCGGACTGGACGTGGCGGAGGTGGGCCTGCCGCTGCTGACCTCGCTGTGCGACGTCACGTTCGAGTTCGGCGAGGAGGACGGCGAGCTGCGCGGCGCGGTCGAGTACAGCACCGACCTGTTCGACGCCGGCACGATCGACCGGATGGCCCGGCACCTGGTCGCCCTGCTGGAGGGCGTCACCGCGGCACCGGACCGGCCGCTGGTCGAGGTGCCGTTGCTGCTGGGCGACGAGCCGGACGGCCACGGCGTGCGGCTGGAGGTCCCGGAGGTCACGTTCGCCGAGGCGTTCGAGGCGCGGGCTCGGCTCACGCCCGACGCGGGCGCGGTGGTGTGCGGCGGCACGCGGCTCACGTTCGCCGAGGCCGACGCGCGGGCCAACCGGCTCGCGCACCACCTGCTGGCACACGGCGCGGGCCCGGAGCGGGTGGTCGCGGTGACGCTGCCGCGCTCGGCCGACTCCGTGGTGGCGATCCTGGCCGTGCACAAGGCGGGCGCGGTGTACCTGCCGGTGGACCGGGACCTGCCGCCCGAGCGGATCGACTTCCTGCTCCGCGACGCCCGCCCGGCGCTGGTGCTGGACGAGGTGCCCGACCTGTCCGCCTGCCTCGGCACGCGACCGGACGTGGTCGTGCGGCCGGACCAGGCCGCCTACGTCATCTACACGTCCGGCTCGACCGGCGTGCCCAAGGGCGTCGTGGTCGAGCACCGGCAACTGACCAACCTGATGCACAACCACCACCGGGCGTTCGAAGGCGAGCCGCCCATGCGGGTCGCGCTGACCGCCGTGTTCTCGTTCGACACGTCGTGGGAAGAGCTGCTGTTCATGGCCGCCGGCCACGAGCTGCACGTGCTGACCGACGACGTCCGGCTCGAGTCGCACGGGCTGGTCGAGCACGTCCGGGAGCACCGGATCGACCTGCTCGACCTGACCCCGTCACACGCCGCGCAGCTCCTCCCGCTCGGGCTGCTCGACGGCGAGCACGCGCCGAGGCACCTGCTGCTCGGCGGCGAAGCGCTGCCGGGGCCGCTGTGGCGGGCCCTGGTCGAGTCCGGGGTCACCGCGCACAACTTCTACGGCCCCACCGAGGTGACGGTGGACGCGGTGTCCACCGTCGTCACCGGCGACCGCCCGCTGATCGGGCGCCCGCTGGGCAACCTCGTCGCGCACGTGCTGGACGAGGACCTGCGGCCGGTGCCGGTCGGCGTGCCGGGTGAGCTGTTCCTCGCCGGCGCGCAGGTGTCCCGCGGCTACCACGACCGCCCGGGGCTGACCGCGCAGCGGTTCCTCCCGGACCCGTTCGGCGAGCCGGGCGCGCGCATGTACCGCACCGGCGACCGCGTGCGGTGGATCGGCGATCGACTGGAGTACCTGGGCCGCAACGACGACCAGGTGAAGATCCGCGGCTTCCGCGTCGAGCTCGGCGAGGTGGAGGCGGCGCTGCTGCGGCACCCGGAGGTGGTGCAGGCCGCCGTGGTGGTCCGCGAGCACCACGGCCACCGGCGGCTCGTCGCCTACACCGTCGGCACGGCCGACGACCTGACCGGCTGGCTCAGGCAGCGGCTGCCCGACTACCTGGTGCCGTCGGCGTTCGTGGCGCTGGAGGCGTTGCCGGTGACGCCGGCGGGCAAGGTGGACCGGCGGGCGCTGCCCGCGCCGACCTTCACCGAGGCCGGGTACGTGGCGCCGGAGCCCGGTGTCGCGGCCGTGCTCGCCGACATCTGGGCCGAGGTGCTCGGCGTCGACCGGGTCGGCGCGCGGGACAACTTCTTCGCCCTGGGCGGCGACTCGATCCTGAGCATGCAGGTCGTGTCGCGGGCGCGGCAGGCCGGGCTGAAGCTCACGTCCAAGGACGTGTTCCTGCGCCAGACCGTCGCCGACCTCGCCCTCGCCGTCACCGACGACACCCCGGCGGCGCACCGGACCGTGACCGGGCCCGCGCCGCTGACCCCCATCCAGCGCTGGTTCTTCGCCGAGCACGGCCCGCTGGCGCACTTCACCATGTCCGTCGTGGTGGAGCTCGGCGACGTCGAGCCGGCCGCGGTGCGCGACGCCGTGCGGGCCGTGGTCGCGCACCACGACGCCCTGCGGCTGCGGTTCACTCAGGTCGACGGCGTCTGGTGGCAGGAGGTGGCGCAGGCGGAGACCGCCGAGGTGTTCCGGGTCGCCTCGGGCGACCTCGCCGCCGAAGCGCACCTGGCCCGCACGAGCCTGGACCTGCGGCACGGCCCGTTGCTGCGCGCGGTGCTGTTCGACGACGGCAGGCTGTTCGTCACCGCCCACCACCTGGTGGTGGACGCGGTGTCGTGGCGGATCGTGCTGGAGGACCTGGAGCACGCGCTCGCCGGCCGCGACCTCGGGCCGAGGAGCACCGCGTTCACCGACTGGGCGCACCGGCTCGACCGGCACGTGCGCGAGGGCCGGTTCGACCACGCCCTGCCGCACTGGGCCGCCGTTCCGGTGGAGGAGCCCGTGCCGACGTCGGCGGGCAGCGCGCGGACGGTGTCGGTGCGGCTGGGCCGCGCCGACACCGACGCCCTGCTGCACGCCGTGCCCGACGCCTACCGCACGCAGGTCAACGACGTGCTGCTGACCGCGCTGACCTCGGCGTTCGCCGGGCGGGCGCTGGTGGCGCTGGAGGGCCACGGCCGGGAGGAGATCCTCGACGGCGTGGACCTGTCCCGCACGGTCGGCTGGTTCACCGCGCAGTTCCCGGTCGCGCTGGAGCTGCCGGGGGACGGCGATTGGGGTGCCGCGCTGAAGTCGGTCAAGGAGCAGTTGCGCGCCATCCCGGACAAGGGGCTGGGCTACGAAGCCCTCAAGTACTCCGACCGCGGCGTCACGGGCGCGTTGCCGCGCGTGTGCTTCAACTACCTGGGCCGGTACGACGACGAAGGCCCCGACGTCGACCACGGCCGTGAGGTGCCCGACGACGCCACCCGGCCGAACCTGCTCGACATCACCGCCGCCGTGTCGGCGGGCGAGCTGGTGCTGGAGTGGGAGTACTCGACCGAGGCGCACGACGAGGTCGCGGTGCGGGCGCTGGCCGACCGGATGACCGACGCGCTGCGCGGGATCGTCGCGTACTGCGCCCGCCCCGACGCCTGGGGCCGCACGCCGTCGGACTTCCCGCTGGCACGGCTCACCGCCGAGCAGGTGGACCGGATCGCCGACCGGGACGTCGAGGACGTCTACCCGCTCACGCCGTTGCAGGCGGGCATGGTGTTCCACAGCCTGATGGACGACGGCACGGCTTACGTCAACCAGGTGCGGGTGCGACTGTCCGGTGTGGACGACCCGGGGCGGTTCGCGCGGGCGTGGCAGCGGGTGGTCGACCGGACGCCCGTCCTGCGCACCGAGGTCGTGTGGGAGGGCTTGGACGAGCCGGTGCAGGTGGTGCGGCGCGGCGTGACCGTGCCGGTGACCTTCGCCGACGTCACCGACGAGCTGGTGGCGGCCGACGCCGCCGCGGGCGTCGACCTGACCACCGCGCCCCTGATGCGGCTGGCGGTCGGGCGCGCGTCGGACACCGAGGTCGACCTGCTGTGGACCTCGCACCACCTGCTGCTCGACGGCTGGAGCACGGCGCAGGTGTTCGGCGAGGTGCTGGCCGAGTACGCGGGCGGCCCGGCCCCGGCGCGGCGGCCGTTCCGCGACTACCTGGCCTGGCTCGCCGAGGTCGACCAGGCGGCCGCGGAGGCCTACTGGCGGGGCGTGGTGTCCGGGTTCGAGACGCCCACCCCGCTGCCGTTCGACCGGCCGCCCGCCGAGGCGCACCGCGCCGAGTCGTCCGCGCAGGTCGTGCTGGACCTGCCCGCCGACCGGCTGGACGCGGTCGCCCGCGCGCACGGCCTCACGGTGAACACGCTGGTGCAGGGCGCGTGGGCGCTGCTGCTGGCCCGCACCTCGGGGCAGCGGGACGTGGTGTTCGGCAGCACGGTGTCCGGCCGCCCGGCCGAGCTGCCCGGCGTCGAGACGATCGTCGGCATGTTCATCAACACCGTGCCCACCAGGGTGTCCGTGGAGTCCGACGCCGAGGTGGTCGACTGGCTGCGCCGGGTGCAGGACTCGCAGACCGAGGCGCGGCAGTACGAGCACGTGTCGTTGGCGCAGGTGCAGAACTGGGCCGGCGGGCGGCTGTTCGACAGCCTGCTGGCGTTCGAGAACTACCCGGTGGAGAAGGACGCGCCGGACGGCGCGCCCGGCATCGGCGAGGTGGACGGCCTGGACACCACGTCGTACCCCCTCGCGGTCCGCGCGCACGTGGACGAGGCGTTGCACGTGGAGCTGACCTACGACCCGCGGCTGTTCGACGCGGGCACGATCGCCACGCTCGGCGACCGGTTGGCCCGGCTGCTCGACGCGATCGGCGCGGACCCCCGCCGGCGGGTGTTCGAGCTGCCGTGGCTGTCCGACGAGGACCGCGACCGGGTGCTGGTGACGTGGAACGGCACGTCGTCCGGCGCGGTGGTCGAGGACACCGTCCCGTCGCTGTTCGCCGCCCAGGCGGCGCGCACGCCGGACGCGGTGGCGGTCACGTGCGGGGGCGGGAGCCTCACCTACCGCGAGCTGGACGAGCGGTCCAACCGGTTGGCGCACCACCTGGTCGCGCGAGGCGCGGGACCGGAGTCGCTGGTGGCGTTGCGGTTCCCGCGCTCGCCGGACCTCGTGGTGGCGGTGCTGGGCGTGCTGAAGGCGGGCGCGGCCTACCTGCCGCTGGACCTGTCGTACCCGGCGGACCGGGTCGCGCACATGATCGAGGACGCCCGGCCCGCGGTGACGCTGGAGGCGCTGCCCGACCTGTCCGGGATGCCGGCGCACGCGCCGGACGTGCCGCTGCGGCCGGAGAACACCGCGTACGTGATCTACACCTCCGGTTCGACGGGCCGCCCCAAGGGCGTCGTGGTGCCGCACTCGAACGTGGTGCGGCTGTTCACCGCGACCGACCACTGGTTCGGCTTCGGGCCGGACGACGTGTGGACGTTGTTCCACAGCTACGCGTTCGACTTCTCGGTGTGGGAGCTGTGGGGCCCGCTGCTGCGCGGCGGCCGGCTGGTCGTGGTGCCGCACGAGGTGTCGCGGTCGCCGCGCGAGTTCGCCCGCCTGGTGGCCGACGAGGGCGTCACGGTGCTCAACCAGACGCCGTCGGCGTTCTACCAGCTGCTGGAGGAGGCGCCCGACCTCGACGTCCGGTACGTGATCTTCGGCGGCGAGGCGCTGGACGTGCGCAAGCTGTCCGCGTGGCGCGGCACCGGCGCGTTGGTCAACATGTACGGGATCACCGAGACCACCGTCCACGTGACGTGGACGCACGCCGACGGCTCGATCGGCGTGCCCATCCCCGACCTGCGCGTCTACGTGCTGGACGACGAGCTGCAACCGGTCGCGCCCGGCGTGGTCGGCGAGATGTTCGTGGCCGGTCCCGGCGTGGCGCGCGGCTACCTCGGCCGGCCCGGCCTGACCGCGCAGCGGTTCCCCGCCGACCCGTTCGGCGCGCCCGGTACGCGGATGTACCGCACCGGCGACCTGGCGCGGTGGGTGGACGGCCGGCTGGAGTACTTCGGCCGCGCGGACCAGCAGGTGAAGATCCGCGGGTTCCGCATCGAGCTGGGCGAGATCGAGGCGGTGCTCGCCGCGCACGACGCCGTGGCGCAGGTCGCGGTGATCGTGCGGGAGGACCGGCTGGTCGCCTACTACGTGCCCGCCGGGGCGGCCGACGCCGCGGGGCTGCGCGAGCACGTCGAGCGGTCGCTGCCCGATTACATGGTGCCGACCGCGTACGTGGCGCTGGAGCGGTTGCCGCTCAACGCCAACGGCAAGCTGGACCGGGCGGCGCTGCCCGCGCCGGAGCGCGAGGCGTCGGCGGCGGGCGGGTTCGTCGCGCCGCGCACCGAGGCCGAACGGCTCGTGGCGCGGGTGTGGGCGGACGTGCTCGGGCTGGCCGAGGTGGGCGCCGAGGACAACTTCTTCACCCTCGGCGGCGACTCGATCTCCAGCATCCGGGTGGTGTCGCGGCTGCGGTCGTCGTTCGACGTCTCGCCGCGCGACCTGTTCGACCACCCGACCGTGGCGGCGCTCGCGGCCCGGCTGTCCGGGTCCTCGCCCGGGGGATCGGACGCCGGGGACGGCGCGATCACGCGGGTCGACGGTGACGGGCCGCTGTCGTTCGCGCAGCAGCGGCTGTGGTTCCTGGACCAGTTCCAGCCCGGCGGCACGGAGTACGTGACGCCGCTGGCCGTGCGGCTGCGCGGCGCGCTGGACGTGCCGCGGCTGGAGCGGGCGCTGACCGCTCTGGTCGAGCGGCACGAGGCGTTGCGGACCACGTTCCCGGCGGTGGACGGGCTGCCGGTGGCGGTGGTGCGGCCGGCCGCGGACGTGGCGCTGCCGGTGGTCGACGCGCTGCCCGTGCCGGAGCCGTTCGACCTGGCCGAGGGTCCGCTGTTCCGGCCGGCGCTGGTGCGGTGCGGCCCCGACGACCACGTGCTGGCGCTGACGATGCACCACATCGTCACCGACGGCTGGTCCGGCGGGGTGCTGATGTCCGACCTGGCCGCGCTGTACGGCGGCGAGGAGCTGCCGCCGCTGCCCATCCGGTACGGCGACTTCGCCGCCTGGCAGCGCGAGCGGCCGCTGGACGCGCAGCTCGAGTACTGGCGCGACCAGCTCGCCGCGGTGCCCGCGCTGGAGCTGCCGACCGACCGGCCCCGGCCGCCCGTGCAGACGACGGCGGGCGCGCAGGCGGAGTTCGCGGTGCCGCCCGCGGTGGCGCGGCGGCTCCGGGAGCTGGCCCGGGCCGTGGACGGCACGCTGTTCATGGCGTTGGTGGCCGCCTGCGAGGTGCTGCTGCACCGGTGGTCCGGGCAGGACGACTTCGCGGTCGGCACGGTGGCGTCCGGGCGGGACCGGCCGGAGACGCAGGACCTGGTCGGGTTCTTCGTCAACACGGTCGCGCTGCGGGCGCGGATCGAGCCGTCGGCGACGTTCCCGGAGTTCCTGGCCCGCACCCGCGCGACCGTGCTGGACGCGTTCGCGCACCAGGACGTGCCGTTCGAGCGGGTGGTCGACGCGGTGCAGCCCGACCGCGACACCAGTCGCACGCCGCTGTTCCAGGCCGTGGTGGCGCTGCAGAACGCGCCGCAGGCGCCGGGCTTCCCCGGCGTGGTCGCGCAGGACGTGGCGCAGCCGACGGTGAGCAGCAGCTTCGACGTGACGCTGGAGTTCACCGAGACCGACGACGGCGGGCTGCACGGGTCGGTCGAGTACAACACCGACCTGTTCGACGCGGGCACGGTCGAGCGGCTGGTCGCGCACCTGGGCGAGCTGCTGGCCGGCATCGCGGCCGACGCCGACCGCCCGCTGTGGGCGCTGCCCGTGCTGCCCGAGGCGGAGCGGGAGCTGCTGGCGGCGTGGGGCGACACCGGACCGGCCGCCACCGGACCCGGGTTCGTGGAGCTGGTGGAGGCGCAGGTCGCGCGCACGCCGGACGCGGTGGCGCTCACCGGCGCGGCGGACGTGACCTACGCCGAGCTGAACGCCCGCGCGAACCGGTTGGCGCACCACCTGGTCGGGCTGGGCGCGGGACCGGAGCGGATCGTCGCGCTGCGGCTGCCCCGCTCGGCCGACCTGCTGGTGGCGGAACTCGCGGTGCTCAAGGCGGGCGCGGCGTTCCTGCCGGTCGACCCGGAGTACCCGGCCGAGCGGATCGCTTTCATGCTCGACGACGCCCGGCCGCTGGTCGTGCTGGACGGCCCGGTGGACGTGTCCGGGCAGCCCGACACGAATCCCGGTGTGGCGGTGCGGCCGGAGCACCCGGCGTACGTGATCTACACGTCCGGGTCGACCGGCCGGCCGAAGGGCGTGGTGGTGTCGCACGCCGGGCTGGCCACGTTCTCGGCGGCCGAGGTCGCGCACTTCGGGGTGTCGCCGGGCGACCGGGTGCTGGAGTTCTCCTCCCCCAGCTTCGACGCCTCGGTGCTGGAGCTGTGCATGGCGTGGCCCGCGGGCGCGGCGCTCGTCGTGCCACCGCCCGGTCCGCTGCTGGGCGACCAGCTCGCCGAGGTGATCGAGGCGTTCGGCGTCACGCACGCCCTGATCCCGCCGGTCGCGCTGGCGACCATGCCCGACGCGGCGCTGCCCGCGTTCCGCACGCTGATCGTCGGCGGCGACGCGTGCTCGGCGGACCTCGTGCGCCGGTGGGCACCCGGCCGGCGGATGATCAACGCCTACGGCCCCACCGAGTCCACCGTGGTCACGTCGTGGAGCGAGCCGCTGGAGCCCGGCGGCACGCCGCCGATCGGCCGGCCGATCCCCGGGACGCGGGTGCACGTGCTCGACGCCGAGCTGCGGCCCGTGCCGATCGGGGTGCCGGGCGAGCTGTACGTCGCCGGTGTCGGCCTGGCCCGCGGCTACCTGGACCGGCCGGGGCTGACCGCGTCGCGGTTCCTGGCCGACCCGTTCGGGCCGGCGGGGTCGCGCATGTACCGCACCGGCGACGTGGTGCGGTGGACCTCGCGGGGTGTGCTGGAGTTCGTCGGCCGGGCCGACGAGCAGGTGAAGATCCGCGGCTTCCGGATCGAGCTCGGCGAGATCGAGACGGCCCTGCTGGCGCACCCCGACGTGCGCGAGGCGGTCGTGGTGGCGCGGGCGGACGCGCGGGGCCACAAGCGGCTCGTCGCCTACGTCGTCGGCGAGGTGGCGAAGCTGCGGGAGTTCCTGGGCGAGTCGCTGCCGGACTACCTGGTGCCGTCGGCGTTCGTGCCGGTGGACGCGCTGCCGATCAGCCCCAACGGCAAGGTGGACCGGGCGCGGCTGCCCGAGCCGGACTTCGGCGCGCTGGTCGGCGCCGGGTACGTCGCGCCGTCCGGACCGGTGCAGGAAGCGCTGGCGGCGGTGTGGGCGGACGTGCTCAACGTGCCGAAGGTCGGCGCGGAGGACAACTTCTTCACCCTCGGCGGCGACTCGATCCTGAGCATGCAGGTCGTGGCGCGGGCGCGGCAGGCCGGGTACCGGTTCGGCACCCGCGACCTGTTCGTGCACCAGACCGTCGCCTCGCTCGCGCCGCACGTCACGGTCGAGGTCGTGTCGACGGCCGACCGGGCGGCGGTGGTGGGCGACGTGCCGCTGACCCCGATCCAGCACTGGTTCCTCACCTCCGGGCGGCGCGGCCCGCACCACTTCAACCAGTCGCACCTGGTGGAGCTGGACCCGGCGGTGGACGTGGCCGCGCTGCGGCGGGCGTTGGGCGTGCTGATGGCGCACCACGACGCCTTGCGGCTGCGGTTCACGCGGGTCGACGGCGGGTGGCGGCAGCACAACGACCCCGTGTCCGACGTCGACGTGCTGACCGTCGTGGACGGCGCGGACCGGTTGGAGGAGGTCGCCGACGAGGTGCACGCCTCGTTCGACCTGGCGACCGGGCCGCTGTTCAAGGCGGTGCTGTTCCGCGCGTCCGGGGACGACCGGCCGCTGCTGCTGCTCGTCGCGCACCACCTGGTGGTCGACGGGGTGTCGTGGCGGATCCTGCTGGACGACCTGGACACCGCGTACCGGGGCGGGGACCTGGGCGCCAAGACCACCTCGTTCCAGGAGTGGTCGCGGCGGCTGGAGGCCCACGTGCTCGGCGGCGCGCTGGACGACGAGGTCGAGCACTGGCGGCAGTCGTTCCCGCCGTTCCCGACGCCGAGCGGCACGCCGGAAGCGGTGACCGTGGAGCTGTCCGAGCCGGACACCGAGGCGTTGCTGCGCGGCGCGCCCGCCGCCTACCGGACCCGGATCAACGACGTGCTGCTGGCCGCGCTGGCGTGGGCGCTGTCCCGGTGGACGGGGTCGCCGCGGGTCGCGGTCGACCTGGAGGGCCACGGGCGCGAGGACGTGCTCGACGTGGACCTCTCCCGGACCGTCGGCTGGTTCACCACCGTGTTCCCGGTGACGCTGGAGGTGCCGGACGGCGGGTGGCGCGACCGGGTGAAGGCGGTGCGGCGGCAGTTGCGGGCCGTGCCGGGCAACGGGTTCGGGTACGGGGCGCTGCGGCAGCACGGCCTGGTGCCCGACGGCGGGCGGCCCGCGGTGTCGTTCAACTACCTGGGCCAGTTCGACATGGGCCCGTCCTCCGGGGGAGCGGACGAGCCGACCGGCCTCTACCGGGCGGTGCGGCCGTCGGTCGGCGCGGACCACGACCCGGCCGACGCCGGCGACCACGCGCTCGACGTGGTCGGCGAGGCCGGGAAGACGTTGGGCTTCACCTTCTACTACCACCCGTCCACGCACCCGGAGGCGGAGGTCGGGGCGGTGGCGGCCGACTTCGCCGCCGCGTTGCGGGCGATCGCCGCGGACTGCCGGGGTGCGCTGTGACGACGTCGTTGGCCCGCAACCGGAACTACACGCTGCTGTGGGGCGGCCAGGCGCTGGCCGAGGTGGGGTTCAGCGCCTCCATGCTGGCCCTGCCGCTGCTGGTGCTGTTCCTGACCGACTCGCCCGTGCTGTCCGGCCTGGTGCTGACCGTGGACGCCACGGCGCAGCTCCTGGTCGGGCTGCCGGCCGGCGCGCTGGTCGACCGGTGGGACCGCCGCCGGATCATGCTGTGCTGCGAGGCCGCCCAGGTGCTCACCCTGGGCGGGCTCGTGGCCGCGGTGCTGGCCGACGCGGTCACCGTCCCGCACGTCATGGCGGTCGCCGCGGTGCTCGGCGTGTGCCGGGCGCTGTTCGAACCGGCCGAGGACGCGTGCCTGCCCCGGCTCGTGCCGGACTCGCAACTGGCCACCGCGGTGGCGATGAACAGCGCGCGGTCGTCGTTGGGGCAGATGGCGGGGACGGCGCTGGGCGGCGTGCTGCTGGCCGTGGCGCGCTGGCTGCCGTTCCTGGTGGACATGCTCACGCACGTGGTGGCGTTCGTGGCGCTGCTGTTCCTGCGGGTGCCGCCGTCCGCGCCGGTCGAGTCCCACCCGCACCTGCTGCGCTCGATCGGCGAGGGCCTGCGGTGGGTGTGGAGCCGGCGCGAGATCCGGGTGACGGCCCTGTGCGCGGTGGTGCTGAACCTGTTCTTCACCGCGTTCTACGTGGTCGTCATCGTCCTGGTGGAGGACCGGGGCGCGTCGGGGGCCGAGATCGGCGTGATGGCGGCGATGCTCGGCGTCGGTGGGGTGCTCGGCGCCCTGGCCGCGCCCCGGCTGCACCACGCGCTCGGCCCGCACCGGTCGATCGCGTCGGTGTTCTGGGTGCTCGCGGTGCTGGTGCCGTGCGCCCTGCTGGTGGAGTCGCCCTACCTGCTCGGGGTGCTGTTCGCGCTGATGAGCTTCCTGGCGCCGACGGCCAACACCACCATCGGCACCCACCAGTTGTTGCTCACGCCCGACGAGCTGCGCGGGAGGCTCAGCGGCGTGATGGGTGTCGTCGTCGGCGGCGCGGGCGCGGTCGGCCCGCTGGTCGGCGGCGTGCTGACCCAAGCGCTGTCGGCGCGCACCGCCGTGCTCGTGTGCGCGGCGGGCATTGCGTTGATCACGGTTTTCGTCACGGTGAGCCCGACTCTGCGCGGGTACGCGAAGTCACAAGAGGAGAAGAAGGCATGAGGGACGACATCACCTACCAGGTCCTGGTCAACGACGAGGGCCAGTACTCGCTGTGGCCCGCGCACCACGACGTGCCCGCCGGCTGGCGGTTCGAGGGCACCAAGGGCACCAAGGACGAGTGCTCGGCGCACGTCGACGAGGTGTGGACGGACATGCGGCCGGCGTCGTTGCGGGCGGCGATGGACTGAGGCCGGCCGTGCGCGGCCCGCGGGCGTGCTCCCGCGGGCCGCGCGGCGGGGTCGGGTGGCGGTTCGGCGGCCTGCCGCTACCGTCACGGTCGTGAGCGCACCCGACTGGCTGGCCGACACCAGGACCTCCTACGACACGGTGGCGGAGAGCTACACCGACCTCACCCGCGAATCGTTGGCGAAGCTGCCGCTGCTGCGCGGTGTCCTGGCGCTGTTCGCCGAGGCGGCCCGCGAGGTCGGCGGCCCGGTGGCCGACGTCGGCTGCGGTCCCGGGCACATCACGGCCCACCTGCGCGGGCTGGGGCTGGACGCGTTCGGCGTGGACCTGTCGCCCCGGATGGTGGACATCGCCCGCCGCGACCACCCCGGCGCGCGGTTCGAGGTCGGCTCGATGACCGACCTGCCCCTGGCCGACGGCTCGGTGGGCGCCGTGCTGGCGTTCTACTCGGTCATCCACGTCCCCGACGCCGAGGTGCCGGCGGTGCTCGCGCACTTCCGGCGCGTGCTGCGGCCCGGCGGCGTGGTCCTGCTCGGCTTCCACGTCGGCGACCGGGACCACCTCAAGACCGAGGGGTACGGCGGCCACCCGATGTCGCTGCACGTCCACCGCCGCCCGGTGGAGCGGGTGGCGGGGTGGCTGCGGGACGCGGGCTTCACGATCGCGGCGCAGGTCCTGCTCGACCCCGACGACGAGGTGCCGGGCGGGGTGCTCGTCGCCCGCACCCCGGCCTGATCGGGGGTCGGCGTGCCCGAGCTCATCGCACCCACCACCCGCCTGCACACCGCGTGGCTGGCCGCGCGCGCCGACTGGGGTCCGGGCGTCCACGAGGACGGTTTCGGGCTGCGGCCGGAGGACGAGGTCGACTCGCCGGAGGGGTTCGCCGCCTGGGTGGCCCGGCTGACCGCCGAGCCCGGGTCGGTGTGCCGGTGGATCGTGGAGGACGGGCAGGTGCTCGGCGGGATCGCGCTGCGGCACGGTCCCGAGGACTACGTGCGCGTGTTCGGCCACATCGGCTACGGCGTCCGACCGTCCGCGCGGCGACGCGGCCTGGCCACGTGGGCGTTGGGCCGGATGGTGGCCGAGGCGCGGGACCTGGAGCAGGTGCTGGTGGTCTGCGAGGACGGCAACACGGCCTCCATGAGGACGATCGAGCGCAACGGCGGAGTGTTCGACGGCATGTACGGCACCCTGCGCCGGTACCTGATCAAGACCCGCTGACCGGCCCGGTCAGCCGCGCGCCGCGGGCACACCCCGGTGCGGGCCCTCGAGCAGGCGCTCGACGCGGGCGGCGTCGTCGGTGCGGCGCTGCGCGTGGAACGGGTCCAGGGCTTCGCGCCACACCGCGCGGGCGGCGTCGTGCTCGTCGAGCGCCGCGTGCGGGTGGCCGGGCTTCTCCGAGGTCGTCGCCGCGGTGCCGGTGTTGCCCAGCTCGCGGAACAGGGCCGGCGCCTGCCGGTGGTGCCCGACGGCCTGCCGGTGGTCGCCCGTGCGGTGCTCGATGCAGCCCGGGCTGTCCGGGGTGTCCGCCACGCCGCGCGGGTCGTCGTGCCTGCGGTGCGGGGCCGGCGCGTCCCGGCAGTGCGCCCGGGCCGTGTCGTGCTCGCCGAGGCGGGCCGCGCACCAGCCGACGTCGTTGAGCGCGGACGCCACCCGGACCGGCTGGTCGAGACCGCGGAAGAAGCCCAGCGCGCGGGTCGCGTGCAGCAGCGCCCGGCGGTCGTCGCCCCGGCGTTCGCAGGCACGCGCCGGGGTCTGGTGCGTGAGGGCCTGCTCGGCCGGGTCGCGGTGGTGCTCGGCCGGGGCGAGGGCCCGGTGCAGGTGCTCGGCGGCCTCGTCGTGACGGCCCGGGTCGGTGCGGGCGACGCCGGGGAACCGGTGCGCGCGGACGCGGGCGGCCGGGTCGGGCAGGTGGCGGCGGCGTCGAGCGCGGCCCGCCGCACGACGAGCCGGTCGCGAGGGTGCGCCCGCCGGGCCTGGAACGTGATCAGCGCCCACGCCACCTGCCACACGGTGTGGTGCCGGTGGCGCCCGGCGGCCGTCCGCCGGGCGGCCGGCAGGCCGGCGTGCTCGGTGTCGAGCCGGGCCGGCGCCGCCGCCACGTCGGGCAGCGGGAGCGGCCGCGCGCCGGCGGTGGGAGCCCGAGCGGTCGGCGTCGGGGGTCGAGCAGGCGGGCGGCCGGCAGCCGGGACAGGTAGCCGAGCGGCGTCGCCCTGGCCCGCGCGGGCGGCGTCCCGCCCCGGACGCGCCCGACCAGCCGGTCCACCGACCACCCGGCCCGCGTCCACCGCGAGCGCCGCCGGCACGCACCGCTGCCGGTCCGGCCCGAGCCCGACCTCGCGACCCGCGTGCGACACGGCCGCTTTCCCCGGCAAGCGGACTTCCGGCACAGCCACCCCCCCACGGTCACCCCGAAGGTGCCGCAAAGGAGGTGCGCTTGTTCACGTCACCGGCACGATCCGCGCGGACCGCAGCTCCCCGTCCTCGACGTCGAGCAGGCCGACGGTGCCCCGCGGTTGGCGGCGGCGGTCGGTGGGCGAGCCCGGGTTGAACACGCGCACGCCGTCGCCGGTGACGTCCATGGGGATGTGGGAATGGCCGAACACCACCAGGTCCGCCCCGGGGAACCGGCGGCGCATCCGCGCGGTGCGGCCGGTCGCCTGGCCGCTGTCGTGGATCATCGCCACGCGCAGCCCGGCGAGGTCGAGCTCGACGGTGTCGGGCGCGCCCCACGCGACCACGTCCGGCCCGTCGTTGTTGCCGCGCACGGCGGTCACCGGCGCGTACTGCACCAGTTCGTCCAGCACGGACGCCACGCAGACGTCACCCGCGTGCAGGATGACGTCCGCGTGGCGCAGGTGTTCCGCCACGGCGGGAGGACACGACTTCCACCGCCGCGGCGCGTGGGTGTCGGACAGCACGACTACCCGCATGGTGCGCGACCCACCGCTCGCGCGCTCAGGTCAGGGCCGGTCCGGAGTCGCTGCTGCCGGACAGCTCCTTCAGGAATTCGTGGCACTGCTTGGCGCGGGCGGAGTCCTCCTCCATCACGCGGCGGAAGAAGGCGGCGATCTCCTGCTTGCCCGCGTTCTCCGCGTCCCGGACGTACTGGCCGTAGTCGTGGCCCGCCTTGAGCGCGTGGTACTGCACGGAGATCAGGTCGTAGCTGACGTCGTCGAAGCCGGTCTCCCCGGTGGCCATGGTCCCTCCTCGGTCGTGGGTCGGTCGCCCTGTGCCATACCCGGCAGCGGCGCCGTCAACCACCCGGGGCGTGGTCGCTCCGAGTGGCAGGGCCCCCGGGTTGCTTGTAGCGTTCGACGCGGGTTGAGACGACAGCCTCGGACTGGCGCGAGCCTTTCGCGGGCTGGAGGAACACCCATGAGGATCTCGGTCGTCTCGGCGCACGCGAGCCCGCTGCCCGTGCTCGGCGATGCCGAGGAGGGCGGCCAGGACGTCCACGTCGCCGACCTGGCGGCGGCCCTCGTCACCGCGGGTCACGACGTGGTGGTGCACACCAGGCGCGACTCCCCCCGCGCGCCCGCGGTGGTGCGCTCCCGGCACGGTTACGACGTGGTGCACGTCCCGGCGGGGCCGCCGAGCCCGGTCCACCCGGACGACCTGCTGCCGCACCTGGACGAGTTCACCCGGTTCCTGCGCGCGCAGTGGCGGGCCGACCGGCCGGACGTCGTGCACGCCCACTACTGGACGTCGGGGGTGGCATCGGTGCTGGCCGCCAACGGGCTGGACCTGCCGGTGGTGCAGACGTTCCACTCGTTGGGCGCGGTGGCTCAGCAGGCGGGCGACGAAGGCGTGCCGGAGGCGCGGCTGTCCACCGAGCGGCTGATCGGGCGGGAGGCGAGCCGGGTCGTGGCGCAGTCGACGGACGAGAGGGCGCAGCTGGTCGGGCTGGGCGTGGCGCGGACGCGGGTCGCGGTCGTGCCGCCGGGCGTGGACGTGCGGCGGTTCAAGCCGGACGGCCCCACCCTCAACCGCACGCTGCCGCACCGCCTGGTCTCCCCCTCGGCCGGCGCGGACGACGTGATCACGGCTCTGCGGTCGGTGTGGGACACGGAGCTGGTGGTCGTGGGCGGTCGGGCGGAGGACGTGCGCGGGCTGCGCGAGCACGCGCGGGCCTGCGGCGTCGGCGACCGGGTCCGCCTGGTCGGCCGCGTGCCGCGGGTGGCGATGCCGGCGCTGCTGAGGTCGTCCGACGTGGTGGTCTGCGCCGGGGCGGACGGTGCCGTCACGCCGTTGGAGGCGATGGCGTGCGGCGTGCCGGTGGTGGCCGCGACCGTCGGCGGCGCGACGGACACGGTCGTGGACGGCGTCACGGGCCTGCTGGTGCCGCCGGACGACCCGCGCACCCTGGCCCGCGTGCTGCGCCCCCTGCTGGCCGACGAGGCCCGCCGTGACGCTTACGGCATCGCCGCCGCGGACCGCGTCGAGGCGAGGTACAGCACGGCCCGCATCGCGACCGAGACGGTCCGGGTGTACCAGCAGGCGGCCGGTCTGCCGCAGGCGGTGGAGGCCTCGGCGCACGAGGTGTGACGGCCCCGACCGACCCCGCACACCGGGGTGTGCGGGGTCGGTCGGGGCCGGTGGCGGCACTGTCGGCGCGCGAGGGCGGGTTCGCGTGACGGGACCGGGCGGCGTGCGAGGGCATTCCGGTCATCCGGCAGGCGCGGAGACGGTCGGTCGGCTGTCCTGTGGGCGCGCGGCGAGCCGCTGGACAGGTCGTCCGGCAGGCGCGCGGGCGGCCGGTCAGGTCGTCCGGTAGGTGCGCAGGCGGTCGGTCAGATCGTCCGGGGTGCCGTAGGCGCGCAGGCGGATCGGGCGCGGGTCGCCCGGGTGGGTGCCGTGCCGGAGCGCCGCCACGTAGGCGGCCACGTCGAGGGCCGGTGGCAGCACGTCGCCGCCCCGGTAGGTGATCACCACCGGCGGCTCGCCGGGCGCGGGGCGCACGGCGGCGGCCCAGCCGTACTCCTCGTCCCACAGCAGCACGACCTCCCGGCCCGGGAACGTGGGCAGGGCGCCGGTCACCGGCACGTACGCCGTCGCCGGCGGGCCGGGGTCGGCGTGCCACCGGCTCGCCGACCCCAGTTCCACCGCCACGGCCCGCACGTACCGGTGCAGGCCGCTCGTCGGCGTGTCCTCGAAACGGTGGTCCACCGCGCTCAGGTCACCTCGCCCGCCGCGCGGTGCGGCCCAGCGCGAAGCCGAGCGCGATCATGCCGAGGCCCAGCAGCAGGTGCAGCCAGTTGTCGGCGGTGTTCACCGGCACGAAGTTCGCCGCGCTGTCGTGGTCGATGATCAAGCCGTACAGCCACAGGACCAGGTAGACGACGCCGCCCGCGACGAGGTACAGGAACGCGTTGCGCGCGGTCTTCGCCATCACCAGGCCGGCCACGCCGAAGGCCAGGTGCACGATGTTGTGCAGGATGGACACGGCGAACACGCCGAGCAGCTTGGCCTGGGACTCGTGCCCCGCGAACTGCAGCGTGTCGTAGTCGGTGGTGATCCCGGGGATGAACCCGGCGATGCCGACCAACAGGAACACCGCCCCCACGACCGTCGCGGCCAGTTGGACCGGGGTGCGTGCCGTCGCTGTGTCGGGTCTGGACATGTCGACTCCAGTCGCCTCGGGAGAACCCTCTTCGGTTGGGCATCGACTACCCGGCGTGCGCGGGGGCAAACGACTCCTCCGCCCGGCGGTCGAACCGGGCCGGCCAGGTGGCGGTCACCGCGGTGTGCTCCCCCGCTCTCCGGCGCGGCCCGGCGAGCACGTCGTCGGTGGTGGCGACCGCGCTCGCGTTCGTCGCCCGAATCACCGGCCCGCGCCACCCCGACGCGGGCGCCGGGCTGACCGGGCTGCTCGACCCGGTCGCGGGAGTCCCGGCGGGCGCGTCGCTGTCCGCGCGCCCGGCGCCGGTCCTGTCGGGCGTGCTGCTCTGGCAGGCCCACCCGCCTGGCGCACCACCGCCCCCGACCCGCGAGCACTGCGCCGCGACCTGAGCGATACCAGCGGAGAGTTCTCGACGTCATCCGGACGGGCGGTCACACCACACGATCCGGGACTATCCGGCCTACCGGGACGACAGCACAATCGAGCCATGCCCGGACCATCCGGCTCGAACGGGTTACCCGGCGTCCTCGTCGTCGGCGCCGGGATCGCCGGGCTGGCGGCGGCCCGGGCGCTGCGCGAGCGAGGTCACGCCGTCACCGTCCTGGAGGCGCGCGACCGCGTCGGCGGGCGGATCCGGACCGACGAGCACGGGGTCGACCTGGGCGCGCACTGGATCCACGGCACGGACGGCAACCCGATCACCGAGCTGGTCGAGGACCTCGGCATCCCGTACAGCTACGTGGGCGGCGACAGCGCGTACACCGGCGGCTTCGACAGCCTGGACCTGTTCGGCGCCGACCACCGGCCCGCCGGCCACCGCCGCAAGAGCCACACCCTGCACCTCGCCGACGACGTGCTGCACGAGGTCGAGCACCGGGCCGAGGCCGCGCGCCGGGGACGGCTCCCGGACCTGCCGCTCGGCGACGCCATCCGCGAGGTCCTCGCCGAGCGCCGACTGCCGCCCGAGGACGAGCAGGCGGTCCGCTACCACCTCAACGTGATCCTGCGCGAGGACGTCGCCGAGGACGTCGACAAGCTGTCGCTGCAGTCCTGGGAGGACGGCTACCTGGTCTACGGCTACGGCGACAGCGTCCTGCACGAGGGCTACCAGGCGGTCGCCGACGCCCTCGCCGACGGGCTCGACGTCCGGCTGCGGCACGTCGTCACGCGGGTCGACACCCGGGCCTCGCCGATCCGGGTCACCACCGACCGGGGCGGGTTCGAGGCGGACAAGGTGCTGGTGACCGTGCCGCTCGGCGTGCTCAAGGCGGGCGCGGTGGAGTTCGAGCCGGCGTTGCCCGAGGCCAAGCGGTCGGCGATCGCGCGGTTGGGCTTCGGCACCCTCAACAAGATCGCCCTGCACTACCGGGAGCCGTTCTGGCCGAAGGACCAGTACGTCTTCGGCTACCTGTGCCGCGACACCGACCGCCACCCCACCGTCGTCATCAGCATGTGGAAGTCGCACGGCAAGCCGGTGCTGGTGATGCTGCTCGGCGCGTCCCTCGGCCGTGAGGCCGAGACCTGGTCCGACGAGGAGGCCACCGCCTACGCGACCACCGTCGTCGCCGACCTGTTCGGCGACGACGCGCCCGCGCCCGATTTCGTCACCCGCACCGCGTGGTCCGCCGACCCGTTCGCCCGCGGCACGTACACCTGCATCGGCGTCGGCTCCTCGGCCCGCGACATCGGCGTCCTCGCCGAACCGGTGGCCGACCGGCTGTTCTTCGCGGGCGAGGGCACCAACCCCTACCACTGGGGCTGCGTGCACAGCGCCTACGAATCGGGTCTGCGCGAAGCCGCGCGGATCAGCGGGGACCCCGGCCTCTACACCCCGCCCAGCGCCGGGAGGTCACGCCGCCGGGCGCGCACCACCGACCGCGTGCTGCGGTTCGCGCGCATGCGGATGACCCACATCACCGAGCCGGAGCTGGCCGAGCGGGTGGCGTGCCTGCGGGACGGCGCCGATCCGTACGGGGTGCGGCTGTTCGCCGAACTGGCCGACGCCGAACTGGAGACGCTGGCGTCGATGTTCGACGAGATCCCGTTCACCGCGGGCGACGCGATCTGCCGGGAGGACGACGCCGCGCACGGCGTGTTCCTCGTGGCGCGGGGCGAGGTCGAAGTCGACTTCGGCGGCATCTACGACCGCGCGGTGCTCGGGCCCGGCGGGCTGGTCGGCCACCACGACCTGTTCTTCCACGCCCGCACCACGTCCGTCACCGCCCTCAGCGACGAGGTGGTCGTGTACTACCTGGACCACTACCGGTACCAGAGCTTCCTCTACGCCTACCCGGAGGTGATGATGCTGATGATGTCGGACCTCGTCACCCGGTGGGAGCGGCTGGAAACCGCGGTGGGCTACGCGACCCTGCCCACCGCGCGAGCGGGTGGGACGGGATCGGCCGCGGTCGGGCCCGCACGTCCCGGCGGCGGGAGCGCGGGCCCGCCGGCGCGTCAGCAGTAGCCGTTCACCGGGCCGCTGAGGCCGGTCCACATGAACGCGTCGGTCACCCACGTGCCGTCCGACAGCCGGTTCCACAGGTTCGTCGCGCCCCACCGGCCGGTGTGCGAGGTGCCGTTGGCGGAACAGGACACCGTGACCGTGGCCCCGTCGGCGACGCTGCCCGCCAGGGCGTACCCCGTGCCGGGGCCGGTGCGCTTGTTGACCGTGCCGCCGCCGTTGGCGTCGATCACGCCCTGGGTGAAGCCGAGCGCGCCGTAGTTGTGGACGGAACCGCCGGCGTGCACGCGGGTGCTGCCGTGCAGCGCCGATCCCTGGTAGGCCGACGCGCCGTTCTGCGGCACCCACTTGCCGACGTTGTGCTCGGCGATGCCGACGTAGGCGTTGTTCTGCCGCAGCCCGAAGTGGACGTGCCGGCCGGACGCCGACCCGCCGCACGTGACGTCCGTGCCGGTGTTGCCGAGGAACGTGCCCTGGCTGACCGCGGCCCCGTTGACGTTGATGTTGTTCCACAGGTGGTAGTAGTCGGTGGCGTAGCCGCGGTCGTGGATGACGCGGATCCAGCCGGTGCACATCGTGTACGCGGTGCCGGCGCGGGCGGCGAGCACGCGCTGGTCGCCGCCCGCGAGGTCGAGCGAGCTCCACGGCGCGGCGGCACCGGACCACCCGTGCGGTCCGCCCGCCATCCCCCACGTCTGCCCGACGGCGAACGGCAGGGCCATGCCGGTGCGCAGGTCGCCACCGGCGGTGGTCGACACCCGGCCGCCGTCCTGCCGGACGAGCAGGGCGCGTTCCCCCTCGCCGACGACCGGGGCGCGGCCGGCCAGTTCGGCGAACCGGGGTTCGCCCTCCAGCGCCACGCTCCACCCGCCGTCGGCGTGGTGGGCGACGAACAGCCAGCCGTCGGGGAGGTGCGGCGACCCGGGCCGGGTCGTCAGCACCGCGGTGCCGAACGCCCAATCGCCGTGCCGCCGCGCGGGTGTCACCACGGTGGCGCGGTCCGCGGCGACCACCCCGGTCGCGCGCTGGTGGACCTCGGCCACCACCGCCGAGGTGAGATCACCGGGTGCGGCGGCGGCCGGCGCGGCGACGATCGCGGTGGACAACACCGCGGCGAGGGTGGCCGCGGCTCGGGTTCGAACGGTCATGACGCCTCCGCAGGGAAGAGGTGCAAGACCACCAGTATCGCGAGCCGGGTCGGAAAATCACCCTCTAGATGGGCGATAAGCAGCAAATTCACGTACCTTCGGGCCGGTCGGCGGAGGACGGGCGGGCGACCAGCGACCACAGGTAGCTCAACGGCTCGCCGTCCGGCTCGTCCCGCTCGAGGAACTCGCCGATCACCGCCTGCACCCGGGCGTTCAGCTCCGCCTGCGACGCCGCACCGAGCCGCAGCACGCCCCGGGCGCTCTCCCGACCGGCGTCCGGACCCGCCTCCAGCACCTCGGCCCGGTGCGCGGCGAGCACCGCCAGGTCCACCCGGTGCGCCAGGCCCTCGCCCTCGACGTCGACCAGGCCGAGCCGCCACGTCCGGCCGGTCGCCCGGTACGGCCGCTCCAACGCGCCGCGCGTGCCGCTGCGCACCGGGTCGGCGGCCAGGAACCCGTGGCGCACCAACGCCCGCACGTGCCGCAGCACGGTCGCGGGCGCGACGCCGAGCCGGTCCGACAGCTCCTTGTTCGTCAACGCCCGGTCCCAGCACAACCGCAGGATGCGCCAGCGCAACGGGTGCGCGAGCGCCTTCAGCTCCTCGACCGTCGCGTCACGGGCGGGGTGATCGGGTGGGGCCGGCACGCGGGAGAGGCTAGCCCACCCGGCCTTGCCGCGCCCCGGGTGATTTGGTTGACTGCAACTGATTGCACTTAATGAAATCACTCAGGGGGCGAGCGGGTGGACTGGACCGACTTCGAGTGGGTGGCCGGGGCGGAACCGAGCCCCGACGGCACGGGCCTGGTGTACCTCGGCGACGCCTCCGGCCGCTGGCAGCCGTGGGTGCTGACACCCGGCGGGACCCCGCGCCACGTGGAGGTGCCGGGTTCGGTCGGCCGGTGCGTGTGGCGGCCGGACGGCGGGCGCCTGCTCGTGCTCACCGACCCCGACGGCGGCGAGGACCACCGGCTGGCCGAGGTCGACCCCGACACCGGGGACGTGCGGTGGCTGGTCGCCGAGGAGGGCGTGCGGTGCGAGATCGGCACGCCCTACGGCAGCGACGGCCGGCCGTACAGCCCGGACTCCACACTGCTGGCCTACGCGAGCAACGCCCGTGACCGCGAGGTGTTCGACGTGCGGGTGCGCGACCTGCGCACCGGTGACGAGCGGATCGTGCTGCGCGGCGACGACCGCTACCTGCCCATCGCCTTCTCCCCCGACGCACGGCTGCTGCTCGTGCTGCGGCTGCACCAGAACACCGAGCAGGACCTGTTCACGTGCGACCTCGCCACCGGCGACGTGCGGCTGCTCACCCCGCACGACGGCCCGGCGAAGCACCACCCGGTCGCGTGGCTGCCCGACTCGTCCGGCGTGTACCTGTGCACGACCAGCGGTCGCGACTTCCTGGGCCTCGCCGCGTTGTCCCTGGACGGCGTGCTGACGTGGGTCGACACCCCGGAGGCCGACGTGGAGGGCGCGGCGCTGAGCCCGGACGGCACGCGGCTCGCGTGGGGCGTCAACGAAGGCGGCTACACCCGGCTGCGGTGGAGGGACGTGGACGGCGGCCCGCCGCGGGACGTCACCGCGCTGCCCCGCGGCGTCGCGGTCACCGAGTTCGGCCTCGACGGCTACGCCCTTCGGTTCACCGCGGCGGGCGACCTGCTGGTGCAGCACGGCCGGCCGGACGCGGCGACCGACCTGTACCTGGTGGACCTGGACCGTGACGTGGCCACGCGGCTCACCGACTGCGGTGCGCGGCTGCCGGGCCCGATCGTGCCGCCGACCGTCGTCCACGCGACCGGCGCCGACGGCGGGACCGTGCCGTGCCTGCTGTACCGGCCGCCGTCGGCGAGCGCGGACCGGAGGGCGCCGGTGGTCGTGACCGTCCACGGTGGACCGGAGTTCCAGGCGAAGCCGCTGTTCGACCCGTTGGTGCAGACCCTGCTCGCCCACGGGATCGGTGTGCTCGCGCCGAACGTCCGCGGTTCGTCCGGCTACGGTCTGCGCTACCAGCGGCTGATCTACCGCGACTGGGGCGGCGGTGACCTGGCCGACCTGGAGGCGTCCGCCCGGCTGCTCGACGACGTGCCGTGGGCCGACCCGTCCCGGCTGGGCGTGCACGGCGCGTCGTACGGCGGGTTCGCCGCGTTGACGTGCCTGACCCGGCTGCCGCACCGGTGGCGGGCCGGGGTGAGCGAGTGCGGCCCCTCGGACCTGCTCAGCGACATCCGGACGTTCCCGCCGACCTGGCGCAAGCGGGCCGTCGACTGGATCGGCGACCCGGACGACCCGGACGACGTGGCCGTCCTCACCGAGCGCAGCCCGCTCGGCAACGCGCACCGGCTCACCGCGCCGGTGCTGATCCTGCACGGCGAGAACGACACCAGGGTGGACCCGGCGGAGTCCGAGCGGATGTACCGAAGACTGCGCGACCTGGGCAAACCGGCTCGGCTCGTCCTGCACCCCGGTGTCGGGCACGAGTGGACCCGGGCGGGGCTCGCCGACACGATCGGCCTGATCGTGTCCTGGTTCGCCGACCACCTCCGCTGACGACCGCCCAGGCGACGCGCAGGAACCGCGGTCGTCGTGGACGGCATGACGCCCATCCACGCCCGGGGACTCGCCTTCGACCCGGCCACGCTGACCCGCCGGCGGGCCCTCGCGCCGTACGCGGGCGCGGCGGTGTACCCGTCGCACTGCGCCATGCGCGGCAAGTGCTCGCTGTGCTCGGAGGGCGTGACGGGCGAGAACCACCGGCGTCGTCCCCGCCGCGCACCCGGGCCGGCACGAGGATCACCACGTCCCGGCTCGTCCTGTCGGAACAGGTGCGCAGGACCGTCTACGGCACCGCTGGGTACGTCCGGAGCGTGCGCGACACGGCCCGGACCTCGCTGGAGGACGACACCGTGTCCGCGACGGCCACGACGAGCAACCGGCCGACGTCACCGGCGACGTCGCCACCGGCCACACCGCCGGGCTCACCGTCAGGGCGTGAGGGTCAGCAGCAGGTGCAGGCCGACCAGCAGGCCGCACGTGACGGTGTGCACCACGGGGTTCTGGGCGAGCAGCGCGGCGAACTCGCGCAGGAACGCGCTGGGCAGGAAGTACCACGCCGTGGGCGCGCCGATGATCTGCATGCGCAGCCGCAGCCGGCGGGCCAGCACGGCGGCGCGGAAGACGTGGAAGTTGTTGGTCACCGCGACCGCGCGGCCGGTCCAGCCGCGGTCGGTCAGCAGCCGCGCGCTGTACTCCAGGTTCTGCGCGGTCGTCCTGGCGCGGTCCTCCAGGACGATCGCCTCGTCCGGCACGTCGCGGCGCAGCAGGTAGTCCCGCATCGCCACCGCCTCGGACACCGCTTCGTCCGACCCTTGACCGCCCGAGACGACGAGCAGCGGCGTGCGGCCCGCGGCGACCTCACGCCGGTACAGGTGCAGCCCGCGGTCCAGGCGGGACGCCAGCAGCGGCGGCACGCGGTCGCCGATCAGGCCCGCGCCGAGCACCACCACCGCGTCGAACCCGGTGCGGCGACCGATGCTGCCGTACACGATCGAGTAGAGCAGCAGGCTGACGAACAGGAACGCGACGTAGGCCGCGACGATCAGCAGCGACCCGATCACCGCGTCCACCGCCGGCCCGGTGCGGGCGGTGGCGAACCCGAAGGCCGCCACGACCCCGAAGATCGCGAGGCCGGCGAGCAGCGAGAGCAGGTTCGCCAGGCGGAAGCCCTCGCGGCGCAGCATCAGCACGCCGTTGGCGATCAACGCGACCGGCAGCACGAACCCCAGCCCGAGCAGCACGACCACGACCGCGTACCCGAAGACCGCGGCCGACCACCCACCCCGCACCGAGGCCCGGAACGCCAGCCACAGCACCACGAACACCAGCGTCACGCCAAGCCACACGGCGTTGCCGAGCCGCCGCCGGTCGCGGACCACCCCGACCACGAGGAACAACGCGGTCACCAGCGCCGCGATCCCGAAGATCATGGCGGTCAATCTAGGCGGCCGGCCCGGACGGCACCGAACGGCGTCCGGCCACGACGTCAGACGAAGTCGTCCTCGTCCGGGAGTTCCGCCTCCCGCTCCGACGCCGCCCGGTCCGGCAGCACGGTGGCGAGGTAGGAGCGCAACGCCGCGGTGGTGCCGACGTCGCGGCCCGCGTTCTCGGACAGGAACCACCGGTGCACCAGGACCTCGTGGAACAGCTCCGCCGGCGCCAGCACGCCCAGCAGGTCCGGCGGCACGGCGGCGACGACCGGGTCGTAGACCTCGTTGCGCCACAGGTGACCGGCGGTCGTCTCGGGAACGGGGGCGCCGTCGCGCTGCTCCAGGTAGGCGCGGAACGAGCGCAGGTCGTTGAGCAGCCGCCGGGCCTGTCCCTCCTGCACCTCCAGGCCGGTGAGCTTGAACAGCTCGCGCCGGCTCTGGCCGATCTCGGCCACCCGGATGTCGACCCGCAGCCGCGCGCCGCTCTCGGAGGTGACCAGTTCGACCTCGCCGACGTCGAAGCCGAGGTCGTTGAGCCGGCGCAGGCGTTCGGCGACGCGGTAGCGCTGCTCGTCCAGCCGGAAGAACTCCTCGCGGGTCACCTCGTCCCACAGCGCCGCGTACCGCCGCGGCACGCTGTCGGCCACCTCGACCGGGTCGATGTCGGGCGGCAGCAGGCCGCCCGCCTCCAGGTCCATCAGCTCGCCGCCGATGCGCTCCCGCGCCAGGTCGACGTCGTAGGTGCGCTGACCGGCGGACAGCTGCGGGTGGCGTTCGACGGTCTCCGCGTCGACCAGGTACGCGGCCAGGTTGCCCGCGTCGAGCCGGAACAGCGTGTTCGACAGCGAGCAGTCGCCCCAGAACGTGCCGGACAGGTGCAGCCGCACGAGCAGTTCGACGAGGGTGTCCACCAGGCGGTCCGCGGAGTGCTCGCCGCGCGGGCTGGAGAACAGGTAGCGGTAGGACATCGAGTGCTCGAGGTAGCGGGTCACCAGGATGGCCTGCTGGTCGTCCGGCCGGTCGACGCACAGCCCGAGCACCGACACCGACGGCATGCCCTCGCGCTCCAGCTCGCCCAGCACCGCGTACTCGTGCCGGGCCAGCGACTCGGCGATCTCCTTGAGCGCGTACACGCGGCCCTCGCTGGCCACGAACCGCACGACGTGCCGCGAGATGCCCCGCTGCGGCACGGTCAGCAGGAGCTTCTCGTCCCACTCCTCCAACGGCCGGGACCACGGCAGGGTGAGCAGTCCACCGGCCTCGCTGGCGGGTGGGCGGAACAGGAATCGCATGTGCTCCCCGTGGCTGGTGCGCGGACGACGCCGAAACTACCTCGTCGCGGCGCCCTCCAGCCACGGGATGTGGGCTGGTCGTCACGATCAAGAAGGTGCGGGCCGCGGCCGACCCCCCAGCGACCGCGGCCCGCGGCTCACGCGTTCTCCAGGCGCTCGATCCGCTCGATCACCGGCTGGAGCTCGCGCCGGACGACGGCGGCGATCAGCGCGGACGGGTCGGGCTGCGCGGCCGTCGCCGCCTGGATGTGCGCGAGCCCGCTCAACGCCGCCACCACGGCCTGCCGCGTCGCGCGCGGCTCGACACCGAGACCGCGCAGCACCTCGCCCGCCACGCCGTCCGGCTCCGCGACCAGGCCGATCAGCAGGTGCTCGCAGCCGACGTAGTCGTGGCCGAGCGTGAGCGCCTCCGTGACGGCCAGCTCCAGCGCGGCGGCCGCGGCCGGGCCGTACGCGACGGGCGCCTCCGCGCCGGACCGCTCGGGGAGCCCGATCCGCGCGGGGTCGACGTCCATCGCCCGCAGCACCCGCAGCGCGAGGTTGCCACCCTCGGCCAGCACACCGGCCAGCAGGTGCTCGGTGTCGACGGTCGCCGAACCGTCCTCGCGGGCGCGGTCGGCGGCCAGTCGCAACGCGGCGCGCACCCGGTCGGTGAACCTCGACCGGCGGGCCGCCACCTCCTCGGACGCCGGGTCGTCGAACCGGATCGCCCGGATCGTGCCGATCCGCCGCACGGCCTGCTCCAGCGCGCGCTGGCACACGGCCGACACCGGCACACCGGCCTCCTTGACCTGCTCGGCCAGGTCGTCCGGCAGGTACACGTTGATCTTCGGCATCGGGTCCACCCCCGTGAGTTGAATAACCCCTTATATGCTCCTATTTGGGGTTATAAGCGTACATGACACAGGTCACACCCGACTGGTGCAACATGGCGCGTCCCCCCGAGGGTTTCCCGACCGCAACGTGACACCGACGAGCGGCAGAAGGGGGCGACGTGCCGGCCGACTACGACCAGTTCGTCACCGATCGCCTTGATCGACTACTGCGGTACGCCACCGCGCTGACGTGCGACAAGCACCTCGCCCAGGACATCGTCCAGGACGTGCTGCTGCGCGCCCGGCAGAAGTGGGCGCGGATCGGGGCGGTGGACGTGCCCCACCTCTACGTCAAGCGGATGGTGACCAACGAGTACCTGTCGTGGCGGCGACGCCGGGCGGCGCGGGACGTCTCCGCCACCCACGTCGCGCTCGACGACCTCGCGCCCGCGGTCGCCGACCCGGCCGTCCGCCACGCCGAGCGGGACGCCATGCGCGTCCGGATCGCCGTGCTGCCGCGCAAGCAGCGCGCCGCGCTGGTGCTGCGCTACTACGAGGACAGCACCGACGCCGAGATCGCCGAGGTCCTGGGCTGCGCCGAAGGCACGGTGCGCAGCCACATCTCCCGCGCGCTGCAGACGTTGCGGGTCAACGAGAACGCGCCGTCGGAGGTGCTGCGATGACCGACACCAGGCAAGAGGCCCTCATCCGCGAGGCGATCGCGGCCGAGGCGGACCAGGCCGTCGACCACCGGACCGTGCTGGCCGCCCTGCACGGCAAGCGCTCGCGGCGACGGCCGATCGCGCTGTTCGCCGCGGCCACGCTGACCGCCGCCGCGGCGGCCGTCGCGGTGGTCGTGCCGCTGGCGGTGGACCGCGACGCGGCGCCGACCGGCGTCGACCCGGCCGCGCCGCCCGCCACCACGGCCGCGCGAACCGTGCTGCTGATCGGCCTGGACGGCGCGGCGCACACCGACTCCGTCGTGCTGGCGCGGGTGGGCGCGGACGGCGCGGTCAGCGCGGCGTCGCTGCCCCGGGACTCGGTCGTCGACATCCCCGGCGCGGGCCAGGGCAAGCTGAACTCGGCCTACGCGCGGGCCCACGCCGCCGCGCGCGCCGAGGGGCGCGACGCCGCCGCGGCGGGCGTGGACGCGCTGAAGCGGACCGTCGAGGCGCTGACCGGCGTGGCGGTCGACCACTACGCGGCGGTCGAGATGAGCGCGTTCGGCGCGCTGTCCCAGGCCGTCGGCGGGGTGCCGGTGTGCCTCAGGCACCGGGTGGAGGACGAGCTGTCCGGCGTCGACCTGCCCGCCGGGCCGCAGACGCTCGTCGGCGACCAGGCGCTGGCGTTCCTGCGGCAGCGCCACGGGCTCCCCCACGGCGACCTGGACCGGATCGCGCGGCAGCAGGCGTTCCTGCGCGCCCTGGCGGCCAAGGTCGTCGCGGCCGACCCCGCGACGCTGCCCGAACTGGCCGGGGTGGCGGCGACCCACCTGCGCGTCGACCCGGGCTGGAACCTGGCGGAGTTCGCCGCGCGGCTCACCCCGAGCGTGCGGACCGCGATCATCCCGCTCGGTGGGCCCGTCGACACCGAGCAGGGTCAAGGCCTCTCGGTCGACCCGGCGGCGGTGCGGGCGTTCCTGGCGGGGTTCTTCGCCGAAGGCGCCACCGGCACGCCCACCGGCGGCTTCTCGATCCCGCTCCCGGCCACGGAGACGCAGGCACCCGGCAGGCAGCCGTCCGGGCACGACTGCGTCAACTAGCTACAGCGGCAGCGGATCGGTGATCTGCAGGCCGGCGTCCACGCTCGCCACCAGGAGTTCCGCCTGGTGGGGCGAGTGGACGCCGGCCCAGCTGCGCAGCGGGCCGAGGAAGTCGACCAGGTCGCGCTGGGCGGCGCGCAGCATCGCGGGCAACGCGGTCCCGGGTACGTCGACGTGCGGTCCCCCGCGGCCCTCCCCCACCCACACGCGGATCACGTCCTCGGCGACGCGCTCGACCCACGGTGAAGGCGGGTGGCCGAGGACGACCGGAGCGCGGTGCACCGCGTCCACCCACGTGCGCCACTCGAACAGGTCACTGCCGCCGGGTTCGGCGCGCACGCCGTCACCGCCGTCGAGCAGCAGGCCGCCGCGCCCGTACAGGACGTCGAACCCGATCAGCTCGTGCACGGCCGCCGCCGCGGTCCGCGCGTCCTTGCCGCCGCTGTCCAGGTACAACGTGCACAGCACGGTGCCGACGTCGTCCGGGCCCGCCGCGCCGTCGAGGTGCAGCCAGCCGCCGTCGCCGCGGGACACCGGCCACAGGTCGAAGTTCTCCGGTGCGTAGCTGGTGATGACTGGCGAGAACCGGGCCACGTTCCCGAGGCTAGTGGCGAAGCGCCCCGGCGGCAGGGGCCGCCGGGGCGATCGTGGTTCTCCAACTGCCGGTAGGGCTGGCCCTACCCCTGGTCGGCCCGCCACACCTGGTACTCGCGCATCCCGTAGAGCAACGGCAGGTGACCGTGCTCCTGCGCGACCCGGACCGCCTGGCCGAACACCACGGTGTGGTCGCCGACGGCCTCGGTCCGGCTGACCGCGCAGTCGGCCACCGCGTGCGCGTCCCGCACGAGGTGGGGGCCACCCGCGTGCGGCGGCAGGCGCCACGGGATCAGGTCGAAGCGGTCGGGCGCGCCGGAGGCGAACAGCTCGGCCACCGGCCGGGCGTCGCCGTGCAGGAAGTTCACCGCGAACGCGCCGCGGGCCAGCACCGCGTCCAGGGTGGGGCTGCCGTTGCGCAGGCAGACCAGCAGCGTCGGGGGCGACAGCGTGACGCTGCACACCGACGAGACCGTCATGCCGCGCGGCGAGCCGTCCTCGCCGGTCGTGGTGATCACCGCGACACCGGTCGGGAAGTGCGACATCAGGGTGCGGAACTCCGCGATCTCGATCGTGGGCAGCGACTGGGTCATGGCGTGCTCCCGGGCAACTCGGGGACCGGCACGGGCTTCGGGGCGCGGGTGCGGGTGCGCTCGATGAGGGACAGCAGCGGGCCGGTCATGCCGGTGGTCACCAGCGCCATCACCACCAGCGCCAGGAACAGCCGCACCGACAGCAGCCCGGCGCTGTAGCCGGCCTGCAGCACGACGATCTCGGTCAGGCCGCGGGTGTTGACCAGCACGCCGACCGTCACCGACGTGCGCCGGTCCTGGCCCGCCAGCCGGCCGCCGAGGTAGCCGCCGCCGACCTTGCCGAGCACGGCGAGCCCGATGGCGAGGACGATGGCGACCCACGGCACCGCGCCGCGCGGCGCTGAGGCCACGCCCATGCCCGCCACCACGAAGAACACCGGCACCAGCAGCCGGCCGAACGCCATGACCGGGCGCACGGCCGCGGCCCACGCGCCGCCGGGGATGGCCAGGCCCACCACGAACGCGCCGAACACGGCGGTCAGGCCCCAGTGCTCGAACTGGAACGCGGCCAGCAGCGCCAACGCGGCGATGGCGGCGCCGGTGGCGCGGGGGAACCGCTCGGCGGCCGACAGGGGGCCCCGCCCGCGCAGCAGGATGCGCCCGACGGCGGTCGTCGTGACGCCGAGGGCGATGAGGATCAAGGACACCACGATGCCGCCGTTGATGCCGACGGCGACCACGAGCAGCACCCACGCCGCCGAGTCGGTGACCACGGCGGCGGCCATGGCGAGCCGGCCCGCCGGGCTGTCCGCCATGCCGCGGTCCTCCAGCACGCGGGCCAGCACGGGCACGGCGGTGACGCTCAGCGCGACCGCGACCATCAGCACCAGGGCGGGCACCGGCGCGTCACCGCGCACGTCCGGGTCGGCCACCCACACCACCCACGCGGCCATCACCAGGCCGGTCAGCAGGGCGGGCAGGAACGAGCCGGCGGTCACCCAGCCGATCGCGCGGGCGCCCAGGCCGGAGCCGCCGTGGCGCAGGTCGTAGGCCACGCCGACGAGGAACAGCACCAGGCCGACCTCGCCGATCACCTTGAGGGGGCTCACCACGTCGGTGGGCAGCACCGCGGTGAGGGCCGGCGTCCCGCCGACCGCGAGCACGGCGGGCACGACCAGGATGCCCGCCACGATCTCGCCGATCACCTCGGGCTGGCGGGCGGCGCGTGCCGCGAGCCGGCCCACGTGCGCCGCGACCAGCACGACCGCCAGGACGGCGACCACGTGCCCCGCGCGCAACAGGACGTCGGTCATGGCCGCGCCCCCGGTGACCCGAAGGCGTCGTCGTGCCTGGTCATCGACAGCGCGCGGCTGCCCGCGAAGTTGGGGATGCGCAGGTGCACGGCCAGATCCCTTCTACCGGTGTCAGTTCTGGGGTTGGTGCCCGACGAGGTTGAAGAAGACGTCGTCGAGGGTCGGGCGGCGCAGCGCGAAGTCCGCGACGTCGACCCCCGCGTCCCGGAGGGCGACGGCGGCGGCGGCGATGCCGTCCATGCCGTCGCGCAGTTGCAGCTTCACCAGGCCCTTGGTCGGGTCGGTGGTCGGCTCGTCCACGGCCAGCGGCGCGAGCACGCCCACCGCGGCCGGCACCCGGTCGGGCAGCGCGACGGCCACCTCCAGCCACTCCTGGCCGACCTTGCGCTTGAGCTCGTCCGGCGTGCCGTCGGCGATCACCCGGCCGGCCGCGATGACCACGATCTGGTCGGCCAGGTAGTCGGCCTCCTCCAGGTACTGGGTGGTCAGCAGCACGGTCATGCCGTCGGCGACCAGGCCGCGCACGGTGTTCCACAGCGACTGCCTGCTGGCCGGGTCGAGCCCGGTGGTCGGCTCGTCCAGGAACAGCACCTGCGGGTGGCCGACCAGGCAGCTGGCCAGGTCGAGCCGGCGGCGCATGCCGCCCGAGTAGGTGCCCACCGGCCGGTCGCCCGCGCCGACGAGGTCGAAGCGCTCCAGCAGCTCCTGCGCGCGGCGGCGCGCGCCCGCGCCACCGAGGTGCAGCAGCCTGCCCAGCAGCACCAGGTTCTCCCGGCCGGTCAGCAGCTCGTCCACGGCCGCGTTCTGCCCGGCCAGGCCGATCCGGCGGCGCACCTCGCGCGGTTGGGCGACCACGTCGAACCCGGCGACCCTGGCCTGCCCGCCGTCCGGCACGAGCAGCGTGGCCAGGGCGCGGACCGCGGTGGTCTTGCCCGCGCCGTTCGGGCCGAGCAGCCCGAGCACCGAACCCGTGCGGACGGACAGGTCGACGCCGCGCAGCGCCTCGGTCTTGTCGTAGGTCTTTCGCAGCCCGGTGACTTCGATGGCGAGGTCCATCAGCTCGCCCTGCTCTCACCGGCGGCGGACTCGCGCAGGCTGCGGGGGCGCATGTCGGTCCAGTTGTCCTCCACGTAGGACAGGGCGGCTTCGCGGGTCGACTCGTCGAGCGCGACGGCCCACCCCGCGGGGACCTCGGCGAACGAGGGCCACAGGCAGTGCTGGCCCTCGTCGTTCACCAGCACGAGGAACCTGCCGTCCTGGTCGTCGAAGGGGTTCGTCATTCGGTTCTCCGTACCCTCGGGCGGATGGGGGACCCCAGTTGCTCCATGCTTTCGGCCCGCGCTGACCGGGCGCTGACGGATCGGTGATGCCGTGACGACTCCCGCCGATCCCGGTGCCACCGCGTGAGGTTCACGCCGGCGACAGCCGCACGGGCAGGCTGCTGTAGCCGTACACGAAGTTGGAGTACAGGCGGGTCGGCGGTCCTTCGACGTGGATCTCCGACACCAGGTCGCGCAGCCCTTCCAGCACCGACGACACGTGCGCCCGGCCCAGGTAGGCGCCGAGGCAGAAGTGCGGACCGAAGCCGAACGCGATGTGCCGGTTGGGCGTGCGGCCCAGGTCGAACCGCGCCGGGTCGTCGAACACGTCCTCGTCGAAGTTCGCCGAGCTGTTCCACATGGTGACCACGTCGCCGTCGCGGATCAGCTGCCCGCCCAGCTCGACGTCGGCCACCGCGCGGCGGCCGAAGTGCATCGCGGGCGTGGTCCAGCGCAGGACTTCCTCGGTCGCGGAGGCGATGGACACGTCGCCGTTCTTGAGCGCCCGCCACTGCCCGGTGTTCTCCGCGAGCGCCAGGATCGCGCCGATGGACGACATCCGGCTCGACTCGTCCGCGCCCAGGATCAGGCTGTAGGAGTTGAACACCACCTCGTCCTCGGGCAGCGGACGCCCGTCCACCAGGCCGTTGGCCAACGCGCTGAGCACGTCGTCGCCGGGGTTGCGGCGGCGCTGGTCGGCCAGCTCGGTGAAGTAGAGCAGGATCTCGTTGCGGGCCAGCCACTCGTCCATCTGGCTGTCCTCGGAGCTGATCCGGCTGAGCGTGCGGTTGTTCCAGTCGACGAGCTTCGGCCGGTCCGCGGCGGGCACGTCCATCAGGTCGCCGATCGTGTTGATCGGGATGTGGTCGGCCACGTCGGTGGCGAAGTCGCACGACCCCCGCTCGATCACCTCCGCCAGCAACGCCCGGGTGCGCGCCTTGACCTGCTCGGCCACGGACTCCAGGAACCGCGGCGAGAAGGACTTGAGCATCAGGTTGCGCACCGCGCGGTGGTGCTCTCCGTCGCTGACGGCGAGCATCTTGCCCGACGCGGAGTCGTGGCCCTGCAACAACGTGGTGAGCACGTTGCCGCGCTCGGAGGTGAGGTTCTTGTTGTCCTTGTAGGCGGCGACGCAGTCGGCGTGGCGGGTCACCACCCAGAAGCCGGGGTTGTCGCCGCGCGGCTCGTTCCAGTGCACCGGGCTCTCGGCGCGCAGCCGGCGCCACAGCCCGGGCAGGTCGACGTCGAGGAACGTCTGCGGGTCGGCGAGGTCGAGGGTGGCCGGATCGGCGATCATCGCGCGGTGCCGTCCCTTCAGGAGTTGCGGTAGCGGCGGACGCTCAGCACGGACGTGACCAGGAACAGCAGCCCCAGCGACACGAGGATCACCAGGCTCGGGTTCTCGGCCGGGAACCCGCTGCCCGACGGCGCGCCGTTGCCCCACAGGTCCCGGCAGGCGCTGATCACCGAGCTGACCGGGTTCCACTGGGCGATGGGCTGGATCCAGCCGGGCAGCTTGTCCACCGACAGGAAGCCGGTGGACAGGAACGAGAACACGACGGCGACCAGGCCGCCGACCGACTCGATGGTCTCCAGGTTGCTCATCGCCATGCCCAGCAGCACGCCCAGCCACAGCACGGTGAAGGTGAACACCGCGACCAGGCCGAACCCGGCCAGCGTGGGCAGCACGCCGTTGTGCGGCCGCCAGCCGAACAGCAGCCCGAACGCCACCACGATCACCAGGCCGATCATGCTGATCAGCAGGTCGGCGATGACGTGCCCGATGAGCACCGCCGACCGCGAGATCGGCAGCGACCGGAACCGGTCGACCAGCCCGCCCTGCACGTCCAGCGCCACCGCGATCGCGGTCGGGCCGACGGCGGCCAGCGCGCCCTGCATGACCACGCCCGCGAAGATGAACTCGATGTAGTTGGTGCTGCCCGGGATCTGGATGGCGCTGGAGAACAGGTACCCCAGCGCCACCATGGTGATCAGCGGGTTGAGCGTGATGCCGATCAGCCGGCCGGGGTTGCGGCGCAGCCGCCGCAACCGCCTGCCCGCGATGGCCAGCACCTCGGTCACGGACGCCAGCGGCGGTGCCGCCGACGGCGGGATGTCCAACGTGGTCACGGTCGTGCCTCCCCGGAGTGGTTGCCCTGCACCCGGCGGAGCTCGTCCGCGACCGCCGCGCCGATCAGCGCCTGCGGTTCGGGGTGCATCATGTACTCGTGCCCGCACGGGACGCGGTGCACGCGGACCTGTCCGTCCACGTGGGACGTCCAGGCGTCGGCCAGCTCGGTGATCTCGTCCTCGGTCCGGTCGGCGGTGGCGGAGAACAGCACCAGGTCGCCGCGCAGGGTGGACGGCGTGAAGCCCTCCATGATCCGGCCGTGGTTGCGCACCACGGCGAGCATGGCCAGCAACCGCTCCTCGCCCAGCTCCGCCAGCGGGTGCCGGTCGCGGCGCAGCACCTCGACCACGTCACCCGGCTCGAGCGCGCGGCCGGCGAACTCGCGCCGGTCGTGCCCGATCTGCTCCATCACGCGCAGCAGCAGCTCGTCCGGGGCGAGGTCTTCGTCCTCCGTGCCGGGTCGGTGCGGGTACCCGTCGAGGTTGGCGACCAGGGCCACCTCGTCGCCCTCGGCCTGCAGCCGCACGGCCATCTCGTGCGCCAGCACGCCGCCGAACGACCAGCCGAGCAGGTGGTACGGACCCTCGGGCTGGACCGCCTTCACGTGGCCGACGTACAGCGCGGCCACCTCCTCGATCGACTCCGGCAGCGGCGCGAGCTGCCCCACGCTGGGCGACTGGATGCCGTAGATCGGCACGTCCGGGTCGACGGCGCGGGCCAGGCCGACGTAGGGCAGGCTCGACCCCAGCCCGCTGTGCAGCACGAACAGCGGCGGCCTGGACCCCGACGGCCGGATCGGCAGCACGACCGCGAACGGGTCGAGCGGGTCGTCGCCGTGCTCCAGCGCGCGGACCTCGTCGAACACCCGGGCCACCGCCGAGGCGCCCGCCGACGGCGCGTCCCGCACCTCGGCGACCGACGCGAGCCCGGCCGCGGTCTTGTGCACGAAGACGTCCGCGATGGTGAACCGCAGCCCGGCCTTGCGCGCCCGGCTCACCACGCCGGTGGCCAGCAGCGAGTGCCCGCCCAGCTCGAAGAAGTCGTCGTCCACCCGCACCGACGGCACGCCGAGCACGTCGGCGAACACGTCGCACAGCAGCCGTTCGGCGGCCGTGGCGGGCTCCCGCGACGGCGTCCGGTCGGCGAAGTCCGGCGCGGGCAGCGCCGCCCGGTCCACCTTCCCGTTGGTGTTGAGCGGGAACCGCTCCAGCGCCACCAGCGCGGACGGGACCATGTAGTCCGGCAGGGACTCGCCGATCCGGCGGCGCACGACCGCCGGTTCGGGCACTTCCGCGCCCGCCACCGGCACCAGGTACCCGACGAGCCTGCCCCGGGACGCCACGACGACCGCGTCCGCGACCTCCGGCACGGCCCGCAGCGCCGCCTCGACCTCGCCCAGCTCGATCCGAAACCCGCGCACCTTGACCTGGTGGTCGCGGCGGCCCAGGAACTCGATCTCGCCCTCGGCGTCCCACCGGACCACGTCGCCGGTGCGGTACATCCGCTCGCCCGGCCCGGCGAACGGGTCGGCCGGGAACCGGTCCGCGGTCAGCGCGGTGCGGCCCAGGTAGCCGCGCGCCAGGCCGTCGCCGCCGATGTAGAGCTCGCCCGGCACGCCGACCGGCACCGGCCGCAGCGCGTGGTCGAGCACGTACACCTTGGTGTTGGCGATCGGCTTGCCGATGGTCGGCCTGCCGCCGTCCACCGCGGCCACCGTGGACCAGATCGTGGTCTCCGTCGGCCCGTACACGTTGCGCACGTCGTGCGCGTGCTCGTGCAGCGAGGCGGCCAGCGACTCGCTCAGCGCCTCGCCGCCGGTGAGCACCACGCGCAGCCGGCGCAGCGCGGCCGGGTCGTGCTCGACCAGCGCCTGCCACAGGCTCGGCGTGGCCTGCATGACGGTGGTGCGGGTGTCGACCACGGCCGCGCCGAGCGCCACCGGGTCGCGCACCACGTCGCGGTCGGCCACGACGAGCGTGGCGCCGGAGACCAGCGGCACGAAGATCTCCAGGATGGAGATGTCGAAGCCGAACGTGGTCACCGCGAGCAGCCGGTCGTCCCGGCTCATCGCCAGGCGCAGCCGCATGTCCGCGATCAGGTTGCGCAGCGCCCGGTGCGGCACAACGACGCCCTTGGGCTTGCCGGTCGAGCCGGACGTGTAGATCACGTAGGCCGGGTGCTCGGGCCGCAGCGGCGCGAGCCGGTCCCGGTCGGTCAGCTCGCCCGCGCCGCCGCGACCCCGCAGCACCTTCTCCACCTCGGGCGCGTCGAGGAGCAGCCGCGGCGTGCCGTCGTCGGGCAGGCCGGCGGCACCGGTGGTGACGACCAGGACCGGCGAGGCGTCCGCCAGCGTGAGCCGAACGCGGTCGGCCGGGTGGTCGGGGTCGACCGGCAGGAACGCGGCGCCGGACTTGAGCACCGCCAGCGCCGCCACGACCAGGTCGGCCGACCGGGGCACGGCGATGGCCACGATCTTCTCCGGGCCCGCGCCGCGCCGGATCAGCTCCCGCGCCAGCCGGTTGGACCGCGCGCCGAGCTGCCGGTAGGTCAGCTCGCCGCCGGGGCCCGCCAGCGCGGTGACGCCGGGGATCTGCTTGGTGCGGTCGGCCACCAGGTCCGGCACCAGCGCGCGGTCGAACCGGCGCGCGGTGTCGTTCCACTCGATCAGGATCCGGTGCCGCTCGGCCGGGCTGAGCACGTCCACGTCGCTCAGCGGCGCGTCCGGGTCGGCCACCACGGCGGTGAGCACCCGGACGAGCCGCTGGGCGATCGAGTCCGCGGTCGCGCGGCGGAACAGGTCCGTGCGGTAGGCCAGCACGCCGTCCATGCCCGCGGGCACGCCGTCGACGTGCCGTTCCACCAGGTCGAACGTGAGGTCGAACTTGGACCGCTCGGCCTTCATCGGCTCCACGGCGGCCTGCACGCCCGGCAGCGCCTCGGTGGCGTCGTCGTCGTTCTGGAACGCCAGCATCACCTGGAACAGCGGGTGGCGGGCCAGCGACCGGGTCGGGTTCAGCGCCTCCACCAGGTACTCGAACGGCAGGTCCTGGTGGGCGTAGGCGGCCAGGTCGGTCTCCCGGACCCGGCGCACCAGCTCGCGGAACGTCGGGTCGCCACCGGTGTCGGTGCGCAGCACGAGCGTGTTGACGAAGAAGCCGACCATGTCGTGCAGCGCCTCGTCGGTGCGGCCCGCGATGGGGCTGCCCAGCGGGATGTCGGTGCCCGCGCCGAGCTTGGTCAGCAGCGCCGACACCGCCGCCTGCATGAGCATGAACACGCTGGCACCGGTCTCGCGGGACAGCGCCAGCAGGCCCGCGTGCAGCTCGGGCGGCACGGCGAACTGGCGCACGTCGCCCTCGTGGTCGCTGACCGGGGGCCGGGGGAAGTCCGCGGGCAGGTCCAGTTCCTCGGGCAGGTCGGCCAACGCGCGCGTCCAGTAGGCCAACTGCTCGGCCAGCACGCTCTTCGGGTCGTGCTCGTCGCCCAGCCACTCCCGCTGCCACACCGCGTAGTCCGCGTACTGGGCGGGCAGCGGCTGCCACGACGGCGCTTCGCCCGTGCGGCGGGCCGCGTAGGCGGTGGCGAGGTCGCGGGCCAGCGGCGCGGTGGACCAGCCGTCGAACGCGATGTGGTGGAACACCAGCAGCAGCACGTGCTCCCGCTCCCCCACCTCGTACAGCCGGGCCCGCAGGGCGGGTTCCGCGCCGAGGTCGAAGCCCCGGTCCACCTCCGCGGCGAGCGTGGCCGGCAGGTCGTCCGCGCGACCGGTGACCAGCGCGCCGGGCCGGGCGGGCAGCACCCGCTGGTACGGCACGCCGTCCACGTCGGGGAAGACGGTGCGCAGGATCTCGTTGCGCGCCACCACGTCGTCCACCGCCGCGGCGAGCGCCGGCACGTCCAGCGCGCCGGTCAGCCGCACCGCGAGCGGGATGTTGTACGTGCCGGTGGAGCCCTCTTCGAGCTGGTTGAGGAACCACAGCCGGCGTTGCGCGAACGACAGCGGCAGGCCCTCGTCGCCGGAGCGCTCGACCGGGCGCAGCGCGGGCCGGGCCCGGTCCGCGCCCACGACCAGCCTGGCCAGGCCCGCGACCGTGCGCGCCTCGAACAGCGCCCGCACCGGCAGCTCCACGCCCAGCACCGTGCGGACCCGGCTGACGACCCGGGTGGCCAGCAGCGAGTGGCCGCCGAGCTCGAAGAAGTCGTCCTCCACGCCGACCTCGGCGGTGCCGAGCACCTCGCCGAACACGCCGGACAGGATCTCCTCGACCGGCGTGGCCGGGCCGCGGCCCCTGGCGCCCGCCGCCAGGTCCGGCTCGGGCAGCGCCTTGCGGTCGACCTTCCCGTTCGGCGTCAGCGGCAGCGCGTCGAGCACGACCATCGCGGCCGGGACCATGTAGTCGGGCAACGAGCCGCCCAACGCCTCCCGCACGGCCGCGACGTCCAGCACCGCGCCGGGCGCGGCGACGAGGTACCCGATGAGCCGCTTGTGGCCGCCCTGGTCGCCGCCGACCGCCACGGCCGCGTCGCCCACCTCGGGCACGGCGCGCAACGCCGCCTCGACCTCGCCCAGCTCGATGCGGTGGCCCCGGACCTTGACCTGGTGGTCGCGGCGCTCCAGGAACTCGAGCTGCCCGTCCGGCCGCAGCACCACGCGGTCGCCCGTGCGGTACATGCGGGTACCGGGCTCGCCGAAGGGGTCGCCGAGGAACGTGACCGCCGTCTTGGCCCGGTCGCCGAGGTAGCCGCGCCCGACGCCGATGCCGCCGACGTACAGCTCACCGGCGACCCCGGCGGGCACCGGGCGCAGGTCGTCGCCCAGCACGTACAGCCGGGTGTTGCGGACCGGGCGGCCGATCGGCACGCGCGCGCCGCCCAACGGGTCGCCGTGCCGGATGACGGCGTGCGTGACGTCGTCGGAGCACTCGGTCGGCCCGTAGGCGTTGACCAGCGGGATGTCCGGGTAGCGGGCGAACCAGCGGTGGCACAGGTCCGGCGGCAGCGCCTCGCCGGTGACCACCAGCCACCGCAGGCCGGGCAGCGCGGGCGTCTCCTCGGTGATGTCCCACGCGTCCAGCGCCGCGCGCAGCAGCGACGGCACGACTTCGAGGATCGTCACGCCCTCGTCCGGGACGGTGGCGAACAACGCGTTCGGGTCCACGGCGGTGTCGCGGCCGGTGACCCGGACCTGCCCGCCCGCCATCAGCGCGGTCAGCATCTGCCACACCGAGATGTCGAACGTGACCGGCGCGTTGTGCACGATCTTGTCCGAAGAGGACACTTCGAGGTCGTCCACCTTGCACCACAGGTGGTTCACCATGCCCCGGCGGTGCACCATCGCACCCTTCGGCTTGCCGGTCGAGCCGGACGTGAAGATCACGTACGCGAGGTCGTCGGGCGCGCCGAGGGCCGGGGCGAGCTCGGCGTCCACCGCGCCGTCGAGCACGACGACCTCGACGTCGCCGGCGACCTCGCGGGCCAGCTCCAGGTGCGCCTCGTCCACCGCGAGCCGCCGCGCGCCGCAGTCGGCCAGCAGCGCGGCGACGCGGGCGACCGGCGCCTGCACGTCCAGCGGCACGTACGCGCCGCCCGCGCCCAGCACGCCGAGCACGGCGGTGACGAACCCGACGCCCGGCGCGGCCAGCACGGCGGTCAGCCCGTCGCCGACCCGCCGGGAGAGCGCGCTCGCCCGCCCGACCAGCTCGGCGTAGGTGACGCCGCCGCGGTCGTCGGTCACGGCCACCGCGTCCGGCCGCTCCAGCGCGAGCCGGCGCACGCGCTCGACCACGCCCTCGTACGCCTGCGGCCGGACCGGACCGGTGCCGGCGGCCAGCACGTGCGCCCGCTCGGCCTCGTCCAGCACGTCGAACCGGCTCAGCGGCGCGGTCGGGTCGGTCACCACCGTGCGCAGGAACGCGACCAGCCGTTGCGCGAGCCGACGCGCCGAGGCCTCGGTGAACAGCTCGGTGCTGTACTCCAGCACGCCGTGCATCCCGGCCGGGACGCCCTCGGCGTAGCGCTCCTCCAGCAGCACGGTGAAGTCGAACTTCGCCCGCTGCGACCGCACCGGCTCGACGCGCCCGGTCAGCCCCGGCAGGTGCAGCGGGATGTCGTCACTGCTGTTGAGCGCGAGCATGACCTGGAACAGCGGCTGCTTGTTCAGCGACCGCTCCGGGTTGAGCTTGTCGACCAGGTGCTCGAACGGCACGTCCTGGTGCTGGTAGGCGGCCAGGTTCGTGTCGCGGACGCGGTGCAGCAGCTCGGCGAACGTCGGGTCGCCGCCGGTGTCGGTGCGCAGCACCAGCGTGTTGACGAAGAACCCGATCAGCGCGCCCAGCTCGTCGTCCGTGCGGCCGGCGGTGGGCGTGCCCAGCGGGATGTCCGTGCCCGCGCCGAGCTTGGTCAGCAACGCCGACAGGGCGGCCTGGAACACCATGAACACGCTCGCGCCCGTCTCCCGGGCCAGCGCGACCACCCGGTGGTACAGCTCGGCGTCCACCTCGAACCGCAGCTCGTCGCCGTCGTAGGTGCTCACGGCGGGCCGGGGGAAGTCGGTGGGCAGCTCCAGCTCCTCCGGCACGCCGGCCAGAGCCTGCGTCCAGTAGGCGAGCTGGCGGGACAGCAGGCTCCCGGTGTCGGTCTCGTCGCCGAGCAGGTCCTGCTGCCACAACGCGTAGTCCGCGTACTGCACCGCGAGCGGCGACCAGTCCGGCCGGGTGCCCGCCACGCGGGCCCGGTAGGCCGTGGCGAGGTCCTCGACCAGCGGTGCGATCGACCAGCCGTCGAACGCGATGTGGTGGAACACCAGCAGCAGCACGTGCTCCGACGGCCCCACGCCGAACAGGCGCGCCCGCACCACCGGTTCGGTGGCGAGGTCGAAGCCGCGGTCGGCCTCGGCGGTGAGCACGTCGGACAGCTCCGCCTCCGGCAGCCGGGTCAGCGGCAGCTCCGGGTAGTCGGCGGGCACGTCGACCACCCGCTGGTAGGGCGTGCCCTCGACGTCGGGGAACACCGACCGCAGGATCTCGTGCCGCTGCACGAGGTCGCGCAGCGCGCCCCGCAACGCGGGCAGGTCCAGGTCGCCGGACAGCCGCACGGCCATCGGCACGTTGTAGGTGCCGGTCGTGCCGTCCTCGAACCGGTCCAGGAACCACAGCCGGCGCTGCGCGAACGACAGCGGGATGCGCTCGTCGCGGGCGTAGGGCCGCAGCGGCGGGCGGGCGTCGGACGCACCGCCGACCTGCTCGGCCACGCCCGCGACCGTGCGGGCCTCGAACAGCGCCCGGATCGGCAGCTCGACGCCCAGCGCGGCCCGGGCCCGGCTGATCACCTTGGTGGCCAGCAGCGAGTGCCCGCCCAGGGCGAAGAAGTCGTCGTCGATGCCGACCTGCGGCAGTTGCAGCACGTCGGCGAAGACGCCGCAGAGGATCTCCTCGATCGGGTTGCGCGGGCCGCGACCGCGGGTCTGGCCCGCGAAGTCGGGCGCGGGCAGCGCCTTGCGGTCCAGCTTGCCCTGCGTGGTCAGCGGCAGCTCGTCCAGCACGACGATCGCGGACGGCACCATGTACTCGGGCAGCGCCTCGACCAGCCGCTCGCGCAGGCCGGCCGGCACGGTCTTCCCGTCGTCGGTGACGAGGTAGGCCACCAGCTTCCGGTCGCCCTCCTCGTCCTCCCTGACCACGGCGACGGCCAGGTTCACGTCGTCGTGCGCGAGGAGCGCCGACTCGATCTCGCCCAGCTCGATCCGGAACCCGCGCAGCTGCACCTGGTCGTCGGCCCGGCCCAGGTAGTCCAGTTGGCCGTCCGGGTGCCACTTCACCAGGTCGCCGGTGCGGTACATGCGGTCGCCCGGACCGCCGAACGGGTCGGCCACGAACCGCTCCGCGGTCAGGCCGGGCCGGTTGAGGTAGCCGCGGGCGAGGCCCCCGCTGACGTACAGCTCGCCCGTGACGCCGACGGGCACGGGCTGGAGCAGCGGGTCCAGCACGTACACGCGGTGCGCCGCGGTGGGCCTGCCGATCGGGGGACGTCCACCGGGTGACAGCGGCCCGCCGACGGTCGCGGCCAGCACCGACTCCGTCGGCCCGTAGCCGTTGAACATGCGGTGCGTGACCGACCAGCGCGCCACCACCTCGGGCGGGCACGCCTCGCCGGCCACGACCATGGTCAGGTCGGCGGGCAGCACCGTGCCCTCGGGCATGCCGCCCGCCACCACCGGCGGCAGCGCGGCCAGGTTCACGCCCTGGTCGTTGATCAGGTCGATCAGCGCCCGGCCGGGTCCGCGCGCGTCGTCGCCCGCGACCACGACCGTGCCGCCGCCGCACAGCGCCAGACCCATCTCCCACACCGTGGCGTCGAAGCTGTAGGAGGCGAACTGGAGGACCCGGGTGTCGGGGGTGACCCGGAACTTGTCGATCAGGCTGAGCACCATGGCGACGAACCCGGCGTGGTCGACCACGACGCCCTTGGGCTTGCCGGTGGACCCGGACGTGTGGATGACGTAGGCCGGGTGGTGCGGGCGCAGCGGCGCGACGCGGTGGTCGTCGGTGAGGTCGCCGTCGGGGTAGCCGGACAGGTCGACCGCGTCGATGGCGACCACCTCGACGTCCACGTCCAGCGTGGCCGCGACGTCCACGGTGGACAGCAGCAGGCTCGGCGTGGCGTCGGTGATGAGGTAGTCGACGCGGTCGGCCGGGTACTTGGCGTCGATCGGCAGGTAGGCCGCGCCTGCCTTGAGCACCGCCAGGACGGCGACCAGCATCTCCAGCGAGCGCGGCATGGCCAGCGCGACCACGCCCTCCGGCCCGGCGCCGCGGGCCACGAGCATCCGGGCGAGCCGGTTCGCGCGGGCGTTCAGCTCGGCGTAGGTCAGGCGTTCGCCGCCGAACACGGCCGCGGTCGAGTCGGGCGCGGCGGACGCGCGCGCCTCGAACAGGTCGGTGACCACGACGTCGGGGACGGGCTGGATCGTGCCGCCCCACTCGTGCAGCACGCGGGCGCGTTCGTCGGGGGCCAGCAGGTCGATCCGGCCCACGCGGACGTCCGGGTCCTCGACCAGCGTGCGCAGCAGGCGCGTGAAGCGGTCGACCACGGACCGGATGTGGTCCTCGCCGAAGATGTCGGAGCGGTACTGGGCCAGCAGCCGCACCTCCCGGCCCGGGTAGACCGAGAGCGCGAACGGGTACTCGGCGACCAGCCTGCCCTCCGCGCCGGTCAGCCGGACGCCGGGGATGATCCCGGACAGGTCGTCGGTGTCCATCGGGTAGTTGTGGAAGCTGACCACGGTGTCGAACAGCTCGCCGACCCCGGTCAGCTGCTGCACCTCGGCCAGGCCGAGGAAGTGGTGCGGCGCCAGGTCGAACTGCTCGTCCTGCACGCGGGCCAGCAGGTCCGACACCGGGGCCGCCGGGTCCAGCCGCACCCGCACCGGCAGCGTGTTGAGGAACAGGCCGACCATCGACTCCATGCCCGGCAGGTCCACCGGTCGGCCCGAGTGCACCGCGCCGAACACCACGTCGTGCCGCCCGGTGAGGCGGCCGAGCAGGATCGCCCACGCGCCCTGCATGACGGTGTTCAGCGTCAGGCCGCGGGCCCGCGCCCAGTTCGACAGGGTGCGGGTGAAGTCCTCCGGCAGGTCCACGACCAGCGACGCGGGCGGCTCGGTGACGCGGGCCCGTTCGGCCGGGCCGATCCGGGTCGCCTCGTCGACGCCGTCCAGCGCGGTCCGCCACGCCTCGCGCGCCGCCTGCTCGTCCTGCCGCGCCAACCACTCCAGGTAGCCGCGCGAGGGCGCGACCGGCGGCAGGGCGGTCGGGTCGGCGCCGTTGGCGGTGAGGGTGAACAGCTCCCGGGCGAAGATCGGCATCGACCAGCCGTCCACCAGGATGTGGTGCACGGCCCAGATCAGCCGGAACCGGTCGTCGGCCAGCCGCACGGCGGTGAACCGCAGCAGCGGCGGGTCGGCCATGTCGAACCGGCGCACCCAGTCGGCGTCGGTCAGCCGCGCCAGCTCGCGCGCCGCGTCGTCCGGGTCCATGCCGGTGAGGTCGACCTCCTCCCACGGCAGGGCCGCCGACACCGGGACGACCTGCACCGCGTCGCCGGACGGGCGGGAGTGGAACGACGCGCGCAGGTTCGGGTGCCGGCGCAGCAGCGCCTCGGCCGCGGCGCGGAACGCCCCGACGTCCAGCGCGCCCTCGACGTCCACGACGACCTGCAGGGTGTAGACGTCCGCCCCGTCGCGGTCGAACTCGGCCTGGAACAGCAGGCCCTTCTGCAACGGCGACAGCGGCAGCACGTCCAGCACCGAGCCGGTCTCGCGCTCGAGGTCGGCGATCTCCGGCTCGGTCAGGTCGACCAGGTCGAAGTCGGACGGGCTGTGGCCGCCCGCGCCGGGCAGCGCGGCGTGCTCGACGAACGCCTCCAGCGCGCGGAACCACGTGCGCGCGACGTCCTCGACGTCGGAGTCGGACAGCAGGCCGTCGGCCCACAGCCAGTCGGCGACCAGGGTCGGCCCGTGCGGGCCGTCCTCCGTCACCGGCGTGACGGCGAGGACGTGCCGCAGCGGCATGTCCGGGTGCACGCCCGTGCCGATGGCCGTGGCCGCGTCCAGCGACCACTCGCCGCCGTCACCCGCGGTGACGCGACCCAGGTAGTTGAACCCGATCTGCGGCGTGCCGAACCGGGCCAGCGCGCCGACGGTCTGCGGGTTGAGGTAGCGCAGCAGGCCGAAGCCGATGCCGTGGTCGGGCAGGGCCCGCAACTGCTCCTTGACCCGCTTGATGGCCGCGCCCGCGCTCGCGCCGCCCGCCCACAGGTCGGCGCGGTCCAGCTCGCCCGGGTCGACCCGCAGCGGGAACACGCTGGTGAACCAGCCCGCCGTGCGGGACAGGTCCAGCTCGTCGGCGACCTGCTCGCGGCCGTGGCCCTCGACCTCGACCAGCACCGCCGGGTCGGCCGCGCCGAGCCGCCTGCGCCGCCAGTCGGCGACCGCGACCGCGAGGCCCGCCAGCAGCACGTCGTTGATCTCGGCGTGGAACGCGGCGGGCACCCTGGTCAGCAGGGCGGCCGTCGGCTCGGTCGGCAGCACGAGCCGCAGCGACCGCGCCGTGCCGTACGTGTCCCGGGCGGGGTCGAGCGGGCGGCTGCCCAGCGGCACGTCGCCGCGCTGGAGCTGGTCGGCCCACAGCGGCAGCTCGGTGACCCGGGCGCCGGCGCGGGCGTGCTCGGCGAGCACCTTCGACCAGCGCCGGTAGGACGTGCCCACGGGCTGCAACGGCGTGCCGGCCAGCGCGTCGGCCAGGTCGGGCACGATGATCCGCCACGTGACGCCGTCCACCACGAGGTGGTGGACCACGAGCACCAGCCGCGCCTCGACGCCGGAGTCCACCAGCACCGCCTGGAGCACGCGACCCTCTTCGGGCGCGAGCGCGGCGCGGGCGCGGGCGACCTCCTCGGCCACGGCCTCGTCCAGGTCGTCGGTCTCGGCGAGCTGGGCGCGGCGCACGAGCTTGGTGGCGCGGATCGCGCCGACCGGCAGCACTTCCATGGACCACAGGCCCGGCAGGGGCACGGACAGCTTGGCGCGCAGCGCGTCGTGGTGGTCGAGCACGGCCTGCACCGCGCCGGCCAGCTTCACCGCGTCCAGCCCGGTGGGCACGTGCAGCACGACGTACTGGCTGTACTGGCGGGTGACGTCGGTCAGCTCGGACAGGTCCTCGCGGAGCTGGTGCGCGATGGGCGTCAGCTCGATCTCGCCGACACCGTCGTCCGCGGCGACCTGCACGCCGTTCGCGTCGGCCGCCATCGCGGCGATCGCGGCCGGCGTGCGGTGCTTGAGCACGTCGCGCGAGGTGAACACGACCCCGGCCCGGCGGGCCCGGCTGACCACCTGGATCGAGCTGATGCTGTCGCCGCCCAGGGTGAAGAAGTCGTCGTCGGGGCCGACGTCGCGCAGGCCGAGCACCTCGGCCACGACCTCGCACAGCACGCGTTCGCGCGGGGTGCGCGGCGCGCGTCCCCGCACCCCGGCGGTCGGGTCGGGCTCGGGCAGCGCCTTGCGGTCGACCTTGCCGTGCGGCGTCAGCGGCAGCTCCGGCAGCTCCACGAACGCCGACGGCACCAGGTGCTCGGGCAGCACCTCGCCGAGCCGGGCCCGCAGGTCGCCCAGCGGCCGGCCGTTCGACGCCACGACGTACCCGACGAGCCGCTTGCCGCCGGAGGCGTCCGGCGCGACCCGCACGGCGGCGTCGGCGATGCCGGACAGGCCGCGCAGGGTCGTCTCGATCTCGCCCAGCTCGATCCGGTGGCCGCGCACCTTGACCTGGTGGTCACGCCGCTCCAGGAACTCCAGCTGACCGTCCTCGCGGCGCACCACGCGGTCACCGGTGCGGTACATGCGGCCGCCCGAGAACGGGTCGGCCATGAAGGCGGCCGCGGTGCGCTTCGGGTCGCCCAGGTAGCCGCGGCCGACACCGACACCGCCGACGTACAGCTCACCGGGCACGCCGGTGGGCACCGGGCCCAGGTCGTCGCCCAGCACGTACAGGATCGTGTTGCGGACCGCGCGGCCGATCGGCACGCGCGTGGTGCCCGCCGCGTCCTCGACCGTGACGAACGCGTGCGTGACGTCGTCCGAGCACTCCGTCGGGCCGTAGGCGTTGACCAGCGGCACGGTCGGGAAGCGGGCGAACCAGCGCAGGCACAGGTCCGGCGGCAACGCCTCCCCGGTCACCACGAGGTGCCGCAGCGACGGCAGCTTCGGCCGCGCCTCGACCACGTCCCACGCGTCCAGCGCGGCCCGCAGCAACGACGGAACCAGCTCCAGCACGCTGATCCGCTCGTCGGCGACCAGGCCGAACAGCTGGTCCGGGTCGGCCGCGGTCTCCCGGCCGACGACCCGCACCCGGCCGCCCGCCACCAGCGGCGCGAGCATCTGCCACACCGAGATGTCGAACGTCAGCGGCGCGTTCTGCACCACGCTGTCGCGGTCGGTCAGGCCCAGGTCCTCGACCTTGGCCAGCAGGTGGTTCACCATGCCGCGCCGGTGCACCATCGCGCCCTTGGGCTTGCCCGTCGAGCCGGACGTGAAGATCACGTACGCCAGGTCGTCCGGTCCGCCGAGCACGGGCGCGAGGTCGGTGTCCTCCGCGCCGTCCAGCACGACGGCCTCGACGCCGATCTCCCGCGCCAGCGCGCGGTGCGCCGGGTCGACCACGAGTCGCGTGATCCCGTTGTCGCGCACCAGCTCCGCGGTGCGGACGGCGGGCGCGCGCGTGTCCAACGGGACGTACGCGGCACCGGCGCCGAGCACGCCGAGCACCGCCGAGACGAACCCCGCGCCGGGCGCGGCCAGCACACCGACCAGGTCGGCCCCGACCAACGCGCGGGACAACGCGCGGGACAACGCGCTCGCCCGTGCGACGAGCGAGGAGTACGTGACGTCGAAGTCGTCCTCCACCACCGCGACGGCGTGCGGGCGCAGCGCGGCGAACGAGCGCACCTGCTCCACCACGTCGGTGAACGCGTCGGGCCGGGTCGCACCGGTCGTCGCACCCAGCCACGCGGACCGCTCGGCCGGGTCCAGCACCTCCAGCCGCGCCAACGGCTCGTCGTCGTCCGCGCGGGCGAACCGCTCCAGGAACGCGGTGAAGCGGGCCAGGTGCGCCCGCGCCTCCTCGTCGGTGTACAGCTCGGGGTTGCCGTTGAGGTGGACCTCGAGCCCGCCGTCGGGGGCGTCCACCACGGTCAGCATCAGGTCTTCGATGAGGCCGGTCGACAGGTTGTTGACCTCGACCTCGCACCCGCCCAGCGCGAACGTCGTCTGCTGCGGCAGGATGTTGACGAACGGGCCGAACGGCCGCCGGTCGTCGGTCGCGAGCCCCATGCCCCGGCGGATCCGGCTCACCCGGTGCCGCTGGTGCTTGAGCGCCTTGGCCAGCTCGCGCGACGTGCGGCGCAGCAGGTCCGACCGGGTCTCGCGCGGGCGCACGGGCACCCGCAGCGGCAGGTAGTTCGCCACCATGCCGGGCACCGCGCGCATCGTCGCGCCCATCCGGGCGGTCGCGGGCAGGGTCAGCAGCACGTCGCCCACCCCGGTCAGCCGCTGGGTGTAGACGGCGACCGCGGACAGCACCACGGCCGGCCAGGTGGACGCCGACCGGCTCGCCAGCTCGCGCAGCGCCCGCGCGGTGTCCTTCGACAGCACGTCGGTGCGGCGCAGGAAGCCCCGCACCTCGGGGCCGGACGCGGCGCGGGTGGACAGGCTCACCAGGTCCGGCGTGTCCTCGAACGCGGCGGCCCAGAAGTCCTTGTCCTTCACCGCCGCCGCGGACTCCTCGTAAGCCCGCTCGCCCTCCAGCAGTGCGCTCAGCGGCGGGATCGGCGTCCCGTCCACCCCGGCATACAGCTCGGCCAGCCGACGCCAGAACACCACCTGGCTGTACCCGTCGCACAGCAGGTGGTGGATGCGCATGTAGAAGAAGTGCCGGTCCTCGGCCACCCTGATCACGGCGAGCCGGAACAGCGGGAACTCGTCCAGCGAGAACGGCGTGGCCAGGTCGGCGCGCATCCAGTCGGCCGCCTCGTCGGCGGTCAGCGCGAGCTCGACCAGCGGCAGCTCCGGCAGCGGCGTCACGACCTGCCGCGGCGCGCCGTCCACCTCCACGTACCGGGTCCGGGTGCACTCGGCCTCGTCGACCAGGCCCCGGGCGGCGGCGATCAGGGCGGGCACGTCGAGCGGGCCGCGGATGTCGAGGTAGCCCGCCGAGTTGTAAGCGACGCCCCGCCCGTTGAGCTTCTCGTCGAACCAGATCTCGGCCTGTCCGGCGGAGAGGGGCAGGTCCACCGCTTCGGTCATGGCATTCTCCTCGCAAGCGTCGCGGGATCGGCCGCGGCGAGCTGGTCGCCGAGCAGGTCCGCGCCGTAGATGTCCGCGATCCACTGGTCGTGGTAGACGGTGTCCAGGTAGCGGTCGCCCAGGTCCGGCGCGATCGCGACCGCGGTCACGTCGCCGTCGGGCCGGTGGCGCGCGAGCCAGTCGGTGGCGCCGGACAGCACCGTGCCGGTCGAGCCGCCGAACAGGAACCCGTGCCGCAGCAGCGTCCGGCAGGCGCGCACGGTGTCCCTCTCCGCCACGTGCAGCACCTCGTCCACGTAGGACTCGTCCAGCAGCGGCGGGCGGACGCTGGTGCCCAGGCCCGGCACCATCCGGGGCTGGGCGGGCGTGCCGAAGGTGACCGAGCCGACCGCGTCCACCGCGACGATCCGCACCGACGGCTTGGTCTCCTTGAAGTACCGGGCGCAGCCCATCAGCGTGCCGGTGCTGCCCGCGCCGATGAACACCACGTCGACCTCGGGGAAGCTCTTGAGGATCTCCGGGCCGGTGCTCTGGTAGTGCGCCACCCAGTTCGCCGGGTTGGCGTACTGGTTGAGCCACACGTGGTTCTCGTTCTCGCACAGCTCCCGCACGTGGCGGATGCGGGCGCCGAGGTACCCGGTCTCCGGGTCGGGCTCGGTGATGATGTGCACCTGCGCGCCCAACGCCTCCATCAGCTGCCTGGTGGCGAGGTTGCAGCGCGCGTCGGTGACGCACAGGAACCGGTAGCCGCGGCTCGCCGCCACCAGGGCCAGCGCCACCCCGAGGTTGCCCGACGAGCTCTCCACCAGCGTGGCGCCCTCGCGCAGCGTGCCGGCGCGCACCGCCGCCGACACCATCTCGTTGGCGGCCTTGAGCTTGATGGACCCGGCGAAGTTGAACCCTTCGCACTTGAGGTACAGCGGGTGGCCCGAGAGCCCCCGGAGGTCGACGTAGAGGTCGTCCACGTTGAACTCCTGGGGCGTCGATATCACTGGCATGCGCCGACTCCTAGGCGAGGGGCACGGTCAGGCGGCTCAGCGCTTGCCGTAGCGGTCGAGGTCGAAGAAGAAGTCCGGGACCACGGCCAGCTCGCCCGCCCGCGACACCTCGTCGTAGACGTGCTTGCCGACCGCCAGGTCCAGCACGCCGAGGCCGAACGGGGAGAACACCAGCGGCCGGTCCGCCGGTGGCGTCACCGCGCCGGTCATGACGTCGTGCAACGTGCCGGACAGGAAGTCGCGGTTGCCGGTGAGCTGCTCGGCCAGGTGCGGCGACGTGTTCGCCTTCAGGCAGTGCTCCACGTCGTCCACCAGGTTGGTGGACGCGAGGATCACCTCGGGCGACAGGTCGCGCAGCGACACGTGCAGCACCAGCGGGTTGTGGTCGAACCACGTCGGGTCGGAGACGTGCGGCGTGCCCGCGACGGTGGCGAACACGACCAGGTCGCTCGACCGGATCAGGCTCTCCGCGCTGTCGTGGACCCGCACCACGCCGTCACCCGCGGACTCGGCGTACTCGCGGAAGCCGGCGGCGGAGTCGGCGCTCAGGTCGTGCACGCCGACCTCGTCGAAGCTCCACCCCGTCGCGGTCAGGTAGGTGTGGATGTAGCGGGCGATCAGGCCGGTGCCGACGAACCCGACCCGCGTCGGCCGGTTGCGGCCGCGGCTGAGCCAGTCCGCGGCCAGGGCGGCGGACGCGGCGGTGCGCACCGCGCTGACGATGGAGCTCTCCAGGCAGGCGATCGGGTAGCCGGTCTCGCGGTCGTTGAGGATCAGCACGGCGGACGCGCGCGGCAGGCCCGCGGCGACGTTCGCGGGGAAGCTGGAGATCCACTTGACCCCGTGCACGCCGATGTCGCCGCCGAGCGACGCGGGCAGCGCGATGATCCGCGACGAGGGATCTTCGGGGAACCGCAGGAAATAGGACGGAGGATTGACCGAGTCGCCTTCGCCGTGCCACCGGTAGGCGGCCTCGATCAGTTCGAGAACGTGCTTCTCCCGCCCTCGCAATACCTGGTTCACCTGAGCGCCGGAAATCACCGCGAAGGCAGGTGCCACGTTACCGTCCCTTTCTCGTGCAGGTCCCCGAGCAGCGCCGACCCGATCGGGCGGCGATCACCACCACATCGTGGCGAACACGGCTGACAACCCGCTGACACGCGGCTGACGGCATCGGATATAGACGTTCTATAGCTATTTGCGTTCAGGTTGTCCCACACGAATATTCCGGGCAATCGCCCTTCGAACACCGGCAGCACTGCGGCGAACGTCGGTTCCGCGACCTTTGTCGTGATCATGACGGGAGGACAAACCTCGATGGAAGATCGTAGGATCAAGAAGGTCGTGGTGCTCGGTGGCGGCACCGCGGGCTGGATGGCCGCGGCGTACCTCGGCAAGGCGCTGGGCCCCGGTGTGACCATCACCGTGCTGGAGGCGCCCTCGATCCCCAAGATCGGCGTGGGCGAGGCGACCGTCCCCAACCTGCACAAGACGTTCTTCGAGTTCCTCGGCATCGCCGAAGAGGACTGGATGCGCGAGTGCAACGCCAGCTACAAGATGGGCATCAAGTTCACCAACTGGCGCACCCCGGGCCGCGGTGAGGCGGACCCGCGCCCGTACGGCGACGGGACCGACCACTACTACCACCTGTTCGGCCTGCTGCCCAACCACGAGAACCAGCCGCTGTCGCACTACTGGGCGCACAAGAAGCTCACCGGCCAGACCGACGAGCCGTTCGACTACGCCTGCTACCGCGAGCCCCCGATCCTGGACGCGAAGCTGTCGCCGCGGTTCATGGACGGCACGAAGTGGACCAACTACGCGTGGCACTTCGACACCAACCTGATCTCGCCGTTCCTGCGCAAGTGGTCGATCGAGAACCAGAACGCGATCCACATCCAGGACCTGATGACCGAGGCGGTCATCGACCAGCGCGGTCACGTCTCGGCGCTCAAGACCGAGGGCGGGCTCACCATCGAGGGTGACCTGTTCATCGACTGCTCGGGCTTCCGCGGCCTGCTCATCAACCAGGCGATGAAGGAACCGTTCCTGGACATGAGCGACCACCTGCTCAACGACAGCGCGGTGGCGACGCAGGTGCCGCACGACGACGCGGCCAACGGCGTGGAGCCGTACACGTCCTCGATCGCGATGTCGAGCGGGTGGGCGTGGAAGATCCCGATGCTGGGCCGCTTCGGCACCGGCTACGTCTTCTCCAGCCGCTTCCAGACGCGGGACGACGCGACGCTGGAGTTCTGCACCATGTGGGGGCTCGACCCGGAGACGGCGAACCTCAACCAGATCAAGTTCCGCGTCGGCCGCAACCGCCGCGCGTGGGTGAAGAACGTCGTCTCGATCGGCCTGGCCTCCTGCTTCCTGGAGCCGCTGGAGTCGACCGGCATCTACTTCGTCTACGCGGCGCTGTACCAGCTGGCGAAGTACTTCCCGGACAAGAACTTCGACTCGATCCTGCAGGACCGCTTCAACGCGGAGATCGAGACGATGTTCGACGACTCGCGCGACTTCGTGCAGGGCCACTTCAGCTTCGCGCCGCGCAACGACACCGCGTTCTGGCAGGCGTGCAAGGAGCTGCGGCTGGCGGACGACTTCCAGGAGAAGGTCCGCATGTACAAGGCGGGCCTGGCGGTGAACATGCCGATCACCGACGAGTCGACCTACTACGCGAACTTCGACGCGGAGTTCCGCAACTTCTGGAACAACTCGAACTACTACTGCATCTTCGCCGGGCTGGACTACCTGCCCGACCACAGCCTGCCCGCGCTGGCCGCGCGCCAGGACGTGCTGGACTCGGCGGAGCCGGTGTTCGCCCAGATCAAGCAGACCCAGAAGGAGCTGCTGACCACGCTGCCCAGCACCTACGAGTACCTCAAGCAGCTGCACGGCAAGTAGGACTTCCCTCCCCCCGGGAAAGAGACGAGCCCACCGGTCCCCCGGCCCGGTGGGCTCGTCGCCGTGTGCCGGGACGTCCTTCGTGGATACTCGGGGTGTGGTGACGACACGAGTGGCGTTGGCGGGGGTGGGCACGATCGCCCGCACGCATCTGGAAGTGCTGGCGGAGCGGTCCGATGTGGACCTGGTGTGCACGGTCGACCCGAACGCGGGTCCGCCCGCGTTCCGCGGCGCCACGCCCGCGCACTACCCCGACCTCGCCGCCGCGCTGTCGTCGCACCGGCCGGACCTGGTGGTGGTCGCGACGCCGGCGGACTCGCACGCCGACCTCGCCGTGACGGCCCTGACGGGCTCGGCCGCCCGCGTGCTGGTGGAGAAACCGATGGTGCTGGACCCGGCGTCGCTGGACCGGTTGGGCGCGGCGGGAGGCGACCGGTTGTTCGCCGCGCACCACTTCGCGTTCTCGCCGGAGGTGGTGTGGGCCGCCGACCTGCTCGCGGCGCACCCGTCGTGGGGACCGGTCACCGGGATCACGTCGGCGTTCTACGACCCGTACGCGCTCAAGGGCGAGCGGGCGTTCATGTCGTACGTCTCGGCGTGGGCGGACTCGGGGATCAACCAGCTCACCGTGCTGTCCCGGCTGGTGGAGGTCACCGGGGTGACGTCGCTGCTGGACGAGGGCGACACCTGCTGGGCCACCGCGTCGTTCCGGTCGCGGGGTGCGGAGGGCACGGCCAGGTTGCACACCAGTTGGCGCACCGGGGCGAGCAGCAAGTCCAGCGCGGTGACGTGCGGCGACGTGGAGGTGTGGCTGGACCACACGGCGATGACGGGGTTCGCGTACCGGGGCGGCGAGCTGCTGGCCACGCACGGCGGCGACGGCCGGACCCCGCGCAAGGTCGCGCACTACCGGCCGCTGTACGCGAGCCTGCTGTCCGACCGGCCGGACCCGGTCCTGGGCTTCGCCACCGCCGCGGCCCTCACCCGCCTGCACGCCGGCGCGGGCCGCTGATTCCCGGTGGACGCGACCGCGGCGGTGTGGTCGAGTGGGGTGGTGGATCAGCCATCCGTGCGCCGGATCGTCGTCCTCGGGGTGAGCGGCGCGGGCAAGTCGACGGTGGCGCGGCGGCTGGCCCGGGTGGTCGGCAGCCCGCACGTCGAGCTCGACGCCCTCCAGCACGGCCCGGGCTGGAGCACGCCGCCGGACGACGAGTTCCGGGCCCGGCTGGCGGCGGCCACCGAGGGGCCCGCCTGGGTGGTCGACGGCAACCTGGCCAAGCTGACCGCGGACGTGCTGTGGCACCGGGCCGACCTGATCGTGTGGCTGGACCTGCCGTTGCGGGTGGTGCTGCCGCGGCTGGCGTGGCGCAGCGCGGTCCGGATCGCGCGCCGGACCGAGCTGTGGAACGGCAACCGGGAGACGCCCGCGTTCCTCGTCGGCCGGAACTCGGTGCTGGTGTGGGCGGTGAAGGCCCGGCGCAGGCACCTCGCCGAGTACCCCGGCCTGCTGGCGCGGGCCGGGGTACCGTGGGTGCGGCTGCGGTCGACCGCCGCGGTGGCGCGGTGGTCCGCGGGGTTCAGCGCGGTGAGCCGACGCCCACCCGGAACGGGTCGTCCCGGTCCAGCTTCCCGGTGAACAGGCCCTGGAACAGGTTCAGCTTCTGCATGTTCGACGTGCCCTCGATGAACTCCAGCCCGCGCGCGTCGCGGACCAGCTTGTCCAGCTGCGGGTGGTCGAACCGGGCGCCGACGCCGAAGAACTCGCAGGCCGAGCGGGTCGCGTCGAGCGCGAGCTGGGACGCGCGCGCCTTCGCCGCCGACGCCAGGTAGCCGTCGGAGGTGCGGGCGTCGACCGCGCGGGCGGCCAGGTGCACGAGCGCGCGTGCCGCCGTGATCCGCCGGCCCAGCTCGTCGAGCCGGTCGCGCTCGTCGCGGCGCAACGTCGTGCGGTTGTCGCGGACGTACTCGTGCGCCGCCCGCGCGATGCCCAGCGCGATCGCCGCGACACCGGGGCGGAGCAGGTTGAACGTCTGCACGAACGCCCACATGCCGCGCCGCGACGGCGAGAGGTGCCGCCCGACGAAGCGCGACGCGGGCACGTGCACGTCGTCGAGCTCGACGGCGCTGATCCGCGCGCCGCGCAGGCCGATGCTGTCCAGCGCGGTCGCCGAGAACCCCGGTGCCGGCGTCTCCACCAGCACCGCGTTGATGCCGAGCGGGCCGGAGCCGACGCGGGCGAACACGACGCCGAGCTGTGCCCGGCAGGCGTTGCCGACGTACCGCTTCGCGCCGGAGAGCACCGCGCCCCCGTCGACCGGCGTCAACGTCGACGTGAGGCCACCCGCGTCGGAGCCGCGGTCGGGTTCGGTGAGCGCGAAGAACGTCCACAGCGGCTCGGCGAGCATCCGGCCGTAGAACCACTCCTTCTGCTCGTGGTCGGCGAGCAGGTCGACCAGCACCCCGGCCAGCAGCGGGCCGGGCGAGGCGACCAGCATGCCGACGTCGGCGCAGGCCAACTCCTCCATGATGATCGCCCGTTCGAGCGCCAACGTGCCGTAGAACCGGTTGCCCGCGATGGGGATGGGCACGTTCCCGTACTCCGGCGGGATGCCCATCGTCGACAGGTACCGCACGGCGGGCAGGTCGAAGTGCTCGCGGATCAGCTCGGGGTCGCGGTCGAGCGCGAGCCCGAGCCGGCGGAAGTCCGCACCCCACTCGCGCACCTGGTCGCGCAGCGCCACGAGCCGCGCGTCCAGCCCGCTCACCACCCACCACCCGCGAACCGCTCGCCCCCGGGCGGACCGGTGTCCGCGGTGCGACCGGCGACCGGCCCCGCGTCCGCGGCACGACCCGCGATCCGCCCGTCATCGGGAGCCCACCCGGCGTCGGCGGCGCGTCCCGCGACCCACCCGGCGTCGGCGGCCGGGCCCGTGTCGGTGGCCGGCCCGGCGTCGGCGGTCGGGGCGGGGACGTAGGCCTCGGCCAGCAGCTCCGACAGGTGCGCGACCTGCCCCGGGCCGCCGACCAGGTACCCGCTCGCGCCCAGCAGGTTCACCAGCCACCGGTCGGCGGCGGTGATGCGGGCGTGCAGGTGGGACACGATCACGGCGGGCAGCCGGCCCGCGTCGACGCCCGTCAGGACCGCCCGCACCTCCAGGTGCTCGATCAGCCCGTCGGCGACGGTCGACTTCACCATCTGCTGCTGGAGCAGCGTGGTGCTGCCGGTGCGCCGGCCGTTCAGGTAGCGCATGCACGTCTCGCGCAGCGCCTCCGACAGCCCGAGCCGCAGCCACACCAGTCCCAGGGCCCAGGCGGACCGCTGGTCGGACGTGGCGGGGTCGGTCTCGGCGTCCGCTTCTCTCAACCGAGGTACGAGAACACTGTTTCCGTACATTTCCGAGCCGACTTCACCCGATCGTGTTCCCAAGCCACGCAGCAGCACGACCGCGCCGCCCGGCAGGTCAACCGCATCCACAGTGGACTCGTCCAGTGCCGACCGCGCCACCACGACGCCGTCCAGCCACACCCGGTCCGCCGACGCCGCGACCTCCTGCGGCACGACCGCGTGCCCACCCGGTCCGGCCGGCAGCAGACCCGGCACGACCAGCGAACCCAGCACCGTCAACGCCGGCGCCGGCCCTTCGTCCCGCGCCGTCAGGTGGCACCGCGACAACGCCTCCGCGCCCAACCGCACCGACGTCGTCACCGGACCTCACCCACCGCGGCCAGACCCAGGTCACCGGTCACCGGGTCGTGCTCCACGAGCACCACGCGCCCCAGCGAGTCGGCCAGCCCCTCCCACAGCGCCGTGCACGGGTACCCGACCGGCGCGGTCCGCACGGTCCCGCCGCGCCGCACCAGCTCCGGGTCGATCCCCGCGCCCGCGACCACGGCCACCCGCTCGTCCGGACCCACCAGCGACGCCAACCCGGCGGCCACCGCGTCCGGCAGCTCGGTGACCGACACCCCGGGCGTGTGCACCAGCGACACCGGCGCACCCCCGGCTTCCAGCAGCAACGCCACCCCGGCGTCACCGGCCGGCCGGTCGGCCACCTCGTACGCGCCCAAGTCGTAAGGCAACGTGGCCTGGTCGGCGATCACCACCAACGCCCGCGTGTAACCGTGCCGCGCCGCGTAGTCCGACGCGATCCGCAACGCCGCGAACGGCGCGCACCGGCCGACGTCGGACACCGAGAACGACAGCGGCGCGCCCGGCACCGCCTCGGCCAGGTACGTGGCCGCGGCGAGCCGGCAGTCCAGGTCCGGTGTCGCGTGGGCGACGATCGCCAGCTCCACCGGGCCCAACGGCTCCAGCTCGGCGTGCAGCGACCGGGTCAGCGCGGTGAACGTGGTGCCGGGCGCGGCGAGCGCGTCCGGCCGCACGGCGACCCCGTAGAGCGAGGTCAGGTCGGTGAAGTGGCGCAACGAGAACTCGTCGTCGAGCGCGCGGTCGGGGGTGGCGCGGGTCCGCACGACCCGCGACAGCCCCAACGTCCGCGCGTCCGCCGGACGGGACAACGTGGGCGCGGTGGTCCGGTACACGGCTAGCGGTCCATTTCCGCGGCGACGAAGTCGGCCAGCGAGCGGACCGTCTCGAAGTGCGCCATCTCCAGGTTGTCGGTGTCGAACTCGACCTCCAGCGCCTCCTCCAGCTGCATCAGCAGCTCGAAGACGCCGGTCGAGTCGAGCCCGAGCTCGTCGAACAGCCGGGACTGCTCGGTCAGCTCCGGCAGGTCGTAGTCCAGCACCTGGGCCAGGACGGCGGTGATGGCGCCGACGATCCGCTCGCGGGGGGCGACGGTGGTGGATTCGCTCATGATGCGGTTCCTTCGGTGAGAGCCGTGGCGGCGGCGCGGTCGGGGAGGTGTTGGTGGCGCAGCAGGTCCTCGGTCTCGTCGCGGGAGCGCACCAGGTGCGCGCGGCCGCCGTGGACGAGCACTTCCGCCGGGTAGCCGTGGCTGAGGAACAGCACCGGCGAGGCGGTCGGGCCGTACGCGCCGGAGCGCAGCACGCCGACGAGGTCGCCGGGTCGCACGGGCGGCAGCTCGACCTTCTTGCCGAGGGTGTCGTTGGGTGTGCACAGCGGCCCGGTGACGTGCCAGCTCTCGGTGGCGGGCTCGTCGACCCGGTTGAGCACCCGCATGGGGAAGTTGCGCTTGACGAACGACCCGATGCCCACCGCCGCCATGTGGTGGTTGGTGCCGCCGTCGGCCACCGCGAACCGCTCCCCCATGGACTCCTTCACGTAGCGCACGCGCACGACGTACGTGCCGGACGTGGCGGTGAGGTAGCGGCCGAGCTCCATCACCAGCCGGGTGCCGGGGTGCCGGTCGGCGAACTCCGCGATGATCGGGTTGACGCGGGCGGCGAGCAGCGCGAGGTCGAGGTCGCGCTCGCCGTCGAAGTAGGCCACGCCGAGGCCGCCGCCGACGTCGACCAGCTCCAGCGGGATGCCGAGGTGGTCGGCGAGCCGGTCGGCCAGCTCGAAGATCCGCTCGGTGTTCTCGGCGACCGCCTCCTCGGACAGGATGCGGGTGCCCATGTAGACCTGCACGCCCAGGAACCGGACGTTCGGGTGCCGGGCCACGAGGTCGTCGGCGGCGAACAGCTGCGGCTCGTCGATGCCGAACTGGCGCGGCTTGCCGCCCATGGTGAGGCCGGAGCCCTTGACCGAGAAGCTCGGGTTGACGCGCAGCGCGACGGGCGCGCGCACTCCCCGCAGCCCGGCGAACTCGTCGATCAGCGCGAGCTCGCCGAACGACTCGCACACGATCGCGTAGACGCCCTCGTCCAGGCACGCGGCCAGCTCGTCGGCGCTCTTGCCCGGTCCGAGGAAGATGATGTCGGCCGGGTCGACGCCCGCGCGGCGCGCGGTGACCAGCTCGGCCATCGAGGACACCTCGGCGCGCGCGCCCCGGCCGTGCAGCACGGACAGCACGCCGATGTTGGGGTTCGACTTGAGCGAGAAGAAGAACTCCAGCCGGGGGTGCAGCAGCTCCTTGAGCCCGTCCACCCGCGCTTCCAGCTCGTCGCCGTCGTAGAGGTACAGCGGTGTGCCGTACCGCTCGGCGATCTCGGTGATCCCGATGCCCTGGACCTCGAACTCAGCGGTCACGGTCGCGCCTCCAGTCGGGCGGTGATGTCGTCGTCCACGGCGCGCAGCTGCTCGTCCGACGACGCCACGAGCAGGCCGTAGAGCCGCCCGTCGAACGCCGAGTCGGCGCGGTGGCCCGCGTTGACCGTGGCGAAGTTGTTGACCAGCAGGCCGGTGCCGCCGGCCCGGTCGAGCAGCAGGCCGCGCAGCAGCTCGCGGACCTCGGCGAACGGCAGCCTGCGGCTCAGCCGCACGGGGTAGTGCCGCGCCAGCGCGACCTGCCCGGTGCCGACGAACCGCTCCTGCACGCGGGCCTGGTATGTGGACATGTTGTTGCGGGCGTTGATCTCGACGACGGGGTACAGGCCGTCGTCGGGGTCGACCATCGCGTCCACGCCGACCACGCCGAAGTAGCCGTCCGCGGCGAGCTTCTTGCCCAGCCGGTGCGCGGTCTCGACGAGTTCGGCGACCTGGCCGTCGGACAGCCTCGCGGGCATGCGGTGTCCTTTGTGGACTCCGCCTTCGGTGTGCAGCTCCTTGACGAAGTCGAACCGCACGTCGCCGTCGCGGGCCACGGTGAACTGGTAGTTGAGGTCGGCGCGCTTGGCGACCCACTCCTCCACCACGAACGCGAGCCGCGGCCGGCCGGACTTGGCGACCTGCTTGGCGACCATGCCGAGCAGGCGGTCCATCCGGCGCTCGCCCTCCAGCACCGCGATGCCCTTGCCGGAGACGCCCAGCGCCTCCTTCACCACGACCTTGCGGCCTTCGGCGACCAGCGGGCGGGCCCGGTCGAACGCCTCGCGCAGCTCGTCCACCGTCTCGCAGGCCCACCCGGTGGGCTGGCGCAGTCCCAGCTCGTCGGCGGCGCGTCGGCTGTAGACCTTGCTGTTGACGGTCTTGCACGTCGCGGCGTCCGGCGCGGCCAGGGCCATGCCGGTGCGTTCGGCGAGGTCGACTTCGAGGTCGGACACGCCGTGCGCGGTCAGCCGCACGCCCCGCTCGGCGAGACCGGCCAGCGTCCTCAGCATCGCGGGGTCGGCCAGGGCGTCGGCGGTGACCGTGCGGCGCGGGTCGGAGTCGGCGACGACGTGCACGGTCGGCAGGTCGATGCCCAGGTCGGTGAGGTAGGCCAGGTAGACGGGGTCGGGTGCGGCCTTGAGCACCACGTGGTCGCCGCCGCCCGCGAGCAGGAGCGCGAACTCGTCCATGTGGTTGACCACGGCCGCGCCGCTCTCGGCCGAGAGCCGGGGCAGCGTGTGCTCGCCCAGCGCCCACCGCTCCTCGACCTCGAAGTTGCCGAGGAACGCGAGCGAGGCGTCCGGCGTGCCGAGCAGCGCCGTCTTGAGCCTGCGGGTGAAGTCCGGTTCGTCCATGTCAGTGCTCCAGGACCATCGCGGCGAACGTCTGACCGAGGCCGGCGGCCGTCATCAGGTACTTGTCGCCGGGCTTGAGCAAGCCGAGCTCGGTCACCGTCTGGTAGTTGATGAACGGGTCGGCGCAGAAGCAGTGGCCGGTGGCGCCGAGGTTGTCCAGGAAGAACCGGTCGTTGGGCAGGCCCAGGTTCTTCGCCGCGACCGTCCACGAGACGCGGTTGACGTTGTGCGGCAGCACCAGGTCGATGTCGGAGACGCCGATGCCCGCTTCCTCGGTGGCCGCGCCGACGACCTCGGCCAGCGCGTCCTGGTAGATGCGGCGGGCGTCCTTGGCGATCTCCGGGGTCAGGTCGATCACGCCGTCGTCGCGGCCGTGGATGCGGCTGGCGTAGCCGCGCACGTGGTCGCGGTCGCCGTCGGCGGCCACCAGGATCGCGGCCATGCCCTCGCCCATGATCGACGTGTCGCGGACCCACTGGGTGAACGGCGTGAACGTCTTGTCGCCCGCGAGGATCAGGGCCAGCGCGTCGGGGTCGCCGTCGGCGGCCAGCAGCGTGCCGGCGACGTCCATGGCGAGCAGCCCGGTGGCGCAGCCGTGGTCGGCGACGGCGAGTGTCTTGGCGTGCCGGAGGTCGAGCGCCTCGCGGACCTCGTGCAGGGGGTTGACGGGGTAGGGCGCGGTGGTGCGCATGCCCTTGGCGCGGATGAGGTAGCGGACCCGCTCTTCCTGGCCGCGCAGCCCGTCGAGCTTCTCGGCGGCCGCGATGAGCAGCTGCGCCTCGGAGAGGTCGGACTTGCAGATCCGGTCCAGGCCGTAGAGCCGGGTGAACCGGCGCACCTGCTGGTCGTCGAGGCCGAGCGGCTCCTGCAGGTCCGCGACGGCCACCGTCTCGGGCAGGTGACTCGACACCGCCACCAACGCCGTCATGTGCGTCCTCCTCGCTCGCCCTGGTCCGTTGCCGGATCAAGGTTCGCAAGGCCCACTGACACCGTGCTGACACTCCACTGACCGCGTGAGTCGAACGCTCAGGTCCCGTGTGTCGAACCTCCAGGCCTCGTGAGTCCTACGTTCAGGACCCCTGAATTCAACGCTCGGGTACCCGACGTCCGGACCTGAGCGTTGAACTCGGGGGTCGCGAACGTAGGACTCTCGGGGCCTGGAGGTTCGACACACGGGGCCTGGAGGTTCGACACACGCGAAGGAGGCCACCTCGACGGTGGTCGAGGTGGCCCTTCATCCCCAGTGGACGCGTCAGGTGGCGGCGGTGCGGGACGCCGGGCCCGGCTGCTGGTCGCCGGCCGAGTCGCGCGGCCACCAGCGGCTCGGGCGCGGCAGGAACGCGGCCAGCTCCGGGAAGTCGGTCGGCCGCTCGGTCATCCAGTTCCAGTAGCGCGGGATCGTGCGGGCGTACTCGCAGTAGTACCGGCGCAGCGCGTCGATCAGCTGCCGCAGCGTGTTCGGGTGGATCGACCCCGGCCGCCACACGAGCAGGAGCCTGCTGCGCAACGGCTCGGTCATCGCCACCAGGCTCACGTCCGACGTGGACCCGGTCGGCGTGGCGAGCGCCGCGGCCCCCGCGTCACGCACCCAGCTCATCGCCTCGGCGTGCCCGCCCGCGTAGTGCATGACCTCCGGCGTGGGATGGTCGAGCTTGCGGAACAGGTGCTCCTCGACGACGTGGAACCAGTGCCCCGGCACGTGGTGCACCCAGCTCAGCGACAGCATGTGCCTTCGGCTCACCGTAGTCCTGCGCGCCAGCGCGTGGTCGCGGGGCAGCGCCAGCCAGATCGGCTCGCGCACGATGATCTCCTTGGCCAGCGACGGGTCCAGCTCCCGCACCCCGTCCACCGCCTCCGGGCTGGGCACGAGCGCCGCCGTGAGCTCGCCGCGGCTGACCGCGTCCACGCCCAGGGCCGGGTCCAGGGTCACGGTCTGCACCTCGACCGAGGGCAGCGACGACTGCAGCGCCCGCCGCAGCGTCACGGGCGTCCATTCGGCGTTGCCGATCCGCAGAATTCCGGACGACAGCGAGGACGCCTCCGCGACCACCGCGTCGGCCCGGGTGGCGAGATCGGCCAGCATCGGGATTAATCGTTCTCCGAGCGGCGTCGGAGTAATCCCGAAGGCCGAACGCACGAACAGATCGCCGCCAACCGCCTTCTCGATCCGTCTCAATTGGGCGGTGAGGCTCGGTTGGGGCAGGGACAGCTTCGCCGCGGCCTTCGAGATGCTGCCGGCCTCGGCGAGGGTGGTGACCACCCTGGCGTGACGTATCTCCAGGTGCATGCATCCAACCCCTTCGCGTCGTTACTCGGGGTCCACTAACTCCGGCGGGTTCGGGGATTTCCCGCCCCCGCCTCGTTCGTGCCGGGCGGCCGTGTCAACGTACCTCACGGATGAACGCGAGTGGAGGAGTTCACGCGACCGCCAACTATTCGTTGAGTTCTCAACAGAAATTATGGAAACGGTGGCTACGATCTCCCACACATACCTACTCCGAAGTCGGTTACGCGTTGTCTCCGCACCGATGCGGAGAGGAACTCCACCGGCAGGCCCGACGGGCGATGCGGGGGACAGCACCAGTGCCGCCCGCGTGATCACGTCCGTATGGTCTGCGGCGCGTGCACACACCGATAGGTCCCACGTGGGGAGCAAGAACGTGAATCTATCTCCGATTCAAGGCGTGGATGACGTCGTCCGACTGCATTCCGTCCGCAAGGTTTACGGCAACGAGCGGAACGGCGTAGTGGCCCTTGACGGAGTCACGCTCGGCATCGCGCGTGGCACCTTCACCGCGGTGATGGGGCCTTCCGGTTCCGGCAAGAGCACCGCGCTGCACTGCGCGGCCGGCCTCGACCGGCCCACGTCGGGCTCGGTCCTGCTCGACGGGCAGGAGATCACCGGCCTGAGCGAGCGCGAGCTGACCCGGTTGCGCCGCGAGCGCATCGGCTTCGTCTTCCAGTCCTTCAACCTGCTGCCCGCGCTGACCGTGGTGGAGAACGTCGGCCTGCCCCTGCGCCTGGCGGGCCGCCGGCCGAAGCGGTCCCAGGTGGACGCCGTCATCGCCCGGGTCGGGCTGGCCGAACGCCGCCACCACCGGCCCGGCGAGCTGTCCGGCGGCCAGCAGCAGCGGGTGGCCATCGCCCGCGCGCTGATCACCGAGCCCGCCGTGATCTTCGGCGACGAGCCGACCGGCGCGCTCGACACCCGCACCGCGCTGGAAGTCCTCGCCCTGCTGCGCCAGGCCGTGCGCGACGTCGGCCAGACCGTGGTGATCGTGACGCACGACCCGGTGGCCGCCGCGCACGCCGACCGCGTCGTCTTCCTCGCCGACGGCCGGATCGCCGGCGAGCTCGTGTCACCCACCGCGCACGCGGTCAGCGAGCGGATGACCCAGCTCGGCGCCTGGGCCGACGTGCCCGCGGGCGACCTGACCGGCGGGGTGCGATGATGCTGCGCCTCGCCCTGCGCACCCTGCGCCACCGGATCGGCGGTTTCGCCGCCTCGTTCATCGCGCTGTTCCTCGGTGCGGCGATCGTGATGGCCTGCGGCGGCCTGATGGAGACCGGCATCCGCGACGCCGTGCCGCCGCAACGGCTCGCGGCCGCGCCGCTGGTCGTCACCGGCGACCCGTCCTACCTGGAACGCTCCCCGGTCGACGCCGCGCTGGCGGCGAAGGCCGCGGACGTGGACGGTGTCGCCGAGGTCGTCCCCGACGTGGCGTTCCCGGTGACCCTGCCCGACGGCGCGGAGGCGACCGGCCACACGTGGTCCGGCGCACGGCTCGCGCCGTACTCGGTGGACTCGGGCCGTGCGCCTCAGGGTCCGGGCGAGGTCGTGGTGGACGCGAACTCCGGGGTCGGCCTCGGCGGCACGGTCGCGTTGCGGATCGGCTCGAAGACCGCCGACTACCGAGTGGTGGGCGTCGCGAAGGCCCCGGTCGACGCGAAGGCGGTGTTCTTCGCCGACGACGAGGCACGGCGGCTGTACGCCAAGCCCGGCAAGGTGGACCTGATCGGCGTGCTGCTCGAACCGGGCGCGACGGCCGACGGCGTGCGCGACGCGCTCACGGCCGCCGTCGCCGACCGGGACGTCGCCGTGCTCGCGGGTGACGAGCGCGGGCGCGCCGAGTTCCCGGACACGCAGGGCGGCGGCGAGGCGATCATCACGCTGTCCGCGGTCTTCGGCGGTCTGGCGATCATGGTCGCGATGTTCGTCGTGGCGGGCACGCTCGGCCTGTCCGTGCAGCAGCGGCACCGCGAGATGGCGTTGCTGCGGGCCATCGGCACGACGCCGGGCCAGCTGCGCCGGCTGGTGCTGGGCGAGACGGCGTTCGTGGCGGTGCTCGCGACGGCGCTCGGCTGGCCGGTGAGCGGGTACCTCGGCGAGTGGCTGCTGGGGCAGCTGGCCGGCGCGGGCGTCGCGCCGCGGCAGATGGCGTACCGGCAGGGTTGGGTGCCCGTGGTCGCCGGGGTCGGCATCTCACTGCTCAGCGCCCTGGTCGCGGCGTTCGTCGCGGGCCGCGGCGCGGCGGTGGCCCGGCCGACCGAGGCGTTGACGGCGGCCAGCCTGCAGACGCGCTGGTTCAGCGTGCCGCGGCTGGTGTTCGCGTTGCTGTGCCTGGGCGGCGGCACGGCGTTGAGCATTATCACCGCGCTGGTCATGGACGGTCCCGTGGCGGCGAGCACGGCCGGTCCGACGGCGATGCTGTGGGCGTCGGGCATCGCCCTGCTCTCCCCCGGCGCGGCCCGGGTGCTGATCGCGGTCCTGCGGTGGCCCGTGCGCGCGTTCTCCGGCCTGTCCGGCTACCTCGCGGTGCTCAACACCCGGGCACGGCGGGTCCGCGTGGCCGGCGCCATCACGCCCGTCATGCTCGCCACGGGCCTGGCCACCGCGTTGATCTACCTCCAGACCACGCAGGCGGGTGCGGCGTCCGGGGCGTTCGCGGAGAGCCTGCGGGCCGACGCCGTGGTGACCAGCTCGACCGGTGGCGTGCCGCTGGAGGTGGTGGACGAGATCCGCGCGCTGCCGGGGGTGGAGGCGGCGTCGGCGGTGGTCGACACCGAGGCGTACTTCCCCCACCACGGTGACGGCGACGACGAGATCACCGTGCTCGGTGTGACGCCCGACGGTGTCACGCGCACGATGGGCGTGGACGTCACCTCCGGGTCGTTGGACGACCTGCGCGGCGAGTCGGTGGCGTTGCCGACCGGGTGGGCCGAGGAGCTGGGCGCGGCCGTCGGCGACTCCGTCCGGATGAGGCTCGGCGACGGCGCGGAGGTCGACCTGGAGGTCGCGGCCGTGCACACGGGCTCGTTCGACGCGGCGCTGATGCCCGCGGAGCTGGTCGTCGCGCACACCACCGGCGGGCAGGCGTCCCAGGTCCTGGTGAAGGGCCCGGAGTCGGCGCTGGCGCCGTTGGCCGAACGGCACCCGGAACTGGAGGTGGCCGACCGCGAACAGGCGCTGGCCGCGGGCGGCGGCGGCGAGCAGACGGGTGCGTGGGTGAACTACCTGCTGGTCGGCATGATCCTGGCGTACACGGTGATCTCGCTGGTGAACACGCTGGTCATCGCGACCGGTGAACGGCGGCGCGAGTTCGCGCTGCAACGGCTCATCGGCGCCACGCACGGGCAGATCCTGCGCATGGTCGGCATGGAGTCGGTGGTGATCTCGTTGGGCGGCGTCCTCCTGGGCGCGATCGTGTCCCTGGTGACGCTCGTGCCGTTCGCCATCGCGTTGAACGGCACCTACTGGCCGCAGGGCCCGATCGGCATCTACCTGGTCGTGGTGGGGTCGGCGACCGGGCTCACGCTGCTGTCCACCGTGCTGTCCACGGCGTACGTGCTGCGCACTCCCCCGGTGGAAGCCGCGGCGGCGCTGGACTGAGTCCTCACGGCAGCCGTGTCACGGCCGGCGTCGGAGGTCCACTTCGACGCCGGCCGCGGCCGACCGCACCAGCGCCTCGCCGACCCGGGCGGTGCGCGCGGAGTGGGCGAGCGACACCAGCGGCGGGACCTTGTCCCGCACGGCCGCGGCGAACGCGGCGGCCTGGTGCTCGTAGGCGTCGGAGGCCGGCACGACCTCCTCGCGCACGCCGTCCAGCGTGACGACCGTGATCAGGCCTTCCTCGTCGGACCGGGTCCACGCGTTGCGCACCGAGAGCGAACCGCGCGTGCCCTGGAACTCGTAGGCGGCGCGCGGCCCGTACTCGAGGCTGTAGTCCAGCACGGCCGAGCGGCCGTCGCCGAAGTCGAGCACCGCCACCGCGCTCAGGTCGACCTCGCGCGAGTGGAACCGCGCCCGCACGGCGCGGGGCGCGGCGTCGAACGCCCACAGCGGCACGTCGAACGCGTAGCAGCCGACGTCCCACGTCGCGCCGCCGCCGAGCGCCGGGTCGAACCGGATGTTGCCCGCCGCGGCGGTCGGGTACGCGAACGCCGACCGCACCACCCGCAGTTCGCCGATCTCACCGGAGGCCAGCAGTGCGGCGGCACGCCGCTGCTGCGGGTGGAAGCGGTACATGTACGCCTCCACGACCACGAGGTCGGCGGCGGCGCGTTCGACGCGCACGCAGTCCTCTTCGGACAGCGCCATCGGCTTCTCCACCAGTACGTGCTTGCCCACGTCCAACGCGCGCAACGTCCACGGCACGTGCTGCGTGTTGGGCAGGGCGATGTACACGGCGTCGACGTCCGGGTCCGCCAGCAGGGCGTCGTACCCGTCGTGCACGCGTGCCCCGAACGGCCGCGCCACCTCTTCGGCCGCCGCCCGCCTGCCCTCCCGGCTCGCCACGGCCACCACCGCGTTGCCCGCGGTCCGGTGGATCGCGGGCAGCACCCTGCCGGCGATGTGGGCCGTGGCCCCGAGAACACCCCAACGCAACGGCTGCACCGCAACAGCTTAACCGCTTCATCACGGGTCCCGCGCCCGGCGGGCGGCCACCGGCTCCCGCCGGGCACGGGTACCGGCCCCGCGCCACCGGGCCGTGGCGCGGGGCCGGCCGTTCCCCGCCGCGGTCCCTGCCACCGCGACGGGGTCGCCCACCCCGTGCTGCGCCATCCGGGCGCAGTCACCGCGTCAGGGGCGCAACCGGGCGGCGACCGGGTCGCGGTCGCCACCGCGGCTTCGCCAATCGGTCACGGGAACGGCTCGCTGGGTGGATCCTGGGCGTCGTGGCGAAGTCTGGGCCGGGGGCGGCCGGAGCCGCCGGCCACGTCGAAGAACCGAACGGATCCCCCGTCGGCGGCTACCCCGACCGGACGACGGACGGCCCGCGGGAGGGCGGACATGGTCGAGGCGGAACCCCACGACGAGCACCTGAGACGGCAGCTGCGCACCTTGCAACGCGTGGTCGGCGCGCCCTCGGACGGGGTGCTGGCCCGGCGCAGCGGTGTCTCCGCCGCCACGTTCTCCGAGGTGATGTCGGGCAAACGGCGGCCGCGGGCCGAGTTCGTGGCCAAGGTCGTCAACGGGTGCGTGGTGACCGCGCGCGCCGGCGGACACGCGCCACTGGACGTGCGGCGCGTCCTGCACGCGCTGCGCCTGCCCGGCCACACGGCCGCCGACGCGGGCATCCTGGACCGCGACGACGACCTGGCCCGTTGCTCGGCCGTGCTGGACGCGGTCCGGGCGCGGGAAGGCGCCACCGTCGTGGTCGAAGGGCCCGCCGGGATCGGCAAGTCCGAGCTCGTCGCCCGGGTGTGCGCGGAAGCCGCCGTGCGCGGTGTCGTGCCGCTCGCGGCCCGGGGCAGCCAGCGGGACCAGACGATGGCGTTCGGCGCGGTCCGGTCCTTGCTGACGCGCTGGGTCACCGGTCGCACCGACCGCGAGCGGCAGGCCCTGTTCGCGGGCGCGGCGGAGTTCGCGCGCGTGCCGCTCGGCGTGCCGCGGGCCGGTCGGCGCGGCCCCGACTCGATGATCGGCCTGACCGAGGCGCTGTACTGGCTCCTCGTGAACGCGACCTCCCTCGTGGGCGGTGGCCGTGCGGAGGAAGGGCTGTTGCTGGCGGTCGACGACGCGCACTGGCTCGACGACGAGTCGTTGGCGTGGCTGGACTTCCTCGGCGGGCGGCTCACCGGGCTGCCGGTCGTGGTGCTGCTGGCGCACCGGCCCCACGAACGGCACGCGGCGACGTTGGCCCGCATCGCGTTGCGCGCCACGGAGGTCGTGCGCCCGCGCGCGCTCGGGTCCGACGCCGTGCGCGCGCTCATCGACCGCGCCCTGCCCTCCCCCGGCGCCGCGGACGAGCGGTTCTGCGCGGCGTTCCTCGACCGCAGCGGCGGCAACCCGTTCTACCTGCGACGGATGCTGGACGTCGCCCGGGAACGCGGCCTGAGTCCCACCGCGTCCCACGCCGAGGAGGTCGGCACGCTCACACCGCACCACGTCGTGCTGCACCTCAACGAACGCCTCGACGGGCTCGGCCCCGACGCCCGCCGGTTGGCGCAGGCCATCGCGGTGCTCGGCCCGGGCGGCTCGCTCGACCACGCCGCCCGGCTCGCCTCGCTGACCCCCGACGCGGCGAAGCGCGAGTACGACCGGCTGTGCCGCGCGGCGATCCTCACGCCCGGTCCGACCGTCGACTTCCAACACCCGATCATCCGCAGCGCGGTGTACGACGCCGTGGACCCGTCACGGCGCAGCGACGCCCACCTCGCCGCCGCCCGGCTCCTGCACGACCTGGGCGCCGCGCCCGACCTGATCGCCGCGCACCTGCTCGACGTGCACGCCGCCGGCGACCCGTGGGTGGTCGACCGGATGAGCGCGGCGGCCGAGGCCGCGTGGGCGTCCGGGCTGTCCGCGACGGCCGCGCGGTACCTCAGGCGCGCGGTCGAGGAGCCGCCGCCGCCGCGACTGCGGGCGCGCCTGCGGCTGCGCCACGGCCAGGCGTTGGCCCTGGGGCAGGTCGCGGCGGCGTTGCCCGAGCTGCACGCCGCCTACGAGCTGGCCACCGACGACGCCTCGCGCGTGGAAGCCGCCGTGGCGCTGGCCAAGACCCACGGCTACGCCCACCAGCTCGGTCGGGGCGTGCGCCTGCTCGACACCGCGATCGACCGCTGCGCGGAGGAGGGCCCGAGGCAGCGGGCGTTGGCCGAGCAGCTGCTGTGGGCCGCGTGGTGGGCCGACGACCCGCTGCGGGCCGACCGGATGCGCCTGCTCGACCGGATCGCGCCGCCGTTGAGCGGCGGGACCTACGTGGAGCGGCTGCTGATCACGCTGCACGCGTGGAGCCTCGTGCTGCGCGGCCGGCCGCGGACCGAGAGCCTCGCCGCGATCCGCCGCGTCACCGCGAGCGGCGTGGTGTTCGCCGACGTGGACAAGGGCATGGAGGTCGCCACCATCACCGCGTTCACGCTCCAGTACTCCGGTGAGCCGGCCGTCGCGCGGGAGTTGTTCGACCGGGCCGTCGAGGAGTTCGAGCGCGACGGCTGGCGCGGCGCGCACCTCGCCTTCGCCCACGCCAACCGGGGCCGGTCCGCGCTGGAGTGCGGCCGGGTGACCGACGCCGTGGCCGACGCCGGGATCGCCCTGCGCCTGGCGCGCCGCAGCGGTGCCGGGACACCCGCGGAGTGGTTCGCCACCGGCACCCTGGTCGAGGCGCTCCTGGCCCGCGGCGACGTCGCGCGGGCCGGCGTGGTGGGGCGGCGCGGCGACTACCTCGACGGCAGGCCGGACGCCGTGATCCTGCCCGAACCGGGGATCGCGATCGGCGCGCTGCTCCGGGCCGAGGGCCACCACGGCCGGGCGGTCGGCGTGCTGCGCGACGTGGGCCGCCGCCTGGACGCCGCGCCCGTGACCAACCCGGCGGTGTTCCCGTGGCGCGGTGAGCTGGCCCTGGCCCTGCGCCCCTCCGCGCCGGCCGAGGCGCGGGAGGTCGCCGACACCGCACGCCAGCAGGCCGACCGGTCGGGCGACCCCGTCGCGCGGGGGCAGGCGTTGCGCGTCCTGGCGGCCGTGACCGACGATCCCGAGCCCCTGGTGGAATCGGTCCGCCTGCTGTGCGACGGACCGAACCGCGGGCACTACCTGCGATCCCTGGCCGACCTGGGTCGGGCCCGGCTCCGCTCGGGGCACACCGCCGACGCCCGCCGCACGCTGACCGAAGCCCTCTCGCTGGCGGACGAGTGCGGCGCGCTCGCCCTGCGCGAGGTCATCGCGCGCCACCTGGCGGCCACCGGCGTCACGCCCGCCGCCCCACCGCGCGGCAACGCCCTCCCGCCGCACCTGGCCCGGGTGGCCCGGTTGACCGCCGACGGCCGTTCGGAGGCCGAGATCGCCCACGGCATGGTGCTCACCCTGGACGAGGTGCGGACCCTCGTGCGCGAGGCGCACACCAGACTGGCCACCACCACCCGCGCCGAACTCCGCAGCGCCCTCCCCCGCTGACCCGCGTGTCGAACCCTCAGGTCCCGAGAGTCGAACCCTCAGGTCCCGAGAGTCCTACGCTCAGGACCCCCGAATTCAACGCTCGGGACACCTCACGAGATCACCCGCAGCCGCCCGCGTGCCCCTCGTCGGACGAACGCCCCACCCCCACCGCACTCGACGACGCGGGCAGCGCCGCCGCCGGCGTGAGCTTCGACCGCACGTGCGCCACGAAGTCCGGCAACCGGTCCACGCCCCAGAACCGGGTGAACCGGTGCACGAAGAACGGCACGCCGAACGCACCGTCCTCGCACACGTCCATGAGCAGCTCCACGCCCCGCGCCCGCAGCTCCGGGTCGTCGCTCGCCCCCGCGACCTCGGCCGGGTTCAGCCCCAGCTCCGCCGCGATCTGCCCGACCGTCTCCCGGGAGCAGATGTCCCGCCCCTGCTCCCACCGCGCCCGGTACGCCGCCGCGACGTACTCCCGGCCCAGACCGGAGCCCGACGCCACCAGGTACCCCAGGTGCGGGATCTCCCAGACCGGCTCGCGGTCCACCGGCCACTCCAGCGCCAACCCGCGCGCCGCCGCCAACCGGGCCACGTCCTGCAGGATGTAGAAGTGCTTCGCGCGCGACATCGCCGCGTACGGGAACTGCTCGCCGCGTTCCGCCAACGCCCGCTCGTTGCGCGGGTCGGGCTCCCAGAACGGCGCCCACTCGACCGCGTCCGCCACGTCCGGGTACAGCCCGAGCAGGTCGTGGTGGGCCAACCACGAGTACGGGCTGCGCAGCGAGAAGTAGAACCGGGGTCCGCGCGCCACCTCAGATCACCAGCCCGCCGTCGACCCCGAACACCTGGCCCGTCACGTAGGAAGCCCGGTCCGACGCCAGGAACGACACCAGGTCGGCCACCTCCTCCGGCCGGCCGAACCGCCCCAGCGGGATCTGCGCCGCCATGCGGGCCGCGAAGTCGGGGCCGAGCCCCGAGACCATGTCGGTCTCGATGAACCCCGGCGCCACCGCGTTGACCCGGATGCCGTACTTGCCGACCTCCTTGGCCAACGCCTTGCTGAACCCGATGATCCCGGCCTTGGACGCCGAGTAGTTCGTCTGCGCCGCGTTGCCGTACACCCCGGCCACCGACGACAGCGTCACGACCGAGCCCGCCTTGCGCTTCATCATCGCGAACACCGCGGCCTTGGCCACGTGGAACGTGCCGTCGAGGTTGACCCGCAGCACCCGCTGCCAGTCGTCGGACTTCAGCAGCACCAACGGGTTGTCGCGCACGATCCCCGCGCACGACACCACGGCGTGCAGCGGCCCGAGCGCGCGCTCGGCGTCCTTGACGAACCGGTCCACCTCGGCCTTCTCCGCCACGTCCACCTGCGCGGTGAACACGGCCGCGCCGGCCGCGACGGCCTCCTTCTCCACCACCTCGGCGGCGTCGCGGTTCGACTGGTAGCAGAACGCCACGTCGAACCCGTCCCGCGCGAGCCGGGTCACCACCCGGTGCCCGATGCCCCGCGACCCGCCGGTCACCAGCGCCACGCGCCTCATGCCAGTTCCTCCGCCCTGCGCCGTGCCATCGTGAACGAGCCGATCTCCAGCACCTTGCGCCCGGCGACCAGGCTGTGGCCCGCGAGGATCGCCGCGTCGGACACCTCCCGGACCAGCCGGACGTGGTGCTCCACCACGTCACCGGGCACCACGTCGCCGTGCACGACGACGTCGCGGATGCCGCTGATCAGCTCGACCTTGTCGGCCAGCACGTCCGGGTTCGGGTTCTCCCACCGGGTCAGCAGCACCGCGGACTGCGCCCACGACTCCATCAGCAGGCCCAGCGGGTACGCGTCGGCGGCGTCGGGGTCCGCGTAGCACGGCTCACGGCCGCTGACCGCCTTCAGCGTCACGATGCCGCTCCCGGGTTCCACCTCGGACACCCGGTCCACCAGCAGCACCGGGAACCGGTGCGGGATGATCCGCCGGATGCCCGCGAGGCCGGTCACGACGCCACCAGCCGCAGCTTGAACTCCGCCACCGCGCCCGCGCCGGTGGACACCTTCGCCGCGCACCGCACGTGGTCCTCCTCCGGGGTCAGGTCCGCCTCGACGGTCACCGTGTCGCCGGGGAACACCGGCCGCAGGAACTTCGCCCGGTCCAGCCCGACGACCCGGTGCCCGGGCAGCGTCGCCAGCACGTGGTCGAGCACGAACAGCCCCGGCATGATCGGGAAGCCCGGGTAGTGCCCGGCGAACACGGGGTCCGCCGGGTCCGCGTGGAACGTCATGGCAGGTCCAGCACGACGCAGCCGACCGTGCCGTCACGCTCGACGCCGGTCACCAGGGCGACGCCGGACCGGCCGGACGCGACCGCCGCCGCGAGCTGGAAGCTCGCCACCGCCGCCGACGTGTCCCCCACCAGCGGCACGCACCGCAGCCACTCGGGCGTGCGGCCCAACGCCTCCGCCACGGCCTGCTCCTCGGCACCGTCGGTGGACACGAACACCACGTCCGTCGGGTCCACGCCGGCCTCCGCGACCGCGGTCCGCACGCACTCGCGCAACGCCTCCGCCGCGCCGTCGGGCTCGAAGAACCCGCGGAACCGGGTCGTCACGACGCGGGCCAGCACCGGCCGTCCGGCCCGGGTCGACTCGCGTTCCAGCAGGACCACCGCGCCGCCCTCGCCGAGCGGGCCGGCCGCGCCCTCGCTGCCGCGCCACTCCAGCCACGCGCGCTGCTCGGAGTACTCCTCCGCCGCGCCGACCAGCACCCGGTCCGCGTGGCCGCCGCGCAGCAGCCGTGCCGCGTAGCTCAACGCCAGCAGCCCGGTCAGCGCGCCGCCCGCGATGGTGGTGTTGGGACCCTTGATCTTGTGCCAGATGGCGCTCTGCCCCGCCGCGCGGTTCATCACCGTGTTGGGGAACAGCGCCGGGTCGACGTGGTAGGGCTTCTCGCCGGTCAACCCGTCGCGGGTGAAGTCCATGATGGACTGCACGCTGCCGGAGCCCGTGCCCAGCACGACGCCGACCCGGTCGGGCTGGTCCAGCAACGCCGGTCCGCACTCCTCCAGCAGCCGGCCGACGGTGCTGACGGCCAGCGCCGTGACGCGGTCCATGGTGCGGGTGCCCTTCTTGCCCAGCGCGCCCGCCGCGCTGAAGTCCGGCACCAGCGCCGCCTGCTCGAACGGGCCGCCGGGGGCGGGGGCGAGCGCCGGGACGCCCGCCCGCACGCCACCGGCGAACGCCTCCGCGCCCATCCCGAACGGCGACACCGCCGACCACGCCGAGATGACCAGCGTGTCCACCAGGGAGGCGGTCACGAGGCACCACGCCCGCTCAGCGACCCCGCCTTGCCGGTGATGGCGCCGATGAGGCGGTCGTCGAAGTCGACCAGGCTCCAGTCCTTGCGGTTCTCGATCACGGCCCAGCCGTGCGTGATGCGGCCCGTCGCGGTCGGCACCAGCTCGCCGTCGCGCAGCACGTAGCAGTCCATCCGGGCGGTGAAGGTGTACCGCTTGAAGACCTCCTCCACGGTGAACACCGTGTAGAGCGTCTCCTCCATGTTCGCCTCGCCCAGGAACGTGATGCGGGACTTCGGCACGACCGGGATCCAGTTCTGCTCGTCCAGCAGCGTCTTGATCGACGCGCCGCGGTCCTCCACGAACAGGTCGAGGATCTCCTCCATCTGGCGGAGGTAGCCCGACATCTGCACGCGCTCGGTGAAGTGGCAGTAGAAGTAGGGGATCCGCCAGGCCCACGCGAAGGCGTTCCTGCCGGCCGTGAGCACGTCCAGCGGATCGGCGTCGCCGACCGCGATCGGCTCCAGGGCACCGACCTTGTCCAGCACGGCCGCGCCGGGCGTGCCGATCTCCTCGACCACGTGCGGCCGCAGCTCGGTCGGCACGGGCTCGGCGTCGAAGCCGTGCGGGTCGAGCCGGAACGACACCGCCACCTTCGACTTGACCGCCTTCACCGTCTTGCCGTCCCGTTCCACGGTCAGCTCCACGACGAGCCGCAACGGCCCCTCGCCGTCCACCCGCTTCACCGTGGCCCGCGCGAGGTCGTCGATGTGGAACGCGGTGAGGATCTTGGTGTCCAGGTCGGTGATGTCGGTGCACAGCCCGAACCGCTCGTAGAGCGCGCCCGCCGGGAACCCGCTCTGCCGCAGGTGGTCCAGCACCGCTTCCTCGACCATGTAGTTGACGTGCTTGAAGCCGATCCAGGTGCAGATGTTCGAGCCCTCGTAGCGGGGCCGCAGCGAGACGGTCGTGGTGGTCACGTCAGCTCCAGGTGTTCGTCGAAGAAGTCGCGGACCAGGGCCGCGAGGCGGTCGGGCTGTTCGATCATCGGGAAGTGGCCGCACCCGTCCAGCAGCTCGAACCGGCCGCGGGGCAGGCCCTTGGCCAGGGCGCGGCCGTCGTCGGGTCGGGCGGCGATGTCGTCCACGCCGCTCACCACGAGCACCGGCGCGTCGACCCGGGACAGGTCCAGGAACGGGGTGCGCAGGTAGGTCTGGAACCACCGGGTCCAGCCGTACGGGCCGACCTGGTCGCGCAGCGCCCGGGCCAGCCACTGCCGCTTGGCCTCGGGGAAGCGGGCGGTCTCGCCGACGCGCAGCGCCTCGGTGAACGTGCGGTGGAAGTCGTTGAGGTAGTAGGAGATCGTGGGCCAGTCGAAGTCGGCGGGTTCGGGCCGGTAGAACGGGCACACCAGCACCGTGGGCCGGGGCGGCACGCGGCCGTCGGCGTAGCACTCCAGCAGCAGGTTCGCGCCGAGCGAGTGCGCCACCACGACGTCGTGCCGGTCCGACACGACGTCCACCACGATGCGGGCGGGGTCGGGCTCGTGGCTCCACGCCGGGTCGGCCATCCCGTGCCACGGCAGTTCCGGCGCGGTGGCGGCGAAGCGGGGCGGCAGGTCCAGCGCGTCCCAGACCGCCGCCTTGCCCGCCAGGCCGTGCAGGAACAGGACCTCCACCATCACACCGCGTCCCGGTACCGGCCCAGGATCAGCACGGAGTTGTTGCCCGCGAACGCCAGCGCGTTGTTCTGCACCACGTCCAGCGCGGCGGGCCGCGCCCGGTTGGGCACGCAGTCCAGCCCCACCTCGGGGTCGGTCTCGGTGTGGTTGATGGTGGGCGGGATGAAGCCCTCGGTGATGGCCAGCGCGCACGCGGCGGACGCCAGCGCCGACGCCGCGCCCATCGAGTGGCCGAGCATCGACTTGATCGACACGGTGGGCGGCGGCACGTCGAACACCTGCCGGATCGCGCCGGACTCGGTGACGTCGTTGGCCTTGGTGCCGGTGCCGTGCGCGGAGATGAAGTCGACGTCCTCGGGCTTGACGCCCGCGTTGCGGTGCGCCAGCTCGATGCACCGGGCCAGGCTGTCCCGGTCCGGCGCGACGGGGTGGTTGGCGTCGCAGTTGAGGCCGTAGCCGAGCACCTCGGCGTAGATGCGGGCGCCGCGGGCCAGCGCGGACTCCAGCGACTCCAGCACCAGGATGCCGCCGCCCTCGCCGGTGAGGATGCCCTTGCGGTCCTTGTCGAACGGCGCGCACACCTCGGGCGCGATCGTGCCCAGGCGGTAGAACCCGGTGAACGTCTTGCGGCACACCGCGTCCGCGCCGCCGACCAGCGCGACCTCCACCTCGCCCTCGCGGATGGCGTCGAAGCCGTTGCCGATGGCGTAGTTGCCCGCGGCGCACGCGGTGGGGATGGTCACCGCCTCCACGTCGGTCAGCGCCAGCTCGCGCACGATGCTGGACGACAGCCGGCCCGCCGTGGAGCGGCGCGCCACGACCGGGTCCCACGACCCGGGGCCGTGCTCGATCTGCTGCGCCACGAGGTTGTCCAGGTCGCGGGACTCGGCGTCGGTCGTGCCGACGGACACCAACGACCGCTTGCCGCGCAGCTCGTCCAGCGTGAGGCCCGCGTCGGCGACGGCCATCCGCGCCGCGGCGGCGGAGAACTGCCCGGCCCGGCCGAGTTCGCCGGGGTCCACCCGCTCCAGCCACGCGGCCGGGTCGAAGTCGGTGACCTCGGCGCCGTTGGCGTGGCTGAAGCCGGTGGTGTCGAACGAGGTGATGGGCTTGATCCCGCTGCGGCCCTCGCGCAGGCCCGCCAGGAACCCGGTGACGCCGATGCCGATGCTGGTGACCACGCCCAGACCCGTGATCACCACCCGGCGCGGCTGCCGCCCTCCGTCGTGCATCGTGTCCTCCAAGTCCGGTGCCGGACCGCTCGCGGGTGGCGAACCGGTTACTTGGCGGCCTGTGCTTCGGCGACGACCGCGATGACGCCCTCGAGGTTGACCATCCGGGTCAGCTCGGCCTGGTCGATCTCCACGCCGAACGTGCGCTCCAACGCGGACAGGATCTCGATGGCACCGAGCGAGTCGGCGTCGTGGTCCTCCTTGAAAAGGCTCGTGTCGGTCATCTCCTCGGCGTCGATCTCGAGGATTTCCGACACGATCTCCTTGATCTTCGCCTTGCCGTCCGCGTCGATCTGCACCGAGCTGGTCACTGCGCACCTCCGGGAACACGGGTTTCTGCCTACCGGTTCCCAGAATGCTTTTCGGGGCTATATCCGGCCTATGCGGCGGGCTATACGGCCTCCCGCCCGCGCTACACCGCGACGCGGCGCGGGGAGGCCAGCACGGGGTCCGCGGTGAGGATCGCCAGGTGCACCTCGCGCAGCAGCGAGCCGGGGTCGATGCCCAGCTCGTCGGCGAGCATGCGGCGGCCCTCCTCGTACAGCACGAGCGCGTCGGCCTGCCGGTCGCAGCGGTAGAACGTGGTCATGAGCTGGGCGCGGAACCGTTCCTGCAACGGGTGCTGGTGCACGAGCCTGGTCAGCTCGGGCAGCAGTTGGGCGTGCCGGCCCAGCGCCAGGTCGGCCTCGATGCGGCTCTCCAGCGCGGCGATCCGCGCCTCCTCCAGCCGCGGCGCCTCGGCGTCCGCCAGGTGCTCCGACACCCCCGTCAACGCCGAGCCGCGCCACTGCCGCAACGCCGAGCGCAGCAGCCGCGCCGCCTCCTCGTACTGGCCCGCGGCGAGCGCCGACTGGCCCCGCGCCGCGTCCTGCTCGAACTCGCGCAAGTCGAACGCGCACTCGGTGAGCCGCAATTCGTAGCCACGCGAGCGGCGGGTGATGCCGACCTCCCGGCGCAGCGTTTTGCGCAATCGCGAGACGTAGGTGTAGATCTGCGCGTTGAACGTGGCGGGCGGGTGGTCGCCCCACAGGAAATCGCTCATCTGGGTGTCGGAGACCGCGCCGTTGTCGGCGAGGAGCAGCGCGGTGAGCACGGTGCGCGGTTTCGACCCGTCCAGCGGCACCTCCTGCCCGTCGTAGAGCACTTCGACCGGCCCCAAGACCCGGAACTCCAGCACTTCGCCTCCTACAGCAGTACCTGGTCGTGGACGAGGATCGCCTGGTAGAGCCGTCGCATCGCGCGGCCGGGCTCCAACCCGAGCTCGCTCGCCAGGCGCCTGCGCGTGTGGTGGAAGACGTCCAGCGCCTCCGTCTGCCTGCCGTTGCGGTACAGCGCCACCATCAGCTGCTCGCTGAACCGCTCCCGCTCCGGGTACTCGGCCGCGAGCTGCTTGAGCTCGGACACGACGCCGCGGTCCTCGCCGTTGGCGAGCTTGGCGGCGATGAGGTCCTCGCGGGCGCTGAGCCTGCGCTCGTCGAGCCGGGCGGCCTCGATGCGGAACCGCAGGCCGTCGCTCACGTCGAACAGCGCCGGGCCGTGCCACAGCCGCAGCGCCCGTTCCAGCAGGTCGATCGCCTCGCCGGGCCGGTGCGGCACGAGGGCGGAACCGCGGTCGGCCAGGTCGCGGAACAGGTGCGCGTCGACCGCTCCGCCGGGCAGGTCGAGGACGTAGCCGCTGCTCACCGTGCGGACCAGGCAGTCGCCCGGCACGTCGGCGAACTGCTCCAGCAGTTTGCGCAGCCGCACCACATTCGCCTGGAGCGCGTTGCGGGCGTTTCCCATCTGTTTACCCGCCCACAATTCCTCGACCAGTTGGTCGAACGGAACGGGGGTGCCCGGCGAAAGCGCCAGCAGCGCGAGCAGGGTGCGCACCTGACGAGCGGCGACACCCATCCGACGATCCTCACGTGCGAGGGCGACAGCACCGAGAATCTGCACCTGCATGGTCACGACCCCCAGTCTCTAGACGACGCAGAGCGCGCTGTAGCCGGCCGCCGAACCCGAAATCTCCCGACTAAAGCGTTTGACATGTTGCCCAGCCCGCCTCGATGGGGGGAAATATCATTTGGACCACCGGGAACGTGCCGTCGCGGTATGCCGCCGATCGGGCCAGCCCCGGACTCCGCCTGCTGTTACCGTCTTCATCGAACTTGGGCCCGTCGGCGGTGACGGCTACGGCGCGTCACCGCCGCCTAGTGCTTCGGGTGGTCGAGGATCACACGCGCGCCGTCGGACCGCCGGCGGGGCGGGTGCGCCCGGTCGTAGGCGTCCAGCACGATCGCGGACAGCCGGCCGCGGTCGGAGATCCGGTAGCCGTGCTCGCGCGCCCACCGCCGCACGATCCGCGCCAAGTGCGCGTCGACGCTGCGTACCGGCACCGGAGCGGTGCCGGGGACCCGTCGCGCGGCGCGCACGAACCGGTCGAGGGCGGCCCGCAGCCGGGCCGCGTTGGCCGCGCCGAGGCGGATCTCGAACCACACGCCGTCGAGGCCGAAGGACACCGCCCGGACGTCGTGCCCGGTGTGCCCGTCCAAGTCGTCCACCGCCACGCGTACCACTCCCCCAGGCCGGACACTCACGCTCGGTGTCGATCCCGCGGCACGCTACCGGGGAGTTGACCTTGGTGGGGACGCGGATCGCGAAGTATAGGAGAGGTATAGCGGACGGCCCCAGTGTTGACTTCGGGTGAATCCCCGGTTCCGTTCGCCGTCCACCCGGTCCGCCGGGGTCCGCCGACCGGTCGCGGCGCACTCCCGGACCGCCGGCTTGAAAATAGTTCACGTCGCCGGATGGGCGTGATTTCCGATTTGTCCGCCACGAGCCGGACCGCCGTGACACCGTCGGTCAACCGTGTATCAACCACTGCGGAAGCCCGGACGACGGCACTGAAGCGACACAGCGTTACCGCGAAACGCCGGCGTGGGCTGCACACTTTTTCGCCACTCCGGCCGCCGAATGCGCCCGGCCGCGACCCACCGGTTCCGCACCGCCGGACCGCGCCCCGCCACGGGCGCGGCCGACCCCCCTCACCGAGCGGTTCAGGGGCGATCAGCGAGACTTGACGGTATGAACGACGAGCCCGACGACCGGACCAGCTTCGCCGACCTCGGGTTGCGCCCCGAACTGCTCCGGGCGCTGTCCGGCCTCGGCTACGAGGAGCCCACCCCCATCCAGCGGGAAGCCATCCCGCCGCTGACCGCGGGCCGTGACCTGCTCGGACAGGCCGCGACCGGCACCGGCAAGACGGCGGCGTTCGCGCTGCCCGTGCTGGAGCGCATGGCGGGCGGCGAGCGCGGCCAACGGGCCCCGTTCGCGCTGGTGCTGGTGCCGACGCGGGAACTGGCGGTGCAGGTCTCCGAAGCGGTGCACCGCTACGGGCGGGAGCTGGGCGCGCGGGTGCTGCCGATCTACGGCGGCCAGCCCATCGGACGGCAGCTGCGCGTGCTGGAGCAGGGCGTGGACGTCGTCGTGGCCACGCCGGGCCGCGCGGTCGACCACCTCAACCGGGGCACGTTGAAGCTGGAGCACCTGGAAGTCGTCGTGCTGGACGAGGCCGACGAGATGCTGGACATGGGCTTCGCCGAGGACCTGGACACGATCCTGGCCGAGACGCCCGCCGAGCGGCAGACCGTGCTGTTCTCCGCGACCATGCCCGGCCGCATCGACCGGCTGGCCCGGCAGCACCTGTCCGACCCGGTGCGCATCACGATCGGCCGCGAGCAGGCCGAGCCGGGCGAGGCGCCGCGCGTGCGGCAGAGCGCGTACGTCGTGCCGCGCGCGCACAAGCCCGCCGCGCTGGGCCGGGTGCTGGACGTCGAGGCGCCGACCGCGGCGATCGTGTTCTGCCGCACCCGCGACGAGGTCGACCAGCTCACCGAGACGTTGAACGGGCGCGGTTACCGGGCCGAGTCGCTGCACGGCGGCATCAGCCAGGAGCAGCGCGACCGGGTGATGGCGCGGCTGCGCAACGGCACGGCCGACCTGCTGGTGGCCACCGACGTGGCGGCCCGCGGCCTGGACATCGAGCAGCTCACGCACGTGGTGAACTACAACGTGCCGTCCGCGCCGGAGTCCTACGTGCACCGCATCGGCCGGATCGGGCGCGCGGGCCGCGAGGGCGTGGCGATCACCCTGGCCGAGCCGCGCGAGCACGGCATGCTCAAGACCATCGAGCGCGTCACCAAGCAGCGCATCCACATGGAGAAGGTCCCCACGATCGCGGACCTGCGGGCGCGCCGGCTGGAGCTGACCCGCGCCGCGCTGCACGAGAGCCTGCTGGAGGACGACCTGGAGAGCTTCCGGGTCGTGGTGGAGACGCTGACCGACCAGTTCGACGTCATGGAGGTGGCGCTGGCGGCGGTCAAGCTCGCGCACGAGGCCACCGGCGCGGCGGCGGACGAGGAGGAGATCCCCGAGTACGTGCCGCGGTCGGGCGCCGGAGGGGAGCGCCGGGGCCGCGAGGGCGGCGACCGCGGTGCGCCGCGCCGCCCGCGCCGCCCGTCCGCGGGCATGACCAGGCTGTTCGTCGGCGCGGGCCGCAGCTCGGGCATCCGGCCGCAGGACCTGGTCGGCGCGATCGCGGGCGAGGCGCGGCTCAACGGCCGCGACATCGGCGCGATCGAGATCGCCGACCGGTTCTCGCTGGTGGAGGTGCCGGACTCGGCGGCGCAGCAGGTCATCGCGTCGCTGCGGGGCGCGACCATCAAGGGGCGCAAGGTCACGGTGCGGCGGGAGCGCGACGACCCGCGCTGACCACGATCCGGGGACAGGCCTCCGGCGGTTCGTCCGTTCGCCTACGAACCGGAATGGTTCGTAGGCGAACTGCAGATCGCTGGGGAGCGTGCTCGGGACGGGTCGTGTGGTCGTGGTGGGCGGCGGGTGCGGCGGCGCCGCCGTCTGCCGCACGGCCGCGGCATGAGCACGCGCAACAACCGCCCCTGCTGCCGGGTCAGGCCGGACTCGCGGGCCGGGTCGGCGCAGACGGCGTCCGCCGGGAACGTGGCGCGCACCCGCGCGGTGACGATGCCCACCCGTTCACCCACAGCCTTCGCCACGCGCGCCGCGATACTCGTTCGTACCGCGAACCACTCACCGGAAGCGACTCGCCCGATGACCCGCGGGGTTCCACCGGGTCGAGGCGCCGCACCCGGCCCGCACGCCCGCGCCGCCGGTGTGGACCGGCTCGGTGGGGCCGAAGTCGTCGGCGGTCACCGCCAGGCTCGCCGTTCGTGTACGTCCCGGTACGCGAGCCGCTGACCGACGCCGCGCTCGGGACGTGGGCGCACGAGATGGTGCCCGCGGTGCGTGAAGCGGTCAGCCGACGGGCTGCACGGGGTGGTCGACGGGCGCGGAGAGGTCCACGCCGCGCCACGGCTCGCGCCGGGTCTCCACCTCGTCGCCCCAGTACCGCACGCCGGTCCAGCCCGGGTCGCCGGTGGTGCAGAAGTCCACCCAGGCCCGGAGCATCCGGCGGGACAGCGCGCGCTCGTCGTCACCGGCCGCCCCGCCGATCAAGAAGTCGGCGCCCTCGAGATTGCCGAACGAGAACGGCACGTCCGCGGTGTGCCAGGCGGGCGGCCGGGTGAACCGCGCCAGGAACGCCCGGCCGTGCGCCTCGGCGATCCGGGTGGTGGGCTCGGCGAACACGAAGTCGCCCGCGAGCCGCACGGCGGCGTCCCCGAAGTGCTCGTACGCGGCCACGACGTGGTCCGGGACGCCCCACTCGCGGCCGAACCCGCGCAGGTCGGCGGGCGGCCGGAACGTGCCCACCGCGTCGAACAGCGCGTACTCGACGTCCGTGTGGCACAGCAGGGCGTCGACCTCGGGGGCCACCGGCGGCAGCGCGTCGGCGACCGGCCCGAACAGCACGGGATCGTGGCTCAACGGCCCGGTGCGCTGCGCGGCGGCGAGCGCGTCGGCCGACGCCACCGCCGACTCGGGCGTCGCGGTGTCGATCCACTCCGCGACCCGTCGGGCGAACCCCGGCGTGTAGCACCGGTTCGGCACGCTGTGCGCGATGACCCGCCGCACCGGCTCCCACGCCGCCAGGAACAACGCCGACCCGGCGCCGGCCGACTGACCGCCGACGGTGATGGTGCCGGGATCACCGCCGAACACCGCGATGTTGTCCCGCACCCAGCGCAGCGCGGCCCGCTGGTCGAGCAACCCCCGGTTGTCCGGGTGGCCGGCCACGTGCCCGAACCCCTCGAACCCGAGCCGGTAGTTGCACGTCACCACGACCAGCCCGGCGCGGGCCAGGGCGGTCCCGTCGTAGTCGGGCTGCGCCGAGGAGCCGAAGGTGTAGGCGCCGCCGTGGACGTAGAACAGCACCGGCCACGGACCGTCCGAAGTGGACGGCGTCCACACGTTGAGGCTCAGCACGTCCTCGTCGCCGGGCCGCCACACGGGCGCGCCGGGCAGCCGCGCCGACTGCGGCGCGATCGGGCCGAACTCCCGGCAGTCACCCGCGAAGTCGGTCGGCACGGGTGCGGCGAACCGCCGCGCGCCGAACGGCGGCTCCGCGTACCGGATGCCGAGGAAGGCGTCCACCCCGGCGTCCACCGCCCGGCCCTGGAACTGTCCACGTCGTGTCATCTGCGCCTACCCTGCCATGATGGGTGATCCGCTGAACGCGCGCGAGGACGCCGCCGAGGCGTTGGGGATGGTGGCGCGGGCCGCCGGGCCGTACCTCGACGCGCTGCCGCACCTGCCGGTGCGCGACGCCACGCACGCCCACCTGGTCGACGACCTGGACGGGCCGCTGCCCGACACCGGTGACGGGACCATCGCCGCCGTCGCGGACCTGCTGCGGATCGGGACGCGGGCCGCGACGCACTCGTCCGGGCCCCGGTTCTTCCACTTCGTGGTCGGCGGCGCGACCCCGGCCGCGCAGGCGGCGGACTGGGTGACGTCGTTGCTGGACCAGGCCACCGGCCTGTGGCTGACCTCCCCGCTGGCCGCGCGGGCCGAGACGGTGGTGCTGCGGTGGTTGAAGGAGCTGCTCGGGCTGCCCGCCTCGCACGGCGGGGTGCTGACGCCGAGCGCGACGGCGGCGAACCTGACCGGGCTGGCGTGCGCGCGGCACTGGTGGGCAGGCCGGCACGGGGTGGACGTGGCCGCGGCCGGCCTGGCCGGGCTGCCGCCCATGCCGGTGTTCTCCAGCGGTTACGTGCACCCGAGCAGCCGCAAGGCGCTGCAACTGCTGGGGTTGGGCCGGGACGTCGTGCGGGCGCTGAGCCGTGACGACGCGGGCCGGCTGGACGTCGACGCGCTCGACCGCGAGCTGGCCTCGTCGGGGCCGGCCGTGCTGATCGGCAACGCGGGCGAGGTCAACGGCGGCGACTTCGACCCCTTGGACGAGCTGGCGGACCTGGCCGAGCGCCACGGGGCGTGGCTGCACGTGGACGGCGCGTTCGGCCTGTTCGCCGCCGTGTCCCCGCGCACCGCCGGGCTGGTGCGGGGCGTGGAGCGGGCCGACTCGGTGGCCGCGGACGCCCACAAGTGGCTCAACGTGCCGTACGACAGCGGCATGGCCTTCGTGCGGGACCCGGCGGCCCTCGAAGGCGCCTTCGGCGGCTGGCACACCGCCTACCTGCCCGACCCGGACGACGAGCTCGTCAACTACAACACGCGGGGCCCGGAATCCTCCCGCCGCGCCCGCGCGTTCCCCCTCTGGGCCACCCTGCGCGCCTACGGCCGCGCCGGCCACCGCGCCATGGTCGAACGCCACCAGGACCTGGCCCTGCGCCTGGGCCGCCGCATCGAGGAGTCCCCCGACCTGGAACTGCTGGCCCCGATCACCGTCTTCATCGTCTGCTTCCGCTACCGCCCACCGGGCGTGCCCGAATCCGAGCTGGACGACCTCAACCGCGAGCTGGGCGAGGCGCTGATCGACGACGGCCGGGTCTACGCGGGCACCACGGTCTACCGGGGCAAGGTCGCACTGCGCCCGGCGATCGTCAACTGGCGCACCACGGAGGAGGACGTCGACCTGCTGGCCTCCGTCGTCCGCGAGCTGGGTGGCCGCCTGCTCACGACCGACTGATCACGCCGGGTCGGACCGGTCGTACCATCGGGGCGTGCGGAACGCGATCACCGATGTGCCGGGTGTGCTGGTCGGGCACGCCACGCGGATCGGTGGCGGCGCGTTGACCGGTGTCACGGCGGTGCTGTTCCCGGCCGGGTCGGTGTCCACCGTGGACGTCCGCGGTGGTGCGCCGGCGACGCGGGACACCGCCGCGCTCGACCCGCGCTACGGCGGGCGCGAGGTGCGCGGTGTCGTGTTGGCCGGTGGCAGTGCGTACGGGTTGGCGGCGGCGGACGGGGCGGCGCGCGAGGTGGGGTCGTTCGTGCCCGCCGCCGCGTTGTTCGACCTCGGGCGCGGTGGTGACTTCTCGGCCCGCCCGGGGGCGGAGGAGGGGGCCGAGGCGGTGCGGAACGCGGGCGTCGAGGTGGCCCAGGGCAACGTCGGCGCGGGCACGGGTGCGCTCAACGCCACGCTGAAAGGCGGCCTGGGCACGGCGAGCGCCGTGCTGCCCGGTGGCGTCGCGGTCGGCGCGGTCGCGGCGCTCAACGCGGTCGGCCCGTCGGTCGACGTCGACACCGGCCTGCCGTTCGCCACGCACCTCGGGCTGCCCGGCGAGTTCCCGACCTACCAGGGCGACGACCTGGCCGCGGCCCGGGTCGAGGGCCACGCGCCGCCGTTCAACACGGTCATCGGCGCGGTCGCCACGAACGCCCGCCTGCCGCACCTGTTCGCCCTGGCCAACGCCGCGCAGGACGGTCTCGCGGCCGCCGTCCGACCGGCGCACGGCCTGACCGACGGCGACACGGTGTTCGCCACCTCGACCGGCACCCACGACGCGGGCGACGTCGACCTACTGCTCGCCGCCGCCCGCGCGGTGTTCGCCCGGGCTCTGGTCCACGGCCTGCTCCGGGCCGAGTCGGTCACCACGCCGTGGGGCCGGCTCCCGGCGTACCGGGAGCTCTACCCGCGCACCGCCGCCACCTACCGGGGGAACTGACCATGCACGCGATGCACTACGAGATCACCCTGCCCGCCGACTACGACATGGACGTCATCCGCACCAGGGTCGCCACGCGCGGCTCGGCGCTGGACGGGTTCCCCGGCCTGGGTCTGAAGGCCTACTGCGTGCGGGAACGCGGTGTGGACGGGTCGCCGGTGAACCAGTACGCCCCGTTCTACCTGTGGCGCACCGTCGAGGGCATGAACAGCTTCCTGTGGGGTCCGGGGTTCCGGGGCATCGTCACCGACTTCGGCCGACCCACCGTGCAGCACTGGACCGGTCTCGCCTTCGAACGCGGCACCGCCGCCGACCCCACCGAGGCGACCAAGCGCACCTGGCGGCTGCCCGCGTCCGGCGACCCGGCCGAGGCGATCGACCAGGCCCTCGCCGAGCTCACGTCCCTCAAGGGCGACCCGGCGCTGCACAGCACCGCGCTGGCGATCGACCCCCGGAACTGGGAGCTGGTGCACTTCAGCCTGTGGAGCGCGGCGCCGGACGCGGAGGTCCGCTTCCGGGTGCTGCACCTGTCCCGGCCGGAGCTCACCGACCTCAGCGCGGGCCGCCACTGGTAGTCCGCGACCGGCCCGGCCCGGGGTCGCGGGCCCGGTCGGCGTAGGGCACGGACACGTAGCCGACCAGGTCGAGCACGCCGCCGCTGGTGCGGTCCAGCTCGCGGGCGAACGCGCGGATGTGCGCGTCGACGCGGTCCATCAGCCACGCCAGCAGCACGACCACCACGTCCGCGAGCAGACCCACCTGGAACGGCATGTCCTCGCGCCGGCCCGCGGTGACCGCGCTGGCGAAGTCGGTCATGCCCCGCTGGGTCAGCTCCAGCGGCCCGGTCTCGATCGCCCGCTTCATCGAGTCGACCACCAGCGGCAGCACCGACGCCCACACCTCGCGCGGCGCGACCTCGCAGATCAGGCCGCCGCTCAGCGCCGCGGTCCACAACGCCTCCGGGTCCCGGGCCCGGACCGCGCCGACGGCGAGGTGCGGCAGCAGCTCCGCGCCGCGCTCCCACGCTCCGGTGGCGACGAGCTTCGACACCGCGTGCCGGTAGTGCCCCAACGCCGGCCCGTGCTCGCCGCGCGCGGTCAGCACGCCGCCCAGGTCGTCGTGGAACGACGCCACCTCGGCCGCCGCGCCGACCTGCTCGGCGCGGGCCAGGCCGACGGCGGCGTAGTGCTGCGCGGTCTCCAGGTCGCCCCGGTCCCGGTGGCACGCGCCGAGCCGGCGCAGCGCGGCCAGCTCCTGCCGGTCGTCACCCAGGGCGCGGAACAGCTCCACGGCACGCGACCCGGCCTCGATCGCCTCGGCCGACTCGCCCCGCTCCCGGCGGCGGTCGCACTCGGCGAGCGCGAACGCGGCCTGCCGGGCCCGGTCGCCCAGCTCCTCGGCCAGGTCGTGGCCCTCGACCGCGTAGCGCAGGGCGGTGTCGGGGTCGGGGTCGCCGAGGTCGGCGAGCACGGTGATCGACTCCAGCCGCCCCGGTCCGTCCCGGCGGGCGCGGTGGTCGTCGTACGCCAACCGCGCCGCCTGGCCGGCTTCGTCGGTTCTGCCTTCGCGCATCAGCAGCCTCGCCATCCGCAGCAGGACGTCCGCTCGGTCGCGGCACGCGTCGCCCAAGCCCACACACCGTTCGAAGTCCGCGAGCGCGGCCCCGTATTCCCCGCGCCGCTCGAACCGGGCGCCGGTCAGCTCGAACCTGGTCGCCCACCGGGCTTCCAGCTCGTCGTCGGGCAGGTCGAGCCCGGTCAGCACGGCGTCGACCCGCTCGACCAGCACGGCGGCCCGCTCGTCGTCGTCCTCGAGCTCCAGCTCGGCCAGCAGCACGTCCGCGTAGGACGGGCTGTCGGTGACCTCGCCGGTCTCGGCGACCTCGCGCAGCGCCGTGAGCTCCCGGTGCAGCACGGGTGCGAGCGGGTCGGCGCGGTCGCGGGCGGCGGCGGCCAGCAGCTCGCACCCGGTCAGCGCGGCCTCGGCGTCGGTGGTGGACCGGTCGCGCCACTCGTCCAGCCTGCCGTTGACCGTGCCGACGTACAGGTAGGACCGCTCGATGCCGCCGGGCGTGCCGGTGTTGACGATGGCGCGGGCGGCGGGTGTCTCCTCGGCGGTGAGCCGTCGCACGACGGTGCGGGCGAACCCGGCGGCGAGGTTGGGCGGGATGGTCCACAGGGTGCCGATGTAGCCGCGCGCGCCGGCGCGGACGAACTCGCGGCCCAGCCGCGTCCACGAGCGGCACGAGTTGTTGAACACGATCGGCCGGTGCCGCAGCGTCACGGGCAGGTCGTCGTCGGGCAGCGTGTCGTCGCCCAGCGCGATCGCGTCGTCGGCGTCGTGGCAGTTGAAGAACACCAGCTCGACCGGCAGGTCCGCGACGAGGTCGCGCAGCACCCTCGGCGAGGCGTCCTGCCGGGACAGCACGATCGGGTGCGTGTGGTGGCCGAGCGACGCGGTCGTCTCCGGGGCCTCGCGGAACGCGCCGGCGTCGACCACCACGCTGAACGCGCCGGGCTCGCGCGCCACGCCCGCCCGGTGCAGCTCGGTGAGCACGACCAGCGTCGGGTCGGCCACCACGTGCCCGATCGGCTTGCGCGCCCAGCTCACGTCCCCGGTGTGCACGAACGAGTACGGCAGGCCGGTGGTGAACGCGGTCAGCCGGCGGTCCCCGACCCGGTCGACGGCCTCGGCGGGGACCTGCGCGGTGACCACGGCCTCGACCGCCGCGTACGGGTCGTGCCCGCCGGAGGACAGGTACCGCCACAGCGCCTCGACGAACCCGATGCCCTTCACCGCGTCGCCGATCGCACCGGCGGCCGCGGTGACCCGCTCCTGCTCCTCGGCCACCACCGCGCGCACCTCGGCCAGGTCCGGCTCCGGCGTGATCACCAGCCGCGCGCCGCGGTGGTGCGCGTACACCGCGGCCACCAGGTCGTCCACCCCGCCGGTGCGTTCGACCAGCACGGCCTCGTCGCCGTCGTCCGGGTCGTGCTCGTCGAACGGCACGGGCGGCGCGCCGTCGTCCACGCGCAGCGCCGCGCCCGTGCGCAGGGCGGTGAACAGCGCGGCGACGAAGTCGGCGTCCGGCGCGACGTCCAGGGTGCGCTCCGGTTCGCCGCCGCGCAGCACCTCCCACGCCTTGGCGGTCAGCCCGACGGGGTCCTCGCACGGCAGGTGCAGGCGTTCGGGCAGGTCCGGGACCACGTCGGCGTCCGGCCCGGCGTCCCCGGGATCGGCGAGGAACACCGCGCGGCGCACTCCCGTGGCGGCGAGCAGGGAGGTCAGCAGCCGGTCGTGCCGGTGCGAGGAGGAGTCCGGGGGCCGCAGCGCGACGACGGGGGTGACGCGGTCCGCGGGCAGGCACGACACCACGACCGCGGCCTCGCGCACCTGGTCCGGCCGGCACACCACGACCGTGTCGCCGACCGGGAACACGGGCTCGCTGATCACCGTGACGTCCAGGTCGGACCGGCCCGCGGGCAGCCGCACGACCACCCCGCCGTCCTCGACCTCGCACGGCGCGGAACCGGACACGAGCAGCGTCACCGCGTCCGGCAGGGCGAACGACACCCCGTCGGCGGTGGCGGTGGCGGGCGCGGCCACGGCGAGCCGCCAGCGGGCGGGCGCGGGCAGGTCGAACCGCTGCCGCAGCACCGCGCGCACGTGCCCGTCCCGGGTCTCCTCGACCAGCAGGTCGCGCGCACCCGCCTCGGCGGTCAGCTCCTCGCCCGCGTCGACGGGCGCTTTGCCGTGCACGTCGAGCAGGACGGCACGCAGCAGCCCCGCTTCGAAGCGGAAGCGGATTCCGTGCGGAGCACCGAGGTCCACTGGCTCACGACCCTTGCAAGCGAGGAGTGTCCACCGGGTGGAAGGAGGTGGCGGGCAGAAACTACGCCACCGGAGGGCTCGACCTGTAGCAGATCCGCCGGGGTAGTCGCGGTTGTTACACCCCGGGGCGTTCGGAGCGGGCTGCGGGCGTCCACCGGGCGTGGCGGTGCCCGCCCGCCGTCCGCACCCGGTCGCGGCCGAGCCGCTTGGCCTCGTACAGCGCCGAGTCGGCCGCCGCGAGCAGCCCGGACACGGTGTCCTCGGCGACCTCGGGCCACACCGCGATGCCGATGCTGACGGTGAGCCCGCCGACCACGTCGCCGTCGCCGACGTCCACGAGCACCCGGTGCACCTCCGAGCGCATCCGCTCGGCGACGGCCACGGCCTCCTCGTGGTCGACGCCGGGCAGCAGCACGGCGAACTCCTCGCCGCCGAAGCGGCCGACCGCGTCGCCGCGCCGGACCGCGCTCTCCAGGGCCGACGCGATGCGCCGCAGCACCAGGTCGCCGGCCTGGTGGCCGTGGGTGTCGTTGACGTCCTTGAAGTGGTCGACGTCGATCATGAACAGGCCGACCCGCGCGCCGGGCGGCTGCCGGCGGGTGCGCTCCAGCTCCAGCGTGGCCTGCAGGTGCCAGGCCTCGGCGTTGAGCAGGCCGGTCTTGGTGTCGGTGCGGGCGGCCAGCTCCAACTGGTGGATGAGCACGGTGCGGTGCAGGGCGACGGCGGCGGCGACCATCGGCAGCGCGAACCCCGGCCACCACGCCACGGCGAGGGCGACGAACCCGCCCAGCGCGAGCTGGCCCGCTTCGAGCAGGTTGTCCCCGGCGCTGCCGAGTGCGTCGCGCACCGAGCGCGGCCGGACGGTCAGCAGGATCACCCCGGCCACCAGGGCGGTGTTGACCAGCCACTGCGCCGCACCCGCGCCGACCAGGCCGACGAGGTCGAGCGGGCCGTCGGGCTGCCCGAGCCGCAGGTGCCCGCGCAGGCCGGTGAGGTCCGCCACGGTGCTCGCGGCGAGCGTGGCCAGCACCATCATCGACGTGGTGAACACGTTGCGGTGCGGTGGGCGTGAGGCGTCCCAGCGGCCGACGACCCACCAGCGGTGCGCGTACATCAGCACGACGAGCGCGACGGCGAGCGCGGGCGGCAGCACCAGCGCGCCGGCGAGGATCCAGATGCTGCACAGGTCGACGTGCGGCAGGTGGCTGTGGTCGCGGCGGACGCGCTCGATCCAGCGGGAGCTGTGCAGGTGCAGCGCGGCGCAGCCGAGCAGGACGGCGAACGGGGTCCACGAGTCGGCGGGCACGGGCCACCCGGTGGCGGCGGTGAGCGCGAGGACGGCCAGCAGATCCACCGACAGCACGTACACCAGGGCGGGCCGCGGCAGGGACCATAGTGACCAGCGTCGATCGCCCGACGACGTCGAACGCGCTCTGCCCATGGTTCCTCACGACCGTCTGCCCCGGACCGTCACGGCGTCCGGACGGAGGGTCACAGTAATGGTGACCTGTGTCGATGTCAGCCGCTACCGGGGTGACGCGACCCACTGGAGGTGAGCGCGGTGCGCGACAAGATCTGGTGAAACCGCAGGTGGGTGAGGTGACGAGACGGGAGTGGGGTGTGGTTGTGCGCGACAGGACCTGGTGATCCCCCGGGTGCCCACCGGTTCCGGCCGACCGCGAGCCACGTCGAGGGGAGGTGCGCCGCCATGCGCGACAAGATCTGGTGAAGACGGGAACCCCTGACGGACGTCAACGCCCTGGAGCACGTGCGGGCCGCGGTGAGCACTGCCACTCCCGCGGCCGGCGCGGTCAGTCGACGCGCGCCCGGAGCAGCCACAGGCACGCCGTCGCGGCGCCGAGGCCGCTGAGCACGAGCGTGGCGCGCAGGCCGACGGCGTCGCCGAGCAGCCCGCCCACCAGCGCGCCCGCGGGCGCGGTGCCCCAGACGGCCGTGCGGATGGTCGCGTTGACCCGGCCGTGCAGCGCGGCGGGCGTCGCCTCGTACCGCACCGGCACCTGGTGCACGTTGTAGACCTGGAGCGCGAACCACATCACCGCCACCGCGCCGACCACGAGCACGTCCACCGCGACCAGCGCCTGTCCCACGCCGGTCACCAGGACGGCGACGACCATCGTCCGGCGCCGGCCCCACCGCTCGCCCGACCGGGCCGCGACGAGCGCGCCGAGCAGCCCGCCGACCGCGCCGACGGACAACGTCAACCCGGCCCGTGCCGCGGACAGCCCCAGCGCCGAGACCAGGTGCAGGAGCACCACGACGGTGAAGGCGTTGAACCAGAAGACCTGGGTGGCGGTGCACAACGTGACCCGCCGCAGCCCCTGGTGCCCGAACACGGCCCGCACGCCGTCACCCACGCCCGCGCCGGCCTGCGGCCGTTCCACGACCCGCACCCACAGAAGCGTCACGGCCGCGACGAGGAAGCTGACCGCGTCGACCACCAACGCGCCCGCCGCCGTGACCACCCCGACCAGCCACCCGCCCAGGGCGGGGCCCGCGACCTGCGCCGTGGCCTGTCCCACCTCCACCGCGCCCTGGGCCCGCGTCCGCTGTTCGGCGGGCACCACCATCGGCACGAGCGCCAGCCCGGCGACGTCCCCGAACACCGCGAACGTCCCCGCCACCGCCGCCACCGCGGCCAGCGACGCCACCGTCAGCGCACCGAGCCCCGCCGCCACCGGCACGACCGCCAGGCACACCGCCTGCCCGACCGCGCACACCGCGGCCACCACCCGCCGCGGCAACCGGTCCACCCACACCCCCGCCGGCAACCCGAACACGAGGTACGGCACCCGCCCGCACGCCGCCACCACCCCGACCTCGAACGCCCCCGCGCCCAACGTCAGCGCCGCCACCAGCGGCACCGCCACGGCGGTCACCTGCGACCCGACGAGCGACACCGCCTGCCCCGCCCACAGCAGCAGGAACGACCGGTTGCGCCGCAGCACCGTCAGGCGACCGCGGCGGGGGCGACGCGGGACCACGCGGTGGTGGCGGTGAGCGCCAGGACGGTGCCGGCGATGCCCGCGACGGCGATCGCGGTGGTCGCGGAGCCCGTCGCGGAGGCCAGCAGGCCGCCCGCGGCCACGCCGAGGCCCTGCGCGGCGACCAGGCCGCTGCGGGCGAAGCCCAACGCCTGGCCGCGCTGCTCGTCGGGCACCAGGCGGACGAACGTCGCGCCCGCCGTCACCTGGTACGCGCTGAACACGCCGCTCAGCGCCAGCAGCGCCACCGCGCCCACGAGGTCCGGCGCGAACAGGTACCCGACCAGCGGCAACGCGGTGGCGACGGCCAGCAGGCCGAGCAGCCGCACGCGCGTGGACGCGGGCAGGAACCGCAGCAGCACGGTGCCCAGCACCATGCCGGCCGGGTCGGCGGCCAGCAGCAGGCCGACGCCCGCCGCGCCCGCCCCGACCTCGGCCGAGAACGGCGCGGCCAGCCCTTCCGGCACCACGGTGAACAGCGCCAACCACCCCAGCCCCACCAGCAGCCGCAGCCTCCGGTCCCGCCACACCAGCGCGGCGCCGGCCCTGATCCGCACGTGGGCGGCGGGCACGAACGCCGGAGCGGGCCGTTGCCGCAGGCCGAACCGCAGCAGCAGCGCCGACAGCGCGAACGTCGCCGCGTCCGCGAGCAGCGCACCGGACGTGCCCAGCCACGCGACGACCAGCCCGCCGCCGACGAAACCGAGCAGCAGCCCCGCCTGGTGGGTGATCAGGTGCACGGACTGCCCGGCCTCGTACTCCTCCCCCAGCACGGTGGGCAGCAGGGCGCCCTGGGCGGCGGCGAACGGCGGCTCGGCCAGTTGCGCGACCACCAGCAACGCGGCGACCAGGGGCAGCGGCACGCCCGGCACGGCCATCACGGCCAGCAGCACGGCCCGCACCGCGTCGGCGACCACCATCACGGTCCGCCGCGGGTACCGGTCGGCCAGACCGGTCAGCAGCACGCCCGACACCAGCGCGGGCAGCATCGTCAACGCGTAGGTCAGCGCCGTCCACGCGGCCGACCCGGTGCGCTGGAACACCAGCACCGACAACGCCACCCGGGCCAGCTGGTCGCCGACGGTCGACAGCACCGCCGCCGACCACAGCACCCGGAACTCCGGCACCGCGAACACCGCGCGGAACCCCGTGCCCCCGACCAAGTGCTCCCCCGATCCGAGCGACCGATGAGTTTCCCGGGCCGACCGCGTCTCAAGTTGTGCGGCGTGCGACCGGCACGTCACCGTACAAGCCCGGAGGGTGACCATGAGCGAGGTTGCGCGGATGACGGTGGACTTCACGCGGGAGGCCGAACGGCACCGGCACGAGCTGCGGGTGCACTGCTACCGGCTGCTGGGCTCGTTCGACGAGGCCGAGGACCTGGTGCAGGAGACGTTCCTCAAGGCGTGGCGGGCCCGCGACACGTTCGAAGGGCGTTCGTCGTTCCGCGCGTGGCTGTACCGGATCGCGACGAACGCGTGCCTCGACGTGATCGGCCGGCGTCCCGCGCGGGCCACCACCGACGAGATGCCGGTGGCGGACGTGCCGTGGTTGCAGCCGTTCCCGGACGCCCTGCTGGACGCCGAACCGGACGCGGAGGTGGTGGCGCGGGAGACCATCGAACTGGCGTTCCTGGCCGCGGTGCAGCACCTGCCCGCCAAGCAGCGGGCGGTGCTGGTGCTGCGGGACGTGCTGGGCTGGCCGGCGAGCGAGACGGCGGCGTTGCTGGAGGAGACCGTGCCCGCGGTGAACAGCGCGCTGCAACGCGCCCGCGTCACCATGCGCAAGCACCTGCCGCAACGGCGGACCGACTGGTCGGGCGAACCGAACCCGCGCGAGAAGGCCGTGGTCCGCAAGCTGGTCGAGGCCACCGAGAGCTGCGACGTGGCGCTGATGGCGTCGGTGCTGCGCGAGGACGTCACGTGGACGATGCCGCCGCAGCCCGAGTGGCACCGGGGCCGGGACACCGTGATCGACATCTGGGCGCCGGTCATGGTCGGCCCGGAGGCGTTCGGCGAGTGGAAGGTGCTGGTGACGTGGGCGAACCGGCAGCCCGCGCTGGCCAACTACGCCCGCAGGCCCGGCGAGGAGCACTTCAAGCCGGTGGCGCTGGACGTGCTGCGCGTGGAGGGCGACGAGATCGCGGAGGTCGTCACGTTCCCGTCGGACCGGTTCCCGCTCTTCGGCCTGCCCGCGACGCTGTGACCTTCGACGTCCGGCTGGTCACCGTGGCCGACGAGCGGCCCTACGACCCCGGCGAGTGGCGTGACGCGCTCGTGGTCGTGCTCAGCGGCACGCTCGACCTGGACGGCGAGCTGTTCGCGGAGGGCTCGGTGCTGGCGTTGGCCGGCCTGCCGCTGCGGGTCCTGCGCCGGCACGGCGGGCAGCCCGCCGTGCTGGTCGCGGTGAGCCGGTCAGCGCCCGGCGAACACGCCCCGGGCGAAGGCGACGAGGTCGGCGGCCGGTTCCCCGGGCACCTCGACCTCGTGGGGAGGCTCGGGGTCGTACTCGATGAACAGCTGGGTGAACCGGGCCCGCTCGTCGCCCCACAGCAGGCCGACGAGGGTGAGCGCCAGGTCGATCCCGGCGGACACCCCGGCGCCGGTGACGACGGTCCCGTCGACGACCACCCGGTCGGTGCGCACCACCGCGCCGAGGGCGGCCAGCTCGTCGCGCAGCGCCCAGTGCGTGGTCGCGGGCCGGCCGGCGAGGATGCCCGCCTGCGCCAGCAGCGTCGACCCGCTGCACACCGACGTGGTCCAGGTCGCGGTCGGGTGCACCGCCCGCAGCCACGCCGCCACCACCCCGTCCGCCAGCGCCTCCGCCCAGCCACCGCCGCCGGGCACGACGATCACGTCCGCGCGGTCCAGCTCGGCGAACGTCGTCGTCGGCACGACCGCCAGCCCCGCGTCGGTGGTGACCGGGTCGGGCGAGGCGGCGACGAAGTGCGCGGTCACCTCCGGCTGGTGGGCCAGCACCTCGTACGGCCCGACCAGGTCGAGCGCGGTCATCCTCGGGTAGAGCACGAAAGCCACGTCCACGTCGATCCCCTCCTATGCCGCACCGGTGGTGCGGAACCTGTCGCGGTACCCACCCGGCGTCACGCCGAGCACCCGCAGGAAAGCCCGGCGCAGCGTCTCCGCGGAGCCGAACCCGGTGCGCCTGGCCACGACGTCCAGCCCTTCGTCGCCGGACTCCAGCACCGTCGCCGCCGCTTCCACGCGCACCCGCTCGACGAACCGGGCGGGTGAGACGCCGACGCGGCGCGGGAACACCCGGGCGAAGTGGCGCGGGCTCATCGCGGCGCGGCGGGCCATCTCCTCGACCGTCCAGCCCGCGGCCGGGTCGTCGGTGATCGCGTCGAGCACGGCCCGCAGTCCCGGCTCCCGCACGGGCGGCACCCGCGACCGCACGCTGAACTGCGACTGGCCGCCGGGGCGTTGCAGGAACACCACCATCCAGCGGGCGACCAGCCGGGCCAGCGCGGCGTCGTGGTCCTGTTCCACCAGGGCCAGCGCGAGGTCGATGCCCGCGGTGACGCCGGCGGACGTGACCAGCCGCCCGTGCCGCACGTAGATCGCGTCCGGCACCACGTCCACCGACGGGTGCCGCGCGGCCAGCCGGTCGCAGTACGCCCAGTGCGTGGTGGCGCGGGCGCCGTCCAGCAGCCCGGCCTCGGCCAGCACGAACGCGCCCGTGCACACGCTGGCCACCCGGCGCGCGCCGGTCGCTACGCGCCGCAGGTGGTGGCGCAGTTCGTCGTCGCGGGCCGCGTCGGCGAACGTGAAGCCGCCGACGACCAGGACCGTGTCCACCCCGCCGGACACGTCCCGCAGGTCCTCGGCCTCCACCCGCAGCCCGCCCGTCACCTCGAACCCGCCACCGACAGCCGCCAACCGCACCCGGTAGCCGTCGGGCGTCCCGTGACCCGCACGGGCCGGGTCGGTCGTGCGCGCCCGGTTCGCGCCGTCGAACACGTCCGCCGGGCCCGCGATGTCGGTCAGCGCCGCACCGTCGTACCCGACCACCAGCACCTCTCGTTCCACACCGCCCACCCTCTCCCCTCGCCGACGGGGGCGGCAACGACCGGCGACCCTCGATTCCGGCCACGCTACGGTCGGCGACCGTGCTGAGGATCGAGATCGACGGCGGGCCGCCGACCACCGAGCGGCTGGCGGCCGGGCTGCTGGCCAACTACGGGCACTTCACCGCGATGCAGGTCCGCGACCGCCGGGTGAAGGGCTTGGACCTGCACCTGCGGCGGCTGGACCGGGCCAACCGCGAGCTGTACGGCACGGGCCTGGCGGGCGAGCACGTCCGGGCCCTCATCGCCCACGCGCTGGGCGACGTGCGTGACGCGGCCGTGCGGGTCGTCGTGTTCGGTGTCGCCGAGCCGTCGGTGCTGGTCGCGGTGCGCCCGCCGACCACGCCCCCGACGACGCCGCAGCGCCTGGTGCCGGTCGCCTACACGCGCCCGTTGCCGCACGTGAAGCACCTCGGCGGGTTCGGTCAGCTCCACCACGGCAAGCGCGCCGGACAGGCCGGTTTCGACGACGCGCTGCTCACGTCCGACGGCGTGGTGGTGGAGGGCGCGATCGCCAACATCGGGTTCTTCGACCGCGACGGCGGCGTGGTGTGGCCGCGGGCGGACTGGCTGCACGGCATCACGATGCAACTGCTGGAACGGGAACTGCCGTCACGCCGGGAGGTGGTGCGGTCGGTCGACGTGGGCCGCTACCGCGGCGCGTTCCTGGCGAACTCGATCGGCCTGGTGGGCGTGTCCCGGATCGACGACGTCGAGTACCCGGCGGACGACCCGGCGCTCGACCGCGTCCGGGCCGCCTACGACGCGATCCCCGCCGACCCCGTCGAGTAGAGCCACCGATCCCGTCCGACCCGTCCGCGTGAGAGCGTGGACGGGTGATCGACTACCGGGTGCCGTTGCAGATCGCCGTGCTGTGGATCGCGGTGGGCGTGACCGCGACGGCCGTGGGCTGGCTGGTGCTGTTCGGGTTCCTGGTCGAGAGCGCCGGGCTGGTCGGCGTCGGCATGCTCGGCCCGTTCGTCGTGGTGTACCTGGTCGGCACGCTCATCCCGGCCGGCAGCCCGTGGACGGCCACGCCGCTGCGCCGGGTCGGTTGGGCGGCGCTGGTGACCGTGCTCGGGCTGGTCGGGATCGTGTTCCACCACGCGGTGGTCGAGGCGAGCACGCCCGCCGAGCCGCCGACGTGGCTCGTGCTGCCCGCCGTCGGGATACCGTTCGCGCTGGTCGCGGCGATGCTGGCGCACGGCCTGGTGGTGCGGCTGGCGGCCGTCGCGGTGACCGTCGCCGCGGTGGCCTTCGGCCTGTGGTTCCCCACGACGATGCCCGCCGACGACACCGCGTCCCGGATCCGGAACGCCGGGCCTCCCGGTGGCGTGCTGCTGGTCGCCACGCCGGAGGGGTACCACCACCCGTCGTTGCGCATCGAGGACGACCGGGCGATCTACCGGTTCACGCCGGTGGACCCGGCCGTCCGGCCGGGCGCGGTCCCGCGGCTGGTCGTCCGGCCCGCGACCGTCGAGGGCACGGAGCCGGTGCACCGGGTCGACGGCGCCGAGCACGTGGTCGTGCGGCGGATCGGCGACGTGGAGGCGGTGGCGGTCGTGTCCGACGCGGCGGACGTGGCGGTCGCGCGCGAGTGGGTGCGGTCCGTGCGGCCCGCGACCGACGAGGAGGTCGAACTCCTCCTGCCGGCCGCGCCCGGCCGCCGCGACCGCGACGTGCTGCGCCCGTTCGCGGACGCGTGGGCGCGGTTGTTCTGATCAGACCGCGGGCGGCCGGTCCTCGTACGGGGTGGACAGCACCACCGTGGTGCGAGTGGACACGTTCGCCACCTCGCGGATCTGCCGCAGCAGCTCCTCCAGCCCGTGCGGCGACGCGACCCGCACCCGCAGCACGTACGACGCGTCGCCGGCCACGGAGTAGCACGCCTCGATCTGCGGCAGGTGCTCCAGCCGTTTCGGGTAGTCGTCGGGAGCAGCCGGGTCGATCGGGGTCAGCGAGATGAACGCGGTCAGCGGCAGGCCGATCTCGTCGCCGTCCAGCCGCGCCGCGTAGCCGCGCACCACACCGCGCTGCTCCAGCCGCCGCACCCGCTGGTGCACCGCCGACACGCTCAGCCCCACCCGTTCGGCGAGGTCGGTGAAACTGCACCGGCCGTCGGCGGCCAGTTCGCGCAGGATCGCCCGGTCTGTCGGCTCCAGGTTCGTCACGCGGGCAACACCACCAGCTCGTGCGGTCGGTTGTTGACGCTCTCCACGCCGTCGGCGGTCACGATCACGATGTCCTCGATCCGCGCGCCCCAGCGGCCGGGCAGGTAGATGCCGGGTTCGACGCTGAACGCCATGCCCGGCTCCACCGGCAGGTCGTTGCCCTTGACGATGTAGGGGTCCTCGTGCACGTCCAGCCCGATGCCGTGGCCCGTGCGGTGCACGAAGTACTCGCCGAAACCCGCGTCGGCGATGATGTCGCGGGCCGCCGCGTCGACCGCTTCGCACGGGACACCGGGCCGCACCGCCTCGACGGCGGCCCGCTGCGCGTCCCGCAGGACCGCGTAGGTCTCCCACACGTCCGCGTCACGCGGCTCGCCGAGCACGTAGTTGCGCGTGGAGTCGGAGTTGTAGCCCTCCGCGACCGGGCCGCCGATGTCGACCACCACCACGTCGCCCGCCTCGATCACGCGGTCGGACAGGTCGTGGTGCGGCGACGCGCCGTTCGGGCCGGAGCCGACGATGACGAACTCGGCCAGCACGTGGCCCTCGGCGACGATCGCCGCGGCGATGTCCGCACCCACCTCGGCCTCCGTGCGGCCCGGGCGCAGCCACTCGGCCATGCGCGCGTGGACCCGGTCGATCGCCGCACCCGCCTTGCGCAGCGCGGCCACCTCGGCGGCGTCCTTGCGCATCCGCAACTCCCGCACCACGGGCCCGGCCAGCACCTGGTCCCCACCCACGACATCGCGCAACCGCAACGTGTGCAACGCGGGCATCATGTCCGACACCGCGGTCCGGCTCCCCTTCACCGCCCGCTTGACCAGCGCGTACGGATCCTCGCCGTCGACCCACGTGGCCACGTCGACCCCGAGCGCGTCGGTGGGCACGTCGACGTAGCCGGGCTGCTCCAACTTGGGCACCACCAACACGGGCGTCCCACCGACCGGCACCACCAGACAGGTCAACCGCTCGAACGACGTCCCACCGGCACCGAGGAGGTAGCGCAGATCCGAACCGGGCGCGATGAGCAACGCGTCAACGCCCGCGGTGGAGGCGGCAGCGGCGGCGCGGTCGAGACGCGCCCGCAACGCGTCCACGTCCACGGGCCCAACTTGGGTCGACATGGGAGGAAGCCTAGTGGTGCGAACCCCGTCGCACGCCACAAGCCACCGCACCCCGACCTTCACCCATCCGAGCCTGCCCCCATCCCCACCAGCACTTTCCCTCCCCTGTCTTTCCCCAACGGGTGAACCTTCAGAACTCCAATCGAAAAAACACCGTTATCGAACCTCTCGAACGTCGGTTGGAACAACGAGGCCGCCGGCAACCACCCCCACACCCGAAACCCGAACCCCACCCACCTCCACTCCGCGACACCTGCCACGGGAGTCGGCGCCGGGCCCCGGACACCGGAACCCGCCACCGGAACCTGGCACCGGACCCCACCCCGGGGAGCCACCGCCGGGAGTTGTCCACAGGACCACAGCGGGCGACCCGCGGTGTCGGAGGTCTCTGGCAAGCTGTCCCAGGTGAGCAACCCGCTGGTCCTGATGGACGCCGCCAGCCTCTACTTCCGGGCGTTCTACGCGCTGCCCGAGTCGATGACCGCCCCGGACGGCACACCGGTCAACGCGGTGCGCGGGTTCGTCGACACGATCGCGAAGGTCATCACCGACCGGAAGGCGAGCCGCCTGGTCGCCTGCCTGGACGCCGACTGGCGCCCGGAGTTCCGCGTCGCCGCCCTGCCGTCGTACAAGGCACACCGCGTCGCCGAGGGCGCCGTCGACGGCGAGGAGGAGGTGCCCGACACCCTCACCCCGCAGGTGCCGATCATCCTCGACGTGCTGGACGCCGTGGGCATCGCCACCGCCGAGGCGGCCGGCTACGAAGCCGACGACGTCATCGGCACCCTCGCCGCCCGCGAGGCCACCGACCCGGTCGAAGTCATCACCGGCGACCGCGACCTGTTCCAGGTCGTGCGCGAGGAACCGACGCCGGTCCGCGTCCTGTACCTCGGTCGCGGCTGGGCGAAGGCGGAGCTGCTCGGACCGCAGGAGTTGGCCGCCAAGTACGCGCTACCGGTGCAGGACGCCGGGCGCGCGTACGCCGGGATGGCCGTGCTGCGCGGCGACCCGTCCGACGGCCTGCCCGGCGTCGCCGGCATCGGCGAGAAGACCGCGGCGAAGCTGATCAGCGAGTTCGGCTCGCTGCAAGCCGTCCTCGACGCGGTCCACGACGGCCGCGACCGCAAACTCACCACCCGCGCCCGCACCGCCCTGCTCAACGCCCAGGACTACCTGGCCGTCGCACCGACCGTCGTCAACGTGGCCACCGACGCCGACATCGTCATGGACCGCCCGGACCTCGTGCCCGCCACCCCGGCCGACCCGGACCGCGTCGCCGAACTGACCCGCCGCTGGGGCCTGGGCAGCTCGCTGCCGCGCCTGCTGTCCGCGTTGGAACGCCGCTGAGTCGGCCTCCGCGAAGCGATCAGCGACGAGTACGCGCGACCGCCGACCGCCGAGTGTGACGCCCGGCGCCCGGTGGCGGGCGTTCACGTGAGTCGATCACTGGTGATGACCATCGACAGTGGACGGTCGGCGGCGCGTCACCGGTCGCGGAAGTCGTTGGCGGATCGGATGGCCGGAGTGCGTCGATCACGAGCAGGTGGTCGACGGTGACTTCGTGCTCGCGCGAAACGAGCTGGTGCGTGGGATGCGACGGCGGTGCGGCGGGTTGGGCCGGCTACGTCCGTGAGCACCATCGAGTGAGCACCATCGAGTGAGCAACGATCGGGCAGGCGCAGTGGAGTGACGAGCGATCGGCGGTGAGCGGTTGGAAGGGTGAGCGGTTAGAAGAAGGTGCCGCTATACGGCACCTCGGACACCGCGAACAGGGCGTCGGCGCGAGCCGGGGCGGTGGGGTCCACGACGTCCAGGCGGCGCGTGGCGGCGAGCGTCGAGAACGACACGTCGCCCAGGTAGGTGGAGGCGAGCACGTCGACGTCCAGCACCAGCTCGGGGTCGTCGTCGACCCGCGTCGCGCCGTCCGCCGTCACCCGGTACGCCCCCGCGTTCTCCGGCAGGTAAGCGTCACGCACCCCGATCACCACCGGCTCACCCGACCGGTACGTTCGGGCCGACAGCGCGGCCGGCACGTCCACCAGGCGCAGCCACGTCTCGTCGACCTCCTCGACGACCCGGCACGCCCGCCGGTCACCCAGCAGCCACTCCACGGGCTCGTCCACCGGCCGCCCGGACGCCGCCACCCGATCCACCAGGTCGATCCCGAGCACGAACAGCCACAGGTCGGCCCACGCCTCGGCGTCGCGCGCCCACAGGTCACCGACCGTCAGCGTGGTCGGCTTGTCGTCGCTCGAGTCGTGCTCACCCGGCGCGACCTTGAACATCACGTAACCGTCGGCCTCACCGGATGTGCCGTAGCGCACCGCGATCTTCAGGTTCTCCTCGCCCGCCACCCGCCGCACGGTCAGGCCCCACCACGCGGGCCACCGGGCGATCGTGCCCGCACGACCCGGCGACAGCTCGTCGAACAACCCGCGCGCGACCCGCTCCCCCGCCTCGCCCTCGACCAGCCGCACCCGGCCGACCGGGCGCGTGCGGGGCGCGGCCGTGCGCCGGTCGATGCGCAGGAACCGGTACCGGGTGGCGACGCCGTACCCGTAGCGGCCGTAGATCGCGGTCTCGGACGCGCGCAGGGTCGCGGCCACGTCACCCGCGGACCGCAACGCCCGCAGTTGTGCCCGTTGCAGCGCGCTCAACACCCCGCGACGCGTCCAGTCCGCCCGCACACCGACCCGGCTCACGGCCGCGTGCGGCACGACGCCGCCACCCGGCACGGCCAGGCGGGACGGGAACGACTGGACGGTGCCGATCAGCTCGCCGTCGGCGAACGCGCCGAACGTGCGGCCGGGCTCGTACGACTCCCGCGCGAACTTCCACTGGTCGTCCGGCGCGGGCGTGTAGTGCAGCGTGCCGCGGAACAGGCTGTGGGCGGTCCGGTACTCGGAGTCGTCCAGCACGCGGACGTCGTGGTCGGTCACCTCCGCATGGTGCCCCACAACTCGCTCGCTTCGCTAACGAGTTTCCCCTCACAACGCCCGAGGCCACCCCCGCAACCAGCGCGGGAGTGGCCTCGGGCTCGACGGGCGGGGCGATCAGCCGGCGGGCTGGCCGACCTCGTACTCGCCGTCCTCGGTCTTCACGGTGATCTTGACCGTCTTGTCCTTGCCGCCGACCTTCACCTTGCACTCGAAGGTCGTGTTCGGCTTGACCTCCTGCTCGGCCGGGCAGGTCGCGCCCTCGACGTCGGAGATCTTGTAGTCGTCCTTCAGCACGCCGACGACACCGTTCTGCACGGCGGTCTGGTCGAACACCTTCGTGTTGAAGAACCCCGGCGCGACGAAGCCGGTGATGCCGACGGCCGCGACCACCAGCACGACGAGCGCCACCACGACCCACAGCACGGCGCCGGACTTCTTGGCGGGCGGCTGCTGGCCGTACTGACCCGGCTGCCCGTACTGGCCCGGCTGCTGCCCGTACTGGCCCGGCTGCCCGAACTGGCCGGGCTGCCCGTACTGGCCCTGCTGCGGCTGGCCGTACGGGTTGGACTGCGGGTTGTTCGGGTCGTACCCGGCGGGGTACTGCTGGGTGTACGGCTGCTGGGGCTGCTGCTGGCCCCACTGCTGCTGCGACGGGTCCGGCTGCCCGTAGGGGTTGGGCTGCTGAGCGGGGAAACCACCCGACGGCGTGCCGGGGTACCCACCACCGTAGGGCTGTTGCTGCTGGCCCCACTGCGGCTGCGGGTCGTTCCCTCCGGACGGTCCGTACGGACTGGTCATGCTCGGCCTCCGACGGTCGGTCTGGACAAGGTCTGGAACGGTCTTCGACGATCTGCGCAAGCCGTGCGAGGCTTGCGGGCGCGATCAAACCACAGCCACCCGCACGGTACCCACCCGCCCCGCAAAGCTTTGTCAAACGGTGGCCATCGCCACCACCCCGCGGCGCAGCGCGTCGACCGCCTTCCGGGCGGCGGCGCCGACCGGATCGCCCCCGCCGACGACGTCGCGGATCTGGTCCAGGAAGTCGATCACCTGCCGGCACCACCGGACGAAGTCGCCCGCGCCGAGCTCGGCGCCGTTCTCCTCCGCCGCCGACAGCACCTTCTCCAACGACTCGCCACGCGCCCACCGGTACACCGCCCACGCGAAGCCGGGGTCGGGTTGGCGGGTGCGGTCGAGCCGGTGGCGGCGTTCGTCGTCCTCCAGCTCGGCCCACAGGCGCGCGGTCGCGGTCAGCGCGTCGGACACCTTGCCCGGTGGCAGCCGGGCTTCCAGCGGGCCGTCCCGGCGGGCCTCGTAGACCAGCGCGGACACGACGGCGGCCAGTTCGGCCGGGTCGAGGTCGCGCCACACGCCGTGCCGCAGGCATTCGGCGGCCAGCAGGTCGGATTCGCTGTAGAGCCTGGTCAGCCGCTTGCCGTGCTCGGTGACCTCCTCGCCGGGCCCGTTCTCCTCGGCGTGCAGGTAGCCGCGTTCGCGCAGCAGGCCGCGGATGCGGTCGAACTCGCGCGCCAACGAGTGGGTGGTGGCGGCGACCTTGCGCTCGAGCTGCTCGGTCTCGGCGAGCAGCCGGTGGTAGCGCTCGCCCCAGCGGGCGTGCTCCTCGCGCTTCTCGCAGCCGTGGCACGGGTGCGCGCGCAACGCCCGCCGCAGGGTGGCCAGTTCGGCGTCGTCGTCGGCGGTGGACCGGCGTTTGCGCATCGCGGGGGCGACGATGCCGGTGGCGCGCAACGACGCTGCCAGGTCGCGCCGCGACTTCGGCGACCGGGTGTCGACCTGCTTGGGCAGCCGCATCTTGCCCAGCACCTCGACCGGCATGGGGAAGTCCGCGGACGACAACCGGCCGGCCCACCGGTCCTCGGTCACGACGAACGGGCGCGGCTCGCCCAGGGGCTCCAGGCCGGGGTCGATCACCACGGCCAGGCCGGACCGCCGCCCGGACGGCACCGCGATCACGTCGCCCTTGCGGAGCCGTTCCAGCGACTGGGCCGCCTCGGCGCGCTTGGCGGAGGTGTTCTGCCGGGCCAGCGCCTTCTCCCGGTCGGCGACGCGGCGGCGCAGGGACGCGTACTCGGTGAAGTCACCGAGGTGGCACGTCATCGCCTCGGCGTAGCCGCCCAGCGCCTCGCGGTTGCGCTCGATGCGCCGGGCCAGGCCGACGACCGACCGGTCTGCCTGGAACTGGGCGAACGACTGCTCCAGGATCTCCCGGGCCGCGGCCGCGCCGAGCTGGTTCACCAGGTTGACGGCCATGTTGTAGCCGGGCCGGAACGACGATCGCAGCGGGTAGGTGCGGGTCGAGGCGAGGCCGCCGACGGCCTTCGGGTCGACGCCGGGCTGCCACACCACGACGGCGTGACCCTCCACGTCGATGCCGCGCCGCCCGGCGCGGCCGGTGAGCTGGGTGTACTCGCCGGGTGTCAGGTCGACGTGCGCCTCGCCGTTGTACTTGACCAGCTTCTCCAGCACGACGGTGCGGGCGGGCATGTTGATGCCGAGCGCCAGCGTCTCGGTGGCGAACACGACCTTCACCAGGCCGCGGACGAACAGCTCCTCCACGGTCTCCTTGAACGCGGGCAGCAGGCCGGCGTGGTGGCTGGCGATGCCGCGTTCCAGCGCTTCGCGCCACTCCCAGTAGCCCAGCACCATCAGGTCGCCCTGCGGCAGGTCCTTGGTCTTCTCCTCGATGACCTCGCGGATCTGCTCGACCTCGTCGGGGGAGTTGAGCCGCAGGCCGGCCCGCACGCACTGGGTGACGGCCGCGTCGCAGCCCGCGCGGCTGAACACGAAGTCGATGGCGGGCAGCAGGCCGGCGCCGTCGAGCCGCTGCACGATGTCGACCCGGGACGGCGGTTTGAAGCCGGAGCCGCGCGGCGGGCGGCCGCGTTGGTCCTTGTTGTTGCGGTTGCGGCTCCACGGCACGTGGAAGCGGGAGAGGTCGTCGGTGTGCCGCAGCAGTTGCGGGTTGATGCGGGCGTGCCCGTCGGCGCCTTCGCCGGCGAACAGGTCCATCATCCGGCCGCCGGCGAGCATGTGCTGCCACAGCGGCACGGGCCGGTGCTCGTCGACCACGACGGTGGTGTCGCCGCGCACCTCGACCAGCCACTCGCCGAACTCCTCGGCGTTGCTGACGGTGGCGGACAGGCCGACCAGCCGCACGGACTCGGGCAGGTGCAGGATCACCTCCTCCCACACCGGGCCGCGGAACCGGTCGGCCAGGTAGTGGATCTCGTCCATCACCACGTAGGCCAGGGTGCTGAGGGTGGAGGAGCCCGCGTACAGCATGTTGCGCAGGACCTCGGTGGTCATCACGACGATCGGCGCGTCGCCGTTGACCGAGGTGTCGCCGGTGAGCAGGCCGACCTTGTTCGCGCCGTAGCGCGCGACCAGGTCGGCGTACTTCTGGTTCGACAGCGCCTTGATCGGCGTCGTGTAGAAGCACTTGCTGCCCTCGGACAGGGCCAGGTGCACGGCGAACTCGCCGACGACGGTCTTGCCGGCGCCGGTGGGGGCGCAGACCAGCACGCCGTGCCCGTCCTCCAGCGCCTCGCAGGCGCGTTGCTGGAACGGGTCGAGTTCGAACGAGATGACCCCCAGGAAGTCGGCCAGCTTGGGCCGGGAGGAGCGGCGGCGGAAGTCCGCGTACGAGTCGGCCGGAGACCGCGAAGTGCTTGACACCTGTCCAGGCTGTCATACGGGACCGACAAAATCGCTTCAGATCCGGACCGGAACCCGCAACGGGACTTTTGGTCAGCACTGAAGTTATCAAGACCACGAAGGTGGATCGTGCGGCACACTCGTCAGACGTGGAAGCGATCCCGTTGGCGGAAGGCGACCTCAGGTGGGTGTTCCCCGACCTGGTCGAGGTCGACCCGGTGCTCGCGGTGCTGCGACAGGCCGCCACCCGGGTCGAGCGGCTGGCCGGCCACCTGGGCAGACCGGGCGCGGGCCTGGTGTTCGACCACCTGCCCGGCGCGCCCTACGCGGGGTTGTCGGCCCTCGCCGAGTTCGAGGAGGTGGCGTTCCGGGTGCACGTCGCCCTGCCCCGGGATCCGCACCGCAACGTGCCGCGGTCGCCGCCGCCGTGGCAGGTGGAGGGTGAGATCTCGGTGCGCTGCGACGCGATCCGGGACTGCGGCCGGCACGAGATCGAGACGGTCGAGTCCGCGCACGGCACGCCGCTGGACGCGGCCAACGGGGTGCTGAGCGTGGCCGGGTGGCTCTTCGACCGGGGCACGGCGGAGCCGCACGGCTCGTGGCGCAGGCGGGACGTGCTCAGCCGCCACCGGTGACGGCGGTGAGGGCGCCGGGCACGCACGTGGTCGTCAACGGCACCGCGCTCAGCCGCTCGCCGTCGGCGTAGGCCACCCAGGACGGCCCGGACAGCCGCGCGGAGCGGGCGCGGAGGGTGCGCACGGCCGGGTGGTCCACGTGCCGCCCGGTGCGCAGCGTGGGCAGCATCCGCAGCAGCGTGCGGCGGGGTGCGGCGCGCACCACGGTCAGGTCGAACAGGCCGTCGGTGACCGACGCGTCCGGGCACACCGGGATGCCGCCGCCGTAGCTGGTGGTGTTGCCGACGGCGACCAGCAGGGCGTCCAGTTCCAGCACCTCGTCCTCGGTCTCCACGACCAGCCGGCGCGGCGTCAGCGCCGCCAGCTCGGCCAGGATCGCCAGGTCGTAGCGGCGCGGTCCGGCGGGCCAGCGCATGGCGTTGGCGCGTTCGTTGACGGCGGAGTCGAAGCCCGCGCACAGCACGGTGGCGAACCACGGGCCGCCTGCCACGCGGCCGAGGTCGAACCGGGCGCGCGTGCCCTCGCGCAACGCGGCCACGACGTCGTCCACCGAGGTGGTGCCCAGTGCGGCGGCCAGGTCGTTGCCGGTGCCGGCGGGCACCACGGCCAGGGCGGTGGAGGACTCCGCGCACGCCTGCACGGCCAGGTGCGCGCCCCCGTCGCCGCCGAGCACCACGAGCACGTCGACCCCGTCGGCGACGGCTCGGCGCGCGGCTTCGGCGGTGCCCTCGGCGGTGGGTGCGACGTGCAGGTCGAGGCGGTCGACCGCGCCGCGCAGCCGGTGCGCGACCGTGCCCGCCATGCGCGCGGCCCTGCCCTTGCCCGAGGCGGGGCACACCAGCAGGGCCGCCCGCAGTGACGTCGACATGGTCGCGAAGCCTACAAAGACTTCACTCGATCCAGTGATCAGGTCACGTCGTCGTAGCGGACCCGGCCGGGCGCCGGGTCGGGCGTGGGCACCGGATCGGGTGACGGTTCCTCGACCGCCGACGGCGTGTAGTCGAACGGCGCGGCGACGTCGTCCGGGATGTCGTCCAGGCCCTCGGCCTTGCGCCGGCGCGCGACCCGCTTGTCGTGCACCCGGGCGATCTGGATCGCCAGCTCGAACAGCAGCACGAGCGCCACCGCCAGCGCGACCATGGAGATCGGGTCGGTGCCCGGTGTGGCGATCGCGGCGAAGATGAACAGCGTGAACACGATGCCGCGCCGCCACTTGTTCAGCTTCTCGTAGCTGACCACGCCGACCTGGTTGAGCATCACCACGATGAGCGGCAGCTCGAAGCTCACGCCGAAGATCAGCAGCAACGCCATCACGAAGCTGACGTACTCGCCCGCCGTCAACGCCGTGATGAACTGGTCGTCGCCGAAACCGACCAGCACCGCCAGGCCCTGCGGCACGACGTAGAACGCGAGCGTGGCGCCCGCGACGAACAGCACCGACGCGCACGCCACGAAGACGACGGCGACCCGCCGCTCCTTGGCGTACAGGCCCGGCGAGATGAACCGCCACAGCTGGTAGAGCCACAGCGGCGAGGTCAGCGCCATGCCCGCGCCCGCGCCGACCTTGAGCCGGATCATGAAGACCTCGAACGGCTTGGTCTGCAGCAGCTGGCAGCCCCGGCCCTCCTGGGTGAGCCGCTGCGTCTCCGGGATGCCGCAGTAGGGCTGGACGACGATGTCGCCCAGGTCCGGCAGCCCGAAGAACCGCACCTCCCACCAGATGAAGCCGAAGATCGCGCCCAGCGCGATGAACAGCAGCGCCAGCCCCAGCCGGTGCCGGAGGTCGTAGAGGTGGTCCTTCAACGACATGGTGCCGTCGGGGTTGCCCCGGCGACTCGTGATCTTGCGGCGCTCCCGGCGCTGGGCCCACCACCGGACCGGACTTGCCCCCACCGTGCGGACCGTCCTTAGGCTCTCGTCGACGCTGGTCTAGTTGGTGTTCTGCTTGTTCTGCAGGTTCTGCGCGGACTGCTCGATGGGCTGGGCCACCTGCGGCTGGACCGGCTGCGCCACGGGCTGGACGACCTGCTGCGGCTGCGCCACCGGCTGCTGGGCCACCGGCTGCTGGGCCACCTGCGGCTGGACGGGCGGCAGCTGCTGCGGCGCGGGCGCCTGCTGCGCCGTCGTGCCCGGCTGCTGCTGCGGGTCGTCCTCGCTGCGCAGGCCCTTGGTCTCCGCCTTGAGGATCTTCGCCGAGCGGCCGATCGAGCGCGCCATGTCCGGCAGCTTCTTCGCGCCGAAGAGCAGGATGATCACCACGGCGATGATGATCAGCTCGGTTGGTCCGAGGTTAGGCACCGTTGTCCTCCTGTCTCCCCCGGTCCACCGATGGTACGCGGGGCTTGCCCTCGCGGGCGTGATCCGGACGCCGTTCGGCGACGGCCACCCCGAGCGCGGCGAACCGCGCCCGCAGCAGACCGACACCATCGCCGACCCTGTCACCCACCAGAGTGCTTGCGGCGCGGAAGCGGCGCAAGGATCGGATGACTCGGACGCAGGTCAGGACGAGCACGACCACCCCGAGGGCGATCGGCGCCAGGATCGGCAAGTACGGCACAGACCCACCGTACTTGCCCTAGGTTGCCGGGAGGTGATCCGCCCGGCGCAATGCCGCCTCGGCCTGCCGGGCTACCTCGGCCACCAGGTCGGACGGCTGCTCGACGTGCGCTTCACCGCCCAGCCCGAGCAGCAGGCGGACCATCCAGGCGGTGTCGGCGTAGCGCATGAGCACCCTGGCCCGGCCGTCGCCGAGCTCCACCAGGCCGTCGGTCGGGTAGTACTCGGCCACCCAGCGGGCGTCCGGTTCGAGCACCAGCACGGCAGTGCGCTGCGACGGGTCCGGCTGGAACAACCCCTCCGACGTGTCGGTGGGCGTGGCGTGCGGCGGCGGGGACGCGGGCTCGTCCAGCACGTCGACGGCGTCGATCCGGTCGAGCCGGAACAGCCGCACGCCGTCCGCCGCGCGGCACCACGCCTCCAGGTAGCCGCGGCCCTCCACCAGCAGCATCCGCATCGGGTCCACGACCCGTTCGGTGATCTCGTCGCGTGACGGCGTGTAGTAGCGCAGGTGCAGCGCGCGCTTGCGCAGGACGCCGTCGGACACCGTGTCCCGCACGCGTGACGTCTCGGGCGCTTCCCGCAGGGCCAGGCCCACGGCGACGCCCGCGGGCTGCGCCTGGCCGACGGCGGCCTCGATCTTGGCCACCGCGCGCTGCACCGCGTCCTGGTCGGCCACGCCCGGTGTCTCCACCAGCGCGCGCAGCGCCACCAGCAGCGACGTCGCCTCGGCCGCGGTCAGGCGCAGCGGCCGGCTCATGCCCGCGTCGAACGTGACGGTGACCGTGTCGCTCTCGAACGACAGGTCGATCAGGTCGCCCGGGCCGTAGCCGGGCAGACCGCACATCCACAGCAGTTCCAGGTCCTTGCGGATCTGCTTGGGCGTGACCTCGAAGTCGGCGGCGACCTCGTCGATGGGGATGCCGGGCCGGGCCAGCAGGTAGGGCACGAGGGCCAGCAGCCGGGGCAGCCGGTCGGAGGAGGCGTTCACGCACGCACCCCCGCGCCGCGCAGCGCGCCGAGCAGCTTCTCCCGCACCGTCTTGGCCAGCAGTTCCGGTTCGAGCACCACCACGTCCGGGCCGAAGCCCGCGATCCAGCCGGCGGCCGAGTCGGGGAACCTCAGCTCGATCTCCAGCACGTCCCCGGGCTCGCCGTCGAACTCGCGGGAGCCGACGACCTCCGCCCGCCGGCGCACGCCCTGGGCCCGGCCCGCCGCGACCCACAACCTGGCCGTGGCGGGCGGCTGGTCGGCGGCGGGCTGGTTGCGGACCACGAACGACAGCAGGTCGAACCGGTCGGGCCGCTGCACGGCGCCGGCCTTGCCGATCGCGCGGACGTCGCCCACGATCCTGGACAACCGGAAGCAGCGGGGCGCGTCCCGGTCGCGATCGTGCCCGACGAGGTACCACCGGCCGCGCCAGGCGACCACGCCCCACGGCTCGACCGTGCGGGTGCGCACCTCGACCGGTACCGGGCGGCGGTAGTCGAACTCGACCACGCGCCCCTCCTGCACGGCCGCGAGCAGCGGCGGGAACGCCGGTTCGCTGGTGCGGACCTTCGGCTCGACCGGCACGTGCACGTCCTGGTCGACGTCCACGCCCGCGGCGCGGAGCTTGATCAGCGCGCCGTGCGCGGCGCCGGTGAACTGCGGCGAGTCCCACAGTCGTGCGGCCAGTGCGACGGCGGCGGCCTCGTCCGGCTCCAGGTCGATGTCGCCGAGCTCGTAGTCCCGGCGGGCGATGCGGTAGCCGTCGATCGCGTCCAGGCCCGCGCTGCGACCCGTCTCCAGCGGCACGCCGAGGTCGCGCAGCTCGGTCTTGTCTCGTTCGAACATGCGGAAGAACGCCTCGTCCGTCGCGGCGTCGGCATAGCCGGGGACGATGGCGCGGATGCGTTCGGCGGTCAGGTACTGCCGGGTCGACAGCAGGCACAGCACCAGGTTGACGAGCCGTTCGGCACGTGCGATGGCCACACCGGAACCCTAACCCCGGACGAACACCCGGTGTCGCCATCCCCGCCGTGAAGACGGGTGAATGGTCCATTCAGCCGATTGCCGGAGCACGCCCCGCCCTGGTCGCGGGCGGGGCGTGACGCGGTCCGGAACGGTGGGTCCAGGGGTCCCGAGCGTAGGACTCCCGGGTCCTGAGCGTAGGACTCACGAGGCCTGGAGGTTCGACACACGGGACCTGGAGGTTCGACTCGCGCGATCGGGGAAAGGGAGGTCAGGCGCCGATGGCGGTCAGGCCGGCGCGGGCGTAGCGCTCGTCGAGGTCGCCGCTGGGGGCGCCGCCGACGCCGATGCCGGCGACCGGGGCGCCGTCGGAGACCACCGGCAGGCCGCCGGCCAGGAACAGCGTGCCCGGGATGTCGCGGAGGGTGGCGCCGTCGCCGGTCACGCGGGAGGCCAGGGCCGAGGTCGGGGCGTTGAACGACACCGACGTGAACGCCTTGCGGCGGGCCGACTCCTCGGTCTGCGGGCCCGCGCCGTCGCCGTGCAGCAGCACGACCACGTCACCGCCCCGGTCCACCACGGCGACGGTGACCCGCTGCCCGTCCTTCTCGGCCGCGTCCAGCGCCGCCTGCGCGGCCTTCACCGCCGCGTCGACCGTGATCGTCGTCGCGGTCCGCACCGCGACCCCGCTGCGCCCGTGCTGCCGGTCGGCCGTCGCGTACCCGCCGGCGCCCACCACGGACAACGCCACCAGCACCGCGATCGTGGTCTTGCGCATCGCCACACCCTCCTCGGGGGAAGCCCTGTTCATGTCGGGTTCGAGCCTCGCCCCGCGGACCGGCGCGGACCTGGTGGTTCCGGTCGACCCCGGTTCAACCCATCGGTTGACCCCGGACGCCGGCAGCCGGCCTAGGGTCGGCCCCGTGTGGCTGCACCGGGCGATGCACGCGGGCTTCTACGTGCTGTTGACGGCGTCGGCGGCGCGGTACGTCGCGTACCACGGCGTCGCGCCCGCCGTGCTGGTCACCGCCGCCGTGCTGGGCGCGGCCTACCCGGTGGGCGTGCGGTGGACCGCCGCGCTGCCCGCCGTGCTGGCGCTGTGGCTGGCGCTGGTGTGGCTCGCGCCGAGCTTCGGCTGGTGCGCCATCCCGCTGTTCTTCCAGTGCCTGCGGCAACTGCGCCCGCGGCCGGCCGTGCCGCTGGCCGCCGTGCTGACCGCCGCCGTGGTGCTGGCGCAGGTGCGGCTGGCCGACGCGGTCGAGCCGAGCCTGGTGCTGGGGCCGGTCGGGGTCGCGGTCATCACGGCCGCCGTGTTCTTCGACCGCCGCCGGCTGCTGCGCCGGGCGGGCGCGCTGGAGGAGCGGCAGCGGCTGGCCCGGGAGATCCACGACACGCTGGCGCAGGGCCTGTCCAGCATCACGCTGCTGCTGGAGCTCGGCGACACCGACCGCGCCCGCGAGGTGGCCAAGGAGAACCTGGCCGAGGCGCGCCGGTTCGTGCGCGACCTGTCCCCCTTGCAGGGCCGCACGCTGACCGACGCGTTGCGCGCCCTGTGCGACCGGGTCGGGGTGGAGGGTGAGCCGTACCCGCTGCCGGTGCCGGTGGAGGTGGCGTTGCTGCGGGTCGCGCAGGGCGCGTTGGCCAACGTCCGCGAGCACGCCGGCGCCACCACCGCCGTGATCACGCTGACCTACCTGGGTGACGCGGTGACGCTCGACGTGTGCGACGACGGCCGCGGGTTCGACCCGGCCGCGATCCGCCCCGAGCCGGGCCGCGGTTACGGGTTGGACGCGATCCGCGACCGGGTCGCCGAGCTGGGCGGCACGATGACGGTGGAGAGCGCGCCGGGCGAGGGCACGGCGCTGGCCGTGAGCGTGCCGACGCCGTGACCGGGCCGCTGCGGGTGCTGGTGGTGGACGACCACCCGGTGGTCCGGTTCGGCCTGGCCGGGCTGCTGGCCCGCGACTTCGAGGTGGTCGCCGAGGCCGCCACCGGCGAGGACGCGGTCCGCCTGGCCGCCACGCGGGACGTCGACGTGGTCCTGATGGACCTCCAGCTCGGCGCGGGCATCGACGGCGTGGAGGCCACCCGGCGCATCCGGGCCCTGCCGGACCCGCCGCAGGTCGTGGTGCTGACCACGTACGACTCGGACGCGGACGTGGTGCGCGCGGTCGAGGCCGGTGCGACGGGCTACCTGCTCAAGGACTCCCCGCCCGACGAGCTGGCCGCCGCGGTCCGCCAGGGGTCCACCGGCCGCACGGTGCTGTCCCCCGACATCGCCCGCCGCCTGCTGCGCGGCGCGCCCGCGCCCGCGGTGACCAAGCGCGAGGTGCAGATCCTCGACCACCTGGCCCGGGGCCTGTCCAACCGGGAGATCGCGAAGGCGCTGTTCATCAGCGAGGCGACGGTGAAGACGCACCTGGTGCGGATCTTCGACAAGCTGGGCGTGGACACCAGGACGGCGGCGGTGCGGACCGCCGTCGAGCTGAAGCTGATCCGCCTCAGCTCTCGCTGAGCATGCCCTCGGGCAGCCCCGGCACGTCGGGCCGCAGCCAGATCGGCCGCCAGTCGGGCAGCTCGTGGAAGCGGCGCAGCTCGGCCACGCCCGACAGCCAGCCCGCCCACGCCCCGTACGGCGGCTCACCGGTGTCGAACCCGCTCTGCACGAACGTCAGCCTGGTGCCGCCGCCGGACTCGGCCAGCTCCCAGGTCGACACCATGCCGCCCCAGTCGACGCCCATCCGCCGGCCGGGCTCGAAGTCGACCACCTTCGCGGGTTCGGGGTTCAGCTCGAAGCCGCCCATGGCGACCCGGCCGCCCACCCACGGCTCGATGTCGATCTTCGCGCCGAACCACCGCGAGTACTGCTCCGCGTCGACCAGCGAGTGGGCCACCGCGTCCACCGGCGCGTCGATCAGCACCTGGCCGCGCATCGCGGTCGTGCCGAAGTCGACCTTCGGGGTGAGCGGGCGGCCTTCGACGTGGTCGACCAGGTTGGCCAGGGACAGGCACCAGTACGTGTAGAGGTAGCCGAGGACGCTGGTCTCCGCGACGGCCACTCCCCAGCCGGGGAAGTGGCTCTGCGACACCGTGACCACCGTGTCGTCGCCCTCGGTCGCCCAGTCGATCCCGACGGTGGTGTCCTCGCCGCCGATCTTCCAGTCGAACCGCAGCGAGTGGTCGTCGACGTGCCGCAGCGTCTGGTGCGGCACGTCGCCCTCGGGCGTGTAGCGGCCCCAGAAGGCGAACCGGTCGGGCAGCTCCACCACCGCGTGCTCGGCCAGCCACGTGCCCAGCTCGCCGGCGTCGGTCAGGGCCCGGTGCACGCGCTCGACGGACGCTGTCGTGCGGGCGCGAAGGATCACGGTCTCACTCATCGGTCTCCTCCTTCGGATAGCACGCCACGGCCAGTCGGAAGGCGTCGCCCTCCGCGCCGCCGTAGCGGGTGAACAGGTCCTGCAGGGTCGTCCTCAGGTCGTCGAAGAACTCCTGCCGCCGGTCGGGGTGCACCCTGATCCCGCCGGACACCCCCAGCGACGGCAGCTCGGGCCGCGTGCGGTCCAGGCCCGCGATGTCGGACTGGACCTGTTCCACCAGGTCCAGCAGGTGGTCCAGGCTCAGCTCGTCCCGGGCGCGGCGCAGCCCGAGCCGGCCGACCAGCGCCGGCGACAACCAGTACGAGCGCGCGCTCGCCTGGTACACGCCCTCGTTGATGCCGCGCACGCGCCGCTCGTTCACCTGTGTCACCAGACCGGCTTCGACCAGGCGTTTCACGTGGTAGTAGACCCGCTGCGGGGTCTGGTCGAGCGCGGCGGCCACCTCGGTGCACGACCGCGGCTCGGCCAGTTGCCGCAGCACCTCGACGCGTTGCGGCTTGAGCAGTGCCTCGGCCTGCTCGATCTGCTCCAGGTACAGGACGTCTCTCATCGCGAAAGCGAGCTTGTACGTAAAAATCTACTTTGTCAATCAGGCCGGAGAAGACCCCGGGACACTCGACCCGGGGTCCGCTCGCGCCTATCCCCTGCTCAGCACGCCCGCACGACCGCGCTCACCCGCGGCCCAGCACACCGCGGCGCAGTCGATGGTGTCGAAGCTGCCGGTGTCCGGGGACCGCCAGGTCCGGCCGCCGTCGCGGCTGAGCTCGCTGCCGGTCGGGCCCACCGCGACCACCGCGTCACCCCACCACGCCGCGCCGGACCGGTAGCCGAACGGCGCCTGCGCGGGACCGTCCCACGTCGCGCCACCGTCCCCGCTCCACGCCAGGCCCGCGACCCGCGACGCCGGGTTCTTGTGGTCGCCGCCGACGACGACACCCCGGCGGTGCGTGCGGAACGCCACCGAGAACACGCCCGTGGACGCCGAGCTGGACAGCGGCGTGTCCGACACCGTCCAGTGCCGGCCGCCGTCACCCGAGTGCAGGACGCGGGCGGTCGCGCCGCCGCCGGTGGCGATCCACGCGTCCCGCGGCCCGGCCGTGGTCACGCACTGGCCGCTGGCGGCGAACCCGAACTCGCCGGGCAGCGCGGGCGGGAAGTTCCCCTCCGGCACCCGCTGCCACGACCGGCCGCCGTCGCCAGGTGCGGTAGAGGCGCGAGGTGTCCGCCGGGCCCGCGGTCAGCGCGACCGCGTGCCACGCGTCGAACGCCTCGACGTCGCGGAAGTCGAGGTCGGCCGCGTCGGGCGGCGTCACGGCCCGCCAGGACGCGCCGCCGTCGGTGGTGCGCAGCACGGTGCCCTTGCCGCTGGCCCACGCGACGTGCGAGTTCACCGCCGACACCGCGCGCAGCCGCACGTCGACACCGGTGGGGTGCGGTTCCCAGGACGCCTCGTGCGCCTGGGCCGGTGGTGCGGCCGGCAGCGACGCCGCCGTGGCCGTCGCCAGGAGGAGGATCTCCATGTGGTGTGAGCCTCACGAAGATCCCCCGCCCGGCGTACCGCTAGAGAGACGAGATCAGTCGCTCCACGCGTTCGTCCACCGCGCGGAACGGGTCCTTGCACAGCACGGTGCGCTGCGCCTGGTCGTTGAGCTTGAGGTGCACCCAGTCGACGGTGAAGTCGCGGCCCGCGGCCTGCGCGGCGGCGATGAAGTCACCGCGCAGCTTGGCTCGCGTGGTCTGCGGCGGGGTGTCCTTGGCGGCCTCGATCTCGCCGTCGTCGGTCACCCGTTCCACCTGGTCCTTGCGCTGGAGCAGGTCGAAGATGCCCCGGCCGCGCCGGATGTCGTGGTAGGCGAGGTCGAGCTGGGCGATGCGCGGGTTGGACAGGTCCATGCCGTGCTTGGCCTGGTAGCGCTCCATCAGCCGGTACTTGATGGCCCAGTCGATCTCGCGGTCGATCTTGGACAGGTCCTCGGCCTCGACCGCGTCCAGCGTGCGCCCCCACAGCTCCAGCACCCGTTCCGCCATGGGGTCGGGCGCGCGCTTGGCCACGTGCTCCACCGCGCGCTCGTAGTACTCGCGCTGGATGTCCAGCGCCGAGGCCTCCTTGCCGCCCGCCAGCCGCACGGTGCGCCTGCCGGTCAGGTCGTGGCTGATCTCGCGGATCGCGCGGATCGGGTTGTCCAGGCTGAAGTCGCGGAACTGGACGCCCTGCTCGATCATCTCCAGCACGAGGTTGGCGCTGCCCACCTTGAGCAGCGTGGTCACCTCGGACATGTTCGAGTCGCCGACGATGACGTGGAGCCTGCGGTAGCGCTCGGCGTCGGCGTGCGGCTCGTCGCGGGTGTTGATGATCGGGCGGGACCGGGTGGTGGCGCTGGACACGCCCTCCCAGATGTGCTCGGCCCGCTGCGACAGGCAGTAGACCGCTCCGCGCGGCGTCTGGAGCACCTTGCCCGCGCCGCAGATGAGCTGCCGGGTCACCAGGAACGGCAGCAGGACGTCGGCGATGCGGGAGAACTCCCCCGCCCGCGCGACCAGGTAGTTCTCGTGGCAACCGTAGGAGTTGCCCGCGGAGTCGGTGTTGTTCTTGAACAGGAAGATGTCTCCCCCGATGCCCTCGTCGGCGAGCCTGCGCTCGGCGTCGACGAGCAGGTCCTCGAGGATCCGCTCACCAGCCTTGTCATGCGTCACGAGCTGGGCGAGGTCGTCGCACTCCGCCGTGGCGTACTCGGGGTGCGAGCCCACGTCCAGGTAGAGCCGAGAGCCGTTGCGCAGGAAGACGTTCGACGAGCGTCCCCACGAGACGACCCGGCGGAACAGATAACGCGCGACCTCATCCGGGGACAGCCTGCGCTGCCCGTGGAAGGTGCAGGTCACCCCGAACTCAGTCTCAATGCCGAAGATCCGCCGCTGCATCCCTCAACAGTAGGCGCATTCGGCGCTTTCCTCAGTGATCCAATCGGGCGTCGCGCCGTTTTCGCGGATAACGTTCTTGTGTGCTCCGACGAGTGAACCGCCTGGACCTGGCCGTGATGAGGCGTTCCGGGGCGTTGCGCGCCTCCCCGGTCGACGAGGGGATGAAGACGGTGTCGCGCGCCGCCAACCACAGCGTGTTGTGGCTCGTGGTGGCGGGCGTGCTGGTGTTGCGCAAAGGGGTGACGCGGCGGGCGGCGCTGCGCGGGCTGGCGGCGATCGGCGGGGCGAGCTTCAGCGCGAGCCTGGTCGCGAAACGCCTGTTCCCGCGCCGTCGACCCGCCGCCGACCTGCTGCTCGTGCCCCGGCGGCTGACCAAACGCCCCACGTCGTCGTCGTTCCCGTCCGGGCACGCGGCGTCGGCGGCGGCGTTCACCACTGCGCTGGCGATGGAGTCGCCCGCGCTGGCCGCGGCGGTCGCGCCGGTCGCCGCGGCGGTGGCGTACTCCCGGGTGCACACGGGCGTGCACTGGCCGTCGGACGTGGTCGCGGGTACCGCGATCGGGATCGGCGCGGCCCTGCTGACCAGGCGCTGGTGGCCGCTGGGCCGCACCGAGCCCGCGTCGGCGCGCGAGCACCAGGAGCTGGAGGCGCTGGTCGACGGCGAGGGCCTGGTGGTCGTGGTGAACCCGAGCGCGGGCCTGGGCGGGACCGACCCGACCGCCGAGATCCTGCAGGAATGGCCCAAAGCCACGATCGTGGGAATCGAGGATCTCGACACGGTGATCGCCGATCACGCTCCGCACGCGCTGGGGGTGGCGGGCGGTGACGGGTCGGTCGCGGCGGTCGCGGCGCTGGCGGCGGCGCACCGGTTGCCGCTGGTCCTGGTGCCCGCCGGGACGCTGAACCACTTCGCCCGCGACGTCGGCGTGCGGGGGCTGGACGACACGGCGCGAGCGGTCGCGGACGGCGACGGCGTGCTGGTGGACCTGGCGGCGGTGTCGGTGGACGGCGCCGGCCCGCGCTGGTTCGTCAACACCGCGAGCCTCGGCGGCTACCCCGACATGGTCCGGATGCGGGAGCAGTTGCAGGACAGGTGGGGCAAGTGGCCGGCCGCGGGCATCGCGCTGGCCCGGGTCCTGCGCACGTCACGCCCGCTGCGGGTGGAGCTGAACGGCGAGCCGCACCTGGTGTGGATGCTGTTCGTCGGCAACGGCCCGTACCGGCCCAAGGGCTTCGCGCCGACCATGCGCCCGGCGCTGGACGCGGGCCTGATGGACGTGCGGTACATCCGCGCCGACACCCGGTTCTCGCGGGCCCGGTTCTTCCTGGGCGCGCTGCTCGGCTCGCTGCACCGCAGCCGCACCTACCGGCACCTGGAAACGCGCTGGCTGGACGTGCGGCTGCGCGAGGGCGAGGTGGCCATCGCGACCGACGGCGAGGTGGGCCCCACCGGGTCGGAGTTCGAGTTCCGCGCCCGGCCCGCCGCGCTGGCCGTCTACCGACCCCTCGAATAAGGTTGACTCCGTCAACAATTCAGTGGGGGGTCGACGATGACGGTCGCGGACGTGCGCGCGTTCAACCGCTTCTACACCGGCGTGATCGGCGTGCTCGACCGCGGCTACCTCGACTCGCCGTACTCGCTGACCGGGGTGCGGGTGCTGTTCGAGCTGGCCGGGGGCGCGTGCGAGGTGCCCGACCTGCGGACCGCGCTCGACCTGGACGCCGGCTACCTCAGCCGCATCCTGAGCCGCTTCGAGCGCGACGGCCTGGTCACCCGCACGGCGTCGGAGCGCGACGCCCGACGCCGCGTCGTCGCCCTCACGCCGCGCGGCGAGTCGGTGTTCACCGAGCTGAACGCCCGCTCGGACGCCGGGATCGGCGCGCTGCTGGCCCGCGTGCCGCCGTCGGACCGCGCCGAGCTGGTGGCGTCCATGCGCAAGGTGGAACGCCTGCTCACCGGCTTCCCCCGGTCCTACCTGCTGCGACCGTTGCGGCCGGGTGACCTCGGGTGGGTGGTCAACCGGCACGGGGTGCGGTACGCGGAGGAGTGCGGCTTCGACCAGACCTTCGAGGCGCTGGTCGCGCGGGTCGCGGCCGAGTTCGCGGAGCACCACCGCCCCGACCGCGAGGCGGCGTGGATCGCCGAGGTCGACGGCGAACCGGTCGGGTCCGTGTTCTGCGTGCGCGTCGACGACCGCACCGCCAAGCTGCGCCTGCTGCTGGTCGAACCCGCCGCGCGCGGCCTGGGCATCGGCGCGCGGCTGGTGGACGAGTGCCTGCGCTTCGCCCGCCGGACCGGGTACGCGCGGGTGGTGCTGTGGACCGTGGCCGGGCTCGCCGCGTCACGGCACATCTACGAGAAGGCCGGCTTCCGCGTCGAGACGAGCGCCCCGGAACGCCTGTTCGGCCGCGACGTCGAGGCGCAGACCTGGTCGCTGGACCTGTGACGGCGCGGGTGTGCGCCCCGACCACCGGGCCGGGGCGCACACCGCGTTCGTCAGGACTTGTACCAGGCCTGGTTGGCCCAGCCGTTGCACGTCCAGACCTGCACCCGGCTCCCGTTGTGCGTCGGCGACGACACGTCCAGGTCGAGGCACCGGCCGTCGTGCCAGCTCACGATCTCGCCGTTGGTGTACATGGTCCACTTCTGGTTGTCCCAGCCGTTGCAGTCCCACAACTGGACCCTCGTGCCGTCGTGCGTCGGCGACGAGACGTCCGCGTCCAGGCAGCGGCCGTCGTGCGTGCTGCGGATGGTGTAGTCGTCGTAGTAGGTCCACTTCTGGTTGTCCCAGCCGTTGCAGTCCCAGATCTGCACCGCGGTGCCGTTGTGGGTCGGCGACGACACGTCCGCGTCCAGACAGCGCCAGTCGTGCACGCTCTGGATCGGAGTGTGCGCGGTCCGCGCGGACGGCACACCGGCCGACGCGCCCGCGGGTGCGACGGCGAGCGCGGCGAGCAGCAGTCCCAGCACCGCGAACAACTTGGTCAGGTGACGCATTCGATCCCCCCGAAGGTCGACGGACCCGAACCGTCCCAGGGAGCGCGGTGGGTACGGCAGCACAGGGTGAGATATCACCGTGTGATTGCGCGGCTCCCTTCCGTAACGCTCCCCGGGGTGCCGGGCGATTCCCAGTCGGGGGGACTTGTCATGGAACGACGGAGAGCCGGATGGGTCGCGCGGGTGCCGGACAGCCTGTGGTCGCGCCTGGAGGTCGTCGCCGCGCTGGAGGCGCGGGACATCGCGAGCCTGCTCGTCCTGCTGCGGCGCTACGCCGGGTACAGCCAGAACGACCTGGCGGGCGTCACGGGCATCGCGCAGGGTCGGATCAGCGAGTACATGCGCCGGCGGCGGCTGCCCACGCTGGACACCATCGAGCGGATCGCCGACGGCCGCCCGACTGCCGCCGGCGGCTCGGGCTGGCACCGGAACCGCGCTGACCACGCGAGGTTCGACATGGTCGAACGACTTCGCGCTAGAGTGATCGCGTGCCCGGACCCATCCAGTCCATCGAACGGGCGGCCGCGGTCCTGCGGCTGCTGGCCAGCGGCGCGCGGCGGATGGGGGTCGCGGAACTCGCCCGAGCCCTGGAGCTGCCGAAACCGACCGTGCACGGCATCCTGCGGACGTTGCAGCTCGTCGGGTTCGTCGAGCAGTCGCCCGACACGGGCAAGTACCAGCTCGGTGCGGCGCTGTTCCACATCGGCAGCAGCTACCTCGACGGCAACGAGCTGCGCACCCGGGCCTTGAACTGGTCGGACTCGCTGGCCTCGCGCAGCATGGAGAGCGTCCGCATCGGCACCCTGCACGAGAACCAGGTCCTGGTCGTGCACCACGTGTTCCGCCCGGACAACTCGCGCCAGGTGCTCGAGGTCGGCGCGCTGCTGCCCGCGCACGCCAGCGCGTTGGGCAAGGTCCTGCTCGCCGACGACCCGGTCGGCCTCGGCCTCGCCGACGACGGGCCGCTCAAGGCCTACACCGCCGCCACGATCACCGGCCTCGACCGGCTCGGCGACGCGTTGGAGCAGGTCAGGCAGCGCGGCTGGGCCTCGGACGTGGAAGAGCTGGTCGAGGGCGAGGTGTCGCTGGCCGCGCCCATCCGGGACCGGCGGGCGGTGACCGTGGGCGCGGTCGGGATCTCGGGACCGGTCGAGCGGTTGTGCGACGAGCGCAAGCAGCCGCGCACCGACCTCGTGTCCTACGTCCGGGAGGCCGCGCGGTCCATCTCGCGCGAGCTCGGCGCCATCCCCTGGTGACGCGGGCGTTCCGGAAGGGTTGACATCTTGTGAGCGTCGGCACAGGATTCACGCGCACCGTACGACATTGTCGAACGGCATTCAGGCCAGAGAGGGCGCGTGGATGACCAACCAGTCGATCTTCATCGGTGAGTTCCTGGGCACCGCACTGCTGTTGCTGCTCGGCAACGGCGTCGTCGCGGGCGTGGTGTTGGCGAAGTCGAAGTCCCACGGCGCGGGCTGGGCGGTGATCACGTTCGGCTGGGGCTTCGCGGTGCTCGCGGGCGCCTACGCGGTCGCGCCGCTGTCCGGCGCGCACCTCAACCCCGCCGTCACGGTCGGCCTGGCCATCCACAACGGCGACTGGGCCACCGTCCCGGTCTACCTGCTCGCCCAGTTCCTCGGCGCGTTCACCGGCGCCGTGCTGTGCTACCTCGCCTACCTCGGCCAGTTCCGCGCCAACACCGGCGACGTGCTCGGCGTCTTCGCCACCGGCCCCGAGGTCCGCCACCGCGCCCAGAACCTCACCACCGAGGTCATCGCCACGTTCGTGCTGGTGTTCGTCATCCTGGCCACCGGCCAGACCAAGGGGCTGGAGACCTCCGGCACCGGCGTGCTGATCGTCGCCCTGCTGGTCGTCGGCATCGGTATGTCCCTGGGCGGGCCCACCGGCTACGCCATCAACCCCGCGCGCGACCTCGGCCCCCGGCTCGCGCACGCCGTCCTGCCGATCCCCGGAAAGGGTGGATCGGACTGGGGGTACGCCTGGATCCCCGTCGTCGGTCCCCTGATCGGCGGAGCATTGGCCGGGCTCGTCGACATCGCCGTCTACTGAGGAGCGTCCCGTGAGCACTTACTCCGCCCACTCTTTCGTGGCAGCCATCGACCAGGGCACGACCTCCTCACGCTGCATCGTCTTCGACCACGGCGGCGCGATCGTGTCCGTGGCGCAGAAGGAGCACCGGCAGATCTTCCCCAAGCCCGGCTGGGTCGAGCACGACGCCGAGGAGATCTGGGCCAACGTGCTCGACGTCGTGCACGGCGCCCTGCAGAAGGCGTCGCTGACCGTGCACGACCTGGCCGCCGTCGGCATCACCAACCAGCGCGAAACCACGCTGGTGTGGGACAAGGCCACCGGCAAGCCCGTGCACAACGCGATCGTCTGGCAGGACACCCGCACCGACCAGCTGGTCAAGGAGCTCGGCGAGCAGAACCGGTTCCGGGACAGGTGCGGCCTGCCGCTGGCCACCTACTTCTCCGGGCCCAAGGTCCGCTGGCTGCTCGACCACGTCGACGGCCTGCGCGAGCGCGGCGAACGCGGCGAGGTGCTGTTCGGCACCATGGACACCTGGCTGATCTGGAAGCTCACCGGCCGCCACGTCACCGACGTCACCAACGCCAGCCGCACCATGCTGATGAACCTGGAGACGCTGGACTGGGACGACGAGCTGGTCGACGCCATCGGCGTGCCCCGGGCGATGCTGCCGGAGATCCGCTCGTCCGCCGAGGTCTACGGCACCGCCACCGGCACGCTGGACGGCGTCCCGGTCGCCTCCGCCCTGGGCGACCAGCAAGCCGCGCTGTTCGGCCAGACCTGCTACTCGCCCGGCGAGGGCAAGTGCACCTACGGCACCGGCAGCTTCCTGCTGGTCAACACCGGCGACAAGCCCGTGGTCTCGGAGAACGGCCTGCTCACCACGGTCGGCTACAAGATCGGCGACCAGCCGGCCGCCTACGCGTTGGAAGGCGCGATCGCGGTGACCGGCGCGCTCGTGCAGTGGTTCCGCGACAAGATGGGGCTCATCTCCAGCGCCCCCGAGATCGAGACGCTGGCCCGGTCGGTCGAGGACAACGGCGGCGCCTACTTCGTGCCCGCGTTCTCCGGCCTGTTCGCGCCGCACTGGCGCTCCGACGCGCGCGGCGTCATCGCGGGCCTCACCGGCTACATCGACAAGGGCCACATCGCCCGCGCGGTGCTGGAGGCGACCGCCTGGCAGACCCGCGAGGTCGTGGACGCCATGAACGCCGACTCGGGGGTGGAGCTGACCACGCTCAAGGTCGACGGCGGCATGACCGCCAACAACCTGCTCATGGGGTTCCTGTCCGACGTGCTGGACGTGCCGGTGGTGCGGCCGATCGTCGCCGAGACCACCTGCCTGGGCGCGGCCTACGCCGCCGGTCTCGCGGTCGGCTACTGGTCGGACACCGAGACCCTGCGCGAGAACTGGCACAAGGCCGCCGAGTGGCTGCCGACCATGGACGCCAGGACTCGTGACAAGGGCTACCGCAAGTGGAAGAAGGCGGTCGAGCGGACCGTCGGCTGGATTGACGAGGACGACAACGATGAGTGAGCAACGGGCTAGGGCGCGCGAGGCGCTGGGACACGGCGCCTTCGACCTGGTCGTGATCGGCGGCGGCGCGCTGGGCATCGCCACCACGTGGGCGGCGGCCCGCTCGGGCCTGCGGGTGGCGCTGGTCGAGGCGGGCGACTTCGCGGGCGCCACGTCCAGCGCCTCGTCCAAGCTCGTGCACGGCGGCCTGCGCTACCTGGCGATGGGGCCCGGGGCGGTGCCGATGGTGCGGGAGAACCACGCCGAGCGGCGCGCGTTGGGCGACCGCCTGGCACCGCACCTGGTCCGGCCGCTGCCGTTCCTGGTGCCGGTGTACCGGGGCGGGCCGCACTCGCGGTCCGTGCTCGGCGCGGGGGTGGTGCTGTACTCGGCGCTGTCCGGGTTCGGCGACGGCGTGGGCAAGGTGCTGTCGGCGCGCCGGGCCGCGCGGTACGTGCCGCACCTGCGGACCGAGGGCCTGCGCGGCGCGGCGCTGTACTACGACCACCAGATGAACGACGCGCGGGTGGCCATCACGGCGGCGCGTGCGGCGGCCGAGGCGGGCGCGGTGCTGCTGAACCACGTCGAGGTGGTGGGGCTACGCAAGCGCGGGTCGCTGGTGACCGGCGTCGAGCTGCGGGACAAGGTCGACGGCGGCGGGTTCGGGCTGGACGCGTCGGTGGTGGTCAACGCCACCGGGCCGTGGCTGGACTCGGTGCGGCGGATGGAGGACCCGTCGGCCGCGCCCAGCATCCGGCTGTCCAAGGGCGCTCACCTGGTGCTGAAGACCGACACGCCGTGGCGTGCGGCGATGACCATCCCGGTGGACGACGTGCGGGTGTCGTTCGCCATCCCGTGGGAGGGGCAGCTGCTGCTGGGCACCACCGACGAGCCGTACGAGGGCGACCCGGCGGACGTGCGGTGCTCACCGGCCGACGTCGACCAGATCCTCGGCGAGGCGGCGGTCGGCATCGTGGACTCGGCCCTGGACCGGTCCCGGCTGGCGTACGCGTTCGCCGGGCTGCGGGTGCTGCCCGGCGGGTCCGGCGACACCAGCCACGCCAAGCGCGAGACCGTGATCACGCGGGGCCGCGGCGGGATGATCAGCGTGGCGGGCGGCAAGTGGACCACGTTCCGGCGGATCGGCGCGTCGGTGCTGGCCCGGGTCGGCGAGGCGCTGGGCCGGGACCTGGCGCACGCGTTCGACGGGGTGCCGGCGGCGTTGCCGGGCGCCGCGCTGCCCGAGCGGGTGAGCGCCCAGCTCGGCCGTGAGCTGCCCGCCGTGCCCGACGACGTGCTGCGGCACCTGGCCACGCACTACGGGACGGTCAGCCACGAGGTGCTGGCGCTGGCGTCGGAGGACCCGTCGCTGCTGGACCGCGTGCACCCCGACGGGCCCGACATCTGGGCGCAGGTGGCGCACGCGCAGCGGTACGAGTGGGCGACCGAGGTGGACGACGTGCTGCGGCGGCGGACCACCGTGGTGGTGCGCGGGCTGGACACGCCGTCGGTGCGCGAACGCACCGGGCGGCTGCTGGCACGGGCGATCGCGTAGTCCGGCGCGCCGGTCCGGCGGGTGGTGCCGGTGGGGGTCCGCATACTCGACGCATGCCCTTCACCAGCACCACCCACGTGCGCTGGCCGGACGTCGACCAGAACGGCCACATGCGCACCACCGCGTACCTGGACGCGGCCGAGGACAACCGGATGCAGTACTTCGCGTCGGCGGGCTTCCCGGCCGCGGAGTTCGCCGCCCGTCGGATCGGGCCCATCTCGCACGGCGACGACATCCGCTACCGCGCCGAGATGCGCCTGCTCGACCCGATCGTGGTGGAGCTGCGGCTGGCCGGCCTCGCCTCGGACGGCGCGCGGTTCCGCCTGCACAACAAGGTGATCAAGGCCGACGGCCGCACCGCCGCCACCATCGTGACCACCGCGGGCTGGCTGGACCTCGACGCCCGCCGGCTCGTCGTCCCACCGGACGACCTGCTCGCCGTGCTCACGAGCTTGGAGCGGACCAAGGACTTCACCGACCTGCCCTCGCCCCTGGCCCGCGCCTGACACGCGGGATGGGGCACTCCCCCCGAGTGCCCCATCCGCACCTCTTCACCTGCGGCGCGCGACCAGCGCCAGCACCCCGAGCAGACCGATCTGCCCGGCGACCAGCGCCACCACGGCCCACGTGGGGAAGTCCGGCGGGACCACCCTCAACGTGAGCACCGGACACACCACGGCGCCCGCCGCCGCCAAGGCGACGACCACCGCGTCGAGCAACCGGGAGGTGTGGGCGGCGGGAACCGCCACCTCCACCGACAGCCCCGACTTCTCCAGCCGTATCCGCGCCGCGCGGGTCGGGTCTCCCCATCCCGCGGTCGTGTCGGACCCGATGGCTTCCGGGTCCGGCCTCACTCCACTCATCGGTGCACCTTTCTTCCACGTGACCGCCTGCCGGCCATCCCCCCTCGGATCAGGCCGCCAGTCGTTCGCGTGGACCTCCGGCACACGTGCGCGACGAGCTCCTCCACGGTACCGCGCCGACGCCGAGAAGCAACCGGTTCCACACGGATTCCACACTGGAAATGTGGTGTTTTGGTGGCGAGCGGGATAGCCTCGACGGTGCAGGCGGGGAAGGGTGGGAGCATGTCGTCGGTCGAGCGCGCCACGTCGGACAAGCCCCCGGTCGCGGACCGGGTGAACGTCGCGCTGATCGCGGAAGCGGTCGAGGCGTTGGGCAAGCTGCAGGACCGGACCGGGCTGAAGAAGGTGGACCTGGTCAACCGGGCGTTGCTGATCTACGAGTTCGTCGACTCGGAGCTGCGCGCGGGCAACCAGGTGGTGCTGCGCGACCCCGAGGGCCGCGACCAGCTCGTCAAGATCTTCCTGTAGCACGCGCGAAGGGCCCCCGACGCGGTGTCGAGGGCCCTTCGCGGGGTGCGACCGGCTACGCCTTGTCGTCGTTCGGCGGCAGGTTCACGTCCGTCACCGGCTTCTTCCGGCCGCCCTTGGCGGGCGGCTCCTCCGCCTTGGCCTCGTCGGCGGGCGCCGGCTCGTCACCGGGCAGCAGCGCCGCCAGCGCCGCCCCCGTGATGCGGCGGAACGCCCGCCGCGGCCGGGACCGCTCCAGCACGGCCACTTCCAGCTTGCCGCGGTCGAGCAGGTCCGGCTTGCCGTTGCCGGTGGTGGTGCTGCCCGAGCTGAGCGCCTTCACCGCCGTGGCCACGGCCTCGGCCAGCGGCTGGCCCTCGGTGTAGGCGTCCTTCAGGGCGGTGCCGGTCGCCTCGGCCTGGCCGCCCATCACGACGTACTGCGGCTCTTCCACGATCGAACCGTCGTAGGTCAGCCGGTACAGCGTGTCCTGCTCCGGCTCGGTGCCGACCTCGGCCACGCAGATCTCCACCTCCAGCGGCTTGATCTGCTCGGCGAAGATCGAGCCCAGGGTCTGGGCGTAGACGTTCGCCAGCGAGCGGCCCGTGACGTCGCGCGGGTCGTTCTGGTAGCCGCGGATGTCGGCGAACCGGATGCCCGCCTGGCGCAGGTTCTCGAACTCGCTGTAGCGGCCGACCGCGGCGAACGCGATGCGGTCGTAGATCTCCGACACCTTGTGCAGGGTCGCGGACGGGTTCTCCGCGACGAACAGCACGCCGTCGGCGTACCGGAGCACCACGACGCTCCGGCCTCGGGCGATGCCCTTCCGGGCGTACTCCGCGCGGTCGCGGAGGATCTGCTCGGGTGAGGCGTACAACGGCATCGTCACTGCTGCGGCTCCCGGGCTCGGCGGATGCGGGTGGGGATGGGGGTCGACACGGCTCTCAGCCCGCCGGCCTGGCCTTGCGGCCCTCGACGACCGACTCGGCCAACGCGGCGGTGTCGGCGTCGGGCAGGTGGACCGCCCCGTCGGCGGTGATCGTCACCACGACCGGGTAGATCTTGCGGATCACATCCGGGCCGCCGGTGCCCGAGTCGTCGTCCGCCGCGTCGTACAGCGCCTCGATCGCCGTCCTGGCGGCGGCCTCGGCGTCCGCGTCCGGGTCGTAGAGCTTCTTCATCGCCGACTTCGCGAACAGCGAGCCCGAGCCCACGGCCTGGTAGCCCTGCGACTCCTCGTACCGGCCGCCGGTCACGTCGTAGGAGATGATGCGGCCCGCGCGGTCCGGGTCGGGCGCGGCGGTGTCGAAGCCCGCGAACAGCGGCACGACCGCGAGGCCCGCGAGCGCCGCGTCGAGGTTGCCCTTGATCATCGCGGAGAGCCGGTTCGCCTTGCCGTCCAGCGACAGCGAGACGCCCTCGATCTTCTCGTAGTGCCGGAGCTCGACCGCGTAGAGCCGGACGATCTCGACCGCGATGCCCGCCGTGCCCGCGATGCCCACCGCCGAGTAGTCGTCGGTGATGAACACCTTCTTCATGTCGCGCTGGGCGATCACGTTGCCCATCGTGGCGCGCCGGTCGCCCGCGATGACCACGCCGCCCTTGAAGGTGAGGGCGACGATGGTCGTGCCGTGCGGAGCCTGCACCGCGCTGCCCTCGGGCAGGTGGCGGCTCGACGGCAGCAGTTCGGGAGCCTGGGCGCGGAGGAAATCGGTGAACGACGACGACCCCGGCCTGAGGTAGGCCGGGGGCAGCGACGCGGCCGGGTAGTGCCCGGTCGAGCTGTGGTCCATGTGTGCGTTCTTCTCCTGTCCCGCCGGCGGCTTCTTACTCGCCGCCCTTTTGCACGTATGCGCGGACGAAGTCCTCGGCGTTCTCCTCGAGCACGTCGTCGATCTCGTCGAGGATGGCGTCGACGTCCTCGCCGAGCTTCTCGCGGCGTTCCTGGCCGGCGCCGGCCGCGCCGTCGCCGTTCTCGTCGCCGTCACCGCCGCCTTGGCGCTGAACCTGTTCCTGGGCCATGTCGACCTCCCGGTCTTCGGGTCCTGCGAGTTAAACACTACCCACCAGGCACGACATCCTGTGCCCGCCACTCGGGTCTGTTGATCAGCCCCTGGTGAGCGCCTCCACCAGCTGCTCGGCCGTGTCCGAGGCCTCCAGCAGGGCTCCGACGTGCGCTTTCGTGCCGCGCAGCGGTTCCAGGGTGGGGATCCGGACGAGTGACTCCCGACCGAGGTCGAAGATCACCGAATCCCACGAGGCGGCGGCCACCGAAGTGGGGTAGCGCTCCAGGCACCGGCCGCGGAAGTAGGCGCGCGTGTCCTCCGGCGGCGCGAGGATCGCCGCCCGCACCTCCTCCTCGCTGACCAGGCGCTTCATCGAGCCGCGGGCCACCAGCCGGTTGTAGAGGCCCTTGTCCAGCCGCACGTCGGAGTACTGCAGGTCGACCAGGGACAGCCGGGGCGAGCCCCAGGCGAGGCCGTCCCGGGACCGATACCCTTCGAGCAACCGCAGTTTCGCCACCCAGTCGAGGCGGTCGGCGCACTCCTGCGGGTCGCGGGCCAGCGCGTCGAGCACCTCGCCCCACACCCGCAGCACGTCCCGGTCGCCGTAGCCCTCCTGCTCCACGAACGCCGAGGCGCGCTCGTAGTAGGCGAACTGGAGGTCCAGGCCGGTGAACTTGCGGCCGTTGGACAGCTCGACCTTGGTCTTGAGCGTCGGGTCGTGGCTGATCTGGTGCACCGCCCGGACCGGCTCCTGCAGGCGCAGGTCGTCGAACCGGCGGCCGGCCTCGATCATGTCGAGCACCAGCGACGTCGAGCCGCACTTGATGTAGGTGGAGTACTCGGCCAGGTTCGCGTCGCCGATGATGACGTGCAGCCTGCGGTACTTGTCCGCGTCGGCGTGCGGCTCGTCGCGGGTGTTGATGATGCCGCGCTTGAGCGTGGTCTCCAGGCCGACCTCGACCTCGATGTAGTCCGAGCGCTGGGACAGCTGGTAGCCGGCCTCCTCGCCCGCCGCGCCGATGCCGACGCGGCCGGAGCCGACGACGACCTGCCGCGACACGAAGAACGGCGTCAGCCCGGCGATCACCGCGGTGAACGGCGTGCTGCGCTGCATCAGGTAGTTCTCGTGGGTGCCGTAGCTGGCGCCCTTGCCGTCGACGTTGTTCTTGTAGAGCTGCAGGCGGGGCTGGCCGGGGACGGTGGCGGCGCGCATCGCGGCCTCCTCCATCACCCGCTCCCCCGCCTTGTCCCAGATCACCGCGTCGCGGGCGTTGGTGACCTCGGGCGCGGAGTACTCGGGGTGCGCGTGGTCCACGTAGAGGCGCGCGCCGTTGGTGAGGATGACGTTGGCCGCGCCCAGGTCCTCGACATCGCTGTCGCCCGGGTGGCCGCCGGGGGTGCCGAGGTCGAAGCCGCGCGCGTCGCGCAACGGCGATTCGACCTCGTAGTCCCAGCGCGCCCGGCGCGCCCGCGGTATGTCGGCGGCCGCCGCGTAGGCCAGCACGACCTGTGTCGAGGTGAGCACCGGGTTCGCCGTCGCGTCACCCGGCACCGAGATGCCGTACTCGACTTCGGTTCCCATGATCCGCCGCATGTACGCAGAGTACGACCTTCCACCGGCACACCGCCCGGACCGGGGTCACGTTTCAGCCGGCGGCGAGCCCGGCGGCGGGCCTGATCCGGGACGCGCCGCGGGCCGGGCCGAACGCGGCGAGCACCGCCAGGACCACCACGCCCGCGCCGCCGACCAGCAGCGGCGCCACGGCCGCCGTCGGCCACACGAGCACGCCGACCGCGGCCAGCGTCAGCTCGGCGTAGACGAGGCCGAACACACCCCCGCCCAGCACGCCGACCAGCGACAACAGCACCGCTTCGGCCACCACGCCGCCTTGCAGGCCGCCCTTGGTGACGCCCAGCGCGCGCCGCAGCGCCAGCTCCTTGCGGCGCTCCTGGACGGAGATCGTCAACGCGGTCCCGATGCCGGTCACGGCGACCGCGACGGACAGCCCCAGCAGCACCATCAGCAGCACGATCCCCAGGTCGAGGTAGCGCTGGTTCTGCGCGCTCGTCTCCGCCTTGGTCTTCACCAGAACGGTGGGCGAGTCGGCCAGCGCGGCCCGCACGCCCGCCTGGTAGGCGGCCGGGTCCGCCCCCGGCGCGAACGCCACCAGCACCTTCGTCGCGGGCCCGAGGTCCGGGTCGGCCAGCACCACGTCGGCGTCGTCCAGCATCGAGCCGGTGAACGTGCCCACGAACGTGGCCGTGCGCGGGCCGCCGGGCAGCCCCGGGACCGTGAACGGCCGGCCGAGCTGCGCGCCGAACCGCTCGGCGTACCACTCGTCGAGCATGACGGTGCCCGGCCCGAAGTCCCGGGCGTCGACGTTCTGCCTGGTCAGCCACTCGCGCATGGGCTCGGGGTCGGCACCGACGACCTGCGTCGGGAACGTGTGGCCCTCGGCGTCGGTCTGGTCGGCCTCGACGCCGTGCACCACGACCGTGGTCGCCGCTTCGGGCCGGTTGGCCGCCGCGCCGACACCGCCGTCCAGGGCGCGCCCGCCCGAGTCCGCCACCACCGCGTCGGGCTGCGGCTCGTTGCTGAACTCGTCCTCCATGCGCTGTGCCGAACCCACCGTGACGGCGAAGAACGTGACCATGGCGGCGGCCAGGAGCAGCGGCATCGCCACCGACGCGGACCGCTGCGGCACCCGCCGCACCTCGGCCGCCGCGAGCTTCCACTGCGCGCCCCCGAAGCGGCTCGCGACCGAGCCGAAGATCCGGCCCAGCGCGGGCACGACGACCGGCCCGAGCACGCCGAACAGGCCGAACACGGCGGTGATGCCGGAGAACAGGACCAGGAAGATCGCCGCCAGCGAGCCTTGGGCGAGCACGGCCAGCGCGCCCATGACGCCCGCCGCCGCCACGAGCACGATGCCGAAGATCCGCCGACGGCGCACCACGGCCCGGTCGGGCGTCTGGCCTTCGGACGTCCGCAGTGCCGCAAGCGGCGAGACGCGCGCGGCGGCCAGCGCGGGCCGGACCGCGGCGAACGCGCTGAGGGTGGCCGCCGTGACGACACCGATCACGGTCTGGCCGACGGTGGGCAGCAGCGCCGGGCTCAACTCGACCGCGCCGAGGATCGAGGACAGCCCGGTGGCGTCGAACAGCCTGGCCAGCAGCCAGGCCACCGACCCGCCGAGCACCGCGCCGACCAGGCCCGCGACCACGCCGGTGACCAGCGCTTCGAGGAGGTTCGCCCACACCAGCGGGCCGCGGTGCGCGCCGAGGCAGCGCAGCAGCGCGGTGTGCCGCCGGCGTTGCGCGTAGACGGCCCGGTAGGTGGCGGAGGCGACGAACACGGAGGTGGCCAGCGCCAGGATGCTGAACGGCAGCAGCACGGCCGCCAGGCTCCTGTCGGACGGTTCCGCGGCGATCGCCGCCCGGGTGTCCACCCGCTGCCCCTCGCCCACCACCTGCGCGACGGCGGCCCGGTCGCCGCCGACGACGTAGATCGCCTCGACGCGGGGTGTGCCGCCGAGCCTGGCGGCCAGGGCCTCGCCGACCACGATCACCGGCTCCTCGCCGACCGAGCCGCGCTTGGTGATGCCGCGGACGACGACGTCGATCGGCTCGCCCGCCGCGTCGGCCATTCGAATCGAGGCGCCGGGCTTGAGGCCGTGCTCGTAGGCGGTGACCCGGTCGATCGCGATCTCGCCGTCCGGTCCGGGCGAGCGGCCCTCCAGGATCGGCACGCGGTGCAGGTCCGCGCGGTCCGGCTCGATGTCCGCGGTGGCCCGGCGGTCGCCCGCCCGGCCGCCGTCGAGCAGGAGGTCGGCGCGGACCTCGCGGATCGGCTGCGCCGCCGTCACACCGGCGACGTGCGCCACCCGGTCGGCGGTCGCCTGGTCGAGGTCCGCGCCGCCGTACACGGGCGGGCGGACGACGAGGTCGACGCCGGCGGGCACGGTGGGCGCGCCCTCGTCGGTGGCGCGGACCATGGCGTCGCTGAGCATCAGGGCGGCCAGCAGGCACGCGATGCCGACGACCAGGGCGACACCGGGCAGCACGGCGCGGCCGGGCCGGTCGCGGACCTCGGCGACCGCGAGCCGCAGGGATGTGGGCACAACTCCTCCTCGTGACGCGAACGCCACGACGGTAGGAATCGGCGGCATCGGCAGGCGTCGGCCCGAGGTAGCACGGGCCGGTACTACCTGGGGAGGATCTTCACGTGGAACACGTAGTGGTGGTGGACCCCGACGGCACGCCCATCGGCACGGCGACACGCGCACGGATGCGCGAGGAGGGGCTGTGGCACCTGTGCGCGGCGATCGTCGTGCGGTCCTCGGACGGGACGCGCCTGTACGTGCACCGGCGCACCGACACCAAGGACGTCTACCCCGGGCTGTACGACCCGACGTGCGGCGGGGTGGTCGCGGCGGGTGAGACGCCCGACGAGTGCGCGGTGCGGGAGCTCGCCGAGGAACTGGGCGTCCGGGCGGTGCCGGAGTTCCGGTTCAGCACGCCGTTCGTGGACGGAACCATCCGGTACGTCGCGCACGTTTACGAGGTGCGCAGCGACGGGCCGTTCACCCACCAGCCGGAAGAGGTGGCGTGGGGCGGCTGGCTGGGCGTGGACGAGGTGCGGGCGTTGGCGGAAGACCCCGGGTGGCCGGCTGTACCGGACGGCCGGGCCCTGATCCGGGAGTGGTTGCGGTGGGCATGATGTTCGCGATGTCGATCCCCGGCCTGGCCGTGCTGCTGGTCGGTCTCGCGGCCGGGGAGCGCGTGCTGAGGTGGGTGCGCCGGCGCAAAGGTCACCCGGTCGTGTCGGCGACCGCGTTCGACGAGTTCACCACCGTGTTCCAGGGCGGCAAGCACATCGAGCTGCGGCAGCGCGAGGTGACGCGGATGCTGGGCGAGGACGAGGAGTCCGGCGCGCCGCCGCACGGCCCCGTGGACCTCGACTCGGGCGCGGTCCGGCTCACTCCCAAGCCAGCGACGCCCGGGTAGCCCAGTACCGCTCGGCGGGCTCGGCGCAGTCCGCCAGCTCGTCGGGGTCCAGGTCCACCTCCCGTGCGCGCAGGTTGGCGTGCAACTGGTCCGGGCTCGCCGCGCCGGACAGGACCACGTCGGCCCACGGTTGCGCGCGCACCGCGGCCAGCGCGACGGCGTCCGGGCCGACGCCGTGCCGGTCGGCCAGGTCGCGCACGCGCGGCGGCGGGTCGACGGCCACCCTGCCGTTGGCCAGGCCTTCCTTGACGAACACCTCCGCCCCGGACTCCCGGGCGAACGCCAACGCGGGCCCCACCGACGTCTCCAGGACGTTCCAGGTCGACTGGACGCTGTCGAACAGCCGCCGCCCCTCGACGGTGAGCTCCAAGGCCCGCCGCACCGTCTCGCCCTGGTTCGGGCCGGACGTGGAGAAGCCGAGGCGCACTCCCGAGTCCCGCAGCCCGCCCAGGGCGAGGAGAAGGTCCGGGTCGCCGAACAGCGGACTGTCCGATGTCAGCGAGTGCACGTTGTAGAGCCCGACGTGCGCCCCGAGCAGTTCCTCGGTCTCCCGCCACTGCCGGGTGAACCGCTCGACCGAGTGCTCCTTCACCTCGTGGGTGTCCACGTCCCGCCGCCAGTCGGCCACGTAGGCGTAACCCCACTTGCTGGACACCTGCACGTCCTGGTGGCCGCGGGCGGCCAGCCACTGCGCCAGGAACTCCTCCGCCCGACCGTAGGACCGGGCGGCGTCCACCCTCCGCACCCCTGCCGCGTAGGCCGCGTCCAGGACGGCGTGGCACTGCGCGCGCATGGCGTCCACGTCCCGGTGCTCGGGCAACGCGTGCTCCCGGCCGAGGTTGATGTAGGCGGGTCGACCGAGCGCGGCCAGGCCAAGGGCGAAGTCGGACACGCCCGCCACCGTAACCGCCACCCCCGCCGGGCGCCCGCTTACCGGCGGGGGTGCAGGGTCAGGCGTCGCGGCGCAGGAGGGTCAGGGCGCCTGCGCCCAGGGCAACCACGAGGTAGGCCAGCATCACCAGGCCGGCCTGGAGCGGGGACAGGGGCGTGCCGGACATCTCGCCGGACAACTGCGGGGCGAGGGACGGCAGCATCACCGAGTACACGCGGCCGTTCCAGGGTTCGGGCAGGATCAAGGTCAGTGAAGGCAGCACGAAGAGCAGGGCGCAGAGGGTGACCAACGCGCCCGCGGTGGAGCGGAGCACGAAGCCCAGGCCCAGGCCCAGCAGACCCATGAGGACCAGCGACGCGGTGTTCGCCAGGAGGGTCGGCACGGCGTCGCCGAACGCGGCGTAGGCCGAGATCGGTTCCGGGCGGTCCCCGGTGATCAGCTCGCCCGTCTCGTAGGCGACGAGGGTGGTCGCCAGGCCGATCAGCAGGGACGCCCCGGCCACCACGACGGCCTTGGCCAGCAGGTAGGCCTTGCGCTGCGGCACGGAGACCAGGGCCGTCCTGATCATGCCGCTGCCGTACTCGGTGGTGATCGCCATCGCGCCCAGCACGCCGAGGCAGAACTGGGTGAACGGCACCACCATCGCGCTCGGGTCCGCCGACCCGAACTGCTGCTGCAGTTCCGGCGGCGAGGTGTCCCAGTCGGCCGTCATCAGGTAGGACACGAGCGCGCCGCCGAGCAGGCACGCCGTGATGGCCAGCAGGACGTAGGTGGTCGAGCGGACGGAGCGGAGCTTCAGCCACTCCGAGTTCAGGACTTCGGTCATCGGTACGTCTCCTCGGGGTGATGGGTCCGCGCTGCGCGCGGTGCGGTCGAGCAGGGCGTCAGGCACCCGCCGCCCGCTCATGGCCCGCGATCATGAGGACCGGGGCTTCTGCCTGGCTGTGGGTGGTCTCGGTGGTGAGCGCACCTCCGCGCTCGGGGCTCGGGTCAGCGGTGGCCGATCCGGCCTGCCCGCTCGGGCGGCTGCCCTCAGGTCGGTCGGGGTTCCCGCCGGTCGCCGGCGGCGCGGGCGGCCGTGATGCGACCGCCGTCGAGGGGTCCGCATCGGCAGGCGCATACCCGGTCGGCCGGCCCGGTTGGACGCCCCGGAGACCCGTTGCACGAGGTCATGGCCGAGACGTCCGGCGTCCGGAGCCAGGTCCGGCACGGTGGTGGTGGCTGGGGTGCGGCAGGGCGAGGCGTTCCGCTGGGGTACGCGCGCCCTGGGTCGGTCGTCGAGTGATCATCCCGGCCGACGCCGGGTAGGAGCCTCGGGTCGGTTGGTGACGTGTCGGATGACCACGCGAAGGGCCCGTGAGGTGTCCGGCTGGGTGGTGGTCGGTTGAGGGGCGGGTGTCGGGCCAGGGGGCAGGGTCGGGTGAGGGTTGGGCGTCGGGCGAGGGCCGGGCGGGTGTCGGGTGTCGGTCGGGGGGTTGGTGTCGGTCGGGCGACGGTCGGCGTCAGACGAGGCCGGCTTCAGGCGATGGGAGCAGGCGTTGGGCGGGGTCGGGTCGGGGGTCCGGCGGCCGGCGGCGAGGGGGTCGAGGGTCGAGGCCGGGCCGAGGTCGAGGCCGGGCGGGGATTGGGCGGGGTCGGAGTGAGGAGACAAGGGGGTGGGAGGGCGGTCATCCGGTGGGTTCTTTGGTGCGGTACTCGACGCTGTCCTCGGTCAGTTCCAGGTAGGCGTCTTCCAGGGATGCGCTGCGCGGGGTCAGTTCGTGGATCGGGATGCGGTTGCGGGAGGCCAGGGTGGCGATTTCCGGGGCGGCCAGGCCTTGGACCAGCAGGGCTCCCGCTTCGGTGCGGGTGGTGGCGCCGGCGGTGGACAGGAGGGGGAGCAGGGTGTCCGGAGTGGGGGTGCGCACGAGCACGTCCCGCTTGAACTTCTCCTGCAGGTCCTCCATCGAGGCCTCCAGGATCAGCCTGCCCCGGCCGATCACGATCACCCGGTCGGCGGTCAGGGCCATCTCGCTCATCAGGTGGCTGGACACGAGCACGGTGCGGCCCTCGCGGGCCAGGCCGCGCATCAGGTGCCGGATCCAGCGGATGCCCTCCGGGTCCAGCCCGTTCACCGGCTCGTCGAACAGCAGCACGCCCGGGTCGCCGAGCAGGGCCGCCGCCACCCCCAGGCGCTGCTTCATGCCCAGCGACAGCGAGCCCACGCGTCTCTTCGCCACCCCGGCCAGGCCGACCTGCTCCAGGGTCGTGACGACGCGGCTGTCCTTGATGCCGTTGCTGCGGGCCAGCACGCGCAGGTGGTCGTAAGCCGACCGGCCGCCGTGCACCGCGCCCGCGTCGAGCAGCGCGCCGACCTCGTGCATCGGTCTGCGGATCCCGGCGTAACGGCGGCCGTTGACCAGCGCCTCGCCGCTCGTCGGGCGGTCCAGGCCGAGGATCGCCCGCATGGTGGTGGACTTGCCCGCGCCGTTGGGCCCCAGGAAGCCCGCCACGTAGCCCGGCTTCACCTCGAACGAGAGCCCGTCCACGGCCCTCGTGGCGCGGTAGCGCTTGGTCAGTTCCCTCACTTCGATCATGGGGAGGAGCCTGCCGGCGCGGGGCGCGGGGCGGATCGGACCGGGGTCTGCGATTCCGGGTCGGACCGTGGTCCGACGTCACGCGCCGCCACGCCGGTTACCGTGCCGGTCGTGACGTCGCGAGTCCTCCGGATGCTGCCGACCGCCTACCTGTACGCGCTGGACACGGCCATCGCCGTGATCCTGATCATGGTGTACCTCGACTTCGCCCGGATGAGTGACGTGCCGCCGTGGCTGGGCTACCCGGTGGCGCTCCTCGTGGGCGCGCCGCTGGCGCTGCGCCGCAAGCGGCCCGTCCTCACCCTGGGCATCGTGCTGGCGGCGCAGAACGTCGCCACGCTCACCCACATCACGCTGGAGCCCTACAGCGCGACGGCGTTCGCGATGTACATGGTGGCCACGACCTGCTCGCAGCGGGTGGCCGTGGGCTCGCTGGCCACCGCCCTGGGCACGGCGTGGGTGGCGGTGCTGGTCAGCGAGCCGTGGCCGGAGTCCTTCGGGCTGTCGGTCTTCCTCACGGTGGTCGTGTGCGCCGCGTGGGCGTTGGGCCGCACCACCCGGATCCGCCGCTCCTACCAGGACCGCCAGGCCGCCGAGGCGTCGGCCAAGGCCGTCGCCGAGGAGCGCCTGCGGATCGCCCGCGAGCTGCACGACGTGGTCGCGCACAGCCTCAGCCTGATCACGGTCAAGGCGGGTGTCGCCGCGCACGTCGCGTCGGCGCGGCCCGAGCAGGCCAAGGAGGCGCTGGAGGTCATCGAGCAGGCGTCCCGGGGCACCCTGGTCGAGATGCGGCGGCTGCTGGGCGTGCTGCGCTCGGAGGACTCACGGGCCGAGCTCGCGCCCATGCCCGGCATGGACGACCTGCCCGAATTGGTGACGCGGGCGTCGCTCGCCGGTGTGGAGGTGTCACTTTCGGTGACCGGGTCGCTGCCCGACGCGCTGGGGCTCACCGTGTACCGCCTCGTGCAGGAGTCGGTGACGAACGTGGTCAAGCACGCGGCCCCGGCCCGCTGCGAGGTGTCGATCGACGTCGGGGACGATGCGGTGCGGATCCACGTGGTCGACGACGGACCAGGGGAACGGGTGTTGGCCGGTGGCGGCGGAGGGCACGGGTTGATCGGGATGAGGGAGCGGGTGGCGGTCTACGGCGGCACGTTCTGGGCCGGCCCGCCGGCCGGCGGCGGGTTCGCGGTGCGCGCCGAGGTGCCGCTGTCGTGACCGACGTGGTGATCGTGGACGACCAGGCGCTGCTGCGCGGCAGCTTCCGGGTGCTCGTGGACTCCGCCCCCGACCTGCGGGTGGTCGGCGAGGCAGGTGACGGCGCCGAGGCGGTGTCCGTGGTGCGCTCGACGTCCCCGGACGTGGTGCTGATGGACGTCCGGATGCCCAACGTGGACGGGATCGCGGCCACCCGCGAGATCGGCGCGTTCAGCGCCGCCCGGGTGCTCATCCTCACCACGTTCGACCTGGACGAGTACGTCTACTCGGCGCTGCGGGCCGGCGCGAGCGGGTTCCTGCTCAAGGACACTCCCCCGGCCGACCTGCTGGCCGCGATCCGCGTGGTGGCCGCCGGCGACGCCCTGCTGTCACCCTCGGTGACCCGCCGCCTGGTGGCGGAGTTCACCCGCACACCCCCACCTCGCCCGATCCGACTGGAAGGCGTCACCGAGCGTGAGCGGGAGGTGCTGGTGCTGATCGCCCGGGGGTTCTCCAACGCCGAGATCATGCACGAGCTGCACCTGTCCACCGGCACGGTGAAGACCCACATCGGCCGCCTGCTGCACAAGCTCCAGGCCCGCGACCGGGCCCAGCTCGTGATCGCCGCCTACGAATCCGGCCTGGTCACCGCCCGCGCGTGACCCCGGAACGCGGCCTGACCCCGGAACACCGGACATCCCGGAACGCGGAAGACCCGCCCGGCGCGTCGTCCGGGCGGGTCCTCCAGGCGGGTTGTCGCAGGCAGTGCGGTGTTACAGGTACTGACCGGTGTTGGTGGCCGTGTCGATCGCCCGACCCGACTCCTGGTTCTTGCCGGTCACCAGCGTGCGGATGTAGACGATCCGCTCGCCCTTCTTGCCCGAGATCCTGGCCCAGTCGTCCGGGTTGGTCGTGTTGGGCAGGTCCTCGTTCTCGGCGAACTCGTCCACGATCGCGTCCAGCAGGTGGCGCACCGACAAGCCCGGCTGCTTGGTGTCCAGCAGGCTCTTGATGGCCGCCTTCTTCGCGCGGTCGACGATGTTCTGGATCATCGCGCCGGAGTTGAAGTCCCGGAAGTACAGGACCTCCTTGTCACCGTTGGCGTAGGTGACCTCCAGGAAGCGGTTCTCCTCGGACTCCTCGTACATCCGCTCGACCGTGTGCTGCACCATGCCGTCGATGCAGGCCACCGGGTCGCCGCCGAACTCGGCCAGGTCGTCGGCGTGGATCGGCAGGTCGGGCGTCAGGTACTTGTTGAAGATGTCCTTCGCGCCCTCGGCGTCCGGGCGCTCGATCTTGATCTTCACGTCGAGCCGGCCGGGCCGCAGGATCGCCGGGTCGATCATGTCCTCCCGGTTGGAGGCGCCGATCACGATCACGTTCTCCAGGCCCTCGACGCCGTCGATCTCGCTGAGGAGCTGGGGCACGATCGTGGTCTCGACGTCGGAGGACACGCCGCTGCCGCGGGTGCGGAAGATCGAGTCCATCTCGTCGAAGAACACGATCACCGGGGTGCCCTCGGAGGCCTTCTCGCGGGCCCGCTGGAAGATCAGCCGGATGTGCCGCTCGGTCTCGCCCACGAACTTGTTGAGCAGCTCGGGGCCCTTGATGTTGAGGAAGTAGCTCTTGGCCTCGCGGTGGTCCTCGCCGCGGGCGGCGTGGACCTGCTTGGCCAGCGAGTTCGCCACCGCTTTCGCGATGAGCGTCTTCCCGCAGCCGGGAGGGCCGTACAGCAGCACGCCCTTGGGCGGGCGCAGCTTGTACTCGCGGAACAGGTCGGCGTGCAGGAACGGCAGCTCCACGGCGTCGCGGATCTGCTCGATCTGCCGGTAGAGGCCACCGATGTCCTCGTACCGGACGTCGGGCACCTCCTCCAGCACCAGGTCCTCGACCTCGGCCTTCGGCACGCGCTCGTAGGCGAAGCCCGCCTTCGAGTCGACCAGCAGCGAGTCGCCCGCCTTCAGCGGCGAGTCCATCAGCGGCTGCGCGAGCCAGACGACCCGCTCCTCGTCGGCGTGGCCCACGACCAGGGCACGGCCGATCGAGCTGTCGGCGGTCTCCGAGGCCAGCACCTCACGCAGCGTGCAGACCTCGCCGGTGCGCTCGAAGTCGCCGCCCTCGACCACGGTCAACGCCTCGTTCAGGCGCACCGACTGGCCCAGGACCAGCGACGACGTCTCCACCGCCGGCGAAACCGAGACCCGCATGCGACGGCCGGAGGTGAACACGTCCACCGTGCCGTCGTCGAACCGGGCCAGGAACACGCCGTAGCCGCTGGGCGGCTGCGCGAGGCGGTCCACTTCCTCGCGCAGCGCGAGCAGCTGGCTCCGCGCTTCTCGAAGGGTGTCGATGAGCTTCGTGTTGCGCTCGGTCAGTTGGCTGACGCGCTCCGTCGCCTCCGCCAACCGCTGCTCCAGCAGGCGGACGTGTCGTGGGGATTCCGTCAACTTGCGGCGCAGCAACGCGATCTCGTCCTCCAGGAACCTGATCTGCGCTGTCAGCTCACCAGAGTTGTTGCCCTTGTTCAGCTCGCCACCCTCATCGGGCTGGCTGCCGGGATGACCGTGCTGCATGTCGGCACCCTCCTCCCGTGTTCGTACGACAACGGTACCGGCGATCACCGACAAAAGCCGCCACCCAGCGGGTTCCCGGGCGTCGTGTGATGACACAAACCGCCCGCTCGGCCGGATCAACTGCTCCATACCGGTGTCTGCCGGAACCTCCTACCCGCTACCGTGCGTCCCATAACGAGTCCCACGCGCGTAGTCCGGGCAGTGTCCACTGCCACCAGCGGAAAGTTCTAGGAGAACGTGATGTCCGTCCCGCCGCAGCAGCCGGGTCCCTACGGTCAGCAGCCGGGTCAATTTGGCCAGCAACCAGGCCAATTCGGCCAGCAGCCGGGGTACGGCCAGCAGCCCGGCGGGTACCCGCCGCCACCTCAGGGTTTCCCACAGGGTGGGCAGCAGCCGGGCTACGGCACGCCGCCCGGTGGCTACGGGCAGCCGCAGCAGCCCGGCCCCGGCCAGCAGCCCTACGGCCAGCCCGGCCAGCCCGGCCAGTTCAACCAGCCCGGTTACGGCCAACCGGGTGGTTTCGGCGACCCCTACGGCGCGCCGCCGAAGAAGAGCCCCCTGCCGTGGATCCTGGGCGGCGTCGGCGCCCTGGTCGTGATCGGTGTCGTCGTCGTGCTGGTCATGACGATGGGCGGGGGCAGCAACGGCACCGCCAAGGACGCCGCCGACAGCTACGTCGCCGCGGTCAACTCCCGTGACTTCGACAAGCTCAAGACGCTGACCTGCAGCGAGAAGCACGGCACGATCGACGACATCAAGAAGGCGACCGACCCGGGTGCCTTCGCCGCCGAGCTGGAGAAGCAGCTCGAGGACCTGCCGCCGGAGTTCAAGAAGCAGGTCGAGGAGGCCCAGGAGGCGGCGAAGAGCATCAAGGTCAACCTGACCGTCGACAAGGTCGAGGAGACCAGCGACACGGCGGCCACGGCCACCGTCTCGGTGAAGTTCAGCGGCGTGCCCGACAGCATGAAGGAGTACGTCAAGGACGACACCGACACGCTGCCGTTCAAGAAGACCGACGACGGCTGGGTGGCCTGCCCGAACAGCTGATCGACCCCCACCGCGACGAACGGGCCCCGCGCCTCGCGTGCGGGGCCCGTTCTCGCTGGTCGGAGCCTTGCTCAGCCCTTGGACGGGCGGCGCTGGGGCCGGGGCGGGGTGACGCCGTCGGCGAGCCTGCGGGTGGTCAGCAGGAACGCGGTGTGCCCGATCATCCGGTGCTCCGGCCGCACGGCCAGCCCCACCACGTGCCACGGCCGCACGAGGGTCTCCCACGCGTGCGGCTCGGTCCAGTGCTGCTGCTCCCGGATCGCCTCGGTGACCTTCGACAGCTGCGTCGTGGTCGCCACGTACACCACCAGCACACCGCCCGGGATGAGGCTGCGCGACACCGCCGGCAGCACGTCCCACGGCGCGAGCATGTCGAGCACGACCCGGTCGACCTCACCCTCGTGCGAGGCCACGTCGCCCACGGTCAGCGACCAGTTGCCCGGCCGCTCGCCGAAGAACTGCTCGACGTTGCGGATGGCGTGGTCGGCGTGGTCCTGCCGCACCTCGTACGACGTCACGCTGCCCTTCTCGCCCACCGCGCGCAGCAACGAGCAGGTCAGCGCACCCGACCCGGCGCCCGCCTCCAGCACCCGCGCGCCGGGGAACACGTCGCCGTACATGACGATCTGGGCCGCGTCCTTGGGGTAGATCACCTGGGCGCCGCGCGGCATGGACAGCACGTAGTCCGACAGCAGGGGCCGCAGCGCCAGGAACGAAGTGCCGCCGACGGAGACGACCACGGACCCCTCGGGCTGCCCGATCAGCTTGTCGTGCGGCAACGCGCCGCGGTGCGTGTGGTACTCCTTGCCCGGTTCGAGCACGATCGTGTAGTGCCGCCCCTTCGGGTCGGTCAACTGCACCCGGTCTCCCGGCTGGAACGGACCACTGGCGGTGCTCACCGCGGCGAACCTCCTGCTTAAACGCGTGTCAACAGCGCACGATGGTCGCACGGGGGCCGCACACCGCCCGTGGCGGCCCACCCCGCGACCCGCGCCGTCACTCGCCCTGGTCGCCGACCTTCTCCCTGGTCCGGCCGCCCTTCGCCAGCTCGGTCACGGTGTGGTACACCGGCCAGCCCACCAGCCAGATCCCGCCGACGAGCGTCATGGTCGCCATCTGCCCCCACAGCGCCTGCGTGCGTTCCGGCGTGCCCACGACGAACATCAGCAGCAGCATCACCGCGCACGCGATGGCCCACGCGGCGGCGAACTTGCCCCACTCGCGCCACTCGTGGCGGACCTTCGCCATGCCGTGCTTGGGCGGCTTCACCGGCGGCGGTCCGCCGGCGAACCGGTGGGCGACGCGCTGGTCGGCCCACCGCAGCATGCTGTGCCCGAACGCCACGCTGACGCCCAGGTAGATCGCGGCCAGCCCGTGCACGCCGGTGGCCTCGCCGCCGGACCTGAGGTCGAAGACGGTCGCGACGAGCAGCACCACGTCCACCACCGGTGTGCAGACCAGCAGCACCGCACCCAGCCGGGGTTTGCGCAGCACGTACCGGGCCAGCAGACCCGCGCCCAGCACCACCCAGAACCCGATCTCACAGGCCACGATGAGAAACACCAACGGTTCAACCACGATCACCATGCTGCCGGTGGCGCACGCCTCGCGCGTCGTCGGGCCGGCCGACCCCGGGTCATCAGTTCGTAGGACGCCACGGGACCCGCCCTGTGCTGTGATGACGGGGTGGAGCTGCGCCTCGAACGCCGAGACGTGCTGGTCGCGGTGGCCTTCTTCACCGCGGGCCTGCTGATCCACCGGCTCGGCTTGGACCAGATGATGGGCAGCCGCGACGGGCACGCGTCCTTCGGCACGCGGATGGCCGTCCTCGCGGTGGCGTGCGCCGGCCAGGCGTTCCGCCACCGGGCGCCGGTGGCGGCGGTGGGCGTGGTGGGGGCGGCCACGGCGGCCGACCTCTGCTTCGGCTTGAGCGCGCCCATGATGATGGTGTGCATCGACGTGCTGTTCGTGGCCGCGCTGCACGGTCCGCGCAGGCTGCACCAGGTGCTCGTGGGCGTGGTGGCGGTGGTGACGGTCGGCATGACGGTGACCGCGGCGGCGGCGGTCGGCTGGCAGGAGTCCTTCTACACCGGGTTGCAGGTGTTCTCGCTGCTCGTGGTGCCGGTGTGGTGGGCGACGAACGTGCGGCGGCACCGGGAGGGCGCCGAGCAGGTGGCCCGCATCGCCGAGCTGGACCGGAGGGCCGCGGTGAACGCCGAGCGCAACCGGATGGCCCGCGACCTGCACGACGTGGTGGCCGGGCACATGTCGGCGATCGCGATCCAGTCCGAGGCGGTGCTGTCGCTGCGCTCGGGCGACCCGGAGACCGCGCGCACGGTGCTCAAGTCGGTGCGTGAGAACAGCGTGCGGGCGTTGGCCGAGATGCGGACGATGATCGACGTGCTGCGGGCCGACGAGCCGGAGGACGAACCGGTGGCGGCGTGGCTGACGGACGTGGGCAGGCTGGCGGACGTGGGCAGGCTGGTCGAGTCGGCCGCCGCGGCGGGGCTGGACGTGTCGTGGGGCCGCACGGACCCGGGCGAGCTCCCGGTGGGTGTGGACGTCGCGGCGTACCGGATCGTGCAGGAGGCGTTGACCAACGCGGTGAAGCACGCGCCCGGCGCGCGCACGTCGGTGGTGCTCGAACGGCAGGTCAGGCGGTTGGTGGTGGTCGTGCGCAACGAGGTGGTCGACGGCGCGCGCGGCCCGGGGACGGGAACGGGGTTGGTGAGCATGGCCGAACGCGCCCACCTGGTCGGTGGGGTGTTCTCGGCGGGCCGTGACGGCGACGGCGGCTGGGTCGTGCGGGCGGAGTTCCCGCTGTGATCCGGGTGGTGGTGGCCGACGACCACGCGGCGATCCGGGCCGGGCTGGTGATGATCCTCGGTGACGCGGACGGCGTCGAGGTGGTCGGCGAGGCGGCGGACGGCGCGGAGGCGGTGCGGCTGGCCGGGCGGTTGCGGCCGGACGTGGTGCTGATGGACATCCGGATGCCCGGCGTGGACGGCATCGAGGCGACCCGGCAGCTCAGCGGCGTGTGCGAGGTGCTGGTGCTGACCACGTTCGACCTGGACGAGTACGTGCGCGGCGCGCTGCGGGCGGGCGCGGCGGGGTTCCTGCTGAAGTCGGTGGAGTCGTCCGCGCTGGTGGAGGCGGTGCGGCAGGTCGCGGCCGGCGACGGCGTGCTGGCGCCGAGCGTGACGCGGCGGGTGATGCGGGAGTTCGCCTCGGCCGTGCCCCGGTCCCGCCCGGCCGGGTTGGACGCGCTGACCGACCGTGAGGTCGAGGTGCTGCACTGCCTGGGCGAAGGACTGTCGAATCACCAGATCGGGCGAAAGCTGCACATCGGTGAGACGACGGTGAAGACGCACGTGTCGCGGGTGCTGACGAAGCTGGACCTGCGGTCGCGGGTGCAGGCGGCGATCCTGGCCCAGGAGGCCGGGCTGCTCGGCGGCGCGGACGGCCCGGTCAGCGGCGGTCCAGCGCGGCCTTGAGGTCCTCGCGGCGCAGCACGCCCGCGGGCCGTCCTTCGAGGTCGACGACCAGGTACTCCCAGGCGGCGGTGCCGTGCACGCGTTCCACCACCTCCGCGCCCGTCTCGTTCTCCAGCAGCACGGTCTCCGGCCGGATCGGCACGGCGGCCTGCTCGGCGGGCGCGTGCGGCGACGTGCTGGCCAGGCGGCGCGCCAGCTCGCGGTCGAGCAGGCCGGCGGCGACGCCGTCGGCGCGGACCAGCACCACGCCCCGGCCGGCGGACGCGGTGAGCGCGCCGGACACCGGGCTCTCGGCGGGCAGTTGCAGCACGGGTCGGACCAGCTCGCCGAGCGTGAGGCCGTCGGGCCAGGTGCTGCGGCGCTCGGCGGTGAACTCGCCGCGCGCGCCCGCCAGCACGAACCAGGCGGTCAGCAGGCACACGCCGAAGCGGAGCCAGCGGTCCTCGGCGCCGTCGAGCACGCCCCAGACGGCCCACACGACCAGCATCGCGGCCACCACGCCGCCGCCGATCACCGCGGCCTTCGTGCCCGTCGAGCGGCGGCCCGTGGCGGCCCACACGCCCGCGCGCAGGATCCGGCCGCCGTCCAGCGGCAGGCCGGGGAGCAGGTTGAACACGGCGACGGCGGCGTTGGCGAACGCGGTCTGCGCGATCAGCAGCCACACCGCGTCGGGCTCGGGGATGGCGGAGGCGCCCAGCGCGAACGCGCCCGCCAGGACGATGGAGACGATCGGGCCGGCGGCGGCGATGGCACCTTCGTGGCCGGGCCGGGTCGGGGCGCGCATCACCTCGGACACGCCGCCGAGCAGGAACAGGCGCAGCCGCCGCACCGGCAGGCCCAGGCGCAGCGCGACCAGGCTGTGGCCGAGTTCGTGCGCGAGCACCGAGAGGCCGAGGAAGATCGCGAACGTGGCGGCGAGGAGCACGCCGGTGAGGCCGCCCGCGCCGGGCGCGATGCGGCCGACCAGCGGGGCGTAGAGCACCACGATGGCCGCCGAGCCCAGCCACCACGAGGGCGCGAGCAGCACGGGTATGCCGGCCGCGCGGAACAGCGGCAGCCCGCCGTCCCGGCCGACCTGCCGTCGCCAACTCCCCGTCGTCGCCACGTGCCGAGCCTAGGCGGCCGGGTGTATCAGGACTGTGTTGGATCAGGGTCGGACCGGGCGTCCTCGCCGATCCGGGCGCGCAGACCGGCGAGGATGAGGTCCAGGCCGAAGCCGAGCGCCTCGTCCTCGCCACCCTCGGCGGCCTCGGCCAGCGCGGCCCTCACCGCCGGGTAGCGGTCGCCCCGTTCGCGCACCACCTCGGCCAGGATCGCACCGAGTCGCGTCCCCGCGTCGCCGCCCGGTGCCGTCGCCGCCTGCTGGGCGATGCCGCGCACGTGCCCGGCGAGCACGGCCAGCACGTCCATCCGCGCCGCGCCGCCCAGGTCGGTGCCGTGCAGGAGGGCCAGCGCGGCTTCCATCCAGGCCAGCTCGTTGGGACCGACCACGCGCGGGCCCGTGGTGGCCTCCAGCACCCACGGGTGCCGCAGGAAGCCGGGCAGCAGCGCCAGCGCCCACGCGCGCAGCCGTGCGCACCGGTCGCCACCACCCAGGTCGGCGGGCGGCGTGCCCATCGCCAGGTCGGCCATGAGGGCGACCAGCTCGGCCTTGCCGGGCACGTACCGGTACAGGGACATCTTCGTGAAGCCGAGTTCCGAGGCGACCCGCTGCATCGACACGGCGGCGAGCCCCTCGGCGTCGGCGACGGCGATGCCCGTGCGGGCGATCACCTCGTGCGTCAGCGCGGGCTTGGGGCCGCGGCGGGGGCCGGGACGGTCGCCCCACAGCAGGTCGAGGCTGCCCGTCAGGTCCATCGCCACCTCCGCTGTTGCCGTCGCCCAAAAACTGTGTCTACGATACACAAATAGAATTGCTTCCTACGGACACGGTTTGGGGCGGACATGACGCGTGAGCGGGTGCTGGTCTCCGGCGCGAGCGTGGCGGGTCCCGCGCCGGCCCACTGGCTGGCGCGGTACGGCTTCGAGCCGACCGTGGTCGAGATCGCGCCGACCCTGCGCGGCGGCGGCGCGGCGGTGGACTTCCGCGGCGAGACCCACCTCACCGTGCTGGAGCGGACGGGCGTGCTGGACCGGCTGCGCGAGCTGCGGACCGGGGGCAGCCCGATGACGTTCGTCGACGAGCGCGGCCGGACCCTGCTCCACCTGCCGGCGGACTTCGCGGGCGGCGACATCGAGGTGTTGCGCGGAGACCTCGCACGAGTGCTCTACGAGCACGGGAGAGACGAGGTGGACTACGTCTTCGGCGACTCGGTCGTCGCGCTGGACGAGACGCCCGACGGTGTGGACGTCACGTTCGCCTCCGGCGCGCAGCGGACGTTCGACCTCGTCATCGGCGCCGACGGCATCCACTCGAAGGTGCGGGCGTTGGTCTTCGGGCCGGAGGAGCGGTTCGTCGGCCACCTCGGCTACTACGTCGCGACCTGGGAGCTGCCCGCCGGGTTCGACAGCGCGCCGGTGAGCCACAACGCGCCGGGCCGGCTCGTGTCCTTCGGCGACCGGGGTGCGTTCGTGGTCTTCAAGTCGCCGGTCCTGGCGTACGACCGGCACGACGTGGCCGCCCAGCGGCGGCTGCTGGTCGAGGCGTTCGGCGACATGGGGTGGGAGACGCCACGCCTGCTGGCGACCTTGGCGCACACGACCGAGCTGTACTTCGACTCGATCAGCCGGGTGGACGTCACCCCCTGGTCACGGGGTCGCGTCGCGCTGGTCGGCGACGCCGCGTGCGGCGCGACCATCGGCGGGATGGGCACGGGCACCGCCGTGGTCGGCGCGTACGTGCTCGCGGGCGAGCTGGCCGCGGCGGACGGCGACCACCGGGCGGCGTTCCGGCGTTACGAGGACCGGATGCGCGACTACGCGCGGCGGTGCCAGAAGGGCGGGGACCGCACGGGCAGGTTCCTCGCTCCCGCGACCACGTTCGGCCTGCGTGCGCGCAACGGCCTGCTGGGCAACCGGTTCCTGCTCGCCCTGATGCTCAAGGCGGGCAGGGACATCACCAGCAAGATCGACTTGCCGGACTACGCCTCCGCCGCCGCGTAGCGGAACCCGATCTTGTCGGGGGGTTGGCCTAGGGTTGCGTCCCATGGCAGTGCCGACGATCACCGACCGCCCTGTTCGCAGGCCAGCGCTGTCGCCCTCGCGAGCGGGCGACTTCAAGCAGTGCCCGCTGCTCTACCGCTTCCGCGCCGTCGACCGGCTGCCCGAGAAGCCGACCAGGGCGCAGGTGCGCGGCACGGTGGTGCACGCGGTGCTGGAGGACCTGTTCGGGCTGCCCGCCGCCGAACGCGTCCCGGAGACGGCGCGGGCGCTGGTGGGCCCGGCCTGGGAGCGGGTGCGGGCCGAGCGGCCGGAGTTCGCCGGGCTGTTCGCCGAGGGCGATCCGGAGCAGGAGCAGTGGCTGGCGTCGGCGGAGGAGCTGCTGGAGGGCTACTTCGGGCTGGAGGACCCGCGCCGGTTCGACCCGGACGCCCGCGAGCTGCTGGTGGAGTGGGAACTGCCGTCGGGCGTGCTGCTGCGCGGGTACGTCGACCGCGTGGACGTGGCGCCGACCGGCGAGATCCGGGTGGTCGACTACAAGACCGGGGCCGCGCCGCGCGAGGTCGGCGAGGCCAAGGCGCTGTTCCAGATGAAGTTCTACGCGCTGGTGCTGTGGCGGCTGCGCGGCGTGGTGCCGCGCCAGCTGCGGCTGATGTACCTGGCCGACCGGCAGGCGTTGGCCTACCAGCCGGACGAGGCGGAGCTGGCCCGGTTCGAGCGCACGCTGGAGGCGATCTGGGACGCGATCCTGCGGGCGGCGAAGTCCGGCGACTTCCGGCCGAACCCGAGCAGGCTGTGCGACTACTGCGACCACAAGGCGCTGTGCCCGGCGTTCGACGGCACGCCGCCGCCGTACCCCGGCTGGCCGGAACCGGACGCCGGTGTGGAGACCGCGTTGGACCGGGCCGACTGACCGGGGGTGCGCTGATGGACGCGTTCTACGAGCGGCTCGACGCCGACCGGTTCGCCTCGACCGGACACACCACCGGGCCGTGGGGCGACGACAGCCAGCACCTGGGGCCGCCGTCGGCGCTGCTCGTGCGGGCGCTGGAGCGGTGCGCGCCCCGACCGGAGGCGGTGCTGTCCCGGGTGGCGTTCGAGGTGCTGGGCCCGGTGCCGGTGGCGGAGCTGACCGTGACGGCGTCGGTGGCGCGGCCGGGTCGTTCGGTGGAACTGCTGACGGCGGAGTTGGCGCACGGGGGCCGTCCGGTGCTGCGGGCGAACGCGTGGCGGATCGTGGCGGGCGACACGGCGGCGGTGGCGTCCGGCACGGGCGAGCCGCTCGTCCCGCCGACCGGGTGCGACCCGATGACGGTCCCGGAGCACTGGCGGGGCGGCTACCTCGCGGCCATGGAGTGGCGTTCGGTCGACGGCGGCATCTTCGCGCCCGGCGACGCGGTGGTGTGGGCGCGACCGCGGGTGCGCGTGGTGGCCGGCGAGGAGCCGAGCGCGGCGCAACGCCTGTTCACCGTGGCGGACTCGGCCAGCGGCGTGTCCAGCCGGCTGGACATCCGCACCTGGTACGCGATCAACACCGACCTGACCGTGCACCTGCACCGCGAGCCGGTCGGCGAGTGGTTCGCCCTGGACGCGGCGACCGTGATCGGGCCGTCGGGTGTCGGCGTGGCGAGCAGCGTGCTGCACGACGAGCACGGGCCGGTGGGGCGCAGCGCCCAGTCGCTGTTCGTGCGGCAGCGCTGACGGTCGCCGCCGGCCGGGGACGCGAGCACCATGGAGGGGTGAGGTTCGCGGACCGCTCCGACGCCGGCCGGGTGCTCGCCCGAGCGCTGGTCGGGCGGCCGTGGACCGATCCCCTGGTGCTCGGGCTCGCGCGCGGCGGCGTGCCGGTGGCGTTCGAGGTCGCCTCGGCGCTGGGCGGTGAGCTGGACGTGGCCGTGGCCCGCAAGATCGGCGCGCCGGGCCACCCGGAGTACGGCATCGGCGCGGTCACCGCGACCGGCGAGCCCCTCTTCGACCCGGAGGCACTGCGGATGCTCGGCCTGACCCCGCGGGACCTGGCCGAGACGTGCGCGGCCGAACGGCGCGAGGCCCGGCGGCGGCTGGAGCTGTACCGCGACGGCCCGGTGCGCCTCGGAGGACGGGACGTGCTGGTCGTGGACGACGGCCTGGCCACCGGCGTCACGGCCCGCGCCGCGCTGCGCGAAACCCGCGGGCAGCGGCCGCGCCGCCTGGTGCTGGCCGTGCCGGTGGGCGCGGCGGACGCGGTCCGGGCGCTCGGCGCGGACGCCGACCTGGTGGTCTGCCCGCACCCGCGGGCGGACTTCCGGGCCGTCGGCCGGTTCTACGCCCACTTCGAGCAGACGTCGGACGAGCAGGTGGTCGAGCTGCTGCGCCGCCGTCAGGGCGCGCGGTAGTGCTCGACGGTCGGGAACGGGTCGTAGAAGTGGTGCAGCAGCGCCTTCCACCGCGGGTACAGCGGCCCCTGGCGGAAGCCGACCGTGTGGTCCTCCAGCCGTTCCCACTCCACCAGCAGCAGGTACCGGGACGGCCGCTCGACCGAGCGCCGCAGGTCCAGCGAGAGGAAGCCGGGCGACCGCGCGATGAGCTCGCGCGCCTGCCCGAACGCCCGCTCGAAGTCCGCCTCCAGGCCGGGGCGGACGTCGAGCGCGGCGACCTCCAGGATCACAGGTGCTTGTAGACGTCTTCGAGGGTGAGCCCGCGGCCGAGCATCAGCACCTGCACGCGGTACAGCAACTGGGAGACCTCTTCGGCCAGGCGCTCGTCGGACTCGTGCTCCGCGGCGATCCAGACCTCGCCCGCCTCCTCCAGCACCTTCTTGCCCTGCGCATGCACCCCGGCCTCCAGAGCCGCGGCGGTGGCGGAGCCCTCAGGGCGGGTGCGTGCGCGTTCGCTCAGCTCGGCGAACAGCTCGTCGAAGGTCTTCACGGGGTCCGATCCTCCCATCCCCCGAACGGCCGCCGGAACCCAGGTCAGGCCGGGACCGACCGCGCGGCGCGGGCCCGGGCCCGCAGACCCGCCCCCTGGGCCGCCGCCGACGCCACCGCGAACACCACGCCCGCCCCCGGGCTCGGCACGACCATCGGGACGACGTGGTCGAAGACGTGCGAGCCCTGGTCGTAGCCGGTCGCGACGACCACCGCCGCCACGACCTCGACCACGACGAACACCGCGGCCACCGGTGGGGCGATCCGGGCGCACGCGTGCATCACCGCGGCCGCGCCCGCGTAGGTCCACCACAGCGGCAGGCGGGACAGCTCGATGTCGTTGTCCCCGTAGGTCGCCCACGGCACGAGCACGGCCAGCGCGGTGAGGCAGACCGAGACGATGGTCCACTTGGCCAACGGCGTCACCGCACGAACACTAGATCCCGTAGTGCGGGCTGGTGAAGGGCCACACCTCGGCGATCCACCTCGGCACGAACGCGTCGAGCGCGCGCTCCAGGTCGGTGCCCACGCGGTCGTCCACGACCCACCACGAGATCCGCGCGTCATCGGTGCGCTCCGGGTCCTCGACGGGGTCGATGTAGACGCACCCGTACAGCTCGGTCTCGTCGGCGTTGAAGAGCGCGTAGTTGAACGACTCGTGCGCGTCCTGCTCGCGCTCGTGGCGGGCGAGGTCGACGCGGTCGTGCTCGTGGGTCATGTCGGCGGGCGGCCAGCCCCACTTCTCGCCGTAGAGCGACCACAGCCGCTGCCGCGAACCCATCACGGCGGGGTAGTCGACGTCCACATCGGACTCGCGGATGGGGCGCAGGTGGTGCTCGCCGTCGAGCGGCACGCGGGTCGGGTGGGCGAAGTCAGCGGGGAGCCAGGCCATGGCGCGGATTCTGCGGGGGACCGCCCCGTGCCGCCACCGAAAATCCGATGGCGCGACGTTCGCCACACCCCGCACACTGCCCCGATGACCGATGGGCTGGTGCTGCGGACCGCGCGCCCGGAAGACCTCCCCCGGATCGGCGCGCTGCTCGCCGACCGCGGCGAACCGGCGGACGCGGTCGACCACCGCCTGGTCGTCGAGGACCCGGACGCGGGCTGGGAGGCGTGCGCGGTCGTCGTGGACGGCGACGAGGTGGTGTCCACCGCGACCCTGCTGGACGAGACGCTGGTGCTCGACGGGGTGGAGATCCCGGCGAGCCAGGTCGAGCTGGTCGCCACCGACCGCGCCTACGAGGGACGCGGGCTGGTGCGCGCGCTCATGGACTGGGCGCACGAGCGGTCGGTCGCACGGGGTCGGCTGGTGAACGTGATGCTCGGCATCCCGTACTTCTACCGCCGGTTCGGCTACACGTACGCGATCCCGATCTCGGCCACCCGCCCCGTGACGGGTCGTCCCGAAGCCGGTGGGCACGTGCTGCGCGAGGCCGGCGTCCAGGACATCCCGGCGATGGCCCGGTTGCAGGAGGCCGAGCAGGCGCGGGCCGACCTGCGGATGCCGCACTCCCCCGCCCTGTGGCGGTGGCTCGTGGCGCGCGACGGCAGCACGGAGTGGCTGGTGGACCGGGACGGCGTGCCGGTCGCGACCGGTCGCACCACGCCGCCGGAGGAAGGCGTGCGGCTGTGCGAGGTGGCCGCGGTGGACGAGGCGGCGGCGCACGCGCTGCTGGCGCTGACCGGGGCCACCGAGGTGACCGAGCGGCCGGTGTCGGTGGCGGGTGCGGCGCTGGAACCGTTCCTCGGGCCGGCGGCCGAGGAGGCGAACTCGTACTACGTGCGGATCGGCGACCCCGTCGCGTTGCTGGAGCACCTGCGGCCGGTGTTCGGGCGGCGGTTGGCGGAGGGCGGTTTCGCCGACCGGGACGGCGAGGCGGTCGTCTCGTTCTACCGGTCGCACGTGCGGCTGCCGTTCCGGGCGGGCGAGGTCGGGCCGGTCGTGGCGGGCGGGCGGATGCAGGCGCCCGGTGCCGAGGGTGGCGCCGGTGTCGCGCCGGACATGCTGGCGTCGCTGCTGTTCGGCCCGCACGGCATCCAGGGGCTGGCCGCGCGGTTCCCGGACGTGTACCCCGGTCCGAACGCCGACCTGATGCGGACCCTGTTCCCGCCCGTGCGCGGTGACCTGATGACGTTCTACATGCCGTAGGTGGCGAACTCGACGCCCATCGCGACGCCCGCGAGCACGAGCAGCACGCCCGCGGTGGTGAGGGCGCGGCGGTAGCCGGTGTCGCCGAGCCGGCGGCGGCCGCGGGCGACGAGCACGGCGATCACGACCTTGCCGCCGACCAGGGTCAGGTAGAAGCCGAGCAGGAACGCCACGCCGGCGGGCGGTGACGTGCGCCAGGCGGTGATGGTGAGGGGGCCCAGCGCGGTCGCCCACGCGATCCACGGGTGCGGGCTGAGGAGGTTCACCAGCACGGCACGGCGCAGGGCGAGCGCGCCGGAATCGTCGGACCCCCTCGGTGGAATCGCAGCAAGGGTTCCCCTGGGCGGCGACCCCTGCGAAGCGTGGCGGTCGGGCGGCGGGGGCGGTGCGGTCAGGGAGGCGGAGCGGGCGTCGCGGACGGTTCGGACGCCGCTCCACACGACGAACACCGCGCCCACGACGCCCAGCACGCCCAGCGCCCGTGCGGGCAGGCGGTCCAGCAGGAGCAGCGTCACGGCGACCACGACGGCGTCGGAGAGCAGCGGGGCGCAGGCGGTCAGGGCGCCGGCCCGCCGGCCCGAGCGCAGCGCCGACGTCACCACCAGCACCAACAGCGGGCCCGGGCTGATGCTCGCGGCCAGGCCGAGGGCCAGTCCCCACCCCAGTGCGTCCACGGCGGCAGACTAGGTCACGTGTCCGAGTTCGCCCGAGTCCTGGCCACCCTGCGGCAGATCCGCGGCCTCAGCCCGTTCTTCGCCCTCGACGTCGGCCGGCCCGACGAGAGTTGGCACGACGGCGAAGCCCTGTTCCGCGGCCCCGCGCTGCCCGACGCCCTCGACCGGATCGCCGCCCGCTACCGCACCGGGGAACGGCGGGTCGCCGCGTCGCTGTTCTTCCTCGGCTACACCGCGCGGGTGCTGAGCCCGGTCGTCGCCGCACGCGCGGTCGACGGGGTCGCGCCCGACATCCGGCCCGGCAACCTGTGGTGGCGCTACACCCCGGAAGGGCTCCAGGTCCGGCTGAAGGAACCGGTCGCGGGCGTGGGCATCGGCGAGTCGCTGGAGCCCGTGGTGGAGGCGGTCCACGGCCTCACCCCGGTGGCGCGCGGCCTGCTCTGGGGCAACGCCGGGTCGAACGTGGCGGGCGCGTTGCGCACGATCAGCCGCGGCGGCGTCGACTGCGCGGTGCTGGCCGACGAGCTGTTCGCCGACCCGCCGCTCAAGGGCACCGGCGAGTTCATCCCGTTCCCCGGCGAGGTGGTGTTCCGGCGGCGCAGCTGCTGCCTGTACTACCGCCTCGACGGCGGCGGCACGTGCGGCGACTGCCCGCTGCCCCGACCCACCCCGCCCCGCCGCTGACCGCGTGAGGAGCACGACAACTCGTCTGGTCGGTTGTGCCGGCCCGCGATCGACATCTACGGTTCGCAGCGCCGCAGTGGACGGGAAGCCGGTGTGAATCCGGCGCGGTCCTCGCCACTGTGACCGGGGAGCCAACCCGCCGAGAACGTCACTGGTCGCGCACGGCGGCTGGGAAGACGCGGGGACGGCGTCGATCCGGGAGTCAGGAGACCGGCTGCGGCACGAGTTGTTGTTGACCTTCCACGAGGTATGGAGGAGGCCGTCATGACGAGCCCCGCGCACTCCCTTCCCGTCCCCATCCCCAGATGGGCCTACGCCGTCGCGCTGGTCGCGCTGGTGGTGACCTGGCTGGTCCTGCAGGAGAACGGCATCGCGCTCGGCCACGCCGCCGAGACCGTGCACGAGTTCTTCCACGACGGGCGCCACGCGCTCGGCGTCCCGTGCCACTAGGCGCGGCGGCCGTGTCGACGGACGAGGGCCTGACGTACAAGGGCCTGACGTACAAGGGTCTGCTGGCGCGCGGTGTCGGCGCGGGCGCGGTGTCCGGGCTGCTCGCGGGCCTGGTCGGCGTGCTGGTGGTCGAAGCGCCGATCCGGGCGGCGCTCGCCGTCGAGCAGGCGCGGCCCGCCGAGCCCGGCGGCGGTCACGAGCACGGCGAGCTGTTCAGCCGCGGCACGCAGGTGGTCGGCGGTGTGCTCGCCGCGGTGGTGGTGGGCGTGGCCGTCGGCGCGCTGTTCGCCACGGCGTACGCACGGTCCCGGCGCTGGTTCACGACCGAGGCGCCGTTCGTGCGGGCGGTGGCGCTGTCGGCGGCGGCGTTCGGCGCGGCGGCGGTGCTGCCCGCGGTGAAGTACCCGGCCAACCCGCCCGGGGTGGGTGCCGCGGACACGGTGGAGTACCGCACGGTGCTCTACCTCGGGCTGATCGCGGCCGGGTTGCTGGTCGCGGTCGGGGCGAGCGCCCTGGCCTCCCGGCTGGGCCGGTGGTCGCCACCGGTCCGGGCGACCGCGGTGGCGCTGGCCGCGGTGGCGGCGGTGGTCGTGCTGCTGGTCGTGTTCCCGGCGACACCGGACACCGTGCCGTCCGACGTGCCGGGCGGCCTGCTGTGGGAGTTCAGGCTGGCCTCGCTCGCCGAGACCGCCACGTTGTGGCTGGGTCTCGGCGTGGTGTTCGGCCTGCTGGTCGACCCGGCGACGCGGCGGGCGGAGGCGTCAGCGGTCTAGCAGCGGGGCGAGCGTCTCCCACCGCACCCCCACCAGGGACTCGCGGAACACGCGGCGCTCGCCCCGCTCCACCGGCACGTCGCACGGCACGACCAGCACGGTGCAGCCGGCCGCCACGGCGGACGCCACGCCGGTCGGCGAGTCCTCGACCGCGACGCACCGGACGGGGTCGACGCCGAGCAGGCGGGCGGCCTTCAGGTACGGGTCGGGCAGGGGCTTGTTGCGGCGGTCCACCTCGTCGCCGCACACCGTGACGTCGAACAGGTCGCGGCCGATGGTGTCCAGCGCGACCTCGGTCAACCGCCGTTCGGTCGACGTCACCAGGGCCATCGGCACACCGGCGTCGCACACGGCGCGCAACGCCTCACGAGCGCCCGGCCGCCACGGCAGGCCCGCGCGGAACAGCTCCTCGGTGCGCCTGCTGATCCACGCCGCGCCGTCGAGGAGGTCGGAGTCGGTCGGCACGACACCCGCTTCGGCGAACAGCAGCCCCATGGTGCGGGCCGTGCTCGAACCGACCATGGCCTGCCTGGTCGCGAGCGACAGCGTCCCGCCCAGCTTCTCCACGAACTCGTTGAGCGGGATGTCCCACAGCTTCTCGGAGTCCAGCAGCGTGCCGTCCATGTCCCACAGCACCGCGTCGACCGTCATATGCACCTTTCGAGTGATCATGGGAGTCCCGGGCGGGTCACCTGTTCGGCGTAATCATCCCGCAGTGGTGTGAACGGATCCCCACGACGTCGCGCCCCGGCCGCGGCAACCGTGCGGCCCGGCCCCGAGTCGACCGGGCGAAGATCTCGTCACACCTCCTCGGCCTGGGAAAACATCCGGGAGGAAGTCAACGGGCCGGGGTGTCGCACCCCTCGTACCGTGCACGAGGAGGACGTGGTCGGCCGGTGCGCCGGGTGAAGGCCGCGTAACACGAACCGACATGCGCCAAGCCTACGGCGTCGGGTGTGCGGCGGTGGTCGTAGTCTGGCCGCGTGACCGATCCGGACCAGGCCGCCCAGACCCCCTTCGACCCCAGCGAACCGCTCAACAACCCGATCATGGTTGCCGCGTTCGAGGGGTGGAACGACGCAGGAGACGCCGCCAGCACGGCGATCGAGCACCTGCAGCTCACGTGGGACGCGACGCCGTTGGCGGAGATCGATCCGGACGACTACTACGACTTCCAGGTGACCCGCCCCACCGTCCGCCTGATCGACGGTGTCACCCGGAGGGTGGAATTCCCGACGACCCGCCTGTCGGTGTGCCGCCCGCCCGGGTCGTCGACGGACGTGGTGCTCGTGCACGGGATCGAACCGAACATGCGGTGGCGGAAGTTCGCCTCCGAGCTGCTGGGCCACATCGAGGACCTGGGCGTGACCACCGTGGTGACGCTCGGCGCGCTGCTGATGGACACGCCGCACACCCGGCCGGTGCCCGTGACGGGAACCGCGTACGACGAGGCGGCGGCGGCGAAGTACGGGCTGGAGCGGTCCCGGTACGAGGGGCCGACCGGGATCGTCGGCGTGTTCCAGGACCTGTGCGTGCAGGCGGGCGTGCCCGCGATCTCGTTCTGGGCGGCCGTTCCGCACTACGTCTCGCAGCCGCCCTCGCCGAAGGCGACGCTCGCGCTGCTGCACCGGGTCGAGGAGGTGCTGGACGTCGAGGTGCCGCTCGGCGCGCTGCCCGAGCAGGCCGAGGAGTGGGAGCGCACGGTCAGCGAGATGGCCGACGAGGACGAGGACGTGCGCAACTACGTGCGGGCGCTGGAGGAGCGCGGCGACGCGGAGATCCAGATCACCGAGGCCAGCGGTGACGCCATCGCCGCGGAGTTCGAGCGCTACCTGCGCCGGCGCGGCCGCGGGCCGGGTCGGGGCCCGACGGGGATGTGACGCCGGGTGGTCGGGGCGCGGGCGTCGCCTGCCGTCCCGGCCACAGCTCCGCGAGCCACCGGTGGCCGGAGCGCGCGGGCCGGGAGCGCGGCGAGGGTCTCGCGCCGCTCCGGGGTCGGGCGTGGGGCGGTCCGGGTGAAGTCGTCCCGGTCCTCCGGGCGGGTGTGTTCTGCCTTGAACGGCAGGACCGTTCGGGCGCCAGGTACGGGACGCCGTCGTCGGTGCGGCGGATGACGTCGCGGTAGGGCAGCCGGATCGTGTCGTCGTGCCGGCAGATCCGGGTGTCGCCGTCGCGCGGTCCGCGGGACACGTCGAGCAGGTAGTCGCCGGCAGCCGGGTCGCGCGGCCACGCACCAGGGCGTGGCGAGCCCGGCCAGCCGCTGTGCGACGGTGCCCGGGGTCCAGCACGACGACCACCTCGCGTCGAGGGCGGCGATGTCGGCGGGTGACAGCCCGACGCCGCCGTCGGGCAGGTGCCCGGTCACCGGGGGAACCTGCCGGCGGACGCGGGAACCACCCTCGTGGTCGGGAGCGGTGAGCTCGGTGGTTAGGTCGCTCCCCGTGGCCGACCTCCGTTCCCGCGTCCGCGTGGCGGCGCTGTACGCGGGCGGGTTCCTGGGGCCCTTCGGCGGCGCCGTGACGGCTTCGGTGCTGCCCGAGGTCGGCGGGGACTTCGGGGTGTCGGCGGGGACGGCGGCGGCGACGTTGACCGGGTACCTCGTGCCGTTCGCGCTGCTCATGCTGGTGTCCGGCACGTTGGGCGAACGGTGGGGCGCGCGCCGGACCGTGCGCGCCGCGTACGTCGTGTACGTCCTGGCGTCGGTGGTGTGCGCGGTCGCCTGGTCGTTCCCCGTGCTGATGGGCGGGCGCGCCGTGCAGGGGGCGGCGAACGCGTTCACCACTCCCCTGCTGTTGGCGGCGATCGCCGCGGTGACGCCGAAGGCGCGGTTGGGGCGGGCGTTGGGCGTGTTCGCGTCCATGCAGGCCGCCGGGCAGACGTCGGCGCCGCTGCTGGGCGGCTTGGCGGCCGAGGCGTCGTGGCGGTGGGCGTTCGTCGGCGCGGCGGTGGTGGCGGGTGTGTTGGCGGTCGTCGGGCTGCCCGCCGACCCGCCGCGGGACACCGCACGGCCCCGGCTCCGCAGCGCCTGGCGGCCCCGGACGCGGCGGCTGGCGGCGGTCGGGTTCGTGGGCTGGGGGTGCTTGGGCGGGGTGTCGTTCCTGGTGGCCCTGCGACTCGGTGACGCGTTCGGGTTGGGCGCGGGGCAGCGGGGGCTGGTGCTGACCGGGTTCGGGCTGGTCGGGATCGGCACGGCGCGGCTGACCGGGTGGGCGATCGACCGGTTCGGCGCGCGGCGGTGCGCGCTGTCCGGCGCGGCCGTCGGCGGGGTGCTGCTGGTCGGGGTCGGGCTGGTGCCGTCGGTGGTGGCGGTCGGGGCATTGTGGGCGGTGGCGGGCGCGTTCAGCCAGGCGGTGATCGTCGGGTTGAACGCGCTGGTGCTGTCCTCGGACGACGCCAACCGGGGCGGTGCGGTGTCGGTGGTGCAGTCGTGGCGGTTCCTGGGCGGCGCGGCGTCGCCGGTGGCGTTCGTGCCGCTGTACCACCTGGACCCGGCGAGCGCGTTCCTGGTGCCCGCCGGGCTGGTGCTGGCCGTGCCGCCCGTGCTGCTGCTCGGCCGGCGCCGACCGGCACCGCGGTGAGTCAGGCCGGGTCGAGGAGGGCCGGGGCGTCGAGCGCCGCCAGCGCGAGCACGCCCGCCGCCAGGTAGAGCGCGGCCTGGGCGTTGAGCAGCGCGGACAGGCCGAGCACGGGCGTCAGCGCGCCGGCGAGCACCATGCCGAGCGCCTGGCCGCCGTCGTAGAGGCTGACGAACGTGGCCAGCACCCGGCCGCGCACGGCGTCGGGCGCGTGCAGTTGCAGCACCGACATCATCCCGGCGCCCGCGATCACCCCCGGCACGCCCACCACCACGAACGCGGCCAGGTAGAACACCAGCGCGGTGGTCACGTGCGGCCCGTTCCACCCCACCGCGGCCACCGCGGCGAAGCCGACCAGCGACACGCCCAGCAGCCGCGCGGGTGCGAGCCGGCGCGCCAGCACGCCCACCAGCAGGCCGCCGAGCAACCCGCCGACCGCCTGCACGCCGCGCAGCAACCCCACCTCGGCCGCTCCCCCACCGAGCCGTTCGGTCACGAACACCACGAACAGCACCACGAACAAGCCCTGGCCCGTCGCCATCAACGCGACCACGCCCACCATCGGCCGCAACGGGCCGCGGATCTCGCGCACGCCGTCCAGCCAGGCCCGCCACGCGGGCTCGCCCGCCGGGCGCACCGGGTCCGCGGTGCCGAGCGCCGCCACCAGCGCCGCCGCGAGCAGGAACGACGCCACGTCCACCAGCACCACGCCCGGCAGCCCCGTCGCGCCGAGCACCACCCCGCCCAGCGACGCGCCGACCAGCCGGGCCAGGTTGGCGTTCAGCCCCACCAGCCCGTTCGCCGCGGGCACCTGCTCGCGCGGCACCAGCGTCGGCAGCAGCGCGTTCTTGGCGGGCTCGAACAGCGCCGCCAACCCGGCCTGCACCGCCGTCACGACGTTGACCAGCACCAGGTCGCCGGTCAACAGCGGCAGCAGGGTGGCCGCCTGCACGAGGCTGACCAGCAGCATCAGCCGACGCCGGTCCCAGCGGTCGGCCAGCACGCCCGCCAGCGGCGACAGCGCGAGGCTCGGCAGCAACGCCACCACGAACGTCGTCGCGGTCGCCGCCGCCGAGCCGGTGCGCTGGTAGACGTACACCGGCAGCGCGACCAGCAGCACCCAGTCGCCGACCTCGGAGACGAACCCGGCGATCCACAGCCGGCGGAACGCCGGCACCCCCAGCGGGCCGGTCACCGCGGGAACGCCCGGACGCCGACGTGGGCGGGGAGCGCGCCTTCGGGCACGTCCCGGCGCACCGGCACGAGGTACGGGCGCAGGATGTCGTCGATCATGCCGAGCAGACCGGACAGCTCCTCCGCCGTCACGTTGACCGTGTAGCCGTGCAAGGCGGAGGCTTCCAGCCACTCGCGCGGCAGCTCGTGCTGCCGTTCCAGGAACCGCCGCGCGAGCCGGTCGTCCTCGGTGAGGCCCAGCGCGATCAGCGCGTCCTGCTGGGTGCGGACCTCCGGGTCGTCGGAGAACGCGCCGACGTCGTAGCCGACCGAGGTCGCCCGCCACGGCCGTTCCCGCCCGTCGCCCGCCTCGGCCCGCGCCACGAAACCGGACTTCGCCAACTGCCGCAGGTGCCAACTGCAGTTGGACGCGGTCGACCCGACCGCCTCGGCGCACTCGCTGGCCGTGCGGGGGCCGACCGCGAGCAGGTGGTTCAGCAACGACACGCGCAGCGGGTGCGCCAGCGCCTTGAGGGCGTCGGCATCGGTGACCCGTCGGGGCCCTGGGAGGTCCATGGCCCCGACGGTAGACCTGAAAGAAGTCTTTCGAAAGACTTCTTTCAGGTTTTCAGCCGACGTCCCGCCGTCGGAACCCGGCGAAGCCGACCACCATCAGCACCGCCGCGACCAGCGCCAACCACAGCAGCGGGCCGGCGGTCACCTCGGCACCCGGCGCCTTGGGGACGTGCGTGAACGGCGACAGGTCCATCGCCCACCGGTCGAGCTGCAACAACGGCCCGAGCTGGCCGAGCACCAGGAACACCACGATCACCGCCCAGCTCGCCGACGACAGCTTCGGCACGAGCGCGAACAGCGCCAGCGCGAGACCGGCGACCACCCACACCGCCGGGACGTGCACCAATGACGCGCCGACCAGCCGCACCACCTGGCCGTCGACGTCGCCCACCCGCACGCCGTGCACCAGGCCCGCGCCCACACCCGCCGCGGCCAGCACGACGGCCGTGCCGACGGTCGCGAACAGCACGTGGCCGCCGACCCACGCGACCCGGCTGACCGGCGTGGCCAGCACCGGCTCGGCCCGCAGCCCCGTCTCCTCCGCGCGCAGCCGCAACGTCGACTGCACCACGTAGATCGCGCTGAACAGCGCGATGATGCCGAGGATCGACGCGAGGTAGACGTCCACGATCGCGCCCGTCCCGCCCATCTGCGCGATGATCTTCTGCAACGCGGGGTTGGCCTCGAGCATCTGCTCGACGCCGCGCGCGACCGACCCGTAGACGGCGCCGAGCACGAGCAGGCTCAGCGTCCAGCCGATCAACATGCCCCGCTGCAACCGCCAGGCCAGGCCGAACGCGCTGCCCAGCGAGCGGGGCGCGCGGGCCGGGCCGAGCCGGGTCGGCACCAGGCCGCCGCCGAGGTCGCGCTTGGTGACCAGGACCGACGCCGTCACGATCAGCACCGCGAACAGCGCGACGGGCAGCACCAGCACCCAGAACCGGTCGCCCGCGAACGCCCTCGTCCGCTCCAGCCAGCCCAACGGCGACAGCCAGGTCAGCCACGTCGGCCCCTCGTCGCCCGCCGCGTCACCGACGGCGCGCAGCAGGTAGGCGACGCCGAGCACCCCGCCGGAGATCGAGTTGGCCGTGCGGGCGCTCTCGGACAGTTGCGCGCTGACCGCGCCCACCCCGGTGAACACCCAGCCCACCGACGCGAACGCGAGGCCGAGCGCGAACGATCCGGACGCGGACTCGCCCAGACCGGTCAGGCCGAGCGCGACCAGCAGGCCGATCAGCGTGCTCGCCAGCAACGCCACCACCACGGCGGCGGCCAACGGCGCGTGCCGGGCGACGACGGCCGAGCCGATCAGCTCCAGCCGGCCGGTCTCCTCCTCCGCCCTGGTGTGCCGGGTGACGAGGAACATCGCCATCAGCCCGACCAGCAGCCCGCCGAACACGCCCCATCGCCAGGCCAGCACGCCGCCGGTCGTGGACGCGTCGTAGAGCGGGCCGAGCATGGCCAGGAACGCGGGGTTGCCGCCCGCCGTCGCGCCCAACTGCTGCCGGGACTCGACCGAGCCGTACAGCTCGCCCACGGTCGAGGCGGTGGACACCGTGATGCCGACCAGGCCGACGACCCACACGAGCAGCAGCAGCCGGTCGCGGCGCAACGCCAGGCGCACCAACGAGCCGAGGCCGGTCACGGCGACACCGCCCGTCCGGTCGGGCCCGCCGGCAGCTCGTCCTCGTAGTGCCGCAGGAACAGCTCCTCCAGCGTGGGCGGCTGGCTGGTCAGCGTCCGGACGCCGCTGCCGACCAGCGCCCGCAGCGCCGCGTCCAGGTGGTCGGTGTCGACCTCGAACCGCACCCGCCGCCCCTCCACCACCAGGTCGTGCACGCCCGGCAGCCCGGCCAGCCCGTCGGGCGGGCCGACCAGCTCGGCGGAGACGCTGGTGCGGGTGAGGTGGCGCAGGTCGGCCAACGTGCCGGTCTCGACCGTGCGGCCGTTGCGGATGATGCTGACCCGGTCGCACAGCGCCTCGACCTCGGCCAGGATGTGGCTGGACAGCAGCACGGTCCGCCGCCCGCGCAGCTCGCGGACCGCCTCCTGGAACACCGCCTCCATCAGCGGGTCCAGCCCGGAGGTCGGCTCGTCCAGGATCAGCAGCTCCACGTCCGAGGCCAGCGCCGCGACCAGGGCCACCTTCTGCCGGTTGCCCTTGGAGTACGTGCGGCCCTTCTTGCGCGGGTCGAGCTCGAAGCGCTCCAGCAGCTCGGCGCGGCGCTTCTCGTCCAGCCCGCCCCGCAGCCTGCCCAGCAGGTCGATCACCTCGCCGCCGGTCAGGTTCGGCCACAGGCTCACGTCGCCCGGCACGTAGGCGAGCCTGCGGTGCAGCTCGGCGGTGTCGCGCCACGGGTCGCCGCCCAGCAACGACGCCGAGCCGGCGTCGGCGCGCAGGAGCCCGAGCAGGACCCGGATGGTGGTCGACTTGCCCGACCCGTTGGGGCCGAGGAAGCCGTGCACCTCCCCCTCGTGGACGGTCAGGTCCAAGCCGTCCAGCGCACGTGTCGGGCCGAAGGTCTTGACCAGGTCCGACACGGATATCGCAGCAGTCATGCAGGCAAGCTACAGTCGTTTCACAAAGTCGTGAAGTTAAGGAAGCGTATAAACTGCCCTCCTTCCTGGGGACCACGAAGGGATGATCCGGCGGTGACAGACGTGGGCGAGCGTGACGAGCAGGCGGTGCTGCGCTTCATCGAGCGCTTCGGCGCGGTGTTCGCCGAGTCCGGCATGCCGCGGATGCCGTCGCGGGTGTTCGTCGCCCTCCTGGCCACCGACTCCGGCGAGATGACCGCCGCCGAGCTGGCCGACCTGCTGCGCGTGTCCCCCGCCGCGATCTCCGGCGCGGTCCGCTACCTGGCCCAGATGAACCTGGTCAGCCGGGAGCGGGAGACCGGCTCGCGCCGCGACCTCTACCGCGTGTTCGACGACGTCTGGTACGAGGCGCTGTTCCGCCGCGACGAGATGTTCCGCCGGTGGTCCGGCCCGCTCAAGGAGGGCATCGGGGTGCTCGGCCCCGCCACGCCCGCGGGCAAGCGCATCTCCGAGACGCTGATGTTCTTCGAGTTCGTCCACGCCGAGCTGCCGAACCTGCTCAAGCACTGGCGGTCGTACCGCGACGAGCGACTGGGCGCACCGGATTCCGCCGACCGGCCCTGACCGCCCGTACCGATCGCCCGCGATTCGACGTAGTTACGACTATCGGCGCTACTGGGCCGTCGGTTTTGTCCCGACCATGCATGTGACCAGGTCGCTCCACCCCGTTCGCGCGGACGTCCCATCCCCTGCACCGCACGGCCGACCGGCGCACCCGCCCGGCACGGCCGCGCAGCCCTGCCCCGAGGGAGAACCCTGACATGGGAGACGCCCGAACCACCGGAAGACTGGCCGTGCTCGGCCTGGCCGCCGTGTCGGCCGCCGCGCTGGCCTTCGCGAACGTCGGAGTGGCCGCCGCGGAGGGCACCGTGCTCGGCGCGGACCGCGCCGACGCCGTCCCCGGCTCCTACATCGTGGCCCTGAACGACTCGGCGTCGCCGAGGTCGGCGTCCGCGTCCACCGCGTCCTCGCTGGTCGACAAGTACGGCGGCCAGGTCCGCGTGACCTGGCAGCACGCGCTCAACGGCTTCCACGCCACCCTGTCCGCGGGCCAGGCGCGACGCCTGGCCGCCGACCCGCGGGTCGCGTTCGTCCAGGCCGACCTGCCGATCTCGGTCGACGCCGTCCAGCAGAACCCGCCGTCGTGGGGCCTGGACCGCATCGACCAGCGCAACCTGCCGCTGGACAGCGCCTACAACTACTCGACGACCGCGAGCAACGTGCGGGCGTACATCATCGACACCGGCATCCGGACCACCCACTCGGACTTCGGCGGCCGCGCCACCTGGGGCACCAACACCGTCGACTCCAACAACACCGACTGCAACGGCCACGGCACCCACGTCGCCGGCACCGTCGGCGGCACGGCGCACGGCGTCGCCAAGGGCGTGCAGCTCATCGCGGTCAAGGTGCTCAACTGCGCGGGCTCCGGCACCACGGCGGGCGTCGTGAACGGCGTCAACTGGGTCACCCAGAACGCGGTCAAGCCGGCCGTCGCGAACATGTCGCTGGGCGGCGGCGTCGACACCGCCCTCGACACCGCGGTGCGCAACTCGATCGCCGCGGGCATCACCTACGCGGTGGCGTCGGGCAACTCCAACGCCAACGCGTGCAACTACTCCCCCGCCCGGGTCGCCGAGGCGCTGAGCGTGAACGCGTCCACCAACACCGACGCGCGCGCCTCGTTCTCCAACTACGGCACCTGCACCGACCTGTTCGCGCCCGGCCAGAACATCACGTCGGCGTGGATGACCAACGACACCTCCACCAACACGATCAGCGGCACGTCGATGGCGTCGCCGCACGTCGCGGGCGCCGCCGCGCTGTACCTGGCGGACAACCCGACCGCGACCCCGCCGACCGTGAACGCGGCCATCGTCGCCGCCGCCACCTCCGACAAGATCACCAGCCCCGGCACCGGCTCGGCGAACAAGCTGCTGTTCACCGGCACGGCGACCCCCGGCGGCCCGGCCGTGACCAACCCGGGCAACCAGTCGACCGTCGTGGGCACCCCGGTCAGCCTGCAGCTGTCCGCGAGCGGTGGCACCGCGCCGTACACGTTCTCCGCCACCGGCCTGCCCGCCGGCCTGTCGATCAGCTCCTCGGGCCTGATCAGCGGCACGCCGACGACCACGGGCACCTACTCGGTGACGGTGACCGCGACCGACTCGGCGTCGCGCACCGGCAGCACCACGTTCTCGTGGGCGATCACGTCGACCGGCGGCGGCTGCGACCCGGCCACCAACAGCACGGACGTGACGATCGGCGACAACTCCGACGTCAGCAGCCCCATCTCGCTGACCTGCGCCGCCAACGCCTCGGCCTCCACCACCGTGCAGGTCAACATCGTGCACACCTACATCGGTGACCTGATCGTGGACCTGGTCGCGCCGGACGGCACGGTCTACAACCTGCACAACCGCAGCGGCGGCAGCACCGACAACATCAACCGCTCGTACACCGTGAACGCCTCCTCCGAGGCGGCCGCGGGCACCTGGAAGCTGCGCGTCCGCGACCAGGCGCTGTTCGACACGGGTTACCTCAACAGCTGGACGCTCGACGTCTGAGCGTGACGTGACCGGCGGGGCCGTCCCACTCCGGGGCGGCCCCGTTCACGTGACACCCGTGGGCCGTGGCGGACGCGGCACCGGAGTTCGGATTCGGTGGTCCCGGTGGAGCGGGTGCTGTGCTCCCGGGCGACCCCCAACGATGTGGACGCCGCCCCGGAGCCGGTCACCTCATCTCCCGGGGGTCAGAGCTCCACGCCCAGCAGCGAGTCGGCGGCGGCGCGGAAGAGGGTCGGACCGGTGTGGTCCGTGCCGCCGGTGGCGACGGCTTCGGCCGCCCACGCGTCCATCGCCGCCAACGCGCGGGGAGTGTCGAGGTCGTCGCTGAGGTGGTCGCGCAGCCGGGCCACGGTGTCGACCGCGCTCGGACCCGTGGCCGGCGACGCCGCCAGCCGCCACTTCGCCAGTCGCGCCTCCGCCTCGGCCAGCAGGGCGTCGCTCCACGGCCGGTCGCTGCGGTAGTGGCCCGCGAACAGGGCCAGCCGCACCGCGTTCGGGTCGACCTTCCGCGCCCGCAGCTTCGACACGAACACCAGGTTGCCGCGCGACTTGGACATCTTCTCGCCGTCCAGGCCGATCATGCCCGCGTGCACGTAGTGCCGGGCGAACGGGTGCTCCCCGGTCACCGCCTCGGCGTGCGCGGCGGAGAACTCGTGGTGCGGGAAGATCAGGTCCGACCCGCCGCCCTGCACGTCGAACGACGTGCCCAGGCGGTTGAGCGCGATGGCGCTGCACTCGATGTGCCAGCCCGGCCTGCCCTCACCCAGCTCCGACGGCCACGACGGCTCGCCCGGCCGGGCCGCGCGCCACAGCAGCGCGTCCAGCGGGTGGCGCTTGCCCGCCCGGTCCGGGTCGCCGCCGCGCTCGGCGAAGAACCGGCCCATGGTCTCCAGGTCGTAGTTCGACTCGTAGCCGAACCGGCCGGTCGCCGTGTGGTCGAAGTAGACGTCGGGGAACTCCGGGTCGTCGACCCGGTACGCCGCACCGCCCGCCAGCAGCTTCGCGATGACCTCGACGACCTCCGGGATCGCGTCGACCGCGCCCACGTAGTCTCGCGGCGGCAGCACCCGCAGCGCCACCATGTCCTCGCGGAACAGCGCGGTCTCGCGCATGCCGAGGACCACCCAGTCGTCCTGGTCGCGCTCGGCCCGCTCCAGCAGCGGGTCGTCGATGTCGGTCACGTTCTGCACGTAGTGCACGTCGTGGCCGTTGTCCAACCACACCCGGTGGACCAGGTCGAACGCCAGGTAGGTCGCCGCGTGGCCCAGGTGCGTGGCGTCGTACGGGGTGATGCCGCAGACGTACAGCCTGGCGGTGGCGCCGGGAGCGGTCGGGCGCACCTCGCCGGACGCCGTGTCGAACAGCCGCAACGGACGCGGCTCCCCCGCTACCCGCGGGACAGGAGTGGATGACCAGGTCTGCATGTCAACGACCCTAACTCGCGCGCGGGACCGGGGACGAAACGTCCGCTTCGCGGGAAGCCGGGCGTACCCTCGTCGGCAGGGACGTGGGAGATGGTCGCGATGATCCTCGACATCGTCATCGGCGCGCTGGGTGTGCTCGCGGTCGGGCTCGCGGGCAGCGCCCGCGTCGTCAAGCAGTACGAGCAGGGCCTGGTGTTCCGCTTCGGCAGGGTGCGGCCCGCGCCGCGCGGACCGGGGCTGACGATGGTCGTGCCGGGCATTGACCGGCTGCGCAAGGTGAACCTGCAGATCGTCACCCAGCCCATCCCCGCCCAGGACGGCATCACCCGCGACAACGTCACCGTGCGCGTGGACGCCGTCGTGTACTTCAAGGTGGTCGACGCGGTGCGTGCCGTGGTGACGGTCGAGGACTACCGGTTCGCCATGCTCCAGGTCGCGCAGACGTCGTTGCGCTCGATCATCGGCAAGAGCGAGCTGGACGACCTGCTGTCCAACCGCGAGCGCCTCAACCAGGGCCTGGAGCTGATGATCGACAACCCGGCGGTGTCGTGGGGCATCGAGATCGACCGGGTCGAGATCAAGGACGTGGCGCTGCCGGAGAGCATGAAGCGGTCCATGTCGCGGCAGGCCGAGGCCGAGCGGGAGCGGCGGGCGCGCGTCATCACCGCCGACGGCGAGCTCCAGGCGTCGAAGAAGCTGTCCGAGGCCGCCGCCGCGATGGCCGCCACGCCCGCCGCGCTCCAGCTCAGGCTGCTGCAGACCATCGTGGAGGTGGCGGCGGAGAAGAACTCGACCCTGGTGCTGCCGTTCCCGGTCGAGCTGCTGCGCTTCCTCGAACGGGCGACAGGATCGGTGGAACAGCAGGTCAGGGTGCCGGAGCAGGGCTGAGCGTTTGCCCCTTGCCGCCACCGGGGGGACGATGTGGTCTGGCTCACGTCGTCGGGACGAGGGAGGCGGCATGACCGCGCTCAAGCCGGAACCCGTGATCACCCACCCGGGTGCGGCCCGACGACGGCCGAAGGGCGCGGTGCTGCTGGGGCTGCTCCGCACCACCGACCCGAAGCAGATCGGGCTGCTCTACCTGACCACGTCGTTCGTGTTCTTCATGGTCGGCGGCGTGATGGCGCTGCTCATCCGGGGCGAGCTGGCCCGACCCGGCCTGCAGTTCCTGTCCAACGAGCAGTACAACCAGCTGTTCACCATGCACGGCACGATCATGCTGCTGCTGTACGCGACGCCGATCCTGTTCGGCTTCGCCAACTACATCCTGCCGTTGCAGATCGGCGCGCCGGACGTGGCGTTCCCCCGGCTCAACGCGCTGTCGTACTGGCTGTTCCTGTTCGGCGGGCTGACCGTGATGGCCGGGTTCCTCACCCCCGGCGGCGCGGCGGACTTCGGCTGGACCGCGTACACGCCGCTGAGCAGCGCGGTGCACGCGCCGGGCGTCGGCCCCGACCTGTGGATCATGGGCCTGGCGGTGTCCGGCCTCGGCACCATCCTCGGCGGGGTCAACATGGTCACCACGGTGTGCTGCCTGCGCGCGCCCGGCATGACCATGTTCCGGATGCCGATCTTCACCTGGAACATCTTCGTCACCAGCATCCTGATCCTGCTGGCGTTCCCGATCCTCACCGCCGCCCTGATGGGCCTGGCCGCCGACCGGCACCTGGGCGCGCACGTGTTCGACCCGGCCAACGGCGGCGTGATCCTGTGGCAGCACCTGTTCTGGTTCTTCGGCCACCCCGAGGTCTACATCGTCGCGCTGCCGTTCTTCGGGATCGTGAGCGAGATCTTCCCGGTGTTCAGCCGCAAACCGTTGTTCGGCTACAAAGGACTGGTTTTCGCCACGTTCGCCATCGCGGCGCTGTCGGTGGCGGTGTGGGCGCACCACATGTTCGCCACCGGCGCGGTGCTGCTGCCGTTCTTCTCGCTGATGACGTTCCTGATCGCGGTGCCGACCGGCATCAAGTTCTTCAACTGGATCGGCACCATGTGGAAGGGGCAGCTGACGTTCGAGACGCCGATGCTGTTCAGCATCGGGTTCATGGCGACGTTCCTGCTCGGCGGGCTTACCGGCATCATCCTGGCCTCGCCGCCGCTGGACTTCCACGTCACCGACACCTACTTCGTGGTGGCCCACTTCCACTACGTGCTGTTCGGCACGATCGTCTTCGCCACCTATGCGGGCCTGTACTTCTGGTTCCCCAAGATGACCGGGCGGATGCTGAACGAGCCGCTGGGCAAGCTGCACTTCTGGACCACGTTCCTCGGCTTCCACGGCACGTTCCTGATCCAGCACTGGCTCGGCAACCTCGGCTTCCCCCGCCGCTACGCCGACTACCTGGAGAGCGACAACTTCACCCTGCTGAACACGATCTCCACGATCGGGGCGTTCCTGCTGGGCGCGTCCGTGCTGCCGTTCGTGTGGAACGTGCTGCGCAGCTACCGGTTCGGCGACCCGGCCGGGCGCGACGACCCGTGGGGCTTCGGCAACTCCCTCGAATGGGCGACGACGTGCCCGCCGCCGCGGCACAACTTCACCGAGCTGCCGCGCATCCGGTCCGAGCGGCCCGCGTTCGAGCTGCACTACCCGCACATGGTGGAGCGGATGCGCGACGAGTCGCACTTCTCCCTCCGCCCCGGCAAGCACCACGCCGAGCCCGACGCCACCACGGAGAAGGCGCTGGCCTCGACCGAGCGGGAGCGCGAGACCAAGGACGAGATCAGGGACGACCGCACCGACTGAGCGCGTCCACCGGGCTCTGTCGGGCGTTCGCCGGACAGGTGCGGCGCGCCGAACCTCATACCGTGGTGTGTTCCCTCCCCCGGGAGACCGGTTGCACACACCACGACCGATGAGGAGACCTCGTATGTCACGAGGCAGAACGGCACGACTCCGCGCCGCCGTGAGCACCTGCCTGGTCACCGCGGCCGGACTGGCGTCCGTCGTGCTCGCGTCACCGGCGCACGCCGCGCCGTCCTTCCAGCTGCCCTTCGAGTGCGGGCAGAAGTGGCGGCTCGACACCTGGGCCCACAGCCCCGCGCTCGACATGGTGCGCGAGCCGAACCAGGTCGGCACCGAGGGCGCGGCTCTGCTGGCGCCGGCGGCCGGCACGGTGAACAAGTCCTTCTACCACGACAACGCCGGCAACGTGATCCAGATCAACCACGGCGGCGGCCACTTCACCACCTACCTGCACCTCCAGTCGCGCGCGGTCGCGGTCGGGGCGCGGGTCGCCCAGGGGCAGCGGATCGGGCGGGTCGGCCGGACCGGGCCCACCTCGAACGACCACCCACACCTGCACTACGAGCAGGGCTTCGACGCGAACGGCGACGGCAGCGCCACCTGGGGGTATGCGGGAGCCGAACGCGTCGCCGCGGTGTTCGACGGGGTGACCCACACCGGGTCCTCGCGCACCTGGCGCGACGTGACCAGCCGCAACTGCGGCAGCGAGACCGACAACGAGCGGGTGTCCGACTTCAGCGGTGACGGCCATTCCGACGTCCTCGGCGTCAACGCCAACGGCGACCTGCTCTACTACCCCAACAACGGCCTCGCGCTCTCCACGCCCAAGCAGATCGGCCACGGCTGGAGCAGCTTCAGCCACGTCATGGCCGCCGACTTCAGCGGCGACGGACACGCTGACATCCTCGGCGTCAACGCCAACGGCGACCTGCTCTACTACCCCAACAACGGCCTCGCACTTTCCACGCCCAAGCAGATCGGCCACGGCTGGAGCAGCTTCAGCCACGTCATGGCCGCCGACTTCAGCGGCGACGGACACGCTGACATCCTCGGCGTCAACGCCAACGGCGACCTGCTCCACTACCCCAACAACGGCCTCGCACTTTCCACGCCCAAGCAGATCGGCCACGGCTGGAACGCGTTCACCCACGTGATGTGACCCCGCGGGTGGCGCGTCCCCAGCCCGGGGGCGCGCCACCTCGCCGGTCAGCGGCGCTTGCGGGAGCGCAGGTAGTCGCTGACGACGGCCGCGCCCAGGCCGTCCTCGTCCGGCGCGACGACCCGGCCGCCGGACCGCCTGGCCAGCGTGTCCACGAACCGGGTCAGCCTGGGGTCGTCGCCCAGCCGGAACACCGTGATCGACGCGCCCAGGCGGGCCAGGGCGTCCACCTCGACCAGGGTCTTGCCGATGGTCCGGGGCAGCGGCGGGTAGTGGAACTCGGCGTCGCCGGTCGCCTCCAGGTGCGCGGTCGGCTCGCCGTCGGTCACCACCAGCACCACCGGCTGCGCGTCGGGGTGCCGGCGCACGTGCCGACCGGCCAGCAGCAGCGCGTGGTGCAGGTTCGTGCCCTGCTCCCACACCCCTTCCAGCGCGGTGAGCTGCCCGATGTCGACGGTCTCGGCGTGCCGGCCGAACGTGATCAGCTCCAGCGCGTCGGTGCGGAACCGGGTCCGCACCAGGTGGTGCAGCGCCAGCGCGGTGCGCTTCATCGGCACCCACCGGCCGTCCTGCACCATCGACCAGGACGTGTCCACGCACAACGCGACCGCCGCGCGCGAGCGCTGCTCGGTCTCGCTCACCTCGACGTCCACCACGTCCAGCTCGACCGGGCCGCCCGCCGACCGCAGCACGGCGTTGGTGACGGTCCGCGGCACGTTCCACGGCTCGGTGTCGCCGAAGCGCCACGGCCGCGTGGACCCGATCAGCTCACCGGCCGCGCCGGCGGACGAGTTGTCCCGCTGCCCCTGCTCCCGGGCGCGGTCGAGGACACCCCGCAACGCCGTCTCGCCCAACTGCCGCAGCGCCTTCGGCGTCAACCGCAGCGTGCCGTCCGGCGCGCGTTCCAGCAGGTTCTGCGACCGCAGCTCGCGTTCCAGCTCGGCCAGCCTGCGCGCGTCCACGCCCGTCTCCGCGCCGAGCTGCCGGACCAGCGCCTCCAGGTCGATGTCCTCCAGCCGCGCGCCGGGATAGGACTGCGCGAGCTGCTCGGCCAGCGCGTCCAGCTCGGCCAGGTCCGCCATCGCCTGCGCGCCCTCGCCCAACCCCAGCGGGTTGTTGCCGCGGAACCGCGCCGAGCCGTTCCAGTCCTCGCCCGGCCGCAGCCCTTGCAGCAGGGCGTCCAACTGCGACAGCTGCGCGCCGACGCCGGAGTCGCCGAAGGCCTGCTGCGACAGCGCCGACAGCTCCTGGCGCTGCTGCTCCGACATCGAGTTCATCATGCGCTGGGCGGCGGCCGACCGGGCGGCCAGCGCGTCGATCAGCTCGTCCACGGACTTCGGGTTCTCCGGGAAGAACTCGCCGTGCTGGCGCATGAACCGCTCGAACCGCTCGGCCGTGTCCTCGCCCGCGGCGTGGGCGGCCAGCAGGTCGTTCAGGTCGCCCAGCATGGCCTGGATGCGCCGCACGTCCTCGGGCCGGACGTTCGCCATGGCCTGCTTCATGCCCTGGAACCGCTGGTCCATGAGCTCGCGGCCCAGCAGGGTGCGGATCTGCTCGTAGGACTCCCGTGCCTGCGGCGAGCGCCAGTCGTACTCGGCCAGCTCGCTCACCGCGGCCGCGGTCGACTGCGGCAACGCGTCCAGCCTGGCCTCGCGGAACCGCGCCTCGTCGTCCGGGTCGGGGAACAGCGCGGCCCGTTCGGCGCGCAACGCCTCCTCCAGCAGCCGCTGGATCTCCTGCAGCGTGCCGTCCAACCGGTGGCGGCGGGTGAGGGCGGCGCGCTTCTGCCACAGCCGCGCGGTCAGGTCGTCCAGGCCGCGGGTGCCGGGCAGGCCCCGGCGCAGCAGCTCGCGCAGCGCCGAGTCGGGCGAGGCGCCTTCCATGACTTCGCGGCCCAGCTCGTCCATGGCCGCGCGCAGGTCGGTCGGCGGGGCGAGCGGGTCGGGCCCGTCGACGTACCGGCCGTACCGGTAACCGGTCATCCGTACACCTGTCGGTCGTCGTCGCTGCTGTCCTTCGACAGCTGACGGGTCAGGTAGAGCGATTCCAGCGCCAGCTCGACGGCCGACGCGATGCGGCCCGCCGGGTCCTTGGGACCCGCGCCGACGCGCTGCGCCACGTCGTGCAGCACGGGCAGCTCCGGCAGCGCGGCCAGCAGGTCGCCGGGGTGCACGCGCTCACCGGTGGCCACCGGGTGGCCGTCGGACACCAGCGCGGCCAGGGGCCGCAGGTCGACGCCCGCGAACGTGGACCGCGCCGTGTCCGCGACGGCCCGGCGCAGCAGGTGCACCAGCACCTCCTGCTCGCGGCCCTCCTCACCGGCCTCGAACTCGAGCTTGCCGCGCAGCACCTCGGGCACCGAGTCCAGGTCGACCGGCCGGGCGATGGGCGGATTCTCGCCGATCAGGGCGCTGCGCCGCAGGGCGCTCGCGGCCACCGTCTCCGCCGCCGCGACCGCGAACCGGGCCGACACGCCGGAGCGCTGGTCGATCGAGGACGACTCGCGCAGGTGCCGCACGAACCGGGCGATGACCTCCAGCAGGTGGTCGCCCACCTCGGCGACCAGGTGCGCCTCCTGGCGGACCAGGTCGACCTCGGCGCCGATCTCCAGCGGGTAGTGGGTGCGGATCTCCGCGCCGAAGCGGTCCTTGAGCGGCGTGATGATGCGGCCGCGGTTGGTGTAGTCCTCGGGGTTGGCGGTGGCGACGAGGAGGACGTCCAGCGGGAGCCGCAGCGTGTAGCCGCGGATCTGGATGTCGCGTTCCTCCATCACGTTCAGCAGCGCCACCTGGATGCGCTCGGCCAGGTCGGGCAGCTCGTTGACGGCGATGACGCCGCGGTGGGAGCGGGGCAGCAGGCCGTAGTGGATGGTCTCCGGGTCGCCGAGGCTGCGGCCCTGGGCGACCTTGACCGGGTCGACGTCGCCGACCAGGTCGCCGACGCTGGTGTCCGGGGTGGCGAGCTTCTCGGCGAACCGCTCGTCGCGGTGCTTCCACGTCACGGGCAGGTCGTCGCCGAGCTCGGCGGCGCGGCGCTTCGACTCGGGGGTGATGGGGTCGAGCGGGTGCTCGTTCAGCTCGGCGCCCTCGATCACCGGCGTCCACTCGTCGAGCAGGCCGACGAGGGTGCGCAGGAGCCGCGTCTTGCCCTGCCCGCGTTCGCCGAGGAGGACCACGTCGTGCCCGGCGAGCAGTGCCCGTTCCAGCTGCGGCAGGACGGTGCGGTCGAAGCCGACGATGCCGGGCCACGGGTCGCGGCCGTCGCGGAGGGCGGCCAGGAGGTTCTCCCGGATCTCGGCCTTGACCCCGCGCGGCGCGTAACCGGCCGCGCGGAGGGCGCCTGCGGTGGTGGGGAGGTCGGAGGTCACCCCGTCGAAGTTACGCACTGCCGGGCCTCCGGTCGACGTGGAGCGACTCCACCTCGCGTTTTCCGCCGGAACTCCCCGACCGGACCGGAATTGTCGGACCCCTCTGGGAAAATGAGAACAGGGGTCCCCTGGGCGGGGACTCCTGCGAAGCGTTCCCGGGTCGGCGGGCGTTCCCGGGTCAGCGGGCCAGGGTGAGGAGTTCCGTTCGCATCGCCTCGTCGTCGAGGTAGGCGATGGCGATCATCGGGGCCAGGGCCCGGCACCAGTCGTGGAGGCGGTCGGGGTCCAGGGCGGCGGCGGCGGCGACGGTGGTGGCGCGGGTCGGCACGTCCCCGTGGCCGGCGGCGGTGAGGGCGTAGTCGACGACGTCGAAGCACGGGTCGCCCACGCAGGGCCTCGGGTCTATCGCGACCAGCGCGTGGCCGCCGTCCAGCACGTTGCCCAGGTGCAGGTCGCCGTGCAGCAGCACGCGCGGCTGCGTGTTGAGCAGGGCGGAGCAGCGGTCCCACGCGCGGCTCCAGGTCCGCTCGGAGACGTGGGCGGCCACGGCGGGGTCGGCCAGGCGGCGGCCGATGCGGGTGAAGGCCTCTTCGCAGCGGGCGCGCAGGTCCGGCCACGGGCGGTCACGGTCCGGCACGCCGTGCAGCGCGGTGACCAGGTCCGCCCACTCCCGCGGTGCCGGCGGGGTCGGCAGTTCGTCCGCCGGGGTGCCCGGCCGCACGGCCTCCATCAGCAGCACGCCCTCGGCTTCGGCCAGCACCGCGGGCACGCGACCGGACGGGGCGAAGTGCCGCAGCACGGACGCCTGCGAGGCCAGGAAGACGGGGTCCGGGCTGAGCTTCAGCGCCATCGGCGCCTCACCGCGCGAGCACGCCACCACCACCGACGAAGCGCCCGGCGGCATCACGTCACCCAGGGTGAGGTCCCAGCGCGCCGCGACCTCGGCCGCCAGCTCGGGCACCCGTGCGCACCACCCGGCGACCGGAGGGCCGAACCGCTGTGCCAACCGCGAAGTGATCTCGTCGACGTCCACCGGTGTCACAGTAGGAGCGACGGCAAGCGGATAAAGGCCCGTAGGCGGCGTCCGGGTGGACGCCGCCTACGGGTTGTGCAGTGCGTTGTTCAGTTGTCAGTCACCCGAGGTCACAGCGCCGGGTAGGCGTTGGCCATGAGCTCCTGGAACTGGGCCGAGAACCAGTGGCCCGACAGCGGCGCGTTGGCAAGCGCACCCGAGGGGTTGTTGCCGTTGCGGATGTTGCCACCGTAGGTCGGGTCGCACATCCGGTCGAGGCGCTTGCCCTCGTCGTTCGGGATCTCGCTGGACGCACCGTCGGACTCACCCGGCGGCTTGATCCAGACGTAGGCGTCGATGCTCGGCTTCGGCGCGGCCTTCGGCCGCTCGCCCAGACCGGCGCCGGCCTGGTTGCACCAGTTGCCCTTCTGGTAGCGGCGGTCGATGCGGGACTCGTTCACGTACGCGTCCGCGGTGGTCGCGGTCGACTTCGCGGTGGGCCGGTTCGGGCCGCCCCAGCCGTTGCGCGAGGTGTCGATCAGCATGCCGATGCCGCTGTCGAAGCCCTGCTTGACGAGCTCGGCGCGCATCGCCGTGGCGAAGCCCAGCTCACCGTTGAAGTCGTTCCAGTCGACCCACTTGGCGTTCTCCTTGACCGGGCGACCGCCGACCAGGTCGTCGACCGTCCAGTACGGCTCCTCCAGCGCGGAGTAGTTCGCCGTGTTGGTGGCGAAGCCGTGGACCTTGTCCTTGGTGGCGCCGTTCTTGCCCAGGATCGAGGCCATCATCTTCGCCGAGGCGTAGAAGTTGTCGTACTCGGGAACCGTGTCGCCCCACCCGATCCAGCCGTGGTGGCCGGAGTCGAGGTAGTTGTAGACGTTCGGGATCTCGCCCAGCTTGCCGACGGCGTACGAGACGCCCTCGACGTAGTTGCCGTTCGCCTTCATCGTGTCGCAGTTCGCCACGGCCGTGGCGCGCGGGGTCACGTTGGTGACGAGGTTGGGCAGCGAGTCGATCTCGATGACCGCGACGATGCGCAGCTTCGAGTACTTCGCGTTGCTGACGATGCTCGTGATCTTGTCGATGTACTCGGTCTTGTAGCGACCGATCTCGGTCGGGCCGAGCTCACCGGCGGAGGCCAGCGCGGCGCAGTCGCGACCGGGCAGGTTGTAGACGACGAACTGGAAGACGAGCTGGCCGTCCGCACGCGCGGCGCGCTGCTTCTCGGCCTCGTCGAGGTGGGCGGCCAGACCCATGCTGCCGGTCGTCGGCGAGCCGTTGCCCTCGATCGCGCTGGTCCGGTCCAGCCACACCGCGGTGGGCTGGTTCGCGATCCGCGAGCCACCCGGCTCGGCGGCAGCGCGAGCCGACCACTGCGGGTTGACGTACACGCCCGCGCCCACGTACGGGTTGTCGACCTTCGGGCCACCCGGGTTGTTGCCGGTGGTGGTGGTCGTCGTCGTGGTGGTCGTGGTGGTCGTCGTCGTGGTGGTGGTCGTGGTCGTCGTGGTGTCGATCGACCCCGTGCACACCGTGCCGTTCAACCGGAACTGCGTGGGCACCGGGTTGGACCCGGTCCACGAGCCGTTGAAGCCGGGCGTCACCGAAGCACCGGTGCCGAGGTTGCCGGCCCAAGAGGGGTTGCGGACCGTCACGCGCGTCCCGGACTGGGAGAACGTGCCGTTCCAACCCTGCTGGACCCGCTGACCGGCGGCGAAGTCCCACTCCAACGTCCACCCGCCGGAGATGGCGTCACCGAGGTTGGTGACCGTGACGTTGGCGCCGAATCCGCCTTGCCACTGGTTCGTGATCTGGTACGCCACCCGACAACCGGGGGCAGCGTTGGCGGTGGCGGTCGAAGCCACCACCCCGGCAACGGACAGGGCCGCCACCGAGGTCACCGCCAATGCCCCGGTCATTTTCCGGGAACGTACGAACGTGCGCAGACTCATGCATCGCCTCCTTGCGAGCAACCCGCCATCTGGGAGCGCTCCCAGTGGTGTCGCCGAATCGGGATTCGACGCGAGACCGAAACGGCTTCCTGGGAGCGCTCCCAGACGTACGGTAACGCACGACACCTCGTGTTGACGAGGGGTTGACCTGGACATAATCCATGGCTATACCCGCGCACGAAACCCGCCACCGAGCCTGCGACCTGCACCGACGGTACTTCGGTCACCGATGGGACAGTAGCCACCAGTTCGGCCGGAACCGATTCGGAGCGCGAATGGTCGTCGCCCGGCTCACCTGTTCAGCCGATTGCCGGAGCGGTTCGGCGGCAGGGCCACCGTCGAATATTCGACGGACGATCCGAAAGACCGGTCGACCGATCGTTTCGACGATCACCGAATGGCTGTCGAACATTCGACGACGACTACCGCCTAATGGCGGCCGGCGCCCTGATCCGAAAGGACGCGCACCGCTTCGTCCACAGCCGCGAGCCGAGCCCGCCGCACGGCCTGCGACAACGGCCGCAACGCCTCGTCCCGGGCCCTCGTCGCGGTCGCCGACACGGCCCCGCCCGGCGCGTCCGACGCCGCCACGGTGAGGATCGCGGCGACCTCGGCGGCCCGCTGGAGCACGCGCAGCGCGCGCGACGGCATCCCGGCGGGCCACTCCAGCCCCGAGTGCTCCGCGGACAGCGCGGCGATCTCGGCGCGCACGTTCGGCCGGTGCCGCGCCACGTCCAGCGTCACCAGCGCGGTGGCCGCCTCCCGCATCGCCGACGCCAGGCCGTGCTCGGCCTCGCCGATCGGCACGTGCTCGGCGGCGGGTGCGCCGGGCAGGTCGAACACCGTCCACCGCAGCACGCCGTCGGCCACCAGCTTCGGCACCAGCCCCACGCCCACCTCCGGCAGCACGGCCGCCTGGCCGGCGCGCAGCGCGGACTTGCCGAGCGGGCCGTTGGCGCCCAGCCCCCGCACGTCGCCGGGCACGGGGATGACCAGCCGGGCGGTGGTCGCGGACGCGCGGCGCAGCGACGCCAGCAGCAGCGCGGGGCCTACCGGGACCTCGTCGGGGCCGGGCAGGTCGAGGGCCGTCGCGGTGCCGTCGTCGTCGGCCACCACCTCGTGCAGCCCGGCCCAGAACCCCAGGGCGTCGAGGACGTCGTCGGCCGCGGCCGCACCATGCAGCCAGGCGGACGTCCACACGACCAGCGTCGCACTCGCACAAGACACGCCTGCCGAGGGTACGCGGGCCGCGCGGCGGTTCAGGCCGCCGGGCCGACGTGTTCCACCAGCAGGGAGCGGAACTTCCCGACCGCCTCGGCGTCGGCGAACGCGCGGTGCGGCACGGCGTACACGGCGGTGGTGCCGGTCCGCAGCACGAAACCGCGCGCCGTCTCCACCCAGCCGGGCAGCTCCGCCCAGCTCAGCTCGCTGCGCGCGGCCTCGCCGACGGACATCCGCAGCGAGTGCGCGTCCGCCGTGCCGGTCACCGCCTTCGCGGCGAGCGGGTGGTTGTGGAAGTTCACCGCGGTGCCCACCGGCACGAGTGCGACGATGATCACAGCGAGCACCAGCCCGAACACGCCCGCCCACGTCATGCCCAGCACGAGCACCACGACGCCCAACACGCCGAGCACCGCCGCGAACCACGGCGCCCACCGGTACAGCGGCACGGACGTGCGCAGCGCGTCACGCCAGTCCGCCGGCCGGGGCGACCAGCTGAAGTCCACGCTCACCGACCCGCTCCCGGCCGTTTCGCCGGCTCGCAGCACCGGGTGGCGCAGAACGCGCCGTCGACCGTGCAGCCCAGTGAGCGGAAGTCCGACAGCTTGCGCGCCGGCGCGTCGGACACGTGCTCCGCGACGAGTTCCGCGACGAGCCGGGCGAAGCGCGGGTCGTCGTTGGGGGTGGCCGCGCGGGCGAAGCCCATGCCCAGCTCCTGGGCGCGCTCGCGGGCCTCGGTGTCCAGGTCCCACACCACTTCCAGGTGATCGCTGACGAACCCGATCGGGCACACCACCACGTTGCGCACACCCTTGTCGTAGAGGGCGTCGAGGTGGTCCACGATGTCCGGTTCGAGCCACGGCACCTGCGGCGGCCCCGACCGCGACTGCCACACCACGTCGTGCTCGGCCGCGCCGACGGCCTCGGCGACCAGCCGGGACGCCTCGGCGACCTGCCGGGAGTAGAGGTGGCCGCCGTCCTCGGGCGGTCCGGCGGCCTGGTCCGCCGACACCGGCACCGAGTGCGCGGTGAACACCAGGCGGTGGTCGTCACCGGGCAGTCGGGCGGCGGCGGCGCGCACGGCGTCCGCGAACGACTCCACGAACAGCGGGTGGTCGAAGAACTGGCGCAGCTTGACCAGCTCGGGCGCGTCCGGCACGGCCGCGCGGGCGCGCAGGATGTCCTCGTCGTACTGCCGGCACGCCGAGTAGCCGCCGTAGGCGCTGGTCGGGAACACGAGGGCGCGCCGGACGCCGTCGGCCTTCATCCGGGCCAGCGTGTCCTCGACCATCGGGTGCCAGTTGCGGTTGCCGAAGTAGACCGGCAGGTCGACCAGGCCGCGCACGGCCTCGATCGCGGCGCGGTTGAGCGCGTTGATCGGCGACACGCCGCCGAAGTGCTGGTAGTGCTGCTCGACCTCGTCCAACCGCTCGGGCGGGACGCCCCGGCCGCGGGTCACGTTCTCCAGGAAGGGGCGGACGTCCTCGGGTCCTTCCGGTCCGCCGAAGGACAGCCAGAGCAGCGCGTCGTAACTCACCCCGACATCCTCGCGCCGCCGCCCGGGTACCGCACAACCGGGTCGGCGTGATCGCCCGCACGCCGACCCGGTCCGCGCGTCAGAGGCCCAGGAAGTGCACGCCGCCGTCGACGAACACCATCGAGCCGGTGGTGGCCGGGAACCAGTCCGACAGCAGCCCGCACACCGACTTGGCGACCGGCTCCGGGTCGTCCACGTTCCAGCCGAGCGGCGCCTTCTCGCCCCACATGGCCTCGAGCTGGGCGAAGCCGGGGATCGACTTGGCGGCCATGGTGCGCACGGGACCGGCCGAGACCAGGTTGACGCGGACGCCCTGCGGGCCGAGGTCGCGGGCCAGGTAGCGGTTGATCGCCTCGAACGCGGCCTTCGCCGGGCCCATCCAGTTGTAGGCGGGCCACGCCTGCCGGGCGTCGAAGTCCAGGCCCACCACCGAGGAGCCGGGGCCCATCAGCGGCAGGGCGGCCTTGACCAGCGCCTTGTAGGAGTAGGCCGAGACGTGCACGGCCGTGGCGACGTCCTCCCACGGCGCGTCCATGAACGGCGCGCCCAGGCACGAGGGCGGGGCGTAGCCGATCGCGTGCACCACGCCGTCCAGGCCGTCCACGTGCTCGCGCACCCGGTCGGCCAGCGTGTCCAGGTGCTCCTGGTTCTGCACGTCGAGCTCGACCACCGGCGCGGCCTGCGGCAGGCGCTTGGCGATCCGCTCCACGAGGCTCAGCCGGCCGAAGCCGGTGAGCACGACCTGGGCGCCCTGCTCCTGCGCGACCTTGGCCACGTGGAAGGCGATCGACGCGTCCGTGATCACACCGGTGACCAGCAGCCGCTTGCCTTCGAGCAGTCCCGTCACTGAAACCCGTCCTCCGAAATGTTGTGCTCTGGTACTGGCTGGTTCAGTGGCCCATGCCGAGGCCGCCGTCGACCGGCAGCACCGCGCCGGTGATGTAGGCGGCGGCGTCGGAGGCCAGGAAGGTGACGGCGGCGGCGATCTCGTCGGTCGTGCCGTAGCGGCCCGACGGCACCTGGGCGAGGATCTGCTTGCGGCGCTCCTCGGGCAGCGCGTCGGTCATGTCCGTGGTGATGAAGCCGGGCGCGACGACGTTCGCGGTGATGTTGCGGGCGCCCAGCTCGCGGGCGATCGACCGGGCCACGCCGACCAGGCCCGCCTTGCTGGCGGCGTAGTTGACCTGGCCCGCGCCGCCCGTGAGGCCGACCACGGAGGAGATGAACACGATCCGGCCGTAGCGCTTGCGCAGCATTCCCCTGGACGCGCGCTGCGCGACCCGGAACGCGCCGGTGAGGTTGGCGTCGAGGACGCGGGTGAACTGCTCGTCGGTCATCCGCAGCAGCAGGGTGTCGTCGGTGATGCCGGCGTTGGCCACGACCACCTCGACCGGCCCGTGCGCGGCCTCGACCTCGGCGAACGCCGCGTCGACCTCGGTCGAGCTGGTCACGTCGCACTTGACGCCGAGCAGGCCTTCGGGCGCGCCGGACCCGCGGTGCGTCACCGCGACCTTGTCGCCCTGCGCGGCGAACGCCCGCGCGATCGCCAGACCGATGCCCCGGTTGCCACCGGTGACCAGAACGGACCTCGACACGCTTGCTCCCATCGCTGCTGGTTGATGCGGGCGAGGCTATCCCGTACCCCGGAGTACGCCACCATCGGCCGGAGGTGGATCACAATCGGCCGGTGACCGGTTTCGTCGAACGACTCACGACCGAGGTCGACGGCGACGTGCTCGCCGCCCCGGGCGACCGCGCGCTGTACTCCGTCGACGCGTCCAACTACCGCCACGTGCCGACCGTCGTGGTGCGGCCGCGGTCGGTGGACGGGGTGGTGGCGGCGGTCGGGGTGGCCGTCGCGCACGGCGTGCCGATCACCAACCGGGGCGCGGGCACGTCGATCGCGGGCAACTCGGCGGGCGCGGGCCTCGTCATCGACTTCTCCCGGTACCTCGACCGGGTGATCTCGGTGGACCCGGTCGACCGCGTCGCGGTGGTGCAGCCCGGGGTGGTGCTGGACCGCCTCAACGACGCCGCCCGGCCGCACGGGCTGGTGTTCGGCCCGGACCCGTCGACCCACTCCCGCTGCACGCTCGGCGGCATGATCGGCAACGACGCGTGCGGCGCGCACTCCGTCGCCTGGGGCAAGACCAGCGACAACGTGCGCGCGCTCGACGTGCTGCTGACCGACGGCCGCCGGTTCGACACCCGCACTCCCCCACCGCTGGACCTGCCGGCGGTGGACCCGTCGTGGTTCCCCGCGCTGGACCGGCGGGTGTCGGGCTACCGGCTGGACGCGCTGCCGGACCTGACCCGGGCGCTGGTCGGCTCGGAGGGCACGTGCGCGACCGTGCTCGGCGCGACCGTGGAGCTGGTGCCGGCGCCGCCGCGCCGGGTGCTGGCCGTGCTCGGCTTCGACGGCCCGTACGACGCCGCGGACCTCGCGCCGCAACTGCGTGAGCTGGACGTGCTCACGATCGAGGGGCTGAACGCCGAGCTGGCGCGGGCGGCGGGCGACTCGCGGCTGCTGCTGCCGCGCGGCGAGAGCTGGCTGTTCGTGGAGACGGCGGAGGACTCGGTCGCGCACCTCGCCGCCGCGCTCGCGCCGCACTCCGTGGTGGTGACCGACCCGGCGCGGCAGCGCGCGCTGTGGCGGGTGAGAGAGGACGGCGCGGGGTTGGCGACCCGGATGCCCGACGGCGGCGAGGCGTGGTCGGGCTGGGAGGACGCGGCCGTGCCGCCCGACCGGCTGGGCGCCTACCTGCGCGACTTCGACGCCTTGCTGGCCGGCCACGGCCGGCGCGGCATCACCTACGGCCATTACGGCGAGGGCTGCCTGCACGTGCGGATCGACTTCGACTTCCGGCGCGGGCACCGGTCGTTCCTGCAGGACGCGGCGGACCTGGTGGTGGCGCACGGCGGGTCGCTGTCGGGTGAGCACGGCGACGGGCAGGCGCGGTCGGAGCTGCTGCCGCGGATGTACCCGCCGGCCGCGATCGAGGCGTTCGGGCGGTTCAAGGCGGCGTTCGACCCGGACCACCTCATGAACCCGGGCCGGATCGTGGCACCCGCGAAGCTGGACGACGACCTGCGGGTGCTGGTCGCGCCACCGGTGATCCCGACCCGGGCGGCGCTCGCGCTGCGCGCCGACGGCGGCGACCTGGCGGCGGCGACGCGGCGGTGCGTGGGCGTGGGCAAGTGCCTGAACACGTCCGGCGGGGTGATGTGCCCGAGCTACCGGGTGACGAAGGAGGAGAAGCACTCCACGCGCGGCCGGGCGCGGCTGCTGTTCGAGATGCTGGGCGGGCAGGTGGTGCGCGGCGGGTGGCGGTCGGAGGAGGTGCGCGACGCGCTGGACCTGTGCCTGGGCTGCAAGGGGTGCAAGCGCGACTGCCCGGTGGACGTGGACATGGCCACCTACAAGGCGGAGTTCCTGCACCACCACTACCGGGGACGGGTGCGGCCGGCGGCGCACTACTCGATGGGGTGGTTGCCGCTGTGGCTGCGGCTGCGGTTGGTGAACGGGGTGACGGCGCGGTTCGGGCGGTTCGCCGGGGTGTCGCCGCAACGGCCGCTGCCGACGCCGGTGCGGTCGTTCCAGTCCCGGTTCACCCCGGTCGGCGGCGGTGACCGGGTGCTGCTGTTCCCGGACACGTTCACCAACCACTTCGAGCCGGGCATCGGGTTCGACGCGGCGGCGGTGCTCGGCCACGTCGGGCAGGCGGTGGAGGTGCCGGAGGGCGCGGTGTGCTGCGGGTTGACGTGGTTCTCCACCGGTCAGCTCGGGGTGGCGCGGCGGGTGGTGCGGCGGACGGCACGCGTGCTGCGGCGGTGGACGCGCGACGGCGTCCCGGTGGTGGGGTTGGAGCCGAGCTGCACGGCGTTCCTGCGGTCCGACGCGCTGGAGGTCGCCGGGGACGACCCGGACGTGGTGCGGCTGGCCGGGTCCGTGCGCACGTTCGCCGAGCACGTGTCGCCGCTGCTGGAACCGGTGCCGGGCGAGCGGCGCGCGGTCGTGCAGCCCCACTGCCACCAGTACGCGGAGCTGGGGCTGGACGCCGACCGGGAACTGCTGGCCAAGGCCGGGGTGGGCGCGTCCCTGCTCGAGGGATGCTGCGGCCTGGCGGGCAACTTCGGGTTCGAGCGCGGGCACTACGACGTGTCGATGGCGGTGGGTGGGCAAGCCCTGTTCCCGGCCGTGCGGTCGGCCGACGCGGGCACGGCGGTCGTGGCGGACGGGTTCAGCTGCCGCACGCAGGTCCGCCACGGCACCGACGCGGAACCCGTGCACACCGCCACCCTGGTCCGGCGGCGGTTGGGGATCTAGGAGTCGGTCCGGGTGGCGACCCAGTACTCGGCGAACCGGCCGTCCCGCACGCGCAGGATGTCGTGGCCGACGAACCGCATCGGCCCCTGGGCCGTGCGACCGCGGCCGGTCCACCGCGCCGCGACGAGGTCACCCTCGACCACGGGGCCGACCTCCAGCGCGAAGGACAGGTCGGTGAACATCGCGTGGGTCTCGCGGACGACGGCGGCGAGGTCGGCGGGCCCGGTGACGTCGCGGTCCGGCCAGTGCCCGACGAAGTCCTCGGTGACCAGGTCGGCGGCCACGTCGCGGTTGCCGTGCCACAGCTCGTCGAGCCAGCGGCGGTACAGCTCGTGGATCGACACCATGGGGGTGGGGTTGCCCGGGGCCGACGGGGTCAACCGGGTGTCACGGGTGCGGCCGCCCCCGGCGGACAGCGACACCGCGTCGGCCGGCTCCAGCAGGTCCGCCACGGCCACGTCGGCACGGCGAACGGGGGCCACCCCGCTCAACCGAGGGAGCACGGCGGACAAGACGATCGCGGTGGTCGGCGCGACCGGGACTCGCGTGGATCGGCCGCACCGAGGACCTGGCCGGCGACGAGCTGACCCCGGTCGCCATCGCCGCCGCGATCTCGGCCGCCACCGGGCGCGAGCTGTCGTAGGAGCAGGTCCCGATCGAGGTCGTCCGACAGGTGGGCGGGGACTTCGCCTACGCCAACGAGTGGCTGGACGAGCGCGGCTACCGGGCCGACGTCGCGGCCACCCGCCGGCCGCACCCCGGCCTGCTCGACCCGCGCGCCTGGCTCGCGGCCACCGGGGCCGCGCTGGTCACCGCGTACCTCAGCGGCGGGTCTGCTCGGTGACCCAGGCCAGGTAGTCCGCGTTGCCGCCCAGCACCGGCAGCGCCAGCACCTCGGGCACGTCGTAGGAGTGCCGCGCCTCGACGAACTCGGTCAGCTCGTCCACCCGGTCGTACGCGGTCTTGATCCACAGCTGCCACTCGCGGTCGTCGTGCACCTCGCCGTCCCACCGGTACACGCTCCGGACGGGACCGCTCACCTGCACGCACGCAGCCAACCGCGCCTCCACGATCGCCTTCGCCAGCGTGCCCGCCGCGTCCTCGCTGTCGGTGGTGGTGATGACCACGACGTGGTTGTCGCTCATCCACCGGAGGGTAGCGGCGGACGGCCGGCCGCGGCGGGCCGTGGAACGCTCGGCGCGCCGGACCCGATACAGACGACGACACACGGCCGCGTGCAGAACGGTGGAGCTGAACCCATGACAGTCGATACCGGTCCGACGGCCGGCGGCACCCCCGACGCCGACGTCATCTTCGTCGCCATGCCCGGGACCGTGCGCGGTCCGAACGCCGGCTGGACGAACGTCGAGCAGATCAAGAAGCACCTGTACGAACGGGTCGCGCGCGAGGTCGGCGAGGAGATGGGCCGGCGTTTCCGCGTGCGCGTCGAGGTCGACGAGTACCGCCCGGGCAACATCCACCAGTCGATGTTCGGAGCGGCCCTGCACGCGCCGGTCTACATCGCCGACCTCACCGGCTTGAACGCCAACGTCTACCTCGAACTCGGTGTCCGCTGGGCCGTGCGCGACAACGTGACGGTGCTGACGTGCCAGAGCCTCCAGGACGACCTGGCGTTCAACGTGGCCCCCAGCAAGGCGGTCGAGTACGGCAACGACCCCGAGAAGCTGGAGACCGCGTGCAAGCGCATCGTGGAGATGATCGTCAAGGGGCTCAGGAACCCGGACCACGTCGACAGCCTGGTGCGCCAGGGCACCGAGCTCGTCGCGGTCGGACGTCGAGAGTTGCGGGAGCTGCGCGACGAGAACGCGCGGCTGCACCACCAGCGCGGCGAAGACCTGATCACAGCCGCGCGGACCGCGTCGCACGACCAGCGCGTGGACCTGCTCCGCCAGGCCGTCGAGGTCAACCCCGCCAACGCCGAGGCGCACCTCCTGCTCGGCGAGGCGGCCATCGCGGCCGACGACCACCCCACCGCCATCACCCACCTGACCAGGGCGGTGTCACTCGACGAGACCGACAGCCGGGCATGGCGCCAGTTGGGCGTCGCGCAGAGCAAGCACGGTTCGCTCGACGCTGCCGCGCACTCGGTCCAGCGGTGCATCGCGCGTGCACCGGACGACGCCGAAGCGCACGCGATCCTCGGCGGCATCCACCGTCGCCGGGCCCGAAGCCACTACGACGACGCCGGCGTCTACGACTTCGCCGCGCTGCGCCAGGCACGGGACGCCTACGCCGAGGCGGGCCGGATCGACCGCCGCGACACCTACCCCCTCATGAACGTCGTCCGCTTGGACCTCTTGTTGGCGGGCGACGACGGGGACCTGTGCGCGCGGGCCCTCGCCGCCGCCGACACCCTGACCGGGCTCGCGCGCTACAGCGCCATGGAGGAAGGCCACCGGGACAGGTGGAAGTGGTTCGACTACGCCGACGCCCTGGCGTTCGCCGGCCAGGAGCGGGAGGCACTCGCCGCCGCCCGCCGCGGCCTCGCCCTGTTCGAGCCGCCGCACCGCAGGGCCGCCGGGGTCACGGCGGCGGACCCGTTGCAGGACATCGTCAACCACACGCCCCTCCCGGCGGAGGTCGACGCCGCCGTCCGGGCGCTGATCGACGCCTACCGCTCGCCGGAGGGGTGAGCACCGCTCGGCCACCCGAACCCGCCGCACCGCCGGGCCGGGACGACGTCACCGGGTCGTGCTGGCCCGTTCGGTGAGCCGCGGCGGCAGCAGGGTCAGCGGGGGTGTCGGGGTGCGGTCCAGCTTGGCCATCAGCAGCGCCACCGCGTGGTGGCCCAACTGCTCGGCCGGGACCGCCACCGACGTCAGCGGCGGCATCAGGCGCTCGGCCTGGTCGTCCGGGCAGATCGCGATCACGGCGACGTCGTCGGGCACCTTGCGCCCCAACGACCGCAGCACCTCGACCACGGACGGCAGCGCGGCCTCGTTGTGCACCACCAGGCCCGTGACGGCGGGGTGCCGTTCGAGCAGGCCGGTGATCGCCACCCGGACCGAGTCGTGGTCGGTCTCGGTCGGCAGGGTCGTCGACGAGACCCCGCGCCGCATCGCCGCCGCGCTGAACCCCGCCATGGTGCGGTGCGCGAACCCGGTGTCGCGCTGGTAGACCGCGCGGGGCGCGCCGACCAGCGCCACGTAGGTGTGGCCCAGGTCGGCCAGGTGGTCCACGCACCGCGAACCCGCCTCGGCGAAGTCCAGGTCCACGCACGTCAACCCGGCCGCGTCGGCGGGGAAGCCGATGAGCACCGACGGCCGGTCCAGGTCGCGCAGCACGGGCACGCGCTCGTCGTGCATCTCCACGTCCATCACCAGCAGCCCGTCGACCTGGGCGCTGCCCGCCACCCGGCGCAGTCCGGCCGCGCCCTGGTCGGCGGTCACCAGCAGCACGTCGTGGTCGTGCCGGCGGGCCGCGTTGGCGACCGCGACGACGAACTGCATCAGCACCGGCATGTGCATGCCCTCGCGCATCGGCAGCACGAGCGCCAGCACGTTCGCGCGGTTGCTGGCCAGGGACCTGGCGCCCGCGTGCGGGTGGTACCCCAACGCCCGCACGCTCGCCTCGACTCTCGCCTTGGTGGCCGAGGAGATCGAACGGCGGCCCGTCAGCACGTACGACACCGTGCTGGGCGCCACCCCGGCGTGCCGGGCGACATCGGCGATCGTGACCATGTCAGCGCACCTCCTTCACGCGCACGCCCGCGATGCGGGCGGTGAGCACCAACGACGTGCCGACGAACGAGATCCGGGTGCCCGGCGGCGCGGACCGCGACCCCGGCACCACGTCGTGGAACGAGATCCACGCGCCCTCGCCGGTGAACACGACCTCGTCGTCCACCAGCCGCACGCCGTCGCAGTCGTCGAAGTCCGACGCCGGCAGGACGCCCGCCCTCGGCGCGATCCGCTCCCCCGGCACGTCCACCACCAGCCGCGACCGGATGTCCCGCGACGACGAGCCCGCGCACAGCTCGTACCGCCCGGCCTCCACCACCCGGCGGCCGGTCGTCACGTCCCAGTGCCACAACCGGTCGGTCCGCAGCCGCACCACCGCCGTCTCACCCGGCGCGAGGAACACCCGCTCGAACGACTGCAGCTTGCGCACCGGCTGGCGCACCCGCGAGTCCAGCGCCGACGAGTACAGCTGCACGACCTCCGCGCCCGCCACCGCGCCGGTGTTCGTCACCGACACCGCGGCCACGCCGTCCGCCCACGCCAGGTCGGCGTACTCGAACGTGGTGTAGCTCAACCCGTGGCCGAACGGGAACAGCGGCTCGCCGGTGAAGTAGAGGTACGTGCCGCCCGCGCGGATGATGTCGTAGTCGAAGATGTCCGGCAGGTCGTCGTCGGAGCGGTACCAGGTCTGGGTGAGCCGGCCCGACGGGCAGAACGCGCCGAACAACGCCTCCGCGACCGCCCGGCCCTGCTCCTGGCCGCCGTGCGCGGTCCAGACGACGGCGGGCAGGTGCTCCTCCTCGCCGTCCAGCGAGTACGGGTAACCGCTCACGAGCACCAGCACCGTGTTCGGGTTGGCCTCGCGGACCGCGCGCACCAGGTCGAGGGACGGCAGGCGCAGCGTGGCGCGGTCCTCGGTCTCCCGGCCGTTGACGTGCGGGTCGTTGCCCAGCACCAGCACGACGGTGTCGGCCCGTGCCGCGACCTCGGCCGCGGCGGCGACGCCGTCCACCACGCGTTCGACCCCGAACGGGACGGTGTCGGTGCCGTGGACCTTGTTGCGCAGCACCACCCCCGCGTCGGTCAGCCGCGGCTCGAACAGCTCCCGCACGTCCCAGCCGCCCGGCGCGGTCGCGGTGGCGACCAGCGAGCCGTCCTCGGCCACGCCGAGGTAGCGCCGCGAGCCCACGTCGCGCAGCGTCCACACCCCGCCGCCCCAGTGGAAGCGGTCGAACAGCGCCCGCTCGCCCAGTCCCACGACGCCGCCGCGCACACCGAGGTAGCGGCCGTCCGCCGCGCGCAGCGCGATCCGGTCGACGCCCTCGGCGTAGGCGACCGAGGAGGCGAACTCCTCCAGTCCCCTCCGAACGGTCACCTGGTAGGGCAGCGTGCCGCTGTACCAGTCCTCGAACAGCGCGTCGGCGTGCGTGCCGATCACCGCGAGCCGCGAGCCGCGCGCGAGCGGCAACGCGGAGTCGTTGCGCAGCAGCACGACCGCCTTCCGCGCGGCTTCCAGCGCCAGCTCGCCGTGCGTGCCGATGACGTCGGAGGTGATGGCGGCGTAGGGGTTGTCGTCGACGGGGTCGAACTCGCCGAGCCGGAACCGCAGCGCCAGCACGTTGCCCACCGCGCGGTCCACCGCCGACCGGTCCAGCAGGCCGTCCTTGATCGCGGTGGTGACGCTCTCGACGGTCAGCGAGGGGTCGGCGTCCTGGTCGGTGAAGCTGTCCACGCCCGCGTCGAGCATCGCCGCGTGCGCCTCGGCGTGCGTTGGCAGGTACGCCTGCAACCCGGCCACGTTCGACGGCGCGTACGCGTCGCTGACGACGGCGAGCCCGTTCGGGGCCCACCTCCGCAGCTCCTGCCCGATCAACGGGCTCAGGTGCGCGGGCCGGCCGTTGACCAGGTTGTACGACGGCATCACCGCCACGGCCGCGCCCGCCTCGACCGGGCCGCGGAAGCACGGCAGCTCGTACTCGTGCAGCACGCGCGGGCGCAGGTCCGACGACGTGACGCACCGGTCGTCCTCGTTGTTGTAGCCGAGGAAGTGCTTCAACGTCGGCGCCGTCCGCAGGTAACGCGGGTGGTCCCCGCGCAATCCCGACGCGTACGCCGTGCCCATCGCCGCGGTCAGCGTCGGGTCCTCGGAGTAGCCCTCCTCGTTGCGCCCCCACCGCGGGTCGCGCAACGGGTTCACCACCGGCGCCCACACGTTCAGCCCGTGCGCCACCGGGTCGCGGTGGTGGAAGCCCCGCGCCTCCACGCCGACCGCCTCGCCGACCCGCCGCACCAGGTCGGTGTCCCACGACGAGGCCAACCCGACCGCTTGCGGGAACACCGTGGCCGGACCCAGCCACGCCACGCCGTGCACCGCTTCCAGTCCCGTGCGGAACGCCGCCAGCCCCAGGCGCGGCACGGCCGGCTGGTGCTGGTGCAGCAGCGCCACCTTCTCCTCGTCGGTCAGCCGGCCGAGCAGGTCGGCCACCCTGTCCTCGACCGGCAGGCCCGGATCTCGGAACGGCAGCGGGTCCACGGCACACCTCTCGCGGTCGTCGAATTGTTCGAAAGTGCAGCTCACTCAATCGAATCGTTTCGATCGCTGCGACAACGGCGCCGACCGGGGGTCAGCGGGCGGGGTGCCAGAAATGTGGCACAGCTCTCTCGCCGGCGTCAACACCGAAGTTCCGGAGTTGTTCCACCGACGGGGCCACGTCGAACAGAATCGACGATCGAGACGCTCCGCGACACGCCGAACACCCCCCTCACCACGTCGTGAGGGGGGTGCCGGCGACCTTCGCGGGTCTACCCGAACAGCTCCACGTGCAGCTGGAACGCCGTGGCGATCTCAGCTTGCGCCCAGAACCGGTGGTAGGTGAAGGTCGGCGCGGGGCCGCCGTCCAGGTACGCCTGGACCTTCGGCCAGTCCTTGTCCTGCTTGAACATCGAACGGATGTCCACGAAGGACACACCCGGCTTGATCTGGTCGCCGTTGGGCATGGTGCCCGTCCAGCCCGACGGAACGTACGGACCCTCGCGCGTCGTCGTGTTGTAGACGTCGTCGAAGCGGTTGTAGTCCTTGCGCTCCTCGGGCACCGTGATGCCCTTGTCGGTCTTGTGCGCCAGCAGCGCCGTCAAGAGGCCCTCACCGACGGTCTTCGCCTGGGCGTTGCCCGACTCGGCCGCGTAGTTGAGGAGCGTCTTGGCGTAGGACGCGGCGATGCCGACGTCCTGGCTGTAGTTGAGCACCCTGACGCGCAGGTTCGCGTTGGCGCCGGGGTTGGTGGCGTTCCAGTTGTCCGGCGCGCCGGTCCACTCCAGGTCCGACGGGATCTGGAACTGGCCGTTGGTGCCGATGGTGGTGTTCGCGATCGCCCAGGGGACCCACTTGTCGAGGATCTTCTTGGCGGCCGCGTTGCCGGTCATCTCGTACAGCGCCGCGGTGCGCTCCATCTGCCACGCCTGGAAGCCGAACCAGCGGTTCGACGGCGGGTCGCGCCACACCGGGTGGGCGTCGTAGAACATGCCGTAGAAGGTCGGCGTGCCGGCCGGCGGCTGGCTGTACGAGCCTTCCCACGTGTTCGTGACACCACCGGCGATGGCGCCGTCGGCGGACTGCAGCCACGTCAGCAGCTCGAGCTGACGGGTCATCGACGTGGCCCAGTCCTGCTGACCGGTCGTCGACTTCGGCTTCAGGGCCGGCTCGTTCGCCAGCGCGTAGGCCGCGAGCGGGTTCTGGTAGCCCTGGTGCGAGGCACCCGAGCCGATGCGCCAGGCCCAACCCGCGGACGTGTCGGTGGCGCCGCCCCACGCGTAGTACCAGGAGATCAGGTAGTGCGCGCTGTCCTTGCCCGTGCCGCCGGGGCAGGAGGAGGCGCTGGTGCAGTTGCCGATCTTCTTGAAGTACTTGTCGAACAGCGAGTAGCGCAGGTAGTCACCCATCTTGGCCGCCTTCGCGACCTCGGGGGCGATCTCGGCGACCTTGCCCTGCTCGGTCGCCCACCGCTGGGCCAGCAGCGCCACCTGCACCGCACGCGCGTCGGCGTCCGGGGCGTTGGTGTACTTGTACTGCTTGGCGTAGCTGGCGTCCTTGGTGAACAGGTCGAGGTAGCCGTTGCGGCCACCGTGCGCGAAGGTGTCGCACGACGGCTGCGGGATGGTCTCCCACACCGACTCCGACGAACCGCGCTGGTAGGTGTTGATGTAGGCGGGCGCCGCGTCGGACTCGTCACCGCACCGGCCGAAGCCGTAGGTGTTGTCGACGTCCATCAGCCAGTGCATGCCGTAGATGTCGTCGGTGCCGTACGCCGACTTCAGCTCGGCCGCGATCGGGTCGCGACCCACCGGCACGTTGGACTCCAGCTGCGACGGGTACAGGTCCATCCGCGGGTGCTCGGGAGCGTAGGTCGCGGGCTTGGACGGGTCGTACTTGTTGTTGGTCGGCTGGTCCGCCGTGGCCGGGATGATGTACTTCTCCATCGAGGCCCAGGCCTTCTTGAACGAAGACCAGTCCTCGGTGATCCGGGCGTAGCTCGCTTCCAACCACAGGTAGTAGCTGAACGCCTCGGACGTGGTCTGGTGACCGTGGTCCGGAGCCTCGACCATCAGCGTCTCGATCGAGTGGTACGGCACCTTCAGGCCATCGGAGAAGGTGCGGAAGTAGCCGCTCGCCGGGTCGTGGATCTTGGCGTAGAGGTCCAGGAACTCCTGCTCGAACGTGGAGGTGTTGGCGCTGGTCTCCCTGACTTCCACCGACGCCGCCGTCACACCGGTGGCGCTCGCGGTGAACGTGGCCGTGGCCAGGTCGCCGCCGTTGGCCGCCGAGGTGACCGTGACGTTCTGCTTGGTCGCCCAGTTGCTCGGCGTGAACGTCAGCGACGCGGGACCGGCCGTGAGGTCGGTGCTGCCGGCCGAACGCGCCACGGTGACCGTCACGTTCGCGGTCGGCGCGGTGGCCAGCGAGACGCCGAAGGTGCCGGTGCCGCCCTGCCGCACGCTCAGCGACGGCGGGCTGACCTGGATCGCCTGGCCCGCGATGACGCGGATGCTGGCGATGCTGGAGTTGCCGATGCCGCCCTTGTCGTCGGTGGCGCGGGCGACGATCGCGTGCTCACCCACGCTCGCGCCGGTCCACGAACCCGTGTACGGGGCGCTCGTGTCGGTCGCGACGACCACGCCGTCGGCCAGGAACTCGACCTTGGCGACGGTGCCGTCGCTGTCGGCCGCGGTCGCCGCCAGCGGGATCGCCTGGCCGGACTGGAACGTCTGCGCGGTGGTCGGCGACGTCAGCGACACCGTCGGGTCGACGTTGACGTTCGGCCCGGTGCACCGGGTGCCGTTGAGGGCGAAGTCCGTGGGCGGCCGGTTCTGGCCGGTCCACGAGCCGTTGAAGCCGGGGGTCACGGAGGCGCCCGTGCCCAGGTTCGGCGCCCAGCCCGGCGCCGCCACGGTCACGACGCTGCCGCTCTGCGAGAACGTGCCGTTCCAGCCCTGCTGAACGCGCTGGCCGTCCGGGAAGGTCCACGTGAGGCGCCAGTTGTTGACCTGGTCGCCCTCGTTGCGAATGGACACGTTGGCGCCGAAGCCACCCTGCCACTGGTTGGTGACCTGGTAGTTGACCGTACACGCGACGGCCGCGTTCGCCACCGGCGCGACGAACGGCATAACACCCGCGGCGGTCGCCGCCGCGGCTATCAGCGCGAGCGGACCGGTGCGCAACCGTCCCGCTCTGGTGCGGTACCTCATGCGTCCTCCTCCTGCACGGATCAGCCATTGACCCGCGAGCTTGAAAAAGCGGCGTGGCGGAGAGTGGAGTCGGCACGGGACGCCTGGGCGCGCAGAACGCCCCGTGCCGAGACTGGTGCTAGGGCTCGGTGCCCCAGGTGAGGGAACCGCCGGTGTAGGCGGTCACCCGGTCGAAGTCGGTGAGGGTCGCGCTGACCCGGTAGCTGTGGTCGTCGGCCTGGTTGAAGGTCGACCAGTCGGACTTGGCCACCCGCAACTGGATGTCGCCGGTGCTCGCACCCGCGGCGAGCGTGCCCGCGGTGAACGACACCTGGAGGTAGGAGTCCGCGCCCGGCCGCGCGTCGGGCAGCTTCACCACGGTGGCGCGCACGTTGGCGCAGCCGACCACCGCCCAGTCGCAGAACACCTGGTAGTTGGCGTTGGCCGTGTCGCCGGTGAACCAGTACCGGAGGGTGACCGCGGACCGGTCGACCGCCGCCGCGCCGCGGTTGACCAGGGCGAGCGTCGCGCCGATCTGGTTGGCCGAGGCCGAGCCGTTGCCGCGCTGCTGCACGGCGATCGGGCCGGTCGGGCCGCCGGTCGTGGTGCGGAACGTCACCGCCGTGCTCGCCGCGGAGGCGTTGCCGGCGGCGTCGCGGGCGCGGACGGCGAAGGTGTAGGCCGTGTCGGCGGTGAGGCCGGTCAGCTGGTGGCTCACGCCGGTCGTGGTGGCCGCGACCGAGCCGTCCGCGCGCAGGACGTCGTAGCCCACCACGGCGTTGTTGTCGGTGGAGGCGGTCCAGCGGATCGTCGCGCCGGTGCTGGTGATCGCGGAGGCGGTGAGTCCACTCGGGACCGTCGGCGCCTCGCGGTCGCCGTTGTCCGCCACCGTGATCACGATCGGCGTGCTCGCCGCCGACACGTTGCCCGCCGCGTCCTTGGCCCGCACCGAGAAGGAGTGCGAGCCGGGCGCGAGACCGGAGAGGGGGAACGTCGGGGTGGCCGTGGCACCTACGACCGTGCCGTCCGCCCGCAGCACGTCGTAGCCGGCCACCCCGACGTTGTCGGTGGAGGCGTTCCAGCCCAGGGTGAAGGTGTTGTTCGGACCGGCGACCGCCCGCAGCCCGGTGGGGACGGTGGGCGCCTCGCGGTCGACCACCGCCGGGCCGGGCTCCTTGCCCCACTGCACCGCGCCGTCCTGCACGAGCACCAGGCGGTCGGTCAGCGCGACCGTGTTGCCCGTGCCCAGGCCCTCGTAGGACCAGTCGTTGGACGGGTCCCAGGAGCCGGCGCTGGTGATGCGGAACTGCACCTCGTGCTTGTGCGCGGACTGGCCGCCCGGGTACACGCCGGGGCACGGCACGTCCACGTAGTACACCGAGCCGCTGTGCTGCTTGGGCGCGCTCGGCGTGCCGCACTGGTTGTAGTTGGTGGTGACGGTGATCTGGCTCGGCGTGGTGGCGCCGTCGAGGGTGAAGTAGTAGCGCAGCGAGCCGTTGAACATCCGGGCCGGCCACGCGGTCTTGTTGAAGACGAACGCCTTGATCTCGGTGAAGCCGGTCGCGCTCTGGTTGACCGACGCCTGCACGGTCAGCTCGGGGCCGTCGGTGGCCTCGGCGACCGGGAAGTTGGCCAGCGGCGTGCCGCCGTACTCCTGGTAGAGCCGGGCGAGCGCGCCGGTGAACGCGGCGTTGTAGTCCAGCGCGACCTCGTTGGCGACGAAGTCGGTGCGGTCGTCCTTGTACGCGTCGTTGTTCGTGCCGGGGCCGCCGACCAGCGCGCCGTACAGGACGTGCCTGCTGGTCACGGGGTCCTGCATGGTGTCGGCCCACGCGCCGTGCGCGGTGCGGTGGTGCGGGTTGCGCGGCGGGTTGGCGCCGAAGCCGACGACGTAGCTGGCGCTGCGCGGGTTGTCGCCCAGCGCGTAGTTGATCTGCCGCACGCCGAAGTCGTGGTAGGTGGCCGCCCTGGCGGCGTCGCGCTCGCGCAGCCAGTCGCTGTAGACCAGCGCGACGAACGCGGTGTTGGCGGCGTACCGCAGCGAGCCCCAGGTGTCGAGGTGCGCCTGGCCGCCCGGCGAGTACCGCACGCGGTTGCCGTTGTAGCCGGTGGTCCAGTAGTCCAGCCACCGGTTGGCGTCGGCGACGTACTCGGCCTCACCGGTCAGCTTGGCCAGCAGCGCGTAGGCGCCGTAGGACTTGTCGTCCCACGCGATGGTCCAGCGGTACGAGCGCGTCGTGGTCTGCGGCTCGGTGGACAGCTTGGGGTACTCCGCCTTGGCCTTGGTCAGGTAGCTCGCGTCACCGGTGGCGCGGTAGAGCCAGATCGCGCCCCACACCAGCTCGTCCTGGTAGCCGCTCCACGAGTTGTAGAAGTTCGCCGAGTCGGTGATGCAGGAGCTGTACTTGCCGCGGTAGGTGTCGGCGAAGGTGTAGAGCTGCTTCGCGTGGGTCAGCAACGTGGCCGCGTAGGTCGGGTCGGTCGCCTTGAACACCATCGAGGCCGACGCCATCGCCGCCGCGTACTCGCCCGCGAGGTCCGAGCCGGGGCACGAGGCGTCCACTTTGTACGCCGGGCGGGCCATCTGCATGACCTCGGCCGCGCCCCACCACTTGTGGTCGTCGTCGCCCTTGCCGACCTGCCCGTACACCACGTTCGGCGACGGGTGCGCCTTGATGATCCAGTCCGTGCCCCACTTGAGGTTGGCCATGAGGTGGCGCAGCTGACCCGAGTTCTCGTAGGCCTCGCGGTTCTCCACCGCGCCCCACGCCAGCATGGTCATCGTGGCGCCGAACGGGAGGCCGAACTTGACGTGGTCGCCCGCGTCGTAGAAGCCGCCCGAGAGGTCGATCCCCACGTCGCTGCCGTCGCGCAACGCCGAGTCGCCGCGCCAGTTCACCCGGTTGTCCGCGGGCAGGTCGCCGGACCGCTGGGCGTCGTAGAACCAGATCGACTTCTGCAGGGCCTCGCCGTAGTTGAACGCGGGCGCGGCGGTCGCGGACGGCTGGAACGGGGTCAGCGTCAAGGCGCTGACCAGCACAGCGAGCGTGCCGGCCAGTGCTCCGGACATGCGTCGTCGCATGCGGTGCCTCCGAGGGGCAGGGCGGTGGAGGTTTTCTGGGAGCGCTCCCAGTCCGGGACTGTAACCGCACAGAAACACCGTGAAAAGAGGGTTCAACCACAAAGCCTTGACAACTACGACCTGAAGGCCTTCAGACCCTGGGCCGAATGTCCGCGATCGCTGGGCCGAACGACGCAGCGTAGGGGAGCGCTCCCAGAAAGTGATCACGGCGGCGTGCTACCTCACCCGGCAGGTCAGCTCGGGCGTCGACGTCGCGCCACTCGCGGTGTACCCGAAGGACCCCGAAGCGCCGGGTGCGAGCGTGCCGTTCCAGCCGACGTCGTCCACGGACACCGACGTGCCGGTCTGGGTCAGCCTGCCGTTCCAGAGCGAGTTGATCGTCTGGTCGCCGGACTTCGCCCAGGTGACCGTCCAGCCGTTGAGCCGGGCGGTTCCGGTGTTGGTGACGGTCACGTCGGCCTGGAACCCACCCTGCCACGAGGACGTCACGCGGGCCGTGGCCACGCAGCCGCCCGGCGGGGGCGCGGTGGTCGTGGTGGTGCTCGTGGTGGTGGTTGTTGTCGTGGTCGTGCTGGTGGTCGTGGTCGGGCCGTAGCTCAGGCCGTGCCCGAACGGGTACAGGGCGGCCTTGCCGTCACCGACGTTGATCGGCTGCTGCGAACCGCTGTTCATCCAGGTCACGGGCAGCTTGCCGGTCGGGTTGTAGTCGCCGAAGAGCACGTCGGCCACGCCGCGGCCTTCGGTGCCGGGCAGCCACGCGGCGAGCAGCGCGTCCCAGTCGCCGACCTGGTTCGCGATGTCCATCGGACGCCCCGACACCAGCACCACGACCACCGGGATGCCCGCCGACCGCAGCCGATTGATCGTCTCCAGGTCCTCGCGGTCCAGCCCCAGGCCGTACGGGCGGTCGCCCTGGCCCTCGGCGTACGGGGTCTCCCCCACCACCGCGATGGCCGCGGTGTACGAGCCGTCCACCCCCGCGCCGTACCGGTCGTGGGTGATCGACGCACCGGAGCCGACCAGGTCGCGGATGCCCTGCAGGATCGTCGTGCCGGGGGTGACGTTGCCGCTGCCGCCCTGCCACGAGATCGTCCAGCCACCGCTCTGGTAGCCGATGTTGTCGGCCGACTTGCCCGCGACGAAGTACTTCCCCGACTTGCGCAGCGGCAGCACGCCGTCGTTGCGCAGCAGCACCTGCGACTGCCGCACCGCCTGGCGGGCCAGGTCGCGGTGCGCCGCCGAGCCGACCGTCGAGGTCAGCGACCGGTCGGTGAGCGGGCGCTCGAACAGGCCGAGCTCGAACTTCTTGGTCAGGATGCGGCGGTTGGCGTCGTCGATCCGGGCCGTGCTCACCCGCCCGGCCTGCACCTCGGCCTTGAGCAGGCTGGTGAACCGCTGGTAGTCGGTCGGCACCATGACCATGTCGATGCCCGCGTTGACCGCGGCGGCGACCTCGGCGCCGGTGAACCCGGTGGCGCCGTCGAGCTGGTCGATGCCCGCCCAGTCGGAGACCACGAAGCCGGTGAAGCCCAGCTCGGTCTTGAGCAGGTCGGTGATCAGGTAGCGGTGGCCGTGCGCCTTCACGCCGTTCCAGCTGCTGTAGGAGATCATCACCGAGCCGACGCCGCGGTCCACGGCGGCCCGGAACGGCGGCAGGTGCACCGAGCGCAGCTCCTGCTCGCCGATCCGCGCGTCGCCCTGGTCGTCGCCGCCCTCGGTGCCGCCGTCGCCGATGAAGTGCTTGGCCGTGGCGAGCACGGAGCTGGGCGTGCCGCCGAGGGTCGCGCCCTGGAGGCCGTCGATGTAGCTGGTCATCGCGGTGGGGATCTCCGGCACCTCGCCGAACGACTCGTAGGTGCGACCCCACCGGTCGTCGCGCGCCACGCAGAGGCAGGGTGCGAAGTTCCAGTCGATGCCGGTGCCCGCGACCTCCTCGGCGGTCGCCGCGCCGATGCGCTCGACCAGCCCGGGGTCGCGCGTCGCGCCCAGGCCGATGTTGTGCGGGAAGATCGTCGCGCCGCGCACGTTGTTGTGCCCGTGCACGGCGTCCACGCCGTAGATCAGCGGGATGCCCAGCGGCGTGGCCGTCGCCGCGCGCTGGAAGCCGTCGTACATGTCGGCCCAGGCCTGGGCCGTGTTGGTGGCCGGCGCGGAACCGCCGCCGGACAGCACCGCGCCGATCCGGTAGGTGGCCAGGTCCGAGGTCGACCTGAGCGCGCCGCGGTCGACCTGGGTCATCTGGCCGACCTTGTCGTCCAGCGACATCCGGGCGAGCAGTTGCTCGACCCGCGGGTCGGCCTGGGCCGCCACTTGCGCGGTGGCGACCGGTCGCAGGGTGGGCACCAGCACGGTGGCGGCGAGGGCGACGGCCGCCAGGAGGGCCGTCGTCGCGGCCACCGCGACAGGTCGGGAGGGAGTGCGCGTCATTGCGTTGCCTCCGGGTCGGGAACAGGGCCCGAGAATGGGCTGGGAGCGTTCCCAGACTAGGAATGTCCGGTTTAAAGCACCAGGCTTGGGCTTTTCGGACCAGCGGGACCACGACCGCACGGCGTAATTCGACAACTTTTTCGACATCAACTTCGAACATGCCGTGACCCGGATCTCACTCACTCGATCGGCCCAGTGGAGGCGGGAAAACATGACCGAGCGTGGCGAACACCGCGTTCATCGGCGGGCGACCGGTCTCAGGTGCTGTTCATCCGGCGTTTTCTTCACGGACCGTATAAACCGGCGTGAGGCGCCGGCCGATCACGCCCTCTTTTCTTCACCGTTTCCCACTGGCTACAGTCCTGCCACCTGGGAGCGCTCCCAGGTCAAGTCAGCCCCCGTTCAGCACCGACGCTGCGAGGACCCGATGCGAGCACACACCACCCGCGACCGCGGCCACGACACCCCACGTCCTCGGCACAAGGCCAGGCTGGCGACCGCCGGCGCGCTCTCCAGCGCGTTGGTGGCCAGCGCGGTGGCCCTGGTCCTCGGCGGTGGCGCGACGACCGCCCAGGCGGCCGACTCGGCGTTCTACGTCGACCCGAACACGTCGAGTGCGAGGTGGGTCGCGGCCAATCCCGGTGATTCGCGTGCGGCGGTGATCCGTGACCGGATCGCGTCGGTGCCGGCGGCGCGGTGGTTCACCACGACGAACACCTCGACGGTGCGTTCGGAGGTCGGTTCCTACGTCGGTGCGGCGGCGTCGGCGGGGAAGATCCCGATCCTGGTGGTCTACAACATCCCCAACCGCGACTGCGGTGGTGCCAGCGGTGGTGGCGCGCCGTCGCACTCGGCCTACCGGGCGTGGGTGGACGAGGTCGCGGCGGGGTTGGCCGGTCGGCCGGCGGCGATCGTGCTGGAGCCGGACGTGCTGCCGATCATGAGCAACTGCCAGAGCGAGAGCCAGCAGTCGGAGACCCGGGCGTCGATGGCGTACGCGGGCAAGAGGCTCAAGTCCGGGTCGGGGCAGGCGAAGGTGTACTACGACATCGGCAACTCGGCGTGGTTGAGCCCGTCGGAGGCGGCCAACCGGTTGCGTGCGGCCGACATCTCCAACAGCGCCGACGGCATCGCGTCCAACGTGTCGAACTACCGGCGCACGTCCGACGAGGTGGCCTACACCAAGAACATCCTCAACGCCCTGGGCGACGGCAGGCTGACCGCGGTGATCGACACCAGCCGCAACGGCAACGGCCCGCTGGGCACCGAGTGGTGCGACCCGGCCGGGCGCGCGATCGGCACGCCCAGCACGACCAACACCGGCGACTCCCGCATCGCCGCGTTCCTGTGGGTCAAGCTGCCCGGCGAGGCCGACGGCTGCATCGCCCAGGCCGGCCAGTTCGTGCCACAACGCGCCTACGACCTGGCCATCGCAGCCGGCCCGACGTCCACCACCACCACGACGACCACCACTACCTCCACGACCACCACTACTTCCACGACCACCACCACGACCACCACTCCCCCTCCAGGGGGATGCCGGGTGACGCACCGCGTGGTGAGCCAGTGGTCGGGCGGTTACACCGGCGAGATCGTCATCGAGAACCGGGGAGCGGCGATCAACGGCTGGACCCTGACGTTCTCCGCGCCCGGTGTGACCGTTTCCCAGGGCTGGAACGGGACGTGGACCGACGGCGGCGACATCGTCCGCGTCGGTAACGCGGCCTGGAACGGCGGACTCGCGACCGGTGGTACCGCGACCATCGGGTACAACGCGAGCTTCAGCGGCGGTACCCCACCGTTCACTTCTCCCACTTTGAACGGTGCGGCGTGCGGCTGACGCCGTAGCCGGCCCTCGAAGCGGCCCCCCTCCCCGACTGGCAGTCAACGGGAGGGGGGCCGCTTCCTCTCTTATCCTGGTCCCGTGACCGAACCGATGTCCGCCGCCGCGCGCGAGGCGCTGTCGACCGACCCGTCCGCGCCCGCCGACGCGGTCGCGGCGCTCGCCGACGACCCGAGCCCGGTGATCCGCGCGAACCTGCTCACCAACCCCGCCGTGCCCGCCGACCTGCGCTACCAGGTGCACGCGTCGTTGGCCGCGGAGGCGGCGGCCGGTGACCGGGAGGCGGAGAACGCGCTGGCGTGGGTGCGTTACGACCGCTCCGGCCGCACCGCGTGCGACACGCCGGAATGAGCGGGCCCGGGATGAGCGGGCCGGGGAAGGCGGGCCGGTGCCCGTGCGGCCGGGGCGAGCCGTACGACGAGTGCTGCGGGCCGTTGCACCGGGGTCGGCGCAAGGCGGCGACGGCCGAGGCCCTCATGCGATCCCGCTACAGCGCGTTCGCGGTGGGCGACGAGGACTACCTGCTGGCCACCTGGCACCCCGGCACCCGCCCGGCCTCGCTCGACCTCGACCCGGAGCAGCGCTGGACGCACCTCGAAGTCCTGTCCCGCACGGGCGGCACGCCGTTCCAGACGACCGGCACGGTCGAGTTCCGCGCCCACTACCGGTGGCAGGGCCACCGCGACGAGCTGCACGAGAACAGCCGCTTCGTCCGCGAGGACGGCGTCTGGTTCTACGTCTCCCCCGCCTGAAACACCGGCCGCCCGCGGGACGATCTACCGGACATGGTCGAGCAGGCAGACGGCAGCTTGGGCATCTACGACGCCTTCCCCGGCTACCGCCGTCCCCCCGAGGAGGAGCTGGCGGACGCGCTCCGATCCGCCCTGGTGGTGGTCGACGCCAACGTGCTGCTCAACCTCTACCGCTACAACGAGTCCACCCGGGACGACCTGCTGGGCCTCCTGCGCCGCGTGGGCGACCGGCTGTGGATACCGCACCAGGTGATGCGCGAGTTCTGGCGCAACCGGCTGACGGTCCTGGCCGGCCGTGCGGCGGCGACCGACCAGGTGCTCGCCGCCCTGGCCAAGCAGCACCGAGCCGCCGATGACGCGCTGCACCAGTGGGCCAAGACCACGGCCGTGGCCGACGCGGTCCGCGACGACCTCCGGGGCGAGGTCGCCGCGTTGCACGCGCGGTTGGAGACCGCCATCAGGTCGCACACGCCCCCGTCGCCCGACTCGCCGGGTGTGCCGGGACGCGAACCGGTGCTCGACCGGTTGGAGGCGCTGCTGCGCGGCAAGGTCGGCGCGCAACCCGACCACAGCCAGTGGAAGGCGCTCGTCCAGGAGGGGAAACGGCGTGCGGCGGCCAAGGAGCCGCCCGGCTACCTCGACGCGGGCAAGGACGACTCGACCCTGCCCGAGGGCGCGGCGGGCGACTACCTGGTGTGGGCGCAGGCGGTGCAGGAAGCCGCGCGGCGCGACACCGACCTGCTCTTCGTGACCGGCGACGAGAAGGAGGACTGGTGGTGGCGCTACCGCTCGGACTTCCTCGGCCCGCGGGTCGAGCTGGTCGAGGAGTTCGCCACCACGGCCGGCAAGCAGCTCTACCTGATGCGGCCCGTCGACCTGCTCCGGCGCGCGTCCGCGCTGGAGGTCGAGGTGCGCACCGAATCGGTGGACGACGTCGCCCGGGTGAGCGAGAGCCAGGAGAGCGCGCTCTGGTCGGTCGACGGGGTGGCCGAGTTGCTCCGCCACCTCGACTTCGAGGAACGACCGCACGCGGAGATCATCCGTGAGGCGGCCCGACGGGGCGGGTTCATCGACAAGGAGGCGGCTTACCGGATCGGCGGGTTCGACGACAGCACTCTCATGAGCGGTTTCATCGGCCCGGTCATGCGCATCACCCGCATGTTGAAGGGCCGCGGTGTCGTGCCGCAGTCGGTCGACACGCCCCTGATGCCCCACATGAGCGCGGAACACGGGCCCCGGTTCCACATCCCCGAGGAGATGGTGACCATCCTGGCCGAGGACGAAGCCGCGGACTAGCGCGGGGCGTTCTGCGAGCCGCGGACGCCGGTGGCGGAGCCGCGCGGGAGGGTGCAGGCGGCATCGGTGTTGAACGGGCCGGTGGAGGTGTCGAGGCCGCTGCGGCGCGGGGTGGACTCGTAGCCGGCCACGCACGGCGGCGGTTCGAAGAACGTCAGGGCCAGGCCGAACCGCGCCCGGCCGGACCCGAGGCTCGAGGCGGCCACCGACACCGCGTCGGGCACGGTCACCAGGACCTCCTCCAGCGCGCCCTGCCGGGTGACCAGCACGTCGGCCGTGGTCAGCAGGTTCGCCAGGACGACGCCGAGGTTCGGCCCGGACTCCCGCAGCAGGGCGCTCACCTCCGCCGACGCGCCCGGAGCCGCCGCGATCAACCGCCGCAGGTCGCCGTCCGACTCCCGCAGCCGTGACGCGACCCGCAGGGCGCTGTCGGCGAAGGAGTCGATCGCCGCCGAGTGGTCCAGCTGGGTCGCCAGCACACCCGCCGAGTCGTTGAGCAGCTTCGTGGTCTGCGGCAGGTGCGCGCTCGCGGTCGCGATGAACTGCGTGGTCGCGTCCAGCAGCACCTGGAGGTCCGGCCCGGTGCCGCGCAACGCCTGGTCCAGCTCGTCCACCACGGTCCGCAGGGAGTCGACCGGCACCGAGCGCGCCAAGTCGTCCAGGCTGGTCAAGACCCGCTCCACGGGCAGCGGCAGCGACGTCCGCGACCTCGGGATGACCGAGCCGTCGCCGAGGTACGGCCCGCCGTCGTGGCGCGGCCGCAGGTCGACGTACTGCTCGCCCACGGCCGAGCGGTTGGCGACCACCGCCTCCAGGTCCACCGGGATCGGCGGTGTGCCGGCCGCGATGCGCAGCTCGACCTCGACCTGGCCGTCACCCAGCCGGATCGGCCCGACCCGACCCACCGGCACGCCCCGGTACGTCACCTCGCCGCCGGTGAACAGGCCGCCCGTGCGCGCCAGCTCCACGCGCACCACGTACCCGTCGTCCACCACCACGAGCCCCACGTACTTCGCGCCGACGTACGTGACGCCGAGCAGCGCGATGATTGCGAACAGCGCGATCTGCGCCTTGATCCGGCGAGTGATCATCAGCGCGCTCCGGGCTTCAGGGTCAGGTAGGTGTTGAGGTAGTCGCCCTTGATGCCGTCCAGCACGGCGTCGGTGAACGGGAAGGTCAGCAGCATCTCCAACGACTGCGGCAGGTTCTGCCCGGACTCGGCGAGCCGCCGCAAGGTGGGCTCCAGCGCCCGCAGGTCGGCCACCAGGTCGTCCCGGCTGCGGTTCACCGTGCTCACCGCGACGTCGGACAGCCCGCGCAACGCGTCGAGCAGCCCGACGAGCTGCCCGCGCTGCTCGTGCAGCACGCGCAGGCCGGGTTCCAGCCCGTCCAGCACCTCGCCGATGTCCTCCTTGCGGGATTCCAGCGACGACGCGAGCTCGTCCATCCCTTCGAGGGCACGGGTGATCTCACCCCTGTGCGAGTCCATCTCGCCGACGAACGAGTCCAGAGTAGACAGGAGTGACCTCACCGCGGCCTCGTTGCCGGACAGCGCCGCGCTCAGCTCCCGCGAGATGTCCTGGATCTGCGCGATGCCGCCGCCGTTGAGCAGCATGGACAACGCGCCGAACACCTCCTCCACCTCGGGGTTGCGGTTGGTCCGCGTCACCGGGATCACGGCGCCGTCCACCAGCGGTGACGCCGACCGCTGCGCGGGGACGGCGAGCTCCACGTACTTCTCCCCCAGCAGGCTCGACTGGCGCAGCCGGGCCAGGGCGTTCGACGGCAGCAGCACGTCGCCGCGCACCGCGACGCGCACCAGCGCCGTGGTGCCGTCCTCGGACAACGCGATGTCCTCGACCTTGCCCACCGCCACGTCGTCCACCTTCACCCCGGCGTGCGGCACCAGGTCGAGCACGTCGTCGAACTCGACGGTCACCCGGTACGGTCGGTCGCCGAGGTCCGCGCCGCCGGGCAGCGGCAGGTCGTACGCGCTCGGCATCGCCGAACACCCGGTCAGCACGAGCACCAGCGCCACCGCCGCGAGCCGCCTCACCGCACACCGCCGGGCACGCTCAGCAGATCGGTGACGAACTCGTTCAGGTTGGCCCGCGCGGTCAGCGTCCCGGTCGCCGGGTCGTAGGCGTTGACCACGTTGTGCAGCGCCACGGGCGCGACCTCCAGCATCTCGGTCAACGACGTCTGCTGCCGCACCAGGGTGCCGGTCAGCACGGCGAGGTCCTCCACACCGGACTTCACCCGGTCGCGGTTGTCGTGCACGAAGCCCCGCACCTGTTCCAGGGCCGTGGCCAGCTCGCCCAGCGCCGCGCCGAGGTCGTCCCGTTCGGCGGCGAAGAACCCGGACACGTCGGCCAACTGGTCCGCCAACCGCCCCACCTGCTCGTCGTTGGCGGCGAGCATCGAGGTGAACGATTGCAGGTTGTCCACGGTCCCGAACAGGTCGTCGCGCGACCCGGCCAACGTCTTCGCGGCGTCCGCGAGCTGCCGGATCGACTCGCCCAGCGCGGTGCCGGCGCCGTCCAGGTTCGCCGCGCCGGTGGTCAGCAGGTCGGACAGCGCGCCCTCGCGGTTCGCGCCGTCCGGGCCGAGCGCGGTCAGCAGCGTGTCCAGGCTGGAGTACAGCTCGTCCAGCTCGACCGTGCCCGCGGTGCGCGCGCTGGTGATCACCGCGCCGGGCGGGAGCCGGTCGCCCCCGGTGTAGACGGGTGTGAGCTGCACGTACCGGTCGGCCACGATGTTGGGTGACACGACCACCGCGCGGGCGTCCGCGGGCACGTCCACGCCGTGGTCCAGCTCCAGGTCCACCCGCACCGCCCCGCCCTCGGGCAGCACGCCGACCACCCGGCCGACCCGCACCCCGAGCACCCGCACGTCCGACCCCTCGTACACGCCGACGGCGGCGGTGAAGTAGGCGGCGACCCGCGTGGGCGCGGGCCGCAGGAAGACCCACCACACCGCGATCGTCGCCACCAGCACGAGCACGAACCCCTGCGCCAGCGCCAGGACCACCCGGCGACGACCTCGTGTGCGGACGAACATCAGCGGCCTCCCGTCGGGCAGTCGCGCCGCGCGCCCGGATCGACCACGAGCCCGCACACGTGGGTGTCCACCCAGCGACCGTTGCCCAGGGAGTTGTTCAGCACCCGGTAGTACGGCCCGGCCAGCGCGAGCCCGCGGTCGAGCGCTTCCTGGTTGTTCCGCAGCACGTCGGTGACGCGTTCCAGGTTCTCCAGCGCGGGCCGCAGCTGCTCGTTGTTGTCCGCGACCAGACCGGACAGCTCCCGGGACAGCGCACGCGTGCCGTCGAGCAGGCGCGCGATCGCGTCCCGGCGGTGCCCGATCTCCTCCAGCAGCAGGTTGCCGTCGGTGATGAGCGCGGCGAAGTCCTTGTTGCGGTCCGCCAACGCGCCGCTGACCTGGTTCGCGCCCTCGATCAGCGACGCCAACTGCTCGTCGCGCGAGGAGATGGTCCTCGACAGCGACGACAGCCCGTCCAGCGCCTGCTTCACGTGCGCCGGCGAGTCGCGGAAGGCGTCCGAGAGCACCCGGAAGCTCTGCGCCAACTGGTCGGTGTCGATCCCGCGCACCGTGGTGGACAGCCCGCTGAACGCCTCGATCACGTCGTAGGGCGAGGTGGTGCGCTCGACCGGGATGGTCTCGGTGAGCGGGTCGCGGCCCTCGGAGTCCAGCGCCAGGTACTTCTGCCCGAGCAGGGTCTTGATCCGGATCTCGGCCCGGCTGCGGTCGCCCAGCTCGACACCGCTGACCCGGAACGTCACCAGCACCCGGCCGTCGCGCAGCCCGACGTCGGTCACCGCGCCCACCTTCAGGCCCGCGACGCGGACCTCGTCGTCCACGCGCAGGCCGGCCGCCTCGGCGAACTCGGCGGTGTGCTGCTCACCGCCGCCGAAGAACGGCAGGTCCTCCAGGAAGAAGGTGAGCACGGCGGTGACCGCGATGACCAGGAGGCCGACGGTTCCCAGCAGCGCCGGCCTGTGTCGCACCCCTTCGGGCGTCATCGTTGGCACCTCGCTTCGGTCACCGGGATGCCGACGGGCGGTCCGCCGGGCGCGGGCGGCGCCTCCGAGGAGGCGAAGCACAGGTAGAAGTTGAGCCAGGAGCCGTAGGAGGCGGTGCGGCCGATGGCCTCGAACTTCACCGGCAGGTTCCGGATGAACGGCTCGAGCTCGGGCGCGTTGCCCAGGTTGCCCGCGAGCAACCCGAGGGCGGCGATGTCGTCCTTGAGCGGCTGGCGGCCCTGCTCCAGCAGCGTGGCCGTGCTGTCGCTCAACGCGGCCAGGCCCGTGATGGCGTTGCCGATCGGCTCGCGGTCGGCGGCGAACCCGGACACGAGCTGCCGCATCGAGGTGAGCAGCTCGCCGAACCGGTCGTCGCGCGAGTTCACCGTCTCCAGCACCGCGTTCAGGTTCTCCACGACCTTGCCGATGACGTCGTCCTTGGCGGCCAGCGCGGAGGTCAGCGAGGCGGTGTGCGCGAGCAGGCTCTCCACCGTGCCGCCCTCACCTTGCAGCACCTGGACGATCTCGTGCGACAGCTCGTTCACGTCCTCCGGGTCCAACGCCTGGAACAGCGGCTTGAACCCGTTGAACAGCACGGTCAGGTCCAGCGCCGGCGTGGTCCGCTCGACCGGGATGAGGTCGCCGGGCGCGAGCTTCGCGCCGACGCTGCCGGCGGGCTGCTCCAGCGCGATGTAGCGCTGGCCGACCAGGTTGCGGTACTTGACGGTGGCGGTGACGTCGGCCGACAGCGAGCGGCCGTCGGCGACCGAGAACCCGACGTCCACCAGCTCGTCGTCCACCAGTGCCAAGGACTCGACCTGTCCCACCTTCACCCCGGACATGCGCACGTCGTCGCCCTCGGCCAGCGCGGTGACGTCGGTGAACCGGGCGGTGTACACGGCGGTGGCACCGACCCGGCTGCCCGCGATGGTCGCCGCGAGGAAGCCGGTGGCGGCGACCGTGACGAGGACGAACACCAGGAACTTGGTCAACGGCGCGGCGACGTTCCTCATCGGGCTCCCATCAGCAGGCCCGCCCATTCGGGCACCCGGTCCGGCGTGACGGCGTGCACCGGGCCGGTCGGGCAGTGCGGCGCGCCGCCCCGCCGGTGCGCCGGGTCGTCACGCCCGGGCACGTACCCCTCCCCCGGCGGCACGATGGTGACCTCCGCGTGCATGCCGGGCTGGTCGGTGCCCTTGCCCAGCGCCAGGTCCATCCGCGGCCGCAGCGCGTTGACCGCGCCGAGCACGCACCCGAACTCCGGCGAGTAGGTGGCGAACAGCTCGAGCGTCGGCCGCGCCCGGTCCGCGAGCGCGACCACCGTCTCGCCGTTGGCCCGGAGGAACCCGGTCAGGTCGGCCGACGCGGTGGTGAGGCTCGCGTACACCGCGTCGAGGTCGGCACGCTGCTCGGCGATCGTGCGGCTGACCGCGGTGGCGTCCGACAGGGCGCGCACCAGGTCCGGTCCCGCGTCCGCGTACACGCCGGCGACGTCGGCGAACTTCGTGATGTCGTCCTTGAGCACGGGCAACCGCGGGTTCAGCTCGCGCAGGTAGGCGTCGAGCCGGACGATCGCCTGCCCCAGGGTCGCGCCGCGCCCGTCCAGCGCCTGCGCCATCGACGTCAGCGCGGACGACAGCTTGTCCGGCCGCACGGCCTGCAACGTGGGCAACAGGTCGGCGAGCACCCGTTCCAGCTCGACCGCGCCGGACGTGCGGTCCTGCTCGATCACCGCGCCCTCGCCGAGCACGCCGGCCGGGTCGTCGGGCAGTTCGAGGCTGACGAACCGCTCGCCGAACAACGTCTTCGGCAGCAGTCGAGCGGACACGTTCGCCGGGATGCGGTCGACCTGGTCCGGCCGCAACCCCAGTTCCACCTCCGCGCCGTCGCCGCGCGAGCGGATCGCCCGCACCTCGCCGACCAGCACCCCGAGCAGCTTCACGTCCGAGTCGGCCTGGAGCTGGTTGCCGACGTGGTCGGTGCGCAGCAGCACGGTCACGCGCGAGGTGAACACCTTCTGGTACGCCGCGACGGACAATCCGCACAACGCGACCAGGAGGGCGGCGAACAGCAGCCCCAGCAGGCGACGGCGCAATGCCACGGGTATTCTCCGCAGTGGTGGTGTGAATAAACCGAAATGACGTTACCGACGAGTACGTTACTGACGGGCGGTCCACCGCACAAGAAGCCGAAAAGGCTTGTCAAGGACGTGACAAAAACCGGTCCCGGAACACTCACGTCGCTGCACAAACCCGATCGGGCGCTGGCGCCCCGGCCCGCGTTGCGACTACCAATGATTGGCGTTGTCGAGAGTCGGGGGTGCACGCGTGTCACATCTGCCGCACTGCGTTCGGGTGCTCCACCGCGCCGGGGTGGTCGCCGCGCACCGGCCCGATCGGGCGCTGCGGTCGCTGGTCGAGGTGCGCGCGTGGGGTCCGCTGCTCGGGTCGGTGCTGCGCGCCGCGCGCCACCACCCCGAGGCCACCGCGGTGGTCGACGAGACCGGTTCGCGCACCTACGCCGACCTGCGCGAGCGGTCGGCGGCGGTGGCGCGGGCGCTGCACGCGGCGGGCGTCGGCGCGGACCACGTGGTGGCCGTGCTGTGCCGCAACCACCGCGGCCCGGTGGAGGCGATGCTGGCGTGCGCCCGGCTCGGCGCGCGGGTGCTGCTGCTCAACACCGGCTTCGCCGCACCGCAGTTGGCCGACGTGGTGCGTCGGGAACGGGTGGCCGCCCTGGTGCACGACGCCGACTTCGGGCCCGTGCCGGCGGAGGTGCCGCCCGCCGTGGCCCGGTTCCGCACCGACGACTTCGACGCGCTGGTCGGCTCCGCGCCCGACCGCGAGCCGCCACGACCGGCGCGGCCGGGCAGCGTCGTGCTGCTGACCAGCGGCACGACCGGGACGCCGAAGGGCGCGCAGCGGGAGCTGCGCTCGCCGTTCGCCGCGGTGGACTTCCTGGACCGCGTCCCGCTGCGGTCGCGGGAGGTGACGCTGATCGCCGCGCCGGTGTTCCACGGCATCGGCTTCGCGCACCTGGTGCTGGGGATGGCGCTCGGCTCGACGGTGGTGCTGACGCGGAGGTTCGACGCGAGGCGGACGGTGGAGCTGGCCGCGCGGCACCGCGCCACCGCGTTGATGCTCGTGCCGACCATGCTGCGGCGCATCCTCGACCTGGGGCTGCTGGAGCTGGAGTCGCACGACCTGTCGGCGTTGCGGGTGGTGCTGAGCTCCGGGGCGGACCTGCCCGCGCCGCCGGCCGCCGAGGCGACCAGGCGGTCCGGCGACGTGGTGTACGACCTGTACGGGTCGACCGAGGTGGCGGTGGCGACCGTGGCCACGCCCGAGGACCTGCGCGAAGCGCCGGGCACGGTCGGCCGCCCGCCGCGCACGTGCCGGGTGGGCGTCTACGACGAGCAGGGTCGACGGATCACCGAGCCGGGCGTGGTCGGCCGGATCTTCGTCGGCAGCGGGCTGCGGTTCAGCGGCTACTCCGGCGGCGGCGGCAAGGACACGGTCGACGGCCTGGTGAGCACCGGCGACCTGGGGCACTTCGACCGGCACGGGCGGTGGTTCGTGGTCGGCCAGGAGGACGACATGATCGTCTCCGGCGGCGAGAACGTCTACCCGGGCGAGGTGGAGAACCTGCTGGCCACGCACTACCAGGTGCGGGAGTCGGTGGTGCTGGGCGTGCCGGATCCGGAGTTCGGGCAGCGGCTGCGGGCGTTCGTGGTGCCGGTGCCCGGCGCGCGGGTCGACCCGGAGGAGCTGAAGCTCTTCGTCCGCGACCGGCCGGCCAGGCACAAGGTGCCGCGCGAGGTCGTGCTGGTGACCTCGCTGCCGCGCAACGCGACCGGCAAGGTGTTGCGCCGGGCGCTGCGCTAGCGCCGTTCTTGTCACCCGGCGCACGACAACACTGGCGACTTTGTCACGGGAGTGCGCCCCGGTTGACAACTTTTCTTGATCAAAAATACAGTGTTCGGAATCACACCTAGCCGTTTGGTGGTGGGCGAACAGCATGAACAGAACCGGAGAAGTCCGAGCCTCCGAGTTACCGCTCATCGGGAACGCGGACCTGTGGGAGCAACTGCCCGCCGACCTCGCGCCGAAGTTCCGCGCCAGGGCCGGCGACGTGGCCGTGGACATGGTCCGGGAAATCCAGGATCAGATCGCCGAGTATTCGCAGAAGCTGGAGGGGATGTTCGGCCAAGTGGTCGTCGAGGGGGTGGAACAGGCGATCCACCAGTTCATCGACCGGATGGTCGACCCCACCGCGCAGCGCGAGGACCGGGCCAAGCTGTTCCGCCTGCTGGGCAAGTTGGAGGTCAGCGCGGGCCGCAGCCTCGACCTGCTGCAGACCGCCTACCGGATCGGCGCGCGGGTGGCGTGGCGGCGGATCTCCGAGTTCGGCCAGACCGAACGCGTGCCGCTGGCCACCATGTGCCTGATCGCCGAGGCGATCTTCGCCTACATAGACGAGCTCTCGCTGCGGTCCATGGAGGGCTACGCCGAGGCGCAGGCCCGGCACGCGGGTGCGTTGCAGCGGCGGCGCAAGCGGTTGCTGGAGCTGCTGCTGGGCGAGCCCGGCTACCACCCGAACGCGCTGGCGGAGCTGGCCGAGGCGGCGCACTGGCCGTTGCCCGACAAGGTGCTGGTGGTGGCCCTGGAACGGCGCACCGACCAGCACCAACTGCCGATACCGGTGCTGCACGAGGACATCCTGATGGACCTGGAGGGCAGTGAGCCGTGCCTGCTGCTCACCGACCCCGAACGGCAACTGGTCGCGTTGGAGCAGAAGCTGGGCGGGTGGCGCGCGGCGGTCGGCCCGGTCGTGCCGCTGGCGGCGGCGCGGCAGTCGCTGCACTGGGCGCGCCGCACCATCACGCTGATCCAGTCCGGCGTGATCGCGGACCGGCCGATGGTGGACACCACCGAGCACCTGTCGACGTTGCTGCTGCTCGGCGACGAGGAGCTGGTGCGCGAGCTGGTGAAGCGGACGCTGGCGCCGCTGGAGGGGCTGACGCCGAAGCAGCAGCAACGGATGCGGGAGACGATGACCGCGTGGGTGGAGACGCGGGGCAGCGCGCCGGAGGTCGCGTCCAGCCTCGCCGTGCACCCGCAGACGGTCCGCTACCGGTTGCGGCAGTTGGAGGAGCTGTTCGGGGCGAAGCTGCACGACCCCGACGCGTTGTTCGACATGGGCATCGCGCTGCGGGCGTTGCGGCTGCTGAACGGCTCGGCCGAGCGGACCGGGCGGTTGGGGCGCGAGGCGCCGCCGGGGTTCACGGGATCCCCGGGAGCAAGGTCAGCGTGAGGTCGATCGCGTTGCCCGGCCCGGAGATGAGGCCGGTCAGCAGCGGGTCCAGCCGCTCCCGCCCCTGGCAGCCGGCGAACGGCGGGATCGGGTAGACGCCCTTCATGCGCATCCTGGCCAGCTCGAACGGCCCTTCGAGGTCGATGGAGGCGGCTTCGACCGTCCGGCACGTCGGTCCGACGTCGAGCGGCTGGGCGTCGACCGCGACGTCGTCGAGCTCGATGTCGAGCCGGGCGTTGGCCTCGACCTGGCCCTCCTTGATGGTCCCGGTCACCTTGGCGACCGGGACGAGTCCCGTGCGCGCGGTGGTGGGCACGAAGCCGAACACGACGAAGTAGCCGTCGCTGGGCGGCAGCCACAGGTCGCCGACGATGGTGCCGTTGACGAGGTCGATCTCGGCCCTGAGCGTGCCCGGACCGATCACGAGGTCGGACTGGAGCTTGTGGATCCGGCTCACGCCGTCCACCTGGTAGTTGACCACGATGCCGGCGGCCGGCCGCGGGGCGCGCACCTCGGCGTGGCGCACCTCCCACGTCGGGGTCAGCGCCGCGCCCAGCAGCGCGGCGACGGCGGCCAGCACCACCGCGATCCTCACCGCGCACCTCCGCTCATTCTTCGAAGCTACTTTCCCCCACCGTTCCGGACAAGCTCCGGGCGATGATTTGTCACGCGGGTGACAACTCTTTACGGAGCTTTTATCGCACCCCTCACACAGCCGGGGAAACGTGAAAGAAATACTTGCCGAGCGTGCCCGAGAAAGCTACTTTACTGACGAGTAGCCTTCCGCCGCACACCGAACACCCTGCTTTCCGCACTGCTCTCGACGAGGAGACGCACATGCTGAAACTCACTGGCCGTACGGTCATCGGTGCACTCGCGGTCGCCACCGCCGTCGTCGGATCGGTGGTATTCGCCGGCGCGGGTACCGGCATGGCCGCGACGAAGAGCCTGACGCTGGCGTACAGCTGCCCGTTCCCGCTGATCGGCACCCAGGACATGACGGTCCGCATCACCGTGGCCGACCTGGCCGACTCCGCGGTGGTCGGCCAGCCGGTCCCGCCGACGCGGGTGACCGCCATCGCCACCGTGCCGTCGAGCGCGACCCTCGGCCTCAGGCTGGTCGGCGCGTCGACCGTGGAGGGCACCGCCGTCGCGAGCACCGCGGTGGACAACGCGGGCGCGGTGCAGAACGTCGTGGCCAACCTCGTGGTGGCCAAGACGAACATCCCGGCGTCCGGCTCGTTCAACACCATCGCCACGGGCGGCACGGCGCCGGTCACCTTCGCCAACGCGGGCACGACCACGGTCCGGGTCGGCGCCTTCAGCACCACGTTGACGCCGCGTCGGTCCGACGGCAGCTTGACCGGCCTCGGCACGTTCACCTCGGCCTGCACGCTCAAGCCGAACCAGAACACGCTGCTCCACACCTTCACCGTGTCGCCCGCCTGACCGTCGTCGACGGCACCGGGCAGTGATCCGACCGCGGGCGGGCCGGCGACGTCGCCGGCCCGCCCGACGTTCTCGGCAGGAGAGGACCCGACATGAGATTGCGGCACCGGGTGGCCGCGCTGGGTGTCACCGCGGCGGTGGTCGGCGCATCGGCCCTGTGGGGCGCGGGCGTCGGCAGCGCGGCGACGGCGAGGCTGACCCTGGTCTACAACTGCCCGTTCCCGTTGATCGGTGCGCAGGACATGAGCGTCGAGATCGTGGTCGAGGACCTCCCGGACACCGCGGTGGTCGGCGAACCCGTCCCCGAGGCCCGCGTGACCGCGACCGCCACCGTGCCGGAGCTGGCGACGCAGGGCCTGCGGCTCGTCGGCGCGGAGACCGTGGAAGGCACCGCGACGGCGCAGACCGTGGTCGACAACGCGGGGCTGGTGCTCGACATCGTGCCCGACCTGACCGTGGCCAAGACCCCCGTGCCGGAGTCGGGCGCGTTCGACACGGTTGCCACGGGCACCACGCCGTCGTTGAGCTTCCCCTTCGCGGGCACCACGACCATCGACGTCGGCGACTTCGTGACCACCCTGACGCCGCGCACCGCCGACGGTTCGGAGACGGGGCTGGGCACGTTCACCTCGCCGTGCACGCTCAAGCCGGGCCAGTCGACCCGCCTGTACGAGTTCACCGTGCAGTCCGAGGGCACCACGACGACCACCACCACCACCACCACGACCGAACCGACGACAACGACCACCACCACGGAGCCGACGACCACGACCACCGACTCCACGACCACGACAACGGACCCCACCACCACCACCACCACGACCACGACGGAGCCGACGACCACCACGACCGACTCCACCACGACCGATCCCACAACGACGACCACGACGAGTCCCACGACGACGACCACGACCACGACTCGGCCGACTACAACCACCACAACGACAACGACCACTCAGCCGACCACCAGCACCACGACGACCACCACCACCAGGTCCACCACCACAACGGTTCCGACCTCCACCACCACGAGCGCTGCCACCAGCACCACGGCGTCGACCACGAGCAGCACCACCACGACGACGACCACGTCGCAGACCGCGGTCCCGGTGACGCCCCCGGACAAGAACGGGCTCGCCTACACCGGCAGCTCGATCAAGGGCCCGCTGGTCCTGGGCGGCGCTCTGCTCGCACTGGGCGCCGGGGTCCTCCTCCGCCTCCGCCGCACCCGCCACCGCTCCTGACCTTCCCTTCGCGCCGTAACGCGGAACGGCCCCTCCGGCGACTGTCCGGAAGGGCCGTTCCCCGGTGATCAGCCCGGCATCGCGGGCAGCTCGCCGAGCTGGTCCGGCGTCGGCGGGGTGACCTCGACCGGCTTGCCCCAGTTCCGGTAGTTCGCGACCACCTGCGCCGTCCCACCGCCCTCCACCGGCGTGCTCACCTCGGTCTTCACCGGCAGGTCCTCGCCGTCCACCCACAGCTTCAGCACCGACGCCCGCCCGTCCAGCGTCACGTGCGCCGTGTAGCGGACGGTCTGCTTGCCGGACAGCGGTTCCTCGGCCTTCTCCACGATCCGCGCGCCCCCGGGCAGCGCCTTGCGGATGTCGGCGGCGTCGCGGATGTGGACGGCGACCTCCGCCATCGCCCGCGCCAACGCGTTGTCCGGGTCGTCCGGGTCGATCCGCAGCCACGGCTTGTCCGGCTGCGGCGCCTGGCCCTGCGGAATGCGCACGAAGATGCCTTCCGGCACCATCACGTACGCGACCTCCTCGGCGTCGGCGATGGAGATCCGGCACGATGCGGCGAAGTCGGCGGTGCGCACGCCGCAACTGCCCTTGCCGTCGGTCGCGAGGTCCACGTCGACGGTGACCGACCCCTTGCCCTCGGCGGCCACCAGGTTCGCCTCGGCCAGCGCCTGCGGCGTGTCGAACGTCCTCATCGTCGACGACGGGTCGTCGGCGCACGCGGCGAGCGCGGCGGAGACCACGACCGCGAAACCCGCCGCGGCCACACGGTTGGAGCGCATGCTTCTCCTCGGACCGGAATGGGGAAAGGCTTTTACCCGCCCACTCTAACCGGAACCCCGGAGCACCCGCGCCGATGAATTCATGCCTGTTGCGGAAACAAGAATGCCGATTCGACTTTTGTCAGAGTCGTGACAATCACGGCCGTCTTCGCACCGAGGCCAGCAGGTTGCGGGCGACCTCGCGCAGCTTGGTGTTGTGCTGCTGCGACTCGGACACGAGCTGGCCGAACGCCTCCTCGGCGTCGATGCCGTGCGCGGCCATCAGCACGCCCTTGGCCTGATCGATCTCGGCGCGTGATTCCAGCGCGTGCTGGAGGTGCCCGACCAGCCGCCGGGACCGCTCGTAGCGGCGGAACCCGGTGATGGCCGTGGACGCGGCGGTGACGAACAGCCGCAGCAGCGCCTCGTCGAACGGGTCGAACGCCCGCTCGTCGGAGCTGTAGAGGTTCAGCGAGCCGAGCATCTCGTCCTCGACCACGATCGGCGCGGACAGGTAGGCGCGCACGCCCGCGCGTTCGGCCGCGGCGGCGAACTCGGGCCACTTCTCCCGACCGTCCACCGCGGTCGCCCGCACGGGCTTGCGCGTCCGGGTCGCCTCCAGGCACGGCCCGTCACCGGCCGCGTACTGCTCGGCGTCGACCGTGAGCACCGTCTCGTCTGTCGCCGCGACCGTGGACGCGCCGTCGGGGTCCACGGCGGTCACGCTGACGTTCTCCGCGTCCGGGATGACCCTGGAGGCCGAGTCGGCCAGTTGCTGCAACGCGTCCTTCAAGGCCTGGCCGTCGGCCAGCACGCCCGCCAGCTCTTCCAGCGCCTCGCTGGCCTCGTCCAGCAAGACCGCGGGCACGTGCTCGTCAATGCTCACAGCCACTGTCTACACCTCGAACGCCATAATCGCCCCAACCAAAGGGGGTGGACGGGTGCGCGTGCTGCTCGTCGAGGACGACGACGGGGTCGCGGACGCCTTGGTCGAGGCGCTCGAGGCCAACGACCACCGGCCGAGCCGGGTGGCCCGCGGCGCGGACGCGCTCCTGGTCCACCGCGACTTCGACCTGCTGCTCCTGGACCTCGGCCTGCCCGACACCGACGGGCTGGAGGTGCTGCGCAAGATCCGCAAGGTCTCGCCGGTGCCCGTGCTCGTGCTCACCGCGCGGGGCGACGAGCGCTCGATCGTGCGCGGTCTTCGTCTCGGCGCGGACGACTACCTGGTGAAACCGGTCCGCCTCGGTGAGTTGCTGGCCCGGATGGACGCGGTCGCGCGGCGCAGCGCGGCGCTCACCGGGCCGAAGGACCGCACGGTCCGCGTCGGCGACGTGCGGATCGACCTGGAGGGCAGGCGGGTGGTGGTCGGCGACGCCGAGATCGCGTTGACCACCAAGGAGTTCGACGTGCTCGCCGTGCTCGCCGGCCGCGCGGGCACGGCGGTGAGCCGCCAGCAGCTCATGGACGAGGTGTGGGGTGACGCGTACCTGGCCGTGTCGCGGTCGTTGGACGTGCACCTGGCGGGCCTGCGGGCGAAGCTGGGCCGTCCCGGGCTGCTGACCACCATCCGCGGGTTCGGCTACCGGCTCGCCCCCGGCGGGGCCGAAGACGGAACGGGGACGTGAATGCGCCGCCGGCTGCTGTTGGTGCTGCTGCTGTTCTCCGGGGTCGCCGTGACCGCGTTCGCCGTGCCGCTGCTGTCGTCCACCGCGGCCGAGCGCACGCAGTCGTTCGTGCTGACGCGCACCGGCGACCTGGACCGGTTCGCCGCGCTCGCCCAGCAGGCCGAGACCACCGGTGACCGGGCCGCGCTGGAGGACGAAGTCACCGCGTACGTCGAGCTGTACGGCGATCCGGTGGTGGTGGTCGACGCGCGCAGGCAGCCGGTCGCCCAGTCCGGGCTGACCGCGGCCGACCCGGCGTTGGCGCGGGTGCTCGACGCGGCGCTGCGCAACCAGCCCGCGTCGTCGGTGCCGACGCTGACGCCGTGGTCGTCGGGGCACGTGGTGTTCGCGCGGCCGGTCGGCACGGGCACGAGGGTGGCCGGCGCCGTGGTGCTGCGGGCCTCGGTCGACCGGGCGGCGGCGGACGTCACCCGGCGGTGGCTGCTGGTCCTCGGTGGCGCGCTGGCGGCGGCCGTCGCCTCGGTGGTGCTGGTGCTCGCGGTGGCGCGGTGGTTGCTGAAGCCGTTGGCCGAACTGGCGATCGGCGTGCGCGCGGTGGCCGCGGGTGAACGGCGGGCGCACGTGCCGGGCAGCAGCGGCCCTCCGGAGGTGCGGGAGCTGTCGGAGTCGTTCAACCGGATGTCCGACGCCGTCACCGAGGCCGCCGACCAGCAGCGGCGGCTGATCGCGGACGCCTCGCACCAGTTGCGCAACCCGATGGCCGCGTTGCGGCTGCGCATGGACACGTTGAGCGGCCAGGTCAAGCCGGAGGGCGTGCGGGCGTACACGGCGGGCGTGGCCGAGATCGAACGGCTGGAGTCGCTGCTGGACGGCCTGCTGGCGCTGGCGGCGGCGGAGAGCGCGGCCACCGAGGTCGCGGCGGGCGGGCGTGAGCCGGAGCTGGCCGACGTGGGTGCGGTGGCGGTCGACCGGGCCGGGTTCTGGCAGGTGCCGCTGCCGGACGCACCCGCGTTGGCGGTGCTGGTGCGCTGCCCCGAGTCGGACCTGGCGCAGGTGCTGGACGTGCTGCTGGACAACGCGGTCAAGTACGGCGGCGCGGTGCGGGTGACGCTGGGCGCGGACCGCGCGGCGGGCGTCGGCTGGGTCGAGGTGCACGACGACGGGCCCGGGTTGGGCGAGGAGGAGCTGGCGTTGGCCACGTCGAGGTTCTGGCGCGGGCGGTCGGGGCAGCCGGGCACGGGGCTCGGGCTGGCGATCGCGGACCAGCTCGTCAAGGCGCGGCACGGTGTGCTGGCGCTGTCCTCGGCGGACGGGTTCACCGCGCGCGTGGCGCTGCCGCTGGAGCCGGCGCTGTGAACCGGCGGGTGTTCCTGCTCGGGCTGCTGGCCGCGGGGTGCGCGACCGGCGGGCCGTCCGGCGAGGTGGCCATCGCGTCCGGTGAGCGCGGCGGCATGTACTTCGACTTCGCGACCCTGCTCGCCGAGCAGCTCCTGGACGTGCGCGGGCGGGTGCTGGAGACGGAGGGCAGCCTGGCGAACCTGGCGCTGCTGGCGTCGGGCGAGGCCCAGGTGGCTCTCGCGCTGGCCGACTCCGCCCGCGTCGCCGACCCGGGGCTCCGGCTGCGGGCGTTGGGCCGGGTGTACGAGAACTACCTGCAACTGGTCGTGCGGGTGGACGACCCGGCGCGGGTGCCCGCCGACCTGGCCGGGCGGACCGTGTCGCTGGGGGCCGAGGGGTCGGGCGCGTCGCTGTCCGGTGAGCGGATGCTGGTCGCGCTCGGCCTGCGCGGCTCCGTGCGGGTGGAGCACCTGAGGCTGGGTGACGCGGCGGAGGCGTTGGCCGCGGGGCGGATCGACGCGCTGCTGTGGTCGGGTGGCGTGCCGACGCCCACGTTGGACGACCTGCCGGGCATCCGGCTGCTGCCGCTGGCGGGGCTCGTGCCGGGGCTGCGTGCCGCGCACGGCTCGGTCTACGACCAGGTGCCGGTGCCGGTGGGCGTGTACGGCGCGACCCGGGAGGTGCCCACCATCGGCGTGGCCAACCTGCTGGTCTGCCGGGCGTCCCTGCCGGACGACGTGGCCGCCGCCGTCACCAGCACCCTGATCTCCCGTGCCGCGGCCCTCGTCCCCCGGCAGACTTTGGGCACCCAGTTCCTCGACGTCCGCAGCCTGATCGGCACCGCCGGCCTCCCCCTGCACCCCGGCGCCGCCGCCACCTACCGCACCCACCACCACTAACCCGAGAGTCGAACGCTCGGGTCCCGAGAGTCGAACGCTCAGGACCCCTGAATTCAACGCTCAGGACGGCCGGGCGCGTTCTGAACGGTGAACTCAGGGGTCCTGAGCGTTCGACACGGTGGTCCTGAGCGTTCGACACGGTGGTCCTGAGCGTTCGACACGCGGGACGCGGGGGTTCGACACGCGGGTCAGAGGTTGGTCAGGTAGGCGTGGCGCAGGGAGGTCAGGATGTCGTCGTCGACGGCGTCCGCGCTGCCGATGCCGATCCGCACGGTGATGGTGACGGTGGCCGGGGGGCGGGGCGGGTCCTGGGGGTGGGAGGGTAGGCGCAGGCCCAGGTCGACGCGGGTGCGGGTGGCCGGCTTCACGATCGCGAACGTCCGGCGCGGCGTCACGAGGGCCACGTACGCCTTGCGCGCCCGGACGCGCATAGGTCCCAGCAACGCCGCCTCGGCCAGCAGCCGGTCGAGGATGGGCCGCAGCTCGGGCCGGTCGGCGTACTGGGCGTCCACCAGCCCGTCCGACGACGCGCGCAGCAGCTCGGGGTAGCCGAACCGCTCCATCACCAACAGCATCTGCGGATACCCCGTCACGCCCTGCTCACGCAGCCACACGCGCAGGTCACGCTCGTTGTCGTGGCCGGACGACAGCACCCGCCGGTTCCACTCCGGCACGCCCTCGCCGGTGCCGCGGCGCAGCAGCGCCACGGACCAGTCGACCATCTCCCGCCAGTTCTCCGCCACCACCACGGGCGACATACTGCCGCGTCACGGCAGACGTTGCCCGAAGAGCAGCGCGCCCGCCACGGCGATCATCCCCAGCACGGTGCCCAGCGTCACCCACGGCCGCGACGCGTCGGCCTGCTTCTTCTCGTAGCCGATCTGCTCGCCCAGCGTGTCGTACACCCGGCGCAGCTCCTCGGCGCTCGCGGCCTTGAAGAACTCGCCGCCGGACAGCTTCGCGATCTCCTTCATCGAGTCGTCGTCCACCGGCACCTCCTGCCGCCGGCCCTCGATCTCGACGACACCCTCCTCGGTGCCGAACGAGATCGTGGAGATCGGGACGCCCGCCTTCTTCGCGTCCTCGGCCGCGTCGAACGCGTCCCGCGTGCCGACGGTCTCCTTGCCGTCGGTCATCAGCACGACCCGCGCGGGCGGTGGTCCGTCCGCGCCGCCGACGACCTTGCCGAACGAGTCGATCGCCGCCAGCGCCGCCACGATCGCGTCACCGGTCGCGGTCGACTGGGCGAGCTTGAGCCCGTCGATGCTCTGCGTGACCGCGGCACGGTCGGTGGTCGGCGCGACGAGCACGGTCGCCGAGCCCGCGAACGAGATCAGCCCCAGGTTGATGCCCGGCGTGAGCCCGTCGGCGAACGACTTGGCGGCCACCTGCGCGGCCTCCAGCCGGGACGGCTGCACGTCGGTGGCCTTCATCGACAGCGACGTGTCGATCACCAGCATCACGGTGGCGCGGTTGCGCGGCACCTTCTGCTCGGCGGTCGGCCCGGCCAGCGCCACGGTCAGCGCGATGAACGCGACCATCAGCAACGCCACCGGCACGTGCCGGTACCAGCCCTGCCGCTTGGGCGCGACCTTCTCCAGCATCGGCAGGTTGGCGAACCGCAGCGTCCGCTTGCGCAGCACGCGCTGCAGCACCACGTAGAACGCGGCCAGCGCCGCCACGCCCACCAGCAGCAGGAACCACCACGGCGCGGTGAAACCCGACAGGCTCATCAGGCCACCCCTCCCGACCAGCGGCGCTTGCGCGCGACGACGAACCGCACGGTGTCGGCGATCCAGTCCGAGTCGGTGCGCAGCACCAGGTGGCCGGCACCGGCGCGGCGCAGGCCCGCGGCCACCTCGGCGCGGTGCTCGGCCGCCGCGGCGGCGAACTCCCGGCGCAGCAGCGGTGACGCCACGACCTCGCGCTGCCGACCCGACTCCGGGTCGGCCAGCACGACCGTGCCCACCTCGGGCAGGTCGACGTCACGGGGGTCGATCACCTCGATGGCCACCAGGTCGTGCCGGGCGGACAACGCGCGCAGCGGGCGCTGCCACTCCGTGCCGCCGAGGAAGTCGGAGATCACCACGACCAGGCCGCGCCGCCGCGGCGGGCGGCGCAACTGCTCGACCACGTCGGCCAGTGAGCCGCGGGTGCCCTCGGGCGCGCGTGGCGTCTCGGCGACCTTGCGGATCAGGCCGCGCGAGTGCGCCAGGCCACCGCGCGCGGGCACCCGGACGAGGTCTTCGCCGGTGGACACCAGCGCGCCGATCCGGTTGCCGCCGCCGCGGGTCAGGTGCGCGACCGCGGCCGTCGCGGCGACCACCAGGTCGCGCTTCTCGCACGCCGCCGTGCCGAAGTCGAGGCTGGGCGACAGGTCGATCGCGAGCCACGTCTCCAGCTCGCGGTCGGCGACGGTCTCGCGGATGTGCGGCACGGTGGTGCGCGCGGTGACCGCCCAGTCCATCCGCCGCACGTCGTCGCCGGGCTGGTAGGGCCGTGCCTCGCCGGGCTCGGAACCCGGTCCGGGGACCAGACCCAGGTGGTTGCCCTGGAGCAGCCCGTCGAGCCGGCGGCGCACCTCCAGCTCGAGCGTGCGCAGCGCCGCTTCCATCCGGCCGCCGTGCAGCACCGGTGGCGCCCAGTTCGGCCGCTCGCCGGTCGTCGGGTTCGGCTCGGTCACGGCCTGCCCGCGGGCTGCGGCGTCTGCGGGCGGGCCGAGACCTGCGGCAACGGCACGGTCTGGAGCACGCGGGTGATGATGTGGTCCAGCGGCACGCCGTCGGCCAGCGCGTCGTAGGACAGCACGAGGCGGTGCCGCAGCACGTCCGGCACCACGTCCACGATGTCCTGGGGCAGCACGTAGTCGCGCCCGCGCACCAGCGCCAGGGCGCGGGCGGCGGCGATGATGCCGAGGCTGGCGCGCGGCGAGGCGCCGTAGGCGACCCACCCGGCCACGTCGGTGAGCTGGTGCTCCTTGGGCGCGCGGGTCGCGATGACCAGCCGCACCACGTAGTCGACCAGCGCGTGGTGCACGAAGACCCGGGAGGCCACGCCCTGCAGGCGGACCAGCTCGTCCGGGCCGAGGACCTGGCTGGGCACCGGCGGCTCGACGCCCATCCGGTAGACGATCTCCCGCTCCTCCTCGGCCGTCGGGTACTCGACCTGGATCTTGAACAGGAACCGGTCGCGCTGCGCCTCGGGCAGGGGGTAGACGCCCTCGTTCTCGATCGGGTTCTGGGTGGCCAGGACCAGGAACGGGGTGGGCATCGGGAACGTCTTGCCGCCGATGGACACGTGCCGCTCGGCCATGACCTCCAGCATCGCCGACTGCACCTTGGCGGGCGCGCGGTTGATCTCGTCGGCGAGGACGAAGTTGGCGACCACCGGGCCGAGCTCGACGTCGAAGCTCTCGCTGCCCTGGCGGTAGATGCGGGTGCCGAGGATGTCGGCGGGCACCAGGTCGGGGGTGAACTGGACGCGGGAGAACGAGCCGCCGACGACGTTGGCGAACGTCTCCACGGCCAGCGTCTTGGCCACGCCGGGCACGCCTTCCAGCAGCAGGTGGCCCTTGGCCAGCAGGCCGACGAGCATCCGCTCGACCAGCCGGTCCTGACCGACGATCACCCGCTTGACCTCGAACACGGTGCGTTCGAGCAACTGGGCGTCACGAGCCGGCGTGTGGGTCGCCTCGGCGGCGGGCTCGGACAAAGGTCCTCCTCGACAGGGTTGTACGACGGTGGCCCAGTCTCCCCTGCCGACGGTGTGGCTCTTGTGAAGGGGGTCGGACCCGGATTCGGGCAGCGGCGCAGCTCACGCCGTCCGCACCGGATCTTGGTCCCGGTCACGGGGTCAGGTCGCGCGGGGTGTCGACGTCACGCGCCTCACCCGGTCGGGCGGTGACGGGCACGGCGTCCAGCGGGCCGAGGACGGACCTCATCGACGCGTCGCGCGGGTCGGGCGGCAGCGCTCGGCGCAACGCCGCGGTGCGCCACGCGCCGATGAGCCACTGCGAGCGCCCTTCGTCGTCCACGAGCACCGCGCCGGTGTCGCCGATGGCCGCGAGCAGGCGGTCCACCGTGGACCGGGTGATGCCCGGCTGGTCCACCGCGAGCACCACCACGAGGTCGGTCGTGACGTGCGCGAGCCCCGCGGCCAGTCCGGCGACGGGTCCACCGCCGGGCGGGTCCTCCCGCGCCCAGGTCACGCCGGGCACGCCGGCCTTGCGCGGACCCACGACGACGGTCCGCTCGGCGAGCGCGACGGCGTCCAGCACGTGGTCGAGGAGTGTGCGCCCGCCGACCACGACCGACGCCTTGTCGACGCCGCCCAACCTGCTGCCCCGACCACCCGCGAGGACCACCGCCGACCACGACACGCGCCCACGGTAGCCGTCAGGCGGCCTCGCCCAGCGCGTCGTCGTCGGAGGTGAAGAGCATCCACAGCAGTGCCGCGACCACCAGCGCGCTCGTCACGAACACCGGGAACACCAGGTCGAACACGGCCGCGCCCTGCGGGGCGGCGGCGTCCGGGTCGGTGGTGACCCGCACGGCGGCCATGCCGGTGTAGTGCATGCCGGTGACCGCGACGCCCATGATCAAACCGGCCGCCATCCGCGCCGGGGTGGTCTTGACGACCAGGGTGAACCAGAACGCGGCGGTCGCCGCCACCACCGCGATCACGCAGGACAGCGCCACCAGCACCGGGTCGTAGGAGATCCCGCCGCGGAACCGGATGGCGGACATGCCCAGGTAGTGCATGCCGGCCACGCCCAGCCCGGCGAGCAGGCCGGCGAGCAGCAGCCGCATCCTGGTGAACCGGACGAGCGTCACCAGCGACAGCCCGATCCCGACCACACCGATCGCCGCCACGGCGGACAGCGCGGTCAGCGGCACCGAGTACTTGATCGTCGCGCCGGGGATGTCGAAGCCGAGCATGGCGATGAAGTGCATGAGCCAGATGGCGACACCGCCGATGGCGAACGCGCCGAGCACGGTCCAGCGGGCCTTGACGGCGCGGTCGCGCTCGGCTTGGGCGCGGGCCATGCAGGCGAGGCCGATCAGCGAGCCGACGACGGAGACGACGTAGGCCAGCACCAGGGTGGAGAGGCCGTCGGAGAAGTGCTGCATCGAGTCGTGAGGCACAGCCATTACTAACTGACCGTGACTGCATTCACCAGAACGGCCCAGGTGAATTCATTGACTCGCAATCGAACTCAGCCAGTTCTCTACTGTGAGTAGTCGTCGACTGGGCCGAACGGCCGCTCAAAGCGCCGTCCGGGTGAGCCAGTGGTCGAGGAGGGCACGGTCGCCGGAGACGGTCACGCCGGCGGCGTCCGGCGACAGCCGCCGGGTGGCGACGAGCAGCAGGTCGCGGGCGCTCGCCGTCACGGTGACGTCCGCGGCGCCGTCGCCCCGTCGCCACGTCGGACCGGCCGGTCCTCGGGTGATGGTCCAGGGCGGCCCGCCGTGCGGGTTCAGCACGACGACCTGGCCGTCGCCGCGCAGCTCGGCCAGAGCCGGCTTCAGGGTGGGCGCGCCGGGCGCGGTCAGCAGCTCCAGCAGGCCGTCCAGGGCATCGGCGGCGAGGTCGGCCGGGATCAGCGCGTCCCGGCCCGCGAGGTCGGCGTGGTGGATGGTGGTGTCGTGCAGCATCCGCCGCAGCCAGAACGCGGACGGACCGTCGCCGAAGTAGGTCCACACCGGCGTGACGCCGTCGCCGACCGCCTCGATCAACGCCACCGCGCCGTCGCGCAGCCACGCGGCCCAGTCGCCGGGGACCGGTTGGTCCCGGGGGTCGGGCACGGCGACGGGCAGGCCGGAGCGCACGATCGCGGCGGCCCAGCGGTGTTCCTGACCGATGTGCGCGACGAGGTCGCGCACCGTCCACTCCGGACAGGTCGGCACGGTCGCGGTGAAGTCGCGGACGTGCGCGGCGACAGCGGAGGTCTGCTCGAGCAAGCCCACGGCGAGGCGTTCGGGGGTCGGCATGGCCGTACCGTAGGAACGGCACCCGGGTGGAGGTTCGACCGATCGTGACGGGGGACACAGTGCTGGGCATCGGCGACCTGGCGCGGCTGACCGGGGTGCCGGTGCGCACCATCCGGTTCTACTGCGACGAAGGCGTGCTCGAACCGGCCCGCAGCGCGGGTGGGCACCGGCGGTTCGACCGGGCCGCCGTCGACCGGCTGCGGACGGTCCGGGAGCTGCGCGCGCTCGGGTTGGGGCTGCCCGTGATCACCGACGTGCTGGCCGGGCGGCGGTCGCTGGCCGACGCGGTCGCGGCGGAGCGGGCGGCACTCGACGTGGCGCTGGCGGAGATCGCGTGGCGTCGGGCGGCCCTGCGCGCGGTCGAGCACGCCCCGCCGGCCGCGCGGGCCGCGCGCTTGGCGCTGCTGGCCGCCGCGCCGGACGGCCGGGCCGTGCGGGACTCGTTGACGTCGTTCTGGAGCCGGTGCTACCTCGGGCCCGCGCCGGCGGACACGCTCGAGATGTTCCTCCACGTGAGCGCGCCGCCGCCACCGGCCGACCCGACGCCCGAGCAGGTGCTCGCCTACGCCGGGATGGTCGCGCTGACCGCCGACCGGTCCCTGCGCCACCTGCTGTCCACTCGCGACCGCGTCCCGGACCAGCGCGCGCTGCACGACGGCGTGGGACGGGCGTGCGACGCGGCCCGCCCGCTGGTGTCGGCGGGCCGCCCGCCCGGTCCGGGGCCCGCGCTGGACCTGTTCGTGCGGTCCTACGCGGAGGTGCTGGGCCGGCGGGACACCCCCGCGTTCCGCCGTGCCCTGCGCGCGCGGACCGCGGTCGAGGGCGATCCCCGGCTGCGCCGGTACTGGCACCTGGTCGGCACGGTGACCGGCGAGGAGGTCACGGTCGGCGCGGCCCACTCGTGGTTGCTGGACGCGCTCGCCGCGTGAGGCTCAGCCCCCGGCGCGGCGGCCGACCACGAGGTTGCGGCCCGCGTCCTTGGCCTCCAGCACCGCCACGCTGGCCTCCTCCACCGCGTCGGTGACCGACGCGCCCGCGCGGACCTCCACCGCGCCGATCGACACCGTCACCACGCCGCCGGGGTTGCCCCGGTGCTCCAGCCCGAGCCGCTGCACCTCCTGCCGGATCCGCTCGCCCAGCGCCAGGGCACCGTCCAGCCGCGTGGCGGGCAGCAGCACGGTGAACTCCTCGCCCCCGTACCGGTAGGCGCGGTCGCCCGCGCGGGTGCTCCGGTCGATGGCCTCGCCGACCTTGCGCAGCGTCTCGTGCCCGGCCAGGTAGCGGTACAGCGTGTTGTAGCTGTGGAACCGGTCGATGTCGACCAGCAGCAGGCTGTACGGCTCGCCCACCCGGTTGCGGCGGGCGTGGTCGGCGTCGAACGTCGCCGGGTTCGGCAGGCCCGTCCGCTGGTCGATGGTCGCCGCCTCGGCCAGCGCCCGGTTCTCCGCGTGCAGCTCCTCCAGCCGCTCGGCGAGCCGGTCCACCTGGTGCTTGCGCGCCAGCGCCCAGTCCTCCAGGTCCTGGTCGTAGACGGCGACGCCGTCCGGGCCGATCGTCTTCGCCCGGTACATCGCCAGGTCCGCCTGGTGCAGCAGGTCCTCCGCGCCGTGGCCGGGCCGGACGAACGTGATGCCGGCCGACACCGACAGCCGGATCACCCCCTCGTCCAACGTCACCGGCGTGGCGATCACGGCCAGGATCTCCCGCGCCGCCGCGATGGCCTGCTGCTCGTCCAGCTCGTCGAGCAGCACGGCGAACTCGTCGCCGCCGAGCCGGGCCGCCGTGCCGCGCCCGGTCACCACCGCGGCCAGCCGGGACGCGACCAGGCGCAGCACGTGGTCACCCGCGGCGTGCCCGTGGCAGTCGTTGACCTCCTTGAACCGGTCGAGGTCGAGGAACACCAGCACCGGGCCCGGTCCGCCGCGCACGGCCTGCTCCAGCCGCGGCAGGAACCCGGTGCGGCTCGCCAGGCCCGTCAGCGCGTCGGTGTTGAGCCTGCTGCCCAGCTCGTCGGCCGTCGCCGCCCAGCCCGTGACGTCGAGCGCGACCACCACCAGGCCCCGCACGTCGGGGTCCGCGCTCAGGTCGCGGGCGATCAGGTCGACGCGCCGGTGCGCGGAGCCCTCCACCGGCACCGCGCACGTCAACCGCGACGCGCCCGCCCGCCTCACCGCCTGCAGGAACGTGCCGACCGCCGCCGAGTCGCCGTTCGCCACCAGGTCGGGCAGCAGGCCGGACGCGCCGCCGAACAACCGCCGGGCCGCCGGGGTCGCCCACCGGACGCCCAGGTCGCTCGGATCGACCACCAGCACGGCGGCGTCGGCCCGTTCGAGCACCGCCTGGTGGAAGCCGCCGTTCATCGCGACGCGCGCAGGAACCGCAGCAGGGCCCGGTCGAACTCGTCCGGCCGGTCGAGGTTCACCAGGTGGCCGGCGCCCGCGACGACGACCTTCTCCGCGCCGGGCACGGACTCGCACAGCCGGTCGGCCACGCCGTGGATGTCCGACGAGTCGAGGTCGCCGACGATGACCAGCGTCCGCGCGCGCAGCTCGTGCAGCCGGTCCACCGCGTGCAGCTCGTCCGGCGCGGTGCCGAACGCGCCGCGCGCCACGGCGTGGGCGGTCAGGCCGCGGCACAGCTCCCGCACCGCCGGGTCCACCTCGTCCGGCGACCGGTGCGGGCCGTCGACCCACATCCGCAGCAGGCACTCCGCCACCTCGTCCACCGTGGTCGACGCCCGCAGCCGCGCGATCAGGTCCACGGTGAACGGGTCCTCGACCTCCATCCCGCTCACGCCCGGACCGACCAGCACCAGGTCCGCCACCCGGTCGGGGTGGGCGAGCGCGAAGTCCACCGCGGTGCGGGCGCCCAGCGACAGCCCGACCAGGGTCGCCCGGTCGAGGTCGAGCCCGTCGAGCAGGTGCTCCAGGTCTTCGTGGTGGGAGAACGGGCCGGTCACCGGCGACGACCCGCCGTGGCCCCTCGCGTCGTACCGGACCGCAATGCGGTCCCGCGCCAGCAGCGGGAACTGGCGGTCCCACAGGGCGTCCGAGAGGCCACCGGCGTGCAGCAGCACGACCGGCGGCCCGTCGCCCCGTCTCTGGTAGGTCAATTCGCCGTCGTCGAGAATCAAGCGGCCGGCCGTCATGGTCCCCCCTGGACTTGACTTCCTCCCTGTGCCCATCGACGCTACCGAATCCAGGCCGCGCATTCGGGTGATCGGGACCATTTCTCCGCAATTCCGGGGTGGCCATTCCGAGATCGCACCGAATAGGGGTTCATATCCACCCGGGGTCTACTGTGGACAGACCAATCGAGACGCACCGGCAAACCCTGTGGGCAGTCGCCGGCGGCCGTGCCCGACCTCACCGCCGACCGATCCCCTGGACGTGAGGACGACCGCAAGTGGACGTACCCCGTGGTTTCACCATCCGCGAAAGCGACCACCGCATCCACAACCCGCTGGGCGACGCCAAGCCGGCCGTCCTCGGGCGGGCGTTGCGCCCGCGTCCCGGACGGCACGTGCTCGACCTGGCGTGCGGTTCGGGCGGGCTGCTGTGCACCCGGGCCCGCGATCACGGGCTCACCGGCACCGGCGTCGACCTCTGCGCGACGTTCCCCGCCTCGGCGAGGGCCCGCGCGACCGAGCTGGGCGTGACGGACAGGGTGGGGTTCGTGCACCGGGACGCGGCGGGCCACGGCGCGGACGAACCGGTGGACGTCGCCGCGTGCGTCGGCGCCACCTGGATCGGCGACGGCGGGCCCGGCACGGTGGAGCTGCTGCGGCGCAGCCTGCGCCCCGGCGGCCTGCTGCTGGTGGGGCACCCGTTCCGGCGGCGGACCCCGCCCGACCGGGCCGCCGTGGAGGGCAGCCACGCGACCAGCCGGGACGACTACCCGTCGCTGCCCGGGCTCCTGGCGCGGGTCGACGAGCCGGGCTGCGACGTGGTCGAGGTGGTGCCGGCCGACCGGGACACCCGGGACCGCTACGTCGCGGCGCAGTGGCTCAGCACCCGTCGTTGGCTGGAGCGGAACCCGGATGACGAGCCGGCGCCCGTGCTGCGCGCCGAGCTCACCACCGCACCGGTCCGGTACGCGCGCTACGAACGCGAGTACCCGGGCTGGGGCGTGTTCGCCTTGATGGACCGCTGACGCGGGGGCGCGGACCCCGCTCCGGCGGGATCCGCGCGAGGCATGCGGGACGGCGAAATCCCCTGCGGCCGAAACACACGTCCGGACGACGACCGCACCCGCGTGGAATCGGCATTCTTGCGCTCGATGTGGTGAATCGACTCAAGCCGTGCGGACCGTGCGCCGATGGGGCGGTGCTCGATCGAGCAAGATCCCCGACGCGTGCAGGAGGAGTTCGGCATGGCTCTGCGCGACCGCGTCCGCGATGTCGTGGACGGCAGGCGCTTCCAGCGGTTCGTGATCGCGGTGATCGTGGTCAACGCGATCACCCTCGGCTGCGAGACGTCGACGGCGTTGGTGGGCTCCTACGGCGAGCTGTTCGACGTGCTGGACAGCGCCGCCCTGGCGGTCTTCGTCCTCGAACTGGTCGCACGGCTGTACGCGCACGGGCCCCGGTTCTTCCGCGACCCGTGGAACTGCTTCGACTTCGCCGTCGTCGGCGTCGCCCTCCTGCCGACCGCCGGGCCGCTGTCGGTGGTCCGGGCGCTGCGCATCCTGCGCGCGCTGCGGCTGGTCGCGATGGTGCCGAGCATGCGCCGCGTGGTGACCGCGCTGGTGAAGTCGATCCCGGGTCTGCTGTCGCTGTCCGGGCTGCTCGTGCTGATGCTGTACGTCGGCAGCGTGGTCGCCATCAACCTGTTCCGCACGAGCGGCGACCCCCGGTTCGGCGACCTCGGCGCGACCGTGCTGACGTTGTTCCAGATCACCACCGGCGACGGCTGGTCGGACGTGATGCGCGACCTGATGGCGACCCGGCCGTGGGCGTGGGTCTTCTTCCTGGTCTACCTGCTGGTCGGCTCGTTCACCATGCTGAACCTGTTCATCGCGGTGGTGTGCGGCGCCATGGAGTCGGAGGCCGCGCCGTCACGCGCCGGGATGGACGACCGGGTGCTGGACGAGGTGCGGGCCCAGCGCGAGGAGGTCCGCGCGCTGCGGGAGGAGATCCGGGCCCTCCGCTTCGACCCGGTCGGCGATCGTCGTTGACGGCTAGAGCACGCGCGTCGCGTACGGCATGATCCCGCCGTACCGGACCGGAGCGACCCGGACGTGCGAGCCGGAGTACGGCGCCTCGACCATCATGCCGCCGCCGAGGTAGAGCGCGACGTGCGTGCCGCCGCCCGGTCCCCAGAACAGCATGTCGCCGCGCTGCGCCTGGGACAGCGGCACCTTGCGACCGGCGTTGTACTGGTAGCCGCTGTAGTGCGGCAGGTACACGCCGGCGCCGGCGAACGCGTACATCATCAGCCCGGAGCAGTCGAAGCCGACGCTGTAGTAGTCACCGTGCGCGTCGCCGATGCCGCCGTCGCGGATGCCGACGGTGGGGCCGTCGTAGTTGCCGCCGCCCCACGAGTACCGCACGCCGAGCTGGCCCATGGCCCGGGCGACGACGGTCTCCACGCTGCCGCTCACCGGCGCGGTCACCGGGCGGGGCGGCCGCGGTGCCTGCGGTGCCGGCGCGGCGGCGGCGAGCGCGGCCCGGCGGGCGGCTTCCTCGTCCTCACGGCGCTTGTCGGCGAGCCACTGGTCGTACCGGTCGCGCTGGCCTTCGAGCCCTTCGACCGCGTGCAACGCCTGGTCCAGCTCGCCCTCGACCCGGGTCTTCTCGTCCTGGATGCCCCGCGCGGCGGCGGCCTGGCCCTGCTGCGCCTGCACGGCGGCGGTCTGCGCCGCGTCCGCGTCCCGCTTGGCCTGGTCGGCGGCGGACTGCTTCCGGTCGGCCAGGTCGAGCGCGGCCCGGGCCGCCGAGTCCTTGTTCGCCTGCTCGGCGCGGCTGCGCTCGACGTCGTCCAGCGCGTTGAGGCTCGACTCGCTGACGGCCTGCAGCAACTGCGCGCGGGCGAGCAGGTCCTCGGGGCTGGTCGCGCCGAAGTACGCCGAGACGGACCCGACCACGCTGCCCTGCTCGTAGCTGGCGGCGGCGAACTCGTCCAGCCGCACGCGGGCGTCCTCGACGGCCCGGCCCGCGGCCTCGGCCTCGACCCGGGCCGCGTCGGCCTCCCGACGAGCCCGGTCCGCCTCGGTCCGGGCGGTGTCCAGGTCCACCCGGGCCTTGTTGGCGAGCTCCAGCTTGAACGCGACGTCGTCGGTCAGCTCCCGCAGCCGCGCCTCGGCGTCGGTGAGCCGACCGGTCAGCTCACCGACGCGCGCGGCCTTGGCGTCGGCCTGCTGCCGGCCGGCGTCGATCTCGGCGTCACTGGGGTTGGGCGGCGGTGGCGGCACCGCGTGCGCGGCGTCCCCCAGCCCGATCGCGGTGGTCAACGCGATCACGACCGGGATGATCCATCGAGTCACGACTGCCGCCCTCCCCGCGCACTCGGCCGAACGGCGTTACGCCGAACGGCGCTACCCGGGGTCGACTGTGCCACTCGTGCCTCATCGTTTCCAATGGACTCGGTGTGAACATCAGCCACACGGGTCACACCGGACGCCTGGGAAAGCCCTCACCCGGGTGACGCGATCACGGTCAGTTGACGTTGCGGTCGAGGTCGGCCCAGTACGGCCGGCGGAGTTTGAACTTCTGCACCTTGCCGGTGGCGGTGCGCGGGATGGCGTCGCGGAACTCGACCGAGGTCGGCGCCTTGTAGCCCGCGAGCCGGGCCTTGCAGTGCGCGATCAGCTCCGCCTCGGTCACCTCCGCGCCCTCGGCCCGCACGACCAGTGCCTTGATCGTCTCGCCCCACTTGTCGTGCGGCACGCCGATGACCGCCGCCTCGGCCACCGCGGGGTGGGCGAACAGGGCGTCCTCGACCTCGATGGACGACACGTTCTCACCGCCGGTGATGATCACGTCCTTCTTGCGGTCGGAGATGGTCAGGTGGCCCTCGTCGTCCAGCTCGCCGCCGTCGCCGGTGTGGAACCAGCCGCCCGCCAGCGCCTCGGCGCTCGCCTCCGGGTTCTCCCAGTAGCCGGCCATGACGACGTTCCCGCGGGCCAGCACCTCGCCGCTGTCGGACACCTCCAGGCGCACACCCAGCCCCGGCGCGCCCGCCCGGGAGAGCTTGCGCGCCCGTTCCTCGGCGGGCAGCGCGTCGTCGGCGGGGCGGGTGCGGTTGAACGTGAGCAGCGGCGAGGTCTCGGTCAGGCCGTAGAGCTGGAGGAACTCCCAGCCCAGCTCCTCGCCCACGCGGGCGATCGTGCGGCTGGGCGGCGGCGCGCCCGCGCAGATGACGCGGACCCGGTCGCGGCCGGGGACCTCGCCGTCCCAGTCCCGGGCGGCGTCGAGCACGGCGTTCCAGACGGCGGGCGCGCCGCACATCAGCGTGACGCCGTGGTCGCGGACGCGGGTGAGGATCTCCCGGCCGTCGACCTTGCGCAGCACGACCTGCGGCACGCCGAGGCCGGCCAGGCCGTAGGGCATGCCCCAGCCGTTGCAGTGGAACATCGGCAGCACGTGCATGTAGACGTCGCGCTCCCAGGCGCGGGCGTGCAGGGCGAACGTGACCGCGTTGAGCCAGATGTTGCGGTGGGTCAGCTGGACGCCCTTGGGCCGGGCCGTCGTGCCGGAGGTGTAGTTGATCGTGGCGGTGGCGTCCTCGTCCGGCTCGCGCCACGGCCGCGGTTCGGTGCCGAAGCGCATCAGCTCGGTGTCGGTCTGCTCGCCGAGCACGAAGCGGTGCCGCGCCGTGACGCCGCCGAGGTCCAGCTCGGGGTCCACGAGCAGCACCGACGCGCCGCTGTGCTCGACGATGTAGGACACCTCGTCGGGCCGCAGCCGGAAGTTGACCGGGACCGCGACGCGCCCGCTCGCGGGCACCGCGTGCAGCAGCTCGAGCAACCGGGCCGAGTTGTGGCTGACCACGGCCACCCGCTCGCCCTCGCCGACCCCGAGCGCGTCGAACCCGGCCTGCCAGGCCCGGACGCGGTCGGCGAACCCGCCGTACGTGGTGGTAGGCACGGGCGCGGCGGCCTGCACGGGCTCGTCGACGCAGGCCGTGGTGTCGGCGAAGACCTGCTCCGCCCGGTGGAGGAAATCGGCGACAGTCAGGGGTACGCGCATACGTGGTGACCTTATTGACCGGCCCTTCGTCGGGCTACCGTTCGCACACCGCGGCCGAGGTCCGGACGCCGGGAAGGCACGCCTGGAGTCGGCGGGTGAGCACCGTGCGCCCGAACCGCATCGTCGAAGACCGGGCGCGCAACCGCCTGACCGCCCTGCTCCGGGAGCAGGGCCACGTCGTGCACCGGATCGACGGGCGCACCGACTTCGGCGAGGACCTGCACGTCTCCTCCGCCGCGGACGGGAAGACCACCGGCGACACGATTGCCGCGCAGGTCAAGGGCGGGACCCCGTATCGCGCGGCGGGCGGTTACCTGGTCGAGGTCGAGCAGCACGCGCGCTCAGGCACACCAGGTGCTCGCCCCGCGGCCGGAACCGCCGGCCGTGCCACGATCGAGTGGTCACCAGGTGCTGGGGTCGCCCCACGTGCGGATCGGGCCGGTCGCCACCACGGGCACCGCGGCCAGCTCCGGCAACGCCGTCGCGGCCGGTTCGCGCACCACGGCCGCCGCCACCGAGTCGTACGGCGTCGGGTCCAGGGTGCAGATCACCACCGCCGCACCCGCCTTCGCCGCCAACGGCACCAGCCGGGCGGCGGGCTCCACGGTGAGCGACGTCCCGACCACCAGCATCACGTCGCAGTCCAGCACGGCCATCCGCGCCGCCCGCACCACGTCGTCGTCCAACGGCTCGCCGAACGCGACCGCCGCCGGCCGCAGCACCCCGCCGCACACCGCGCAGTCCGGTGGCACGTCACCGGCGCGCACCCGGTCGAGAACGTCACCCATCGCACCCGTGACGCCACACGAGACGCACACCACACGCGCCATCGACCCGTGCAGCTCCAGCACCGCCGACCCGGCGCGCTGGTGCAGCCCGTCGACGTTCTGCGTGAGCAGCGACCGCACCCGACCGGCCCGCTGCAAACCCGCCAACGCGCGGTGCGCGGCGTTCGGCTCGGCCGTCCACAGGGGATCGTCCAGCCAGGACCGCCACACCTCGCCCCGCACCCGCGCCGAGGTCAGGAACGACTCGGCGTCGAACCGGAACCGCACCACACCGGACTCCAGTGACACCCCGGCGCCGGTGAGCGCGGTGATGCGCCGGCCGAGGGCCATGACGTCCCGTGCACTCATGCCACCACCGTCCCACAAGCCTGCGAGCATGTCGGGGTGCGCGGGACACCTTCGGCGGAGCCGACCACCAGGCGTTGGACGGGCGCGGTGCTCGGAGTTATCGGTTTGGTCACGGCCGTGGTGGGGTTCTTCCTGCCCTGGCTGCGCTCCGGCACGGTCACGCGGACCAGTTACGAGGTGCTCGCTCTGCGTGGTTTCGCCGGGTTGAGCGGTGTGCCGGGCGAGGTCGTGCGCGGCGTGTGGGTGGCACTCACCCCGTTGGCGGTGTGCTGTGTGGTGCTTTGGGCGGTGCGTTTTCACCGGATCGCGGCATGGCTCGCACTGGTGTTTGGCACGATTGCGGGAACGGTGGCGGCACTTGCCGCCGTCCAAGGGGGCAACGAGGCGGCACTGGTCGGGATCAGCCTGACCGGACCGGTGACCACCCTCGGTGGTGCTGTGCTGGGGATCGCCGGGGCGATCACCGTGCTCACCGCGAAATCCCGCACAGCGATCAGCACTCCAGGAGGAGCACCGTGACCTACCCAGGTGGCGGCGGAGGCGAATGGCCACCGCAGAACAACCCGTACGGCCAGCCGCAGGGGGGCTACCCGCAGCAGGGCCAGCCGGGCGGCTACCCCCAGCAGGGGGGTTACCCGCAGGGCGGCTACCCGCAGACCGGACCGCAGCCGCAGCAGGGCTACCCGCAGACCGGTCCGCAGGGCTTCGCCCAGCCGCAGGCCGGTTACCATCAGGACTTCGGCCAGCAGCCCTACGGTCAGCAGCCGTACGGCTACGCGGGTGGTGAGCCGCCCAAGAAGAAGCGCACCGGCCTCATCATCACCGCCGTCGTCGCCGTCCTCGCGCTGGCCGCGGGCACGGTCGCCACGGTGTGGGCGCTGCGCAGCTCCGACGACGCGGCCGCGGGTGCGGAAAGCCCGTCCACCGCGGCGAACAACCTGCTCAGCGCGCTGGGCAGCGGTGACGTCCTCGGCATCATGAACGGCCTGGCGCCCGCCGAGGCCAAGCTCAGCAAGGACTACACCGAGGCCACGGTCAGCGAGGCCAAGCGGCTGGAGATCCTCAAGCCCGACGCGGACCCGAACAAGCTCAGCGGTGTCCAGATCAAGAGCGAGGGCATCAAGTTCGACGACGCCGCCGCGGAGAAGGTCAACGACCACCTGACGATCAACAAGGTGGTCGAGGGCAAGATCACGATCACCTCGGACGTCAAGCAGATCCCGCTGACCGACAAGCTGGTCGACGCGCTGGGCGCGGACCTGCAGAAGGCGGGCACCGAGACCGAGACGCTGGACTTCGCCAAGGAGAAGGCCGACCGGGACGGCAAGCCGATCGGCATCGCCACCATCAAGGTCGGCGACGAGTGGTACCCGAGCCTCTTCTACACCATCGCGCACGCCGCGCTGGAGGAAGAGGACCTGAAGTGGCCCGCACAGGGCATCGCGCCGGCCGGCGCGGGCTCGGCGAACGACGCCGCGAAGCAGCTGGTGGAGAAGGCGCTCGACGGCGACCTCAAGGGCGTCATCGCGCTGCTGCCGCCGGACGAGATGGGCGTGCTGCAGGACGTCGGCCCGGTCATCCTGGACCAGGCCGGCAAGACCCCCGCCACCGGCGCGAAGCTGGTCGAGCTGGAGACCGACTCGAAGGACGTCAAGGGCGGCGTGCAGCTGACCATCCGCAAGCTGGTCGTCGAGGCCGAGGGTGAGACGGTCGAGATCAGCCGGGACGGCGACTGCTACAGCGCCACGGTCCAGGGCCAGTCGCAGCGGCTGTGCGCGGACGAGATCACGCAGCTGGTCGAGCAGCAGGGCGGCGGCGACATCCCGTCCGCCGCGGTCGACGTGATCGCCCGGGTCGGCGCGCAGGTGCTGAAGGACGGCGTCGGCGTGGTCGCCACCGAGGTCGACGGCAAGTGGTACGTCAGCCCGTTCCGCACGTACAGCGAGCTGTTCCTGACGCTGATGCGCGGCTTGGAGCCGAAGGACATCGACGAGCTGATCAAGGCGATCAAGTAACCGCAACCGCCTGACGCAGGCTCCGCAGGGGTCCCCGCCAAGGGGACCCCTGCTTTTATTTTGCCCGGGGGGTCCGACAATTCCGGCCGCCGCGCACCGGCCGCGACGGGCTCAACCCGCTCCCGGCGAGCCACAACGATCGGTTGTGCGCATCTGGGCTCGGGAGGGGGTGCGGTCGTTCGTCCGGGCGGCCGAGATCGGGCAGTCCGGACACGCCGCCGCCGAGCTGGGCGTCACGCGGCAGGCGGTCTCCAAGCGTGTTCGTCGACCAGAACCGCACGTTCCCGGACTACGCGGGCATCCGGCTCGGCGAACGCGTGCTGGTCGGGCCCCGGGCCACGTCCATCACCGTCGGCCACCCGGTCGATCCCGGTGAGCGGCGCGGGTGGCTGAGCGGCGGGCCCATCGACGTGGCGGAGAACGTGTGGATCGGCGCGGGTGCCACGATCCCGCCCGGCGTCACCGTCGGCCGTGACGCGGCGCTAACCGCGGCGGGGACCCAACGCGGCGCCGAGCCACGTCGCACCCGCCACGAACAGCGCCGTGACCGAGCCGGAGACCGCCAGCGCCGAGGTGACGCCGTCGTCGTGGGACAGCGCCCACAGCACGTTGCCCACGGGTGGGGTGGCGCCGAACAGGAGCACCAGCACGACCAGTGCCGTGGCGGCCAGCACCGACCAGCCGGGCTGCCGGATCACCGGCCTGCTGCACAGCACGCCCACACCGACGCCGACCAGCGCGCACACGGCCAGCGCCGCGAAGCCCTGCGCGACGGTGCCGGGCGGGTACGGGCGCGGCTGCGTCACGACCGGCACCAGGGCGGCGACCAGGGCCACCACCAGGGCCACCAGCACGGACAGCGCGGTCACGGCCGACTGGGTCCGCGCCCAGCCGCCCGCGGTGACCGCGGTGATCGTCCGGCGCACCGGGTCCTCGGCGGTCGCGATGACCACCGTCAGCCACGCCGACACCGGGCAGACCAGCACGCACGTCCCGGCGTACGCGGGCAGCGGCGGGCCGGCGTCGGAGGCGTAGAGCATCCCCAGCACGGCCGCGAGCACCAGCGACGGCGGCAGCCAGCGCTGCGTGCGCAGCACGTCCACCAGCAGGTACCGCACCAGCGCCGTCACGACCGGACGCTCCGCACCGAGCAGCCCAGCCGCAGCGCCTCGGCCAGCACGCCGTCGCTGAACCCGGCCCGCACCTCGACCCGCGCCCCACCGCCGACCTCGTGCGCCGAGAACACCCCGTCCAACGCGCTGATCAGCGCGAACGCCTCCCCCACCCGGTCGAGTTCGATCACCACGCCGCCGGGCCGGGTCGCGCCGAGCGCCACCTCGCGGGCACCGGGCAGGTCGTGCCCGTGGTGGTCGGTCAGCACGACGGCGGCCCGCGACGACGTCACCAGCCCGCCGAGCACCGCGCTCGCGGCGGCGTCCAGCCCGGACCACGGCTCGTCCAGCACCAGCAGGTCGGTGGCGTGCAGGGCCTGCGCGAGCGCCACCTTCTGCGCGTTGCCCTTCGACAGGGTGGCCATCGGCGCGTCCGGGTCGCCGACGAACCCCAGCGCCTCGACGAGCTCCCACCGCGCCGGGACGCCGCGCACGGCGGCGAGCCGGCCCAGGTAGTCGCGCGCGGACAGCCGCACGCCGGTCGGGAACCGCTCCGGGGCGTACCCGACCGACGCGCCGCGGTCGACCCGGCCGCTCGTCGGCGCGGTCACGCCCGCCGCGATCCGCAACAAGGTCGACTTGCCCGCGCCGTTGCCGCCGCGCAGCACGACCACCTCACCGGGTTCGACGGCGAGCGAGACGTCCCGCAGCACCCACGGGCCGCGGCCGTAGCGCTTGCCGATTCGATCAAGACGCACCACGGGTGTGATGATGCCCCGATCAAGGTAGGGCCGGGTTGAAGCGGAATACAGGACACGCGTACTGTTTGGGGTGAGAGGGCGCCGCACCCACGGGTGCGGAAGACTCAGCAGTAGTTCCCCAACCGACTTTGCGCGTCACCAGATGGAGTTTCACGTGACTGCACCAGCGAGCAAGGACAGCTTCGGCGCCCGCGGCACGCTCACCGTCGGCGACGCCTCGTACGAGGTGTTCCGGCTGAGCGCGGTCGAGGGCGCCGAGCGCCTGCCGTACAGCTTGAAGATCCTGCTGGAGAACCTCCTGCGGACGGAGGACGGCGCGAACATCACCGCCGACCACGTGCGCGCGCTGGGCAGCTGGGATCCGTCGGCCGAGCCGGACACCGAGATCCAGTTCACGCCGGCCCGCGTGGTGATGCAGGACTTCACCGGCGTGCCGTGCGTGGTGGACCTCGCCACGATGCGCGAGGCGGTGACCCAGCTCGGCGGCGACCCGTCGAAGGTCAACCCGCTGGCGCCGGCCGAGCTGGTCATCGACCACTCGGTGATCGCCGACATCTTCGGCCGGCCGGACGCGTTCGAGCTGAACGTGGACCTGGAGTACCAGCGCAACAAGGAGCGCTACCAGTTCCTGCGCTGGGGCCAGACCGCGTTCGACGAGTTCAAGGTCGTCCCGCCGGGCACCGGCATCGTGCACCAGGTCAACATCGAGCACCTGGCCCGCGTGGTGATGGTCCGCAACGGCATCGCCTACCCGGACACGCTGGTCGGCACCGACAGCCACACCACGATGGTCAACGGCATCGGCGTGCTCGGCTGGGGCGTCGGCGGCATCGAGGCCGAGGCCGCCATGCTCGGCCAGCCGGTGTCGATGCTGATCCCGCGCGTGGTCGGCTTCAAGCTGCACGGCGAGCTGCCCGCCGGCGCGACCGCCACCGACCTGGTGCTCACGATCACCCAGATGCTGCGCGAGCACGGCGTGGTCGGCAAGTTCGTCGAGTTCTACGGCTCGGGCGTCGGCGCGGTACCGCTGGCCAACCGCGCCACCATCGGCAACATGAGCCCCGAGTTCGGCTCGACCTGCGCGATCTTCCCGATCGACGGCGAGACCATCGACTACCTGAAGCTGACCGGCCGTTCCGCCGAGCAGCTCGAGCTGGTCGAGGCCTACGCCAAGGAGCAGGGCCTGTGGCACGACCCGGCCGTCGAGCCGGTGTACTCCGAGACGCTGGAGCTGGACCTGTCGACGGTCGTGCCGTCGATCGCCGGCCCGAAGCGCCCGCAGGACCGCATCGAGCTGACCAACGCCAAGGAGGCGTTCCGGCAGGCGCTGGGCGCCTACGTCGCGCACACCGACGACGTGGCCAACTCGCCGGTGGACGAGGCGTCGGAGGAGTCGTTCCCGGCCAGCGACCCGATCGCGGTGTCCGACGGTGACGCGGGCGGCAAGCCGCGCGTGTTCCAGTCCGCCGCCGAGGGCGCGGAGGGCCGGCCGTCCAACCCGGTGAAGGTGACCGTGGACGGCGCCGAGTTCGAGCTCGACCACGGCGCGGTGGCGATCGCGGCGATCACGTCGTGCACCAACACGTCCAACCCGTCGGTGATGCTCGGCGCGGCGCTGCTGGCGAAGAAGGCCGTGGAGAAGGGCCTGGAGCGCAAGCCGTGGGTCAAGACGACCCTCGCGCCGGGCTCCAAGGTCGTCATGGACTACTACGAGCGCGCCGGGCTGCTGCCGTACCTGGAGAAGCTGGGCTTCCACCTGGTCGGCTACGGCTGCACCACGTGCATCGGCAACTCCGGCCCGCTGCAGGACGAGATCTCGGCGGGCATCAACCAGGGCGACCTGGCCGCGGTGTCGGTGCTGTCGGGCAACCGGAACTTCGAGGGCCGGATCAACCCGGACATCAAGATGAACTACCTGGCGTCCCCGCCGCTGGTGGTGGCGTACGCGCTGGCCGGGTCGATGGACAAGGACATCACCACCGAGCCGCTGGGCACCGACGCCGAGGGCAAGCCGGTGTACCTGGCCGACATCTGGCCGTCGCCGCAGGAGATCTCGGAGGTCGTCGCGTCGGCGATCTCGCCGGAGGGCTTCACCAAGGGCTACGCCGACGTGTTCGCCGGTGACGAGCGCTGGCAGTCGCTGCCCACGCCGACCGGCAAGACGTTCGAGTGGGACGCGCAGTCCACCTACGTGCGCAAGCCCCCGTACTTCGAGGGCATGGAGATGGAGCCCGCTCCGGTGACGGAGATCGGCGGCGCGCGCGTGCTGGCGCTGCTGGGCGACTCGGTCACCACGGACCACATCTCGCCGGCCGGCGCGATCAAGGCCGACTCGCCCGCGGGCAAGTACCTGACCGAGCACGGCGTCGAGCGCAAGGACTTCAACTCCTACGGTTCCCGCCGGGGCAACCACGAGGTGATGATCCGGGGCACGTTCGCGAACATCCGGCTGCGCAACCTGCTGCTCGCCGACGAGAACAACGGGCAGGGCGTGCAGGGCGGGTTCACCCGCAACTTCCTCGAGGAGGGCGCGCCGCAGACCACGATCTACGACGCGTCGGTCGCCTACGCCGAGGCGGGCGTGCCGCTGGTCGTGCTGGCGGGCAAGGAGTACGGCTCGGGCTCGTCGCGCGACTGGGCCGCGAAGGGCACCTCGCTGCTCGGCGTGCGCGCCGTGATCGCCGAGTCGTTCGAGCGCATCCACCGGTCGAACCTGATCGGCATGGGCGTGCTGCCGCTCCAGTTCCCGGCGGGCGAGTCCGCGGCGTCGCTGGGCCTGGACGGCACGGAGACGTTCGACTTCACCGGCGTCACCGCGCTGAACGACGGCGAGACGCCGCGCACGGTGCACGTGGTGGCGACGAAGGCGGACGGCGCGAAGGTCGAGTTCGACGCGGTGGTCCGCATCGACACGCCGGGTGAGGCCGACTACTACCGCAACGGCGGCATCATGCAGTACGTGCTGCGCAAGATGGTCCGCGGTTAGTCGTCAGGAGTGAGAGGGCCGTCCGCCTCCGGGTGGGCGGCCCTCTCGCACGTCCGGGGGCGGACGCGTCGCCGCCGCATTGTCGTCACAATCGCAGTTTCGTCCGTAACGATCCGCAGATCGAAAACGACGTGCCATTCCGATTGACCCGATCGGGTGAACCAATTGCTCTTCGTGAGAATTCGCGCCTAACCTCGTCCTGCCGACGCATCCGAGTCGCACGGCACGTGTCATTCGGTGGGATCTTCGCTGGTCCGCACCTGTTCGGGGACTGACTTACCCGGCTTCGCCGGAATGCGCGAACGTGATTCCAGAGGGGACGTCACGTCTGTCGGCGCGCACGAGGAGGTGCGATACCGATATGAATCAGAACACTCGAAGACGGGCTTGTGGCGTGACTGCGGTCCTGGTGGCCGCGTTGGCGGCCCCGCTGGCCACCACCACCGTCGCGGCAGCCGCGGGCGGCACGGTCACCGGCACCAAGGCGCTGGGTGCCACCGACATCCCGTGCGGCGGGTCCGTCCCGGTCACCGTCACGCTCGACGCCCAGACCGGCATCGCCGGCAATCCCGTCGACATCGAACTGGTCCTCGACCGCTCCGGCAGCATGCAGGGCGCCATCGGCGACCTCAAGACCGCCGCCAAGTCCTTCGTGGACATCATCGACGAGGCCACCGACGGCTCGCTGGACGGCGTGGTCGCCAACGGCAGCCGCATCGGCGTCGTCAGCTTCGCCGACGGCGCCACCGTCGACACCGCGCTCTCGTCCGACGCGAACGCCGCCAAGTCCGCCATCGACGCGCTCGTCGCGTCCGGCGGCACGAACCACTCCGCGGCCATCTCGACCGGCCAGGCGCAGCTCGCCGGGTCGGTGCCCGCGAACAAGAAGATCATGGTCATCATGACCGACGGCCAGACGACCGTGGGTCCCGACGCGAGCCCCGACGCCCTGGCCGCGCGCAACGCCGGCACCGAGATCTTCGGCATCGGCCTCGGCTCCGTCGACGCGAACGAGATCCGCGACTGGACCACCGATCCCGACGGCACGCACTACTACCAGGCACCGACCGCCGCCCAGCTGCAGGAGGTCTTCGAGGCGATCGGCGCGGCCATCGTGGTGCCCGCGGCGACCGGCGTGACCGTGGTCGACACGGTGGCGCCGCAGTTCTCGATCAGCGGCGCGGCCGTGTCCAAGGGCTCGGTCGGCCAGAACGGCAACCAGCTCACGTGGACCATCGACGAGCTGAGCACCGAGACGGTGACGCTGACGTTCACCGCGACGCACTCCCCGGCCGCCGGTGGCGGCGCGCTGGCGGTCAACCCGACCGTCGCCTACACCGACGCCGAGGGCCACGTCGTGACGTTCGGCAACCCGACGGTGAACGTGCGCGGCTGCGCGGCGTTCATCGACGTGGAGCCCGAGCACGCGGTGAACGAGCTGGGCACGCCCGGCCAGACGCACACCGTGACCGCCACCGTCACCGACGACTTCGGCGACCCGGTGCCCGACACCGCGGTCGACTTCTCCGTGCTCTCCGGCCCGAACGCGGGCGCCGCGGGCAACGGCAGCACCTCCGCCGCGGGCGCGGTCGACTTCACCTACCCGGGCACGCAGGGCCTCGCGGGTCTGGGTACGGACTCGATCCGCGGCTGCTTCGCCCACGCCGCCGGCCACCAGGTGTGCGACGACGTGCTCAAGGACTGGGTCGACACGACCCCGCCGGTCGTGACGTGCCAGCCGACCAACAACCCGGGCGGCGGCACGGTGCCGCCGGCCGACAACGAGGACGGGTTCTTCGTCCTGACCGCGACCGACGCGGTCGACCCGAACCCGCAGGTCTTCGTCTCCGACTCGGCGAGCCCGGCGGTGTTCGGCGGCTTCCCGAGCGGCACGAAGATCAAGCTGGTGCAGGCGCCGGGCGCGACGCCGAACCAGAAGCCCGGTGTCGGTGACATCGACTGGCGCATCACGCTCAAGGGCGACGCCCTCGTCTACGGCGTGGACGCGTCGGGCAACCAGTCGGCTCCGGTGAGCTGCCTGGTCCCGCCGCCGCCGAAGTAACCGCTCGACCGTGAGGGGCGTCCACACCGGACGCCCCTCACACCCCTGTCGCTAGGGTTGCGCGCTTGTGAGGGCCGTCGTGTGGGCATTACCGGTCGTGCTCGGGCTCGTCCTGCCGCTGTGGGAGGAAGGGCCGCCGGTCGAGGCGTCGGCGGCGCTGGTGATCGCCGGGGTGCTGCTGCGGGCACGGCAGGCGCACGCCGAGCGGCCCGGTGCCTGGTTCCCGTTGCTCGTGACCGGCTCGACCGCGGTCGCGGTGGTGTGGTCGGGCGAGCTGGTCGAGTTCCGGCTCGGCCCCGCCTTCGACCTGTGGCGGTACCTCGTCGGCCTGGCGGTGGCCATCGGGCTGGGTTGCTGGGCGTGGCGGGCGCGCTACCGCACCGTCGCCGTCACCGCGGCGGCGTACCTGGCCGCGATCCAGTACCTCGGGCGCGGCGCCGAGCCGGTCGCGGAGTTCGGCTGGACGTCCTACGGCCCTGCCGACGCCGCCGTCCCGGCCTTCGACCCGGTCCTCGGCGTCGACCTGTCGGCCGGGCAGCCGCACCCGGAGCTGGTGATCGTGGCCGGGGCCGTGTTCGCCCACGCCCGGCCGGGGCGGGTGCGGCCGTGGCACGTGGCCGCGCTCGCCGGGCTGCTCGGCTCGCTGTGGCACCAGGGCGCGATGGCCCTGCTCCTCGTGGCCGCGGTGCTCGCCGCGCACGACCTGAACGCCCGCCGCCCCGGCGCGTGGTACCCGTTGCTGATGGTCGGCGTGGGCTTGGCGGTGTGGCCGGTGCTCGACGCGCTGACCGCGCCGGCGTGGCCCGAGCCGGTGATCGAGGACCCGGGTGCGGAGCGGCACGCGGTGCTGGTCGCCGGCGCGTGGAGCACCTCGGCCGCCGTCGCCCCGACCGTCGACCACGACGAGCTGTTCCTGGCCGTCGTGGTCGCGGCGGGGCTGGCCGTGTGGTCGTGGCGGCGCAGGAGCCCGATCGTGCTGCTCACCGCCCTCGCTCACCTGGGCGGCGCGTGGGTGGGCGACCTGCCGGTCGGGACCGGGCCGGTGGTCCTGGCCGGTGCGGCCGTCGCCCTCGCGACGACGGCCGCACCGCGTGCCGCTCAGAACGGCTGGGCGTTCGGCTGGAACACCTGACCGTCGGCCGGCGCCTTGAGGTTCACCAGGTAGTCGGTCACCGCGGTGTCCACCCCGGCGCTGTCGCCGAGGATGCAGTGCCCGAACGCGTCCACGCTCAGCAACCGCGCGTTGCCCAGCTGCCGGACCATGCGCTTGCTGAACTCGTACCGCGTCGCGGGGTCGTAGTAGTTGCCCACCACGACGATCGGGTTCGGCGTGCGCGCGTGCCACGGGCCGTCCCAGCGGTCCGGGTGCCGCACGGGCCAGGTCGCGCACGTGAGCAGGTCGGAAGCGGCCTGCTGGCGGCCGAACGTCGGCGACTCCCGCTCCCACTTCGCGGCCAGCGCGGGGAACAGCTGCGGCACGCGCAGGAACGGCTTGTCGGTGCAGTTCACGCCGTAGTACGAGTCGTCGTACAGGTACTCGGTGTCGCCCGTGACACCGGCGCGGACGTCCGCCAGGCCGTGCTTGTTCGCCAGCGGCGGCAGCAGCGCGGCCTGCTCCTGCGCCGAGAACGTGGCGGCGCTCGGGTGCAGCACCGCGTAGATGCTCTGCAGCCAGGCGGCCAGCGCCTTGAACCGGGTCGGCGCGTACAGGTCGCTCGTGACGCGGCCGATGTAGCCGGCGTGGGTCACGACCTGGTTGTCCGGCAGGGTGATCGAGCGGGTGCGCAGGTGGTCGCGCACCTCGTCGAACTTCGCGCGCGGGTCGCCGTCGCTGAACGCGCACTTGTCGCCCTCGGCGTCGCAGCGCTCCAGGTACGCGTCGAGCGCGATCTCGAAGCCCTGCGCGCGCTGGCGGTCGTACTCCGCGCCGTTGGAGGTGCGCAGCGCCGGGTCCACGTTGCCGTCCAGCACCAGGGCGCGGGACTTCGACGGGAAGATGTTGGCGTAGGTCGCACCGAGGAGCGTGCCGTAGGAGAAGCCGACGAACGTCAGCTGCCGGTCGCCGACGCCCTGCCGCAGCAGGTCGAGGTCGCGGGCCACGGCCTCGGTCGACATGTGGTCCAGCAGCGGGCCCGCGTTGCGCGCGCACGCGTCGGTGTAGTCCTCGGTCGCGTCCGTCGTGTCGCGGATCTCGGTGCGGGTGACCGGGACGGCGGACATCCGGCCGAAGATCTCGTTGGCCTCTTCGAGGGTCTTGAAGCAGCGCAGCGGCGAGCTGCGGCCGACGCCGCGCGGGTCGAACCCGATCAGGTCGAACCGCTTCATGATCTCGGGCTGGAAGAACGAGCTGCCGTAGGCGGAGTAGATCAGGCCGGCGCCGCCGGGGCCGCCGGGGTTGATGAACAGCGAGCCGACCTTGGCGGACTGGTCGTCGGCCGGGCGCTTCATCAGCGCGATGGTGATCCGGGGGCCGCGGGGCTTGCGGTGGTCCAGCGGCACGGGGTGGTTGGCGCAGCTGACCTTGTCGCGCTGCGCGGCCGGGATCTCGGCGAGGACGTCGTCGGCGCAGGCCGACCACTGGATCGGGGTGGCGGTCTGTGCTTCCTGGGCGGCGGCGGTACCGGTTCCCACGAGGCCGGACACCGAAGTGCCGACGGCCAGCGCGAGAACCAGTGCTCTGGTGCGGAGTTGCATGCGGTAGCGCTCCCTCGGTTCACTCGACGTCGCCCCTCAGTGACACCGCGACGCCATCGCGCGAGGCTTTCACTCGATCGTGTCCAGCACTACCCGCAGAACGGAGGATTGGTGCCCTACGTACGGTTCTTGCCAGGGCTCGTGCTGGCCGAACGGTTCTACCGCGAGGCGGTCGAACCGCTGGTCAGGGCGCACTTCGGCGAGGTGCCGCACAGCGCGGCCCGGATCGGGTCCGGATCGGAGGTGCTCGGCTTCGACACCGAGCGCTCGGCCGACCACGAGTGGGGGCCGCGCCTGCAGCTGTTCCTCGACCCGGACGACACCAGGGCCGACGACATCCGGACCGCGTTGGCCGAGCACCTGCCGAAGGTGTTCCGCGGCTACCCCACGCACTTCGCCGACACCGGGGACGAAGGCGTCGGGCACATGGCGGTGACGGACGGGCCGGTGCGCCACCGGGTGGAGGTCACCGACGCGGGCACGTGGTTCGACCGGCAGCTGGGGTTCGACCCGCGTGGCGGCGTGACCGTGCGCGACTGGCTGCGCGCGCCGACGCAGCGGTTGGCGGAGACGACCGGCGGCGCGGTGTTCCACGACGGGCTCGGGGTGCTGACGGGCGCACGGGAGGCGCTGCGGTGGTACCCGGAGGACGTGTGGCGGTACGTGCTGGCGTGCCAGTGGTCCCGGATCGCGGGGGAAGAGGCGTTCGTCGGGCGGTGCGGCGAGGTCGGGGACGAGCTGGGGTCGGCCGTGGTGGCGGCCCGGCTGACCCGCGACCTGATGCGGTTGAGGCTCCTGCTGGACCGCCGCTACCCGCCGTACGGCAAGTGGCTGGGCAGCGCGTTCGCCCGGTACGGCGAGCTGGTGCCCGTGCTGCGCGCCGTGCTGGCGGCGACGGACTGGCGTGCGCGGGAGGACCACCTGGTCACGGCGTACGAGTCGGTCGCCGCGTCGTGCAACGCGCTGGGCCTGTCGGCTCCGGTGGACCCGACCACCCGCCCGTACCACTCCCGCCCGTTCCGCGTGCTGCGCGCGGACCGCTTCGCGACCGCCCTCCGCGACGCGATCACCGACCCGTCGATCGCCGCCCTCCCACCGACCGGCACCGTGGACCAACACCACCACACCCCGTGAGTCGAACGCTCACGTCCCGCGTGTCGAACGCTCAGGACCCCTGAGTTCAACGTTCAGCACACGGCCCGGCCGGCTCGAACGTGGAACTCGGGGGACGCGAAGGTTCGACACGCGGGACGCGAAGGTTCGACACTCGGGACCTGAACGTTCGACACTCGGGACCTGGAGGTTCGACACTCGGGGCCTGGGTCGACACCCCCGTCCGGCTCCGGGGACGTGCGGTGGTCCCCCGCGAGGGACCGCCGCACGACGGGACTACCCGGCCGCCCGCGAGAGGGACAGCGCGAAGCGGCCCTCCGGGTCGGTCCACCAGCGGTGCAGCTCGAAGCCCGCGGCGGTCAGCTCCCGCTCCACCCCCTCCCGGCGGAACTTCGCCGACACCTCCGTGCGCAGCTCCTCACCCTCGGCGAACTCGACGTCCAGGCCGAGCGCCGCGACGTGGCTCTTCACCGGGCGCACGGCCCGCAGGCGCATCTCGATCCACTCCTCTTCGGCGTTCCACAGCGCCACGTGCTCGAAGTCCGCGGGGTCGAAGTCGGCGTCGAGCTCGCGGTTCACCACCCGCAGCACGTTCCGGTTGAACTCCGCCGTCACGCCCTGCGCGTCGTCGTACGCGCGCACCAACACCCCGGGGTCCTTGACCAGGTCGGTGCCGAGCAGCAACCACTCCCCCGCGTCCAGCACCTCGCGCACCGAGGCGAAGAACTTGTCCCGCTCCTCCGGGATCAGGTTGCCGATCGTCCCGCCCAGGAACGCCACCACCCGCGGCGGCACGCCGGGCAGCAGGCCCAGGTGCTCGGTGAAGTCGCCGACCACGCCGTGCACCCGCAGCCCCGGGTACGCGGCCATGATCGCGCCGGCCGCGTCGGTCAACGCCGACGGCGACACGTCCAGCGGCACGAACTCGCGCAACGTGCCGTGCGACCGCAACGCGCTCAGCAGCAGCCGCGTCTTCTCCGACGAGCCCGAACCCAGCTCCACCAACGAGTGCGCGCCCGTCAGCGACGCGATCTCCGCGGCCCGCGCCACCAGGATCTCCCGCTCCGCGCGGGTCGGGTAGTACTCGGGCAGCCGGGTGATCTCCTCGAACAGCTCGCTGCCGACCGCGTCGTAGAACCACTTCGGCGACACCCACTTCGGCCGCGCGGTCAGCCCCGCCCTCGCCTCGGCGCGCAGCGCGACCGCCGCGTCCTCGGGGGTCAGGTGCACGTCCAGCACAGGCTCGGTCATCCTCGTCCAATCCGTTGAACGTCCACAGTAGACACATCTGCCGTGACGACGTGCCCGTCGGGCACCTCCCGCCAGCGCGGGTCGTCGTCCAACGGCTCGGAGGCCACCGTCACCGCGCCGTCGCCGGAGCGGACCCACAACGAGTGGGTCCACGTCGTGCCGGCGAGCACGGTTCCGTCGGTGAGCAGCAGGTTCAGCCGCGAACCGGGCGCGGCGGCGGCCACTTCGGACACGACCGAGGCCAGCGCCGCGCCCGGTGCGGCGCCCGCGGCCAGCCGCGACCGGACCAGGGCCCACAGCAGGGCCGCGTCGGTCGGCGCGTCCACCGTCAGCAACGTCGCCACGGGCAGCGTCTTGGCCACGTCGACCACGGACTCCGGCCAGTCGGCCACCCGCCCGTTGTGGCTGAACAGCCACCGCCCGTCGGTGAACGGCGCGCACGCCGTGTCCGCCACGGGCATGCCGACCGTGGCCGAGCGCACCGCGGCCAGCACCGCGCCCGACACCGTGACCCGGCTGAGCGCCAGCAGGTTCTCGTCCGACCAGATCGTGCCCGCACGCCGGTAGCGCACGGCCGGACCGCCCGGCGCGGGGTACCACCCCACGCCGTAGCCGTCCACGTTGACCGTGCCGCCGCCGCGCATGTCCCGCGGCGCGTACGACTGCCGCACCAACGAGTGCGGCGGGTCGTGCACCAGCGCGGCGACGGGCACGGCGGGGCCCAGGTAACCCAGGTGGCGGCACACGGTCAGGCCAGTTCGTCCCGCGAGGCGTCCCGCGCGCAGCGGAAGCCCGAGAAGATCTGCCGCCGGATCGGGTAGTCCCAGTTCCGGAACGTCGAGCGCACCGCGGCCTGGTCGCTGCCGAACGACCCGCCCCGCAGCACCTTGTAGTCCGGCCCGAAGAACACCTGCGAGTACTCCGCGTACGGGAACACCTCGAACCCGGCGTACCCGTGGAAGTCCGAGCTGGTCCACTCCCACACGTCACCGATGAGCTGGTGCACGCCCAGCGCCGACGCGCCCGCCGGGTAGGCGCCGACCGGCGCGGGCGCCAGGTGCCGCTGGTTCAGGTTCGCGTGCGCCTCGGTCGGGTCCTCGTCGCCCCACGGGTAGCGGCGGGACCGGCCGGTCGCCGGGTCGAACCGGGCCGCCTTCTCCCACTCCACCTCGGTGGGCAGCCGCTTGCCCGCCCACGTCGCGTACGCCTCGGCCTCGTGGTAGCAGACGTGCACCACCGGCTGGTCGGCCACGAGCGGCTCCGTGCGGCCGAACGCGGTGCGGTACCACCGGTCGTCCACCCGTTCCCAGAACCGGGGCGCGACCAGGGACGCCTTCCGCACGTGCGCCCAGCCGGCCTCGCTCCACCAGCGCGGGTCGCGGTAGCCGCCGTCGGCGACGAAGGCCGCGTACGCGCCGTTGGTCACCGGCGTGGTGTCGATGAAGAACGGCTCGGTGACCACCTGGTGCGCGGGCCGCTCGTTGTCCAGCGCCCACGCCTCGGTCGACGTGCCCATGGTGAACGGCCCGCCGGGCACCAGCACCTCGGCCGGGCCGACCGGGCCGCCGCGCGGCGGTGGTGGCGCGTCCAGCACCGGCTCGCCGACGCGTAGCTGGTGCGTGGCCAGCATGGTCTCGTCGTGCTGCTGCTCGTGCTGCACGATCATGCCGAACGCGAACCCGCCGTCGACCAGCCGGTGGCCTTCCAGCGGGGTGCGCTCGAGCACGTCGAACACCTTGTCGCGGACCTCGCCGACGTACCGGCGCGCCTCGGCGGGCCCGAGCAGCGGCAGTTCCGGCCGCACCGACCGGGCGTGCTTGAACGCGTCGTACAGCTCGTCGATGTCGGCCCGGACCGGCTCGCGCCCGCCCACGTCGCGGACCAGCCACAGCTCTTCCTGGTTGCCGATGTGCGCGAGGTCCCACACCAGCGGTGACATCAGCTTGGAGTGCTGGCGGACGAGGTCGTGGTCGTCCACCGCGTCGGTGAGCAGCCTGCTGCGGTCGCGAGCCCTGGTGAGCTGGGCGGCGACCCGGTCGCGAAGGTTCTCTGTGCTGGTCATGAACGGCCCCCTCCGGTCTTCTCAGCGAGCGTGCGGTGCAGTTCTTCGGCGATCGCGTCGGTCTGGGCTGCCGACAGGTCGGTGTCGGGCAGCGCGGCGCAGCCCAGCTCGACCACGTCGCGCGCCGCGCGGGCGAGCACCGGGTCGGCCAGGCCGTACCGCGCGGCGGCGAGCCAGCGGTTCGCGGCGGTCTCCGTCGCCGCCAGGACGTCGTCCACCGCCTTCGGCGTGCTGAACAGCGCGGCCATCAGCACGACCGGCGGCAGCCACCGGCCGTGCGGCGGGGTGTCGAGGTAGCGGACCTCCAGGTACCCGCGCGGGCGCACCGGCGGGAACTGCAGGGTCAGGTGGTAGTCGAGGTCGTCGGCGGTCGCCGGCCGGTCGAGCGCGCCGCCGACCCAGTCGGCGAACGTCAGCGGGTACGGCGGCAGCCAGTCCGGGCCCGGCCTCCGCACCGCGATGACCGGCGTGTCCAGCACGCGCTTGGCCCACGCGTCGGCCGGTCGCGCGCACACCGCCGCAGGGCGGGTGCGCACCGGGTCGGTGGCGTAGAGGGAGCGCATCCGCGCGCTGGCCCAGTCGGTGCGCCTGCCGTTGACGCCCGGCGAGTTGGCGAACAAGGCGCTCACCACGGGGCCGAGGGCGTGCACCGCGGCCCACCGCTTGGGCAGGTCGTCGGCCGGCCCGAAGTCCAGGCACACCTGGAGACCCGCGGTGCTGCACATCATCGTGATGCCCTCGGGTCCGAGCGGGGCGAAGGCGTGTTCCATGGCCGCGTAGCGGGGGACCTGGAGCATCCGGCGCGGCGGGCGGAACGGGTCGGCGCCGTGCTGGCCGAGCCGCAGGCCGGCCGGTTCGAGCAGGCCCTGGAGGTGGTCGATGTCGGCCGCGACGACCTTGAGCAGGTCGGTCAACGAGTCGCGCGGCGGGGTGGAGATCTCGACCTGGCCACCCGGTTCCACGGTCAGCGGTGTGCCGGAGGGCAGTGGCCGCTGCGGGCTGTCGGGGACGAGGGTCGGTGGTGCGTGGTCACCCAGCGCGGACGCGAGGGTCTTCGCGTCGAGCGGTCGGGTGGGATCTTCGACGTGGTGGACGGTCCATTCGAGTTCGACTCCGAGCAGCCTCGGAGGTCCGTGCTTGAAGCAGACCGAGGCGACGTAGGCCTCGGCCTCCGCTCGGTCCCGGAACACCGCCGGGGTGGGCCCCGGAGCCGGGGCATTACGGACAGCAGTCACTTGTCGCACTCCCCGTGATCAACCTGGTTGGTTCGACGCTACACGCAGGCACCGACACTCGCAGCCAGGTCAAACCCTTGCGGATCAACGACATGCCGGCCGGCGAGCACGGGGATGACGGCCGCTCGGGTGCGGGCGGGCGACAAGCCGGCGGCCCCCGAACTGCTCCGAACGGAGGCTTCCCGGCGTCCAGTCGGACAATCCGGTCACGGCCGTGAACACCTCGTGGCGTCCAGGTGACGTCACGATCCCGGGTACACGAGGTCCACGTGCAGCACGCGGTCGTTGCCCACCTCCTCGTCCAGGTCCCACGTGGTGGTCAACCACAGGTCGCCCTCGCGGTCGAGCCGGAGCGTGCGCAGCCGCCCGTACCGGCCCTGGAAGAAGACCTCCTGCTCGACCAGGTCCGAGCCGTCGATGCGCAGCCGGTACAGGCGCTGGCCGACCGTGGTGCCGATGAACAGGTGGTCGTCGACGATCGCCAGCCCGCTGGGACCGCCCGCCGACGTCGGCCACATCGTCTTCGGTGGGATGCTGCCCTCGCAGTAGCCGGCCGTGCCCTCGCAGCCGGGCCAGCCGTAGTTGCCGCCGCGCTGGATGAGGTTCACCTCGTCCAACGAGTTGTTGCCGAACTCCGTCGCCCACAGCCTGCCCTGCGAGTCGAACGCCATGCCCTGCACGTTGCGGTGCCCGTAGCTCCAGATCGCCTTGCCCGGGAACGGGTTGTCCTCCGGGATCGAGCCGTCGGGGTGGATGCGCAGGATCTTGCCCGCGTTGGTGTCCAGGTTCTGCCCGTAGCTGCCGTTCTGCGCGTCGCCGGTGGAGACGAACAGGTACCCGCCGTCCGGGCTGAACTGCAACCCGCCGCCGTTGTGGTAGCGGTTCTTGGGGATGCCGCCCAGGATCGTGTGCCAGCCGGTGAGCATGTCGCCCACCAGCCGGACGCGCACGACCTGGTTGCCGGCCGCCGCGGTGTGGTAGATGAACACGGTGTTGTCGTAGGCGAACAGGGGCGACACGGCGACGCCGAGCACCCCGCCCTCGCCGTTGGTCGCCTGCGCGCCCGGCACCCGGCCGAGCGCGGTCCACGTGCCGTCCGGCGCGAGCCGGTAGAGCGTGAACCGCTCCCGTTCGGACACCAGCGCCGAGCCGTCGGGCAGGAACGCCAGGCCCCACGGCACGTCGGTGCCCTCGCGCAACGTGGTCACCTCGCCGGGTCGCGGCGCGCCCGCCGTCGCCTTGTCCTCGGGCACGGCGTGGACCTCGTCGCTGAACGCCGACACGTTGCCCGCCGCGTCCCGCGCCCGCACCGCGAACCGGTAGCCGGTGCCGGCGGTCAGGCCGGTGATCGCGGTGGACGTGCCGTCGGTCGTGACCACCGGCGCGCCGGCGCGGTGCACCTCGTACCCGGTGACGCCCATGTCGTCGGTGGACGCGTCCCACGCCAGCGAGACGCTCGTGGCGGACCAGTCGACGACGCGCGGGTTGGCGGGCGCGGTGGGCGCCTCGTCGTCCGCCGGCGACGCGTCCGTGCGCACGACCACGTTGTTGCCGGCCCGCGAGACGTTGGACGCGGCGTCGCGGGCGAGCACGGTCCAGTCGTAGGCGGTGTCGGGGCGCAGCCCGGTGACCGTGGCCGCCGACTCCGTGCCCGGCACGCTCGTCATGAGCTGGCCGTGCTGGTAGACGTCGTAGCCGACCACGCCCACGTCGTCCGTCGCCGGCTCCCACGCCAGGGACACGGTGGTGTCGGACGTGCCCGTGGCGCGCAGGCGACGCGGCGGGGTGGGCGGCTCCACGTCGGTGTCGTCCACCAGCAGGCGGTCGGTGTCGGGGCCGCCCCGGTCGGTGGCGGCGGTGGCGCGCACCCGGTTCACGCCCGCCTCCAGCGCCACGGCCGCCGTGACGTCGCGCCACGTCGTCCACGCGCCGGTGGCCGGGAACCCGACCGCGCCCGCCCGGCGGCCGTCCACGGTCAGGTCGACCGGGAGGTCGGCGCCGGTGGCGTTGGCGTAGCGGAAGACGAGGGTGTGCGTGCCCGACCGGGCCGCGGTCACCTCGTACTCGACGTAGCCGCCCGCCGCGTCGGCGTAGTCGACGTACCCGGAGCCGGTGAACCCGCCGTGCGCGGAGGCCACCACGCCGCCGGACACCGTCGCGTCCTCGGCCTGGTGCTCGGTGCGGCCCTGCGCCGAGCCGGAGGCGGTGAGCAGGGACAGCGCCGTCGCGGCGGTGACGGCGGCGACCGCCGACCGCCGTCGTCCGACGCGCGGGCCGGTCGCGTGCTGCGCCATGGGTCTCCTCCCGCCTACCGGTCGCGGTAGCGCGCGGCCCGGCGGCGGAACTCCGCCCTCGACGACGGCACGTCCAGCGCGACCCGGTCCAGCGCCTCGGCCGGCCGCCGGCCGTCGGGCAGGGCGAACGACGACCGCAGCACGCCCGGGTGGCCCGCCGCGAACGGCACCAGGCGCACCGGCACGTCGGCCCGGTCCGCGAGCGCGTCGAGCTGGTCGGCCATGACCGCGTCGTCGCCGACGCGGACGTGCAGCGCGGCCTCGTGCACGAAGTACCGCGCGCCGGGGTGCGGCAGCCGGTCGACGCCCGTACCTCCGCCCTCCTCGCCGAGCGCGAGGGCGTAGGCGGGCGTGCGCAGCGGCTCGGGCACGCACAACGGCTCGAAGACCACCACGGCGCACCCGGCCGCACCGTCCGCGACGTCGCCGGGGCGGCGGCCGACGAGCCTGATCAGATCGATCAAGTCCGGGCCGTGCCGACTGCGGTCCACGGTGGACGGTCGGGTCGACCGGCCCAGTCCCGGCAGCAGCCTCAGCGGCGGCCGGATGTCCTCACCTGCGGTCACGGTGCGCCACCGTAGTGACGGTGACCTGCTGTTTCGAGCGGGAGCGGCGAAGTACACCCCAAAGTGGACGAGGCAAGCCGTACGTACTGATTGGATTTCGTCAGGCCGCCCTGGCAACATCGACAGGTGCCCAGGGTGAGCCAGGACCACCTCGATGCCCGTCGCCGTCAGATCCTCGACGGCGCTCGTGCGTGTTTCGCGCGTTTCGGCTACGAAGGCGCGACCGTGCGCCGCCTGGAAGAGGCTACCGGCCTGTCCAGGGGCGCGATCTTCCACCACTTCCGGGACAAGGAGTCGTTGTTCCTCGCCCTCGCCGAGGACGACGCGCTGCGCATGGCGGAGGTCGTCGCCGAGCAGGGCCTCGTGCAGGTCATGCGCGACCTGCTGTACCCGCCGGACCCGAACGACGTCGAGCACCCCGCCGACTGGCTCGGCACCCGGCTGGAGGTCTCGCGCCGGCTGCGCACCGACCCGGAGTTCCGGGGGCGGTGGGCGGAACGGTCGCGGCAGCTCACCGACGCGACCCGGCAGCGGCTGGAGCGCCAGCGCGAAGCCGGGAACCTGCGTGACGACGTGGACGTGGACGTGCTGACGTCGTTCCTGGAGCTGGTGCTGGAAGGGCTGGTGTCGCACCTGGCCATGGGCCTGCCCGCGGACGACCTCGAACCCGTGCTGGACCTCGTCGAGGAGAGCGTGCGCCGGCACCGCCGCAAGGGCTGATGGGCCGCTACCTGTGGGCCGCGGGACTGGCCCGGCTCGCCGACGAGATGGTGGCCGTGGCGGTGGTCGTGCTGGCCCTGTCGCGCAGCGGCTCCACGGTGCTGTCCGGCGCGGTGATCGCGGCGTACACCGTGCCGTCGATCCTGTCCGGCCCGCTGCTCGGCGCGTGGCTGGACCGGACGCGGCGGCCGGTGGCGGCGTTGGCGGCCAACCAGGTCGCGCTGGCCGCGATGGCGACGGCGATGGTGTTCGCACCCGCGCCGTGGCTGGTGCCGGCGGCGTTCGTCGCGGGCGTGACGCTGCCGATGACCAGCGGCGGGTTCACCAGCCTGGTGCCGCGCCTGGCCACCGACCTGCCCCGGGCCACGGCGCAGGACGCGCTGCTGTTCAACGTCGCGGCGATCGGCGGGCCGGGGCTGGCGGGCGTGCTGGGCACGGTCGCGTCACCCGCCGTCGCGGTGGCGGCGGTCGCGGCGCTGGCGTCGGCGGGAGCGCTGTGCACGACGGCGCTGCGCGTACCGCCGCACCCGCCCACCGAGCACCCGTCGCTGGTCGCGGCGATGAAGCGCGGTCTGCGGCACCTGGTCACCACGCCACCGCTGCGCGGCGCGACCGTGGCGTCCGCGGTCGGGTACGGGTCGGTGGGCATGCTCGCGACCGCGCTGCCGACGCACCTCGGTGTGCTGGGCGTGGGCGAGGACCGCACCGGGCTCGTGTGGGCGGCGTTCGAAGTGGGGTGCGTGGTCAGCGTCCTGGCGGTGCGCCGCCGGCTGCCCCGGTGGCGGCCCGAGCGGGTGGTGTGCACGGCCATCGCGCTGTACGGGGTGACGCTCGCGCTGTGGCCGCTCACCCACCACTTCCCCGTGCTGCTCGGCCTGGCCCTGGTCAGCGGCCTGGCGCAGGGGCCGACGCTGACCGCCACGATCACCGCGCGGCAGCGGTACACGCCCGGTCCGCTGCTGGGGCAGGTCTCGACCACGGGCGCGAGCGTGAAGCTCGGCGCGTTCGCGATCGGCGCCGCGGGCGGTGGGGCGTTGCTGACCACGTGGTCGACGGCGGCGGTGATCTTGCTGGTCGCGGCGGGGCAGTGGGTGGGCGCGTCACTCGGAGCAGTCACCTCTAGGCCGACGCGCACGGCTCCGGTGACCCCATAGGATCGCCGGCATGGCTGACGCGCGACCTGCCCACGTGCACCGGGTGCGGGTGCGCCCGGTCGACTGCGACCGCCAGGGGATCGTGCACGCGTCGCGTTACGCGGTGTTCTTCGAGGCCGCGATGGTGGAGACGCTGCGGTCGTTGCTGGGCTCCTACAAGGAGTTGGAGAAGCACGGCATCGACTTCGTGATGGCCGAGACGTCCATCCGGTACCTCAGCCCGGCCCGGTTCGACGACCTGCTGCGCATCTCGGTGCGCGTGCGCACGCTCGGCACCACCACGTTGACCATGGGGTTCGAGGCGGACGTCGACGGCACGCCGGTCGCCACCGGCTGGAACCGGTACGTCTCCTTCGGCACGCCGGAACTGCGCAGCACCCCGATCCCGGCCGACTTCCGCGCCGTCCTGGAACGCCGCCCGGCGCCGGCCCGGCCCGCCGCTAGGCCCGCACCCGCGCCCCGGCGCTGACCGCGTGCGCCGCTCCTGACCCCTCCGCCCGCGCCACCACCCGACCGCCCTCGACGCGGATCGCGGTCTCGGTCTCGTCGCTCACCGACGGCACGCCCGCCGCGCGCGCCAGCGCGCCGGTCTCGTCGCACACCACGCGGATCCGGGGCCACGCCCCGACCGGGAACGCCTGCCGCATCGGCACGCACAGCCGCGCCAGCGCCAGCCGCGCCAGCGGGCCCAGCTCGCCCGGCGTGCCGGTCACCAGCGCGAGTGTCACCAGCGCGTGGTTGCGCACCGCCTCCTCCGCGGCGGCCAGCCGGTTCAGCCCGAGCACGACCACCACGCCGTCCTCGTCCGGCGTCACCTCCGCGCCGCGCACGAGGTCCGGTACGGCCGGTGGCGCCCACGGCCGGTCCTCCCCCGCGACCACCGCGCCCGGGGGCGGGGCCCACCAGTCGTTCAGCTCCAGGCCGGCGAGCTGTTCGCACGCGCTGATCACGTCGAACGGCTCCAGGAACCCGGGCGCGGCGGCGGCCAGGCCGCTCGCGCCGTGCAGGGTGGCGAGCACGACCTCGGCGAGGCGCACCAGCCGGGCGGGTGGCGAGCCGGGCGGCGGCACGACCGGGTCGAAGGCTTCCAGCGCGAGGCTGAGCAGCAGCGCGTCGAGCTTCAGCAACTGCGTGAACGGCCGCCGCGTCACCTCCTCGGCGGCCACTTCGGGCAGGAAGTCCCGGGCCGGCGCGTCGTGGCCGATCGACGTCACCCAGGCACGGGCCAGCGCGCCGAGCGCTTCGCGCCGGTCCGCCCCGCGTTGCGGGTCGGACGGCACCTCCGCGCGCTCCGCCAGGTCGGCCAGCACGGCGAAGTAGAGCGCGCGTTTGCCGGGGAAGTTCGAGTAGACCGCGCCCCGGGTCAGCTCCGCCCGCTGGGCGATCGTGTCGATCTTGGCGTCCCGGAAGCCGCGGTCGGCGAACTCGGCCCTGGCCGCCGCCAGCACCCGCGCCCGGTTGCGCTCCTGCGTCTCCGCTCTGCTCAGCCGCACCGTCACGCTCCCCGTTTGCCCGGCATCGCCCGGTCAAGATACCGTCACCATTCAAATGATGAGAACATCTGATGTGAACCTCCGGAGGATCGCGTTGACCGTTCCCGAGATCGACCCCACCCGACCCGAGGTGCTGCTGGACCCGTTCACCGCCTACGGCGAGGCGCGCGAGCGCTGCCCGGTGGCCCGGATGCCGCTGCCCGGCATGGGCGACATGTGGGTCCTCACCCGGCACGAGGACGCCAAGGCGATGCTCGCCGACCCGCGCTTCGAGCTGAGCCCGAACAGCTTCATGGGCCTGCCGGGCGTCCCCGAGCACTGCCGGCCGTACCTGCGCACGATGTCCGAGCTGAACGGCCCCGAGCACGTGCGGCTGCGCCGGCTGGCCGCGCCCGCGTTCACCGCGCGTCGGGCCGAGGAGTTCCGGCCGCGGATCGAGGCGATCGTGGCCGCGCTGCTCGACGCCCTGCCCGACGGCCCGACCGCGGACCTGCTGGAGCACTTCGCCCGACCGCTGCCGATGGACGTGATCTGCGAGCTGGTGGGCATCCCCGCGGAGCACCGGCCGCGGTGGCGCGAGTACGGCGTGGCCGTGGTCAGCGGTTACGGCCCGGGGTTCGTCGCGGCGATCCCGGGGATCGTCGAGGGCGCGATCGAGGCCGTCGAGCTGCGCCGGACGTCACCGGGCGACGACCTGATCTCCCAACTGCTGCGGGTGCGGGACGCCGACGGTGACCGCTTCACCGACGCGGAGCTCGTCACCCTGGTCTGGCAGCTCGTGATCGCCGGGCAGACGCCGACGAACCTCATCGTCAACGGCCTGGAAGCGCTGCTCACCCATCCCGAGCAGCTCGCCGCGCTGCGGGCGGACCCGGGGCTGGTGCCGCGCGCGGTGGAGGAGCTGACGCGGTGGGTCGGCCCGCAGCTGCTCACCGTGCCGCGGTTCCCGCGGGAGGAAGTGGCCTTCGGCGACGTGGTGATCGGCAAGGGCGAGCCGGTGATGACCGCGATCGTGTCGGCCAACCGCGACCCCCGCGTGTACGACGCGCCGGACGAGCTGGACGTCACGCGCGTCCCGTCGACCGGCCACCTCGGCTACTCGCACGGCGCGCACTTCTGCCTCGGTGCGGCGTTCGCCCGGGTGCAGACCCAGGCGGCGCTCTCGGCCGTGTTGGACCGGTTCCCGGACCTCGCGTTGGCCGAGACGCCCCAGCGGACACCGGACGGCGGCACGTGGCGGTTGGCGTCCCTGGTCGTGCGCACCCGCAACGGTTAGCCGCCGAAGAAGTGGTCCACGATCTCGGCCGCGATCTCCCCGACGGGTCGGCCGTCGGTGGCGACCAGGAGGTCGGCGTCCACCACGACGGTGGGAGCGGCCAGGCGGCGCAGCTCTTCCCCGGCCAGGCCGCGGAGGTCGTCGCCGGGGATCGCCGGACCCCTGCCCGCGCCGCGCAGGAGCAGCCGTGCCACGAGCTGGTCGTGGGTCGCGGCCAGCCAGCACAGCCGCGCCTCCGGCACCACGTCCTCGTGGCCGCCGGTGACGACGAGGTGCCGGGCGCCCGCTTCCCGGTACACCCGCCGGACCGCGTCGAACCGGCGCGCCCGGCCCGCCGCGTCCAGCGGCGGTGTGGCGAACGTGATCTGGGCGAGGTCCACGTACCCGGTCCTCGTGCGGGCGGAGAGCCGGGTGAACACCTCCCAGCCCACGGTCGACTTGCCCACGGCACGTGGTCCGCCGATCCACAGGACGGTCACGCGGTCCACCTCGCCCGGATCCCGGCCGCGATGTCGGCGGGCGCGCGGCCGTCGGTGTCCACGGTGAAGTCGGCGAAGTCGGCGCGCTCCAGCGCGTCGGCGTCGGCGAGCGCCTGGTCGACCTGCTCGACGAGCCACCCGCGGCCGAGGAACCGGTCACGCAGCTCGGCCCGGTTCACCCGCAACCGGCACAGCGTGATGTCGGCGCCGGACAGGCGATCGGTGTACAGGCGGGCTTCCCCGACCGTGTTGAGGAAGCCGGAGACGACGAGCGGGGAACCCTTGTACTCGGGCCACAACGCGCCCAGCGCGCTCGACTTGACCACGTGGTTCCCGGGGTCGTCGGCGGGCGCGGGGAAGCAGAGGCCGAGCTGGTCGGTGTCGACGTAGGACGCGCGGTCCAGCGAGCGGTAGACGTGCCAGCCGACCGTCGACTTGCCGACGCCGGACGGGCCGAGGAGCCACAGGACGGTGGTCACCGGGCCGGAGCGTAGTTCCGGCCGGTCCGGTGCCGCCATCGGTTTTCCGTGCCCGGCCCGCGCTTGAACCTTTCTCGCGTTCACGCCACCGTGGTGGCATGCCGTCCACGGTGAAGAACGCGACGCTGCTGTTCCTGGGACGCGCCGTCGTCCGCGCGCAAGCCCTCCTCGGCGACCCCGCCGCCCGGTTGCTCGGCCTGAGCCCCTCCCGCGACCCCTACCCGGTGTACGAGTCGGTGCGCGGGCGGGGCGTGCTGGTGCCGACCAGGATGGGGCTGTACCTGACCGCCTCGCACGAGCTGTGCTCGCGGCTCCTGCGCGATCCCGGGTTCGGCCCGCTGCCCGCGGGCGCGCTGTCGCCGGTGGACGCGTCGGTCCAGGTGGACGGACGGCGGCTGGTGAACCCCGTCGAGGAGTCGTTCCTCGTCCGCAACCCGCCCGACCACACCCGCCTGCGGCGGCTGGTCGCGCCGTGGTTCACGCCGCGCGGGCTGCGCGACCGGACGGCCACGGTGGAGCGGGTGGTCGAGGAGTACCTGGACGAGGTGGCGGACCGGCCGACGTTCGACCTCGTCGGCGACTTCGCGGCCAGGGTGCCGATCCAGGTGATCGCCGACCTGCTCGGCGTGCCCGGCGCGGACCACGCCGCGTTCGCCCGGTGGGGCAGCGCGTTGGTCAACGCGCTCGACGGCGTGCGGGACCTGCGCGAGATGCGGGCGTTGCAGGCGGCGTTGCGCGAGTTCGAGGCGTTCCTGGACGACCTGATCGCGCACCGGCGGCGGCACCCCGGTGGCGACGACGTCGTGTCCGCACTGGCCGCGCACGACGACCTGTCCCGCGAGGACCTGATCGCGACCACGGAACTGCTGCTGGTGGCCGGGTTCGAGACCACGGTGAACCTGATCGGCAACGCGGTGCTGGAGGTCCTCGGGCACCCCGGGGTCCGCGAACGCCTGCTCGCCGACCCGGGTTACGCCGATGCCGTCGTGGAGGAGACGCTGCGCCACGACCCGCCGGTGCAGTACACGGTGCGGGTGCCGTTCGAGTCCACCGAGGTCGCGGGCACCCGGCTGCCGAAGGGCACCCCGGTCATGCTCATGCTGGCGGCGGCCAACCGCGACCCGGCGGTGTTCGCCGACCCGCACCGGTTCGACCCGGACCGCGCGGACGTGCGCGAGCACCTGGCGTTCTCCTCCGGCATCCACTACTGCCTGGGCGCGGGACTGGCCCGCATGGAGGGCGCGGCGGCGCTGCGCGGGCTCTTCCGGCGGTTCCCCGACCTGAAGGCGGCGGGCCGCGTGCACCGGCGTCCGTCGCGGGTGATCCGGGGCGCGGACCGGCTCCCGGTTTCCACCGGCGTGAAAAAACACCACCCGATCGGTCAAACCATCAGCTGAGCCTCAGCTCTGTGGTGCATGCTGGTATCGCGCGCCGACCCGCCGCACCGCCGCCGCGGCGGGTCGTTGCGTCCTTTCCGCATCAGTGCGGATTTCTCCGGACCCCGATCCGCTCTTTGCCGTCGTGCTCCTGTCGCGCCCGTTCCACTTTCCCCAGGTTCGCCGCGGACCACTCGGCCAGGTGCGCGAACAAGGGCGCGAGGCTGCGCCCGAGTTCGCTGATCTCGTACTCCACCCTGGGCGGCACCTCGGCGTGGTAGGTGCGCACCACGAGCCCGTCGCGCTCCAACTGCCGCAGCCGCTGGGTCAGCACCTTGGGCGTGATGGTGGTGATGCGGCGGGACAGCTCGACGAACCGCTGCCGGCCGAACTCGTTGAGCGCCCACAGGATCGGGGTCGTCCAGCGGCTGAACACGAGGTCCACCACCGGCGCGATGGGACAGGCCGACTCCGGGTCGGCCGCTGTGCCGCTGGTCACACGGAACCCCCTCCGCCATTACTTTCCTCTAGGTACCCACTATCCCCGGGATATTAGCTTCTGCGCCGTACCGAGAACGCGGACGACGGGGAGTGGACATGATCGTGGTGACCGGGGCGACCGGGAACGTCGGCCGAACGCTGGTGCGGACGTTGGTCGAGGCGGGCGAGCGGGTGACGGCCGTGTCGCGCGGCGTACCGGCCGAGGGCACGCACCCGGACGTGCGGCACGTGCGGGCGGACCTCACGCAGCCGGGGAGCCTGCGGCCCGCGTTCGACGGCGCGACGGCGCTGTTCCTGCTGACGTCGGGTGACTTCACCGCCCACGGCGGCAACGGGACCGTGCTCGGCGAGGTGCTGGACCTCGCGCGCGCCGGTGGCGTCGAGCGGGTCGTGCTGCTGTCCTCACAGGGCGTCGGCACGGGACGGCACAACCCGGAGCTGGAGGAGGCCGTCACGCGGTCGGGCCTGGAGTGGACCGTGCTGCGGCCGGGCGGTTTCGCCTCGAACAGCTACGCGTGGGCCGGGACGGTCCGCGGGCGACGGATGGCCGCCGCGCCGTTCGCGGACGTGGCGCTGCCGGTCATCGACCCGGACGACATCGCCGGGGTGGCGGCGGCGGCGTTGCTGGAGGCGGGCCACGGCGGCCGGACCTACGTGCTGACCGGGCCGGCGGCGGTCACGCCGCGGCAGCAGGTCGCGGCGATCGGGGACGCGGTGGGCGAGCCGGTGCGGTTCGTGGAGCTGAGCCGGGACGAGGCCAGGGCGGGGATGACGGCGTTCATGCCGGAGGTGATCGCGGACGCCACGCTGGCCATCCTGGGCTCGCCGACCGCCGACGAGCAGCGGGTGAGCCCGGACGTCGAACGGGTCCTCGGCCGGACCGCGGGCTCCTTCGCGGACTGGGCCGCGCGCAACGCGGCGGCGTTCGAGTGAGCGGTCCGGTGAGGGGCGTGGCGCACGCCCCTCACCGGACGGCGTCACGTCAGTCGACGCCCTGCATCAACCGGTGGATCGACTTCGTGGCCGCCACGAGCGCGACGCCCAGGCCGATCGCCACCGCGCCCAGCACGCCGAAGTACGCCACCGCGTTCTCGTCGCTGTAGAACCGCACCACGATCGCGCCGACGCCCGAGCCGGCCGCCGTGGCCAGGAACCACAGCCCCATGGTCTGCGAGGCGAACGCCCGCGGCGCGAGCTTCGTCGTCACGGACAGGCCCACCGGCGACAGCAGCAGCTCGCCGCACGTCATCACCAAATACATCAGCACCAACCACAGGAAGCTCACCCGCACCGACGGGTCACCCTGGCTGGCGACCATCATCAGCAGGAACGACAAGCCCACCAGCAGCAGCGCGTAGCCGAACTTGCGCGGCGTCGCGGGCTGGCGACGCCCCAGCTTCACCCACAGCAGCGCGAACAGCGGCGCCACCGCGATGATCATCACCGGGTTGATCGACTGGATGAACGACGGCGGGAACGACAGGCCGAGGAACGCGGTGTCGACCCGGGTGTCCGCGAACGCCGCGATCACCGTCGCGCTCTGCTCGAACAGCAGCCAGAACATCGCCGCCGCCACGAACAGCGGGATGTAGGCGATCACCCGCGACCGCTCCACCTTCGTGGTGCGCGGGCTGCGGATCATCACCGTGAAGTAGCCGATCGGCAGCAGCACCGACAGCAGGCTGATCAGGTTGATCACGCCCTCCGCGCCCAGCACCCCGAGCACCACCAGCAGCGCCACCACCGCCACCGAACCGACCACCGCGGCGAGGATGCGGCCGAGCACCCGACCGCGCTCCGCCGCGGGCAGCGGGAACGGCGGCACGGCGGCCGAGTCGCCCAGGCCGCGCCGGCCGAGCCGGTACACGACCAGGCCCAGCGCCATGCCGACGGCCGCCGCGCCGAAGCCCAGGTGCCAGTCGTAGGTCTCGCCGAGGAACCCGCACACCAGCGGCGCGAGGAAGCCGCCGAGGTTGATGCCCATGTAGAAGATCGTGAAGCCGGAGTCGCGTCGCGGGTCCTGCCGGTCGTACAGGCCGCCGACCACGGTGGAGATGTTCGGCTTGAGCAGGCCCGTGCCCAGCACGATCAGCACGAGGCCGGTGTAGACGCCCGTGACGCCGATCGGCAGCGCGAGCGCGACGTGCCCGAGCATGATCAGCACGCCGCCGTGGAACACGGCGCGCTGCCCGCCGAGCACGCGGTCGGCCAGCCAGCCACCCGCCACGCCGGACATGTAGACCGACGCGCCGTAGATGGCGACCAACGACAGCGCGAAGCTCTTGTCGAGCCCGAGCGCGCCCTCGTCGACGGAGCGGTACAGGTAGTAGGCGAGGATCGCCTTCATCCCGTAGTAGGAGAAGCGCTCCCACAGCTCGGTGAAGAACAGCGTCGACAGTCCTCGGGGGTGGCCGAAGAAGCCCCGCTGCGGGGTGGAGACAGCGCTCGTGGCGCTCACGTGGTCCTCCTGGTGTCAACGATGTCACCGTCGGCGTACCGGGTCACGTTACGCCGTACGGGTGTACTGGAAGAAATCCCGATGCGCCCGAGTGGCCTACTCCACAACCTCGGGGTGCGCTCCGCTTCAACGTTTGGTGCACTCGTGAGGTGGATCTGATCGAGGCTCACGGACGCGCGATGACGGAGTTCGACTCGCGGGTGCGCCGGGTGCGCCCCGAGCAGTGGGACTGGGACACACCCTGCAAGGAGTGGTCGGTCCGGAACCTGGTCAACCACCTGGTCCACGAGCAGCTGTGGGCGCCGGAACTCCTGGCGGGCTGCACGGTCGAGCAGGTGGGCGACCGGTTCGACGGCGACCAGCTCGGCGACGACCCGCTGCACTCGTGGGTGCTGGCGGCGGCCGCGGCACGGGAGGCGTGGATCGCGCCGAAGGCGCTGCTCAAGCCGGTGCACCTGAGCTACGGCAAGGCCACGGCGGTCGAGTACGGCTGGCAGATGACCTCCGACCTGGCGGTGCACGCCTGGGACCTGGCCCGCGCCATCGGCGCGGAGGAGCGGATCGACCCGGACCTCGCCGAGGCGGTGCTGGGCTACATCGAGCCCAACGCCGAGGCGTGGGCGGCGAGCGGGCTGTTCGACCCGCCGGTGCCGGTGCCCGACGACGCCGACCCGCAGACCAGGCTGATCGCCCTGCTCGGCCGGACGCCGTAGCGGGCGCGCACCGCGGGGAGAGCCCATCGGAAGCTCTCCCCGCGGCCTATTCCTTGGCACGGGCGGGGCCCCCGTGGCCAAGCCCTGGCGCGCACGCCCCGCCCCGCGCGGCTCCCCGACTACGCGGGACGGGACGCACCTCCCCCTCGCAGCGTGCGGAGTCCCCGACATCTCGACGCACACCACAGTGATAGCCCGTGAGCGTTGTCAGCGGTCGGTGAGCCGGTTCTTGACAACATCGTCCGGACAACGGCGACGGGCCCCGCCGCATCACGCGGCGGGGCCCGAGTGGGTCCGGGTGGGCTGTCAGGGGCCGGTGACGCCCGGTTCCCAGCTCTCCGGCCGGCCGCTCTCGGTCAGCAGCAGCTGCCAGTCGCCGAAGCCCATCGGCGCGTCGTGGTGCCACGGGAACCGGCCGTCCGCGGTCGGCAGGATGATCTGCACGGCGGCGAAGTCGCCCTTGCCGTAGAGCAGGAACGCGCTGCCGAAGAACTCCGGGTAGAAGCCCTTGAAGACGCGCTCGAAGGTGACCGGCACGCCCTCGAAGAAGTCGTGGTAGAGCCGTCCGGGCACGAACCGCTCGCCGCGGCGGGCCCGGTCGACGTAGGCGCGGATGAGCACCTGGGCGTGCTCGGGCGGCAGGCCGAGCACCACGGCCTCGGCCACCCCGAACCGGCGCCACGCCCCGACCGAGAACGAGTAGCCCGCGCCTTCGCCGTCCTCGGGCACGGTGACCACGGCGTGGCCGTGCTGCTCGGCCTGGGTCAGCAGCCAGTTGCGCAGGTTGATGTCCTGGACGGAGGGTCCGGAGGGGTTCGACACCCGGCCATTGTGCCCGTTGCCGGCGTCAACCCCGCATAAGCGCGGGCCCCGGACGAGCGACAGCCCCGCACCGGGACGACCGGCGCGGGGCTGGGCTGATCCGGGCTGTGCCGGGGGACGCTCCCGCTAGGCGTCCACTTCCGCCATCACCTGGTCCGACACGTCGAAGTTCGCGAAGACGTTCTGCACGTCGTCGCAGTCCTCCAGCGCGTCGATCAGCTTGAAGATCTTGCGCGCGCCCTCGGCCTCCAGCTGCACGGACACCGACGGCAGGAAGTTGGCCTCCGCCGACTCGTAGTCGTAGCCCGCGTCCTGCAACGCCTTGCGCACCGCGACCAGGTCGCCCGCCTCGGACACCACCTCGTAGCTCTCGCCCAGGTCGTTGACCTCCTCGGCGCCGGCGTCGAGCACCGCCATGAGCACGTCGTCCTCGGCCAGCCCGTCGGCCTTCGGCACGATCACGACGCCCTTGCGGGTGAACATGTAGGCCACCGAGCCGGGGTCGGCCATCGAGCCGCCGTTGCGCGTCATCGCGGTGCGGACCTCGGACGCGGCCCGGTTGCGGTTGTCGGTCAGGCACTCGACCAGCACCGCCACGCCGTTGGGGCCGTAGCCCTCGTACATGATGGTCTGCCAGTCCGCGCCGCCCGCCTCCTCGCCGCCGCCGCGCTTGCGGGCCCGTTCGATGTTGTCCAGCGGCACGGAGTTCTTCCGCGCCTTCTGGATGGCGTCGTACAGGGTCGGGTTGCCGTCGGGGTCGCTACCGCCGGTGCGGGCCGCCACCTCGATGTTCTTGATCAGCCGCGCGAAGAGCTTGCCGCGCTTGGCGTCGATTGCGGCCTTCTTGTGCTTGGTGGTCGCCCACTTTGAGTGGCCGCTCATTTCTCCTCCGTCGAATACTCAGCCCGCGGCACGGACCATGTCCACGAAAAGGCGGTGCACCCGCCCGTCACCGGTCAGTTCCGGGTGGAACGAGGTGGCGAGCACGTGCCCCTGCCGAACCGCGACGATCCTACCGGCGGCCTCGCCGGCGTCGTCCGTTTCGGGCACCCGGGCGAGCACTTCCACGTCCGATCCGGCCGATTCCACCCACGGGGCCCGGATGAACACCGCGTGCACCTCGCCCACGTCGGTGAAGTCGAGTTCGGCCTCGAAGGAATCGACCTGCCGGCCGAAGGCGTTGCGGCGGACCACGATGTCGAGCCCGCCGAGCTGGTGCTGGTCGGGCCGGCCGTCCAGGACGCGGTCGGCGAGCAGGATCATCCCGGCGCACGACCCGTAGGCGGGCATGCCCTCCTTGATCCGCGCGCGCAGCGGCTCCAGCAGGTCGAACGTGGCCAGCAGCCGGCTGATGGCCGTGGACTCGCCGCCGGGCAGCACCACGCCGTCGACCTCGGCCAACTCCTCGGGCCGGCGGATGGGGCGGGCGAGCACGTCGGCCTCGGCCAGCGCGACGAGGTGCTCACGGACGTCGCCCTGGAGGGCGAGGACACCGACGACGGACACGGCTGGATTTCCTCCTAGGTGAACTGCCACCAGCCTAGGTGACCGGGCCGGACGGGTGCTCGTGGCACCCGCCCGGCCGTTCGGTCTTCCCGCGGACGCGCTAGTCGCGCTCCGCGACCCGCTCGGCCGCCTGGTGGGCGGTCGAACGACGGGCTTGGACGGCTCGCCAGCCGACGAACAGCAGCACGGCGAGCACGGGGATGGACCAGAACGCGATGCGCTCGGCGGGTCCGGCGAACGCCATCAGCACGATGACGAGCGCGAGGAACGCCAGCGTCGCCCACCCGGTGTAGGGCGCGCCGGGCATCCGGTAGGAGGGCCGCTCGACCTCGCCGCGCACCGCGGCCCGGCGCAGCCTGAGCTGGCAGAGGATCAGCGTGGCCCAGGTCGCCACCACGCCCAGCGACGCCACCGCGATGGCGATGTCGAACGCCTCTTTCGGCACCAGGTAGTTGAGCACCACGCCGAACAGGTAGGCGACCGAGGTGAACAGGATGCCGCCGTAGGGGACGTGCCTGCGGTTCATCTTCCCGGTGAACGCGGGCGCCTCGCCCTTCTGCGCGAGCGAGCGCAGGATGCGGCCGGTGGAGTAGAGGCCCGAATTGCACGACGACAGCGCGGCGGTGAGGACGACCGCGTTCATCACGTCGCCGACCCCGGCGATGCCGAGCGCGGAGAACACGGTGACGAACGGGCTTTCCGCGCCGCTGTAGAGGCTCCACGGCAACAGCATCGCGAGCAGCAGCACGGAGCCGACGTAGAAGACGCCGATCCGGTACACGACGCCGTTGATGGCCTTCGGCAGCACCTGGCGCGGATTGGCGGTCTCCCCCGCCGCGATGCCGACGAGTTCGATCGCCGAATAGGCGAAGATGACCGCTTGCAGCGTCATCAACGCGATGCCGATGCCCGCCGGGAACACGCCACCGTGCGCGAACAGGTTGTGCACGCCCGCTTCACTGCCGCCGACGTCCGCGCCGCCGATCACGAGCGCGACGCCGGTGAACAGGAACACCACGATCGCGGTCACCTTGATGACGCTGAACCAGAACTCCAGCTCGCCGAACAGCTTCACCGACAGCAGGTTGACCAGCACCAGGAACCCGAGCGCGGCCAGTGCGGTCACCCACTGCGGCAGGTCCGGCAGCCAGCGGTGCACGTAGATGGCCACCGCCGTGATCTCGGCGATGCCGGTCATCGCCCAGTTCACCCAGTACATCCAGCCGGAGGTGAAACCGGCCCACGGTCCGATGAACTCGCGGGCGTATTCCACGAAACTGCCCGCGGTGGGCCGGTGCAGCACCAATTCGCCGAGCGCGCGCATCACGAAGAACGCGGCCAGGCCGCACAGGGCGTACGAGAAGACCAGTGCCGGGCCGGCCTGGGCGAGTTTGCCGCCGGCGCCGAGGAACAAGCCGACGCCGATGGCGCCGCCGATGGCGATCATCTGCACCTGGCGCTTGGACAGCGCTTTGGTGTAGCCGTCGGCGTCGGGTTCCGCGACCGTCTGCTCAATCATGGTGGCCGAACGTTAGTGGCTCGCGACGGGCTCCCGGAAATCGCTTGAGGAAGACTTGATGTAATCCTCTTCACAACCGCCGGAGAGCGCCTGGTCGAGGTCGTCCCAGAGGTCCTCGACGTCCTCCAGGCCGACGCTCAGGCGCAGCAGGTTGGCGGGCACGCCGGACTCCTCGCGCGCGGTGTCGGGCACCAACCGGTGGGTCAGCGCGGCCGGGTGCTCGATCAGCGTGTCGACCGACCCGAGGCTGACCGCGGGCGTGACGAGCCGGAGCCTGCGCACGACCGCGGCGGGGTCCTCGCGGGTGGTGAACGCCAGCATCGCGCCGGGGCCGCGCATCTGGGTGCCGACCAGGCCGGAGGGGTCCGCGCCGGGCAGGCCCGGGTGCCGGACGAGGCCGGTGCCGGGGTGGGCGGCGAGGCGGGCGGCCAGGTCGGTCGCGGTGCGCTGGGCCGCTTCGACGCGCAGGGGCAGCGTGGCCAGGCCCCGGTGCATGAGGTAGCCGCCCAAGGGGTGCAGGACCGCGCCGGTGACGATCCGGACCTGGCGCAACGGGCCGGCGTGCTCCTCGGCGCAGGCGACGACGCCGCCGAGCACGTCGCCGTGACCCCCGAGGTACTTGGTGCCCGAGTGCAGCACGTAGGTCGCCCCGTGCGCGGCCGGGTTCTGGAGCACGGGGGTGGCGAACGTGTTGTCCACCATGACGGGCACCCCGTCCGCCTGCGCGGCCACGGCGGCGATGTCGAGCAGGTCCAGGTTCGGGTTGGCCGGCGTCTCGACCACGACCAGGCCGGTGTCCGGCGTGATCGCCTCGGCGACGTGGTCGGCCCCGGCGTACGTCGTGCGCACGCCGAGCAGGCCGGACGACAGCAGGTGGTCGGTGCCGCCGTAGATCGGGCGCACCGCGACCACGTGCGGCTTGCCGGTGAGCACGCACGCGGCCTGGACCACGGCGGTCACCGCGGCCATGCCGCTGCCGAACGCCACGGCGGCCGACGTCCCCTCCAGCGCGGCCAGCGCCCGCTCGAACCGCGCCACGGTCGGGTTGTGCAGCCGGGAGTAGACCGGCGAGGCGGCGTGCGCCGCGCCCTCGGCGAGGTGCTGCAGCGCGAGGCCGCCCGCGCCCTGGTCGGGGATGGGGTAGGTGGTGGACAGGTCGATCGGCAGGGCGTGCACGCCCAGGTCGGCGAGATCGTCGCGCCCACCGTGCACCGCCGTCGTACGCAACCGGGTCATGGCCGAATCTTGGACTTATCGTCGGCCGATGCGGGACAGTTCCGCAGGACGTTCGGTGGCAGGAGGGTTTCGGCGTGCTGGATTCGGTGGACGCGGCGATCGTGCAGGAGTTGCAGAAGGACGCTCGGCTGCCCAACAAGGAGCTGGCCGACCGGGTCAACGTGGCGGCGTCGACGTGCGTGGTCCGGCACCGGTCGTTGCGCGAGCGGGGCGTGATCACCGGGTACCACGCGGAGGTGGACCTGGCCGCGGTGGGACGGCCGGTGCAGGCGGTCATCGCGGTCCGGGTGCGGCCGCACACGCGGGCGATCGTGGAGCCGTTCATGGACTACGTGCTGACGTTGCCGGAGGTGCTGGCGCTGTCGCACGTGGCGGGGCCGGAGGACTTCCTGGTGCACGTCGCGGTGGCGGACACGGCGCACCTGCAACGCCTGGTGCTCGACCGGTTCACCACGCGCCGCGAGGTCAGCGAGGTGCAGACGAACCTGCTGTTCCAGCACGTGCGCAAGCACACCGTGCCGCCGGTCGACGGTGACCGGTGGTCGTGAGGGGCTTCCGGCCGTCGTCGAGCCGGTGACGTGAACCTGTGTTAACAATGACCATGGGGACCGAAGCGTTGCGCGACCTGCTCGACGGCCGGTGGGCGGCGGTGCGCCGCCGCTCGACGGACCTGCTCGGCGAGCTGAAACCACCGGGTGAGCTCGAGCGCGAGGAGTACCGGGCCTGGGTGCTGGAGCAACTGCGGGCACTGGCCGACGGCGGGCACCCGTTGATCGGGTTCCCGGCCGCGCACGGCGGGCAGGACGACGTCGGCGGCTCGGTGGTGGCGTTCGAGGTGCTGGGGTTCGGCGACCTGTCGCTGATGGTCAAGGCGGGCGTGCAGTGGGGCCTGTTCGGTGGCGCGGTGCAGGCGTTGGGCACGGCGGAGCACCACGAGCGGTACCTGCCCGCGATCATGGACCTCAGGCTGCCCGGGTGCTTCGCGATGACCGAGACCGGGCACGGGTCGGACGTGCAGCACCTGCGGACGACGGCGACGTACGACCCGGACACCGAGGAGTTCGTGGTCGACACGCCGGACCCCTCGGCGCGCAAGGACTACATCGGCAACGCCGCGCGGGACGGGCGGATGGCCGTGGTGTTCGCGCAGTTGGTGACCGGCGGCGTGACGCACGGGGTGCACGCGGTGCTGGTGCCGATCCGGGACGCGTCCGGCGCGCCGATGCCCGGTGTGCGGATCGAGGACTGCGGGCCGAAGGCCGGGCTGAACGGCGTGGACAACGGGCGGTTGTGGTTCGACCACGTGCGGGTGCCGCGGGCGAACCTGCTCAACCGGTACGGCGACGTGGCCGCGGACGGCACGTACTCCAGCCCGGTCGAGGGCGGGGGCAGGCGGTTCTTCACCATGCTCGGCACGCTGGTGCGCGGGCGGATCAGCGTGGCAGGCGGTGCCGGCAGCGCGACGAAGAAGGCGCTGGCGCTGGCCGTCCGGTACGGCGACGGGCGGCGGCAGTTCACCCGGCCCGACACGGGCGAGGAAGTCGTGGTGCTCGACTACCTGGCGCACCAGCGGCGGTTGCTGCCCGCGTTGGCGACGACGTACGCGCTGCACTTCGCGCAGGAGGAGATGGTGTCGGCGCTGCACGACGTGGCCGACGACCGGCAGCAGCGGGAGCTGGAGTCGCGGGCGGCGGGGCTCAAGGCGGTGGCCACGTGGCACGCCACGCACACCATCCAGGCGTGCCGGGAGGCGTGCGGTGGCGCGGGGTACCTGTCGGAGAACCTGATCGCCGGGTTGAAGGCGGACACGGACGTGTTCACCACGTTCGAGGGTGACAACACCGTGCTGCTGCAACTGGTGGCGAAGGGTCTGCTGACCAGCTACCGCGACCACGTGGGCGACCTCGACCCGTGGGGCATGGCCCGGTTCGTCGCGGACCAGGCGGTGGGCGTGGTGATCGAGCGGACGGCGGCGCGGGCCATCATCGACCGGTTGGTGTCGGGCAGCTCGGACGCGCTGCTGGACCGGGGTTGGCAGGTGCGGCAGTTCGAGGACCGCGAGCGGCACGTGCTGGAGGGGTTGGCGCGGCGGTTGCGGCGTGCGTCGCGCGACGACGCGTTCGACGTGTTCAACGCCGCGCAGGACCACGTGCTGCACGCCGCACGCGCCCACGTGGACCGGGTGGTGCTGGAGGCGTTCGTGGCGGCGGTCGACCGGTGCGCGGACCCGGAGGCGTCCGCGCTCCTGGACCAGGTGTGCGACCTCTACGCGTTGAGCACGATCGAGGCGGACCGGGCGTGGTTCCTGGAGCACGGCCGGCTGACGCCGCAGCGGGCGAAGGCCGTGTCGCAGGCGGTGAACGAGCTGTGCGGCCGGCTGCGCCCGCACGCGCGCACGCTGGTGGACGCGTTCGGCATCCCTGAGACCTGGCTCACGGCGCCGATCACCGGATGAGGTCACGGGAGAGGATGGGTTCGTGGATGACAGCGCCTTGATCAGCTTCGGACTGGCCCGGTACGTGCAGGCGGTGGCCGAGCGGGTCGGCGTGCCGCCGGAGGGCACCGAGTTCGAGGTCAGCGACACCGCCACCGCCTACCTGGGCCTGGAGGGCCCGGGGCGGGACCTGATGCTGCTGTGGAACGAGCAGCGCGGCTGGTCCATCGCGGTGGAGACCGACCCGACCGAGAAGCCGGTCGTCGTGGCCCACCTCGGCCTGCCGCTCGTGCCGCCGCCGGAGGACGTGGCGCGGTTCGTGGACGACGTGCTGGCGGGCAAGCCCGGCGGCGCCGAGCCGGACCCGGGCGTGACGCAGGACCGCGGCACGCTCGCCGGGCGGTTGCGGGAGTACCTGTAGCGGGCTAGGACACGCCGGCGAACCGCAGGCCCGCGGTCGTCACGGCGGCCAGCACGACCACCACCACGAACGGCGCCTTGCGCCACGCCGCCACCCCGCCGACCAGGACGCCGATCGGCAGCGCGAGCCCCGCGAAGCCCTGGCCCTTGGTCAGCGAGGACGTCGCCACCAGGGCGAACAGCAGCACGGTCGCGGACATCGACATCAGCGACCTGACCCGGTCCGACAACGTGATCCGGTCGCGCAGCAGCGGTCCGGCCAGGCGGAAGGCGTAGGTGCCCGCGGCGAGCACCAGGACGGCGGTCAGCGTCACGCCTTCTCCCCCTGTCGTGCGGTGATCAGCAGGCCGCCCAGCGCGAGCAGCACGGGCACGCCCGCGGGCAGGAGCGGCGTGGCGGCCAGCGCGATGGCCGCGCCCAGCAGCGCGGCGTGCCGGGTGGCCTTGTCCTTGAGCGCGGGCAGCAGCAGCGCGAGCAGCGCCGCGGGGAACGCCGCGTCGAGCCCGAACGCGGCCGGGTCGCCGATGTTCTGACCGATCACCGCGCCCACGACCACGGCGACGTTCCACGCGATGAACAGCGCGACGCCGCACGACCAGTAGGCGGCCTTGGCGCGGCGCGGGTCGCTCTGGGCCAGCGCGAACGCGGTGGTCTCGTCGATCAGCAGGTGGCTGCCGACCAGGCGGGGCAGCAGGCCCTTGCCGAGCACGTCGCCGACCGCCAGGCCGAACGGCAGGTGCCGGACGTTGAGCAGCAGGCCGGCCAGCACCGCCGCGGCCGGGCTGCCGCCCGCCGTGACCACCCCGACCGCCATGAACTGCGAGCCGCCCGCGAAGACCAGCAGCGACATCACCACGGGCAGCCACCAGGGCAGTCCCGCGCCGGTCGAGATCGCGCCGAACGAGGCGCCGCTGACCGCGGCGCCGGCGGCCACCGCGGCGACGTCACGCAGCAGCCCGGCATCAAGGGTTCGCCATGTCGAACGCATCGTCTTCTACGATGAACAGTGACAAGGCGTTCGTCAAGCCGAACGATAGGACTGTCATGTCGAACACAGGGGCGCCGCTCGACGTCATCGCGGCCTCGCTGCGCCGCGAACGCGACCGCGTCGGGCTGTCGTTGAGCGAACTGGCCAAGCGGGCGGGCATCGCGAAGTCCACGCTGTCACAACTGGAGTCGGGCAGCGGCAACCCCAGCGTGGAGACCCTGTGGGCGCTCGGCGTGGCGCTGGGCGTCCCGTTCTCCCGCCTGGTCGACCCGCCCACGCCACGCGTGCGGGTGATCCGCGCCGGCGAAGGTCCCGCGATCTACTCCGAACGCGCCCACTACACGGCGACCCTGCTGGCCTCGTGCCCACCGGGTGCCCGCCGGGACATCTACCTGCTCCACCTGGAACCGGGCCCGCCGCGCGACTCCGAACCGCACATGCCGGGCACCGTGGAGCACGTGATCGTCAGCACCGGCCGCATGCTGGCCGGCCCGCAGACCGAACCGGTCGAGCTGGGCCCCGGCGACTACCTGCTCTACCCCGGCGACATCCCGCACACGGCCCAGGCACTCGAACCGGGCACGACCGCCATGCTGGTCTCGGAGCACGTCTGAACGACGGGCGGCCCGCCGGACACGTCCGACGGGCCGCCCGGAACCGGGGATCACCAGCCGCGCTCGGCCAGGCGGTGGGGCTCCGGGATCTCGTCCACGTTGATGCCGACCATGGCCTCGCCGAGGCCGCGCGACACCTTCGCGATCACGTCCGGGTCGTCGTGGAAGGTCGTCGCCTTCACGATCGCCTCCGCGCGCTGCGCCGGGTTGCCGGACTTGAAGATGCCCGAGCCGACGAACACGCCCTCCGCGCCGAGCTGCATCATCATCGCCGCGTCGGCGGGCGTCGCGATGCCACCAGCGGTGAACAGCACGACCGGCAGCTTGCCGGCCTCCGCCACCTCGCGGACCAGCTCGTACGGCGCCTGGAGCTCCTTGGCCGCGACGTAGAGCTCGTCGGCGGGCAGGTTCTGCAGGCGCAGGATCTCCGCGCGGATCTTGCGCATGTGCGTGGTGGCGTTGGAGACGTCGCCGGTGCCGGCCTCGCCCTTGGAGCGGATCATCGCCGCGCCCTCGGTGATGCGGCGCAGCGCCTCGCCCAGGTTCGTCGCACCGCACACGAACGGCACGGTGAACTGCCACTTGTCGATGTGGTTGGCGTAGTCGGCCGGGGTCAGCACCTCGGACTCGTCGATGTAGTCCACGCCGAGGGACTGCAGCACCTGTGCCTCGACGAAGTGGCCGATGCGGGCCTTGGCCATCACCGGGATCGACACCGCGTCGATGATGCCGTCGATCATGTCCGGGTCACTCATCCGGGACACGCCGCCCTGCGCGCGGATGTCGGCGGGCACCCGCTCCAGCGCCATGACGGCCACCGCGCCCGCGTCCTCGGCGATCTTGGCCTGCTCGGCGTTGACCACGTCCATGATCACGCCGCCCTTGAGCATCTCCGCCATGCCCCGCTTGACGCGGGAGGTGCCGGTGACCTGGGTGCCGGCGTCGGGTGAAGTGGTCACGACCAGCCTTTCTCGAAGTGGGAGGGCGAACACCACCATGGTACGGCCGACGTGGACCGCCGAAGCATGCCAATCGAGCACGTTCTCGGCAGGCCACTTTCCCTCCCTTCGCAGGTAGTGGCGTACGCCACCCGTTGGAATAGCGCGACGACCACCGCCGTGCGGCGACCCGCGGCGCACCGCGTGACCACGTCCGTCCGGATTCCTCCTGCCGGGTTGGGTGTGGCCGCTTGGGGTTGTCCCCCGCGCCGCACGGGTGTGAGATCGGACACTGAACACTTGTGGAGGGTGGTCCCAATGGGCAGCAAACACTCCGACAACGGCCACTCGGCAGGCGCGGTCGCTGTGGACGACCCGGCCAAGGTCCGCAACGTCGTGCTGGTCGGCCCGTCCGGCTCCGGCAAGACGACGCTCGCCGAGGCCCTGCTCGCCAGCACCGGCGTCCTGACCCGACCGGGCTCGGTCACCGAGGGCACCACGGTGTGCGACCACGACCCCGCGGCGGTGCGCCAGCAGCGGTCGGTGGGACTCGCGGTCGCCCCCGTCCAGCACGGCGGCGTCAAGATCAACCTCATCGACACGCCCGGCTACGCGGACTTCGTCGGCGAACTGCGCGCCGGCCTGCGCGCGGCGGACGCGGCGCTGTTCGTGGTCAGCGCGGCGGAGGGCGTCGACCCGGCCACGATCTCCCTGTGGGAGGAGTGCGCGATGGTGGGCATGCCGCGCGCGGTCGTGGTCGCCCGCACCGACCACCAGCGCGCCGACGTGCTCACCGGGATCGCCTCGTGCCAGGAGGCGTTCGGCGCGGGCGTCGTGCCGCTGTACCTGCCCGACGGCGACGGCCTGGTCAACCTGCTCACCACCGACGACCCCCGCTTCGAGGAGCAGCGCAACGCGCTCATCGAGGGGATCATCGCGGAGAGCGAGGACGAGACCCTGATGGACCGCTACCTCGGCGGCGAGGAGGTCGACCAGGCCACGCTCATCGCCGACCTGGAGACGGCGGTCGCGCGCGGCTCGTTCCACCCCGTGATGCCGGTGTGCGCGCTGACCGGCCTCGGCCTGCCCGAACTGCTCGACGGCGTCGCCCGCGCCTTCCCGTCCCCGCTGGAGCACCCGTTGCCCGAGGTGACCGGCGTGGACGGCATCCCCCAGCCACGCCTGGAAGCCGACCCGAACGGCCCGCTCGTGGCCGAGGTCGTGCGCACGGCGGTGGACTCCTACGTGGGCCGCGTGTCGCTGGTGCGCGTGTTCTCCGGGACGCTGCGCCCCGAACGCCCGGTGCACGTCTCGGGCCACGGCATGGCCGACCGCGGTCACGAGGACCACGACGTCGACGAACGGGTCGCGCACGTCTACTCGCCGCTGGGCGCGAACCTGCGCGAGGTGCCGTACTGCGTGGCGGGCGACCTGTGCGCGTTGACCAAGCTCGGCTCCGCCGAAACCGGCGACACGGTGTCCGCCCCCGAGAAGCCGCTGCTCGTGGCGCCGTGGGAGATGCCGGAACCCCTGCTGCCGGTCGCCGTCGTCCCGCGCAGCCGCAGCGACGAGGACAACCTGGCCCGCAACCTCGGCAAGCTCGTCGCGGGCGACCCGACCCTCCGGCTGGAGCGCAACGCCGAGACGCACCAGCTCGTCCTGTGGTGCATGGGCGAGGCGCACGCGGACGTCGTCCTGGCCCGTTTGCGCGCCGGTGGCGCGGAGGTCGACACCGAGCCGGTGCGCGTGGCGCTGCGGGAGACGTTCGCGGTCCAGGCGAAGGGCCACGGCCGGCACGTGAAGCAGTCCGGCGGCCACGGCCAGTACGCCGTGTGCGACATCGTCGTCGACCCCCTGCCCCGCGGCTCGGGCTTCGAGTTCGTGGACAGGATCGTCGGCGGCGCCGTCCCCCACCAGTTCATCCCCAGCGTCGAGAAAGGCGTGCGCGCCCAACTGGAACGGGGACTGCAAGGCGGCCACCCGGTCGTGGACGTCCGCGTCACCCTCGTGGACGGCAAGGCCCACTCCGTCGACTCCTCCGACGCCGCCTTCCAGACCGCCGGCGCCCTGGCCCTGAAGGACGCCGCCACCACCGGCCGCACGTGCCTGCTCGAACCCCTCGACGAAGTGACCGTGCGCCTGCCCGACGACCACCTGGGCACCGTCCTGGGCGACCTCTCCAGCCGCCGCGGCCGCGTCCTGGGAACGGAAGCCGAAAGCCCCGGCTACACCCTCATCCGCGCCGAGGTCCCCGCCACCGAACTGCTCCGCTACGCCGTGGAACTGCGCTCCCTGACCTCGGGCACGGGCACCTACACCCGCCGCTTCAGCCGCTACGACCCCCTCCCCCAAACCCTCGCCACCCAAGCCAAATGACCCTCACACACCAACCGACCGCACGCGCCCACAAGGCTCGATTCGACATGGCTTCGGCCGGCCTGAAGTGCTCGTCAGGGCCCCATGTCGAATCGAGCCGGACTCGCACCGAGCCCTGAACGTTGAACTCACACGTCCTGAACGTAGGACTCTCGGGACCTGAGCGTTCGACACTCGGGACCTGAGCGTTCGACACGCCGGGTGGTCAGGTGTTCTGGGGGAAGCCCAGGTTCACGCCGCCGTGCGAGGGGTCGAGCCACCGACCGGTGACCACCTTCGTGCGGGTGAAGAAGTGCACCCCCTCCGGCCCGTACGCGTGCGAATCCCCGAACAGCGAGTCCTTCCACCCCCCGAACGAGTAGTACGCCACCGGCACCGGGATCGGCACGTTCACCCCCACCATCCCGACCTCCACCTCGTTCTGGAACCGCCGCGCCGCGCCACCGTCGTTGGTGAAGATCGCCGTCCCGTTCCCGTACGGGTTCGCGTTGACCACCTCCAGCGCGTCGTCGTACGTCGCCACCCGCAGCACCGACAGCACCGGCCCGAAGATCTCGTCCCGGTAGATCGACATCTCCGTGCCGACGTGGTCGAACAGCGTCGGGCCGAGCCAGAACCCCTCCGCCGCCCCGTCGATCGCGTGCGATCGGCCGTCCACGACCAACGAAGCACCTTCCGACCGCCCAGCGTCCACATAGGACAGCACACGATCGCGGTGCGCACCCGTCACCAACGGCCCCATCTCGCACCCAGGACGGCGGCCGTCCCCCACGTGCAGCACCCGCACGCGATCCACGATCTTCGCCACCAGCTCGTCCCCGACCGGGTCGACCGCGACCACCACCGAGATCGCCATGCACCGCTCGCCCGCCGAGCCGAACCCGGCCGACACCGCCGCGTCCGCCGCCAGGTCCAGGTCCGCGTCCGGCAGCACGACCATGTGGTTCTTCGCCCCACCCAACGCCTGCACGCGCTTGCCGTGCCGCGTGCCCGTCTCGTACACGTACCGCGCGATCGGTGTCGACCCCACGAACGACACCGCCTTCACGTCCGGGTGCGCCAGGATCCGGTCCACCGCGACCTTGTCGCCGTGCACGACGTTCAGCACGCCGTCGGGCAACCCGGCCTCCGCGAACAGCTCCGCGATGAAGTTCGCCGCCGAGGGGTCCTTCTCCGACGGCTTGAGCACCACCGCGTTCCCGCAGGCGATCGCGTTCGGCACGAACCACAGCGGCACCATGGCGGGGAAGTTGAACGGCGAGATCACGCCCACGACGCCCAGCGGCTGCTGGATCGAGTACACGTCGACCCGCGTGGACGCGTTCTCGCTGAACCCGCCCTTGAGCAGGTGCGGGATGCCACAGGCGAACTCCACGGCCTCCAGCGCGCGCTGCACCTCCCCGGCCGCGTCGGACAGCACCTTGCCGTGCTCGGCGGTGACGATCGCGGCCAGGTCGCCCTTGCGCGCGTTCAGCAGCTCCCGGAACGCGAACATCACGTTCGACCGCTGCGCCAACGATGCGTTGCGCCACGACGCGAACGCTTCGGCAGCCGTCGCGACCGCGTCGTCCACCACGGACTCGTCGGCGAAGTCGACCCGGCTCGTCACCTGCCCGGTGGCGGGGTCGTACACGTCACCGGAGCGCGCGCTCTCGCCGTTCCACGGCTTGCCGCCGATACGGTGCGTAACGGTGTTCACAGCACGTCCTCCAGGATGCCGAGCGCTTCCTCGACCTCGTCCTCGGTCAACGTCATCGGCGGCGCGAGGCGGATGACGTTCCCGTACAGGCCGCCCTTGCCGACCAGCAGGCCCCGTTCCCGCGTGCCCTCCAGCACCGCGACCGCCCCCGCCGGGTCGGGCGCGCCGTCCGGGCCGACCATCTCGATGCCGATCATCAGGCCCTTGCCGCGCACGTCACCGACCGCGGGCCGGTCCGCCGCGATGTCGCGCAACCCGTCCAACAGCCGTTCGCCGAGCTTGGCGGCGTTGGCCTGCAGGTCGTGGTCGAGCAGGTAGTCCAGCGTGGCCAGCGCGCCGGCCGTGGCGATCGGGTTGCCGCCGAACGTGGACAGCGAGTTGGCCGTGAGGCAGTCCATCACCTCGCCGCGCGCCACCACGCCACCGATCGCCAGGCCGTTGCCCAGCCCCTTGGCGAACGTCATCGCGTCGGGCGTCACGCCGTGCGCCTGGATGCCCCAGAAGTGCTCTCCGGTGCGTCCCCAGCCGGTCTGCACCTCGTCGGAGACGAGCAGGATGCCGTACTCGTCCAGCACTTCCTTGAACGCGCCGAACAGCCCGTCCGGCGGCGAGGAGAACCCGCCCACGCCCTGGATCGGCTCGACGATCATGCACGCCACGTCGCCCGCGGTCGTCGTCTCGATCACCTCGCGCAAGTCCGCCACGCACGCCTTGACGTAGTCGGCGTCGGACAGGTCCTTGAACGGGCTGCGGAACCGGTAGCCGCCGTGCACCCAGCTGACCTTCACCGGGCTCAGCGAGGACGCCGACCAGCCGCGGTTGCCGGTGATCGCGACCGTGGCGAACGCGCGGCCGTGGTAAGAGTTGCGCAGCGCGAGGACCTGGTCGCTGCGGCGGTACCGGGTGGCCAGCATGAGCGCCGTCTCGTTGGCCTCGGTGCCGGAGTTGGTGAAGAACACCTTCGCGTCCGGGATGCCGGACAGCCCGGCGATCTTCTCGGCCAGCTCGACCTGCGAGCGGATCAGGTAGAGCGTGGAGCTGTGCAGCACGCCGGTGGACAGCTGGGACCGGATCGCGTCGGAGATCTCGGCGACGTCGTAGCCGACCGCGTTGGTCAGGATGCCGGCGAAGAAGTCCAGGTAGGTGCGACCTTCGCGGTCCGTGACGCGGCGTCCGCTCGCGCTCGCGAGCTCGATCGGCCGCTCGTAGTAGAGGGCCATCCAGTCGGGCATCACCGCGCGGTGCCGGGCCAGCAACTCCTCGTGTTGTCCCATCGCGTCCTCCGGTCGTAGGTCCCTGAAGGAGGAGTGTGGTCGGCGGTGCCGGGGGCCGCCATGGACAACCTGTACCCCTTTCCGGCCGGGCGCATTACGTTGTGTCCATGTACCCCACGGTCGCCGAAGCGCTCGCCCTGCCCGTGGTCCGGCGCGGCGAGCCCGCCGTGGTCGCGGGCGCGGGCGGGATGGGCCGCCGGGTGCGGTGGGTGCACGTCGCCGAGGTCGCCGACATCGCCCACCTGCTGCGCGGCGGCGAGCTCGTGCTGACCACCGGCATCGCGCTGCCCGACGACCCGGACGGGCTGCGCCGCTACGTCGCCGATCTCGCGTCCGTGGGCGCGTCCGGGCTGGTCGTGGAGCTGGTGCGGCGGTGGAGCGACGAGGTGCCCGGCGCGCTGGTGGCCGCCGCCGAGCAGCACGGGCTGCCGCTGGTCACGCTGGCGCGGGAGACCCGGTTCGTGTCGGTGACCGAGGCCGTGGTGTCGTTGATCGTGGACGCGCAGCTCGCCGAGCTGCGGGCGGCCGAGCAGGTGCACGAGACGTTCACCGCGTTGACCGTGGCGGGCGCGGAGCCCGCCGAGGTGCTGCGCGAGGTGGCCCGGACCGCCGGGCTGCCGGTGGTGCTGGAGACGCTGGGGCACGAGGTGCTGGCCTACGACGCGGCCGGACAGGACCCGACCTCGGTGCTGGCCGACTGGGGTCAGCGGTCGCGAGCGGTGGCCGTGCCGGAGCGGACCGCGTACCACGAGCAGGCCGGGTGGCTGGTGACCGTGGTCGGCGCGCGGGGCGCGGACTGGGGTCGGCTCGTGCTGCTCTCCCCGGAACCGCCGCCGCACCGGCACGTGGTGGTCGCCGAACGGGCCGCGTCGGCGTTGGCCGTGCACCGGTTGGTGGCGCGGGACCGGGAGTCCTTGGAGCGGCAGACGCACCGCACGCTGCTCACGCAGCTCCTCGGTCAGCCGCCGCACGACCTGCCGACGCGGGCCGCGGCGCTCGGCGTGCCCCTGGACCGGCGGCAGCTCGTCGGGGTGGCGATCCGGCCCGGCACGGCGAGCGTGCCCGCGCAGGCGTTGGCGTCGCAGGAGGTGCTGCGGGACCTGGCCGAGGCGACGGCGTTGGCGGCCCGGCGGGTGACCGTGCCCGCGCTGGTCGGCGTCGTGGACGACACGAGCGTGCGGGCGTTGCTGTCGTTGCCGCCGCAGGCGGGGCTGGACGGCGTGCTGCGGCGGTTGGCGCGCGAGGTGCACCGGCGGGCGGCGGCGACGCAGCACGCGTTGCCGGTGGTGGTGGCCGTCGGCACGACCGTGACGGCGTTGCCGGACGTGCGGCGGTCGCTGGGCGAGGCGGCGCACGTGGCGGGCGCGGCGCTGCGCTCGTCGGGCACCCGGCTGTACCACCGGCTGGACGACGTGCGGCTGCGCGGCCTGCTGCACCTGCTGCGCGAGGACGAGCGGGTGGTCGCGTTCGCGGATCGCGAGTTGGGGCCGTTGCTGGCGCGGGACGCCAACCAGGGCACCCGGCTGGTCGAGCTGCTGCGGTGCTTCTGCGAGCACGGCGGCAACAAGTCCGCCGCCGCAGCCGCCGCCCACCTCTCGCGGACCGCGTACTACCAGCAGTTGAGCCGGATCGAGCAGGTGCTCGGGGTGTCGCTGGAAGACCCCGAGTCGGTGCTCTCGCTGTACGTGGCGCTGTTGGTGCACGAGATGGGCGAGCGGGACCCTCAGCTGCCCCGCCCGCCCACGTCCGCGACTTAGCCGACCGGCAGCTTGCCCAGCTCGCCGCCGAGGTCGGGCGCCTGGCCCACCGAGGCCGCGGGCGCGATGGGCAGCTCCGGGACGCCCGGGAGCTGCGGGACGCCGGGGACCTCGGGCAGGGCGCGACCGTGCGGCGCGAGCGCGTCGGCCGCCACCGGCAGCGGCGGCGCGTCGGGGACCTGGAGCGCGGCGGGCGCGGCCACCTGCGGCGCCCGGACGTCCGACGCGCCACCGGGCAGCGGCGCGGGCAGCTTCACGGCCTGACCGCTGAGCAGGTCGGTGACGGGCTTGGTGGCGTCGACGCCGACCTCGGGTGCGTTGCCGACGGTGCCGATGGTGCCGTCCACGATCTCGGCGGGGCCTTCGGCGGCGGACGCGGCGGACGCGAGCAGCGGAGAAGTACCCACGGCGAGCAGGGCGGCGGCACGCAGGAGTCCGCGCGTGCGGTATCCGGACACGGTTTTCCTAACCTGGTTGGGGACCTGCAAGTTGACCTACTCCCCATCGACCACCCCACCCCCACCCCTTGACCGCTCGATCAGGTGACTGACGCTCCGTGTCCCAGTCCCACCCGATCGAGTCACACTGACCGGGTGGCCGAGTTACTCAACGGGGTGAACGGGCCGGTGCACGGCCCGGTCGTGCAGGCGGGAGCCGTCCACGGCGGCGTCCACGTCCACCCCGCACCCCAGCCCTCGTCCCCGATCAACCAACTGCCGCCCGCCGGGCCGCACTTCGTCGGCCGCGAGCACGCCCTCGACCTCCTGTCCGCGCGGGTGGACCGCCAGGCCACCCTGCTGATCACGTCGATCGTCGGCGCCGCGGGGATCGGGAAGACGACGTTGGCCGTGCACTGGGCCCGCCGGGAACGCGCCCGGTTCCCCGACGGTCAGCTCTACGTGGACCTGCGGGGCTTCGACCCGGCCGGCCCGGTCGACCCGGCCACGGCCGTGCGCGGCTTCCTCGACGCGTTCCAGGTGCCCGAGGAGCGCATCCCGGTGGACCTGGCGGCCCAGGTCGCGCTCTACCGCAGCCACGTCGAGGGCAGGCGGATGCTGATCCTGCTCGACAACGCGCGCGACCCCGACCAGGTCCGACCGCTGCTGCCGGGGAGCCCCACCTGCGTCGTGCTGGTGACCAGCCGCAACCGCCTCGGCGGCCTGGTGGCGCGCGAGCAGGCGACGCCGCTGGCGCTGGACTTCCTGTCCGTCGCCGAATCCCGCGAGCTGCTCTCGGCCTACCTGGGCGCCGATCGCGTCCGGGCGGAGCGCGAGGCGGTCGACGCGCTGGCCGAGCGCTGCGCGAGGTTGCCGATCGCCCTGGCCATCGCGGGCAGCCGGGCCGCCACGGAGCCGTACCTGGAGGTCGACGAGCTGGTGACCGAGCTGGCCGAGCTGTCCACCGGGGACGGCCTGGACGTCCGGGCGGTCTTCGACTCGTCCTACCGGACCCTGTCCGCCGAGCCGGCGAGGCTGTTCCGCCTGCTGGGCCTGCACCCCGGCGCCGACATAGGGGTGCCCGCCGCGGCGAGCCTGGTGGGCCTGCCGGTGCGACGGACCCGGCGGTTGCTGGACGAGCTGACCGGCGCAGCTCTGCTGGAAGTGCGCTCACCCGGCCGTTACCGACAGCACGACCTGCTTCGCGAGTACGCCGCCGAGCGTGCTGCGGAGGAGGAGACGACGGAGGCCAGGCAGACGGCGATCACGCGGGTCCTCGACTGCTACCTGCACACCAGTTTCGCCGGTGAACGGCAGCTCTACCCGTACCGCGACGCGATACCGCTCGATCCCGCCCGGGCGGGCGTGGTGCTGCCGGAGGTGCCGGACCTGGCCGCGGCCTGGGACTGGTTCACCGCCGAGCACGGCAACCTGCTCGCGGCGGTCGACCTCGCGGTCCGCGAGGGCTTCACCGGTCACCGGTGGCGGCTGCCCTGGACCTTGTCGTCGTACTTCGGGCGCAGCGGCCGGTGGCGGGACTGGGAGGCCACCCAGTTGGAGGCGTTGACGGCCGCCCGCGCGTTGGGCGACCGGGAGGTCGAGGCGTTGGCGCTGCGCGTGCTCGGGCGCGTGCACACGCTCAGCGGGCGTTACGGGGACGCGGTCGACGTCCTGGACCGGGCGCTGGCGATCCCCGTCGGGGACGCCGGCCGGGCGCACGCCCACGAGGCGATCAGCCTGGCGCACGAACGGCGCGGCGCGATGGACGACGCCCACTCCCACGCCCGGACCGCCGTCGCCATCGCCGACGCGACCGGGCACCGCGCACGCCGGGTCAACGCCCGCATCCAGCTCGGCCGAGCGCTGGTCGGGCTGGGCCGGCTGGACGAGGCACGCCACCGCCTGGGCGAGGTGGTCGACATGACGGCCGGCTCGGGTGACCGGATCGGCCATGCCGACGCGACGGAAGGGCTGGGGCGCGTCCGCCACCGCCTGGGTGACTTCGAGGGCGCGGTACGACGGTTCGGGCAGGCGCTCGAGTGCTACCGGGACTTCGGCGACCGCTGGTCGCAGGCGTACGCGCTGTGCCGCCTCGGCGACTCGCACGCGGCGCTCGGCCGGCACGGCGACGCGCGGCGCGCCTGGCGGGAGTCGTGGGAGCTGTTCACCAGGATCGGCCACCCCGAGGCCGAGTCGGTGCGCGGGCGCACGTGAAAGCCCCGCGGTCCGGCGTTCGGGTGCCGGGAACCGCGGGGCCGCCCGCCCCCTTGGCGGATCGTGGGCCGCGCGGGCCCGTGTCGGGGAGACGTTAGGGCGACACGGGCCCGCGGCGGCTTCTTCCCCCCGGAAGGGCTAGGGGTTCGTGACCCCCAGCGTGTAGCTGCCGGAACCGCTGTACGCGTGCACGCGGTAGCGGTAGTAGCCGGCGGTGCCGTTGTAGTTCACGGTCTCGTTCGCGGCCGGGCTGTCGCCCTTGGCCACGACCGACCAGGCGCTGCCGCTCCACTTCTCCAGGTACAGGTCGAAGTCGGCGCCGCTCGGGCCCACCAGGCAGCCGACGTGCGCGCCGGACACCGTGGACTGGTAGTAGCTGTTGTTCGGCTGGTACGCCTGGCCACCCGCGGCCAGGGAACCCCGGTAGGTGGTCTCCGAGCCCTGGCAGCCGGTCGGCGGGTCGGGGTTGCCGCCGCCACCGGTGATCAGGGACAGGCCGTAGACCTGGAGGATCTCGTTGACCGGCTGGAAGTAGGTGGTGCCGCCGGTGCGGCAGTTGCCGGAACCGCCGGAGGTCACGCCCTGCGCCTGCGTGCCGGCCAGCAGCGAGCCGCCCGAGTCGCCGGGCTCGGCGCACACGGTGGTCTGGATCAGGCCGGTCACCGTGCCCTGCGGGTAGCTGACCGACGAGTTGCGCGCCTGGATCGTGCCGCAGTGCCAGCCCGTGGTGGACCCGGAGCGGCACACCGCCGCGCCGACCGGCGCGTCCTGCGAGCCCGCGACCGACACCGTGCCGCCGGAGTAGTTGTTCACCAGGCCGCGCGGGGTGTTGCCGGCCGCGACCTGCACCCACGCGTAGTCGTTGCCGGGGAAGCTCGACCCGCGGAACGTGCCGCTGGGGTTCGACGTCGTCGCGCCGGTGGAGCCGCAGTGCCCGGCGGTGACGAACCCGCCGTTGACGGAGAAGCCGACCGAGCAGCGCGAGCCGCTGCCGATGTTGTAGGCGTTGCCTCCGATCACGTCGATCAGCGGGCGGGGCGCCTCGGTGGTGGCGGTGTAGCGGACGGCCGACGCGGAGACGCCGGCGGACGCGACGAACGCGCGTGCGGCGGCGAGCCGGCCGGGCTGCGACTTGACCACGACGGTGTTGGTGGGCAGGTCGACGTACCAGCCGGGCACGGACTTCGGCGCCTTGGCCACGTTCGCGTCCAGCGCCGACTTCACCGCGTCCAGGTCGCTCTCGCTGCGCTGGACGAGCGTCGTGCGCACGCCGCCCTGCTTCGCGTCGGCCGCACGGGTCACGCCGACGGTCAGCGTGCCGGACGAGTCGATCCACGCGCCGCCGAACGTGCCGTCCAGCCGCTTGCGCAGGGAGCGCGCGGTGTCGGCGGAGCGTTCGTCGGCGGCCAGCCGGGCACGCGCCCGGTCGGCGTCCAGGCCGAGGTCGCGCTGGATCGCGGCCAGGATCTCCGCGTCCTGGCCGGCCGGCGCGGCCTGGGCCGCGGTCGGGTGCAGGAGTCCCGCCGCGACGAGCGCCGCGGCGAGCGCCAGGGGTCTCAACAGTGCTGACATGGGGAATTCTCCTCGAGGGAGGGCAGGGATTCCCCGTGAAACTAGGTCCGCTCGACCTGTCGCGGTAATACCGGTTTGGTCATAAGACGGGGTGATGGTCGCCGCCGCACGGCGTCACGAACCGACGGCGACCACCGCGGGTGACGCGGATCAGACCAGCGCTTGATGCGGCACCGCGCCGTACTCCGGGTGCCGCGGGAGCCAGTCCGCGTAGCGGGTGCTGCGCTCGGCCGTCTCCCGGTAGGCCTCGGCGGCGTAGCGCAGCACCTGCGGCCCGAACGCGGCGGCCGGGCCTTCCGGGTCCCAGCCCATCAGGTGCCGCCAGCGCAGCGGCGCGCCCGCCAGCGGCATCGAGACCAGGCCGGGCGTGCGGCGGAACGTCGGCTGGCACAGCGCGACCGCGTCACCGGTCGACGCCAGGTCGATGCAGCTGTTGATGTCGACCTCGTACATGGTCCGCGGGGTGAAGCCCGCCCGGCTGCAGGCGGCCACGAAGCAGTCGCCGAAGCACCCGTCACCCGGTACGACCGCCCACTGCGTGTCCCGCAACGCGCCCAGCTCCACCTCCTCCAGCACGGTGAACGGGTGGTCCTCGGGCATCAGCACGAACACCGGCTCGACCGCGATCACGTGCCAGGTCAGCCCGTGCTCCGACGGCGGCGGCGCGTCGCCGCACACGCCGACCAGCACGTAGTCCAGCCGACCCGCGGCCACCATCGCCGACAGCTCCTCGCCCGACCACGACACCTGGGTGGAGACGTGCGCGCCGGGGTGCGCCTCGGTCAACCGGTGCACCAGCCCGCCGAGCATCGGCCCGTTCACCGCGCCGACCCGGTACCGGTCGCCGGGCACGGTGTCGTCCACGAGGCGCAGCGCGTCCTCCTGGAGCCGGGAGAACGCGGGCAGCAGCACGCGTGCCCGTTCCAGCACCAGCTCGCCCAGGGCGGTCGGGCGGGCGCCCCGGTGGTCGCGCTCGAACAGCCGGCCGCCCAGCAGCGCCTCGATCCGGTGCAGCTGGGCCGTGAGGGCGGGTTGCGCCAGGCCCAAGGAGGAGGACGCCTTCGACAGGCTGCCCGCCTCCGCGATCGCGCAGACGACCCGCAGGTGCCGCAGTTCGAGCTTCATCCACCGGACGTTAGGTCACCGCTCGCCCGCCAGTCGAGAGCCGGCCGCGGCCCTCCGCACCGGCCCGGACCAGTGGCCGGAGTGGCAATGGACAGAGTGTGCCTTGATCATGGCAAGCGTGGACACTTTGCCACTGCCGACGCGCGCGGGCCGACCGGAGGATGCCGGGATGGAAATCGCGCCGATCCGCCCGCACGAAGGGTGTTTCCCGAGCGTAACAGGGAAGTGACCGATGGCCCTTGACTCCGCAACCCAGGTCACAGCCGATTCCGACGGCCGCGTCGAGCTGCGTGATCATTCCGCGATCGCGGACAGCCCGCACTACAACCCCGACCTGGCGCCGGTGCCGCTGGAGCGGCGCACCTGGTCCACGTACAACTTCTTCGCGCTGTGGATGGGCATGGCGCACAACATCCCCAGCTACACGCTGGCGGCGTCGCTGGTGGCACTGGGGATGGACTGGGTGCAGGCGTTCCTGACCATCACCCTGGGCAACCTGATCGTGCTGGTCCCGATGCTGCTCAACAGCCACGCGGGCACGAAGTACGGCATCCCGTTCCCGGTGTTCGCCCGCGCGTTCTACGGGGTGCGCGGCGCGAACCTGGTGGCGCTGCTGCGGGCGTTCATCGCGTGCGCCTGGTTCGGCATCCAGACCTGGGTCGGCGGCAAGGCGCTGCACGTGATCGTGGGCCGGCTGGCGGGCGACGGGTGGGTGAACGCGCCGGTCGTGCTGGGCCAGGTGTGGACGCTGTGGCTGTGCTTCCTGGCGTTCTGGGTGGTGCAGATGCTGATCATCTGGCGCGGCATGGAGGCGATCCGCCGGTTCGAGAACTGGACCGCGCCGCTGGTCAGCGTCGGTTTCCTGGTCCTGCTCGGGTACGTGGCGGTGAAGGCGGGCGGGTTCGGCCCGATCCTGTCGGAGCCGTCGAAGCTCGGCTGGGGCGCCGACTTCTGGAAGGTGTTCTTCCCGTCGCTGATGGGCATGATCGCGTTCTGGTCGACGCTGTCGCTGAACATGCCGGACTTCACCCGGTTCGGCGGCAGCCAGCGCAAGCAGGTGGTCGGCCAGATCCTGGGGTTGCCCACGACGATGTCGTTCATCGCGATCGTGGCCATCCTGACCACGTCCGGCGCGATGGCGCTGTACGGCGAGGCGATCTGGGACCCGGCGGAGCTGGCGAGCCGGTTCGACAGCACCGCGGTCGTGCTCGTCGCGTTGGTGGCGCTGGTGCTGGCGACGGTGTCGGCGAACCTGGCGGCGAACGTGGTGAGCCCGTCCTACGACTTCTCCAACGCCTTCCCGAAGAAGATCACGTTCGCGGTCGGCGGCCTGATCACCGGCGTGATCGGCATCGTGATCCAGCCGTGGCGGCTGATCTCCGACCCCGGCATCTACATCTTCGCCTGGCTGGGCTTCTACGGCGGCCTGCTGGCCTCCGTGGCGGGCGTGTTCGTCGCCGGCTACTGGGTGCTGAACAAGACCCGGCTGGAGCTGCCCGACCTGTACCTGGCCGGGCGGGGCGCGTACTGGTTCACGGCGGGCTGGAACTGGCGGGCGGTCGTCGCCACGCTGGTGGGCTCGGTGCTCGCGGTCGGCGGCGCGTACAACGGGCCGTTCCCGGCCGACGGCCTGATCCCGTTCCTCAAACCGCTCTACGACTACAACTGGGTCGTCGGCCTGGTCGGCGGCATGCTCGTCTACCTGGCGCTGGCGCCACGGAGGGAGAACGCGTGAGCAACGTCATCCGAGCCGGTCTGGTGCAGCAGAAGTGGACCGGCGACAAGGGGTCGATGATCGCGAACGCGGTCGAGGCGGTCCGCTCCGCCGCGTCGCAGGGCGCGCAGGTGGTGTGCCTGCAGGAGTTGTTCTACGGCCCGTACTTCTGCCAGGTGCAGGACGCGGACTACTACTCCTACACCGAGGGCATCCCCGACGGCCCGACCACGGACCTGATGTGCGAGCTGGCCGGGCAGCTGGGCGTGGTGCTCGTCGTGCCGATGTACGAGGAGGAGCAACCGGGGGTCTACTACAACACCGCCGCGGTGATCGACGCCGACGGCACCTACCTCGGCAAGCACCGCAAGAACCACATCCCGCAGGTCAAGGGGTTCTGGGAGAAGTTCTACTTCAAGCCGGGCAACCTCGGCTACCCGGTGTTCGACACCGCGGTGGGCAAGGTCGGCGTCTACATCTGCTACGAGCGGCACTTCCCGGAGGGCTGGCGGGCGCTGGGGCTGAACGGCGCCCAGATCGTGTTCAACCCGTCGGCGACCAGCCGCGGCCTGTCGGAGTACCTGTGGCGGCTGGAGCAGACCGCGGCGGCGGTGGCCAACGAGTACTACGTCGGCACGATCAACCGCGTCGGCGTGGAACCGCTGGGCGACAACGAGTTCTACGGCCAGTCCTACTTCGCCGACCCGCGCGGCCAACTGGTGGGCGAGGCGGCCTCCGACACGGAGGAGGAGATTGTGGTCCGCGACCTGGACATGGACCTGCTGGCCGAGGTGCGCGACCTGTGGGCGTTCTACCGCGACCGCCGCCCCGACACCTACGAGGGCCTGGTGAAGCCGTGAGCACTCTGATCAAGGGCGGCACGGTGGTCAACGCCACCGGCGCCGTGGCGGCCGACGTGCTGGTGGACGGCGAGAAGATCGTCGCGCTGCTCGCGCCGGGCTTCCCGGTGCAGGCGGACGCGACGATCGACGCCACCGGCAAGTACGTGATCCCCGGCGGCATCGACGCGCACACCCACATGGAGATGCCGTTCGGCGGCACGTTCTCCGCCGACACGTTCGAGACCGGCACGATCGCCGCCGCGTGGGGCGGCACCACCACGATCATCGACTTCGCCGTGCAGCCCAAGGGTTCCTCGCTGCTGTCCACCCTGGACAAGTGGCACGGCAAGGCGGACGGCCGGTGCGCGGTCGACTACGGCTTCCACATGATCGTCTCCGACGTCACGGACACGTCGTTGAAGGAGATGGAGTCCTGCATCGACGCGGGCGTGAACACGTTCAAGATGTTCATGGCCTACCCCGGCGTCTTCTACGCCACCGACGGCGAGATCCTGCGCGCGATGCAGAAGGCCCGCGAGACCGGCGCGACGATCATGATGCACGCGGAGAACGGCATCGCGATCGACCAACTGGTCGCGCAAGCGCTCGCGCAGGGCCGCACGGACCCCGTCGAGCACGGCCTGACGCGGCCCGCCGAGCTGGAGGGCGAAGCCACCTCGCGCGCCATCACGCTGGCCAAGGTCACCGGGTCGCCGCTCTACATCGTGCACCTGTCCGCCGCGCAGGCGCTGGACGCGGTGACGAAGGCGCGCGACACCGGGCAGAACGTGTTCGCCGAGACGTGCCCGCAGTACCTGTACCTGTCGCTGGAGGACCTGGCGAAGCCGGACTTCCAGGGCTCGAAGTACGTCGCCTCTCCCCCGCTGCGGCCCAAGGAGCACCAGTCCGAGCTGTGGCGGGGCCTGCGCACCAACGACCTGTCGGTGGTGTCGACCGACCACTGCCCGTTCTGCTTCAAGGACCAGAAGGAGCTGGGCCGGGGCGACTTCTCCAAGATCCCCAACGGGATGCCGGGCGTCGAGCACCGGGTGGACCTGCTGCACCAAGGCGTGGTCGCCGGTGAGATCACGCTGGAGCGGTGGGTGGAGATCTGCTCGACCACGCCCGCGCGCATGTTCGGCCTGCACCCCCGCAAGGGCGTCATCGCGCCCGGGGCGGACGCCGACATCGTCGTGTACGACCCGAGCGCACAGCAGGTCATCTCCGCGGCCACGCACCACATGAACGTCGACTACTCGGCGTACGAGGGCATGGAGATCACCGGCAAGGTCGACACGGTGCTGTCCCGCGGCCGGGTGGTCGTGGACGCGGGCGGGTTCCACGGCGCGGCCGGGCACGGGAAGTTCCTGGCCCGCGAGCTGAACCAGTACCTGGTGTGAGGGGTGGACGTGGACTTCGGGGTAGTGCTCCAGACCGACCCGCCCGCGCGGGACGTCGTGGCCGGCATGAAGGCCGCCGAGGACAACGGGTTCCGCTACGGCTGGACGTTCGACTCGGTCGTGCTGTGGCAGGAGCCGTTTGTCATCTACTCGCAGGTGCTGGCGGCGACGAAGGACCTGGTCGTCGGGCCGATGGTGACCAACCCGAGCACCCGGGACTGGTCGGTGACGGCGTCGTTGTTCGCCACGCTGAACGACATGTTCGGCAACCGCACGGTGTGCGGCATCGGGCGCGGCGACTCGGCGCGCCGGGTGATCGGGCAGAAGCCCGCCTCGCTGGCCGCCCTGGGCCGGGCCATGACGGTCATCAAGGACCTGGCCGAGGGCAAGGAGGTCGAGCACCACGGCACGCCGGTGCGCATCCCCTGGGTGCGTGACGGCAAGCTGGAGGTGTGGATGGCCGCGTACGGGCCGAAGGCGTTGAAGATGGTCGGCGAGCAGGCGGACGGGTTCATCCTCCAGACCGCGGACGTGGACATCGCGCGGTGGACGATCGGGAGCGTGCGCGAGGCCGCGGTGGCCGCGGGCCGCGACCCGTCGACGATCACCATGTGCGTGGCCGCACCCGCGTACGTGGGCACGGACCTGGCGCACCAGCGCGACCAGCTTCGCTGGTTCGGCGGCATGGTCGGCAACCACGTGGCCGACCTGGTCGCCCGGTACGGCGACTCGGGCGCGGTGCCGACCGCGCTGACCGACTACATCAAGGGCCGGGAGGGCTACGACTACAGCCACCACGGCAGGGCCGGCAACCGGTCGACGGACTTCGTGCCGGACTCGATCGTGGACCGGTTCTGCCTGCTCGGCCCGGCGTCCGCACACGTGGACCGGTTGCAGGAGCTGCGCGAGGTCGGCGTGGACAACTTCGCGCTGTACCTGATGCACGACGACAAGGACAAGACCCTCGGGGCCTACGGCGACGAGGTGGTCGGCCGGGTGTGACCGAACGCCGGTGAGGAGAGGAAGGCGCGCCACGCGGTCGGTGTGAAGGCCAGGCGTGGCGCGATCTTCTTCGAGTCCCGCACGCCGACGACCTCCGGGGCGAACGCCACCTCCACGCACTCCGTGTTCCCGCCGCCGCTGTAACTGCTCTTACGCCACTGCCGGGCCTCCGGAGCCACGCTGTTCCTCCCGCAGTCGGTCAAAGCGATCCGCCCACTCGGCGAACACCGACCGCGATTGTTCCTCACTCAACGCCACCCGGTCGAGGTCATTGCAGGCGCGCTCGAACTGGATGGTGGTCTCGACCTCGTCCGAGAACAGCGACACCGGCCCGCTCTCCACGTACGACACGGGTGAGTGCTCGGTGAAGGTCATGAAGGTGAAAGCCGCGATCAGCGATGCGGGTAGCTGACGCGCGAGGGTCACGAGCCGCACCCCGCCGCGGAACAACAGTTGCAGCATCTGCTCGTACATCACCTGTGGACCGCCCACCACGTTGTGCAGCGCCGGTTCGAGGATGAAGAAGCGCCCTTCCGGTGGCCGAGGCCGATCGAAGATCCGTTGGCGGGCCATCCGCTCGGCGACGCCGTGCTCGGAGTCGGGCGAACCGATCAATGCGGCGGCGTAGTCCACGGTCTGGAGCAGCCCTGGGATGGTGACGAGCTGGTACGACCAGATGACCTGGGCCGTCTGCTCGTGCAGCAGGAGCGCACGCAGGCTGTCGGGCATCGCGATCTTGTGCGGCCGGACGAGGTGGCCCGTGTTCCGCTCCTCGGCCAACTCCATGATGTGGTCGTAGGTCGCCTGGTCGGACCGGAGGTGGCCGACGTAGCGGGCGATGTCCAGCGGGCTCGTGCCGCGCAGCCCGCGTTCCACCTTCGAGATCCGGGCTTCCGACCAACCCAGCTCCTCGGCCAGGTCCGTGAACCTCACCGTCGACCGGCGGCGGGCTCGGCGGAGGGCATCGCCCAGCTCGCGGCTGAGCGCGTTCGACGCGCGTGACTCCATGCGGGCACGCTAGGGCGTCCTACGAGCCGGTTCCAGCCAGGACGCGGGCATTCCGCCCAAGAGGTCAGGGCGGTACCGGCGGGCCACGGTTGACCCGATCGGGTGGTCTCCCGAGCGCGGGAGCACCCGGGATTGTCGGACCCCGTTGCTAGCGTCGCCGCATGATCCTCCCCACCGAGACCGAAGAGGCCCGATTCTGGGCGATGCTGGAAGACGCGTGGGCTTCGCTCGGCCCGGAACCGAACGAGGTGCGCCGGGCGCTGGCCAAGCGTGACGTGTCCGAGGACGCCTTCGAGGAGGCCGCCGAGCTGGAAGGACACCTCGAAAGCGTGCTGCGGGCGTTGGCTCAGGCGTGCGAAGGGTTGTCCGCCGAGGAGCTGACCGCGCTGGACCGGGTGGCCGAGCGCAAGCTGTACGAGATCGACCGGGCCGACCTCCAAGAGGTCACCGACGGCTCGGACGACGGTTTCCTGTACGCGCGCGGCTTCATCCTCGCGCTGGGCCGGGAGTTCTACGAGGCCGTGGCACGCGATCCTCGCGTGGCGGTGGTGGACGCCGAGTGCGAGGAGTTCTGCTACTTCTTCGCCCACCTGCACGACGCACGATTCGGGGGTTACCCGGAGACGGGGTCGGGGATCTCCCGGGAATCGGTGTCGAACCCGGCGGGGTGGCCGCGGTAGCGGGTACCGTCGAACGCGTGATCGACTTCGAGAAGCAGTCCGTCTTCAAGCTGGCGCCGTGCCGGCCCGAGGACATCGCGTCGCAGGTGTCGCCGATCCTGATCCAGGGCGAGCAGATCGTGTCGAGCTTCAAGACGGTGCGGGACTTCGTGGTGTTCACCAACAAGCGGGTGATCGCGGTGAACGTCCAGGGCATGACCGGCCGCAAGAAGGACTTCACGTCGCTGCCCTACAGCCGGGTGCAGGCGTTCTCCATCGAGACGGCGGGCACGTTCGACATGGACGCCGAGCTGGACCTGTGGTTCAGCGGGCTGGGCCAGGTGCGGCTGGAGTTCAAGGGGCACGCCGACGTGCGGCTGCTCGGGCAGATGATCGCCACGTTCATCCTCTAGCGGGCGGGTTCGCCGGCGCGCGACCGGGAACCCGCCCACGCCGAACCACCCGGTCGCGGTGTGGCGGGCCCGTCACACCTCGTGCGGCAGCGAGTTCCAGGCCTCGACGAAGACCTCGCGGGGGATCGGCTTGACCGGGTCGTCGTGCGGGTCGATCGGCTCGTCGGTGAGGCCGCCGAACGCGTCCTCCATCCGCCGCCACGAGTAGCGGTGCACGCCGCCCGCCGAGGGCAGCTCGATCTGCCGGATCGCGATCAGCTCGCCCTCGTGCTCGACGGTCTCGTAGAGCGCCCGCGCGCCCTCGTCCACCCAGCCCTCGACGTCCACGAACTCGAAGTACGCGCGCGGCCGGTCCGACTCCTCCAGGGCGCGGTAGAACGAGACGACGTCGTCCATCCGGCTCGAGATCCCGATCATCGGACCGAACGGGTCGTGCCGTCCCACCCGGCCGACGCGCCGGGCAGCAGGTCGGCGAGCTGGACCGGGTACACGGTCGCGTCGGTCGACGCGAGCTCCTGCACCGTCCACCACCTGTGCCTGCGGATCGTGCGCTGCTCGATCTCGTTGAACCGCGAGGTGTCCACTTCGACCGCCTCCACCTTCCCGATGAAGAACCACTCGACCGCCGCGTAGTTCAGCCCGTCGAAGGCGAACACGGCGTGCCTCTTCCACACCGGACCCACCAGCTCGTCGCCGGAGACCTCCAGACCGGTCTCCTCGTGCAGCTCCCGCACCGCAGCGGCCCGGACGTCCTCCCCCGGCTCGACCCCACCGCCGACCGTGAACCAGAACAGCTCGTCCGGTCGGGTCGGGTCGAAGCCCTCGAACAACAGCACCCGGTCCTGCGCGTCCAGCAGCACGACCCGCGCCGACACGCGCTGGGTCAACGCGGACGCCTCGACGTCGCCGCCGGGTTCGGCGATCTCGAAGTAGGACGGCGTGGGCGCGGTCCCCGCGAGCCGCAGCCACCGCACGGACCGCCGCCGGCGCAACGCCAACGTGTCGCGCACGGCGTCGTTGTGCACCCGCCGGGCCAGCACGACCCGCTGCTCGGCGTCGGACAGCTCGGCCGCCAGCTCCGGCTCCAGCACGGACCGGTCCAGCCCCTCCAGCAACGCCGAGAGCCGGTTCTCCGCCGCCTCCCGGTCCGGCCTCGCCGCCCGCTCGGCCCGGTCCGCCGCCGCCCGCAGGTCGGGCTTGCCGCACACCGCGGCCACCGCCCGCGTCACCACGGCGCGCCGCGCCAGGGCCGCGTCGAGCGCCGCCCAGGCCGCGTCCGTGCGCACGTGCAGCCGGTCCAGCCGGTTGGCCGTGCCGAGCGTCCACGGCCCGACCAGCACGGCCACCGCCAACAGCACCAGGAACGTCGTCGCGACGCCGGAACTGGTCACGCCTCACCCACCCGACGGGGGTCTGCCGCCATGGCGGTCTCATACACCCGCAGCACCTGGTTCGCGACCACCGACCAGTCGAACATCATCACCCGCTGCCGCGCCGCGTCCACGTAGTCGGCCCGCCGCGCGGGGTCGGTCAGCAGCTCGCGCAGCGCCCCGGCCAGCGCGGACGGGTCGCCGACCGGGGTCAGCACGCCCGCCTTGCCGTCGTCCAGCACGCGCCGGAACGCGTCGAGGTCGCTGGCCAGCACGGCCGCGCCCGCCGACATCGCCTCGGTCAGGATGATCCCGAAGCTCTCCCCACCGGTGTTGGGCGCGCAGTAGACGTCCACACTGCGCAGCGCGCGCGCTTTCGTCTCGTCGTCCACCATGCCGAGGAACACCATCCGCGACGCCAGCTCCGGCCCCGCCTGCTTGCGCAGCTCGTCGGCGTCACCGCGCCCGACGACCAGCAGCCGCGCGTCCGGCAGGTCGAGCTCGCGGAACGCGTCGAGCAGCACCGGCATGCCCTTGCGCGGCTCGGTGAACCGGCCGACGAACCCGACCGTGCCGCCGGGGCGCGGGTAGCCGTCCAGGGGCGCGGCGTCGGCGAAGAACCCGACGTCCACCCCGTTGGGGATCTCCACCGCGTCGCCGCCCAGGTGCTCCACCTGCACCCGGCGGGCCAGCGCGGACACCGCGATGCGGGCGGTGACCTTCTCCAGGAACGGCTGCAGCACCGCCTGGAACGCCGACAGCATCTTCGACCGCGGCGTGGAGGTGTGGAAGGTCGCCACGATCGGCCCGTCGGCCACCATCAGCGCCAGCATGGACAGCGAGGGCGCGGTCGGCTCGTGCAGGTGCAGCACGTCGAAGTCGTGCTCGGCGATCCAGCGTCGGACCCGGGCGAACGACACCGGGCCGAACGACAGCCGGGCCACCGACCCGTTGTAGGGGATGCCGACCGCGCGGCCGGCCGCCGTGACGAACTCCGGCACCGGCGTGTCCTCGTCGGCGGGCGCCAGCACGTCCACCTCGTGCCCCAGGCCGCGCAGGGCACGGGCCAGGTCGACCACGTGCGCCTGCACGCCCCCCGGTACCTCGAAGGAGTACGGGCAGACGATGCCGACCCTCACGCGGACTCCCCCCGGCGGGCCAGCACCCGGCGCAGCGCCTTCTGCCTGCTCTCGGGCAGGTCGGCCAGCCACAGCTGCTGCATCATGTGCCAGTCGGTGGGGTGCGCGGCGATGTCGGCGGCGAACACGTCGGCGATCTGCTGGGTCGCCGCGGCCACGCCCGCCGTGCCGGGGACGCGGATCGGCGGGTGCAGCCGGATCACCCAGCCGTCCTCGGTGAACCACAGGCCGGCCGGGATCAGCGCCGCCCCGGTGGTCGCCGCCAGGTGCGCGGGACCGGCGGGCATCAGGGTGCGCTCGCCGAAGAACGTCACGGGCACGCCGCCGGCGGTGAGGTCGCGGTCGGCGAGCAGGCAGACGACCTGGTTCGCGCGCAGCCGCTCGGCCAGCACGAGCGCCGGGTTGCGGTCGCCGCCGGTCAGCGGTACCACCTCGAAGCCCAGGCTCTCCCGGAACGCGATGAACCGCCGGTACAGCGACTCGGGCTTGAGCCGCTCGGCGACGGTGGTGAACGTGCCGCAGTGCCCGACCAGCCAGACGCCCGCCATGTCCCAGTTGCCGCAGTGCGGCAGCGCGATGACCGCGCCCCGGCCCTCGTTCAGCGCCGCGTCCAGGTTCTCGACGCCGGTCATCGTGCGGTCCAGCTCGGCGTAGAGCTCCTCCTGGTCCAGCGACGGCATCCGGAACGCCTCGCGCCAGTACCGCGCGTACGAGCGCACGGCCAGCCGGACCAGCTCGTCCAGCTCGGCCTCGCCCGCCTGCGGCACGACCCGCCGCAGGTTCGACCGCAGCTGCCGCACCCCGCCGCCGCCGCGTGTCGCGGCCCGGTCGGCGGCCGCGTCGAACAACGCCCGCGCCACCTTCTCCGGCAGCAGCCGCACCAGGCGCCACCCGGCCGCGTAGCCGAGGTCCGCCAGGCCGCCCTTGAGGTCCCGAGCCTTCACTTCCCGAGCTCCTTCGCGGCGCGGCTCACGGCCAGGATGCGCTGGAGCACGGTGATCGTCACCAGCGCGGCCAGCAGGTACAGCGCCACCGGCAGGATGTAGGGCACGCCCAGACCGTGCAGGCCCACACCGACCAGCGCCACGATGAACCGCTCCGCGCGTTCGGCCAGCCCGCCGTCGGCGGAGAGCCCGGACGCCTCGGCGCGCGCCTTCACGTACGAGGTGACCTGCGCGCCGACCAGCGACACCAGGGTCGCCGCGGCCAGGCCGTGCTCGTCCGCGCCGAACGCCCACCAGGCGATGGCGGCGAACAGCGCGCCGTCGGCGATCCGGTCGCAGCTCGCGTCCAGCACGGCGCCGAACTTCGTGCCACCGCCCTGCGCGCGCGCCATCGCGCCGTCGATCAGGTCGAACAGCACGAACGCGGTGACCAGCGCCGCGCCGGTGAAGAGCTGCCCGCGCGGGATGAACCACAGCGAGGCGGCGACGGAGCCGACGGTGCCCAGCACCGTGACGGTGTTCGGGGTGAGGCCGCGACGCAGCAGCCAGGCCCCGATCGGATCGGTGACGCGCGAAACCGATGCGCGGGCGAAGATGTTCAGCATGGGGTGGCGGGGCACCTACCGACTCCGACGACGTGGTCCCCGGCAGCCTAACCGCCCAGCTCAGCCGAGCTTGCGGTGGTCCCTGGAGATCTGCTCCAGCAGGTCCTCCAGCGCGTCGCCGCGCACCGCCAACCGTTCGAGCCGGCCGAACAGTCCCAGGTACTCGCGCACGTCGTGGGGGTCGGTGATGGTCGCATTGCCGGTCAGCACGCTCAACGTCACCACCCGTTCGTCGTAGACCTGGAACCCGTGCAGGGCGACCAGGTTCGCGTCCGCGGTCCACGGCACCACGCCCAGCTGCACGTTTGGTCTTCGGATGATCTGCACGAGGTGGTCGATCTGCTCGCACATCAGGTCCGCCGAGCCCATCCGCCAGCGCAGCGCGCTCTCCGCGAGGAGGAAGACGAACCGCTTGCCCAGGTCGTCCATGCGGGCACGACGGGCGCGCAGGGTGGCGATGGCGGTGTCCTGCTCGTGCGGCGGCGTCGTGTTCAGCACCACCCGCAGGTAGTTCTCGCTCTGCAACAGCGCGGGCACACCCGCGTTCTGGAAGAAGCGGCTGGTGGTGGCACGGGCCTCGATGCGGGCCACGGTCTGCTGGTGCCGATGCGCGCCCCGGTGCAGCACCACGCGGCGGGTCTCCGCCTCGGCGTGCAACTGACGGGCCAACTCCACCAGCTCGACCCTGGTCTCCCTGGTCGCGGACAGCTCGGCGACCAGGCGCTCCACGTCGGTCACGGACGGGAGGAGCATGCCGTTCTCTATCTTCGACAGCTTGGACTGGCTCATCCCGGTAGCGCGCGCCGTGGCCGTGCCGGTCATCTTGGCCTCGGTGCGCAGCCTTCGTAACTCGCGCGAGAGCCGTTCTCGGGCCAGCCGCGAACGCTCAGGTGCGGTCATGCAACGCACCGTATCGACGCCTCACCCCTCTTGACGATCGGCCAGGAAGGTGTCTGCGGCCGTGCCGGGCGTCCCCGCGGGTGATCTGGAACACGTATCCGGCGTTCCCGGGCGAACGCACGTGCAGCGGGGCGTGCAGGTGCTCTTGCAGCAGGTCCCGAGCCTGCGGGTACGCGCGTCGCGACGGTCCGGCGGGGCTCGGGCGCGCGGTCAGAGGGTGACCCGGAGCAGGACCAGGTCTTTCTGCACCAATCTGATCTCGATACCGGTGATGTCGGCCCGGGGCAGCCCGGTCGTGGCGGTGGGCCGGGTGGTGGAACCGGGACCGGCGGTCCAGGTCGCGACCTGGGTCCGGGTGCCGTCGGCCGCGACCACGTGCAGGGAGTAGGCGAAGACGGGCGGCGGGGGGCCGTCCGGCACGGCGTACGAGCACAGCACCTCGATCCGGGTGCCCCACGCCTCGTCCACCAGCCGCACGCTGGCCGTCACCGGGCTGGGCATCGTCTGGTCCAGCGTCACGTCCGGCGCGGGCGGCGCGGCGGACGTGGCGGTCGTGGCGTCGGGGGCGGCCGGTCGCACGGCCAGCGCGACCGCCGCCCCCAGGAACGCCGCCACGACCAGCGCCGCGGCCACCAGGACCCGTGTCCGCCACCGGCGCGACCGCTCCGCCGCGACCAGCCCGGTGAGCAGCGCGGGCGGCGGTTCGTCGGCCTCCTCGTCGGGCTCCAGCAGGTCGAGCGCGCGGTCCCGGGGCACCACCGAGAGGATGCCGGGCACGCCCGCGAAGGACGCCACGTCCCCCGAGCACTCCGGGCACCCGGCCAGGTGCTGCTCGAACTCCCGCCGTTCGCCGGGCGACAGCGAACCGAGGACGTACGCGGCACCCCAGTCCCGGTACGGATCGACTGGCGTGCTCAACGTCCGGTGACCCCTTTCTCCTCCAGCGCCAGCCGCAGCGCCCGCAGACCGTAGTGCAGCCGGGACTTCACGGTTCCCTCCGGCAGGTCCAGTGCGACGGCCAGCTCGGCTACCGACTGGCCCATGTAGTACGCACGCACGATCACCGCGCGGTGCTCCGGCGTCAACTGGGTGAGCACGTCGGCCACCAACCAGGCGTCCAACGCCGCGTCGCTGTGGTCGGACCGCGCCCGCTCGGGCAGCCGCTCCGACCCGACCTCCCAGCGGGCGCGGGCGCTGCGCCGCTCGTCGATCACCACGTTGCGGGCCACCGTGTAGAGCCACGCCCGCGCCGCCGCCGCGCCCTGTTCCAGCACCTTGGGGTTGCGCCACGCCCGCAGCAGCGCTTCCTGCACCACGTCGCGGGACAGCTCGTCGTCCCCGGTCAGCCGGCGTACGTACCGCCACAGCGCGGGCGCGTGCTCGTCGTGGAGGGAGCGCAGCAGGGCCATGTGACTGTCGTTGATCGCGCACCTCCTCGGCTAGTCCTGGAGCAGCGGTTCCCCCGCGCGGAACGCGGGCCGTCGCTTGGCGAGGAACGCCGCCGTGCCCTCGCGCATGTCCTCGGTGCCGAACGCCGCGCGGAACGCGTCGAGCTCGAACGCCAGCCCGGCGGCGACGGCCGTGCCCCGGGCGGCGTTCACCGCGGCCTTGGCCAGCGACACCGCCGTGGCCGAGTTGCCCGCGATCCGGCCGAGCACCGCGCGTGCGGCGGCCAGCATCTCATCGCGGTCGTCGAACACGGCCGTGACGAGACCGAGCCGCAACGCCTCGGGCGCGTCGACGTGCCTGCCGGTGTAGATCAGCTCCCGCGCGACCGCGGGACCGACCAGGCGCTGGAGCCGCACGCACCCGCCGAAGCCCGGGATCAGGCCCAGCACCACCTCCGGCTGGCCGAACACCGAACGGCGGGTCGCGTAGGCGAAGTCGCACGCCAGCACCACCTCGCAGCCACCGCCGAGCGCGTAGCCGTCCACGCACGCCACGACCGGGCACGGCACCTCCTCCAGCAGCAGGGTGACGCGTTGGCCCAGCGCGCCGAACCGCTCGCCCTCGTCCGGCGTCATCACGGCCATCTCGCGGATGTCCGCGCCCGCCACGAACGCCGGGCCGGGCGCTCCGGTGAGGACGATCCCGCGCGGCGCCGGACCGGCGAGGACACCGGACAGGTAGTGGTCGAGCTCGGCCAGCACGCGGCCGGACAACGCGTTGCGCGCGGCCGGCCGGGACACGGTGACCGTCGTGACGCCGTCCCGTTCGTCGATGAGCAAGGTCGAGTAGTCCACGCCGGTCTCCTCACGAGTCCCAGATGGCGCCGAACGCGGGCACGCCCCGCGCTTCCAGCTCCTCCACGACGTGCCAGGTCGTCTTCTTGTTCGAGATGCAGATCACCGCTTCGGCGTCGAACTCCCGGTGGGCGCGCAGCGCCAGCTCCACCAGGTCGGGCTTGCCGTCGCGGACGGTGTCCCAGACCAGGGCGTCCGGCTGGACGGCCTCGATCTCGTCCACCAGGTCGTCGCCGTAGGTCTCGCGCGGCGTGCGGGTGGACCACACCAGGCGCGCAGGCGTCTCCCCCGACAGCAGGTGGGGCAGGCACGGGCCGATGCCGCTGCCGGTCGCCACCCACACCACCCTGGTGAACAGCCGGTCGATGTTGCCCACCCCGGCCGTGGGCACGCCCTTGACCCACAGGTGGGTCGGCAGGTCGTCGATCAGCGAGCCGGTCCAGTCGCCCGCGCGGGAGATCGTGAGCCGGAACCCGCTGCGGCCGGGCGTCGGCACGTTGGCGAACGAGTGCCACTCCAGCAGCGGGCGTCGGCTCACCGCGGTCGACGACCCGGCGAACGGCGTCACGCCGTAGTCGAACGACACCAGCGCGACGTGCCGCGACGGGCGGGTGATCAGCACCGGCACGCGGCGCAACCGCGTCCACGGCAGCACCACGCTCCCCACCACCAGCAGGAGCGCCCAGAACGCGGTGGAGCCGACGAAACCGGGTTGCCGCGCCGAGTCCGCGGCGAACAGGGCGAGCACGGTCCAGCCCGCGAAGCGGTGCACGCGCTCGAACACGTCGTGCCGCCGTGCGCGCAGGTTCGGCAGGGCGAACACGACCATCGCGACCATCAGGGCGAGGACCGCCCACGTGAGCGGGTCGTCGCGGACCACCGCCAGCACCGCGAACCAGGCGGTGGCGGACACGGCGGCGCCGACGTGCAGCCCGCCGAAGTGGTAGACCTTGCCCAGCGTCCAGCGCACCCGCAGCGGCCACGACGTCGGCGCGCCGGTCGCGAGCCGGAACAGCAGGTTGATCACGTGCTGCTGGCGGACCAGCACGGCCAGGGCCACGTTGAGCACGACCAGGTCCGCGAGCGCTCGCGCGTCGTCCACGCCGAACGCCGCGACCGCGTTGGCCCCGACGACCGCGGCGGCGAGCCGGTTGTGGTGGGTGAACGGGCGCCTGCGCAGCCTGAGCCGCCACGCCGACGGCGCGTCGGTTCGCGTGGTGGTCATGCGACGGTCACCAGTGACGTCAGCGCGGCCCGGTCCACCTTGCCGCGTTCGGTCAGCGGGAGGTCGTCCACCGCGACGACCTGTGACGGCACGCAGTAGTAGGGCAGGGCGCGTGCCACGGCGTCCGTGGCCGCACGGACGTCCACGGTGGCGGGGCTGACGAAGCCGACGAGCCGGCCGTCGTGCAGGACGGTCGTCGCGCGGGCGCAGCCGTCGGTCGTCTCCAGCGCGGAGGTGACCGCGTCCAGCTCGACGCGGAAACCGCGCACCTTCACCTGGTCGTCGGTGCGGCCGTGGTGCTCCAGCTCGCCGTCGGGCGTCCAGCGGCCCAGGTCGCGGGTGCGGAACATCAGGTGGTCGCCGCCCAGGAACGGGTCGGGGCGGTAGCGCTGGGCGGTCAGCACGTCGTTGCCGAGGTAGCCCGCCGTGACGCAGGCGCCGCCCGCCCACATCTCGCCGACCTCGCCGATCGGGCACGGCCGCAGGTCCTGGTCGAGCACGTAGACCGTCGTGTTCGGGATCGGGCGGCCGATGGTCAGCCGGCCCGTCGCCGGGTCGTAGCGCTGGACGGTGTTGACGATGGTGACCTCCGTGGGGCCGCAGGCGTTGTGGAACGCGGCGCGCGCGGACCAGGCGTCGGCCAGGGGTTGGGGGCAGCGCTCGCCGGCGACGGCGACCACGCGGACGTCGGGGCACGCGGCCGGGTCCACTGTGGACAGCACACCGGGCGTGGCGATGAGGACGGTGGCGGTCCTCGCGGTCGCCGCGATGTCGCGGCCGCGGAGGACCGCCGTGGCGCCGTGGGCGAGTGCGCCGAACAGTTCCCACACCGCCATGTCGAAGGCGATGTTGAGCAGGTGCGCGACCCGGTCGCCCGGTCGGACGCCCAGGTCGCCGGGCGCGGTGAGCAGGACGTTGCACAGGTTGGCGTGGGTGACGCGGACGCCGTTGGGCACGCCGGTCGTGCCGGAGGTGAAGATGACGACGGCCGTGTCGCCCGGTGCCGCGGTGGGTGGGCCGACGCGGCGGTCCGGGAGCGCGTCGAGGGCGAGGACGTTCGGTGCGGACAGCTCGGGGGCGTGCTCGGTGGTGGTGAGGACGACGGTGATGCCGGCGGTGCGGATCACGTGGGCGAGGTGGGGTGCCGGGGTGATCCGGACGTCCTGCGGCACGTAGGCCGCGCCGACCTTCAGCACGGCCAGGATGCCGACGACCATGTGGATCGAGCGGGATAAGAAGACGCCGACGTGATCGCCCGGGCGCACGCCCGCGTCGAGGAGTTCGGCGGCGGCGACGTTCGCGCGGTGGTCGAGTTCGCCGTAGGTCAGGCAGTCGCCCTCGTGCTCGACCGCCCGCGCGTGCGGCGACCGTGCCGCGTGGGCTTCGAAGGCGTGGTGGATGCGGTGGAACGGCGGGGTGGCGCTCGGACCCCGGCCGAACCGCAGGAACAGCGGGCGGTCACTCGGGGGCAGGTCTTGCACCGCGGTGGGCTCGGTCATGGCCGTCACAGGGTGTGCACCTCTCGTCAGCCGGGCGTTATCACCCGGTCTGAACGAGACAGCCCCACCCGCCGTTCAACCCGACCCCAAAAAACCTGCGCGCGTCGAACGCCGAGGTCCCGCGTGTCGAACGCTCAGGCCCATCGTGTCGAACGCTCAGGACCCCTGAATTCCACGCTCAGGTACCCCGCACCCGAACCCGAGCGTCGAATTCGGGGGTCGCGAGCGTTCGACACGCGGGACCTGAGCGTTCGACTCGCGTATCAATTGGTGGTGGACCAGGCGTCGGCCAGCAGTTGCCTGGTTTCGCCCAGCAGTTGTGGCAGGACCTTGGTGTGGCCGATCACCGGCATGAAGTTGGCGTCACCGCCCCAACGCGGCACGACGTGCTGGTGCAGGTGGGCCGCGATGCCCGCGCCCGCCACCACGCCCTGGTTCATGCCGATGTTGAACCCGTGCGGCCCGGCGGCGGACCGGATCACCCGCATCGCCTTCTGGGTGAACGCGGCGAACTCCGCCGTCTCCGCCCCGCTCAGGTCCGTGTAGTCGGGCACGTGCCGGTACGGCAACACCATCAGGTGCCCTGGGTTGTACGGGTACAGGTTCAGCACCGCGAACACCAGCTCGCCCCGCGCCAGGATCAGCCCCTCGGCGTCGTCCAGCCCGATCACCCGGCAGAACGGGCACCCCTCCGGCTCGTCGCCGACGGCCTTGCCCTCCCCGCGCACGTACGAGAGGCGGTGCGGGGTCCACAGGCGCTGCAACGCGTCGTCGACCCCGACCCCGTCCTGCTCCTCGTACCCGCCCCGCTCCTCGTACGACCCGGTCACTGGACGAGTTCCGCCGTCGGCGAGGCGTTCTCCCGCCGGGCCACCCAGTCCACGACCGTCTGCACGGCCCGCTCGACCGGCACGCCGTTGATCTGCGTGCCGTCGCGGAACCGGAACGACACCGCGCCCTGCTCCACGTCCTTGCCGCCCGCGAGCAGCATGAACGGCACCTTCTGCGTGGTGTGGTTGCGGATCTTCTTCTGCATCCGGTCGTCGGAGGCGTCCACCTCGACCCGGATGCCCTTCGCCTTGAGCTGCCCGGCCACCGCGAGCAGGTGGTCGACGTGCTCGTCCGCGATCGGGATGCCCACCACCTGCACCGGCGCCAGCCACGCCGGGAACGCGCCCGCGTAGTGCTCGGTCAGCACGCCGAAGAACCGCTCCACCGAGCCGAACAACGCGCGGTGGATCATGACCGGGCGCTGCCGGTTGCCGTCCGGGCCGGTGTACTCCAGCTCGAACCGCTCGGGCAGGTTGAAGTCGACCTGGATGGTGGACATCTGCCAGGTGCGGCCCAGCGCGTCCCTGGCCTGCACGGAGATCTTCGGCCCGTAGAACGCCGCGCCGCCCGGGTCCGGCACCAGTTCCAGGCCGGAGTCCTCGGCCGCGACGCGCAGCGCCTCGGTGGCCTTCTCCCAGACCTCGTCCGAGCCGACGGACTTCTCCGGGTTGCGGGTGGACAGCTCCAGGTAGAAGTCGTCCAGGCCGTAGTCGCGCAGCAGCCCGAGCACGAAGGACAGCAGCGACTTCAGCTCGTCCTGCACCTGGTCGGGGGTGCAGAAGATGTGCGCGTCGTCCTGCGTCATGCCCCGCACGCGGGTCAGGCCGTGGATCACGCCGGACTTCTCGTACCGGTACACGCCGCCGAACTCGAACATGCGCAGCGGCAGCTCGCGGTAGGACCGACCGCGCGACTTGAAGATCAGGTCGTGGAACGGGCAGTTCATCGGCTTGAGGTAGTAGTCCTGGCCGGGCTTGCGGACCGTGCCGTCCTCGTTGAGCTCGGCGTCGAGGTGCATCGCCGGGTACATGCCGTCGCGGTACCAGTCGAGGTGCCCGGAGGTCTCGAACAGGTTGCCCTTGGTGATGTGCGGCGAGTAGACGAACTCGTAGCCCTCTTCGGTGTGCCGGGCGCGCGAGTAGTCCTCCATGGCCTTGCGGATGACGCCACCCTTGGGGTGGAACACCGCCAGGCCCGAGCCGATCTCGTCCGGGAAGCTGAACAGGTCCAGCTCGACGCCGAGCTTGCGGTGGTCGCGGCGCTCGGCCTCGGCCAGCAGCTCCAGGTGGGCGTCCAGCGCCTCCTGCGACTCCCACGCCGTGCCGTAGATGCGCTGCAGCTGCGGGTTCTTCTCGTTGCCGCGCCAGTACGCGGCGGCCACGCGGGTCAGCTTGAACGCCGGGATGTGCTTGGTCGTCGGCACGTGCGGGCCGCGGCACAGGTCGCCCCACACCCGCTCACCGGAGCGCGGGTCGAGGTTGTCGTAGATCGTCAGCTCGCCGCCGCCGACCTCCATGATCTCTGAGGAGTCGACGACGGCGTCGGACGATTCGGCTTTGATGTCCACCAGTTCGAGCTTGAACGGCTCGGAGGCGAGTTCGGACTTGGCCGCGTCGACCGACTCGACCACGCGGCGGTCGAACCGCTGCGCGCCCTTGACGATCGCCTTCATCCGCTTCTCCAGCGCGGCGAGGTCGTCGAGCGTGAACGGCTTGTCGACCTGGAAGTCGTAGTAGAAGCCGTCCTTGACCGGCGGGCCGATGCCCAGCTTGGCCTCGGGGAACTGCTGCTGCACGGCCTGGGCCAGCACGTGCGCGGCGGAGTGCCGGATGACGCTGCGGCCGTCGTCGGTGTCGGCGGCGACCGCCTCCACCTCGACGTCGACCCGCGGCGTCCACGACAGGTCGCGCAGGTGGCCCTCGGGGTCGCGCACGACCACGACGGCGTCCGGACCCTTGCCCGGGAGCCCCGCTTCACGCACCGCCGTCCCCGCGGTAGTCCCCGCCGGCACCACCACGCGCGGTGGGGCGAGAGCGGCTGCGGGACGTGGCTGGGACACGGTGACTCCTCGGTGTGGGTAGGTCCGTCGACCCTGATGTTATCGGTGCTCACCGAGTCCTTTTCCGGCGCACCGGGTCGGCCGCCCCGGTGTCCCGCGGATCACCCGGTCGGGCGGGCGCTCAGCCGCGGATGAGGGCGGGCAGCGCGTCGGCCGAGGTCACGGCGCGTCCGGTGGTGCGCTGGTAGCGGCGGACGAGGTCGCGGTGGCGGACCCGGTGGCCGAGCCGGCGTTCGGCGGTGAGCAGCGGGTGGCGGCGCGGGGGCGGGAAGGTCGCGGCCAGGTCGGCGAGCAGGGTGGCGCGGTCGACGCGGGCGGTCTCGAGCACCCAGGCGACACCGGGGTCCAGGGCGGTGAGGGCGAGGGCGAGGTGCTCGGGGCGGTGCTCGCGCTCGCGGCGGGCCAGGGCGAGGCCCAGCGAGGCCGAGTAGGACGCCTGGGCGTCCAGGCCGAGCGGCGGGGTGAGGCGGGCGCAGCGCCGCCGTGCCGCCGCCGCGCCGAACGGGAGCAGCGGCTCACGGCCGGGTGGGCGGTCCAGCGCGGGCCCGCCGCGGCCGAGCAGGCGGTCCAGGTCGACGCCGAGCGGGGCGAGCAGCGCGCGGTCGGCGGCTCCACCGGCACCGAGGGGCGCGGCGAGGTGCGCGGCGTCCCGGACGGCGGCGGGCGTGGCGCCGTGGCGGACGAGGACGTCGGCGACGGTGCCACCGGCTGACGCGCCGTCTGAGAGCGCGGCGAGCAGGTGTTCGCTGCCCGTGCGCGGGTGGCCGAGGTCCCGTGCCAGTCGCAGCGCGCGGTCCATGGTGCGGTTCAGGTCGGGGTGGTCGCCTCGGAACACCGGTCAGTCCTCTCGGCCGTGCTTGCGGTGGACGGTCTGCTTGGTGACGCCCAGGCGGGTGGCGATGTCGCGCCACGACCAGCCGGCCCGACGGGCGGCGGCGACGTGCTCGGCTTCCAGTTGCTCCACGAGGCGGCGCAGGCGGGCCACGGCGCGCAGGCCGGCGTCGGGGTCCTCGCCGTGCGCGGCCGGGTCGAGATCGGCGATCGCAGCCATGTCGTCAACATATGCTGACGCATGGGCGCCGTCAACACTTGCTGACGATCTCGTTCACAGCCGGCGGACAGCCGACGATCAGGTTCCCCTCAGGTCGATCACGCACCATGGCGCTCACCAGCACCGAAGAGCAGGAGTCCGCCATGTCGGAACCCGACCGACCACCACCCGCCGACCCCCAGCCGACCGCCGCGGCGAGCGAGCAGGCCGCACCGGCGCAGGACCACCACCCGACCGCGCCCGGCAGGGGTGCGGTCGTCGGCCGGGTCGTCCGGCACCGGGCCACCCAGTTGGTCGCCGTCGGCCTGCTCGGGCTCGTCCTCGGCGGCGGGATCGTGGCGCTGGCCGACCGGGACCACCACCCCCGCTACGGCGTCGGGGCCGACCGGCCCGGTCACTCGCGGTTCGACGAGCGCGGTGAGCGGGGGGACCGGGGCGACCGCGGCCCGGACCGCCCGTCGGGACGCGACTCCGAGCACTGAGGTCAGGACAGGAAGCCGCGCAGCAGCAGGGCCGTGCCGTCCAGGTGCTCGGCCATCGCCCGCCGCGCGGCCTCCGGCTCGCCCGCCACGATGTGCGTCACGATCCGCTCGTGCTGCTCGTTGGAGTGCGCCAGGTTCGGCGGCAGCAGCGGTATCCGGTCCAGCAGGGCGTTGACCCTGGTCCGGGCGTCGGCGACGGCCGCGGTGAGCGACGGCGAGCCGGTCGCCTCGGCGATCGCCAGGTGCAGCCGCGAGTCCTTGCGCCGGTAGGAGTCGACCGACGCGTCACGGCACTCGGCCAGGCGCGCGAGGAGGTTGCGCCGCTCCACCGGGCTCAGCGCCCGACCCGCCGCGCACTCCGCCGCACCCGTCTCCACCGCCGCCCGCAGCGTCACGGCGTCCGCCAGCTCGGCGGGGTCGGCCCGGCGGTCCGGCGCGGGCGCGGGCAGCGGCGAGTTCACGAACGTCCCGCCGTAACGACCGCGCCGGGACTCGACGTACCCCGCGTCCTGCAGTGACCGGATCGCCTCCCGCAGCGTCACACGACTGACACCCAGCCGGGTGGCGAGGTCACGTTCCGCGGGCAACCGCTCCCCCGGCCCGACCACGCCGAGCCGGATCGCCTGCATGAGCCGCTCCACGGTCTCCTCGAACGCGTTGCCCGCCCGCACGGGGCGGAACAACGCGTCCTGCACCGGCATCACAGCGGTGTCACGTAGGCACCGGCGATACCGCCGTCCACCAGGAAGTTCGACGCGGTGATGAACGACGAGTCGTCACTGGCCAAGAACGCCACCGCCGCCGCGATCTCCTCCGGCTCGGCGAACCGGCCCAGCGGCACGTGCACCAGCCGCCGCGCGGCCCGCTCCGGGTCCTTCGCGAACAGCTCGCGCAACAGCGGCGTGTTCACCGGTCCGGGTGAGAGCGCGTTCACTCGAACGCCCTGCCGGGCGAACTGCACGCCCAGTTCACGGCTCATCGCCAGCACCCCGCCCTTGGACGCCGTGTACGAGATCTGGGACGTCGCCGCTCCCATCGTGGCCACGAACGACGCGGTGTTGATCACCGATCCGCGCCCCCGCTCCAGCATGTGCGGGATCGCGTACTTGCAGCACAGGTAGACCGACGTCAGGTTGACCTTCTGCACCCGGTCCCACGCCTCGATCCCCGTGGTCAGGATCGAATCGTCGTCGGGCGGCGAGATGCCGGCGTTGTTGAACGCGACGTCCACCGACCCGTAGGTGTCCGCGGTGGTCCGGTACAGCGCCGCCACCTGCTCCTCGTCGGTCACGTCGACCTGGACGAACAGCCCGCCCACCTCGTCGGCCGCGGCCTTGCCGGACTCCGCGTCGACGTCCGCGACGACGACCTTCGCCCCCTCGGACGCGAGCCGCCGCACCGACGCCAGCCCGATGCCGCTGCCGCCGCCGGTCACCACGGCCACCCGGCCCTCGAGTCGCACAACCATGTCTCTCCCAATCAGTGAGCGATGAAGACGTTCTTGGTCTCGGTGAACGAGTCGAGGGCGTCCGGTCCCAGCTCGCGCCCCAGCCCGGACTGCTTGAACCCGCCGAACGGCGTCCAGTACCGCACCGACGAGTGCGAGTTGACCGACAGGTTCCCCGCCTCGACGGCACGCGACACGCGCAGCGCCCGCCCCACGTCCCGCGTCCAGATCGACCCGGACAGGCCGTAGGCGCTGTCGTTGGCCAGCCGCACGGCGTCCTCCTCCTCGGCGAACGGCAGCACGGCCACGACCGGCCCGAAGACCTCCTCCACGGCAACGCGGTCACCGGGCGCGACGGGCGCGAGCACCGTCGGCGGGAACCAGAACCCCGCGCCGGACGGGGCCGACCCGCGGAACGCCACGGGCGCGTCGGACGGCACGTAGGACGCGACCTTCTCCCGGTGCGCGGCCGAGATCAGCGGCCCCATCTCGGTGGCCTCGTCGCCCGGCGCGCCGACCACGACGCCCTTGACCGCGGGCTCCAGCAACTCCATGAACCGGTCGTAGACCGACGCCTGCACCAGGATGCGCGACCGCGCGCAGCAGTCCTGCCCCGCGTTGTCGAACACCCCGTACGGCGCGGTGGCCGCCGCGCGCTCCAGGTCGGCGTCGGCGAAGACGATGTTGGCCGACTTGCCGCCCAGCTCCAGCGTCACCCGCTTCACCTGCTCCGCGCAGCCGGCCATGATTTGCTTGCCGACCCGGGTGGACCCGGTGAACACGACCTTGCGCACGGCGGGGTGCGTGACGAACCGCCGACCCACCACCGGTCCGGCACCGGGCAGCACCTGGAACACGTCCGGCGGGATCCCGGCCTCCAGCGCGAGTTCGGCCAACCGCAGCGCCGTCAGCGGCGTCAGCTCGGCGGGCTTGAGCACCACCGTGTTGCCCGCCGCCAACGCGGGCGCGAAGCCCCACGCGGCGATCGGCATCGGGAAGTTCCACGGCACGATCACACCGACCACGCCCACCGGCTCGTGGAACGTCACGTCGAGCCCGCCCGGCACCGGGATCTGCCTGCCGAACAGCCGCTCCGGCGCGGCCGAGTAGTAGTGCAGCACGTCGCGGACGTTCCCGGCCTCCCACCGCGCGTTGCCGATGGTGTGCCCGGCGTTGAGCACCTCCAGCGCGGCCAGCTCCTCCACCGCGCCGTCGACCGCCTCGGCGAACCGGCGCAGCAGCCTGGCCCGGTCACCGGGGGCGACCGCGCGCCACGCGGGCAGCGCCGCCGACGCGCGGGCGATCGCCGCGTCGGCCTCCTCCAGCGTCGCCAGCGGCACCGAGCGGACCACGTCCTCGGTGGCCGGGTTGATGACGTCGAACGTGGTCACTTCACACTCCTGTCGCGGGTGGCGGCCACAAGCGCGGCGAACAAGCGGTCGTCCTCGGTGTCGGCCTCGGGGTGCGACTGCACGCCGAGCACGAACCGCGCGCCCGGCAGCTCCACGGCCTCCACGGTGCCGTCCGGCGCGCCCGCCACGACCCGCAGGCCGTCGCCGAGGCCGTCCAACGCCTGGTGGTGATGGCAGAACACGGTGGTGGCGAGGCCGACGACCGAGGCGAGCACCGAGCCGGGCGCGACCGTGATCCCGGTGTGCTCGAACACCGCGGGCGCCGGGTTGTGGCCCTCGACGTGCTGGACCAGCGTGCCGCCCAGCGCCACGTTGAGCACCTGCATGCCCCGGCACACGGCCAGCAGCGGCAGGTCCAGCTTCAGCGCGGCGCGGGCCAGGCTCAGCTCGACCGCGTCGCGCTCGGGCCGCGCCGGTCCCGTGCGCGGGTCGCGCGGCCGCCCGTACAGCGCGGGGTCGACGTCCGCGCCGCCCGCCAGCACCAGGCCGTCGAGGAACGCGACGCTGTCCGCGTCCCAGTCGCCGACCGGCGGCAGCAGCACCGGGTTGCCGCCCGCGCGCACCACCGAGTCGAGGTAGTCGCGGTGCAGCACGGCCGCTTCCACGTCCCAGACGCCGAACCGCGCGCGTTCCAGGTAGGTGCTGACGCCGATCAGCGGCCGCGCCCTAGAGCCGTTCGAAACCACGGATGCGCTCCCAGTCCGTCACCGCCGAGTCGAACGCGGCCAGCTCCACCCGGGCCGCGTTGAGGTAGTGCTCGACCACGTCCTGCCCGAACGCCTCGCGCGCGACTTCGCTGCGGGACAGCAGGGACGCGGCGTCGCGCAGCGTCGTGGGCACGGTCGGCTTGCCGGAGGCGTAGGCGTTGCCGACGAACTCCTCCTCCAGCGGCAGCTCGTTGTCCACGCCGTGCAGGCCGGCCGCGATCAGCGCGGCGACCGCCAGGTACGGGTTCACGTCCGCGCCGGGCACCCGGTTCTCGAACCGCAGCGACTGGCCGTGCCCGACCACGCGCACCGCGCACGTCCGGTTGTCCCTGCCCCACGCCACCGCGGTCGGCGCGAAGCTGCCCTGCGCGAACCGCTTGTACGAGTTGATGTTCGGCGCCAGGAAGCAGGTGAGCTCGCGCAGCGCCGCCAACTGACCCGCCATGAAGTGGTCCATGAGCCGCGACCGGCCCCGGCCCTCGGCGAACACCGGCTCGCCGCCCGCCGAGCGCAGGCTCAGGTGGATGTGGCAGGAGCTGCCCTCGCGCTCGTTGTACTTCGCCATGAACGTGATCGACTTGCCGTGCTGCGCCGCGATCTCCTTGGCGCCGGTCTTGTAGATGCTGTGGTTGTCGCAGGTCGCCAGCGCCTCGGTGTAGCGGAACGCGATCTCGTGCTGGCCGGGGTTGCACTCGCCCTTGGCCGACTCGACCACCATGCCCGCGCCCGCCATGTGGTTGCGGATGGCGCGCAGCAGCGGCTCGATCCGCGCCGTGCCCAGCAGCGAGTAGTCGACGTTGTACTGGTTGGCGGGCGTGAGGCCGCGGTACCCGCGGTTCCAGGCGTCCTCGTAGGTGTCGTCGAAGACGATGAACTCCAGCTCGGTGCCGACGAACGCGCTCAGGCCCCGTTCGGCGAGCCGGTCGAGCTGGCGCTTGAGGATCTGGCGCGGCGAGGCCACCACCGGCCCGCCGTCCTCCCAGACCAGGTCGCACATGACCAGCGCGGTGCCCTCGTGCCAGGGGACGCGGCGCAGCGTGGACAGGTCCGGCTTCATCACGAAGTCGCCGTAGCCGCTGTCCCACGACGACATGGCGTAGCCGCCGACGGTGTTCATCTCCACGTCCACGGCCAGCAGGTAGTTGCAGCCCTCGGCGGCGTGCGGCAGGACCTCGTCCACGAAGTAGCGCGCGGCGCAGCGCTTGCCCTGGAGACGGCCCTGCATGTCGACCACGGCGACCAACACCGTGTCGACCTCCCCGGCGTCCACGAGCACGCGCAACTCCTCCACGGCGAGCATCCGCAGTACCTCCAAAGGTATGACAGCGAGCCATTGGACGTTTCATCCTGACACCTTCGAGTGAAGGCCGCCACACCCGATTCGGGACCCGACCCAACCCGGGTAGCGGTCTCGCGCGAGGCCCCGACTCGCTACGGTCCACAGCACGGCGGCTCACCGGAGGAGGGTCGGGTGGACACGCGCGCGTGGCAGTCGATGCAGGCGAAGCTGGCGCCGAACCCCGCCGCGGCCCTGGGGCGCTCGTACGTGTGGGGCGGGACGTTGGCCACTCTCGTCGCCACGGTGTTCGTGCTGACCGCCTTGGCACTCCTCCTCGGGCTCACCGAGCCGCCGATCACCGCGGAGTCTCTGACCAGGCAGAACACCTGGATGATCATCCTCGAGGTGGTGTGCCTGCGCGCGACGTGGAACGTCGTCAGCCACGGCAACAACTTCTTCCTGGTCAACCGGCGGTTGGGGTGGGTCAGCGTTGCGTCGGGCGCGATCGCGTTCGCGTTGGTCTTCCTGGCCCTGGTGCGGGAGCTCCGCACGCTGCCGCACTCCGGCGGCGTCCTGGAAGGCGAGTTCACCTGGCGATCCGCGGTGCAGGTCGGCGTGCTGTGGTGCGGCCTGCTCCTGCTCCGGAAGGGCAACTCCCTGTTCGCCGCGTCCAAACGGCTGATGACCGGGACCGTGCGGAAGCCGCGCGACCTCACCGGCGTGGACTACGGCCTCTACCTGAGGACGTTCGACGAGGACCGCCGACTCTCCGGCGTGCAGCGGTTCTCGCCGATCAAGCGTGCGCTGCGGAGCCTCTTCGTCGTGGAGATGTCGGAGGAGGAGTTGCTGATCGACGCGTTGTCGCCGACAGACGCGACCATGGTGACGGTCGGCAGACCCGGCGAGGTGATGCCGCACATCGGCGCGTGGCGGGTCTACCTCCCGCTCGAGGAGTGGCAGGCTCCGGTGCGGGAGTTCATCCGCGGCACGTGGTGCTCGTGCTCGGCTGGGGCCCGGGCACGCTGTGGGAGCTGGCGGAAGCGATGCGCGTACTGCCGCCGGAACGGCTCATCCTCGTCGTGACGATGGACCGCGAGGCGTACGAGCGGTTCCGCATCGCAGCGGCCGGGACGGTGGGCGCCCACGCGTCGCGGAACCCGCGGGACAACGGTGAGGAGTGGACGCCGCCCCCGCTGCCCGCTTACGCGGGGGACGGCGGGATCCGTTCGGCCGTGCGCGCGCTGATCTTCTTCTCGCCGGACTGGCGGGGTCACTTCGTGCCGGTGCGCCGGTACTCCCCGATCCACAACTCGCTCCGCATCGCGGTCACCAGGGCCGTGCACCCGGCGTTCGTCCGGTTGGGCTACTCGCCGAGAGGCCCGCTCCGCCTCATCCCTGTTGACACCATCAGGTGATCCACGCCACTCTCCGTGCAAAGGAGCGCGTCTGACCCATTAGGGAGCGCAGATGGCGAAGCACGTCGAGTACGAGAAGGTGGGCAGCGACTACCTGGAGCACCGGCAGCTCAAGCGGGGTGCGGCGGGCTGGGTGCTGTTGGCGGGGCTCGGGGTCTCGTACGTCATCTCCGGCGACTTCGCCGGGTGGAACTTCGGCCTCGCCCAGGGCGGCTGGGGCGGCCTGCTGGTCGCGACGATCCTCATGGGCGCCATGTACACGTGCATGGTGTTCGGCCTGGCCGAGCTGGCCGCGGCGCTGCCGGTCGCGGGCGCCGGGTACGGCTTCGCGCGCCGGGCGCTCGGACCGCTGGGCGGTTTCGCCACGGGCGTCGCGATCCTGGTCGAGTACGCCATCGCGCCCGCCGCGATCGTGGTGTTCATCGGCGACTACGTGCAGGCGCTCGGGCTGTTCGGGCTCACCAGCTCGTGGCCGGTCTACCTGGTCTGCTACGCGATCTTCGTGGGCGTGCACCTGTACGGCGTCGGCGAGGCGTTGCGACTGATGTTCGTGATCACCGGGGTCGCGGTGGTCGCGCTGGTCGCGTTCGTGGTCGGGATGGTGCCGCGGTTCGACTCCGCCAAGCTGTTCGACATCGGGGACGGGAGCTTCCTGCCGTTCGGGGTGACCGGCGCGCTGGGCGCACTGGTGTACGCGATCTGGTTCTTCCTCGCGGTCGAGGGAGTGCCGCTGGCGGCGGAAGAGGCGCGCGACCCGAAGAAGGACATGCCGCGCGGGATCATCGGGGCGATGCTGGTGCTGCTGGTGTTCGCGGCGGCGATCCTGGTGTTCGCGCCCGGCGGCGCGGGCTCGGCGGCGTTGATGTCGTCGGGCAACCCGCTGCCCGAGGCGGTGCGCGCGGCGTACGGCGGCGACAACGCGCTGGCGCAGGTCGTGAACTACGTGGGCCTGGCCGGGCTCGTGGCGTCGTTCTTCTCGATCATCTTCGCGTACTCGCGGCAGCTGTTCGCGCTGTCCCGGGCCGGTTACCTGCCGCGCTGGCTGTCGAGGACCGGCAAGCGCAGGACGCCGTACCTGGCGCTCATCGTGCCCGGCACGATCGGGTTCGTGCTGGCCGCGATCCTGAAGAGCGGTGCGACCCTGATCAACGTCGCGGTGTTCGGCGCGGCGCTGTCGTACGTGCTGATGATGGTGTCGCACATCGTGCTGCGCGTGCGCGAGCCGGGGTTGGCGCGGCCGTACCGGACGCCGGGCGGCGTCGTCACCACCGGGGTGGCGCTGGTGCTCGCGGTGGCGGCGGTCGTGGCGACGTTCTTCGTGGACGAACTGGCCGCCGGCATCACCGCGGGCATCGTCGTGGTGGCGTTGGCCTACTTCTGGTTCTACAGCAGGCACCACCTGGTGGCCGCCGCGCCGGAGGAGGAGTTCGCCGCCATCGCCCAGGCCGAGCAGGAGCTGAAGGACTGACCGACCGGCAACAGTCCGGAACCGGTTGACTCGCCGTCATCACGGTTCCACCGATCGTGGAATACAAGTCTTCTCGCGAGTGGGAACCCCTTGACAACAGAGGTCCCGCCCACGAGGAGGAGAACGATCATGAAGCGCAGCGCGTTCACCGCCGCGGCGGCCATCGCGGCACTGCTGTCCACGGCCGCCCCGGCGCTCGCCGCACCCACTCTCGAAGACCGGGTTTTGGCTCTGACAAACGGGGAACGCTCCGCCGTGGGCTGCCCGGCCCTCACCACCAACGCTCAGCTCGCGGCAGCGGCCAAGCGGCACAGCGACGACATGGCACGCACCGGCAACTTCAGCCATACCGGCTCGGACGGCAGCACAGCGGCGCAACGCGTCACCGATGCGGGGTATCACTTCCGGCTGATGGCGGAGAACATCGCCGCCGGCCAGGGCACCGCGGAGGAGGTCGTGAGCGCGTGGATGAACAGCGAGAGCCACCGGGCCAACATCGTGAACTGCGAACTGCGCGACCTCGGCGTGGCCCACACCGCCGACGGCAGCAACAAGATCTACTGGACGCAGGAGTTCGGCGTCACGGGCTGACCCCGCCGCCGGGTTCGCACCCGCCGTCGCCGACGGGTGCGAACCTCCGGGCGGGCGTCAGCAGTAGACCGAGGCGAACAGCCCGATGACCTCCTCCGCCGGCACGTCGGCGGGCAGGGGGTTGTAGGACAGGGTCGCCCGCCTGCCGTCGTCGGCCCGCGTGGCGTAGGTGCGGTAGCCGATCAGCTCACCGCCGTGACCCCACACCGAACGGCCGCACGGCAGGTCGAACCGCTGCAGGCCCAGTCCGTAGGCGAAGATCGTGTTCGTCGCCACGGTCCGCCGCATGGCGTCGAGGGACGCCGCGCTCGTCAACCGGCCGCTCAGCAGCGCGTCGAAGAACCGGTTCAGGTCCCCGGCGGTGGAGATCATCTCGCCCGCCGCCCAGTCCAGGGTCGGGTTCATCAGCGTCGCGTCGACGAGTCGCCCGTCCACCTCGCTGTAGCCGCGGGCGTGGGGGTGCGGCAGGCCGGGCCACGACCCCGGCACGACCGTGTGCGCGAGGCGGAGCGGGCGCAGGATGCGGGAGCGCACCTCGTCGCCGTACGTCCGGCCGGTCACGCGCTCGATCAGCATCCCGGCGACGATGTAGTTGGTGTTCGAGTAGCGCCACCCCTTCCCGGGGTCGAAGTGGGACGGGTGGGCGAACGCCACGTCCAGCAGCTCTTGCGGCCGGTAGGTGCGGAACCGGTCCGCACCGCGCCACCGGTTGGTCGAGTAGCCCTCCTCGTGCGCGTAGTCGTACAGGCCGCTGGTGTGGTTGAGCACCTGGCGCACGGTGGGCCGGTCGCCGTTGAGGCCGCGGGGCACGCCGGTGACGTACCGGTCCGCGGGATCGTCCAGCCGGACCTTGCCCTCGTCCACGAGTTGCAGCACGACCGTGGCGACGAACGTCTTGGTGGCGCTGCCGATCCGGAAGTGGCCGCCGACCGACGCCTCACCCGCCGCGTCCGCCCGGACCCCGGCGGAGTCCTCGACGGTCAGCAGCGCGCCGGAGGCCCACCCCTGCCGCACCCACCCGTCCAGCGCGGGAAAGGTGCCGGTCACGGCCAGCAGCACGCCGGCGATCGCAGTGTTGATCATCACGAGGGCCACGCTAGGAGGCGGCGCGGCGGCCGACCATGAGGAGCGCCACCCGGTCTGCTGGGGAAAACCACAGTCGGGATGTGCCCCGCCGTGACGCCCCTGGCAGGATCGGGGCGTGAGTGACATTCAACGTGTTGGAGTGGTGGGATCGGGCCTGATGGGCTCCGGCATCGCCGAGGTCTGCGCGCGGGCCGGGCTGGACGTGCTGGTGTCCGAGGTCAGCCCGGAGGCCACCGAGGCCGCGCGCGGGCGGATCGCCTCGTCGCTCGGCCGGGGTGTGCGCAGCGGCAAGCTGTCCGCCGAGGACCGGGACGCCGCACTGGAGCGCCTGCGGTTCACCACCGACCTCGCCGACTTCGCCGACCGGAACCTGGTCGTGGAAGCCGTCGCGGAGAACGAGCAGGTCAAGACCGAGGTGTTCGCGGCGCTGGACAAGGTCGTCGTGGACCCGGACGCGATCTTCGCGTCCAACACCTCCTCGATCCCGATCATGAAGCTCGGCATGGCCACCGGTCGCCCCGAGCAGGTCATCGGCGTGCACTTCTTCAACCCGGTGCCGGTGCTCAAGCTGGTGGAGCTGGTGCCGTCGCTGCTGACCGGCGACAAGACCAAGGCCAGGGCCGAGGCGTTCGTGACCGGGGTGCTGCACAAGGAGGTCATCCGCTCGCAGGACCGCGCCGGGTTCGTGGTCAACGCCCTGCTGATCCCCTACCTGCTGTCCGCGATCCGGATGCTGGAGTCGGGGTTCGCCAGCGCCGAGGACATCGACAACGGCATGGTGCTCGGCTGCGCGCACCCGATGGGTCCGCTGCGCCTGACCGACCTGATCGGCCTGGACACCACCAAGGCCATCGCCGAGTCGATGTACGAGGAGTTCAAGGAGCCGCTGTACTCGCCGCCGCCGTTGCTGCTGCGCATGGTGGACGCGGGGCTGCTGGGCAAGAAGAGCGGGCGCGGGTTCCACAACTACGCGTCCTGACACCGACGCCGCGCCCGGACCGGGCGTTCGCGGGGCCGTCGACCCGAGTGGTCGGCGGCCCCGTTCGCGTATCCGGGCCGCTTTACCACAGCGCGACCACCGGCGCCACGCGAAGGACGGCACGAACAATTAACACCAACGTCTTGAATGGTGGACTGCATTAGCCGGCAAACGACCGACCGTACCTCGGGCGAAGGTCGGGGCAAAATACCACGATCCGTCATCGAACTGCTGCGCGTGATTAGTGCGAAAGACTGACGGCACCCTCGTCAAGAGGCCGTTCGGAGTAGTCTTGATTACCGTGCCGGCCCTGGTGACTACTGATCGACAGGACCTGTGACCAGCCTTTAGAGTGCCCTACGTCACGCTACGGCCGCCTGGTGGACAAGATTGCTTCGCCTAGCGTAACTTTCGACTCGCCCCCCACGAGGAGAACCCCGCCTTGGACCCTCAAAAAGTAGCCATACGCGATTTCACGGGTCGCCAGCTCAGCGCCCTGCTGCATTCTCTGGGCATCACGGAGAACCCCGTCAAATCCGTGGGACTGCTCGCGGACGCGCTCGGGCCCGGCGGTCTCCGGCCGGTTTCCACCAGCCCGGCCTGGCCCTCGGACGTGGCCGACGACCACACCCCGGTGGAGTTCTCCACGGCGTTCGCCGCGGGCGAGGCACCGGTTCTCCGCACCATCGTCGAACCCACCGCGACCAGGCCTTCCCGTGCCGCCAACACGGCCGAGGCGCTCGCCGCGCTGGACCGGATGAAGCGCCGCGGCACCCTCGACACCCGTCGTTTCGACGCGGTCAAGGACCTGTTCCTGCCGGCCCACCCGGAACGTGATTTCACGTTCTGGTACTCGTTGGTGTTCCGGCCCGACGAGGCGCCTGCGGTGAAGGTGTACTTCAACCCTGAAGTACGGGGCGAAGCCGCCGCCGAGGAGTTGGTCCGGGCCGGGCTCGACCGGACCGGTTTCGCCGCCGGTTTCCCGGCGCTGCGGGCGCACGCGGTGACCCGACCGGGACTGGACAGGTATTCCTTCTTCGCGCTCGACCTCGTCGAACAACGGCGCGCCCGGGTGAAGGTCTACATCTCCCACCACGCCGCCGATGTAACGGACGTCACGCGTGCCGCGAAGGCCGCGCGCGGGGTCGATGTGGACAGGCTGCCCGATTTCTGCCTGCTCACCGGCGGCAACACCGGAACGTTCGACAAGCGCCCCCTGATTTCCAGCTACACGTTCCTGGACGGCGACGCCGACGCGCCGAGCGGTTATTCCCTGTACGTGCCGATCCGGGACTACGTGGCCGACGACGAGGAAGCCCGCCGCCGGGTGCTCGCGGTGATGGCCAAGTACGACCTCGACCCGACGCCGTTCGACAGCGCGCTGCGCACCATCGCCCGACGGCCGCTGGACGAGGGAGTCGGCCTGATCGCCCACGTGTCGCTGCGCATGGGCAGGCCGCGACCCGGCATCACGGTCTACCTCTCGTCCGAGGCCTACGACGTGGCCTCACCCCGTTCGATCAGCCTGGCAGGCTAGGAGCCACCCATGCCCACGATGGAGCCGTACCGCATCAAGGTCGTGGAGCCCATCCCGATCACCACGCGCGCGCACCGCGAGCGGGCGCTGGCCGCCGCCGGGTACAACCCGTTCAACCTCGCCGGCACCGACGTGACCATCGACCTGCTCAGCGACTCGGGCACCGGCGCCCTGTCGGCCGAGCAGCAGGCGGCGGGCCTGCGCGGTGACGAGACCTATGCGGGCGCGCGCTCCTACTACCGGTTCCACGACGCGGTGCAGGACCTGACCGGCTACCCGCACGCCTTCCCCGTCCACCAGGGGCGCGCGGCCGAGCGGATCCTGTTCACCGCGCTGCTCAAGCCGGGCCAGGTCAGCGTCAGCAACACGCACTTCGACACCACCAGGGCGAACGTCGAGATCCTCGGCGGCACGGCCGTCGACCTGCCGTGCCGCGCCGCCGAGGACCTCGACGACGACGCGCCGTTCAAGGGCGACATCGACCTGGACGCGCTGGAGACCATCCTGTCCGGGCCGCGGGACGTCGCCTTCGTGCTGCTCACCATCACCAACAACGGTGGCGGCGGGCAGCCGGTGTCGATGGCGAACATCAAGGCCGCGGGTGAGATCGCCCGCCGCCACGGCGTGCCGCTCTTCCTCGACGCGGCGCGGTTCGCCGAGAACGCGTGGCTGGTCACGCAGCGGGAGCCCGGTTACGAGAACCACACCCCGCGGCAGGTCGCGCAGGAGGCGTTCCGGTTGGCCGACGGGTGCGTGGCGAGCCTGAAGAAGGACGGCATCGTCCACATGGGGGGGTTGCTCGCGGTCCGCGACCCCGAGCTGGCCGCCCGGTGCGAGCTGCTGCTGATCGCGACCGAGGGCTTCCGCACCTACGGCGGCCTGTCCGGTCGCGACCTGGAGATGCTGGCGCAGGGGCTGCAGGAGGTCACCGACCCGGAGTACCTGCGGGCGCGGGCCGACGCGACGGCGTACGTGGCGGAGCTGGCCCGGGCCGCGGGCGTGGACAGCGTGCGGCCGACCGGCGTGCACGCGGTGTACCTCAACGCCGGGCGCCTGCTGCGGCACCTGCCGCCGAGCCGGTTCCCGGGGTTCGCGCTGGCCACCGAGCTGTACCTGGCGGGCGGCATCCGGTGCGCGGAGCTGGGCTCGCTGTACCTCGGCGAGCTGGACGACGAGGGCGAGCTGCTCAAGCCCGCGCCGTACGAGCTGGTCCGCCTCGCCATCCCCCGCCGGGTGTACACCCAGAGCCACCTGGAGTACGTCGGCGAGACGTTGGCGGAGATCGCGAAGGACCCGGAACGGGTGCCGGGGTACCGGTTGACGCACGTGCCGAAGCTGCTGCGGCACTTCAACTGCCGGCTCGAACCGGTGGTGTAGCCGGGGCGGGTGACCGGACCCCGGTCACCCGCCGCCTCACGCCATGGCGTCCAGCCGGTCCATGGTGTGCTGGATCAGGCTCACCAGCACGGTCTTGGCGGACTCGCGGTCCCGCGCGTCGCACAGCACGAGCGGGATGGCGGCGTCCACGTCCAGCGCCCGCCGCACCTCGTCGACCTCGTAGCTGTGCGCGCCCTCGAAGCAGTTCACCGCGATGATGAACGGGATGCCGCGCCGCTCGAAGAAGTCGATCGACGGGAAGCTGCTGTCCAACCGGCGCGTGTCGACCAGGATCACCGCGCCGATGGCCCCGTAGGCCAGCTCGTCCCACATGAACCAGAACCGGTTCTGGCCAGGCGTGCCGAACAGGTACAGCACCACCTCGGGGTTGATGGTGATGCGGCCGAAGTCGAGCGCGACCGTGGTCGTCTCCTTCGACTCCAGGCCCAGCACGTCGTCGACGCCGACACCGGCCTCGGTGAGCAGCTCCTCGGTGTGCAGCGGCGGTATCTCGCTGACCGAGTTGACCATCGTCGTCTTCCCGGTGCCGAAGCCGCCGGCGATGACGATCTTCACTGGGGTGGGTACGAGCAGTTCCCCACCCGGCCGCTCAGATTCCACGGACACCATCCAACACCGCTTGGAGCAGGTTCCGGTCCGGCACTTGCGGGACTCGGGAGGGGTCTCGGATCACGACGTCACCGCGTTGGATGAGGTCGCTCAACAGCACCTTGACGACCACCAGCGGCACGTCGAGGTACGCGGCCACCTCGGCCACGGACAGCGGTCGCCGGCACAGCTCCATGATCTCCATGTGCTCGACCGACAACGCGTCCGGGTCCGACGGCGACGGCATCGCGCGCACCTGGGTCACCAGGTGCAGCTCCGGTCGCAGCGGCCGGGTCCGGCCGCGCACCATCGCGTACGGGCGGACCAGCGGGCCCGCGGCCTCGTCGTACCACCAGTCCTCGCGGCCGGCCATCAGGACGACCTTCGGGCGGCGGGCAGGCTCGCCGCGGTCGTACCGCGCGGCGCCGACGACAGGTACGTGCCGACCCGCTTGACCAGCATGTTCATCTCGTAGGCGATCATGCCCATGTCGGAGTCCTCTTCGCCCAGGACGGCCAGGCAGGCGCCGTGACCGGCCGCGGTGACGAAGAGGTAGGCGTGCTCCATCTCGACGATGGTCTGCCGCACGGCGCCGCCGCCGAAGTGCCGTCCCGTGCCGCGGGCCAGGCTCTGGAACGCCGACGCCATCGCCGACAGGTGGTCCGAGTCGTCCTTCGACAACCCGGGCGAGCGGCCCAGCAGCAGACCGTCGGCCGAGAGGACCACCGCGTGCCGAGCTCCGACCACCCGGCCGACCAGGTCCTCCAACAACCAGTTCAGTTCGTTGTGCTGGCTGGTCATGTCGTTCATCGGGTTGCCTTTCCGGTTTCCAGTCGTCCGGCCACTGCTGATCAGGGTTCGAGGTCGTCGGGTGTCCGACGGGCGTCGCGTGTGCCCCGTTGGAACGCCGACAGGCCCTTGCGGACCCTCTCGGCGGACTTCTCGGAATCGACCTCGGGGAGCGGTTCGGGCGAAGGGTGGAAATCGTTGCGCACCAACTGCGGCGCCAGGTTCTGCTGGCGGCGCCGGCGTGGCAGTTCGGGTCGGTCGGCGGCGGTGGCGGCCGAACCCGGATCTTCGGCGGGCCACTCCGAGGTGGCCCGCTTCCGCTGCGGCAGCTCCAGCTCACCGCTGCGTTGCGGCAGCTCGAGCTCGCCGCTGCGCTGCGACAGGTCCAGCCCGCCGCTCAGTCGTTCGACCTCTGGAAGGGGATGTTCGTTGGCCGCGGCCTCGGCCTGGGCCCAGAACCCCTCCAGGTCTCGGGAACTGTCGGGAAACCTGGCGTCTCGCACTGAGTCGTCGCCCTGCTCCGGGATGTCGTGGAAGGTGCGGCGGGGGAGCTGCCGAGTCTCGGCGGGCTCCGTCGCCGTGGTGGGGCCCGCGACGATGGCGGACGGGATCAGGACGAGCGCCAGCGTGCCCCCGTAGGGCGAGTCGCGCAGCTCGACGTGGATGCCGCGCCGGGCGGCCAGCCGGGCGACGACGAACAGGCCGAGCCGCGACTCGCCGCGCAGGCGCATCGCGTCGAACTCCGGCGGGTCGGCCAGCATCGCGTTGTGCTGCTCGCGGTCCTCGGGGTTGATGCCCAGGCCGTGGTCCTCGATCTCCACCACGATGCCCTGCGGCACCTCGCTGGCGTGCACCTGCACCTGCGACCGGGGCGAGGAGAACGCGGTGGCGTTGTCCACCAGCTCGGCGATCAGGTGGATGGTGTCGGCGACGGCCGCGCCGACCAGCGCGGTGTCGGGCACCGGGTTGACCTTGACCCGGACGTACTGCTCGGTCTCGGCGACCGCGGCGCGCAGCACGTCGAGCAGGCGCACGGGCTTGCGCCACTGCCTGCCGGGCTGCTCGCCCGCGAGGATGATCAGGTTCTCGGCGTTGCGGCGGGCGCGGGTGGCGAGGTGGTCGAGCTGGAACAGCGCGTCGAGCTGCTCGGGGTTCTCCTCCTCGCGCTCCAGCTTGTCCAGGATCTTCAGCTGGCGGTGCACCAGGCCCTGGTTGCGGTGCGCGATGTCGAGGAAGACCCGGTTCACGCCCTCACGCGCCTGGCTCTCCTTCACGGCCGCGGCGACGGCGGTGTACTGGGCGGCGTTGAACGCGTCGGCCACCTGGCCGATCTCGTCGCTGCCGTAGTCCAGCGGCGGCACCTCGACCTCCACGTCGACGTGCTTGCCCTCGCGGAGCCGGTCGACGATGTCGGGCAGCCGCTCGTGCGCCAGGGTCAGCGAGTCCTTCTTCAACGCGGCCAGGCGCGTGATCAGGGCCCGGTTGACCAGGCGGTTCGACGTGCGGATCGCGATCAGGATGCCGATGATCACGGCGAGCAGCGCGACCAGGCTGCCGATCAGCACGGTGCGGAACTTGCTCTCGCCGCGGGCCATGGTGACGCTGACCGCGCCGGACGCCTGCTCGCTGACCAGCGCGACCAGCTCGTCGGAGATGGGGCCGCTGACGTTCTGCCACTCCTGCAGCGACCCGGCGTTGGACGGCTTCGGGCCGTTCTGGATCAGCCTGCCCTCGAACTCGACCAGCCGCTTCCACTGGTCGCCCTCGATCATGAACTGGTAGTGCTCGCGCACCTCGGGGCGTGCGTAGGGGGCGATCGAGTCGTAGGACGAGTGGTAGGCGCCGACGAGGTTGGCGAACTCGATGTGCTCCTCGGGCGTGAACGACCCGGCGGCCAGGGCGCTCGACGCGAGCGAGGTCGCGCGGGACATCCAGTCGGCGGCCTTGAAGGCCTCGGTGGAGATGATGGCGCCCTTGACCGACTCGTGGTCGGGCACCACGCGGGCCTGCACGCTGAACAGCGCGTCACCGGCGTCGAGGAGGCTGTTGTAGTACGTGTAGATCTCGCTCTTGGACGCGCGGCCCGCGTCGAGCGCCGACCGGCGCTGGGGCAGCTGGTCCAGCAGCACGTTCAGCGCGTTGATCTTGTCGACGATCTCCTGCGGCGCCTGGGACGCCAGCTCGTCGAACGCCGCGCGCATCCCCTCGACCGCGCGGTCGGTCTCCGCCTGCTGCACCTCGAGGTCGCTGGTGCCGCGGTCGGGCTGGCTCAGCGCGGTCATGCTGAGCTCGCGCTCCTTCTGCAGCGAGGCGAACGTCTGGACCGCCGGGATCGACGCGTCCTTCACGCCGGAGGCGACCGCGCGGAGGTAGAAGCCGTCGAACAGGGTGTACGACGAGAACAGCGCCCACATGATGAGAAGGACGATGCTGGGGACGACGACGACACCGGTGAGTCGTGAACGGATCGTCTTGTAGTTCGTCTCCGTGGTGCTCTTCTGCTTCACAGCGCTCCGCAGCCTCGTCCGTTGCCTGGTCAGGCGCAGCACTAGGAACGCTGCCTCTTCTTCACCTGATCGGCGACGGAACGGTAACACTCGAAGATCATTATTACGAAGAGACAGCGATCACTTGCGCGACGCGACGATGAGGTTACCCAGTCGAGTGATGCCCCGAACAGGGGGCCGATGTGAACTTCTCGCCACCGGCCCCCCGCGTTTCACGGCTTCGGCACCGAAACGGCGTCGTACGTCGTCGTGGGCGTGGGCGGTGTGGTGAAGCGGGCGTTGGGCAGGTAGAGCCGTCCCGCGAACGACGCGACCGTGGTCGGCACGTCGAACCGCGGATCGGTGACCTTGGTCACGAGCCGACCGCTCGAACCATCCCTGGCCAGGGAAAACACGGCCAGGGTGTTCAGCCGGTTCTGCACGACGTAGAGCGTGCGGCCCTCGACCAGGAGCCCGTCGCCGTTGGTCAGCACCTCGCCGCCGAGGTCGACGACGGCCGTCACGCCGGTCCGCGGGTCGACCCGGTGCAGTTGCCCGGTGTTGCTCTGGACGATCACCAGCGCTTTGCCGTCGGGCGTCTCCGCGATGCCGTTGGCGTTGTTGACACCCGGCGTGAGGACGAAGTCGCCGGAGAGGGGAATCTCGGTGTGCGACTCCGGCAACGCGCCGTGCCGACCGAACGCGACGCGATACAGCACCGCCTTCCGCGAGTCGGTGAAGTACGCCGCGTCGTCGGTGATCACCACGTCGTTGACGAATGTGTTCGCGTCCGAAGCGAACCGGTAAGACTTGAGGACCGCTCCGCTCCGGGCGTCGACCACCCGCCCGTCACCACCCCCGCCACCGGCCACGAACACCCTCTTGCGCCGATCGACCTTCACCCCGACCGACGCCGTACCGGGCCCCTGGCTGAACACCTCACCGCGCCCGGTGCGGAGGTCGACGCGGAACAGGTCCCCATCGGCCCGCGACCCGAAGTACGCCGTGGGCGCCGCGCCGATCGCGATGCCTTCGGGCAGGAACCCGTCGGGCAGGGGGAACTGGGTGGGGAACGGGTGCGCTTGCGCTGCGGCGGCGGGCGCGGCGGTGACGAGGGAAGCCCCCAGCACCACTGCGGCCAGCACACCGAGTGTGCGATGCATGACCACTCCTTCTCGGCTCGTGAGCACTTGCTCGTGAGACGCCCCGGAGTGTTTCCCGGCGATCAGCCGGAGGTGAAGCCTCGACAGCGAACCGACAGGGTCGTTCACAGCCGTGGATACCGACCCGGACGGAAGCCCTCAGCACCGACCGGCTCGCACTCGACGACGCGGCACCGGTGACGGGTTCACCGAGGCGATCAGTGCCTACCCGTGCGCGGTCGGTTCGATGCGCAAGATAGGGGTCGAGTCGAGATAACGAAAAGGTAACGGTCAGGTCGCGGACTGGGCGCGGTACGTATGCCACTGTGTCCACCGCCCACCGGCGGTCGGGGTTGAACGCACACATGCGCGTACCTACGACGAGGTGACACATCCATGATGCGAAACCAGGGGCGGCACCGCTTCTCCCGGCGCACGAAGCTGACTGCCGGCGTGACCGGGTTGGCGCTCACGATCGGCCTGGCCGTCGCGATCAGCACCACCGGCGATCAGGGGACCGCCCAGGCGGACGGGGCCGACATCTCCCTGTTCGTCGACATCACGAAGCAGCAGCGCAACGTGCGCGCCCCTCGGCCACAGCGCGGCGCGAGCACCGGCACGTTCACCGTGGACTGCGGCCGCAACGAGAACGGCCACTTCAACCCGGACAACTTCATCGCGCAGCCGGGGGTCCGCAACGGCGCGGAACACCTGCACGACTACGTGGGCAACGTGTCGACCGACGCCGACTCCACGAACGAGAGCCTGCTCGAAGCCGACACCACCTGCAAGAACGGCGACAAGTCCGCCTACTTCTGGCCCGTGGTCCGGATCGACCGCGAGAACGAGGACGGGGAACCCGGTCAGCCCGCCGGCGCCGAGGTCGAGTGCCCCGACGTGCGGCGCAAGCTGCGCACCGTGCCGCGTCAGGCCAAGGCGGAGGTGGACCGCAACCTCCAGGCGATGAAGGACCAGATCGCGGGGGCGAACACCAAGCTGAAGGCCGCGGCGAACGTCGAGGACCCGAACTTCGTCAACAACGCCGTGCTCCGGCCGTTGCGGGACAAGCGGACCGCGTCCCTCGACCGCATCGCGCAGGCCATCGACCGGGTCGCCGAACGGCCGCGCGGGCTCAGGAGGCTCGCGCCGTGCACGGTGAAGGACGGCGACGGCGACGACGCCAAGGTCGCCGAGGCGGCTCGGGAAGCCGAGGCGGACGCGCCGGAGAAGGGTGACGGCAAGAGCGCCAGTGACGAGAACGAACTGCCCGGCAACGAGGGCGAGATCCAGCGCCCCGAGGTCGTGGACATCACCTTCCGCGGCAGCCCCGTCGGCAAGGTCGAGCCGATGCCGCAGTTCCTGCGCGTGTTGTACGGCGACGCCAAGGTCTCCACGAACGGCCCGAAGAACGCCCGCAAGTCGTGGACGTGCACCGGGTTCGAGGACAAGGTGCTGATCGACAAGTACCCGATCTGCCCGCAGGGCAGCAAGGTCAAGCGCATCCACGACTTCGCGAGCTGCTGGGACGGCAGGAACACCGACAGCGCCAACCACCGCGACCACATCGTCTACCCGGACGGGAACGGCAAGTGCCCGCGCGGCTTCAAAGCCGTGCCGCAACTGCGGATCAGCCTGACCTACGACATCCCGCGGGACGTGCAGGTGGCCGGGCAGTACGCCGTCGACGCCTTCCCCCAGGAGGAGCACAACCCGTTCTCCGACCACGACGACTTCGCCAACGTGATGTCCGAGGAGATCATGAACCGGTTGGTGCAGTGCGTGAACTCCGGCCGCCGGTGCCGGGAATGACGACGATCCGGGGCAGCGGGTGAGGTGAGGAGACCGCCACCCCCGGCCTGCGCGGCGGCTGGTCGGGGGTGGCACCCTCCGCGCGTTTCCCGCGTGGATCACGCGGTACCCCCGGGGACGCGAACCGCCGACCGGGGAGGTCTTCGACGGCACGCGTCCGCCCGGCCGGGCCGATGGCGGTCTTCGGGGCCGTGGTCGGCGCGGCGATCCCGGTCTTCGGCCTGGCGAACTTCCCGCTCGACCGGCCGTTCACCTGGCTGTGGTTCGCGGTCGGCCTGGGATCATCGGCTTCGACCTGTGGCCGCGTTCAGCCGCAACGGCGCGACCGGGGGTCGTCGAGCAGGACCGCCGGTGGGTCCGGTCTCACCCTGCCTGCAGGGCCAGGTACAGGTCCACCCGTTCGGTGAACTCCGAGAGGTCCACGCCGAGCAGGTCCTCCACGCGCCCCACCCGGTACCGCAGGGTGTTCACGTGGACGTGCAGGCGGGCGGCGGCGGCCGTCCACGAGCCCGAGCAGTCCAGGAACACCCGCAGCGTGCCGACGAGGTCCGAGCCGTGCTCGGCGTCGTAGTCCAGCACCGGGCCCAGCAGCCTCCGGCGCAGGGAGCGGCGCAGCTCCTCCGGCACACCGGCCAGCAGCAGTTGGTGCAGCGCGATCTCCTCCCCCGCCACCACGCACGTGCGGCCGGTCCGCCGTTCTCCCAGCCGCCGGGCGTGCGACGCCTCCTCCGCCGCACCGCGCAGCCCCGTGTGCCCGACCGGTGAGGAGATGCCGACCAGCACCCGGGCCGAGCGCAACCCCGGTTCCAGTGCCCGCAACGCCGAGCGCACCCCTTCGGTCCACGACCCGGACGGCGCCAGCGCGTACACCTCGCCGCCCACGGCGGCCACCAGGAACGTCGAGGTGACCGACGCCAGCACCTCCTCCACCAGCGCCACGGCCTGCTCGGCCTGTCCGTTCGACACCGACGCCGCCAACACCCGGAGCGGCGCGTCCGGGTCCCACCCGACCGCCGCGATCCGCGCGGCGACGTCGCCACCGGCGAACACCTGCCGCAGCAGGGGCCCGGCCGCGCGGTTCTCGATCTCCCTGCCCTGCACGACCCGCGCCCGCTCCACGCCGACGAGGCTGGCCAGCTCGGCGGCCACCTCGTCGTGCGTGCGGTCGCCGGACACCAGGAGGATCCACGAGGTCAGCCGCGCCCCGCCGCGCGCGGACACCGGAAGCAGCGTCGTGCCGCGCACGACCTTGGGCAGCCGGTCGGCCCGCAGGAACTCCCGCACGAACGCCGTCGCCTCCGGCAGGTCCGGCCCGGCGACGACGCGGCCCGTGCACGCCAGCACCCAGCAGGGCGCGTCCAGCTCCGCCGCGCCGGCCGCCACCAGCTCGGACAACCCACCGCCGTCGGCGACCACGGTCAGCAGCCGCCGGTGCCGGCCCAGCAGCACGCCCGCGTCGCCGACCCGTTCGGCCGCCAGCTCCAGCACCACCCGTTCGGTGATGGCCGCGAACGACAGGTCGACCGGTACCTCCAACAGCGGCACGCCGTGCCGTTCGCACGCCTCCACCAGCGCTCCGGGCAATGCACCGGCGGCATCGGGCGAACTGGCCGCCAACGCCGCGACCCCGGCCGCCGCCAAGGAAGCGACGAACTTTTCACAATCGGCGGCGGTGCGGTGCCACAACAGCCCGGTGAGCACCAGCTCGCCACCGGACAGGTAGCGGGCCGGATCGGGCAACTCGGTGCCGTAGAGCCTGGTCACCGGCCTGTCCACGGAGTCGGTGCCGCTCACCAGGCGCAGGCGGAGTTCCGGCATCCCGAGCAGGCTCCGAACCAGCAACACAGGCGCCTCCTCGGCGTCACTTTCCCGATTTACCATCGTCCGATCGTGTTTGTAGGAAAGCACAAATCCTCTCGCCGTAGGAGCCTGGGATTCATGGGCTCCGCCGTAGCCGATCACCGTCCCCCGTCTGTGTACTGGCCCACACACCGCGCACCCCACCCACCGAGGTAGCCGATGGATTTCCTCCGTCCCGACACCCTCGCCGAGGCGTTGGCCCTGAAGGCGCAGCGCCCGGACGTCGTGCCCATCGCGGGCGGCACGGACGTGATGGTGGAGCTGAACTTCGACCACCGCCGCCCACCCGCCCTGCTCGACCTGACCCGGATCGCCGAACTGCGCTCCTGGGACGTGGACGGCGACGCGGTGCGCATCGGCGCCGGCGTCCCCTACACCCGGATCATCGACGAGCTGGGCGAGCGCCTGCCCGGGTTGGCGATGGCGTCCCGCACGGTCGGCTCGCCGCAGATCCGCAACCGCGGCACGGTCGGCGGCAACCTGGGCGCCGCCTCACCCGCCGGTGACACGCACCCCGTGCTGCTCGCCGCGGACGCCACCGTGGAGGTCGCCTCGACCAGGGGCACCCGGCTCATCCCGGCCACCGGGTTCTACCTGGGTGTCAAGCGCAACGCGCTGGAGCCGGACGAGCTGATCACGGCGGTCCGCGTGCCTGCCACCGGGGCCCCGCAGCAGTTCGCCAAGGTCGGCACGCGCAACGCCATGGTCATCGCGGTGTGCTCGTTCGCCGTCGCGCTGCACCCCGTGCGGCAGCGGGTCGGGGCGGCGGTCGGCAGTGCCGCGCCCACGCCGCGCCGGGCGAGCGCCGCCGAGGAGTTCCTGTCCGCCGAACTGACCTCCACCGACCAGTGGGAGTCGCCGAAACCGCTGCTCGACTCGGTGAAGCGGCGGTTCGGCGACCTCGTGGCGCAGGCCGCGAGCCCCATCGACGACGTGCGCGGTTCGGCCGCGTACCGCAAGCACGCCCTCGCCGTGCTGGCCCGCCGCACGCTCGACTGGGCCTGGCGCGACTACGCCGAGAAGGTGGCCTGACCATGCGCGTGAACGTGACGGTGAACGGCGAGCCGCGGCAGGCCGACGACGTGTGGGAGGGCGAGAGCCTGCTGTTCCTGCTGCGCGAGCGACTCGGCCTGCCCGGTTCGAAGAACGCCTGTGAGCAGGGCGAGTGCGGCTCGTGCACGGTGTACCTGGACAACACGCCGGTGTGCTCCTGTCTGGTGGCCGCGGGCCAGGTGCAGGACCGCGAGGTTCGGACGGTGGAGGGGTTGGCCGACGGCGACCGGCTCGACCCCGTCCAGGAGGCGTTCGTGGAGGCCGGCGCGGTGCAGTGCGGTTTCTGCACCCCCGGTCTCGTGGTCGCCGCGCACGACCTGCTCGACCGGGTGCCGCGGCCGAGCGACCCGGAGATCCGGGAGGCGCTGGCCGGGAACCTGTGCCGCTGCACGGGCTACGAGAAGATCCTCGACGCCGTGCGCCTGGCCGCCACCCGCAAGGCGGACCCGGAGGGCGCGACCCGATGACACCGACCGTCCTCGACGGCGTCGCGGTGGCCACGGTGGACGCCGCGGGCACCGAGCACGCGTTCGGCCACGTCGTCATCGAGAACGGCCGGATCACGGCCGTCGGGCCCGGCCAGGCACCCCGGCCGACCGGCCCCCACACGTGGGTCGACGGCAGCGGCTGCCTGGTCACGCCCGGTCTGGTCAACACCCACCACCACCTCTACCAGTGGGCCACCCGGGGCATCGCGCAGGACGCCACCCTGTTCGAGTGGCTGACCACGCTCTACCCGGTGTGGCGCGGCCTGGACGCCGGGATCACGCACGCGGCCGCCTCCGCCGGGCTGGCGAAGCTCGCGACCACCGGCTGCACGACCGCCGCCGACCACCACTACGTCCACCCCCGCGAGGGAGGCGACCAGTTCGCCGCCCTGGTCGAGGCCGGCGAACGCGTCGGCATCCGCCTGCACGCCATCCGCGGCTCGATGGACCGCGGCCGGTCGCACGGCGGCCTCCCGCCGGACAACCTGGTCGAGGACACCGAAGCCGCGCTCCAGGCCACCGAACAGGCCATCGCCGACCACCACGACACCCGCCCGGACGCGCTGGTCCGGGTGGCCGTCGGGCCGTGCTCGCCGTTCTCCGTCAGCGCCGAGCTGATGACCGGCGCGGCGGAACTGGCCCGCGCCCGGGGCGTCCGGCTGCACACCCACCTCGCCGAGACGGTGGACGAGGAGGACCAGTGCCAGGCCGAGAACGGCTGCACGCCCACCGAGTACGCCGAACGCCTCGGCTGGCTCGGTGACGACGTGTGGCTGGCGCACACCGTGCACCTGTCACCCGACGCGGTGAAGCGGCTGGGCGCGACCGGCACCGGCAGCGCGCACTGCCCCACCTCCAACGGCCGGCTGGGCACCGGCATCGCCCCGGTTCGCGACCTGCTCGACGCGGGCGCACCGGTCGGCCTCGGCGTGGACGGCGCGGCGTCCAACGAGTCCGGCGGACTGGTCGAGGAGCTGCGCCAAGCCCTGTTGCAGGCCAGGCAGCGCGGGGGACCCAAGGCGCTGGACGTCCGGCAGGCGCTGTGGCTGGGCACGATGGGCGGCGCGCGCTGCCTCGGCCGTGACGGCGAGATCGGCTCGATCGAGCCGGGCAAGCTCGCCGACCTGGCCGTGTGGCGGCTCGACGGGCTCGACCACGCGGGCATCGACGACCCGGTGGCCGCCCTGGTCCTGGGTCCGCAGCCGACGCTCAAGCTCCTGCTGGTCGGCGGCCGGACCGTGGTGGACGACGGCGAGCTGCGCACCGCCTCCGAAACCGACCTCGCGCGCGACCTGCGCGCCGCCGCCGAGCGACTGAAGGGGACGCGATGAGCCTCACCCCCGCCGAACTGACCTCCGCCGTGGCCGGTGGCATCGGTTCCAGCGCGCAGCGGCCCGACGGGAACCTCAAGGTCCGCGGCGAGTTCGCCTACGCCTCGGACCTGTGGCACGAGGACATGATCTGGGGCGCGACCCTGCGCAGCCCGCACCCGTACGCGCGGATCGTCTCCGTCGACCTGACCGAGGCGTTGCGGGTGCCGGGCGTGTACGCCGTGCTCACGCACCAGGACGTGCCCGGCCGGAACCGGTACGGGTTGGAGCACCAGGACCAGCCCGTGCTCGCCGAGGACGTCGTGCGCTACCAGGGCGAACCGGTCGCCCTGGTCGGCGCGGACCACCCTGAGACCGCGCAACGCGCCATGAAGCGCATCAAGGTCGAGTACGAGGTGCTCACCCCGGTCGTGGACATGGAGACTGCGGTCGACGCCACGCCGCTGCACCCCGGCGGGAACCTCGTGCGGCACGTGCCCGTGCGGCGGGGCGACCAGCACGCGCGAGCCGAGGTCGTCGTCACCGGCCGGTACGAGGTCGGCATGCAGGACCAGGCGTTCCTCGGCCCCGAGTCCGGGCTGGCCGTGCCCGCCGAGGACGGCGGCGTCGACCTCTACATCGCGACCCAGTGGCTGCACGTCGACCAGAGCCAGGTCGCGGCGGCCCTGGGCCTGCCGCTGGAGAGGGTGCGGCTGACGCTGTCCGGGGTCGGCGGCGCGTTCGGCGGGCGCGAGGACCTGTCCATGCAGGTGCACGCCTGCCTGCTGGCCGTGCACACCGGCAAGCCCACCAAGATGGTCTACAACCGCGAGGAGTCGTTCTACGGCCACGTGCACCGGCACCCCGCGGTGCTGCACTACGAGCACGGCGCGGACCGCACCGGCAAGCTCGTGTACGTCAAGGCGCGGATCCACCTCGACGGCGGCGCGTACGCCTCCAGCACGTCCGCGGTGGTGGCGAACGCCGCCACGCTCGGCGTCGGCCCCTACGACGTGGACAACGTGACCGTCGACTGCTGGGGCGTCTACACGAACAACCCGCCGTGCGGCGCGATGCGCGGGTTCGGCGCGGTGCAGGCCGGATTCGCCTACGAGTCGCAGATGGACAAGCTCGCCGAGGCGCTGGGCATGGACCCGGTCGACGTGCGGATCGTCAACGCGATGAGCGAGGGCTCGGTCATGCCGACCGGCCAGGTGGTCGACTCGGCCGCACCCGTCGCGCAACTGCTCAAGCTGGTGCGGGACAAGCCGATGCCGCCCCCGGCGAACGCGGTCGACCTGCGGGACATGCCGGGCGGCGTCTCCAACACCACGCACGGCGAAGGCGTGGTGCGCGGTGTCGGCTACGCCGTGGGCATCAAGAACATCTGCTTCTCCGAGGGCTACGACGACTACTCGACCGCCCGCGTCCGGTTGCAGGTCATCAACGGCGAGCCGGCCGCGTTGGCGCACACGGCGGCGGCCGAGGTCGGCCAGGGCCTGGTCACGATCATGCAGCAGATCGTGCGCACCGAGCTGGGCGTGGAGCGGGTGACGATCCTGCCGATGGACACCAGCATCGGCAACGGCGGCTCCACGTCCGCCTCCCGCCAGACCTACGTCACCGGTGGCGCGGTGAAGGCCGCGTGCGCCGCCGTGCGGGAGAAGCTGACCAAGCTCGCCGGCGGCCGTGACCTGGCCGACGTGGACCTGGCCGGGCTGCTGGGCGACGACGTGGTCGACGAGACCGTGGAGTGGCGGCACCGCGCCACCGAGCCGATCGACCCCGAGACCGGACAGGGCAACGCCCACGTGCAGTACGGGTTCGCGGCCCACCGCGCCGTGGTGGACGTGGACGTGGAGCTGGGCCTGGTGAAGGTGGTCGAGCTGGACTGCGCGCAGGACGTCGGCAAGGCGCTCAACCCGCAGGCCGTGCTCGGCCAGATCCAGGGCGGCTCGGCGCAGGGCCTCGGGCTCGCCGTGATGGAGGAGATCCAGGTCGAGGGCGGCAAGGTGCGCAACCCGTCGTTCACCGACTACCTCATCCCGACCGTGCTCGACATGCCGCCGATGAGCATCGACGTGCTGGAGCTCGCGGACCCGAACGCGCCGTACGGTGTGCGGGGCGTCGGCGAGCCGCCCACGATCTCCTCCACGCCGGCCATCGTCGCGGCCATCCGGGCCGCCACCGGCCTCGCCCTGACCCGCGTGCCCGTGCGACCGGAGCACATCACCGGCACCTGATCCCCGTACCGCGCGCCGCGGCCGCCGCGGCGCGCTCGCGCACGCCCCGAGGAGCACCCCATGACCACGTCCGTGTCCCCCGACCACGCCTGGCTGCGCGAGTCGATCGAGCTGGCCACCCGCAACGTCGCCGACGGCGGCGGCCCGTTCGGCGCGGTGGTCGTCCGCGCCGGCGAGGTGGTCGCCACCGGCACCAACCAGGTCACCCCGACGCTCGACCCCACCGCGCACGCCGAGGTCGTCGCCATCCGCGCGGCGTGCCGGGCCGTCGGGGACTTCCGGCTCACCGGCTGCGTGCTGGTGTCGTCGTGCGAGCCGTGCCCGCTGTGCCTGTCCGCCGCACTGTGGGCACGGGTGGACCGGGTCGTCTACGCCGCCGACCGGCACGACGCCGCCGCGGCCGGGTTCGACGACCGCGAGTTCCACGAGCTGTTCGGCCGGCCCCGCGCGACGTGGAGCCTGCCGGTGCACCAGGTCTCCACGGGGGAGGACACCGCGCCGTTCGCCGCGTGGCTGTCCCGGACCGACCGCGTCGACTACTAGTCGGAGGGGGTGTTCGGTGGTGTTGCCGAGGTCGTTGGCCATGGGCACAGGTTCGGCGTGATCTCCGGTGACCGCATCGAGGTCTTCGCCGATTGTGGACAACTGCTTCGCCAACGCTTGCGGGGCGGCCTCGGCGGATGCCGGGGTTCCGGGCGATCAGCTCCGCCCCGCCACTGGCCTGATCAGGCAATTTCGGACGGTGACCCCGTGCGGGGGTGTGGCGCGACCGCTGCTCGCCGCTGTGGACAAGTCGCGACAGCCGGTGCGGCTAAGCGCCCAGCAGCCCCCGCTCGTAGGCCACCGCGACGGCCGCGGCACGGTCCTTCACCCCCAGCTTGGCGTAGACGTGCACCAAGTGCGTCTTCACCGTCGCCTCGCTGATGAAGAGCTTCGCCGCCGCCTCGCGGTTCGTGCAGCCGCGCGCGATCAGCCCGAGCACCTCCACCTCGCGGTCGCTCAACGGCTCCGCCGCGGGCTGCCGCACCTGGCCCACCAGCCGCGTCGCCACGGACGGTGACAGCACGGCCTCTCCCCTGGCCGCCGAACGCACCGCCCGGAACAGCTCGTCACGCGGGGTGTCCTTGAGCAGGTACCCCGTCGCGCCCGCCTTGATCGCGGGCAGCACGTCACTGTCCGTGTCGTACGTGGTCAGCACCAGCACCCGGGTCGGGCAGCCGCGCAGCCGCTCGATGGCCGTGACGCCGTCCACGCCGGGCATCCGCAGGTCCATCAGCACGACGTCCGGCCGCAGCGCCCGCACCACGGTCACCGCCTCGCCGCCGTCCGCCGCCTCACCCACCACGTCGACGTCACCGGCACCCGCCAGCATCCCGCGCAGCCCGTCGCGCACCACGGGGTGGTCGTCCACGATCACCACGCGGATCACCGGGTCACCTCGGCCGGGATCGCGGGCACCGACGCGGACACCGCCGTGCCGCCGCCCGGCTCGGACTCCACGACCAGCGCACCTGCCAGGCGGGACACCCGCTGGCGCATGCCGACCAGCCCGAACCCGTCCGTGCGCGCCTCCGGGTCGAACCCCGTGCCGTCGTCTCGCACGTCCAGCGTCACCACGTCCTCCATGTACGACAACGTCAACCCGACCCGGGACGCGCGCGCGTGCTTGGCGACGTTCGACAACGCCTCCTGGGCGGCCCGCAGCAACGTCACCTCCACCTCGGGGTGCAGGGCGCGCGCCGCACCCGTCGTGTTGATCGACGCGGCCACCCCGGTCTGGTCCGTCCACCCGGCCGCGACCTCGGCCAACGCGTCCGGCAGGTTGGCGTCCACCAGCGCGGGCGGGCGCAGGGCGTGCACCGAGCGGCGTGCCTCGGCCAGGTTCTCCCGCGCCAGCCGCAACGCCGTCTCGACGTGCCGCGGCGGGTCCTCGTCGGCTTGGAGCTGCGTGATGATGCCGGTGAAGCCCTGGGCGAGCGTGTCGTGGATCTCCCGCGCCAACCGCTGCCGCTCGTCCAGCACCCCCGCTTCACGCGCCTGGATCAGCAGCTGGGCGTGCAGGCCCGCGTTCTCCTCCATCATGGCCGCCATGTCGGCGACCATCTCCTTGCGCCGCCGGGACTGCTCGGTGGTGATGTGGCCCAGCATGGTGAACGTGCTCGCGATCGTCACGATCACCACCACGATGACCAGGTAGATCACGATCGCGCCGAACTCCGCCGGCGGGAAGCCGCCGTGCAGGGAGGTGGCCGCCAGCACGCCGTTGACGACCACCCCCGCGAACTTCCAGCGACCGGGCAGCACCTCGATGGCGTAGACGTACCCGGCGAAGGAGAAGAACCCGAAGATCGGGTCGCGCAACCCCAGCACCGCGTACGCGACCAGGACACCGACGAAGAACACCGCCATCAACCCGGTGCGCGACCGCCAGCCCGGGTGGAGGGTGAACCACCACAGCATCCACAGGCCGGTGACCGCCGCGATGCCGACGTTGACCGCCTCGGTCCGCCACGGGTCGGTGCCCGTCGCCAGGTAGACGACCGTGGGCAGCACCAGGACGAAGTACGGGATGGCGTGCCCCACCGCATCGAGGCGCTTCTCCCAGACGTCGAGATCGTCCCTCACGCGCGCACCCCTACTCCCAGCGGAACGACTTCGCCGCGACCGTACCCGCCGCCAGCGTGACCAGGGCGAGGACTCCCAGCTGCACCGGGTCCGGCGCGGCGCCCAGCCACGCCTCCTGCAACGCGCCCACGCCCGGCGGCAGGTACTCGCCGACGCGGACCAGGAACTCCGGCATCAGGAACCGGGGCAGGTACGCGCCACCGAAGAACATGACCAGCATGAACACCACCGTCGCCCACCCGCCCGCGGCCCGCGCGTTCGGCGCCCAGGCCGCGACCAGCAACCCCAGGGCCGACAGCGACAGCATGCCCAGCAGGCACGTCACCAGGAACCCGAGCGGGTGGTGTGGCAGGTCGATGTCGAACACCACCCGGCACACGACCATGAGCAGCACGATCGAGATCACGCCCGCGATCACGTTGACCAGCACCTGCGCCACGAGCAGGCGCGCCGGGTGGACCGGGGTGGTGGAGAAGCGGCGCAGCACGCCCTTCTCGCGGTAGGTGGCGACCGTGGACGGCAGCTTGTTCAGCCCCAGGAACGCCAGCGCGATCACCACGAGCGTGCCCACGTAGGCGTCGACGAACCGCAGGTTGTCGAAGTTGGGGTCGGGGGTGCGCAGCGCCGGGATGGCGCCGAGCACCAGCAGCAGGATGGTCGGGAAGAAGATGGCGAACACGACCATGCTCGGCTCGCGCAGGAACAGCTTCCACTCGGTGTTGACGATCTTCAGCATGCGGTTACTCCGAGAGCTTGCGGCCGGTGAGGCGGATGAAGGCGTCGTCCAGGCCGGCCTGCTCGATGCGCAGGTCGGCGGCGACGATCTGGTTGCGGGCGAGGACCGACGTGACGGCGTGCAGCAGGTTGCCGGTACCGGTCACGACGAGCTGCGGACCGTGCCGCTCGACCTGCGAGACCTCGGGCAGGTCGGTGAGCAGGTCCACGTCGAGCGGCGCGGAGGGCCGGAACCGGACCCGCTGCTCACCGTCCACCCGGGACACGAGCCCGGCCGGGCTGTCGACCGCGACCAGCTTGCCCGCGTCGATCAGGGCGATCCGGTCGCACAGCCGCTCGGCCTCCTCCATGAAGTGGGTGACCAGCACGACCGTGACGCCGGCGTCGCGGATCTGCTCGACCAGGCTCCACGTGTCGCGGCGCGCCTGCGGGTCCAAACCCGTGGTGAGCTCGTCCAGCACGGCGACCTTGGGCTTGCCGATCAGCGCCAGCGCGATGGAGACGCGTTGCTTCTGGCCGCCGGAGAGCTTGCGGTACTCGGTCTTGGCGCGATCGGCCAGGCCCAGGCGGGCCAGCAGCTCCCGCCAGTCGGCCGGGTCGCGGTAGAACGACGCGTACAGGTCCAGCGCCTCGCCGACCCGGATGCGGTCGGGCAGCTCGCTCTGCTGCAGCTGCACGCCCAGCCGGGTGCGCAGCTTCGCGCGATCGTGTCGCGGGTCCAAGCCGTCGACGCGGATCGTGCCGCCGTCGGGGTTGCGCAGGCCTTCCACGCACTCGACCGTCGTCGTCTTCCCGGCCCCGTTCGGGCCGAGGATGCCGAAGATCTCCCCCTCGTCGACGGTGAACGACACGCCGTCCACCGCGACCTTGCGGTCGTAGGTCTTGACGAGGTCGACCACCTCGATGATTGCCATGCCACCAGCGTCGTCGCGGCGGCGGCCCGGCGGATCGCACGGCGGGCCACACCTCGCATCAACCGGTCGGTTGATCCTCCCGTAAACCACCCTGATCCACGCTCAGGGGTGTACCTGAGCGTTGAACTCAGGGGTCCTGGACGTAGGACTCTCGGGATCTGAGCGTTCGACACTCGGGACTTGAGCGTTCGACACTCGGGCAGGTCAGGGGATGGTGATCGCCCGCATCCGGTCGATCTCGTCGGTCTGCGACACGGACACGTCGTTGGCCATCTCCTCGACGCGCACGTCGCGTCCGGTGGACAGCACGTCGACGGCCATCCGGACCGCGCCCTCGTGGTGGGCGATCATGAGCTGGAGGAAGAGCCGGTCGAAGTCCGCGCCCCGCGCGGCCTCCAGGGCGGCCAACTGCTCGTCGGTGGCCATGCCGGGCATGGACGCGTGGTCGACCTCGGGCAGTTCGCCGCTGTGGCCGTGCGCCGGCGCGTTCTCCGCGTACTGCCGCTGCCACTGCTCCATCGCGGCGATCTCCGGGCCCTGGGTGTCGTGGATCCGGGACGCCAGGCCGCGCACGGTCTCGTTCTGCGCGCGTTCCGGGGCCAGCGCGGTCATCTCCAGCGCCTGTCGGTGGTGGACGATCATGCGGGCCACGTAGTCCAGGTCGGCTCGACTGGGCGCGACCCAGCGGTCGGTGCCGAACTCCTCCGGCGCCAACGTCTTCGCTTGCTCGCCGGGCCCTTGCGGCGCGATGATCGGAGGCTGGTCGTCCGCCTGGGACGTGCAGCCCGCGAGGACGGCCACCAACACCGCGACGAACACGATCCGCATCCGATACCCCCTACGACTCCGGTCGGCCGCCAACGTACCCGGCCGTTCCACCTGCCGGAAGTAACAAAATTCCCGACGATCGGGTCTGGTCCTTAGCGTTGCGAACGGGCGATACTGCGGGCCCTGCAGTGGGCTGGAAGGGGAACCTGAAAGTGGAAGCACGCGATTCGACGCGCCGGCGCAGAACGCCGGGCGCGGTCTTGGGGGCGTTCGCGCTCAGCCTGTCGGTCGTGGCCTGGGCGCCGCAGGCGACGGCGGCGCCGGACGACGCCGACCTTGCCGGACTGTCCGAAACGCAGCTGTCGAGCCAGGAGCAGCCGGCCGCCGGCATCCCCGGCGTCGACGAGATCCGCAACAGCCGCAACGTCAAGCACCTGGCGAACCTGCCGAAGCCGGCGCCGTTCACCGCGTCGTCGACGTGGTCCGACCTGGCGTTCCAGAACGGCTACGCGTTCGACGGCAACTACGACGGCTTCGTCATCTACGACGTGCGCAACCCGCGCAAGCCGTCCATCGTGAGCTCGGTCTGGTGCCCCGGCTCGCAGAACGACATCTCGGTCAAGGACAACCTGCTCTTCCTGTCCACGGACTCCTCGCGCAGCGACAACTCCTGCGCCAGCACGCCGCTCTCCGCGACCAACAAGGACGCGTGGGAGGGCATCAAGATCTTCGACATCAGCGACAAGAGGAACCCGAAGTACGTCGCCGCGGTCGAGACCAAGTGCGGTTCGCACACGCACACGCTGGTGCCGGACAAGAAGGGCAAGAACGCGTACCTGTACGTCTCGTCGTACGGCCCGAACGCGACCTTCCCGGACTGCCAGCCGCCGCACGACCTGATCTCCATCGTCAAGGTGCCGCTGAAGAACCCGGCGGCGGCGTCGCTGCTGAGCGAGAACGTGCTGTTCCCGGACGGCGGCAACCCCGGTCGTGACGGCACGATCGAGGAGGGCTACGTCCGCGCCACCTCGGGCTGCCACGACATCACCGTGTACCCGTCGAAGGACCTCGCCGCCGGCGCCTGCATGGGTGACGGCGTGCTGTGGGACATCTCCGACCGGGAGAAGCCCCGCGAGATCAACCGCGTGCAGGACAACGTGAACTTCGCGTTCTGGCACTCGGCCACCTTCAACAACGAGGGCACCAAGGTCGTCTTCACCGACGAGCTCGGTGGCGGCGGCGCGCCGACGTGCAACGAGAAGATCGGCCCGACCCGCGGCGCGGACGGCATCTACGACATCACCGGTCGCGGTGACGGTCGCAAGCTGGAGTTCCGCTCCTACTACAAGATCTCCCGGACCCAGGGCGACACGGAGAACTGCGTGGCGCACAACGGTTCGCTGATCCCGGTGCAGGGTCGCGACATCATGGTGCAGGCGTGGTACCAGGGCGGCATCTCGATCTGGGACTTCACCGACTCCCGCAACCCCAAGGAGATCGGCTGGTTCGAGCGCGGCCCGCTGCCCAACGGCGCCGGCGGCGGCTCGTGGTCGGCGTACTACTACAACGGCTACATCTTCTCCTCCGACATGGCCAAGGGCTTCGACGTGCTCGACATCCGCGACCCGCGGACCGCGACGGCGAAGCTCATCCGCGTCGGCGAGCTGAACGTGCAGACGCAGGGGGCGTACCGGGACCTGTTCCCGCGCTAGCCCGTACGGTCCGACCGTCGTGACACCCGGAGGGGTCCGCCGCGCGCCGCGGCGGACCCCTCCGCCCGTTCCGGCGGCGGCCACATTGCATATTCCCCCTTTTCACACCGCATTTTCGCGGCCCGGTACTCCTTGGCGGTGAAGTGGTCCGCGTTTCGTCCTACTCCGCGTAGGATCGGCACCGATTCCTCTGCACGAATTCCTCGCGAGGAGTATTCCGATGCCGGACATGACCCTCTACCGGGGTGAACGAGACAATGTCTGGCCCGCCCCGGCCGTGCGTCTCATCTGGGGCGGCATGACCATTCGCGACCCCTGGCCGGGCGCCCGGCTGCCCAACCAGACGGCCACCGGCGCGTGGTCGGCGCTGTCCCGGGCGATCAGCACCGGCGGCGGCGACCCGGCCGCGTTCTCGCGGGCGCTGCGCGCGACGGGCGTCCCGTACGGCCTGGACTTCACCCGCACGCCCGCGCCGGTAGACCCGGGTTGCGACCACCACTACGTGGTCACCATCCACCACGCCCGCACGTTCCTGCTGCGCTACGGCGGCGTCGGCGGCTGGACGCTGGGCGACGAGGTGCCGTGGGTGACCGACCCGACCCTCGCCGACCAGGATTACGTGGTGCTCAACGGGCCGAACGTGAGCCGGTCGACGGTGTTGGGTTACGGCCATTTCGCCGACACGCCGGAAGTCACCTTGTTCACCGATGTGCCGACCACGTGGGTCACTTCCGTGAACGGCCAGCCGATCGGCGCGCGCGGGGTGCGCGTTTTGACCGATTCGGCGCTTTCCGAGGACGAGCGGCTCAGGTTGACGAAATTGCGCCGCCCGTGACGGCCGGCACCGCCGTCACGCCCCGACGACCATGAGCCTGCCGACCGCGAGGTCCAGCGCGACGGCGGTGCCGGGCGGGAAGTCGGCCGCCCGGTGGGACGGCTGGTCGACCCGCAGGACCTGGTCGCCGCCGTCGAGCCGCACGGACAGCCTGGTGACCGGGCCGAGGAAGCTCTGCGCGAGCACGGCGCCGGTCAACGCGCCGGCCGCCGGGCCGGGGTGTGGCGTGATCGCGATGTCCTCCGGCCGCACGATCACCTCGACCTCGCCGGTCAGCCCGTCCGCCGCGTCGGTGGCCAGCCGGAACGCGCCCAGCCGGACGCCACCGGCCTCGGCGACGCCGTGCAGGGCGTTCGTCACGCCGACGAACCGCGCCACGAACGCCGACGCGGGCTCCCGGTACACGACCGCGGGGGTGTCCAGCTGCTCCAGCCTGCCGTGCGACATCACGCCCACCCGGTCGGAGACCGCCAACGCCTCCTCCTGGTCGTGCGTGACGAACAGCGTGGTCATGCCCAGCTCGGTCTGGATGCGCCGGATCTCGTCACGCAGGGTCACCCGCACCTTGGCGTCCAGCGCGGACAGCGGCTCGTCCAGCAGCAGCACCCGCGGCCGGATCGCCAGGGCACGGGCCAGCGCCACGCGTTGCTGCTGACCGCCGGACAGCTGGTGCGGGTAGCGCTTGCCGAGGTGGGCGAGCCCGACCAGCTCCAGCAGCTCGGCGACCCGCCCGGCCCGGTCCGGCGCCTTGCGCAGCCGCAGGCCGAACGCCACGTTCTGCGTCACGGTCATGTTCGGGAACAGGCTGTAAGCCTGGAACACCATGCCCATGTCCCGCCTGTTCGCGGGCACGCCCGTGATGTCACGGCCGGCCACCAGCACGGACCCGGCGTCGGCGGTCTCGAACCCGGCCACGATCCGCAACGCGGTCGTCTTGCCGCAGCCGCTGGGGCCGAGCAGGCTGACCAGCTCGCCCTCGGCGAGGTCCAGGTCGAGCCCGTCGAGCGCGGTCTGGCCGCCGAACGCCTTGCGCAGCCCGTCCAGTCGCAGGTACCCCATGTCAGCCTTCCCCGACGGCGGCACGCCGCCGCCTGCCGATGAACGAGAGCAGGAACAGCAGCGCGAACGCGAACAGCAGGCTCATCAGCGACACCGCGATCGACACGCCCGCGTCGCGCTTGCCGAGCAGGTTGACCCGCACCTGCAGCGTGTCGAAGTTCAGCAGCGACGCGACGGTGAACTCGCCGAGCACCAGCGCCACCGACAGCAGCGACGCGCCGATCAGCGCGGTCCGGATGTTGGGCACGACGACCCGGAGCAGCACCGTGCCCCAGGACGCGCCCAGCCCGCGGGCCGCTTCCGCCAACGTCTTCAGGTCGATCGCGGACAGGCCCGCGTCGATCGCCCGGTAGGCGAACGGCAGCACCAGCACCGCGTAGGCGAACGCCAGGGTCAACGGCGAGTCGCCGAGCAGGTAGTTCACCCACGCGTACAGCGGCGCCATGCCCACCACCAGCACGATCGCCGGGATCGCCACCGGCAGCAGGCACAGGAACTCCACCAGCCGCCGCAACGCGGGCAGCCGCAGCCTGATCCACGTCATCGTCGGCACCAGCAGCACCAGCACGAGCAGGGAACTGGCGGCCGCGAGCTGCACCGACACCACGATCGCCTCGACCAGGTCCGGGTCGTCCGCGATCGCCGCCCACGACGCCAGACCGCGCGTGCCGCCGGCGCCCCGCGTGGAGAACTCCACCATCGCGACCAGCGGCAGCAGGAAGAACGCACCGAGCACCAGCAGGACCACGAACCGCACGACGCGACCCCGTGCCCTCACCGCTGCCATCGGGCGAACCTCCGCTGCACCACCGCGTACAGGCCCATCGCCACGCCGACCACCACGACCATGCCCAGGCCGAGCGCCTTGCCCAGGTTCTCCCGGCCCAGCAGCACCTCGCCGGTCAGGAAGCCGCGGATCTGCAACGGCACGATCGGGCTGCCCTGCGACACCAGCGCCGCCGCCGTGGCGTAGGCGGAGAACGCGTTGGCGAACAGCAGCAGCACCGCGCCGAGGAACGCGGGCAGCAGGACAGGGCCGCCGACGTGCCGCCAGTAGGTCCACGCCGTGCCGCCGAGGCTGTCCACCGCCTCCCGCCACTGCGGGCGCAGGCCGTCGAGCGCGGGCAGGAACACGATGACCATCAGCGGGATCTGGAAGAACGTGTAGACCAGGGTCAGGCCGGGCAGCTCGAACAGCCACGCGCCGCCGGCGAACAGGTCCACGCCGAACGAGTCGCGCAGGAACCGCGTGACGAAGCCCTGGAAGCCGACCGTGGCCAGGAACGCGAACGCCAGCGGCACGCCGCCGAACTGGGCGAGCACGCCCGCGCCGGCCACCACGACGCGGCGCAGCGGCCCGTCCGGCGCGCCGCCGGCCACCGCCCACGACAGCAGGGCCCCGAGCACCGCGCCCAGCAGGGCGGTGATCGCGGACAGCTCGATGCTGCGCAGGAACGCCCGCAGGTACGCACCGCGGGTCAGGTCGGCCAGGTTGGTGGGCGTGAACCCGCCGTCGGCGTCCTGGAACGCGCCGGCCAGCACCGACACCGTCGGGTACACCAGGAACGTGCCGACGTAGGCCAGGAAGGGCACCACGACGAGCCACGCCACGCGGCTGCGGCCGGGACCGGGGCCCGGAGCGGCGCGGTCGGCCCTCCCGACCCCGGTCGTGACGGGTGCGACCACCGGTCAGCCCACCGCCTGCGCCCACGTGGCGGCCAGCACCTGCTTGGCCTTGTCCGACTGCTCCTGGGTGGGGAACACCTGCTCGCCCGACGTCTTCGGCAGCTTCGCCGCCGCGGCCGCGTCGACCGTGCCGGACTTGGTCATCGCGTCCATCCGGACCGGGCGCGACAGGCCCTTGAGGTAGAGGTTCTGGCCCTCGTCGGAGTACAGGAACTCCTGCCACAGGCGCGCGGCGGCCGGGTGCGGCGCGTCCTTGTTGATCGCCTGGTTGTAGTAACCGCCTACCTGCGCCTCGGCCGGGACGACGACCTTCCAGTCGACCTTGCCCGCGAGCTTCGCGGTCTGCGCGGCGTTGGTGTAGTCCCAGTCGATCACGACGGGTGTCTGGCCGGACTCGACGGTCGCGGGCGACGGGTCGACCGGCAGGAAGTTGCCCGCGGCCTTGAGCTGCTTGAAGAACTCCACGCCGGGTGCGATGTCGTCGGCCGAGCCGCCGTTGCCCAGCGCGGCCATGACCACGCCGGAGAACGCCGCGCCCGCCTGGGTCGGGTCGCCGTTGAGCGCGACCTTGCCCTGGTACTCGGGCTTGAGCAGGTCCTTGACCGCGGTCGGCGCGGGCACCTTGGCGGCGTCGTAGCCGATGGACATGAAGCCGCCGTAGTCGCCGTAGTACAGCCCGGACGGCTCCTTGAGCTCGTCGGGGATGTCGGCCCACGTCCGCACCTGGTAGGGCGCGAACACGTCGGTGTTGGCCAGCGCCACGGTGAGGCCGAGGTCGAACACGTCCGGCGCGCGGTCGCCACCCTTGAGCTGCTTGGCCGCGTTGATCTCGTCCTGGCTGGACGCGTCGGGCTGCGCGGAGTCGACCTCGATGCCGTACTTCGCCTCGAACGCCTCGATCAGCTCACCGTAGTTGGCCCAGTCCGGGGGCAGGGCGATGACGTTCAGCCTGCCCTCCCCCTTCGCGGCCTCGACCAGCTTGTCCAGCCCGCCGAAGTCGGCGGCGGACTTCGCGGTGGCGGCGGCGGTGCCGTTCGCGGCGCCGTCCTTGGGCGGCGGCGTGCCGCACGCGGTGATCAACGCCAACGCGGTGACGCCGACGACCACCGACCGCAGGACTCGGGTGTGGTTCACGTCGAACCTTCCTCGGGGGTTTATTCGCGGACGACCAAAACGGGCCGACGAGCGGAGGATTCGGGACGCCGCGCGCGTTTGTCAAGCAACCGGCGCGGACTGCGACCCAGCCGACCGACAGCACGAAATCCGGGTGACCCGGAAATGTCCGGGCGGTTAACGGTCACCGCTTCCGGATCGGCCCGGATCAGCCCATGGACTGGGCCGTTCGACGTACGGAGCAACGTCGACAGTCACCGAGCGGATCGCTCCGCTGGACCGTCCGAACGAACTCCCCTCGGCAGCGAGTGAAAGTTGCACCCGATTTTTGCCTAATTGTCTACTCACCTTTCCCGGGCCGGTAACGCGTTCCGACCGGCTCCCGACACCCGGTTGTCACGTGACGGAAATGCCCGAATACCTGCGGAACCCCACCAAGAAGGGCAGATCCATGCGTCACCCGCGAAGATCTCTGGCGCTCGCCGCTGCCGGCGCGCTCCTGCTCCCCCTCGCCGGCGCGCCGACGGCTCTCGCCGCCCCCGTTCCCGGGGAGGACGTGCTCTACACGCTGGACGCGGACTTCGACCAGGGCGTGCTCCAGGACGTCAACCACGACGCGCCGGACAACGACCAGCTCCAGCTCAACCGCCAGACCGTGTTCTTCCCGTACGTCAACGTCGCCGCGTCCGCGCGCGGCACGATGATCCGCATCGACGTCAACACCGGCGAGATCGTCGGCGAGTGGCTGTCCGCGCCGGACGGCCAGGGCCGCAACCCCTCCCGCACCACCGTCGACAAGCTCGGCAACACGTGGCTGTCGAACCGGAACGAGGCCGGCGGCGGCCGGGGCTCGGTCACCCGGGTCGGCGTGATCCGGGGCGGCACCCGGTCGAACGCCGACGGCACCGCCAACCCGGACGGCGACTACCTGAAGGGCCCGTTCGGCTACAACACCTGCGTCGACCGCGACGGCGACGGCCTGATCGCCACCTCCCGCGGGCTGACCGACATCCGGCCGTGGACGAACGCGGGCGGCGCGGACTCCGACGGCGGCGTCACCACCGCGGCCGACGAGTGCCTGATCACCTACAGTCGGGTCGCGGGAACCAACACCCGCACGGTGGCCGTGGACGCCAACAACGACCTCTGGACCGGCGGCTCGAACACCCAGCACCAGAAGATCTCCGGCGTGGACGGCACGCCGCTGACCGCGCCGGTCAGCTTCGGCTGCGGCGGCTACGGCGGCCTGGTCGACAAGGCGGGCACGCTGTGGTCCGCCCGGTACGGCACCAACCTGCTGCGGTACGAGCCGGGCACCGGCACGGGTGCCTGCCTGGACACCTCGCACGGCGACTACGGCCTGGGCATGGACCCGGTGACCGGCGAGATCTGGCACACCCAGGTCAACTCCGGCAACACCGTCAAGATGGACCCGGCGGGCACCGTGCTCGGCACGTTCCCGCACGGCCACCCGCGCGCGCAGGGCGTCGCGGTCGACATGGAAGGCAACGTCTGGGTCGCCCACGCGCTCGACAACGGCACCAACACGGTCGGCCACCTGCGCACCGACGGCACGTTCGTCGGCAACGTGGTCCTGCCCGGCGGCAACGGCCCGACCGGTGTCGCGGTGGACACCAACGGCAAGGTCTGGGTCGCCAACATCAACTCCAACAACGCCCAGCGCATCGACCCGGACGCCGGTCCGGTCGGCGGCGGCGGGTTCACCGTCGGCGCGGTCGACCTGACCGTCGACCTGGGCGCGGGCGCGGGGCCGTACAACTACAGCGACATGACCGGGTCCGTGCTCGGTGAGATCACCGCGCCGATCGGCACGTGGTCGGTGGTGCAGGACGGTGGCGTCGCGGGTCAGACGTGGGGCACCGTCACCTGGAACACCGAGGCGCAGGGCAGCGTCCCGCCGGGCACCTCGATCACGGTCGAGGCGCGCACGTCCGACACCGAGGCGGGACTGGCCGGCGAGACGTTCACGCCGGTGTCCAACGGGGTGGAGTTCGCCCGGGTGGGCCGGTACATCGAGGTGCGGGCGACGTTGGCGGCCAGCCCGTCCGGCGACAGCCCGGTCCTGTCCGACCTGCGGATCAGGACCTCCGAGCGGACCGGCGTGTTCTCCTGCCAGGCGACCGCGCTGAACCTGGCCGGGATCGTCGTGGCGCGGGCCAACCCGCCGGACGTGCCGTGCGTCGACGACGCCGCGAACGTGGCGAACGTCAACCTGTCGGCGGGCATCCTGACCGTCCGGGCCAACGCGCTGACCGCGAGCACGAACCAGACGCCGGACGACCTCCTCGCCCTGCCACCGGCGCCCGGTGACGGCGCGGTGTCCACCGCGCGGGTCGACTACACCCGGATCAGCAGCCTGCTGGTCACCATCGAGGTGGGCGTGATCCAGGCGACCGCGTCGGTGACGTGCGACGCGAACCTGGACCCGGTGTTCACGGGGTCGTCGCAGATCGCGAGCCTGCGGATCAACGGGGTCGCGGTGGCCGTGGGCAGCGCGCCGCTGACCATCCCGCTGGTGATCGGCTCGTTGCAGCTCAACAGCACCACGACGACGTCGACCAGCGTGGTGCAGCGGGCGTTCGCCCTGGACACGGCGCTGACCGACGTGGTCCTCGGTGAGGCGAAGGCCAACATCGAGCCGACCGAGCCCGGCGGCAGCCCCTGCCGCGTCTGAGCCACCACTCCACTAGTAGCCGTACTATACGTAGTGCGGCTACTAGTGGAGGGTGCTCGTGAACCGGAAGTTGCTGGTCTGGGCGCACGTCGTGTCGTCCACGGGGTGGATGTTCATGGCGTTGGCGTTGTTCGTGGTGGTGAACCACGCGTTGGCCGGGCCGGACCGGTCGGCGTTCGAGGTGGCGCTGCTGCTCGACGTGCAGGTGCTCCAGTTCATGGCCACCACGTCGGCGTTCACCGGGTTCATGCTGTCCGGGCTCACCGCGTGGGGCTACTCCCGGCACTGGTGGGTGCTCGCGAAGGCCGTGATCACGGTCAGCCAGCTGTACGTCGGGATCTTCGTGCTCAGCCCGAACCTGCACCCGGACGGCTCGCCGACGCTCATGCGGGTCGGCGCCCTGCTGATGGCGTCGGCCCTGGCCTGCCAGGTGTGGTTCTCGGTGGCCAAGCCGTTCAAGCGGACGCCGTGGGCCCCACCCGCCAAGCCGAAGACCGCGCCGCCGTGGGCCTTCGCGCTGTGCCTGGCCGTGCCCGCGGCGGACTACGCGCTCGGCCAGTCCCTGCTGGGCGTGCCGCTGCCGGCGGTGTCCCTGGTGGTGGCGGTGTCGTACCCGGTCGTGCGCGCGGTCCGCGGGCGCGACCGGGCGCCGGGCGGCCGCACGCGACTGCCCAGCGCCCCGTGACGCTCAGAGCCGGGGGTCCACCGGCTCCGACTCCAGTGCCAGCACCGCGAACACGCACTCGTGCACGCGCCACAACGGCTCATCGCGAGCCACCCGTTCCAACGCCTCCAGACCCAGCGCGTACTCGCGGATCGCGAGCGCCCGCTTCGCGCCCAGGGCACGCTTGCGCAGCCGTTCGAGGTTCTCCGGCTCGGTGTAGTCCGGGCCGTAGATGATCCGCAGGTACTCGCGCCCGCGCACCTTCACCCCCGGCTGCACCAGCCCCCGGTCGCCGCGGACCAGGTTCGCCAGCGGCTTGACCACCATGCCCTCGCCACCCGCCGCGGTCAGGTCCTCCCACCAGCGGATGCCCGCGGTGACCTGCTCGGCGTCCGCCGTGTCCACGACCAGCCGCCGGGTGGGCGTGAACGTCTCGCCGCCCAGGCGGCCCAGCACGTCCAGGTGCCACAGGTGGTCGCGGTCGTGGAACGTGCGGCCGCGCGCGGCGAGCAGCTGGAACGGCGCGAGCGTGACACCGGCCAGGCCGTCGGTCGGCCGCACGTACCGCCGGTAGGCGTCGCGGTAACCGGTGGCGTTGGCCAGCCTGCCCCGCGTGCGCGAAAGCAGCTCGCCGACGTCGATGCCCCGTGCGGCGGTCCGCGCGAGCACGTCCACCGCCACGCCGAGCGCGCCCGTCGCCGCCGCACCGACCGAGGCGTACTGCTCCTTGATCAGCCCGGACGCCTTCGCGTTCCACGGCAGCAGCTCGGCGTCGAACAGCAGCCAGTCGGTGTCGAGCTCGTCCCACAGCCCCGCCCGCGTCACCTCCGCGCGCACCCGTGCCAGCAGTTCGTCCCCCGTCGGCGGGTCGAAGAACGCACGACCGGTGCGCGTGTGGATCACCCCTCCCCCGTCCCGGCGCACCAGGACCACCGCACGCGACCCCATGTGCTTCTCCTCGCAGACCACCTCGCGCACACCGGCGTCGCGGTACTCCGCGAAGGCGTCCTCCGGGTGCTCCAGCACGTCCGGCCGCTGCGAGGTCGCCGTCGGCGCCATCGTCGGCGGCAGGTACAGCAGGTGGTGCGGGTCGATGGCGAAGCGGCTCATCACCTCCAGCGCCGACGCGGCCTGCTCGGGGCGGATCCCGATCCGGCCCCGGTGGGCCGTCTCGACGAACCGGCGGCCGGTCACGTCGGCCAGCGCGAGCACGTCCGGCTCCCGTTCCGCTTCGGGCACGACGAGCGGGCGCACCGGCTCGTACCAGACCTCGTGCGCGTCGACCGCCACGACCTCCCGCTCCGGGTAGCGCAACGCGGTCAGCTTGCCGCCGAACACCACGCCCGTGTCCAGGCACATGGTGTTGTTGACCCACTCGGCCTCCGGCGTCGGCGTGTGCCCGTAGAGCACGGTCGCCTTGCCGCGGTACTCGGTCGCCCACGGGTAGCGCACCGGCAGGCCGTACTCGTCGGTCTCGCCGGTCGTGTCGCCGTAGAGGGCGAAGCTGCGCACCCGTGCCGACGCGCGGCCGTGGTAGCGCTCGGGCAGCCCCGCGTGCGCGATCACCAGGTCGCCGCCGTCGAGCACGTAGTGCGCGATCAACCCGTCGCAGAACCGCACGACGCGCTCGCGGAACTCCTCCGGCTCGGCCGCGAGCTGCGCCAGCGACTCCGCCAGGCCGTGCTTGACCTGCACGGCCCGGCCGCGCAGGGCGCGCACCAGCTTCTGCTCGTGGTTGCCGCACACCGCGAACGCGTGCCCGGCCTCGACCATGCCCATGACCAGGCGCAGCACGCCCGGCGTGTCCGGGCCCCGGTCGACCAGGTCGCCGACGAACGCCGCACGCCGTCCCGCCGGCGGAACCGCGTCCACCGGCCGTCCCGCCTCGTCGCGCACCAGCGCGTAGCCGAGCTGGACCAGCAGGTCCTCCAGCTCGGCGCGGCAGCCGTGCACGTCACCGATCACGTCGAACGGCCCGGTCTCGTGCCGCAGGTCGTTGAGCAGGCGCTCCGGTGCGATCACCGCTTCGTCCACTTCGGACTGCGAACGCAGCACGTGCACCCGCTTGAAGCCCTCCTTGCCCAGGTGCTTCAACGACTTGCGCAACGCCGTGCGGTGCCGGCGCACCACGTGAGCGCCGAAGTCGCGGTCGGGGCGGGCGGCGTTGCGGGCCAGGCAGACCTCCTCCGGCAGGTCGAGCACGATCGCGACCGGCAGCACGTTGTGCTCGCGGGCCAGCTCGACCAGGTGCGCGCGGTCGGACCGCTGCACGTTGGTCGCGTCGACGACCGTGGTGCGGCCCGCGTCCAGGCGCTTGCCCGCCACGAAGTGCAGCGCATCGAACGCCGCGGCGGACGCCGACTGGTCGTTCTCGTCGTCGGCGACCAGGCCGCGGAAGTAGTCGCTGGACAGCACCTGCGTGGGCCGGAAGTGCCTGCGCGCGAACGTGGACTTGCCCGAGCCGGAGGCGCCGATCAGCACCACCAGGCACAGGTCCGGGATCTTGAGTTCCATCAGTCCTCCCCCAGGGTGAACACGGCGAGCTGGGTCGGCGCGCCGCGCTCGGCGTCCACCGGTCCGATCGGCAGGTGGCGCACGGCGTAGCCGCGGCGCCGGGCGACGCCGTGCGTCCAGTCCTCGAACTCTGCCCTGGTCCACTCGAAGCGGTGGTCGGAGTGCCGGTGCCGCCCTTCCGGCAGGGTCTCGAACAGCGCGTTGTACTCGACGTTCGGCGTGGTGACCAGGACGGTGCGCGGGCGGGCGACGGCGAACACCGAGTGCTCCAGCGCGGGCAGCCGGTCCGGGTCCAGGTGCTCCACCACTTCCATCAGCACGGCGGCGTCGTAGCCCTTCAGGTCCGGGTCGGCGTAGGTCAGCGACGACTGGCGCAGCGTGAGGCGGGCGCGCTGCCGGTCCGACATCTTGTCCACGTGCAGCCTGCGCGCGGCGGTGGCCAGGGCGCTCGCGGACACGTCCACGCCCTGGACGCGGGTGAAGTCGGGGTTCTCCAGCAGGGCGCGCAGCAACGCGCCGCCACCGCAGCCCAGGTCCAGCACGGACCGCGCGCCGGCCCGCCCGAGCTGCTCGAGGACCGCGTCACGCCGCTGCACGGCGAGGGAGACCTTCGGCTCGACGAGCGCGTTGTCCAGCTCCTCCGGTTCGACCTCCTCCACGTCGGCCAGGCGGGCCAGCGCGGACTGCACCAGCGGACGGCGGCGCATCAGGTAGCGGGTGGTGATCAGCTCGCGGTCCGGGTGAGTGCCGAGCCACCCCTCCCCCGCGCGCAGCAGCTTGTCCACCTCGTCCTCGGAGACCCAGTAGTGCTTGTCGCCGTCGAGGACGGGCAGCAGCACGTACAGGTGCTTCAGGGCTGCGGAGAGCGTGTGCGTGCCGGTGAGCGTGACGTCGGCGTAGCGCGAGTCGTCGCCCCCGTCGCCACCGTCATCGAGTGGGAGCGGGGTGATGTCCGCGGTCCAGCCCAGCGGCGTGAACAGCCGTTCCACCAGGCGGTGCGGCAGGACGGGGACGCGCACGGTCAGCGGGATCGGGGTGGCGGCCACCTCCTTGCGGCTCTCGCTGCGGCCGTTCATCGCGGTGCGGAACACCGAGCCGAGCGCGACGGTCAACAACGAGCCGGCGACGTACGGGCGGTCGTTGACGTACTGGGTGAGCGTGCTGCCGGGACCGCGCACCAGGGCGATCGGGTCGACCTCCAGCAGCAGCGCGACCGTGCACTCCTCGTCGTCCGCGCGTGGGTAGAAGACGTGCGCGGTCCCCGACGAGGTGGTGAACGACTGGGCCCGGTCGGGATGTTTGTGCAGGAGGTGGCTGAGGTCGGTGGCCGGGTGGTGGGTCGTGGTCAGGGTGAGCAGCACGCGTCCAGTGTGGACGAGAAGAGCCGGTGCCCGCGTGCGAATTAGGCGACTGCCGCCACCGCGCGGGCGGTCGGTGCTAGCTTCGAGTGGGCCGCCGCCTTGTCCACGCGAAAGGCAGAAGTGTGAAACGTCTGGTTCCCCTGGTCATCGGCGGGCTGGTCGCGGCGGCGGTACCGCCGGCGGCCGCCGCGGACGCTCCGCGAGGCTCCGGCGTCGCGGTGACGGTGGCCCGCTTCGCCACCCCCGACACCGCCACCCCCGACATCGGGACGACGGCCTACACCTACGACGCGGCGCTGATCGCGCCGGGCGCGGCCGTGATGGTCGTGGCCACCCCGGTGCGCCGTTCGACGAAGACCCTGCTCAGCGTCTACGGCCTGGTCCCGAACCGCACCTACGGCGCCCACGCCCACCAGCGGCCGTGCGGCGCGGCCCCCACCGACGCGGGCGCGCACCACCAGCACGTGGTCGACCCGGACCAACCATCGGTGGACCCGGCCTACGCCAACCCCGAGAACGAGATCTGGCTCGACTTCACCACCGACGACCGGGGCCGCGCCGTGGTCGGCGCGGTCGTGCCCTGGCGGTTCGCCGACCGCCGGGCGGGGTCGGTCGTGATCCACGCCCAGCGCACGGCCACCGAGCCGGGCAAGGCGGGCACCGCGGGGCCGCGGGTCGGCTGCGCCACGGTGGCCTTCTGAGCCGCTGACCGGGGCCGGCTCGGTGGGAGCCGGGGGCCGGCCCTCTTCGTTGCCGGATCGGCAACAACGTTTGCCGATCCGTCCGCTCTCCGCGCATGGTGGTGGCGGAGGTGGTCGTGATGACCTTTCAGCTGGCGGACAGCTATGACGTGGTGGTGGTCGGCGGCGGTGCCGCGGGGTTGAACGGCGCGCTGATGCTCGCGCGGTCCAGGCGGTCGGTGGTCGTGGTCGACGCCGGGTCGCCGCGCAACGCGCCGGCCGACGGCGTGCACGGGCTGCTCGCCCGGGACGGGATGCCGCCCGCCGAACTGGTGGAACGGGGCCGGGCCGAGGTGCGCCGCTACGGGGGCCACGTGGTGACCGGCGAGGTCGACGCCGTGACGCGGGAGGGCGACGGGTTCGTCGTGGCGCTGGCCGACGGCCGCGCGGTCCGCGCCCGCCGGCTGCTGGTGACCACGGGCCTGGTGGACGAGCTGCCGGACGTGCCGGGGCTGCGCGAGCGGTGGGGCCGCGACGTGGTGCACTGCCCGTACTGCCACGGCTGGGAGGTCCGCGACCGGGCGATCGGTGTGCTCGCCACCGGACCGATGGCCACGCACCAGGCGTTGCTGTTCCGACAGCTCAGCGCCGACGTCACGCTCTTCTCCCACACCCACCCGCCGACCGGCGAGCAGGCCGAGCAGCTCGCCGCGCGCGGTGTCGACGTGGTGGCGGGCGAGGTGGCGTCCCTCGACGTCGCCGGTGACCGCATCGTCGGCGTGCGGCTGGTCGACGGCCGCACGGTGGGCCGCGAGGTGGTGGCGGTCGCCCCGCGCATGGTGGCCCGCGCCGGGTTCCTGGCCGCGCTGGGCCTGCGCCCCGTGCCGCACCCGTCCGGGATGGGCGAGCACGTCGCCGCCGACCCGACGGGCCGCACCGACGTGCCCGGCGTGTGGGCCGCGGGCAACGTCACGGACCTGTCCGCGCAGGTCGGCACGTCCGCCGCGGCGGGGGCCACGGCCGGCGCGCAGATCAACGCCGACCTGATCGCGGAGGAGACCCGCCTGGCGGTGGCCGCCTACCGCGGCCCGTTCTCCGCCGAGTCGGAGGCCAGGGTCGCCGAGCTGGTCGCGGGCGACCGCCGCCACGGGCTGTGACACCCGTGACGCCCGCACCGGACCGCGAGGTGCGCGGACCCGGTGCGGGCCGGGGACTCCGACCGGGAACGGTCACGTCCCGCTCGGCGTGACCGCCCGGTCGGCGGTCGGCGCGGGCACGCGGCGGGCCACGACCAGGCCGAAGACCAAGGCCGTGAAGAACATGACGAAGCCGTAGGTGACCGACGGCATCGCCATCTCGGTGCTGTTGAGCAGCGTGGGGCTCATCGCGATGGCGATCGACAGCGGCGCGTTGTGCAGGCCGATCTCGAACGCCGACGCGACCGACTCGCGCGGGCCGACCTTCAGCAGGCGCGGACCGAAGTACCCGATCGCCATGCCGAGGAGGTTGAACAGCACGACCACCAGGATGATGTCGCCGAGGATCTCGAAGACCTCCTCGCCCAGGCCGCTGATCACCCCCGCGATCATCATGACGAGCACGATCACGGACAGGATCTTGACCGGGCGCTCCATCCGGATGGCGAAGCTCGCGAACTTCGCGCGCAGCGCCATGCCGATCGCGATCGGGACCAGCACGATCGAGAACACCTGCACGACCTTGTCGAACTGCAGGCCGATCGAGCTGTCCGCGCCGAGGAAGCCCGTCACCGACAGGTTGACGATCAGCGGCAGGGTGAACATCGCCAGCACCGAGTTGACCGCGGTCAGCGAGATGTTCAACGCCACGTCGCCCTTGAACAGGTGGCTGTAGAGGCTGGCCGTGCTGCCGCCCGGCGACGCGGCGAGCAGCATCATGCCGATGGCCAGCTCGGGCCGCAGGCCGAACCCGACGACCAGGCCGAGGCAGATCGCGGGCAGCACCAGCATCTGGCACACCAGGCAGACCACCATCGCCCGCGGGTACTTCACCACCCGGCGGAAGTCCGCGACGGTCAGGGTGAGGCCGAGGCCGAGCATGATGACGGCCACGGTGATCGGGAACAGGAGGAGTACCGTGGAGTTGTTCATGCCGCCCTGCCTTCCGCTCGGAGCGAGGTACAGGGAGTCTCACACCGGCGGTCGGCCCGCTACTTCTCCCGCGTTGCCGTTCGCCGCGGGTTCGCCGTGGTCGCGCGGGTGACGTCCACCGGCAGCACCACCGAGACAGGGGCCCGGTCACGCCGGAACGCGCGTGCGCCGCTCGACGGGAGCGGCGCACGCGCGTCACGGGGCGGTCAGTCGTTGCCGGCTTCCAGCGCGGCGTGGTCGAGCAGCTCGTCGTCGGCCACCCTGCCGCGCGAGGCGATGGCCTCCGCGCCGCCCTCGGGCATCTCGCCGATCAGCTCGGTCGGCGCCACCTGCGGCGTGCCGATCAGCGTCGACTGGCTGCCGACCATGCCGAGCCCGGCGTACTGCTCCAGCTTGGCACGCGAGTCGGCGATGTCGAGGTTGCGCATGGTGAGCTGACCGATGCGGTCGACCGGGCCGAACGCCGAGTCCTCGGTCCGCTCCATGGACAGCTTGTCCGGGTGGTAGCTGAACGCCGGCCCGGTCGTGTCCATGATCGAGTAGTCGTCGCCGCGGCGCAGGCGCAGCGTCACCTCGCCGGTGATCGCCGTGCCCACCCAGCGCTGCAGCGACTCGCGCACCATCAGCGCCTGCGGGTCCAGCCAGCGGCCCTCGTACAGCAGCCGGCCCAGCTTGCGGCCCTCGGTGTGGTAGGCGGCCAGGGTGTCCTCGTTGTGGATCGCGTTGACCAGCCGCTCGTAGGCCGCGTGCAGCAGCGCCATGCCCGGCGCCTCGTAGATGCCCCGGCTCTTGGCCTCGATGACCCGGTTCTCGATCTGGTCGGACATGCCCATGCCGTGCCGGCCGCCGATCGCGTTGGCCTCCAGCACCAGGTCGACGGCGGAGGAGAACTCCTTGCCGTTGATCGTCACCGGGCGACCCTGGTCGAAGCCGATCGAGACGTCCTCGGTGGCGATCTCGACCTCGGGGTCCCAGAACCGCACGCCCATGATCGGGTCCACGATCTCGATGCCCGCGTCGAGGTGTTCGAGCGCCTTGGCCTCGTGCGTCGCGCCCCAGATGTTCGCGTCGGTGGAGTACGCCTTCTCCGTGCTCGCCCGGTACGGCAGGTCGCGGGCCAGCAGCCACTCCGACATCTCCGTGCGGCCGCCCAGCTCGCCGACGAACTCGGCGTCCAGCCACGGCTTGTAGATCCGCAGCGACGGGTTGGCCAGCAGGCCGTAGCGGTAGAACCGCTCGATGTCGTTGCCCTTGTAGGTGGAGCCGTCACCCCAGATCTGGACGTCGTCGTCGAGCATGGCGCGCACGAGCATGGTGCCCGTCACGGCCCGGCCGAGCGGCGTGGTGTTGAAGTAGGCGCGGCCGCCGGACCGGATGTGGAACGCGCCGCAGGCCAGCGCCGCGAGGCCTTCCTCGACCAGGGCGGCCCGGCAGTCGACCAGCCGGGCGATCTCGGCGCCGTACACCTCGGCGCGGCCGGGCACCGATGCGATGTCGGGCTCGTCGTACTGACCGATGTCCGCGGTGTACGTGCACGGCACCGCGCCCTTCTCCCGCATCCAGGCGACCGCCACGGACGTATCGAGACCACCGGAGAACGCGATGCCGACGTGTTCGCCGGCGGGGAGGTAAGTGAGCACCTTGGACACGACTAGAAGTATGCACGACGCTGCATGACCATGCATAGCCGGGGTGCCACCTTGTCCACCAGCGACAACGTGGGGTCGGCGGCCGACTCGCCGCCGACCCCGCCGGACCGACTACCGCGTGATCGGGTACGACGCGGTGTCCTGCCCCGTGACCTGCCCCAACGGCCGGAAACCGGCCTTCTCCAGGACGCGCGCCGAGGCCGGGTTCGACACCTCGACCTCGGCCCGGACCGTGTGCACATCGGGTGCGGTGAACGCGTGCGCGGTCAGGGCGCGGGCGGCCTCGGAGGCGTACCCGCGCCCCCGCCGTGACGGCACGATGCCGTACCCGATCTCCAGGACGCCGTCGGCGGGCGGCCAGAACAGCCCGACCGAGCCGACCACCAGACCGCTGCCGCGCTCGACCACCAGCCGGTGACCGTGACCACCCAGCCACTCCCGGTGCTCGCCGAAGAGCCCGGCGACGACCCGGTCACCTGCCGCGGGGAAGTCGTCGGCCCAGTCCGGCAGCCGCGCGCCGCCGACCACCGCCCCGATCTCGCGGTCGGCCCACGGCCGCAGCGCGAGCCGTGCCGTGATCAGCTCGGGGATGAACGATGAAGACATGCGGAACTCCTGGTCGTCAGGGATGACCCGGCCGCGCGTCAGCCGCGCGCGCACCGGGCGAGGGCATGCTGAAGACGGCTGCCGACAGCCATACCCACCAACCCCCGCTCCTGCTCCGGTGTCCCCGCCACGCCACCGACCCGTCGGTCAGTCGCCCTTCACGTTGACGATCTGCCGCAACGTGTGGCGCACCTCGACCAGGTCCGCCGCGTCACGCATCACGACGTCGATGTCCTTGTACGCCGCCGGGATCTCGTCGATGAAGGCGTCGGTGTCGCGGTACTCGATGCCGACCATGGCCTTGCGCAGGTCGTCCCGGTCGAACGCCCGCCGCGCGGCCGAGCGGGAGTACTCGCGGCCGGCGCCGTGCGGCGAGGAGTTCAGCGCGACCGGGTTGCCCTTGCCGACCACGACGTACGACGCGGTGCCCATCGACCCCGGGATGAGGCCGGCCCGACCCTTCTCGGCGTTGATGGCGCCCTTGCGGGACAACCACACCTCCTTGCCGAAGTGGGTCTCCCGCTCGGTGTAATTGTGGTGACAGTTTCCCGTGAGGATGTTGTCGGACAACGCGAACGAATGCGTGTCGTCGACGACCGCGCAGTACACCTCGGTCGTCTCGCCGGTCGGCCGCACGGAGAGCACGTTCCAGCCACGGCGCTCGGCAGCGCGCCGCCCGGCCACGAACCGGGCGCGATGCTCCTCGACCAGGAAGAACTCGGGATCGAGGTCGCCGCGCATCAGGCCGACGAGGTGCCGCGCGGTCGGCTCCGGGCCGTAGCCCGTGGACATCCGCGTCCTGATGCCGAACGTGCCGATGCCGACGGCCTGGCAGGCCAGGCGCACGAACTCCAGGTTCTCGCGGGACGCGGAGGCGAGCGTCGGCCGGCCGGTCGTGCCGACGTCACCGTCCGCCGCGAAGTAGCCGGCGAGCCACCCGTACAGCACGTCCGGGTGTGAGTCGAGTGACGGCCGTTCGGTCTTCCACTCGACCGGGAGCCCGGCGATCCGCTTCACCGCGCCGTACGTGCGGGGCGGACGCCCGAGCCCTTCGAACAGGGGGAGCACCGCCGACTCCTTCGTGCCGCGGAAGTCCGCGTAAGAGCGGTTGCCGACGCGGTGCCCGTCGCCGAACACGAACCCGCGGGCCGCCGCCTCACGGTCCACCGCGAGACCGGCCGGCCGACGTGGGAACGTGGACTGGAGTCGTTCACCGGGCTTCAGCTCGGCCGTCGTCGCCTCGTACCCGTGCCCGCGTCGCGACCGCAGGAGCCAGCGGTGGTCGGCGGTGGCGCGGAGGGTCTTGATCACACCGGAACGGCTCAGCACGACCTCGTGGACCTCCTGCCGGCCGAACGACCGGACGGGTGCCTTGACCCACTCGCCGTCCGCGGTGAGCAGTTCGTGCACGCCGCCCGCCAGGGCCTCGATCGGGCGCGTGCCCGTGCGGGTGATGACCTGCGTCTCGCCGGCGAAGCAGTTCACCACTTCCCGGCGCTCCACGTCACCGCCCGTCCACTCGGCCACGCAGGCGACGACCCGGTCCATCATCTCCTCGCGGTTGAGCCAGGCGAACTCCTGCGCCCAGCGCATCTCGCGGATGTAGTGCCAGAACTCGTCCTCGCCCTCGACCAGGTACGCCAGGTCCGGGTCGGGCAGGTCGATCCACCGCCGACGGCACTGCTCGTGCGCGATCCGGATGTGCTTCTGGGCGATCTTGTTGCCCACGCCGCGCGACCCGGAGTGCAGGAACAGCCACACCCGCCCCGCCTCGTCCAGCGTGACCTCGATGAAGTGGTTGCCGCTGCCGAGCGTCCCCAGCTGCAACTCCCAGTTGCCCGCGTACCGGCCGGGGTCGAAGCCCGCCACCTCCGCGCGGCGGGTGAGCTCCTCGACGCGCTCACGCGCCGTGTCCGTCACCCGGCTGTTGTACTTGCCGGCCGACAGCGGCACGGCGTGCTCGATCGCCTCGCGCAGCGGCGCGAGCGGGCGGGGCCGGAAGTCGTCCAGGGTGAACTGGGTGCGCACGGCGATCATGCCGCAGCCGATGTCGACGCCGACGGCGGCGGGGATGATCGCGCCCAGGGTGGGGATGACGCTGCCGACCGTGGCGCCCTTCCCGAGGTGCGCGTCGGGCATGAGCGCCAGGTGCGGGTAGATGAACGGCATGCGCGCGGCCTTCTCGGCCTGCTCGCGCGTGCCCGGGTCCAGGATGGACGCCCAGTTCACCAGTCGCTTGCTGATCTGCTCCACGGTTCTCCTCTGCTCGACGCAGAAGTTAGGCTCGATCGGGCGGCTCCGCGACCGAGATTCGCCCCGCCCCGCCCGGTGCGCACCGGTTTTGTCGGTGGTCGCCGGTAACTTGTCAGCCGTGAACGCTCGGGAACGCATCCAGGAACTCGCCGACCAGGTCGTCGTGCTGCGCGACGCCTACTACCGTGGCTCGCCGCTGGTGGCGGACGCCGAGTACGACGCGATCGAGGACGAGCTGCGCGGTCTGGTCGAGGCCCACCCGGACCTCGCGCCCGACCCGAACCCCCTGGACCAGGTGGGCGCGCCCGCGGTGCTGCACGCGCCGGTCCGGCACTCGCGGCCGATGCTGTCGCTGGAGAAGGCGACCAAGCCCGAGCAGGTCGCCGCGTTCTTCGACCGCTTCCCCGGCCAGCCGGTGGTGGTCATGCCGAAGCTGGACGGGTTGTCGCTGGCGCTGGTCTACGAGGACGGGCGGTTGGCGCGGGCGGTCACGCGGGGTGACGGCACGACGGGCGACGACGTGACGCCGCTGGTGCGCGCCCTGGTCGACGGGGTACCGGAGCGGGTGGACGCGCCGGGGCGGGTCGAGGCGCGCGGCGAGGCCGTGATGCTGCGCTCGACGTTCGCCGCCTACAACACCGCGCACCCGGACAAGCCGCTGATCAACCCGCGCAACGCGGCGGCGGGCACGCTGCGGGCGAAGGACCCGGCCACGGTCGCCGAGCGCCGGCTGCAGTTCTTCGCCTTCGACCTGGACACGTCGGCGGACGCGGCGGCGGCCGACTTGGAGCAGGGGCTGCGGGCGCTGGGGTTCGCCGTGGCCGACATGCGGCACTGCGAGGACGCGGCCGCGGCGCAGGAGGTGATCTCCGGGATCGAGGCGCGGCGCAACGAGCTGGACTACGACCTGGACGGCGCGGTGCTGCGGTTGGCGAACCGGGACGCGTTCGCCGCCGCGGGCACGCGGTCGAACTCGCCGCGCGGCGCGCTGGCGTTCAAGTTCGCCGCCGAGGAGAAGACGACCCTGCTGCTCGACGTGGTCTGGGACGTGGGCAAGACGGGCAAGATCGCGCCGGTGGCGCACCTGGAGCCGGTGTTCGTGGGCGGCACGACGGTCACCCGCGCGACGCTGGCCAACCAGGAGGTGATCCGGGCGCGGGGCATCAGGATCGGGGACACGGTGCTGATCCGCCGGGCCGGTGACGTGATCCCGTTCGTGGCGGGCGTGCTGGACGAGTCCAAGCGGACGGGTGCGGAGCGGGAGATCGTGCCGCCGGCGGCGTGCCCGTCGTGCGGCCAGGGGCTGATCGAGCAGGGTAACAGCCGGGAGTTGTTCTGCACCAACGTCGCCTGTCCCGCGCAGGCCGTGCGGCGGTTGATCCACTGGGCGTCGCGGGCGGCGGCGGACATCGAGGCGGTCGGTCCGGTGTGGATCGAACGGCTGGCCGAGGCCGGGTTGCTGGAGCACCCGTCGGACTTCTACCGGCTGACCAAGGAGCAGTTGCTGGAGTTCGACCGGATCGGTGAGACCTCCGCGACGCGCATGATCGACTCGATCGTCGCGAGCCGTGCGGTCGGCCTGCGCCGGGCGTTGATCGGGCTGGCCATCCCGATGGCGTCGGAGGGCACCGCCACCCGGCTGTGCCGCGCGGGGTTCGGCTCGCTGGAGGAGGTCGCCGACGCCGACGAGGAACGCCTCGTCGCCGTGGAGGACATCGGGCCGAAGGTCGCCGCCTCGCTGACCGAGCACCTGGGCCGGCTGCGGCCCGAGCTGGAACGCCTGCGGCAGTACGGGGTGTCGCTGGACGTGCGGGACGAGGACCTGCCGCCGGTCGTGGCGTCCGACGCGCCGCTGGCCGGGAAGACGGTGGTGGTCACCGGCGCGATCAGCGATCCGCGTTCCGGCGAGAAGGTGCCGCGGCCCACCTTCCAGCGGCTGTGCGAGAAGGCGGGCGCGACCACCGCGACCTCGGTCTCGGCGAACACCGACTACCTGGTCACGGGGGCCGACGTCGGCGCGAGCAAGCTGACCAAGGCGGAGAAGCTCGGCGTCGAGGTGGTCGACCAGGGCGTGATCTGGCAGCAGTTGATCGAAGCCGGCATCGCCTGACCCCGCGCGTGGAGGGCCGCGGGCCGGGCGCCCGCGGCTCCGCGGGTATCGCCTCGACGTTCGTGGGACAGTGGATCGTCGTGGGACACGAAGAGCGTGACGCGGACACGATCCTCCGCATGGCCGGGTTGGCCACCCCCATGGCCCTGCGGGTCGCGGTGACGTTGGGACTGCCGGATCGGCTGCTCGGCGACGGTGCCCCCGTCGCCGACGTCGCGGCCGAGCTGGACGCCGACCCGGTCGCGCTCGACCTCCTGCTGGGCCACCTCGCGACCCTCGGGCTGGTGGAAAGCACCCCGACCGGCTACCGGACGACCGCGTTCGGCGAGAACCTGCGCGCCGACGCCGACAACCGCCTGACCGACCTGCTGCACCTGGATCGCGCGGGCGGCCGCGGTGAGCTGGCCTACGCGGACCTCCTCCACAGCGTCCGCACCGGCGAGGCGGCCTACCCGCGTCGGTACGGGCGTGACTTCTACACCGACGTGCACGACCACCCGCACCTGCGCGAGTCGTTCGACCGGCAGATGACCCGCCGGTTCCGCGACCAGCTCCCCCGGCTCGTCGCCGGCGTCGACTGGTCCCGGTTCGCCACGATCGTGGACGTGGGTGGTGGCGCGGGCGGCCTCCTCGCGGCGATCCTGGAAGCCCATCCCGCCGTGCGCGGCCACCTGGTCGACCTCGAGCAGACCGCCGCGCAGGCGCGCCGCACGTTCCACGACCGCGGCCTCGACGACCGGGCGCGGGTGACGGCGGGCAGCTTCTTCGACCCGCTCCCCGCGGGTGCGGACGCCTACCTGCTGGTCGACGTCCTCCACAACTGGGACGACGAGCACGCCCACCGCATCCTGGACCGCTGCGCCGAGGCCGCACGGCCCACCGGGCGCGTCCTGGTCGTGGAGGCGGTCGGCGGTCTGCGCGCCGACACCGGGAGCGACCTGGCCATGCTGGTGATCTTCGGCGGCCGGGAGCGCCGGCTGGCGGAGTTCCGCGCGCTCGCCTCGGCGCACGGTCTCGCGCTCGACACCGTGACCGAGGTGACCGACCAGCGCTGCCTGCTGGACTTCCGGTTCCAGGACGACCTCCGGTGAACCACCGCGTTCACTCGATGGGGTGAGATAGCGCGCCGCGCACGCGGACGGGCGGCCGGCACTCCTTGACACCCCGGGGCGGAGGTCGCCAACCTCGACCACGCGGCGACGGCAGGGGAGGTCGTGGCCGACCGACTTTCGACGTGATGTTCGGGGGGAATCATGTCGGTGAGCAGTGGCGCGAACCTGGTCGAACGGCTGGAGCGACGCGCACGCGACCGCGGGTGGCTGGGGCGACCGGCCTACCACGTCGGAGCCGAGACCTACCGCTTCGCCGACGTCTACGAGGGCGCCGGCCGGGCCGCCGCCGCGTACACCGCGCGAGGGCTCGGTCCGGGCAGCCGGATCGCCCTGGTCCTGCCGGACGGCGTCGACCTGGTGTGGGCGTTCCTCGGCGCGCTCCGGATCGGGGCGGTCGCGGTGCCGGTGAACTCGACCATGCACCCGGACGAGGTGCGCCGCGCGCTGAGGATCGCGGAGCCGCACGCCGTGGTGTCCGAGGAGTCCTGGGGCGGTCCGCCCGCGATCGCACCGCACGAGCTGTGGGTCGACGGTGACGCGCCCTGCGCGCCCGTCACGTCCGACACCCCGGCGTACGCGGTCTTCACCTCCGGCACCACGGGCGACCCGAAGCTGTGCTTCCACACCCACGGCGACCCCGGGGTGTACGAGCAGGCCATCGGGTCGGTCATCGACCTCACTCCGGACGACGTCACGTTCTCGGTGTCGCGGATGTACTTCGCCTACGGGCTGGGCAACTCGCTGTTCTTCCCGCTGCACCGCGGCGGCACGACGGTGCTGTCCCGGGAACGCGCGACCGAGGACGACGCCCTGCGGATCGTCAAAACCCATGGCGTGACGGTGTTCTACGGCCAGCCGAGCTTCTACGCCCGGCTGCTGCGCCACCCCGACCACGGGCTGCTGTCGGACCTGCGGCTCGCGCTCGTCGCGGGCGAGGTGCTGCCCGACGTGCTGGAATCGCGGCTGCGACAGGTGCTCGGCGAACGGCTGCTGAACATCTTCGGCACCACGGAGATCGGGCACGCCCTGGTGGCCAACGCGATCGGCCGCGGTCGTGACCACACGATCGGTCGAATCCTGCCGCCGTACCGGATGCGGATCGTGGACGAAGCGGGCGCGGAGACGCCGCCGGGCGTGCCGGGCGCGCTGGAGGTAGCGGGTCCGTCGATCGCGCTGGGCGTGGCGCGGGGCGGCGACCCGCCGTCGCGCGCCGGGGATTCCTGGTACGCCACCGGTGACGCGGCGACCGTGGACGAGGACGGGTACGTGCGGCTGCACGGCCGGTTGGACGACGTGGAGATCGTCGGCGGCCAGAACGTGCACCCGGCGGAGATCGAGGACCTGCTGATGCGGCACCCGGAGGTGCGCGAGGCCGCGGTGTGCTCGGCCCGGCGCGAGACCGGTGTGACGAGCCTGCGGGCGTTCGTGGCGTTGGCCGACGACGCGTCACCGGACCGGGTGCGCGCCGACCTGCTCGCCACCGCGCACGCCACCCTCACCTGGTACAAGGTGCCGGAGGACGTCGTGTTCGTGCCCGAGCTGCCGCGCACGCCGACGGGCAAGCTGCGCCGACGTGACGTCCGCGCGATGGCGGGGGGCTGACCCGGTGGAGCGGAGCGGTGTCACCACCAAGGCCGCCGCGGCGGTCCTGGTCACCATGGTGCTGTGGGCGTCGGCGTTCGTCGGCATCCGGTACGCCGGGGAGCACTTCGAGCCCGGGTCGCTCGCGCTGGGACGGCTGCTGGTCGGCGCCATCGCGCTCGGCGCCGTCGCCGCGGTGCGCGGAGTGGGTGTGCCGCCGAGGGCGGCGTGGCCGGGGATCATCGGTTCCGGCGTGTTCTGGTTCGCGCTCTACATGGTGGCGTTGAACTGGGGCGAGCGGCACGCGGACGCCGGGACGGCCGCGCTGATCGTCGGCGTCGGCCCGGTCCTGGTGGCGTTCCTGGCCGGGTGGCTGCTGCGCGAGGGCTTCCCGGCGAGGCTGCTGGCCGGGCTCGCCATCGCGTTCGCGGGTGTCGCGGCGGTCGGGCTCTTCGACTCCGGCGGCGGCTCGACCACCAGGGGCGCGCTGCTGTGCCTGGTCGCGGCGGCGGGGTACGCGGTCGGGGTCGTGGCGCAGAAGCCCGCGCTTCGGCACGCGTCCGCGTTGCAGGCCACCACGTACGGCTGCGTGATCGGCGCGATCGTGTGCCTGCCGTTCGGCGGGCAGCTCGTCGGCGACCTGCGCGACGCGCCGGCGAGCGCCACGATCGCGGTGGTGTACCTGGGGCTGCTGCCGACCGCGCTGGCGTTCTACACGTGGGCGTACGCGCTGTCCCACATGACCACCGGCAGGCTCGGTGCCACGACCTACCTGGTGCCGGCGATCGTCGTGCTGCTGTCGTGGGCGTTGCTGGACGAGGTTCCCGGTCTGGTGGCGTTGGCGGGCGGCGCGCTGTGCCTGGTCGGGGTGGCCGTGTCCCGGGGCAAACCCCGACCGGCCGTCACCGCGGCGAGGTGACCGGGGCGGGAGCGGGGCGCGCGCCGGCGAAAATCCGTTGCCCGGCGCGCGCCGGTTGAACATCATTCCGCACATGGAGCTGTGACCAGTGACGCACGCGACGTGCTGAGCCACGTCGCACCAGCCGACGTGCCCTCTCGTGGCCGTCGGCCGTACCTCACTGGATCCAGGAGTCGATCGCCGGCGCCGTGGTGGCGCTGCCGGGCGTCTCCTCCGCACGCTCGGAGTTTCCCCCGGCCATGTCCTCTTCCCGTGTGCCCGCTGACAACGCCGCTTCCGACGTGGACCGGAAAGCGCTGTGGGTGGTGAAGGAACTCGGCCTGCCCGCCATCGTCACGGCGTGCCCCTCGTGCCGTTCGACCCGCCACCACCCCACCGGCAAGTTCCGCGTGAACGCCGGCGGCAAGCTCCTCGACGTCTGGCTGCTCATCGGCTGCGACGGGTGCGGCCGCACGTCCAAGATCCCCCTCCACGAGCGCGTCCACGTGCGCGCGCTGGAGCACGAGCGGCTGCGCCTGTTCGAGGACAACGACGCGGCCCTGGTCCGGCTCCTGGTCATGGACCCGGCCCTGGCCCGCCGGTCCGGCTACCGGCTCGAGTGGAGCGGCACCTGGGAACTGGAGACCGACATGCCGTTCTACGACCTCGACGGCGACGACCCGGCACCGCTGGAGGTCGTCGTGAGGTTCGAGCTCCCCGCGCCCGTCCGGGTCGAGAAGCTGCTCACGGCGGGTTTCGGCCTGAGCCGACCCGCCGTGCGGGCCCTGGTCGCCTCGGGTCGGGTCCACCTGCCCGTGCCCGTGGACGCCAGGGCCCGCGAGGACTTCACGTTCTTCGTCCGGCCGCTCGACCGAGGGGCTACCGCTGGTCCGCGACCTTGATCGTCCCCGCGATGATCTGCGCCTTGAACCCCTCGAGGATGCCCTGCAGCTCGGCGTCGATCCGACCGCCCGACGTGGCGTAGCCGACACCGTCCACCTTGAGGTCGAAGACGTCCGGCAACGAGGCCAGGTCGTCCTTCGCGGCGGCCCGGACGAAGTCGTGCACCGCCACGTCGACGCGCTTGAGGCTCGACGCCACGATGACGTCCCGGGAGTCCGCGAGCGCCGGCTGGTGGTACTGGTCGGCGTCGCACCCGATCGCCAGCACCCCCGCCTGCTTCACCGCGGAGAAGACGCCGATGCCGGACGCGCCCGCGGCCGGGTAGAGGACGTCCGCGCCCTTGTCGATGAGGCCCTTCGCCGTCTCCATCCCCTTCACCGGGTCCTGGAAGCCGCTGAAGTCCGTGGCCGGCGTGATGTACTTCTTCTCCACCACGATCTTCGGCGCGGCGGCCTTCGCACCCTGGACGTACCCGGCCTCGAACTTGTGGATCAGCGGGATGTCGACGCCGCCGACGAACCCGACGTGGCACTTCCGGCTCTGGTAGGCGGCCACGACGCCGGCCAGGAATGCGCCCTCCTGCTCGGCGAAGACGAGCGGCGTGACGTTCGCCGCCTCCGGCACCGCCGAGTCCACCAGACCGAACCGGACGTCCGGGAACTCGGGCGCGACGACCTTGAGCGACTCGGTGTACGCGAAGCCCACCGCGACGATCGGGTTGAAGCCCTCATGGGCCAGTTGGCGCAGCCGGGACTGCTTCACCGACTCGTCCTCGCTCGGCGCGGCGGACAGCTCGCGGGTGTTGTCCTTCGCGACACCCAAGTCCTTGACCGCCTGGTCGAACCCGGCGGCGGCGAGGTCGTTGAACGACGCGTCACCCCGACCACCGATGTCGTAGGCGAGACCGACCTTCAACCCGCTCCCGTCCACCTTGTCACCGTCGGAAGCCCTCGTGCCCTCGGTGGCGCTGGTGGTGGCCGGCGCACTGGGCGGCGTCGCGAACTCGCAACCGGTGCCCGCGGACGGCGCGGCGGTGCTGTCGCCGGAGTCCTTCGCGCAGGCGCTCACCACCATCAAGCTGGTCAACGCGATCGCGGCAACAGCGGTCCTGCGTGTACGACGGCGCACGGCTCGTCCCCTTCCCGCTCTTCGAGCAGACACTCCCCATGGCCGCATCAGGGCCGGCGCGAGGGACCGTACCTCCTCACCACCGCCGTCCGGTCCGACGCTCATCCACTGAGAACACCGTGCGGGCCCGCGCGGTTAAGTCGATTGCGAACCGCCCGGCCGGTGCCCCACCATGCACGGACCGCCGGACGAACGAGGGATTGCCCATGGTCGAGCACACCTACCGGGTCATGGTGCGCGGCAGGTTCACCGACCTCGACGACGCCGGACGCGCCCGCCTGCTGGCCGAGGTCGACCGGCACGGTGTGCTGACCAACGGCTTCTCCGAGCAGGGAGCGCTGTCCTACGACCGCTCTCTGGACTTCTTCAGCTTCCGCGTCCAACTGCGCGCCGAAGTCGAACCGACCGACCGCACCGTGTGCGACCGCGCCCTGGCCCTGGCCTCCCGCGCGATCGACCAACTGGGCGTCGACTTCCGCGACATGCGCGCCTCCGCCACCGACATGGACCTGATCAAGATCCGCCGTCCCCGGTAGCGGACACCGCATTCGATCGCGTTGCGGATCAGGGACGAGGGCGCGTGCGCGCAACTATTCCACACTCGCATTAAATCGGCGCCCTCACCCGAAGAATGCGGTTATCGGACTGTTCGGGTGATTGTCCGGCCGAACGCAATCGCCTCCCGCCCGGGCTGCCCTACCCTCATCTCACCTCACCCGTGGGGGGATTGTGGACGGCTACGAAGTCGACGTCGAAGCTCTGCGCAAAGCGGCGAAGGCCGCCACCTCCGCCGGTGAACAGGCCGGTCGCGTCAAGCTGGGCGAGGCCGTGGTCCCGGTCGCCGAGGCGATGCCCGGCTCGGCGTCGGCCGGACGGGCCCCGGCCCTGGCCTCGGCGTGGGGGCAGCGGCTGACCGGCTGGTCGACGGACGTCACCGCGTTCGGGGACGACCTCGCCGCCTCGGCCGACGGCTACGAGAAGAACGAGGACGCCGCCGCGTCGGACTTCGGCCTGCTCGGCGGTCTGTTCGGGGGGTCCGGCGGGTGACCAGCTACGCCGAGGTCCGTTCGTGGAACCCGGACGCCATCGAGGGCGCGGCGCGGTCCGTGCGCGGTCGCAAGGAGCAGATCCTGGGACTGCAGGACGAGCTCGACCTGTCGTTCGGCCCGCTGTTCTGGCACGGGACCGGCGCCGACGAAGCGCGCCGTGCGCTCACCGGGCTGCGCGACCGCGCCGAGCACGTCGTCGCCGAAGCCGCCCACGTGCAGAAAGCGCTGCAGGACGCCGCCGACGCCGTGACCGACCTCCGCCAGCGGGTCGAGGAGGTGGAGACCGTCGCCCAGGCCAACTGGTTCACCATCGGCCCGGACGGCTCGGTCCGCGACAACGATCCCGGCGGCGCCGCCGACCCGACCCGCGCGGCCACCGCACACGCCCTCGCCGAGCGCGTCACCCGGCTGATGGCCATCGCGCAGGAGGTCGACTCCCGCCTCTCCGAGGCCCTGTCCGCCGCCGAGGCCGGCAAGGTGAGCGACCACGGCGCCACCACCCTCGCCGACGCCGACATCACGTCCACGGCCGACGGCAAGTACCACACCGGTCCGCCGGAGAAGCCCGACATCACGTTCGACGAGGACTTCGTCTACGACTCCGAGGACTCGAACCTCGGCGACCACGCCGACAAGCTGCAGTGGCTGGCCAAGCTGCGCGGTGCCCAGGCCCTGGGCTTGATGCCCGACGCGACGGAGATGTACGAGCACTACTGGGACAACACCGGCACGCCGAAGGAGTGGGACTACGACAAGGCCTACCGCGAGGACTCCGGCATCCGCAAGGGCGTGGACTCGGAGGTGACCCGCGCCGCCCGGGCCGCCGAGGAGATCATCCGCTCCGGCCGCACCGACTTCTCGATGACGGGCGCACCCAGCGGCGCGACCCCCTACCCCCAGACCGAGAACTGGCAGAAGGCCGTCGGCGGCTACCAGATCTGGAGCCACGGCAACGTCAAGGTCGAGGGCAGCAAGGTCACCATGGTCATCACCGTCGAGGGCGAGGACCGCTACAACTTCAACCGGGGCGACGCCGACATCGCCACCGGCGCCGCCGACGACGACAACGGCCGCTTCACCGAAATAGGCTGGGCCCGACCGTTCGACACGCACGGCAGCATGACCAAGACCATCACCTGGGAACTCGGCCACCCGCCCACCGGCCTGTCCGACGGGCCCCCACCCGACGACGGCACCGTCCGCGGCACCGACCGCGACCGGGGCCCGACCCCGGACAACCCCAGGGAACCCGAGAGGAACCGCGCCCGGTGACCCAGGTGACCCGCACCACCCGCCACCTCGTCGCCGCGCTCCTCCTGCTGCTGACCGCGACCGCCTGCAGCACCACCCAGCCGGAGAAGGGACATCCCAGAATGCCTGCCAAATCGGGCACCGGCGAACTCCGCACGGACCTCGACCCGCTCACCAAGCGCTTCCCCCTCCTCACCGCGGCGGAGAAGGCGGAGTGGATGTCCGGCACCCTCGGCGACGACCGCGTCCCCGGCCCGTCCACTTACTGGATCGACGCCATCGTCACCCTCCCCCAGTCGACCCTCGTCGAGATCGACCGGGGAACGCAGGAGAACGCCACCCCACCCGCGGTCGTGGAGGGCCTGCGGAACCACCTGCCCGAAGGGCCCTACCTCACCGGCCAGTCCCTCGACGACGCCTTCACCACCGAAACCTGGTCCGCCACCGCCTACCGGGCCAAGAACACCAACATCGTCGTCCTGGTGGCCAGGGGCCAGTAGGCTGCTGGAGGATCCGACCGGACACCGGCAGCTACCGGCGCCGTCGCGGACGGCCAGGTGTCGGACGCCGTCCTGACCTCACCCGAGTCCTGCCGGTGGGCCCGGACCGGCACAATCACCTGTCGTGGCCACGCTACCCGACGACCTCCAGTCCGCCCTCGACGGTGCGCTGCGCCGGTTCCCGCACCAGGACTTGTCCCGGTCGGTCGACCGGCTGATCTCCCGTTACCGGGAGGGCCGGGCGGCGGCCGGCGAGGTGATCCTCCACTCGGAGGTCGACGTCGCCGCGTACGCCGGCTACCGGATGCCCGCCACGTTCGCCGCGGTGCGGGCGGTGTTCGCCGAGGTGGCCGCCGTGGTGCCGGAGTTCACCCCGCGGACCATGGTCGACGTCGGCGGCGGCACGGGCGCCGCGCTGTGGGCCGCGCAGGACACCTGGCCATCGTTGGTCGACCTGACCGTGGTCGAGCAGGCCCCGCACGCGGTGGCGCTGGGCAAGCGACTCGTCGCCGAAGCCGAGGAGCCGGCCCTGCGCGGGGCGACGTGGCGGCACGGCGTCGTCGACCCCGGCGCGCCCGCGCCCCGGGCGGACCTGGTCACGCTGTCCTACGTGCTCGGTGAGCTACCCGAGCACACCCGCGCGGACGCCGTGCGGTGGCTGGCCCGCGAGGCCGACACGGTCGTGCTGATCGAACCCGGCACGCCGGCGGGTTACGAACGGGTCGTCGCGGCTCGCGACCTGCTGGTGGAGCTGGGTCTGTCGCTGGTCGCGCCCTGCCCGCACGAGCGGGAGTGCCCGATCCCGCGAGGCCGGGACTGGTGCCACTTCACCGCGCGGCTCCCCCGCGTCGGCGCCCACCGGCTGATCAAGGAAGGCACGCTCAACTTCGAGGACGAGAAGTTCTCCTACGTGGTCGCGTCGCGCACCTGGTCACGGCGTTCCGCGAACCGCGTGCTGCGGCACCCGCTCAAGCGCAAGGGCATGGTCGTCCTGCGGCTGTGCACCGGCGAGGACGGCCTGGAGGACACGACCGTGAGCAAGCGGCACGGCGACCTCTACCGGGCGGCCCGGGACGCCAAGTGGGGCGACGAGTGGCCGCCCGCCGACCGGGACTGATCGCAGCGCCCCCCACGATGGCGCCGATGGCGGGGCCGGGCGGCACGGGCCCGTCGACCGTGGCCGTTGAGCTCCGGCCGCTCGGTGCTGCGCCGGACGACCACGGGTCGGTTGAGAACGCCTGCCTTCCGCGGGGTTCCGCGCACCGACACGCAGTGATGAGCAACCGCCACCCGATCAACGGCCTGCTGATGAGGATCATCGGCCGGCCGTTGACCAGGTGAACACATCGTGGGCGACACCGGATCGAACGAGTGAACCACTCGCCCCGATCAGTCCCGAGGCTCGTCCACGATCACGCCGACGCGCCCCGGGTCTTCCGGAGCGGGCATGTGACGGATGCTGTCGCTGCCCTTGTGGTCGTGGGCGCGGGCGTACCGGGAATCCAACACCCTGCTCAACTTCTGCGCCGCCCCGGCGTACGCGTCGTCCACGGTGGTCGCGTGGTGGGTGACCGCGACCGGCTGCTTGCCCCCCGGTCGCGCCTCGATGACGCACTTCTTGTCCTCCGGCTTGCCGCCCCCGTCCTCGCTGAGGTGCACCTCCACCCGGGTCAACCACCCGCTGAACCGGGCCAGACCGCTCTCCAGGTCGGCGGTCACATAGGTGGCCAGTCGTTCGCCACCGTGGATGTTGTGGTCGGTGTTGACCTGTACCTGCATGAGCACCCTCCGAATCGGGACGGCAATGGTCCTGGTCGATACCACGAGAGCGGTCGGCTCAAACGCGGCGGCGTTCGGCGGGTGCGGTGCCGGGGAACTCCGAATTGGACGCAGAGCTGCGGTGATCGTGCCTCAAGGGCTTGTCCGGACGTGCCCCGGAACGAGGCACGCATCGATGCGACCTGATTGCGACGAACCGGCCGGGACGGCAATTTCGAGCCATCATGAGCAGTCATCGGCGTGCGAATGGGCGTAGCGCCTGCCGCGCGCAACGCGTTAGCTTTTCCAGGAGCATTGTCCGTCCGGACTCGGGAGATTCGCCATGCGGTTCAGGCCGGTGTTGCACGCCTTGTTGGCAACGGGCATCGTCATGGTCACTCCGGTTACGCCCGTGGTGGCGGACCCCGCCGCGCCGAACCTCCGCTGCACCTACACGCACGTGGTGCAGAGCACCTGGCTGGGCGGCTACCAGGCGGAGTTCACCGTGGACAACCTGGGGCCCGACGCGGCGGCGCCGTGGCAGGCGACCTTCGTGCTGAGCGGTGGCGGTCACGTCAAGACGACGTGGCCCGGCCCTTTCACCCAATCGGGCAGCTCCGTGAAGCTCAGCGGCGCGGCTTGGAACCGGGACCTCTACGCCAAGTGGTTCGCGAAGACCGGACTCACGGTCGCTTATACGGGTTCGGTCTTCCCCTCGCCCAGCGACGTCAAGCTCAACGGAGTCGCGTGCACGGAGCACAGCGGACCCGTGACGCGTTGACCGGACTCCCGGAGTGGTCACAGGCGTCTCCCGGGCACCCGCACGATCACCGCGGGGCGACGTCGGTGCAGTCGACCTCGTCCGGCAGCCGGCCGGTGGTCGGGAACGTCACCGTCGTCTCGTCCACGCATCCGGAGCCACGGTCGTACGTAGTGCCCGCCGTTGTCCGCACCGACGAAAGCCGCTCGCCCGCCGAGAACCTCGTACAGCCCGCCCAGTCCCGGATCGGGCTCCGGGATGGTCAGACCGGTCTCGGACAGGCGCCGGGGCCGGTTCCCGGTGTGCGAGGTCATCAGGGGTTGCTCAGGAAGCCGCGGCCGCGCGGTGGACGGCGGCGGCGAGCCGATCGTGTTCCGGGTAGGACCAGTTGAAGGAGAAGCGGCGCCGGGTGTAGCCGAACGCGATACCGCTGACCGGGTCGACGAAGGACTCCGAGCCCGCCGATCCGTTGTGGCCGAACGCGTTCGCGCTCAGGAACGGGTAGCGTCGGCCTTTGGCCTGGAAGCCGAGGGCGTACTGCCCCAGGGCACCGGTGACCAGGTCGCCGCCGGTGGAGTGGAGCATGGCGAACTCGCCGACGGTGTCCGACGTCAGCAGCGGTGCCCGGCCGTCGACGCCGACGACCGCCGCCGCGTACATCGCGGCCAGCCCGCGGGCGTTGCCCACTCCGCCGGCGGAAGCCTGACCGAGCGCCCGCACCCGCCGGGTGTTGACGAAGGCCACCTGGTCCAGGGGCGGGGTGGAGTTGAGGCCGTAGCCGATCCCGGTGATGCTGTGCGGACCGGGAACCGTCGACCGGAATTCGGCGAGCGCGTCGGGACCGGCCTGCCCCGGCAGGATCTCCCGGAAGCGGTCCTCCAGTGGCTCGGGCAGGCCGAGGTAGAGGTCCAGACCGCAGGGTGTGCGGATCCGCTCCTCGAAGAGGTCCTGCAGCGAGCGGCCGGTGGTCCGGCGGACCACCTCGCCGACGATCGCGAACGTCACGAACCCGCCGTAGCCGTAGGCCGACCCCGGTTTCCAGTACGGTCGCTGCCCCGCCAGGCGAGCGGCGATCGTCCGGTCGTCGGCGAGCTCGTGGGCGGTCAACCCACCGGCGACGCCGATGACGCCGGAGCGGTGGGTGAGGACGTCCCGCAGGGTGATCCCGCCCTTGCCCGCCGCGGCGAACTCGGGCCAGTGCAGGGCAACCGGCTCATCCAGGTCGATCGCGCCGTCCTGCACCAGCAGCGCGACCACCAGGGTCGCCGCCCCCTTGGTCGAGGAGTAGACGCCGGTCAGCGTGTCGCCGGTCACCCCGTCCCCCGCCCACAGGTCGACCACGCGCCTGCCGTTCGCGTACGCCGCGAGCTGCGCGCCGGCCGCACCGCCGTCCTCGACCACCACGGCGGCGAACACCTCGCGAACCGCCTCGAAACCGTCGGCCACCGTCCCGTGCACGTCGATCCCGCTCATCCGTTCCGCTCCGTTCGTCCAGCGATCGACCCGTCGACTGCACTGACGTACGGATCGCGGAGGATGTGACCGCCACCCGTGCGGTCACGACCCACGGACGGCGGGGCGTCACCATGACCGGCGGACGTGCTGTCCTCTTGTCACGGGCGGAGGCTCCAGCCGGTGGGTGTCACGGCGAAGGGAGGTCCCGCCAGGGCTCGGTGGCCCGCCAGGTCTGCAGCGTCGACGACAGGCCGTCGGCCAGCAGCGGGAGTTGCGGGATCATCGCCGTGGCGGCGACCATCTGGAGGTCGCGCAGGCGTTCCATGGCGCGCAGGACGTCGGTGTCGACCGCGCGCAGCCCCAGGTCGACCGCGGCGGCGTCGTAGGAGGCGATCGCCTCCTCGCCGGTGTGCGCGAGGTCCCACTCGACCGGGGCGACGCCGACGTGCTCGTAGTCGGAGTACAGCACGGCGTCGGCGGTTTCGATCAGGTTGTAGAACGGGGCGTCGCCGTGGACCACCTGGACGGGAACACCGGGGAACACCCGCGCGAAAGCGGAGGGCGACGCGATGAGGGGCGAGAGCACGGCCCACTCGGCGCGGGCGCGGGCCAGGTCGGCGGCAGGCAGCAGGTCCTCGCGCCCCTCCAGGTCGTCGAAGGCGAGGTCGACGTAGCCCTGCATCCCCGGGAAGAAGCCGACCTCGCCCGGGTACTCGGCCAGGATCGAGTGCAGGTGGGCCACCGAGGGCATGCGCTTCACCGCGTCGTAGTCGCCGGGAAGCACGCCCTCCACCTTCTCCCAGAAGGTCATCGTGAAACCGTCGCGCTCGACGGGCTCCGCCGGGACGAGCGCGCTCGGCACGACGGTCGGCTCGCCGCGCGACGCCATCCACCTCGACACGTCCAACTCCGTGCGCTGGAAGCCCGCCGAGGTGATGCCACGAGGGGTCACCACCGGCACGCGCGCGACGACCGGCGACGGCGCGAGGTCCACCACCACCGAGAAGACGTCGTACAGGACTTCAGCCTCGGACGCATCCAGCCCGAGCGCGGTTGCGGCGGCGACCGCCGCATCGCAGGCGCGTCGTGAGCGAGCGGCGCGTTCCTCCTCAGTGATCACGGACACCACTGTAGAACCCACCCACCCCCACCTGCCCGACAAGTCGAGCCCGCCCAGGCGCTCAGGCGCGACGGCGACACCTCCTGGCGACCGTGCCTCCGTGCCCGCGCGACGCTAGAGGGTGCGCGCCAACTCATCGAGTTGGGCCACGAGCGCCGTCTCACCCGACCTCTCGGCGAGGGTGCGCAACGTCTGGAGGTCGACCTCACCCACGTCGAGCTGGCGGGCGACCTGCTCGATCCGCGGCCATGCCCGCCCGGCCGCGAGCCGCGAGCGAGCCCCCAGCAGTGAGCGCGCCCGGCTGAGCAGGGCCTTCCGCCGCAACCGCACGTCGTCGCACCACGGCTGGAAGAAGCTGTCCCCGCGCACCACGAACGATCCGAGCTGGTGCAGCGGCAGCCCGCCCTCCGCGCCGAAGTCGCGGCCGGGCAGCACGACGCGCAGCAAGCCGGTGGGCAGTCGGACCAGGCGGTGTCCGGCGAGGTTGTACCGGTCGGCCCACTCCCGCGCCCGCTTCTCCTCGTGCTCCGGGTCGGCGGTGCGCTGCTCCTGCTCCAGGACGGCGGTGATGTCGGGAGTCGCCTCGACGAGCGCGCCCAGATCGGGGTCGGCCTCCCCGGCCGCCTGGGTGTAGGCCAGGTGGCGCGTTCGGCCGGTCCGCGACAGCCCGCGCACCACGATCAGGGGCAGGTACACCAGTTCCGGCGGGCCGAGTGGACGCGGGTTGTCGATTCGTTCGGGCAGGTTGAACCTGGCCCGCTCCGGGTTGCCCGACAGGGCAGGCAGTGCCGCCAGGTCGAAGCTCCACTGCGTGAACAGCCTGTGGAACCGTCCGCCGGTCGGCAGCTCGTCCGGCGGTAGCAGGGTGACCTTGCGCGGGTCGTAGCAGATTTTCGTCAGGGGACGGCTGCTGAAGCCGTCGAAGTACAGCACGCGCCGGTCCTCGTTGGTGACCTCGTAACGCCTCCCGTCCCGGACAGACCTCAGGCCGACCTCCGTCAGCCACCACCGATTACCGGTCGTCCCGAGGTGGCCGATCGCCTCCAGCGCCCGCAACGCCCGGTCGACCAGCAGCGGGTCCAACGAGAAGAACGCCGCCAGCTCGGCCGCGGTGGAGAAGCCCGCCTCGGCGATGCCGCGCGACAGGTGGCGGTCGATGAGGTCGTAGTCCTCGGCGACGACCACCGTCGCCTGCACGGTCACCTTCCACACCGGCAGGAGCAGCGAGTGGATGCGCGTCGGGACGACCCCGTGCTCGAACGCGGTGTCCTCCAGCGCTCGCAGTTCGGGGTAGGGGAACAACTTCGTCCTGCTGCTCATCGCCCACCGATCCGGCTGAGGACTTCCTCGTACTGCCTGATCTCGCCCACCGTCGCCACGTGATCGCGCAGCGCCCGCGCGAGGTCGCGGAACCCGCCGTTGCGCGCCATCGTCAACGTGTCCAGGTCACCGACGAGCACGAGCTGCTCCTTGGCCCGGGTGAACGCGACGTTGGTGCGCCGCAGTTCGCGCAGGAAGCCCACGTTGCCGTCCTGGTTGCTGCGGGTGAAGCCGTAGAGGACCACCTGGCGCTCGCCGCCCTGGAACGAGTCGACGGAGCCGACGTTCAGCCGCACGTGGCTCTCCTTGCCGATCAGCTCCACGATCGCGGCGGTGATCGCCTTGACCTGCGCGCTGTAGGGCACGATCACCGCCCACTCGCGGCCGGTCGCGTCGTAGTGCGCGGCCAACCGCGACAACAGCAGCGACTCGGCCGGGTTGTGGTAGCCGTTCCGCCGGTGCTCCCGCCGGCCGGCCGGTTGTTCACGCCGCTGCTGCACGGGCAGCCGCGCGGTGTCGACGAACACCAGTGGGCTGCCGAACACGGTGTCGTCGTGCACGCGCGTGCCGGCGGTGCGCAACCTGCCGCCGTAGAAGACCCGCGAGCTGAACTCGGCGATGACCGCGGGCATCCGCCGCTGCCACGTCAGCGGCACGACGTTCACCTGCGGCAGGCGGTCCATCAGCTGTTCGAGCGCGCTCTGCGCGAGCAGGGCCCGGATGCGCGGGTCTCCCACGTCCTGGCCCCAGGCCTCGACCTCGGAGTCGAGGAACGGCGGTAGCTGCTGCTGGTCGCCGACCAGCACCGCCCGCCGGGCCCGTACCAGCGGCACCAGCAGGTCGGCGGTGCCGATCTGCCCGGCCTCGTCGACGATCGCCAGGTCGAACTCCACGTCCGACAGCTCCGGTCGGGACGCCGTGCCGATCGTGGTGGCCGCCACGACGTGGGCGTAGCGGATCAGCTCGGGGTGCAGTTGTGTGGTGGCCCCGGAAACCTCCCGGTGCCAATCCCCGAGCAGGCGCGCACGGGCGTGGAGCAGTGGCAGTCGCGCGCGCAGCCACGACACGAGGGCCGGCAGGTCGTGCCGGACCGCCGCCGGGTCCGAGGTGTCGCGGACCACGGGTGGCGGCTCGGAACCCCCGATCGCCGCACGCGACGCGTGGGCTGCGAGGAACGCGGATTCCCGCGTCTTCTCCGCCTGCTCCCACCGCTGCGCCAGCACCGACATCCCGTGGCGCACCGCGGGCGCCTGTTCGGTGACGGCCTCCAAGTGCCGCCGGGCGTGACGCAGTTCCTCGCCATGGCCGTGCCGGGCCGCATCGAGTCGCTGGGCTCGTGACCGGAGCGCGGCACCCCGCCACCGGGCCCACCAGCCGAGGAGCGGGATCCGACCGAGTCGCGTGACCCGTTCCCCCGCCCGGTGCGCGCGAGCCGACCGCCGGTCGAGATCGGCCAGCACGGCCTCTACCTCGTCCACCCGGGCTTGGGCGGGTCCCCCGGCGGCGCGCCGGGCCGCCGCGACGCCGGCGTGCGCCTCGTCCACCTCGGTGTACGCGGCCAGCAGGGCGTCCACCCGATCGGCCAGCTCCTCGGTCCACCTCCGCGCGACCTCCAGGTCGGCGAACTCGCGCAACCCCCGGTCGACGCCCGCGAGCACCTGGCCGCGCAACTGCCGCGCCTGCTCGTCCAGCAAGTAGGGGCGACCCTCCTCGGTCACGGTGCCGGCGTTGCCGACCCGCACCACCACGAGGTCCGGTGGCAGCCTGGGCAGGATGTTGTCCACGGCCCGGTTGGAGTGCGAGGTGACGAGCACCCGCTGGGGCTGCCGCGTCCACCCGTCCCCACGTCCCGCCGCTTGTGCGACCTGGCTGATCACCCGGGTCTTGCCGGTGCCCGGCGGACCGAGCACCAGCAACAGGTCCTCGACGGCCAAGGCTCTGCGGAACGCCCGGAGCTGGTCCGGGTCGAGCTCCTCGGTCGGGGTGTCCGGTGCCTCGCCCAGTGGCCGGGTGCGGGCGTCGACCAAGGCGGTCAGCAGGTGCGGGTTGCGGGTCCGCCGGTCGCGCAGGGCGGTGATCGCCTCTCGCTGCTTCTTGAACACCACCGTGCTCGTGGTGGTCTCCAGCTCACCGGTCTTCGGCAGCAGCTTCCAGTCCACGGCTTCGTCGAACCGGACGGTCGCCACTCGGCCGTCCAACCGCACCACTTGGCCGCGGTGCTCGTCGTAGCCCTTGACTTGGACGAAGGCGCCCTCCTCCGGTGCGCCGGCCCCGCCGAGCGCGAAGCCGTACACGGCGTGCGTGCCCTGCCGCTGCTCGCCGACCGGCGCCACGTCGCGGTAGGGGTGGGGCCGCTCCCCGCTCGCAGCCGCCACGGCGACCCGCTCACCCGCGTCGACGACCTGTTCGACGGTGTCGAGGAACGCGGTGTGGTGGGGCGGGAGGGCGGGAGCCGGCGATGCGTCGGCCTGCGACCGCACGAGCCATTCCCACTGCTGCTCGATCTGCGGCCAGAACGAGCGGGCGCCTTCGCGCAGTTCGCGCAGGCTGTCCACGTGCCGCCAACCGGTCGCGCGCAGCGACAGGAAGTGCCGGGCGAGCCGGTGGTGGTCCCTGATCCGGAGCGGGTCGACCCACTTCACCTTGTACCCGCGCCCGGAGTGGGTGGGCTCCAGCCGGACCGACCAGGCTGTGCCGTAGACCAGCAGCGTGCGCCTGCCGTTCCACCGGTTGGGCTCGTCCACCGTCGCGGGCACTCCGGCCCGTGAGGCCGACAGCTCGGCCACCACTTGGGCGACGCTCTGCGGCAGCCCGGGGTGGTTGCGCGTCTTCTCCCGCAGCCGGTGGTCGTCTTCGGCGGATGCGACGACGTGGATCACCCCGGTGAGGGCCAACTGGACGGAACGCACCGTGCTCCTTCAGCGAGTGGGATGGGCGAGGCCGCGCAACCGCGTCCCGAGCACCGCGGCGCTCAGGCGCTTCGCGGGATCCGCGACCAGGGCCGCGTCGATGGCCTCGGCGAGGTCGGCGGGGATGCCGGGTTCCCAACGTCGGACGGGCAACGCCGCGCGAGGGCTCGGAGGTCGGCCGGTGACCAGGTGGTGGGCGATGGCTCCGACCTGGTGCACGTCCGTCCACGGACCTGCGGCGGCGCGTTCGAGTTGTTCGGGGGCGGGGTACTCGGGCGGTGTCGGATCGGTTCGGCCGAGATCCCGCAGCAGGAGCGCGCCGTCGTCGCGCATCAGCAACCCGGCCGGAGTCAGTGCGCCGTGCACGACTCGACGGGAGTGCAGCGCGTCGAGTGTGGCGCACAGCCCGGCCAGTGCCCGGCGCACCCGCGAAAGGACACCCGGATCGCGCACCGGTCCGTTGAGCAGCAAGGCGTCGAGGGGGTCACAGGGACGGCGCGACCGCGTTTCCGGCCACCGGGTCACGAGCGTGGTGGTGCCGCCCGGGTCCTCGACGAACTGGAGCACCGCGGGCAGTCCCGGTACTCCGCCCGACAGCCGGCGCAGGAGGTCGTGTTCCGCGGCCAGTGCCTGCTGCACCTGTCGGGTGAGCGGCGTGGCAACTCGCACATCGATCCGGCGCAACCAGCCGAACCCGTCCCGGGGCGCCAGTCCCGAGCACCGCGCCTGCCGGACGACGGCGCCGCTGTCACCTGTCGGCCGAGCACCTGCCGGTTGTTCGTGCACGAGGTACGTGACGGCGCCGACCTCGACCTCAGGCCCCAACCCGGACCGCCGGCGGTCGGTCCGATCCGGTGCCGGGGACTCGGGCGACGAGCCGACCTGGTGGTAGTGCACACCACCGTAGATGTTGCCCGCTTGGACCAGGGAACCGCTGACGGGGCCGTGCACCGCGTTGTGAGTGCTGCTCGTCCCCGACGGGGTCTGGATTTGTTCTTCCACTTCACCACTCACGGCCGACCGGACTCTCGATTGAGAATCACAGATTAGCCGCGACCGGGCTGATCAGAGCCGCAAATCTGCGGTCGAGGCCGCCCCCGGGGCCGGAACAGGCCATGTAGCATGCCCGGTTCCGATACCGTAATTGTCCGACCGAAACGGCGACACAGGAAGTGGACAGTCGATGCTCACGTTCGAGTTCTGCACCATCGAATGGCTGTGGACGGAACACTCCATCCGGATCACCCACCCCGGAGGTCAGGAGGATTTCGTCACGGGCAGTTTTCCCGAGGTGACGAAGGTGTTGACCGCGATGGGCACCCGCGGCTGGGACGTAGCCGCGTGCGCGGCTTACGACAATTGGCTCTTCTGGACCATGCGACGCCCCCTCTGAACCCGTCAACGGTTCCACGAGCCGTTGCGCGCGTACGGGGCAGAACGCGCGCAGCGGACCGGGTGTTGCGCCTCCCCGTCCGGTGGCCGCGATCGACCCGACCCGCGCCTGATGGCGGTTCGCATGCCCGCACGCGCGTTCTACCGTGCCGGCGCCGGGGTGACCGGACGCCGAGGCGTCGACACCGGCTTCCGGCGGGCCACGGGGAGACGGAATGCGACCGCCGGCGGCTCAATTGTTCACAAGTGTGATCAGCCGCTGCCGATCCTGTTCACGAGTATGACCGCCCACATTGATGCCGCAGTCGGTGGATGATCGGTTCGACCACTCTTGAGCTGGACGTTCGATCGCATTCGACACTCAGCGGACACCCACCGCCGAAACCGTCGTTGACCGGCCACTTGCGCGCCATCTAACATTCGACGAGGAGGCGATTTCCCACAACGAGGTGAGGAAGCACTTCGGACGCGTGGCATTGACCACGGCGTGCCGGTGGATTTCTCGTCGGCGGGTTCCGCCCAGCGTGAATAGTCGCCAGCGCCAGTTCCGGCGTCCGGGTAAGCCAGAATCGGAGTAGTCGATGAATGTTGAACCTCCCACCACGCGCGCCGCACGACCGCGCCGCGCGCGATGGCGCGCGGGCGCGGCAGCGGCGGCGGGCGTCACGGCGTTGGCCGCCACGCTCGTCGCCTGGCCGGTCACGACCGCTTCGGCGGCGATCGGCGCGGGCACGTACACGGTGAAGAACGTGGGCAGCGGGCACTGCCTCGACGTTCCCAACGGGACCTCGACCGCGGGCGTCCAGCTCCAGCAGGCGTCGTGCGGCACCGCCGGCAGCCAGCAGTGGACGCTCACGGCGGTCAGCGGCGGGTACCGGATCAGCTCGGTCGCCACGGGCCTGTGCGTCGGCGTGCAGGGCGCGTCCACGTCGGCGGGCAAGGCGGTCCAGCAGGTCGCGTGCACCGGCGGCGCGGGCCAGACCTGGACGGTGACCGCGAGCGGTGGCAACTACCGCCTGGTCGACACCAACAGCACCAAGTGCATGAACATCAAGGACGGCTCCACCGCCGTCGGCGCCGGCGTGCAGATCAACTCCTGCGACAGCGTGCCCACCAAGCAGTGGACGCTGACCCCGGCCAACGGGGTGACGACCACGACGTCGACCTCCACGTCCACGTCGACGTCCACCACCACGTCGACCACGACCACCACCTCGACGTCGAATCCGCCGGCGGGTGTCGCGACCGGATACGCGTCGCAGAACGGCGGGACCACCGGTGGCCAGGGCGGGGCCAGGGTCAGGGCCACCTCGGGAACCCAGATCCACCAGGCCCTGTGCAGCCGCGCCAGCAGCAGCACCCCGATCATCATCGAGGTCGAGGGCACCATCAACCACGGCAACACGGCCAAGGTCTCCGGCGACAGCTGCTCCACCGCCGCCGGCGTGATCGAGCTCAAGCAGATCAGCAACGTCACGATCATCGGCGTCGGCAGCGGAGCGGTCTTCGACCAGCTCGGCATCCACATCCGCGAGTCGCGCAACATCATCATCCGCAACGTGACGATCCGCAACGTCAAGAAGTCCGGTTCTCCCACGTCCAACGGCGGTGACGCGATCGGCATGGAGAGCAACGTCCGCAACGTCTGGGTCGACCACACCACCCTGCTCGCCTCCGGCGGCGAGTCCGAAGGCTACGACGGTTTGTTCGACATGAAGGACGACACCCAGTACGTCACCCTGTCCTACAGCACCCTGCGCAACTCCGGCCGCGGCGGCCTCGTCGGCTCCAGCGAGAGCGACCGCTCCAACGGCTTCGTCACCTACCACCACAACCTCTACGAGAACATCGATTCCCGCACGCCCCTGCTCCGCGGCGGCATCGGCCACATGTACAACAACTACTACGTCAACCTCAACGAATCCGGCATCAACTCCCGAGCCGGAGCCAGGGCCAAGGTCGACAACAACTACTTCAAGAACTCCAAAGACGTCCTCGGCACCTTCTACACCAGCGAAGCCGGCTACTGGCACGTCAACGGCAACATCTTCGACAACATCACCTGGTCCGCCCCCGGCACCGACACCAACCCCGCCGGCCCCGACGTCACCTCCACCACCATCGTGAGCATCCCCTACGGCTTCCGACTCGACCCGGCCAACTGCGTACCCGCCATCATCGGACAAACCGCGGGCGCCAACACGGGCATGAAGGAGTCGAACGGCAGCTGCTAGCGGCCGGGCTCCGCACGGCGGCTACCGAGCCACACCGGCCCGGTAGCCGCCGTTTCGACGTGCAGGCCCGAGCGCGCCCTCTCCGTGATGCCACCGGGCGCCGACTGGCCGGACCCGTCCTCGGTTCTCCCGCGGCACCGGAACCTCGTCGCACGCCGCCCACGTGCCGAACCGCACTGCGCACGTACGGGTGGTGCGGTACCCCGTTCCCCATTGACAACCGACGACGACGGTACGTGTAATTCTTTCAGATGTCACTCTGCCCACCCATCCCTGCACGCAGAGTAAAGGCAGGTACGCCCATGTCGTCGTCGCACCCCACCCGATTACTGGCCTCGACGGTCGGTGCCCTCGCGGTCACCGCCGGACTGGTGGTCGCACCGGCGCACGCCGCGCCGGCCAAGACCGCCGCCCCGACGGACTCCGTCGCCGCGGTCACCGACCGGATCGCCGCCCGGCTGGCGGCCGAGTTCGCCGACGAGGCCCGGTGGTCCGCACTGCTCCCGGCCACCTCGACCGAACCCGTGCTCCTGGCTCGTGCCGCCGAAGGCACCGCGCTCGGCCGCGCCGTGCGTGACGCCGACCGTGAAGTCCTCGCCGCCAAGGGACTGCCGCAGGACGGCACGTCCCTGCTCACCGTCCGCCTCGCGCACGCCGACATGGCCGTCGCGCTGCGCCGCGGCACCGCGCCGCTGGTCGCGTCCTCCCCCACCGACGACGCGCCGACGACCGTGACGGCCTACGACCGCACCGGCCGGCGGATCGCGCTGGCCGCGGACCGCGTGCCGCTGCGCCCGGTTTACCTGGTCGAGATCGACACGGCGACCGCGCTGACCAAGGGCACGCAGGTGCTGCGCTCGACCCTGTCGCAGCGCGGCCTGTCCCCCGCCGCCGCACGAGCGGCCGTCACACCCGCCGCGGGCTACTGGGCCACGCAGCTCACGTCGATCCACCTGAACGACGACCACGAACCGTGGCACAAGGGCGACTCGGAGATCTTCACGATCACCGCCGGGTTCGGCCTGGACGGCAAGGTCAAGGTCGACACCGCCCAGCTCCCCTACCTGGACGAGGACGGCAGGACCTACTACCCCAACCAGCTCCTGGTCCACTTCTCCGACTACAAGTACAACCTCGCCGACATCGTGATGATGGAGGAGGACGGCGGCACCAACTACCGCGACCTCGCCCTCGCGCTGACCCAGGCGTTGCTGACCATCATCGACGGCGGCGCGTACATCCCGCTGGTCAACGCGATCATCAACGCCCTGCCGGACGGCTGGTGGACCGACGACCCGGACTACGTCGACTCCTGGTACACGCTCTCGACCACCACCGCCGGCACCCTGCGCGGCGCCGCGGGCAACGGCACCATGACCGTCGCCCCCTACTGGGTCGCCCCGCTGTAACGCGCCCACCCGGGCGGCCCCGACGGCCGGTGGGTCGACCGGACCGTTGGAGGTGCCCGTCACCGACGTCACCGACGGATCACCGGTGCCACCATCCCGGCGGCGAAGCGACCGCGACCGGCGCGCGGTTCCAGGTCAACGGCCTGCAGACGAGGATCGTCTGCAGGCCGTTGACCTAGCAACAGGAGGTCACGTCACCGCCACACCCCATCACTCGACCTGATGAAGTCCTCCTAGACGATGGTGTACCCGCCGTCGGCCAGCAGGAGCGCACCCGTGACGTAGCTGGACCGCGGCGAGGCGAGGAAGAGGATCACCTCGGCGATCTCCCTCGGCTCGCTCATGCGCCGCAGTGCCGTGGTGGTGGCGGCGTTGTCGTGGACCGCGTTCCCGAACAGGTTCATGACGGTCCCGGTCGTCACCCCGCCCGGCGCGACGGAGTTCACCCGCACGCCGCTCATGCCGAACTCGACGGCCCAGTTGCGGGTCAGGGACTCCAGGGCGGCTTTCGTCGCACCGTAGGCGGCGGCGTTGTAAACCGGTGTCACGGCGGCCACGGTCGAGACGTTCACGATCGCGCCCGCGCCCTTGGCCACCATGGCGGGCGCCAACGCCGCGGTGAGGTGGAACGGCGCGAGGACGTTGACCGCGAGTAACTCCTCGAAGCCCTCGCGGGTCTGGTCGGCGGTCGACGCGAACGGGTAGATGCCCGCGTTGTTCACCAGCACGTCCACCTCGCCCGCTGCCGAGGCGAGCTCCCGCACGCCTTCCGCGGTGGACAGGTCGGCTCGGACGAACCGCGCGGTCCCGCCGTCCGCCTCGATCTCGGCGACGACGTCCGCTCCGCGCGCGGCGTCCCGGCCGTGGACGATCACGCTCGCGCCCTCGCGGGCGAACAGCTTCGCGGTCTCGTGGCCGATCCCGGCGGTAGCGCCGGTGACGAGCGCTACCTGGTTGCGCAGTTCCACGGGTGTGCTCCCTCGCAGTTCGATAAAAGGCGAAGAACGTATGCCGCACCGAGCCCCGTTCGCAAGCCCCGGCAACGGACCTGCGCGGCGACCGACCGGGTGGGGTGGGTACGGCGCAGCACGGCGGTTCCGCGTCGGAGCGCCTGCCTCGATGTAGGGCCGGACGCGACCTCTGCAACGTGCCCGGGGCACCGTCCGACCGGCCCCCTCGTGGTGCCGGACGGTGTCGCAGGGACATCTCGGGACGCACGGCTACCGCGCAGGTCAACCCTCCTCCACCTCGGCCGCGGGCACCGCGCAGGACGTTCACGAATCATCGCCATCTGGCTCCACGCCCACCGCGGTCGACCGCGCCGCCGCACACCACAACATCAATGTTTGCGCTAACACGCAGTCGCGATGACACTCTCCCGGCGCGACAAGCGACGCCCACTGGGCCGCAGCACCCACCGCTGAACTGCACATTCGACATTGTTCGATAGTGAAGTCGCGATCCATTCGAATCGTTAGCGCTCACAACGGGACCGATCAACTCGTTGACGCTGCGCACTCGGGTAGCTACATTGATCGAAAGATGAAGGGCTTCTCCCGAAACAATCGGTCAGACCGCCGGGGTTGACCGAAGGCCTCGGACCCGCGGTGATCGTGCGCCGCGGACGACAGGTCCACGATCTCGAAGCCGATGTGGCGGTTGCTGTACCTGATGTTCCTCGGACTCGGCGGGCGGCATGGTGCTTCACAGTCGATCAGCCCCGGACAAGAAGGACGAACCGGCGTGCGCCTCCCCGCTACTGGCCTTCCTGCACCGCGCCCCGCCTGATGCTCTCGCGAGGCGAGTCGTGGATCCGGCTGGGCCGGTGCCCACCGCCCGGGGCGGTCGGGCGCGGTCTCTCCGCCGGTTCGCTCAGCAGTGTCGCGTCGGCGATCGGACAAGTGCTCCACCGATCGCGCCCACTTCCGGATCGACTTGCGCAACGTCCACGAAGGAGACGTCATGTCCGTGCAACGACGCAGCTTCATGACAAGGTTCAGAGCGGCTCACGTTGGCGCCGCATCGGTGAGTGCCGTGGTGCTGGCTTCGACGGCGGTGCTCGCGGCCATGCCGGCGGGCGCCGCGGCCGCGGGGTGTTCGGTGAACTTCGCCGTGGCGTCCCAGTGGCAAGGCGGGTTCAGCGCCAACGTCTCGATCACGAACCTGGGCGACCCGCTGAACGGGTGGACGTTGACGTGGTCATTCGGCGCCGACCAGACGGTGACGCAGGCGTGGAGCGCGTCGGTGACGCAGAGCGGGTCGGCGGTGACGGCGAAGAACGTGAGCTACAACGGCTCGATCCCCACCGGCGGTTCGGCGTCTTTCGGCTTCAACGGGTCGTGGACGGGCAGCAACCCGGTTCCGACGACTTTCGCGTTGAACGGCGTGACGTGCACCGGTAGCACGACAACGACGACCTCGCCGACAACAACGAGCACGACGACTTCGACGACCACGACGACCACCCAGCCCGGTGGCACGTGCTCGCTCCCGTCGACCTACCGCTGGACCTCGACGGGGTCGCTGGCGAACCCGAGGTCGGGCTGGGTGTCGCTCAAGGACTTCACCTACGTCCCGTACAACGGCAAGCACCTGGTCTACGCGACCACGCACGACACCGGCACGCGCTGGGGATCGATGAACTTCGGGCTCTTCGGCAACTGGTCCGAGATGGCCTCGGCGCCGCAGCAGGCCATGAACATCAGCACCGTCGCGCCCACGCTGTTCTACTTCGCCCCGAAGAACATCTGGGTGCTCGCCTACCAGTGGGGCGGCACGGCGTTCAGCTACCGGACCTCGACCGACCCCACCAACCCCAACGGGTGGTCGGCGCAGCAGACCCTGTCCACGGCCAGCATCACCGGCTCCGGCACCGGCCCGATCGACCAGACCATCATCGGCGACAGCCAGAACATGTACCTGTTCTTCGCCGGTGACAACGGCAAGATCTACCGCCAGGTCATGCCGATCGGGAACTTCCCCGGCAGCTTCGGCTCCTCCTACACCACGATCATGAGCGACACGACCAACAACCTGTTCGAAGCGGTCGAGGTGTACAAGGTCCAGGGCCAGAACCAGTACCTGATGATCGTCGAGGCCATCGGCTCCAACGGCCGCTACTTCCGCTCCTTCACCTCCAGCAGCCTCAGCGGTTCCTGGACCCCGCAGGCCGCCACCGAGAGCAACCCGTTCGCGGGCAAGGCCAACAGCGGCGCCACCTGGACCAACGACATCAGCCACGGCGACCTGGTCCGCGCCAACGCCGACCAGACCAAGACCATCGACCCCTGCAACCTCCAACTCCTCTACCAAGGCCGCAGCCCCAACTCCGGCGGCGACTACGGCCTGCTGCCCTACCGACCGGGCGTGCTGACACTGCGACGCTGACCACCCGACACCTCCTCTCCGACCGGGCCGGCAGCCCCACCCTCACCGGGTGGGGCTGCCGGCCCGCCAGGACCATGGCCCCGCTGCGGCCGCGTCGACCGGCTCCGCGTCGGCGACGAGCCGACACTGTCGGTGGGGGCTGATTAACTGGCCGAATGTTCGAGACTCCCGACGAACTCCACAGCCTCCAAGTCCTGCTCGACACGTCCCTGGCCGACTCCAGCAGCCACCTCAGATCGATCATCCGGCCAGGTGAGAGCACGTTGGACGCCGTGCAGGTCGTCCGAGTCTGCCAAGGCATGTGCACCCTGGCCATCGCCACCGTCACCCGGCGCGGTGAGCCGCGCATCAGCGGCGCCGACGGGCACCTCCTGCACGGCCGCTGGATCTTCGGCACCCACCGCCAGGCCGCCAAAGCCCGTCATCTCGCGGCACGGCCCGGCATCAGCGCGACCTTCATGCGCGGCGAGCAGCTCGGCATCTTCACGCACGGCCACGCCGTTCCGCTGAACCCCGAGGGGACGAGCGGCGACCCGACCTGGCCGGCGATCCGCGACCACCTCGTCAAGCACTACGACGGCGACAGCGACGACCCGTTCTGGGACGAGAACGTCTGGTACCGCATCGACCCAAGCTGGATGGTCGCCTACAGCACCGATCCCGCCGGGCTGCTCAACCAACGACCGTCACCCTGAAGTGAGCTCGCGCGGGTCCACTACAGGCCGTCACTCCGGGCCGGTCGCGGTTGACGTCTTCACGTGTCCGACCTGCTTGAGAGGAACGTCTGCCCGCAGGTCCGCAGGTCCGCAGGGACTGCGGCGCGGTGCCGGCACACGCGGTCCAGGAGGTCTTCGGAGCCGCGGACCTCGGGGGCGAAGCGCTGGGGTGGACAGCACCGGGTCGCACGACCTGCTCCGAGGACAAGTCCGTGTCGCAAGTGGAGGCGCGGCCACGCCGACGGCTGCCGTCCTCGACCCGCGGAGCGCAAAGACGTCCTGCGACGGTGATCGCAGCGCTCCTGCACGACGGCCCACTGGGCGATGTCCAACACAATGAGCCGCGTCCCCGCCGGCCAAGCCACCGAACCCGGCGATCGGGCGCGGGCGGCGGTCGAGCCGCCGCTACCGGTGTCCGGCCGTGCGGGCACGGCTCCCCTCCATCCTCCGATCGGAGGATGGAGGGGGTCTACCGCGTCCGCGGTGATCCCCGCCTCCGTGGTCGATCCGGCGCGCTCCCGCGGACGGCAGGCTTTCCGCATGGCGATCATCGAGGTACACGACCTCGTCAAGCGCTACGGCGACCACACCGCGTTGGACGGGGTCGGTTTCGTCGTCGAGCAAGGCGAGATCTTCGGCATCCTGGGTCCCAACGGGGCCGGCAAGACCACGACCGTCGAGTGCGTCGAGGGGTTGCGCACCCCGGACGGCGGGACCATCCGCGTCTGCGGCCTCGACCCGCGACGCGACACCGCCGAACTGCGGCAGTTGCTCGGCGCACAGCTGCAGGAGAGCGAACTGCCCGACAAGCTCAAGGTCCGCGAGGCGCTGGAGCTCTACAGCTCCTTCTACCGCCGGCCCGCCGACTGGCGCGAGCTGGTGGAGGTCCTGCACCTGGCCGACAAGCTCGACACGCAGTTCCGGCGGCTGTCCGGCGGGCAGAAGCAGCGGCTGTCGATCGCGCTCGCGCTGATCGGCGACCCGCGGGTGGCCGTGCTGGACGAGCTGACCACCGGCCTGGACCCCCAGGCCCGTCGCGACGCCTGGGACCTCATCGCGGGCGTCCGCGACCGCGGTGTGACGATCCTGCTGGTCACGCACTTCATGGAGGAGGCGGAACGGCTCTGCGACCGGCTGGCCGTGATCGACTCCGGTCGGGTCGTCGCGCTCGACTCGCCGGCCGGGCTGGTCTCGCGGATCGGTGACCGGCAGCGCATCCGCTTCCGGCCGTCCGGGCCGCTGGACCACGCCGTGCTGACGGCGCTGCCGGAGGTCGCCTCCGTCCAGCAGGCCGGTGACCGGCTGCTGGTGACCGGCACGGGGGACCTGCTGCTCGCGGTCACCGCCGTGCTGGCCCGCCACCGGATCACCGCGGCCGAGCTGCGGGTCGAGCAGACCTCGCTGGACGACGCGTTCGTCGCGCTGACCGGCCGCCCCGCCCACCCCTGAGGAGACCACCGTGCCCGCCCTGTCCCGACTCACCGCCACCGAGACCAGGCTGTTCTTCCGGGAGCCGGTGCTCGTGTTCTTCACGCTCGCCTTCCCCCCGCTGCTGCTGGTCGTCTTCGGCGCCATCCCCGCGATGCGCGAACCCTCCGACGACGCGGTCGGCCTGAGGGCGATCGACCTGTACGTCCCGATCACCGTCGCGTTGGGCCTGGCCATGTTCGCGCTCAACTCCCTGCCGCAGCTGTTCGCCACCTACCGGGAGAAGGGCGTGCTGCGGCGCATGCGGACCACACCGGTCGAGCCGAGGGCCATGCTCGGCGCGCAACTGCTGATGGCCCTGGCCCTGTCCGCGGCGACCGCGCTGGTCGTGCTCGCCATCGGCCGGATGGCGTTCGGCGTGAGCCTGCCCCGGCACCTGCCCGCCTACCTGGTGGGCTACCTGCCGACGGCGCTGGCGATGTTCACGATCGGCCTGCTCATCGCGTCCCTGGCGTCGACCGGCAAGAGCGCCGGCGCGATCGGGACACTGGTGTTCTTCCCGCTCGTGTTCTTCGCCGGCCTGTGGTTGCCGCGCGAGAGCATGCCCGACGTCCTGCGCTCGATCAGCGACTTCACCCCGCTGGGCGCGGGCGTGCAATCATTGCAGGACGCCACGGTCGGGCACTGGCCGCAGCCGCTGCACCTGGCCGTGGTGCTGGGTTGGGCGGTCCTGGCCGGGATTCCGGCCGCGCGGTACTTCCGCTGGGAGTAGGTCGTGGGCATCGAGGCCGAGTTGCGCGAGGAGTTCGACCGCTGGGAGCGCAAGGAGATCGCGGTCCTGAAGGTGCTCCCGTACCCGCTGTTGGCGGTCAGCGTCCTGTTCACCCTGGTGCAGCCGCTCTGGAACGCGCAGGTGCACCTTCCCGCGACGCTCGGCCTTGCGACCGTGCTCACCGCGTGGGTGCTGTGGTTCCACACGCTGCACCCTGAGTCGCACCGCAACGATCCGCTGATGGGCCTGTACTACACGGGGCTCGTCGCGCTGACCGCTTGCCTGGTGCTGCTCACGCCCTGGTTCGGCTTCTTCGCCTTCATCGGCTACGTGCACGCCTTCCAGTACCTGAAGGGCCGGTGGCGGTACGTCGGTGTGGCCGTCACCTCCGCGGTCGCGGCGGTCTCCTACGTGGGAGGGTCGGCCCGCATCACCGCCGAGGAGTGGTGGAAGTGGCCCGCCGTCAGCGCCATCACCATGGTGCTCGCCACGGCGGCCTTCCACGCCGACGTGATGTCCCACCGGCGCAACGACCGGCAGAAGCGGGCGCTGGTCGAGCTGCACAGGGCCAACACCGAACTGGAGAACGCGCTGGCGGAGAACGCGGGCCTGCACGCCCAGCTGCTGGTGCAGGCCCGCGAGGCCGGCGTGCTCGACGAGCGCCAGCGGATGGCACGGGAGATCCACGACACCCTGGCCCAAGGCCTGGCCGGCATCCTCACCCAGCTCCAAGCCGCTGAGCAGGCGTCGGCCGAACCGGTGACGTCGCGCCGGCACGTGGCGAACGCGATGGAGCTGGCCCGTGAGAGCCTCGCCGAAGCCCGTCGGACCGTGCACGCGGTGGGACCGTCCGCACTCGCGGAGGCCCGCTTGCCGGACGCGATCGGCGACGTGGCCAGGCGCTGGTCGGAGGTGAACCGCGTCGAAGCGGTGCTGACCACGACCGGCGACGCCCGACCGATGCACACCGACGTCGAGGTGGCGCTGCTGCGGACCGCGCAGGAGGCGCTCACCAACGTCGCCAAGCACGCACGAGCCGGTCGGGTCGCCCTCACCCTGTCGTACATGGAGGACCTGGTGACACTCGACGTGCTGGACGACGGAGTGGGTTTCGCACCCGACGCCAAACGCGCCGGCGGTTCCCCGGACGGGGGCTTCGGACTCGCCGGCATGCGCCAGCGGGTGCAGCGCCTCGCGGGGCGGCTGGACGTCGAGTCCGAGCCGGGTGGTGGCACCGCGATCACGGTGACGGTGCCGGCGATCCCCGCCGGGAGCGGGAGTTGATCTCGCTGCTGATCGTCGACGACCACCCGGTGGTGCGGGACGGGCTGCGGGGCATGTTCGGCGCCGATCCGCGCTTCGAGGTGCTCGGCGAAGCCTCTGACGGCGCGGAGGCGGTCACGGCCGGGGAGCGGCTCCGCCCCGACGTGATCCTCATGGACCTGCGCATGCCCGGCACCGACGGGGTCAACGCCATCAGGGAGTTGGCGAAGCGGGGCGTGCCGTCGCGGGTGCTGGTGCTCACCACGTACGACACGGACAGCCACGTGCTGCCGGCCATCGAAGCCGGTGCCACCGGCTACCTGCTCAAGGACGCGCCGAGGGAGGAACTCGTCCGCGCGGTGGAGGCAGCGGCACGGGGGCAGGCGGTGCTCTCCCCCACCGTCGCGACCCGGCTCCTGGGGCAGGTGCGCAGACCGGCCCCGGCGCCGCTGTCGCAGCGCGAGCTGGAGGTCTTGGAGCTGATCGCCCGCGGCTCGACGAACCGCGAGGCGGCGAAGCGGTTGTTCATCAGCGAGACGACGGTCAAGACCCACCTGCTGCACGTGTACGCCAAGCTGGGCGTCAACGACCGGGCAGCCGCCGTGGCCGCCGCGTTCTCCCGGGGCTACCTGACAGCGCAGGACTGACGGCCGACCGAGCCCGGGCAGTCCCGGGCGAACGAGGTGACCGACCGGGCCGCCAGGAAGCTGTGCGGCTCGGTCACCCGGCGCTCCCGCTCCGGGGCGGGGCCGGCGGCATGTGCGGCTGAGTGCACACCATGTCGACCGGCGACCGCGCGGTGAACGGCTGCGGGTTCGGGTACTTCCGGCGTTCGAACGCGGTGGACCGGGGGGTCGGCCGCGGCACGAGGGGTCGACGCAGTGCCGGCTCGCGGTGTCGTCGTGGTTCCGCACCGCGACCAGCACCCCGGACGGCCGCGGCACCCGGGCGATCCCGGTGAGCACCGGTCCGAACCGGGACCAGTGCGGCGCCTACCCGGCGAACACCGCGTCCACCGCCGACTTCCCGGTGCCCGCCGCGAGCGCCGCGCAGCCCTCAGTGGACGGTCTGGACCGGTGGGAGGGGCGCAGGTCCGCGTAGGCGCGTGCGACAGGGCCGAGCGCGAAGGCCCGCTCCGCGGTGCCGTGGTCACGGTGCGCCCTGCGCTCCTGCCCTTCACCCGGGGTCGGGCTCGGGCGCAGTGCGGAAGACCGGGCACCCGCACCGCGAACCGAGCGCCCACCGTGCCCGGAGAGGAACCCGACGGTGCCCGGCCGCGCAGTCCACCGCGGCCGTGACCCCACGGCACCAGGCCCGGTCCACGGGGTCGGGTCGACCAATTCGGATGCCGTTCCACCTGCCCTGATACACGATTCCGGACGGAGGTTCGGCATGCGATCACCAGGGCTACGGTGATCCTGCTCTGATCGAGTGTTCCCGGTTCCGCGCGCCCCGGGCGCGAGTGATCCTTGCTCCGACCGCGGCTCTGCGGATTCGGAAGGATGGGATTCAGTGTCGAGAACCGTTCAGCGGGTGGCAGTGGTGGTGTTCGCGGTCCTGGCGTTGGCCGGGATGGGAGTGGCGGGCGCGCAGGCATCGGTGGCGTTGGTCGAACGGGAGGTGACGACCCTGCCCGTGCCGCCCCTCCAGCCCGCCGAGGGGAAGATCCAGACTTCGTCGATCAACTGCATCTGGACGTACACCCCCGGTCGGAACTCGTCGATCTGGGTCAACTGCTACCAGATCGGTGGTGGCGCGTCCGGCTACTCGGTCTCGGTGTCGTGCAGTGACGGCAGCGTCCACGACAGCCCGGTGGTCCGGTTCGGCGGTTTCGGCTCCGCGACGGCCTACTGCCCCGGGGCGACGAGGATGGTCAGCTTCACCGTCTGGGCCCACTACTGAGCACCGCGCGACAGCGGTCCGCGCGGCCCGGTGGTCGTGCGGACCGCTGTCCGCGTCGGAGGTCGGATCGGTCGAGGGTTGTCGTCGACACACCCCGACCAGTCCTCGGCGGCCCGATCGACGAGTGCGAATCCACCGCTCCATAAGCACTGGTCAAGCCATATGGCACTTCTGGACACCCACATCACCGCTCACCGCTCACCGCGCTGCCGAGCAGCGGAAGTTGCCCCTGCACGTCGAGGATGTCGCTCTTGAGCCGCTCGTCGCGCACCGGTCGCGCCGAAGCCGGGCGTATCTTGGCCGCGTAGTAGGAGGACCGAGCGATCCGTACGCCTGCCTGGCGCAGGACACGACAGATCTGCTCGACCTCGACCTCCTGCTTGTGCCGGTCGATGTAGTCGATCACCGTTGCGCGGGGCGATCGGGCCCCGCCGCGAAGAAACTCGCCGCGGACACCAGGATCTCGTTGGCGTGCCTCACTTCCGCCAACTCGACAGCCCGCAGACCGTCAAGAAGTACGACATCGTGTCCCCCGATGTGTCCGCGGTCATGGCCACGACCTCCGTCTTTAGGAACGAGGCTTTCCTATAGGCACTCTAGCGTCTGTGCCATGACGAACACGGAGATCCGCCCCTTCCGCATCCAGGTCACGCAGGCCGAGCTGGACGACCTCACCGGTCGCCTCGACCGCACCCGCCTGCCACAACCGGCGCCGGGCGACACCTGGGAACACGGCACCCCCAACCACTACCTGCGGGAAGCCGTGACGGCATGGCGCGCGTTCGACTGGCGCGCCGCCGAGCGGCGCATCAACGCCCACCCGCACTTCGTCACCCGGATCCAGGACCAGCCGATCCACTTCATCCACGCCCGGTCACCGCACGAGGACGCGACACCGCTGCTGCTCGCGCACACCTACCCCGGCTCGTCGGTCGACTACCTCGACATGATCGGCACGCTCACCGACCCCGTCGCCCACGGCGGCCGCGCCGAGGACGCCTTCCACGTCGTCGTGCCGGACGCACCCGGCTTCGGCTTCTCCACCCCGGTCACCGAACCGGGCTGGACCACCGCCCGCGTGGCCCGCGCCTACGACACCCTCATGCGCCGCCTCGGCTACCAGCGCTACGGCGTCCACGGCTCCGACCACGGCGCGATGGTCGCCCGCGAACTCGGCGTCCTGGCCCCGCGGGGCTTCCTCGGCCTGCACGTGCTGCAACTGTTCTCCTTCCCCTCCGGCGACCCCGCCGAGTTCGAACGACTCCAACCCCACGACCACGCCGGCCTGGAGCACATGCGGTGGTTCCAGAAGGTCGGCGGCTACACCACCATGAACGCCGGCAGGCCCCAGACGATCGCGGCCGGGCTCAGCGACTCGCCGATCGGGCTGCTGGCCTACAGCGAGCTGTTCAACTCCTTCGGCAACGGCACGTCCCTGGTGCCCCTGGACACCATCCTCACCGAGGTGTCGGTCAACTGGTTCGCGAACGCCGCCGCCGGCATGGCCCGCTCCTACCACGACAACGCCGCCCCCACCGGGCAGCCCGCCCCGATCAACGCCGCCCCGACCGGCGTGGCCGTCTTCGCCGACGACTTCCAGACCATCAAGACCTTCGCGGAACGCGACAACCCGACCATCGTGCACTGGAGCCGCTTCGACAAAGGCGGCCACTTCGCCGCACTCGAAGTCCCCGAAATCCTGGCCGACGACATCCGGGCGTTCTTCACCGCACTGCGATGACCTCCCGGGAACGACCTCCACACCGTGGCAGCGGACCTCGAAGAACCCGACCGCGCGATCCCCGCACCACTCGAAATCGGTAGGCCCGCTCGGCCTGCCCTTGTACTGTCCGGCCGGCGCCGATGTGACTGGAGCTCAACTCGATGACGGCGAAGACGACGCTGCCCGCTGTCCACGTCCGCGTGCTCGGAACCGTCTCCGTCGACGTCGACGGGAAGCCCGTACCGCTCGGTGGCACGAAGCCCAAGACGCTCCTGGCGGGACTGCTGGCCAAGGTGGGCACCGCGGTCGGTACGGCCGAACTCGTCGACTTGATCTGGGGGCCCCGTCCGCCCGCCTCGGCGAGGGCGATGGTCCAGACGTACGTGTCCACGCTGCGGAGCGCGTTGCGCAAGGCCGGTGCGCCTGAGCTCGTCGTCGCGGACGCGGCCGGCTACCGGATCGTCCTCGGGGCGGCCCGCTACGACCTGCGGGAGTTGGAGGACGCCGTCCGGACCGCACGTGGTCTGCTCACCGGGGGCGAGTTCGAGCAGGCCGCCGCACTCCTGCGCGCCGCCGCCGACCTGTGGCGCGGACCTGCGTTCGGCGGGCTCGGGGACGGCTTCCTGCGCGCCGAGGCCGAACGGCTCGACGAACTGCGGCTGGCCGCGCTGGAATTGCGGATCACGGCCGAGATCGAATGCGGCCACCACGAGCAGCTCATCCCGGAGCTGCGCGGGTTGACCGCACAGCACCCGCTGCGGGAGTCGTTCTGGGCCTCGCTGCTGCTCGGGCTCGGCGGCTCGGGGCAGCAGTCCGCGGCGCTCGCGGCCTACGAGCGGATCCGCACCGCTCTGCGGGAGGAGTTCGGCGCGAGCCCCGGACCGCGGTTGCGGGAGGCGTACGAGAAGGTGCTCCGAGAGGAGCTGCGGCCCGCGGCGCGATCCGCCGCCGAAGTGCCGAGGCAACTGCCCGCCGACCTGGCGAGCTTCGCCGGCCGCACGGCGGACCTCGCCGCGCTCGACGGCCTGCTGCCCGCGCCGGGGGCGTCCGCGCCCCGCGTCATCGCACTGGTGGGGCCGGGCGGGATCGGCAAGACCGCACTCGCCGTGCACTGGGCGCACCGGGCGCGTGACCAGTTCCCGGATGGCCAGCTGTTCGTCGACCTGCGCGGTTACGACGCCGTGTCACCGGTTTCCCCGGAACAGGCGGTCACCAGGTTCCTGCGCGCGGTCGGGGTGTCGGCGCAACGCGTCCCCGCGACGCTGGACGAGCAGGTCGGCCTGTACCGCTCCCTGCTGGCAGGCAAGCGGGTGATGCTGGTGCTGGACAACGTGGCGAGCGCCGAGCAGGTTCGGCCGCTGCTGCCGACCGATCCCGGCTGTCTCGCCCTCGTGACCAGCCGCAGCGACCTCCGCGGCATGACCGTGCTGAACGACGTGCACGTCCGCTGCCTCGATGTGCTGACCGCCGGGGATTCCCGGGACCTGCTGGTCGAGCTGTGCGGTCGCGACCTCGTCGGTGCGGAGCCCGTCGCGGCCGACCGGCTCGCCGTGCTGTGCGGGCACCTGCCGCTCGCCCTGCGCATCGCCGCCGCGAACCTGCGGGGCCGCCGGTACACCCGGATCTCCGAGTACGTGGCGGCCCTGCGCGAGGACCGGCTCGCCGAGCTCGCCATCCACGACGACCCGGCGGTCGCCGTACGAGCCACGTTCCACCTGTCGTACGCAGCACTCGACCCGGAGGCGCGGCGGCTGTTCCGCCTGCTCGGCCGGGCACCGGGAGCCGATTTCACCCAGGCCGCCGCAGTGGCGCTCGCCGGCGCGGAGGCCGGTGTCCGGCGGTCACTCGACCGGCTCGTCTCGGCGAGCCTGCTCAACCGGTGCCCTGGCGGCCGGTACCAGTTCCACGACCTGATCCGCGAGTACGCGGCCTACCTCGCACGGACGGAAGACCTCCCGGAGCCGTCGCGTGCCGCCGACACCCGCTTGTTCGACCACTACTTGGCGAACGCCTCCGCCGCGTCCTCGTTCTTCTGCGTCACCGCCCAGCGCGTCCGGCGGAGGGTGAGCGCCGAACCGAACCCGTTCGAGAACGGCGGGGTCGCGATCGACTGGTTGGACGCCGAGCGGATGAACCTGGTGGCCGCGGTGGAGCACGCCGCTTCCGACCCCGCGACACGGCGCTACTGCGGCTGGTTCACCGACTCGCTGCGCGGCTACTTCGCCGCGCGGGGGCACGGAGCCGACGGGCTCGCCGTGGCCGCGGCGACGCTGGCCGCCGCGAGTGGATCCGGCGATCCCCAGGCCGAGGTCTCCGCGCACTCGCTGCGCGGCTTGATCTCCTACAACCTGAGCGACTACCACCAGGCCGCTGCCGAGCACGCGTTGGCGCTCGCGGCGAACGAGCGGCGACCGGACCCGGCCGCCGAGGTCGAGTGCCACCACAACCTCGGTCGGGTGCACGCCCAGCTCGGCAGACCCCGCGAAGCCATGCTGCACCACGAGCGCGCGTTGGCCATCGCGAAGGCCGTGGGCGACGAGGTCATCGCGGCCAGGGAGGTCAACTACATCGGTGTCGCGCACCTGTCGCTCGGCGACATCGACGAGGCGACCCGGTGCCACGCGGAGGCGCTGGACGTCAGCGAGCGCCACGGCGACGTGATCGTGCGGCTGCCCGCGCTGAACGGCCTGGGTCTCGCCCACTGGACCGCCGGACGTCTGACCGAGGCCGCCGAACGCCACCAGGAGTGCGTCGAGCTGTGCGGTCGCTGGGGTCTGTGGCACAACCTCGCCGCCTCGCTCGTGTGCCTGGCGGAGACTTGCTGCGACCTCGGTCGGTACGCCGAGGCGGCGACCCACGCCCGCGAAGCGCTGGAGCGCGGCAGGCGGATCGGCGAGCGCAGGCACGAGGCCAGCGCCCTGGAGATCATCGCCACGGTCCGCCTGCGACAGGGCGAGGTCGAGGAGAGCATCCGCGACTACCTGGACGCGCTCGCCCTCGCGTCGAAGATCGGCTTCCGCTACGCCGAGGTGTCGACCCTCATCGGGCTCGCCGCCGCCCACCGCACCGCCGGCCGCTCGGACGAAGCCGTGCTGCACGTCCGGCGCGCCCTGTCCAGGATGGATGAGACCGGCATGGAGGTGCTCCGGGGAGTGGCGCTGGTCGAACTCGCCGCCGGTGAGCTCGCCCGCGGTGACCTGGAGGAGGCGGCGGCGCGGGTCACCCGGGCGTTGGAGATCACGGTCGGGGCGGGCCAGCGGCTCAACGAGGCTCGGGCGCGCGCGGTGCTGGGCCGGGTCCGGCACGCGGAAGGGGACGTTGCCGCCGCCGCCGAGCAGTGGCGCGTGGCAGTGGAGATCTTCACCGAGATCGGCGCCCCGGAAGCCGACGAGGTCACCGCGTTGCCGGAGTGAGGCGGAAGGGCCTCCCCCGGCGAACCGGAGGAGGCCCCACTCGACCACGTGCCTACTTGAACCAGCCCATCACGCGATCGCTCGCGGCTTGGCAGTAGCGACAGAAGTTCGGCACGTCGACGATGCGGTGTGCGTTCGAGTGGTCGAACCCGCCGGATGGCAACTGCCGGTGGCCGATCCCCGGGATCTGGGCTCGAGCGTGGGCACCGCCGTACACCCCGAGCGAATGGAGCTTGCCGCCGCTCGTGCCCACCTCCACCTCACCACGACCGAAGGGGATCTCGGCGTACTCACCGGGGTGGTTCTTCTGCTTCTCGATACCGCCTCTCATGATCTTGCTACCGAGCCCGGCGCTGACGCCCATGCTGGCGTCGATACCGAGTTTGATGTCGTAGACGACGCCGATCCCCTTGTCGTCCGCGACCACGCATCCCTCCGCGGTGATCCCCACGATGGCCGAAACACCCGCCGCGCCGCATGCTCCCATGGTGGTTCCGGACGGCCGCATGCAAGACCCCAGTGCCCCGGAGATCACGCACAGGGCGACCGGCACGCTGTCGCCGAGCGCGTTCTTGATCTTCTCCCCGAAGGCTTTGTTGCTCGCCGCGGTTCGATCCTTGGCCAGGAGCTCGTCATAAGCCTCGCCGGCCGCCTCGAACCTGCCCCGCGCCACCATGCACTGGAAGGGTGCCTTGATCGGGTCGCTGTTCGGAGCGTTGCAGATGTCCATCATCGCCGCCTCGGCGAGGTTCCGCTGCGTGATCGCGATCTGGTGTGCGGGGCTCGCCCCGACGGGGATGGGCAGGCCCTGGCTCGACCGCGATCGCGCCGGCTGCGTGTCGAGCACCCACTTCGGCAGAGGTGCGCTGGGCCGTCGCGGGGTGGTGGCCGGCACGTCGCCCCTGGGGTTGGCGCACGGACCGTCGATCACGCACGGGGTCGCGAGCAGGCCGGACGGGTCGCTCTTGCTGATCGGGCTGTTGGCCGCGTAGGAGTACCCGTGGAGCTGCTGCGGGTCCGAGAAGTCGCCGATCGGGTCCACGGACAGGAACCGGCCGGTGTCCGGGTCGTACTGCCGGGCGCCCAGGGTCGTGAACCCCGCGGAGGAGTCGACGGTCCCGCCGACGAAACCCCGGTCGCCGACGAAGTTCCCCTGGGGTCCGCGCGGCCCGCCGAACGGCAACTGCCGCCTGCGTTCGGTCTTGAGCGAGCTGACCTCGACGGACGCGTTCACGGTGCCCTGGTGGTCGGTGGCGACGTAGTCGAGCCTGTCGCCGGATCGTGCGGCCACGACCCGGCCACCGTGCGAGTAGTACCGGGTCGCGGTCTTGACCGTGCCCTTCACCTGGAGTTCCTGGCCACCCAGGTACACGGTGGTGCTGCCCGGTTCACGGCGGATGAAGCGTTCTCCGGTGGCGCCGTGGACGAACTCGGTGACCTTCGTGCCCTCGGTGACCTTGGCCAGCCGGCCCTCGGCGTCCCAGTCGAGCTGCTGGGTGGCGCCTGAGGGCGTCCTGCGGCTGACCGTGTTCCCCGCGGCGTCGTAGCCGGGTTCGTCGACCCGCGCCGCGGCGAGGCCGGGTCCGGCCGTGGACACCGACTGCATCCGGTGCCCGCCGGCCTTGCCGTAGGTGCGGACGGTGTCGCCCTGCGCTTCGTGCCGGGTGTCGGTCAACCGGTTGCCCACCTTGTCGTAGGTGAACGACTGCCAGTACTGCGCCGGGCCCGCCAGGTTCCCGGTGGACGGTTCCCCCGCACACGGTTGTGCGGTCTTCGCCGGCGTCCACGCCGAGGTCAACCGCTGCAAGTGGTCGTAGGAGAAGCACTGGACGTCCGCCTGCTGCCCCAGGGTCTGGTCCACGATGGACGTCATCAGCCCTGCGGGGTTGTAGGTGTAGTTGACGTCCGCTTGCATCGGCGCCGAGGTCTGGGTGTCCACGATGGTCCGTTCCGGACGACGGGTGTCCGGCTCGTAGATCATGGTCACCCACGAGTGCTTGCCCTCGTCGCCGAACCGGAACTGCTGCGGCTCACCGTAGCTCGTGTACTGCGTGTCCGTGACGTAGTCGAACGGTCCGACGTTGCCCGGGCCGCCGGAGGTCTTGCGGATGCGGCCGAGGTCGTCGTACTCGTGCAGGACCGTCTCCGAATCGAGGAAGCCGGGCGTGCCCCGCACCCCGACCGCCGGCAACCCGGTGCTCTGCAAGCTGCCGTCCGCGTTGTACCGCGTGGTGGTGACGTACGTCCCCGCGATCTGCCGGTCCTGCTCCGAGTCCGGGATCACCACCTGGGTGGCGGCGGGCCGGCCCGCCCGGTCGTAGGACAGCACGGAGCTGGTGTACGCGGTGGTGCCCGACCAGCGCGTGGCCGTGGCGGGGAGTCCCTTCCCGTTGGCGACCGTGTCGTAGGTGGTCTCCGAGCGCTTCTCCGTCCGATCGGGGAAGACCTGCTCGGTCAGCGTCGGACGGCCGAGGTCGTCGTACGTGGCCCGCAGGACGGTGCCCAGCGCGTCCTCGGTCGTGACCAGCCGGCCGAGGTCGTCGTAGGTCTTGCGCGTGGTGCCCCGGTCCGGGTCGTGCTGGACGGTCAGCCGGCCGAGCAGGTCGTACTCGTTGCGCCAGACGTTGTTCTCCGGGTCCTTCACCTCGCTCAACCGACCGGCGGCGGTGTAGCCGTAGGTCGTGGTGTCGTGCGAGGAGTCCGGCGCGTCGGTCCGGCGTTCGAGGGTCTGCCCACGCGCGTCGAACAAGGTGGTGGTGGGTACTCCACCGGCCGGTGGGGTCACCTTGACCCAGTTGCCGCCGTAGGTCGTCGTGGTCCGCCACTTCTCGGTGGGCGCCTTGAAGATCTCGGCGGTCGGGCGGCCCGCCCCGTCGAACTCGGTGACGGTGTGAGGCGGGATCGCCTCGGAGTTCGACGCCACCCACAGCTTGTCGTCCACGTCGCCGGAGGTGAAGAACGGCGCGGTCTCTAGGAACGCTCGCCCGTGCGTGTCGTACCGGGTCTCCGTCAGCAACCGGCCGCCGTCGGTCTTGCGCTGGGTCTGCCGCGGCCGGAGCTGCCCGTCCAGGATCTGCTTCGTCTCGGGCAGGTCGACGCCCTTCGGGCCGAGCACGCGGGTGGTCACCACGTTCGGTTCGGTCCTGGAGATCTTGTAGGCGAACTTCTTGTTGCCGTTGTCCCCGTTGCGGGCCCGTCCCGGCAGCCACACCTGGGTCAGCCGGCCGAGCGGGTCGTACGCGGACTCCGTGACCCGCCCGTTGACGTCCACCGCCTTGACCGTCGCCCCCGTGGCCGGGTTCGAGGTCGTGGTGATGGCGAACCCCAGCGGGTTCGTGGACTTCTTCCGCGTGACCGGACCGCCGACCGCCGGCGTGAACTCCGCGGTGGTGACCTTCCCCAGCGCGTCCGCGACCTTGAGCGCGCGGCCGTGCTTGTCGATGTCCTCGGCCTTGACCCTCGATGTCGTGACGTGCTCGAACCGGTCGGCGGCCGGGCGTGCCTTGAGCGCCTGCGTCGAGGTCACGTTGCCGCGGTCGTCGTAGGTCGTGCGGTCGTTGGCGATCGCGTGCTGCGGGAAGGTCGCCGGAGCGCCGCAGGCGACCGCGACCACATCCACCTCGGACGGCAACGCCATCAGCCACTTGTCGGTGTTGCGGGCGTACGACGTCGTGGTGCACCGGTCGTCGTCGGCCTTGGCCACGTCACCGAAGTCGTGGACCCGCCAGACCATCGCGGTCGGGTCTTCGTCCTGGTAGTGGGCCTGGCTCTTCGTTTCCTGCTTGCGGCCGTCCGCGAGCATCGTGAACGACCTCGTGGTGCCCTCGCGGACGATCCTGGCCTCGAACACGCCGCGCTTCGCGGTCGGCGCGTTCCGCCAGTACGGCTCGCTGATGGTCTTGCCGACCACCTCGTCCGTGTCCCCGAGGTAGGTGATCGACTCGCGTTCGACGCCGTTGAGCCAGTTGTGGTCGTCCACGGACCCGTTCTCGGAGTCGGTGACCTTCACGGGCGGCTTGCCCTTGTCACCGTTCATGCCCCGGTAGAACGTCGTGGCCACCTTGGTCCGCGTCCGCGGGGCGTCGGAACTCCTGCCGGTGCGGACGATGACCTTGCCGTAGCCGCGGAACTGGTTCCACGTCTTGTCCTCGTCGCGGGTGAACTCGGACTCGTCGTAGTGCCAGGCCGCGCCGCCGACGTACTCGTAACTGGTCTCGCTGCTCAGGTCGCTGCCGATCCAGTCCGTGTTGGACACCGAGGCGACCACGTACTTGTGGAACAGGTCGGTGCGTTCGTCGATCCCCGGTGCCGACCACTTCGCCGGGAAGCACCGCAGCGCGTTCGACTCCGGCGTGATCACGGTGTTCTCGTCGCAGTTGCGCTCGGCGTAGTTCACCGAGGTCACCGCGCCCGACTCCGAGACGATGGCGCCGATGCGGAACCGGATGAGGAACGAGGCCCCGTCACCGTTCTTCACGACCCGGTTGGGTTTGCGGACGCCCTCGAAGGTCACCTCCGGCAACGACAGGGCACCACCGTCGTGGCCGGTGTGCGTGATGCCCGCGAGCCACAGCGCGGGCTTGCCGTTGTCGTTGGGGTAGGGGAACTCGTGGCGCAGCGCCCACGAGTCGACCGTGCGGTAGCCGCCGCCGTCACGGACCTCGGTCCGGATCCTGCCGAGCCGCTTGGTGGTCCAGAACGACGGTGACCACGTCTTGTCGCACGAGGTGCCGTCGCACTTCAGCTCGAGCGGGACGTCCGGGAAGTTGGCCCGGTGCCCCGCGTTGTTCGGGTCGCAGCCCGAGCCGGGCACGCACCGCTCGGCCTCCTCGAACACCACCCGGCCGGTCGCGGCGAGGTCGGGGGTGTCGTCGCGCAGGCCGTACTGGATGTTCTTCAGCCAGCCGCCGCGGACGTACTGGCCCGCGCGGGTGTTCTTGTTCTGGCCGTACTTGTTCCCCTCGGTGCCGTAGTCGTAGGTCATCACGTCGCCGTTGGGGCTGACGACCTTGTCCAGTTGGAAGCGGTACCCCTGGTCGCACCAGGAACCGGCGAAGTCGTTCGCCCGGTGGCACGGCTCGTCCGTGTCGTCGCCGTACACGGGGACGGTCCAGGTCGAGTTCGCACCCGCGCGGTAGCCGAAGAAGTACTGCGTCCCGTCGGTGGTGGTGACCTTCCAGTGCTCACCGTCGTTGTCGGCGTTGCGACCCGGTTCGGTGAGCCGCTCGACGCGCGACCCGTTGTCGTTCTTCGGTTTCCACACGCCCGAGACGTCATCGCGGATCAGCGCCGTCTGACTGCCGTTGAGCGACAGGGTCGCGTTGTCGCTCTTCCAGCAGAGATCGCCGGGGTTCAGCTTGGGGTCGCCGGGCAGGTCGGTCTGGCAGCTGCCGTAGGTCCGCTCGACGAAACCGGGCCACAGGGCCCACCCGTCACCGACCCACGAAGCCTGGTTGTTGGTCGCGCTGGTCAACCCGTCGACCGCGCTGGAGGAGTAGCCCAACCCGAGTGACGGCACCAGCCCGCCCGCGGAGGGCGGCACCCTGAGCGGGTAGGACCAGGTGAAGTCGCCGGTCTGCCCGGCCACGTCCCACTTGCCGGACTGGCTCAGGGACGTGGCCGAGTAGGTGCCCTCACCGGGCAGTGACGTGGGCAGGCCGCTCTGGTCCCCGCGCCGCGCGGACTGCGCGGCCTCGTCCTTCTCCGTGCCGCGGCTGCCCTGCCCGACGGAACCGACCGGGACCGGTGACGCGCTCGGTGGTTGGACCGACGGGCCACCGGCCGCCGCCGCGGTCGGCGCGGTCGATGCGGTCGAGACGGCCAGCGAGATCACCAGCGCCGCGACCGTTCCCATCGTCGTCGATCGTCTGAACCTGTTGGAAAGCACGATGTTCCCCCCGGGGAGTCAGGCGGAGCCGTAGGACTTGTGGAGTTCCCAGACGCGGTCGGTGCTGAGGGCGCCGGTGTACAGGCGCACGTCGTCGATCCGGCCGGCCCAGTACCGGCTGTAGGTGTTGTCGTGCTTGGACCGGCCGAGCTGCAACCCCTCACCACCGGCCCAGGGGGTGAGCAACGTGCCGTCACCGACGCGCAGGCCGTTGACGTAGAGCCAGATCTTCTTGGCCTTGGCGTCGTAGACACCGACCAGGTGGGCCCACTTGTCCTCGCCCACCTCGGTGGGCAGCACCGACAACGCCGCCTGCGTGACCGTTCCGTCCTGCTCGGGCATCTCGAACGTCCAGGCGCCGAGCGAGTTCTCGTAGTCGTCCTTGACGTGGCCCAGCCGGAACTTGCCGGCCTGCCCCGAGTCGAGGCTGACCGCCGTCACCTCGCCGTCCACCGCCTCCCGGAGGTTGACCCACGTGCTGACCGTGAAGCTCTGGTCGGTGCGCACGTCCGTGCCCGTGGTCGAGACCGCGTCGTCGACGCCGTCCAGGGCGACGCCGTTGCCCGGCCCCCGGCCGGGACCGAAGGTGGCGCCACCGTGCACCGTGCCGCCGCGTGAGCCGACCGAGTCCGCCGCCGTGGTGCCGCCGGTCTCGTCGAGCTTCAGGTTGTGCACCAGGGCGAGGTCACGGCCCGCGATGACCCGGATCTCCTCCTCGAACAGGGTCCGCTGGTAGGTCCGCACGTCGTCGACGGCGCCGCGGAAGAACTCCACGGCCTTGCCGGCGGCCTGGCCCCGACCGATCTGGAGCTCCTTGCCGCTGCCCAGCGGTGCGTCGAGTGGTCTCGTGCCGACCACGACACCGTTGACGTACAGGGAGATCTCTTCGCGCTGCGCATCGTGCACGCCCGCGAGATGCGTCCACGCACCTGGCTGCACACCGCCGCCGGTCACCGACACCGGTGCCCCGGTCGCCGTCACCCCGGTGAATGCCCACCTGCCGTCGGCCGTGGTGTGCAGGGCGAACCCGCTGCGTTCTGCCGGCGTACCCGCGGCTGCCCCGTCCTGGGAGACCGCGGTCTGCACCACGTTCGCGGCCCGGGGGTTCAGCCAGGCCGACACCGCGTAGCTCCGCGTGGTGTCGACGGCGTTGGGGGCGTGGATGCGGTCGTCGACGCCGTCCAGGCCCACGGCGAGGTCGTCGGCGTTGGGAGTGGTGCTGTGTCCCGGCACCCAGGTCGGCGTGCCGCTCACCGTGCCGTCGCGGCCCCGGCCCGAATCGTCGACGGCGTTGCCGTCGAGCTTCCACGAACCCGTGGCCACCGCGTCGGCGGCGATGATGCCCCTGATCTCGGCCTCGTCGATGACCCGCGTGTAGGCGCGGACCTCGTCGACCCCTCCCGGCCAGTAGCCGTTCAGGTTGCCGTTCCACCTGACGGTGCCCACCATGAGCGAGCCGCTGGACGCGGTGTGGCTGGTCCACGGGGCGGTGGCCGCGTGCACACCGTCGACGTAGAGCCGGATCTGCTGGGCCGGTCGGTCGAAGACGCCCGCGAGGTGCGTCCAGGTGTTCGGCTTCGACGGCATCGACGAGAGTGCTTGGGCGTTGGGTGAGCCGGGCGTGTCCTGGGACGACGGGGCCAGGAGTTCCCACCTGCCGACACCGTTCACCTGGCGTTGGTTGAGCGCGAAGCCGCTTCTCGGGCCGGCGTCCTGGGACAGGATGCTGTAGGCCCGGCCATCAGGGCCGGTCCTGTCCTGCTTCACCCACGCGGTGACCGCGAAGCTCTGGTCGGTGCGCAGCACGGACTCCCCTGTCTCGGCGGTGTCGTCGACACCGTCGAGCTGCAGACCTTCGCCGACCGCACCGGGCACGTACTTGGCGCCGCCCTTCAGCGTCATCGGCGTACCGCCCGGGACGTTGTTGCCACCGGTCCTGTCGTCGAACTTCCACTGCCCCGCCTGGACGTTGCCCAGGCCGACCAGCGCACGCACCTCACTGCCGACCAGTGCCCGGTCGTACACGCGGACCTCGTCGACCGCGCCCTTCCAGCGCTGCCCGGCCGAACCCGCGTCACCGATGCGGACCTCGCCGGCCGCGCTCCAGTCGTTCGTGCTGCGTTGTGCCGTGCCCACGAGCGTTCCGTTGACGTACAGCCGCAACGTCCGCACCGTTGCGTCGTACACACCGGTGAGGTGCGTCCAGGCGCCTGGCTGCGGCGCGCCGACGGGGGACGAAGCGACGTCGTTGGCGACATCGGTGGCCGAGCGGGCGACCCCGAAGGCCCAGCTGTTCGTGTTCAGCCAGGACAGCTGGAACCCGGGCAGCGCGGAGCCGAGCTGGCTGACCGCGGTGGCGGTGGAGCCGGGGTGCTGCGGGTCGAGCTTGACCCACGCGGACGCGCTGAAGCTCGTGCCGGTGAGCACGCTGTTCGGGGCGGAGAGGTAGCCGTTCACCCCGTCGAGCTGCACAGCGGAACCGACCGCGCCCCCATCGATCCACGTCGCGCCGCCGTGCAGGGTGGCGTCCCGGTCACCGACGTCCGCGTCGTCCCGGGCGTGGCCGTCGAGCGGCCAGAGCGACTTCGGACCGAGGCCTGTGCGCACGTTGAACGTGTACGTGGTGGGCGGGCTGGTGTTGCCCGCTTTGTCCACGCTGCTCACGAACAGCGTCTGGCGACCGGTATCGCGCGGGGTCAGCCAGGTGCTGGAGCTGCCGCCCAGGGTACTGCCCTGGTCCAGCTCGACCCGTTCGCTCGGGGTACCCGACCACGAGTACTTGTAGTGGTCGACGTCGCCGTCGCCGTTCGACCTGAACCAGAACCTGTCGGCGACGCCGGGACCGCCGTGCCAGTCGTTGTCCTCGCGGTACAGGACGCTGTCCACGATCGGCGGCTTGGGCGGTGTCCGATCGATCACGAACGAAGGGCCGTTCTCCCACACCTTGCTGTCGAGGACGCCGTCACTGGCCGCGATGTTCCAGTCGATCCTCTGCCCGTCCGGCCTGCCCGCCAGCCCCACCTCCGTGGCGAAGGTGGTGCCGGAACGTCCGGTGCCCATCGTCTGCCACACGCCGTTGACGTGGACACCACCCCAGATGGTCCCACCGTCCGGATCGGAGAGGTCGCCCTTGAGCAGGATGCGGTCACCACCCACGTAGGACGTCCCACCGCAGTGCTTGCACGGCGTCAACACCGGTTCCGTGCGGGGGTTCCGCGCGTTGTCGGGGTGGTGGTTGTACTCGACGGAGATGTACGGGTAGCTCTCCGTGCCGTCGTCCTCCCGCGCGACGTAGAACCGCTTCCAGCCGTTCTCGCTGGTCTCGTCCCGGTCTTTCAGCCCGAACACCAGGTTCCGCCAGTTGCCGTCGGCCCCTTCCTGCGCCGGCGTCCAGATGACGAAGCTCGCCCAACCGGGGGTGCAGTACCCGACCTTGCCCACCGGCCGCGCGGAGTCGACCCGGTTGGCGTCGCCCCACCACGGTTGGTTGTGCCACGTCGTGTCCCAACCGACGTGGTTGAGGACGTGCAGGTCCACCCATGGCACCTGGGCGGAGTCGCACGTGTGCTGGTACTTCCAGCCCTGCTTGATGAAGAGTCGCGCACTTTGGATCTTCGTCCCCTGCAGGGGGACCGCGTCGAACCGGAAGAGCGAGCGCGCGATGTCGGCCCTATCGCAGTCCGGGCACTTGCCGACCCTCGCGACACCCTTGGCCCGCTCGTCGGCGTCCACCGGCGCCGGGTTGTGGTAGGCCTGGTCGGGCCAGCCGCTGCGGACCACGGACCACTCGGCCTGGCGCGGCGAGTGGTAGCTGTACTGCGGGTCGATGGTGATCGGCAGCTCGGCCGCCGGGTCGGTCAGCAGGGCTCGGTCCGGCGTCAACGCCAGTTCCGTCGCACTGACCGCGACCCCTACCGCCGCGTCGCGCCCCCCGCTGTCCCACATGGTCGCCGCAGGTGCGCTGAAGACGACCTCACCCTTCGGGTTCACCGCCTTGAGCGCACCCTTGTCCTCGCTGAACCGAGCGCCCTCGACCGTCAGGCCGAAGCGGACCTCGGTGAGCGCGGCGGCGGCCCCGCGCGTCTTCACCACGAGCTCGTGCCCGAAGCCCTCACGGCCCGCCCTGGCCCGCAGGTCGACCCCCGGGATGACCTCCGGGTACGTCGCGGTGTCACCCGAGATCACCGGCTCGGGAAGCGGTGTCGGCCAGCTCAGCGCGATCTCGGCCCCGCCGGCCGTCATCCGCGCGAACCGCTGCGCGCCACCCCCGGAGAAGACCACCTCGGCCTCGGTGGCCCGCGTCGCGAAGGAACCGTCCCCCCGCTCGACCAGTGACGGGTCGATGTCCACCCACGTGCCGTCCCGCTTCAGCCGGGTGGCCACCACGGACTGCTCCATGGTCATCGAGCCACCCGGGTTGGCGAAGAACCTGGCGTTCTCGGTTTTCAGGCCCGCCACTTCCACTTTCGAGCCCTGCCGGCGAGCGGCAGCGAGCGCCGCCTGCTCGGTCTCCGCTTCGGCGACCGGCCCCTGCGCAGCCGGCACCACACCGACCGCGCCCTCGCGATCGAACTGCCACAGCGCGGTCGCGGTACCGACCAGGGCCGCAGCCGTGCCTACGAGCACGAGTCTTCGAACTCTCACCATCGCCCCCCACAACACGCGGCCGGCGCCCCACCGGCCACCATCGCTGCGAGTGTGCGGAGATCGGCTTCGGTCCTCCTTCAACCACCTTTGAACCCGTTTTGAAGCGGGCCGTCCACGGTCTTCCCCGCCAGGGCGCGCCCGGGAACCGGAACGTCACCGGATCACCCGGCACCTGCGGGCTGCGGGCCGCGGGCTGCGGGCCGCCACAACGTCGATCCCGGCTGACGGCACGACGGCCGGCTGCGCCGCTCCGGTTGCCCTACCTGTTCCTCGCTGGACCGACCTGCGCAGGCGGACCGATCGATCACCAGGCATCACCCCGCGACGGCACCAGCCCGCGCCATGGGGACGTGGACCAGCACGCGGCAGCAGCCGATTCCACGGTGGTCACCCCTGCGAGCGGGATGTTGATCAAACCATAGACGCGCGACCAGCAGCTTCATCATCGAGAACAGACGAGCCTGACCGTAGATGTGATGCTTTCCTGAAGGAGGTCTGCTCCCGAACTTCCCGCCGAACGATCACTGGCCCGGTGCCGTCGGCCAAGTCCCACACCGTGCTGTCGTCTCTGCCGGTGACGGCGACCGGCCGGCCGTCGATGTACGTCCACGCCACCGCCCGCACCCAGCCGGTGAGGGTGGCACGGTGGGCGGTGCTGGTCCGGTGCCGGTGGCCCATGGGGACTGCCAGGTGACGTCGTGAGCGGATTCGGCGGCCAGGGTGGTGTCCCCAGCGGGTGGCGTCGATGGCGGGAGTGACGCGGCGCTGTCGGAGGGTGCGGTCGTGGTTGTCAGAGTCCTTCGGTCGTCGATGCTGGACGTGGTGCTCGGTGACCTTCTGGACCAGGGCGCGGATTTGGCGCGGTGTGCGGATGACGACGGCGACTGGTTCTGCGTGGACGCCGCGCGACCGGTAGCGACTCGGCACCGGCACGATGAGCGCCGTCACGGCCCGACGTGGATGTGCGCTGCCCAGAGCAGGGGGTTGCGCGGGTGGCTGTCGCGGAGCCGCCGGATCGCGCGGTGCAGGGCGTGCGCCGTGTGGGCGGTGTCGGGTGGGCGGCGCCCGTCGTCGGTGAGCGCCGAGTACACCTCCCGGGTGGTCCTGGTGGCGACCGCGTCGTCGATGGGCCACAGCGTGCGACCACGTGCCGGTACCCGGCGATCCGGAACGCAGCGGTGATGTGCACGGCCTCGTCGACCACGCTGGGGTGCGCCCTGGTGGTGCTGCACGCCGCCAGGTAGGCCAGCTCGGCGTCGGGCAGGCGGAGCCGTGACAGGGCGCCGATGGTGAGCGGGTTGTCGGCGTGGTCGTGCAGCAGCAGCCGGCTGTCCGCGCGGGCATTCCAGTCGCTGTGCCCGTGGCACGCCAGGTGCACGAGACCGTGCCGCGGCAGGGCGGCCAGGACCGCGTCACGGGTGGCGTCCGGCCCGATCAGCAGGCTCGAACCGGGGACGAACTCCGCCACCAGCCCCGCCTCGGCCAGCGCGCCGGGCAGCGGAGCGGCTCGTGGGGTCTCCGGCATGGCCACGACGAGCGCCTTGGCGGGCGTGCCGGTGCCGGCCGTGGCGGTGGCGGGCGTGCCGTCGCGGCTCAGGGCGTTGGCCGTCGGGGTGTAGGAGGAGACGACGCAGTCCATCACCGACAGGGCGTCGGGGCCGGTGTGGCGGCCGGCGGCGTGCAGCGGCAGGTAGGCGACCGGACCGACCGGGCACCACCACACCCGCGGCCAGTCCGCGCCGGGTCCGGGCGGCCGGGCCAGCCCGAGCGCGTCCAGGACCGGCCCGGCGATCGCGTCCCAGGTCCAGGCCAGCACGTCCCGCACGTCCGCCGCGGCGGTCAGCTTGTCGGCCAGTGGCCGGTCGGGGTCCACGAAGGCGTCCGCGGCCAGGAGGAACCGGCCGATCTCGGCGCGGACCCGGCGCGGTTCGGCGTCGGGCAGGGGCACCAGGCGCACCGGAGGGCCGGCGGCAGGGGTGATGACGAGGGCGTCGCACCGCTGTCGGCTCAGGTTGAGCAGCACGACGGGGCCGTCGTCGCGGCGCAGCGCCTCCACCGGGGGCGTGCGCAGGAAGCCGTGGAAGCCGGGCAGCGCGCGAACGCGGTCCAGCAGCGACTCCCACTCGCCGCCCAACCGGTGCCGCTGCGTGGCGTCGGCCGACTCGGGGTCGTCGAGCGCGGCGCGCAGCCGGTCGAACTCGTCGGCCAGCGAAGGTGCCCGGTCGTGCAGCTCGCGGAGGTCGTGGCGAGCGCCGACGGCTTCGGCGAGGAGTGTGCCGCGGGCGCGTTCGAGCAGCGCGACGGCCCGGTCCGGGCGGCCCGCGGCGATGGCGACCGACGCCGCCTCGGCGGGCAGCTGGTGGGTCTCGCTCAGCACGTGCACCCGGTCCTGGTGCGCGAGCGCGCGCGGCGCCACCTGCTGGAGCAGCTCCACGGCCTGCTCGTAGGCACCCAGGGCTTCCTCGGCGGTGGTGCACGTCCGCCCCAACCCCCACCAGGCGGTGATGCGAAGCTGGACGGGCGCGGCGAGCAGTGTCGTCACCTCTTCGAAGGCCGTCCGCGCATCGGAGCGGGCATCGGTGGAACCGTCCTCCTCGGCCAGTCGCTGCGCGGACGACGCCAGGTTGAGCAGGGCGCGGGCGCGGTGCGCGGTGTTGCCCGGGACGGCCGTGGCCGCAGCCTTGCCGACCTGCACCGCTTCGCGCAGGATGTCGGTGTTCCCTGTGTGCTCGAAGGACGTCCGCAGGGCGACGCACAGGCTGTTGAGGTGGATGTCCAGCGGAAGCCCGGCCCGCCGGGCGGCGGCCACCGACTCCCGGAACGCGCCCACCGCCTCCGCCATGACCCCCGCCTCCTTGGTGCGGTCGGCCAAGCTTTCCAGGACCACACCGAGGTTGAGCAGCGTCCTGGCCCTGCCCGGGTGGTCGGGGGGAGCGGAAACCACAGCCTGCCGACCGACCTGCACCGCCTCCGCCAGGAGGTCGACGTCCCGGTTGCGCAGGTACAGGCTGTGCAGTGCGAGGGCGAGGTTGTTCAGGCGCGGGAGTCGGCCGGTGTGCTCCGGTGGCGTGGCGGCCACGGCCTCGCGGCCGAGCCGGACCGCGTCCTCCAGGGCGTTGACGTCACCGCGCAATTCAGACCAGGTCGCCAGGACCCCCGCGAGGTTGCTCTGGTAGGCGGCGCGGTCGGGGCTGTCGGCCGGGGCGGCGGTCACCGCTTCGCGCCCGATCTCCAGTGCCTCCAACAGGGTCTCGATGTCGCCGGTCTGCTCGTGGGACATGCGCAGCGCCGTGCTGAGGTTGCCCAGGAACATGTGCCGGTGGGGGTGGTCCGGCGGCGCGACCGCCAGCGCCTCCCGGCCTGCCCGGAGGGCTTCCGGGACCAACGCCGGATCGTCGCCGCGCTGTTCGTGGGCCGTCTGGAGGTCGACCCCGAGGTGGGACAGGAGATCGGCGGTGTCGGCCCGCCCGTCCGGGGGTGCGGCCGCGGCTCGGCGCGCGACCCGCACGGCTTCCAGCAGCGCCGGAACGTCACCGTGGTGCCGGTAGGTCTTCTGCAACGCCCGGCTCAGGTCGACCAGCAGGGATGCGGCGTGGGGGTGGTCGTCGGACGCCGCGACCGCCTGCCCGAAACACGCCACCGCCTCCCACAGGGCGTCGGCGTCACCGCCGTGGTCGAACACCGCGAGGTGGGCGTGGCCGAGGTTGCTCAAGCGGTCGGCTCGGTACTCGTGGTCCGCCGGCGTGACGGACAGCGCCGCTCGGGCCAGCTCCACCGACTCCGGGAGGACACCAGGGTCACCGCCGTAGCGCAGCGCGGTGCTCAGCATCTGGCAGCACAGGCCCAGATGGGGGTCGTCGGTCGACATGGTCGCCAAGGCCCTGCGGTACAGGCGGACCGACTCGTCCAACGCCGCCACGTCCCCCTCGGCCTCGAACCGCAGGGTCAGTTCGACGGCCCGTCGGGTCAAGCTGCCGGGATCGTCCGGTGCCGGCAGGCGCAGCTCGTGGGGGATCTTCTCCGGCGTCGCCCGGTACAGCCGCGACAACAACGCACCCGCGGCCATCATGGCCGTGTAGCGCTCAGGGCCGTCCGGCAGTTCCCGGTAACGCACCCAGTAGAGCCACCCGACCGCCTCCACCGCCGCGGGATCCGCGTCCGGGTCCGGAACGAGCCGCATCAGCTCGTGCAGCTCCGCCTCGACCTCCGCGCCCAGCACGACCGACGGGTCCCGCGCCGCACGGTCCAGCCGGCGTCGAACGGCCGCGAGCGCACGGTCTCGTGACGACACCCTTCCACAGTAGCGGGAAGCGCTAACGACAGGCGGGCCGCGGACGACAACCGATCATGCGCGAGGAACTCCTGAAGTCGATCAGAGCCCGCATCATGGAGTCCCGCGGCCCCTCTGATGCTGCCGCAGTCCTCGACCCCCGATCGCTGGTCGAGGCCGGGGACCTCATGCGGCTCGCCGTCGCGGAGCAGGACCCGCGCATGCACGACCCGGAAATCCTGATGTGGGTGGGGTTGCTGCACTGGGCCCGCTACCTGGCGTTGCCGAGCGGGCAGGACGGTCCGGACCTCCGCAGGGCGCTCGGGTTGTTCCGTATGGTGCGCGACATCGCGCCGGACCGGGTACCCCCGCAAGTGCGGGGGTACTTGGACAACGCGGCCGAGTTGCTGCTCGATCAGCGCGTGAACGAGTTGATCGCCAATGGGCGGGTGATGGCCGACAAGGGGGTCGCGCTGGGCGACCTGACCCTGGTCGACCGCGCGATCGGGCTGTTCGCCCTGGCGGTCGCGGAGCTGCCGGCCGGTCATCCGCTGCGGGCGGGGTGCCTGCACGACACCGGCCACGTGTGGCTCACCCGGTACCACAGCTCGGGCCTGGTGGCCGACGGTGAACACGCCTTGCCGCTGTTCCGGGAGGCCGTGGCGGCGGCCGACGACGACTCCCGGACGCACCTGCTCGCAGGCCTGGCCAATTGCGCCAGGATGCTCTTCGACCGCACCGGCTTGCCGGAGTACGCCGAGGAAGCCATCCGGGTGGGCCGGGAAGCCGTCAAGTCCGCAGCGCCGGACGACCCGCGCCGCGCGGGACCCCTCGGGGTCCTGGCGGTGGCGTTGCGGAGCCGGTTCGAACAATGGGGTGACCGCGCGGACCTGGACGAGGCGATCACCCTCTTCCGCACGGCGGCACGGGTCGCGGCGTCGCACGGCGACGATCCCGCGACGCACCGGAGCAACCTGTGCATCGCCCTGCGGATCAGGTTCAAGCACGCGGGCGACGCCGAGGACCTCCGGGAGGCCATCGCCGCAGGACGTGCGGCGGCCCGGGAGACCGCGGCCGACGCCACCCCCGACACCCGAGCAGCCAGGCTGTGGGCGTTGGGCGTGGCGCTCTCGGTCGGATATGAGCACTTCGGGGACGAGGACGACCTGCACGAAGCCACCGCGCTGGCCGAGGAGGTCGTCGCCGTGATGCCGGCCGGTCACGCGGAGAAGGTCAGGGGCCTGAACCTGTTGGCGCACCAGCTCGTGACGCGGTTCGAGCGCAGCGGCGAGGTCGACCTGATCGACCAGGCCGTGGAGTGCCACCGACGCGCGTCGCGGATCATGCCCGATGGGTATGCCGGGCGCGACACCGTCCTCACCGGGCTCACCTCCGCCCTGGTGCGGCGCTACGTGCGCTTCGGGCGTGTGGCGGACCTCGACGAAGCGGTGCGGGTGGGGCGTTCCGCCGTCGCGGCGTCGCGTCCGGGTTCCTCCAACCACGCGGCCTGCGCGGACGCGTTCTGCCGGGCGTTGACGTGGCGGTACCGGCACACCGGCGAGCCCGCCGACCTGGACGAGGCGATCGAGGTCGGTCGGCACGCCGTCCGGATGATCCCCCCGGGCCACCTGGACCGAGCCGTCCCGCTGACCACCCTCAGCAGGGCGCTGGTGCACCGCCACGGCATGCGCAACGACCCGGCCGACCGGCGGGAGGCCATCTCGTTGGCGCGGGAGGCGTTCGCCAGGATCGGTGCGACGCACGTCCTGTGGCCCAAGGTGGCGCGCCACCTCGCCAACGTGCTGGCGAGCAGGTCGGAGGGCTCCGCCGGCGATCGGGACGACCTCGCCGAAGCCGAGCGGCTGTGCCACACCGCACTGGCCCGTGCCTCCACGGGCGACGAACGCGTCGACCTGCTGGGTCTGCTCGGCAACATCGCCTTCGCCACGGCCGACGGGCGGCCGGAGGGGTTGGACCGCGCCGTCGACTTCCACCGGCAGGTGCTGGACCTGCTGCCGCCCGACATCCCGGGGCGCGCGGCCCACCACATGGTGATCGGGGCCGCCCTGCACCGCCGGTTCGTCGCGTCCGGCGATCCCGCGGACGCCGAGGCCGCCATCGCGGCGTACCGGGAGGCGGCCTCCGATCCACGCGACCTGCCGGCCGTCCGCGCCCGGGCGGCGCGGCACTGGGCCGTGTTGGCGATGACGCGCGGGGACCACAGATCGGCACTCGACGGGTTCACCGCGGCGATCGCCCTGCTGCCCGCACTGACCGGTCGCAGGCTGGACCGGGTCACCAGGCAGTCCCTCATCGCCGAGTGGTCCGGTGCGGCGGCGGACGCGGCGGCGTGCGCGCTGGTGGAAGGACAGCCGAAGCGGGCCGTCGAACTGCTCGACCACGGGCGTTCGGTGCTGTGGTCCGACGCGCTCCGGTCGCGGCAGGACCTCTCGACCCTCGCCGAACACCACCCCGAGGCGGCCCAACGACTCACCGAGTTGCGCACCGCGCTCGACGCGGCCGAGACCGAGGAGGCCGGACAGGCGGACCTCGGCGCCGGCTCGGCGGGGCGGCGACGCGACGAGCGGATGCGATTGGTGGCCGAGTGGGAGGAGCAACTCGCTCGGGTGCGGCGGTTACCCGGCTTCGAGCACCTCCTCCTGCCCACGCCGTTCGACGAGTTGGCCCGCGCCGCCGCCGGTGGCCCGGTTGTCGTGGTCAACACCAGCAACCTCCGCTGCGATGCGCTGATCGTCACCGCCGAAGGGGTCGACGTCGTGCCGCTGGACCTCGACCTGGACAGCGCGCTCCGCATGTTCAACACGCTGCTCGAGGCGATGGCGCGCTTGCCGGGAGGCGGCCTGGCGGAGGTCGCGGCGGCGCGCACGGTCCTCCGGTCGCTGCTGGCGGAACTGTGGCGGACGATCGCGCGGCCTGTGCTGGCGCGCCTGGGGCACCACGACGAACCCGGTGAGGACGTGTGGCCCCGCGTCTGGTGGTGCCCGGTCGGCCCGCTGTCCTTCCTGCCGATCCACGCCGCGAGCGGCGGCGGGCAGAGCGTGCTCGACCGGGTGATCTCCTCGTACACCCCGACGTTGTCGGTCCTGGCCTCGGCGCGAGCCCGCCCCGTGTCCGACACCACCCCGTCGGTGCTGGCGGTCGGCTTGCCCAAGACGCCGGGGCACGCGCCGCTGCCCGCGGTCGACGAAGAGCTGCGCGTGGTACGTGCACGGTTGGCGCCCTGGACGACACCCACCGTGCTGCGCGGCGCCGAAGCGACCCGCGACGCCGTCGAACGCCACCTCGGCGACCACGACTGGGTCCACTTCGCCTGCCACGGCCACCAGGACGTCACCGACCCCGGCAGTGGACAGATCCGGCTCTGGGACCGCACCCTCGCCGTGCGGGACGTGGACGCGCTGCGGTTGCGGCGGGCAGAGCTGGCCTTCCTGTCGGCGTGCGACACGGCGGTCGGCGGGATCCCGCTGATCGACGAGTCGATCACCCTCGCGACCGGCATGTCCGTGGCGGGGTACCGGCATGTCATCGCCACCCTGTGGTCGGCCGACGACGGCCAGTCCCCGGCGGTCGCCGATGTCGCCTATGCCACGCTTGTCGAACTGGGCGGCGTCGACGCGGCGCCCGTCGCGCTGCACCGGGCTACCCGGGAACTGCGCCGCCGGGTGCCGCGCCGCCCGGACGTGTGGGCCTGTTACGTGCACGTCGGCCCGTGAACCGTCACCACCGAGGAGTATGGGAGTGGACGTTCCCCTGGGATACGACCTGCTGGTCGACCCCGATCTGCCGCCGACCCTGCCGCGCACCACGGTCGACCTGCCCGCAGGCGCTCCGGTCACGACCGCCGCGGGGGCGTTGGAGCAGTTCCTGCGCCAGACCACCGGCCCCGCCGAGGTCGTCATCGCCGTGGAGGGACAACCCGTCGGCGCGACCTCGCGCGCGTTCATCGCGGCCGAGTTCCCCACCGCCACCCGCGCTCTGGGCGACGGCGACCGCGCCGCCCAGCCGGGGCAGTCCACCGCGTACCGCCTGATCCGCTTCGAGTGCGGCTCCTGCGACCGCGCCGTGTACCGCGTCTTCTACGACGAGCGGACCAACCCGGTCTGCGAGGAGGCCGGGCACGGCCGGATGCGGTTGGCACCATGAGCCCGTCCGACGTCGCCAAGTCCTCGCTCGACATCCTGTCGCTGCGGTTCTTCACCGTGAGCTTCCTGCCCACCTTCGCGGGTACGTGGTTCCTCCTGACGCTGGTGTGGGCGGGCGCGCCGGGCGGGCCCCCGGACTTCGGCCGCGCCTGGGCGACGACAGCCAAGCTCGGTCCGGGCCAGGTGCTGCTGATCGTGCTGGGAGTCGTCCTGATCGCACTGCTGCTCGCACCGCTCCAACTGGCCGCGGTCCGGGTTCTGGAGGGCCGCTGGCCCCGAGTCCTGCGGGCACTGGGCAGATCGTGGCAGTTGCGTCGCAAGCGACGGCTCGCGGCCGCCGCGCAACCCGACGAGTTGAACACGGACAAGCCACCCGGTCCGGAGGTCGTCCTCCGGGCAGGAGAGGCCGGAACTCTGCTGTCGCGCCGGTTCCCGGCCGACGACCACCTCGTCCGCGCCACGGCACTGGGCAACGTCATGACGGCCATGGAGGACACGGCGGGCCGCGCGTACGGGCTGGACGCGGTCGTGGCGTGGCCCCGGCTCTACCCCCTGCTGAGTGATCGCGTGCGTGCCCTCGTCGACGACCGCCGTGACGTGTTCGACGCCGGCGCGCGAATGACGGCCACCGCCGCCATGGTCACCATCGCCACCGCGGCTCTGCTCGTGCGATCGGGGTGGTGGCTGCTATTGGCCCTGGCGCCGGTTGCCGTAGGCGTCCTCGCTCATAGCGGAGCGTTGAGAGCGGCCGAGGCGTACGCCGAGACCGTGCACACCGCGTTCGACCTGCACCGCTTCGAGCTGCTCAAGGCACTCCACCTACCTCTGCCGGACACACCGTCGAAGGAAGTCGAACTCAACCGGGCACTGTGCGACCTGTGGCGGCAAGACGTCCCGTTCAACCACGCCTACCGCCACCCCGACGAGAAACCCGACTGAACCCGTCCGACGGACATGGGGGTTCCAGAACCGAGACGCTGAGCTGCGGTGATCGCGCACCGAGCGGTTCGTCGGCACCTGGTGCCGTGGCACGAGGTCGCAGTGCTGCGCCGGGCCATCCCTCGCCCGCGACAGGCCTGGGCCGAATCGCGCGGTGCCCACCGCATCGGTGCGCCGGCTCGCTCCCCCGACTGCCGCGCGAGCACCGAGTGGTGACACCGGGCACCTTTTTGCGCCGGCACCGGCGCCTGGTAGCGAAGAAGTGGACCTACCCGAACCGCACCGGACGCCCACCGATCGACGACACTGTGGCGGCGTTGATCGAGAGAATGGCCCGAGAAAACGCGGGCGGGGGCTACCGCCGCATCCAAGGCGAGCTGCTCGAGCTCGGACATCGGACAGCTGCCTCGACCATCCGCCGCGTGCTCAAGCGCCTGCGAATGCCGCCCGCGCCCCAGCGCGACACCGACACCTCCTGGCGACGATTCCTTCGCGCCCAGGCGGCGAGCATGTTGGCCTGCGACTTCTCCCACGTCGACTGCGCCGTCACCCTCGAGCGCGTGTACGTCTTCTTCGTGATGGACGTCGCCACCCGCTACGTCCACATCCTCGGCACCACCAACCCTGACGGGGCATGGACCACCCAACAAGCCCGCAACCTGCTCATGGACCTCGGTTACCGGGCCGACAGCTTCCGGTTCCTCATCCGCGATCGGGCCGGTCAGTTCACCGCCTCGTCCGACGCGGTCTTCTCCGCCACCGACATCCAGGTCGTGAAGATCCCACCACGGTGTCCGCGAGCCAACGCCCACGCCGAACGATTTGTCGGAACCGTCAGGCGCGAGTCACCGACCGCCTGCTCATCATCAACGAACGCCACCTGCGGACAGCGCTGGACCGCTACGCGACCCACTACAACCACCGCCGGCCCCACCGAGCACTGCAGCTCGCTGGCCACGTCCGGGTGTCGGACGGGACGGTGACCCAGACCCACCCGGCCGACATCGTCGTCACCACCGCGTCCTGGGTCGGCTGCATGCAGGGACGCGGGTACTAGCGGCCGCTCCGGTCTTGGCGGACGAGGTCGTGGAGCCGAACTCCGTCAGGAGCGCTGGATGGTGAGCGTGGTCGGTCCGGCCATGCTCGCCACTCCCGCGGTCAGGCACTGGAGGGCGTTCGGCGTCACCAGGCTGACCACCTGCACCGCCCCGGCCGGGGCGAACCCGCCGGAGGTGACGACCCCGGTGTTCGTGGTGACCACGGCAGCGCCCGCCGCGTTGGAAACGGCGTTGTACTGGAACTCGCTGGGGGCCAGCGTCCCACCCCAGGTGAACGTCCGCTGTGCCGCTCCGGAGTCGAACAGCGTCAGGCAGGACGCGGTCAGGCTGAACGTCTCCGCGTAGGTCCCGGTCACCGCGCCTGCGTTCGCGCACGAGGGGAAGACGCCGCTGACGGCGATCGTGGTCTCGCGCGGGGTGAAGGTCAGCGGCGGGTCGAAGGTGGTGACCTCGGTGCCCACGCAGACCTGCTCCACGGTCGCGGCCTGCGCCGGCGCGGCGGACAAGGCGCCTACCAGCACCACCACCACCGCGCCGCCGGCCAGTCGTGACAGCCTCATCAGAGCCTCCTCCGGGATAGGGCACACCATGACGGCGCAGGGTCCGCCCCGGAATCCTGAACTTCCTCGCGCCGATCGACTCCGCAGTTCTGCGGCACGCACCGAAGGACTCCGCGGACAGCGGTCCACCGCAAGCCTTTCAGCCGATTGAGGACCGAGGAGCGAGCCGCGAGACTCGGTCGCCGTGGACCGAGGTCTCCTCGCATGTCCGAGTGTCGTGCACGTCCGGTAGCCCACCCCGTGGAGGTGCAGTGCGAAGCATCCGAGGTCTGCTCATCCTGTCGGCGCTGATCACGTTGTCCCTGCTGTTCCCGCCGTCCTCCGCCCACGCGACTCCGGGCGATCTCACCTGCACAGAGAACGAGTCGGTGACCTACTCCCCTGGCCTGCTCACCACACCCCGGCCAGTGGACGTGAGCGTGCACAACGTCCTCTCCTGCACGTCCCTCACCGATCCGGCCGTCATAAGTGGGCATGTCCAGGCGACCATCCGCGGCCTCACCCGCTCGTGCAGCGATCTCGCGGCGTCGGGCAAGGGCTCGTACACGATCACCTGGCACACCGGCCACACCAGCACGATCGACTACACCCGGTCCGCCAACTACGTGCTGGGCACGCTGGTCATCGTGGAGAGCGGGACGGTGACCGCGGGCAAGTTCACCGGTGCCTCCACCACGCACATCGTCGAGTTGGCCAACCTCAACCTGCCGGCCTGTCTCACCGAACCCGGCCTCACCACGGCGGCGGGCATTGGCACCTACGTCTTCGCCTGAGGCTGTGCCTGCCGGTAACTTCATCCATGCTGGTAGAGGACGTACGAAGCCCAAGGGGAGTTGAGCGTTCGCGGGCACGGCTGCCATTCGCTGTGACGTCGACCAGCACGGCATGATGAGCGGCTGCTGCTCCGACTGGCTGACCTCGGCATGAACAACGTGTTCGCGCTGCTGCGCCTGTTACCCCATGAGCGATCGGGACAAGGACGTGGAGATCCTGGCGCTACGGCACCAAATCACGATCCTGAAACGCCAACTGGGTAACGCCCGTCTGCGGCTCTCTCCCGGCGACCGAGCGGTGCTCACGACACTGCTACACCGACTTCCGGCCGCCACACTTCGTCGGCTCCGATTGCCGGTGCGTCCGGAGACAGTGCTGCGATGGCACCGCAGCCTCATCGCACGCCGCCACGCGGCCGGCTCCCGCCCCAAGCGGCCCGGCCGACCACGGACCATCCGCTCGATCGGACTCGTGGTGCTGCGCCTGGCGCGGGAGAACCCCGCCTGGGGCTACCGCCGCATCACGGCGAGCTCCTCGCACTCGGCATCAAAATCGCCGCGTCCACCGTCTGGCAGATCCTCAACGACGCCGGAATCGACCCGGCGCCCGAATGCACCACGACGACGTGGTCGGCCTTTTCCACTCCCAAGCCGACGTGCTCCTGGCCTGCGACTTCTTCGAGACCTCCACGTTGAGCGGCACCCGCCTGTACGTACTCGCGGTCATCGAACACGCCAACCGCCGGATCCGCGTCCTCGGCACCAGCGCGCATCCCACCGCGGCCTGGGTCGCCCACGCCGCCCGAAACCTCGTCATGGACCTTCAAAGCGCGGGCAGCCCCGCACGGTTCCTGATCCGTGACCGCGACGGGAAGTACCCCCGCCCTGTTCGACGCTGTCCTCGTCGACGCGGCATCAAGGTCGTCCTCAGCGGAGTCCGCATCCCGCGGATGAACGCGATCATGGAACGCTGGATCCGCAGTTGCCGCCGAGAACTCCTCGACCGCACGCTGATCTGGAACCAACAGCACCTACTCCACACCCTGCGCGAGCACGAGCAGTTCTACAACCCCCACCGACCCCACCAAGGCATCGCCAACGCCCGACCACTACACCCCCACTGCCACCACCAGCCACCGACCAAGCAGCCATAGCCCACCTCGACATCCGCCGACGGCAACGACTGGGCGACATCCTCAACACCATGGTGAGCGCACGGATTGCCGGCCAGTGGTCAACGCCTCCGGCCGGCAAACTCGGCATTACGAACAGAAGTGTCTGATCGACTACCCGCAGGCCATATAGTCCCAGGCATAGGCAGGTCCACTGGTCCCGGAACTATAGGAAACGTGCAGCATTCTCCAAACAGTGACCCCGCAGGGCGACTTGAACAGACGGTCACCGCTGGTATGGATCGTCATCTGCTGCCCGGCGGCGAGCGTCACGGTGCCGCTGTCCTCCCAGTACCATTCTCCGTCATCGATGGAGTAATCGAGTGTCCAGGTGACCGTTCGGGCACTCGTGGCGGTGTTGATCAGGCCGAGGTATCCGCGGTGGAAACAGGAAGTATTGTCGCAGTTATATCGCACGCACGGCTGATAGCGGATCGGCCCGAAGTTTTGGGTGCCGCCGCACTTCGGCGAAGCCATGATCCCGGCATCGACCGTCGTCCTTAGTGAGGAGGTTTCGGTGGCGCTCGCGGTCCCGGTGCCGACTATGGCGATCGCTGTGGCCATGTATATCACAAATAGCATCCCGAGGATTGTCCTCAAATGAACACCTCTTCGTTCCTGTGCACAGTCGTCACCCCTCGGACTGCAAAGGTGAACCGCGCTTCCCAGTCTTGCCGGGCAACTGTAGGGCCGGTACGCGGCATCGGGAAGGGTGCTTTCGGGGCACGGCTTCATCCCTGTGAGTGTCAGAAGCCGGCCGCTGGCTGTGACCTGTCCGTTAGGTGGAGGGCACGTGCTGGTTGATCAAACCGCCGAAGATCGGCCGCAATGCACTCTCATGCCGCTGATCGCGTGCCCTGAGCGTGCTCATGCCGGACGGTGAGGGGTCGAGGTCCTGCCAGGGTCTGATGGTGGCACGTCAACGGCGGGCTCGCCCCATCTCGGTGTCGATGCGCTGTTGCTCGGCATCGCGGAGCTTCCGGTAATGCCAGCCCTGGTTCGGTCGCCGATCTTGTCGGCCGCTTCGGCGGCGGTGTGCAACACCACCAGGGGCAGGTCAGGCAAGTCGCGGGCCTGCCGGTCCGCCTCGACTGAACACCGTCTCGGCGAGCTCGCCCTCCGCCGCGCCTGCCAGCAGGAACAGTTCCTGCACGTACATCCGGCCCAACCCCACCTCCGACCACCCGGACACGCCAGCCAGGGCTCGCCGGCACTCGTGCAGCGCTTCCCGGGCGGCGTGGTGGTGGCTGGCCTGACGTTCCAGCCCAGCGAGGGTGTGCCAACCCGACGCCTACATCCTGCCCCGCTTCACCGGCACGGAGTGGGCGAGTTGTCGCGGCTGGTGATCAAGGCGTGGGCGAAGACGTTGCGGCGGTCGTTGAGCGAGCGCAGCGTCGCCGACGTCGTCGGGCTGTTGTCGATGATCCTGGGTGAGGCGGTCGACGAAGGCCTGTTCGGATCGAACTCGTGCCGCAACCCGCGACTCAACTCCGGTGACCAACCCGAGCGGCCGCACGCCGAGGCCGATGAGGTGACCGCGCTGGCCGAACGGACACCGGCCGGTAACCCCGTCCTGATCGTCACCGCGGCCTACACCGGCATGCGCTGGGGTGAACTGGCCGGACTGCAGTGGTCCCGGGTCGACCTGGACAAGCAGGAGATCCGCATCGACGCCCGCGACGGCGCGCTACACGAACCGCACGGCAAGCTGCACCTCAACCCGCCCAAGACACCGGCCGGCGTCCGCACCGTGCACCTGCCGACGTTCCTCGCCGAACAGCTGGCGGAGCTGGCGGTGCGCGAAGCCGACCGGGCAGTTCGTGTTCACCGGCCAGGACGGCGGCCTGCACCGCCGCTCCACTTCCGCCGACGGGTCTGGCTACCCGCGCTACAGGGCGACACGACGCTGGGGTGGGCACCGATCAAACCGCACATGCACTTCCACGACCTGCGCCACACCCCCAAGACCCGGCTCATCGAGGACGGCGTTACCGAAGTACTCCAGCACAAGAGGATCGGACACAAGTTCCGCGGCGTCATGGGCGTCTACTCCCACGTCACCCGGCCGATGGTCGACGCGATGCTCGCAGGACTCCAAGCCCGCTGCGAGCAGTATGGGAGCAAAACCCTGTGACCTCTTCGAAGCAACAACTGTGGTCAAGATCAGTTGCTCCCATTTTGCTCCCACAAACGATCAACGGCCCGCAGACGAAGATCGTCTACGAGCCGTTGACCACGTAAAACACACTGTGGGCGATACTGGGATCGAACCAGTGACCTCTTCGGTGTGAACGAAGCGCTCTCCCGCTGAGCTAAACGCCCTTATTCAGTTCCCGCTCCCGCTCTCGCGGTGTGGCCATAGCTTACAACATCATCCCCGCGAACCAAAAATCGGGCTCTGCAACCAGCTCCACTCCAGCCCGAACCAGCCGCCGACCAGCGCGAACGCGCCGAGCAGCCAGCACGTGACCGCCACGACCAGCCCGGTGGCGGCCAGCACGAGACCCTTCACCAAGAGGTTCTGCCGCTTCAGCCACGCCACCCACGCGTCGTAGTAGCGCTTGGCGAACCTCAGCACCCGGCCCGCCCACTCGAACTCGGTGGCCAGGATCGCCAGACCTGCGAAGACGACCAGCCAGCCGGGACCCGGGTACGGGATCATCAGCACGCCCGCGACCAGGACCAAGCCGCCGACCACGCCGACACCGATGCGGTAGGTCAGGTTCAGCGCGGGGTTGCGGCGGAACCGGTGGCGGTGCCCCGTCCCCTTGTCGGTGTCTTCGCGCTGTTCTGTGCTCATGCGCACATCATCGCTCATTCGTGGTTCACGCAGGGCTCACCTGGCCCGATGCGAGTACGGACGACGGTTGCGCCGGTGCCGTGCGGCCCTCTTGCAGCGAGATCCCGAAGCCGTGATGCAGTCACGCGTCCGCGGACCACGCCGGCAACCGGACGTTCCGAGTATCCGCCGCGACGTCGAATGTGGTCAATGCCACAAGTTCCACCTCGCTGATCCCCGACACCGAGTGAACCTGCCGCGTCGCGTCGTTGCCGGCAGGTCCGCCGGCATGGCTGCGACGGCGTTCACGCCTGACAGCAATGCGGTCACCGTGTCACCCGACACGCTCCGCAGCACGGCCCGACTCCGGGTCGACCGCGATCTCCAGCGCGCGCTTCAACCGCTCCGCACGCACGTCCCGCTGCGCCACCCGACCGTCCAGCTGGGTAAGCCGCAATCTCCGGCCGACCAACCGCCGCAGCGCGTCACGCACCTCCGCGCCGATCACTCCGGTCAACGGCGCGCTCTGGGACCTCCGTCGGTGTGACGTTGCGCTCGGAGACCTCGCCAGGCAAGGGCACACTTCGTCTACGCTGGGCCTTCTCGCGGCGGACCGCGTCGACCGCGCGGTGGCGCACCACGGTCACCAGCCACGTGCCAAGCCGCTGCGGGAGCCGTCGTAGGTCGCGGCGTGCGCCAGAGGGCCGGAGACGCCTCCTGGACGACGTCCCCGGCCAGGCCGGGATGGACGCAGATCCGCAGGGTCAGCCGGTACGAGGGCGTCGCGTGCCGGTCGTAGAGTTCGCCGAACGCGGGTGCGGTCACCCATCGTGACCCCGGCGGCGAGTTCCACGTCGGTCGTGCGGTGGCCGGTGTCGCGTCGTGAGGGTGGGCCAGCCACCAGAGAGGGCCCTCCGTCCAACATTCGCGCAACAGCCGGTACCGGGGTCAGGCCAAACCCAGCAAGATGGGTGGAGCCGGACCCAGTGGACACGGAACGCATCGAGGTGGTCGCCCAGTGGAGTTGTATGGGCCCGATCGGGTGATAAACCATCTGGAGTCGAGCGTTCCTCGCCACATATACGTCACAAGAAGAGAACTCGGTCGTTCCATTGGCCGGGAAGGGAGAAGAGGGTAACGACGATGCGCAACGACCACGTGACACTCCGCTCAACAGCGGTCTTCGACCTGCTGGCGCCGCGGACCCCGGCCGTCCCGGTGCAGGTGGAGCTTCGTTATGACACGAAAGACCCGTACGCGGTAGTCGCCGCGTTCCGCACCGGCCGCGCCGGCTGGGTGGAGTGGGTCTTCGCCCGCGACCTCCTCGCCGACGGCCTGATCGCCGACGCGGGTGACGGCGACGTCCGCATCCGCCCGGCCGCCGACGACCCCGAAGTCGTCGTGATCGAGCTGAGCTCGCCGTCCGGCCACGCCATGTTCGAGGCCTCGGCGCAGGAACTGGCCGACTTCCTCGACCGGACCTACGACGTCGTGGTGCCCGGCAACGAGCACCTGTGGGTCGACGTGGACGAGGCCCTGACCCACCTGATCTCCAACGACCTGACGTAAAAGCGCAGGTAGCGGGCCTGCCCGGGGATCAAGGGACCCCCGATTTGATCCCGCTGCGGTGCATGTAATAAAGTTCCTCTCGCACCGGGGAAGACCGGAACGACAAGCCCCAAAAGGGAAAGTTCCGCGATATCCACGGAGCATGCGGATGTAGCGCAGTTGGTAGCGCATCACCTTGCCAAGGTGAGGGTCGCGAGTTCGAGTCTCGTCATCCGCTCGGCAGAGGGCCCCTTGGGCTCAGGCCTGACTCCTGGGTGCTAGCCTTCAGGAATCACGGCGGAGTGGCCGAGTGGCTTAGGCAAGGGCCTGCAAAGCCCTGTACACGGGTTCGATTCCCGTCTCCGCCTCGGACGATTAGCTCAGCGGGAGAGCACTACCTTGACACGGTAGGGGTCACTGGTTCAATCCCAGTATCGTCCACCATAGATAAACGCAGGTCAGAAGCCCGGTCCTCGATCTTGAGGCCGGGCTTCTTGCATGTTGTGCAAGATCAAAGGCGATAAAAAGGCGATGGCACGCTCGGACGGTAGTGCTCGCAGGTCCGCGACTGCGGCCCGCAGGTGCGGGAACCATCCGATGATTGTGGCCAGTTCGTCGTCCCGAAGGGCCAGCAGCGATCCGAACCACCGTGCTTCCAGACCGTTGATCAGCTGTGCCTTCATGACGCTCGTCACATGGTCGTAGACCCGTGCGATCCCCTTCATCTTCTGCCCGAGCCGGGCTCGACGTGCGACCTGCGGCACGCCGTCCTCGACCATCCAGGTCGCGTGCGTGTGCCTGCCTTCGTGGAAGGTGATCCACGGCAGGATTGCCGGAGTGTGATCAGGAGCACTGGGTTGGTCGGGCTTGCGTCCGTCCCAGGCCGGCCGCCAGAACCGCTGTCGGAAGTTGCTCCGGCGGAGCAACGTGCCATCCGGCGAGGTGAACACGAACGGGCCGCGCTGGCTGTCGAGAAGTGTTTCGTAGAACACAGCGATGCTGGGCGGCAGCACGATCGGCCTCGTCCCCGCTGGAGTCTTCGTCCTGCCCCGTTTGCCTTTCGTACGTCGTGGAGTGACATGGCCCACGTCCGGCCTGGACGTCGGCCGGTCGTGCGACACCTCCGCACCAGCTTTGAACAGCTTTCCGCTGACCTCCTTCAGCGGATACCGGACGGTGATCGCCCGCCCCGCCTCGTCGTACTCGTGCCGCTCCTGCCCGACCAGCTCGCTCCACCGACCTCCGGTGTAGAAGTCGAGCAGGCACAGCGTGAACCCGGACAGGCCCATCTCCGACTCGTACAACCTCATGGCCGCCCGCAGCACCTGCACGGGTGAGGCGACCAGTCGCTCGTTCTCGAACTCACCACCGGTGACCCTCACGCCGTAGCAAGGGTTGGCGGGGATGATCTTCGCCCGAACACCAGCGTTGAGAATGGTCGAGAACGTGGCAAAGATCGAGGCGATGCTCGACTCGGCGTACTCCTCGTCATGAAGCCACGACAGCCACCGCTCGATCTCGACGTAGCCGTTGAAGATGCCGATCATCGCCACGCCTGCCACTGCGGAAGCAGGTGGTTGTCGAGGTAGGACCGGTACTTGACCTGCGTGTTGAGTTCGAGGCGTGGTGACACCGCCGCGAACCACTCCTCGGCGAACTCGCCGAACGGCGTCTCAGCGTCCCTCGGGTCGATCCACATGTTCCGACGGATCAGCGCCTCTTGCTCGGCGCCCCACTCTTCGGCGGCCTTCTCCGAAGGGAAACCCGCCTTGCTCCCCAGCTGCCGTCGGGCCGTTTGTACCGGGATCGCCACCCGTTCGATCCATCTGGTTGTCCGTATGCCACATCCGTCCCTTCCTTCTCCGGTTCGAGGAAGGCGCCACCGCCGTCAGGCGAAGTTCAGGCGCCTGCGCTGCGGCTTCTCCGACTGCTGGGTGAGCCGCAGGATCGCGCTGATGTCGCTGCGGGAGAACCGGTAGTGCTTGCCGAACCGGTGGTGCGACAGGCCCCCGGCCGCGGCCTGGTCCTTGAGCGTCCGCGGTGAGAGCTGCAGCAACTCCCCCAACTGCTCAGCCGTCAACAACGCAGCGGGATCGGCGGGCACCCGCTCGGCCCACGTTCGCGGGAGCGTCGTCAGCGCGGCGAGGCACTCGACGACCTTGTCCGGCGGCACGACACGCACGCGCTCGCCGGAATCAGCGATCTCCATACTTCACCCCCAAGCGATCAGCGCGCCGCCCACGACACGGCCGCGGGCCGCCGACGAAAAGTAGCGCCCTCTGCCCCGAACGGCCGATACTTCGATCGTGTCCGCCATCGCCATCACGCGGCCTCGTTGGCGTCGACCGACGCACCGGACCGGCAGGACCACGGCGAGCACTCGTCAGGGTCGGCCGCTTCCGCCGAATCGTCCGTGAGCAACGTGAGGTGACGTTTGCGCTTGGCCGGAGCGTCGAGGTCGACTTGGTCCAACGGGATGCAGGAGTGGTGGAGGAAGTAGCGGCCGTGGAGAGGTTGGCCTTGAGCGGTCGCGCGTAAATAGCCATTGCGGATGGCTTTGTCGAACTCGACCGCCTCGGGCCAGCCGGCGTTGCCGTGGAAGGGGCAGCCGACACACACCGACTTCACGGTGTCGGCGAATCCTCGTTCGGAGAGGTAGTCGAGGCAGGCTGCTCGGTCGAGACCGAGGTCGATCAGCGGGAACACGTTGCGCAGGAACCGCAGACCCGAATTTTCGGCGCGGATGAATTCGTCGGCGCTGATGCCGATCGCCTGTTCGGCGTACACGCCGCGCGGGACTCGTCGGGGATGCGGGTATCCCAGAAGTTCGCGGGCAGCTTTCTTCAAAGGCCCGATCTTGTATTCGTGTGTGCATTGCCTTCGTGCCAATCCACGTGATCCGTCAGAGTTGAGTGTGTGCAGGGGCATGGGGACGAATCGGTGTCCGGGATCGAGGGCATCCGTGCGGATGTTGCCTGCCGAAACCCGGTGCACAGGTATGCCCTTGGATTCGGCAAGGGTGCGGAGTCGGTTCAGGTTGGCTTATACGGCACGCGGCTCCCAGCCGGTATCGGCGAAGAGCGTGTGGTCGAACCGCGGGATCACGCCGTCGCAGGCGAGCAGTAGGACTGCGGTGCTTTGCACGGCCGCGCCGAGGGACAGTAGACGGAGGGATGATGTTGGCTCTGGTGGAGGAAGCCGAGCGGGCTGAGAGGCTGCGGGTTCGGGCTGTTGCGCGTGCTGGACGGGTGGAGCGACGGCGGAACCTGCGGGCGTCCGCGAACCCAGCGACCGCTGGCATCCTGGACGACCTCGATGTTCTCGACCTGGACCCGGCGGTTGACGTCGACGCTACGGCCGCGGCGCGGCGTCGGTTGACGACGGTTGCTGGTCGTGCAGCGGACCGGTTCGATGACCGGATCATCGACGAGCTGTTCGATGCGGTGGACGGCGTCGGGCTTGCCGAGCTGCCGGAGCCGCTGCGGCACCTGACGTCGCGGCGGCCGGAGTTCGCAGAGCGCCTGGTGGCGACTCGGCGCTGCGGACGGTCCCGACGCTGGGGGCCGGCCGCTGCGTGACCGACCACCCGGACTTGGTGGACGCGACGGTGGTCGATGATGCGGTCATCAGGGCGGTCGTGGTGTTAACGGGGTTGAAGACACGCGGTGACCATCACCGTCCGACCGGCGCAGCATGGTCGACCCCTACCCCGGCCACCTGCGCCGCCGTCTGGCGCGGCAACCCGATATCCCGATCCCCCACCTGCTCGCCGAGATCCGTGCCCTGGGCTATCTCGGCAGCGCCAACCTGCTAATCCGCTATCTGAAACAAGGCCGCGCCGAACCCGACCTCGTCCCGCCCTCGCCACGGCGCCTGGTCACCTGACTCACGAGCAAGCCCGAAAGCCTGCCTGAGCACCACCGCCGCCATCTCGACGACCTGACCACCAGCTGCCCACCCATGACCGCCCTCACACAACGGGTCCGCGAGTTCGCGAGGATCCTCACCCACCGCCGAGGCCAGGACCTCGACAGCTGGATCGAAGCGGTCCTGGGCGACGACCTGCCCGCCCTGCACCGCTTCGTCCACGGCATGCGCAAGGACAACGACGCCGTGACCGCCGGGCTGACCCCTGCCCCACAACAACGGCCCTACAGAAGGAGTCGTCAACAAGATTCCGCTGCTCAAGCGGCAGACCTACGGGCTGGCTTCGCCCTGCTGCGCAAGCGAATCCCTGCTCAACCAGTAGCAGCGGCGCAGTTCGACGGCCCTTCAGCTCGAACCGTTGATCATGCAATCAGCGACAGAACCGCTCGTTTGCCAGGCTTGAAGGGCCGCCTGCTGATCATGTTCGCCTGGCATCTGCAGGGACACGTATCGACCGTCGACCAATCGGGTGGGCCGAGCGGCTGAACGGGCGACCTGTGCGTCATATGACTCGAGAAGTGCGTGGGCTGATCCGTACAACTGCGTTCACCGGGTCTCACCGTGGGGTGAACGATTGCTGCAGGTGGCTGGATCTGAGTGCGGTTCGGCGGTGAGGAGTCGTGATGCAAGGGCGACCGGTCGGCGATGTGAGCGTGAAGATCGGCGGGAACGCCCACGGTCCGGTGGCGGCCGGTGTCGGCCATGTGATCCGTGTGAATGACGCCGAGCGCGATGCCGCGGTTGGGACCGAATCGGGTCGACGGCCCGATCTGCTGGCGGCGCATCGGGTCGTGGTGACCACGGACGTCCAGAGGTCCAGCTCGCGGAATAACGTCGGGCAGCGACGTATGCGCCGGGCGCTGGAGGAGTGCGTCCACGCTGGGGCTGCGGCGCTCGGAGTGGTTGAGGACAGTTTCGAGGTGGTCGACCGCGGTGACGGCGTGCAGGTCGTGATGCCGGAGGCAGTCACGCCGGTCGACGTCCTCGACACGTTCGTCGAGGCGGTCGCGAAGGCGCTGCGGGAGCACAACGCGGCAGCCAGTGACGGCTACCGGATCGACCTGCGGGCCGCAGTGCACGTGGGCTACGTCGATCGGGTGAGTGGTGAGTGGTCGGGCACCCCGTTGGTGCACGCCGCACGCCTGGCGGACGCGCCCGAAGTGAAGCGCGCGCTCGAAGAGGACGGCGACGCGTGCCTCGCGCTGGTGGTGTCGGACGCGGTGAAACGCGTCGTGGACGAGGGCTACTGCCGGATCGGGCCCGCCGGTTATCGCCATGTGGCGGTGCTCGTCAAGGGAGACCTCGGGTGATGCCTGGTGGCGGTTGCTCTAGCGGAACCTCCGACGCCGGATTTCCCACGTCACGAGGAGGAAGCGGGCAGTGAGCCGTACACCGGACGACCTCGGACGGCCAGGCGAGCACGAAGGCGACAGTCGCCACATGGACGTCGGCGGGAGCACCGACGGGCCGGTGGTCGCGGGCGACTACAACCTGGTGATCAACGCACGCGACGGGTCCTCCGTCACGGTCGGCGTGGTTGAGCGGGAACGACCCGAGCCAGTGCGTCAGAATCGGATCCCGACGCTTCCCCGGCGCACGCGCGAGCCGCCGATCGACCGCCCGTCACCTTCCGCACGGGTCGGGACTTCCAGTAGGGCGCGGGTGGAGATCCGACTGTTGGACGGTGTCGGGATTCGCAGTGACCACGGCGATCACAAGCTGCAAACAAGAACGCAGGAGTGCATGCTGGCTGTGTTGGCCCTGTCCCTGGGCAAACCGGTCAGCGCCGGGATGCTGATCGACTGCCTGTGGTCGCCGGACAACCCGGAACGCAAGCAGGCCAAGAATCCCGAGTCCACCATCCGGACCTATGCCAAGCGCATCCGGAGTGCCCTCATCCGCGCGGGCGGCAGTGGCTCTTGGCTGGACAGCGGCTCACGTCCCGGGTTCTTCACGCTCACCATCGATCCGATGCTGGTGGATTATCACCGGTTCGTCTCCTTGGCCGACGCTGCTCACCAGGCCTGTGACCTCGACAGGTTCGAGGAAGCATTCGACCTGTGGCGGGGTGCCCCGCTGGCCGGGCTTGGCGGCGATTGGGCCGACCGCCGCCGCGAGGACATGGTCATTCGGCACCGAACGGTCAAAGAGCACCACCTGCAAGCCTTGCTGGACAACGGCCACGCCGACCGGGTGCTGCGGGAGTTGCACGTCCTGGTGGAGCGCCACCCGACCGACGAGTTCCTACTACTCGGCGTCCGCGCCCTTGCCGCACTCGGGCGCCACACCGATGTTCCCGCCTGGATCGACCGCCTTACCGGCCTGATGCGGCAGGTCTACGGTGCCGTGCCCTCCGTTGGCACATTTGATCAAATCCGCCACACGACCACCGGAACCCGCCGGCTCTCATCACCCGCGCCCACCCTGCCACCAGCGCCCACCAGCCTGCTGCTCGAGGTCACCGGCCACCAGTCCATGCCCAACCTCGTCCACGGCAATCTCACGGCCGCGGTCCAGGGCCACACCATCACCCCTGGGTCGGCGGGCTCCGCTGCGGTGTCGGTGGAGAACGCCGTCCGGGAGCACCGGCAGGTGACTGACCGGGTCTTGAGCGAGGGGTTCACCGGGCGGGAGTGGGTGCTCGCGGAGATCGATAGACGTCTGGCCGAGATGCCCGGCGGGTACGTCTGGGTCGAAGGAGACGCCGGAGTGGGGAAGACGGCGTTGGCCGCGTTCCTGGTGCTGGAGCGGGGGTGGGTGGGGCACTTCGCCGGGGTGAGCAGGGGCACGACGGTGCGGGTCGGGTTGCAGAACTTGATCGGCCAGCTGGTGCGGCGGTGGTCACTGACGGACATCGCGCCGAGCGCGATGGTGCCGGAGTGGGCGTTCACCGCGGAGGGGTTCGAGGTGGTGCTCCACGCGGCGGCCCAGCGGGCGCGGGTCGCGGGGAGCCCACTGGTCCTGGTCGTTGATGGGGCGGACGAGGCGGAGATCGACGGGCAGCCGTGGGGGCTGCCGTTCGTGCTGCCGGACGGGGTGTTCGTGGTGGGCACCTATCGCACCGGCCACCCGCCGCCGCGCACCGGCGGCAACCAGGCCGTGGTGCGGCTGGCGGCCGATGATCCGCGTAACCGCCTCGACGTCGAGGCGCACCTGCGTGCCGTGCTGCCGCCGGAGCTTGCCGACGAGGAGGTCATCACCGCGCTGTCGAACCGGTGCCAGGGCGTTTGGGTGTACTTGCGCTACGCCGTCGAGGAACTGCGGAACGGGGTTCGCGACGTGCGAGACCTCGCCACTCTGCCCTCGGGCCTGTCCCGCTACTACACCGACACCGTGGACCGCTGGAGCCGGAGCCCGGACTGGGACGTGGGGCTGCTGCGGCTCTTGGGCGTCGTCGCCGTGATCGGAGAGCCGCTCGACGCCGCCGACCTCGCGTTGGCGGCCGACGTCGACGAGGCCGCGGTCCGGCGTTGGTGCCACGGCACCCTTCGGCCGTTCCTCGCCGTGGAGCGCGCGGGGCCGACGGCTCGCAGGTTCGCCGTTCACCACACCAGCCTGCGGGAGTTCCTGAACGGCCGTCCCTTGGGGGACTTCGGGTCCGAGGAGGACTGGTACTGGAGCGAGACCCTGGCCGCGGCGGCGGCGGCGGCACGTCACCGGATCGTCGACCACCACCTCGCCAGGTTCGGCGGACTCGACGCCGGGTTGCCGCGGCTGGCCGCCGACTTCGACCTGCTGACCGCGGGGTCGGGGTACGCGGTGCGACACTTGGCGGGGCACCTGCTCGACGCCGGGCGGATCGAGGACCTCCGCCGGCTCCTCACCACCGAGGGCCGGACGGGCAACCTGTGGTTCGCCGCCCACGAGCACGCCGACGCCGTCGACGACTACCTCGCCGACATCTCCACTCTGTGGGCGCACCTCGCTCACCGAACCGATGGGGCGCTGGCCGCGGGCAGACCCGCGCCGACGCTGGTGGACGAGGCACGGTGCGCGCTCGCGACCTCCTCGATCACCAGCCTCACCGCGAACATCCCGGCCGACCTGGTGGTCGCCTTGGTGAAGGCCGGGATGTGGACGCCGCAGCGGGCGCTCGCGCACGCCCGCAGGCTGCACGCCCCGCCTGCCAGGGCGCTGTTGCTCGCCGCGCTGGTCCCGCTCCTACCGGATCACCTCCGTCCTCCGGCGGTGGCGTGGGCGCTGGCCGCTGCCCGTGATCCCGTCACCCACATCACCGGGGACGTGCTGACGCGGATCGCACCGCACCTGACGGACGTGGCCGACGCGGTGTCGATCGCGTCCCAGGTAAGGCACGGCGGGTGGCGTGCCGCGGCACAGGCGGCGATCGCGCGAAGCCTGGACGGGCAACCCAAGCGGAACCTGCTCCGGGACGCGCTGAACTCGGCGATGTCCGTTGCCGGCGAGCACGATCGCGCGGAGGCCGTCCGGCGGATCCTGCCGGATCTGCCCGATGACCTGGTCGATGAAGCGGTGTCCGCCGCAGCCGGAACCGCCCCGCCGCGCGAGGCGCCGCAGCCGCGGATCGGTGCGCTGCTGAAGAGCACCACCGCGGACAGCGAACTCGCCCGGGTCGACGAGATCGTCGCCCTCATCCCGACAAGTTCCGACGACGATCTCGCCGAGGTGCTGGCCGCCGCGGCGGGGATCTCCGACCTCGACGCCCGGGCCGTCCTGCTGACGGCGGTCGCGGCCCGGCTGCCCGTCGGCGAACGGCCACCGGTGCTCGCCGCCGCGCTGACCGCGGCGCGCACCATCACCACCGCCCCCGCCGACCCCGACGACGCCTTCGCAGCGGCCAACCACCGGACCCGTGCCGGCGTGCTGGCCGGATACGCGGTGCCCGACGAGCGCACCACCGCCGTGGGACACAGGCCTGCCCCGCCGCTCGTCCGCACGCTGCCCGAGATCCTGGCGATGGACGATCCGTTCCGCAGAGCTCGCGCGTTGGCTTCGGCCGCACCGAGCTTGACCGCCGCCGAGGTGGGTGTAGCGCTGTCCGCCGCGGAACTCCTCCCCGAGGAAGCCCGGACGCGGGCGCTTACCGGCCTGGTGCCCGTCCTCAACTCCGCCTCTTACCTCGCACGGGCCGTGGCGGCGGCACCGAGCCGGGACCGCGGGCTGCTGGTCGCGGTGGTCACTCGCGCCGTGACGGTCCTGCAGGGCCCGGACTTGGTCGTCGTGCTTCGCCGTACGACGCGGTCGGTAAGTCGGACGACTTGCCTCGCGCTCCTGGACCTGGCCGCCCCGAGGCTGGCGGAACTCGCCGGTCCCGGGTTTCACGACAGCCTGGCCGCAGCGGTCGACGACGCGCGGCGCTGGTGGCCGTGAGAGAAGCGAGCCGGCCTCAGGAATACCTCGTAGATGTCGTCGCGGATTCCCATCGGACCCGCGGGCGGCGGAATCGGCACTGAAGAAGTCAACCCAGGTGGTCGGCGGCCTTATTCCAAGATCAGTCTTTCCGGATCCGAATTCCGCAAATTTACGGCCAAGGTCGGCCGGTTCCCCCGCCATGACACCGTACTGGACATCCGATCATGAAAGTTTGGCTCCGGGGAACGCAACGAAGCGACTGTCGTAGGGCAAAAGCGTGATAGCCGGACAATTTTGTTGTGAACCGGTCTAGAATCGTCTTTGCGACGCACGGCGGACAAGCGGGGTCCGCGCGTGGCACGCGTCGGGGGACGTTCGTGTGCCGGAAGGTGACGAATGGTCATTGCGCAGGTCGAGGTATTGAGACCCGGTGATCCGAGACGCCTGGGGCCCTACCGGGTTCTGGGCAGGCTGGGATCAGGCGGGATGGGAACGGTGTACCTGGCGGAGTCGTCCGGGGAACAGGTGGCCGTGAAGGTGATCCACTCGTCGCACGCGGCGGATCCCGTGTACCGCAAGCGGTTCACCCAGGAGATCGCGGCGGCGCAGGCGGTGCACTCGGAGTACACCGCCACGGTGGTCGACGCGCAAGCGGTGGGCGACCCGCTCTACGTGGCCACGGAGGTGGTTCAGGGACAGGCGCTGGACCGTTTGGCGGTGCCCGGAAGGGGTCTGCCCGCCGAGCGCGTCGTCTCGCTCGCCCGCGACACCGCGCGGGCGCTGCGTGACATCCACCGGGAAGGGTTGATCCACCGGGATCTCAAGCCCTCCAACGTGATGGTCGGTCCGACCCGCGCCGTGCTGATCGATTTCGGCATCGCGACCACCGTCGCCGACATCGGTCGCCTGACGAGCACCGGGAAGGTGATGGGAACCCTGCCCTACCAGGCTCCGGAACTCGTCAAGGGAGGCAGCACCGCGTCGGTGAAGTCCGACATCTTCGCGTGGGGCTGCGTGGTCTTCTACGCCGCGACCGGACGGGGGCCGTTCGGCGACGGCGCGGCGGGCGAGGTGATCCCGGCCATCCTCGGCGCGGATCCGGACCTGCGCGCGGTGCCGGGAGAGGTGCGCGAGATGGTCGGGCTGGCACTGTCCAAACGGGCACGGGATCGGCCGGACTCCGACGAGGTGGCCGCGGAACTGGAATCGGTGTCAGCGTCCGTGGTGGTCTGCGGCTCACCCCAGGACGCTTACGCGGTCCGGCTTCGGAAACTCCTGGTGGACAACGGCTTCACCGTGCGGATCTCGACCATTCCGGACACTCTCAACGGTGCGGGAGTGCTGCTGATCCTGGACACCGACCGGCCCTCCCCGGAGACCGTCGACATGAGACAGGCCGCGGAACGGCGCAGCATCCCCGTACGGCGGATCATCCTGGCCGGTCCGCGGCAGCCCGACGCCTTCCTCGACGCGCGTGCCAGTGCATTACCCGGTCCGGCCCATCTCGTGCAGCTACGCGCCCTAGTGCGCACGAAGCCGCAGACGCACGACGCCACCACTCCGGTAGACCGTACGGCGGCGCTCATCGCGGCGGTGCGGACCGCGTTGCGAGCAGGTGATCTCGTCACGGCCGACCGGCTGACCACCGACATGCTGCTGGCGGCAGCCGGGCGGTCGGAGGAGGGCTGGATGACCCGATCACACGTCAACCACGTCGGAACGGCTTTCCTGCGCGACCTCGCCCGGGTGTGGCAGGAAGAAACCAGCGGTAGGCACGGTTTCCACGCCCAGCGAGCGCTGCTGCCGGAGAGCTCGCGGAACAGGATGCACACCCTGGCCCTCACCTTCGGGTGGAGCAGTCAGGGCTTCGTACCGGACGACTACGAAACGTGGGCCGCCGACGGCGGGGACGTCCCTGGGTTCTTCCCGACGCTGCGCTCGCCGAACCGACCATCCGGCTGGTACGACAGCTGGGGCATGACGGTGACCGCGGTGCACGACCGGATCAGCGAGGAGCGGCGCAGTGGATGACGTCATCGGGTTCGTGGTGTCGGGGCTCTGGGTGCTGGCCGGGCTGGGTTTCCTCGTGCTGGTCGTGCAACAGGTCAAGAGGTCGGTCGTGAACGTTCCGCTGGGGCAGTTCGTCGTCGTGAACCGGAGGTACAGCTCGTTCCGGCACGCCGATTCGCTCGCCGAGGCGGTGGACCGGCAGAGCAAGTTGCTGCGCGGCGGTCGCATCTACTTCCGGCCACGCTGGCTCTACCGGGTGGTCTTCCATGACATGATCAGCATCCCGAGCGACTCGATCGGAATCGTGCACGCCAAGATGGGCGGCTCCCTCGAGCACGGACAGCCCATCGCACGGCACGTGCCGTGCGACGACTTCCAGGACTTCAAGACCTTCCTCGACAAAGACGGACAGCAGGGACCGCAGATCGAGGTCCTGAACAGCGGTGGCCAGTACGCCATCCACCCGACCGTCTTCGACGTGAAAATCGTGAAACGCACATACGTCCCCCTGCGGACCATCGGCGTCGTGGTGGCCAAGGTGGGCGAGATCATGCCGTACGGCCACACCCTCGCCCGGCACGTCGAGTGCAAGTACTTCCAGGACGGGGTGAAGTTCCTCGACGACGGTGGGCAGCAGGGACCGCAGCAGGCGCTGCTCCCCGGTGGGGGCAACTACGCCATCAACACCGACATGTTCAACGTGCTCACCGAGAACCACCTGGACCTGGAGATGGTCCCGCTGTCGCACCACTACCTGGAGCCGGAGGACCTGCGACTGGTATCGGTGGAGAGCGAGGAGACCGGTGTCGTCATCGTCACCGAAGGGGCGCACCCGGTCGACGCCGCCGAGCCCGCGCCGAAGATCGAGGGCCACGAGAGCTTCCAGTTCCCCTGGATCTTCCTGGACAACGGCGGGCAGTTCGGTCCGCAGTCGGAGGTGCTCCCCGGCGGCTCCACCTACGCCATCAACCCGTTCTTCGCCCGCGTGGTGCGGATCCCCTCACGGGAACTGATCCTCTCCTGGGGACGCAAGGACGTCAGCGCCGACCGCTATGACTCCGAGCTGGACCTGATCGAGGTGACCCTGGACGGGTTCCACGTGTCGGTCGAGCTGACCCAGACCTTCGTCATCCCACCGGAGACCGCGCCGCACCTGGTCAAGCGGTTCGGCGAGGACGACGAGGAGCACGGCACCGCAGGCGTGCGCAAGTCGGCCGCAGTGCAGCGGCTGGTCACCCGCCTGCTCGGTGTGGTGGTCAAGGGCTACTTCAACGAGGTGTCCAACAGCCACCTCATCGAGGAGTTCATCAGCGATCAGAACCAGGTCCGCGCCGAGCTGAAGACACTCGTCGAACAGGCGCTGCGGGAGCAGAACGTCTCCCCCAAGCTGACCACCATCGGTGCGATCAAGTTCCAGTCCGACGAGATGAACGAGGAGTTCCGGCACATCGCGAAGCTGCGGCAGCAGAGCAGGCAGCTCGGCCAGCAGTTGATCAACGCGGCGGTGGAGACGGACCTGCGGAGGGAGAGCATCAAGCAGGAGAAGCTGAAGCGGTCGGCGGAGCTCGAGGAGGACGTCCGCATCCTGGGCCGTGACCAGGTCGCGGCGGAGCGGATGGCCCGGATCGACGCGAGTCGCCAAGTCCCCCAGGTCCTCGTCACGTCGAACGACCCCGGGGTCCTCGACCTCCCCAGGCGGGTCCGTGGCGTCTCGCGGCGTGACGGCCAGCTTCCCGTGTGGGTGCTGGACACCGAGGACGTGCGGCCGCAGCCGGCGCAGATCACCGAGGCCTACGACCGGGAAGAGGACGAGCATGACGACCCGCGCTGACCGTCCCCGCCTGGGAATCGACCTCGGCACGACCGCCACGTGCGTCTGCGTGGTGGACAACACCGGGGAGGCCAGGGTGCTGACCAACCGGGAGGGCCGCACAACCACCCCGTCGGCGGTCTACCTCGACGCGGACGGCACCGCGGCGGTGGGTGAGTTCGCGCTCGACCAGCGCGCTCAAGAGCCGGGACGGGTGATCACCGAGATCAAGCGCGAGATCGGCGGCGACTACACCGTCGCGGTCCCCGGCGGGCACCTGCGGCCCGAACAGATCTCGGCCCTCATCCTGCGGCAGGCCGTCGAGGACGCGCTCGAGACGCTCGGCACCGAAGTTCCCGCCGACGGCCCGCTCGCCAGCGCCGTCGTCACGGTCCCCGCCTACTTCGGGACGGCGGAGCGGGCGCGCACCCGCGAGGCGGCCCGCATCGCCGGGCTGGACGTGATCGACCTGGTCAACGAACCGACCGCGGCGGCGCTGGCCAGCGGCCTGCGCGGCACGCCCGCCGGTCGGGCGGTCCTCGTCTACGACCTCGGCGGCGGTACCTTCGACGTCACCGTCGTGCTCATGTTCCCCGACGAGGTCCGTGTCGTGGCGACCGGCGGGGACGCCCGTCTCGGCGGCGCCGACTGGGACCGGGTACTGGTCGACCTCGTCCTCGACCAGCTGGGTGACGTCTCCGACGAGGAGGATCCCCGGACGTCGCCGCGACTGATGGCGGCTCTGCTCGGACAGGCGCAGTCGGTGAAGGTCGCGCTGTCGACCTCCACCGAGCAGATGCTGACCCTGCGGACCACGCAGGGCCGCGTGCACCGCATGGTGATCTCCCGCAGTGACTACGAGAAGGCCACCTCCGACCTGCTCGACCGCACCATCGACTTCACCGCCGACCTCATCGAGCAGGCCCGCGCCGCCGGGGTGACGACGATCGACGACGTCCTGCTGGTCGGTGGGATGTCCCGGACGCCCGCCGTGGCGAGAAGGCTCGACGAGGCGTTCCCTCGACTGCCCGCGCCCCGGCTCGCGGCCGACGCGGAATTGGTGGTCGCCAAGGGCGCCGCCCAGGTCGCTGCCGGCGAGTCGCGCAAGGTCGTGGACGTGACGTCGAAGGGGTACGGCGTGCTGATCACGCGCGACACCGCACACCCCTCGCTCGGCAGCGCGGTGCACTGGATCATCGCCCCGAACACCCCGCTGCCCACCAACGGACGACACACCTTGTGCACCGTGCGCGACAGGCAGACCACGATGCGGATTGCCGTGTACGAGTCCATGACGGATGTGCTGTCCGACGAAGAAGCCGACCACCTCCGGCTCGACGAGCGCACCATGGAAGGGCTGCCGCGGGACGGCAGGCGCGGCGACCCGGTCGAGCTCGACTTCTCACTCGGCGCCGACGGGGTGCTGCGGATCGACGCCCACGCGGCCAACGGCGCGCGGCTGGAGATCGAGACCCAGGTCCGCGGCCGCGACACCGACACCGTCGCGCCACTGCCCGGCCTGCGGCGGTGACATGACCGAGACCGACCTTCCCGGACTTCGCGAGGCCGAGGTCCGCGCCTACCTCGACGAGGTCATCACGCCGGTCGAGACTGGGTGGTCGCCCCACCGGAACCTGTTCCGGGTGTACCGGCTGCCCGCCGACTGCACCGCCGACGAGGTCGACTCGGCGCTGACCTCCATCCCGGCGCTGTGGGGCACGCCCGAACTGCGCGAGCACACCCGGGCCGTGGAACGGCTGCGGCGCGGGCACCCGATCGCCGCGCGGACGCTGGCAGATCCGCGCGAGCGCTCGGTGCACCGGACCGCCGTAGCAGCGGAACGCACCGCCCTCGCCAAGGTGGTCGACCAATTCCTGCGGTCCGCGCCAGGCATGCCCGCCGCCGCCGTCACGGCCCTCGTCCGGCAGTCCGCGGGCCGCTGGAGCCGCCCGGACGTGCTGGCCGCGCTCGAACAGCACCGGGCGGTCGAGCGCGAGCCCACGAGCCTCGACATCCCACCGGACACGCCCCAGTCTCGCCGGATCACCGACGCACTCGCCGACCTCGGCATCCCCAGCCTGTGGGAGTACCTGACGAGAAACCTGTCTTCCGGCGGCCGGGACGTCCACGCGGACGCACTTCGGCGCAGGCGCGCGCAGCTGCGGACCCGACGAGGAGCGGGTGTGGAGGCTGAGCTGACCGTGCTCAAGTTCGTCGAACAGGCGCTGGGAGAGCCCGAGGGACTGAGCCCGCTGCTGCGCCACGAGTTCCTCAGCGAGCTGTCGGTAGCCGTGCTGCTGGGCTACCAGGAGGTCAGCTTCCTCGCGGCAGCCGAACCGCAGCGCAGTGTCGCGAGCGGTCTCCCCCGCGACCCCGACACGCTCGCCTACGCCGTCTGGTGCCGACGCACGCACCGATCCGATTGGGAGTCCGACTACCGGCAAGCCGTCGCCGACGGCAGGCTGCACGCCGCGCTCGGGGTGTTGTCGAGCCGGCAGCTGACCGGGGACTGGGAGCGTGTCCGGGACGCGCTGGCCGCGACCGTGGACCGGTTGGCCGCCGATCTCACGGCTGCCCGCGAACTGGAGGACACCGCGCCGGAGGACGCGGCTGCCCGCTACCTGGCGGCGGGCCGGGAGCTGACCGACCCGGCGATCACGTCGGGCCTGCGCCGTTGTCCAGGCATGGCTCCCACCGAGGTGTCCGCGCGGGTGCACCACGACACCATCGTCATCGCGTGGCAGGAGTCGACATCGACCGCAGGCCGCCTGACCTATCGGGTCAGCCGAGGCGGAACGGTGATCGCCGACGACACCGACGCCTTGGCGCTGTCGGACGTGCCGCCTTTCGGTGTGCCGACGTCCTACACAGTGCAGACACTGCGGAACGGCGTTCCCGGTGGGCTGGCGCACAGCGGGGAGGTCGTGTTGGCACCCGAGGTGCTGGACCTGGCGGTCGAGTCGACGATGCTGTCGGTGCACGGCCGCTGGCGGTTGCCTCCAGGAGCGGTCGGGGTATCGGTGACCAGGATCGCGCCGTCGGGCGACACCGCGGAGATCACCACGTCCGACGGGACCGGGTTCGACGACACCACTGTGGTGCCCGGTGTGCAGTACCGATACCTCGTGCGCGCCCGCTATCCGGGCCGGGTCGGCGAACCCGCGGACAGCGCGGGCTTGACGGTTCACGGCGAGTGCCCGGGGGACCCGCGTCAGGTCGACGACCTGCGTGCCGACCTCTCGGGCGACACCGTGGTGCTGACCTGGACCAGGCAGAGCGGCACTCCGCTGGTGATCCGCGTCCCGTACGACGGGATCGCGCCCGCGCCACAGGTCCTCCGTGCCGCCGACGCGGTGGTCGCGGGCAGGGTGGTCGCGGTCAGCGACACGGGCCGGGCTTCGGTCCCCCTGGCGGACCTGGCGGGGCAGCGGGTGCTCGTGCCGGTCTCGGTGTCCGGCCCGCTCGCCGCCATCGGTCCGGCGACGCGGGCGACTCCCCCGCTGGAGCCGGTCAGCGGCCTGCACGCCAGGCGGTTCGGCCCGCAGGTGGTGCTGACGTGGCAGTGGCCCATGTGGGCCACCGACGCGCGGGTGGTCTGGCGGCTGGACGGGCCTCCCACCGGGCCGCTGGACCCACAGGCCACCGCGTTCGAGATCAGCAGGTCGGCGTACGCGGGCCGGGGCGCGCGGATCACCGCGACCCTGCCCGGCGAACACTGGTTCGGGGTCTCGGTCGTGGACTCCGGCCGGTTCGGGCCCATGGTCACGGTGTGCTCGACCCGGCTGCGCGAGGTGCGCTACAGCGTCCGGCGCGCGGCCTGGTGGCGACGGGGCGAACTGCTGGTCACCGTGCACGGTCCGGAACCCGCCCCCGACATCGCGGTCGTCGCCAAGTCCGGGTCGCGCCCACTGGCACCCGAGGACGGCGTCGAGGTCCTGCGGCTACCCGCCCTCGGCCCGGCCGAGCCCGTCCGTTTCCGGGTGCCGCGCCACCTGCGGCGGCCGGTGTTCCTGCGCGCGTTCTCCCTGGACGAGACCATCGCGCTCGCCCACCCCGCCCCCCACCTCCTGCTCGTGCCCTGACCCGGGAGGAGACCGCTGTGCATGCCCCGACCCGGCGCGTCCCTGTCTGCCCCTACTGCCACACCCGGACCCCGGCCAAGGCGTACCTGAGGCAGTGCGCCTCGCGCTGCGGCGAGACCGGGGTCGAATTCCCGGTGTCCGCCGCGCGCAAGGGCGAGTGCCCGCACGGGCGTGCTCCGATGGCCCGCCGGGTGTGCCCGGCCTGTGGGCAGGCCGTGCCGCGCGAGTACGTCGAGGGCCACCCGAAGGTGGTCGCCGTGGCCGGGGCGGCGGGATCCGGGAAGAGCACCTGGTTGGCGTCGCTCATCCGGTCGGTCGCGAAAGGACACTTGGACAATCGCTTCCCCGGCATGTCACTCGACGTGCTCGGTGAGAAGAGCAGGCTACGGCACGAGCGAGACCGTGTGCTGGTCTCCGAAACCGTCCTGCACCGCACCACCGGCCCCGAGCCGCTGCTGGTCAGTCTGCGCATCCGGCCGCGGGCACGGGCAGTGTTGATCGCGTTCTACGACAGCGCCGACGGAATCGCGGAGAGCCTGGCGCACGCTGACGGCCTCGTCCTGGCCGTCGAACCCGGGACCGCGCCCGGCGACGCGGGGATCGCCCGGCTCACCGACGCCGTGCACGCAGCGCGCGGTCTGCGCCCTGACCACCGGATCAGCCTGCCCCTGGCCGTGATACTGACCAAACTGGACACTGTGTGGGACATGGTCGACCCTGGGTCGCCGCTGCTGCGTCCCGTGCCCCGGACAGGCGGCTACGTCGTGTCCGACGGTGTGGACGTCCATCACGAGACCACCGCCTGGCTCGGCTGCTGGAACAAGGCGGACCTCATCCGCGGTGCCCATACCGCCTTCCGCCGCCACCGCTGCTTCGCCGTGACAGCGCTCGGCGACCGGGCGGACGGCAGGCGCGAACCGGTGCCCTACCGGGTGGAGGACCCGCTGCTGTGGCTGCTCGCCGAGTTCGGTGCGATACCGACCTTCCGGGGCGCGGAGAGGACCCCGTCGTGATCGCCCAACTCTTCCTCTACCTGATGCTGGCCGTGGTCGTGCTCATGGTCAGCGGGCCGGTCGTGACCGCTGCGGTCGCGCTCAGCCTGACGTTGGCGTTGGTCGCCGTCACCCGGGAAGCGCTCGACTGCCTCGCCGGTCGGGCGAGCACCGAGCACCTGGCGCTGGACACCTTGCCCGATCCCGCCGACCGGCGGTACCTGTCCGGCCCGGCCCTGCGCGATCACCGGCGTCTCGGCGTCGCCTGCTTCGTGGCGCTGCACCAGCGCATGTCGACCCAGCTCGACGAGAGCTTCGCGGGCAACGGGCTACGGCGGGTGCGCCCGATCCGCGAGTCCCAGGTCATCACGCGCTCGCCCGCCGTGCCGTTCCTCGCGACCGCCGCGCGCACCGGTTTCGCCATCGGCTACACCATCGCGCTCGTCCTGCTGGCCACCACCTGGTCGGTGCAGCTGGTGTTCCTCACCGCCGCGGTAGCGGGTTTCCGACTTCTCGCCCTCGCCTTGTGGCTGTTCGAGTCCTTCTCCCTGATGTTGCGGGGAATCACGACGGAGTGCCCCCGCTGCCATGCCCGCCTCGCCCGCCCAGTGTTCGTCTGCCCCTGCGGGCGCGAGCATCGCGCGCTCATCCCGGGCGCGCAGGGCGCGTTCTTCCGCACCTGCCGCTGCGACCGGAGACTGCCCACACTGCTGATCGCCGGCAAGAGCGGTCTCTCACCGCGTTGCGGCGGCTGCGACGCCTCCCTGCCCTCCGCGACGCAGATGATGCCCACGCGCCACGTCCCGGTGGTCGGCGGCACCGGCGCCGGCAAGTCGGTGTTCCTGCACACCGCGGTCGCCCGCATGCGATCCGATCACGACGCCGTCCCCGCGGACCCGTTCACCGACAGCAGGCTGGCCGAAACCGGCGCACTCCTCGCCGACGGCCGGTTCCCACCGCGCACGCCGGTGAGCCAACCGGTCTCGCACACCCTTCAGGTGCGCAACCGGCTCCTCCACCTGTACGACGCGGCAGGCGAGATCGTGCAGGACGCCGACCGCATCGCCGACTCGGCCTTCCTCGCCCTCAGCGACGGCGTGGTCCTCGTCGTCGACCCGCTCGCCCTCCCAGCCGTCCGCGCCCGCGCCGACCCTGACGTCCTCGCCGGCACGCGCTCATCCGGCATCGACCCCAAGACCGTGCTCGACCTGCTCACCGAGACCCTCACCGAGCACCACACCGCCACGCCTCGCCGTATCGCCGTCGTGGTGACAAAGGGCGACACCCTCCCCTGCTCCACCCACCCCTACGCCACTCAGCCCCCGGACCGCCCGGCCGCAGTCCGCGCGTGGCTCATCACCCACGGCCATGCCGATCTCGTCCACTCCGCGGAACACCACTTCCCCCACGTCCACTACTTCGTGGTCACCTACCTCACCGCCTCCCACGACCCCCACGACGACCCCGCCGCTCCCATCCACTGGCTGCTGACAGGAACCACCCCATGACCTCATCGACCGACCGTGGCCGCGCTGTGGCCCGCGTACTCCTGCTCCTGTCCGCCATTGTTGCGATCGGCTTGTTAGCCCTCGCGGGCGCGGCTATCGTCTGACGACGAGGCCGCCGTCCGGACACCGCCAGGCTCGGCCCCACCAGGGCGAGCTCTAACTCTCTGGGTGATGTACCGGTTTAGCGGGCGCCGCTTCGTGGAAATGCAGCCATACTCAGGCCCCATGGCTGATGGTGGGGTCAGCAATGACATAGGCGGCGCGGTCCAGGGCACGGTGGTGCAGGCGGGCCGGATCGATCAGGTGGTACTGCCTGCTCCGGAAGTCGTAGTGGTGCCGCGACAGCTACCGGCCGCGGTACCCGATTTCTGCGGACGCCTCGCCCACGTCGCCACTCTCGACGCTCTGCTTGCGGCATCAGAGCGGAATCCCGGTGGCGGGGCGACGGTCGTGGCGTTGGACGGATCGGCGGGAGCGGGCAAGTCGACCTTGGCGGTGTGGTGGGCGCACCGCGTCCAGGACCGGTTCCCGGGTGGCACGTTGTTCGTGAACCTCCGCGGCTACGGCCCGAGCCGTCCGCTTCCCCCCCAAGTCGTGCTGACGGACTTCCTCACCGCCCTCGGTGTCGCGGAGCGGCGAATTCCCGAGGGCGTGGAGGCGCAGGGCGCGTTGTTCCGGTCGCTGGTAACGGTACGGCGGGCGCTGGTGGTGTTGGACAACGCCGGGTCCGCCGAGCAGGTGCGTCCGTTGTTGCCCGGTGCGACGGGTTCGCTGGCGTTGGTGACCAGCCGGGGCGCACTGTCGGAGTTGTTGGTGTCGGAGGCGGTTCGGCGGGTCGCGGTGGACGTCTTCGACGCCGTGGACGCCGTGCGTCTGGTGGAAAGCGTCGTGGGTGAGGACCGAACCGCTGCGGAGCCCGAAGCGGTGGAGGAGCTGGTGGAGGTGTGCGCGCGGTTGCCGTTGGCGGTGCGGGTGGCGGCGACGCGTGTGGCGTCGCGTCCGTTCCTGTCGGTGGCCGACGTGGTGGAGGAGATCCGGGAAGAACAGCGCGGCCTCATCGGCATGGACGGGCCGTGGCGCGGGTTGGGTGGGGTGCGGGCGGTGTTCGACTGGTCCTACGACCGGCTCGACCCGGTGCACGCACGGGTGTTCAGGTTGCTGGGGTTGCACCCGATGCCGGAGTTCGGCGCGCCTGCCGTAGCCGCTCTGGCCGCGCTCGACCTGCGCTCCGTGACGCATGTCCTGGAGGAGTTGGCGGAGCAGCACCTGGTCGAGCCGGTGGCTCGTCAGCGGTATCGGATGCACGACCTGTTGCACGACTACGCCGCCTACCGCGCCGACCTGGACGAGACACCGGTGGCGCGGGAGGAGGCGGTGACGCGCCTGCTGGGTTGGTACGCCGCAGTGGCGGACGCCGCGGATCGTTTCGTTTACCCGGTGTCGGCCCGAATACCCGTGGAACTTCCCGTTGTGCAGGCGCCGGTGCGCGACCGGGAGGAGGCGTTGGGGTGGTTGCGCTCGGAGCGGGCGGTGTTGTCCGCGGTGCAGCGCATGGCCCTCAAACAGGGCATGTACGAAGTGGTGATCGCATTGGCCTTGTCGTCGCGCCATCTGGGGCTGGGACCGCGGTCGTGGTGGCCGGAGGAGTTGGAGGCGAAGTCACGCGGGATCGAGGCGGCTCGGGTGTCGGGAGTCCGGGAGACCGAGGCGTTCCTCCGGGTCCTGCGTGGGCACAGTCACCGGAGTGCGGGTGACCAGGCGGCTGCGGAGGCCGACTTCCAGGACGTGGCGGAGTCAGCGGAGCGGTCCGGCGATCAAGTCCTGCGACGGCGGGCGTTGGCGGGCCTGGCGAGCCTGCGCGAGGCACAGCAGCGTTACGACGAAGCGGCGGAGTACCACCTGGCGGTGTGGGAGGCGACGAGGCAGGAGGGCGACTCCGCGGCCGAGGCCATCGCGTTGGGAAACCTGTGCCTGGTGAACGCGAAGCGTGGGCGGTTCGACGAGGCGTTGGGCTACGCGCAACGTGCTTGGGAGTTGCGCAGCCGCACCGGTGATCCGTTGATCACCGCCTACGCCGAGGACGACCTGGCACTCGCCCGGCAAGGGCTGGGCGAGCACGACACGGCCATCGGGTTGTGGGAGAAGGTCGTGGACATCTACGCACGGCACAGCGGCTCGGAATCGCATCTGGCTACAGCGCTGGAGGCGATGGCTGTCTCGCTGGTCGCCACCGGTCGGGACGACCGGGCCGTGCACGACCTGCGGCGGGCCGCCGCGATCCTCACGGACCTGGACGACCCGCGCGCCGATCTGGTCCGGCGACGTGCCGAGGATCTCGCCTCGGCACGCGCGAATGGGTCCGGTCAGTCGGCGGACCGCCCGCAGGCGGGGCAGTCCGGCTCCGGCTCCGACGATTCGTAGAACGTGCTGTGCTGCAGCGTGATGAGGTTGTACCCGATCTGGCGGTTCGTCGGCAGGCGGGGGATCCCGGTGATCAGGCTCATCACAGCGTGACCGGCCAGGTGCCCCGCGATCCCGGCTGACACGGCGTTGACCGCGTGCGTCCTGGTCGTCCCGCTCGTGCCCGGCCACGGGGTCGGCGGCGGTGCCGCGAGTTCTTCGCGCGCGGCGGCGGTGCGTGCGCAGTCGTAGCAGGGTCCGTTGCCGGGCACGAACAGCCCAACGCCCGCTCTGGGCCCGTGGTAGCCGCCGTGGACCCAAGCGGTGCCGGTGTCCAGGCATGCCCGGTTGGTCCACGACCGGATCTCGTGCGGGGTGTCGGCGGCCATCAGCAGCACATCGCACCCCGCCGCCAATCGCCGCAGCGTCCCCACGCCATCGACGATCGTCTCCTCGCCGGTGACCTCGACCTCGCCGTTGTGCCGGCGCAGCACCTCGACCGCGACGTCGGCCTTGGGGCGACCGAGGTCGTGCTCGGTGTAGAGGACCTGCCGGTTGAGGTTGGACAGCTCTACCAGGTCCGGTTCGACCAGGTGCAACCGCCCCACCCCGGACTGGACCAACGCGAGGGCCGCAGTGCTGCCGACCCCACCGACACCGACGACCGTGACCCGCGCCTGCCGCAGCGCCAACTGCGCGTGCCAACCGGTGGTGCGCGGGGCGGTGTCCATCCACCGCCACAACGCCCGACCACGCGCGAACCGCTCTCGCTGGGCCTCGGAGAGGGCCTCCGGTGGCGGCTCGTCGGCGTCCTCCAGATAGCCGGCGGCGGCCAGCGTGCCGATCGCCGTGTAGACCGTGTCGGGCGGCTCGTCGGGGTGGCGGTGGACCAGGTCGGCGACCACCTGGTCCACCGTGCGCGTCCCGTCGAGAAGTGTGAGCAGCGTCCACACCGTGCCGTCCGGGTCAGGGATCGTCGCGGCGACTCCCGGCAGGGAACCACCGATCTGCACGAGGTCGTCGCCGTGACGGACGGGCAGGTGCTCGTACTTGATACGTGGGCGGTGCATCACACACTTCTCCTGTCCACATCATGTCACGCTTCGTCCGATGTCTTCGGGTCGCACGGGAGCCGATCCACCGTGACCACGATGAACTTGATGACCATGCCCTCACCCCCTTCCCTGCCGGTCGAGGCGGAACAGGGCGGGGAAGGGCAAACACGGACGCGGCGGCTGCACCTCGTCCGGCGGTGGGACGTGGGACCTGAACGGGGTCATCCCTGGTCCTCCTCTCCTGTAGCGGCCGGCGGATGGCCGGCCGAGAAGAGGATGCGACGCACCCCGGGACAGAACCGGGGACAACTGGTGGGACAACACCGGGACAACAACTAACCCGAACGGGTGATCTTGTGTCCTGTGCCGCTCGGAAGTCATCGGCGCCGGAAGAGCGAGGCACCATCGTCTTCGGGAGCACGGCCGGGTGATCGTGTCCCTGCTGTACGAGGTGGCCCGGAGGTTGTTGTCCGCACCTGCGAACCGGTTCCGGTCCGCCGCCTTACCTGGGCTGGTTAATCGTCGCCGGTGGTGGGAAGTCTTCCGGTCACGCCGGGACTGGCGCGGTTTGGCCGCAAGACGAGGGGGTAGCAATCGGCCGAGAGGCGATCGCCCTGTGGGAGGTGCTCGCGGACGAGGACCCATCGAGGCACCTGACCGACCTGGCCGACGCGCGGCTCCTACTGGCCGCGGGGCAGGTGGCTCCCGGCGAACCGTCGTCCCACCTCCTAGTGGCGTTAGACGCCGCGATCGCCGCGCACGCCGTCTACCGGGAGCTCGCCGAGCGCGACCCGAGGCTGTTCAGCGAACCGCTGCTGCGAGCCCAGCGGCTGGTGGAGCAGATCCGCCAGGCCACTCGGTAGGACACGAACGCCAAACGTCCGAAAGGTTTCTGGGGCGCCCCCTCAATTCATAGGATTGCCCTGATCAGAAACTGACCTGCTAAAACGGCGTCAGCACTCTTCACGACGTGTCAGTTGATCGCAGTTCGGCACAGACAGGAACCGTTGCAGCACAACGAACTCTCCTCTCACCCACTCCTCCTCGCCTACTCCCCTTGACACGAATCAAGTGCGCTGACGGCACCTTGAGCACGTCGGGCACAGCGGGTTTCGTCGAGGGTTCTGCAGATCGCGGTCACGGCTTCGGGGGCGGTGGAGGACTGCCGCTTGGCCGGTGTCGTCGTGGTGCAGGTTGGTGACGGCGAGCATGAAGTGGTTGACGGCCTCGGCGGCGGCGAGGGTGTTGAGGGCGATCACGCTCGGTGCGGGTACACCGGCGACGTAGCGAGCCCGCTCGCGTTCAGCGTCGGGGAGCATGTCGATCGCTAGTTCGGTTGCGTCGATCAGCTCGTTGCACCACAGGCAGCCGCCATCGGGTGTGATCGGTCGGGTGACCGCATGGATCTGCCCGAGCGTGCCGTCGGCGTCCACCGGGATCTTGACCCCGATCTGCGTCGCCGGGATCAGGTGCTGGTGGACGGCTTCGTTGACCCAGTGGCGGGCGGCGTCGGTGTCCGCGGCGAGGAAGATCCAATCGCAGTAGGCGAGCGCGTCCCGCGCCCTTGGGGTCTGCACCTCCTGTTGGATCAAGGTCAGCATGACGTCGGGGTTGGCTTGCCGGGCGTTGCGCGCGGCCAGGCTGGTCTTCGGCCGGCCGACGTCGTCGTGTCGGGCGGCGATCAGGCGTGGCAGATTGGTGCGGGCCGCGTGGTCGGCGTCGATGAGGACCAGGTGTCCGACACCGAGCCGGGCGAGCAGCTCCACGACCACGCTGCCCACGCCGCCGAGCCCGACCACGGCCACGTGCAGTTGGCGCAACGTTTCCTGCCCTCGGTCCCCGAAGAGGCGGGACTGCCGGTCGTACTCGGGGTCTCGTGCCGCCGGTTCGGCGGGACGGGGTTGCAGTCGCAGGACGTTGTTGTCGGGAACGACGACTTCGGCCAGGGTGGTCCTGGTGCCGTCGGGCAGCCACAGGTCCCCGGCGGCGGCCTGCGAGGTGAATACCACGGCGCCGACGAGTTGCCTCGTGATCTGCCGCAAGGCCGGGTATCCCCGCTCGTGGCTGCTCAGGTCGACGATGGAGAAGCCGACCGTGGTGGTGCCGTAGTGGTTGTGGACAGCCAGGTAGGCGAGTCCTTCGTCGCGGGCGAGGACGGCGGCGTCGCGAACGAACTCGGCCCGCAGGGCGTGGTGCCCCGTGGTGCCCTCGACGTAATCGACGCCGTCTCCGGCGAGGATGAGTCTGCGGCCCAGCAGGCGAGGGCCTCGTGGGCCGCGGACGTGTTCGGCGAGGATCACGGCGCCGTGGCCCGCCCCGTCGGTGAACAGGTGGCGCGACAGGTCCGCCCACAGACCTGCGGGCAACGTGAGGCTCCACCCGTCCGCCGGCGGGTTCACTTCGCGGCGAACCACGTGATCACCTTCTCGGCTTTGAGCGCGGCGTTGTCGACCGCCGGGTTCCAGTGGTTGGACCGCCGGGACAGCTGCAGGGCGGGTCTGCCGCGCCACTCGGTATCGGTGACCGCTTCGCCCAGCGAACCCCCGTCGTGGCGGGCGATGCGCCCGATGTAGTGGGGGTACACGTCGGAGCGCGGGTAGGCCGCGTTGATCTGGAAGCCCAGCCAGGTCGTGGGCGGGGTGTACTGCCCACCGAGGTGCACCCCGTCGACGACGACGTACGCGCCGCCCGCGCCGTCCGGGACGACTTCGACCGGGTGGCCGGCGAAGTCGTCCCGGACGGCGTCGATGGCCGCCTGGACGGCCGGTGTCGGGGTGGTCACGAGTTGTCGTCCGGTGCCACGGCGAGGAACTCCAGACCCTCACGCACGGTGACCTCGTCGGTGTTGCCCACGACGTCGTAGTGCTTGCCCTGCTTCACCGAGAGCTGGAAGGTCTCGGTGATCGCGACACCCTGGGCGATCGCGGCGCGCTTGATCTCCAGCCCGGTCATCCGGCGGTCGTCCAGCATGACCTGCTGACCGTTCACCGTGACTTGCAGGTGGCGCGGCGGGCGGTGGGTGTCGCTGTTCTCCGCGGTGACGTCGGTCATGACCGACCTCCTGTTCTCCGCCGATCGACAGGACCGACGGGGCTTGTGCCGAGTTAGCAGCGGTGCTCGACATCTCGAACACCACGATCGGAGGATAGCATGAATGCTCGACTTGTCGAACACTGAGAAGAATCCGCTACACCTGAGGAGCGCCGTGCCCCGCACCAGCGTCGACGTGAACAGCCTCTACGCGGCCCTGGACGCCGCCCGAGAGGCCAAGAGCATGTCCTGGCGTCAACTGGCCAAGGAGATCGGCGTCAGCCCGTCCACGATGTCGAGGTTGGCCAACGACCTCAAGCCCGACGTCAACGCCTTCGCCGCCATGGTCACCTGGCTTGGCGTCCCTGCCGAGAGGTTCATGATCGATGAGGGCTCGGCGCAGCACCCCCGCCCAGAGGAACCACCCCTGATGGCTGAACTGGCGCCGCTGCTGCGTGCTCGGAGCGACCTGCGCCCCGAGGACGTTGAACACCTCGAGGAAATCATCAACTCGGCGGTGCGTCGCTTCGCCACCGAGCGCCCTGTTCAGTGACACTGGTCATGTGCACCGGCGGTGGACCCAGGCCCTGATGCGCGAAGTGGCCCAGGAGGAGCGCACTGCCCTCGACGTGCCCTCCAACGGCCCGCTCGACCCGTACCGGCTTGCCGCCGAGCACGGCATCCCCGTGTACCCGATCAACGAACTCACCGACGCTGGCTGCTCCGAGGCGGCAATCCGCCACTTCACAGAAATCAGCCCATCCGTGTGGTCAGCGGCCCTGCTCCCGGTCGGCCGTCGCCGCATCATCGTCGAGAACCCCGCTCACACCCTCGCCCGACGCCGGGCCAGCATCGCGCACGAGCTCGGGCATCACCTGCTCGAACACGTCTTCGACGAACTCCTGATCACCGACGACGGTTGCCGCCGCTTCGACCCCACGCAGGAGAAAGAGGCCAAGTTCATCTCCGCGGAGCTCCTCATCCCGGGCAAGGCCGCGCTCCGCGCAGCCTTCGCCGAGAAGACCAACGCACAGGTCGCCGGAGAGTTCGGAGTAAGCGAGCAGTTCGCCCAGATGTGCATGGCCGGGCCACGCATCGTGGCACGCCGCGCCCTCGCCAAGCAGAACCAGCTGAAAAGCTGAAAGGCGCGTTGAGAACATCTGCAGACCACACGTCAGATGCTATCAGGCTGAAGCCTTTCCAACTCAGAGACAATAGCAGCATAGACGCTGCTGTCCTCTTCTACGATTCGATCGACGACATCGATCCAACTGCCGATTGCGAGCGCTCTCGCGAGTTGTGTCCGAAACGACAGAGGGGACGAACCTGCCCACAATGGTGGTGCCCCGAAGCGCACTGCCGGCGCCGCTCCATCCATAGCCTCGATATCACGACGCGAATCTACTTTTTCGGCGAGCTCAGTGAGAGTTTCCATCCGTTCCGGGAGCACCACGTTACGCGTGTAACCACCGGCTTGGCGCACTTTCTCGGACAACTCATCCTGAATGGCGTGCACCCTTTTCAACAGGCGGCCCGATGCGGTCCGATCACCCATGTCAGCTGCGGTACGGAGTGCTGAACGAAGTATAATCGCCCGCTCTTCTGGATGCACTACATCGTCCGCCAGATCGATTACTTCGTCAAGCATTTGCCTATCATATGTGAACCTCGCTATGAAGTCGAGCGCCGTTGCACGCTGGACTGTGGAACTAGCCGCCCTGGCAAGTCTGACCGCTTCTCTTTTGTCACCACGAGCAAGAAGCACTCGGATCATTTCCATACGCGGTCGTCGTTGACGCGACGGTCGCGTTATCTCATTCAAGGCTGCTTCGAATCGACGGACGTCACCCGTCGCTGCAATCGCTTCAGCGAGCCGCTGCCAGGCCGCCGCACGAATTTCAACGTTTTGAAGCGAACGCACTACCGGCTCCGCGCGATTCACATCTCCGAAGTCAACCATGACATCGACCCATTGCAGCATTTTGTGTTCATCTGTGTCCGAAGATATTGAGCGGGCGGCCTGCTCGGTCGCTTCGATGAGTCGTTCGGCTCGTTTGGATTCCCCACGGCGCAGGAACGCAGCGGCCACTGACAGCACTCCGTCGAAGTCGCCTCCGGGAAGCAAATGCGCGAAGACTTTCTCTTCAGCCCGGTCGTAATGCCCAGTGTCTGCAGCGGCCACCGCAGTAGCGACAACCGCGAAACGCCGAAAATCGTCCGCACCAATGCCTTCGAGTATCGCTTCGGCGTCAACCCTAAGGCGATCGGCTCTCACAGGCTCACCGTCCCTGCCAGCGGCGACTGCGACAGCCGCGAGTCGCGCGCATCGGTGTTGCGCCGACTCGGCGGTTCGGGCAAGCGCTTCTGCCTCGTCGAGATCGCCGTTGTTCGACATCGCCTGCACGATGCATAGCAGCGCGTCTTCGCGATCCTCGATTTCGGTTCGAGCCTCAGCGACCGTCAGAGCGGCATCGACAAAACCGCCTCGCACCAAAATTCTCACTACCTCGCCTACGTCTCCCCGCGACCGCAGTTCGTAGGTCGACTTCGGATCAATGGCCGTAGCGACGAGTTTCGCCGCCTTTCGTTGATGCCCCAGAGCCGCTGCTGCGGCTGCCATCCTGGCGAAAACGCTAGCATCCTCTTTCGTATCAATTCCACCGAGCAGTGTGTCACGTGGAGGTCGCGACTCCAATGTTTCCTCGGCTTCAAGGTACCACTGCACGGCGCGTTCACGATCGAAGCTTGCCAAAGATGCACGAGCTGCCGAGGCACAAGCATCCGCTTTACCAACGGCGCTTTGGATACCGTCGATCACCCGACGTGCTCTTTCGTGGTCGCCGATTCGCACGGCCGCATGGACTAGCTCTCGATGCAACCACGTGCCCCAATACTGGTTGAACGTCGATGTCAACTGCTCGGCCGTATCGAGCATCCGAGCCGCCTGGTCCGGGTGGCCCGCAAAGTGCAACTCCAACGAAGTACCCATCAGTGCGCGGGTACGAGCAACGGGGTCGACGATCAATGTTAGAAGCGCTTGGGCGTGCTCGACTCGTCCTAACATGGCCCAGAACTGCGGCAGTAACACAGGGACCCAACCTCCGCTCCGCTGAAGGTTGGTCCGGTGCACGGCCAGCCGGGCCAAGACGACGAGGTCTGGTTCGTCATCGTCAAGAAACGTCGCCTGTGCGATCTCGATCTCGCGTATGGAGATGTGGTGATGACCGAATACTGTGTACGCGGCCTCGTGTCGGCGAGGGTCGATCACATGGTCGAGGAGACGTTGCCTGTCACCAGTCCCGGCCAACAGCGCGGTGTACCCCTGTAACAGGTACCGCGGTGTATTGGGTGGCCAGCCACGGGTGCGATATGTGATCGCCCACGCGTCGAGCTGCTCGTGATACGCATGCAACCGGGGGCCTAACATCTCCGACGCCAAGGTAGTCAGCTGTTCGTGTGCCAGGAGGTATACCGGCGGGTCGCCAGGACGGCGTGTGAAGCTGCGTCCAGCGGTGGTGCGTAGGTGGTCCTCCACCTGCCACGGGGATGCGCCCGTCAGTTCGGCCAGGTCTCGTACGGACAGCCCGCCGCCCGCGGCAGTTACGAAGCCGAGGAGGTCTTGCTGTACCTGACTGCCATGCAGCAGTAGTTTCAGATCCCTGATCATCACATCGCGCACGGCGCTGGCCTCCGGTGATGGGGACAGTTGTTCGACACGCGCAGAGATGCGCAGCGGATGGTCCATCGGCACGTCGTCGGGCAGGGTGGGGTCCGGTCGCCCAGCGACTATCACTCGCACCCCGTGGTGGGGGAGCAGCGCGGCGATGCTGTGAGCGTCGGGCGACCCGTCCACGCCGCGGTCCTCATCGAGTCCGTCGACCACCAACACGAGGTGTTCGCCCTGTTCGTGGACCTGTCGCGCCACGTCTACGAGCAGTCGCCGCAGGTATGGCTCGCGGGTGGCGTCGGTGAGATCGATGCGGGGAGGACGTTGGGCGAGGTCGTGCAGTTGGTCCAGCACGTTGTCCACAAAGCCGCGGCGGTCGTTCTGGCCCGGCAGCCGGGAGGTGATGAAGAACGACACCACATGTACGCCCGCGGGTGGGTGCAACACGAACCACGACAACAATGCGGACTTGCCCGACCATGCCTCGGCCTGCCACCACAGGTAGTTCTCAGCGGTCGACCTCGAGGAGCAGAACGCAGCCAAAGCGTTCAACTCGTCGTTCCTGCCTTCGATGCTGTTCGGTGCGAGTGCTTGGACCTGCGCTAAGTAGGCGGAACGTATCGGGCGCGCCGCATCCACACGGACGTCGCCCACCAGCACACCGACCTGCACCACGGGACCATCGACCCGGCCGGATACCTCGTTGGTCCACCCCACCCAGGGATCATCCCGCCGTCACCCGACCCGTGACAGAGACGTACGGGTGAGCTTCGATCCGACCACACCACGGCCTGATCTTCGACAACGCGCGGGTCAACGCTCGTTCAGGTGCATCTAGTTCGATCGCGCAGACATGATCTGACCTCGGACGTGCTCATGAGTCACCGACCTCGTCCGCTCAAGATCGAACGGCGATCTGGCGGTGACGGGAACGCGGTGCAATGCGCCGGAACTCGGTCTAATCGTGAGGAACGACCGGCTCTGACCTGCGCAACTCGAGAAACCGCAGGTCAGAGCCGGACACCTATGTCCTTGACACGGTAGGGGTCACTGGTTCAATCCCAGTATCGTCCACCAGCGATATACGCAGGTCAGATAGCCCGTCGGTGATCATCACCGACGGGCTATCCTGCTGTCGTGGGAGCAAATTGGGAGCAAACGATCTTGACGTGATCGTCGACACCGTATGTGGTCACCCCCGCCGGACCCGCAGGAGCGACCAGCGAACGCTCCCACCGACGCTGCAGTCCGTCAAGCATCGCGTCCACCATGACTTGGTCACATGCGAGTAGGTGCCCCGAACCCCTGCCATCCGATGCCCGAGCCGCTTGCACTGGAGGGTCTCCGGCACGCCGTCCTCGATGAGCCACGCCTTGTGCGTGTGACGTAGGTCATGGAAGTGCAGACCAGGGTGGATGGGTGCCCACCCTCGGGTCGGATCGCCGGTGACGAGGGGCAGCCAGACCCGCCGCTGGAAGTTCGGCCGGCGCAGCAGCCCTCCGTCCAGACCGGTGAAGACGTGGTCGTGCACCTGGCCGGCCCGGTGCTCGGTGAGCAGGTCCACCAGGAACGGCGGCAGGTGCACCGTGCGGATACCGGCCTTCGACTTCGGCGGCCCCAGCTCCAACCGGCCGCCTACCTCGTGCAGCGCACCCTTGTCCGGGTCGATCGTGATCACCCCGCGGGCCAGATCCACCCGACCCCATCGCAGCCCGGCCAGCTCACCCCGCCGCAGCCCCGTGTACGCCGCCGTGACCACCAACACGCCGTCCGCGGGTGAACACCGCTGCGCCATCGCCCGCACCTGCCACGGCGAAGCATGAGGCCGCTCGTCGTGATCACCCGTATTGATCCGCAACCGCCGACACGGGTTCGCCCCGATCAACCCCTCGTCGACCGCCTCGCCCGACAACATCGACAACATCGTTACGACATCGACCACGGTGCGCTCGGCCAGCGACCGCCGCAGCGTCTTGACCCAGCCCTTCACCGCGATCCGCGAGATCTCCTTCAACGGCACGTCACCGAACCGCGGCAACACGTGGTTGCGCAGGTGTGAGTCGTACTTCGCCCACGTCGTCGCACTCACATCGTGCGCGTCCGCCCACACCGGCACCCACTCCCCCAGCGGCATCACACCCACCGAAGGATCCACGAACGTCCCCCGACGCTGATCCGATTCGATGTCCCTTGCTCGGTCGACCGCCACCGACCGATCGGTGAACCCGGTCTCCAAACCCAGGGAACTGGGGTTGACCCGTTCTGACGGACAGGGTCGATGAGTGTGGTCAGGCTACCCGGTCCACCAGGTGGTGTCGGGTAACTTCGTAGGCGGCGGGGCTGAGGTAGCCGAGGCTGGAGTGCAGGCGGCGGGTGTTGTACCAGCCCTCGGTGTATTCGAAGATCACCTTGTGTGCCCTGGTTCTGGTGGACCAGGGCTGTCGGTCGAGCAGTTCGGCCTTGATGGTGGCGAAGAACGATTCCGCGACGGCGTTGTCCCAGCATTGGCCCCTGCGGCCGGTCGACAGTCGGACGCCCAGGTCGTCGGCGAGGGTGGCGAGCTGGGCGGATGTGTATTGACAGCCTCTGTCGGCATGGAAGATCACGCCGGGCTGGGGGCGCCGTTGGCGCACGGCGTTGTCGAGGGCCTGGGCGACGAGGTCGGTGCGCAGATGGTCGGCGGTGGCCCAGCCGACCACGCGTCGTGAGGCGATGTCGATGACGGTGGCCAGGTAGAGCCACCCCTCCCAAGTGTGGATGTAGGTGATGTCGCCGCACCATCGTGTGTCGATGTCCGTTGCGGCGCAGGAGAAGTCGCGGCGGATCAGGTCCGTGAGGACGGTCGCGGCGGGATCGGGGACGGTGGTGGTGCGCCACCTCTTCGGTGCACGTCCCGCACGTCCTTCCTGTCGTAGCAGCCGGGCGACGCGTTTGCGGGAATGCCGATGGCCTGGGCCCGCAGCTCGGTGTGCACCCTGGGTGCTCCGTAGGTGCCCTTGGATTCGTCGTGGATCGCAACGACCCGCGCGGCCAGGTCCGCGTCCTGTCGTGCGCGGTCGGTGGGCATGGCGGCGCGGTGGGCGTAGTAGGCGGACTGGGAGACCTTCAGCAGCGTGCACGCCCGATGGACGTTGCCGCCGCCCGCTTGCTCCGCCTCGATGAACGGGTAGACGTTCACCGGATCTCCTTGGCGAAGAAAGCCGTGGCGCGCTTGAGGATCTCCACGTCCTCGGTCAGGCGGCGGTTCTCCCGCCGCAGCCTCGCGAGCTCCTCCCGCTCGTCGGTGGTCAACCCGTCGCTCCGGGTGCCGGCGTCACGCTCGCCTGCACGACCCACTGCCGCACCGCGGTCCCGGTCAGGTCGAAGTCCTTCGCGACCTGACCCACCGACCGGTCACCCCGCCGGCACAGCTCCAAATCTCGGCCTTGAACTCCGGGGTGAACGACCGCCGAGGCCGCCGCTTCTTCCTGCCCATGGGCTCCATGACGGGACATCCCTCCGGGGACCCGCGTCCCCTGATCTCGGATGTCCGTCAGAACGGGTCAAGCCCTTCAGGAGACCTTCGCGGCGAGGCGTTCGAGCGCGGCGGCGATGTCGGCGAGTGCGAGTTCGACCGGTTTCGGTGGCACCTTGAAGTCGTGCCAAGGCTCGCTGCGCGGCCACGTCGTCGGATCGCTCGCGGTGACGTCTTCGAAGCCCGGATCGGTCCAGGCCGGCTTACGGCCTTCGTCTCGACGGTCGCCATCAAGGACGGTAACGCCGGCTTCTCGTGGGTCGAACCCGGCGGGCCACTTGGTTTTCTCGTTCGCGAAGGAGCCCGAGAGGTTGACGGCCGAGACAGCGGCTTGACGATTCGGGTCCAGATCGCGCGCCGCGAGAACAGCACCGGTGAGGTCCGCCCCATACAGCAAAGCGTTCGTCAACACCGCACCGAACAGCGGACTGCCGGCACACCGCCCGACGAGTCGCGCCCCGGTCAGATCGGCGTCGCTGAGATCCACGAGATTGAGATTGGTGTATCCCAGGTCCGCACCACGCAGGTCCGCCCTCCTCAGGTTCGCCAACTGCATCGACGAACCTCGCAAATCGGCCTCACGCAGGTCCGCACCGTCGAACACGGTGCCGTTGCCTTGACAGGCCGATAGCGTCGTTCCACGAAGGTCGGCCCCGGTGAAATCAGCCTGACTGACATCGCAGCTCAAGAACGCCGCTCTGCGCAGATCCGCTCCGGCGAACCGGGCACCGATCATACTTCTCGTACTGAACGTGACATCCTGCAGATCCTCACGCTCGAGCAGTACACCCGACAAGTCGTAGGTGGAGCCGATCCGACTCAACGTGTCCCGCCGACTTTCACGCTGAGCGGACCTCCTTTCGATGACCAGTATCGCGCCGGCGACGATAACCCCACCCATCAACGCCGTAGCGAGATCGGCCTGCTTGGTTTCGTCCCGCGCGTCGCTCCACAACAACACGGCTCCAACCAAGACGGAGAGCAGAAAGGGCACCATCACCACACCGGCACGGCCGGCGACGGCGCGAATCACGCGGTTCATCGAACCTTTTTATACCACGAGGCCGCCGCGAGCAAGAGCGTTACCATGAAGCCGGCAAGTCGTGAAGAACCGCCCGAGCGACCATTGCCCATCGTACCTCCATGAAAGGAGGGCAAGATGGAGTCACCCCGAAGACGCCATCTTCGGCATGTCTTGCACATGTTGTTGCATGATTGCAGTTCGTAGACAAGTTCCGCCGACAGCCGGCGCCCGATTAGTTGCGAAACTTGGTCGTGTCGGAACCTCGCTGTGCACGCCGCGTCGCCAGGCGACGAACGGCACCTGTGGACGGCCGAGCGGTTGTCGGTTCGTCAGTCCAGGTGAGGAGTGGCAGACCAGCCGGCACGCTTCCGCCCACTGCCCACGTCGTCTCCGGAAAAACCGAAAACCCCGCGCGAGCTGTACTCATACGACCACCCCGTTCGTTCTTGTCGTTGCGACCATCCGGCTTGTCCACACGTAGGACCAGAGATGCCGACCTGACAACCACGAGAACGACGGAGGCAAGCAAGAAGACGAGCCAATTCGGAATCGAACCGAAAACTCCGGCGAGGGGTGGAGACCACAACCCGCCGACTCTTGTTACTGGACTCGGTGTGCGACGTGACGAGGCCGCTGCATCACCGGGACGCGGCGGGGTCGTGCAGGGCACCGCGGTTGATGTAGGTGAAGGCGATCAGCGTGAAGATCGCACCTACTGTCAGGCAGACCACCGCAACGAAGCCCAGGGAGGCTGCGGACGCTTCGCGCACGATGCCGAACGCAGTGGCAGGCGTGTGCTCTGCGGTCAACTCCGCCACAGCGGTGGTGATGCCGCCTTGTTCGACGTACGTGAGGACGCGGTACTGGTAGAGGGCACCCAAGCCCGTGACACCCGCGGCGAGGCCGAGGTGGTGGCAGGTTTCGTTGATCCGGATCGCCACGCCTGCTTTCGACGGGGCGACCGAGCGGGTGGAGAGGTCGTAGCGGAGCGAAGTGCCCGTTCCCACGCCGGTGCCCAGCAGGATCATGCTGGGGAGGAGTGCCGGCCAGGTGCTGTCCGGGGTGACGAGGATGAGCAGCCCCGCGCCGAGGGTGACGAGCACGGCCGACATGCCGACGGCGACTCCGGGCGGAAGTTGTGTGACGAACTCACGGGTGAAGAGGCTCGTGCCGATCAGCGCGACAGTGAACGCCAGCAGGCATACGCCGGTAGCGAGAGATGAGTGTCCAAGCGTGGTCCGCAGGTGGTTGATCGCCAGGAACACGGTGCTCAGGCTGATGGCGCCGAACACGAACGTCGTCAGCGAGATGCCGAGGAAGGTGCGGTTGCCGAAGAGGGCCAGTTCGAGCACGGCACGATCGCCTCGGGCGCGCTGCGTCAGGAGGAACACGAACAGGAAGGCCGTCGCTGCGGTGAACATCGCCAGGACGGAGGTGCTGGTCCAACCGAGTGCCTGACCTCGGAGCAGACCGAGGACTACGAGAGCGACGCAGGCGCTGGACAAGGTGAACCCCAGCCAGTCCAGCGCAGCCGAGGCGGTCGGGCGGACTTCGCGCAGTCGGACTTTGCCGATGGCCTGCAGCAGCACCCCGGCGGGCAGGACGGACAGGAAGACCAGTCGCCAGTCGACCTCGGCTAGAAGACCTCCCACCGGTGGCCCGAGCGCCAAGCCCACGGCAGCGGCGGTGGACAGGAGACGGAGCGCCCTCGCGCGTGCCGGTCCGGGGAACCCGTGGGCCACGAGGGTCGAGGCCGTCGCGAGCAGGAAGGCGGAGCCGATGCCTTGGATCCCACGGGCGAGGGTGAGCACGAACAACGTCCCGGCGGCGCCTGCGGCCACCGCGCCTCCGGTGAACAACAGGGCTCCCAACCGGAACGCCGACCGGTGACCGAAGCGGTCCGCCAGTGCGCCGCCGGTCAACAGGAACGCAGCCGGCGGCACGGCATGGGCGGCGATGACCCACTGCTGTCCGCTGAAGTCGGCATTCAGTTCGGCACGCAGGTCGGGTAACACCGTCATCACCGCGGTGCTGTCGAGCATCACCAGGAAGGTGGCGGTGACCGCAGCGACCAGGGTCCACCTACGGGTGAGGTCCTGGGCGTCCAGTCCGGAGGTCCGTCTTGGAGTCGGCTCATCCGCCATCGCGCTCTCCCGTCGACCGTTTCCGGTTGGCGGCCCGCCCTGGCGTCTTGGCACCGGTCCGGTGGCGCCGCATGGTGGAGAGGTCACGGTTGGAGCTGACCACGCCGCGCAGTCGGACCAGGACCGTGCCGTCCGCGGTCGTCGCGGTGTACTGCTCGCCGTCTCTTGTGGAGTAGCGCCGAAGGTCGAGGTGCGCGCCCAGCAACCGTGCCAGCTCACGATCATCCGCTGGAACCGGGATGTCGATCGCCTGCACCGACGAGAGCGATTCCTGAGGACCCGCGGTGCGGAGCAGTGCTTCCAGTGCGTCGCCGGGGAGCAGGTAGCCGTTGAACCGGTTGTCCGCCGCGAGCTCCCGGTCGACGTCGTGCCAATCAGCCATTTCCGGCGTTTCGGGCACGCAGAGGTGGACGGACACCTGGGCGTACTCGACCGTCGGAACCGCGTTGACGGGCGGGCTGCCGATGGAGACGTCCACGTCGTCGCCTCTGCGCGTAGCGGTGACGTGGACGCGTCGCGGCCACCGTTCGGCCGGTGCGCGGAGCAGATGCGGTAACGAGAGGTTCGAGTAACGGACGGGTGCCAGGTCTCGGGCGAACGACGCAGCTGCCTCGGCCGCGATCTGCACCAACGACGCGGTGGGCGCGGTCGGTTGGCCCTTGACGAGGTGACGGCGGATGCCGTCGTGGCGGTCGAGGTCGATCTCGACGTGCCACAGCGCCGTGGTGCCGTCGTGCCGCTCGGGCTCCGGCAGGAACACGGCCGTCCTCGTCCACCGGTCTTCGTCGTGCGGAGTGGAGTGATTGGACATCGGGGCGTCCCGTCTCGGCGGGTCGGAGGGGAGGTGAGATGAAACCACGGATCGCTCTCCGCCGGAAACCGTGTGTCCACCCCCTTGCGCTCTCACGGGGTGTGCTTCGACCGATGAACTCCCTCCTCCTGTCGGCGGTACTCGCCGTTCCCGCCGGCTGTCAGGGTCGGGATCTCCGTCCCTTGAGGAGGTCCGATGCAGGCCACGCACGTCGAGGTGGGGCGGCACGATCGTGTCCGCGTGCTGCGGCTGAACCACGGCAAGGCCAACACGTTGACCCCCGAGGTCTGCCGGGAACTCACCGCCACGCTGGGAACCGCCGCGGCCGAAGGGGACGCGGTGGTGTTGACCGGTGCCGGGGCGATGTTCAGCGCGGGCATCGACCTGCACCACCTGTTGGCCGACACCGGCCGCATCGGCGAGTTCCGCACAGCACTGGTGGAGAGCTTCGCGGCGCTGTTCCACCATCCTCACCCGACGATCGCGGCGGTGAACGGCAACGCGGTAGGTGGTGGGGCGATCTACGCCGCAGCGTGCGACTACCGCATCATGGGCCGGGGCCGCGGCCGCATCGGCACGCCGGAGCTGCACGGGGGCATCCCGTTCCCCGACCTCGGCATTGAGATACTTCGGCATTCCGTAAGCCCCGGGGTGCTGGTCGAACTGGCCCTGCGAGGCGCTCTGTACAGCGCTGACCAGGCACGATCCATCGGTCTGGTCAACGAAGTGGTGGACCCGGACCAGCTGCTGGACGCCGCTCTCACGACGGCACGCGCGATGCGGCAAGCACCGGGCGCTCTGTACTCGTGGACCAAGCGGCAGTTGCGTGGTGACGCGGACCGGCCGGGTGTGACGGCGGTGTGGGACGACGACGCGGTCCTCGCGAGCATCACTTCCTACGTGGAAGGCCTGCGCTTCGGCGGCTTGACTTGAACTCGGCTTCAACGCCGAGACTGGCCGGAGTCCGGATGCCCCGCACGGTGTCGAACGCGAGGAGACGCATGCTCGAGCACGGCAGGCTGTTCACCAGTGAGTCGGTCACGGAGGGGCATCCGGACAAGATGTGCGACGCGATCAGCGATTCGATCCTCGACGCGTTGCTGGCCAAGGACCCGCGGTCGCGCGTCGCGGTGGAGACCATGGTCACCACGGGCCAGGTGCACGTGGCGGGCGAGGTCACGACCGAGGCCTACGCGGACATCCCGTCGATCGTGCGGGACAAGATCGTCGAGATCGGCTACGACTCGTCGGCCAAGGGCTTCGACGGTTACTCGTGCGGTGTGAACGTGGCGATCGGTTCGCAGTCGCCCGACATCGCGCAGGGTGTGGACACCGCGTTCGAGAAGCGGGTCGAGGGCGCCGAGGACGAGATCGCCAAGCAGGGCGCGGGTGACCAGGGCCTGATGTTCGGCTATGCCTGCACCGACACCCCCGAGCTGATGCCGTTGCCGATCGCGTTGGCGCACCGGTTGTCGCGCCGGTTGACCGCGGTGCGCAAGGATGGCACGGTGCCGTACCTGCGGCCGGACGGCAAGACGCAGGTGACGATCGAGTACGCGGGTGACCAGCCGGTGCGGTTGGACACGGTGGTGGTGTCGACGCAGCACGCGGACGGCATCGACCTGGAGAAGCTGCTGGGTGTGGACGTCCGGCGGCACGTGGTGGCGCCCGAGGTCGACGCGCTGGGTCTGGACACCACCGACGTGCGGTTGCTGGTCAACCCGACGGGTCGGTTCGTGATCGGTGGTCCGATGGGTGACGCGGGCCTGACCGGCCGCAAGATCATCGTGGACACCTACGGCGGTATGGCGCGGCACGGTGGTGGCGCGTTCTCGGGCAAGGACCCGTCGAAGGTGGACCGGTCGGCGGCGTACGCGATGCGCTGGGTGGCGAAGAACGCGGTGGCCGCGGGTCTGGCCACGCGGATCGAGGTGCAGGTGGCGTACGCGATCGGCAAGGCGGCTCCGGTGGGTCTGTTCGTGGAGACCTTCGGCACCGAGACCGTGGACCCGACGAAGATCCAGCAGGCGATCGGCGAGGTGTTCGACCTGCGTCCGGCCGCGATCATCCGCGACCTGGACCTGCTGCGCCCGATCTACGGCCCGACCGCCGCGTACGGCCACTTCGGCCGCACGGACGTCGAGCTGCCGTGGGAGAGCACCGACCGCGCCGACGCCCTGCGCGCCGACGCCGGCGCCTGAGCCATGGGCCTTCCACAGAGGACGGCCATCCACGCCGCCAACACCAGGGGGAACCGCGTGACCGAAGTGGCATCCGACAAGTTCACGACCCGCAACGGCATCGACTTCGCCGTGGCGGACCTCTCCCTGGCCGAGTTCGGCCGCAAAGAGATCCGGCTGGCCGAGCACGAGATGCCCGGACTGATGGCGCTGCGCCGCGAGTACTCGGAGGTCTACCCGCTCAAGGGCGCGCGGATCTCCGGCTCACTGCACATGACCGTGCAGACGGCCGTCCTGATCGAGACCCTGGTCGCCCTGGGCGCCGAGGTCCGCTGGGCGTCCTGCAACATCTTCTCCACCCAGGACCACGCCGCCGCCGCGGTCGTGGTCGGCCCGCACGGCACCCCCGAGGAGCCCAAGGGCATCCCGTGCTTCGCCTGGAAGGGCGAGACGCTGGAGGAGTACTGGTGGACCGCCGAGTCGATGCTGACCTGGCCCGACGGCGGCGGCCCGAACATGATCCTGGACGACGGCGGCGACGCGACGCTGCTGGTCCACAAGGGCGTGCAGTACGAGAAGGCCGGCGTCGTCCCGCAGCCCGAGGCCGACGACCCCGAGGAGTGGGTCCTGATCCTGGAGACGCTGCGCAAGTCGATCGCGGCCGACAACGGGAAGTGGACCAAGATCGCCGAGGGCATCCGCGGCGTCACCGAGGAGACCACCACCGGCGTCATGCGGCTGTACCAGCTGGCCGCGGCCGGTGAGCTGCTGTTCCCGGCGATCAACGTCAACGACGCGGTGACCAAGTCGAAGTTCGACAACCGCTACGGCATCCGGCACTCGCTGATCGACGGCATCAACCGCGGCACCGACGTGCTCATGGGCGGCAAGGTGGCCGTGATCTGCGGTTACGGTGACGTCGGCAAGGGCGCGGCGGACTCGCTGCGCGGCCAGGGCGCCCGCATCATCGTCACCGAGATCGACCCGATCTGCGCCCTGCAGGCCGCGATGGACGGCTACGAGGTGCAGACCCTCGAAGACGTGATCGGCAAGGCCGACATCGTCATCACCACGACCGGCAACAAGGACGTCGTGCGCATCGAGCACATGGCGGCCATGAAGCACCAGGCGATCGTGGGCAACATCGGCCACTTCGACAACGAGATCGACATGGCCGGCCTGGCCCGCTTCCCCGGCATCCGGCGGGTCAACATCAAGCCGCAGGTCGACGAGTGGGTGTTCCCCGACGGCCACTCGATCCTGGTGCTGTCCGAGGGCCGCCTGCTCAACCTGGGCAACGCCACCGGCCACCCCAGCTTCGTCATGTCCAACTCGTTCTCCAACCAGGTGATCGCGCAGGTCGAGCTGTTCACCAAGTTCCAGGAGTACGACAAGGAGGTGTACCGCCTGCCCAAGAAGCTGGACGAGAAGGTCGCGCGCATCCACCTGGAGGCGCTGGGCGGCAAGCTCACCAAGCTGACCAAGGACCAGGCCGAGTACATCGACGTCGACGTCGAGGGCCCCTACAAGCCCGAGCACTACCGCTACTAGCGACGGAGTCGGGGGCGAGGTCGCGCCATCGAAGCCGACCTCGCCCCCCGCTCGGCTACTCAACCGATGTCGACTCCCCTGACAAGTCGGCGATCAGCCGACGAGTCGCCTCTGCGGCGGCCACCTCCAGCACGGTGGTGTGGCCGGTGCAGCGCAGCAGGATCACCGCCGGTGCGCCACAACCGACCTCGTGTGCCACGAGGTCGGTCAGGACGGGCACCAGCGCCGGACCGCCCGGGAACGTGAAGGTGATCGAGTCATCACCGTGGCGGCGGGTGTGCGGGTGCGACAGCACCCGCGCCCAGTGCTCCCGGCACGTCGGTTCGACGGACACGCTGCCCGGCACGTGCTGCGAACGGACCGCCCACAACGTGCTCACGAGCTGTGCGGAGAACGTGGACAGCTCCGCGACCCGCTCGTTCACCTCGGTGATCCTCGTGCGAAGAGTGCCCAGCACCCGGCCGAGGTCCGCGGTGCCGAGGTCGTCGCCGCAGCTGTGGACCAGTTCGCGGATCTCGTCGAGCGCCAGGCCCATGTGCTTCCCGCGGGCGATGAACCGCAATCGGTCGACATCGCTGTCGTCGTAGACGCGATGGCCGCTGGACGTGCGGGACGCGGCGGGGAGCAGTCCCGTGTTCTCGTAGAACCGGATCGTGGCCGGGGTGAAGCCGGTGATCTCGGCGAGCCTGGTGATGCGGATCTTCGACACGGTGCCTCGACGCGTCCTTGGTCGAAGGTCTGGGGTGCGGTGCGGCGGGCCGCCCCGTGGGACGGCCCGCCGCAGTGCGAGTCAGGTCAGCAGTCGCAGTCCGCGTCCGCGTGCGCGTGGCCGTTGGAGGCGGTCGACACGGACAACGGCTTCGTGCCCGGGTTGAGCGGGCGCACCGCGCGGCCGATGACCATGGCCTCGATGAACTCCCACGCGCCCGGCATCTTGGTCTCCTGGAGGTCGGCGATCTCCAGCGACGAGTTCTGCAACGTCTGCACCGTCGGGCGGTTGCAGTGGCACTCGTTGCCGAACCAGTACCAACCCTTCTGGATGATGTCCTGCTTCCGCGCGACCTTCGGGTCCTTGTTGCGGACGTGCTCCAGGAACAGGTACTGCCCACCCGGCTTCAGCACGCGCTCGATCTCCCGCAACGCCGGCTGCGGATCGGGCACCGTGCACAGGATCATGGCCGCCGCGACCGTGTCGAAGTAGCCGTCCGGGTAGGGCAGCTTCTCCGCGCCCGCCACGACGAGCTGGATGCGCCGCGGGTCGTTGCGGGTCTTCTCCTCCAGCTTGGCCACCATGGGCGGGTACGGCTCGGTCAGGATCAACTCGTCGACGGTGTCCGGGTAGTGCGGCAGGTTCAACCCCGTGCCGGTGCCCAGCTCGATGGTCCGGCCGTACGCGGGCTTCAGGAACTCCGCGCGCTTCTCCGACAGCCCGTAGCCCTCCACCTTCGCCAGGAACTTGTCGTACATCCCGGCGAAGACGTACTTCCCCCACGTGGCGTCATAGGCCTTCTTCAGAAGGTTTGCCATGGCCAGCCTGCCCTCCAAGCTGTCGACGAGGCGCACTCCCCCAGTGGACGGGCGCGCGTGTTCGCGTCCGTTCGGTGACGAACGGAGGTGTCCGATGTGGTTCGCCGGTGGGTGTTCCTGCGGGACGTCCGCAGCGTCGTCCACCCGAGGCTGTGTCGGTTCCCGGTCGCGGCGGGAAACCGGTCAAGTCGTGTCGTGATCATCCGGGGTCACTTGCTGGTCGTAGTCTCGTAGTTGAACCCGGCTTCAAGTCAACCCCCGCCGCACGGCCGAACTCGCGGGTGGTGAGGCGCGGACGATCACCCTGGTGGAGCAGTCGCTGTGTCGTGATCGACGCTTTTCGGCTACAGAACCATTACAGGTGCCGCCGAACAAGTGAGTCCCGTGCCACAACGTTGCGGCGAGCGGGGGTTCGCCCTAGGTTCGCTACTCGACCGGAACCAGTCGCGGGTTTCGGCCACTGTGGACGTCCACGTCGTGCGCACGAGGTGACGACGCTCCACGAACGTGGGACATCCGGGGTTGTTGTGGCCGTCGATCGGCCTGCTCATCGCGCCCGCCCACGAGGAGGTCCCGTGTCCCGTGCACACGAAGGTTCGTTAACCGGCCGCACGACCATCGAACGGCCACGAGGTGGCACCGGCGTCGGCGAAGCGGTGTTCCCCGGCCGGAGCATGCTCCCGGTGACGGCGTCCTGGTGGACGTCGATCCTGGTCGCCGTCGGAGCGTCGCTCATGATCGCGGTGTCCATGGCCGAGATGGCCGCGGAGATCGGCAACGCGTCCATCTGGGTCTGGATCGGCACGGCGATCGTCGGCGCGTTGCAGTGCCTGCTGATCGCCGAGCTGGCGTCCAGGTTCACCGGACGCGCGGGCGGCACGGCGCAGTTCGCCTACCGCGCCACCGCCAAGGGGTCGCCGACGCTGGGGGCGCTGTCGTCCTGGGCGTACTGGTTCGCCTGGACCCCCGGCATCGCGGTCAACCTGATCCTGGCCGCGACCTACCTCAAGTCGCTGTTCTGGCCGAGCGGCAACGTCATCTTCTTGGCCGTCGTCATCGGCATCGCCCTGTACTGCGTCACCGCGCTCGGTTTGCGCTTGTCCACGATGGTCAACGCGGCGCTGGCGGTGGTCGCCCTCGGCGTCGTGTCCATTGTGGTTCTGACGCCGGTCTTCCACCCGGATTCCTTCGACGTGGCCCGGATCTTGCCGACCCGGCTGCCTGAGGACGCGCCGACCGGCGGGTGGGGTGTGGCCGGCATCGTGCTGAAGTGGATGTTCATCGCGACGTGGGCGGCCTACGCGGCGGAGATGGCGTCGACGGTGTGCGCGGAGATCAAGCGGCCCGAGCGGTACATGAAGCGCGTCATGTCGATCTCCGCGGGCATCGCGATCGCCGCCTTCACGCTGGTGCCGATCTCGATGTTCGGTGTCGTCGGCGTGGAAGGGCTGCAGCGCGACCCGTTCACGGTCTTCGCCGAGATCGGCGGGATCACCCTCGGCCCGGCCGGCGAGTACATCGTCGGGCTCGGCTTGGCGGCGGTCCTCGTGCTGGGCGCCGAGATCTTCATCATCGGGTCGTCCCGGACCATCCACCAGATGGCGCAGGACGGGAACCTGCCGAAGGTCTTCGGCCGGACGAACAAGCGGGGCGCGCCGGTCGGGTCCATCGCGTTCGACGCAGTGGTGATCATCATCATGCTGGTGGTCTTCGGGACCCGGGTGGTGAGCGTGGTGGCCGCGGCGACGTTCGGCTACTTGGTGGTGTTCGTCCTGCTGCCGATCGCCTACTTGACGCTGCGCCGGTTCCGGCGTGACGACGACGGAGGTTTCCGCCTGGGCAGGGCCTTCGTCGGGGTTGCCGTGGCGTTGTTCGCGTTCAACACCGTGCTGCTGGTGTTCGGTGGTCTCCAGTGGGGTGTCGACGTCATCATCGTCGGACTGGGCGTAACCCTGTCGGTGATCCCGATCTCGTACTTCACCCGCAAATCGCGGACCAAGGCGGCAGTGCGCGCCAGCGGAGAGGATTGATCACGTCAGGGGGCTCCGACCGGGTTCGGTCGGAGCCCCCTGAGGCATGTCCGGATCAGCCGGCGACTCGGACCGGTGGCCGCCACACACCCGGTTCGGGGTTCGGGCAGTCGGTGCTGGGGAGCTGACCGACCATCGCGGAGAGCTCGCTCTTCAGCGCCTGGAGGCGCTTCATCTCGTTGTCGATCTCTTCCATGCGCTCGCGCAGCAGGACCGCCGCGTCGCCGCAGGGGCACGTCCCGGTGTCGCGGATCGAGAGCAGGTCGTTGATCTCGCGCAGCCGGAGCCCCAGCCGTTGCGCCCCCTGGATGAACTGGAGCCGGTCGACGGCGTCCTCGCCGTACCGCCGGTAACCGGCTCCGGTGCGCGGCGGTTTCGGCAGCAGGCCGACACGTTCGTAATACCGGATGCTGTCGCTCGGAACCCCGGTGCGCCGGGACAATCCCGCGACCGTCATTTCTCCAGATTCCATGCCCTGATTCTACTCCACATCACCGCTGAATGAACGATCACGCGAGAGCACTTGGCGCATTGTCCCATTGTTCGAACGAAGGAACTCGGGCGCCCGATCGGAGCATGACACGGGCCACCTCGCACATCTCGAATACTGGGCGTGTCCGGCCGTCACTTCAGCGTGACCTATCATGGCGCCATGCCCATCAAGACCGTGGTCCTGTTCGCGCTGGCCGCGCTCGCCGAGATCGGTGGGACGTGGTTGATCTGGCAGGGCCTGCGGGAGCACCGCGGCCTGCTGTGGCTGGCGGGCGGTGTCGTGGTCCTCGGCTTCTACGGTTTCGTAGCCGCGCTGCAGCCGGACTCGAACTTCGGCCGGGTCCTCGCCGCTTACGGTGGCGTGTTCATCATCGGCGCGCTGATCTGGGGCGTGGTCGTGGACAAGTTCCGCCCGGACCGCTGGGACCTGATCGGTGTCGGGATCTGCCTGGTCGGCGTGCTCGTGATCATGTTCGGGCCCGATCGCCCGGTGGCCGATGCCCACGAGACCGAGCCCGCCCCGACTTCGGCGGACTCGCTCGTGGACACCGGTCACCGCTGATCGATCACAGTCGGACGACTTCCAGGTCGTCGGAGTCGGGGACTTCCTCCTCGCGCACGACAGCCTTCACCGCGATCTGCTTGCACAGGTCTTTCACGATGTCCCGGACGGTGCTGCCGTCGAAGAGCGCCTCGCCGGGCAGCGCGACCGACAGGCCGGTGAGCAACCGGTCTCGCAGTCGGACACCCATGAGGGAGTCCAGGCCGAGGTTGGTCAATCTGGTGTCGGCGAACCTCGCCCGCAGTTCCTCCCGGTCGACGGCGCTGAGCCCCAGCAGCACCGACGTTTCCCGGAGCAGGAGGTCGGTCACCTCGGCTTCCGCGCCTTCGGGGTCGGTCAGGACCAGTTCACTCACGTCCGGTGCCGTCGGCGTTGTCCGCTCAGTGGTCCCTCCGAGGGCCGAGAGCAGCGTGTTGTCGGCCGATCCGCCGTTGACGGCGAGGTAGCGGTCCCAGTCGACCTTGGCCAGACCGAGCCGGGTGTGGCCGCCGGCGAGCACCGCCGACAGCACGGACGCTCCTTCGTCGTCGCTGATGCCGTGCAGGCCGCCGCGGGCGAGTTTCTCCGCCAACCCTTCGCCGGTCGCGAGGCCACCGTCCGACCACGGCCCCCAGTTGACGCTGGTGCCGCGAAGCCCTTGTGCCTGCCGCACGTCCGCCAAGGCGTCCAGGAAGGCGTTGGCCACCACGTAGTTCGCCTGCCCGGCGGACCCGATCAACGAGGCGAACGACGAGAACACCACGAACAGGTCGAGCTGATCGCCCCGGGTGATCCGGTGCAGGTTCCACGCACCCCGGGCCTTGGCGGCCAGGACGTGCTCGAACCGGGACCAGTCGAGGTCGGCGAACGCCCCGTCGTCGGTGGTGCCCGCCGCGTGGACGACGCCGCGCAACGGCGGCATGTCCTCGGCGATCCTGGCCAGCGCGTTGTGCAGGTCGCCCTCATCGGTGACGTCGGCGGTCAGCAGCACGACCTCGGCCCGCTCGCGGAGTTCGACGACCCAGTCGGGGTCCGGCTCGGGCCTGCGCCTGCCCACCAGCGCGATGTGCCGCGCGCCGTGCTCGACCAGGTGCCGGGCGGTGACGCGGCCGAGCGCGCCCCAGCCACCGGTGATCATGAAGGTGCCGTCCGCGCGGAGTTGGAGGTCGACGGCGTCCGGCTCGGTGGCGCGCAACCGGGCTCGGAGCCACTCGCCGTCGCGCAGCGCGAGCCTGCCCGATCCGCCGAGGCCGGTGGCCCGGGACACCACGTCGGACGGCTCGGCGGTCCCGTCGTGGTCGACGTGGACCACCGGCAGGTCGGGGTACTCGGCGGTCAAGGCGGCGGCGACGCCGGCGAGCGCGGCACGCGCCACGCGCGGCACGTCGCCGGGAGTGCCGGCCGCGTGCTCGGTGCACAGGATGATCGTCGGACGCTGCGCGGCCAGTCCTGGCAGCACTTCCCTGAGGGGCAGGACGGCGCGCCGCGCGGACTCCTCGAACCCGGCCAGGTCGTCGCTGCGCGGTGTCGCCCCGATGACCACGATGCCGGTGACGTCGCCGGGCACATCGCGCCCTGTGTACCCGGATGCGGAGATGCCCTTGGCGCGCAGGCGCTCCTCCCAGTCCAGGGTGGTGTCGTCATCAGGTCCGACGAGCAGCCAACCCCCACCCGGGCGCGCGGGTTCGGGCAGCTCCGCCCGCACCCAGTCCACTGTGTACTGGCGCAGTGGTGCGTGGAGCGCGGTGCCGACAGGACGCAGGACGAGGCCGCGCAGCTCGGCGAGGACGGTGCCGGTGGTGGAGGTCAGCCGCACGTCGACGACGTGCTCGCCGGAGTCCCGCACGCCACGGGACTTGGCGTGGGACCACAGGTCGCCGGGCAGCGGGGCGTGCACCACGACCTGCTCGACCGCGACGGGCACCAGAGGGCTGGGCAGGTTGGGGATGAAGGCGGCGGCGACGTGCAGGCAGGCGTCGAGCACGACCGGGTGCAGGGTGTAGGACCTGTCTTCCGGGCGCCCGGTGTCCACGCTGATCCGCCCCACGGCCTCGTCACGCCCGAGCCACAGTTGCCTGACCCCGCGGAACGCGGGCCCGTAGGCCATTCCCGCGGCGGCGAAGCGTGAGTACAGCGCGTCCGGGTCTTGCCTGACCAGCTCCCACGCCAGTTCCTCCGCGGAACGGCCTGCTCCGGGCGCGACCGCACCGCGGCGCGCGGCACCGGCTCGCGCCCTGGGCGTCCAGCGGTCGTCGCCGTCGCGGCGGGCGTAGCAGTCGACCGCTCCCCCGGCCGGGTCGACGACCGCCTGGACGGTCGCGGTCCGACCGGGTTCGAGGGACAGTGCGCTGGTGAACCGGATGTCGTCGATGGTCCACGTGTCGCCGCCGAGCACGGCCTTCGCGGCGGCCGTGATCCACTCGGTCATCGCCGCGCCCGGCAGCAGGGCGGCTCCCCCGATCCGGTGCTGCTCGACGAACCACGGCCGGGTCGCGCCGATCTCGGCCGAGAACCACTCGCTGGGCGCGCCCGCGATGTCGACGCGATGACCGAGCAAGGGGTGACCGGGCGCTCGCCGGTCGCGGATCGCGCCGGGGGTGTACCAGTGGCGGTCCGCCCTCAAGGGGTGGCCCGGCAGTGCGGCCGGGTCGACGGGACCGTCGCCGGCCCGGGAGGCCACCGTGCCGCCGGAGCTGTGCCAGGCGGCCAGGGACAGCACCAGTCGCCGGTCGTCCTCGTCCTGTCGGTGGCCGCTGGTCAGCCAGGTCGCGTCGGGCACGCTGCGCGGCCCGAGCGGGGAGAGCACGGGTTCGGGGCTCATCTCGGCGAAGTGCCGGACGCCGAGCCGGCCGAGCGTCCTCAGGCCCTCGGCGAACCGGACGGGGCGGCGCAGTTGGTCGACCCAATGGGCACCGGTCGGCTCCGACGCGGGCAGCAGCTCGCCGCTGAGCGTCGAGACGATCGGGATGCGCGCTTCGTGGTGCCGGACGTGCCGCACCTGGTCGGCGAGGGCGTCGGCCACGGGTCCCATGAGCGGCGAGTGGAACGCTCGGTTGACGCTCAGCCTGGTCACCGTGGCACCGCGTTGCACCCAACGCGCCGCGCATTCCTCCGTCGCGCCTTCCGGGCCGGAGATCGTGATGTCCCCCGGGCTGTTGAACGCCGCGATCGCGACGTCACCGTCCTGGAGTTCATCCAGCAGTTCCTCGACGTGCTCGGTGCGCACGGCGTACATGGCGCCGGGCGGGGTCTGCTGCATGAGACGTGCGCGCAGCAGGACGAGGCCTGTGGCGTCTTCAAGGGTGAGCACGCCGGAGATCGCCGCGGCGGTGAACTCACCCAAGCTGTGACCGATGAGGTAATCGGGTTCGACGCCGAACTCACGCCACAACCGCGCCACGGCGTACTGGGTGGCGAACATGGCGGGCTGCCCGTAGCGGGTCTGCGCCAGGTCGACCAGCTCGCCTCCTTCGCCGGCGAGGGTCGGCAGCAGGGAGGCACCGAGGTCGGCCCGCACGATCGCGTCGACCTCGGCGAGGGCGTCGCGGAAGGCCTGGTGGCGCTGGTACAGCGGCCTGGCCATACCGGTGCGCGCGAACCCCTGGCCGGGGAACATCCAGGCGAGCGGTCCCGGTCCCGTGTCGGGCACGGTGCCGGTCAGGACGAACGCTGACGGTGTCCCGGACCGGTGCTCGCGCAGTGCTTCGAACGCTTCCGCGGCCGTGCGCGCGACGACGGTCGTGCGGTACGGGAAGCGGGTGCGCCGGTGAGCGACGCGGCACAGCGCGGCGAAGTCCGCGCCGCCTTCGGTCCGGTTGAGCACGTCGACCACGGCGTCGGTCAGTTCGGCCAGCGCGCGGTCGCTCTTGGCGTACAGCGGCAGCATCCGCCAGGTGCCCGAGTCGTCATCGGTCGGGCGGGGACGTTGTGGTGCCTGCCGGACGATCACGTGCGCGTTGGTGCCGCTGAAGCCGAACGAGCTGACGGCGGCCACGCGGGGACCTTCCTCGTCCGACCACGGTTGCGGTCGGGTCGGGATCCGGCACCGGGTGCCGTCCAGCGTGACGTGCGGGTTGAGCTGCTCGAAGTGCAGGTGGGGCGGCACGAGGCCGTGCTCGACCGCCAGGATCGCCTTGAGCAGGCCGGCGACACCGGCGGCGGCTTCCAGGTGGCCGAGGTTGGTCTTGGCCGATCCCACCCACAGCGGGCTCTTCGCCTCCGGCGCGCCGTAGACGGCGGCGATACCGGCCAGCTCGACGGGGTCACCGAGGCTCGTTCCCGTGCCGTGCGCCTCGACGTAGCCGACATCGCCCGGGGCCAGGCCGGAGTCGGCCAGCGCACGCCGCATGACCGCTTGCTGTGCCAGGGCGTTGGGCGCGGTGAGGGTGTTGCTGCGGCCGTCCTGGTTGACCGCCGAGCCCACGACCAGCGCCCGGATCCGGTCCTGGTCCCGTTCGGCGTCGGTCTGGCGCTTGAGCACGACCACGCCGCAGCCTTCGCCCCGCACGTACCCGTCGGCCGACGCGTCGAAAGTCTTGCAGCTCCCGGTCGGCGACATCATCCCGGCCTGGGAGAACGCCACCACGAGGTCGGGGTCGAGCAGCAGGTTGACGCCGCCGACGATCGCGGTGTCGCACTCACCCCGCCGCAGGCTCTCGCACGCGTTGTGCACGGCCACCAAAGACGACGAGCAGGCGGTGTCGGTGGACGCACTCGGCCCGGTGAGGTCGAGGAAGTAGGAGATGCGGCCCGCCGCGACGCTCAGCGAGGTCCCGGTGCCGGTGTAGGCGCCCGGTTCGACGTGGTCGCGGACCATGAGCCGGCTGTAGTCGGTGGTGCTGATGCCGGCGAAGACGCCCACGTTGGCACCCGCGATCGCGTCGGCCGGGACACCGGCGTCTTCGAGCGCCCGCCAAGCGGTGGTGAGGAGCAGTCGCTGCTGGGGGTCCATCGCCGCGGCCTCCTCGGTGGACACGCCGAAGAACCGCGCGTCGAACCCGGCGACGTCGGGCAGGAACCCTCCCCACTTGGTGGTGCTGTGTCCCGGGACCGGCGCTCCCTCGCGGTACCACGAGTCGGTGGACCAGCGGTCGGCCGGCACCTCGGTCACCGCGTCGCGTCCCTCGGACAACAATGACCAGTAGTCGTCGACCGAGTCCGCGCCGGGGAACGCGCAGGCCATGCCGACCACGGCGATCGACTCGGTCGACGCGACGGGTTCGGCGGTGGCGGGCGTCTTGACACCCGTGGTGAGCGCGACGGCCAAGCGGAGGATCGTCGGGTTGCCGTAGAGGGTCGCGGGGTCGACGGGCCGGCCGAGCCACGCGGCGAGGTCCCCGCTGAGGCCGAGGGCTTGAGCCGAGTCCAGCCCCAGGCCGCCGAAGGTCGCGTCCACCGGGACGTCGGCGGGCGTGAGGCCGGTCTTGGCCGCGACGCGGGCGCGCAGCCACTCGACGACGGACGCCGTGTCGCGGTCCGCGGTGGCCTCGGTGGGCGCAGCGGCCGTCACCGGACCGGAGGCGTGCTCGACCTTGAGCTCCCCGCGCAGGTAAGCCCGCTTGGTGAACTGCCTGCGGACCTTGCCGCTGGTGGTCACGGGCAGCGACGCGGGCCGGATGAACACGACGGTGTCGATGGCCACGTCGTGTTCTTCGGCGACGGCGCCGCGTACCTTCCGTGCGACTTCGGCCAGGTCGTGCTTGCCGCGTTCGGTGCGCTTGAGCTCCTGGACGACGACCAGGCGTTCCTCGCCGTCGACGTCGACGGAGAAGGCCACGCCGAGGCCGCGGTTGAGCGCGGGGTGGGCGTCGGTCATGGTCAGCTCGATGTCCTGCGGGTGGTGGTTGCGCCCCCGGATGATGATCAGGTCCTTGCGGCGGCTGGTGATGTAGGCCTCGCGGTCGATCAGCGTGCCGAGGTCACCGGTGCGCAGGTACGGGCCGGTGCCGTCGGCCAAGTGGGCGCCGAAGGTCTCGGCGGTGTCGTCCGGCCGGTTCCAGTAGCCGGCCGCGACCGTGCGACCGCCCAACCAGATCTCACCCTCGCGGCCCTCCGGCAAGGGTTCACGGGTTTCGGGGTCGACCACGATCATCCGGGTGTCGCCGAGGGACGGACCGTTGCTGAGCAGGCGCTGACGACGTGGTCCCGGCGTGCCGGCGGGGACGACGTCGACCCGTCCGTGCGCGAAGCCCTCGACGTCGACCTCGACGACCCTGAGCCCGTTGCGCGGTGGGTGCGTGGTGACCGCCAGCGTCGACTCGGCCATGCCGTAGGCGGTGCGGAACGAGTCGGGCCGGAACCCGCAGGAGGCGAACTCCTCGGCGAACCGGTCGACGGTGTCGGCCCGGATCGGCTCGGCACCCAGTGCGAGCACCCTCCAAGTGCTCAGGTCCAGCGTCGCCTTCTCCTCTTCGGTGATGCGCTCGCAGCACAGGTCCAAGGGGAAGTTCGGGCTGAACGACACCGTCGCTCGGTACTTGCTGACGGCGGCGAGCCAGCGCAGCGGTCGCTGCACGAACACCGGCGGCGGGATCATCACCGTGGTGGCGCCCAGCAGCAGTGGCATGAACAGCCCGGCGATCAGGCCGAAGTCGTGGAAGAGCGGCAGCCACGTGACGACGACTTCCCGCGAGTCCATGCCGAGGCCGGTGCTGAACAGCGCCGGCTGGTAGACGATGTTGTCGTGGGTGACCACCACACCGCGGGGCCGACTGGTGGATCCGGAGGTGTACTGCAGGTAGGCGACGTCGTCCGGGCTGGTCGCCGGAGGGCTCCAGTCATAGGCGGCGTACGCGGCGAGGTCTTCGACGGACCAGAGACTGCAGCCGTACTCCTCCGGCAGGTGCGCCATCGGCCCCTCGGTGGAGGCCACGATCGCCAACGCGGGTCGGCAGTCCTCCACGACGTGGTCGACGCGCTCGCGGTGGGTGCTCTTGGTGGGCGGGTTGAGCGGCACCGGCACCGCGCCCGCGTAAAGGCAGGCCAGCACGCTGACGACGTACTCGACGCTGGTGGGCAGCATGATGATCACCCGCTCGCCGGTCAGGCCGGTGTGCTGCATGCGTGCGGCGAGTTCGCGGACGCGGGCGTCGAGTTCGGCGTAGGTGAGCCGGGTGTGCTCGGTCTCGCCGTCGGCGAGCACGATCAGGGCGACGCCGTCGGCGCGCTTGACGGCGTGGTCGCGCAGCACGTCGACGAGCAGGGGGAAGTCGCGACTCACGATCATGCCTCCAGCACTGGTTCGAGGTGGTCGCGCACCGCGTCCGCGACGGGGATGACGTGCTGGTCGGTGAGCAGCGTGTAGTGGGTGCCCGGCAGGGCGACACCGGTCGCGGTGCCCGTGGTGAGGGTGCGCCACCCCCAGTCGGCGTCGGCGGCGTGCGGGTGGTCGGCGAACTCGCTCACCACGCCGTCGGCGGCTCGGACGACCAGCACGTCGGCGCCGATGACGGTGGGCTTGTGCCGTCGACAGGCGTGCACGACCCCGGTGAACACCGCGTACGTGTTGCGCAGGTGCGCCTCGTCGACCGCGACCGCGCGGCCGGTGCGGCGTTCGAGCATCTCCAGACCCGCGCGGAGCCGATCGTGCTCGGGAACGGCGAGCAGGGCGGCGCGTTCGTCCGCGGTCGCGTCGTCGGCGTGGAAACCCAGGTCGAGGTCTTCGAGGAACCACAGCAGCATCGACACCGGGTCGACCTCGGGCGCGGGCATCGGGGCGGGCGAGTCGAACACGAACAGGCGGCTCACGCGGTCGCCACCCAGTTCCAGCTTGTGCGCGACGTGCGCCGCGATCACCGCGCCTGACGACCAGCCGCCGAGGACGTAGGGCCCGTGCGGCTGTACGCGGCGGATCTCCTCCACGTAGCGGACGGCGAAGTCCTCCACCTCCACGGGCACCTCCTGGCCGGAGTCGGGCCCGGGCGCCTGCACGCCGTACCACTCGGCGTCGACGAGTTCGGCCAGCGGCCGGTAGGCCAGCACGCTGCCGCCGGCCGGGTGGACCAGGAAGACCCTGGGCGCGCCGGGGTTCTCGCGCAGCGGGACCAGCGTCGACCAGGTTCGGGCCTGGCTCAGGTGCTCGCACAGCGCCGCGACGGTGCGCCCGGACAGCAACGCACCCAACGACAGGCGCTTGCCGAGCTGCCGGGAGATCTGGCTGATCACCCGGAGGCCCGCGAAGGACTGGCCGCCGAGCTCGAAGAAGTCTTCGAACACACCGACCCGCGGCAACTCCAGCACCGATGCCCAGATGGCGGCCACCTCGGCTTCGAGGTCGGTGCGCGGCGCGACGTACTCCCGTGCGGGCTCGCTGTCGGCGGGGGCCAGTGCGTCGAGGGCACGTCGGTCGACTTTGCCGTTGGAGGTCAAGGGCAACCGGTCGAGGACGGTGACGTTGGCCGGCACCATGTACCTCGGCAGCCGCTCGGCCAGGAACTCGCGCACCTCCTCGCCGTCGACACCCGTCGCGGCGGCGAAGCCGACGAGCTGGCGGCCGGCGACGGTGTCGCGGACGGTGACCAGGGCCCTGGACACGGCCGGGTGCTGCGTCAGGACGTGCTCGATCTCGCCGAGTTCCACGCGGAAGCCCTGGATCTTGACCTGGAAGTCGGCGCGGCCGAGGAACTCGATCGTGCCGTCGGGCAGGTAGCGGCCCAGGTCGCCGGTCCGGTAGAGCCGCTCACCGGTCCGCGGGTGGGTGACGAAGGCGGCGTTGGTGCGCTCCTCGTCGTTGAAGTAACCGACGGCCACGCCGACGCCGCCGATGTGCAGGTGTCCGGGCACCCAGGTCGGCGCGTCGGCCCCACCCTCGTCCAGCACGTGCCAGGTCTGCCCGCCCAAGGGCTTGCCGTAGGGGACGCTGGTCCATGCCGGGTCGACCTCGTCGACGGGGTGGTGGATCGACCAGATCGACGCCTCCGTCGCGCCGCCCAGGCTGATGACGCGCGCGTTCGGCGCGACCCGGCGGATGCGGTCGGGCAGGTCGACGGGGATCCAGTCGCCGCTGAGCATGACCACCCGCAGCGATGGCATGGTCAGGCCGGTGGCCTCGGCCTCCTCGACCGCGAGTTGCATGAGCGCCGGGACCGAGTTCCACACCGTGACACCGGCCGACCTGATCGTGGACACCCAAGCGCGGGGATCGTGCAGCTCGGACGGGTCGGGCAGCACGAGCGTCGCGCCCGCCGCAACGGTGCCGAACACGTCGTAGACGGACAGGTCGAAGCACAGCGAGGAGATGCCGAAGACGACGTCCGCCGCGCCGATGCCGAACCGGTCGTTGATGTCGACGACGGTGTTCAGCGGTCCGCGGTGGTCGAGGGCGGCGCCCTTGGGCGTGCCGGTGGAACCAGAGGTGTAGATGACGTAGGCGAGGTCCAGCGGGTCCCGCCGGGGCACCGGCTCGACCGGAAGCTGGGTGACCTCCGTCCCGACCACGTGGACGGTCACGTCTCCGAGATCGGCGATGCGGTCGTGCAGGGCGTCGACGGTCACGACGTGCTCGGCTTCGCTCGCCTTGAACAGGTGCGCGATCCGATCGACCGGCCACTCGGGGTCGATGGGGACGTAGGCGCCGCCTGCCGACAGCACCCCCAGCACAGCGGCTGATTGCCGACACCCCTTCGGCAGCACGACCGGCACGAGCTGCCCAGGGGTCATACCCGCGTTCCGCAGTGACGCCGCCACGTGCGTGCTCTGCTCGTGCAACTCGCGGTACGTCACGGTGTTGGTCGGGGTGCGCACGGCGACTCGATCCGCCGAGTCGACGGCGCGCTCGGCCAGCGCGTCGTGCAGCAGGCCGTCAGGAACGTGGTGCGGCAGTTGATTGAGCGCGCGGCGCGCGGTGAGATCGCTGTCGGGGACGAGGTCGAAGGCGGTGCGCTGCCACCACGTGTCGTCACTCGCCAGGCCGACGACGAGCCGGTGGAAGGCGTCGAGCATGGCGTCGATGACGCCGTTCGGGAACATCGATTCGATGACGTCCCAGGCGATCCACATCGTGCCGTCGTCCTGCTCCCAGAACTGGCAGTCGAGCAGCACCTGCGGAGTTTCGAGGGTCGAGTAGGTGGGCCGGTCGAACTTGCCCATGAACAGGCCGCTGCTGATGACGAACGGGCACGCCGCCCGACCGGGGGTGCGACGGTGTTGGTTGAGCGCTTGGAGCACCTTCACGCCGCTCCAGTGCGTGTGCTGCATGTCCTGCAGCACTTGGGCGCGCAGCCGTCGTGCCTTGGCCTCGAAGGACTCGTCACCCCGCCAGTCGACCTCCAGCGGGTACAGCGAGGCGAAGTTGCCCATGATCTCGCCGATCTGCGGGTGCAGCGGCAGGCGGTGCGTGACCATGTTGTTGAGCAGGAAGTGCTTGGTACCGCTCCAGGTGGCCACGACCTCGGCGTAGGCCGCGTACATCACGTTGCTGTCGGTCAGGCCGTGGGCTCGGGCACGCCGCTTCAGCGCGGTCCACTGCTCGGCGGACAGCACGAGCTCGCGGCGGTTGAGCTCGGACCTGCCCTGTGCCTGCGCGCCGGTCGCCAGCGGGATCGAGGGCGCGTCGGGCCACTCCGGGATGCGGTCCCGCCAGTACTTCTCGGACTCCTGTCCGAGGGGGGACCGCTCGATCTCGGACAGCGTGACGATGCAGTCCCGGAAGCTGATCTCCAACTCGGGCAGCACGAGTGCCGGGTCCCGGTAGAGGCCGAACACGGCGTCCAGGAAGCGGCTGGTGCCCATGCCGTCGCTGAAGAAGTTGTTGTTGTTGTAGTGGATGCGGGCGTCCCGCTCGCCGTGCAGGCTGATCCGGATGTCCAGCCACGGCCACCGGTTCAGCGGCAGTTGCCGGCGGCGGACCCCTTCGCGGATCCGCAGCAGTTCACTCCGCACCTGCTCCTCGGGCATGCCCCGGAAGTCGTGGACCACCGGCTCCAGCGGCACGAACTCCGGTATGCGCCGAAGTCTCATGTCCTCGGTGACGGCGACCAGGTTGTCCCGCTGCCGCAGCAGGTTGCGGTTCACCGCGTCGACGAACCTCTCCACGTCCAGGTCGACCAGGTCGAACTCCATGTACTGGTGAGGCCGGACGTGGTACTCCAGCCCTTCGGCGGAGCCCACCAGGAACGAGGTCTGCAGGTCGGACAGGGGGAACGGCTCGTCGGCCGCCACCGGGTCCGGCACGACCTGCGGCAGGGCGTGCGCGGTGCGCGCGGCTCCCGACAGCCAGCGGATGATCGCCGGCTTGTCGGCGACGATGCGGTCGCGCAGGTGAGCCGTCAGCGCGCCGCGCGGCGCGCTGACCTCGAGCTCGTTGTTCCCGACGAGCCGGACCCTGATCTCCGTGCGTGCCAGCTCGCCGAGGATGGGCGGCATCGGATCGGTGATGGTCATGGTGTCCCCTCGTCTTCCGGATGCGCGTCGGAGGTGCCGCCGGGGTGGGCTGCCGGTCGTGCCGGTGAGGCGGCTCAGGCCGGGTCGCCCTGCGGGGGCAGGTCCCTGATCACCTGCGGGTCGGCCGAGACCTTGCCGACCTTCGAGGCACCCCCCGGCGACCCCAGTTCCGCGAAGAAGTCGGCGTTGGCCTTGGTGTAGTGCGCCCACTGCTCGGGCACGTCGTCCTCGTAGTAGATGGCCTCGACCGGGCAGACCGGCTCGCACGCACCGCAGTCGACGCACTCGTCGGGGTGGATGTAGAGCATGCGGTCGCCTTCGTAGATGCAGTCGACGGGGCACTCCTCGATGCACGCCTTGTCCATCACGTCGACGCAGGGTTCCGCGATCACGTAAGTCACCGATCTCCTCCTCACACGGTGGCAGCGGCTAGTCTCGAAGTTGAACTCGGCTTCAAGTCAAGCGGCGAGAACAGGGCTTGACCTTGGAGTGGGGTCCAACCTTTACCGTCGGTTCCGCTAGGTGGTCTTCCCTATGCGAACAGGCGGGTGACCTGCAGTGACCACACAACCCTTAACCAACGGGGCGGACGCTCCGGCGGAAGCGGGCCTGGAGATGCGGCGGTACCGCGTCCTCGCGGGCTGCGTCGAGTGCGCCAGCGACCTCACGCCGTTGCGCCGGGTCGAGGGCGTGCGCGACGTCAAGATGCTCTCCGCGTCCGGCGTGCTCGCGATCCAGGCGCCGAAGACGCTCAGCGACACCGTGCTCCTGCGCACCGCCGCCGCCTCCGGGTTGACCCTCGAACCGGAGAAGCCGGCGGTCGTGGACGAGGCGCCGCAGAAGAGGTCGCGCTGGTGGTTGCGTCCCGAGATGATCCTCTTGGGCATCGCCGCGTTGTTCATGGCCGCCGCGGACATCGTCACCAGGCGCGCGCCGGAGGCCACCACGCTGGCCAACACCCTGGCGGTCATCTCGATCGCCACCGGCATCATCCACCCCGGCCGCAACGCGCTGGTGATGCTGCGCAACAAGCGGTTCACGATCAACGTGCTGCTGGTCGTGGCGGTCATCGGCGCGATCCCGCTCGGCAAGTTCGTCGAGGCCGCGTGCGTCGTGGTGATCTTCTCCCTGGGCATCATCCTGGAGTCGTTCGTCGCCGACCGGGCCCGCAAGTCGATCCAGAAGCTGATGGACCTGGCACCGCGTCGGGCGGAGCGGTTCACCTTCGGCGGAGCCGTGGAGACGGTGCCGGTCGAGGACCTGGCAGTCGGCGACCTGGTGCTGGTGCGCCCCGGTGCCCGGCTGCCCACCGACGGCGAGGTCACCCAAGGGGCGTCCTGGGTCGACACCTCCGCCATCACCGGCGAGTCGATGCCGGTCGAGGTCGTGCCCGGCGAGGCCGTCTACGGCGGCACGCTCAACGGTGACGGCGCGCTGCGCGTCAAGGTCACCAAGCAGTACCAGGACACCGTCCTGGCCCGCGTCATCCGCGAGGTCGAGGAGGCACAGCAGAACCGCGGCCGCGCCCAGCGGTTCGCCGACAAGTTCGGCGCGATCTACACGCCGGCGATGATCGGCGTCGCGGTCCTCATGGTGGTCCTCGGGCCGCTGGTGTTCGGACTGTCCTTCACCGACGCGTTCTACCGGGCACTGGTCGTGCTGATCGTGTCCTGCTCCTGCGCGCTGGTGCTGTCCGTGCCGGTCAGCGTGGTGTCCGCGGTGGCCCGCGCCGCCCGTGACGGCGTGCTCATCAAGGGCGGCGCCTACCTGGAAGAACTCGGCCGGCTCAAAGCGGTCGCGTTCGACAAGACCGGCACCCTGACCCTGGGCCGCCCGGCCCTGGTGGCCGTGCACACCCTGGACGGCGACAACGACGACGAACTGCTGCGCCTGGCCGCCGCGGTCGAAGCCGCCGCCACCCACCCGATCGCCGAGGCGATCGTGCACGCCGCCCGTGACCGCGGCGTCGACGTCCGGCCCGCGGACGACGTGTCGATCGTGGCGGGCAAGGGCGCCGAGGCCACTGTCGACGGGCGCCGGATCGCGGTCGGCCGCGTCGCCGACTACAGCAAGGACGCCTCGGCCGCCGCCGCGCTGGCCGAGATCGAGCAGGCCGGCGCCACCCCGGTCGCCGTCACCGCGGACGGCGCCCTGATCGGCCTGCTGGGTGTGGCCGACGAGCTCCGCCCCGAGGCCAGGACCGCCATCACCGAGCTGCGCTCGCTCGGCGTCGCGCACACCACGATGCTCACCGGCGACCGCGAGCGCGTCGCCCGGTCGATCGCCGACCAGCTCGGCATCGAGAGCGTGCGGGCGCAGCTGATGCCCGCCGACAAGAGCGCCGCGATCACCGCCATGCGCGACGAGCACGGCACCGTCGCGATGGTCGGCGACGGCGTCAACGACGCGCCCGCGCTGGCGACGTCCAACGTCGCGGTGGTCATGGGCGCGGCGGGCACGGACGTGGCCATGGAGACCGCGGACGTCGCCCTGATGTCAGACGACCTGACCAAGCTGCCGTACACCGTGCGGTTGGCCCGGCGGGCGAACCGGATCATCGCGCAGAACGTCGCGATGTCGCTGATCGTCATCGCGGGCCTGGTCGTCGCGGCGCTGATCGGCGCGTTCAACCTGACCCAAGGGGTGCTGATCAACGAGGCATTTGCCCTGGTGATCATCGCCAACGGCCTGCGGCTGCTGCGCGGCGGCAAGAGCGGAAAGCAGAGGACGACCGTGACAGCTCAGACGAAGGCACGGGTCGAGCACTCGGCGACGTTGCCGAAGACCGCGTTCGAACTGCCGGTGGTCGAGTCGGTGTCCGCGGGCGGTGGCTGCGGTGACGACTGCGGCTGCGGTCCGAAGGCCGAGGTCGGAGCCCCCGAGGTCACGGCGCCGAAGATCGTCCCGCTGGAACGGCCCGTGGCCTCCGGTGGCGGTTGTGGCGACGACTGCGGATGCGGCTCCTCGTCGGACAAGACGGTGCAGCAAGTCGAGTTCGGGCGGCGCACCGGCGACTGACCGAAACAACCGCACCTGACTGCCGCTTGGCGGCGGTGTCACCGGGCTCCCCCCTCCCGGGTGACACCGCCGCCGTCCCCCATTTCCCCACGATGGAGAAACGATGCCCAAGCTCGACCCGTTCGCAGGCCCCGGCTTCGCCGCGATGAGCACGCTGTCCAAGGCGGTCGACGACGACGCCGAACTCCCCCTTGGCCTGGTGGAGCTGATCAAGCTCCGCTGCTCGCAGATCAACGGCTGCACCTACTGCGTGCGCATGCACATCGAGAAGGCCCTGCACGCGGGGGAAACGCAGGATCGCGTGGACAACGTCGCCGAGTGGGAGACGAACGTCGCGTTCACGGACCAGGAGCGCAGGATCTTCGCCTTGGCGGAGTCCGTCACCCTCGTCGCCGACACGCACGTCGATGAGGAGGTCCTCGACGCCGCCATCGCGGACCTGGGGCCGGCGCTCACCCAGCAGGTCGTCTGGGTGGTCGCCGTGATCAACGCCTTCAACCGCCTGGCCATCACCGCCCGCATCGAGTAGCCGGACCGGCTCGGAGGCTGCTGGGCCCGCCCGAAAGACGTCATCCCATCGGGTGCGCCGGACGGGCCCGCAGTCTTCTCCAGGGTTACCGTGGATCCATGACCGATGAAGTGGGCCGGCCGGCACCGCAGCCGTCCGAGCCGCACGGACGTCAGGTCCACGACCTCCGGCCCCCGGCACCCCTGCCCTCCGCCCGCTTGCTCGACCTCCGGCCGGTGTCGGGCGTGCCGATCGCCTGCACGTTGACGGGCGACGAGAAGGCGAAGCGGGTCGACGAGTGGCGCGCCCTGCTCGACGGCGCACGGCCCGAGGGCATCACCAACGGCCTGCGGTGGAGGCTTTCCACCGCGCGGGCAGGTGCCGCGGCAGAACTCGCCGCGGCCGAACAGCGTTGTTGCGCGTTCTTCGACTTCACCCTCCGCCTCACCGAGGGAGAGCTGGTCCTCGAGGCGTATGCGCCTGAGGACGCGGCAGAGCTGTTCCTGGACGTCTTCGGCACTCCGGCCGGCACCGTCGACATGTAGTCGGTGACCACTCCAACCCGCCCCCGACTTCGAACTTCGGGAATCCGCACCTTCGAGTCGGCGAACCGTCGACATGATCGACACGGCACAACACGGTGTTGTAGCTGTTGCGAACCCGCGCATCAGCTCACGGAGCCCGCCCCAACCGGGAGGTAAGTGGCCCACGTCACATCAATGATGGGGAATGTCGCGCGCGTCGTACGTCGACCCACCCCTACGGCGGAACGGCCTACTTCCGATCCGCCCCCGTACCGTTCAAGATGCATCCTGTACCGACAGATCGACGCTGCCGAGCCGCACGGCGGGACTGCCGGGCCGACCGACCTGGGGGACGATCATGACAGGAGACCTGCTGCCGATCGACCAAGTGGCGAGGTTGTCGGGTGTGGCGTCCTCGGCGCTGCGCTACTACGAGCGGGTCGGCCTGATCGAAGAAGGCCCCAAGATACGCGGCAAACGACACTACCCGCAGGGCGTGCTCGACCGCCTGTCCATGATTCGCACGTGCCAGAACATCGGCTTCAGCCTCACCGAGATCGCCTCGCTGCTGGACGAAGCCGAGGAATCCGGTGGCTCGTGGCAGGAGATCGCCGCACAGCGCCGCGCGTGCATCCAGCGCGAGATCGAGGAGCGCCAAGCCTGGCTGAACACGCTGAACTCGACGCTCGCTTGTGGCTGTCCGCAGTTGGTCAAGTGTCCCCAGGTGGCCGGTTGCCCGCTGATGGTCATGGCGAACCCTGGCGCGGACGCTGGCCAGGCGAGCAAGCCGCAGGCCCCGACCTCCTCCGCCGGTGCCGAGCGGCGCGCCGCCAGCGAGTCGGCACCCTCGTCCGTCGAGGCAGGTCTTCGCAGGTAGGCTGCCGCCGCAGTCAGCCACCGGTGATGACGACCGGTCGCCAGACGCCGGGTTCCGGGTTGGGGCACTCGGCGCTGGGCAGCTGCTCGACCATGGCCGACAACTCGGCCCGAAGCGCTTGCAACCGCTCCATCTCCTGGTCGAGTTCTTCCATCCGGTCGCGCAGCAGGACCGCCGCGTCACCGCACGGGCACTGGCCGGTGTCGCGGATCTGGAGCAACTCGGAGATCTCCCGCAGGCGCAGACCGAGTCGTTGCGCGCCCTGGATGAAGCGGAGCCGGTCGACGGCTTCCTCCCCATAACGCCGGTAGCCCGATCCGCTGCGCGGAGGTTCGGGCAGCAGACCGACTCGTTCGTAGTAGCGGATGCGGTCGCCGGTCACACCGGCACGCCGGGCCAGACCGGCGACCGTCATGTCCCCGGATGCCACGTGCCCCGTCCGCACGTCATCGGGGTGGCCCGAAGTCCTCACAGCAGGTCGATTCACGTCTTCGTCCCATCTTGAGCAGCCCGGGCCACCGCCGAGAGCCTTTCGCCGCGACTGGTCAGCGCGACACGTCCGCGTCCGCCTTCGAGGTGGTGGAGCGGCGCTCGCGCAGCAGCAACGCGATCACGACGAACACGACCGCGCACAGAGCCGCCATCGTCCAGAGCAAGCCGTGCAGACCGGACGCGAAGGCCTCGCCCGCAGCTCTCATGAACGCCTCGCGCTGGTCCTCGGGGATCGTCTCGGCCGCACGGGCGAGGTCACCCTGGTTGAGGGCGTTCGCCAGGCCGTTGGGGTCGTCGGAGTACGGACCGAACTGAGCCGCGCGCTCGCTGACCGCGTTCTGGGTGAAGCTGACGAGCAGAGCACCGGCCACCGCGATGGAGATCGTTTCGCCGGTCAGGCGCACGGTGTTGAACATGCCCGCCGCCATGCCGGCACGGGTGGCGTCGACGCTGCTGACCGCGGCCCCGTCCAACAGGCCGAACGAGATGCCCACCGCGATACCGATCAGAGCCAACGGCCCCAACAGGTTCAGGTAGCCGATGCCCGGCTCGATCACGGTCAGCCACGCCAGGCCGATCGCGGCCAGCGCCGCCGTCAGCGTGATCTGCACCCAAGCCGGAACCCACTTCACCGCCATGCCCGCAACGCCGGGGAACACGAGCGCCAACACGGTCAGCATCAGCATCACCGCGCCGATCTGCGCCGCCGCCAAGCCGTCCACGGAGGCCAGGTAGGACGGCAGGTAGATCACCAGCGGCGCAAAGCCGAACACGACCGGGATCGTCGCCAGCGATACGCCCAGGAACTTCGGCTGCTTGAGCAGGGCCAGGTCGAACATGGGCTGCTCCTGGCGGCGCTCCACGACCACGAACGCGATCAGTGCGGCCACCGTGCCAACGAGGGTGGCGATGATGACGGGGTCACCCCAACCCCACTGCGGCCCCTGGATGAGGCTGAAGATCAGCAGCAGGAGCGCGAGGGTGAACGTGGTCGTTCCCGCCCAGTCGACCCGGTTCGCCTGCGGGTTGCGCGACTCGCGCAGCACCCGGGTCAGCAGCAGCACGACGACGCCCACGACCGTCGGCAGCAGGAACACCGAGCGCCAGCCGAACGAACTGATCAGCACACCGGACACGCTGGGCCCGAAGACCAGACCGACGCCGACCGCCGTGCCGAACATGGCGAACGCCTTGGCTCGCGCAGGCCCCTCCTCGAACGTGTCGGCCAGGATGGCGCTACCGCTCGTCGTGGCGGCAGCGGCACCGATACCGGCCACCACGCGCGCCAGGTCGAGCAGCAGGATCCCCGGAGCGATCGTGGAGACCAGCGAACCGAGCACGAACAGCGACACACCGACGCGGAACACCCTGCGACGACCCAGCAGGTCGGCCAGCGAGCCGGTCGCCAGCATGAACGCCGCGTAGGTCAGGTTGTAGCCGTTGACCACCCATTGCCCGGCCGCCAGTGAGTTGTGGAACTCGCCGTTGATCGCGGGAAGCGCCACCGACGACCCGGTGATGGCCAACGGGAACAGCACGACCGTCAGGCACACCGTTAGCAGGGACAAGCCGGAACCACGACCGGCTTCCCTCTGATCACTTCTCGCCTTGGTGGACATCCGTTCCCCTCTGTGTCTCCGACCCGCAGCCGTCACCGCGCGACCCCGAACAGTCCGGTAGCAGGGGCGAAGGTAAGGGTTGGAGCGCACACCAAAGTCAACCCGCTTTGACGGTGACCTGAGTCACACGTAGTCGCCCGGCCAGTTCAGCTTCGAGTGACGACCGGCCCGTCATCCCATCGTGCGGTTGCAGCTTGCCTTGGAGCTGACTCCAAGGCTTACCGTTCATCCATGACCAATGGAGTGAGCCGAACGGGGCAGCCACCCGATGGGCCACTTGGCACGACTGGTGAACTGGCCCCAGCAGCACATATGGTCGTGGAGACGGGCGGACCTACTTCCGCGGAAGAGGCCGTTCGATGACCGCTGCGCACTGGGCTGGCGTCGCGGCGCTACTGGAACGACGGCAGGTGCCCATCTTCCTCGGCGCGCTGGCATTCGGCGTGCTCATGGGATGGACGGCACCCGATATCGTTCCCACCTTGGAGCACGCCATCTCTCCGGTCCTGGGTGCGCTGCTCTACGTCACGTTCCTCCAGGTGCCGCTGCGCGAGTTGACCCGGTCGTTCCGCGCGGGCAAGTTCCTGGCCGCCACCCTCGTGGCCAACTTCATCGCCGTACCCTTGGTCCTCGCAAGCACGTTCTGGCTCCTGCCAGACGACCACGCCGTCCGTCTCGGCGTCCTGCTCGTGCTGCTCACACCCTGCGTCGACTACGTGATCGTCTTCTCGGCCATGGCCGGAGGCAGCGGACAGCGCCTGCTCGCCGCAACGCCCCTCCTGCTCATCGCCCAGATGCTGCTCCTCCCCCTCTACCTGACCTTGTTCCTCGACGGACACTCCACCGCGTTGATCGAGCCCGGCCCGTTCGTCGAGGCGTTCCTGTTCCTCATCGCGCTACCGCTGACCCTCGCTTGGGCCACCCAGATCTGGGCCACCCGCAAACCAGCGGGTTACGCCTTCAGCCTCAAGACGAGCAGCGCCACGGTGCCTTTGATGGCGGCCACCCTCATCACCGTGGTGGCTTCGCAGGTGCCCGCCTTGGCCGGACACCTGGCCAAAATTGCCGCGGTCCTCCCCTTCTACGGCGCGTTCCTCGTCGTGATGGCTTTCGTCGGCTTGGCGGTCACGCGCTTGTTCCGCTTGGACGTGCCGGACAGCGGGGCGGTCATCTTCGCGGGCGCGGCCCGCAACTCGCTCGTCGTGCTGCCCTTCGCCTTGGCCCTGCCCGAGAGCTTCTCAGTCGCGGTGGCCGTGATCGTCGCGCAGACCCTCGTCGAGGTTATCGGCATGGTGATCTACATCCGCGCCGTTCCCCGGCTCACCGGACCTCGCCTGATCGTGAAGTCGAAGCCGTGAGGCGTCATCCGACCAGGCGGTGCACGCGGTGCAGAACGTCCTGAAGGAACTTCGGAGCCGGTGAGGTGATGCGGCGGGCCGCAACGAGGTAGAGCAGGGCGTTCTTCTTGTTGCCGGTCGCCAGTCCGGCTTCGACGACCAGGTCGAGTTGGTCGACCCAGCCGGCCCACTGCTTCTCCAGCAGCGGTTCGAGGGTGTCTTCGAGCACCGCGTACCGCGCGTGGGCGGCGGACTCGGGGAAGTCCTCCTCGTCGGCCTGCAGGTAGGCCAACATCTTGCGGTTGTCGGCCGCGTCCTTGCGAGACTGTGCAGTGACGTCTTTCTCTGAACGCCCGTTACGGCGCATCCGTGCGCTGTTGTCCTTGTCGCCGTCGAACATGGCGTAGCAGGGGATGCCCAGCTCGGACAGGACGGCGTGCCCGAGCATGACGCCGTACTTGCCGCCCATGTCGACGACGGTGATGCCGCTGCCGAGCAGAGAGGTCACTGAGGACTTCTCTGCCAGGCCTTCGAGCACGGCCTTGTCACTGGTGCCTTCGACCAGCACGGCGGCGTTGGAGAACAACGCCTCGGAGAGCCTGGTGGCGGTGACCGCGTCGAGTTGCGATCTGACGTTGTGGTGGTAGCCCGACAGTCGTTTCTCCACCTCCGCGATCGAGGTGGACCGCACCGACACCGTGGGCGCACGTCCGTCTATCGCTCGGGCTTCTCGCGTGATGCGTCGGACCTGGTCGAAGTTGCCGGCGTCAACGAAGTAAGGACTGTGGGTGGCGTAAACGATCTGGATGTTCTGGCCCGGGTCTTCGGCGAGCTTGCGCAGCACTGAAGCGAACGCACGGGCCTGCACGGGATGTTGGAACAGCTCGGGTTCCTCGATGGCCAGGCAGATGGAGCCCTCCCCCTTCCCCGCCATGCCGCGATCGGCGAGCAGGTGCAGCGCGGACACCAACAAGGTGCGCTGGAAGCCGTGCCCCTGCTTCTCCACCGGAGTGCCGATCTCGGAGTCCAGGACGGACAAGGTGAACTGCGTTCGCGGTGGCTTGATCTCCTGCTTGGCCGCCTGCACCACCACCGTCCTGCCCACCGTGAACTGGCTGACCGACGTGGACAGCGCGGCGGACAGGTCCTGCAACTGCCGCTTGAAGTTGCGGTCGAAGATCTCCTCCTGCCGCGCCTCCACCGACGCGGTCAGTTCCCGGATGTCCTCGTCAGCTGCGGACCGGTCCACGGTCCGCTCCAGGATCCTCCCGATCAGCGCCGTGCGACCGTCCCGTGACTCCTCGCTCGCCCGCATGTCGGCGCTGACGAAGACGTAGTCGAACAGACCGGACATCACGGCCTGACCGGCGAAGCCGAACAGGTTCGTCACGGTCACGGCCGAGTCCTCCAGCCTGTTCGTGTTCTCCAGTTCCCAGGTCTTCATCGCTTGCTCGCCGGCGGCCTTGCTCGTCCACGCGGGCAGACCCAGATCCGGGTCGGTCGCGCGAAGGTCCTGGTAGAGCCGCTTCATCTCGGTCGCGCTCGGGGCTTTGCGGATCGCGTCGAACCCGGGAAAGGTCCGCGCGTTGCCGCTCATCATCTCGGAGCCGTCGACGTCCCGGATCTTCCAGATGACGCACCTGTCGGAGTCGACCGTGACGTACTTGCCCAGCTCATCGCGGTCGGCCTCAGTGAGACGGTCGAACTCCACCTCCACCGACACCTTGCCGTCGGTGCCGTGGGTGCGATCGTCGTCGACGAGCTCGGATGCCCTTCCACCGTTGAAGAACCAGTCCAGTGCCCGCAGCACGGTCGACTTGCCCACGCCGTTCGGACCGATCAACGACGTCACGTCATCGAAGTGGACCTCGACGTCTTCCAGACAGCGGAAGTTCTTGATCCGAACCTTGGCGATCCTCACCGCGGGCGATCCCAACTCTCGTCACAGCCGACTGCCCGGGTCGTGATCAGGTCGGGCACGTTGTGGATCACATCGACGAGCAGCCGATCTTCGCTACGACGATCAGCAGCCTTCACCCGAACGGATGAAGAGCCGCCTTGCCAGAGCTACGTGAACGCAACCTGCGCAGACAGCGCCACCAGTCGGAACGGATCGACATCGCGGTGCAGCTCGGGCCGCGGGCGGGTGACGGCTGCGACAAGGGCAATCCGGATGACGTGAAGGGTTTCCGGTCGTTGCAGTAGCCGGCCGACCCGCAGCGAGCTCGTAGCGCACGGGTCACCTCGTACAGCGGGGGACGCGATCGCCGGGAACGCCCGCCGCGGGGGGCGGCTCGCCAGTCGGATGACGGCAGTCGTAAGCGGGGTGGTTGAGACGAGGTGCAGTCATTCGACCGAAGCAGGGCGGCCCCCCGGATTCCTACGGTGAGCGGGTGATCAGATCCGGTTCCGAAGGGGTTGCCATGTCGTCTCGTCCCGGTCTCGCCGCCGGCGTGCGCCGAGTTGTCACCGGACTCGCGGTGGTCCTGCTCGTCTTCACCGCCACACCGGCCTCGGGCTCCTCCGCGGGATCCGGGCACCGGCCCAAGCCCACCGTCGTGCTGGTGCACGGCGCCTTCGCGGACGCGTCCAGCTGGTCCGAGGTGGTGCCGCGGTTGCAGCGCAAGGGCTACCCGGTGCTGGCCCCGGCCAACCCGCTGCGGGGAGTGGACTCCGACTCCGCCTACCTCGCCAGCGTGCTGAGCACGATCAGCGGGCCGATCGTGCTGGTCGGGCACTCGTACGGCGGTGTTGTCATCACGAACGCCGCCACCGGGAACGCGAGCGTGAAGGCGCTGGTGTACGTGGCGGCCTTCGCACCCGACGCGGGTGACACGGTCGGCGGGTTGCAGGTGCGGTTCCCCGGCACCAAGCTCGGCCTGCCCGCGCTGGACGTGCGGGAGTTCCCGCTGGCAGGCGGTGGCGTCGGCCACGAGGGGTACGTCAAGCCCGCGTTGTTCCGCGACATCTTCGCCGGTGACCTGCCACCCGCCAAGGCCGCGCTCCTCGCGGCCACGCAGCGCCCCGCCGACGTGCAGACGCTCGGCCAGGTGTCCGGTGAACCGGCGTGGCGGACGATCCCGTCCTGGGCGCTGATCGCTCGCGACGACAACCTGATCCCGGCCGCCGCGCAGCGGTTCACCTCGACCGCGCGCACGCTCGCGCGGTCGAGGTGAACGCCTCCCACGTCGCGATGATCTCCAAGCCGTCCGCCACCGTCGACCTGATCGTCGACGCCGCCACCAACCGCTGAGAGGACCTGACATGGGCTACGTGACGACCGACGACGGCACGCGGATCTTCTACAAGGACTGGGGCTCCGGGCGTCCCGTGGTGCTCAGTCACGGCTGGCCGCTCAACGCCGACAGCTGGGACGCGCAGGCGCTGTTCCTCGCCTCCCGCGGCTACCGGGTCGTGGCGCACGACCGGCGCGGGCACGGCCGGTCCGACCAGACCTGGCACGGCAACGAGATGGACACCTACGCCGACGACCTCGCGGCCGTGCTCGACGCGCTCGACCTGCGGGAGGCGACCCTGGTCGGCTTCTCCACCGGCGGCGGCGAGGTGGTCCGCTACGTCGGCCGCCACGGCACGGACCGGGTCGCGCAGGTCGTGCTGGTGTCGGCGGTGCCGCCGTTCATGCTCCGCACCGACGACAACCCCGGCGGCGTCCCCGTCGAGGTGTTCGACGGCATCCGCGCCGGCTCCCTGGCCGACCGCTCCCAGCTCTACCAGGACCTCGCCGACGGCCCGTTCTTCGGCAACAACCGGCCCGGCGCGGACGTGTCGCAGAGCATCCGGGACGCTTTCTGGCTCCAGGGCATGCAGTCCGGCCACCGCAACGCCTACGAATGCGTCGCCGCCTTCTCCGCGACCGACTTCCGGGCCGACCTCGACGCGGTGGACGTGCCCGCGCTGGTCATCCACGGCGACGACGACCAGGTCGTGCCGTTCGACGTCGGCGGCAAGGCCTCCGCGGACCGGATCAAGGGCGCGACGCTCACCGTGTACCCCGGCGCGCCGCACGGCATCACCGACACCCACAAAGAACAGCTCGGCGACGACCTGCTGGCGTTCCTCCGCTCCCACGACTCCGACCGCGCCCCCACCGAGGAGAACCGATGACCCCCGACACGATCGTCCTCGTCCACGGTTTCTGGGTGACCGCGCGGAGCTGGGAGCACTGGAAGACCCACTACGAGAAGCAGGGCTACCGGGTGCTCGCGCCCAACTATCCCGGCTTCGAGGTCGAGGTCGAGTCGCTCAACGCCGACCCGTCGCCGATCGCGAACGTCACCGTGCCGCAGATCATCTCCCACTTCGAGGCGGTCATCGGCGAGCTGTCCTCGCCGCCGATCATCATCGGCCACTCGGCGGGCGGCGCGTTCACCCAGGTCCTGTTGGACCACGGCTTCGGCGCGGTGGGCGTGGCGATCAACTCCGCGCCCACCGAGGGCGTGGTGGTGGCCCCGCCGTCACAGCTCAGGTCGACGTTCCCGATCCTGCGCAACCCCGCGAACCGGCACAAGGCGGTCGGCTTCACGCACGAGCAGTGGCAGTACGCGTTCACCAACACGTTCACCGAGGAGGAGTCCCGCGCCCTCTACGAGCGCTACCACATCCCGGGCTCGGCCGGCATCCTCTGGAGCAGCCTGCTCGCGAACGTCCAGCCCGGTCACCAGGACGTGTGGGTCGACTACCGCAACGACAACCGCGCGCCGCTGCTGTTCGTCTCGGGCGGCGAGGACCACCTGATGCCTCCGAGCGTGCAGAAGTCCAACGCCAAGCACTACAAGTCCGACGCGGTGACCGAGATCCGCGAGTACGCCGGGTACGCGCACCTGCTGCCCGCGCAGGAGGGCTGGGAGCGGATCGCCGACGACGTCCTGGCCTGGGCCGTCGCCCATGCCCGTTGACGGACCTCGGGTCACGCACATCGGCGGCCCGACGACGCTGATCGAGCTCGACGGGCTGCGCGTGCTCACCGACCCGGCGTTCGACGCCCCCGGCCGGAGGTACGCCTTCGGCCGGGGGACCCGTTCGTGGAAGACCGCCGGGCCCGCCGTCACCGTGGACGAACTCCCCGCGCTCGACGCGGCGCCGCTCTCCCACGACCACCACGCGGACAACCTCGACGACGCGGGCCGGCGCTCCTCCCGTCCGCCGGGGTCGTCCTCACCACGGTCGCGGGCGCGCAGGCTCGGCGGCAACGCCGTCGGGTTCGCTCTGCGCCGCCCCGGCGCGGACCGGGTGGCGCTGTGGATCTCCGGGGACACCGTGCCGCACGGCGGGGTGCGGCGGTTCGCCGAGCGGGCAGGGGTGGACGTCGCGGTGCTGCACCTGGGCGCGGTCCGGTTCGACATCACCGGCCCGGTCAACCACACGATGACGGCGCAGCAGGCCGTCGAGCTGTGCGGCCTGCTGCGCCCCGGGGGCGTCGTTTCGGTGCGCTACGAGGGCTGGAGCCACCTCGGTGAACGGCGCGGGGCCGTCGAGCAGGCGTTCGAAGGCGCGCCGGCGGAGGTCAGATCGGCGCTGCGGTGCCACCTGTGCGGCGAGCCCGCCCAGCGACCAGCCGCCCAGCACCACCCGGCCCAGGTCGAGGGCGGTGATCGGGTCGGCCGCGTCGCCGGCCGGCGCGGCCGGATCGTAGGAGGGCGTCCCGGTGGACCGGCCGAGGCCGCTGTGGTCGAACGTGACGACCTGGAGGCCCTCAGTGGCAAGAGCGTCCACGAACAGCGGGTCCCAGGTATCGAGGGTGCCCCGGAAGCGGTTGCACAGCACCAGTGGCGTGCCCTCGCCCACTGTGCGGTAGGCGAGGGTGCGGTAGCAGAGGGTGCGGTCACCGGCGCGGACGGAGCGGGTGGGCTGACCCGCGCGCCGCGGTCGTTCGTCGTCATGCGAGCGACCCTGCTCGGTTCGGCGGTCGGCGAAATCGGTCACCTCACTGAACGCGGACGCGGGGGGTGCCTCAGTCGAGCACCGCCAGCGCGTCCCGCAACGCCGACCGGGACGTGATGCCCAGCTTCGGGAAGATCCGGTAGAGGTGGGCGCTGACCGTGCGCGGCGACAGGAACAGGCGCTCGCCGATCTCCTTGTTGCTCAGGCCGGAGGCGGCGAGGTGCGCCACCTCGAGCTGCTGCGCGGTCAGCTCCGCAGTGGACGACTTGGCAGTGGACGGCTTGGCGGCCACGGCCACCCCGGTCGCCCGGAGCTCCTGCTCGGCCCGGCGCAACCAGGTCGTCGCGCCGACTCGGCGGAAGGTGTCACCGGCCCGGCGGAGCTCGGGTCGGGCGTCACCGGGGCGGTGCCGCCTGCGGTGCAGTTCGCCGAGCATCAGCCTGATCCGGGCCTGCTCGAACGGCCAGCGCTCCACGCGCGGCAGGGCCAGCGCGGCGCGCAGGCCCGCCGCCGTGTCGGCGGCGTCGTCGGCGACCAGCGCGCGGGACGCGAACACGTGCAGCCGCAGCCGCGGCGTGCGGTCGGCGAACCCCGCCCGGTCCGCTGCGGCGACGCGGTCGCGCGCCTCCTCCAGGTGCCCGGCGCGCACCGCCGCCTCCACGGCGTCCAGGAGCGTCCACGGCGTGCCCGGGACCCGCGAGCTGTGGGCGTGGGCGGCTTCGTAGTCGCCCTCGCCCAGTGCCGCCAACGCCAGGTTCCGCGCGGATGCCGCCAGGTGCGCGACGCTGCCGCGCGGTTCCGCCCACTGCTCCACGGCGCGGCTGTACTCGCGGGTGGAGGCGCTGTCGCCGCGGGCCGCGGCCAGCCACCCCAGCGCGCACCGCAGGTCCTGCGCGGTCAGTGCCAGGTCGTGGCGGACGCACAGGTCCAAGCCCTCGTTCGCCTCCTGCTCCGCCTGCTCCCACTCCCCCGCCAGGAAGTGGTCGTGCGCGGAGAACCAGTAGCCGGTCGCGGCGTGCGTCACGGCGCCCTGGCCGACCTCGCGCCGCACCAGACCGCGGACGTGCTCCAGGTGCTCGTGCAGGACGTCCAGCCACGCGGCGGCGCGGCACAGCTCGGCGACACGGGCGGGCGCGGCGTCCGCGGGCAGCGCTCCGATCGCCGTCCGCAGCTCCTCCTCGCCCGCCGTGCCGTTGAACACGCCGTGCAGGAACCCGGTGTGCGGGGCGGCCGATGCCACGTCGTCGGTGAACGCCTCCCCGGTGTAGGTGGCGATGAACAGGCGGGTGAGCACCGCGCGGTCGTCGGTCGCGCCGTCCAGCAGGCGACGGGCCCCGCTGAAGTCACCGTCGCGCACCAGCGCGATGCGGGCGCGGGTGGTGGAGCTGCGGGTGGGATCGTCGAGCTGTCGTCGCGCTTCGCCCAGGAGGTCCTGGGCCAGCGTGAGCTGACCCGACTCCTCCGCCAGCTCCGCGGCCCGGTGCAGCCGACCCGCGGCGGCGGACGCGGTGGTGCTGACGGCTGCGGCCCGCCGCAGCGCGTTGACGGCCAGGCCACTGCCACCGCGCAGGCTCGCGCTCAGCGCGGCCCGCTCGATCTCGGCCGCCACCTCCTCGTCCGGACCGGCCGCTGCCGCCGCCAGGTGCCACACCCGGCGTTCCGGCGCGTCCCGGTACGCCTCGGCCAGCTCGGCGTGCGCCGCGCGCACCTCGTCCGGCGAGGCGGTGTGCGCGATCGCCGAACGCACCAGCGGGTGGCGGAACCGCAGCCCGGACGGCGTCGAGTCGCGGGTGACCAGGCCCAGGCGCTCCACCTCGACCAGGTCGAGCGGCGACAGGGCGCTCGGGCGCAGTGCGTCGTTCTCCAGCCGGTCGCCGTCCAGCGCGGTCTGGAGCAGCAGCGTGCGCACGCGTGTCGGCAGGGCCACGACGCGCGTCGCGTACGTCGACTCCAGCCGCGTGCGCAGGGACGCGCCGACGGGCAGCAGGTCCAGCGCGTCCGTGCCCACCACGTGCGGCAGCTCGGCCAGTGCCAGCGGGTTGCCCGCCGCCTCCAGCAGCACCCGCCTGCGGGCGGCGTCGGGCAGGCCGGGGTGCAGCTCGTCCAGCAGCGCGCCCGCGTCCTCGTCCGGCAGCGGCCCGACCTCCAGCATGGCGATGCCCGGCGTGACCCGTTCACTGCTGACCAGCGGGCGGCGGGCGAACAGCGCCCGGATGTCGTGCGGCGCGAGGCGGAGCAGCAGGAACATCATCACCTCGCGCGTCGGGTGGTCCACCCAGTGCGCGTCCTCGACCGCGATCAGCAGCGGGCCTTCCCGGGCGACCTCCACCAGCACCGCGAGCGAGGCCACCGAGATGGCGAGCCGGTCGGGCACCGGCCCCGGCTCGAAGCCCAGCACCCGGCGCAGCACCTGGCGGTGGAACGCGTCCACCCGGTCGAGGTGGCCGAGGACCGGCGCGAACAACTGGTGCAGCCCGGCGAACGCGAGCTGCGCCTCGCTCTCGTAGCCGGTGCCGCCGAGCACCCGGACGCCCTGCTCGCGGGCGTAGGCGACACCCGCGTCGAGCAGCACCGTCTTGCCGACGCCGGGGTCGCCGTGCAGCACCAGGTTCGGCGGGACGCCGGGGTCCCGGTCGACCGTGCGGCGCAGCCGCGCCAGCTCCTCCGCGCGCCCGATCACCGCGACCGGCCAGGTGCAGTCATCTGACCGATGGCCCCGGTCGCGCCACCGTGCACGCTGGGGCCGTGCCACGACTCGCGGTCGGAACGGAGAACGGCGCCGAGGTGAGCCTCTACTACGAGGACTACGGCTCCGGTCCCCCGGTCGTGCTCGTGGCGGGCTGGCCGCTGACGGCGCAGTCGTGGGAGTCGCAGGTGGCGGCGTTCGTCGAGGCGGGCTACCGGGTGGTCGGCTACGACCGGCGCGGCTTCGGCCGCTCCACCCGCGCCTGGGAGGGGTACGACCAGGACACCCTGGCCGACGACCTGCACCACCTGCTCGCGCACCTGGACCTCGGGGACGCGGCGCTGGTCGGGTTCTCCTCCGGCGCGGGTGACGTGGCCCGCTGCGTGGCCCGGTTCGGCGCCGACCGGGTGTCCCGACTCGTGCTCGCGGGTCCGCTCGCGGTGGACCACGGGCTGGTTCGGGACCTGCTGGCCGCGGCCGAGTGGCACCGGATCGCGATGCTGGACGACGTGCTCGGCAGGTTCTTCTCCGTGGACGGCGAGATCGCGCTGGACGAAGCCTCCCGTCAGCACCTGCTGCACGTCGCGGCGGACGCGTCGCCCAAGGCGACGGTGGACGTCATCCGCGCTTGGGCCGGCGCCGACCCCGAAGCCGACCTCGCCGACGTCGACGTGCCGGTGCTGGTCGTGCACGGCGAGCGCGACGCGTTCACCGAGCCGGGCCGCGGACGTGCGCCGACCACGATCATCCCCAAGGCACCGCACGGCGCGCCGATCACCCATCCCCAGCAGTGGAACGAACTCGTGCTGCGGTTCCTGTCGACCTGACATGCCCCTCCCCTCCTCGGGAAGCCTCTTTGCAGGCGGGATGCCGTGAGAAGTGCTGTGCGCGCACGTTGTCCGGCTGTCCGCGCACGCCGACTACCTCACCGCGCACGCCGGTGCGCCGTGCCCGCACCTAGACTCGGACGGGTGCTGCTCGACACCGACGACCTGGCCCCCGAGGACCGGGTGGAGGCCGTCCACGCCGCCTTCCAGGAGGCGTCGGCGCCCTGCCACGTGATCCACGAGCACCCCGATCGCCCGGTCCGCTTCCGGGTGGAGCTGTGGCGGCTGGGCACCGTGGAGGTCTTCGGCAACCGGTCGTCCGGGATGAGGCTGCTGCGCACGGAGCGGCAGGCCCGCGAGGACCCGGCGCCCGTGATCGCGCTGTCCGTGCAGCGGTCGGGGATCGGCCGCGCGGAGCAGTGGGGCGAGCGCCGACTGGTCCCCGCCGGGGAGATGCACCTGGTGGACCTGTCGTCCTCCTACGACTTCGGGTGGTCCGGCGAAGGCGCGGCGGGCTGCGTGCAGGTGCCCCTGGAGGTCCTGGACGTTCCCGTGGACACGATCCGCCGCGCGTCCGGCGCGTTGCACGGCAGCCCGCTCTACCGGCTGGTGGCCGACCACGTCGCGCATCTGGCGAGGGACGCCCGCTCACTGGCCACGTCCGCGGGGGCGCAACCGCTCGGCGACGCGACCCTGGACCTGGTGCGGGCGCTGCTGACGTCCGCCGCGCACGACGACCGCCACCTGGTCGAGGACACCCGGCTCACCCAGCTCCGCGCCTACGTCCGACAGCACCTGACCGAACCGGACCTGGGACCGGAGAGGATCGCCGCCGCGTTGAACGTGTCGGTGCGCCTGCTCTACAAGTTGTGCGGCCGAGCCGGCTTCAGCCTGGAGCAGTGGATCATCGGCCAGCGGCTGGAAGGCGCGCGTGCCGACCTGGCCACCGACACGTCCCCGATCGCCACCATCGCCCACCGCTGGGGTTTCGCCGATCCGACCCACTTCACCCGCAGGTTCCGGTCGACCTTCGGCTGCTCCCCGGGTGAGTGGCGTCGATCCCGCCTGCCGGACGTCTGACCGGGCGGTACGCGGCGTGAACCCGCCGGCGGAACCCGCCTTGAACAGCTTTCCGCCGACCTCCGGTGTGGAAGTCGAGCAGGCACACCGTGATCCTGGACGGGCCCGTCTCCGACTCGTACAACCCCAAGGTCGCCCGCAGCACCTGCACGGGTGAGGCGACCAGTCGCTCGTTCCCGAACCCACCACCGGTGACCCTCACGCCGTAGCAGGGGTTGGCCGGGATGATCTTCGCCCGAACACCGGCGTCGGGAATGAATGGTCCAGGTACGACCGGTGTACCCCGCACCTCCCGACGCCCTCACCACACGCCGACGTAACGAAGGACCACTAGGACCGGGGCGGGTGTCCCAGCAGGGCGGCGGCGCGGGCGAGTTGTTCGCGGGATGGGCCGATGCCTCCTGCGGAGGTCGCCCCGAACAGCGCGGCGGCGGCTTCAGCGGTGCGTTTGGCGTCCGGGTCGCCGAGGTGGTGCAGGAGCTCGGCGCGCAGCAGCAGGCTGTCCGCCAGGTCGGCCTGGAACCGCGCCGGGGAGGCGTCGGCCAGGGTGCGGAACACCTCCTCCGCGCGTTGCGCTTCGGGCAGCGCCTCCCCGGCGCGGTCGGACTCGAAGAGCCGGAGCGCGAGGCAGCGGTGGGCGGCGGCGAGCCGGTGCATGTGCGCCCACGGGCTCCGGTCGACCAGCGTGGACGCGAGGCCGACCGCTTCCCGCGCGGTCGCCTCCGCGGCGTCACGCACCGCGCGGTCCGCGAGGACGTGGCTGAACAGCAGGAGCCCGTCGAGCAGCTCGCCGCCGAAGTCCTGGGTGGACGTCTCGGTGAGGGCGCGCAGGGTGCGGACGGCGTTCTCGGCCTTCGCCAACGGCAGGTCGGCGCGCCGCTTGCGCAGGGTCTGGACCTGGAGGTTGGCCAGGGCGGCGCCGACGTTGGTCGCGTCGCGCTCGCCCAGCCGCCTGCCGTGCCCGGTGGCCTCCTCGGCGAGGTCGAGTGCGGGCCGGGTGCGGCCGAGGTCGCCGTTGATCCGGCTGGCCAGCACGAGGGCGGCGACGTACGCCGCGCCGTCACGGCCGGGGTTCGCGACGTAGAGCGCCCGGTAAGCCTCGACCGCCCGCTCGACCGCGTCCAGGGCACGCATCGGGTACCCCGCTCGGTGCGCGGCCTGCGCCAGCCGGAAGTGCAGGGCCGCGTGCCCGTCACCCCGAGCGGGGCGCTCCAGCGCGGACGCCGCCAGCGCCTCCTCGATCCGCAACGCGGCTTGGTCGAGCCCGATGTCGCGCTTCACGCCGGCCGCCAGCAGGTCGCCGATCGGCGCCAGTTCGGCCACCGCGAGCCACTTCGGCACCAGCGCGGTGACCGCTTCGAGCGCCGCGCCACCGGCGGAGACCCACAGCTCCGGGTCGGTGGCGACCAGGCCGAGCAGGAGCCGCCGCACGTCCTGCGCGCCGGGCGCCGCCGACGTCGCGAGCCCTGCCAGCACGACCAGCGCGTTGCCGACGCCGCGCCGCCGCACCTCCGGCGAGGCCACGTCGGACGGCCCGGCGATGAACGACGGCAGCCGCGTGACCACGCCGCGCGCCCACTCGGCCTGCCCGGCGGACCGCGGATCGGCCAGCAGGTCGGTCAGCATCCGGTCGCCCAGCTCGGGCGGGCCGACCGAGCCGAGGAAGCCCGCGTCGGCGGGGTAGAGGTACTGGTAGTGGTCGAGCAGTCCGATCCACTCCGCCGGGTCCTCGATGACGTGGTGCTCCAGGGCCAGGGCCTGGCCCAGGGTGTGGCTGCACGGTCGGGCCAGCGTGGCGAGGAACGCCAGCCGGGTGACCTTGTCCGTCTCGGCCTCCGCGCCGAGCACGCCGTACCGGTAGAAGTGCTCTTGGTCGAGGATCACCCGTGCCGCGCGGGTGACGTCGTGCACCGGCTTGCCGTGCAGCAGCGCGGCCACCACGACGATCGGGATGTCCTCGACCGCCAGGTCGTGCACCCGCAGGCCGCGGACCTGGTTGGGCAGCGGGCGCGGGTCGCGGTGGAAGTCCTGTGCCGTCAGCACCGTCCGCGCGCACGCTTCCAGCACGGCGGCGCGGGAGGAGCGCGACTGGTCGCGGCCCAACGCGATCCGGTCCCGCACGGAGACGCCGCTGCCGTCGAGGAACCGGCGGCACTCCTCCCACCAGTAGCCGATCCGGGCGCCGATGGCGAGCACGCGGACCACGTGCGAACCACCGGCCAGCCGCTCGACCAGCGCGGCGAGGTGCCGCGGGTGCCACCGGTCGGCGGCGTCCACGACGACCAGCACGCCGTTCGGGACCGCGCCGGGCAGCCGGTCCGTCAGCCAGGTGGCGTCCTCGGGGTCCTGCCGCGCCCGGTACACCCGCCAGCCCTGGCTGTCGCTCAGCTCGGCCAGGCCCTCCGCCTCGCGCACCCGGCGCAGGTCGTCGCCGCCGTGCAGGAGCAGCAGCGAGCAGCGGTTGTCCGAGTCGCGCCACCTCACCAGCTCGACCGGGTCGCCCTGCGCCGCCGCGACCGCGAGCCGCAGCAGCTCGACCGGCTGGAACACCGGCCGGCCGGAGGGCTTCGGGTACCGCACGGGTTGCAGCCACAGCCGCGCGGCCGCACCGCCGTCCCGCACGTGCACCGACACCAGCACGGGCGCGGCGCGGATCGTCATCGACTCGGCCGACGGCACCTCGTAGAGCCGGCCGTCGAGCGTCTTGACCCACACGCCCCGCCCGCCCGCGGGGTGGCTGCTCGTCCGTGCGCCGCCGACGTCGTACAGGGTTCCGCTCCGGCGCAGTCCGGGAAGGACCCGGACGATCATCGGCTCGGTCTTCGGCACGTCGATGTAGAGCGCTTCGGGGTGGCCGGGACCGCCGATGAGCAGGTGGTCGCCGCTCCAGCGCAACGGCACCTGCTCAGTCGGGTAGTACTTCGCGACCGGGCCGAGGAGCTCGGTGGTGCTCCCGCTGCGCACCTCCGTGAGCGCACCGCCCTCATCACCGATCAGGAGGTCGTCCCGCCGCGGCGTGGCGGTGATGTCGAACGACCGCAGTGGCTTGGCCCGCAGCGTGAGGTGCCAGGCGGGCACCTGCTTCAGCACCACGTCCGGCAGCCTGCCCCTGGCCCGGACCACCCAGTCCGCGATCGCGCCTTCCCGTCCCGGCTCGTCCATGGCCTTGAGCGGCAGGTACAGCAGCGTCGCGCCGCGGGCCGCACCGCGTTCCCCGTAGCGCACGGCCAGCCACGTCAGCATCTCCTCGATCCGCAACGCGGGCGCGAGGCCGCGGTGCTGCCGGTGCAGCAGCGGTCCGAGGCCGCGGACGGGCGAATCGGCCTCGTGCAGCCACTCCCCCAGCCGCTCCCACAGCGCCGGGCGCACGTCCGACCGGATGACCACGACACCCGGCTGCCGCCTGCCGATCCACTCGCTGAACCAGAAGTCCGACTCCGCGCCCACGTCCAACGTCGGGAACACCAGCAGCCGCACCGCGCGCACCAGCTCCGGCTCGACGCGCGCCGTCGTGCTGAGCGCCACGGCCAGCCGCACGTCCGGCGCGAGGTCGTCCTGGGCGAGCGCGTGTTTCACCCGGTCGACCGACGTCATCGCCGCGACCACCGGTCAAGCGCGGTCCGCACGGCGCCGACCGTGGTGGCGCGGTCCAGGCCGATCACCGGCATCACCCGCGTCAGCCACGGCGGGAAGCGGCGCGGTGGCAGCGGGCACAGGGCCACCGGTCGCACCCCGCGCGCCCGCCACCGGGCCACCGCGGCCTCCCAGTGCTCCACGCCGCCCGCCTCGTCGTAGGCGGGCGGACCGCCGAACGTGGACAGGATCAGCACGGTGCCGTGCGCGGTGTCGCGGTACGGCTGCCCGTCCAGGCCTTCGCGCGGGTCGCCGTCGAAGTGCCACTCGGACAGCGCGCCTTCGCCGACGAGCCGGGGCAGCTCTCGGCACAGCGACTCCACGTCGCGCCGGAACGGCTCCATGCCCCGCGCGTGGTCCACCAGGACCTCCACGCCGTGCCTCAGGGTGGGCCGGGGCTTGCGCGGCAGCACGACCAGCGGGCGCGCGGTGGCGAGCACCCTCGTCGCGGCCCGCACGTCCACCACGCCGTCCGCACCGGGCCTGGAAACCGCCGCGTGGAGCACACCGCGTGCAGCGCCCGGTCGCAGCAGCGGGAGGTGGCGTTGGCCGGCCTGGTCCGCCCGCATCGCGGGCAACGGCGGCGTGTCGCGCCACGGCGGCTTCGGGTGGTCCCAGTCGGATGGCTTCAGCCCGGCCAGCGCCGCCTGCCCGACCTGCCCGCCGTCCTGGTGGGACCGCGGGTCCGGGGGCGTGCCCGAACCGTCCTCGACGTGGACGAAGCCGCTGTCGGGGGCGCGGTGCGGCGTGTCGTGCGGCGGCTCGACCCGCGCGGGGCGGTCGGTGCGGGGCCGCGCGGGTGGGAGCGGTGCGGGGGCCGCGGAGCCGGGTCCCAGACCGAGCAGTGCCCGGATCCGGTCCTCGTCACCGGGTGCCGGCGAGCCCGCCAGCCGTTCCCGCGCCAGTACGAGGTCGGCGAGCCAGATCCGCGGCCTGACCAAGGGTGCTCACCTCCCGAACCGGGTGTCGTGCGCCTTCGCCAGCGTCATGCCGATCACCCGGCGCAGCTGCGGGCCCGTCACGTCGCCGATCTCCAGCCGCACGCACGCGTTCACGGCGTCGAGGAACTCGGCGGTGCTCGCCAGTCGGCGACCGCCGTGGCCCGCCTTGCGCCGCTCGGCCGCCAGCTCGTCGAGCAGGTGCCGCAGCAGCTCGTCGGACAGCTCGTGCCTGCGGTCGCCGAGGTGCCGGTCGACGATGTCCAGCAGGGCTTCGTCGTCGTGCAGCGGCAGGTGCGACACCACGCACCGGCGGACGAACGCCTCCGGCAGGTCGCGCTCCTCGTTCGACGTGATGATGATCAGGTTCGCGCCGAACGGCTGCTCGGCGACCTGCGGCTCGCCGTCGAGGTCGGTGACCTTGAACCGTCGGTCCGCCAACGGTCCCAGCAGCCCGTTCGGGGTGTCCGGGTCGGCCTTGTCGATCTCGTCGATCAGCACGACCGCGGGCTGGTCGGCCTTGGGCTCGTTCCACTCGCGGAACGGCTCGACCCGCCCGGTCTCCGCCAGCGCCACCTCCCGCTGGAACGCCCACCACAGCGGCCCGGGGGTGACGTACCTGCGGTCGTGCCCGTCGAGCGGCCCGACCTGGGCGTCGCTGAGCCTGCGGACGTGGTCGAAGGTCCACAGGAAGTCCTGCGGCTCGGTGCGCGCGGTCGTCACGTGCTCGTAGTAGCGCAGGCCGTGGGTGACCGCGACGTACGCGGCCAACGTCGACTTGCCCGAACCCGGCTCCCCGTACAGCAGCAGGGGCCGCCCGATGGCCCGTGCGACGCGGACGGCGAGCTCGAGGTCGTCGGACGGGACGTAACGGTTGCCGTCGGTGACGATCCGCAGCTCGTCACCGGTGCTGTCGGTCGAGGTCATGACGTCGCGTACCCCCTGGTGAGCGCGTAGGTGATTTCCTTCCGCCCCCTCGTGAACCGCGAGGCGCGCTCGTCGTCGACCGGCGGCACGGCCCGGTAGTCGCCACCGAGCAGGGCTCGGACGCCGTCCTCGCCGAGCTTGCGGTAGTCGTCGGGGCGGATCAGCAGCACCACGACGATCCACGGGCACCGGCGGTGGATCTCGTGGACGACCTCGACGGAGCCGGCCAGCGGCCCGTCGGGCTGCACGATCACGTGCTTCGGCGCGACCGGGCTGTGCACGCACGTCCCCTCGCCCGTCGCACCGCACGCGAGGTGGTCCTGGCCGAGCACCTGGTCGACCCAGTGCGAGGGCGGGTGCGGCTCGCCGTCGCTCTCCATCGCCAGGGGTATGAGGCTGCGCCACGTCGCCCGGCAGTGCTGAGCCCGGACGGCGTACTGCTCGGCGATGGCGATGTCGTCCGATTGCAGCACCGCGACGAGCGCGCGCTCCCGAGGGACCTCACCGTCCGTGCGCAACGCCTGCACCTCGGGCCAGGACAGCCAGCTCGACAGGATGATCGGCCGGACCTCGTTGACGTACGCGGGCCGCACCGGCACGAACCTGAGCGCGTCGAGCGCCGCGTCGCCGAGCTGGTCGGCCAGGATCAGCTGGGCCAGCAGCTCGTCCTGGAAGAACGGCATCCTCCGGTCCCACTGGGCCTCGCCCGGGAAGTGCTCCGCGATCCTCCTGGCGGCGTCCCGCTGGGTCAGCCCGTCGAACGACTGCGCGAGGCGCCGGATCAGCGGCAGGTCCTCGCCGCGGAGCCCGCCCACGGGGCGCGGCAGGCGTTCGCCGATCAGCTTGACGACCCGGTCCGCTTCCTCGTCCGCGTCCCGGGCCTGCTCGGGCTCGTCCGCGGTGATCGCCTGGATGTCGGTGAGCCGCATGAACGCCGCCAGCTTCCGGTCGCTCAGCCCGATCCCGATCAGGATCGGGACGAACTTCTCGTGGAAGAAGTCCGACTGCCCCATGGCGACCTCGTAGCGGACCCACTCACGGCCGATCGCCCGGTCGTCGAGCAGGGCGATGACCACGTGCGACCGGTACAGCGTCCTCCTGATCCAGGGCTTCCAGTGCACGCCTTCGTGGATCTCCATCCGATCCACGTGCACCAGGTAGCCGTTGCCGTCGTACTGCTCGTACAGCCGTTGGAGCACGCGGCTCGCCACGCCGTTCGTGCCCTTCGTGCCGTGGCTGATGAAGATCTCCCAGAAGTTCTCGGTCATCACGAGGCCCTCCGCTCGTCACCGGCGATCACCTGTTCGCACGCCACCACGAAGTCGTCCACGGTGGACGGGAGGTGGACTGGGACGACCAGCAGGTGCCTGAGGCGGTCGGCGATCCGCTCGGAGCGCGCGATGCGCTCATCCGAGCCGTTCGGCGCGGCGAGCAGGACGAAGGTGAGGATCGCGGTCGTCGCCACGCCGAACCAGGGCGCGGTCGGGCCGGTGGCCAGGAACACCAGCGCGAGGAAGCCGAACGCGGCCGTCATCGCGCAGATCTCGGCCGGCCGCCGCAACCAGTCCCCCTCGACGCGCCACTGCCCGGCCTGCACCTCGTGCGCGGAGATCTCGCGCTTGACCCGGAGGTGCAGGTAGTCGGTCAGGGTCGTGATCGACGGGGGCGCCGGCATCGGCACCCCGACCGGTTTGCGCCTGCCGGACACCCGTGAGGCCTCCCTGGTGGCGGCGTGGAGCAGCAGGTGCGGCTTGCGGTCGCGGAACCGCCCCACGCCGGCGACGTAGAGGAACACCATGGACCGCAACGACTCGGCCACGGCGCGCGTGGCCGACAGCCGGCGGATCGCCGTCGGCACCGCGTACCGGTGCAGCAGCACCCAGCCGATCAGCAGGAGGGCGGCTGCGACGCCGAACGCCTTGCCGTCGAGGGGCACCGCGGACCGCGCCGCGTAGCCCGACACCGCGCCCGCGGCGGCGGCGGGCAGGAGGAGGAACGGTGTGAGCCGGCGTGCGGTGTCGACGCGCTGTTCCAGGCGGTCCGCCGCCCGCCGCCAGGTCAGGTGCATGCGCCAGACCTCTTGGACGGAGCCGGCGTCCGAAGCGGGCACGGGCGGGAACCGCCAGTCGATGTGCTCGGGTGTGGCGGTGGCGGGGTCCGGTTGACGGTGCGGTGCCGTGCGGTCCCGGAGCCGTTCGGAGAAGGCGGGGCCGAGGTGCCGGTGCACCCAGTCGGCGACGGCCTCGGTGTCGACGCCGGCCGGGTGCGGCTCGGGGAGGCCGAGGAGGTCCAGCAGGGAGTCGAAGACGTCGTCCTGCTGGAGCGCGGCCACGGTGGTGGCGGCGGGGAGCTGTTCGGTGAGCCAGTGCCAGAGGGCGGGGCGCACGGCGGTGGGCAGGGCCCGGCGGCGTGCGCGGTTCAGCGCCTCCGCCAGGTCGTCCGGTCGCTTGGCCCAGAACAGGTCGAGCGGGGCGGGCGCGCCGGGTGTCGCTCCGGCTCGGGTGTCGGGCTGGGGTGGTGCGGAGGCTTCGGACCCGGTGTCGGGCTCGGCGGACTCCTCCGGCGTGCTCCCGTCGACGGGCTCGACGCTCGGCTTGACGAACCAACCGGCTTCGCGGCCGGTGGGCGGGAGGTCGGTCGGGCCGGCCTGGGCCGCGGGGTCGGGATGCTCGTCGGTGACGTCGGTGCCGGAGTGGTCAGGACCGGTGACGGAGGTGTGGCCGGGGGTCTCGTCGCTGTCCGGTCCGGCTTCGGCGGTGTCGGCCGGGTCCGGGAACCCGGGGTCGGGGTGGTGGGCCGCGTCCGCTCCGTCGGCCGGGTCGGTGGTGTCGGTGGTCGGGTGCTCGGCCGAGTCGGTGCCGCCGGCCGGGTCCGCGGAATCCGGGTGCTCGGCCCGGTCGGCATCGCCGGCCGGGTCCGTGACGTCGTCCTCGTCCGGCTCGGGGTCGGGTCGCTTGGCGTGTCGGCCGACGGTCCGATCCGTGTCGGAGGAGTCCGCCTGGGGTGGGTCCGCCTGGGGTGGGTCCGCCTGGGGTGGGTCCGCCTGGGGTGGGTCCGCGTGGTGGCTGCGCGCGTAGGCCTCGGCCCGGTCCTCCGGTTCCGGTCCGCCGGCTTGCGCACGCTGGTGGATGTCGTCGCTCACGGCGGCCCAGAGGCGGGTCCGCTCCTCCTCTTCGATCGCGTGCGCGACGTCCCAGGCGCGCAAGTAGTCCCGGTACAGCAGCTCGGCCCTCGCCCGCCACTTCGGCGGCACCGGGCCGTCGGCCAGGTCCAGCAGCACGGTCGGCACGCCGGACGCCTCGACGACCCCCGGGTTGTGCGGCATGAACACGAAGTCCAGCGCGTGCCGCTGCTTGGCGTCGGTCTCGTAGGTGGAGAACGTCCACGAGCGCGGCCGCCCGCCGAGCGCCTCGCTGATCGTGCGCACCGCCGCCAGCACCGGCGCCACGTGCGGCTCCGCCAGCCCTACCACGGTGAACCTCGCGTGCGGCGCCGCCAGCACGTGCGCCAGCAGTCCGGTCACCTGCTCCGGGGGCACGGTGGAGGCCGCCACCCGCAGGGTGACGATCTTGGCGGTGACCTTGGCGCTGAGCTGCTCGAACGAGCGCCGTTCCAGCGGGTCGCGGTCCTCCGGGTTGTACCACCCGCGCCACAGCGTCAGCGGCAGCGCGAGCCGGTCCAGTGCCTCCCACCCTCCCACGATGGCGTGCGCGAAGCTGCGCCCGGTCACCGAACCCGCCGACAGCCGCCGCAGCACCGCCGCCTCGCCGGTGTCCAAGCGGACGTAGGTGTACGCGCCGTCGTTCGGCGCCTGCGCGCCGTGGTTGAGCCGGAAGTACGGGCTGAGCTTGTCGTACCAGTAGTCCCGGATCGTCCTGCCCTCGGGCGTGCGGTTCTCGATGGTGCTGGCGGTGAGCGTCATGCCCTTGCCCTCGACCATCGAGAACAGGATGTCCTCCAGCCGGTCGCCGTTCATCGACCGATCCCCTCTGCCCCGGGACCGGTGATGAACCCGGTCATCGCCAGCAGTGCCACCAGCGGCTGGAGCACGCGCGACGGGCGGACACCGCGGGGGAAGTGCTCGGTGCCGTCGGACGGGCCGCCGGTGGCCGACACGAAGTGCATGGTGCGGCGCTCGAACTGCCGGTACACGTTCAGCATCGGCGTCGCCTGGTAACGCTGGAGCACGGCGAAGACGTCCCGGCTCTCCGCGCGGAACAGCTCCGGGTCCAGGGGGCCGGAGGCGTCGTCGCGGCGCAGCCAGTGGTCGACCGGGTACTCGTACCGCATGGTGTCGGCCTTGGTCAGCGCGATCGCGATCGGCAGCCGCTCCATGCGCTGCTGCGTGCGCAGCCGGTTCATCGCGCCGTCGAACGTCTCGTTGTGCCGCTGGGCCGCGCTGCGCTGCGCCGGTGACTTCGCGTGCGGTCGCCACGCGGGCAGGCCGAGGTCGGGGTCGTCCACGAACAGCAGCGCGTCGGCCTCCAGCAGGAAGCCCGCCCACTTGCTGTTGGTGAGGTTGACGTCGTTGAAGTCCTCGCCCGCGACGTCGAAGAAGATCAACGGCTTGGGTCGCCGGTCCTTCGCGCGCACCAGCAGGTAGCCGGCGAACGTGCGTAGCTGGTTGCCGGTCGCCTGGAGCAGCGCGCCGTCGCGGAGGCGTTCGATCTCCTCGGTCAGCCTGGCCTGCTGCACCTTGTCGGCGACCTCGAAGTACAGGCCGTGGCTGGACAGCGCACCGCGCAGCAACTCCGACAGCATCGTCACCAACAGGTGGGTCTTGCCGGACGCACCGCGCCCCACCAACCCGATGATGATCGGCCGGCCGTAGTCGTTGTGGATCGCGGGCAGGTAGTGCACCTCCGTGCCGTCCTGAGACGGGTTCGGGCACCGGACGAACGCCAGCCGGCGCTCGTACTCGCGCCGGTTCGGGTTGGTGTGGCGGGTCAGGTCCAGCTCCTCCCACACCACCGCGCCCTCGCGGACCTCCCGCTGGTAGAGGGTGTCCGGCCACACGATGTGGTCCATGCACACCGGGCAGAGCACCTGGTCGCCCATCACAGCACCTCCATCCACGACAGCACCCCGACCACCACCGCCGCGCCGAGCACCACCGCGCCGATCAGCGCCGGCAGCAGGAACCTCCTGCGCAGGCCGTGCCGGGCGACCGGCGGCGGTGGCGCGCTCGGCGGGGTCGGCGGGTCGGCACGGGGCGGCGGGACCGGTTGCGGCCGCGGGTGTTCCCGGTCGAACTGGTCCCACCCGGCTCGCAGCGCCTCGTCCACGTCCAACGGGTCGGGCAGCGGTGCGGTCGAGTTCAGCGCCGCCAGCACGACCACGGCGGTCGGACGGCGCGCGGGGTCGGGCTCGAACACGCCGTCCAGTCCGGGCAGCACGTCGTCCAGCGGACCGTCCTGGGTGGGCGGTCGGTTGCGCCGCCGCGCGCCGGTGATCATCTCGTGCACGGCTCGGCCCGCGTCGCGGACGTCGTCGGCCGGGTCGGCCTGCCGCTCGCGGTAGCCCACCGTGACCGGGCGGGACCGGGGCACCTCGCCCCTGCCGGACGAGTGCTCGAACCCCACGAGCTGGAACCGGTCGTCCGCCCAGCGGATGGAGGACAGCCTGATCGCGCCGTGCACGAGGTCCACCGCGTGCAGCGCCGCGAGTGCGCGGTACATGCCGAGCTGGAAGCGCCTGCGGTCCTGGGTGAGCAGGGTGCGCATCCGGTGCGCCTCGTCGCCGTTGTCCCCGGTCACCACCTCCATCAGCACGAACGGGTCCGACACGTCGAAGTTGTAGGCGATCAGGCGCGGCAGCTCGGCCGGGTAGTCGTTGGGGTAGCGGGTCGCCAGGCGCACCAGCGCCCGGATCTCGTTGTCCAGCTGCGCCTCGGCCAGCGCCCAGTCCGCCTCGCCGTGCACGCCCACCGGCAGGCGCTTCCGCTCGGCCCGGCGGTGGTCGGCCAGCTCGACCAGGTCGACCCGCAGCAGCGAGTCGGGGTTGGGGCGCGGCCCGAGCTCGCGCAGCCGCCAGGTGCCCAGCTCCCCGAGCGGGTTGAAGCCCTGGAACTCCGCGTACTCCGACGTCCCGTTCGTGGTCACGGTGCCTCCCCGTGGTCGATGAGCGGCCGCACGACACCGGGTCGCAGCGGCACCAGGCGCAGCACGCCGACCGCGTTGCCATTGGTCCGGATCAGTTCGTAGGAGGGGTTGACCGGCGGGTCGACGATGTCCGCGGAGGCGAAGAACACCATCGCCGACTCGCCCGAGCCGAGCAGCCGCAGGTCGGTCGGTCGGCACAGCTGCGGCAACGGCGACCGCGGTCCGCTGAGCAGGATCCGCTGCACCTTCGCCGACGCCTGCCAGATGCCGGTGGCCAGCGCGCCGCGCCCCTGGTCGGGCAGCCCCGGCGGCGGCACCCGGATGCCGCGGGTGTCCAGGTGGTGGTTGTACTCGGCCAACCTGGCCTGCGCGGCGAGGTAGAACGGCCTGCCCTCGCCGGTCAGCACCCCGTTCGAGGCGATCTCCACGAACACCGGCCGCAGCACCGAGCGCACCAGGTGCGCGAGGTCCTCCCGCAGCACGTGGTTGAGGTCGTTGGTGCTGTCGACGCCCGCGAACACCTCCGGCGGCCTGCCACCGCCGCCGAACGCCGAAGCGGTCTCGGTGAACGCCTGGTCCACCGCGTCCAGCGCCACGGCCACGTTCAGCAGCGAGTCGGCCAGGCGCGTGGTGCCCGCGGCGGGCAGCCACCGGGAGCGCACCAGCTCCGTCAGCGCCTGGGTGAGCCTGCGCTGCGCGCTGCCCGCCCGGTCCAGCTCCAACGCCGCGCTCCACCGCACGTGCACCCGCCACCAGATCACCGCGCAGACCGCCGGCGCCGCCACGCACCACCCGGCGGCCGTCGCCGCCACGCCCACCGGCGGCAGGTCCAGCGCCCACTCCGGCGCCACCGCGCGCAGGACGACGCCGGCCGCGGCGCCCACCAGGGCGGCCACGCCGGAACCGGCCACCACGAACGTCCGGCGGCGCACCGGGAACGCGCTCACCGCGCACAGGCGGTACACCGGCAGCAGCCACGCGATCGCGGCGGCGACACCACCCACCACGCCCGCCGTCATCGCCGCCGCGAAGCAGAACACCAGCGGCAGCAGCGGCAGCGGCGCCAGGTCCACCGGTCGCCGGTCGCCTCCGCGCAACGCCCGCAGCGCCGGCCCGACGTCGACGTCGGCCACCGGGTTGTCCCGGCCGACCGGTCCGGTGAGCCGGGTGGCGATCTGCCTCGCGCTGTCCGAGACGACCTTGAGCGGTCGGCCCAGCGCCAGCTCCTGGTCCACGGCGTCGGCCAGCACGTCCGCCACGCCCGCCACGTCGTGCGGCGGCTGCGGCGGCAGGCCCAGCTCCACGAGTCGCGCCTCGGGCGGGTCGCCGACGTCCACCGACCTCGCCACCCGCCGCTCGGTGTCCACGCACAGCGCCCGGTACTCCGCCAGCCGCTGGGCGGCGGTGCTCAACGCTTCCCCCGTGCCGGGGTTGCCGGTGAACAGCCCGAACGGGCGGCGGACCGCGTCGACCGCCGTGCCGGCCGCGGCCAAGGCGGCAGCCGCCACCTGGCGCGACCGGTCCAACGCGGATCCGCTGGCGATCGCCGCACGACCGTCGCCGGCACGCGTCGCCAACGTCCGCACGGCGGCCGCGAGCGGGCCGTCGGCGCGGTGCGCTTCACCGTCGTCGTCGGCGAAGTGCCGCAACGCCCGCAGCCGCAGGACCCGCAGCACGCTGTCGGGTACGGTCGCGTACTCGATCTCGATCGCCGGCGCGGCGGCCTGGTGCGGCACCTGGCTCACCGCCTTGTGCACCCGGTCGAACACCAGCGGCAGCTTCAGCGCGCTGATCAGGTCGTCCAGCGTCACGTCCGGCCGGGCCGCGACACCGCGCGAGGCGCCGCCGCTCCACTCCAGGCCGGCTTCCGCGCCGACCCACAGCGTCACGCCCAGGCCGGTCAGCGCGGTCGGCACGCCGAGCACGGCTTCGGCGTCCTCGGCGCGCAGCGAGCCGACCGCGACCAGCACGACCCCGCCCAGGTGCTGGACCTTGGCCAGCCGGGTGAGGTCGGGTGCGAGGTCGGCCAGCTCGCTGACGTTCGCGACCACGACCACGTACGAGGGCAGCAGCTCGCTGCCCGTGTCCGGGTCGAGCGAGGCCAGCGCGGTGCGGTCGTCGCCGAGCTCGCGCACGTCCAGCACCAGCACCGCCGTCTGCGAGGCGGGGGATGTCATCGTCGGTAACCCCCGAGCCGCTCGTCGTGGACCCACCGGTAGAGGTCCGCGAGGTTGTCCTGGATCGGTGTGTTGACGCCGCGGAACGGGAGGTTCAGGGCGTTGGGGAAGGTCTCGGCCCAGAACTCGCGCATCGCGTTGAGGCGGGCACGCCCGCCGCTGCCGGTGCGGTCCGCCAGCGTCGCGTCGATCTCGGCCAACTGGGCCGACGGCAGCTTCATCAGCCGCTCGAACAGCGGCGACGGCTGCCTCGGCGCCCGGTCCACCCCGTCCGGCACGCTGTTGATCAGCTGGGCGCACAGGTCGCGGCGGATCTGCTCGTCGTCGGTGAGCACCCACTCCTCGTACGCGGCCAGCACGCTCGCCCAGCTCGACAGCCTGCCGTAGGGCCGCAGCTCCAGCCGCATGGAGATGGCGGCGGGGGAAAGACCGACGGAAATGGCCGCGGGCGAGTCCGCGTCCTCGTCGCCGGAGACCCGCACGCTGCCGTTCCACACCGCGCACAGCAGGTGGTGCAGGATGCGCTCGCGGTGCTCGGCCGTGGTGGCGAGGTAGCCGAAGTCGTAGCCGATCCGCTGGCGCCACCGCAGGAAGTCCTGCTGCTGCTCCGCGCGCAGGGCGTCGGACCAGTGCTTGAGGACCTCTCGCACCTCGGGCACCTCGGTCAGGCCCATCGAGCTGCGGAACAGCACCACGGCGATCGTCTCGGCCGCGATGGGGCGGAACTCCACGATCGTGTCCGCGGTGCGCGGCAACTGGACGGCTTGACGCAGGTACTGCTCCAGCTCGTCGTCCTTGGTCGTGGACGGGTAGGAGAACAGGATGCGCAGCCGTCCCGTGCCGCTGGGCGCGAACCCACCGGGGACGAGGCCCGCGAGCTTCTCCCGGAACTGGGCGATGTCGTCCTCGGCGACCATCGTGCCCGCCCGGCCCGCCGCCGCCGCGAGCAGGTCCTGCAACGCGGGCAGCAGCGGTCGGTGCTCGCCGTCGCGGTGGTGGAACAGCACCTTCACGGCCTGCTTCACGCGATCACGCACGTACATGACGGCCGCGGCGGGGTCGCGCGAGGTGGTCATCGCCTCCCACGCCTGCCGCCAGCCCTGGTCGCCCAGGATCTCGCGCAGCAGGTCGCCCGCCGTGGCCGTCGGCCGCACCCGGCCCTGGGAGCTGTAGAGGTCGACGAACCGCCGGACCACCTCGTGGTAGAACGGCTCCATGTCACCCAGGCGCGGCAGCAGGTAGGTCACGCCCACCCGGTGCTGGTACAGGTCTCGGGCGCGGGCCTGGAACCGGCGCTGGTCGTCCATGGCGTGCTCGCGGAACGCGGACACCACCGCCGTCACGTCGTTGACGACGCCCTGCAGCTTGCCGTCCCACCGGTTGGACTGGGCGTTCCACGCCGCGTGCCACGCGCGCCGGGCCCGCCACTGGTGCCACTGGTCCTGGGCCTTGAGCGCCTGGCCGACCGCCGGGTCGGCCCACTTCGCCCGGCGCAGGAACCGGTCGCCGATCCCGACCGGGTTCGGCGGCGCGATCGACAGGCCCGCGGGTGCGGGCGGCTCACTGCGGCGGGACGCGACGACCTTGACGAACCCGAGCCTGCTGACCTCGTCGGCCAGCGCAGCGTCGCCGTTGACCACGCGGTGCAGCCGGAACGGGTCCACCTCGGCCAGCAGCGTCCGCACCGCCCGGTGCGCGTCGAAGTCCTGCACGAGGCCAGGTACCGCGCTGTCCAGCGTCTGCTCCAGCAACCGGACCGCCGACTCGATCCGGCGCGCCCGGGTGGCCAGCGCGTTGAGGATGTTCTCGGCCTTGTCGGTGGGCGCGGGCTCGGTGATCGGCAGTGGCGCCCGCAGCCGCAACGGGTCCAGGTTGGACTCGGTGAAGAACCGCTCCACCAGCCCGGTGTTGTCCTCCGCCGCGCCGGCCGGCGCCATCAGCTCGGTCACGCCGTGCGCGAGCAGCCGTGAGCTGATCATGTCGGCGATGTCGTCCACCGGCACGGTCATCGAGGCGACCGAGCTGGTCGACACGCCGCGGTTGCCGATGCCGGTCGCGGCGAGCGCCTCGCGCTCCACCGCGCTGTTGATGAAGCTGTCCGCGAACGACATGTAGGTGCGGCGGTCGCCGTAGCGCAGGGAGTTGCCCTCGCCGCCCATGTCGGTGCCGATCAGCGACAGGATCAGGGACACCACCGACCGGTGCAGGTCGTCCCGCTTCACGCCCGAGCCCATGCTGAACAGGAACCCGGTCTGCACGGTCGAGGCGCGCAACCGGATCTCGGCGCGGTCGGGGTAGCGGACCGAGAGCGTGCCGCTGACCCCCGCGGCGTCCAGCTCGGTGCCCGCCGCCTGCGCGTTCTGGTCGTCCACGAGCCGGAACAGGTCCAGCAGCGCACGGCCGGCGTTGAGCCGCGCGGGCCGCCCGCCGCCCAGCCCCTCGGTGAACGCCGACGGCATGAGCACCAGCGGGAAGATCCGGATCCGGTAGTCGTTGCGCGCGAAGGCGTCGCCGATCAGGTGCAGGTAGTCGTAGAACAGCCCGCTCCCGGTGCCGCCCGCGACCGAGAACGCCACGAACACGTCGCAGCCGAGCTGGCGGTTGCCGCCGCCCAGCACGGCCAGCTCGCCCAGTGAGTTGTTGATGTTGCCGATCGCCCGGGTCAGCGGACCCTGCACCGGGCCGAGGCCCGCGCGGAAGGTCTCGAAGAGCGCGGCCCGACCGATGGTCGGCAACTGGCCGGCGCCGCGCGAGAGGGGCCCGATGCGCGGCTCGCCGGCGGCCGGCGGCAGCCAGCCGTCCACGTACGGCCCGGCGGACAGCCGCAGGCTGCGGGCCACCTCGGGGAACGTGTCGTACTGCGGCACGAGGTCGCGCACCAGGTGCATGGTGCGTTCGGCGGCAGGCAGGTTCGACGGGTCCGGTACCACCCGCTGCTCCAGGTTGGCGAACTCGTCCTCGCTGAGGTCGGCGTAGACGAACTGCAGGCACGAGGGCAGCTGGTAGGGCTGGAAGTTCTTGCCCTGCATGACGTTGAGCAGAGCGGTGCCGTCGGGTCCGCACAACTCGTCGCGCAGCCTGCGCTCCAACTCCGCGCCGACCCGGCACCCGGTTCCGCCGAGCCCTACGAACATCATGGGTTGGTAGATCCGCATGGGGCGTCCTTCCGGTGGCGTGCGGTCACAGCAGGTCGTGGGTCACGGTGGTTCCGGCGCCCGGCGGCGCGGGCCCGCCCGGGTCGACGGGGTCGGCCGCGGCCGACCGCTCGTCGCGCACTTCGAGCACCACCCCGTCCGCTGTCGTGACCTGGTCCCCGGCCCGCAGCAGGTGCCGTCCGCCCTCCGGCGTCCGCAGGGTGAGCTGGTCGGACACCCTGGTCAGGTGGTGCGCCTCCGGATCGCCCGGACGGACGGACGGGTCGAGGTGGAAGGGCCCGTCCTCGTCGCGCCGCACGGCGAACAGGAACCTGGTCGACCGGACCTGGGGTGCGGCGACGTCGCCGTGCGGGCGACCGTTGACGTAGAGGTAGACGGCCAACCCCCGGACGTCGCGCGCCGCGCGGTGCGCACGTCGCCACCGCAACGCGGCCAGCAGCACGGCGAGCAGCGAGGGCGCCCCGATGTAGAGCCACCACGGTGTCGGCGGCGGAGGGTGGGCGACGATCACCGAGAGCGGGTAGTTCGCCAGCGTGTTCCCGGCCTCGTCCACCACCTTCAAGCGCAACGAGTTGCCGCCCGGTCGGGTGTCGGCCGCGAAGACGACGTCGAACCGGTACTCGGCGTTGCCCGCGGCCGGCACCTCGAACTCCGTCTGCTCGTCGGGCACCGACGCACGGGTGCCGGGTGACACCTCGTCGATCAGCACCCGCACCTTGGCCTTGAACCCACCGACGTTGTCCACGACCGCGGCCACCGCGACGGACCCTCCGGGCGCCACCGTGTCCGTCGGCGGCACGCGCAGTTGCGCGGCCAGCGCGCCCCGCCCCCGGGACACCGACGCCACCACGCTGCGGGTGTCGCCGGTGATGCCGATGCCGCTGACCGTGCCGACGACCCGCAGCTCGTCCACACCGGACTCCGGCACGGCCACCGCGCCGGTGTAGAGGCCGTCGCCCGCGCGGGTGTCACCGCCCTGCCCGCTGTCGTTGAGCGCGACCGGCGCCGGGCCGCCCTGACCGTCGACCACCACGGAGAAGTCGAGGGAGGACAGTTCTGCCGGGTCGCTGACCGCGCCGTTGCGCGTCTGGATGCCCAGCAGCACCTTCGCCTCCGTGCCGGCCTGCGGCGCGGGCGGGTCCACGGTCAACGTCGCGCGAACCGCGCCCTGCCAGATCGCCACGGCGGTGACGTCGAGCGCGGGCAGGTCGGCGGGTGAGGTCAGCCTGACCAGCCACGGGCCGGGAACCGGGTTGACGATCCGCAGCGCCTCGACCGGGCCGTTCGCGCCGCTGCCCTGGAACGTCGAGCCGAACGCGGCGCCCTCCTTCGGGACGACGCGGCCCTCGGGGTCGGTGAACTCGACGGCCACCCGCGGGTCGCGCTTGACCACGACGATCGAGCCGTCCGTGGCGATGCCCGGCACGCGGACGGTCATCTCCGACTCCCCGCCGGGTGACAGCGTGGCCCGCCGGATCTCGTCGCTGCCCGCGCAGCGGGCCGACCGGAAGGCCGCCAGCAGCACGTCCGCGACCGCGCCGGAATCCTCGATGACCGTTGCCGACGGTTTGGGGGCTTTCGCGCCGCACGAACCCTGCGCGCCCTTCTCGGCGAACCGGTCGAGTTGCGGGCGGTCGACGTCGCCGAATCCGAGCGGCCACACCTGCACCTGCTTCGCGGCCGCTTCCGCCAACGTGACGTCGATTCCGCGCAGAGCCGCATTATTGCGTTGGTCGCTCATGTTGTCAGGCCCGTAACGCGGGCTGTCGCTCACGTCGAGTCGGCCGTCGGTCAGCAGGAATATCGCTTTCGGCCGGTCGTCGTCGCCGAAGTACGTCATGGCCTGCTGGAGTGCGGCGTAGTGGTCGGTGCCGTCGCCTTCGCCCTGGCCGCGCTTGCGGAGCCTGCCCACGCAGTCGGCCAGCGTCTGCTGGTCCTGCCCGGTGCCGACGCGCACCGGTGGACACACCACGTCCACCGGTGACTGGCCGCCGTTGTCGCTGGCGAAGCCCACCACCGCGACCGTCGAGTCCGGCGCGAACTCACCCAGCGCGATCGTGGCCGCCGCCTCCCGCTCGCGCCGCAGATCGTCCTCGCTGATGGAGCCGGACTCGTCGACCAGGATCACGATGGAGATCGGCTCGACCTGCGGCGTGTCGTCCTGCGCGGTCGCGGAGGGCCACGTCCCGGCCGGCGTGGACAGCAGCACGATGAGTGCGAGCAGGACCGCGGGCCACCACGGCGTGGTCCGCGTCCGCCCGTCGACATGGCAACTCTCCACAGGAATCACTCCGCACCGTGCTGCTTTCACCGGCTTGATCTCACATGCGCTCGGTTCTCGCATCGAGACGTGCGGAGTTCGCGTTATCGGCCGTTGTGCAGTTGTGACGTTGCGTGGCGAATTGCTCGCGATCTCCGCTCAGCACCGCCGCGTTACTGCTCCCATCGGGTGACACATTCCGCGATGAATCGTCGCCTGATACGAAAAGTACGGAATGCGGAAATCGTCGAGGACTTAGGGTTCCGGCGTGCCTGGTCGCGAAGTGGTCATCATCGGCAGCGTCGACGCGAACCGCGAGTTCGACCCGCCCGTCCACCACCCCGAACTCGCCCGTGCGGCGTGCGAGCAGCTCGGCGCGGAGCTGGCCGCCGCCGACTGGGACATCGTCGTGTTCTCCGACGACCCCGGCTTCATCGAGCACTCCGTCGTGCGCGGGTACCTGGCCGGGGCCGAGAAGGGCAGGCGACGTCGTGGTCGGGTGATCATGCGCGCGCCGCGCCGCAAACTGCACCGGGCGTTCACCGAGGAGGGCATCGGCGCCCGGATCGAGTACCAGCCCGACACCAACGACGAGTGGGAGGTGTCGTTCTACCGGTCGCTGTTCTCCGCGGACGGCGTGCTGCTGGTGGGCGGTGGCCGGTCGACGCACATCGCCGGGATCCTCGCACTGACGCGGGGGATCCCCACCGTGCCGCTGGCGGCCTTCGGCGGCAGCGCGGGACTGGTCTGGTCGAAGATGAAGTCGCTGCGTGAGGACACCACCGACGAGGACATCGCCGTGCTGGGCAGCCCTTGGGGGCCCGGCTCGGCCCGGCAGGCCGTTGCCGTGCTCGACCGGCAGCACGAGCGCCGCGGCACGTCGCCCGGTCCCGCCGTCGCGGAGGAACGACGCCGACGCCGTGCGCACGTCCTCGGCAGCGTCACGGCCATCGCGGCACTGCTGCTGGCCGTCGCGACCCTTCCCCTGTCCTCGGCGTGGCGGTCACCGATGGCCGCGTTGTCGCTGCTGATGTCCGGACCGGTGCTCGGCGCGGTGGGCGGCGCACTGCTGCGCGACCGGGTGTCCAATCCGCTCGACCACCTGTGGGCGGTGGCACGGGGGCTGGGCGCCGGGCTGCTCTCCGCGCTGCTCTACGTCGCCTCGCAACTGCTGACCACACCGGACCTGTTCGACCGGCTCGACGCGACTCGGCTGCTCTGGTTCGTCATCCCGCTGGGCATCGCGGCGGGCCTGACGTCCGAGACGGTGTACGCGAAAGTGCGCAAGGCGCAGATCGTGGACGTCACGGCGCTGGGAGCGGCACCGCCGCCGACAGCGGGCGCGTGACCGGTCGTCCTCACACGGCCGCGGTCCACCGACCACGTCATTCCCACCCTCCGGGTGGTCGGGACGCCGCACTCGTCGACAGCGGCTGTGACCGGGCCGGCCACGGCGACGGCGTGGAGTCCGGCGGAGGTCGAGGCCTCGTCGCCCGTTGTGACAACCCCGTGTGGGGGACCCGGCGCGACTGGCGCCCCGAGTCGTGGGCGTTGCGTGCACGACGCCGACCCGCATGGATGGTGATCGGGGTGAACCGGTCGGCGCGGGCTTTCGGCCGCCGGGTCGCGGCAGGACAGTGGGGCGGACAGACCTGATCCGCCCGAGTCCGGCTCGATGAGCCCGCGAGAGGTGCCGACACGTGCAACCGGGAGACGGCCGACCGCGACGGCGAACGCCGACACCATCGGGCACAGGCGGTGTCGAGGAGACCGGGCCCTCGCACGACTCGAAGAGCGACCCCCCGTGGTCACAGCACATCCCGCGACGACGTCCCGCGCGTCACGGCACCGCGCCGCGAGAAAGGAACCCCGTGAAGATCCACATCGGACACCGCGTCCGCCGATCCCTGACCGTGCTCGCCGCGGTCGCACTCGGACTCACGTCGGCCACCGCCGCACCGCTGTCCGCCGCACCACGCCCGGCGACCACGGCGCAGGTCCGAGCGGTACCCCAGGACGCCTACGTCGCCTACGGACGCTGGATGGCCGAGGACTGGCCGCAGGAACGCAAGTGGTACACCATCGACGACAGGAACTGCTACGCCGGAGGCAGGTTCCGCAACTTCGAAGGCCACTTGCCCGCCGACGGCGACTACTACGAGTACGACATACACTGCTACACCACCGTTCCCCCGCCGGGCGGCCGAGGCCCGGAACGGATCGTCGTGGACATGGACTCCACACCACCCCGCGGCTACTACACCGGCGATCACTACCGCACGTTCGAACCCCTGTGACCTCCCGCCCGGCTCCGACCGACCGGTCCTGCGTGGTCGCGCACCGCCGGTCACCGCTCCGGCCGATCACGCCGGGTGGTGCGAACCCCGGTCGGATCCCTCCCGCCGGGGCGGGCGCGCGGCGCGCGCCGGGACGAACCCGGACCGGTCGACCTTCCCTGCCCGGGTCGCCCGTCGTGGGCCGGACCGGTCGCGGAGAGCGCGCAGGTAGCGGGGCACATCGATGTGGAGGGGGTCGGCGGGGCCGGTGCCGTGGAGGTGGGCGGTGCGGGCCAGGTGGGCGTCGATCTCGGCGGTCATCGCCGGGAGGTCCGGTGTCGTGGTCGCACCGCGGACGAGGTCGGCGATCCACCGCGCTTGCGCCTCGAAGACCGGGGTCAGCGCGCCGAGCGGGTGGACGACCCCGCGCACGAACCCGGCGAAGTAGAGGCCGGGGCGGTGTGGCGGGACGACCCGGAGGTACAGCGCGATCCGCCCGTCGGCCTGGCACAGCACCTCCTCGGGCACCACGGTCGTGTCCGGGCGGTAGCCGGTGCAGTAGACGACGGCGTCGAACTCACGGCTCGTCCCGTCCGCGAAGTGCACGGTCGCGTGGTCCACGCCGCGGACCGCCGGGGCGGCGGTGACGGCGCCTCGGGCGATGTGCTCCAGCAGGTCGTCGGAGACGACCAGGGGCTCGGTCAGCACCCGCTCCGCCGGTTCGGGCAGGCCGTACGCGGTCAGCGGGCCGCGTCGGGCGTGCAGGACGGCCTCCGCGAGCAGGCGCCGCGCCCCGAACGGCAGGACGGTCCACCACCACCGGTGGCGCAGTTCGTCCCAGGGCACTCCCAGCAGCCGGCGCGGGACCACGTGTGCGCCGCGTCGCGCCGACAGGACGGTGCTCGTCGCCACGCGGGAGACGTCGGCCGCGATGTCGCAGGCGGAGTTGCCCAGTCCCAGCACGAGCACGCGACGGCCCCGGTAGGGGTCCGCGCCGTGGTAGTCCAGGGTGTGGACCACCGGTCCGGGGAAGGAGTCGATGCCGGGGATCGGCGGCTCCGGCAGCCGCGGTGTCCAGTGGTGGCCCGCGGCGACCACGACGTGCGCGAAGCGCCGGACCCGCGTTGCGCCCCGGTGGTCGCGGGTGGTGACGTCCCAGGCGCCGGACCCGTGGGGGCGGACGTGCTCGACGGCGGTGCGCAGCTCGACCCGGTCGCGGAAGGGGCGGGCGCAGGCGTCGAGGTAGGCGGCGACCTGGTCGTGGCGCGGGTGCGTCGGGTAGGCCTCGGGCATGGGGGCCCAGCTGAACGCCGTGGGTCCTTTGGAGGTGTTCAGGCGCAACGACGGGTAGGCCGGGCCGGCCGAGTAGCTCCAGAGGCCGCCGATGCCCGTCCCGCGGTCCAGCCAGGTGAAGGGGACGCCCCGGACGTGCAGCTCGTGGGTGACGGCGAGCCCGGCGAAGCCCGCGCCGACCACGCACACCCCGGCGTCCCGGCCGCCGGTCATCGCGGTTGCGGCACGACCATGTCGAGCGCGGGCGCGTGGCCGTCGTGCCGCCGTTCGGCCGGGGCGTGGCGCAGTGCGGCGAACTTCTCGCCGATGGGCCGGATCACCCGTTGTTCCACCTGGTAGTAGCTGGTGAGGGTGGCCAGCGGCACGCGGCGCAGGAACCAGTGGCCGGTGAGGTTGCAGCCGATGGCGACGTGACTGCGGAAGTTGCCGGTGAGCCAGCCGTCGACCTCGGCCTCGAAGGTCCGTTCCAGCCGGAAGAAGTTGAACAGGCTCTGGGCGGTGACGTGGACGGTCTCGGTGTCGTCGTCCGGGTGCGGCTCGGCGACACCGAACCAGCACTCGGGCTGCGCGGCGTCCTCGACGTAGGCGTCGTTGAACCCCAGCCACGGCCAGACGAAGGCGATCAGCCGGGTTCGGGCGGTGAGCAGGTCGTCGGGTGCCTGCCCCTCGGGCACGTGGTCGGCGTCGACGTAGGACCGCCCGAGCCAGGTCGGGGTCCACAGGTAGTAGGGATAGGCGCTCTCGTCGGAGAGCAGGTAGCTGTTGGCGTTGGAGAACAGCTCGTTGCCCCCGACCGGGCGCAGTCGCACGCCGTACTCGGGCAGGGCGAACCGGACCGAGAGGACCTCGAAGAAGGCGCGGATGTCCCGGTAGTACTCGGTGAGCCGGTGGTAGCCGGCGGCGGCTTCGGCGAGCACGGCTTCACGGAAGATCACGGCGCCTCACTTCCGGCGTACCCGCCGATCGGGTCCTCCGGCAGGGGTCGCCCTCGTCCACCATTTGATCACTTCACGTGACGAGCACTGTACACCAAGTCACGGACTCGCACATGGCGTACAGTAACGACCCTGATGCGGAGCGTGCACGAGGGTGACGTGCTCGACGCGGCCGTGGTGGGAGCCGGCCCGGCGGGCTGCTACAGCGCGTACCGGCTCGCGGGCGCGGGCAGGTCGGTCGCCCTCTACGAGCGGTCCGACCGGATCGGCGGCCGGCTGTGGTCGGTCTCGCCCCGGCACGCCCCCGATCTCGTGGCCGACCTCGGCGCGATGCGGGTGCACCGCGGGCTGAGGCCGGTGCTCGGACTGCTCCACGCGCTGGGCCTCGACGGCGACCTGGTCCCGTTCTCGTTCTCCCGCCCGGAGAACCTGGTGCAGCGGCACGGTGTGGTCACCCGCGCGCGGGAGGTCCGCCCGGTCCCCGACGACCTGGTGGCGCAGGCCGCCGAACGCCTGGTCCCCGGGTTCGCGGACCTGCGCCGCCGCACGCACGAGGCCCGCGGCGACCGTGCGCGGGAGGACGTGCTGGCAACCTTCCGCCGCCGCCGGGACCGGGTCCGGCTCGCGGACCGGCCGCTGGGCCGGCTGACCTGGCCCCAGGCCCTCGACTTCGCGCTGGGCGCGAACGCGGTCGCGTTCCTCCACGACGTCGGCGGGTACGACCTCCGCCACAGCGGTGAGAGCGCCGCCGCCCGGCTGGACCTGCTCCTGCGCACCCCGCCCGACGCCGAGTACCTCACCCTGCGGCACGGGATGCAGAGCGTGACCGACGCCCTGCACGCCGGGTTCACCGCCGCCGGCGGCCACACGCGCACCGGCAGCGGGCTGCTGCGCCTGGACCGGGAGTCCGGTCACTACCGCTTGACCTTCGCCGGACTCCCGCCGGCCCGCGCCCGCGCGGTGGTCCTCGCACTCCCCCCGGAGGCCCTGCGCGACCTCGACCCGGACGGGCTGCCGGTCCCCCGGCGGCTGCACCGCGCGCTGGACGCGGTCGAGGCCGTGCCCGCCTTCAAGCTCTTCCTGCTCTACGCGCGACCGTGGTGGCGACGCCTGGCCATGACCGAAGGCCGCAGCACCACCGACACCGCGCTGCGGCAACTCTGGTACGGCGGCACCGGCCCGTCGACCGCCGCGGACGGCCCGGCACTGGTGCTGGCCGCCTATCCCAGTGGCCGGTGCACGCGCGCCTGGACGCCCTACCGGGACAGCCGGCCGCACCACGCCGCCGGACCCGCGCCGACCCCGGCCGCGGCGATGGTGGACCACGCGCACGCCTTGCTGGCCCGCATGCACCGCCTGCCCGACCTCGACCGTCCACTGGACGCCTGGTGGGCCGACTGGAGCGCCGCCTGGCACGTGTGGCGGCCCGGACACGACGCCCGCGACCACGCGCCCGTCGCCCGCCACCCCCTGGCCGGCGAACGGGTGCACGTCGTCAGCGACTGCTGGACCCCGGACCCGGGGTCGCTCGAAGGCACGCTCACCTCGGCCGAAGACGTCCTGCGCACGTGCTTCGGCCTGCCCGTCCCCTCGTGGTGGCGCCCGTGACCACCACGTCGACCGCGCGGAGGACACCGTGGGAACCGAGACCCCGCCGGATCTCGCGGACATCGCCGCCCGGGTCGCCGCCGTCCCCGTGCTCGCCGAGCGGCTCGGTGGCGACCCGGCACGCTGGGAGGTGCGGGAGATCGGCGACGGGAACGTCAACTCCGTGTTCTCCCTGCACGGCCCCGACGGCGCGGTCTGCGTGAAGCAGGCACCGCCGTTCGTGCGCGTCGCCGGACCGTCCTGGCCCCTGACCCCGCACCGCGCCCACTACGAGCACCGCGCGCTGCAGGAACACCGCCGCCACGCCCCCGACCACGTGCCCGAGCCCTTGCACCACGACCCGGGATCCCACCTGCAGGCCATCGAGTACCTCGACGGGCACGTCGTGCTCCGCCAGGCGCTCATCGCCGGCCCGCCACCCGACCGCCTCGGCCACCAGCTCGGCGACTACCTCGCCCGAACCCTCTTCCACACCAGCGACCTCGCGCTGCCCGCGCACCGCAAACGGGCGCTGGTGGCCGAGTTCGAGGGCAACACCGAGATGTGCGCGATCATGGAGCAGATGGTCTTCACCGAGATCTACCACCCGTTCCACCGCAACCGGTGGACCAGCCCCCACCTCGACGCCGACGTCCGGCGCCTGCGCGCCGACACCGCCGTGCTCATCGCGGTCGCCCGCCTCAAGGACCGCTACCTGACCAGCAGGCAGGCACTGCTGCACGGCGACCTGCACACCGGCTCGATCATGGTCTCCGACCACGCCACCCACGTCATCGACCAGGAGTTCGCCTGCTTCGGCCCCATGGGGTTCGACATCGGCAACCTGCTCGCCCACCTGCTCATCAACTACTTCGCCGCCACCCCACCGGCCCGGGGTGACGAAACCGCCGCCCAGACCCGGCTCCTGGAGACCGTCGGGACGGTGTGGACCGTGTTCGCCACCCGCTTCACCGACCTCTGGCGCACCACACCGACCGGCGACTCCTACCCCGCCGCGCTCTTCCCCGCCGGCACGGACACCTTGCACGCCGAACGCCTCCGCTACCTGGACGAGGTCTTCCGCGACACCACCGGCTTCTGCGCCGCGGAGATCGTGCGGCGCGTCATCGGCTTCGCCCGCCCCGCCGACTTCACCACGATCGAGGACGCCGCCCGTCGAGCCACGTGCGAGCGCGGTGCCCTGCGCCTGGCCCGCACTCTGCTGCTCGACGACCACCACGACATCCACGACGTCATCGAGGCCGCCCGCCGGTCCCGACACCACGCCGGCCGCTGACGGACCCGCACGGCGCCCGCCACATCACCCCCGGGCGTCCTGAGTTCTTCCTCCGACGTGCCCGTGGCCGGGCACCGGAAATCCCCGTCGTGCCCTCCACCTGGCCGCGAGGCGTGGCTCATCCGCCACCGGTGCTCGTCCGGTGGGTGCGCGGGAGCGGCGGGAGGGGAGTCGCGGGCAGGTCGCCGTGGATCTGCGTCATGGCGTCGAACCAGGTGTGGGCCGGGACGGTGCCCCCGTAGAGGTTGCCCCCGGCACACAACCTCGGCGCACCCACCCCGACGCAGACGGGGCGGGGCTGCGGGCTGTCGTTGAACGTCTGCACCGCGCCCGCGTGGTCCATCGTCGCGCCGAGGAACGCCGCCGACTTGTACTCCTCGGTGGTGCCGGTCTTGCCGATCATCGGCCGGGTCCACCCGTGCCGCCGGGCCGCCGGGGCGGCGGTGCCGCGGTCCTCGTCGTCGCTCAACGCCGTCGCCAAGGCGTCGGCCACCGGTTCGGGCACGGCCTGCTCGCACGGTGACGCCGGGAGGTCCACGACTTCCCCGTGCCGGTCGACGACCTCGACGACCGGTGTCGGTGCGCACCAGGTGCCGCCGCTGACGATCGTGGCGGCGACGTTGGCCAGCTCCAGGGTGCTCGACGGGGCGGGGCCGAGGGTGAAGGAGGCGTTCCGCCGGCCGGTGAAGAACTCGGCTTGGTCGACCCGCAGCTCGGCTCGGGGCGACCGCGGGTCGGGCACGGTGCCGGCGATGGTGCCGGCCAGGGTGCGGCGCATGCCGAGCCTGCGCGCCACGTCGACCACCGCGTCCAGGCCGACCTCCTCCTCCAGGATGACGAAGGCGGTGTTGGGCGAGGTGGCCAGCGCTCGGCGCAGCGTCATGCGCGGCGGGTAGTCGGCGTTGTGGTTGCGCAGGCAGTACCAGCGCGTGTCCGGCTCCCCTGTGGACGGACAGCCCGGCGCGCCACCCTTGAACACCCGGGAGGTGTAGGAGGTGGGCGAGTCGATGACCGAGTCGGGGCCGTAGCCCTGCTCCAGGGCCGCGGCGGCGGTGAAGACCTTGTAGACCGAGCCGGCGCCGAACGCGTTGGCCACCCCGGAGGGCAGGTCGAGCATGGTCTGGAACCGCCCGGCGTCCGGGCCGTGGTCGCGGTTGGCCACCAGCGCGGTCACCGCGTGCCGCTCACGACCGGGCTCCACCACGGCCATCGTGTTGGCGACACCGGGGGTGTCACGGGGGACCTGCGTCCGCACCGCCCGTTCGGCGGCGGCGCTGACCTCCCGGTCCAGGGTGGTGCGGACGGTGTAGCCGCCGGTCTCCAACCGCTCCGGGCCGAGGCCCTGGGCGATCAGGTGGTCGATCACGTAGGAGCAGAAGAAGCCGAGTCCCGGGTCGGCGCCCACGCACCCGTTGGGCAGGGGCCGCACCGGGGTTCGCACGCCCAGCGGTTCCCGCTTGGCCTGTTCCGCCACCTCCGGGACCAGCATGCGGTACCGCGCCATGAGGTCGATGACGAGGTCGCGGCGCCGCAGGGCCGCCTCGGGGTGGTGTTCGGGGTGCAGCGCCGCCGGGCTGTTGACCAAGGCCGCCAGCAGTGCGGCCTGCGGCACGGTCAGGCGGTCCGGTGTGGTGCCGAAGTAGGTCCGGGCCGCCGCCGCCACGCCGTAGGTCCCGGCCCCGAACGGCACCGTGTTGAGGTAGCGGGTCAGGATCTCGTCCTTGGACATACGCCGCTCCAAGGCCACGGCAGCACGGATCTCCCGGACCTTGCGCTCGGGGGTGCGCATCCGCGCCTGCGCCCGGCGCACCGGGTCGTGCCGGGCTTCCACGTGGACCAGGTGGTTCTTGACGTACTGCTGGGTCAGCGTCGACGCACCCTGCACCACCTGACCGGAGGCGTAGTTGCGCACCGCCGCCCGCGCGGTGGCCACCCAGTCCACACCGCGGTGCTCGTAGAACCGGTGGTCCTCCACGGCCACGACGGCGTCCTTCATCGCCTGCGAGATCTCCTCCGAGGCCACGAGCACGCGGTACTGGTCGTAGAGGTGGGCGAACGGCTCGCCGTCGGCGTCGACCAAGGTGGTCACCGTCGGCGGTTCGACGTCGGCGAACGGCGTGACCGGGCCCGTGAAGCGATCACCGGCCCGTGCGAGCAGCACGCCGGCCCCGCCCACGACCGGGAACAGCACCCCGGCCAGCAGGACACCCGCCACCAGGCACAGCCCCACGAGACGCGTCATCGTTCCCCTCTCCACCGACGCACCCGGCGGGGACGCGCACGACGCCGCTCCCACCGGGACGGCCTGGCCCGCGTCGGGCTGCGCGAGCACGACCGCTCCACTGCCACCGCCACACCGGCCGGCGACAGCACGACCACCACCAGGCCGACCACGACCTGGTTGGCCACCACCGAGCTGCCGGCGCCGTGGCCGAGCACGAACGGCGAGGCCACCTCCCACACGCCCAGCAACCCGGTCGTCCCGCCGGACCACGGCGCGATCCGGGGCACCGCCGCGCCGGTGATCGCGACGATCGCGACGACGGCGCCGACCACACCGTCGTTGACCACCGCACCGCCGTCGGGATACTCCAGGACCGAGGGCGCGAGCACCAGCCACACCCCTGCGGCCGCCACCACCGCGCCTGGTCCGGGTGCGCCCCGGCGGGTGGTCAACCGCGCGGCGCGCCGGCAGTCCGGTCCACCACTCGGGTATCGGCCCACGACGTCACCCGACCGCGCCCACCGACCGGAGGACCGCCGCAGGACTTCCGGACGCCGCCATCGGACCCGTCCGCACCGCCGTGCTGTCACCGCTCGTCATGGTCAGCCGGGTTCCCGGGACACCCGCCGGGAACCTTGCGACCACCTTGCGGCCGCCGACCGGCAGGTCCGACCCGCGTACCGGGTCCGACGGTGCCCGCACCGCCACCGGTCGCACCTGACGATCAGCTTGCGATTCCGGCGCCCGCCGAGCCCCGCGCCTGACGTTCTCCTTGCGGAGCAACGCAATTCCTCCTGTGAGCGGAGAGCTCGACCTAGTCTCGGCGCTGACCGCATCAGAGGGACGGAAGGAGATGGACCGGTGCTCGACATCGACACCACGGCCGTCCAGGCCATCGACGAGCTGACCACCGCCACCGGCGTGGGACGGCAGGGCGGCCTGCGGATCGCGGCGGCGGGCCGGACCCCGGACCGGGACTTCGACCTGTCGATCGAGCCGCACCCGGAGGTCGACGACGTGGTCGTCGCGCACGGCGACGCCCGCGTGTTCCTCGACCCCTGTGCCGCGCGGGCGTTGGCGGACAAGGTGCTCGACGTCCGCAAGCGCCACGCCGGGCGGTTCCACTTCGGCGTCTACCCCCAGGCTTGAGAGGAGTGCCCGTGCTGGACATCACCCACGCGGCCGGCGCGGTCATCGACGGGCTGGCCCCCGCCACGGACGACGGCCGCGGCGGCCTGCGGATCGGCTGGTCGGAGCGGGACGGGGTGCGGGCGATCACCCTGGCCGTCGCCGCCCGACCCGTGCCGCAGGACGAGGTGGTCACCGCGCCGACCGGCAGCCGGATCTTCCTCGCCCCACCCGCGGCGCGGTACTTGCGCGACAAGCTCCTGGACGTCCGCATGGACGTCGACGGCCGCTTCCGCTTCGCGTTCAGCCACAAGCACTGACGCGCGGCGGGTTCGGTGAGCGACCTCGCGATCAGCTCGCGCCGCCCGGCCCGCAGCTCCGGCCGGGCGGCGGATCCGGCACCGCGCGACGAGAATCGGACGATGACCCTCTCCGTGCTGCTGGTCGACGACGAGCACACCAGACAGGCGCTCGGCCTCGCGCTCGACGACGAGGGTCTCACCGTCACCGACGCCGTATCGCGGGAGGACGCCCTCGCGCTGCTGGGCACCACGACGTTCGACGTGGTGCTGCCCGCCCGCACCGACGCGTCCGACGTCACCGAACCGCTGACGGCCGGCGTGCTCGCGGCCCGCATCCGGGCACTGCTGCGCCGCACCAGCCGCCACGACGAAGCCCTCCGGCTCGGCGAGCCGGAGGTCCAGCCGCAGACGAGCACCGCGCTGCGCGCGGGCGAGCAGGTGCACCTCACCCGCACCGGGTTCCGGCTGCCGGTAGAGCCGGCCTCGGCGGACGGCCGGGCGGTCCGCCGCGAGCGGCTGCCCCAGCGCGGGTGGGGCTACGACCACGTCGGCGACGCCCGCCTGCTCGACGTCCACCTCCGACGCCCGCGCGGCAAGGTCGAGGCCGGCCCCGACGCCCCCGAGCCGGTCGTCACCGTGCGCGGGGTCGGCTGCCGGGTGGCCGGCTGATGCCCCGGCTGTCCCTGCGCTGGCGGGTCGCGGTGGTGCTGGGCATCGGCTCGCTGCTGCTCACCAGTGCGCTGGCCGTGCTGGTGTGGAACCTGACCTCGGGGTACATGCTCAGGCAGCGGGAGCAGAGCGCGATCAGGCAGGCACAGGTCAACGTCCGCCTGGTCGACGAGGCGCTGCGCACCGGCTCCGACGGGCTGGAGGACCTGCTGACCGGCCTGACCACCGGGCCGGACTCCACCGTCCTGCTCTACCGGACCGGCCAGGTGCTGACCAGCGGCAGGCAGGTCGACCCCCGCGTGCTGCCCGACGAGCTGGTGGAGCTCGGCCGCCACGACACGCCGGCCGGCCAACGGCTGGTCGTCGACGGCATCCCCGTGCTGGCGGTCAGCCTGCCCATCGACTCCACCGACGGCGCCTACGTCGAACTCGCGCCGCTCGTGCAGCTCGACCAGACGTTCCGCTTCCTCAGCATCCTGCTGATCACCGGCACCGTGGTCAACGGCCTGCTCAGCGTCGCGCTGGGTTCGTGGGCGAGCAGGCGCGCCCTGCGCCCGCTGACCACGCTGACGGCCGCCGCTTCGCGCATCGCGGGCGGCGACCTCAAGGCCCGCCTGCCCACGCAGACCGACCCCGACCTGACCCACCTGGCGACCACGTTCAACTCCACCGCCGACGCCTTGGAGCAGCGGGTGCTGCGCGACGCCCGGTTCGCCGGCGACGTCAGCCACGAGCTGCGCTCACCCCTGACCACCATGGTCAACGCCGCCGCCGTGCTGCGCCGCCGGCGCGCCGAGATCCCCGGCACCGCCGGCCGCGCGCTGGACCTGCTCACCTCCGAGGTCGACCGGTTCGCCGACATGGTGGTCGACCTGCTGGAGATCTCCCGCGCCGACCAGCAGGCCGACGACACCGACCTGGAGGTCATCGACCTCGCCTCCCTGGTCGACAACGTCCTCGACTCCCGTCCCGGCACCGAGGTCCCCGTCCGCACCGGACGACCCGACCCCCAGGTCCTGGTCCTGGGGGACCGCCGCCGCCTGGACCGGGTGGTGGACAACCTGCTCGACAACGCCGAGCGCCACGCCGGCGGCGCGGTGCGCGTCGCCGTCCTCACCCGGGACGGCCGCGCCAGGCTGGAGGTCGACGACGCGGGCCCCGGCGTGCCGCCCGGGCTGCGCGACCGCATCTTCCACCGCTTCGACCGCGGCACCCGCGCCGGCAGTCGCGGCACCGACACCGGCAGCGGCCTCGGCCTGGCCCTGGTCGCCCAGCACGTCCAGCGCCACGGCGGCTCGGTGTGGGTCGAGGAACGGCCCGGCGGCGGCGCCCGCTTCGTCGTGGAGATACCGGAGGCACGTCAGTGAAGACACCCGCGCTCCTGCTCGCCTGCCTGCTGCTCGCGGCCTGCGGCATCGCCACGCAGAGCGAACCACGACCGTTGACCACCCCTACAGCGCCCCCCGCCCCCACCCCGACCGTCACCCAGCGACCCGACCCGACGACCTCCAGCGCCACGACGACCACCGGTCGCACCGCGGAGCCGACACCGCTGTCCACGCGGAACGACCCGCGGCCCGGGTGAAGTCGGCCTCCGGCGATGCCGCGGCCGTACCGGACCGTGCGGCGGGTCGGCTGATCGCGGCCGGCGAGTCGGGGCGGGCGGTCTCGCGGGCACGGGACGCCTCGGCGCGATGCGGCGGTGCCGCGGAGGGGTGGCGGCCCGGTGGCGCCTGGTCACGCCGCGCAGTGGGCACAGCTGTGGGGTCCGATGGCGCGGTCCCGTCCGCACCAGCCCGTGCCGATCGCCTCCGTCCACAGGACGATCCAGGGCAGGCTCGTGTCACCTTCGTAGGCCCTGCCACAGCTGTCGCAGATCAAGAGCGTGGAGACGGGGTCCTGTGCGCTCGGGATGGCGGTCACGATCGGCGGTCGACATCGACGACAGCCCGGTGACCGGGTGCACGCCGCTCCGGACCACGACTCGCGCCGGGCAGCAGCGTTCCCGCGGACGTCAACGGCGTTCTCCTCTCCGCGTGTCGATGACGGCCGCACGCCGTTGTGCGGCCTGTTCCGATCGTGGCAGCGATCGGCGCGAGCGCACCTGACGCTTGGCTTGCGATCGGCCGCGCGGCGACGGTGTCGGACCGGACGACGTCACCTCGACGGCGTGGGCGCACCCTGCGTGGTCAACGCGCCCTTCCAGATGTGGTCCGCACGAAGGAACTCCTCGTCCGCGTACACGTCGTGGACGCCCTCGTCGAACACCCCGTGCTCCTCCGCGTGATCAGCCTGCACGAACCGCTCGACGTACCCGCTGACGTTGACGACGTCCCCCTCCTCGACATCCCCGATCCCGTCGGGCGTCAGCACGAGCAGCGACTCGTCCCCGTACTCGCTGCCGTCGAGCGCGAAGGACTTCCCACCGAGCACCCGCGTGACGACGGAGCTGACGACCACCTCGTCCCCCAGGAACCGGTCGGAGCCGAAGTACTCGTGCTGTGCGTCGGCCGCCACGGCGGTGGTTTGCCGAGCGGCGCCTTCCCCGGATGGGTCGTCCTCGGCACAACCGACCGCCGTGAAGGGCAGCAGCACCAGCGCAACGGCCACCACCACTGTCCCGAGCCGGGCCGGCTTCGTGCGATTCGAGTTCACGGTGAGCCTCCTCGATCCACGTTCGCGTCACGGCGACCACGTCACCGCGGTGTTCGGGGTCCACGGCGTTCCCCCTTCTTCGGGCAGTCCGCCCGAGGAGGGGGGACATCGCCGTCGTCACCGGCCTCCACCATCGCGTCGACGGTCACCTCCCCCGCGTCCCGGAAGGTGAAGACCAGCGGAACAGTCGTTCCGGCGAGGACTTCGCGGCGGAAGTCCACGATCCTGAGGTGGTAGGCGGAGTGGGGGCTGCCGGGCTCGTTCACCGCGCCCTCGGGCGGGACGACGATGCTCGACACCCGCTCGCGCTCACCGTCGCAGTCCGGGTCGGCGATCATCTCCACCCGTTGCGCGAGGTCGGTGCGCACGGACACCAGGGTGGCGGGGTCGTCGGCCTCGCTGAAGAGCTCCAGGCGCACGATCGCCTCGTCACCCGGGCCGTACCGGTACTCGATGTCGGGTGGGGCCTCGACGAAGACATTGCGCAGCTTCACGGTTCCGACTTCTTCGTTGGACCCCATGGTGCCGGCTCGATCCACATCGTCCGAACAGGACGTGAGCACCGACAGCGAGGCCACCGCCGCGGCCAGAAGGCGTGTTCGCTCCATAGCATCCGGCTACCCTCGTCCGCGCCGCCGATGACGGACGGGCGGGACCGTCACACAACCGCAAGACGCGTCCTCCGGGTACTTCCCGGGTAGCCGCCGGGTGCCCGTCCTACGACGGGGATCAGGAGTCGTCACGGCGTCGGAGCAACGGTGGCACCGACGAGTGCTGGATCGCGCTGACGGTCGTCCCTCGAAGTCCGGTTTCGCCCACACGCTCGTCATCACCTCGTCGGTGATCACTCCCCAGTGCGTCGACCGGCAGCAGGCCCGTCGGGGGCGACACGGGCGCGGTCCCGCGCAGTGGTCACCATCGCCTCCCCGAGCACGTCGAGGTCGAGTTCCAGGACGTAGGGCGTGTGGTCCGGCTCTCGTCGACGCCGCGCACCGAGCGGTTCCTCGACAGGCGGCCCGCGGGCGAGGTCGGCGTCTCGAACCCGCGGCGGCTCGACCCGGGCCGGGTCGCACCGCTTCGCCGGCCGCCACGCCGCCGGGTCGACGCGAATGTCGGCGATGCGTCAGGTTCGGGTCACGAGGTACTCGGCATGGTGGTGGGGCAACTCGCGGAGGGCGGTAACCGCCGCGAGTCGACCACACCGCGAACGCGGCGATGGCCGGGTCGGACAGCAGGAGCGGGTCGTTGGGCGCTCCGGGCGCGGCGATGTGCCCCGGGGCCACTGGAAGCGCACCCACCGACGCCGTCCACGACCCGGACCGGCCACAGTGGACGCGAGATCGCGTCACGCTCGCACGGCGGGGGATTCGACCAGGGCGCGGACCGTCGCCGCGATGAGGTCGCGGTGCGGTTCCGGGGAGGTGCCGCGGTGCAAGTGGCGGCGGACGACGGCGTAGGGCACGTCCACCACGGCGATCGACACCAGTTCGGCGTGCCGGGGCTCCGCCGTGCCGAACAGCCCGGTCGCCAGGTCGCGGATCAGCTCGGCCACGGGAACGTTGAGGTCGGTGAGCGCCTGCCGGGTCGCCGGCGGCAGGTCGGCCTCGGTGAGCAGCCGCGCCCGGTCGGCTTGGAGCAGCAGTCGGGCGTCGTCGGGGTGGCGGACCGCGAACTCGACGGTCCAGTCGGCCGCCGCGAGCACGCGCTCGAGCCCGGAGCCGGTGGTGGCGGCGGTGGCGGCGGCGAGCAAACCGGTCTGGAAACGGATGACGGTGCGCAGCCACACCTCGGCGAACAAACGCGTGCGTGAGCCGTACCGGTGGTAGATCGATCCCGTGGGCGCGCCGCTGAGCGCGCTGATCGCGCCCGTGGTCGCCGCGTCCGGACCTCCTCGCACCAGCAGGTCGCGGGTTGCGTCGAGGATCGCGTCCTCGCTGTGCAGCCGGCGCCTCGACATGCCCGCAGTCTAGAGCAGGTGTTCTAGAGCGTATATTCTAGAGCGAACATTCCAATAGAGGGCGAGGCGCTCATGGTCCCCGGCTCCGAGAACCCGCCGTTGCCGCCCGGTCAAGTGCCCGCTCCCCTGCGCCGGTTCGGGCTGCCCCGGTTCGCGCGGGTCCGCCCGCAGGAGCCGACCGGCACCGTCGTGACCGTCACCGGCTTCGTCGAACGCCCCGTCCAACGCTCCCTCGACGACCTGCTCGGCCCTCACCGACGACAGGCGCTGCGGGCCGACCTGCACTGCGTCACCACGTGGAGCGCACGGGACCTGCACTGGGAGGGCGTGCGGTTCCGCGCCGTGCACGAGGCGCTGGTCGACGACGTCGGGGTGACCCGGACGGCGGCCTGGGTCACGTTCGTCGGCGTGGACGGGTACCGGTCCTGCCTGCGCCTCGACGACGCCCTCGCCGATGACGTGCTGCTGGCCGACCGCCTCGGCGGGGCCGCGCTCACCCCCGACCACGGCGCTCCCGTCCGCCTGGTGGCGCCCGCCCACTACGGCTACAAGAGCGTCAAGCACGTGTGCGCCATCGAGTACTCCCCCACCTTCGACCCGGGCTCGGCCAAGTGGGCGGCCCACCCCCGCGGCCGCGTCGCGCGGGAGGAACGCAGCAGGTACCTGCCCGGCCCGCTCTGGCGCCCGATCTGGCGCGCACTGCTGCCCGGGGTTCGCCGCCGGTACGACGATCCCCCTGCGCCGTAGGGGATGCCCCGATGTTCAACGCCCGAGCGCCCGCCGGTCCGCCGATGACCACGCGGCGCGTCCTGCTTCGCCGCCGGTCCGGCTCGGGACGCCGGCCCGGATGTCCCGGCACTCCACCGGATCGCGGCCGTGCCCGTGCCCCGCGACGCGGTCCGCGAGGCACGGGCACGGCCACTCGTCAGCAGACCGCCCAGGTGCTGTTGACCATCGTGATGTTGCGGAACTCCGAGTTGCCCGCGCAGGGGCTCTCCCGGATCGTCTGGTTGGTGACGGTCAGGTTCTGCAGGTGGATCCGGTTGTTGTTGGGGAAGTCCGACCGCGCCGCGAGGCGGATCTCACCACCGCCGGACACCCAGCCGCCCTGGCTCGCGATCGTGACGCCGTAGCAGTTCTCGATGAGGATGGCGTTGTTGCCGGTGTTGGACAGCTCGACGCGGTCGATGACCAGGCCGCCGCTCTCCGACACGCAGAACACACCGCGCCCGCCGCCGGCGGCCTTGACCAGCCCGACCCGGATGTTGTCCGGGTAGGCGTCGTTGATGCGGCCGTTGCGGTTGGCCGTGCGGAACGCCGCGTAGCCGGTGCCGGTGCCCGCGTTCTGCGCGTCCACGGTGCCGACGGTGGCGTTGGTGGTCTCGTTGAGCAGCAGGCCGGACTCGCCGACGGAGCGGGCCACGACCGTGCCGATGGTGATGTTGTCGACCCCGTAGGTCTCCACGGCGTGCGACGAGGCACCGGAGACGAAGACGTAGCCGAGGTTGATGTTGCGGCTGCGCTGGCTGGTGTCGCCGCGGTTGTCGATGCGCACGCCCAGGCCGCGCGACAGCTTCATGTCCACGTGGCCGATGTTCACGTTGGTCACGTTGCGCATGAAGATGCCGTAGATCGGCGTGCCGGTGACGTAGAGGTGCTGGACGTCGACCTGCGTGGTCCCTCGCGAGTACACCGGCGCGTAGTCGCCCGAGGCCGAGCCGGAGACGTTGATCGTCCCGCACGAGTCCAGTGTGGTGTGGCTGGGCAGGGAGATCCGCTCGCCCGCGCCGATCGTGCCGCCCTGCCAGAGGACGACCCGCTCCTTCCACGTCCGGTTGGCCGTCAGGCTGCCGATCGCCGCCTGCGCCGCCGCGCGGAAGTCCGACCCGGAGTACACGACCGTGCCGCCCCGGCGGGCGGTCCACGTGCCGTTGTCGTTGAACGCCTCGGCGTGGAACGTGCCCGAACCGCACCCGGTGCCGCCACCGCTCACCTTCACCGGTTGCCACTGCTGGTTCGTGCCGCCGGTGTCGGGCCACTGGACGACCTCGGCCCCGTCCGCGGTGGAGAAGTTGAGCACGTCCACGGCCTTGTTGCTGGCCCGGTTGACCAGGCGGACGTGGCCGCTGCCCGAGTCGGCGAGGCGGAACTGCTGGTTGTGGCCGTTGTGGTCGGTCCACTGGGTGAGGCCGGCGAGGTCGCTCGTGGACGGGAAGTCCAGCACCTTGCCGCTGTGGCGGGACTTGAGCCGGTAGAAGCCGTTGCCGGAGTCGACGAACTGCCACTGCTGCCAGTTGCCGTCGTTGCGGGACCACTGGCCGATCCGCGCGCCGTCGGTCGTGGCCAGGTTGTAGACGTCGAGGGCCTTGCCGCTGTTCCGGTTGACCAGGACGTAGTAGGCGGAGGTGTCGACGGTGGCCGCGACGGCGTTCGGCGCGGTGACGGCCACTGCCGCCCCGCCGAGCAGGAGGGCCGCGGCGGCCACGACCTTGGTTCTCAGCATGCTTCACTCCCTGCGACAGTGCACGGAACGAACGAGGTCGGCGGCTTGTGCACGCTAACATCACCGGATCGCGCAACTCAACGCCGCGACCGGCCGTTCCGCATGCGTGAACGACTTGATCCGGTCGCGGCTCGCGGTGCCATGCCGTTCTTTCGCCCTGCCTCCCGAACGGGTGGTGTTAGCGCTAACATTCGGGCGGTGCGGTGGCCGGTCAGGGGGCCGCCGGCGGGGGCGGCTTCTTGCACGTCCCACAATCGGACGGTGTTGTCGTAGCTCGCCGTACCGTTGGTCGGACACACCGGTGGCCTGTCCGCCGCGGGGTGCTCGAAGTGGTGTTCGACCCCAGGGGGCGCTACGTCGCGACCGCTTCCGGTGACGGCGTCACCCGGTTGTCACCTTCGGGGAGCGCGTGCCGGGGTCGGCCGGCCACTGGCGCACGTCCTCCGGCTCGACCGGGATCGGCGGCCCGGTCCGCGGTGCCGCGGCGGGTGCCGGAACCCGGCTGTGGATCCGACCGGTGGCCAGCCCGATCAGGAACTCCACCGCCGTCCGTGCTCGTGGCCGGGGGTGGCGGGAGGCCTGGCGCGTGGGAGCGGGTTGGGCGGTGGTGCGGCCGCGTGGCGCGGGGCGAGGCCGTCACGCGTTCGGTGCGTCCCCGACATACCATGAGGGCCCCGGAGGAGGAACGGATCACACGATGACAGCGGCACCAGGCCGGCACCCCCTGGACGTCGAGCCGGCGGTCGTCGGGCACCCGGCACAGGAGGACCTGCAGGTCTTGTTCGGGCAGTCCATCGCCGTGTTCGCCTCGCTCACGGGGCCGTCGCACGTGGTGGAGACGGCGAACCCGGCGTTCTTCGCCACCATCGGTGAGCACCGGGCACGCGTCGGCGTCCCGCTGGCCGAGTTGATGCCCGAGCTGGCCGATCAGGGCTTCATCGCGCTGCTCGACGAGGTCTACCGCACGGGCGAACCCCACACCGGCCGTGACGTGCGGGTGGTGCTCGACACCGGTCCGCACGCGCGGGAGGCGTTCTTCGACTTCACCTACGAGGCGCGCCGCGACGGCGAGGGCACCGTCGTCGGCATCCGGGTGATCGGCGTCGAGACCACCCAGGTCAAGCACGCCCAGCAGCTGATGGCCGAGCACCGCGCCCTGCTCGAGCAGATCGCCCGGCAGGCGCCCCTGACCGAGGTCCTCGACGGGATGGCCCGCTGCATCGAGGACCTCGCACCGGGAGAGGTGCTCGTCTCCGTCCTGCTCGCCGATCCCGACGGCCGGCACCTGCACCACGGTGCCGCGCCCAGCCTGCCCGACTTCTACAACCAGGCCATCGACGGGATCGCCACCGGCGAGGGCGTCGGCTCGTGCGGCACGGCCGCCCACCGGCGGGAGCCGGTCGTCGTCACCGACATCGCCACGGACCCGTTCTGGGACGACTTCCGGGACCTGGCCGACCGGGCCGGGCTCGCGGCCTGCTGGTCCACGCCGATCCTGGCCCGCGACGGGAGCCTGCTGGGCACCTTCGCCATGTACCACCGGACCCCGCGCGCACCGAGGGAGTCCGACCTCGCCCTGGCCCGGGTCTTCGCCGGCACCGCGGCCCTGGCCATCGAGCGCCACCACGACGAGCAGGCGCGCCGCGACGCCGAGGCCCGCGCCGAAGCGGCCCGCGCCGAGCTGACCAAGGCGATGCGCGCGGAACGGGAACTGCGCGCCGAGGCCGAGCGGCGCGCCGAAGCCGCGGCGGAACTCGCCGACCGGATGCGTGCCGCCGAAACCGCGCAGGCCGCCGTACCGCACCCCGAGCAGTGCCGGCTCGGCGGTCCCGACGGGTGCACCGCGCCGGCCGAGCTCAAGATCGCCGACGCCTGGGGTGACGCGGCCTGGGGCTGCCACTCCCACGCCGAGGAAGCCCTGCTGACCGTGCGGTCGGCGTTCATCGCCAACGAGGAGCTCGGCGGCCTGGCCGCCTACATCAACCGCCGACCCGCCCGGACGCGACGCGCGGAGCGTCCCCTCACCGGCTGAGCGCCCCGGCGGCCTTCAGTCGCCCATGCGCAGGAAGACGTGCGTGGTCGTGCCCTTCGGGGTGGTGTGCACGCGCACCAGGTCGGCGAGTTGGTTGACCACCAGCAGCCCGCGGCCCCCGTCCTGGTCGACGGCGGCGGGACGGCGGCCGGCGAGGGGGTCGGCGAGGTGGCCGTCGTCCCGGACGGTGCAGACCAGGTGGGTGTCGTCCCGCCAGATGCTCAGCAGGCAGGTCCCGCCGGCGTGCCGGAGGCTGTTGACGACGAGTTCCGTGGTGATCAGCGCGAGGTCGGCGGTGCGGTCGTCGGACAGGCCCAACCGACCGGCCTGTCCGGTGGCGAAGCGGCGGGCGTCGCGGATGCCGGCGGACGTGGTCACCTCCAGCGTGACGGCGTCCGGGACGACGTCGAAGGGCTGGTTGTAGCGGTCGACCACGGCGTCGGGGGCGTAGTGGTCGCTGCCGTAGCGGCGATCGGTCTCCCACACCAGCGGGTGGGTCGCCAGCGCGTCGGCGACGACGTGCTCGTCGAGCGAGGCGGTGTCGTAGGGGCAGGCGATGGTGATGTCGCGGTCGGCGAAGGCGAGGTTGATCAGCGCTTCGTGCTGGGCGCAGGCCGGGTACTCGGCGTCGGTGCGCCCGGCCCAGATCGGCTCGCCGATGATGCGGACGTGCTCGCCGGGGTGGCGGTCGGCGAACCGGCGCAGCACCCCCGGGATGATCCGGCCGGGGTTGCGGCCCTCGACCTCCATGTCGAGCAGCAGCACGTCCTCGGCGGCGGCCCCGAGACCCTCGCGCAGCAGCCGCAACCGCCGGGCGGGCACGGAGGCGGCGACGGGGTGCCCCTGCTCCAGCCCGGCCACCACGAACGGCACGAGCAGGCTCAGGTACTCCTCCTCGGAGGCGTAGAACACCGCGGGATGGACGAAACGGCCCGGGGGCGGGAAGCCGGTGATCGTCATGCGGCACGCTCCACTCGGACGTTGGTCAGGTCGAGCAGGTCCACCAGGGTGGACGCGCCCGGCCAGGAGGTGCGCAGCACGACCGACGTGCCGCGGTCGGCGGCGTGCCGGGACAGGTGTAGCAGGTTGCGGTGGTCGATGAAGGTGAGGCCGGTGGCGTCGAGCACCACCTGCCCGCCGCGGGGGCCCAGGTCGGCGCGGTGCAGGGCCAGGGTGAACAGGTCCTCGTCCCACCGGTCGAGTTCGCCGGCCAAGGCGACGGCCCGATCGGCGGCGGCGTGCAACCGGAAGCCGGCGTAAGAGGCGTCGGAGGTGGGGTGCATGCACGCCACCTGCGCGAACGCGCGCTCGTCCACCTCGTCGGCGGCATAGGCGCACATCGCCGAGAACGGCCGGTCGACCATGTACCGGTCGATGCGGTGCTCGTAGCGGGAGAAGGCGTCGAGCTGTTCCGGGGTGCGCACCAGCGGCGTGCAGTCCGCCGCGACCCGCAGCCCGGCGTACCCGGCGGCCAGGGCCGCGTCCGTGGCCTCGCCGTAGGTCCGCACCTGCGCCGCGGGCTCGATCGCCGCACCCGGCGGGTAGGTGGTGTCCAGCGAGGTGACCTGCGCCGCCCCGGTCCTCAGCGCTTGCCCGATCCCGTCGATCCCGTCGAGGTCCCGGACCAGGGCGTCGGGACCACCGGCGCCGACGTAGCGGACGCGGTACCCGAGGCTCAGCCCCTCGGACAGGAACTCCCGGACCCGGTCGTGGAGGTCGTGCGCGTCGCGGTACCGCCAGCACACGTGGTCATGGGGACCGAAGTTCCGTCCGTGCTCGACGAACCCCGCCCTGCGACTGGGCGCCACCCCGACCACCTCTCGCCCGCGACCCGGCCACCGCCCTGCCCGGTGGCTCCACGCGAGGCGACAGCACATCCCCCCGGAAGCGGCGGGTACGTCGGCCCGAGCCCGGATCGAGTCGGGGTGCGTGTCTTCGACGCGTCTCGCGGTAGACGATACCCGCGACCGAGGACGCCCTCGAAGCGGAACACGCGTTCCACCCCTTGCGAGCGCTGATCCCGAGCACGGTGAACGCCACCGGCGCCACGGCCGACAGCAACGACATCTCCATGCTCATCGCGCTCCCGCGGTGCTCGCAGTGCGGCCAGGACGGCCCGCCGAGCGTGCCGCCGCCGGGCGCCGGCACATCCGAACGTGATGACCACTCCTCCGACCGCACTGCACGACATAAATGGATAGTTGATCCGCTACCGTGCTACGGTGACGACAAGCGGATCAACTATCCGCATCTGCGGAGGAGTGGGCGGATCATGAAGCGGACAGCTGTGGTGACGGCCGGCACGGCGGGCATCGGCCTGGAGACGGCGCTGGGCCTCGCCGCCGCCGGGTTCGCGGTCGTGGTGGTCGGGCGCGACGCCGATCGCGGTGCACGCGCGGTCGCCCGGATCGACGCGACCGGACCGGCGCACGCCGCCCGGTTCCTGCGCGCGGACCTCGCGTCGCTGGCCGAGGTCCGGTCGCTCGCCCACCGGATCGCCGCCGACCACGCCGCCTCGGGCGAGCCGTTGGCGGTGCTGGTCAACAACGTCGGGGCGATGTTCGCCGAGCCGCGGGAGCACGACGGCGTCGAGGCCTCGTTCGTCGTCAACCACCTCTCGCCGTACCTGCTCACCGAACTGCTGCGGCCCACCCTGGTCGCGAGCGCGCCGAGCCGGGTCGTGAACGTGACCTCGGGCGCGGTCGCCCTGGCGAAGCGGTCGTTCGACGCCGTCGAGCCGCCCGGTGGCTACTACGGCTTCCACTGGTACGGACGCGCCAAGCTCGCGAACCTCGCTTACACGCTCGACCTGGCCGCACGGCTGGACGGCACGGGTGTCACGGTGTTCGCCGCGGACCCCGGGGGCGCCGCCACCGACATGACGACCGGCACCATGGCGAACCCGGGAATCGTCTCGCCCGGCCTGCGGTTGCTGTGGCCACTGGTGCGCCGCAGGTTCGCGCGGTCGACCTCGGGGCCGGCGTCGGTGGCGGCCAGGCCTTCGATCGTGGCCGCCACCGACGAAGGACTGGCGGGTCGGACCGGCGTCGTCATCGGCGCCGGGGCGCGACCGGTGACGCCGTTCCGCCGGGCGACCGACCGCCGCGTCGCGGAGGCGGTGCGCCGGCTCAGCGAACGGCACGCGCCCCTCACCACCGCGTGACGCGCCACCGGGACGATCCGGATCGGCTATCCGATTAAGCTGTGCCCATGACGAGCAGGCCGCTGCGCAAGGACGCCGCCCACAACCGGGACCGGATCGTCTCGGTGGCCAAGGGGCTGGTGGACGAGGGCACGCCGTTGCAGCTCAACGACGTCGCCCGCCGTGCGGGCCTCGGTGTCGGCACCGTCTACCGGCACTTCCCCACCGCCGAGGCACTGCTGGAAACCATCGCCACCACCTGCCTGGAAACCCTCGTCGCGCACGGCGAGCGGGCGTTGACCGACCCCGACCCCCGGCGGGCGCTGGAGGACTTCCTGTTCCGCACCGTCGAAGCACAGCTCACCGACGCGTCCCTGCCCCCGGTCGCCGCCGCGCCCACCGACGCCCTGCCGCGCACCACGGAACTCAAGCGGTCGCTCTGGTCGACCGGCGCCACGCTGCTGGACCGGGCCCGGGCAGCCGGCCAGGTCCGGCCGGACCTGGCCGCCACCGACGTCGTCCCCCTGATGTGCGGCATCGCCTACGCCGCACAGCTGCACAGCGGCACCGCCGCCGACCGGACCACCACCGCCCACCGCTACCTGACCGCCCTCCTCGAAGGCGTGCGCACCACCGCACCGGACCACTGACGACCGCGGACCGCGATCAGGAGCTGGACTCCCGGATCGCGGCGCCGCCCACCGCGGCCGTCCCCTGGAAGGACCGCACCAGGTCGACGTAGTGGTACCGCAGGTAGTCGAGGTCGTCGGCGTCCCACAGGTGCCGCATCGGGTAGACCTCCTCCGCGCTGAGCTCCGCCGGGTCGTAGTGGCTCACCAGCACCTCGACCGGGGTGGCGCCGAGCGCCTTCGCGGTCCTGGCCACCCTGTCGCCGCTCCAGCCGAACCTCGTGGCCTCGTCGTCGATCGCATCGCCGTCCTCGTACAGGTCCACGTCCACATCGGCCGCGCGCAGCAGGAAACCGATGCCGGCCCACGACTTCTCCAGGAAGCAGTACGGCCGGCTCTCGTCCTCCGCGAACCCCTCCGCGAGATCGGGCTCCTCGAACGCCCGGTCCAACTCCTCCGGCGTGACCCGGGTGAACGACAACGTCATGCCCATGACGACTCCCCCATCGGCTGCTCCGACCGGGTGGCAGCTTGCCATGCCGGGGCGTGGGAGGTGACGAGCCTGCTCGGCGGGGTGAACGGCGGCGCGGCCGGTGGCGGTCCGGCTGTCGCGAAGGTAGGCACAGGAGGGCGGCGGGGAAGGTGAAGACCGACGTAAGGGACGGATGATGTCTGCACCGACGATGAACCACCTGGCCTCCGGGTACGACGCCCGTCAGGCGTACTGGATGGCGAAGGCGGCCGAACTGGCCTACGGGGGACGGGACGAGATCGAGGCCACCGCCGGTCAGTGGGGGTTCGACCGCGTACGCCACCATTACTCGACGTTCAAGCCGCCGTTCGCGATCGGCCACACCCAGGCGTACACGATGGCGAGCCCGACGATGGTCGTGACCGCGTTCCGCGGCACCGAGCCGCTCCAGTTGCGGGACTGGTTCTCCGACGTGACCGTTCCGCCGTGGCCGGGACCGGGCCGCACCGGTCTGGTCCACTACGGATTCGCCGAGGCGTTGCGGGCGGTGATCCCGTCCGTGGTGGCGGCCGTCGAGGAGCTGCGCGACGGTGAGCAGACCGTGTGGTTCACCGGGCACAGCCTCGGCGGCGCACTGGCGATGCTGGCCGCGGCGTGGCTGCACTTCGAGGAGCCGCGGCTGACCGCGCACGGCGTCTACACCTTCGGGCAGCCCCGGACGTGCGACAACGTCCTGGTCAAGGCCTACGACCGGGCGCTGGCCGGGCGGACGTTCCGGGTGGTCAACAACAACGACGTCGTCGCGAGGGTCCCACCCGGGCCGCTGTTCCGGCACGTCGCGGCACTGCGCTACATCGACTCCTCCGGCAAGGTCCGCGACTCCATGCCCGGGGTGGCCACGTTGCTGGACCGCGCCAAGGGGATGACCGCCGACCTGTTCGCCCCGGCCACCGACGGGATGCGCGACCACCTGATGAAGGCCTACGTGGCCGCCCTGGAGAAGAACCTCACCTGAAATCCCCCGACGCTCGCACCGGACGTGCACAGCCCGTCACTCCGGTCTGCCCCCCGACACCACTGATTCCCCGTTCCGGGTCAGGACGGAGGGCGTCGGGACGACGGGCCGGGATCGCACCCCTGTCGGGGGCATGACACCCGATGGGTGGTAGTTGCTCGCGCGGACTCGACCGGGTGCGGTATCTCTTGCTCGCCGGGGTGCGTGATCGTCAACGCGGACCGAGTCGCCGCCTGGTCACCCCTTCGCCCCGCGGTCCGGCGCGGGCGCGATGTCGAGACGAATCGGCTGCCGTGGCAGCACTACCAGGAGGGCTGGATGCTGGGCGTGCGAGGCCCTTTCCCCGAGTCGGAGTTGTGCCATCCGCTCGATCGCCAGTGGTTGCACTACGCGTTCCTGTCGTCGAACGGTGCGCACGCGGTGATCTCGAACCTGTCGGTGCTCGGCGCGGAACCGCCGGCGGACGGGTCGGCGGCCCGCCGGGACCCCCAGCGGATGGCCATCCTGCTGGTGCACGACCCCGCCCACGGGTGGTCGTCGACCCAGTTCAACGCGAACGCGCCCGACCCGGCGTGGTCGGCGTTCCGGTTGCCCCACCCGCACGCGTCGCCCGCCGCCTTCGAGGTCGCGGCCGTGGCGGGCCGGCCCGCGGTCGACCTGCGGCTGTCCCGGACCAGCAGGCCGTGCACGGCGCAGACCGCGCCGTTCGGGGACGACCAGTTCCTGCGGTGGCAGTCCGAACCCGGCGTGCGCGGCTCGGGGACGCTGCGGTCGCCGGGCGGTGACGCGCACTGCGAGCTGGTGGGCTACCACGAACGGGTCCGCGGCCGGTGGAGCTGGCCGGTGCTGGGCGGCTGGGTCTTCGGCTTCGCCAACGCGCCGTCCGACGACCCGGCGGCCCCGCCGCCGTGGTCGGTGGTGTTCACCCTCATCCAGCCCGAGTACCCGGAGGACGCCGCCAACGGCTCGGTGATGTTGTGGCGGGACGGTCGGATGGTGCGGCACTTCCCGCGACGCCGGCTGGAGGTCGCGGTGCACGGCGAGCTCGACCGCGACCGGGTGGTGCTGGTGCCGCCGCTGGCGGCCACCCTGGCCACCGCGCCCGCGCCGGTGGTGCCCGGCCGGTTGCTCATCACCGCGCGGCTGGGCGAGGACCGGCTCGTGCTGGACTTCAGGCCCACCACTGCCGCCCGGATCGCCAACCCGTCGGAGACGAGCCTGAAGCCGTTCAGCGTGCACGAACTGCTCGGCGGCTGCGTGATCGAGGGCGTGGTCTCCGGCCGGCGGTTCCGCTTCGAGACGCACGGCATCGTCGAGTTCGCCGGGGACGCCCGTGACGACTGAGACGCCCGTGCCGACGACCGCGTCGTACACCGGTGCGCGGCTGCTGACCGAGACCGTGGCCGCGTTGTCCGAACGCGCGCCCGCCATCGTGGCCGCCGCCGCCGAGGAGCTGCGGGAGATCCGCCTGGGGCTGCACTTCCACGACGGCAGCCGGGCGACCATGACCGCCCGCTACAGCCGCCTGCTGGTCGAACCGGACCTGGTGGGCGAACCGGACGTCGAGGTGGCCTTCGACGACCGGGCGATGAACCTGGTCTTCGACGCCCAGCGCCCTCCGGTCGAGCAGGTGCTGCCGCAGAGCCTGGACGTCCGCGGCCCCCGCGACCGGGTGCTGGCGGTGTGGCGCGCGTTCGTGCTGCTGTCCCAGCGCGCTTCCGGCCTGCGGTTCGTGCAGCAGCTGTGGCGTGACTACCGCGACCAGGTGCCCCGGCTCTGGGGCGTGGCCACCGGCGGCCCGGCGCCACGCCACTCCCCGCACGGCGACGCGCCGACCGGCTGGCACGCCGTCGACTTCCTCGCCGACCGCCGACCGCTCGAACCGGGCGACCAGGCGATCATCGGCGGCACCGCCGACTCCGCGCCCAGGCTGCTGTGGGACGGCCGCCGCAGCACCGGCTGGTGGGAGGTGCGGCCGGTCAACGACGCCGACCTGGTGCAGACCATGACGTCGTGCCGCGCCCGCGCCAACCGGGAGATCGACCGGCTGCTGCCCGACCGGGAGCCGAAAGTCGACCTGTACGACCTGATGCGCTCCTACCCGACGCGGCAGGGCAAGGGCCTGCGCCCCACGCTGGTGTTCGCCACGTGCGCGGCGTTCGGTGAGAAGCCCGAGAACGCGGTGCGGGCCGCCGCCGCGCTCGAGCTGTTCCACAACGGCTTCCTCGTGCACGACGACATCGCCGACGAGTCGACCCACCGCCGCGGCCTGCCCACGATGAACACCGAGTTCGGCAACGGGCTCGCGGTCAACACCGGCGACGGGCTCAACCTGCTCGCCGTCGACGCCGTGCTGGCCAACCTCGAAACGCTGGGACTCGCCCGCACGCTGGGCCTCATCCAGGAGGCCATGCACATGTGCCGGGAGTCCATCGAGGGCCAAGCCATGGAACTGGGGTGGATCCACCGCCGCGTGGTGCCGTCGCGGGACGAGGACTACTTCACCATGAGCACCAAGAAGACCGGCTGGTACACGTGCATCACCCCGTGCCGCATGGGCGCGGTCTGCGCCGGCGTGACCGACCCTGCCGTGCTGGGCCGCTTCGACGAGGCGTTCCGGCTGATCGGGATCGCCTTCCAGATCCAGGACGACATCCTCAACCTCGTCGGCGACGAAGCGCTCTACGGCAAGGAAGTCCTCGGCGACCTCCTGGAGGGCAAGCGCACCGTGATGCTGATCCACCTGTTCCGCCACGCGGGTGCCCGCGAGCGCGAACGGCTCGGCGAGCTCCTGCACCAACCGCGGGCCGACAAGTCGCAGGACAACGCCGACGAGCTGCTCGCCGCCATGCGGCGGCACGGCTCCATCGAGTACGCCACCGATCTCGCCGACCGGCTGGCCGCCGACGGCATCGCCCGGTTCGAGCGCGACCTGGCCGTCATCCCCGAGAACGAAGGAAAAGCGGTGCTGCGACAAATCGCCCACTACGTCACCACCCGACCGCTGTGACGGGCCCCGACTCCGCCCTGCGCGACGGCGACCGGGCCGCGCTGGACTTCGCCGGCGGGTTCAACGCCCGGCTGCGCGAGGTGTTGTGCACCCTGGCGCGCCGTGGTGCCGCGATCCGGCAGGACGAGCCGCGACGGGCACGGCAGATCCTCGACGCCCTGGCGCCCTGGCCGTTCTACAAGGGCGGCCAGTTCCTGTTCGACCTGCTCGAATGGGAGGACTTCATGATCGACGGCGAGCCGCCGGCGGTCCTGTCCCGCGCCACCTTCGGCGCGCTGCTGGACCTGCCGGCGGGCTGGGTGGACGCCACCTTCGCCGCGATCGACACCCACGCGCCCGAGTTCCTCCGACCGATCATCGCCAACCCGCCGGTCCGGTGGCTGGCCGCCACCGCGCAGTCGACCGTGCACGGGGTGGTGCGCGGTCTGGCCGGGCTCGTCGCCCCGCCGACCACCGCCGACGCCGACCGCGGTGCCGACGACGCGCTGCCACCGCTGCAAGGCGGCTTCTACCTCTACGAGGACGTCGTGCTCGGCCTGTTCGACCTCGTCGGCGCACGCCTGCCCTCCGTGGCCGGGCCCGGGCAGCCGGTCCGGGAGGACGCCGCCCAGGACGGTGAGGCACCTGACGGTGGAAGCACCCCCACCGGTTCGACCGCGGCACCGGAAGGCGCGCCCTCGACCGCGGTCTTCCCGATCGAGGAGACGTTCCGGGTCTCCCGGGTCGAAGACCTGGAGCACGACTGGACGTTGCGCGGCGACGCCACCCTCGCGGGTGACGACGGCCTGCAACTGACCCCGGCCGAGCGGGAGAAGGCGGGAACGGCGTTGCTGAACGTCCCGTTCCCCTCCACGGCCGGTGTCTCCGTCGACTTCGACTTCTCCTGCGCGGGCGGGAACGGCGACGGCTTCGCGGTCTTCCTCATCGACGGCGCTCACGACACCGACGTGGGCGGCTACGGCGCCGGTCTCGGGTACGGCCGCGGTCCCGACGGCAAGGGCGACGGCGTCACCAAGGGCTGGCTCGGCCTGGGCTTCGACAAGTGCGGCAACTTCTCCGGCAGCTTGGCCGGACCGTGCACCGAGGACGTCGGCCGGCCGAACCGGATCGTGCTGCGCGGCTCCGGTGACCGCGCCGAGGGGTTCCCCTTCATCACCGGCGTCCCCGCACCCGGCGGCCTGGACGCGGTCTGGGCGGACCGGGCCCACGTCCAGGTGCTGATCATCGACGCCGTGGTGACCGTGCACGTGACGCGCGGCGACACGACCACCACCGTGTTCGACGGCGTCGACCTCAAGCTCGTCGAGGGCCAGGCGCCGATGCCGGAGACGTTCAAGCTCGGCGTGTCCGCCAGCACCGGGTGGGAGGTGTCCCGGCACTGCCTGCGCGACCTCGTGGTCACCATGCCGACCGCGATGCCGCTGACCGTGGACGGCGCCGACCAGGCACCGGCGGGCGCCAGGACCGCCTTCACCGTCACCGCCCGCAACGACGGGCCGAACGACGCTCCCGACGCCGTGGTGACCGGTTCGACCGACCCGGCGCTGTCCGATGTGGACGTCGTCGTCTCCCGGACCACCGGCGGCGCAACGGCCACGGGTGCGGGCCGCACCGGGAACGGCACGTTCCGGCAGACGCTCGACCTCCCGGTCGGCGGCACCGCGACGATCACCGTCAGCGGCACCGTCGACCGGGCGGCCACGGGCGAGGTCTCCTGCTCGGCGAAGATCGAGTCGGTCACGTGCGGCAACACCTCCCCGGACGGGTCCGACTCGCACGACACCCCGCTGACCGAACCCGTCCCGAAGGCCGACCTGAAGGTCTGCCGGCACGCGGCGGTCTCGCTCGCACCGGGCGCGGAGGGGCACATCGCCGTCAGCGTCGAGAACCCGGACGACGACGCGATCGACCCGGCGGACGCCGAGCTGGTCTTCGACGCGCCGACCGGGTTCGAGTGGACCGGCACGGCGATGTTCACCTACTACCACGTCGACGGCCGGAGCGAAGGCAGCGGGGAGACGACGCTGACGCCGTCCCTGGAGGACGGCGACCGGCGCCTGCGGCTGACCGGGCTCCAACCGTTCCGGACCGACCAGGGCTTCGTGCTCACCTACGTCCTGGGCATCCGGGCGAAGGCCGACGCCCGGCCCGGCCGGTACACCGACGGCAAGGCCGTGCTCGCCGACTCACGACCACTGCGCCTGACGGCCACCGTGCAGGACGCCGCGCGACCGCGGGCGTTCACCAACAACGACGCCGCGCTGCCCGTCGTCCAACCCGCCCTGCCGGAGGTCGAGCCGGGCGGGACCGGGTTCCTGGCCGTCACCGTCGGCTTCGAGCAGGACACCGGCCAAGCCCTGAACAGCCTCACCCAGCAGTTCAACGCACCGTCCGGGTTCCGCTGGAGCGGCTTCGTCTCGTACTCCTACTACACCGGCGGGCGCACCACCCGGGGCGGCGAGGGCGACCTCGAATACAAGCTCAACAAAACCGGCACCATCCTGCGCATCACCGGCGCTCCCCCGCTCAAGGCGTCCAAGGGGTTGTACCTGACCTACGTCCTCGGTCTCACCGCGGACGAGAACGCGACGCCGGGACCGCGCGGCGACGGCAAGGCCAAGATCGGCAAAGCCGGCCAGCTCACCCTGCACGCGACCGTGGTGGACGCCGGCGACCCGTTCCGCTGCAACCGCTGAACCGGCGCACGAACACCAGGAGGTGCACCGCTCGGACGAGTGCCGGGGACGTCCGGTCGAACGACGCTTCCCACCGCCGTGGCCACTGCCCGTCACGTCGGCTGACACGATCTAGTCGACCTCGTCGCGGACCCGGCCGGCACCGCCGATCTGACCTAGATTCGAGCCGTCGCGGTGACGAGATCACGGAGGAACTCATGGTGGACCTGTTGCCCAAGATCGGTGTCGAGATCCCGTGCAGCTGTCTGGCCCTCAACACCCCGATGACCATCGGCACGAGCCTGTTCACCCTCGACTTCAAGGGCGGCATCAAGATCCGGGTCGAGGTCAACCCCAATGAACCGCTCAACTCGGTGCGCCTGCGGGTGGTCGGCCACAAGATCAGTGCCGAACTGCCCGCGGCGGACGGCGCGGACGCCACCACGGTCACGATCGAGCAGAAGGACCTCGACATCGACGCGAAGAGCGTGCTGCGGGTGCTCTCGGTGTTCCCGCCCAAGTTCGAGCAGCTCATGGTGCTGGACTTCACCATGACCATCGACAACCCCGAAGCGGTGCTGCGGAGCGCGGGGGTCGAGACGACCGTTCCGTCGGAGCCGCTGGTGCTGTCCACGAAGAACCCGGTGCAGTTGGCGAGCAAGCTCGCGAAGTTCCCGCCGAGGGGGGACATCTACAAGCTCCAGAACCCGATGGAGCTGGTGCTGCCGGACAACCCGGACACCACGATCGTGAAGATCGACTCGTTCCCCATCAAGGTCGGCGGTCTCTGACCGTCCGGTGGACCTCAGGACTCGCGCAGCGCGGCCGGGCGCTCGACGGTGGTCCGCTGCGGCGGCACCACCGGAGCCGGCCGCGGTGGGCGGGCCGCGACGACCACCAGGACGATCCCGCGCAGCACGCACACGACGACCAGTGCGAAGAACAGACCGAACACCACCCCGCACTGCACGAGCACGCCGTACACGGCGGCCGTGGCCAGTCCGAACAGGACCTGGTCGCGCGGCCGGGCGGGCGTCGTACCGGGATCGGTGATCATGTAGTTGGTGAACAGGATGAACGCCGTTCCGGTCAGCGGCAGCACCGCGGCGGCCAGGGAGATGTCGGTGACGCCCCAGCGCAGCACCGCCTGGGCGACGAACCCGCCCACCCAGCCGAGGATCAGCGGGATCTTGCCGGTCAACCGCGCGTTCACCGCGGTCCCGGCGACCAGCAGCAGAGCGGGGACGACCGCGTCCCACCACCCGGTGATCCACTCGGTGAACTCGTACGGCGGCGCGATGCCGACCCGGGGGAAGGCCAGCACCACCACGACGATGCCGAGGTTGCTCGGGTTGAGCACGTGCCGACGGCGTCCACCCACCGGCACCCTGATCACGTACTTGCCGGCCACCCCGACCACCGTGGCGAGCACCGTGGGCAGCAGGTCGTCGTTGGCGTACAACAACATCGCGCAGGCCATTCCGGTGATGTAGGCGGGCAGCAGGAAGTCCACCACCGCGCCCGGCCGGCCGAGCCAGCGCGGGCGGCGCCGCTCCGTCGCCGCCTCCACCGAGTCCAGCACGAGCTCCGCGGCGAGCCCGGCGAGGACCGCGACCACGGGCGTCACGTACGCCTGCTCGAAACCGAGCACGGTGTGCCCGAGCACCGTCAGCACGGTGATCGACAGCCCGAACCGGCGCAGCGCCGCCGAGCGGCGGTCACGAGCGGTCCTGGTCACCAGTCCTCCCGCACGCTGCCGTCGGGCCCCAGCCGGAGCACGTGCCAGCCGGGGGTCAGGGAGACCGATCCGGTGTGCCGGTGCCCGCACCCGTCCCGCCAGGTCAGCCGGACCGGCACCGCGGCGGCCGGGTGCGCGCCGAGGCCGAAGTGCAGGTCCGCGGCGTTCACCCCGTTGTGGCCGTTGGCCGGGTAGAGCTGCGCCACCCCGGCGCCGCCGTCCGGGGTCGAGACCTGAGCCTCCGCGCCGATCGCCGGCGTGGTCGGCCCGCCCGCGCCCGCGACGCACCGGTCCGCGCCGGTCGGCAGGCGCAGCCGCAGGCCGAGGAAGCTCCCCGCCGGCGAGGTGTTCCGGTACAGGGTCGACCGCGCCCACTGGTTGGCGACCACGAAGTCCAGCCGGCCGTCCGAGTCCACGTCCCCGACGGCGAACGCCCGGCTGACCGCGGAGCTGTCCACGCCGAGCCGACCGGCCACGTCCACGAACCGGCCGTCCGGACCGCGCACGAAGAACGTGTTGCGATCGTGGCCGGACAGGTCGACGCCGTCGGTGAAGGTCGGCCACAGCCCGGGGTGGCCGACCACGAGGTCGTTGGCCATGGCCAGCTCCTGCAACCGTGCCCAGCCGTTCTCCGTGCCGGCGACGAACCCGGTCGCGTGCATCACCTCGTCCGACCCGGTGTTGTCGAAGTCGGCGGCCTTGACGTCCCACGACCAGCCCGACCGGGACAGGCCGAGGCTTTCGCTGCGGTCGTCGTAGGGAGCCACCCCGTGGCGCAACCGGTCGGCCACGGCGGTCCTGGCCACGGTCGCGACGAAGGCGAAGTTGCTCTCCTGGAGGGCATACGGCTCGGTGATGTTGCTGACCAGGATGGCGGGCACGCCCGTGCCCAGCAGGTCGGTGAACGCCACGCCCATACCCTTGAACGAGTCGTCGCCCAGCACCTTCGACTTCGGTGTGGTCGCGTGCCGGACGCCACCGGCCGGCGTGAACGCGACACGCCCCGGTGCGGACCCGTTGACCAGCAACCGGTCCGAGCCGAAGTCGTTGGCCACGTACAGCTCCGGCAGCCCGTCGCCGTCGAGGTCCTGGGCGCCGAGCGCGAGGGTCCACCCGGTCCGGTCCGCCGGGGCGAAGGCGTCGCGCGCCTCGGTGAAGCGCCCGCCGCCCGCGGACCGGAACAGGCGCAGCGTGCCCCCGTTGGCCGCGTTCGAGAGCGAGTCGTTCATGACCGGCCCCGGGGATCCGGCGCTCGGGTCGAGCACGCGGACGCCGTCCGGGAAGTAGTTGCCGAACACCAGGTCGAGGTGGCCGTCGCCGTCGAAGTCACCCGTGGTGGCGGCGTTGGTGTTCCACACCTGCCGCGGGCTGACGAGTTCGCGCGCGGAGAACGCGGCTGCCGAGGGCGGCACGCCGGGGGTGCGCCGGAACAGCACGGGCGAGCGACCCCAGTAGTACACGACCACGTCCTGCCAGCCGTCCTCGTCGAAGTCGACCGGCAGGCACCCCATCGGCGCCGTGGACGGGGGCGGCTCGGCCCCGCCGGGGACGAGCGGGAACGCCGGGTAGCGCGCGCCGGTCGTGGGTGCGGGCGCCACGCTGACCGCGTCCGTGCGGGGATCGACCAGGCACAGGTCGTGCGAGGCGGTGCCGCCGTCCGCGGCGAACAGGCCGGCTCCGGCGCCGAGCGAGGAGATCCACGACCTGATGCGCTCGTAGGCTGGGGCGACGGAACGCAGGTGTCGGGCACCGGGTCGGTCGGCCGGGCCCACCGGGTGGTGGGTGAACGAGAACCGCCCGGCGAGCGCGTCGCGTTCCGCCGCCGACGGCTGGGGCTCGACGGTCGCGGCGAACACCGCGGCGCAGCCGAGCAGCGCGACCAGCCGGACGGCGTGCCGGCGCGGCAACGGCCTCACCGCGACGCTCCACCGCGCACCATCGCGCGCTCGAACAACGCTGCGACCAGCAGGGGCCTCGCCTCCCGCTGGAAGTCCACCTCCGGGTGGAACGCGCGCACGGTGCCCTCCAGGACCATCAACGACAGGATCGGGAAGACGAACTGCGGGTCGGCGTGGAAACCGTGCCGCCGCTGGATGTCGAACAGCGCGGTGGCGAACGAGAGGAGGTCGAACTCCCCCGCGCGCAAGCCGGAGTTCGCCTCCACCAGGGTCACCAGCCCGGCGCGGAAGCCGTCCGGGTCCGCGCCCGGCACCGCCGTGGCCGTCGAGGCCACGATGTCCGCGCACGCCGGTCCGTCGCCACGGCCCAGGCAGTAGAAGAACGCCGCGAACTTCTCGCGGGCCGAATCCGACAACCGGACGGTGAACCCGGCGTCCAGGACCACGATCGAGCCGTCCTCCCGGAAGTACAGGTTCCCGGGGTGCAGATCGCAGTGGACCACACCGTCGAGGAACAACATCCGGTACACGACGCGCAGCGCGGTCACCACCGCACGGCGCCGGTTCGCCACCGCGAGGTCCTCGGGGCGGAGGCGGACCAGGTCGGGGACGAACTCCATCACCAGCACGTCCCCGGTGGACAGCTCGCGGTCGACCGCCGGCACAGTCACCCCCGGGACGTCGGCCGTGGTCCTCCGGAAACCGTCGAGCAGCTCGGCCTCGCGGGTGAGGTCGAGCTGCGCCCGGATGCCGTCGGTGAGCTGCCGGGCGATGTCGACGACCGGCGCACCCCGCAGGACGGGCAACCTGGCCAGCAGCCCGGCGACCCCCTCGACCAGGGCCAGGTCCAGCGGCAACGTCCGCTCCACGTCCGGTCGGCGCACCTTGACGGCGACGTCCCGACCGTCGGCCAGCCGAACCCGGTGGACGCAGGCGATGCTGCCCGACCCGACGGGCGTCGCCGGCGAACCGGCCAACCCCGGTGGTGCCGCGAACGGGGCCGCGGCGTCCGGACGCACCCGGTCGTGGAGCCGGGCCAGGGCACGGCAGACCTCCGGCGGCAGCAGATCCGCCCGCGTGCTCAGCAACTGCGCCGCCTTCACGAACGCGGCACCGAGCTCGACCACCGTGCCCACCAGCCACGACTCCAGCGCGGGCCCGGCCCGGCGCCCGCGCAGCCGACCGGTCGCCGCCCACCAGGCCACCAGCGTCGAGCGCCTGCCGAGAACCACCAGGAGCCGTGCGAACCGGAGGACCACCGCGCCCGGACTGACATTCCCGACGGCCATCCGCAGCGCCTCCGAATCACGGGCACGACATCCCGTCGAGACGCTAGCAGCGATCATCCGGATGGGCAGGAACGCACTAGGAGAACGCGAACACCCGCCCGAGCGAATAACCTTCCGCCGATGCGGTGGGATTTCTTTCGCTCTACGAACCCAGCGTCAACCATGAACGCCATGGTGAGCGACAGCCGGTCCGCCTTGAGTGCCCGAAAAGGCGTCGAAAGCCTGACCGGAACCTTTTCGGCTACGGTGCGCACACACCACTTCAGTGGCTTTCGGCCTCGGTCAGCCGTTCGAGCCGGGCGGCACCGTGCCGGTTCACCGGCCGAGACACCCGGCGCGTGGCCGACTCCTCCACGAGCGTCGCACCCGACGACGACCCGCCCCTCGGCGCTCTTCACGCGGTGGCGGGCGAACCGCACCCGGTGGTGACACCGGGTCCGCCGCAACACGGACCCGGTGTCGGCGGTTCGCGGGGGTCAGGCCCGGGGGAGGGTGAAGATCAGGCCCTCGCTCGGGTTCGACCAGCTGTTCCGCACGTCGACGGTGACGACCTTCGCCCGGTGCTGCGTGTCCGGCGTCAGCCCGGTGATGGTCGTCTGCTTCTCCGTGGCGAAGACGACGTGCCCGCCGTCCAGGTACACGTTGTAGCCCGCGGTCGGGTTCCACCAGGAGCGGGCGTCCCAGGCCAGGGTCACGGACGTCGGGGTCGCCGAGACCACCCGCAGCGCGTCCGGGCGGATCGGCCGGTCGAAGTGGGCCGCCTGCGACTGGATGGTGCCCACCACGTCGTTCTGCGCCGGGTCGTGCGAGCAGGACGCGGTGATCGTGCCCAGGGGTGTGCCGTCGGCGCGTTCCGGGCGCAGTGTCAGCGCCAGGTCGTCCACGTGCAGGTCGTAAGCGCCCGGTGTGTTCAGGTACTGCGCCGGGAAGGCTCCCCTGGCCCGCACGGCGGCCGAGCGGGTGTCGGTGATCCAGGTGGGCGCGAGGGTGAACGCGGCCCGGGTGGTCCGGGTGCCGTCCGGGCCGGTGAGGTGCGCGTCGAGCGTGGCGGTGCTGTCGCCGTCCAGGCGGACCCCGCTGCCCACCGGCAGGGCCGGGCGCAGCTCGCGCAGGTCCAGGTCGACGTCGATGTAGGAGTAGCTGCTGTACGAGACGCTGTTCGGGCCCGCGCCGTCGTCGGGCAGGCCGCCGACGACCCACACGGTCAGCGCGACGGTCGGTCCGGCGGACGTCGTGCAGGTGTAGTCCATCCGCACCGCGCTCGTCTGCGCCGACGCCGGACCCGCCGCGCCCGTCGACAACCCGGCGGCCAGGAGGACCGATGCCAACGACAGACCGGTGATGCGAAATGTGCTCCGTGATTTGCGCAACTTTTACGTCCCCTCGTATCCGCTCGCCCACGGACAGTATTCCGTGAATCGCCGTTGGTTCGATTGGACCGTTCAGTCGCTCACTCGTACCGACGGCCGCGCGGAACGCCTTCGCCGCCGCGAGCACCCCGGTCTCGTCGCCGGTGAGTGCGGCCGCTTCGGCGCACAGTGCGAGGTCCGGTCAGTCGTGGTCGGGCCGGCCGGTCACCCGGTGGTCGGCCGCCTCGATCGCCTCGCCCAGCAACCGCCGCACGTGACCGCCGCGCACCCGGTAGACCGCGCGTCGTCCGTCGCGGCGCAGGGACACCAGGCCGGCCAGCTTCAACTTCGCCAGGTGCTGCGACACCGCCGGCCGCGCGACCCCCACCGCCCCGGCCAACGTGGTCACGTCGTACTCCGAGCCGCAGAGCAGCCACATCATCCGCAGCCGGGTCGGGTCGGCCAGCATCCGGAAGCCGTCCACCGCCGCGTCGACGTGGTCGCCGGAAGGAAGCTGTTGCCAGTCCTGCGTTGTTGCAACGTCATCGCGTGCGTACATGAGCACGTATGGTGTCACCGGACCGTCCACGACACCGGTCACCGGAGGCCGCGCCATGCTCTCCGTGCCGTCCAACCGCGCGTACCGCAGGGTGTTCACCGCGCAGGTGGTGGCCCTGGTCGGCACGGGTCTGGCCACCGTCGCGCTCGGCCTGCTCGCCTACGACCTGGCCGGACCCGACGCCGGAGCGGTTCTCGGCACCGCGCTGGCTATCAAGATGGTCGCCTACGTCGGCGTCGCGCCGATCGCCGGCGCGCTGACCGCGCGGGTACCGCGCAGGGCACTGCTGGTCACGCTGGACCTGGTGCGCGCCACGATCGCCGCGGCGCTGCCGTGGGTGGACGCGATCTGGCAGGTCCACCTGCTGATCTTCCTGCTGCACGCGGCGTCCGCCGCGTTCACGCCCGCGTTCCAGGCCACCATCCCGGAGATCCTGACCGACGAACGCGACTACACCCGCGCGCTGAGCCTGTCCCGCCTGGCGTACGACCTGGAAAGCCTGCTCAGCCCGCTGGTCGCCGCCGCCGTGCTCGTCGTCCTCGGCCACGACGACCTGTTCCTCGGCACCGCCGCCGGTTTCGTCGGGTCCGCCCTGCTGGTCCTCTCCGCCGCGCTGCCCGCGACCCGCGGACCGCGACGCGACGACCGCCCGTTCACCGCCACCGTCAGAGGCATCCGCATCCACCTGGCCACGCCCCGGTTGCGGGGCCTGCTCGCCGTCCACCTCGCGGTCGCCGCGGCCGGGTCGATGGTCCTGGTCAACACCGTCGGCTACGTCCGCGACCTGCTCGGCCGCGACGACACCGCCGTCGCCGTCGCCCTGGCCGCCAACGGGCTCGGCTCGCTCGTCGCCGCCTTCACCCTGCCCGCGGTCCTCGACCGGTTCACCGACCGGGCCGTGATGCTGCGCGCCTGCGCGGGGCTCGCGGCCGTGCTGCTGCTCGCGGTCCCCGTCACCGCCCTGCTCGGCGACTCGCGCTGGCCCGCCCTGCTCGCGCTGTGGGCGTTGATCGGCGCGGGCAGCTCCCTCGTGCTGACCCCCGGCGGCCGACTCCTGCGCCGCTCGGCCCATCCCGCCGACCTGCCCGCGGTGTTCGCCGCCGACTTCGCCCTCTCCCACGCCTGCTGGCTGCTCGGCTACCCCCTGGCCGGCGGGCTCGCCACCGCCGCCGGAATGCCGGTCGCCCTCGCCGTGCTGGCCGCGGTCACCGTCGCCGCGACCGTGCTGGCCGCCCGGTTCTGGCCGACGCGTGACCCCGAGGTGATCGAGCACGAGCACGACCTGGACCACGACCACCACCACCTGGCCGACGCCGCCCTCGTCGACGGCCGCTGGCGCCACGTCCACCACTACCGCATCGACGACCTCCACCACCGCTGGCCCGCGTAGCCGCGGCGGACGCTCCGGGGGCACCACCCGCGCAGCGAGGACGGCCGGTCACGTGGTCGGCGCACCCGCGACGGGTCGGGCCGGGTCCGGTGCGCCGGGCCGGGTGGGCACGGCGGCGTGGATCAGGCGCGTCTCCTGGATGGTGGGCACGAACGACCCGCCGGAGCCGAACGCGGCGCGCCCCATCATGTTCACCACGAACTGGGACGTCTCGGACAGGCGCCGCTGGGGTTGGTCCAAGCAGTGGGTCAGGGTGCGTGCCCGGGACACGCGGGGCTGGGCGTAGCAGTTGACCTTCGCGCCGAAGGTGAGCACCGAGGCCGTGATGCACCGTGGTGTCAGGGATACGCGCTGTGCCTCAACCGCACAACGCGACGAGGGAATCCATCCCACCCGACCGGCACGCAGCGGCGGCCCTGCCGTTGGTGCTGATCCCGATGAGGACCGCGGCGTGCCTGGTTGTCCATCGGCGCCGGCGGCACGCCACTAGGATCGGGTGGTTGCGACGTTGCGGACGTTGGTGGCGGACTGGTCGGGAGGGCCGCCCGCGAACCGGGAGAACCGCTCGCTCCCGAACTATTTCGGCACGCGGGTAGTGGTGCACCCGTTCGTCCGGCGGCTGGTGCACGGGCTCCTCGGCAGGGCGTCGGTATCGCGGTTCAAGGTACCGGGAGGCGGGGTGCGACGACGTCGGCGCCACCGCCCTCCGCGCCGGCAGGATCTCGACCGTGGACGACTCCGACCTGCTCGCGCTGCGCCGGCAGGAACACGAACGCGCGCCGTTCCCACCCCACCTCCGCGGTCGGGACGTGGACGGCCAGGACATGGTGATGCTGGACGCCGACATCGCCGGCTGCGTCCACGCGTTCCTGACCGGGCGCTTCGACGAGCGACACCGCCGGGTGCTGCTCAGGCTCCTCCCGACCGTGGAGCGGATCCTGCCGGCGCTGGACGACGAGGGCGACGCCTTCCGGTACTACGACCGCCTGCGGGAGATGGCCGTGGTGGTGCTCCGCGAGTCGGACGCCCGACCGACCAGCGGCCGGCGGGATCGCCGCGGTCGACGGAGTCGGTAGGCGCGGATGCTGGTCGTTCCCGCCGGTTGCCGTCCGAGTCCGCGGTGCGGGACCGGAGGGGGATCGCGCCGGGCCGTCCGGCCGCACCTGCTCGGGGGAGCTCGGCGGTGGCGAGCAGCCACGACAGGCAGCCGTTGATGACCACGCGCAGGACGCAGCGGTCCGGGTGGTCGGCGGCGCTGATCCGCGACCAGCGCCGGTACAGCCTCACCGGTGAGCGTCGCCGCAGAGCGCGGATCCGCTCCCGGACGAAGTTCTCGCCCGGGATGACGACGCGCGCCGCCCGTGCCGGAACGTCCGGCACGAGCGGCGCGGGCGTCACGCGACGGCGGTGCCTTCGAGCTCGACCATCAGGCTCGGCAGCGCCAGCCGCGTCACCCCGAGCATCGTGGTGGCCGGGGCCGCACCGGCGGCGCCCAGCCTCGACGCCAGCACCCCGTAGTGCCGGAAGAGCAGGTCCACGTCGGTGGTGTAGACGGTGAGCCGGACGAGGTCGCGCAGGGACATGCCCGCCTCGCCCAGCACCGCCTCCAGGTTGTCCAGGCTCGACGCCACCTGCGCCGCCAGGTCGCCGTCGTGCAGGGGCTTGCCGTCGCCGCTCATCGCGGTCTGCCCGGCGACGTACAGGGTCCGGGTGTGCCCGGAGACGAGCTCGCCCTGGTTGTAGCCCAGGTCCACGGACCACGTCCACGGGTTGACCGCCGTGCGCTCCACAGCCACTTCAGCTCCATTCGGATCATCGACGTCCGGCGGCCCGGTGCCGCTGCTCGGTGACGTCGTGGCGGAAGCCTCGCAACGAATCACGACACCCTGTGTCGTGTATTCCGCTAGCGTTTCCGCGTGCGCGCCGACCGGTTGGTCTCGCTGGTGCTGCTGCTGCGCCGGCACGGCCGGTTGTCGGCCACCGCGCTCGCGCGCGAGCTGGAGGTGTCCACCCGGACCGTGCTGCGGGACGTCGAGGCGCTGTCCGCGGCCGGTGTCCCGGTCTACGCCGAGCGCGGTCGGCACGGCGGGTTCTCGCTGCTGCCCGGTTTCCGGACCGAGCTCACCGGGCTGAACCACGACGAGGCGCTCGCGCTGCTGGTCGCCGGGTCGCGGCGGGGCGCGCAGGCGTTCGGCCTCGGCTCGGCGCTCGCCTCGGCCATGCTGAAGGTGGTCGACGCGCTGCCGGAGGGCCACCGCGACGCCGCCGTCGGCGTGGCCGAGCGGCTGCTCATCGACCCGGAGACCGACCTGCTCTCGCGCCGCGTGGTCGTGGAGGAGGTGCCGGACGCGGTGGTGGCCGAGATCCGGCGGGCGGTGTTCGCCGGGCACAAGCTGCGCATCCACTACGCGGCCGAGGGGCAGCCGGCGCGGTGGCGCACGGTGGACCCGATCGGCCTGGTGACCGTGCGCGACCAGGGCTACCTGTTGGCCACGAGGTCCGGCGAGGACCGCACGTACCGGCTGTCCCGGGTGGTGGCCGCCGAGGAGCTGGCCGAACCGGCGCAGCGACCGGACCGGGTCGACCTGGGCCGGGCCTGGCAGGAGCGCGGCACGCGGTTCCGGGCCGGCGGCGACCAGGTCGCGGTGCTGGTGCTGGTGCACCCGACGCGGCGGGAGGACCTGGTCGCCACCGCGGTGGCCGTGCTCGCCGAGGAGGTCGACGCGGACGGCCGGCTGCGGATGGAGGTGACGTTCCAGGACCCGCGCCACGCCGAGTGGGCGCTGTGGCAGCTCGCCGCGAGCGCCGAAGCCCTCGCCCCGCCGTGGCTGCGCGCCTCCCTGCACGACCGCGCCGCCTCGATCGCCGCCCGCTACGCCCCACCGCCCGGAGGACCGTGACGGTGATGTGGTTCTCCCGCGATGGGGTTCTCCCGCGCCGTTGTCACCCGGTGGGACGGTCGGCGGAGGTCGCCGGTGCAGCAGGTGCTGCCGATCGCACCGTCGGTGCCCAGGCGGGTCTCGGTCCACGGGCCGACGCACAGGTGGAACGGCCCGCCGCGAGCCGACCTCGACCTCGACGTAGCCGTTGCCGCGGGCGCGGCGGTGGCGCCCTGAACTCGGGCCCCGCGTGGCGCCGAGCGATCAGACCTCCAGTGCCCAGCGGACGTGCCGCATCGTCGGCGTGAAGCCGGCCCGCTCGAAGAGCCCGGACGCGCCGAAAGGACTCGCCGAGTCCACTCCGGCACTGGCACGGTCGTAGCCGTGGTCGGCGGCGGCCCGCAGCGCGTGTGCGACCAACGCGCCCGCGACGCCACGCTCCCGGTACTGCCGCAGCGTTCCGATGAGCATGAACCGGGCGTCACGGACGCCGGTCGCCGCCGTGTCGGCGTCCCAGCACATGGTCACCAGCACGCCCACCGCGGTGCCGGTCGCCACGTCCCGCAGCAGGAAGCTGACCTCGGGCCGGAACGTCCGGTTGGTGATCTTGTTCTGCCAGGCGTCCGCGGGCATCGGCGTCGCGCCCCAGTGGTCCCGGTAGGACTCGTTGCGGACCGACCGGAACTCCTCGTCGTTCGCCGCCGACCACGGCTCGACCCGCAGCCCGGCGGGGATCGCCACGTCGGGGATCGCGTCGCCGAGCGGGTGTTCCAGGTACTCGAAGTAGCGGACCGGCTCGAAGCCCCGGGACCGCAGGAGATCGGCGATCCCGGCGATGTGCTCGCCCTTGTGCACGTCGACCACGAGCTTGGCCGCCGGGTGGTGCAGGTCGTGCACGACCTTCGCCGCCGCCACCCCGGCCGCGACGAGTTCGGTCCCCAGGCCCCGGCGCCGGTGGTCGGGGTGGACCCCGCCGTCCAGGAAGACCCGGTGGACCTCGTCCGCGGCCGGCTTGTGGCGGACCTTCATGAAGCCGACCATCACGTCACCGTCGAAGGCCGCGAGGCTCGCGCGCTCCAGGTCGGTGTAGGGGTCGATCAGCTCTTGGAGGGTGTCCTCCTCGGTGTAGTGCTCGCCGATCCGGTCGACGGCCTCCATGGCGTTGAGGAGGTCCGCCGACACCTTGGCGTCGTCCCGGGTGAGCGGCCGCCACGTCAGGGCAGGTTGTGCGCGCATGCGGCGGACGGTATTGGCCGCGCGTGCCGCTGTCGCTCCGATTACCGGGCCGGTTGGCGCAGCCAGGGCGCGCCGGTGCCCGCCATGCTCGCGTAGAACGGGTCGCCCTCGGTGATCTCGCCCCGGGCGACCGTGCGGCCGGTGAACGAGGAGGCGTAGACGGCCGCGACGAACTCCATGGTCACCCTGGTGTCGGCGGTGGAGACCGGGGGCGCCTCGCCGGCGTCCAGGGCGTCCAGCACGGCGGTGAACTGCGCGGTGTGACCGCTGGGCACGTCGGCCGGGTCGCTCTCCCACGCCGACGTGACGTCGGGTCCGGCGGTCAGCGACCAGTTGGCGTTCGTGTAGCCGTACAGGTGTTCCAGGTCGACGGTGGCGTGCTCGAAGTCGAAGCGCAACTGGCTGGTCTGGCGCGGTGACACCAGGGAGTTGACCACCGTGGCCACGGCCCCGGACCGGAAGCGCACGAGCGCGGCGGAGACGTCCTCGGTGTCGGTCGGGCGGGCTTGGCGCTCGGCGAGCGCGGTGACGCTGGACCAGGGGCCGAGGATCGACAGCAGCAGGTCGAACTGGTGGATGCCGTGGCCCATGGTCGGTCCGCCGCCTTCGACGTCCCAGCGGCCACGCCACGGCACGGCGAAGTAGTCGTCGTCGCGGAACCACAACGTGTGCGCGGACGCCACCAGCGGGCGTCCCAGCAGGCCCTCGGCCAGCAGCCGGCGCAGCCGCACGGCCCCGGACCCGAACCGGTGCTGGAACACGGTGGCCACGGGCACGCCCGCGTCGGCCTCGGCGGCGCGCAGCCGGTCGAACTCGGCCAGCGACAGCACCGGCGGCTTCTCCACCACGGGCGACGCACCGGCCGCCAGGCACTCCAGCGCGAGCGGCAGGTGGGTGCCGGGTGGCGTGCACAGGTGGACCAGGTCGGGGCGCTGGGCGTCGAGCAGGTCGGCCGCGGTCGGGTAGGTGGGCACGTCCCACGTCGCGGCGAACGCCGCCGCGCGGTCGGGTCGGACGTCCACGACGCCGACGAGCCGGGCGCGGTCGGGCAGCGCGGCGATCGCCTCGGCGTGCGCGCCGGCGATCGCGCCCGTGCCGATGATCGCGCAGGTGCGGGTGGTCACTGTGCGTGCTCCTCGTCTGCTTCGGCGCGGGCGGTGTCGACCGGGCTCAGGCGGCCGCACATGCCGAACGCCCGCCGTCGGGGAGAGTGGAACACGGCGGCGCGCTCCAGGTGCGGGGCCAGGCCCAGGGAGAGGTCCCCGGTGAGCGCCAGGGTGGCCTCGGCCTGGGCGAGCGGGCCGTCGCGCACGATCGGCGCCCACGAGCGGGCCCGCCGCCGGACCAGGGACGCCGCGGCGGCGTGGAACTCGCGCAGCGGAGCCGGGTCGCCGTTCCGGAGCGCGTCGCGGAGCGGCAGGAAGCCCTCGACGGCCAGGTCACGGCGCTTGCGGGCGTCGGCGGCGCGTTCGGCTTCGGTCGCGCGGGGCGGCAGGGTGGCGGCGGCGCGGTAGCGGTCGGGGTCGGCGACGACGTCGCGCGGGAACGTCATCACCGCGTCACCGGCCTCGGGCAGGCCGGCGTTGGCCATCAGGACGATCACGCGCAGGCCGCCGTGGTTGACCGCGCGGTGGATGGTGCCGGGCGTGAACCAGACGACCGAGCCGGGGCGGAGCGGGATCTCGCGGCAGCCGTCGAGGGTGACCGCGTGCAACTCGCCTTCGCCGCCGACGACCACGTAGCACTCGGTCGACGCCAGGTGCAGGTGCGGGCTGCCGCCCACGACGCCGTCGGGTGCGGGGTCGTCGTAGACGTCCAGGAACGACAGCGACGTGCCGCCCGGGAAGGTGGTCATCGGTGCAGCGCTTCGCGCACGGCGTCGGCGAGGGCGTGCGCGTCGTCCGCCGTGCCGTCGGCCACGCCCGCGCCGTAGCGGAACCGGACGGTGCCGCCGTTCGGGAGGGTGAGTTCCTCGCTGAAGAACGGGGCCGGGTTGAGGCAGGCGAACTCGACGGTCCGGGCGAACCACTGCGGGGGGTGGTGCGGGTTGGCGTCGTGGTCGAGCAACAGCACCAAGGATTCCGCCGCGCCGCCGCCGTGCACGCCGCTGATCCGCGCGTGGCCGTGCAGGCCACCGTCGTGCGCGTCGTGCGCGTCACCGTCGTGCCGGCCCGCGAACGCCATCCACTCGGCCCGCCGGCCGCGCACTTCGTCACCGCCCACGCCCTCGGGCGTGACGACGTTCCCTCCGGTGAACGAGCGGGGGCCGCGCCAGAACAACCCGCCGTACCCCGCGTTCTCCCGGCCTCGGGTGGTCGGCGAGCCGAACGCGATCCCCTCGCCGGAGGTGTTCGTCATGGCGGTGTCGAAGGTGAGGGCCCAGGCGTCGGCGGACAGCAGGGCGGCGGTGATGGTCCGACGCTCCGTGATCACGGTCTGCCCGGATTGAGTGACCCAATCCAACTCATGGGTGAACCAGGCCTGGTCCTCCTGCACGCCGACGTCGATCACGCGCCGGTGGCGCTGGGTGCCGTTGTTGTCGAGCTGGACGTACGACCGGCCGTGGACGTAGGTCGGGCCGCCCCAGAAGTTCTCGTCGTCGACGTTGGGCAGCGACCAGGCGAGGCCTTTGTGCCAGACGTGGTCGTGGGGGCGGAAGAGGCTCACCACCCGGCCGGCGCGGGTGCGGATCGGGTGCAGGTAGGGCTTGGGTGACTCGAGCTGCACGGTGTCGGGGACGTAGACGTAGCGGGCCAGGTCGACGTCGCCGACCGACAGCGTCAGCGCCGATCCGATGTCGTGGCGCACGGACAACCCGATCGTCACCGGCAAGCCTCCAGAGTGCTCACGGAAAGCGCTTTCCGCACCCTATTCGAGCTTCAACCGACCCGTCAAGCCCCACCTCACCGCCCTTGGCCCGTAACGGAAATCGCTGCTCGGGGCCCTCGTAGGCCTCGGTGAGCGCATCGCCGAGCTCCTCGGCGGCGACGTGCCGGGCCGTCGTGGGTGAGGCCGCCGGGGCCGGTGGGTGGCGAAAGGACAGTGGAGGCGGGTGGGAGGTGAGGACGCAGGCGGCGACAGGGCGGACCGAGAGGGCGGACTGGGACGTGGATGCGAGGCGGGTTGGGGGGTGGGTGGACAGGGGTGGGGGTTGAGGGCGGCCTCGTTGTTTCAACCGACGTTTCAGGGCTTTGGTAACGGCGATATTGTTCGGTGGGGCGGCAGATTCACTCGATAGTGAATCAAGTCGGCGCGTTGACCTGCGGAAACGGCGGTCGGGGGCCTCGGGGCGGCTGCCAGTGGGTGTACCAGTCGGCGGCGGCGCGAAGGGGTGTCGGGAGCGGGGGGAGGGTGGGGTACCACGCGCGTTCCCACTCCAGCGACACCCAGCCCGACCAGTGTGCCAGCAGTTCGGCGCATTCGGCCAAGGGGACGTCGCCCTCGCCCGGCGGCACCGGGGTCGGGTCGGTTGCGGTGACGTCCTTCAGCTGGAAGTAAGCCAAGTACTCCCCCAGGACGGCACGCGTCCTCGCCGGTGGCTCGCCGGCGCGCCACGGGTGCACCGCGTCCCACAGCACGGCCACCCGCCCGGGAGCGGCGAACGGTTCGGCCAGGCGCAGGGCGGCCGCGCCGGTCGGGTGGGAGTCGTGGGTTTCGATCAGCAGTCGGACGCCGGCGGCACGCAGGTCGGGGAGGGTGGCCGCGATGTGGTCCAGGGCGCGACCCTCCCCGGTGCCGTCGTCGCCGGGGAAGACGCGGATGGCCGGAGCCCCGAGCAGGTCGGCCAGGTCCACCAGTGCGCGCAGTTCGTCGACCACCGGCCCCGGTCCGCACACCTTCACGTAACCGGCCAGGCACGTGATCTCCAGGCCGGCTTCCGCGACCTGTGCCCGCGCCCGCGCGGCCCGTGCCGTGGGCATCCCGACGTGGACCTCCTCCGACGGGTGCACGCGGACCTCCAGTCCCTCGCAGCCGTGCGCCGCCGCGACCCGGGCGGTCTCGTGCAGAGGTGCGCCGGGAGTGCCCAGGGTGCTCACCGCGAATCGCCAGCTCACCGGCACACCACTCCTCCCACCTCCGGAGATGCTCGCACCGCGCGGTCACGCACGGTGGCGTCGATCAGCGACGGTTCCGGCTCGGTGGGCCTGTCCACCCTGAACGAGATCAACGGCCGGTTCGCGCTCGACCCGGGCCGCCCCACGGACCGGGCGCCACGCCGTGGCAGGGTCCGGGCACCAAGGACGCGAATGGCATCAGGACCACCGACCTCCACAACCAGGAGAACAACTCGCTGCTGCCGACCGAGTACCCGGGCGCCGCGCCGGCCGTGCTGTGCCTGCCCGGCCACCCCGACGCGGCGCGTGCGGTGCACGAGTGGCAGGAGGCGACGCCGCCGCGCAGCGTGCGCCGTCGGGCCGCGCTCCGCCGCGGAGGCGGGCAAGGGCGCGCAGCTCGACCAGATCCCGGGTGACGACGGGGTCGCGGCGATCACGTTCGACCGCGAGCCGCCGTCGGCGTGGTCGGACGTGCTGGCGCAGTGGCGGCAGGCAGGCGGGGACCGGGTCGCCGACGAGCCGGCGGAGGAGCACGCCGCGGTCCGGTGAACCTTGCGGTCAGCTTGCGATCCCGGCGCGGGCGGTCGGCGTGCGGCAGGATCGGGTCGTCATGGACTTCTCGGTTCTGCTGGTCGAGGACGACGAGCACATCAGGCAGGCCCTCGGCCTGGCGTTGGGCGACGAGGGTTTCGCCGTCACCGACGCCGTGTCGGGCGAGGACGCCTTGGAGCTGCTCGCCGTCACCGAACCCGACGTGGTGCTGCTGGACCTCATGCTGCCCGGGGTGGACGGCCTGGAGGTCTGCCGCACGCTGCGCGCCCGCGGCGACCTGCCGATCATCATCGTCACCGCCCGCGCCGACGCCGCCGACGTGATCGCCGGGCTGGAGGCGGGCGCGGACGACTACGTGACCAAACCGCTGGTGGCCAGCGTGCTGGCGGCCCGGATCCGGGCGTTGCTGCGGCGGCGCGGCGGCGGGCGGCAGGACGAGGTGCTGCAGGTGGGGCAGCTCGAGATCCGGCCGGACGTGGGCACGGTGCACCGGGCCGGGGTCGAGGTGCACCTGACCCGGACGGAGTTCCGGTTGCTGGTGGAACTGGCGTCGGCGGGCGGCCGGATCGTGACCCGCGAGCAGTTGCTGCAACGCGTGTGGGGTTACGACTACTTCGGCGACACGCGGCTGCTGGACGTGCACATCCGCCGGTTGCGCCGCAAGGTCGAGGAGAACCCGGACGACCCGGCGCTGGTGCTGACGGTGCGCGGCGCCGGGTACCGCGTCGACGGGGACCCCTGACCGAGGTTCACTCCATCGGGTAGGGCGGAAAGGGCTAACGTCCTGGTGTCGTGACCTCCTCCACCGCACCGGACCCCGTCAGGCGCCCCGGCACGCTGCTGCGCGCCCGCCCGCTCGCGTCGCGGTTCCGGCCGGACCACGCCGAAGCCGCCTACCGGGTGTTCTACCAGGGCGTGGGGTACGACGGCCGGGGTCGGCTGGTCACCGGGTCGGTGTTCGTGCCCGACGGCACTCCCCCGCCCGGCGGCTGGCCCGTGGTCAGCTACGCCCACGGCACCACGGGCCTGTCCGACCGCACCGCGCCGTCGCGCACCGGCCTGCTCCGGCTGGAACGGGCGCACATCGCGTCGTGGCTCGCCGCCGGGTACGCCGTGGCGGCCACCGACTACGAAGGCCTCGCCACGCCCGGCCCGCACCCGTACTTCCACGGCGAGGCGGTGGCCGACGACGTGGTCGACATCGTCCGCGCCGCCCGCGGGCTGCCCCACCCGCTGTCGGACCGCTGGCTCGTCGCGGGGTTCTCCCAGGGCGGGCACGCCGCGCTGTTCACCTCGTTGATCGCCACGAGGTACGCGCCGGAGCTGGACTTCCTCGGCACGCTCGCGCTCGCGCCGCCGGTGCACCTGGTGCGCGTGATCGCCACCCGGACCAGCGACGCGGCGGCGGCGGTCTGCCCGTTCGTGCCGATCGTGCTGGCGGGCATGCGCACCCGGTACCCGGACTTCTCCCACGGCTTCCTCACCGACCGCGGCACGTCCCTGGTGGACCTGGCCGAACGGGTGTCGTTGGTGGAGATGTTCCGCGCCACCAAGGCGATGACCAACGACGAGACCGGCATGACGGACCTGACCCGGCACGACCACGTGGCCCGGGTGCTGGACGAGTGCCGCGTGCCGGTCGCCCGGCTGGACCGGCCGGTGTTCCTGGCCGCGGGCGGGGCCGACGAGATCGTGCCGCCCGCGGTGATCCACGACTTCGCCGACGACATCGCCGCGGCGGGCAGCACCGTGCACCTGACGACGTACCCGGGGGCGAACCACGGCGCGGTGCTCACCGCGGCGCACCCCGACGCGACGCGGTGGGCGGCGGCGGTCACCGGGCACCGCACCGTCCCGGCCGCGCCGGCGCCGCGCTTCGACCTGCTGGACGCGACCGGCGACGGCTACCTGCGCCGGGACGACTACGAGGTGTTCGCGCTGCGGCTGGTGCAGTCGTTCGGCCACCCGCCGCGCTCGGCCGCCGCGATGGCCGTCCGCGCCGCCTACCGGGCGTTGTGGCGCGCCCTGGCGGCCGAGTCCGACACCGACGACGACGGCCGCGTCGGCAAGGCCGAGTTCCTGGCGTGGGCGGGCCGCGCCACGCACACCGCGTTCGACCGGACCCTGCGGCCGCTGGCGACGGCCGTGCTGGCCCTGGTCGACACGAACGGGACGGGCGTGGTGGAGCGCGACGAGTTCCTGACCCTCACGACCCGGTGCGGCGTGCCCGACGAGGACGCCCGCACCCTGTTCGACCGCCTCGACGCGGACCACCGCGGCACGGTCGAGACGGCCGAGATCGTCCGCGCGACCAGGGAGTTCTGCCTCGACCCGAGGCCCGGCCACCCCGGTCACTGGCTGTTCGGCCGGTTCTGATCCCGTCAGGTCTGCGGCCACATCGAGTAGACCAGGTTGTCCTCGTCAGCGCACACGACCTGCGGCAGGGACCCTTCGGGGACGACCTGGTTGCACCTCATCGTGCCGACCGCGAGCGGCGGGAGTCCCGGAGTGGGGTCGCGGCGCTCGGCGTAGTAGTCGACCAGGACGGCGGCGGCCTGGTCGCACGTGAGGCGGCCGGACGGGGTCTCCACGACGACGGCCAGCATCGGCTTGCCCAGCGCGCCGGGGAAGGCGTCCTCGCAGTACTGGGCCGGCACGGCCTCGTCGATCGTCGGCAGCGGGCTCGGCTCGGACGTCGGCTCGGGGGTCGACTCCCGCCCGGCCGAGGTGGTCGTGGTCGTCGTGGTCGCCGCCCCGGTGCCGGAGCTCGCCCCCGACACTGTGGTGGAACAGCCCGTGATCAGGGCGAGGACGGCGGCGGCCGACACGAGCGGCGGTACGGAGGTGTGCACGGGACTGTGACGCGCCGGCACGGCCCGCGGTTGCGACCACCGGCACGTCACAGCGCGATAACGGTTGATGGGGGCGCGCGCGGCGGTTCGGCCGTCCGGGTTTGCTGTGCGCCATGAACACGAAGGTCGCGTCCGTGCTGTTGGTCCTGGGGTTGGGCGCATCCCTGGTCGCGTGCTCCAGCAAGGGGGACGAGTTCGTCGCCGAGTTGAAGGCGGCCGGTTTCACCTCGGTCGGCGAGCCGCGCGACGAGACCGAGAAGAAGAGCAAGAAGATCGGCAAGCGCACGGTCAAGTCCTCGCAGAAGGTCTTCGAGGTGACGGTCCGGGTCAAGGGCTGCGACCTGGAGTTCGCGAAGGTGTCCGGGCAGTCCGGCTACTGGTTGGACGAGCTGCACGTCAACGGGCAGGAGCCGGACTGGCCCGGCTACCCGGAGAACCTCAAGCAGTCCGACGTCGTCGCCGCGTTCGCGGGCAACCAGCCCAAGCCGGAGGGCTTCCAGGACTGCTACAAGCCCGGCGAGCTGTAGGCCGGCCGCAGCGCCACGGACCCCGCCCTCGACACCCGAGGGCGGGGTTTTCGCACGTCGGCCGCATTAGTGCGGGTGTTCTGCCGCGCGGTCGTGGTGGTGTAGCGGGTGGCTGAGAGGGAGTGGTGGCACTGGACCCGGACTGGGAGCCGTCGGAGGGGGCGGAACGGCACACTGCCCGCCTGACGGCGGCGCGGGCCGGCGACCGCGCGGCCCTGGACGCGCTGATCGCCGACTTCACGCCGTTGGTGTGGCACGTCGCGCGTGGGCACGGGTTGGACCGCGACACGGCGGAGGGCGTGGTGCAGACGGTGTGGCTCGCGCTGCTGCGCCACCTCGGTCGGCTGGAGGACCCGCGGGCGCTGGCGGCGTGGCTCGTCGCCGCGACGTGCCGGGAGGCGCAGCGGAGCTGGACCCCGGACCGCCGTGCGGCGGCGGTGACCGACGCGCCCGCGGAGCTGGTGAGCGAGCACGGCCTGCCCGAGGACGCCACCCTGCTCGACGAGCGCGACCGGCGGCTGTGGCGGGCGTTCGGCCGGCTGTCGCAGAAGTGCCAGGAACTGCTGCGCCTGGCCGTGTTGGCGGGCCGCCCGGAGTACCGCCCGGTCGCCGACGCGCTGACGCCGCGACGGGGCCGCGCCGGCCCGGCCAAGGGCCGTTGCGCGGACGTGCTGCGGGCACACCTCGACGCCGAGGCCGAGTGGCCGGCGGGCCTCGCGAGCACCCCGGAACAACCCTGAATCCCCGTTACCTGAATGGGTGATAGTCGGGGGCGTTTACGCACGGCTGGCGGGTGTCGCCTACCAGATGTGCAAAATTCTCTCCTGATCGTTACGCCGTTGTGCCACTATTGCCCTGTTCGAGCGGTAGGAGGGGCCCGCCGAACCTGACTCAGAGCAATCAGCCTGAGTCGCTTGTCAGGCCGGGACAGATCCCAGGGGAGGGAGATCGTTTTGTCTACGCCCACCGAGACCAAGACCGATTTCGTGGACGAGGCGTTCGAGGACGTCGACACCGTCGAGCAGGTCCGGCAGGACGGCACCACGACCACCGTCGTGCCGGAGACCGAGCCCGACCGGCACGAGCACCACCACCACACGCACGAGGACGGCGAGCTGTCGCCGCTGTGCGCCGGGGGCGGCTGCCCGGACGGTCAACCGGCGAAGTGACCTGTCAACCGTGATCGAGCCCGCCGGCCAGGTCTCCTGGTCGGCGGGCTTTGTCCGGTACCGTTCTGTGATGTCATAGAACGGTGCCGGTAACCGCTTCTCTCGACGATGTCGCCGTCATCCGCGAAGCACGCGAACTGCACCGCGTCGGGCTCGACGCGACGTGCGCGGGGCGGCACCACGAGGCGGCCCGACTGCTCCGCCGGGGGCAGGGCCTGACCGACACGATCGACCCCGCCGACCCGGGTGTCCGCGCCGACTGGCTCGCGACCCGGATCCGGCTGTCCTCGACGTTCGCGAGCGTGCTCGCGGAAACCGACGGCCCCGCCGCCGGGCTGGCCGGGCTGGCCGAGTCGCGGCAGCTCATCGAGGACGTGGCCGACCCGGTGGTGAGGGCCGAGCTGCTCGGCCGGGTCGAGCACAACCGGGGCCTGATGCTGTTGAACGCGGGGCTCATCGAGGACGCGATCACCGCCTTCGACGCCGCGCTGGAGCACAAGGAACGCCGCCTCGCCGCGGGCGGGCCGGTCACCCCGCTGGCCGACCTGATCGTGAAGACCCTGCGGAGCAGGGGCACGGCCCACACCCGGCTCGGGTTGGTGCGTCAGGCGCGGCAAGACCTGACCAGGGCCGTGGCGCTGGCGACCGAGCACGGGCTGCTGGAGCGGGCGGCCGACGCGAACCACGCGGCCGGGCTGCTGGACCTGCGGGTCGGCGACGTGCCGGCCGCCCCGCGGCGGTACGGGCTCATCGAGCGGTCGTACCGGGAGCAGGGCCTGGAGGTGCCCGCCCTGCTCGGCATGGACCGCGGTCAGGCGCTGATCGCCGCCGGGCTGGCCGACGAGGCGGGCACCCAGCTCGACGGCGTGCTCGCCGCGCTGCGCGCGGACCAGGGCGTCATCCGGACCCTGGCCAACGTGGAGCTGTACCGGGCCGTCGCCGCGTACATGACCGACGACCTCGAACTGGCCCGCGCCGCGGCCTCCTCGGCGCGGCAGCGGATGCGGCGCTGGGGCTGCGAGACCTGCGTCGCGAACGCCACGATCATCGGCCTGCGCGTGGACACCCGGCTGGCGCTGCGGTCGGGGCGGGTGTCCCGGTCGCTGCCCGGACGGGCGCTGGACTTCGCCGACTCGCTGCCCGTGCCCCGGCTGGCCGAGCAGGCGGCGCTGGCGCGGATGCTCGCGGCACGGCTGGAGATCCGGCGCGGTGACGTCGACGCGGCGGAGGCGATCCTCGACCGGGTGCCCCGGCCGGGCAGGCTCACGCCCATCGACTACCGGATGCTGCGCCGCCTGTGCCGCGCCGAACTGGCCGTCGCCCGCGGCCGGCGGGCCGCCGCGCTCACCGAGATCCGGGGCGGGCTGACCGACCTGGACCACGTGCGCGACCGGATGGGCGGCCTGGAGCTGCTGTCGGGCACCGCGCTGCACGGCCGGGAGCTCGCCGAGCTGGCCGTGCGGCTGGTGCTGGACGGCGGCAACGCCCGCCGGCTGTTCACCTGGCTGGAGCGGACGCGGGCGCAGACCTACCGCTACGAGCCGTTGAGCCACGTCGACGACCCGGAGCTGGCCGAGCGCATCGCCGAGGTCCGCAGCCTCACGCAGTCGATCCACCAGGCCGAGCACGACGGCCACTCGACCGCCGCGCTGCACGCCCGCCGGGCCGAACGCCTGCGCGAGGCCAACCGGCTCGGGTGGCACACCGGCCGGTGGGGCAGGCCGCGGCCGGTCGCCGGGCTGACCGACGTGATGGCACGGCTGGGCGAACGGGCCCTGGTCAGCTTCGCCTCGTCCGGTGACTGCCTGGTCGCGGTGGTCGTCGTGGGCTCCGACGTGCGGCTGGCCCGGCTCGGGTCGGCCGAGCAGGCGGCGGAGAGCGCCCGCATGCTGAACGCGGACCTCAACGCGCTCGCCCCCGACCACCTGCCGGGACCGTTGGCGCAGGTGATGGCGACGTCGGCGCACAAGCAGGCCGACCGGCTCGACGCGCAGCTCATCCGGCCGCTGACCGGGTTGATCGGCGAGCGCGACCTGGTGGTCGTGCCGACCGGCGCGCTGTACGCGGTGCCCTGGGGCGTGCTGCCGACGTTGCGGGGGCGGCCCACGGTCGTGGCGCCGTCCGCCACCGCGTGGTTGGCCGCGGACCGGGCCGCGACCGCGCCCGCCGGCCGGACCGTGCTGGTGCGCGGCCCGGAGCTGCCCGCCGCCGTGGGCGAGATCGACAAGCTGGGCGCGCACTACGCCACCGCCGCGCTGCTGTCGGACGAGCGGGCCACGGTCACCGACGTGCTGGCGGCGTTGGACGGCGCGGAGGTCGCGCACCTGGCCGCGCACGGCGTGCACGAACCGGAGAACGCGCTGTTCTCCCGGCTGGAGCTGGCCGACGGCCCGGTCTACGCGCACGAGATGGCCGGTCTGGCGCACCCGCCGCGGCAGGTCGTGCTGGCCGCGTGCGAACTCGCCCTGAACCGGATCCGCCCCGGCGATGAGCCGCTGGGGTTCGCCAGCGCCCTGCTGGCCAGCGGCTCGCAGGTGGTGGTCGCGCCGCTGAGCCGGGTCGGCGACCAGGCGTGCGCCGCCGCGATGGACGACTACCACCGCAGCCTGGCCGCCGGCGCGCGACCGGCCGTGGCCCTGGCCGACGCCATCGCCGTCGACCCGCTGCGCCGCCCGTTCGTCTGCCTCGGCAGCGGGTAGGGGTGCGCGCCGGCGGTGACCGGGGAGGTCAGCCGCCGAGGGCCTGCCGGATGGCGGTGGCCACGTGCTGCGCCTGGATGTCGCGGCCGCGGGTGTTGGGGTGGAGGTACCAGGGCAGCGGCTGGGCGAAGAAGTCGACCTGGGACTGCTCGAACAGGCCGCCGATGCCGCGGTCGTCGCCGTCGCACGCGGTGTTGTGGCCGGTGACGGCGTAGAGGTCGACGAAGGTGGCGTCGTACTCGGCGGCCTTGGCGCGCATCAGGTCGTTCAGGCGCGCCTGGATCCGGTCGAACACGGGCAGGGCCGCGAAGGGGACGTCGGCCAGGGGCTTGTCGGCCTGCCCGGGTGCGGGGGTGTGGCACCTGACGATGTCGGCGGGCACGATCCGCGGGTAGCCGACCAGCACGGCCGAGGCAGCCGGCGACAAGTGCCCGATCCGGTCGAACAGCTCCTCCAGTTCGGCCTCGACCACGTCGAACCGGCGGTCGAGCCAGTCCTTGCCGTCGCCCCCGGTGAAGAAGACCGCGCAGCGCTCGGCGGGGTCTTCGGGGTCGACCGCGTCGGCGGGCAGCCCCGCGCCTGCGACGCGGAGCTCCTGCGAGCACTGCTTGAGGATCCGGGCGAAGCCGAGGGTGTTGCCACCGAGGCTGCCGACGACGAGTCGGGTGTCGTCGCTCAGGGCTTCCTGCTGGGGCGGCTTGCTCCGGTGGCCCGGCAGGGACTGCTCCGTCCAGAAGTCCTCGATCAGCGCGCCCCCGCAGGAGCGGTCGGAGGCGACGGCGAGCGCGGTGCCCTCCTCGGCCAGCGCCCGGGCCGCCACCGCCGGGTAGTTCTCCTCGGAGCGGAAGCAGAAGTACTCCTTCGGGTCCCACGCGCCGAAGACCGGGGCGACACCGAAGTTGGCGGTGTAGGAGTCGCCGATGAAGACCGTCGACACCGGTTCCGCCCGGGTCGGTCCCTGTGCGGCGGCGGGCACCGCGGCCCCCGCGCACACCACGACGGCCACCGCCGCCACGACCAGGCCACGGCCCCGACTCATCGTCCTCACCACTGCCATCCCCTACCGGTCCGCTCGGCGCGCTCCCGTCCGCTCCGGACGGACAGCGGCGGTCGCCCGTCCGACGACCGCGAAGCAAGCTAGGCACCACCCGGGCCTGCCCGCCGGCGGCGGAGGGGAAGTCCACCCGGTCCGGTGATCGTCCGCTGCTAGGCTCGCCGGCTCCGTTGTGGCTTCGAGGGGGACGACGTGAGCACGATCGACGACTTGGCGTGGGCGGACGCGAGCCCGGGTGACGAGCAGGAGCTCGACGAGATCTTCTGCCTCACCTTCATCAAGGGCGTGGACGAGGGCGAGGCGTTGCGGCGGATGGGCGCGCTGCCCGACAGCGTCGCGACCCGGACCGCGGCGGACGTCGGGCGCCTGCACGACTTCGAGCACGGCTACCCCACCGTGGCCTCGGCCCTGCCGCTGGGCGCGTGGACCGTCGTGTTCGAGCCGAACGGCTTCGAGGGCGCGCACCTGGTCGAGGCGCTGTCCCGGGGCACCGAGGCGGTGTCCGTGCTGCGGCACGACTACGCGTCCGACTCGTTCGGCTACGCGGTCGACGGGCGGCTGATCACCGGCTTCGACCCGGCGTTCCCGCCCGCCCGCCACGGCGCGGACCCGGACCGCCTGCTCCCCCTGATGCGCGAGGTCGGCTTCACCGAGGGTGACCGGGGCCACTACGAGGACACCATCGCCCGCTGCCTGCTGGTCGTGGAGCGCATCACCGGGGTGCTGCCCGGCTTCGACGCCCTCACCGGCCCGCTGACCAGCGCGCACGTCGAACCGTGGTTCAGCGAGGGGCCCCGGCGGCCCGCGTCGCGGCCGGGCCGCGACGAACCCGTGGACGCCGTGGCCGAAGTGCGGCGGCTCACCGGGAAGCACGGCCTGACCGACACGCCCGGGCTCGCCGGGGCGCTGGCGGCGGCCCGACGCGGCGAACCCGTCGACGTCACCCCCGACAGCCCGCTCGGCGCGCACGTCCGCGCCTGGCTCACCGAGTCGAGCCGCGCGAGCTGGTCCCTCAACGACCACGGCGGGCGGCACCGGATGACCGAGGCGCAGCGCGGCCGCGCGTTCGAGCTGGGGTGGCTCGCCCGCGCGCTCGGCGCGGCCCTGCGGCCCGACCTCGTGCGCTGAGACACCGACCGGCCGCCACCCGCGTGGGGTGGCGGCCCGCATGCCGTGCGATCAGGAAGCGCTGCCCGATGTCGTGACCCACCGTCACTCCCCGCTCGGCGACGCCGACACCTCGCCCCACCGGCACATCCGCGCGTCGGCGGTGTCGCCGAGGCCCGGAACGGGTAAGGGTGGGAGGCGGTGATGCGGCCGGATCGGGGTGAGGGAGCGGCGTGCACGGGGATGTCGATCAGCCGTCGGTGACGGTCCGCGAGGTCGGTGAGGACGGCGTGGTGATCGCCGCCGTGCACGGCGACTTCGACGTCGACACGTTCCGCGACGTGCGGGAAGCGCTGTTCACCTGCCTGAACGGCCGCGCGTCCGCGCTCGTGGTCGACCTGGGCGACGTGGGGTTCTTCGGGTCGATGGGCATCGCGGTGCTGGTGGAGGCGCGGCAGCGGGCCGACGTCGTCGGCGCGGGGTTCGCCGTGGTGGCGGGCAGGCGCTCGGTCGCCCGGCCGATCCGGATGACCGACACCGAGGACCTGCTGCGGTTGCACCGCACCCCGGAGGAGGCGCTGGACGCCGTGCGCGACCGGTCCGGGCCCGAGGCCGACCGGGAGTTCTCCTGGTGGTCGTCGTGAGGGCCCGGTGACGACGACCGGGTCCACCGGCCCTCGCTCGACTACGCTCGACGGGGTCGGGAGGAGGGGCCGTGACGGACGAGGAGCTCGTGGTCGAGTTCGCCCTGACCCGGCTGGACAACCCCGGCCTGGACCTGGAGGAGATCGCCGCGCTGGTCGTCCGCCGGGTGGGCCACGACCGGATGCTCGACTTCGCCTCGCACACCCTCGCCGCGCGCGGTGAGCTGCGCGGCGCGGCGTTCCCGGCCGCGGTCGAGCACGTGCTGCGGGTGCTGCTGACCCTGCGCGGGCCCGTCGACTGACGGGTCAGAGCACCTTGGCGGGCGCGCGGTCGGCGTACTCGACCAGCAGGTCGGCCAGGTGGTCCTCGGCGGGCATGGCGGGCGGCACGGGGTGGTCGGCGCGGCGGCCCGCGACCAGGTCCGAGACGAACACCGTGACGGCCTCGGGCGGGGGCAGCACCGGCGGGCCCAGGTAGGTCAGCGGGACCAGCTCCGCGCCCCGGCCCACCTCGATCCCGGCGCACCAGCCCGTGTGCTCGTCCCACACCAGCGCCAGGTCGTCGTCCGGGTGGCGCGGCACGCGCTGGTCGAGGGCGATGTAGGCGGTCGCGTCGGGCGCGCACTCGTACCAGCACGACTCCAGGTCGACGCCCAGTCTCCGGGCGATCAGCCGCAGGTACTGCCGCAGGCCTCGGTCCTGCGGACCGTCCGCCTCGATCCCGACCATCGACGACCTCCGCCCGCGGCGACACCGCGGCTGGCACCCATCTCGATTGGCACCAGTCTGCATCCACTCGACTACCGAGGGCATTAGCCCATTCGAATGAGAGGAGGTGACGCGAAGTGTCCGCCGATCGCCGTAGCGCGGGGTGTCAGACGCTGCGCAGCACCGAGACGACGGTGCCGAGCACGACGGCCCGGTCGCCGTCGATGACGTCGTAGGCCGGGTTGCGCGGTTCCAGGTGGACGTGCCCGCCGCGGCGGCGGTAGACCTTGACGGTCGCCTCGCCGTCGATCATGGCGGCGACGATCTGGCCCGAGTGCGCCTCGTGCTGCCGGCGCACCACGACGATGTCGCCGTCGCAGATCGCCGCGTCCACCATCGAGTCGCCGCGCACCCGCAGGCCGAAGACGGTGCCGCGGCCGGTCAGCTCGCGGGGCAGCTCCAGCACGTCGTCCACGTGCTCCTCGGCCGCGATGGGCGTGCCGGCGGCGATGTGGCCGACCACGGGCACGGACACCGAGGCCCCACCGGACCGCCGCGCGGACGGCTCGTGCAGGAACAGGCGCACGTCGATCGGCCGCGACACCGTCGTGCCGCGGCGCAGGAAACCCTTCTCCTCCAGCGCCGCCAGGTGCTTGGACACCGAGGACGACGACCGCAGGCCGACCGCGTCGCCGATCTCCCGCGTGCTCGGCGAGTACCCGTGCCGGACCACCCAGTCGCGGATCGCCGCCAGGATGCGCTGCTGGCGCGCCGGGAGGGTGGAGGTGTCCAGGTGCTCGAACGCGTCGAGATCGTCGTAGGCGGTCACCTGCGGGATGATAGAGAAGGGTGTCGTCGACCCCTCCCGGGCATTAAGTTACCGACTGGTAGCCCCTTGTCCGGACCCCGGAGGACCCCATGCCGACGCTCGACCGCCAGGACGACGTGTTCATCCTCGACCTCGGGGACACCGAGAACCGGTTCCACCCCGACTGGATCGCCTCGGTCGACGTCGCGCTCGGCGAGGTGGAGCGGGCAGAGGGTGCCCGCGCCCTGGTCACCACCGCGACCGGCAAGTTCTTCTCCAACGGCCTGGACCTCGACTGGCTGATGGCCAACGGCGAGCACCACCGCGACTACGTCGTGTCGGTGCACGAGCTGTTCGCCCGGGTGCTGACCCTGCCGGTGATCACCGTGGCCGCGCTCCAGGGCCACACCTTCGCCGCCGGCGCGATGCTGTCGCTGGCGCACGACTTCCGGGTGATGCGCGCCGACCGCGGGTTCTGGTGCCTGCCCGAAGCCGAGATCGACATCCCGTTCACGCCGGGCATGTCCGCGTTGGTCCAGGCGCGGCTCGCGCCGCGGACGGCGCACGAGGCCATGACGACCGCCCGCCGCTACGGCGGCCGGGACGCCCTCGCCGCCGGCATCGTGGACCACGCCGTGGACGAGGACGCCGTCCGGTCCACCGCCGTCGGGATCGCCGCCGCCCAGGCGGGCAAGGCGGGACCGACCCTGGGCACCATCAGGTCGCGCATGTACGCGTCCGCGCTGGAGGCGTTGCGGGACAAGGAGAAGCCGCTCGGCTGAGACACCGAGGGGGGACGCCGAGGGAGTGGCCTCCGACCTGGGGGTCGACGTCGGAGGCCACTCCGGGGGCAGCGCCCGACCTGCGCGTGCGCGGTCGTGCTGCGGCGTGGTGACATCGCGGCGCGGCGGGCGGGCCGTCGCGTCACCGTGATTCGTGGGCGTCCCGGGCGAGTTGGCGCAGTTCGGCGGTGCACATCATGAAGCGGTCGGTCGGCAGGTGCTTGAAGTAGTAGCCCACGTCGCCGCCCAGCGCGAACACGTGGACCGGGACACCGGCCCGGCGGCCTGCCTCCACGGACTGGCGCAGCCCGGACATGACCGCCGGGTGCCGGGTCTGGTACGACGAGGCGACCCGGTGGTTGCCCCGGTCCGCGGCCAGGTAGAACTGGGTCAGGTCCTTGGTGCCCACGAAGATCTCGCTCGCGCCCGCCGCGAAGAACTCCGCCGCCGAGTGGACCGCGGCCGGGGTCTCCACGAACACCGACAGCGGCACGTCGTCGGGCAGGTCGAGCCGGACCCGCAGGCGCAGGTACTCGTCCTGGTCGTTGATGAACGGCACCGCGAAGCTCAAGCGGTCCACGTCCGGGCCCAGCCGTTCCGCCACGTACGCGCGCAGAGCCCGGAACGCGTGCGGGTAGTAGGGCTCGTGCAGCAGCCACCGCGCGCCGTGCAGGCCGAGTTCCGGGTTCGACTCGTGGTCGACGTCCACGTCGTTGGTGATCTGCGCGGCGTCGTCGGACCGGAGGTCGAGCAGCCGCATCACCAACCGCTGGCCGGGCAGGAGTTCCTTGACGATGGCGCTCAGCTCCGCGCCGATCGCCGCGCCGTACCGCTCGGCCTCCGGCACGCCCGCGCGCAGCGCGTCGAGCGGGCTCAGCCCCGAGGCCAGGCACAGGAACTCCTCGCGGATGAAGAACGACGTGACCTGGTCGACGCGGGGGTGGATCGCGTTGGTCGACCGGATGTCCGTCGCGTCGGCGATGACGACGCAGACCGAGCGGAGGTCGTCCGGGGTGACGGTGGGGTATTCCGCGGACAGCTCGGCGTGCTCGGGCTCGCCGAGGGTGACCGACTCGCGATCGGTCCGGACGGTCAGGTGCCCGACCAGGCCGGGGAGTTCGTCGGGCGGAATCCGGAGCACCGGGATCCCGCGTGACCGGCACAGCGATTCCATGTGACCGGTGCGGCCGCCACCGGAACAGACCACGGCGGCCGACCTGACGATGGTGTCGTAGAGCTCGGGGCCGAGCGCTTCGACCACCAGCACGGAACCGGGCAGGGGTCTGCCGGTGTGGTTGGCGATTCCGCGAACACTCGTCGACGGCGAACCGACGAGCAAAACCCCGGGAATCTCGCGCGGGCTCACGGCATCCTCCTACCGATTCCGGTCGTGGTGCGGACAGGGGCGGAAGAGTCGGCTCGGGTGCCGACTCCCGGGGCCGGCGCCGTTCGGCACGGCGTCGGCCCCGGGTTTGCGTCGAACTCGGTGGGACATGGTTCGAGCGTCGCAGTCGCCGGACCGGCCGCGCATCTTCTCGAGTGCGAGGTGGACGTCCATTCGGTGCCACTTCGCGCGCCCTCGGCGGGCAACGGCGGAGTAGTCGACTTGTCGTCGGGTTCCGTAGAAATGGTGACGTGGAGAGCGGAACGGGTCCGATCGATCCGACGGGTTCAGCCGACCGGTTCCACCGACCCTTCCAGGCCGAGCGCGAAACGCAGCTCGCGCGGCGTCACGGACAGGTCGGTGAGCTTCGCGGTGGCGGCCGAGCTGACCGCGAACCGCACCGCGCGATCGGACGGCGGCGTGCCGTTGCGCGAGGTGAGCTCACGTATCCGCTGGATGTCGGCCTCCAGCCGGGCGGCGTGCGGATCGCGGTCGTCCCGGCGGCGGGTCGCCATCCGGCGGATGTCGAGGTCCACCGACCGCGACACCACCTCGCGCAATTCCGGGTCGGCGGTTTCGGTGAGCACTTCGGCGAGTTCGACGGCGCGCTCGTCGTAACACGACTCGATCCGGTGCAGGGTGGTGGCCGCGACTTCCACCGAGTGGTTCTTGATGGCGGCGAGGTTGAACGTGAACGCGCCCGTCCGGCCGTTGCGGATGATTTCGTCGCCCTCGCGCGGGCTGCCCACCACGGATATCGGACCGGACGGCGTCCCGTCGGGACCGAGGAGCCGGCCGCACGGGTCGACTTCGACGCCGCGGCCGGTGCGCCGGTGCGCGACGGCGATTCGCTTGCGCAGCAGGGTCGACCAGAGCGTGGAATCGGCGCGTTCGTAGTTCGACTCGCGGCCGAAGTTCGAGATGACGAGATCCGCTTCGACGGTGAGCGGTCCCCCGGAGCCCGCGACGGAGAGCGCGAGCCGGCCTTCCGCGGTGGCCCGGATCTGGTGCACGCGGCCGGTCGTGAGCACCACTCGGCCTTCGCGCAGCGCGGCGTCGACGATGTCGGTCGTGTACGCCATGGCGCTCACCCGCAACACCGCGAGGAGGCTGCCGTAGCTGTCGAGCAGCGCGCGGAGTTCGTCGGTGGGAATGCGTTCGAGGATCGCGGGGAGGTGCGGTTCCCACGATTTGGCGACCCGTTCCGTCACCACCACCGGTGATACTTCCGGGTGTTCGCGGGTCACCATCGCACAGGCCCGATCCCATTCCTCGCGGAATCGGCGGACGAACTCCTCACGGCCTTCGTAGGTGTCGCCGAGCAGCTGCGGTGGAGGCAGTTCGAGCACTTGGTGCCGGTGGTCCGACGGGTACGTCCGGGGCGTGAGGCCGGACCCGGAGATCATGTGGATCGCGCCCTCGTGCCCCTGGCGTAACAGGAGGGTCGCCGAGTCGTAGGCGCTGAGCAGCGTGCCGATGATGGCCACCACGCCGTCCTCGGGCACGGTGAGCACGCGTTCGATGCCGTCCTTCGAATACGGGCTGCGGATGAACGCGGGGTGCTCCAGCACCTCGGCGGCGAAGGCCGGGTACTTCGTCTCCAACCCGGTGGCGAGCACGACGTGGTCGGCTTCGAGGACCGCCCGGTCGCTCGGCGTGCCACCGCTCGGCATCGCGAGGTCCTCGACGACGACGTGCGCGCGGCCGTCGAAGACCTCGACGTCGACCGCTTCACCGTCCGCCTCGACCAGCGTCACGCCCTCGGCGGCTTCGCGGACGGCCTCGGCCAGCCGGCTCTCCAGGTAGTCGTGGTAGATGCGGCGCGGCGCGGGACCGGACTCGGTGAACTCGAAGTCGCGCCAGCCCGCCGGCCAGCCCGACCGGTCCGCCTCGGTGTTGGCCCAGGCGACGAAGTCGTCCACGTCCTCCCGGAACGCCGACATGCGGCCCGCCTGGATGTTGAAGACGTGGTGCCAGTGGTTGCTCTCGCGCTGGTACGCCACCCCGGAGTTCCGGTATTCCGGGCGCCGTTCGAGCAGTACCACCTGTAATGGTTCGCGGGCGAACCGGAGAAGGCGGATGGCGGTGGCGGCACCGGCCAACCCCGCTCCCACGACGACCACCCTGCGGAACCGGTCGAAGCTCTTCACCATGCCACCCCTGTCCCCTCCGGCACTGCCCGTCCGGGTAGCATAACGGTGATTTAGACTGGTGGGCAGGCCGTTCGGAGCGCGTGACGCAATCGTGCTTCGGATTTCACGCGCGCCCGACCGGACCGGAGTCTACCGACAGGAATCCGGACATTCCCGAAGCGATTTCCGCACGGGCGCTTGACAGCCTTCCGGAATGGCCGCCGGCGGTGTCAGGAGCCGTTCCGCGCCGGCCCGGCGGCCGACAGCAGGCGTTCGGCCAGTCCGCGCGCCCGCTTCGCCGGGCCGTTCGGGCCGAACGACTGCCCCGAGGCGTGCAGCCCCTCGAACAGCAGCATCAGGTGGTCGGCCAGCTCGGCCGGGTCCGGCGCGCCGAGCGCCTCGGTCAGCTCGCCGATCCGCGCCCTGGTCCACGACTTCGCGGCGAGGGCGTTGCGGTGCGCGGGCAGCTCGGGCTCGGGGAACTCGGCCAGCGACATGAGGAACTTGCAGCCGCGGAACGCCCCGGACGACACCTCGGCGAACACGACGTCGAACACCGCCAGGATGCGGTCGCGCGGATCGGGGCCCGCGCCGTCGACCGCGGCGGTGAACCGGCCGCGGAAGTCGAGGTCGGCGCGTTCGACGTAGGCGCCGACGAGGTCGTCCTTGGAGGCGAACAGGCGGTAGAGGGTGGTGGGCGCGACACCGGCCTCGGCGGCGACGAGGTCGACGCCCGTGGCGCGGATTCCCCTCAGGTAGAACAGGTCGCCGGCCACTCGCAGCACGTGGGACCGGGTCTCAGCAGCGGATCGGTGCACGGTTCCCCTCGCCGTCGCCACGCTAGGGATGGTTCCCTCCACCCTACCTCCGAGCCGGTGGCCCCACCATGGCCCGCGTGCGCGGGGTCAGGACTCCGCGAGCCAGGTCGCGCGGTGCGACGCCGGCACCGCGAACGGCAGGCGCACCACCGCGACCGGCGGGCCGGCGAGGTCGGCCGCGTCCAGCACCAGCAGCTCGTCGCCCGCGACGGCGACCACCCAGCCGTCGCCCTCGTCCTCGCCGCGCGGCACGAACACCGGCCGGCCGGGCGTGACGCCGAGCTCGCGCCGCCACGTGCAGCCCAGCGCCACGTCGTGGCGGACGATCGCGGTGCCCGCCGTGCCGAACACGAAGCGGTGGCGGCGGCCGGTCAGGCGTTCGTCGACGGAGGCGACGTCCATGGCGGGCAGGTCGACCCGGCGCACGCCGCCGGTGGCGAGGTCGAGCGTGTGGCGGCGCAGCACGCCGGGCGCCCAGACCGCGTCCACGACCACGCGGCCGAGGTCCTCGTAGACGTTGGCCAGCGACAGCACCTCGCCCTCGCCGACCTCGAACCAGTGCGGCCCGCCGTAGGCGAGCAGGCCGATGCGCGCGGGACCGGTGGCGGGCCCCGAGTACGGGTCGCGCAACCCGACGAGGTCGGCGGCGCGGCTGTAGTACGGCGCGGAGTCGAAGACCACCACGAACCGCTCCGTCACCCCGACCGCGCGCATCCGGGGCGCGCCGTCCAGCGGGAAGGGCTCGGCGCGCAGCACCTCGCCGTCCACGCCGAGGGTCACGTGCTCGGCGTACCCGAGGTCCGGGTGGGACATGGCGGTGTGCCAGACCTCGTCGTGCAGGACCGGGTCGGCCATCGTGGCGCCCGAGGGCCAGTCGGCCGGCGCGAGGGCGGCCGGCCGCGGGCCCCGGTACCAGCGGGCGCCGTCGGGCCCGAGCCGGACACCGGAGGCGCCGTACTTGCCGGACCAGACGAGGGCACCGTTCAGCCCTGCGGGCAGCGCACCCCGCACCACCAGCGCTTCCGCGACTTCCCGCACCGACGCGACCACGCCCACCACCCCGTCCCACGTTCCATAACACTGTCTTACTACCATTTATAGCGGCGTTATGGAACCTCGTCAAGGCGCTCCCACCCGCACGGGCAGGTATACCCACCTGGAGTATTGCCCACACCCCGCCCCGTCGCGCAGGACACCACGTCCGACCTGCTGATCACCCGATCGGCACCCGCTCGACCCGCGTGTTCCGGGGCCGACGCAGGGAGGTGCCCGCGGCCGTGCGCGACGAGCCGCCGGGCGCGGACGGGCTGCGGTCGTCCTTGGCGCACGCCGAGTCGGTCCGGCCGCACGGATCGTCCGCCCGGCCGGGGGTCAGGCTGCCCGGTCCGATGGCGGAAACGCGCGCCGCGGTGCGTGAACCGACGGGTGGAGATCAGGTCAGGGCCTGCGGCCCGCGGTCGGAGGTGGTCCGGATCGCCTCGACCGTGCTGACCGCACCGGGCAAGCCGCATATCGGGTACGTCGGGCTGATGCGCGCCCGGGAAGCGGCGGCGTTGCGGAAGGCCGAGCAGCTTGAGCCCGATGTCGTCCGCGGTACGGCCGGGAGCTTGGCGGTGCGGGGCACCCTGATGCTGCGCGCGGCCGGGGCCGCGGTGCGGAGGACGCACGGGGCGCGGGCTAGGGCCTGGCCTACGGAGTCACGCCGACATCGCTCCGGCGGAAGGCGACTTCCGCCTGCGGTCCGACCGCGTCGAGAGTGCCCGGCCGCTGTTCGAGATCACGAGCGGCGACGCGGGAGTGGGGCGCGTGCACGTCGTCTGGCCGAGCCGACGCGAGAACGGTGACGGCACCCCACCGGGGAGGTGGGGTGCCGTCGGCGTCTCGTGGTTACAGCGGCACGTTGCCGTGCTTGCGGGGCGGGGTGGGGCGGCGCTTGTCGCGCAGCATGGCCAGGCCCCGGGCGACCGCGGATCGGGTGTGGGACGGGTCGATCACGTCGTCCACCAGGCCCCGTTCGGCCGCGTAGTACGGGTGGACCAGCTGTTCCGAGTACTCGGCCAGCAGTTCGGCGCGCAGCGCGTCCGGGTCGGCCGCCGCGGCCAGCTCCTTGCGGAAGATGACGTTGACAGCCCCTTCCGCGCCCATCACCGCGATCTCGTTGGTCGGCCAGGCCAGCGACAGGTCCGTCCCGATGGACCGGGAGTCCATCACGATGTACGCCCCGCCGTACGCCTTGCGCACGATCACCTGGATGCGCGGCACGGAGGCCTCGCAGTAGGCGTAGAGCAGCTTCGCCCCGTGCCGGATCACGCCCGCGTGCTCCTGCGCCGTGCCCGGCAGGAAACCGGGAACGTCCACGAGGGACACGAGCGGGATGCCGAACGCGTCGCAGAACCGCACGAACCGCGCCGCCTTCTGGGACGCCTCGATGTCCAGCACGCCCGCGAACACCATCGGCTGGTTGCCCACCAAGCCCACCACCGCGCCGTCCACCCGGCCGAACGCCACCACGACGTTGCGCGCCCAGCCCTCGTGGACTTCGAGGAACTCCCCGTCGTCCACCAGCTCCCCGATCACCGCGCGCATGTCGTAGGGCTTGTTCGGCTCCACGGGCACGATCGAGGCGAACTCCGGCCGCACGTCGTCCACCGCGCCCACCGGCTCGTACGCGGGCGGTGGTTCCAGGTTGTTCGACGGCAGCAACGACACCAGGTGGCGGACGTCCTCCAGGCACGACTCCTCGTCGTCGTGCACGAACGACGCCACGCCGGACAGCTCGCCGTGCACCGAGGCGCCGCCCAGCTCGTCGTGGGTCACCCTCTCCCCCGACACGGCCTGCACCACGTCCGGTCCGGTCAGGTACATCTGGGCGGTGCCGCGCACCATGAACGTGAAGTCGGCCAGCGCGGGCGAGTACGCGGCGCCGCCCGCGGACGGGCCGAGCACCACGGCGATCTGCGGGATGATGCCGGACGCGGCGACCTGGCGGCGGAAGATGCCGCCGTAGCCGTCCAGCGCCATCACGCCTTCCTGGATGCGGGCGCCACCGCTGTCGTTCAGCGCGATGACGGGCGAGCCGGTGTCGAGGGCCATGTCCATCACCTTGTGGATCTTCGCCGCGTGCGCCTGGCCGAGCGACCCGCCGAAGATGGTGAAGTCCTGCGCGTAGACGAACACGCGCCGCCCGTCGATGGTGCCCGAGCCCGCCACCACGCCGTCGGTGTGCGGCCGGTGCTCGGACACCTTCAACCCGTACGCCTGGTGCCGCCGGTACAGCTCGACCTCGGTGAACGAGCCGGGGTCCAGCAGCATGTCCAGGCGTTCCCGCGCGGTGCGCTTGCCGAGCGAGCGCTGGCGGCGCACGGCGTCGGCGTTGGACACCGCGCGGTCGCGCAGGTCGTCGTTGCGCTCGCGGAGCAGCTCCATCGTGCGCACGGGCAGTTCGGGCCGGAAGTCCTGGTGCCCGTTGACGCGGTCGATCCCTGATGTGGTCATCGGCGGCCTGCCTGGCGATCGGTCACCGCGCCGGTGTCGGCGAGCCACCGCACCGTGTCGGCGACGGTGTCGGCGAAGGGACGGGGTTTGAGGTCGAGCGTGCTCGCGGCCGGGTCGACCCGGACCGCCGCGCCGACCGTGGCGATCGCCTCGTGCTCGGCGGGCAGGTGCCACGGCCAGGCGGGCTGCACCAGGTCGACGAACCGCCCGACGGGCGTCATCATCGCCGCGGGCAGGAAGACCGCGGGCAACGCGCGCCCGGTGGCCTCCCTGACCGCGTCGACGTACTCCCGGGTCGTCAGGTAGTGCCCGGGACCGAAGTGCCGTCCCGTCACGTCCGGGGACAGCAGCGCCGCGTGCAGCGCCGCCGCGTCCCGCACGTCGCCGATCTGCAGCCCACCCGCGGGCCACATCGGCATGATCCCGCGCACCGTGTCGCGCAGCCGCACGGTCTGGTCGCCCAGCTTCGGGTCGTGCGGCCCGAGGAGCGCCGGCGGGTAGCTCACGACCACCGGCGCCCCTTCGTCCTGGTGCCGCCGCGCGATGGCCTCCGACGCGGCCTTGGTCGCCGCGTACGGCGCGCGGGTCGTGCCCACGGGCGACTGCTCGTGGATGACCCGCACGCCCGGCCCGAACAGGGCCGCCGTGCTCGACACGTGGACGACGCGCCCCGCGCCGGCACGGCGGGCGGCGCCGAGCACCACCTCCGTGCCGTGCGCGTTGGTGCGCAGCATCTCCGCCCGCTTGCGCCGGTCGAACGAGTACACCGACGCCGCGTGGACGACGGCGTCCGCGCCGCGCACCGCCGCGGCGACCGACCGCTCGTCGGTCACGTCCCCGACGACGACGTCCAGCGCGTCGGGTGGCACCTCCAACGGTCGCGTGGCGGCGTCCACCGCGCTCGCGTCCCGGACCAGCAGGCGGACCCGGTGGCCGGCTCGCACGAGCTCCGCCACCGTGTGCGAGCCGACGAACCCGGTACCCCCGGTGACGGTCACCAGCATGTGTGCTCCCTCCCGATGCGTGTGCGGACCGCGCGGTCAGACCCGGTGGAAAGCGCTGCTGTAGAACAACAGCGCCTCCGTGCCCGCGCCTCGGCTGGAGCTGAGCACCTGGCCGACGAAGATCGTGTGGTCGCCGCCGTCGTAGACCGACACCAGCTCGCACTCCAGCCACGCCAGCGAGCCGTTGAGCAGCGGCGCGCCGCTGTGCGGGCCCTCCAGCCAGTCGACCGCGTCGAACTGCTCCGGCCCGAGCGGGCGGCGCTTGTCGGCGAAGTACTTCGCGGTGTCCCGCTGGTCCGCGCCCATGATCGACACGCCGAACCGCTTGGTGCTGCCGATCGCGTCGTGCATCACCGCCGAGCGGGAGATGCAGCACAGCACGAGCGGCGGGTCCAGCGAGACCGAGGTGAACGCGTTGGCCGTCATGCCGTGCGCGTGCTCGCCGCCGACCGTCAACACCGTGACCCCGGTCGCGAACAGGGACATGGCGTCCCTCAGCGAGGTCTCCTCCATCGTGGGAGCCGCTTCGTACATGTCCGTCATCCCCCCAGCCCGGCGCGCGCCAGCGCCGGGGCCTCGGCGTAGGGCGCGAGCGCCTTGCGCAGGTCTTCGGGCACCCGGGAGGGCACCGTGTTGGTGTTCGGGCCGCGCATGCACGCGATCCGCTGCCTGCCCTTGGCGACCAGGACCTCCTGGCCGCCGGTGACCTTGACGTAGTCGAAGCTGAACTGGATCTGGGTCTGGGTCAGCTCCTCCAGCCGCATCCGCACCGACAGCTCGTCGAACAGCGTGATCTCGGAGAAGAACTCGCACTCCACCTTGAGGGTGAACAGCTTGAGGTCGTCCTGGAGGTCCCGCAGCACGCTCGGCGCCTTCTCCTTGAGGAACATCTCGCGGCACCGGCCCTGCCAGCGCAGGTAGTTCACGTAGTACACGTTGCCGACGAGGTTGGTCTCCTCGAACCCGACCGTGTGGCGGATCTCGTAGTAGTCGGTCATGTCAGCCCTCCTTGCCCACGAGCACCGCGAACACCACCGGCGACGTCCGGTCGTTGACGGTGGTCACCCAGGTGGCGACCTTGGCGTCGCCGGTCGACAGCACGGCCCAGCCGTCCGGGTGGACCCGGTCGACGGTCAGCGCCTGCGTGGTGGAACCGGTCTTGCGCAGGCACTCCACCGCGCTCCACACGCGGGTGCCCGAGACCGACGCCGTCTCGCCCGCCTCGGCGGCGATCAGGTCGCGCACGGCGACCAGGTCCTCGCCGAGCAGCCCGGCCCAGTCCTCCTCCGGCCGCGTCACGGCCTCCTCGACGTCCACGCCGAGCGCACCGCCCCGCGCGACCGCGGCGAACGTGATGCCCGCGCTGTGCGAGGCGGACACCTCCACGCCGTCGACCTCGGGCTTGCCGTCGGGCCGGTAGCGCACGTCCACGGGCCGGTCCAGCGCCCGGCCGATCGCGAGCGCGGTCTGCGCGCGGCGCTCCGGCGTGGCGTCGGTCGGGTCGGGCTCGACCACGACCGCGCGGCTGCCGCCCAGGACCCGCTCCAGCGAGCGCTCCAGGTACGAGCCGAGCATGGTCGGCGTCCACGGTCCCGCGCCGTCGCGCTTGCGCACGGCCCGCAGCACCAGCCCCTCCCACCGCTCGACGAGCCGCCCGTCGGGGTCGCGCACGTCGATGTCGTAGGTGTAGCTGTCGCCGTCCTGCGACCGCTCGCGGGCGTCCAGCACCACGTACTGGGCCAACTGGTCGACCGGTGCGGCGAGGTAGAGCCGCTCCACGCTCTGCGGCAGCAGCGTGGCGTCGGGGACGCAGCACTGGATGGCGTGCATCATCACGTCCCGCGTGCCGGGGTCGGCCAGCATCCGGTCCTGCGGCAGGAACGGGGCGAACCAGGAGGCGACGGACGCCGTGGCGACCTCGGCCACCGCGTGCCGGGCGCTGGCCCGCCGGTAGCCCTGCAACCGCTGGAACCGCTTGCCCTGGAACAGGACGCTGCCGTACAGCTCGGTGACCGGGTCGACCGGCACGAGCGGCAGCACGGGCGCGCCGTCCACCGCGTCGCCGGGGATCTCCGGCCGCGGGAACCGCAGGCGGGCCCGGAAGTGGTCGGCGGAGAACCCGGTGTCCTCGGCCCGGATGGCCACGTCCACCGTCTCGGCGTCCCGGGCCAGCGCGGCGATGCGCACCGTCAGCGAGCCGCCCGGCCGCACGACCACCGGCCGCAGGAACTCGACGTCGGACAGCAGCGGCGGCGAGTCGTGCCCGGTCAGGGCGCTCGCCACCTGGGTCATCGCCTCCATGCCGATCACCGCCGGGAACAGCAGGTCGCCTTCGAGCAGGTGGTCGCCCAGGTACGGGTCGCTGCCGTCGGACAGGTCGGCCTCGGTCACCAGCTCGACGGTCGGGTAGTGCACCAGGACGCGGTCCACGAACCGGGCCAGCGGCAGCTCGGTCTGCGCCATCTCCAGCGTGGGCAGGCCGGCGGCACGGCCGGAGACCACGAGCACGGGGCCCACGGTCGGGTCGGCCAGCACCTCGCGCAGCACCGCGATGCCCGCCTCGGTGGAGATCGGCGTGATGCCGTCGCGCATCAGCGCCTCGACCACGCCCAGCCGCTCGCCCATGCCCGCGCCGGACCAGACTGACCACTCCAGGGCCAGCACGCGCGCCCCGGGGTGCCGCACGCCGAAGTCGACGGTCAGCTCGGACATCCAGTCGTTGGCGGTCGAGTAGTGCGCCTCACCGCGCAGACCCGCGCGGCCGATGATGCTGCCGAACGTGACCAGGAGCTTGATCCGCTCCGGGTCCACGGCGTCGAGCACCGCGTTCAGGCCGGCGATCTTCGGCGCCAGCGTGGCCCGGAAGTCCTCTTCGGACAGCCCGGTCAACGCCCTGGGCTCGTTGCGGCCCGCGCCGTGCAGCACGGCGGTCACCTCGCCCAGCTCGGCGCGGAACCGCTCGACGGCGGCGGCGATCTGCTCGACGGAGGTCACGTCGGCCCGCTCGTAGCGGTGCGTGATGCCCGCCGCGGTCATCCGGGCCAGGTTGGCGGCCAGCTCGGCGTCGGCGGCCGGGTCGGCCCGGCCGATCAGCGCCAGGGACGCGCCCGAGTCGGTCGCCATCGCGATGGCGCACTCGGCCGTGATGCCCTTGCCGCCACCGGTGACCAGCAGCACGTCGTCCGGGCCCAGCGGGGTCGCACCGGGCGAGCCCGGCTCCACCCGGCCCGAGACCGCCCGCAGCACCGGCACCGTCCGCACGCCGTCGGCGTCGTACCGCACCTGCGCGAAGTCGGTGGTGGCCGCGACCTCGGCGGCGACCCGGCGCACCGCGTCGGTGCCGTCCGCGAGGTCGACCAGCGTGACCGGGATGTGCGGTGCTTCCAGGTGCAGCGTGCGGGCCAGGCCCGACGCACCCAGCCGGTGCTGCACGACCGCGAGCCGGCGGCCGGAGGCGAGCACGTCGCGCGCGGCTGCCAGGAACAGGCCGACGTGCGCGTCACCGCCCTCCGGCGGGAGCAGCAGGAGCACGCCGTCGCCGGGCAGGCCCGCCTTCAGCGGCTCGGCCAGCGGGTGGCCCTCGGGGGCGTACACGGTCCACTCCCCCACCGGTCCCGGTGTCGCCGCGACGAGCTCGCGCTCGACGTGCTCGACCAGGAACGGCCGCACCCAGGGCGCGATGCCGGGCACCTCGCCGCTGTCGCGCTCCTGCGCGTGCGCCGTGTCGGCCAGGTTGTCGATCAGGTCGGCCAGCTCGCCCATCCGCACGGTGGCGAAGTTGGTCGTGCCCTCCAGGGCCGGGCGGCCCAGGGTGCGGGTGACCTCGTTGACCAGCTGGCCGACCGTGATGGAGCTCAGGTGCAGGTCGTCCAGCGGGTGGGTCTGCGCGGTGATGGCCTCCAGCGGCAGCTCGACGCGTTGCGCGGCCAGCCGGCGCAGCAGCTCCAGCGTGGACTCGCCGTCCGAGCCCGCCGCCGGCTGGGCCGACTTGGCCGCGGCCGGCGCGTCGAGCTCCGCCGCGAGCAGGTTCGAGTCGAGGGCGGGGGCCGTCTCGCAGGGGCTGGCCAGGAAGGTCATCGAGCCGTCCAGCGGCAGGTCGCGGATGACCCGGTCGGCGAACAGCACGTCGGTGCGGACCTCGCCGCCCAGCGCGTGGGTGGCGGCGACGACGGTCAGCAGCGAGGTGAGCGACGCGCTGTCGGTGTCGACCGAGAGCACGGGCTTGTCGGGGGCGATCTCCTCCAGCAGTCCGCCGAGGACCCGGCCGGGGCCGACCTCGACGACGAGGTCCGCGACCGCGGCGGCCTTGGCGGCGGCCTCGTGGAACCGGACCGGGAGGGTGATCTGGTCGCGCAGCAGCGTGCGCACGTCCGTGTCCGCCTCCAGCACCCCGCCGGTGACGGTGGACAGCACCGGCCGGATCACCCGACCGAAGTCGAACTCGGTCAGCCGCTCCCGCATGGCCTCGGCCGCCGGGGACACCAGCGGCGAGTGGAACGCGTGGGAGACGTTGATGCGGGTGGCCTGCACGCCCGCGGCGCGTGCCACCGAGATCACCCGGTCGACGGCCTCGGCCGGGCCGGACAGCACGGTCTGCGCCGGGCCGTTGTAGCCCGCGATCACCACGTCCTCGCCCGCGGCCAGCTCCAGCGCCCGCTCGGGCGTGGTGCCCAGGCCCGCCATCGCGCCGCCGCCCTGGCTGGCGCTCGCCATCACCCGACCGCGTTCCGCGGCCAGCGACAGCACCCGGTTGGCGTTGATCGCGCCACCCCAGTGCAGGGCGGTCAGCTCGCCGAGGCTGTGCCCGACCGCCGTGTTCGCGTCGATGCCCAGCTCGCGCAGCACCTTCAGCGCGGCGAGCGAGCCCGCCACGATCCGCGGCTGCGCGACCTCCGTGGCGACCTGGTCGCCGTCGGTGGGCAGGTTCGCGGACCGGAAGACCTCCTCGGCGACGGGGAACCGACGGCGCAGCGCGCCGACCGCGCCCCGGCCCGAGCCCTGGCCCGGGAACAGGAACGCCAGGCGCGGTGGCGCGGTCCACTCGTCGAGGAACACGCCGTCGGCGACGTCGAAGGTGGTGACGCCCTCGGCGACCGCGGCGACCAGCTTGGCGACCTTGCGCTCGGCCTCCTCCGGGGTGCGGGCCACGACCGCGCCGCGCAGGGGCGCGCCGGTGAGCCGGTCCGCCAGCGCCGCCGCCAGGTCGCCCAGCTCGGCCAGCGCGAGCTTCGGCAGCAGCGCGGAGACCTCGGCCAGCTTGTCCTTCAGCGCCGTGCGGTCGGGCGCGTCGAACAGCAGCACCTCGGCGTCCTGGCGGCCGGAGACGACCGCCTTGGTCCGCACGTCGAGCTGCTCGCGGCGGGGCGCGTCGGGCGCGGCCTCCAGCGCGATGTGGGTGTTGATGCCGCCGAAGCCCATGGCCGACACGCCGGCGCGCACCGGGCGGTCCTCCGGCCACAGCTCGGCCTCCAGCGGCACGTACATCACCGCGTCGTCCGCGGTCAGCTTCGGGTGCGGGTCGAAGTGCCCGGTGCCCGGCGGGATGACCTGGTGGTGCACGGCGAGGGCCGCCTTGATCAGTCCGGCGACCCCCGCCGCGGCCTTGGTGTGCCCGAAGTTGCCCTTGACGGTGCTCAGCGCGGCCGGCCGGGCGTCCGGGTCGGCGGCGCGGCGGGCCGAGGACAGCGCCTCGATCTCCGTCTCGTCACCCAGCGCCGTGCCGGTGCCGTGGCCCTCGAAGTAGGACACGGTCTCCAGGCCGTAGCCCGCGCGGCCGTAGGCGCGGTGCAGGGCCAGGCGGTGGCCGTCGGCCTCGGGGCGGGTGATGCCGCCCTTGCCGTCCGACGAGACGCCCCAGCCCGCGATGGTGGCGTAGATGCGCATGTTCTTGGCCAGCGCGTCGGCCTCGCGCACCAGCACGAGCGACCCGGCGCCCTCGCCCGGCCAGAAGCCGTTGGAGTCCTTGTCGTAGACCTTCATCACGCGCTTGGCCAGCGCGCCGGTCTTGGCGAAGCCGATGACCTCGAACGGGTCGATCGACAGGTCGACACCGCCCGCGATGGCCACGTCCATGTCGCCCTCGACCAGCGACTTGGCCGCCGTGGCGACCGACAGCAGCGACGAGGAGCAGGCGCCGTCGACGGTGTAGCCGCCGCCGCGCAGGTCGAAGTAGTTGCAGATGCGGCCCGCGATCGTGTTCGCCAGGCCACCCGCGAGGGTGTCCTCGTTGATCTCCGGGAACGGTGCCTTGTAGTCCACTTCCAGCTCGCGCAGGAAGCCCGCGATCTCGTCCTCGGGCCACCCCTTGCCGGCCAGCGCCGCGGCGACCGTGCGCCGCACGTAGGGCCAGCGCAGCCGCATCACGTTCGCGCGGGAGAACTCACCGGTGAGGCTGTTGCCCAGCACCACGCCGGTGCTCTGCTTCGGCAGGCCCTCGGCCTCCGGGAAACCCGCGTCGGCCAGCGCCTGGGAGGTGACGTCGAGCGCCAGCCAGTGCGTCATGTCCGTGGAGCGGAACGTGCTGCCGGCCACGCGGTAGCGGACCCGGTCGAACTCGAAGTCGCGCAGCACGGCCGCCATCTTCGAGTAGAAGCGGTCCGGTGCTTCGGGATTGGGGTCGTAGTAGTCCGCCTGGTTCATCCGTTCGTCGGGCAGCCTGCGGAAGGCCCGACGACCGGCCAGGACGTTTTCCCACAGTTCCCCGGTGGAACCGGCATCGGGGTAGCGCAGGCCGATGCCGACGATTGCGATCCGCTCACTGCTCATGCTTTCACCGTCTTTGAGGACATCGGGGGTTTGACGAGGACGGAAAAACACCGTGCGATCAGGAAAACAAACACACGGCACTTCGAAAAATGTGTGCAACGTAAGCCTGCACGACCACCCGACGGGCCTGCTTCTCCGATTTTGCCGAGCTGACCCGGCCTTTTTCCATAACAGCGTGATTTCCATTTACAGCCGACCGGGGCGGCGCGCGGCGGCCGGCGCAGCGACCGGGGACCGTTCGGCCCAGCGGGTGCGCACAGCGGAAGAAGCACCCGAGCCATAACACTGGGATGCTTTGTCGGCCCCCGAGTGCGCTCGCCGGAGGGGGCGCACACCGGCCGACCCCGCACTGCTCCGGAGAGGGATCACATGGCGCGCACCGGCACCAGGCAGCTCGACCGACCGGGGTCCGGAACCCCCGGCACCTCGACGTTCGTCACGGGGGACTTCCCGCGCAGGCGCGGGCTCATCGTCCTGCTCAGCTCGATCGCGGGCTTCCTGCTGACCGTGGTGTGGTCGGCGCACTTCGTCGACTCGGTGATCGGTGACAACGTGGCCAACACGCTGCTCGGCCACGACGCCAAGGAGACCCCGATCCAGGGCATCGCGGCGGGCATCGCGTTCGCGTTCGTCAGCGGCATCGCGGGCACGTTCACCGCGTGCAACATCGCCGCGTTCGGCGCCGTCGCGCCGATGCTCGGTTCCACCGGGACGCGCTGGGCGAAGCTGGTCGCCACGCTCAAGCCGATCGGGTGGCTGGCCGTCGGCATGATCCCGGTGTCGGCGCTGTACGGCGTGCTGGTCGGGATCATCGGCACCCGGATGCCGCAGTTCTCCACCGCCGCGAACGCGCCGGGCACGCTGAGCAGCCGCAGCATCCAGTCGTTGGTCGTGTTCGGCGTCATCGGCCTGGTCATGTTCTACCTGGGGCTGGCCGCCCTCGGCCTGGTGCGCGACCCGTTCCGCAAGATCTCCCAGCGGTTCCCGAACGCCCCGATGGTGTTCATGGGCGTGCTCATCGGCGGGTTCCTCATCGGTCGCCCGTTCGGGTTATTCCGGCAGATGTTCCGTGACGCGGCGGAGAGCCACAACCCCCTGTACGGCGCAGCGGCGTTCACCCTCCAGTCGGTCGGCAACATCGTCATCATGGCCCTACTGTTCCTCGTGCTGGCGTACTTCACCGGCGGCCGCTTGCAGCGGTGGCTCATGGCCAAGCCGGGCCGGATCGCCGCCGTGACGGCGGTCGCGCTGATCGTCGCCGGCGTCTTCACCTTCCTGTACTGGGACATCAGGTTGCTGGCCCGCCGGGAGATCATCCCGTGGTACCCGACGGCCCCGTGGGCCTGATCGCGTCGAGGGGAACAACGACACCATGGGCATTCCGACCGAGCCGATCGGCAGCGTCCCGCGTCCCGCGGAGCTCCTGCGGGGCTTCCAGGACCACGCGGAGGGCCGGCTCGACGCCGCCGGGCTGCGGGAGCTGACCGACAAGGCGCTGGCGGACACGGTCAGCCGGTTCGAGGCCACCGGCTCGCCGGTGGTCACCGACGGCGAGCAGGACAAGCCGAGCTTCCTGACCTACCCGGTGGCGGGCATACCCGACCTGGCGGCGGGCGGCGCGGTCGTGCCGTTCGCCGACGGGCACACCCGGGAGCTGCCCGTGCTGACCAGCGGGCCGTTCCGCTACACCGCGCACGCCGTCGACCTGCTGCGCGCCACGCGGCGGCTCACGTCGCTGCCGGTGAAGCAGCCGGTGATCGCGCCGTCGGCGCTGAGCCTGCTCTACCCGGCGGGCGGCATCGACGGCTACCCGCGCGACGAGTTCCTCGCCGACCTCGTCGACGAGACCGAGGCCGACATCCGCGCCTGCCTGGACGAGGGCGCGGAGGTGGTGCAGCTGGACTTCACCGAAGGACGGCTGTCGCTCAAGCTCGACCCGTCGGGCGGGCTGCTGCGCGACTTCGTGGCGCTGAACAACGCGGTGCTGGAGCGGTTCTCCGCCGAGGAGCGGGCCAGGATCGGCGTGCACACCTGCCCCGGCGGCGACCAGGACTCCACGCACAGCGCGGACGTCGACTACGCCGACCTGCTGCCGGACCTCTTCCGGATCAAGGCGGGCCGGTTCTACGTGCAGCTGGCCGGCGAGCCCGACCGCCGCCGGGTGCTCGGGATCATCGCCGAGCACCTGCCCGCCGACGCACGGGTCTTCGTCGGCGTCACCGACCCCATCGACCCCCGGATCGAGACGGCCGAAGAGGTGCGCGACCGGGTGCTGGAAGCGGCGGAGTTCATCCCGGTCGAGCGGCTCGGCACGTGCGACGACTGCGGGTTCGCGCCGTTCGCCGACGACACCTCCACCTCGCGCGACACGGCGTTCGCCAAGATCGCCGCGCGCGTCGAGGGCACCAGGCTGGCCGAGGCCGCACTGGGCCTCTGATCCGCGATCCCACGACGCCGGGACCACCGCCACGCGCGGTGGTCCCGGCGTCGTTTCGCGTGCGCACCCCTCGAACCGTCCACACCGGACCCGTCGGTGACCGGGAGCGGAACAGCAACGTGCGAGAAGAGGAACACCGACACGTAACGCTGTAATGCATCAGTGGAATCCCCCGCACGCTCGCAAGGCACGGAGGGAGTAGGCGGCGGGAGACCCGCGCCGACACCATCGCAGGCGGGCGGCGCCGTGCCGCCCGACCGGTGCACGACAGCCCAATCGCACGACAGGGGGCGAGGATGACCAAGACCACTGGCCGCCTGGTGCGGCTGCCCGGACTGGTGCTGCGCTGCGCGTGGGTCGGCCTCATCGTGGCCTGCTACGGCGTGGTCATCGCGGGCTCCGCGGCCGGCGCGCGCTTGCGGCGCTCGACCGGCGGCCGAGGCGTGCGCGACGGCGACCGCTGGGTCCGGATGCTCACCCGCCTCGGACCGTCCTACATCAAGATCGGCCAGCTGCTGAGCACCCGGCGCGACCTGCTGCCCGAAGAGGTGACCACGCCCCTGGCCCGCCTCACGGACGGCGCCGCGCCGCCGCGCCGGCGCCGGATCGAGCGCGCCGTGCGCGAGGCCTACCGCGACCGGCCGTGGCCGTTCCGGGAATTCGACTGGGAACCGGTCGCCTCCGGCAGCATCGCGACCGTGCACGAGGCCGTGACGCTGGACGGTCGGCGCGTGGCGGTCAAGGTGCGCCGGCCCGGCATCGAGCGCGTGATGTGGCAGGACTTCACCCTGACCGCCTCGGCGATGAGCCTCATGGGCATGCTGCCCAGGCTGCGCAAGATGCCGTTCAAGCTGATGCACGCCCAGGTCGGCGGCGCGATCCTGCGCCAGCTCGACTTCGCCGCCGAGGCCGCGTCGCTGCGCGCGCTGCGGGACAACCTGGAAGGCGGCACCCGCACCGTGACGATCCCCGCGCCGCTGCCGGAGCTGTGCACGCCCGAGACCGTGGTCATGGAGTTCATCGGCGACCTGCGGCGCTTCGAGCCGGGCGAGCTGGACCTCGACACCCGGCGTTCGGTGCAGCGGGCGGTGCTGGGCACGGTCTACGAGATGCTGTTCATCGACGGCTTCGTCCACTGCGACCTGCACCCCGGCAACCTGTACTTCGACCTCAACGCCGACCTGGTGATGCTGGACGCGGGCTTCGTCATCAAGCTGCCCGACCCGGTGCGCCGGTCGTTCGCCGACTTCTTCATCAACATGGCGATGGGCGACGGCTGGATGTGCGCCCAGATCGTCATCGAGAGCGCTGCCGAGATCGCCGACGACTGCGACCTGGAGGGCTTCCGGGCCGCGCTCGGCGAGCTGGTGTCGGAGACGTCGGGCGCGAAGTCCGGCGAGTTCGACCTGGCCCGGTTCGCGGGCAGGCTGTTCGACCTGCAACGCCGGTTCGGCCTGTTCCCCGCCCCGGAGTTCGCCTTCCCCCTGCTCTCGCTGCTGGTCATCGAGGGCATGATCAAGGGCTTCGACTCCGACCTCGACTTCCAGGCCGAGGCCATCCCGGTCCTGCGTCGCCGCAACATCCCCCGTGACGCCCAACCCGCTGTTGAAAGGTGAGTCGAGCATGGACGCAACCACCCACGTCCGGGTTCCGCTGGTCGAGGAGGGTCAGGCCGAAGGCCGCCTCGCCGAGCTGTACGCCGACATCAAGAGCAACACCAACCTGCCGTTCGTGCCGGACATGTTCCGCCTGCTGTCCACGCGGCCGGACCTGCTCGAGGGCGTGGTGGCCGGTTACAAGGGCATGTTCATCACCGGCATCATGCCGCGGGCCACGCGCGAGCTGATCGCCGCGTGGACGTCGAAGGTGAACCAGTGCCCGTACTGCGTCGGGACGCACAACTTCTTCTTCCAGGCGTTCGGCGGCCCGCAGGAGACGGCGCAGGCCGTCGAGTCCGCGGAGAGCGTGGAGGACCTGCCGGTCGACGAGCGCACCAAGGTCCTGCTGCGCCTGCTGACCAAGCTGAGCAAGGAGGCGTACAAGATCACCGACGCGGACTGGAAGGTCGCCACGGACGCCGGCTGGACGTCCGAGGAACTGCTGGAGGGCTTCTTCATCGCCGGCATGTTCAACTTCATCACCCGGATGGTGGACGGCCTCGGCCTGGGCTTCTCCGTGGCCGCGAGCCGGGTGTCGCAGCAGGAGGTCCCGACGGGAGGTGAGGTGTGACCGGTTCGCGCGCGGTCCTGATCACCGGCGTCAACTCCTCGGGCGGCCTGTCCTCCGGCACCGGCCGCGCCACCGCGCTGCGCCTGCACCGCGCCGGCTGGCCGGTGTACGCCACCGGGCGCGACCTGCGCGGCCTGAAGGACCTCGCGGACGAGGGCATCACCACGCTCCAGGTGGACGTCACCGACGAGGAGTCGATGGTCGCCGCCGTGGAGCGGATCACCGAGGACCACGGCGCGGTCGGCGTCCTGGTGAACAACGCCGCCTACAGCCTCAACGGCACGATCGGCGAGACGCCGATGGAGCAGGTGCGCCGGCAGTTCGAGACGAACTTCTTCGGCCTGTCCCGGATGACGCAACTCGTGCTGCCGGGCATGCGCGAGCAGCGGTCCGGGCGGATCATCATGATGTCGTCGATCTTCGGCTTGTTCGCCACGCCCGGCCGCGGCTACTACCAGGCCACCAAGCACGCCCTGGAGGCCATCAGCGACTCGCTGCGGCTCGAGGTGAAGCCGTGGGACATCAAGGTGTCCATCATCGAGCCGTCGCCGATCCTGGGCTCGTTCGTGCCGACCACCGTCGGCGACCTGGGCCTGGCCACCGACAGCGACCTGTACGCCGACTTCTGGGAGCGCTTCGTCGTCTGGCACGGCGCCTACCGCGAGGTCGACAAGCCCAAGGGCCGCGGCCGCACGGCGGTGCGCTCCGGCAAGGTCGCCGAGACCATCGAGAAGGCCATCACGGACCCCAACCCGCGGATCCGCTACCGGCTCGGCCTCCCGACCCACCTGCTCAAGCCGCAGCGCGCGATCTTCGGCGACCGCGCGTGGGAGGTGTTCGTCACCAAGTTCTTCCCGCAGCCGTAACGGTTCCCCGCCACGACGAAGCGGCTCCGGACCTCCTCGGTCCGGAGCCGCTTCGTCGTGGCGGTGCCGTCAGTCCTCGCGCAGCCAGGCCGCCATCCGCTCCCCGATCATGATCGAGGTGAGGTTGGTGTTGGCGCGCACCGTGCTCGGCATGATGGACGAGTCGGCGACGTACAGCGACTCGGTGCCGTGCACCGCGCCCCGCTCGTCCACGACCGCGTCCGGGTCCGAGGCCGGGCCCATCCGGACCGTGCCGACCGGGTGGTAAGCGCTGTCCAGGCTGGTCTTGACGTACTGCCGCACCATGTCGTCGTTGTCGATCATGGCGTCCCGCAGCACCACGAAGCCCTGGCCGAGCTTCATGATGTCCGGGTGGTGGGCCAGCTGCCACGCCGTGCGGACGCCGTCGACGAGGATCTCCATCTCGCGCTCGTCGTCGAGGAAGTTCAGCACGATCGTGGGCTGGGCCGCCGGGTCCGCGGAGGGCAGCGTGATCCGACCGCGGGAACCGGGGCGCTGCGACACCACCATCACGCCGAGGATCTCGGTGGCGCCGGCGAGCATCTGCAGCTCCGGGAAGTGCGACAGCGAGAAGTGGTTGACCATGTAGTACTGGAGGTCGTTGAACTCGCCGGTGACCGGCGAGGTGGTGCGCAGGATCTGCTGGAGGAACGCCTCGGTCGGGTCGATCACCCCCGGCTGCGGCACCAGGAACGCCCCGGTGCGCTGGTGGTCGACCAGGTTTCCGCCGACACCGGGCAGGTCCGCGCGGACGTCGATGCCGAGCCGGCGCAGGTCCTCGGCCGGGCCGATGCCGGAGCGCAGCAGGATCATCGGTGACGCGACCGCGCCGGTGGCCAGGATGATCCGGCGGCCCTCGACGAGCTCGTAGGAGCCGCCTTCCGCCGCCGCCATCACGCCGACGGCCTTCGCGCCGTCGAACACCACCCGGTCGACCGTGGTGCGGCTCCTGATCTCCAGGTTGGGCCGCTGCCGGATCAGCCGCAGGTAGGTCGTGCCCGTCGTGGCCCGGTGCACGAGGTCGTGCCGGGTGGACGGGATCGAACCGACGCCGGTCGCCTCCGGGTGGTTGTGGTCCTTCACCTCCGGGAAACCCGCGTCCAGGCAGGCCTCGACGAACGCCGTCTGCCCCGGCGACAGCTCCTCCGGCTTCCACCGGCGGATCGGCATCGGGCCGCCGCCGCCGTGGAACTCGCTCTCGCCGAAGTCGTAGTCGTTCTCCAGCTTGCGGAAGTAGGGCAGCACCTCCTCGTAGGACCACCCCGGGTTCCCGGCGGCGGCCCAGTCGTCGTAGTCCTCCGCGACACCGCGCAGGCCCACCGTCGCGCCGACCGCCGACGAGCCGCCGGCGAGCTTGCCGCGGGGGAAGCGGATCCGGCGGCCGTCGTGCACGTCCGCCCGGAAGGTCCAGTCGTTGCCCTCGAACGACATCGCGCGACCGTAGAAGATCTCCTCCGGCAGCTCTTCCGGCTCGGCGTAGTCCGGGCCGCCTTCCAAGAGCAGCACGCGCCGCGCGGGGTCCTCGGTCAGCCGGGCCGCGAGCGCCGCACCGGCCGATCCGGCGCCGACGATGATGTCGTCATATTGAGCCGTCATAAGCAGTCCTCGAAGATTGGGCGCTTCGGGCGCAGGGTTCTGCGACCCACCCGCCGAGCGTCGCACCGGCCGCGATGACCTTGCTACTCGCGCGTTGCCCCGCCGGGATTGCCCGCCGGCCCGGACAACGCGGTCCGCGACCCCTTCTCCGATCATGCCGACTTCACCGGCCGGCCGTGCCGTGACGTGCTCCCGGTGGGCACGCTGGGAGTAGGCATCCGGTCGTGGTGGCACCGACCATTTCATTCAGTCCCCATCGCTGCGGTCTCCCGTAGCGGGACGGAGGGAGCGAACAATGTCCAGCCCGTGGGGTGCGCTCAGGCGTCGCGTCCTGACTCCCAACATTTCCGCGACGAAATTGTCGGTGCGCGGTTTCCACTACAAGGACGAGACCGCCCGGGAACTGCTGGAAACAGTCGGCCGGTCGTTCCTGGAGGGTTACGGTTTCGCGGCCGAGTCGCGCACGCCGGTCGAGGCGGAGCGCAAGCTGGAGGAGATGCCCCACAAGTTCCGCGGCTTCGCCTACGAGGGCGCGGGGATGGGGTTCGCGGTGCGCGACGCGCTCCCGTTCGGCCGGGGCGGGCGGACCCTGAGGTTCCTGGAGGGCAAGGCCAGGGCGCACGACTACATGGTGATCGTGGGCGTCGGCTGGGCGATGGCCCGGGTGCCGCGGTCGCGGTGGTCCAGGCTCGGGCTCGACGAGGACCCGCTGCTGCGCTGGCTCGCGCTCGACGGGTACGGCTTCCACCAGGCGTTCTTCCACACCGAGAAGTACGTGCGGGACCAGTACCGCGAACCCGCGTTCCCGTGGCCGGTCGACGGCCACCGCGAGTACTCGCCCCGCGGCATCGACCAGGGCATCGGCCGGGCGCTGTGGTTCGTCGGCGGCGCCGACCCGAAGGTCGTGGTCGACCTGATCGAGTCGTTCGACGAGGAGCGCCACGCCGACCTGTACGCGGGCTCGGGCCTGGCCGCGACCTACGCGGGCGGCCTGCCCGCGGACGAGCTGCGGTGGTACGCCGACCGGGTCGGCCCCTACCTGCCCAACGTCGCGCAGGGCAGCGCTTTCGCCGCCACCGCGCGGGTCGACCAGGGCCTGGTGGTGGAGCACACCGGGGTGGCCACCCGGATCTTCTGCGACATGACGCCCGACGAGGCGGCGCGACTGTGCCACGACACGCGACCGCCCGCGGTCGCCGAGCTGCCCGAGCACCCCGGCATCCCGGCCTTCGAGGTGTGGCGCAGGCGCATCACCGCGGCGTTCACGACCGATGCGGATGTGACGGCATGACCACGATCGACCTGACCGGAGCGCGGCGCGCCGTCCCGGGCCCGCCGCGCAGCGAGACGCTGAGCCTGCTGGCCAGGATGGCGCGCGACCGCCTCACCGTGATGACCTCGGTGTCCCAGCAGTACGGCGACGCGGTCCGGCTGCGGCTCGGACCGAAGTCGATGTACTTCTTCAACCACCCCGACCACGCCAAGTACGTGCTGGCCGACAACCCCGGCAACTTCGTCAAGGGCATCGGCCTGGTGCACGCCCGCCGCGCGCTCGGCGACGGCCTGCTGACCAGCGAGGGCGAGCTGTGGAAGGCGCAGCGCAAGACGATCCAGCCGGTGTTCCAGGCCAAGCGGATCGCGGCCAAGGCCGACGTGATCGCGCAGGAGGCCGCGGGGCTGGTCGCGAAGCTGCGCGCCCACCGCGGCGGCGAGCCGATCGACATCAGCGAGGAGATGACCGGGCTGACGCTCGGCGTGCTCGGCCGCGCCCTGCTCGACGCCGACCTCGGCGCGTTCGAGTCCATCGGGCACTCGTTCGAAGCGGTGCAGAACCAGGCGATGTTCGAGATGATGTCGCTGAGCACGGTGCCGCACTGGGTGCCGCTGCCCATCCAGCGGCGGTTCCACCGCGCCCGCGCCGACCTGGACCGCATCGTCGCCCGGTTGGCCGACGAGCGCCGCGCCAACCCGACCCCCGACGGCGACGACATCCTGTCCCGGCTGGTCGAGGCGACGAGGAACGAGCCCGACCCGGCGGTCGCGCACCAGCGGATGCGCGATGAGATGGTGACCTTGCTGCTGGCCGGCCACGAGACCACCGCGAGCACGCTCAGCTGGACGTTCCACCTGGCCGACGCGCACCCCGAGGTGTGGGAGCGGATGCACGCCGAGGCCGTCGAGGTGCTGGGCGACCGGCAGCCGACGTTCTCCGACATCCCGCGGTTGCGGTACATCACGCAGGTGATCCAGGAGGTCATGCGGCTCTACCCGCCGGTGTGGATCCTGCCGCGGGTGACCCGCGAGGAGGACGAGATCGGCGGCTACCACGTGCCGGCCGGCGCCGACGTGCTGATCTGCCCGTACACCCTGCACCGGCACCCCGGGTTCTGGGAGGAGCCGGACCGGTTCGACCCGGACCGGTTCTCGCCGGGGCGGTCGTCCGGGCGCTCGCGGTACGCCTACATCCCGTTCGGCGCCGGTCCGCGCGTGTGCGTCGGCAGCGGGCTCGGGATGATGGAGGCCACCATCGTGGCGGCCAGCGTGGTGCGCGAGCTGCGATTGTCCACAGTGCCCGGTTACGAGGTGCGCGGCGAGCCGATGCTGACGCTGCGCGTGCGCGGCGGGCTGCCGATGACGGTCCGGTCCGCGGCGTGACCCCCCGGGCTGCGGCACCGAAGCGCCGGACGGCCGAACCCGGGCGCGAAACCTCACGGACCGACCCCGGAAGCCATTACGCTGTGATTCTTCCTGATCCCTGAAGCGCCGGCGGAGGAACCGATTTCGATGCGAGCGACATTGGTACAGGCCGGCTTGCGCGGTCTCTCCACCGCGCAGGTCCGGCAGGTGCGCGCGGTGAGGTACGGCGCGGCCGACGAGAAGGTGGCCCGGGTGTACCGGGAGCTGGAGCGGGACTTCGGCGTGCTCGCACCGCCGATCGCCCTGCACGCGCCGTCACCGGACGTGCTGGCGGGCGCGTGGTTGATGCTGCGGGAGACGCTGCTCGTGCCCGGCACGGCGCCGCGCGCGCAGAAGGAAGCGGTGTCCACCGCGGTGTCGGAGACCAACAACTGCCCGTTCTGCATCTCGATGCACTCGTCGATGCTGATCGACCTGGTGGGCTACCACGACGGCGCGCTGCGGGAACCGGAGGCGCGGGCCGCCGCCGCGTGGGCGACCGCGAACGCCACGCCGGACGAGGGGGCCGGGCACCCCGTGCCGTTCCCGGTGGAGCAGGCGGCGGAGATGGTCGGCACGGCGGTCGTGCTGCAGTACCTCAACCGGATGGTGAACATCTTCCTGGGCGAGCTGCCACTGCCACCGGGTGCGCCGGCCGCGTCGATGACCGTCGTGCGCCGGGTCCTGGTGTGGCTGATCAAGTCGGCCGAGCGCCAGGGCCCGCGCCCGGGCGCGTCGCTCGACCTGCTGCCGGACGCGCCGCTGCCCGAGGACATGAAGTGGGCCGAGGGGCACGCCGCCATCGCCGGCGCGTACGCGCGCGGGGCCGCCGCCATCGAGGGTGCGGGTCGGCGTTCGGTGCCGGCCGAGGTGCGCTCGCTGGTGCTGGAGCACCTGGAGCACTGGGACGGCAGGCCGATGGGCGTGAGCCGCGCGTGGGTCGAGGACGCCGTCGCCGGGCTCGCGGCGGACCAGCGGGACGCCGGGCGCCTGGCCCTGCTCACGGCGCTGGCGTCGTACCAGATCGACCAGTCCGTCCTGGACCGCTTCCGCGCGGGCAGCCCTGACGACCGGTCCCTGATCGACCTGACCTCGTGGTCCAGCCTGGCCGCCGCACGCCGGGTGGGGAGCTGGATGAGGTTCCGCCCCGAGGACGCACCACGACCGCCCGCGGCGAGCACCACGCCCGAGTGACGGAACGCGCCGGTGGCTCCGGTCGGCGACGATCGGAGCCGCTCGCACGAGCCGGACCGGCGGGTGCGGCGGGCGCGCGCTCCGGTCGTTCGGCCGGAACCGCCGACCCGCAAGCGTTCTCGTCACTCCCGCACCCGGCCGCGATCTCGGCACTCGGCCCGAAACCCCGTGCCGCGAACGATCCCGTCAGTCCCGCACGCGCCGCCGCCCGGGTGGCGAGACCAGCCGGTCGACCGCGATCCCCAGCAGCGCCGCGACCACCAGCCCCACGCCCGCGCCGACGGCCACCCCGACCCACGCGCCGATCCGCCACCCGAGCACGCCGCCCGCCCCCACGAGGGTGAGCAGCGCGGCGAGGGCGGCGGGTTGGCGCGGCCACTTACCGGAACCGGCGCGGTGCACCGACCACCTCCAGGTGTGGGAACGGCGCGACTAGCGGGGCGCCGGCACGGCCAGTCCGACGTCGGACGGAGCGCGGGTGTCCAGTTCGGGCAGCGCGAGCAGGATCGGCAGGTCCAGCGCGCACGCCGACCTGGTCTCGATGTCCGCCTCCGCCGTCCGGCCCGCCCGCACGGACGCCGCCTCGGCCCCGCCGACGAACAGCGGCCGCCGCTTCGACGGGTTCGGGTCCAGGTCGTCGAGCGCGACCACGGCCGCCCGGAGGTAGAAGCGGCCCTCCGGCATCGCCTCCAGCCGGTACGGTCCCGCGCCGTCGCGGATGTCGCACGCCACCGGCATGCCCTGCGCGATCGGGTCCTTGAACGCACCCACGTACACGCGCACCGGCGTCCCGGTCTCCGGCACGCCGACCCACCCGGCCACCGACCCGGCCGGCGTGCCCCGCGCGGGCCCGGACAACGAGGACGGCGGCAGGACGCCGCCGCGCGACAGGGCGCGGTACCGCGCGGGCGGCACGCCGACGCTGCGGGTGAAGCGGCTGGTGAACGTGCCGAGGCTGTTGTAGCCCACCATGTACGAGATCTCGGTGACGCTCGACGACGTCTCCAGCAGCAGCTGCTTGGCCTTGGTGAGCCGGATCGCGGTGAGGAACCGGCCGGGCGAGGTGCCGGTCAGCGTCCGGAACACCCGGGAGAAGTAGAACTTGCTCAATATCGCGGTGTCCGCCATGTCGGCCAGTGAAAGCGGCTCGTGGTAGCGGCTCCACATCGTGTCGATCGCCCGCTCTACCGCAGTCTGCACAACAGTCCCTCCAGTTTACTCGCTCCAAGCGGTCGCGGCGAGGACCCCGACTCCCCCGACGCGCGCCGACGGTCCGTCAAGCCCGGCCCGACGCGCGGAACTCGTCCGCGATCCGCTGCCGCCACACCTCGTACGCCGGCACGTCGCCGCCGACCGGCCCGCTCGGCCGGGTGCGCACGCTGACCTCCGAGGCCTCCGCCACGGACATGCCGCAGAACACCCGGGTCGCCAGTTCGTTGTGCGGCACGGCGAGACCGGCCCGGACCCGCGCGGTGGCCGCGAACGCCGCCGCCTGGGCGACCAGCGGCCGGTGCTCGCCCGCCCGTGCCCACAACAGCTCCAGCTCGTGCCGCTCGACGCCGCCGGCGTAGGTGGCGGCGAGCCCGGCACCGCTGTAGAGGTCGGCCCGCCGGTCCGGCGCGAACCCGTCGATCAGGTCGGCCGCGACCGCCGGGTCCGTGCCCGCGACGAACCACAGCGCGCGGCCGATCCCCTGGTCGATGGCCCGGTCGACGTACCACCCGGGACCGCCCGCGGGCCACGGGAACCGCCGCTCCCGGTACTGCCCGCGCACGTACCGGTCCGGGTGGAAGTACGCCTGGTGGAACCCGTAGCCGTCGAGCACGAGCCACTGGACCAGCTCGTCGGTCACGTTCGCGGTGACCGCGCTCCAGCGGAACCCCGGCACCCGGGCCGGCGCCCAGCCGATGCCCACGTGCACCATGTAGTCGTGCGCGCGGGCCCGGCCGGTGAGGAACACCCGGCCGACGGTTTCCAGCAGGTCCGTCGACGCGGACGTCTTCCCGTGGAACCCGCGCACCGAGGGCTTCGTCTCCGACATCGCCGGGGTCAGCACGCGCAGCGACCGGTAGAGGGTGGTCAACTCGTTCTCCCGTCACGCTCCGGCCACGGCGGGTGGCAGTTCGTCCGAGGATGCCCCGGCGGTCCGACCCGGTCTGCTCCACGCTTGCGCGCCGGTCCGCGCACGTCACCGCCGACCTGTGCCGACCGGGACCGGCGCCGGTGCCCGGTCGCGCATCCGGACGCCGACCCGCAGGTGCTGTCCCGCGCCGACGGTGATCGCGTGGCTCACCCCGCCCGCGAACGCCAGGCCGGCCGGCGGGTTCGGGCCGCGCAGCGCGACCGCGACGCATCGGGTGGCCGCGGCCCCGACGACGAGCTCGGGCCCGCGCGGCCCGTCGACGAGGGTGCTCGCCGCCGGCGCGCTGCGCGGGATCAGGTCGTCGATGACACCGACGGTGACCTCGGACGCGTCGTCCGCCGCCGCCACCTCCAGCGTGCCGACCGGGGAGCCGCTGCCGCCGAAGCGGGGCACCGGCATCGCGTCGAAGACCGGCGAGCCGGTCTCCAGCGGGTTGTCGAAGTCGGGCAGCGCGACGGCCGCGAGCAGGCCGCTGACCTCCGGGTTGCGGTACTGGGTCGGCGAGAGGCCGACCGCACGGGTGAACCTGGTCGTGAAGGTGCCCACGCTGCTGTACCCGATGGTGGCGACGATGTCGGCGACGTTCATCCACGTGGTCAGCAGCAACCGTTTGGCCTCGAATAATCGGACCGCCGTCAGGTACCGGCCCGGCGGCACGCCGACCGCCGCGTGGAACAGGCGGGAGAAGTGGAAGGGACTGACCAGTGCGGCGCCCGCGACATCGCGCAACGTGAGTGGTTCATAGTAGTTCGCACGCATCATGGTGATGGCGCGCTGGACGGCATCGTGCACGGTCGTTCCTTTCGGCCTGAATCGCGGTCGGACGGTTCGCGGCACGGCGCCACCACGGCCGGACAAAGGCGTACCGGCTGGTCGCGGTCCGGAAGAAAGCCGCGACGACGCGGCGCGAACACGTCTTCCCGCTTTTTCGTGAATACGGCGGATACTGCTCTTTTGCCGATCTCCACCACCCCAGATGGCCTTTGTGCGGAGCCCCCATAACTCCGCAGCGAGAAGGACGCTATCAGGGCGTCGGGCCACAGGTAATTACCCGGAACCAGTACCGCAATCTGTGAGACGGCTATCAGCCGTTGCGGGCAACCGGTACGACCGCGCAGTCCAGCGCGACGGCACCCGATCGCCGAGGTGGCCCATCGTCCACCACGGAGCGTGACCGCCCGGGGTGTACCGCCGGGAACGGCGGGCGCGACCGCACGCCGGGCGCCCGATCGCGACCCGGGGCGCCCTTCGCCGCTCCCGTCGACCGTGCCCGCAGGTCGATCGCGGTGATGCGGCCGTCACCCCACCCCGTACCCGCCACCGGCCACCCGCACACCTGCCGACCGCGCCGGAACCGGCCCCCTCCGCGCCATCGCGACGCGTGACCACCACCCGCCGCGACCGCATCCGCGCCGAACAGGACGAACCGTCACCTGCAATGCGCAACGGCAATTCCCCCGAAGACGCACACCGTGTCCGATCCGACGCCATTCAGCGCATCCGAACGACACCATTACCCCACCAGCCTGATCTGCTCGCGCCCGGCGCAATCGGAGGACGGGAACCGGCTTCCACATCGGGATCCCGCAGGCGTCGGCGCGGACCGGAACGACGACCACGCCGGACGAACACCGGCATCACCGAGCCGACTACCCGGTGCGATGCGCGACTTCCCCGAGCCACCTCATCCATTTGCCGCGGGGAGACCGCGCTGGTGCCGACCTTGCCCGTCCGATGCGCCTGCATTAGTGTGGCCGACAAGACGCTAGGGATGGTTCCCTTACATCCCCGCGACCGGCCGGAGCCGCGAGCGCGCCCCACATCGAACCGGGCGCGCCGAAGCCACCAGACCGGCTCGACGCCGACACCGGGGAAGGCAGGAATGAGTGCAGACGCGCGCAGCGGCGGCCTGGCGGTCGCCCGCGGCTCCGCCGACCCCGCACCCCCGTCGTCGCCCACCCGGCCGGCCCTCACCGCGGCCGCCGGGCTGATCCGCGTCCTCAAGCCCATCGCGGAGTCGGCACCCCAGGCCGGCTCGACGATGGCGCCCGCGGTGGTGGAGGAGAAGTCGGCGAACTGAGTCGTCTGCTCCACCACGGGCGAGGCAGCGGCAATCCCCCGACCGCTGCCTCGCCCCACCCGGCCGGCCACCGACGCCGACGCACCACCGCGAGGGTCCGGAGTGGACGGACTGCGCAGCGTTGTGCCTGTCACATCACGGTTTCCCGCCGAGCCGACCGGCCGGTGCGCAAGAACCGACCGCGTGCCGGTTCGGCAAGCCGAACGGCCCGACGAGCCCGACCCGGACGGTCGCGCGCGACCGCTGCGCTGCGTCACCGCGCGCGGGGATGCCGTGGACGCCGTGCCGCGGCGGTCGCCGTGCACCCGCCCAGCCGCGAAGCCCGTCAGCGCGGACACGTCCCCGAACCCCCTGCCATCCACCCGCGGCGACTCGGCCGTTCCGGGCGATCCGAGGGCGAGTCCGAACGCGATCACGACCACGGCGACGTGGTCGCCGACCTCCGATCGGGGCACACGTATCACACGATTGCCACACTTTTAGCATAACAACGTTACACTAAGAATAACGGCGTTGTGCAACACTGTCAAGGTGAGTCCTCGCAAGCTGGATCCCGAAACCCGTGCCGCGCTCGTCGACATCGCCGCGAGGCTGCTGGCCGAGCACGGCGCCGAGGCGCTGTCCACCAGGAAGATCGCGGCCGAGGCCGGCACGTCGACGATGGCCGTCTACACGCACTTCGGCAGCATGAGCGGCCTGGTCCGGGAGATGGTGCACGAGGGCTTCTCCCGGCTGGAGCGCCAGTTCGCGCAGGTGCGCCGGACCGACGACCCGGTCGCGGACATGGCCGTGCTCGGCTACGCCTACCGGCAGAACGCCAAGGCGAACTCCCACCTGTACGCGGTGATGTTCGGCGGGCAGTCGCTGGCCGGGTTCTCGCTCACCGAGTCCGACCGCCAGTTCGGCCGGTACACGCTGCTCACCGTCGTGGACTGCGCCACCCGCTGCATCGAGGCGGGCCGGTTCCGCCGCGACGACCCGATCCTGATCGCGCACGAGATGTGGATCGCCACGCACGGCCTGGTCAACCTCGAGCTCGGCGGCTACCTGATCGACCCGGTCGACGCAGACCGCTGCTACGACACGATCCTGAACAGCCTGCTGCTCGGCGTCGGCGACGACCCCCGGTCGGTGTCGGCCTCGATGACGGCCTCCCGGAAGCGCAGGCGGCGCGAGGTGGAGGCCGACCCGGAGCCGGCCGAGGCGGTCGCTAGCCCGCGCTGAGCGCGTCACCCGGCTCGGCGGGCGGGGTGAACGGGCCCCACGTGAACGCGGGCAGCCACCGTCGCGGGTCGTCGCTCCAGTCCATCGCGGTGAGCTGGACGTGGCTGCGACGCCCGGCCAGCGCGCGGTGCGCGTCGTGCCGCGACGCGACGAGCGTCACCGCGGGCGCGCCCGCGCCGCAGACCCACTCGGCGCCGTCGCACAGCACGCGGACCGACGGCAGGCCGTGCGCGCGCACCGACTCGCCGAACCCGGCGGTCAGCAGGCCGAGCGAGCGCCGGTAGGCGACGTGCTCGGCGGGCACGGGCGCGCCGAGCGCGTACCGCAGGTCGACCTCGTGGGTGAACGCGTCCATCACCAGCACCGCGGGTCCGCGTTCGCCGTCGTTGGCGTGCAGGTGCACGTCCAGGCCCTCGCCCAGCCGCAGCCAGGCGTCGAGCAGCTCCCCGGGTGACGCGTCGGCGGCGGGGACTTCCGGCGGTGCGACGGACGCCCGGCGCAACGCCGTCAGCACGTTGTCCACCATGTGCGCCACGACGTCGCGGACCGTCCACTCCGGACACGCCGGGAGCCGGACGTCCGCGCGGGCCCCCGGTTCGGCCAGCAGTGCCGCGAAGTTCTCCCGGACGGTGCGGTAGGCGATGTCGTCGGTGACCCGCACCCGGCTCGTTCCCGGCATCGGCCGTGCTCCTCGTCGTCGTGGGGGTGCGGAGGACGTCACGCCCCGCCCGGGCGGGTACGACGCGAGCGCGGGTGCCGGGCCGTGCGCCGGCCCTGCTCCCGCGCTCACAAGACGTCGATCGGGTCGGCCCGGCCGCCCGCGGCTACGCCTGCTGGTACCTGGTGCCGTTCCACCAGTTGTCGCCCGGCCCGTGCGACTCCTCGGCGTCGTAGGTGTCCTTGAAGCGCCACCAGTCCCACGGGTGGTCGAGCTGCTCCTCCTGCCGACCGAGGTGGGTGATGTCGAGGTAGTTGTAGAAGCTCTTGAAGATGTCCCCGCCGCGGTCGAAGATCGAGTAGGTGAAGAAGACGTCGTCGCCCTCGCGGTAGAACGCGCTGACCCCCGGCGACTCGCCCATCTCGGTGGAGACCTCGTAGTCGTAGTTGAAGTCGCTGCCGAACGACGAGTACCACGGGATGTTCCAGCCCATGCGCTGCTTGAACGGCTCGAAGTCGGCCACCGGCGCGCGCGAGATCATGACGAACGTGGTGTCGCGGGCCCACATGTGGGCGAGCTCGCCGACGCTGTCCGCCTGCATCGAGCAGCCGATGCAGCCCTCCTTGGCGCCGGGGCTGAACATGTAGTGCCGGACGATCAGCTGGCGGCGGCCCTCGAACAGGTCGAGCAGCGTGAGCCGGCTGCCGCCGGGCCCTTCGAAGGTGTAGTCCTTCTCCACCTTGACCATCGGCAGCTTCCGGCGTTCCTCCGCGATCATGTCGCGGGCGCGCGTGACCTCTTTCTCCTTCTCCAGCAGCGCTTTGCGCGCCTCCAACCACTCCGCACGCGAGACGACTTTCGGCTGGGTCATCAGATCTCCTTGAGGACTGTCGGGAACGACTCCACCGAGACCCGACACGACGGATGACGAGGGGGGTGCCACCCGGTTCCGGCCGGGGACTGTCCCTCGTCAGGCTATGGCGGCTCGGCGTGACGGCACTTCTTCGAGGTTGACGTCTTCCCGGTGCGCCGGACGTGGGCGCGGACCGCACGCGGCCCCGAGGGCCGGACTGTCCAGCATGGGTGCCGGACGGGCGGCGCGCATCCGGGATCGTGCTCACCTCAGGCAAGCCGGGAGAATCGCTCGGACACCGGTTCCACGGACAATGCCGGGGCCCCGTGACCCCGGTCATTCGATCGCCCCAATGTGGCCGGGATGACCGTCGGCGAGCGGGCGGAAATGTTACGGAACGGACTGCGGAGCACCGGACGGCGTACTGCGGCAAGTGCCTGAAAGTCGGTAGCCAAATACAACCCGCACCGTGTGCGAAGTAGGCCGGAACCGCTGACCGAACCCACCTAGAACCTCACTGACCTGCGGAAACACTGTCACAAATGCCTGGTCACGACGGGTGTCCGGTGAGCAAGCCTGAAGTAGCAGTGCTCGCGAAGCCTCTGCAACGCTTTTCCTCGTTCGCTTGTCCGGTGACGGGTCACCCGAGCTGGGGGGACGAGGTTGAGTGCAGTGGGCGCCGGGCGGAGCAATTCGCCCGGGAACGCGGGCCGGCAGTTCCACACCGACTCCGCCTTTGCGGTCGGCACGATCACCCCGGAATGGGATTCGGCACGGGTCGCGGCATCGGGTGGGCGATGGCCCGCATGCCGTGGCACGGGAAAGGGCGGCCGGCACGGCTCCCGCGCCCCGGACCACCGGGACATCGGCCGCGTCACGTGGCTCGTCGGCTGGTCCGACGCCCAGCGCGTCGCCGACGTGATCGAGCAGTTCACGCCCCCGTTCGGAACGTGGCGGCGACGCATCGCCGAGGAGTTCGTCCACCAGGAAGGAGTCAGCTTGTGACCTCCACAGCCAGTTGGCTGCGCAGGCAACTACCCGGCGTCATGGCACTCGTGCTCGTCGCGGCCACGTTCTTGGTGGCCCGGCTGCCGGAGGTGTCGGCCGAGGAGAAGCAGCAGGTCGCGGCCCAGTTCGGCTTCACACCCGAGTCGATCGCCCTGCCCGGCGGCTACACCCACCAGTCCATCCGGCAGGTGAACCAGCGCTACGCCCACATCAACGCCTGGATCTCCTCGGTCGGTTCCGCGGTCGCGCTGAACGACCTCGACGGCGACGGGCTGTCCAACGACCTGTGCTACGTCGACGTGCGCATCGACCAGGTGATCGTGACGCCGGCGCCGGAGTCGGGCAAGGCGGCGCGCTACGAGCCGTTCGCCCTGTCGTCCGGGTCGCTGCCGGTCAACGACGTGATGGCGCCGATGGGCTGCGTGCCCGGCGACTTCAACGAGGACGGCCGGATCGACCTGCTCATCTACATGTGGGGTCGCACCCCGATCCTGCACCTGGCCAAGGCCGACGCGACGGGCCTGAACGACGACGCCTACCTGGCGACCGAGCTGGTGCCGGGCAAGTCGTCGGGCACCTACGACGGCCCGCAGTGGAACGCCAACTCGGCGACCGTGGCCGACTTCGACGGCGACGGCCACGACGACATCTTCATCGGCAACTACTTCCCCGAGGGCCCGGTGCTGGACCCGTCCAAGAGCACCGGCGTGGAGATGAACCACTCGATGTCGCAGGGCTTCAACGGCGGCGAGGACTACATCTTCCTGTGGAAGGGCGGCACGGCCGGCGACGAGCCGAGCACCGAGTGGGAGAAGGTCGACCCGTTCGAGAAGGACGTCTCGAAGGGCTGGGCCCTGGCGTCCAGCGCGAACGACGTCAACGGCGACCTGCTGCCCGAGCTGTACGTGGGCAACGACTTCGGCCCCGACCGCTTCCTGTTCAACCAGTCCACGCCCGGCAACCTCAAGTTCGAGGTGGTGGAGGGCTCGAAGGGCCCGATGGAGCCGAAGTCCAAGAACGTCGGCATCGACTCGTTCAAGGGCATGGGCGTCGACTTCGGCGACCTGAACGGCGACCAGGTCTACGACATGTACGTCAGCAACATCACCACGTCATTCGGCATCGAGGAGTCGCACTTCGCCTTCATGAGCACCGAGAACAACCTGAGCCGGATCACCTCCAGCCTGGAGGACGGCGAAGCGGTGTGGGAGGACGAGAGCGCGCCGCTCCAGCTCGCCTGGTCCGGTTGGGGCTGGGACGTGAAGATCGCCGACCTGGACAACAACAGCGAGTCGGAGGTCCTGCAGGCCACCGGGTTCGTGAAGGGCGACGTGAACCGCTGGCCCCAGCTGCAGGAGCTCGCCACGGCGAACGACGCGCTGCTGGACAACCCCGTGTGGTGGCCGATCGTGGGTCCCGGCGACGACGTCGGCGGCAACCAGCACTTCCACTTCTTCGCCAAGAACCAGCGCGACTTCTACTCCGACCTGTCACCGCAGCTCGGCATGGCCGCCCAGATCCCGACGCGGGGCATCGCCACCGGTGACATCGACGGCGACGGCCGGCTGGACATGGCGATCTCGCGGCAGTGGTCGGACCCGATCTTCTACCGCAACACCGGTGGTTCCGGCAACGGCTTCGTCGGCCTGCGCCTGACCCGTGACGAGGCCGTCAGCGACGGCTCGTTCGCCGGCGCGGGGTCCCCCGTGGTCGGCGCGCAGGTCACCATCACCACGGCGTCGGGCAAGAAGTTCGTCAACCGGGTGGACGGCGGCAGCGGTCACTCCGGCAAGCGCAGCCACGAGGTCCACTTCGGCCTCGGGTCCGAGGACCGGGCCGTGCAGGCGCACATCAAGTGGCGCGACCGCGACGGCGAGATCCACGAACAGGACATGACACTGAACCCCGGCTGGCACGACATCCAGCTCGGCGACCAGGCCAAGGAGAAGTGACGGACATGGCCGAGACCACGACGGCACCCAGCCCGCCGCGGCACGACCCCAAGGTCATCACCGCGCTCAGGCGCTTCGCGATCTCCATCTCCATCTTCAACATCTTCGGTTACACCGTCCTCGGGTTCGAGCAGGCGTGGCTGTGGCCGTTCATCGCCCTCGCCACCGCCTACGCGGTCGAGATCGGGCTGGAGTGGATCGGCGCCCGGCAGGAGGGTCGCGCGCCCCGGTACGCGGGCAACGGGTTCCGCGGCTTGATGGAGTTCCTCTACCCCGCCCACATCACCGCGCTCGCGGTCAACATGCTGACCTACGTCAACGACCAGATCTGGGTGATGATCTTCGGCGTGGTCGTGGCGGTCGGCGCGAAGTGGGTGCTGCGCGCACCGGTGAAGGGCCGGATGCGGCACTACATGAACCCGTCGAACTTCGGCATCGCCGTGGTGCTGCTGGTGTTCCCCTGGGCTTCGGTCGCACCGCCGTACCACTTCAGCGAGCACGTGGGCACGCTCTTCGACTGGCTGATCCCGCTGATCATCATCACCGCGGGCACCATGCTGAACGGCATGCTGACCGGCCGGCTGTGGCTGATCATGGCCTGGCTGATCGGGTTCGCGCTCCAGGCGATCATCCGCGGCATGATCCTGGACGTCTCCATCCCTTCCGGTCTCGGCATGATGACCGGCATCGCGTTCGTGCTCTACACCAACTACATGGTGACCGACCCGGGCACATCACCGTCCAAACCGGCCGCGCAGATCGCGTTCGGCGGCGGTGTGGCGGCGGTGTACGGCGTCCTGATGGGCATGAGCATCCCCTATGGCCTGTTCTTCGCCACGGCGATCGTCTGCCTGATCCGCGGCGGTTTCCACTGGGCGCTGCACTTCATCGAGAAGAACCGCCTGGAGGTGGAGCGGCAGAAGAAGGCGGCCGCGGCGGCCATCACCGTCGAACCGTCCGCTGTGGACCCGGCGCTCAACGGCGCGCCGAAGCAGGGCGCGGTGGTCGCGACCTGATCGGGACCGTGCGGCCCGCACGCGGGCGAGCACGGCCGGCAGCCCGTCACCCCGGTGGTGACGGGCTGCCGGCGTGTTCGACGGGTGTGGGAGCCGGTTCCCGGGCAACCGGACCCGGCACGGCGTCTGTCCGGGAGCGGGCCCGGCGGGACCACAGCGCTACGGGACACCGCGCGGTGACAGGGGTCGCAGGCAGGCGGAGAGGCGTCCGCGGGATGCGGCGGGCGGGCTGCCGATCGCGGAGCGGGGCGCTGCGGGCTCCGGGGTGGACCGGTGGCGTGCCGGGTCCTCCCGGGCGGTGCGAGGCGTCCCGGTTCGCCGGTCGTGCCCTCCCCCGCCGTGGCGGACGGGTACGGCGTGCCGAAGTGGAGTGGTTCGTGGGCCCACACGGCAGAGGACCCGCCGTCCGGCCGGGACGGCGGGTCCTCCTGGTGGCGCCGGTGGTCAGCTGGCCGCGCCGGCGTCCAGTGCCACGGTGCGGATGTACGGCAGCGCGAGCAGCACCGGCGGGTCCAGCGTGCCGATCGGGCGCAGGCTCAGGTCGACGTCCTTGACCTGGGCGCCCGCCCGCACCGACACCGGTCCGAACGCCGCCACGTTGAGCTCCTGGTCCTGCGCGAACGGTCCCCCGCCGAGCATCGACTCCCGCCCCAGTGCCACGGAGTGAGCCAGCAGGTGCCACGTGCCGGGCGGCACGTTCGTGAGCACGTACGGTCCCGGCCGGTGGAGCATGGAGCAGCGGACCGGTTCCCCCTGCGGGATCCGGTCCGGGAACAGACCCAGGAAGATGATGCCGGGCGCACCCCCCAGAGGTGCGTAGATCTCTCCCTGCACGGTGGACGTGCGCAGGTCGGAACTCCGCCGGGCCAGCGGGATCGGCGGGGTCAATCCTCCCAGTTGGCGGTACGTCGTCGGCGAGACGCCGACGCTGCTGCGAAACCTCGAGCTGAACGTGCCGACGCTCGTGTACCCGACCCGGTGGCTGATGTCCGTGACCGCCAACGAGGTGCACACGAGCAGCCGTTTGGCCTCTTGTAGTCGGATGGCGGCCAGGAATCGACCCGGTGACACACCGGTAACCCGTTGGAAAGCCCGCGAGAAGTGGAACTTGCTGTACATGGCTGTCCGGGCCATGTCATCTATCGTGAACTGTTCACCGAGATTCTCGTGCATGAAGTCGATGACCCGGCCGACCGCCCGTTCTATTACGTCCTCCACTACGACCCCCATTCGCAGATGTAATGAAAGCTTCAACCGGCCGACCGGCACGCCGGACGGCTCATCGAGCGGTGATGAAACCGGCGCGTCGTCGCGCCGCGACCCCCAGTGAAACCCCAGTGCCCCCAGTACACCCGATTTTTGCAAGCTACCAGGGCCGCAACAACCTCCGCAAGAAGCGCGGATGACCTCCGGGCACACATCCCATGATCACGTCCACCTCCTTCCGATGATCTTGCGCGCGGTCCTCGGCCACCATTTCCGGTGGCCATGGAACACATATTCGGTCACCCGGGGAAGTTATTGATGCGCCTTTCGGGTGATATCGACCACGACCGACCCGGCGCAGGTCAGCGCCGGTACGGGCCGGGGACGTGGGGCCGCGGTGGCCGCGGTCGCCTTATCGACCCGCGCCACGAGTCCGTTTTCCACCGGTTTAAGGCAATCACGAAGATGCCCCGCCGGCCGCCGCGCGGGACACTGGACCGACCCGGCACAGCACGACGACGAGCTATTCCGGACACCCCGAAACCCCACCCGACGACCGTGCCCGACCATTCACCCGAAGAATGGCGGACGACACCACGCGCCGGGGCGCCGTCCGCCCATTCGGGACGGGAACCCGTCGGTCACCGACGGAAGTCGTGGCACGGCAACGCACCGCGAGCCGGCGCGTCCGATGTGGACCGGGCAGCACGACGCGCCCGGCGGGGCGGCGACCCTCCGGGCGACGTGGAGCCGCGCGGGTGGGCCGGCGCCGGCCCACCCGCGCGGGGAGGCGGTCGCTCAGTCCGCGGAGGACGTGCGGGCCGCCTGCGCGTTCCGCTCGAGCGGGCTGGGGGTCCCGCCGCGGAGTCGGAGCGCGGCTTCGGCGCGGAGCACGGCCCCCGCGACGGCGCGCGGCGGCGTGGCCTGGCAGGTCGCGGTCACCGGCACCCCCCGGGATCTCGGTCCGCGTCGACGTCCGGCCTCCCAAGCTACCGGTCCTTGGTCCTAACAAGCAACCAACCAGTGTGAAATCCGTATCAAGTCCGACTTAGACTGGAGGTCGTGACGACCAGGCGGAGGTACGACGACGGGTGCGCCACGGCCTACGCGCTCGACCTCATCGGCGAGCGGTGGGCGCTGCTGGTCGTCCGCGAGCTGCTGTTCGGCCCGAAGCGGTTCACCGACCTGCGCACCGGGCTGCCGGGCGCGAGCCCCAACGTGCTGTCGCAGCGCCTGCGCGAGCTGGACGAGGCGGGCATCCTGCGCCGCCGGCGGATCCCGCCGCCCGCCGCCGCGTGGGTGTACGAGCTGACGCCGTGGGGCCACGAGCTCGAACCGGTCGTCGCCGCACTGGGCCGGTGGGGCGCGCAGGCGCCCGGAGCCCGCGGTGGGGGCCCGATCAGCGTCGACTCGATGATGCTGGCGCTGCGGTCGCTGTACGACCCGGAGCGGGCCGCCGGCCTGGCCGCCGACGTCGTGGTGAGCCTGGGCGAGGACGGGTTCCGCGCCACCGTCACGCCGGACGGCCTGCGGTTGGCCCGGGAACCGGTCGACCGGCCGGACGTGGTGATCCACACCGACACGGCGACGCTGAACAGCGTCATCTGCGGTCGGCGCACGAAGGAGGAGGTCCTCGCCGCCGAGGACCTGGTCGTGGACGGCGACGAGGCCGTGGCGATGCGGTTCCTGACGCTGTTCCCCTTCCCCGAGCCGGTGGCGTGACGCCGCGGGCCACTACGGGATCCCGCTCCGGTCGCAATCGCCACCGAGTCACCCGATCGGTTTCTTGATCATTTCCCGGACGTCCCCGTCGCGGCGGCACGATGTCCATATCTTCCGGAATGCGCCTTTTTCGGTTTCGATCAAGAAGGCCGTCGGGCGACATTCCCCCGACCGCAAGGGGGAAGAGGAAAAACGCATCGGAGCGCTATACGGTCGACCGTGCGGGCGCCCGTACGGCGGGCGGCGGCGAACACCGTACCGACGCGTGGACCAGTGCCCCTTCTCCATGATTGCGTTTCCGCACCGCGGCGTACTTGGCGCGCCCGAAACCCGATATCGTCGCCGGTCACGGGAAATCGCCCGAACGAGGCCGGCGCAGCAGGAGGAACCATGGTCGACACCCATGCCCACACCCACTCGGTGGGCGGACCGCTCAACACCGTTCGGCACAAGCCGGCCCTGTTCGCGTTCACGTTGATCGTCCTCGCGCACTGGGCCGAGCACATCACCCAGGCCGTGCAGATCTACGCCCTGGGCTGGCCGGTGCCCCAGGCCAAGGGAGCGTTAGGCCTGTGGTTCCCGTGGTTGGTCACGTCCGAGATCATGCACTACGGCTACGCGCTGGTCATGCTCGTCTTCCTGTTCGCATTGCGCAAGGGGTTCGTCGGCCGGTCGAAGACCTGGTGGACGATCGCGCTCGGCCTGCAGTTCTGGCACCACATCGAGCACCTGCTGCTGATCATCCAGGCGTCGGCGGGGACGAACCTGCTCGGCAAGCCGGCGCCGACGAGCATCATCCAGCTGATCATCCCGCGGGTGGAGCTGCACCTGTTCTACAACACGGTGGTGTTCATCCCGATGGTCATCGCGATGGTGCTGCACATGCGTCCCACGGCGCAGGAGCGCGCGGAGATGCAGTGCACGTGCGCGGTCGGCGCGTCGGCCTGAGGACGTGCACAACCACGGCGCCGTCGGCCTGCCCCTCGGCTTCACCCTCCTCCGGCTGATCCTGCTCGGCGCGGTGACCGTGGCGGCGGGCTGGGCGCTGGTCCGGCCGTTCGCCCCCGCCGCGTCCGGGGCGGTGACCCGCCGGGTGGTCACCGGGGCGGCCGGCGTCGGCGGTGTCGTGGTGCTGCTCATCGCGGAGGCGACGTGGATGCCGTCGCTCGCCGCGGTGGCGTTGATCGGCCTGCTGGCCGTGCCCCCGGCGCTGCGCCGCGATCGCCCGGTGGTGGCCGCGCTCGTGGTGGCGGCCGCCGTCCTCGCGACGGTGGCCGCCGGCGCGTGGTTCTCCGGGCCGCCGTCCTCGTTCGCCTACATCGCGCTGATGGCGGCGTTCGTCGGGGTGTCGTGGCTGGCGCTGTGCCCGCCGACCGCGCTGGTGCGCGTCGTCGGCGCGGCGCTGGGCGTGGCCCTGTTGGCGGGGCTGGGCCAGGTCACCGTCACCGGGCAGCTCACCACCCCGGCCGCGGGCGACCCGCTGCTGACCCGCGTGGCGCTGGGCGGCGGTCCGGTCGACCTGCTCGTGGTGCCGCACATGCCCGGCTGGAACATCGTGCACACCACCGACGTCCCGCTGTCGGTGGGCAACGCGCCGAACGCGCTCGTGCCCGCGCTGCCGCGGGACGGCACGACCGGCCGGTGGGCGTTGGTGTGGCTGCCCGAGGGCCGCGGCGACCTGTGGCTGGACCGGGGCGGCGCGCGCACCACCGTCCCGGTGGACACCGGCGACGTGGCGTGGACCGGACCGGACGTCCGCGGGCCGGAAGGTCCCGACTACGCGTCGGCCGTGCTGGCGGCGAAGTTGACCGGCAGGCGCGGCGACCTGCCGTGGCCCGCGCTGACCGAGGCCGACGCGGCGGCGCTGCGCGCCGAGGTCGCGGCGATCGGCGGGCCGTTCTCGGTCGTCGCGGACGGCTCGCGACGCGCGGCCGAGGCGATGGAGGTCGTGCGCGCGGAGGCCACGCGGCTCGGCCACGCCGTCACGCCCGGTTCGTCGGAAGTCCTGGTGTTGGGCGGAACCCCGCCACCGGGCGCGCGGCACCACCCCGCGCCGTGGCTCGTCCCGCCCGATCTCACGACGCCCGGGGCACGCCGGTACGCGGAGACCCTGTCGGCCGCCTTCCCCGGTGCGACGCCGTCCCGCTCGGGTCTCGCCGCCTGGTCGGGTTGAGGTCGTCGCCGGACCCGACCGCGTGGAACACCTCCCCTACCGGGTCGGCACGCGCACGACCACCATGCCGTCCGACAGCCACGCGTCGATCCGCTCCACGTCCACCACGGCGGGCACCGTCGCGCAGTAGTAGTAGGTGCACGGGTGATCGGCCGGCCGCACGGTGATCCCGACCCGGTCGCGCCGGATCGGCGTGCCGTCCGGCCGCAGGTCCAGGTCCCGGATCTCCACCCGCACGTCGCGCGGACGCACGTCCTCGATCAGCGTGGCGAAGAAGTAGGCCTGCTCGGTCACCGCGACGTCGACCAGCACGGGTCGCTCGTCCGCCGTCGCCAAGTCCCAGTCCCGGCCCAGGTTGCGGCCGATCCGCTCCCACCACACGTCCATCTCCCGCACCGGGTCCGCGCCCGGCCTGGGGTCCGCGCCGGGGTCCCGGCGCCGGACTGTCAACCGCTCGACCACGACGCCGCCTCTTCGTTTGCTCGCCTGTCGTTCAGGGAATTACCCGGGTCGAGGGATGTCCATGCTCGGTCGATCGGGTGAACCCATGCCGCTGGGTGACGACGTGGGCGGCGGCCGTGATTCGGCCGAACGCGCGCGGGTACTCCACCGGTGTCCCAATCCCAGGAGCGTGGAGGAGGACGTGCCCATGCACCGCGAGAGCGACAAGCACGGCCCGGTCAAGGACGACGAGCTCAAGCACGAGCTGGAAGGCGCGCTGCGCGGCAACCGCCCGAACCGGGCCGAGGAGTGGCGCGACCCCGAGCCGCCGGCGGACGACGACGTGACCGCGCCCGGCATCGACGAACCCCGGTGAGCCGAGGCCGCCCTGTCCGGTGTGGACAGTTCCGGACCTTGTTCGTTGTTGCTGAATCCGCCGGTGCGGCGGCCGGTTCGTTGACCGTCGGGTGAGGCGTCGTTAGCGTCGATCGCGTGACTGCTGAACGCATCGCCCCCGTTGTCCCGACAGATGACCTCGCCGGCGCGGTCGACCGGTGGTCCGCGCTGCTCGGCGTGGCGCCGACGTTCGTCGACGGCGACCGCTGGGCGCAGTTCGACGTGGCGGGCGGGCGGTTGGCCCTGTCCGGCGCGGACCGCGTGCACGACGGCCCGGCGGTGCTGGTGAAGGTGCCCGACCTGGACGAGGCCCGGTCACGCGCCGGGGCGCTCGGTTTCGAGGTCGGCGAGATCACCACGGGACCGCACGAGCGGCGTTGCGTCGCGGTCGGCCCGGACGGGTACGCGGCGATCCTGCACAGCCCGCTGCGGTGACGTGCGCGCGTCACCGCGGCGGGCTGACGACCGCGCGGGCCGGCGCTCGGGCGTGAGCGCGCGGCGGCATCCGGGCCGCCGCCGTGCCTGCCCCTCGCGACCCGGTGCGCCGCCATCCGCCGCGGGTCCGGCAGCGGTCGACACGGACGTGGTGGCGTGCCGGCCGGCCGCGGTCGCGGTGCTGATCGGGGCCACGACGTGCGCGACGGCGTGCCGCCGGCGACCCGGTGGCGGAGCGGCTGTCCACACCGGACGCCGGCCGTCAGGTCCGGCTCCGACCCGCACGCACGCCGGCGCGTGCGGGTCGGAGACCGGGGATCAGGCGACGAAACCGACGGTCAGCAGCACGTTCGCGTAGAGCCGGCCGTCGCCGGTGGCCACGCACACCGCCAGCTCCGGCGCGCGGCACGCCGCGTAGAAGTCCTGCCGCGCCAGCGGCTGCAGCGGCAGGTCCGGGCCGAGCAGGCGTTCGTAGTCGGCCCACGCCTCCGGCGTGCCCGACTCGTCGGGCCGCATGGTGTGCACGGCCTCCACCGGGATCGCCGACAGCACCGGCTCCAGCACCTCGTCGACCGTGACGAGGCCGGGGCGCAGGTTGAGGTGGATCACCTCGGCCCGGTGGTGGACGTTGGTCCGGTGCGCGTAGTTGGAGTCCGCGATCAGGACCTTCGACCCGTGGCCCGCCACGGCCAGGGCGTGCAGCAGCGGCGGGTGGATCAGGGGGAAGCGCAGCACTGGGTCACTCCAGGATGAACGTGGCGTCGGCTCGTGCGACGGAATCGGGCGTGGTGGTCAGGTTGATGTGGGTGCCGTTGTGGCGGACGTACTGGCCGGGGAAGTTGGTGGACTCGAACGACACGCCGGAACCCGACGCCAGTCCGGCGCGCCGGAAGAACGACGCGTCGGCGCGGAACGTGGCGCTGCCGTCGTTGCGCTCCACCCACATCTCGTAGTTGCGGTGCCGCAGGTAGTAACCCGGGAAGTTGGTCGACTCCAACGACACCGTGCCGCTGCCGTTCAGGCCCGTGACGACGCGGAACTGCGAGTCGGCCAGGGGGGCGACGTTCGCCTCGATCCGGCCGCGGTACTCCCAGTGCCGGACGAACCGGTCCGGGTAGTTGTAGGACTTGAGCCGCACGGGCGTGACGCCGTCGGCGACCGGGATGCCGAAGTTCGGCGTGCCGTCGGCGTTCCAGTAGACCTTCTGCACGCGGGTGCGCCGGTTCGGGTCGCGCAGCGGGTCACCGGAGATGTCGCGGTAGTTGCGGTCGTGGTAGACGAGGATGTCGCTCTGACCGTCCTCGGACACGGTGAACGAGTTGTGGCCCGGACCGTACTGCCCGGTGGCCGCGTTGCTCTCGAACACCGGGTTGGCGCCCTTCGTCCACGACGACGGGTTGAGCAGGTCGGCCGACGCCGACGCGGTCAGCATGCCGAGGCAGTAGTTCGCGTCGGTGGCGCTGGCCGAGTAGGTGAGGAACACCCGGCCGTTGCGCTGGATCACCGTCGGCCCCTCGGCGACCTTCACGCCGCCGCGCGTCTCCCACGCCAGCGTCGGCACGGTCAGCCTGGCCACCGTGCCCGTGATGCTCCACGGGGTGGAACCCATGCGGGCGAGGTAGAGGTTGGAGTTGGTCGAGATGCCGGGCTCGGCCTGCGCCCACGTCAGGTAGCGCGTGCCGTTGACCACGAAGGTCGACATGTCCAGGGAGAAGGTGTCCCACGGGACGTTGACCTTGCCCCGCTCGGTCCACGTGCCGGTCAGCGGGTTGGCGCTGCTGTTCTCCAGCACGTACGGGCGGATCCGCCAGACGTCGTCGGTCCGCCCGGCGGCGAAGTAGACGTACCACTTGCCGTTGACGAAGTGGATCTCCGGCGCCCAGATGTGCGCGCCCATCTCCCCCGACGAGTGCTTGCGCCAGATCACCGACTCCGCGGCGCCGGCCAGGCCCTGGATCGTGGTGGCGCGGCGCAGCACGATCCGGTCGTACTCCGGCGCGGTCGCGGTGAAGTAGTAGTAGCCGTCGGTGTGCTTGAAGATGTGCGGGTCCGCCCGCTGGTTCGCCAGCGGGTTCGTGTACTGCGCGGCGGGTGAGGCCTGCGCGGTCGGCGTCACCACCAGGCCCGCGAGCGCGGTCACGGCGGCCACCGCGACCACCGCCAACCTGCGGGGCATCCACCGGAGAACGGCACTGTCCATCGGTTCCACTCCATCGTGGCGTCGGGGTATGCGGCGACTGTTAACGCTAACAGCGCAGGTCGGCCCGCCTCAATACCCAGTTGCGAGACGATTCGAGGTCGCTTGTCGGCGAACCACGTTCCGCATCGCGGTCGTACCGGAAGACCGACCGGCGGCAGGCGCAATCGCCGAACGGTACTGGTGTTAGCGATAACAATGCGTTAGCTTCTCCGACACACGCCGCCCCGACGCTCGCCGGGTGGGCGGACGCGACTCTCCCCCGTCCGCGCACCCGGCCTCCACCCGGCCGGTGGTCAGTCCCGCAGCTCGTCGACGATCCGGCCGAGCTGGACGGCGCGCGCAGCCGGCGTCCTCGCCTTCATCAGCCGCAGGAGCAGCGCGTACCGCCGCGTCCGGTCCAACCGCTCGAACCGGGCCCGCGCGCGGTCGTCCCCCGCCAGCGCCTCGGCCAGGTCGGGCGGCACGGTGGCGTCGCGCTGCCGCTCGTAGGCCGCGTCCCAGCGGCCGTCGGCCCGGGCGGCCTCGATCGCGGCGAAGCCGGCGGCCCGCATCCGCCCGGCGGCGATCAGCGCCTCGGCCTTCTCGACGTTGACCCGCGACCACGACCCGCCCGGCCGCCGCGGCGAGTACCGCTGGAGGTAGTGGTCGGCGTCGAAACCCCTGCGGTGGCTGTCGATCCACCCGTGGCAGAGGGCGACGTCGAGGGCTTCCGCGATGGTGACCGACGTCGCCGCCGACCCCTTCTTGGCGATCCTGAGCCACACCCCGCCGCTGGTGCCGTGGTGGTCGGCCAGCCACGACTCCCACTCGGCGGCGTCGGCGAAGTCGAGGACCGGGGTGCCTGTCGGTTCGTCCATGTCCCCATGGTGCGGTGCGAAAGTGCGCACCGTGTGAGCACTTCGCTCAGGTGCCGGACTCACGCCGTTCCGCCACGGTGTCGGGCGCGGACTCCGGGATCTCGGTGCGCACGTCGGAGTCGCGCAACACCTCCCGCGCCTGCGCCTCGGGGTCGGCACTGCCCGTCCCCTGCTCCTCGGGCAGCAGGTTCGCCCTGGTCCGCGCCCGGCGGTCGACGTCGTTGCGCCGGTCGAACACCTCCGGCCGGTCGAGGTCGTGCTCGCGCCTGATGCGCTCCTCCTCGGCGGCCGACAGCCCGGTCGCGCCGAGGTCCAGCGGTTCCTCATGCGTCATGGGTGTGCCATACCCCGTCGGCCGCCGGTTGACGCGTGAGGTCAGGGGGTGGCGCGGGCCCGGTCGTGGTGCCGGCGGGCCTTGAGCCGGTTGCCGCAGGCGGTCATCGAGCACCACAGCCGCCTGCCCGTGCGCGAGACGTCCTGGAAGTGCAGGACGCACTCCGGGTTCGCGCACTTGCGGAGGCGGTCCGGGGTCGCCTCGCGCAGGGCCGCGAAGTCCCGCAGGCACGCCCAGGCCGCACGCCACCGCGGGTCGGCGACGTCGTCGTGCTCGACCCGGCCGCGCGCGTCGACCGCCAACCGCACCCGCCCGTGGTCCAGCAGGGCGTTGAGCGCGGCGTGGTCCGCCGGGTCGGCGATCACCGCGGCCACGGCGGCACGGGCCTCGCGCAGCGGCTGCCGCGGCACGGGTCGGGCGGTGGGGAGTTCGCGGTCGGTGAGCCACGCGCCGGTCAGGTCGTCGTGGTCGAACAGGTCGTAGGCGACGCCGGCGGTGATCCACCGCGTGTTCAGCAGGTCGATGCCCAAGGGCTGGTCGGCCAGCGGGCGCCCGGGCCAGCCGCGGGCCAGCAACGCGCCCGTCACGGCGTCATCGGCACCCAGCACCGCCCACCTCCACTTCTAACCGTTGAGAGTCGCTTGACAGGTTAACACGCGACCTGCTTACCTTTGTCCGCCAACTAACCTTTCAAATGACTTAGAACGGTTAGACACTCCGAGTCGGGAGCAGTCGATGACCTCGTTCCGGTACGCCGACATCCACGGGCAGCGCGTCTTCTACCGGGAGGCGGGCCACGCCGACGCGCCGGTCCTGGTGCTGCTGCACGGTTTCCCCACCAGCTCGCACATGTTCCGCGAGCTGATCCCCCGCCTCGCCGACCGCTACCGCGTGATCGCGCCGGACCACGTCGGCTTCGGCCACAGCGCCGCGCCGTCGGTGGACGAGTTCGACTACACGTTCGACGCGCTCACCGACATCACGCTCGGCTTGCTGGACCACCTCGGCGTGCGGCGGCACGCGTTGTACATCCAGGACTACGGCGCACCCATCGGCCTGAAGATCGCGTCACGCCACCCCGAACGCGTCACGGCGATCATCACGCAGTCCGGCAACGCCTACACCGAGGGCTTCACACCGTTCTGGGAACCGCTGTTCGCCTACGCGACGAACCCGGGCCCCGACACCGAACCGGCGGTGCGCGCGCTGCTCACCCCCGACGCGACGCGCTGGCAGTACACCCACGGCGTCCAAGACCCGAGCCGGATCAGCCCGGACACCTGGGCGCACGACCAGGCCCTGCTCGACCGGCCCGGCAACGCCGAGGTGCAACTGGCCCTGTTCCGCGACTACCGCCACAACCTCGACGCGTACCCGGTGTTCCAGCGGTACTTCCGCGAGACGCGCGTGCCGCTGCTCGCGGTGTGGGGCAGGAACGACGAGATCTTCGGCCCGGACGGCGCGCTGGCCTACCGGCGCGACCTGCCCGACGCGGAGATCCACCTGCTCGACGCGGGCCACTTCGCGCTGGAGGACCGACTCGACACCATCACGGGCTACACCCGCGGCTTCCTCGGACGCGTCCTGGGCTGATCAGCGAAGCTGTGAGCGCTAACAGGCAGCGCCGCACCAGCTTTCCGGCCAGCCTGTTAGCGATAACAGGCAGGCCTTGCCCCCCTTCGCCGGCCTGCGCTACGGTGCCGTGGAGCGCTCCCAGTCCGGCCCGCCGGCACAGGACCGGAGGCGCGTCACGATTCCTGCTCGCAAGGAGGCGAGGCAAGGGTCCGCGCAGCGCGTCCGCTGCCGGGTCGCGACGCCGAAGCCTCCGCTCCCCGTTGTGCCGCCAGTCCACTCAGGACACCCACGCCGCCGCGTCCAGTCCACCCCGAGAGATCATCGAGGAAACCGTGGCTGCATCGAGGAAACGCGCTCTCGCCACCCTGTTCGCCGCACTGGCCATGACCGGTGCGTCCGCGGTGGCCGCGCCCCAGGCGTCGGCCTACCCGGGTCCGGGCGTCGTCACCGGCGACATCCGGGTGCACGACCCCAGCGTCGTCAAGCGACCGGATGGCAGTTACCTGGTCGCGCACACCGCGGACGGCATCGGCCTGAAGACCTCCACCGACCGCACCGCGTTCCGCAACGCGGGGGCGGCCTTCCCCAACGGCGCCTCCTGGACCACCACCTACACCAACGGCAGCCGCAACCTGTGGGCGCCGGACATCTCCTACCGCAACGGCCAGTACTGGATGTACTACTCGGCCTCCACGTTCGGCTCCAACCGGTCGGCGATCTTCCTGGCCACCAGCTCCAGCGGCAACGCCGGCACGTGGACCCACCGCGGCCTGGTCATCGAGTCGCGCACCGGCGACAACTTCAACGCCATCGACCCCGACCTCGTCGTGGACGACCAGGGCCGCTGGTGGCTGAGCTTCGGCTCGTTCTGGTCCGGCATCAAGATGGTCGCGCTCAACCCGTCCACCGGGCTGCGCTCGGACTCCACGATCCGCGCCATCGCCGGCCGCAACGGCGGCGCCATCGAGGCGCCGAACATCGTCAAGCGCGGCAACTACTACTACCTGTTCGTCTCGTTCGACCGCTGCTGCCAGGGCGCCGCGAGCACCTACCGCGTCATGGTGGGCCGCTCGACCAGCGTCACCGGCCCGTACGTGGCCCGCAACGGCACGGCCATGACCTCCGGCGGCGGCACCGAGATCCTGGCGGGCCAGGGCAGCATCCACGGTCCGGGCCACCAGGACGTGTTCGGCGATGTCGACAGCGACATCCTGGTCTACCACTACTACGGTGATGACGGTGCGTCCCGATTGGGCATCAACCTGCTCGCGCTCGATTCCGCGGGCTGGCCGTACGTGCACTGAGCGCCGACCGGTCGTCCGTCCCCGTCCGCCGAGGGCAGCGGCGGGCGGGGACGGCGGCAGACCCGCAACCGCACGGCCGCCAAAGTGGGCATTGACGTTGGCGCAACCTGCTCGTAGCCTCCCGGAAAGCGCTTTCCCCTCTGCACCGCGCGTCCCGTCACGAAGCGGTCGGAACCGGAGGAACCGAATGGGTGCCCTGAAACGTTTCAGAGTCCTGGCGACGTCGTTGGTCGCGCTGCTGGCCGTCGCGTGCGGCAGCGGCGGTGGCGGCGGCGACGAGACCCAGGCCGGTCCCGCCACGCTGCGGTTCTCGTGGTGGGGGAACGCCGAGCGCGCCGAGTTGATGCAGAAGGCGATCGACCTCTTCCAGAGCAAGAACCCCGACATCAAGGTCACGCCGAGCTTCCAGGAGTTCGAGGCGTACTGGCAGAAGATGGCCACCGAGACGGCGGGCGGCAACGCACCGGACGTGCTCCAGATGGACTTCGCCTACATCCGCGAGTACGCCGACCGCAACGCGCTCTACGACCTGAAGAAGCAGGAAGGCAAGAACCTCGAACTCGGGGACCTGCTGACCGGTCTCAAGGGCGCGGGCGAGATCGACGGCAAGCTGTACGGCGTGCCCACCGGCGGCAACACCTGGGGCTACATCTACAGCCCCGCGCTGTTCGCGCAGGCCGGCGTCGAGGAACCGAAGGAGGGCTGGACCTGGGACGACTACCGCGCCGCCGTCAAGGCGATCGCGGAGAAGACCGGGGTGTCCGGCGGCGGCAACTACGTCGGCAGCTACTACAACCTGGAGCTCCAGCTGCGCCAGGAGGGCAAGCTGCTCTACACCGAGGACGGCGAGCTCGGCTTCGACAAGGCGCGGTTGAAGGAGTTCATGCAGGAGGGCAAGGACCTCGCGGACGCCAAGACCGTGCTGCCGATCGAGAAGGGCGTGCAGATCAAGCCCGCGCACGCGCTCGAGCAGAACCTGGTCGCCGGCGACCTCGGCTGGGACAACTTCATGGCCCGCTACGCCAAGGGGAACCCGGGCTTGAAGCTGGGCCCGGTGCCGACCGACGAGTCGGGCACCTCCGGGCAGTACCTCAAGCCGTCGATGCTGCTGAGCGTGTCGCAGAAGAGCGAGCACCCGGCGGCGGCGGCGAAGCTCGTGTCGTTCATGGTCAACGACCCGGAGGTCGGCAAGATCTTCGGCGCGAACCGGGGTCTGCCGCCGACGAACGCGCAGCGCGCCGCGGCGCAGCTCGAAGGGCCGCTGGCCGCCGTGGCGGCGTACGAGGACGAGCTGAAGGACGAGTTCGGGAAGACGCCTCCCGCGCCGCCGAAGGGCGCCGGCACGTTGGAGCAGGCGTTCATCCGCATCACCGAGGAACTGCAGTACGGCCGCATCTCCGTGGACGAGGCGGTCGAGCAGTTCTTCACCGAGGCCGAAGAGACCCTCGGGTCGTGAGCCGGGCGACGATCGCGCCGGACCGGCGCGCCGAGGTCGCCGTCGACCGGGGGCCGGGTCCGCGCAGGCGGACCCGCCTGCCCGGTGACGGCCTGGCGGGGTACCTGTTCCTGTCGCCGTGGATCATCGGGATCGTCCTGCTGACCCTCGGGCCGATGGCGACCTCGCTGTACCTCTCGTTCACCGACTACGACCTGTTCAACACGCCGACGTGGATCGGCCTGGAGAACTACCAGCGGATGTTCACCGACGCGCGGTGGCTGCGGTCGGTCCAGGTGACGGCCATCTACGTGGCGCTGGCCGTGCCGATCAAGCTGGTCGCGGCGCTGGCCGTGGCCATGCTGCTCAACAGCAAGCGGGCGGGCCAGGGCTTCTACCGGGCGGCGTTCTACGGGCCGTCGCTCATCGGCGGCAGCGTCGGCGTCGCGATCGTGTGGAAGATGATGTTCAGCGACGACTCGGTGGTCGACCAGCTGTTGCTGCGGTTCGGCATCGACACCGGCGGCTGGGCGGGCAACCCGGACTTCTCGCTGATGATGCTGGTGCTGCTGGCGACGTGGCAGCTCGGCGCGCCGATGGTGATCTTCCTGGCCGGGTTGAAGCAGGTGCCCCGGGAGCTGTACGAGGCGGCCGAGGTCGACGGCGCCGGTCGGGCGCGGCGGTTCTGGTCGATCACGCTGCCGATGATCTCGCCGGTGCTGTTCTTCAACCTGCTGCTGGAGACGATCAACGCCTTCCAGGTGTTCACGTCGGCGTACGTCGTGGGCGGGCCGAACGGGCAGCCGGCGGGCAGCACGCTGTTCTACACGATCTACCTGTTCGACCGGGGCTTCGGCGACTACCGGATGGGCTACGCGTCGGCCATGGCGTGGATGCTGCTGCTGGGCGTCGGCCTGGTCACCGTGTTCCTGTTCCGCACGGCACGCGGGTGGGTCTTCTACTCCGGCGACTCGGGGGACAAGCGATGAGGCGGCCGTGGGGCAGGGTGGCGTGGCACGTCGGCGTGCTGGCGCTGCTCGCGATCGTGCTGTACCCGATCGTGTGGGTGGCGGCGGCGACGTTCAAACCGTCCGAGGCGATCGTGGGCAGCCTGCAGCTGTTGCCGACCGCGCCGACGCTCGCGAACTACGAGCGGGTGTTCGAGGGCGTGGTCGGTGTCGGCGTCGGCCGGTTCTTCTGGAACTCGGCCGTGCTGGCGGTGCTGTCGGTGGTGGGCACGGTCGCGTCGTCGGCGCTGGCGGCCTACGCGTTCGCCCGCCTGCGGTTCCGCGGTCGGACGGTGCTGTTCGCGATCATGATCGCGACGCTGCTGCTGCCGTTCCACGTGCTGATCATCCCGCAGTACGTGGTGTTCCAGAACCTGGACCTGATCGACACCTACGTGCCGCTGCTGGCGGGCAAGTTCCTGGCGTCGGAGGCGTTCTTCGTGTTCCTGATCGTGCAGTTCATCCGGCAGCTGCCGCGTGAGCTGGACGAGTCGGCCAAGATCGACGGGGCCGGGCACTGGACGGTGTTCTGGCACATCATCCTGCCGCTGTGCCGGCCGGCGCTGATCACGACGGCGATCTTCACGTTCATCTGGAGCTGGAACGACTTCTTCGGGCCGTTGATCTACCTGAGCACCCCGGACAAGTACCCGCTGCCGTTGGCGTTGCAGTTGTTCATCGACGAGACGACGGGTTCGGACTTCGGGGCGTTGATGGCGATGTCGATGCTGGCGCTGGTGCCGGTGATCCTGTTCTTCCTGTTCTTCCAGCGGTTCCTGGTGGAGGGCGTGTCGACGTCGGGGTTGAAGGGATGAGGCGGTTCGCGCTGTTCGGCGAGTGCCTGATGGCGGGGCTGCTGGTGCTGCTGGCGGCCCTGCCGGTGGTGACCCTGGTGCCGGCCCTGGCGGCCGGGTGCGCGCACATCAAGGCGCACGTCGACGGGGAGACCACGTCGGTGCGGTCGTTCTTCGGCCGGGTGCGGGCGGCGTCGCCGGGCGGGTGGGTGGTGTCGGTCGGGGTGGTCGCCGGGTTCGCCGTGCTGGTGGTGGACGTGGTGTTCCTGCGGACGCGGGTGGTGGGTGGCGGGTACGTGGCCGCGGTGTGCTCGGTGGCGGGGGTCGGCCTGGCGGTCGTCGTTCTCCGTGCGGCGGCTTCGTGGTCGCCGGGGGCCTCGTGGCCTTCGGTCATGCGTGAGGGCGCACGCCGAGCGGCTCGTGACTTCGCGGGCTCCCTGCTCCTGGTCATGTCCCTGGCGGTCCTGCTGGTCGTGACCTGGCAACACCCACCGCTCCTGCTGCCGATGGTCGGCTGCGTCCTGATGTCCGCCGTCGCGGTGGACCGACGGAACCGGACATTCGCCGAAAACCCGATCTCTCGTTAGCATGCCCTCTGACCAGCGCTGATCGTTCCTCACCTGGCCACGAACGGGTGAATCCGGAAGGAGCCATCGCCAGAAACGCCGTTACCGAAACTCTGGAACGTCGGTTGAAACAACGAGGCCGGCACCCAACCCCCGACGCCGTCTCCTCCCCACTGCCGTCTTCTCCACCCCCGGCGGGACCGCCAAACCCGGCGTGCCCTTGAGGCCGAGCGTGGAGGGGACCAAGCACCCCGAACCTCCGGTTCGAGCGTGACGCCGAGACCTCACCTCAAGGCTGACGCCGGCACCTCACTTGAAGGCTGGAGCCGGACCCGCCGAAGCAGGATGCCGGCGCCGAACCGGGAGTCGGGCAGGCCTGGAACCAGCAGGCCCTGGGGCCGGGCAGACCAGGGGTCAGCGCGAGCGCGGAGCCGAGGCGAGGCGAGGCGCCGTCCGAACCGATCACCGCCAGCCATCCGCCACCCAGCCGCCTGTCACCGGGCGCCTGTCATCGGGGATCGGCCGTCACCCAGGGCTGCCCGCCATCCGGGGTCGCCGGTCATCCGGGGTCGCCGGTCATCCGGGGTCACCCGCCACCCGGCACGAGCGGCCGATCGGAACCTTCGCCGCAGCCGGTCAGGTGCTGTCCCGCGGCACCAGCGTGGAGGGGAAGAAGGTCAGCGGGACTGTGGGGCGGCGGTCCAGGAGTGTGGTGGTGGCAGCGGTCGCGATGGATTCGACCGGGTTGGTGGTCGTGGTGAGGGCCGGGTGGCTCAGGGCGGCGAAGGTGATGTCGTCGAAGCCCGCCACCGCGACGTCGCCGGGGACGTGCACGCCGGTGCGGCGGAGGGCGTCCAGGGCGCCCAGCGCTGACAGGTCGCCGAGCGCGAAGATCGCGTCGGTGTCCGGCCAGCGGGTCATGATGTGGGTTGCGACGGCGTCGCCTCGGGCTGCGGTGAAGTCGCCGGGGACGTGGCGTGGTGGGATGCCGGCTTCGGTGGTCGCGTGGTGGTAGGCGGTTAGGGCGCGGTGGGTGCAGGGGAGCCACTCGGGGCCCGTGATCATGGCGATTCGGCGGCGGCCGGTGCTGAGCAGGTGGTGGATGACGTTGGTGGTGCCGGTGGCGTTGTCGACGTCGAAGGATGCGATGTGGCGGGAGCCGTTGCCGATGGCGGCGATCCGGTGGCGGGCGGAGTGGGGGGTGGTGGCCAGGGCCGTCGGGGTCGGGTTGACCACGAGGATGCCGCCGATGCCGCGGTTCCCGGTCAGGCGGGCCAGTTCGGCCGGGTCGTGCAGGGGCAGCCAGTGCAGGGACACGCCGACCTCGCGTGACGCGGCGGCGGTGGCGGTGGCGGCGGTGACGCGGGCGACGTAGGGGTCGTTCAGGACGTGGGCGGTGTGGCCGGCGACGGCTATGGCGATCCGGGTGCCGCTGCGGGTGGCCAGGGCGCGGGCGGCGGGGTTGGGCAGGTAGCCCAGGGCGTGGGCGGCGGCGGTGACCTTGTCCCGGGTGGAGGGTGAGGCCGGGCCGCGGGAGGTCAGGGCACGGGATGCGGTGGCGATGGAGACGCCGGCCCGGCGGGCGACGTCGGCCAAGGTTGCCTCGCGGCGCTGTTCGACCACGGTGGCAAGTGTGCCGGCTCCGTTTCCGGATCAGCCCGGATCAGGCCAGCCGACACCGACTGGGGCAGGAGTCGGTGTCGTACGCGGAGGCCCTTCACGCACGGGCACGGGCACGGGCACGGGCACGGGCACGGATGAGAGTCAACTCGATCCTCGCGGTCGGACAGGGGTCGGTTCGGCACTGGGGCGAAGGCCGGGTGCTGGGGGACGGCGCTGGGGGGAACGGGTTCGATCGCAGAACGAGGGCCGGGTTCGGGCTTGTGGTGGAAGCGCTTCCACGTTTGAGGTCGGGTTGGTGGTGAGGTCGCGGCACGGTGGCGACGGGGACGGGGAGGGGTGGGGTCATGAGGGCGGGGATCATCGGCGTCGCGGTGACGTTCGGGCTCAACGGGGTGGCGGTGGCGTCGTGGTTCGCCCGCGTCCCCGCCGCCAAGGACGCGCTCGCGCTCGACGCCGGCGCGTTGGGGCTCCTCCTGCTGGCCATGTCGGCGGGAGCGGTGCTGGCGATGGTCACGGCCGGGGAGGTGACGCACAGGCTCGGTGCTCGGCGGGCGGTCCGCGGGGCGGCGGTCGGTGTGGCCGCGGGGTTGGCGGTGGTCGGTGCGGGGATCGGGGTCTGGCCTTCGGTGCGGGCGACGGGGATCGGTTTGTTCCTCCTCGGCTACGGCTCGGGCACGTGCAACGTCGCGATGAACGTCGAAGCCGCCGCCGTCGAACGACTGATCGGCCGCACGATCATGCCGCGCTTCCACGCGGTCTGGAGTTCGGGCACGGTGGTGGCGGCCGGGGTGGCGGCGGCGGTGGCGGTCCGGTTGCCGGTGGTGGTGCACTTGACCGGTGTCGCGGTCGTCACGGTGGTCGGCACGTTCGTCGCCGCGCGCTCCTTCCGCCACGGCACGGCCGGCACGGCGAAGAGCGGTGTGCTGGCAGCTTGGCGGGAACCGCGCACGTTGCTGATCGGGTTGCTGGTGCTGGTGCTGGCGTTCACGGAGGGCACGGCGAACGACTGGGTCGCGGTGGCGTTCGTGGACGGGTACGCGTTCGGGGCGGCGGCGGGCGCGGTGGTGTTCGGGGTGTTCGTGACGTCGATGACCATCGGTCGGGTGGTGGGCACGGTCGCGCTCGACCGGTGGGGGCGCTCGCCGGTGCTGGTGGGGTCGATGGTGTCGGCGATCGTCGGCACGGCCCTGGCGGTGTGGTCCGGTGAGCCGGTGGTCGCGGTGGGCGGGGTGGCGTTGTGGGGGTTGGGCACGGCGCTCGGCTTCCCGGTCGGCATGAGCGCCGCGGCCGACGAGGAGGAACGCGCGGCCGCACGGGTCGGTGTCGTCGCGGTCATCGGGTACACCGCGTTCCTGGCCGGGCCGCCCGCGGTCGGGCTGCTCGGTGACCACGTCGGTGTCCTGCGCGCCCTGCTCGTCGTGCCGCTGCTGCTCGTCCCGGCGCTCGCCCTGGTTCCGGCCGTGCGCCCGGTCGGGTCGGCGCCCGCCGGTCGGGGCTGACGGTCGGGGCTGACGGTTCAGCCGAGGAAGCGCACGTCGGGGTGCCGGTCGGACGGTCCCTCCAGGAGGCGTTGCGGTCGGTGGCGCAGGTGCTGGTCGAAGAACGCGGTCAGGTAGGCGCGTTGGGCGGCGGTGCTGCGGTCGGGGTCGACGGTGCCGACGATGGGTGCGGTGACGGTCGGGTCGAGGCGCAGGTGCGGCACGAGCGACTGGTGGTCGGTGAACGAGGAGTGCTCGCCGTCGGGCAGGTGCAGTTGCCGCACCCAGCCGCGGTGGTGTGCCAGGAACCGCTGCCACGACAGGTCGGACGCCGCGCTGTGGTCGCCCGCGCTCATCAGCAGGAACGGTCGGTCCAGGCCTTCGTCGGCGACGCGGCCGAAGTCCCCGGTGGACTGGTTGTAGGCCATGCTGCCGTCGAGGTTGGCGCCCGCGTCGATCCGCCGGTCGGTCAGCATGGCCTCGCCGGTGGTGAAGCCGCCGGCCGAGTGCCCGACCATGCCGACCCGGGACAGGTCGAGCGACCGGCCGAGGTTCCGGGGCAGGTCGCGGCGGCCCGCGTCCGGGTTGCCGCCGGCGGCCAGTACGTCCAGTTGGTCCAGGACGAAACCGGTGTCCTGCGCGCGGGTCGCCATCATCTGCTTGGAGACGTCGATCGTGATGGGCGGGATGGAGCGCGGTGCGACCCGGCCGTCGGGGAACTGCACGGCGAGCGGTTCGTGGGTGTGGTCGATCGCGACGACCACGTAGCCCTTGCTCGCCAACTGCTCCAAGAGGCTGGTGCCGAGGGCGCGGGGGTTGCCGCGGCCGGGTGAGTAGAGCACGACGGGCCGTCGGCCGGGCACGGCGGGCGCGTCGGGGACGGAGTGGGTGGGGAAGCCGTAGTCCAGGTCGGCGGGGTCGAGGCGCAGCGCGCGGGCGTCGCTCGCGGCGACCGCTTCGGCGACGGCGGGCGGCATGAACGGCGCTTCGCCGGCCGGGCTCGGTGTCGCGGGGTAGCGGATGGTGACCATCAGTTCCCGGGCGGTGTCCGGCCGCCAGGGGTCGGGGCGGGTGTGGTCGACCAGGTGCAGGTCGGTGACGCCGACCCGGTGGGGGCCGGTGGGTGCGGGCAGTTCGAACGTCACGGCGGCCGTCGCGGGCGCGGCGGCCGCGAGTGTCGCGCCGGCGATCAGGACGGGCAGGAGCAAGCGTTTTCCAGTCACGGGGTGAACCTATGGCGGCGGGGTGCGGGCGGGATCGGGGTGATCACCCAACGGCACCCTGGCATGACCACTAGGTGAAGGTCCACCCGGTCCACTGTGGAGCGCCCAGGCGCGCGGACAGTTCTCGTGCCTGGCGGTGGTGCTCGGCGGCCCGCTCGGGACGTCCGAGCGCGGTGGCGAGGTTCGCCAGGTGGTGCGCGGTGGGGCCGAACGAGACCAGGCCGCTGCCCGCGCCGGCCAGTTCCCCGGCCGCCGGGAGCAGTGCGGTGTAGAGGCGTGCCGCGGTCGGCCGGTCGCCCGCTTCGACCGCGATCACGGCGTGCAGGCACGTTCGCGCCTCGAACAGCAGGTCGTGCGGCGGGTCGGGGATGGTCGTCGAGAGGGCTTCGGCGCGTTGTCCCCGGGACAGCAGGACGATCGGCCGCGCCCACGGCTCGTGCGGCCCGTAGTCGACGTCCGGCGCCTCACCGAGGCTCAGCCGGGCCAGCGGCAGGAGGCCGCGTTCCACGCCCGGCATCCCGGCGCCCGCGAGCCGGGACGCGGCGGCGCGGTAGGCGGCCCCGGCCTCGTCCCGTCGCCCGGTCACGGCGAGCCGCAGTGCCCGGTACCAGCTGGTGAACACGGCGACCAGCGGCAGGTCGTGGCGTTCGGCGAGGGCTTCGGCCGCGGCGGCGTGGTGGTCGGCGGCGGGCAGGTCGGCGAGCGCGGTGCGGGCTTGGTTGAGGATCAGGTGGGCGAGCACCTCGAACGGCACCAGGCCGTGGCGGGTGGCGAGGTCGAGCAGTTCCGCGCCGATCCGGGCCCGGTCCGGTGCCAGTCCGGCCCGGTAGCACGTGTGCAGGAACCGGCCGTTGAGCGCCGGCGCCAGCAACGACGGGTCGTCCAGGTCGCGGGCGATGGTTTCCGCTTCCCGTGCCGCGGCACGGCCTCGTGGCCCGGTGTCGGCACGCCGTTCCATGGCGATGGTGATCAGCAGGCGTGCGCGTTCGGCGTCGTGGCCGGGAGGGAGGGCGTCCAGCGCGTCTTCGGCGGCGGCGGCGAGGCGGGCGGACAGGGCTTCGTCGTCGTTGGTGGTCCACAGGGCGGGTACGTCGAACGCGCCGACCGCGCGGGCGGTCAGCACCGGGTCGCCGCCCGCCCCGGTGACCGCTTCGGCGCGGAGCCGGCGGGACTGCTCCAGTTCGCCGGTCACGGCCAGCGCCCGGACCAGTCCTGCCACGGCTTCCGGGTCGTGGGGTGACCGTGCCAGCGCTTCCCGCCACAGCGCGGCTGCCTGGTGCGGTGCGAAGCGGCGTTCGGCCCGTTCGGCGGCGGCCCGGGTGCGGCGCGCGGTGCGGTCGGGGTCGGCCCGGGTTCCGGCCCGCAGGAGGTGGTGTGCGACGGCTTCCACGTCGTCGGGGCGCAGCCGTTCGATCACGTCGGCGGCCGCCGCGTGCCAGCGGGCCCGGCGGGCGTGCGGGATGTCGTCGTACAGCGTCTCGTGCACGAGCGCGTGCGCGAACCGCAGCCGTTCGGCGTCCGGTTCGACCAGGAAACCGGCGAGCAGCGCCGATTCCACCGAGTCCAGCACCTCGTCCTCGGCGCCGGCCAGCGGGATCAGCACGTCCAGGTCGACGTCCCGGCCGAGCACCGACGCCTGGCGCAGGTGGGTCCGCGCGGTCGGGGTGAGCCGGTCGAGGCGGTGGCGCAGGACGTCGCGGACGCCCGCGGGCACGGTGCGCAGGGCCGGGTCGGTTTCCCACAGGCGGGTCAGCTCGCGGACGAAGAACGGGTTGCCGCCGCTGCGGGCGTGGATCGCGCGGACGTCGGCGTCGGTGGGCGTGCGGTCGGTGGTGGCCTCGACCAGGTCCCGCACCTGGGGTCCGGTCAGGCCGCCGAGGTGGACGCGGGTCGGCTCGGTGCGGGCGGCGCGGCCGAGCGCGGCGGTCAGGGCGGCGGGGATCTCGGTGGAGCGGTAGGTGGCGACGATGAGCACGCGTCCGGCGTCGTGGTCGGCGGCCAGCGCCGTCACGAGGGCGAGCGTGTCCTCGTCGGCCCAGTGGACGTCGTCGAAGACCAGCAGGACGGGGTGCGGCATCCGGGCCAGGTGCGCGCCGATCGCCCGGTGCCACCGGAACCGGTCCGCGAGCGGTGCCGGTGGCGGGTGGCCGGCGGCGGCGAGGGCATCGGCGATCCGCGTCCACGGCCAGGCGGCGGGCGCGTCCTCGGGGCAGTCGCCCCAGGCGGTCGTCCAGCCCGCGGCGGCGAGCCGTCGGGTGAGCTCGCGGGCCAGCGCGGTCTTGCCCGCGCCGGCCGTGCCGGAGATCAACGCCAGTCGCCGACCCGTCCGGGCCGCGTCCGCCAGCTCGGCCAGTTCGTCGGCGCGGCCGAGGAACGGGGTGGTCGGCCCGATCGGTGGCGGCGGGTGCGGGACGAGGGTCGGCGCGTGGGTGAGGATGTCGGCTTCGAGCCGGCGCAGGGCGTGGCCGGGGTCGACGCCGAGTTCGGCGCGCAGCACCTCGCGGGATTGGCGCAGCACGGCCAGCGCCTCGCCCTGGCGGCCGGTGCGGTAGAGGGCCAGGGCGAGCAGGCGGCGGCCGTCCTCGCGCCACGGGTGGGCGGCGACGTGCGCCCGCAGGTCCGGCACCGCGGCCGCCGCGTCACCCAGTGCCAACGCGGCCTCGGCCCGCCGTTCGACGGCCAGCAGCCGCACCTCGTCCAGCCTGGCGGCCTCGCCGTGCGCCCAGGGCCGGTCGGCGAACTCCGCGTAGGCGGGGCCGTGCCAGAGTTCGAGCGCTTCGTCCAGCAGCGCCAGGGCGTCCCGGGCGCGGCCGCCCGCCAGCAGCGGGGCCGACCCGGCGACCGCGGCCTCGAACCGCCGGGCGTCGACGTCCTCCGTCCGCAGCGCGTAGCCCGGCGGCACGGTCACCAGCAGCCGTGAGGGCGTCCGGGGCGGGCGGTCCGGTTCGAGGGCCTTGCGCAGCGCGCCCACGAACGTCTGGACCGCGCCGACCGCACCCTCGGGGGCGTCGCCGTCCCAGAGGTCGTCCACGAGCCGGGTGACCGGCACCACGCGTCCGCCGGCGACCAGCAGCCGGGCCAGCACGGCCCGGTGCCGCGGGCCCTTGAGGTCGGCCGGACCGCGTTCGCCCACGGCCTCCACCGGGCCGAGCACTGTGAAGCTCACCATCGCCGACAACGTATCCGACCTGGTCCGGGGCCACCTCGCGGGCGGTGGGCCGGTGCTGATCGAACGCTGATCGGGGTGGCCGAGGGTGGGTGGCGCACCACCGCCGAGACACCGGAGCAGGACATGATCACCTCGTTCACGCAGCAGCGCGTCACCGTCGCCGACGGTGTGGCGCTCAACGTCGCCGTGGGCGGCTCGGGCAGCCCCGTCGTGCTGCTGCACGGCTTCCCGCAGACGCACCTGATGTGGCGGCACGTCGCCGCCGACCTGGCCGCCGACCACACCGTCATCTGCCCCGACCTGCGCGGGTACGGCGACAGCGACAAGCCGGCCGACGACGGGCGGACCTACGCCAAGCGCACGATGGCCGCCGACGTCGTCGCCCTGGCCCGCGCGCTCGGGCACAACCGGTTCGCGCTGGCGGGGCACGACCGGGGCGCGCTGGTGGCGATCCGCGCCGGGCTGGACCACCCGGACGCGGTCACGCACCTGGCGTCGCTGGACGTGCTGCCGACGCTGGACATGTGGGACGTGATGCACGGCGTCACGGCGGCCGTCGGCTTCCACCTGTACCTGATGGCCCAGCCGCCCGGCCTGCCCGAGGCGGTGATCGGGGCTTCGGCGGACGCGTTCTTCGGCCACTTCCTCGACGTGTGGACCAACGACCCGGCGTCCATCCCGGCCGACGTGCGCGCGGCGTACCTGAAGGCTTCGCGGGAGGCCGTCCCGTCGATCGTCGCCGACTACCGCGCGTCCGCGACCGCGGACGTCTCGGACGACCTGGCCGACCGTGACGCCGGGAACCGGCTGCGCATGCCGGTGACCGTGCTGCAGCAGGACTGGGGCGCGGCGCTGGGCTTCGACGCCGCCGCCCGGTGGCGGGCGTGGGCCCCGGACCTGGAGCACCGGACCGTGTCGTGCGGCCACTTCATGGCCGAGGAGGCGCCCGGCGAGGTCGTGAAGGCGCTGCGCGACCTGCTCGCCCGGTAGGCCGTGCGGCGGGCGCCGGGTCTGCCGACCCCGCGCCCGCTCGCCGGTCCCCCCTGTGCCGCGGTCTCCCGTCCCCCCAGCCGGGAGCGGCGCGGCTCCTCAAGCGTGCCCCGCGACCCTGCGGGAAAACTTGCACGAAACCTGCACCGCGGGTCAGGAGCGGTCGGGGGACGATTCGGCGCGGCGACGGGTGCGCAGGGTGCCGGGCCGGGCCTTCACGGACGGGTCGCGGCGGGTCTTGGCCAGGCTGGCGATCGTGACGACGGTCAGCACGACCGCGATGACGGCCAGGCTCAGCAGCGTCGGCACCTCCGGCACGCGGGGGTCCACCGACTCGTGCGCCCAGTGCAGGACCAGCTTCACCCCGATGAACGCCAGGATCAGCGCCAGGCCCGTCGACAGGTACACCAGCCGATCCAGCAGACCCTTGACCAGGAAGAACAGCGCCCGCAGCCCGAGCAGCGCGAACGCGTTGGCGGCGAACACGACGTACGGCTCGGACGTGATGCCGAAGACCGCCGGGATCGAGTCCAGCGCGAACAGCACGTCGATGCTGCCGATCGCGAGCAGCACCACGAACAGCGGCGTGGCCATCCGCCGACCACCCGACCGGGTGAACAGCTTCCCGTTCTCGTAGTCGTCGGCGATCGGCAGCACCCGCCGCGCGGTCTTCACCACGACGTTGTCCTCGACGTCCGGGTCCTCGTCGCGGTGCCGGTACAGCTGCACGGCCGTGTAGAGCAGCAGCAGCCCGAACAGCAGGAACACGAACGAGAACAACGACAGCAGCGTCGCGCCCACCGCGATGAACACCCCGCGCAGCGCCAGCGCCAGCACGATGCCGAACGTCAGCACCTTGTGCTGGTGCGCCTCCGGCACGGCGAAGGTGGACATGATGATCACGAACACGAACAGGTTGTCGACCGACAGGCTCTTCTCGACGAGGTAGCCGACGAAGTACTCCACGCCGGCCTGGCTGCCGTGCGACAAGGTGAACCACACGCCGAACAGCAGGGCGACCAGCACGTAGAACACCGACCACGCGGTGGCCTCGCCGATCTTCACGCGGTGCGGGCGCACGACGGCCAGGACCAGGTCCACCGCGAGCAGCAGCAGGACCAGGCCGATGGTGAGCGCCCAGGTGAGCCAGCCGATGGCCACGGCGGTCAGCGGCCGGACGTCGGCGGCGTCGGCGGGGGCAGGGGCCGGGGCGGCACCGGGTCGGGGCCGGGCGGTTGCGGCCGGCGCGGGACGGGATCCGGCGTCGACGGGTCCGGCGGGTCCGGCTCGTGGTCCCCGAACTGCGCGTTCACGCGGCCCTCCTCATCACGTCACGGCCTCGGGGTACCCCGCGCACTTGTGGCGTAACGCCGCGCGTGGCCGGGACGACGCCACGGGCACACGAACGGACCACCGAGGGGGCGTCGTCCATGACCGATCGGCAGTGGCGGGCAGAGGACCTCGCCGTCGGCACGAGCGAGGTGGACGGTCTCGCGGTCACGCGGGTCGTGGGCGAGGTCGACCTGACCGGGGTGGACCTGATCCGCGCCGAGCTGGGCGCCCGGCTGGAGCTGCGGCCGCCGGTGCTCGTGGTGGACCTGACCGACGTGACCATCCTGGGTTCGCTCGGCATCGCGGCCCTGCTGGAGGCGCACCACCACGCGGCGGCGGCCGGCGTCGAGTTCGCGGTCGTGGCGAGCCGGCGCTCGGTGGTCCGACCGTTGCGGCTCACCGAGGTGGACCGACTGCTCACCGTGGTCCCCACGCTCGACCAGGTGATCGCGAGCTGACCGGACTCCCCCGCCGGAGCCGCCTGACGCGGTCACCTCGCCGCGGTCACCGCCGCGCGCGAGGACCGGGCGCGCGCGAAGTGCACGACGATCGTCACCGTGGCCGCGAGGAACACGACCTGCATGATCGTGCGCGGCAGCAGCGCGTCACCGAACGAGGGTGAGATGCCCTGCCGGGCGGCGTGGACGTTCGCCGGGAACATGCCGACCAGCATCGCGGTGAGCCCGGCCGCCGCCCACAGCGCGGTCCGGTCCCACAGCACGCCCACCGCGCCCGCGAGTTCGAGCACGCCGGTCACCGTGACGACCAGCCCGGGCGCGGGCACGGCGGGCGGCACCATCGCGATCAGCTCCTCGCGCATGCCGATGAAGTGCGCCAGGCCGGTCGCCACGAACATCGCCGCGACACCGCACCGGACGGCGAACGGCCACGGCGGGACTCGGGTGACGCCGGCGGCGCGCAGGCCGACCAGCGCGAGGGTGACGAGGACGAGGATCACGAGCGGCGCCACGGCGACTCCTTCGACAACGCGAACTTGACACTGACAAGATCCCCCCCGACCGGGCAACTTGTCAATGACTAGATCGCGGTACGCTGCCGGGGTGACCACACCGCGCCCCTACCACCACGGCGACCTGCGCCGCGCCGTCCTCGACGCGGCCGTGGACGCGATCACCGAGCACGGCCCGGCCGGCGTCGGCCTGCGCGACCTGGCCCGGCGGGTGGGCGTGTCGCACGCCGGCCCGGTGCACCACTTCAAGGACAAGGCCGGCGTGCTCACCGCGCTCGCCGCCGAGGGCTTCGGCCTGCTGGCCGACGCGCTGGACGCCACCGTGGCGTTGGGTGGCGACATGGTCGAGCTCGGCGCGGCCTACGTGCGCTTCGCGGTCGACCACCGGGCGCACTTCGAGGTGATGTTCCGACCCGACCTCTACCGCGGGGACGACCCGGCGCTGGTCGAGGCGCGCGACCGGGCCGGCGCGGCGCTGGCGGGCGGCGTCGCCGACCGGCCCGACCCCGAGCTGGCCCGGGTCGCGGCGTGGTCGCTCGTGCACGGCTTCGCGACGCTGTGGAACACCGGCGCGCTGTCGCACGCCGACCGCGACCCGGTGGCGATGGTGCGGGCGTTCGCGGGCTCGATGTTCCTCACCTAGCCGGGTTCCCCACCTGGCCGGTCACGCCGACGGCCAGGTTCCGGTCGGACAGGAACCGCAGGTACTCGTCGTGGTCGAGCGGGTTGCCGTCGGTCCTCGGCCGGGTCGGCGCCGGTCCGCGCACGCGACGGGCCGGGCCCGGTTCGTGCCGCACGCTCCCCTCGCCGCGGGTCAGGCCGGGCAGGGCGGCGGCCAGGTCGTGCAGCGACCGGGCCGGCAGGTCACCCGGCACCAGCCACCCCGCGCCGGACTCCACCGCCGGCCGCAGGTCGGCGCCCAGCGAGAGCAGCAGCCCGGTCACCGCGCTCAGCGCGTCGTCCGGCACCTCCACCTCGACCCGGTACCCCGGCTCGTGCACGGCGCTGCCCGCGTCCCGCAACGCCCGCAGCACCACCACGGGCGTGAGGTGGCGGAAGTCGGCGGCGACCGTGTTCGGCGCCTGGTAGCCGACCCGCGTGACGGTCACCGCGCAGTCGGTCACCTCCCACCCGTACAAGCCCTGCCGGAGCGTCGCCGCCACCGCCTCCTCGATCGCGCGGTGGTAGGACTTCGGCAGCAGGCCGAGCTGGGCCTGGCGGGTGACCGTGACGCCCGCGCCCGGCGGCAACGGCTCGACGCGCACGCCGACCGTCTGCCAGAAGTCGTTCGGTCCGCGCGGGGTGAACTCGTGCACGGCCTCGCCCGGTCCGACCGGTCGTTCGAAGTACACCGGCCGCGCCTGCTCGAACACCGCCTCCACGCCGAACTCGCGCTGCAACCGCTCCGCGATCACCTCCCGCTGCACGGCCCCGTAGAGCAGCACCGACGTCGCACCACCACCGGCCACCCGGGTCCGGATCAACGGGTCCTCGTCGGCCAGCCGGGTGAGCGCGGCGTGCAGGGCGACCTCCCGGCCCGGCTCCGCCGGCCGCACCACGGACTCCAGGATCGGTGGCGAGAAGCGCACCCGCGGCCCGTCGTCGTCCGCGCCCAACCGGTCGCCCACCCGCACCCGCGGCAGACCGCGCACCCTGCCGATGTCCCCCGCGGTCAACGGGCCGGCGCCCCGGCCGACGACCTCCAGCCCGGCCACCCGGCCCCGGTGCTCCTCGACCGCGCCCGAGGGACCACGCCGCCGCAACACCAGCCGCTGCCGACCGCGCACCGTGCCGGAGAACAGCCGCAGGTAGGCGACCTTCTCGCCCTGGGCGGTGCGCTCGACGGCGAACACCGTGCCGCGCGGCTCGTCCGCCGCCACCACCGGGCGCGGCGCGAGGAACCGCCGCACCCCGTCGGTCAGCTCGGCCGTCCCCGCGCCCGACACCGCCGAGCCGAAGAACACCGGGTGGACCAGGCCGCGGCACGTCTGGTCGCGCAACGGCCCGGCGACGTCGTCGGGCACCTCGCCGTCGACCACCCGGGCCAGCACCGAGAGGTCGTGCTCGGCCAGCACCTCGGCCACCTCCGCCGCGAACGACCGGTCCGTGAACGAGCGGGCCACGACCCGCGCGTCCCGGGTGCCGAGCCGGTCGACCCGCGCCACCGGCACGACGGCGGGCGTGAGCGTGCGGCGGATCTCGGCGAGCAGGTCGTCGTACCGCGCACCGGCGCGGTCGACCTTGTTGACGAAGACGAGCGTGGGCAGCCGCAGCCGCCGCAACGACCTCATCAGCACCTTGGTCTGCGCCTGCACGCCCTCGACCGCCGAGAGCACCAGCACCGCGCCGTCGAGCACGGACAGGGCGCGTTCCACCTCGGCGATGAAGTCCGGGTGGCCCGGCGTGTCGACCAGGTTCACCTGGAGGTCGCCGACGGCGAACCAGGCGACGGCGGAGCGGATCGTGATGCCGCGGCGGCGTTCCAGCTCGCCGCTGTCGGTCTGCGTGTCACCGCCGTCGACGCTGCCGAGCCGCGGGATCGTCCCGTGCTCGAACAGCAGCCGCTCGGTGAGGCTGGTCTTACCGGCGTCGACGTGCGCGAGCACGCCCAGGTTGAGGGTTCGGGTGGGAATGGCGGTCCTCGCGGGTGTGGGAAGGGGCACCGGAACGGAAGACACCGTCGAGTCGCCGCATCCCACTCCTCCTCGCAGACCGAACACCCGTCGCCGGACACCGTAGGGCGGACGCCCGGATCGCGCCGGCCGATTTCGGCGGCACCGGGGCCGCCGGAGCGGCCGGGGGGGCGAAACAGGTCGGCGCACCGAAGCGCGGGCCGCAGTGCTGCCCGTGCGCCGGCGCGCCGACCGGTTCCCGCTCCCCGACGGGCGTGAACCGCTTCCCCGTTTCCCCCCTGTTCCCCCTGTCCCCCGTTCCCCCGCACCCCCCCGGCCAGGCCCCTCGTCGACCCCCGTCGTACGCCTCCTGACCTGCACCAATAATGGTCACCAAGACCTGCCCGGGCAACGTCGCTTCCCGGCCGCCCGGCGGCGGCTTCCTTGCCGGGATCCGGCAAGGAATGATTCGGACAATCCAGACAGTGTCGGGGGGCGCATACCATGATCTACCTAGTCGGAAAATCTCCCACTTGGCTGCTGTGCGGTAAGTCGCCGGCCCCTAGGCTGCTGTCCGACGACCCCTGCAACACCCCTGCGCCGACCCGGTCCCCAGGGCGACGAGGGGTGTCCGTCGAAAGGACAGTCCCCCATGCGTACCGGTCGAGTCCGCGCCGCCGTCGTGGCCGCCGCCACGGCACTGCTCACCATCACCGGCGCGACCGCGGCTTCCGCCGCACCCGCCCAGCCCGTCGAGGACACCGTCTTCGCCCCCGCCGCCGACACCCCCGTCACCGCGCTGGTCACGAAGCTGACCCACTCCCAGGCCACGTCCCGCTTCCGCACCGCGGGCATCACGTGGTCGTCCAGCGGCGGGTGCAGCGACCGCTACACCTCCACCTGCACGTCGTTCGAGCAGATCAACCTCACCACCGTCCAGGGCGCCGAGACCCTCAAGCGGGCCACCGGCTGCGCGCTCAACGTCACCGGCGGCACCGAGGTCGGCCACGCCAGCGGCACCTACAGCCACTGGAACGGCTACAAGCTCGACTTCAGCCTCTCCACGTGCCTGGGCAACTACATCCGCGGCACCTTCACCTCCATCGGCGGCAACAAGTGGCGGTCCGGTTCCGGGAACGTCTACTACCTGGAGAGCAACCACTGGGACGTCACTTACTACAACTGCGGCGGCTGCTGACACCGTCGCACGCGAACGGGGGACCGGCCCGCGCGGCCGGTCCCCCGTTCCCCGCCCCACCTCAGCCGGTATCCCGTCCACCGCGCGCCGCTGCCCAGCACCCGAGAGTCGAACGCCCAGGACTCGAGAGTCGAACGCCCAGGACCCCTGAATTCAACGCTCAGGACAGCGCCGCGGCCCGGAACCGATCGGCTCCGGGCCACGAGCGGGATCGTCAGACGCGGGCGGGCAGCTTGTCCTGAGCGGACTCCGCGGAACGGCCCGCGTGCGGCCGCCCGGTGGCCGTGCTCCGGAAACCCCGCAGCCGCAGGCTGTTCGACACCACGAACACCGACGAGAGCGCCATCGCCGCACCCGCGATCATCGGGTTGAGCAACCCGGCCGCCGCCAGCGGCAGCGCCGCGACGTTGTACGCGAACGCCCAGAACAGGTTGCCCTTGATCGTGGCCAACGTGCGCCGCGACAACCGGATCGCGTCCGCCGCCGCACGCAGGTCGCCCCGCACGAGCGTCAGGTCACCGGCCTCGATGGCCGCGTCCGTGCCGGTGCCCATGGCCAGCCCCAGGTCGGCCTTGGCGAGCGCGGCGGCGTCGTTCACGCCGTCACCGACCATCGCCACGACCTTGCCCTCGCCCTGCAACCGGGCGACGACGTCCACCTTGTCCTTCGGCAGCACCTCGGCGATGACCTCGGTGATGCCGACCTCCGCCGCCACCGCGCGGGCCGCCGCCTCGTTGTCCCCGGTCAGCAGCACGGGCGTCAGGCCGAGCGCGCGCAACTGCCGCACCGCCTCGACCGACGTCGGCTTCACGGTGTCCGCGACGACCAGCACCGCCCGCGCCTCGCCGTCCCACGCGACCAGGACCGCCGTGCGCCCCTTCTCCTCGGCGGCGCGCTTGGCCTCGACCAGCGGGCCGTCCAGGTGCACGCTCCACTCGGCCAGCAGCCGCTCCCGGCCGACGATCAGCGCGTGCCCGTCGACCACGCCCTGCACGCCCAGCCCTTCGAGGTTCTGGAAACCCCCGACCTCCGGCAGGTCGCCGACCCGCTCGGCCGCGCCCGCGGCGATCGCCCGGGCGACCGGGTGCTCGGACGCGTGCTCCAGGGCGCCCGCCAACCGCAGCACCTCGTCCTCGTCCACACCGGACGCGACGTGCACGGACACCAGGCTCATCCGCCCGGTGGTGACGGTGCCGGTCTTGTCCAGCACCACCGTGTCCACCCGCCGGGTCGACTCCAGCACCTCCGGCCCCTTGATCAGGATGCCGAGCTGCGCGCCCCGCCCCGTGCCGACCAGCAACGCCGTCGGCGTCGCCAGCCCCAGGGCGCACGGGCACGCGATGATCAGCACCGCCACCGCCGCCGTGAACGCCGCCGACACGCCGCCACCCGCGCCCAGCCAGAACGCCAGCGTGCCCACCGACAACGCGATCACGACCGGCACGAAGACCGCCGAGATCCGGTCGGCCAGGCGCTGCGCCTCGGCCTTGCCGTTCTGGGCGTCCTCGACGAGCCTGGCCATCTGCGCCAGCTGGGTGTCGCCGCCGACCCGCGTCGCGCGGACCACCAGCCGACCGCCCGCGTTGACCGTCGCACCCACCACCGCGTCACCGGGACCGACCTCGACCGGCACCGACTCGCCGGTCAGCATGCTCGCGTCGACCGCCGAGCTGCCCTCGGCCACCACGCCGTCGGTGGCGATCTTCTCGCCCGGTCGCACCACGAACCGGTCGCCGACGGCCAGCTCGCCGACCGGGACGCGCACTTCACGGCCGTCGCGCAGCACGGCGACGTCCTTCGCGCCCATCTCCAGCAACGCCCGCAGCGCCGCACCCGCCCGCCACTTGGACCGCGCCTCGAAGTACCGCCCGGCCAGGATGAACACCGTGACGCCGGCGGCCACCTCGAGGTAGATCGAACCCGCACCGTCGGTGCGCTGCACCGTCAGCTCGAACGGGTGCGTCATGCCCGCCACGCCCGCCGTGCCGAACAGCAGCGCGTACAGCGACCACGCGAACGCCGCGATCGTGCCCATCGAGATCAACGTGTCCATCGTCGCCGCGCCGTGGCGCAGGTTCGCCCACGCCGCCCGGTGGAACGGCCACGCGCCCCACACCAGCACCGGAGCCGCCAACGTCAGCGAGATCCACTGCCAGTACGTGAACTGCAACGCCGGCACCATCGCCAGCAGGACCACCGGCACCGCCAGCACCGCGGACACGACCAGCCGCTGCCGCAGCGCCGCCGTCGGGTCCTCCTCGACCGCCTCGACCCGCTCGGTCTCCACGACGGGCAGCGCGGCCTGGTAGCCGGCCGCCTCGACCTGCGCGACCAGGGTCAGCGGGTCGACGTCGGCCGGGAACGTGACGCGCGCCTTCTCGGTCGCGTAGTTCACCGTCGCGGTCACGCCGTCGAGCTTGTTCAGCTTGCGCTCGATGCGGGCCGCGCACGAGGCGCAGGTCATGCCGGTGATCGCCAGTTCGATCCGCGCGTCAGCCATGGCCGTGCTCCTCCTCTTCGGCGTGGGCGTCCGTGCGGGCGGTGTCCACGGTGAACTCGGCCGTGCGCACGACACCGCCGTGCCGGAAGTCCAGGAACAGCCGGTACCCGCCCGCGGACGGCACCTCGGCCACGAACGCGATCTCCGGGCCGGCGGGCGTCTTCCCGTCGCCGGGCGCGCCCTCCGGGTGCACGTGCAGGTAGGCCAGGTCGCCTTCGCGCAACGCCACCAGGTGACCGTACGCCGCCAGGTACGGTTGCAGATCGGTGACCGGCGCACCGTCCTTGGTGACGGTCAGCCGCACGGGCGAGGCCTCGCCCGGCACGAGGTCGCCGTCCAGGCGGACCCGGTAGCCGTCGACTTCGGCCACCCGGGACGGTTCGTGGGCGCGGGGCTCGTAGACACCCGCCGCGTCCACGTCGACACCGAGCGTGGTCGCTTCGCCACCGGTCGGCTTGAAGTCGGCGAAGACGCGGTAGGAGCCCGCCTCCGGGACGTCCAGCGGCACGGTCCACGTGCCGTCCGGTGCCATCTCGGGGTGGACGTGCCGGAAGCCGGAGGTGTCGCGCCGGACCGCGATGAGGTGCATCCGCTGGTCGTGCTCGACGTCGAAGGCGGTGACCGCCGCGCCGTCGGGCCCCAGGACGCGGAAGGAGAAGGAGTCGGTTCCCGTGGTCAGCGTCGTGTCGGTGGGCGCGAGGGTGTAACCGCCCCTGGACGACGCCAGCCCCGCGGGCTGGTCCTGCGCGGTCTCCGCGACGGTGCCGCCGTGGTCGTCCCCGTGGCCGGCGCCCTCGGCACCGGACGTGCCGTCGTGGCCGCTCGGCGCGGCTTCGACGGCGAAGGGACCGACAGCGCTACCGGCCGCCCAGGCGCCACCGGCGACCAGGGCGAGTACCGCACCGTAGGCGGAGAGCTTCGCTGCTGTGTTCATTCGGTCAGTCCTCGAGACTGGTGGAGCCCGCCCTCGGTGGCGGGCTCCGGTCGGCTGCTGTGCCGTGGTCGATCGGGTCGTGGTGGGCGCCCTCGTCGGTTACCCACCGGTCACGCGGGTCAGCCGGCGAGCGCGTAACCCGCCTCTTCGACGGCCGCGCGCACGTCCGCCTCGGCGAGCGGCGCGGTGCTGGTCACCTTGACCGCGCCGGTCGGCAGGTCGACGTCCACGCCGGTCACGCCGTCGATCTTGGTGACCTCCTCGGTCACGGACGCCACGCAGTGGCCGCAGGTCATGCCGGTGACGGTGTAGGTGGACTCGGCCATGGTGTGCTCCCGGTTGTCGATCGTGTCGGTCGGTACAGGTCAGGACCGCACCAGGCGGGCGATGGCCTCGCTCGCCTCGCGGACCTTGGCGTCCGCGCCCTCGCCGCCCTCGGCGAGCGCGTCGGCCACGCAGTGCTTCAGGTGCTCGTCGAGCAGGTTGAGGGAGACCGCCTGGAGGGCCTTGGTCGCCGCCGCGATCTGGGTCAGGACGTCGATGCAGTACTCGTCGCCCTCCACCATCCGCTGCAACCCGCGTACCTGCCCCTCGACCCGGCGCAGGCGCTTGAGCACGGCGTCCTTGTCGGAGGTGTAACCCCGCATGCCCGGACTCCCTTCGGCCGCTCGGTGCGTCCCCGTCAGGACCATTCATACCCCCAGGGGGTACCCGAGTCAACTCGGGGGTCGGCTCCGGTGACCGGCGTCACGCGATCTCGGCACCCTACCCCCGTACTGTATCGACGGCCGGACGGCGCGACCCCGCGGAGGTGGTGCGGGTACCGTGAGGTGCGACAACGCTCGCGCCCGACCTTGCGATCAGCTTGCGATCGGCCGCGGCCCGGTGTCCGGCCGGTGGCGGGCCCGGCGGTGTGGTGGGGTGGGTCGATGCCGAGGTTCTCGTTGCGGTGGCGCGTCGCGCTGGCCATGGGGCTCGGCTCGGTGCTGCTGACCAGCGCGGTCGCCGTGGCGATCTGGAACCTCACCTCCGGGTACATGCTGCGCCAGCGCGAGCAGAGCGCGGTGCGCCAGGCCGAGGTCAACGTCCGGCTGGTCGACGCGGCCCTGAGCAGCGGTTCCGACGGGCTGACCGGCCTGCTCACCGGGCTGACCACCGGGCCGGACTCGACCGTGCTGCTGTTCCACGACGGGCAGGTGCTGACCAGCGGCAGGCAGGTGGACGCGCGGCTGCTGCCGCCCGGGCTGGTCGACCTGGGCCGGCGGGGCACGCCCGCGGCCCAGCGGCTCCTGGTCGACGGCATCCCGGTGCTGGCCGTGACGCTGCCCATCGAGTCGACCGACGGTGCTTACGTGGAGCTCGCGCCGCTCGTGCAGCTGGACCGCACGTTCCGGTTCCTCAGCGCCCTGCTGGTCGCCGTCACGGTGGTCAGCGGGCTGCTGGGGGTGGCGCTGGGGTCGTGGGCCGGGCGGCGGGCGCTGCGACCGCTGACCGAGCTGACCGAGGCCGCGTCCCGGATCGCGGGCGGCGACCTCCGGGCCCGGCTGCCCACCCAGACCGACCCGGACCTGACCTCGCTGGCGACCACGTTCAACGCCACCGCCGAGGCGCTGGAGCAGCGGGTGCGGCGGGACGCCCGGTTCGCGGGCGACGTCAGCCACGAGCTGCGGTCGCCGTTGACGACCATGGTCAACGCCGCCGAGGTGCTGCGCCGACGCCGGGTGCAGGTGCCCGGCACGGCGGGCAAGGCGCTGGACCTGCTGACGTCCGAAGTGGACCGGTTCGCGCGGATGGTGGTGGACCTGCTGGAGATCTCCCGGGCCGACCAGCAGGCCGAGGACCCCACGCTGGAGACGATCGACCTGGCCTCCCTGGTGGCCAACGTGGTCGCGGCCCGGCCGGGCGGCCCGGTGCCGCTGGACGCCGGCTCGCCGCCGCCGCAGGTGTTCGGCGACCGCCGCCGGCTGGACCGGGCCGTCGACAACCTGCTGGACAACGCCGAACGGCACGCGGGCGGCGTGGTGCGCGTGGGGGTGCGCTCGCACGGGGGGAAGGCGCGGGTCGAGGTGGACGACGCCGGACCGGGCGTGCCGCCGGAGCTGCGCGACCGGATCTTCGACCGGTTCGACCGGGGCGCGCGGGCGGGGCGGCGCGGCGCGGACACCGGCAGCGGGCTCGGGTTGGCGCTGGTCGCGCAGCACGTCCAGCGGCACGGCGGCACGGTGCGGGTGGAGGACCGGCCCGGTGGCGGCGCGCGGTTCGTGGTCGAGCTGCCGGAGGCGGAACGATGAAGGTCGCGGTGGTGCTGCTCGCCCTGTGCGCGCTGATCGGCGCGTGCGGCGTGACCACGCAGGACGAACCGCAGCCGCTGGTCACGTCCACCGCGAACCCGGTGCCCACGCCCACGCTGACGCAGCGCCCGGACCCGACCACCTCGTCGTCCGCGCCGACGACGACCCCGAGCACCACCTCGGGGTGAACGGGGTGCGCAAGCGGGTGGTGGTGGCCGTCGTCATCATGGTGGCCGTGGTGTTCGGCGGCGCGTTCGCGTTCCAGCGGAAACTGGTGTTCCTGCCGACCGGCGGTCCGTTGCCGCCCGCGGGTGACGTGCTGCCCGGCGGCCGTGACGTCACGCTGACCACCGGGGACGGGCTGCGGTTGGCGGCCTGGTACTTCCCGGTGGACTCGACGCGGGCGACCGTGCTGGTCGCGCCCGGCAACGCCGGGAACCGCCGGATGCGCGTGCCGCTGGCCCGTGCGCTCACCGCGCGCGGGCTGTCGGTGCTGCTGGTCGACTACCGGGGCTACGGCGGCAACCCCGGCGCCCCGACCGAGGCCGGGCTGGCGCTGGACGTGCGCGCGGCCCGGGAGTTCCTGGTCGGCGACGCCGGGGTGCGGCCGGAGCGGCTGCTCTACTTCGGCGAGAGCCTGGGCGCGGCGGTGGCGGCGGAACTCGCCGTCGAGCACCCGCCCGCCGGGCTGGTGCTGCGGTCGCCGTTCACCGACCTCGCCTCGGTCGGTGCCCGCCACTACCCGTTCCTGCCGGTGCGGTGGCTGCTGCTGGACGAGTTCGCCACCGAGCGGCACGTGGCGCGGGTGGCGGCGCCCGTCACCGTCGTCTACGGCTCGGCGGACTCGATCGTGCCGCCCGGGCAGAGCCGCGCGGTGGCCGCCGCGGCGGGCGCGTCCACCGTGGTGGTGGCGGGGGCCGACCACAACGACCCCGTGCTGCTGGACGGCACGCGGCTGGTCGACGCGATCACCGACCTGGCGCCGTGACCTAGTAGGTGTCGTCCGGGCCGTCGTCGGGCAGCGGCACGACGCGGTTCTGGTCGGCGACGTCCGCCGGGTCGGCCTCGGGCACCTCCGGCGGCACCGGGGCCGGTCGGGCCCGGCCCACGGCGGCCTCCTCGTCCACGATCCCCGCGTCGGACTCGGGCTCGACGGGCGCCTGCTGGTCGGCCACGTCGTTCCACGGCTTCTCCAGGCTCATCAGGGTGATCCTCCACAACGGCGCGGACAGGGCGACGGACACGACGTTCGGAAGTGGATTCACGCACCACCGGGGGCTCAAACCCCCGATGGCCACCCGATCGCCCCGTCAGGTGGTCCAGCCGGCCGACAGGCCGGACACCGCGACCTTCTCGCCGGTGGCGCTGATGTGCGCGGTCTCGTCGCCGAGCCGCAGGTCGGACAGGGTGAGCTCGCCCCAGCGCGGCGGCAGGTGCGGTGTGGTGGTCAGCGTCCTGCGCGGCACGTGCGGCTCCAGCCCGAGGCACGCGCGGACCAGCAGCAGCGGTGAGGCGCTGGCCCACGCCTGCGGGGAGCACGACGTCGGGTACGGCACCGGCGGGCTGAAGTCGTCCCGGGCGAAGCCGCAGTACAGCTCGGGCAGGCGACCGCCGAACGCGGCGGCGGCGTCGAGCAGGCCGTCCGCCAGGCGGTGCGCCAGGTCGACCGCGCCGGGCAGGTGGGCGTAGCGCAGCAGCCCGGCCACCGCGATGGCCGTGTCGTGCGGCCACACCGACCCGTTGTGGTAGCTCATCGGGTTGTACGCGCCCATCGAGGACGCGAGCGTGCGCAGGCCGTAGCCGGTGTCCATGTCCGGCTCGGCCAGCCGCCGGATCAGCGCGGCCGCGTGCTCGTCGGTGGCGATCCCGGTCCACAGGCAGTGGGCGGTGTTGCTGGTCAGCGCGTCCACCGGCTGCTTGTGCCCGTCGAGCGCCACCGCGTACCAGCCCCGGTCCGGCAGCCAGAACGCCTCGGCGAACCGCTGCCGCAGCTCTCCGGCACGGGCGCGCAGGCGCGCCGCCACCGCCTCGTCGCCGAACCCCTCCGCGAGGTCCGCACGGGCCAGCAGCGCCGCGTACACGTAGCCCTGGACCTCGCACAAGGCGATGGCCGGGACGGCCTGCCGGCCGGACGCGTCGTTGATGCCGTCGAAGCTGTCCTTCCAGCCCTGGTTGGCCAGGCCGCGGTCGGTGGCGCGGCGGTACTCCACGAACCCGTCGCCGTCGCGGTCCCCGTACCGGTCGACCCACGCCAGCGCGGCGTCGGCGGCGGGCAGCAGCGAGCGCACCACGGCCGGGTCCGCGCCCCACTTCCAGCACTCGGCCAGCAGCATCACGAACAGCGGCGTGGCGTCGACCGTGCCGTAGTAGTGGTTGCCGCCCAGCACCGCCGTGCTGTCCGGGCCCATCCGCAGCTCGTGCAGCACGCGGCCCGGTTCCTCCTCGGTGAGCGGGTCGACGACCTTGCCCTGCGTCTCGGCGAGGGTCTGCAACGTGCCCAGCGCCAGGCCGACGTCCAGCGGCAGCGCCATCCACGCGGTCAGCAGGCTGTCCCGGCCGAACAGGGTCATGAACCAGGGCGCGCCCGCGGCGACGAACGGTCGGCCGTCCCGCGCCGGGTCGTGGATCTGCAACGCGCCCAGGTCGCTCCCGGTCCGCCGCAGCACGCCGGTCAGCACCGGGTCGCTCGCCGCGACCAGGGTGCTGGCCGCGCGCCACGCCCGGATCTTGCGCGCGGGCCCGCTGGCCTCGATCCGCTCGCCGCGGTGGAACTGCGGCTGCACGGCCCGCCCGGCCACGGTCGGCTGCACGACCACCTCGGTGGACCACCGGCCGCCCGCGGGCACGACCACGTGCCAGCTCAACGACCCCGGCACCACGACGGGCTGGGCGCTCGCCGTGAACGACACGCCGCGCGAGCCGTCCTCGCGGTCCCGCAGCACGAGTTCCGGTCCGGTGGCGACGGCGTCGGAGCCGCTGCGCGCGGCCCGGCCCTCCTTGACCGCGAACAGGTCGGCGAAGTCGGCGTCCACGTGCAGCTCCAGCCGCACCGCGGTGGCCTCGCGGCCCAGGTTGTCGATTGTGATCGTCTCCCGCATCCCGTCGCCGACCAGCCGTTCCCGCACGAGCAGCAGGGTGCTGTCGGCCAGGCCGGCGGCGGGTGGGCGGCGCAGCACGAACCGGGCGGCGAACGCCTCCGGGTGCGACACCGACAACGGGTGCGCGGTGCGTCCGTCCAGCCGCAGCTGCCACCTCGACAGCACGCGCGCGTCGCGGAAGAACAGCCCCTGCGGCGTGCCCGGCTCGATGTCGCCGGTGCCCGTCGACAGGCAGAACGTGCTGCCCTCGACCACCGTCGTGGTGCCGCCGACGTCGCCGGTGAACACCGGCTCGCCCGCGTTGAACGGCTCCGGTGGCAGGTCGGCCGTCACGCGCGGTCCCCCGAGGCGTGCAGGGCGGCCCCGCCGTCGACGTTGCGCCGGTAGACCCGGTCGAGCGCGGAGTCCAGGGCGGCGTAGTCGCGGCGCAGCGCGGTGAGCGAGCCCGCCGCGGTGAGCGCCTCGCGGTAAGCGGCTTCGTAGCCCGCGCCGAGCCCGTCGACGTCGAAGTGCGCGGCGACGTGCGCCCGGCAGGCGGCCGGGTCCAGGTCGCGCACGTCGTGCAGCGCGGCCACCAGCTCCGCGGGGTCGTCCCGCACCAACCCGGTCACGCCGTCCACCACCACCTCCGGCACCGCGCCCGCGCGCAGCGCCACCACCGGTGTGCCGCAGGCCATCGCCTCGATCATCACCATGCCGAACGGCTCTTCCCAACGGATCGGGAACAGGAGGCACCGGGCGGCGGACAGCAGCTTGCGCTTCTCGGTCGCATCGGCGACGCCGAAGACGTGGTCCTGCCCGGTCAGCCTGGGGCGCACCTCGGCCTCGAAGTACTCCTTCTCGACCGGCTCGGCGCACTTGCCCGCCAGCACGAGCGGCACGCCGGCCGCGTGGGCGGCCTCCAGCGCCAGGTGCGGCGCCTTGTCGGGGTGGAAGCGGCCGAGGAACAGCGCGTAGTCCTCCTTCCGCTCGCGGAACGGCCAGTCGCGCAGGCGCAGCGCGTTGTGCACGGTGCCGATCCAGTTCAGCTCGGGTGCGAGCTCGCGCTGCCGGTCGCTGATCGCGACCAGGCCGACGTCGTCGCCGAGTTCCCGGTAGTAGCGGCGCATGTCGGTGTCGACGGGACCGTGCACGGTCACCACGGTCGGCAGGCCCAGGGCGGCGAACGCGGGCGCGTTGAGCGGACCGGCGAGGGTGTGGTCGTGCACGACGTCCAGGCCTCGCGTGGCGGCGAGCCGTTCGACCTCCCGGCGGACCGCGGCGGCGTGCACGACTTCGGGGAACGGCTCGCCGAGGCGTTCGGGGACGGTGCGGTCCCACACGGGGACGAACCCGGCTCCGGTGCCGGGCTCCCCCGCGCCCAACAACGTCACCGAGTGGCCGCGGGCGACCAGCGAGTCGGCGAGGTCGGCGACGACGGCCTCCACGCCGCCGTAGGCCTTGGGCGGTACGTCGAAGTAGGGCGGGGCCACGAGCGCGACGCGCAACCGGTCGCGGACGGCGTGCCGGGAAAGCGTTGCGGCGGAAGGCAGGCTGCTCAAGTCGACCTCCTCGAACGGGCGAGCAGACCACTGTTTGGCACCTTCGCCCGAGAGTGCTAACAAAGATCGTGGGCGGTGCGCAATACCCGCCGCGACGAACATGACGTCGATCACGGGGAGAGTGCTGTGGTGGTGGCTGTGGACGGCGACCTGGTGCCGTTGCGGGCGGACTTCGACGTGGTGTGGCGCGGCTACGACCGCGCCCAGGTGCGGCACTACGTCGAGGGCGTCGAAGGCGAGCTCCGGGTGCTGGCGGTCGACCGGGACGCGGCCGAGGCGCGCGCCGACGACCTCGCGCGCCAACTGGAGACCGCCCGCGCGGAGATCCGGGTGCTGCGCGAGCACATCGACCGCATCTCCCGCACCCCGATCGACCCGGCGGCGCTGACCGAGCGGCTGCGGCGGATGGCGGAACTGGCGCACGAGGAGGCGGACGAGGTCGCCGAGCGGGCGCGGGCCGTCGCCGAGGCCCACTGGGCCACCGCGGAACGGGCCGCCGCACGGGTGCGCGAGCGGTCGGACCGGCTGGTCGCCGAGCTGGACGCCCAGCGGCGGCAGGCCGAGGCCGAGCACCGGGCGCTGATGCGCGAGGCCGGCGAGAAGGTGCTCACCGCGGCCAGGGAAGCCGAGCAGCGGCGGCACGAGCTGGACGAGCGGGCGGCGGTGTTGCGCGACCGGGTCCGGGTCGACTTCGAGCTGGCGATGGCCGCGCGCCGGGCCGAGTCGCTGGAGGCGGTGGCCGCGGAGGAGGCCGCCGCGCGGGCGCGGGCCGACCGGTTGGTGCGCGACGCCGAGGAGCACGCGCGGCGGATCGTGGTCGAGGCGCAACGACGGGTGGACGACCTGCGCGCCCGGCGGGACCGCATCGCGGCCGGGTTGCGCGGCGCGCGGGAGCTGCTGGCCGAGGCGAACCCGTTGCTGCACGCGCCGTTGGACGAGATCCCGGCCCAGCGGACCTCGCCCGCGGTCGAAGATACAGCGGAGACTGTATAGTTCGGCCAGTGCTGACGTGTGAGACCCGCGAGACCGCCCTGGCCCGGCTCGGCCGGGCCCTGGCCGACCCGACCCGGTGCCGCATCCTGGTCGCGTTGCTGGACGGTCCGGGCTACCCGGCGCGGTTGGCCGAGCGGCTGGGGCTGACCCGGTCGAACGCGTCCAACCACCTGTCGTGCCTGCGCGGCTGCGGCCTCGTCGTGGCCACCTACGAGGGCCGCCGGGTGCGGTACGACATCGCCGACCCGCACCTGGCGCGGGCGATCGGCGAACTGCTCGACGTCGTGCTCGCGGTCGACCCGACCAGGGACTGCGTGGACGAGGTGGGTGCGCGATGACGGCTTGCGCGGACGGCTGCTGCGCGGCCGGGGGCGAGCCGGTCCTCGCCCCCGACCGTCGCGGCGTGCTGACCCGGCGGGTCCGGCTCCTGGTGGCCGCCACGATCGCCTACAACGTGGTCGAGGCCGTGATCGCGATCAGCGCAGGCACCCTCGCGTCGTCCACCGCGTTGATCGGCTTCGGGCTGGACTCGGTGGTGGAGATCGCCTCGGCCACCGCCGTCGCCTGGCAGTTCTCCGCGCGGGACCACGAGGCCAGGGAACGGGTCGCGCTGCGCGTGATCGCGCTGTCGTTCTTCGCGCTGGCGCTCTACGTGACGGTCGAGTCGGTCCGGGCGCTGGTGGGCGCGCAGGCCGCCGACCACTCGACGGTCGGCATCGTGCTGGCCGCCGTGTCGCTGGTCGTGATGCCCGTGCTGTCCCGCGCCCAGCGCCGAGCGGGCCGTGAACTCGGCTCGACCAGCGCCGTCGCCGACTCCAGGCAGACGCTGCTGTGCACGTACCTGTCCGCCGTGCTGCTGGTCGGCTTGGTGCTCAACAGCACCCTGGGCTGGTGGTGGGTCGACCCGCTGGCCGCGCTCGTCATCGCCGCCGCGGCGGTCGGGGAAGGCCGCGAGGCCTGGCGCGGCGACCACTGCTGCCGACCACTCCCCCGAGCCGGTTCAAAGTTGTGCCGTTCGGGCTAACCAGCGGTATGGACCACAGCGAAGCTCCGGTGCTCGAAGCCCTCCGGGCGTTCCACGACCGCGGTTACGTGTCGTTCACCCCGCCGGGGCACCGCCAGGGTCGGGGCGTCGACCCGAGGGTGCTCGACGTGGTGGGCGAGGCCGTGTTCGCCTCGGACGTCATCTCGCTCAACGGCCTGGACGACCGCCGGATGAGCCAGGGCGTGATCCAGCGCGCCCAGGAGCTGATGGCCGACGCCGTGCACGCCGAGCACGCGTTCTTCTCCACGTGCGGCAGCTCGCTGTCGGTGAAGAGCGCGATGTTGTCGGTGGCCGGCCCGCACGAGAAGCTCATCGTCCCCCGACACGCCCACAAGTCCGTGGTGTCGGGGCTGATCCTCAGCGGCGTCTCGCCGGTGTGGGTCTCGCCGCACTGGGACGCCGAGCGGCACCTGGCCCACCCGCCCGGTCCCGACCAGGTGCGCGAGCTGTTCCGGGCGGAGCCCGAGGCCAAGGGGATGCTGCTGGTCACGCCGACCGACTACGGCACGTGCGGCGACATCCGGGCGATCGCCGAGGTGTGCCACGAGTTCGGCAAGCCGCTGATCGTGGACGAGGCGTGGGGCGCGCACCTGCCGTTCCACCCCGACCTGCCGCCGTGGGGCATGGACGCCGACGCGGACGTCGTAGTGACGAGCGTGCACAAGTCGGGTTCGGCGGTGGAGCAGAGCTCGGTGTTCCACCTCCAGGGCGACCGGGTGGACCCGAACGTGCTCAAGGCGCGCGAGGACCTGCTGGGTACGACGAGCCCGACCTCGCTGGTGTACGCGACCCTGGACGGGTGGCGCAGGCAGATGGCGGAGCACGGCAAGGACCTGCTCACCGCCGTGCTGGCGGTGGCGTGGTCGACGCGTGCGGCCATCGAGGAGCTGCCCGGCCTGCGGGTCATGGGCGACGCCGAGTTCACCGGTCCCCGGCTGGCCGAGTCCATCGACCCGCTCAAGGTCGTGGTCGACGTGTCCGGGTTGGGCATCAGCGGCTACCAGGCGGCGGACTGGATGCGCGAGCACCAGCGGGTCACCGTGGGCCTGTCCGACCACCGCCGGGTCGTCGCCCAGCTCACCACCGCCGACGACCAGCGCACCGCCACCGTGCTGCTGGACGCCCTGGAGGCGCTCGTCCGCGCCGCCGACACCCTGCCCGCACCGAAGCCGGTCGACCTGCCGTCCCCGGACGACCTGCGACTGGAGACCGCGATGCTGCCGCGTGACGCGTTCTTCGCGCAGGTCGAGCAGGTGGACGCCGAGGACGCGGTGGGCCGGGTCTCGGCGGAGATGATCACCCCGTACCCACCGGGCGCACCGGCCGTGCTGCCGGGCGAGGTCATCACGGCGGAAGTCCTGGACTACGTGCGCTCCGGCCTGGCCGCCGGCATGCAGCTGCCGGACCCCTCCGACCCCGACCTGGACTCCGTCCGCGTCGTGGTCCGGGAGCGCTGACCGGACGGCGCCACAGCCGACTCCCGTGCCGGCGCGCTGCCCACCCGTCCCGTCGCACGGCAGGCCCCCCTGGCCGTACGCGTCGCCGTACTCGCCGGTGACGTACTCCTCGGTGGACCGCAACGCGCCGGACGACACGCTGATCACGCCCACGAACGGCCGGTCGACGTCCCGGACGAGGGTCAGGCACGGGGTGGACATCGCGGTGGGCACGAACAGCGTGGCGACCTCCACCGTCCGCCCCCGCGCAGGCAGGTTGAACGCCATCACGGTGACGGCCGGCGTGAACACCGTGACCTGGCGGCGATCGGCTCCCCACCCGGCTCGACGTGCCGCCGCCGCTTCACCGGCCGGGTGGACAACAGGCCGAGGCCCAGCGGACCGACCGCGGCGGCAATGGTGGTGATCACCGCACCAGGACTGGACGGCCCGCCGGGCCCCACAACCCGAACACCCGGCGAGCACCCGTCCAGCCGGCAGGTAACAACCGTGTCACGAAACGGTGACCGCACCCCGAGCCGGGGGTTGTGATGCAGCTCGCAACCCCGCATGCTTGCCACCCATTGGGAGCGCTCCCAGCAAGCGCTCGTGAGGAGCGGACGAGTGAACAACGGACCGAGACGACGGCGCGTCGGGCTGACCCTGGCGGCGACCGCGTTGTGCGCGTTGATCGGCGCGAGCGGCGCCGGAGCGGAGGGGACCGTGGCGGCATCCGGACCGCCGCACCTGCCCAAGGGCACGTCGTTCTACGTCGAACCGGACGGCAACGCCGCACGGCAGGCGCGGCAGTGGCGCGCCGAGGGCCGGGTGGCCGACGCCGAGCTGATGGAGGCCGTGGCCGCGCAGCCGACGGCCATCTGGTTCACCACGGCGGGCGCCGAGCAGGTGCGGCGGAACGTGCGCGACGTCGTGCGAGCCGCGCGGGCCAGGCACCAGGTGCCGGTGCTCGTGGCGTACTTCGTGCCCTACCGGGACTGCTCGCAGTGGTCCGCGGGCGGCGCGCGCAGCGAGCAGGAGTACAAGGAGTGGATCGACGCCTTCGCCGAGGGCATCGGTGACGAGAAGGCCGTCGTCGTGGTCGAGCCGGACGGCCTGGCCCTGCTGACCAGCGAACCGTGGTGCACGATCGGCCCGGACGCCGAGCTGGTGCCGCAGCGGTTCCGCGAGATCAACCACGCCGTGGACGCGCTCAAGCGCGGCAAGCACACCCGCGTCTACCTCGACGCCGGGCACTCGGCGTGGCAGGCGCTCAACGACTACGACGCGGGCTACGGCGAGCCGCGCCAGCAGCTCGGCATCGTCAACCGCCTGCTCCAGGGCGGTGTCACGCGGGCGGACGGCTTCGCGCTCAACACCTCGAACTACCGCTTCACCGAGGACCTGGTCCAGTACGGCACGCGTGTGTCCAAGTGCATCCACCTGCGCACCGAGCGCGGTGCGACCAGCTGCCCGTCCGACGAGGAGCTGGACGCGATGCCGGTGCGCAAGCCGAAGATGACGCACTTCGTGCTGGACACCAGCCGCAACGGCCGGGGCCACTACACCCCGGGCGAGGGCGAGACCGACTGGTGCAACCCGCCGGGCCGCGGCCTCGGCGAGCGGCCCACCGCGAACACCGGCATCCCGCTGGTGGACGCGTTCCTGTGGGTCAAGCGCCCCGGCGAGTCCGACGGTGAGTGCCAGGGCGGCCCGGCCGCCGGCCGCTGGTGGCCGGAGCAGGCCCTGGAACTGGCGAAGCTGGCCACCCCGCCGCTTCGCTGAGGTGACGCCGTGGCCGCGGGTACCCTGTCCGGGTAACGCGGCCACGGCGGACCAGGGGTGACAGTGTTCAGCGTGCCCGAGGCGCGGGAGGAACTGGCCAGGCTCCTACCGGTGCTCACCGAGATCGTCGAGGTCCGGGCCGACGCCGCCGAGCTGGCCGCCTCGCTCGGCGGGGGCGCGCCCACCGACCTCGGCGGCCTGCCCGAGCTCAAGGCGGCGCAGGCCCGGCTGGACGACCTCATGACCACCGTGCAGTCGACCGGCGCCGAGCTGAAGGGCTTCGCGCCCCTGCTGGTCGACTTCCCGGCCGACCTCGACGGCGTGCCCGTCCTGCTGTGCTGGTTGGAAGGCGACCGGGGCCTCGACTGGTACCACCGGGCCGACCTCGGGTTCGCCGGGCGACGTCGCCTGGACTGACGGCACCCGCAGCGCCCGCTCGTCCAACCCCAGCTCGGCCAGGATCCCGGCGCACTCGCGCCGGCAGGCCTCCGCGCCGTCCGGGTCGGCCGACGCCAAGCGCGCCAACGTCCGCGCCACGTCCAGCCGCGCACCCACCTCGCGCCAGATCGCCAACGACCGGCGCAGCAGCCCGGCCGCGGGACGGCCACGCGCGAGCTCCACCTCGCCCACCGTGCGCAGCGTCCGGGCGAGCTCGTCCGGCACGCCCAGCTCCTCGTGCACCGGCAGCACGCGGTCGAGCCGTGCCGCGGCCCGGTCCCACTCGCCCCGGCGCAGCCACACCCGCGCCAGGTCGTGCCCGACCCGCGCCACCCCGAGCTCGTCACCGAGGTCCCGCACGAGCTCGTCCGCCTCGGTCAGCAACCGCTCCGCGTCCCCGGTCCGGCCGACCTCCAGCAGCACGTCGGCGCTCAACGCGAGCACCTGCGCCCGGTTCCGCCGGTCCCCGTCCACCGACGCCAGCAGCCGTTCGACCACCGGCACGGCCTGCGCGGAGAACCCGGCCTCGTGCCGGGTGCGGGCCAGCGACAACGCCATCCACCGCGCCAACGGCGGTGGCGTGTCCCCGTCACAGGCGTCGACGCCCTCCTCGAACCACCGCGCGGCCTCCGCCAACCGCCCCAGGCCCTGCGCCGCCCACCCGGCGTTGCCCAGCGCGCCCACCACCACGGCCGGGTCACCGAGCTTGCGCGCCAGTACCAGACCTTCCGCCGCCAACGCGGGCAGCTCGTCGAACCGCGACCGCTGCGCCGCCAACCCGAACAGGCTCAACAGCAGCCGCACGGTCTGCCGGTCGACGCCGTGCGCCCGGGTGCACGCCACGGCCGCCCGCAGGACCCGTTCCCGTTCCACGTCGTACGTGCGCAGGGCGAGGAACCCGGTCATGCGCAACGCCAACCCGCCCGCGACCTCCGCGAGGCCCAACCGGCACGCCTGCTCGACGCACGCGGTCAACGCGGGCACCTCGATCTCGAACCACTCCCGCGGCGCGGCCGCGATCGGCCCGGCCACGTCGTCCGGCGCGAGCGGCAGACCGAGACCCACCGCGCCCTGCATCCCGTGCCCGACCCGGTCGTCGGCCACCCCCGCGCGCCCGAGCCACCCCGCCAGCACCCGCCCCACCGCCGCGTCACGCTCCCGCGGCGGCTCCTCGGCCGCCGCGCGTTCCGCCGCGAAGTCGTGCACCAACCCGTGCAACCGGAACCGCTCCTGCCCCACCCCGTCCCGACCCAGCACCTCGACCAGGTGCACGTCGGCCAAGGTCTCCAGCAGCCGGTCCACCCGCGCACCACCGCCCACCAACGCCCCGGCCACCCAGGCCGGCCACTCGGGCGTCGCCGACAACCCGAGCCGCCGCAACAACACCCGCGCCGGCGGGTCGAGCAACCGGTAACTGGCCGCGATGACCGCCCGCACGTCCAGGTCCCCCAACGACAACTCGTCCAGCCGCCGCCGCTCCTCCGCCAACCGGTCCCGGAACTCCGCGATCCGCCACGTCGAGTGCACGGCGAGCCGCCCGCCCGCGACGCACACGGCCAACGGCAGGTTCCCGCACAGCGCCACGACACCCCGCGCCGCCTCGGGTTCCGCCGCCACCCGCTCCACACCGGCGGTCCGCGCCAACAACTCCACCGAGTCCTCGTCGGCCAACGCCGGCAACGTCCACCGCGCCGCACCGACCAGCGCACCGAGCTGACGACGCGACGTGACCACCGTCGCGCACGACGACCCACCGGGTAACAGCGTCCTCACCTGCGCCTCGGCCGCCGCGTCGTCCAACACCACCAGCACCGCCCGGTCCGCCACCGTGCTGCGGTAGAGGGCCACCCGCTCCTCCGGGTCCTCGGGCACCTCCGCGCCGAGCGCCCGCAGGAACCGCCCCACCACCACGTGCGGATCGGCCTGATCCCGGTGCGACCCGCGCAACGTGGCGAACAACTGCCCGTCCGGGAAGCGCCGCGCCAGGTGGTGCGCCACCGACACCGCCAACGCCGTCTTGCCGACCCCACCGGGCCCCACCAACACCGCCAACCCGGGCCCGTCCCCGCGCAGACCCGCCACGACCTCCGCGCGCATCTCCCCCCGCCCCGCCAACACCGCCGTCTCCGGTGGCAACTGCCGCGGCACCACCATCGCCGCGGAGCGCCGCCCCACCGGCACCTCGCCCCGCAACACCTGCCGCTCCAGCTCACGCAACGCCACCCCCGGCGTCACCCCGAGGTCCTCGTCCAACCTCCGGTACGCCTGCCGGTACACCTCCAACGCCTCGGCCTGCCGCCCCACCCCGACCAACGCCACCATCCGCACCTCGTACAACCGCTCCCGGTACGGGTGCTCCTCGATCAGCGGCGCCACCCCCGCCAACACCTCGTCGTACCGCTCCAAGGCCAACCACGCCGCCAACCGCCCCTCCTGCACCGCCACCCGCTCCTCCCGCAACACCGCCCGCACCGCCCCCGCCCACTCCTCGTCCACATCCGCCAACGCCTCCCCCCGCCACAACCCCAACGCCGCACCGAACGCCTCCTCCGCCACCCGGTGCTCCCCACCCCCCGCCGCCCGCCGCCCCTGCTCGGCCAACGAGCGGAACTCCACCAAGTCCACCTCGACACCCCGCGTCGACAACTGGTACCCGGTCGGCCGGGTCACGATCACCCCCTCCCCCACCCGACCGCGCAACCTGCTGACCAGGTTGTGCAACTGCGCCCGCGCCGACCTGGGCGGCCGAACCCACAACTCCCCGATCAACCTCTCCGCCGCCACCACCCGATCGGCCTCCACCAACAACACCCCCAACACATACCGCTCACGCACACCGCCAACCGGCACGGCGTCCCCTCCACGCCACGCCACCACCGGCCCCAGCACCCCGAATCGCACCAAATCGGTATACCGCGAACGGCCCAACCCCGAGCCGTCCGGAAGCGGCCCCTGTCCTGTTCCGGCACCCTCGACCAGGCCCACCCCACGACGAACCCGCCCCGGCCCCCACCGCCACTGACCGGCCGCCACCCCACCGCGGACCCGCCGCCGCCCCACCGGGGCCCGAGGTGACAGGGGTTCGGGTCCCGCCGGGCCGGACGGAACCGGCAGGCCCGGCGGGACCCTCTTCCCCGCCGGGCCTGAGCCGTGCCCTCACCTCAGAACGCGATCGACCACGCATCCACCTTCCCGGTGTCGTACGTGTACACGTCCTTCACCCGCAACTTCCACGACCCGTTCTTCTTCTCCTTGGACGTATCCACCTTGAACGTCTCGTGGATCCCGTCCGACGAATTCTCACCACCCGACGCCCGCAGCACGAACACCGCGCCGCTCGGCCCGATCAGGTCAACCGCCAGATCCGCCGTGTACGGGTGCACGATGTCGACCTTCACCGACGTCGCCGCCGTCCCCTGACCGTCGCAATCGGACACGACGATCTCCGACGTCACCGCTTCACCGGCATCCGGGATCGCCACGTCGTCCCCGTTCGAGCCACCGGCGCACGCCGGCGGGTCCGGGTTGCCACTGCCGATGAACCCGGTGTACAGCAACTTGTTCGGCGTGTTCGCCCCGGCGTTCCCGACCACGTCCGGCGTGGCGTTCTCCGTCAACGCCTGCACCACATCCGCCGGCGTGGCCGCCGTGCCGACGACTCCCCCGGCTCCGCCGCTTCCACCGGCCGGCTTCGCGCTCAGGTACAACGCCGCCGCCCCCGCCACGTGCGGCGTCGCCATAGACGTGCCGTTGAGCGCGCGCTCCCCACCGTTGTTCCACGTCGACGTGATGTTCGCGCCAGGCGCGAAGATGTCCGTGCAACGCCCGAAGTTGGAGAACGTGGCCCGGTTGTCCGAGCTGTCGGTCGCGTTGACCGTGATCGCCTCGGGCGTCCGCGCGGGCGAGGTGTTGCACGCGTCCCGGGCGTCGTTGCCGGACGCCACCGCCACCGTCACCCCGGCCGCCACCAGCCTCTTCACCGCATCGTCCACGGTCGTGTTGGCCGAACCACCCAGGCTCATGTTGGCCACCGCCGGCTTGGCCGCGTTCTTGGCCACCCAGTCCAGGCCGCCGACGATCTGCGACCACTGCCCGGAACCCTGGCAGTTGAGCACCCGCACGCCGACCAGCTGCACGCCCTTGGCCACGCCGTACGTGGTCGAGCCGATGGTGCCCGCGACGTGCGTGCCGTGGCCGTGGCAGTCCTGCGCGACGGCGTCGTTGTCGATGAAGTCGTGCCCGTCGGCGGCCCGACCGCCGAAGTCCGCGTGCTCCTTGTGGAGACCGGTGTCGACCACGTACGCGGTCACGCCCGCGCCGGTGGCCTTGTAGTCGTACTTCTTGTCCAGCGGCAGGTTCTTCTGGTCCACCCGGTCCAGGCCCCAGGTCGGGTTCTGCTGGGTGTCCGTGGCCTGCGCGACGCCGTCCTGCTCGACGTACGCCACCGCCGGGTCGGCGGCCAGCTCGCGCGCCCGCTCCTCGCTCATCGCCGCCGCGAAACCGCGCAGCACCGCCGTGTAGGTCAGCGTGACCTCGCCGCCGTACTTCTCCGCCAACGCCGCGGCGACGGCAGGCGTCTGCTCCAGGCTCACCGTGTCCTCGCGCAGCGCGACGAGGTAACTGCCCTCCACCGCGCCCGGCTGACCCACGCCCAGGATGTCGCCCTCGGCTCGCCACCCCGCTCCGTGACCGTAGCCGGCTCCGCCGACCATCAGGGCAGTCGTCGCCAAGCAGGCCGTGACGACCCGTCGGTGGGTCGAGCGATCGTGTCGCATCGGTCGTTCTCCGTTCCACTGGGCCGCCCAGCAGTGGTGTTGACGACGACAGGCGGCCACGCGGGACCGACCTTCCGGTGACGAGCGACGCCCGCCGATCCGGAGAGCGACGACTTCATCACGGCTTTCGACTACCCGGCCCAACGGCCGACCATGCGTCCGGAGCAGTCACCGGATCGGGCGATCGGCCGCGTCGACTGCCCCGGTAGGCGCTCTCCCTGATCCGCGCCAGCACCGCCGGAGCCAGCTCCAAGCCCTCCGGCCGGTTCAGCACCGGGTCGAGGGCGGGCAGGTCGCGGTCGACGTCCAGCGGACGGGTCACCAGCCTGCCGACCGGTCGCCACGGGGGCCCGACCTCCAGCGTGAACGCCGGTTCGGCCGGCAGGTCGGCCAACGCCGCCGACCGCGTCCGGTGCGCATCGGGGACGGCGGCCAACCACACCAACCGGTCGCGCCAGCGGAACGGGGTGATGCTGCCGTACCGGCCGGTGGTCCACGTCCGGGCGGGCCACGGCACCACCCGCGACCTGGACGTGGACAGCAGCACGTCCCACGGTCCCGGCAGCCGGAACGCCAACCCGAGCACGTCGGGCAGCCCGCCCGGCGTGCCCACACCCTTGGACAGCCGCCCGCAGACCTCCACCTCGCCGACCGGCAACGGCAACGCCGGGTCGAACGTCGTGGTCAGCTCGCCCTCGAACCACCGGCCGCGCGGGTGGAAGGCCTTGGCGTCCCGCGCGCCGGCCAGCGCGCGGAAGACGGCCTCCACGGCGTCAGGCACTGCGGGCATGGGGGTTGCCCTTGAGCGCGAGGCCGAGGCCGATCATGCCGACGCCGAGGCCGAGGTGCAGCCAGTCGTCGGCGGCGTTGACCGGCACGAAGTTCGCCGCGCTCGCCTTGTCGACGACCAGCCCGTACAGCCACAGCACCAGGTAGACCGCGCCGCCGCCGATCAGGAACGCCCGCGCGGTCGACGCCGTGCGCGCCATCGCCAGGCCGACCGCGCCGAACAGCAGGTGCACCAGGTTGTGCAGCACGGACACGTGGAACACGCCGAGCAGATGCGCGCCCGACTCCGGACCGGCGAACGCGATCCGGTCGAGGTGGGCGGTGAGGCCGGGCACGAACCCGAGCACGCCCACGAGCAGGAACACGACCGCGACCGCCATCGCCGCACCGCGAACCGGGTGCGGCAGCCGCGTGGTCGCACTCATCGGGAATCACCTCGCCTGGGACGGTGGCTCCTCGGCTACCCCGCGATCACCACCCGAAACAGCGGGCGAACCGGCACCACCCGAACCGGCCCCGCGCTCCCCCGCCCCGCGACGCGACACCCGCCGCCCCGACGACACCGCGCTCGCGCTCCCTACCCCGGCACCAGCACCAGCACCAGCACCGACCCCATGCTGCTCCCCACCCGACCCCGACCCGGACCCGGACACCGACGCCGGCACCGCCCGCCCCGACGCCGCCGACGCCACATCCGGGTACCGGGGGAACAACCGGTCCAGGTCCGTCCGCTCGAACACCCGCCGCACGTGCGGCGGCACGGCCGCCAGCCGCAACCACCCGCCGGCCCGCTGCGCCCGGGCCCGCGTCCGCACCAACGCGCTCATCGCCTGCGCGCCGCAGAACGCCACCCCGGACATGTCGAGCACGATCCGGTCACGTCCCTCGCTCACCAGGCGGTCCATCCGGTCCAGCACCCGGCGCGCTCCCGCCAGGTCCAACTCCCCGGTCGCCACGACCACCGCGCACCCCGTCCGGTGGGCTTCGACCGACAGCGCCAGCATCCCGACCCCTTCACGCCACCCGGCAGTACTCGTCGTCATCGCCCGTCCCGATCAGGGAGAGCAGCAACCCCTCCCTGGTCGACCACGGGCATATCTCCACCTCGTCGTGCCCGGTGGCCACCATCAACGCCTCCGCCACCAGCGCACCCGCCAACGACTGCTCCGCGCGGTGCCGGGAGATGCCGGGCAACCGGGCGCGCCGGGGCGCGGGCATCCGGGCCAGCCGGGGTATCCAGCCGCGCAGGTCGGCCAGGCGCAGCGCGCGCGGCACGAACGGCCCCTCGTGCTGCGGTCGCGCCCCGGCCAACCGCGCCAACTGCTGGAAGACCTTCGAGCAGCCGACGGCCCGGTGGTCGGCGACGGACGTGCCCGCCAACGCCGCCACCACCCGGTCGTGCACCTGCACCTGCTCCCGGGCCAGGCCGCCGTGGTCGCGGACCGCGGTTCGGTGCAGCCCCAGCCGCCGGGTCATGGTCCGCGCGCCGAGCGGCAGCGACCGCGTGAACGACGGCTCGACGTCCTGCCCGGCCGCGAGCTCCACCGTGCCGCCGCCGACGTCGAGCACCAGCAGCGGGCCGACGTGCCAGCCGAACCACTGCCGCGCCGCCCGGTAGGCCAGGCGGGCTTCCTCCTTGCCCGGCAGCACCCGCAAGCGCGTGCCGGTGCGTCGGGCGACCTCGGCGATGACCTCGTCGGCGTTCGGCGCGTCGCGGATGACGGAGGTCGCGAACGGCACGATGCCGGACACGCCGGCGCGTTCGGCGATGCGGTGGGCGGTGCGGACAGCGGTCACAACCTGCTCGACGCCTTCCGGGCGGAGTCGGTTGCGCCGGTCGAGGGCCTGGTCGAGGCGGAGCCGGGTCTTGTGCGAGACGACCGGGTTGAGCGGGGAGCCCGAGACGACGACGAGGTGCGCGCTGTAGCAGCCGACGTCGAGCACACCGACCTGACCGGCTCGTCCGGACACGCGTCACCGCCATTCACGAGGAGAGGTACCGGGAGGGGTGCCCGGGAACGCATCGGGTGAAACCGGATTGGGTGATCCCACTCCGGGTAGTTCACGACCATGAGTGCTACTGAGCGGCCGTTGGCGGTGGTGACCGGCGCGTCCAGCGGAATCGGGCTCGAGCTGGCGAAGGTGTTCGTCGAGCACGGGTTCGACCTGGTGGTGGCGGCGGAGAACGACGCGGTGCACGACGTGGCGCGGGAGCTGGCCGCCGGCGGGGCGCGGGTCGACCCGGTGCGGGCGGACCTCGCCACGTTCGAGGGCAACGAGGACCTGGTCGCGGTGGTCGGGGAAGTGGGTCGGCCGGTGGACGCGCTGGCGGTCAACGCCGGGGTCGGCATCGGCGGCGACTTCGTCGACGACAGCGACCTGCGCAGCCACCTGCGGGTGGTGGACCTCAACATCTCCTCGGCGGTGCACCTGGCGAAGCGGCTGGTGCCCGCGATGGTGGAACGCGGTGCCGGGCGGGTGCTGTTCACGTCGTCGGTGGCGGCGACCGCGCCGGGGCCGTTCCACTCGGTGTACGCGGCGTCGAAGGCGTTCCTGGCGTCGTTCTCGCAAGCGTTGCGGGAGGAACTGCGCGACAGCGGGGTCACCGTGACGGCGCTGATGCCGGGTCCGACGGACACCGACTTCTTCCGCCGGGCGGGCATGACCGACACCAAGGTGGCGACCGGGCCGAAGGACGACCCGGCGGACGTCGCGCAGGCCGGGTTCGAGGCGTTGATGGCCGGCGACGACCACGTGGTGGCCGGTTCGCTGCGCAACAAGGCCCAAGCCGTCGCGGGCCGGGTGCTGCCCGACCCGGTGAAGGCCAGGGCGATGCGCGGGATGACCGAACCGGGCTCGGGCTGACGGGCCGCGGGGGTCGCGCGGCCGGGCCTCCCGCTCAGAACTCCGGGATCCGCGGCCCCCGACGCCCGTGGCCCACGGCCCCCGCGCCGTCCTCCGCCACCTCGTCCCCGATCAACGACCGGTACTCGTCCACCTCCTGCGGCGTCGGGTCGATCGGCGCCTCCTCCGCCACCTCGTCGGGGTCGACCACCTCCTCCGGCTCCGACTCGATGGCGTCGATCGCGTCGACCTGCTCCTGCACCGGTTCCGGTTCGCGTGCTGCCGTCATGGCCGCTGGTTACCCCGTGTGCGGTTGCTCGAACGGGGTAACCGTGACGCCGTGACCATCCACGCGAGACGAGACGTCCCCGCCCTGCCCGACCTGGTCTTCAACGCCGCCGCCGACCCGGCGCGCCTGGCCTCGTGGCTCCCCGACCCCTACCGGGTGGTCGGCCGCTCGGACGACGTGCTGATCCTGCGCGCGCACGACGGCCCGCACCAGGTGAGCCTGGCCGCCGACTACGACCGGCTGCTGCTGACCTGGTCGCCGCTCGCCGGCCGCGGCTGCCGCGGGGAGCTGCGGGTCTCCCTGGCCGGCGTTGCGGGCAGCGTCGCCGAGCTGCGCGTGGACGACTGCCCCGACGAGCAGCTGCCGTCACGCATGCTCGAAGCGCTCGCGAACGAGGTTGAGCAGAACCTCACCGCCGGCTGATCATGCGCCGGTGGAGATCCGCACCGCCCGGCCCGACGAGCTGCCGCTGCTGCCCCCGATCGAGCGCGCCTCGGGCGAGGTGTTCCGCGACTTCGGCATGCCGGAGATCGCCGACGACGACCCGATGCCGCTGAGCACCCTCGCCCACCTGCGCGTCTGGGTGGCCGCCGACCCGCACCCGGTGGCCTGGGCCGCCGTCGAGGAGGTCGACGGCGCGGCGCACGTCGAGCAGGTCTGCGTGCACCCCCACCACGCCCGGCGGGGGATCGGGGCGGCACTGCTCGACCACGTCGAGCGCTGGGCCGCGACGCGCGGGCTGGACGCGCTGACCTTGACCACGTTCCGCGACATCCCCTGGAACGAGCCCTACTACCGGCGGCTCGGGTTCCTCGGGGTAACGGACCTCCCGCCGGGTCTCGCGGCCGTCGTCGCGGGCGAGGCCGCCCGCGGTCTGGACCCGGCGACCCGCGTCTGCCTGCGGAGGCCACTCCCGTAACGGTGTTCGGGCGCGGTTCCGGTCGCGACGTCGGGGCGCGCGATACTGGTCGGGCAGCCTTCCCCGTCCGCGACCCGTTCGGAGGTCCCCCAAGGTGGTCGACTTCGTGCACGAGGCACTGCTGTACCGCGACGACGAGCAGTACCTCGCGGGAACAGTGCCGTTCGTGCGCGACGGCCTCGCCGCGGGCGAGCCGGTGCTGGTGGCCGTGCCGCAGCGCGGCATCGACCTGCTGCGCCGCGCCCTGGGCGGGCAGGCCGAGCAGGTCGAGTTCCTGGACATGCGGCGCGCCGGGCGCAACCCGGGCCGGATCATCCCGGGCGTGCTGGCCGCGTTCACCGACAACAACGCCGCCACCGGCCGGGTGCGGATCGTCGGCGAGCCGCTCTGGCCCGAGCGCACCGCGCTCGAGTACCCGGCGTGCGTGCAGCACGAGGCGCTGGTGAACACCGCGTTCGAGGACCGGCCCGCCTGGGTCCTGTGCCCGTACGACGCGGCGAACCTCACGCCGGAGGCGGTGCGGGACGCGGAGTCCACGCACCCGGTCGTGGTCGAGGGGCAGCAGCGCAGGCCGAGCGCCGGCTACCGGGAGCCGTTCCTGGTCGCCGAGGAGTTCAACCGGCCGCTGCCCGTGCCGCCGCCGGACGCGCTGACCCGCCGGTTCGACCTGGACGGCCTGGGCACGACCCGCCGGCTGGTGGCCGGTTTCGCCGCCGACGTGGGCCTGACCGCCGACCAGGTGGAGGACCTGGTGCTCGCGGTCAACGAGCTGACCACCAACAGCGTGGTGCACGGTGGTGGCGTCGGCACGCTGCTGCTGTGGCGCGAAGGCGACGCGGTGGTGTGCGAGGTGCGTGACGCGGGGCGGCTCGCGAACCCCATGGTGGGCAGGCGCAACCCGGGCGTGAGCCCGCGCGGCGGGTACGGCGTGATGCTGGTGAACCTGCTGTGCGACCTGGTCCGCGTGCACACCCGCGACGACGGCACGTCGATCCGCGTCTACGTCGGGTGACGCCGCACCCCCCGCCGGCGTCATCGTGATCAACCACAACCCGAAAACAGCGGCGGCGCACCACCTCCGACCGGCAGAATCGGGCGCGTGACTCCCGCACTTCTGCTCGCCCACGGGGCCGGTGGCACGGTCCGCGCCAACTTCAGCCCCCTCATCCCGCGGCTGTCGCGCAACCGGAAGGTGCACGCGGTCGACTTCCCCGGCTCCGGCTCCACCCCGCGCGCGACCGGTGCGCTGGAGCTCGACGACCTGGCCGATCGGCTGGTGGCGGCCGCCGAGGGCGAGGAGCGGTTCGCGGTCGTCGGCTACTCGATGGGCTGCGCGGTGGCCGTGCGCGCGGCGCAGCGGTACCCGGAGCGGGTGACGGCCCTGGTGCTCACCACCGGCTTCGCCCGCATCGACGACGAGACCCGGGAACGGATGCGGCAGTGGCGGCGGCTGGTCGACGGCGACCGCGCCGAGCTGGCCCGCTTCCTCATGTCCATCGCGCTGGGCGAGCCGTTCCTGCGGCGGATGACCGCCGAGCAGACCGAGGGCTTCCTGGAGCTGATCGCGCTCACCATCCCGGCGGGCACACCCGAGCAGGTGGACCTGGTGCAGCGCATCGACCTGCGCGCCGAGCTGCCGTCGCTGGACGTGCCGACGCTGGTGATCGGCGCGAAGCACGACCGGCTGATCGCGCCGGGCACCACGCGCGAGCTGGCCGACCTGATCCCGGGCGCGCGGTGGGCGGAGCTGGACAGCGGCCACTCCCCCGCCGTCGAGGCGCCGACCGAGTGGGTCCGGCTGATCGAGGAGTTCCTGGACGCCGTGCCCGCCCGCGGCTGACCCGCGCCGTCGGATGCGCAACAGCTTCGACGGCACGGCCTGGTTCGTGTTGCAGGCCCGGGACGTGCACGGCGACGTGCACGTCCACCTGCCGGCCGCGGCCGGGCCGGTCGACCTCGCGGCGGCGGAGCTGGCCGGGTTGGTGCTGGCGCAGTGGCGCGACGAGTCGGCCGCGCGCGACCTGTTCGACCCCGCGCCGCTCCCCGTGCGGTGGCGGGCGGGCCGCGCGGACGCCGACCACCCGGAGAACGTCGGCGCCGCCGTCCCCGAGGGCGACGACCTGGTCCGGCTGGCCGAGGCGTTCCGCGCGCTGCCCCGCGGCCGGCTGGTGGTGCTGGGCGAGCCGGGTTCGGGCAAGACCACGTTCGCCATGCTGCTGGCGCAGCAGCTCCTGGTGGGGTTGCGCGCGGACCAGTCGGTGCCGGTGCTGCTGTCGGTCGCGTCGTGGGACCCGGTCCGCGAGCGGCCCGCCGAGTGGCTGCTGCGCCGGATCACCGAGGAGTACCCCGGCCTGCACGTCACGCACGGCCGGGCCGCGGTCGAACGGCTGGTGCGCGACCGGCGCGTGCTGCCGGTGCTGGACGGGTTGGACGAACTGCCCGCTCCGGTGCGCGGCCGGGCGCTGGCGGCGATCCACCAGGGCTTCGGCGAGGTGATCGTCACCTGCCGGGCCGCGGAGTACTCGGCGGCCGTCGCGGGCGGCGGTGTGCTGCGGTCGGCGGCGGTGCTGCGTGCCGCCCCGCTCACCGCGTCCGCCGTGGTCGCGCACCTGCGCACGGCCGTCACACCGGACCGGTTGCCGGCGTGGCGGCCGGTGGTGGCCGAGCTGGAGAGCCGGCCGGACGGCGACCTGGCCGCCGCGCTGTCCACGCCGCTGGCCGTGTGGCTGGCCCGCCGCGTCTACCGCTCCCCCGCCGCCGACCCCGCCGAACTGCTCGGCCTGCCCCACCGCGCCGCCGTCGAGGCGCACCTGCTGGACGGGCTGGTCCCGGCCGCGTTCGACGACGACCGCGGCCGGTGGGAGGTCGACCGGGCCACCCGCTACCTGCGGTTCCTGGCCGACCACCTGACCGCTCACCGCGAGCAGGACATCGCCTGGTGGCGGCTGGGCCGGGCGCGTCCGGCGCGGGTCGCGCTCCTCGCCCTGGCCTCGCTGGTCGGCGGGGTGGTGGTCGCGGCGATCGTGCTCGCGGACCTCAACTTCACCGACCCGGAGCGGCTGGGCTGGATCGCGACCGCCCTCGGCTTCCCGATCGGCGCGGTCGTGTGGTCGTTCGTGGAGCTCACCTCGGGCCCGCTGACCGCCGACGGCCGGGCGCCCACCGGCAGGTCGGGCGGCCTGGCGTGGCGCAGGCGCGTCCGGGCGCTGGTCGGGGAGGCGCGGCACCGGCCGCGGCGGGCGGCGCTCACCGCGGCCGGCCTGGTCGGCGGCACGGCGTTCATCGGCCTGCCGCTGGCCTCCGTCGGCGACGGCTTCGGCTGGTTCCTCCTGCCGCTGGCCCTGCTGCTCGGCCTGGGCAAGTCGGTGCTGATGTCACCGGTCGACGCGGACCGCGCCGTCGACCCGGACGAGCTGCTGCGCGGTGACCGCAAGGCGGTGCACGCGGCACTGCTGTTCGTCGCGCCGCAGGTCGGCACGCTGATGTACCTGCCCACGCTGCACGCGGGCAAGCCGGTGGCGGTGCAACTGCTGCTGGGCGCGGTGTTCATGGTGGGCTCGTGGGCCGGGTGCGGCGCGGTGGCGCTGCTGGTCAGCGCGTCCGGCCGGTGGGCGGTGGCCCGGGTCGGCCTGGCGCTGACCGGCCGCCTGCCGTGGGCGGCGATGGCGTTCTTGCGCGACGCCCACCGGGCGGGTGTGCTGCGCCGGGTCGGCGGCGTCTACCAGTTCCGGCACGTGCGGCTGCGCGACCGGCTGGCCACGGTGGCGCCCGCGCCGGAACGCGCGCTGACCACCGTGCCGGTCCGGGGCAGCGAGGTGCTGTTCCGGCAGGCGAACGCGGTGTCGCCGACGTGGGCGGTGCTGACGGTCGCCGGCACGGCGGCGACGGCGGCGTTCCTGGCGCTGAGCACGATGCCCCGGTTGTTCGTCCCGGTGTGGGTGGCGCCGTTGATCTTCGTCGCGGGCGTCGCGGCGGTGCACTGGCACGCGCGCGGCGTGCCGTGGCGGCCCAACCGGCTGCGCGTGGAGCCGGACCGGCTGGTCGTCTCGTGGCACGGTCGGTCGCGCGAGTTCACCGCCCGCGAGGTGGGCCGGCTGGAGGTCCGGCGCGTCGCGGAGGACGCCTACGGCCTGCGCGTGCGCACCAGGGCGAGGATCCGGCCCGCCGGCGACGACGGCTGGCTGCTGATCTGGCCGCTCGGCACGACCTCCGACCAGCACCCGGACCTGGAACGGGCGCTGGCCCGGTTCGCGCGCTCGGCCGGTTTGCGGGTGATGAGGTCTGGCTAACCAGGCCGCATGACCAACACGCTCGTCCTGGACGTCGACGGGACGCTGGTGGACACCAACTACCACCACGCGGTCGCCTGGTACCGCGCGTTCCGGCGCTTCGACCTCACCGTGCCGACCTGGCGCCTGCACCGCGCCATCGGGATGGGTGGCGACAAGCTCGTCGCCGCCGTCGCGGGCGAGCACGTGGAACGCCAGCACGGTGACGACCTGCGCAAGGCGTGGGAGGCGGCGTTCGAACCGATGCTGGCCGAGATCAGGCCGCTGGAGGGCGCGCACCGCCTCGTCGCCGCGGCGCTGGAGCAGGACTTCGCGGTCGTGCTGGCCAGCTCGGGCAAGCGCCACCACGTCGACCACTACGTGAAGCTGATCGACGCGTCCGGCATCACGTCGACCTCGTCGGACGACGTCGAGGACAGCAAACCCGCGCCGGACCTGATCGAGGTGGCGCTCAAGCGGGTCGACGGCGGCGGCCGGGCCGTCGTGATCGGCGACTCGGTGTGGGACTGCGCCGCCGCCGCGCGTGCCGGGTTGCCGGTCGTGTGCCTTCGCACGGGTGGTTTCGGCGAGGCCGAGTTGCGGGAGGCCGGGGCATCGGCAGTCTACGAAGGACTCGACGAGTTGCGGGCGGACCTCACCGACCTGCCGATGGCGTAGGAGGAATCGTGCGGATCGGGTACACCCTCATGACCGAGCAGGCCGGGCCGCGCGAGCTGGTCGAGCACGCGGGGCTGGCCGAGCAGGCCGGGTTCGACTTCGAGGTGATGAGCGACCACTACTCGCCGTGGCTGGACGAGCAGGGGCACGCGCCGTACGCGTGGAGCGTGCTGGGCGCGGTCACGCAGGCCACCGAACGGGTCGAGCTGATGACCTACGTGACCTGCCCGACCGTGCGCTACCACCCGGCCGTGGTGGCGCAGAAGGCGGCGACCGTGCAGCTGCTGTCGGGCAACCGGTTCACGCTGGGCATCGGGGCCGGGGAGAACCTGAACGAGCACGTGGTCGGCCGGGGCTGGCCGCCGGTGAACGTGCGGCACGAGCTGCTGCGCGAAGCCGTGGAGATCATCTCGCAGCTGTTCGACGGCGGGTACGTCAACTACTCCGGCCAGCACTTCCGGGTCGACTCGGCGAAGCTGTGGGACCTGCCCGAGCAGCGCGTGCCGATCGCCGTCGCGGTGTCGGGCGGGCAGTCGGTGCGCACGTTCGCGCCCCTGGCCGACGCGATGGTGGCGACCGAGCCGGACGCGGCGCTGAGCCAGGAGTGGGACGTCTTCCAGGGCGGGCGGTCGCGCAAGATCGGCCAGTTGCCGATCTGCTGGGACCCGGACCGCGACGCGGCCGTCGAACGCGCCCACGAGCAGTTCCGCTGGTTCGCGGGCGGGTGGAAGGTCAACTCGGAGCTGCCCGGCACGGCCGGGTTCGCGGGCGCGACGCAGTTCGTGCGACCGGAGGACGTGGCCGCGCAGATCCCGTGCGGCCCGGACGTCGGCCCGGTGGTGGAGGCGGTGGCGAAGTTCCGCGAGGCGGGCTTCACCGACTTGGCGCTGGTGCAGATCGGCGGCGACCACCAGCGGGAGTTCCTGGACTTCGCCAAGGGCGAGCTGCTCCCCGCCCTGCGCTGACGGGCCGCGCGGGCCGGGCGGCACCGGCCCGGCCCGCGCTCACACCCCGGCCCGACCTGTGGCGGGCCTTTCGTCCACCGGCGGATCCGCGTCGATCCGCCGGACCTCCGCCGCCCGGCGGGTCAGCCCTTGCCGCTTGAGCCGCTGCGGGTCTTCGACGTCGGCGGGCCGGTCACCTTGGACGCCCCCGGGTCGGGGACGATCACGACCGGCGCGTGCGACGGCAGGCGGACCTCGGTTTCCCGGGCCGCGGTGGTCGTCGGCGCGGTCGTGGTGGAGGTGGGGGTGGTTCCGACCGCCGTGTCGCCGCCGGTGTTCCCGGTGTTCCCGGCCGGTGGCGCCTCCGGCGACGCGCCCTGCACCACGGTCACCGTCGACGGCTCCTCCCCCGGCACGACCGCCACCCCGGTGTTGCGCGCCTCGTCGGCGACCGGCTCCGGCACGCCGCTGGTCGTCGGCCGAACGGCGCGGTCGCCGTGTTCCGGCGTGCTCTGGTCGCCCAGCAGCAGCACGCCGAGCACGGTCAGCACCGCCGCCGCGGCCGCGGCGCCCACCAGCAGCGCCCGGTTGCCGGTCTTCGGCTCCGGCTCGTGCTCCGCGACCCCGACCCGCCGCACCGCCGCCACCTCGGCCAGCGGCGACAGGCCCGCGCTCGCCCGCTGCGCCTGCGTCAGCAGCCGCTCGCACTCCGCCGCCGACGGTCGCTTGGCCGGGTCGGACGCGGTCATCGCGGTCAGCACGTCGGTCCACGGGGCGGGCAGGTTGGTCGGGATCCGCGGCTCCCGGTGCAGCCGGGACAGCGCCGCCTCCGTGTCGCCGCCCGGGTACTCGGGCCGTCCGGTCAGGCACTCCAGCAGCACCAGGCCCAGCGCGTAGACGTCGGCGGCCGGCAGCACGTCGCCGCCGCGCACCTGCTCGGGCGCGAGGTAGCCGGCCGTGCCGACCAGGATGCCGGACTTGGTCACGCGGGTGACCTGGCCCTGCAGCGCCAGCCCGAAGTCGGCCAGGTAGGCGCGCCGCCCGGCCGTGTCGAGCAGGATGTTGGACGGCTTCACGTCCCGGTGCACCACGTCGTTGGCGTGCACGTGGGCCAGCACGCCGGCGATCTGCGCCCCGATCGCGGCCACCACCTCGGGCGACATCGCGCCGCGCATCCGGCGGCGCAGCGTGCCGCCCTCGACGGGCTGCATCACGAAGTAGGGCCGGCCGCGGAAGCTGCCGGTGCCGTACACCTCGACCAGGCCGGGGCACCGCAGCTCGCCCAGCACCCGCGCCTCGCGGTCGAGCCGGATCCGGTCCTCGCCGGAGGCCTGGCCCAGGAAGAACTTGATCGCGACCTTGCGGTCGAGCCGCCGGTCGACCGCCCGGTACACCTCGGCCATGCCGCCCGACCCGTACAGGTTGCCCAGGGCATACCGGTCGTCGACGACTTCCCCGGTCAGGTCACCGTCCCACATCCGGTTGAACCTCCGCTGTGTCGACGACGTCGGCCCGGACGCCGGAAGGTACCGGTCCCGGGGTGGGGCCAGCCACCCCGTTCGCCGATCCGGGTTCACCTACCCGTTGCCCGCCCGTCACAAACCACCCGTTTCTTCGGGGTGCCGAAGCCGTACCCACACCGGGCGAAGCCTACGAGAATCGGGCCGGCAGAGGGTGACGAACCGGCCGGCCGTGCGTCGAAGACCACCCGGTCGAGTGAGCTTCGATGCACGGTCGGACGTAGATCGTCACCCGTTACGGGGTGGCGGTCGCGCAGGTCGTCGTCGGCGGGGTCGTGGTGCTGCTGGAGGGCAGGGTCGTCACCGGCGGGCCGGCCGAGGCGGGCCGGGTGCCGCTGCACAGGTGCGACTCCACCCGGCCGTCGGCCGAGTCGCCGTGAGCGAACACGACGTACTCCACGCCGACGGAGAGCCTGATCCCGCACATCGAGCCGGTGGTGGTCGTGAGGACGTCGACCCGGTCGGGCACGTCGCCCTTGTACTCCCGACCCACGGCCACGGCGTACCGGTACTTGTCGTCGTAGCTCGTGGCCGGGTCGCCCGCCTCCAGCGCTTCGCCGAGCACGACCCCGGCGAAGACGTGGCTCGCCTGGTAGAAGCGCTGCCCCTCGGTGCCGGGCAGGCAGCTGCACGCGCTGGCGGACGTGGTGAGCACGGCGGTGAGCAGGGCGGCGGTGACGGTGACGACACCGGCCGCGTGGACTGAGGATCGGAAGCGCGCCAAAAGATCCCCCTCGTGAACATAAGGAGTGGTCAGCGGCGGTGTCAGCTCAGCGTACGGTCAACCGTGCCGGGTCGGAGACCACCCAGCCGGGTGGTCTCCGACCCGGATTCACGGCGTCGCCGTCGCGCAGGGTGTCGTGGGTGGCGCGGTCGTCGTGGTGGTGACCGCCGGGCCCGTGGTCGTCGGCGGGCCGCCCGCGGCGAGCCGGATGCCGCTGCACTGGTCGGTCTCCACGCGGCGGTCGGACACGTCGCCCGTGGCGAACACCAGGTACGCCTCGCCCACGGTCAGGGTGAGGCCGCAGGAGTGGTTCCGCTGGGTCAGCACGTGGACCCGGCGGGGCACGTCGCCCTTGTACTCGGTGTCGACCTCGACCGTGTACCGGTACACGGACCGCTCGACCTTCTCGTGGACCACCACGCCGGAGAACACGTAGGTGGCCTGCTGGTAGCGCAACGCCTCGTTGCCGGGGTTGCAGATGCAGGCGCTCGCCGGGCTGGTGAACACCGCGGCGAGCAGGAGCGCGGTGACGGTCAGGACACCGCCCGCGTGAGCGAGCAAGCGGAAGCGCGCCAAGAGATCCCCCTCGGGAGGAGCGGTCTGCGGCGGTGTGCGACCAGCGTACGGTCAGGCGTGCAGCGCGAGCCAGAGCTCCGCGCGCACACCCGCGGGTTCCAGTGACCGCCCCAGCAGCCGCTCCACCCGCTGGAGCCGGTTGCGCACGGTGTGCCGGTGCACGCCCAGCCGGGTCGCGGCGGGGTCGGCCTGCCCGTGGCACGCCAGCCACACCCGCAGCGTCTCGCGCAGCACGTCGTCCAGCGGCGCGAGCAGGGCGGCGGCGAACCGCGCCGCGTCCGGGGCCAGCAGACCGGCCCCGGCGACCTCCTCGAACGTCGCCACGCCCGCCTCCCGCGCCCGCAGCGCCTCGCGGTAACCGCGGGCGACGCTGCCCGCGTCCACGGGGCTGGACGCGTGCGCGGGCACGTCCACCGCGCGGGCCAGCACGACCACCCGCCCGTCCACCTCCGCCCAGAACCCGTCCGGTTCGGCGGGCTCGCGCAGCACGAACACCCGGAACGGCCCCTCGGGCACCCCCGCCACCGGCACGCCCGCCAGCGCCAGCCGCATCCGCGCCTCCCGCAGCTCCCGCCGCACCGCGTCGACCTCGTCCGACCTGGCCAGCGCCACGGTCAGCAGCGACGCGGCGGCGTTGACCACGCCCGCGTCCAGCGGCCCGCCCGCCGCGACGGCGAGGAACCCGCGCCGCCCGAGCACCTGCATGGCCACGTGCCGCTCCCCGTCCTGCCACGCCGCGCCGGCCGGCCCGCCGGACGACGCGAGCCGCCGCACGTGCCCGGCGAGGTCGGGCAGCGAGCCCACCACGTGCACCGGCGTGCCGTGCGGGTCGAGCAACGCCGCCGCGCCGTCGAGGAGCCGGGCCAACCGCCGGACCACGCCCGGCGGGCCGTCCCCGACCGCGGCCCGGGTCAGGGAGCGCTGCGCCGCGCCCGCCCGCGCGAGCGCCGCGTACTCGTCCGCCGCGACGGCCCGCGACACGGCTTTGGTGATCGCGATGAACGGCGTGGCCCGCGGCACCTCCAGCAACGCCAACCCGACGTCCCGCGCGACCTCGACCAGGTCGGGGGGCACGCGGTCGTGGCTCAACCCGGTGCCGAACCCGAGGCCCACCGCGCCCGCCGCCACCAGCCGCCGCACGTACCCGCCGTGCGGCCCGAGCGCGATGCCGGTGGTCAGCAGCAGCTCGCCGCCCTCCAGGAACGGCGTGGGGTCGGCCAGCTCGGTGCTGTGCACCCACGCCACCACCCGGTCCAGCCCCGCGTCCACCAGGACCGGGAGCCCGACCTCCCGGGCCAACCGCCCGACCGTCAACGCCATGGACACTGTGTACAGCCCACTCCCACCCGATCGCCACTGTGGACACTGTCGCCCGTCCCCGCGCGGGTCGATGCTGGACCCATGGCCCGACTGCGCACGGAGATCCCCGGACCCCGGTCACGCGAGCTGACCGGACGGCGCGAGGGCGCGGTCGCGGCGGGCGTCGGCTCGGTGCTGCCGGTGTTCGTCGACCACGCCGAGCCCGGTCTGCTGGTCGACGTCGACGGCAACCGGCTGATCGACCTGGGGTCGGGCATCGCGGTGACCGGCGTCGGCAACCCCGCGCCGCGCGTCGCCCGCGCCGTCCACGAGCAGGTCGACCGGTTCAGCCACACGTGTTTCATGGTCACGCCGTACGAGGGCTACGTGGACGTGTGCGAGCGGCTCGCCGAGCTGACCCCCGGCGGGCACGCCAAGCGCTCGGTCCTGCTCAACTCCGGCGCGGAAGCGGTGGAGAACGCGGTCAAGATCGCCCGGCACGCCACGGGGCGGCCCGGCGTCGTGGTGCTCGACCACGCCTACCACGGCCGCACGAACCTCACCCTGGCGATGACCGCCAAGGACGTGCCCTACAAGCACGGCTTCGGCCCGTTCGCGCCCGAGGTGCACCGCGTCCCCGGCTCCTACCCGCTGCACGACGGCCTGACCGGCGAGGAGGCGGCCCGCCGCGCCGTCGCCGCGATCGACCGACCGGACGAGGTCGCCTGCGTGGTGGTCGAGCCGATCCAGGGCGAGGGCGGTTTCGTCGTGCCCGCGCCGGGGTTCCTGCCCGCCCTCGCCGACTGGTGCCGGTCGCACGGCGTCCTGCTGGTCGCCGACGAGGTCCAGACCGGTTTCTGCCGCACGGGCGACTGGTTCGCGTGCGACCGCGAAGGCGTCGTGCCGGACCTGGTGGCGATGGCGAAGGGCATCGCGGGCGGCCTGCCGCTGGCCGCCGTGACCGGGCGCGCGGACGTGGTGGACGCCGTGCACGCGGGCGGGCTCGGCGGCACCTACGGTGGCAACCCGATCGCCTGCGCCGCCGCCCTGGCCGCCCTCGACACGATGCGCGAGCTGGACCTCAACGCCGCCGCCCGGCGCATCGAGGCGACCGCGCTGCCCCGCCTGCGCGCCCTGCCCGACGTGGCGCAGGCGCGCGGTCGCGGCGCGATGCTGGCCGTCGAACTGGCCTCCGCCGAGGTCGCGGGCCGGGTCGCGGCCGCCTGCCACGCGGCCGGGGTGGTCGTGCTGACCTGCGGTACCCGTGGGAACGTGATCCGCCTGCTGCCACCGCTCGTCATCCCGGACGAGCTGCTGGCCGAAGGCCTGGACGTGCTTGAAGGAGCCATTCGGTGACGACGCCGCACTGGGTCGCGGGCGAGCCCGCGACGAGCGAGGACCTGGTCGAGATCCGCACACCCCACGACGGCGCGCTCGCGGGCGTGACGTCGAACGCGACCGCCGAGGGCGTGGAGCGGGCCGTCGCCGCCGCGCACGCCGTGGCGGACGACTTCGCCGCCCTGCCCGCGCACGCGCGGGCCGCCGCGCTGGACCACGTGTCCCGCCGGCTCGCCGCACGCGCGGACGAGGTGGCCGCGCTGATCACCGCCGAGTCCGGCAAGCCGGTGAAGTGGTCGCGGATCGAGGTCGCCCGCGCGGTGTCGACGTTCCGCTGGGCCGCCGAGGAGGCGCGCCGGTTCTCCGGCGAGCTGCAGCGGCTGGACACCGACCCGGCGGCGGACGGCAGGCTGGCGCTGGTGCGACGGGCGCCGCGCGGTCCCGTGCTCGGCATCGCGCCGTTCAACTTCCCGCTGAACCTGGTGGCGCACAAGGTCGCGCCCGCGTTGGCGGTGGGCGCGCCGATCGTGGTCAAGCCCGCGCCGGCGACGCCGCTGGTCGCGCTGCTGCTGGGCGAGCTGCTGGCGGAGACCGACCTGCCCGCCGGGTCGTGGTCGGTGCTGCCGGTGCCCAACGAGGTGGCGGGCGCGCTCGCCGAGGACCCCCGGCTGCCGGTGGTGTCGTTCACCGGTTCCGGCCCGGTGGGCTACTCGATCCTGGACCGCGTGCCGCGCAAGCACGTCGTGCTGGAGCTGGGCGGCAACGCGGCGGCGGTCGTCTGTCCGGATTGGACGGACCTGGACCGGGCGGCGCAACGGATCGCCACGTTCTCGATGTACCAGGGCGGGCAGTCGTGCATCTCCGTGCAACGCGTGTACGCGCACGAGGACGTGTACCCGGCGCTGGCCGACGCGGTGGTGTCGCACGTGCGCAAGCTCGGCACGGGCGACCCGACCGACCCGGCCACCGACGTCGGCCCGCTGATCAACGAGGCGGCCGCCCGGCGGGTCGAGGCGTGGGTCGACGAGGCCGTGGCGGCGGGCGCGCGGGTGCTGACCGGCGGCCGGCGCTCGGGCGCGGCCTACGAGCCGACGGTGCTGGCCGACGTGCCGCCGGGGTGCAAGGTGGTGGACGAGGAGGTGTTCGGCCCCGTCGTGGTGCTGGACCGCGTGCCGTCGGTGGACGAGGCGTTCGACCGGGTGAACGCCTCGCGGTTCGGGTTGCAGGCGGGCCTGTTCACGCACGACGTCCGGGTGGCGTTCCGGGCGGCCAGGCGACTGGCCGTGGGCGGGGTGATCGTGGGCGACGTGCCGAGCTTCCGGGCCGACCAGATGCCGTACGGCGGGGTCAAGGAGTCGGGCACGGGCCGTGAGGGGGTGCGGGCGGCGATGGAGGACCTGACCGAAGCTCGGGTTCTGGTGCTGACCGGGTTGGAGTTGTAGCGCTCGGGCAGGTCGTCGTCGCGGTCGCCGCCGACCTCGACCACGCCCGGCGGCTGGTCCTGCCGCGTCCGACGGGCCCCCGCGCCCGCGCCGGCCACGCTGGGGAAACGCGGTGGTACGGCGCGTGCGCGGGTACGGTCGCCGATCGTGGACAGGGTTCGGGTCACGTCGAAGGCCGGGTTGACCGCGGCCGGGTTGCCGGCCGGGCGGCCGGTGCTGGTGCTGGTCGGCGGCGCGGGCGGGATGGCGGGCGGCGACCTCGAAGCGCTCGTGCCGGTGCTGCGCGACCTCGTGCCGCTGCTGGACGCGTGCGGCGCGGTGGTGGTGGACGGTGGCACGGACGTCGGCGTGATGCGGGCCGTCGGTCGGGCGCGGGCGGCGGCAGGGGGGGCGTTCCCGCTGGTCGGGGTGGCCGCGGAGGTCGCGGTGGACCTGGACGAGTTCGAGCCGAACCACACCCACCTGGTGCTCGTGCCCGGTGACGCGTGGGGTGACGAGTCGCCGTGGCTGGCCGACGTGGCGGACGTGGTCGCCGGGCCGGAGCCGTCGCTGACCGTGCTGGTGAACGGCGGTCCGATCACGTTCGACGACGCCGAGCACAGCCTGGGCCGCAACCGGCCGCTGGTCGTGCTGCGCGGCAGCGGGCGCACCGCGGACGCCATCGCCGAGAGCGCGGACGAGCGGTCGACCGCGATCGCCACCTCGCCGTTGACCACCGTGCTGGGGTTCGACGAGCTGCGCGCGCACGTCGAGCGGGTGCTGCGCCCGGGCCGCTGACCGGGATACCGGTCGCTGCCGGGCGGAGGGCTCGCACGGTTACCGGGGAGCGCTCGGCTCCGGGCCCGCTTCGACCCCCGGTCGCGCCACGGCGCCGTCGCCGAGCCGCAGCCGGTGCGAGGGCCTGGTCGAGCTGCCTGGCCGGCACGGGGATCGCGGACGACATCAGGTACTTCTCCGCGCCCGCCTCCGGCACGCGCCGGACGGGGCCGCGGTAGCCGGCTCCGAGCCGGCTCGTCCCGGGCCCGAGCCGCCCGATCACCGCCACGGGTTCCGCGGGGAGGCTCACCGCATCGATCCGCGCGCTGCGTTCGTGGCCCATCGAGGTCATTTCCCACACCCGCGCGGGTCCGTTCCGTCCGAGGACCATCGGAGGTTGATGGTTGTCACGGGGCAATCACAGAGAGTATGGTCTAGACCTGCCGCCGCGTTTGGGTGAACGCTCCACCCAGCGCACTCGGGTTGGCGTTCGCCACAAGCGTTTCCGCCCATCCGATCAGAGGAGTCCACATGTCACTCCGCCGAAGGATCGCCGCGGTGGCGGCAGGCGTGCTCGCCGCGCCGCTCGTGACGGTCGCCCTGCCCTCGGCGCCCGCGTTCGCGCACGGGTACGTCTCGTCGCCCGCCAGCAGGCAGGCGCAGTGCGCCCGCGGCCTGGTGCCGTGCGGCGACATCAAGTACGAGCCGCAGAGCGTCGAAGGCCCCAAAGGCCTCCGGAGCTGCAACGGCGGCGTCGCCCGGTTCGCCGAGCTGAACGACAACTCCAAGGGCTGGAAGGTCGCGAGCACCGGCCAGACCGTCACGTTCAACTGGACCTTCACCGCTCGGCACCGCACCGCCAACTACGAGTACTACGTGGGCGGCAGGCGGGTCGGCTACTTCGACGGCGGCATGCAGCAACCCCCGGCCACCGTGTCGCACACGGTGAACCTGGGTGCGACGGGCCGCCAGACCGTGCTCGCCATCTGGAACATCGGTGACACCTCCAACGCGTTCTACGCCTGCATCGACGTGAACGCGAGCTGACCGAACCGCGGGAGTCCTGCGTTCGCGCACCCCGGATCCAACGCCCAGCGCGCCTTCACCGGGCGCTGAGCGTCGACCTCACGGGTCCTGGACGCAGGACTCCCGCGGCGGGGGTCAGGCGGTGAAGCCGCCGTCGGCGTGGAGTTGCGCGCCCGTCACGTACCCGGCCTCCTCGGACGCCAGGAACGCCACCGCCGCCGCGATCTCCGCCGGTTCCGCGTAACGCCCCACGGCCGTGAAGCCGCGCACCACGTCCGCCCCCGCGCCGTCCGCCGGGTTCGAGGCGGTGTCCGTCGCACCGGGGTGCACCAGGTTCACCGTGATCCCGCGCGGCCCCAACTCGCGCGCCAACGCCTTCGTCATCCCGCCCAAGGCCGCCTTCGACGCCGCGTACAGCGAGAACCCGGGGAACACGGCCCGCTCGGACACGTTGCTGCCGATGGCGATCACCCGACCGCCCGGACCGAGGTGCGGCAACGCCGCCTTCACCGCCACGAACGCCGCCCGCACGTTCACGTCGAACGTCCGGTCGAACTCCGCCACCCCCAACTCCTCCACGGGCCCGACGATGAACTCGCCCGCGTTGTTCACCAGCACGTCCAACCGCCCCAGCACGGCCACGGCCTCCTCGACCGCCGCCACCACCGCCTCCGCGTCACCGCTGTCCGCCCGAACCGCCACCACCCGCCGCCCGAGCGCCTTCACCCGGTCCACCACGTCACCGGGCTCGTTCCGGTACGTGATCGCGACGTCCGCGCCCAACTCCGCCAACCGCACCGCGATAGCCGCACCGATACCCCTGCTGCCACCCGTGACGAGGGCGACCTTGCCGTCGAAGTTCATGCCACGATCGTGCCGCCGCAACCGATTCCGGTCCGGCGGGAATCGGACTCGGCGCTGTGCCGACGAATCAGGCCCTACGACGAATCCGGCAGATCGACACCGAGGAGTCCGGGGGGACCGGGACGAGTTGCCACCCGCTGGGGCCGGGACGGCGGCGCCCGGGCGGTGCGCGCGGGCCGTGACGCCCTCGCTGCCGTCGACGGCCCGGCGCGGGGCCCGTGCCGGCCACAACCCCACCGCCGGGGCCATCGGCACCACGTCCGACGTCGGCACCGCTCCGGCTCGCGGCGCGCGGCCAGGGCCCGCCCGGTCGCCTCGGGTGTGCGCGTGGTGCCCGGTTCGGCGAGTCCCCGAGACGGCGATCGACCCCGACGAGGGAGGCTCGTGCCCGGCGCTCCGGGCGTGAGGGTCACCACCCGCCGGAATTTGCGTTGCGAGGCCCGCCGGAGCTCGCATAGGTTCGTGGTACACGAGGAAGGAGGTGGTCCGAAGTTGAATAGCTATAGGACTCGTCGTGAGGTGGCTGTCCGCTAGGACCGACCTTTCCCAGGTGGTCTGGGCGAATCCCAGGCAGCCACCCGGCCCCCGTGACCCCGAGCCCAGTCCAGCTCGGCCCGCACCCGGTGCGGGAAGTGGTCAGGGGGCCGTTTCACGTGCTACGACTCGTTCAGGTGGGCGCGCACGGCCCGCAGGTCGGCGAGGAATCCCCGGTAGGCCTCGTCACGGTCGGGAGCGCGGAGCACCGCGGACGGGTGCACGGTCGCGATCACGTCGTGGTCCTCGACCCGCTCCACCCGACCCCGGCATTCGGTGACCTTGAACGACGCCCCCAGCACGGCCTTCGCGGCCGTCGCGCCCAGGCACACCACCAGGGCGGGCCGGATCCGCGCCAGTTCGGCGTGCAGCCACGGCAGGCAGGCCACGACCTCGCCGCGCGACGGCGTCTTGTGGATGCGCCGCTTCCCGCGCTCGGCGGGCACGAACTTGAAGTGCTTGACCGCGTTCGTCAGGTAGACGCCCTCACGGGCCAGGTCGGCCTCGTCCAGCGCCTTGTCCAGCAACCGGCCGGCGGGCCCGACGAACGGCTCGCCCTGCCGGTCCTCGACGTCACCGGGCTGTTCGCCGACGAGCACCAGCCTGGCGTCCTGCGGCCCCGACCCGAACACGGTCTGCGTGGCCGGCTCATACAGCTCGCAGCCGCGGCAGCCGGCGGCCGCACGGCGCAGCGCCGCCAAGTCCGCGCCCTCGGGCACGAACTCGGCGGCGCCGGCGGTCCGACTAGTGGTCGTCGCCACGGAAGGCGTCCTTGACCTTCTCCCCTGCCTGCTTGAGCGAGCCCTTGGCCTGGTCGGTGCGGCCCTCGGCCTGCCACTGCTCGTTGTCGGTGGCGTCGCCGACGGCTTCCTTCGCCTTGCCCTTGAGCTCCTCGGCCTTGTTGCTGATCTTGTCGTCGGTCCCCATGACCGCTCCTCTCGTCGGGCCTCGTTGTCGCCCGACGGATACCCGTCGCCCGGTCGGGGAAACTACGACGGCATGACCTCACACATCCTCGCCATCGCCGTCGACTGCCCGTCCGACCAGGTCAGGACACTGGAGGAGTTCTGGTGCGCGGCTCTCGGGCTGCACGTGGCACGCCGCTGGACCGACCCCAAAGGGGTGGAGTACACCGAGTTGGCCGGCGCCGGCCCGGTGCTGCTGCTGCAACCCGTGGCCGCGCCCAAGGCGGTGAAGAACCGGTTGCACCTCGACCTCGCGCCCGACGGCGACCGGGACGCCGAGGTGGCCCGGCTGACGGGCCTGGGCGCCCGGGTGGTCGACGCCGACCCCGCCCTGCCGTGGGTGGTGTGCGCCGACCCGGTGGGCAACGAGTTCTGCGTGCTCCCGCCACGCTGAAACCGGCTCCAGTTGCGCCGGACCGCCCGTCCTCTACTACGGTGATCGTCTACGCGGTTGAAAAGCCAGCCGCAAGCCACCCGGCACCCGAAAGGGCACCAGGGTCAGCGAGAGCTGTGGGCTTGCCGGTGCTGGCACCCGCGTGCCTCCACGCTCTCGCACTGCTGGCCTGGCTGACCGGTACCGACGTGCGAGAGAGGAGCCCGACCGTGGTCGGGGACAACGGGCACGATTCGCTGACCGCGCGGATCGCCAGCCTTGAGGCCGAGATCGTGGGACTGCGCAAAGCGGTGCAGACGCGCACCGTGATCGGGCAGGCCACCGGCCTGATATCCGCCGTGCAGGGCTGCACGCCCCAGGAGGGGTTCCAGCTGCTGGTGCGGATGTCGCAGCACCACAACGTGAAGCTGCACACGATCGCGCTGAAGCTGCTCGACCTCTCCACCGAGCTGGGGCCGCGGCAGGCGGTGCGCGCCGTGAACACCGCCCCCGAGCCGGACGCCGGCCCGCCACCCGTCGTCGAGTGGCCGGGCATCGAGGTGGTGAACGCGGCACGCCGGCTGGTCGCGGCCTACGAGGCGGCGCAGCACTCCGGCCAGGACCGGCCCGAGGTCCGAAGACAGCTGGCCGACCAGGTCGAGTCGGCCGGTCGGCTGTTGGCCGAGAAGCTCAGCGAGGCGGGTTGGCTCACCCCCGACCCGGGGGTGTGACCACCGCGCGGTCCACGATCGCGAAGGAATCGGCGGGCAGGTGCACCGCCTGCCCGTCCACCTTCACCTCCGCCGACGCGAGCAGCACCTCGCCCGCCTCGACGTCGAGCCGCACCTCGGTGTCGTCCCCGAGGTTGCACACCACCCGCAACGAGCCCCGGTGCAGCACGAGCACCCGGCCCTCCTCGCGCACCACGAACCGGTCCAGCCGCGGATCCGCGAGCTCCGGGCGGGTGCGGCGCAGCGCGATCAACGCCCGGTAGAGGTCGAGCAGCTCCCGGTGGCCGGGCGCGGACACCTCGTCCCAGCGCAGCGTCGACCGCCGCACGGTCTCCGGGTCGATCGGGTCGGGCACCTCCGACTCGCCCCACCCGTGCCGGCCGAACTCCCGCCGCCGCCCGGTGCGCACCGCCTCGGCCAGCTCCGGGTCCGGGAACGACGCGAAGAACTGCCACGGCGTGCTCGCCGCCCACTCCTCGCCCATGAAGATCATCGGCGTGTACGGGGAGCAGAGCACGATCGCCGCGCCCACCGCCTGCCGCCGCCACGACACCGTGGCCGACAGCCGGTCGCCGGTGGCGCGGTTGCCGACCTGGTCGTGGTTCTGCAGGTAGGCCAGGAACCGGTGGCCCGGCAGCCGGTCGCGGTCCACCGGCCGGCCGTGGCTGCGGCCCCGGAACGACGACCAGGTGCCCGCGTGGAAGAACACCTCGCGCAACGTCCGGCCCAACGCGCCCTCGAAGTCCGGGTAGTAGCCGAACGTCTCGCCGCTCAACGCCACGTGCAGCGCGTGGTGCAGGTCGTCGTCCCACTGGGCGTGCAGGCCGTAGCCGCCGCCTTCCCGCGCGGTGACGAGCCTGGCGTCGTTCAGGTCCGACTCGGCGATCAGCGTCAACGGCCGGCGCACGGCGGCCGACAGCGCCTCCACCTCGACGGCGAGCTGTTCCAGCACGTGCAGCGCGCTGCGGTCCACCAGGGCGTGCACGGCGTCGAGCCGCAGCCCGTCGACGTGGAAGTCCCGCAGCCAGCCCAGCGCGTTGTCGATCACGTACCGGCGGACCTCGTCGGAGCCCTCGCCGTCGAGGTTCAGGCCCGGTCCCCAGTCGTTGCTGCCCGCGAAGTAGGGCCCGAACCGGTCGAGGTACGCGCCGGACGGGCCGAGGTGGTTGTAGACCACGTCCAGCACCACGGCCAGGCCGCGCGCGTGACAGGCGTCCACGAACCGCTTGAACCCGTCCGGCCCGCCGTACGGCTCGTGCACCGCGCCCCACAGCACGCCGTCGTAGCCCCAGCCCGCCGTGCCGTCGAACGAGTTCACCGGCAGCACCTCGACGTGCGTGACGCCGAGGTCGACCAGGTGGTCCAGCCGCTCGACCGCGCCGTCGAACGTGCCGGCGGGCGTGAACGTGCCGACGTGCAGCTCGTAGACGACGGCGCCGGGCAGCGCGCGCCCGGTCCACGACCGGTCGGTCCAGGTGAACGCCGCGTGGTCGTAGACGCGGGACGCCTCGTGCACGCCGTTCGGCTGCCACCGCGACCGGGGGTCGGGCAGCACGTCGTCGGAGTCGCCCAGCAGGAACCCGTAGTCGACGCCGGTGGCGTCGCAGTGCCACCACCCGCCGTCGCCCGCCGTCATCACGTGGTCGCGGCCGTCGACCCGCACCCGGACGCGTTCGTGCGCGGGCGCCCACACCGAGAAACTCACAGTTCTCCTCAGTCCGTCCGTCGGCTCAGTCCGCGACCAGCAGCGCCACCGGGTAGCGGTCCAGCAGGTCCGCCAACCGCGGTGCGGCCGGGCGGGAGGTGAGCACGTCGGTCCACTCCCCCGGCGGCAGCGGCAGCACCGTGTCGCCCCAGCCGCCCGCGTTCGCCAATCCCACCGGAAGCCGGGTGGCCACGGCGACCAACCCGCTCCGCTCGAACGCGACTACGTGCGGTGCGGCCGACCCGGACGCCTCCAGCGGCCGGTAGCCGCGGAACAGCTCCGGCCGTTCCCGGCGCAGCCGCAGCGCGCGCTGCACGACGAGCAGCTTGGCCGCGCCCGAGTCGTCCACGTCCGGCAGCCAGCCGTCCTCGATCCGCGCCAGCAGCCGTCGCCGCACCTCGTAGTCCACGGGTCGGCGGTTGTCCGGGTCGACCAGGGACAGGTCCCACAGCTCGGTGCCCTGGTAGACGTCGGGCACGCCGGGCGCGGTGAGCTGCACGAGCTTCTGCCCCAGCGCGTTGGACCAGCCCGGCGCGACGATCCGGTCCACGAACGACGCCACCTCGGCCCCCACCGGGCCGCCCAGCACCTGCTCCGACCACGCCGCCACGGCCGCCTCGAACGCCTCGTCGTGGTCGACCCAGGTGGTGCGGACCTTCGACTCCTTGGCCGCCTTGTCCAGGTAGGCGCTCATCCGCTCGGCGGTGATGGGCCACGCGCCGACCAGCGACTGCCAGGCCAGCAGGTTCAGCGACGGCTCGTCGATCGGGTGCGCGGCGGTCCACCGGCGCACGAGCTCGCCGAACTCCTCCGGCAGCTCGGCCAGCACCGCGAGCCGGGCCCGGACGTCCTCGGAGCGTTTCGTGTCGTGCGTCGACAGCGCGGTCATCGCGGCGGGCGAGGCCGCTTCGCGCAGCGCCGCGCGGGCGTGGAACTCGGTCGGCGGCACGCCGAACCGGTCGGGCGCGCCGCCGACCTCGTTGAGCGCCACGAACCGCGAGAACCGGTAGAAGGCGGTGTCCTCGGTGCCCTTGGCGACGACCATGCCGGAGGTCTGCTGGATGCGCGTGGCCAGCTCGCCCTGCGGCTCGGCCCGCACCTGCCGGTCCAGCGCCCGCACCGCAGGCGACGTCGCCGCGGTCACCGCCGCCGTCCACGCGTCCAGCCCTTCGGGCAGGTAGGAGCGGTAGACGGGGAAGTTGACCATGACCTCGGCGACGGCCCGCTCGGCCTCCGCCGGGTCGGCGTCACGCACCAGCGCCGCGATCCGGCGCACCTCCGCGCGCAGGATCGTGCGGGTGACCAGCTCGCGGCACTCGTGCTCGACGGCGGCGAAGTCGGTGGGCACGCCGAGCTCGTCGGCCAGCGCGGTGAACGCCGCCTCGCCCGCCGGGTCCACGAACAGGCCGCACACCTCGCGCAGCGCGTCGTAGCCGGTGGTGCCGTCGACCGGCCAGCTCGCGGGCAGCCGCTCGTCCGCGCCGAGGATCTTCTCCACCACCAGCCACACGCCGGACCGCTCGCGCAGCCGCCGCACGTACCCGCCGGGGTCGGCCAGGCCGTCGGGGTGGTCCACCCGCAGGCCGGTCACCTCGCCCGCCGCGACCCACCGCAGCACCTCGCCGTGCGTGGCGTCGAACACCTCGGGGTCCTCGACCCGCACCGCGGCCAGGGTGGTGATGTCGAAGAACCGACGGTAGTTCAGCTCGGTGTTGCCGCGCCGCCAGAACACCAGCCGGTAGTGCTCGTGCTCCTCCTCGGACGCCTCGTCGCCGGCGAACGGCAGCAGCAGCGGCCCGGAGTCCCAGTCGATGTCGAAGAACGTCGCGTACCGCGACGCGCGCCCGTGCCGCAGGACGTCCCACCACCACTTGTTGACGTCGTCGTGGCCGACGGCCATGTGGTTGGGCACGATGTCGAGCACGAACCCGAGCCCGGCCCGCTTGACCGCCTTGTGCAGCGCCACCCGGCCGGACTCGCCGCCCAGCTCCTCGCGGGCGCGGGTCGGGTCGACCACGTCGTAGCCGTGGGTGGAGCCGGGCACGGCCTCCAGCAGGGGCGAGGCGTACAGCGCGCCGACGCCCAGCGCGTCCAGGTAGTCGACGACGGCTTCGGCGTCGGCGAACGTGAAGTCGGGCGCGAACTGGACGCGGTAGGTGGACGAGGGCGGCCCGCCGTGCGCGCTCACTCCTGCTCCAGCCGTTGCAGCACGACCAGGGACCGGGCGACCAGCGTGATCGTGCCGCCCGCCGGCACCACCTCGCCCTGGTCCGGCGCCGTCACCTCACCGGTCGCGGTGTCGACCACGACCGTCCACTGCGGACCGTAGCCCTCCTCGGGCAGCGTGACCTCGATGTCCTCGTGGTGGGCGTTGAACGCCAGCAGGAACGAGTCGTCCAGCACCCGCATGCCCCGCTGGTCGAGGTCCGGGATGCCCTCGCCGTTGAGGAACACCACGACGCAGCGACCGAAGTCGTCGCCCCAGTTCTGCTCCGTCATTTCTTCACCCGAAGGTGTGAACCAGGCGATGTCGCGGAGCTCGTCGCCCTTGCGGATCGGCTTGCCCTGGAAGAACCGGCGGCGCCGCAGCACCGGGTGCTGCCGGCGGAACGCGGTCAGCGCCGAGGTGAACTCCAGCAGGTCGCGGTTCTTCTCCGCGAGCGTCCAGTCCACCCAGGACAGCTCGTTGTCCTGGCAGTAGGCGTTGTTGTTGCCCTGCTGCGTGCGGCCCAGCTCGTCGCCGTGCAGCAGCATCGGCACGCCCTGCGACAGCAGCGCCGTGGCCAGCAGGTTGCGCCGCTGCCGGGCGCGCAGGTCGTTGACCTCGGGGTCGTCGGTCGGGCCCTCGACGCCGCAGTTCCACGACCGGTTGTCGTCCGCGCCGTCCCGGCCGTCCTCGCCGTTGGCGAGGTTGTGCTTGTCGTTGTACGACACCAGGTCGTTGAGCGTGAACCCGTCGTGCGCGGTGACGAAGTTGATCGACGCGTACGGGCGGCGGCCGTCGTCCTGGTAGAGGTCCGACGAACCGGTGATGCGGGACGCGAACTCGCCCAGCGTGGCGGGCTCGCCGCGCCAGAAGTCGCGCACGGTGTCGCGGTACTTGCCGTTCCACTCGGTCCACAGCGGCGGGAAGTTGCCGACCTGGTAGCCGCCCGGCCCGACGTCCCACGGCTCGGCGATCAGCTTCACCTGCGAGACCACCGGGTCCTGCTGCACCAGGTCGAAGAACGTCGACAGCCGGTCCACGTCGTAGAACTCGCGGGCCAGGGTGGCGGCCAGGTCGAACCGGAACCCGTCGACCCGCATCTCGGTCACCCAGTACCGCAGCGAGTCCATGATCAGCTGCAACGTGTGCGGGCTGCGCACGTTCAACGAGTTCCCGGTGCCGGTGTAGTCCATGTAGAACTTCGGCTCGTCGTCGACCAGCCGGTAGTACGCCTGGTTGTCGATGCCCCGCATGGACAGCGTCGGCCCCAGGTGGTTGCCCTCGGCGGTGTGGTTGTAGACCACGTCCAGGATGACCTCGATGCCCGCCTCGTGCAGGGCGCGCACCATGCCCTTGAACTCCTGCACCTGGTTGGCCTGCTCCGGCATCGCCGCGTAACCGGAGTGCGGCGCGAAGAACCCGATCGTGTTGTAGCCCCAGTAATTCCGGAGGCCTTTCTCTTGCAATCCGTGATCGGTGATGAAGTGGTGCACCGGCATCAACTCGATCGCGGTAACGCCGAGGCCCTTCAGGTGGTCGATCACCGCCGGGTGCGCCAGACCCGCGTACGTGCCGCGCAACCGCTCCGGCACCTCGGGGTGCTGCATGGTCAGCCCGCGCACGTGCGCCTCGTAGATGACCGACTCGTTGTACGGGATGTTCGGCGGCCGGTCGTTGGCCCAGTCGAAGAACGGGTTGACCACCACCGACAGCGGCACGTGCCCGGCCGAGTCGAGGTCGTTGCGCGCGTCCGGGTCGCCGAACCGGTAGCCGAACAACGACTCGTCCCAGTCCACGTCACCTGTGATCGCCTTGGCGTACGGGTCGATCAGCAGCTTGTTGGGGTTGCACCGCAGGCCGTGCTCCGGGTCGTGCGGGCCGTGCACGCGGTAGCCGTACTTCTGCCCCGGACCGACGCCGAGCAGGTAGCCGTGGTGGACGAAGCCGTCCACCTCCGGCAGCCGCACGCGCGTTTCGGTCCCGTCGTCTTCGAACAGGCACAGCTCGACGTGGTCCGCGACCTCCGAGAAGAGGGTGAAGTTGGTGCCGACGCCGTCATAGGTGGCACCGAGCGGGTAGGGAGTTCCGGGCCAGGGCCGCACAGAATTTTCCTCCGGACGAGCGGGAACGAATCGACCCCTACCGTTCTGGGGTCAGGATCTGCCGGCGTGCGACCTGGCGAGCTGGCCGCGCGCGGCGACCAGCAGCAGCCGCGCCTCCTGCAGCTCGCAGTAGCGCAGGTGCTCGCACGCCGCTTCGGCACAGGCCACCGCCTGGGCCAGCGCGTGGTCGGAACCCACGTCGGTGCGCCTCAGAGCGTCCCTGAGGGACTCTTCGGCGTGCTGGGCTCCGGCGAGGGGATCGGCGAGGTTCGACGGCCGCACGGCCACCAGGACCCTCTCCACGGTCGTCTCCAGGGCGTCCACCGGACTGCTCTGGGGAATCGCCTGCTCGGGCACGAGCCCGGTGCGGGACATCAAGTCGGTGTTCACGGGTGACTGCCACCTCCAACCTTGGCGCGGGTGACTGGTTGACGATACTCCGCGGCCGGGCCGCGCGCTGTGACGTGCGCGTTTCGCTTCACCGCGCACCGGTCCCGCCGGCTCCGGGCGTGCGGTCGCCCGCCAGCGCCGCGGCCACCCGCCGCACGCGCGGGTCGCCGAACAGGTCGGCGAGCGCGACGGGCAGCGGGATGCGCCAGTTCGGGTACTGGTCGGTGGTACCGGGCAGGTTGGGCTGGCGCACTTCGCCCAACGCGTCCTGTGGCGAGGTCAGCACGAGCACGGAACGGGCTTTCGCGAGCAGGGCGTGGAACGCGGTAACCAGGTCATCGGCAGGGACACCTTCCTGCTTGAGGAGTTCGAGCAACTCCCCGCGCTCACGCTCGGCTGCCCGGTATTCCCCGTCCACCGGCCCGTCAAACTGCCCCAGCTCGGCGCGCACCCGAACGTGTTCGGCGGCCAGGAAACCGGCCACCGTCGGCAGGTCGTGGGTGGAGATGCTGGCCATGGCCGACGCGGTCCACTTCTCCGGCGGGATCAGCGGGTGGTCGGGCAGGTCGTACTCGCGCTGGAACCACAGCACCGCCGAGCTGAGCATGCCGTGCTCGTGCAACGCCTCGGTGACCTTCGGCTCGACCGTGCCCAGGTCCTCGCCCACGACGACCGCGCCCGCCCGGTGCGCCTCCAGCGTCAGCACGGCCAGCATCGCGTCCGGGTCGTAGTGCACGTAGGTGCCGCGCTTGGGCGGTTCGCCCGGCGGGATCCACCACAGCCGCCACAGGCCGGCCACGTGGTCGATGCGGATGCCGTCGGCGTGCCGCAGCACGCTGCGCACCACCGCCCGGAACGGCTCGTAGCCCTGCTCGGCGAGCCGGTCGGGCCGCCACGGCGGCAGCCCCCAGTCCTGCCCGAGGCGGCTGAACGCGTCCGGCGGCGCGCCGACCGTGACGTCCGCGGCGAACGCGTCGCGCACCGCCCACGTGTCCGCGCCGCCGGGGTGCACGCCCACCGGCAGGTCGTGCACGACGCCCACGGGCATGCCGGCGTCGTGCGCGGCCCGGCGTGCGGCGGTCAGCTGCCGCTCGCACAGCTCCTGCAGCCACGCGTGGAACGCCACCCGCTCGGGGTCGGCGGTGGCCGTGGCCGGGTCGCGCTGCTCGGGCGGCCACTCGCGCCAGTCCGGGCCGTGCGCCTCGGCGAGCGCGCAGAACCGGGCGAAGTCCAGCAGCTCGCCCTCGGGCGCGCGGTGCTCGACGTGCCGCCAGAGCAGTTCCAGCGCCTTCGCCTTGGCCGTCCACACGGCGTCGTAGTCGATCAGGTCGGTGTCGTCGGGCGGGCGCAGCGCGTCGATCTCCGCGCGGGTGGCCGCGTCCACCTCGTGGTAGGCGGGGATGTCGGAGACGCGCAGGTAGAGCGGGTTGGCGAAGCGGCGGCTCGACGGCGAGTACGGCGAGCGCTCCACCGGCAGGGTGGGGCTGATCGCCTGCACGGGGTTGACCAGCAGCACACCCGCGCCCAGCTCGTCGGCGCTGCGCCGGGCCAGGGTCGCGAGGTCGGCGTAGTCGCCCATGCCCCACGACTCGGCCGAGCGCATCGCGTAGAGCTGGAGCATCCACCCCCACGCCCTGGGCACCGGCGGGAGCTTGCGCGGCGCCACGATCACGGTCCGCGCGCCGAGCCGGTGGTAGCCCGGGGGCAGCGCGGCGGGCAGCTCGACGCGGCCGCCGTCCTCCAGGTCGACGGCGCCGGTCTCCTCCAGCACGTCGCCCTCGCGCAGCACGACCGTGCCCGGCGGTCGCTTCGGCGCGGCCAGGGCGCGGCGCACCGCCTCCGGCGTCGAGGCGTCCACGTCCAGCTGCGCGAGCACGGCCACGACCACGTCGGGGTCGACGTCCGCTCGGCGTTGGTTCGCGTCCTCGTAGTGGGTGGCCACGCCGTGGGCCTCGGCCAGTGCCGCGAGCTCGTCGTCCACGTCGGACAGCTTCGCCTTCCCCGTCGGTGAGAATCCAGGCCGGTGACCAGTGGTCACCCGAAGGTTGCAGGATGTTTCGTGGAGTTAATAACCCAGCCGAGTGAGTTCAAACCTGCGAGTTCCAGCGATCGGTCCGCCGACCGGTCGACTCGCGCACCACGAGCCGCACCGACGGGGGCTCGGCCTCGGTCTCCTCGCCGCGCAACCGGGCCAGCAGGACGTCCACGGCGTGCTCGCCGCGCTCCCGCCAGGCGCCCTCCACCGCGGTCATGCCCACGGCGCGGGCCAGGTCCGTGCCCTCCAGGCTGACGATCGACACGTCACCGGGCACGTCGCGCCCGTCGCGGCGCAGCCGCAGGAACACGCCCAGCGCCACCTCGCCGCTCGTGCTGATCACCGCGGACGGCAGGCGTTCGGCGTCGAGCAGCGCGTCCACCACCTGCTCCCCGCCCGCCACCGTCGAGGACGACCACAGCGTCCACTCCGGACGGACCGGCAGACCCTCGGCGACCAGCACCTCGTCGTAGGACTCGTCGATGTCGCCGGCCAGCACCAGCGCCACGTCCCGGTGCTCCAGCCCGGTGAGGTGGCCCACGGCCAGGCGCAACGCCTCGCGCAGGTCGTCGTCCCACACCGCGACCACGGGCACGTCCAGCCCGTCGAGGGCGGCCTGCTCGGCGTCGGTGAGGTTGACCGCGAGCGCCAGCACGCCGTCGACCCGCCGGGCCAGCGGCAGGTCCTCGAAGAACCGCTTGCGCGCGTCGGCGTCGCGCAGCACGTAGAGCAGCACGTCGTACCCGGCCTGCCGCAACGCGCCCTCCGCGCCCGCCAGCAGGTCGCCCCGGCCCACGTCGGCGGTCAGCACGGCGACCGCGTACCGCCGCCCGCCGGCGAGGCTGGACGCGTCGCGGGCGATCGCGTACCGCATGCGCTTGGCGACCTCGGTCACGTACCGGCGGGTCGCCTCGGACACGCCGGGCTCGCCGCGCAGCGCCCGCGACACCGTCGCCGCGGACACCCCGGCGGCCCGCGCGACGTCGGACATGCTCGTCAACTCACACCTCCCGGCCTGGTACGAGATTAGCGAGAACCGTACGGTTGCCCCGTCGCGAGCACGCCGCGAGACGTGATCGACACCCTGCGGAGAGGACTGCCATGAAGGCCGGCGACCAGGCACCCGACTTCACCCTGCCCGACCAGGGCGGCGCCCCGCGCACCCTGTCCGACCTGCTCGCCGCGGGCCCCGTCGTGCTGTTCTTCTACCCCGCCGCGATGACCGCCGGGTGCACCGCCGAGAGCTGCCACTTCCGCGACCTCGCGGCGGAGTTCGCCGAGGTCGGGGCGCAGCGGGTGGGGATCAGCCCGGACCCGGTGGAGCGGCAGGACGAGTTCGCGACCAAGCACGACTTCGACTACCCGCTGCTGTCCGACGGCGACGGCGAGGTGGCCGCCGCGTTCGGCGTGAAGCGGCGGTTCGGGCCGCTGCCGGTGAAGCGGCAGACCTTCGTCATCGACACCGACCGGACCGTGATCGAAGTCATCAAATCCGAGTTCGCCATGAACGCCCACGCCGACAAGGCGCTGGCCGCGCTGCGCGAGCGGGCCGGCCGCACGGCCTGAGGCGTCACGCCGGCCGCAGCGCGGCCAGGACGAAGTCGGCGATCTCCGCGCCGAGCCGCGCGGGCGACTTCGGGCCGTCCGGCCGGTACCAGGTGGGCAGCTGGTTCACCACGCCCAGCGCGATCAGCACCACCGTGTCGGCGGGCACGGCCGAGCTGAACCCGCCGTCCCCCTGCGCCTGCTCGACCACCGAGCGGAACGTCTCGTGGTAGCGCCGCCGCTCGGACCGGAAGCTGGCCATCCGGTCGGCGTCCAGCCGGTGCATCTCGCGCACGAACACCGCGGTCTCGTCCACGCTCTCGGCGGTCGTCTCGACCAGGCTGACCACGATCCGCCGCACCGTGGTCGCCGCGTCCGCCCCCTCCGCCACGATCCGGTCCAGGTCGGCCATCTGCCGCCCGATCAGCGACCGGTAGATCTCGAACAGCAGGTCGTCCTTGGAGCCGAAGTAGTGGTAGAGCGCGCCCTTGGTGACCGAGGCGGCCTCGACGACCTCCTGCACCGTCGTCGCGTCGAACCCCTTCGCGGCGAACAACCGCACGGCCGCGCCCACGATCCGCTCGGGCGTCGCCCCGGTCCGCCGCGCCACCGTCAGGCCCCCGGCGCCAGCGCGCGCACCAGGTCGAGCTGGTCCGCGCCGGTGGGCAGGACGGCCATCACGGGCGTGTCGACGCCGTTGGCGGCGTACCTCGCCACGTGCGCGCGGCACTCGTCCACACCGCCGTGCACGATCAGCGCGTCCACCACCTCGTCCGGGATGTGGGCCCCGGCGCCGCGCCGGTCCCCCGCCGCCCACGCCTCGTGCATCGGGCGCAGCGCCTCGCCCCGACCCAGCCAGTCGTGGAACGCCGCGTACGCGGGCACGGTGAGGTAGGTGCTGATCAGCATCCGGCCCAGCGCGCGGGCAGCGTCGGCGTCCTCGGTCGGGCACACGAAGATCCGGGCGGCCAGCTCGCCGCCGCCCATCTCGGCGCGGACCTTCGGCACGTCGTCGGCGCCGAGCCAGTTGGTGATCGCGCCGTCGGCCTCGCGCCCGGCCAGCCGGAGCATGCCGGGGCGCAGCGCGGCGAGCATGATCGGCACGCGGTGCCCGGGCGCGCGCTCCAGCTTGAAGCCGCGCACGGTGAACGTCTCGTACTCCTCGGACACCTTCTCGCCCGCCAGCGCGGCCTTGAGGAACCGCAGCGTGTCCCGCGTGCGCTTGAACGGCTCGTGGAACGGCACGCCGTTCCACCGCTCGACGATCGCGGGCGAGGACGACCCGATGCCCAGCACGAACCGGCCGCCCGACACCTCGGCGAGCGTGGCCGCGGTCATGGCCAGCGTGGCGGGACCGCGGGTGTAGACGGGGGCGATGGCGGTGCCGAGGCGGACGCGGTCGGACCACTGGGCGGCCAGCGCCAACGGCGTGAAGGCGTCGGTGCCCGCGGTCTCGGCGGACCACACGTCGGTGTAGCCCAGGTCGGCCAGTTCGGCCACCAGCGCGCGGTGGTCGAGCACCGGCACGCCGGTCAGCGGCAGGGTGATTCCCCAACGAGCCACGATCGCCTCCCTGAAGGTGTCCGCCGCCACCGTACCGCAGGTACCGACCAGTCGGTATGCCCGCTGCAAAGAACTCCACCGGGACGTGTGAACCGCCCCCTGGCGGGGTAACCGGGGTGTGCGACCCCCTCCGAAATACCGTTCTGCCCCGCCGGAGTGCGCCCGGCGGGGCAGAACGGGAGGAACGCGGCGATCGGGCGGTCAGGTCAGAGCGAGATGCCCCGCTCGCCCAGCCAGCCGATCGGGTCGATCTTCTGCGAGCCGTTGAGCCACACCTCGAAGTGCAGGTGCGGACCGGTGGACTGGCCGCGGTTGCCCATGGTGGCGATCTGCTGGCCCGCGTGGACCTGCTGACCCGCCGACACGAGCGTCTCGTTGACGTGGCCGTAGATCGTGATCGTGCCGTCGTTGTGCTGCACCCGGACCCACAGGCCGAAGCCGGACGCCGGGCCCGCCTCGACCACGACGCCGTCCATCGCGGACAGGATTGGGGTGCCGATGGCGTTGGCGATGTCGACGCCGTAGTGGGTGGTGCCCCACCGGGCGCCGAAGCCGGAGGTGAACTGGCCCTCGGCGGGCTTGGCGACCTTCGGGCGCTTCGCGGCCTCCTCGGCGGCCCTCTGCTCGGCGATCCGGGCCTGCTCGGCGGCGATGCGCGCGTTCTCGGCGTCGACGCGGGCCTGCTCCGCCGCCGCGGCGTCGGCCTGCCGCTTCAGCTCGGCCTGCCGGGCGGTGTAGCCCTCGGACGCGTGGCGGATCGCCTGGTCCACGTTCTGCCGGACCAGCAGCCCTTCGGAGCGCATCAGCTTCGCCGCTTCGAACGCGGGCTCGACGGCGTGCACCGTGCGGACCTCGGCCGAGCGGGGCGCGGAGCTGTGGACGAGCGCGGCCGCCAGGTCCGAGCCGGCGGCGACGGGGAGGAAGCGGGTGTCACCGGCGTCGAACCCGCCGGTGGCGCCCACGCCGGTGGCGAGAGCGCCGGCCGCGACCACGACGGCGGCGACGCGGCCGCTGACGGGCTTGCGGTCGCACTCCGCGCGATGGGAGCGGTTGCGGGACGGGGTGCGGGGCGCGGTGAACGCGCGTCGCCCGTCGGCTTTCGTGTGGCGTGCCAAGGTAGTGCCTTCCTGCATCGGGGAGCACGGCCCGGTCACAGGGACACCTGGCGGGGGATCCAGGCTGGCGGCGCTTTCGGGGAGCGACGCCGTGTCCCTATGGTGACCGAACCGTGACATGCGGCCGGGACCGTAACCCGATGTAACAACAGGAGGCAAGTCTTAGCACCAGCACTGGTGCTTTTTGGTGAGATAACCCACTGATCGTCACACTACGTGTTCATGTACTCGTAGGTTCCGCATTGGGTCGTTATAAAAGCCCAGGTCAGGGGCGTCTTGAGGCGTGACGTAACCCGTGACGAAGGTCGACTACCGGTAGCGCGGTTCGACCGGCGGGAGGTTGGCCGGCTCCTGGCCCTCGTGGATCACCTTCATGGCGTTGAACCACGTCGGCGCAGCCACCTGACCACCGTAAACGCCGCCGGCGTCGTTCGTGCCGCACAGCCTCGGCGGGGAGCCGTTGCAGATCACCTGAGGTGCCACCCCATCGGTGAACGTCATGACCGCCCCGGCGAACTGCGGCGTGGCCCCCATGAACGCCACCGACCAGTGGTTCTCGGTGGTGCCGGTCTTGCCGATCATCGGCCGCGTCCACCCCGCGTTCGACGCCGCCTGCGCCGCCGTGCCGCCGGCCTTGGTGTCGGCGCCCATCGAGTTGGCCAGCGCGTTCGCCACCTCGGGCGCGACGGCCTGGTCGCACGGCGCTTCCTTCAGCTGCACCGGCTGGCCGTTGCGGTCGACGATCTTCTCCACCGGCGTCGGCGGGCACCACTTGCCACCGCTGACGATGGTCGCGGCGACGTTCGACAGCTCCAGCACGCTGGTCGGGCCCGCGCCCAGGGTGAACGAGCCGCTGTTGTCCCGCTTGTAGACGTCACCCTGCGACGGGCCGTTGGAGCCGTCGGCCTTGAGCGGGTCGCCCTTCCAGTCGACGCCCTGCATCGACTCGCGCAGGCCGAGCCGGTAGGCCATGTCGACCACGTTGTTCAGCCCGGCCTTCTCCTCCAGGATGATGAACGCGGTGTTCGGCGACTGGGCCATCGCCTCGGTCAGCGTCATCTTCTCCTTGTAGTCGCCCGCGTTCTTGACCGTGTAGGGCTTGTTGCCGTCCTTGTAGACCCTCGACGTGTAGGTCTTCGGCACGTCGATCGGCTTGTCGATGCCGGTGACGCCGCGCTCCAGCGCCGACGCGGCGGTGAACACCTTGTAGATCGAGCCCGCGCCGAACTTGGTCACCTCGGCGGGGATGGAGTAGGCGCTCTGCCCGGCGTCGGCGTTGTTGCCGAAGTCGCGGTTCGCGGCCAGCGCGCGCACCCGGTGCTTGTCCGTGCCCGGCTGCACCACGGCCATCGCGTTGGCCACGCCCGGCTGGGTCTTGGGCACCTGCTGCATCGCGGCGTCCTTGGCCGCGCGGGTGGCGACCGGGTCCATCGTGGTGGTGATCGTGTACCCGCCGCGCAGCAGCTCCTCGGTCGGCAGGCCGGCCTTCTCCAGGTAGTCGACCAGGTAGCGGCAGAAGAAGCCGTAGACCGGGCCGTCGCCCGCGCCGACGCAGCCGTTGGGCAGCAGCCTCAGGTCGGGCACGACGCCGATGTCGGTGGCCTTGTACTCGGCGGCCTTCTCCTCGGCGACCTTCGGGTCGGGGCCGAACGCGCCGTTGTCGCGCATCCGGTCGATCACGGTGTTGCGGCGCTTGATCGCGGCGTCCACGTCGGAGCCCGGGTTGAGCCTGCTCGGCTCGTTGACCAGGCCGGCCAGCATCGCGGCCTGCGGCACGGTCAGCTTGTCGGGAGTGGTGTCGAAGTAGGTGCGGGCCGCCGCGCCGACGCCGAACGCGCCGTTGCCGAAGGGGACGACGTTGAGGTAGGCGGTGAGGATCTCGTCCTTGCTCATCTTCTGCTCGAGCTGGGTGGCGATCCGGGCCTCGCTGATCTTGCGGCCCAGCGTCACCTCGGTCGCCTTCTCGTAGGCCTCCTCGGAGCCCTTGCCGACGACGAACGCGAGGTAGTTCTTCACGTACTGCTGGGTGAGCGTGGAGGCGCCCTGGGAGGTCTCGCCGTCGACGCCCGCCTTGGCCGCGGCGCGGGCGATGCCCTGCCAGTCGACGCCCTTGTGCTCGAAGAACCGCTTGTCCTCGATCGCGATGATCGCGGCCTTCATGGTGTCCGCGATGCCCTCCGACGGCACCGGCACCCGGTACTGGTCGTAGAGGTAGGCGATCGGCTGGCCGTGCATGTCCAGCACCGTCGTCACGAGCGGCAGCTCGGCCTTGGTCAACTCACCGGAGGTCTGGTCCACGGTGTCCGCGGCCCGGTTGGACGCCAGGCCGAGGCCGCCGACCACCGGGAACAGGACCGCCGCGACGAGCACGCCCGCCATCAGGCACAACCCCACCAACTTGACCAGACCTGTCGCGCGCGCGGCGAACACTGAACCAGCAACCCCTTCCGAAACCCGCGGGAACCCCCACTGACTAAGTCGCACGAAGACCGTCGCGGGTTGCTCCCCGGCGAGCAGAAGTTTTCGGCGCGATCTCCGACGACGGTTGTCGAAGTTACTCCTGCCCGGTCGAGAGCGTGGTCAAACCCCGTTCGGCCGGACGGCGCAGCTCGCCGGGCACGGCGGAGTGACCAGCCTCACGCCCACCCGGCGGCCTCGCCGAGCACCTGGACGGTCGAACCGCGACCCGTCCATGATCGAACAGGTGTTCGCCACCGGCAAGATCACGATCGGGTGATCAGGGCCGGCGATCCGGCGTGCCAGGCGCGGCTCCCCCGGCACGGCTCCCCCAGGACGGCCCCGACGGCACGGCCCCGACGGCTGGGTTCAGCGCGAGGCGCGCAAGCGGATCGTCGCGCTGGCCCGCCGGACCTCCACCCCCGTGTGGTCCGGCAACACGTCCTCCAGGAACGCGTACCCCTTCAGGTCGTCGTCCGGCCGCCGCGACACCGTCCGCCACCACGTGGCGATGTCCGCCCACCCCGGCGCCGACAGGGACCCGCCGAAGTGCTGGACCGACAGCGCGGCGCACAGGTTCGCGAACCGCACCCGGTGCGCCAGCGGCCACCCCGACAGCGTCCCCAGCACGAACCCGGCGCCGAACACGTCACCCGCGCCGGTCGAATCCAGCGGCGCGACGTTCAGCCCCGGCACGTCCACCACCTCGCCGGTGGCCGAGTCGACCGCCACCGCCCCACCGCCACCCCGCGTCACCACCACCACGGGCACGTGCTCGGCCAACGCCGCGGCAGCGCGCTCGGGCGTGTCCGCCCGGGTGTACCGCTGCGCCTCGGCGTCGTTGGGCAGGAACACGTCGAACTGCTCCAGCCGCCTCAGCAGCTCGGGCGCCCACAGCTCGGTGCGGTCCCACCCGATGTCGGCGAACAGCAGCGCGCCCTGGTCCTTCGCCTTCGCCACCCACCGCTCGTCCTCCGGGCCCACGTGCACGAAGCACGCCCGGGTGCGCGGCGGCGGGTCCAGGATCTCGTCGGCCGACACCGGCGGCCGGTGGCCGTGCGTCACCATCGACCGGTCGTGGTCCATCGCCATGGACACGGTCACCGGGGAGTGCCAGCCGTAGAACCGGCGGCAGTGGCTGAGGTCGACGCCCTCCTGCTCGGCCAGCACCTCCCAGCAGAAGTCGCCGTAGACGTCCTCACCGAACGCGGCCGACAGCGCGGTCCGCAGTTGCAGCCTGCTCAGCGCCACGGCGAGGTTCGCGATGCCGCCGGGGCAGGAGCCGAGCCCCTCGGCCCACACCTCGGTGCCCGGGGCGGGCGGTCGGGGCAGGCCGGTGAAGATGATGTCCAGGAACACGGTCCCCGACAGCAGCACGTCGAACACCGGTGCGGCGGGCTGCGCCGGGTCCGACGGCACGGGCGGTGGCACGAGCGGAGGCGTGGCGGCCATGTCCCCCACGATGCCAGGCCCGGTCAGCCGTCGACAGCCGCGAACAGCTCGCGCATTCGGGCGAGCGCACGGTGCTGCGCGACCCGCACCGCGCCCGCGGTCGAGCCGACCGCCGCCGCCGTCTCCTCCGCCGACAGCCCCACCGCGACCCTCAGCACCAGGATCTCGCGCTGCCGCTCCGGCAGCTTCTGCAGCAGCTGCGTCACGTGGCCGATCATCTCGCCGGTCATGGCCCGCTGCTCGGGCCCGGCCTCCAGGGTCGGCGTGTCGGGCAGCTCCGGCACGACCTCGGACCGGCTGCGCACCGCACGTCTTCGCGCGTCGGCGACCTTGTGCGCGGCGATGCCGTACACGAACGCCAGGAACGAGCCGGGCTCGTAGTGGTAGGTGCCCAGGGCCGCCACCACGGCCAGGCACACCTCCTGGGCGATGTCCTCGGCCGAGACGAGGGTGCGCTCCCGCGAGCCGACCCGCGCCCGGCAGTACCGCAGCACCAGCGGTTGGATGCGCGCCAGGAGCTGGCCGGTCGCGCGCGGGTCGCCCAGCAGCGCCGCGTCGACCAGTTCGGACAGCTCGGCCTCGGCCAGCCACCGGGCGGTCACCTGCCGCGGGCCCCCGCCCACGACCAGCCTCACCTCGGGACGACCGGGCACGCCGGCGTCGTCGCGGACCGCGCCGACCCCCACCTCGACGTCAGCTCGCACGGATGCGTGCTGCACCATCCGGCGACCTCCTCACGCTCGTCAATCCTCCGGCCCATCCCGGCTCACTGATGAGGAGCGCGCAGCGGTGCTCCTGATACGGGACAAGCCAAAGCTGACCACGATCCGACGCAGCGTGGTCGCAACAGCACTCGGAGGTGACGGCGGATGAGCCGTTCGGCCCAGCGGGGGCCGCGCGCTACTTCACCGCGGCGAACCGGCGGACACCCGGACAGCCCACCCGGAAGCCCGCTTCGGAGTAAGCGAGGTGGCACCCCCACCTCCGCCGGAACGTCTCGTCGGAGCCGAGCCAGGCGATTTCGCCCCACCGGGCCGGGAACCGCTCGCGCCGGCGGCGCGGGTCTCGGCGTGGTCGCGGCCGGACTCGCGCTGTCGACCACCCGCGTCGCGGTGTGCTCGCGCACGGCGTCCTCGATCGCCCGGACGGACGGGATGAGCCCACCGGGAAGACGCACTTGTGCACCCAGCCGCAGTCGGACGCGCCGCCGGGGACCAGCGCCCGGCCTACCGCGGCGAAGGAGGCGGGCCGGTACCCGGCGCCGACGGCCTCGATCATCTCCACCGACACCACCGCGTCGTACCGGCCGCGTTCCTGCCGGTAGTCGCGCAGGTGGACGGTGACGCGGTCGCCGACACCGGCCTCGGCCGCCCGTCGCACGGCCGGCGCGCGCTGCTCGGCGGACAGGGTCCGCTGCCGCCGGGCAGCACGACCCGCACCGGCACCGCGCACCGCGCGGCGGAACAGGGACCCGCCACTGCCGGGAGCAACGCGGCCGGCCCACCACGCCGTGGATCGTCCGCGGCCGTCGGACGGGGGCGTGCGCCCACCCGCGCGTGGCCGGCGCCCTGCCACGGTGGCGCCCTGCCGCGGTGGCGCCGCCGGCGGAACCGGCAAACCGGTGCCGGAGCACCGCCCCCACCGCGGTCGCGGCCCGTGCCGGCAGGCGAGAATGCCCACCGCAACGCGTGCACCGGGCGAGTGAGGGGACTGAACATCGCCGTGATCGAACAGCTGAGCGTGCGGACCGACGAGGGCGACTTCGACGCGATCGCGGCGGGCCCCGAGGACGGCAGGCCGGTGCTGCTGCTGCACGGCTTCCCCGAGGCGGCCGTCGAGTGGGAGCACCAGGTGGCGGTGCTGGGCCGCGAGGGGTTCCGGGCGGTGGCGTTCGACCAGCGCGGCTACTCGCCGGGCGCGCGGCCCGAGCGCGCCGCCGACTACGGCGTGGACGCGCTGGTCGGGGACGTGCTGGCGGTCGCGGACTCGTTCGGCTGGTCCAGGTTCGACCTGGTGGGCCACGACTGGGGCGGCGCGGTGGCCTGGTGGACCGCGGCCGAGCACCCGGAACGGCTGCGCAAGCTCGTGGTGGTGTCCACGCCGCACCCCGGCGCGTTCGCCGAGGCGTTGCGCACCGACGAGGACCAGCACCTGCGGTCCGGCTACATGACCGAGTGGCGCAACAGCAACACCGAGAAGCGGATGCTGGACGACGGCGGCGCGGCGCTGCGCCAGATGTTCGAGTGGAGGGTGCCGCCGAGCCGGGTGGACGAGTACGTGCGGCGGATGTCCGAGCCGGGCGCGCTGACCGCGGCGCTGAACTGGTACCGCGCCGGGCGTCCGGGCGGTCGGGCCGGGAAGGTCTCCGTGCCCACGATGTACGTGTGGAGCACCGAGGACGTGGCGTTCGGGTCGACGGCGGCGCTGAGCACCGGCGACTGGGTCACCGGCCCGTACCGGTTCGAGATGCTGGAGGACGTGTCGCACTGGGTGCCGGAGGAGGTGCCGGAGGCGTTGACGGCGCTGCTCCTGGAGCACCTGTCGTCCTGATTGAACCGCTGCCGCGCCGCCGCACGTGTTCTCGCGTATGACGGAGTTGACCTACTCGGAGCGCAGGGTCGCGACCCTCGCCGCGTGTGGCCACAGCAACCGGGCGATCGCGATGCGGCTGCACATCACCGTGAGCACGGTGGAACAGCACCTGACCAGGGTCTACCGCAAGCTGGCGGTGGCGAGCCGGGAGGAGCTGAAGGGGCACCGCGCCCTAGTGTGACCCCATGCGGGTCGCGGGGTTGCTGCTGGCCGCGGGCGCCGGGCGGCGCTTCGGCGGCCCCAAGGCGCTGGTGGCGCACGGCGGCGTGCTGTGGGTCGACCGGGCCGCGGCGGTGCTGCGCGACGGTGGGTGCGCGCCGGTCGTCGTCGTGCTCGGCGCCTCGGCGGCGTCGGTGCGCGCGCGGGCGGTGCTGGAGGGCTGCGTCGTGGTGGACAACCCCGACTGGGCCACCGGCATGGGCTCGTCGTTGCGCGCGGGCCTGGCCGCGCTGGCCGGCGCGGACGTCGGCGCGGTCGTGGTGCTGCCGGTGGACACGCCGGGCGTCACGGTGGCGGCGGTCGAGCGCCTGCGCGCGCTGGCCTCGCCGACGGTGCTGGCGCGTGCCTCGTACGACGGCGCGCCCGGCCACCCCGTGCTGCTCGGCGCGGGGCACTGGCCGGGCGTGGCCGAGTCGGCGGTGGGCGACGCGGGTGCCCGTGACTACCTTCGCCGGCACAGCGCGCTCGACGTGCCGTGCGGCGATGTGGCGGACGGCGACGATGTGGATCATCCGCGAGACCTGCCCACGTGAAGCACGCGTTGTGCCACAGTCAGGCGGCATGAGGCTGGTGCAAGGCGGGCTGGTGGCGTTGGCGGTGGGCGCGGCGGGGTGTGGCGGGCCGGTGGCGGAGGAGCGGGCGGCGCCGACGCCTACCGCGGTCTGCACGACCACGTACACGGCCGCGGACGTGGGCGAGCCGGTTGGGCCGACGTCGTTGCGGGTCGAGGTCCGCAGGCTGCCGCTCGACCCGGCCGAGGAGGAGCGGCTGCGCCGGCAGCGCCTGCCGCTCTCGGCGCACGACCACGCGGCGGCGCTGGACGCCGCCGGACGGGTGCGGCCCGCGTTGGAGCGGCTGTGCGGCCTCGGCGAGTTCGGCCTCACCGCGGCACGTGACGCGATCACCGGCGCCGGCTACCCGGCCAACGACGTGTACGTGCAGCCGTACCCGGAGCCGCCCGGCGTCGGCTACAGCCTGCACCTGGGCGACCGGGCGTGCGTGACGGGGCACGTCCGGCCGGGCCGGGTGGTGATCGACGTGGACGGCGCCACGCGTGACGGGTCGTGCGCCAAGGAGGCGTACTGACCCCTTCAGGCCGACGTGGGCCGCTGCTCCTCGGCCTCCGGCTGCACCACCGGCAGCGGGCCGGAGATGATCCGCGGCATCGGCACGGCGGGCGACGGCGGCTCGGTGTCCGGGGTCCAGCGGTCCCGGCCGTCGACCTGGCCGCCGAGCAGGGCGCTCGCCTCCGCCGTCGCCTGCGCCACGATCTGCCGGGCCCGCTGCTCGGCCTCCGCGAGCCGCCGCTGGGTCTCCTGCTCGGTCTCGTCCAGCAGCACGGCCTGCTGCCGCGCCACCTCCTCGGCCCGCTTGAGCATCTGCTCGCTGCGCTCCCGGGCGTCGGTCTCGAACGCGTCCGCCTTCTGCCTGGCCACGTGCATCAGGTAGCGGATGCAGCCCGACACCGCGTTGTCCTTCGAGTAGCCCGCGTGCAGCACCCGGTACTCGGCCAGCTCGCTGCGCGCCTCCTCCAGCTCGCGCACCAGGTCGTCGGCGGTGGCCACGGCGCCGTCCCGGTCCGTGCGCAGCACCTCCAGCTCCTCCCGCAGGCGGGCCAGCTCCCACCGCGCGCGGGCCAGTTCCTCGTCCACCTCGCGCCGGTCGTAACCGCGCCACCGCACGGGGAAGGGCCTGCCGCGGGACTTGTCGTTGTGCATGGCTGCCGCCGTTCCGGACGACTCAGCCCCGGGCCAGCGCCACGAGGTCGTCCATGGTGCCGTTGAACAGGTTCTGGTCGATCGGGGTCGACGTGTGCTGCCAGATCGAGTGCGCCGACCAGCGGTGCGGCAGCGTGCCGACGCTCTCGGCGTAGCGGGCCACCCACAGCGGGTTCGTCGCGGTGAAGTCACCGAGGCGGCCCGTGCACATGTCCCACCACGAGGTGGACGTGTAGATCATCGGCCAGCGCCCGGTGCGGGCCTGGTAGGTCTCGGCGAACTGGCGCACCCAGGCCACCATCGCCTCGGGCGTCAGGCCGTAGCACTTGTCGTCGCTGTACGGGTTGTACTCGACGTCGAGCGCGCCGGGCAGCGTGCGGCCGTCGGCGCTCCACCCGCCGCCGTGGTCGACGAAGTAGTTCGCCTGCGCCGCGCCGTCGGACCGGTCGGGCAGCGCGAAGTGGTACGCGCCCCGGACCATGCCCACCTGGTACGAGCCGTCGTACTGCTGGCCGTACTTGGGGTTGACGTACCCGGTGCCCTCGGTGGCCTTGACGTAGGCGAACCGCATGCCCTGGTTCCACCAGTGCGGCCAGTCGACGTCGCCCTGGTGGCTGCTCACGTCCATGCCGGGGACGGTCGGGCCGGTCAGCACCAGCTCGGAGGCGTCGACCGGGTGCGCCTGCTCGTGCTTGGCGATCTGCGAGCCGGCGGCGTGGTCGGAGTAGGAGCCGGGTGACGGCTGCGCCGCGGTCACCGGCACGTGCAGGGCGGCGAGGCAGGAGAGCACCACCGCCGACGCGGCCGTGCGGGACAACCACCTGTGGGATCGCGCCGGCATTGGACTTCCTCCCCTTCCGGAGCCGCGCTGGGCTCGCCGACCCGCGGTGGGCTCGCGCCGTCCCGCGGCCGTGACTCCTGGGGAACGGCTACCACCGCTCGTGCCGGGACAACCTGGAGAAGTCGTTTCCACCTGAACGAATGACAAAAGCCGTCTTTCGCGGCACACCACGTGACCGGGCGGTATGCGTGGGTGACGATCAATTCGCTCGACCTCCCGGAAATGCCGGCATGAAGTGACACTTACGGGGGCACTCACCCGATGAGCACGACGCACGGAAGGTGAGAACCATGACCATGACCTCGCCCCGGGTGGACTGGGAGCCGTTCATCGAGTCACTGCACGAGGCGGCCGGCCTGTGGGACCGCGGGCTGGCGTGCCGGGCCAGCCGGCAGGACGTCGGCGAGGAGGTCGACGCCGACCCGCCGCGGGTCGTGCCGATCACCGAGGCCGAGGCGGAGCGGCTGATGAGGGCCGTGGCGTTCCTCGCGCGGCGGTTGAGCGTGGCCGCCGAGTGCGTCGTCTACGTGACCGCCGAGTCGCGGCTGGAAGCCGCCGCCGAGGGCGACCCGGCGGCGCAGGCCGACGCGCTGTCGTTGACCGCGCTGCACGCCGCCGCGATGCGGCACGCGGCGGACCTGGCGAGCGCCGCCTTCACCCGGTCCGACGGCCGCTCTGACGCTGCGTAGAATCGTCCACGAACGGGTGAACAATGCCGGGGTAAACATCGGGGCACCATTATCCGTACGTTGCAGTGAACCCCGGTGATCGGTGTTTCCACCGCCCGTCCGAGCGTAACTCCTGTGCCATGCGCACCGCCGCCCTCGCGAAACTCATCGGCCTCTGCCTGGTGGCCGGGTTGCTCCTCGCCGGGATGGCGATCCCGGTCGTCGGCGCGGCCGGCCTCGTGTCCAACCGGATGAGCGACCAGGTCGCCGCCACCACGGTCAGCATGCTGGAGACGCCGCCGCCGCTGATGACCACGATCACCGACAAGGACGGCGTCCCGTTCGCCTACCTCTACGACCAGTACCGCGTGCTCACGCCGCCCGACAAGGTCGCGCAGGTCATGAAGGACGCGCTGGTGTCCACCGAGGACCGGCGGTTCTACGAGCACAAGGGCGTCGACTGGCTCGCCACGCTGCGCGCCGCGCTGCGCAACCAGTCGGAGGGCGGCACCACGCAGGGCGCGTCCACGATCACGCAGCAGTACGTGAAGAACCACCTGGTGCACGTGCTGGAGCGGGAGGACGTCGGCGGGCAGAAGGAGGCGCAGGAGCAGACGATCGCCCGCAAGCTCCGCGAGGCGCGCATCGCGATGCACGTGGAGACGCAGCTCAGCAAGGACGAGATCCTGTCGCGGTACCTGGACGTGGTGCCGTTCGGCGGCACGATCTACGGCATCGCCGCGGCGTCCCAGGCCTACTTCAACACCACGCCGGACAGGTTGACCGTGCCGCAGGCCGCGATGCTCGCCGGGATGGTCAACAGCCCGACGTTCCTGGACCCGGAGGCCCGGCCGGACAAGGCGATCGAGCGGCGGAACATGGTCATCGACCTCATGGCGGAGAACGCCAAGCTGTCCCGGGAGCAGGCCGAGGAGCACAAGCGCGCGCCGCTGGGGCTGGCCACGCCCGTCCGTCCACTGTCGACCGGGTGCGTGGGGTCCGGTGTGGAGTTCGGGTTCTACTGCTCGTTCGTGGTCAACCACCTGACCCGCAACGGCTACTCGTTGAACGAGCTGAAGATCGGCGGCTACACGATCCGGACCACTTTGGACCGCGCGCTCACGCAGCAGGCCAAGCAGGCGGCCGAGGCGCAGGTGCCGAAGACGACGCCGGGCATCGCTAACACGGCGGCGGTCGTGCGGCCGGGCAAGGAGCGGCACGAGGTCGTGGCGCTGGTGGCCAACCGGGACTACGGGCTCAAGAAGGAGGAGTTCCAGACCCAGTTCGACCTGCCGAGCGCGGTGGAGAACAAGTTCGGCGCGGGGTCGGTCTACAAGGTGTTCACGGCCGCGGCGGCGCTGGAGAAGGGCGGGCTGGGGATCGAGAGCGTCATCGAGTCGCCGGGGTCCTACGCGTCCCGGGTGTTCCGCGGTGGCGCGCCGGGCTGCCCGGGTACCGGTGAGCCGTTCACCTACTGGTACTGCCTGCGCAACCACGACGGCAGCTACCCGCCCCGGATGCCGTTGAAGGAGGCGCTGGCGACCTCGCCGAACACCGCGTTCGTGATCCTGGAGGAGCGGGTCGGGCTGGACGCCGTGGTCGACATGGCGCACCGGCTGGGGATGCGGGAGACGATGGCGACCAACATCGCGGGCGTGCCGCCGGACCCGAAGTCCAAGCAGAAGGAGCTGCGGGTGACTCAGGCGGAGTTCTACAAGGGGTCGGGCAACGCGTCGTTCACCCTGGGGCCCGCGCCGACCAGCACGCTGGAGCTGGCGAACGTCGCGGCGACGCTGATGTCGGGCGGCGTGTGGTGCCCGCCGTCGCCGATCGTGAAGGTCACCGACCGGCACGGCGAGGACGTGGGCTTCCGCGACGCGCCGTGCGAGCAGGTGGTCGAGGAGCCGCTGGCGAACGCCCTGGCGGTCGGGATGAGCGGCGACGACCAGGACCGCGGCACGGCCGCGGCGGCCGCGAAGCAGTTCGGCTGGACCCGGCCGGCGCTGGGGAAGACGGGGACGACGGAGGAGTACAAGTCGGCCGCGTTCATCGGCGCGACCGCGGACTACGCCGGTGCGGTGCAGGTGTTCAACGACAGCACGTCGCCGAGCGGCATCTGCGTCAACGCCGGCCCTCCGCGCCTGTGCGGCGAGGGTGACATCTACGGCGGTACCCTGCCCGCGCGCACCTGGTTCGACTTCATGATGAAGGCCCACGCCAACCTGCCGGAGAAACCGCTACCCCCCGTGGACCCCCGCTACCTCCGCCCGTGACCTGCGGTTGTGGGACGACCCCCGACACGATCGGGTGATCATGTCCCGGACATGTACGGAAACACCGTTACCGCCCCTCGGTTGAACATGACCGAGCGCCGAAACCACCCCCGCCCACCCCGCCGGTCACCACCCGCCGCCACCGATGCCCACCCGACCCGAGCCTGCCGACCGCGCCGGACCACCCGACCGCACCACGTGACCGCGCCGGCCCCGAGCCCCCGGTGTCAGACGAGCCGGACCTCCACCCCCGCCTCACGGATCCGGCTCAGTTCCTCCTCCGGCGCGTCCGAATCGGTCACCAGGACGTCGATCTCGTCCACCGGGCACACCCGGCCGAACGCCGTCCGCCCGAACTTCGAGCTGTCGATCGCCGCGACCACCCGCGCCGACGCCTCCACGGCCGCCTTCTTCACCGCCCCCTCGGCCAGGTCGTGCGCCGACACCCCGTTGCGCGCGCTCAACCCGCAACTGCCGAGCACCATCGTGTCGAACCGCATCACGCGCAACGCGTGCTCGGTCAGCGGCCCCGCGAACGCCAGCTCGCCGGGCCGGATGTCGCCGCCGGGCAGCACCATCCGCACCTGCTCGGCCCCCCGCAGCGCGTCCGCCGAGTGCAGCGACAACGGCAGCACGGTCAGCCGCCGGTCGACCAGCCGGCGCGCCACCTCCACCGCGGTGCTGCCACCGTCGAGCACGACCGTCTCGCCGTCGTCGAGCAGCCCCGCGACCGCCACCCCGATCCGCCGCTTCACCTCCAACCGCTGCCGAGCCCGCGCCGCGTAAGGCGTCTCCTCCCCCGTCAACATGCTCACCGCCGCGCCGCGCACGCGCCGCAGCAGCCCCTCCCGCTCCAACGCGTCCAGGTCGCGCCGCACCGTCATCTCTGAAGCGCCCACCAGCTCCGCCAGGCTGCCGACGGACACCCGCTCGCCACCCCGCAGGCGGTGGAGGATCTTCTCGTGACGCCACGACACATCCATGCTGTTCATTTGAACATCGATCATGTTCGGTGGTCAACACCCTGGCGGGTGATGGGACGATCCGGTAGGACTTGGGCACCCGCATCGTTTGGTATAGACCACTGGAGGACCGCATGGCGACCGAGCCCGTGACCGACACCGACTACGGCGACGTCGTGCGCAACCACCTGACGAGGGTGGAACAGCAGAACGCGGCCGCGCTGGACGACGTGGCCGAGCTGGTGCTGGCGAGCGTCCGCGCGGACGGCATGGTGCTCACCGCGGGCGCGGGCCACTCCCTGGCCGCAGTCGCCGAGACGTTCTACCGCGCCGGCGGCCTGGCCTGCGTCCGCCCGATCTACCACCCCGAGCTGCTGCCCATGCACGGCGCGGTCAGCAGCACGGCCGCCGAACGCCGCACCGGCCTCGCCGGCGAAGTCCTGCGCGAAGCGGGACTCGCCGCGCACGACGTCCTCTTCGTCTTCTCCACCTCGGGCGTGAACCCCTACCCGGTGGAGCTCGCCGTGCTCGCCGCGGACGCCGGCTGCCCCGTGGTCGCGGTGACGTCGGTCGCGGCGAGCGCGCTGGCACCGCGCCGCGCGGGCACGACCCTCGCCGAGAACGCCACCGTCGTGCTCGACAACCTGGTGCCGCCCGGCGACGCGACCTACCCGCTCGCCGACCCGGTCACCGCCGCCGTGTCCACGATCGCGACCGCGTTCCTGTGGAACCTGCTGATGGTGCGCCTGTTCGACAAGGCCGCCGAGGCCGGCGTGGCGCTGCCGCTGTGGCGCAGCGCGAACGTCGAAGGCGGTGACGCGGCGAACGCGGACCTGCTGCGCAAGTACCAGACGCGGGTGCCCCAGCTGGGCTGAACGACATTCACGAATCCTCCACACGACCGGGTTAATGTCGGGTCGGGAGGGGGTTCTCGTGAACAAGAGATCGAAGCGCTGGGTGCTGGCCACAGGGGGAGCCGCGGCGGTGGCCGTGATCGTCGCGGGCGTGGTGGTGCTGTCGTCGGGTGGCGGGCCGGCCGCCGAGAAGAAACCCGAACGGGTGGCTCCCGGAGTCGTCGCCCAGCAGTTCTTCACCGCGGTGATGTCCGGCCAAGCGGGACAGGCCGCCGCGGTCACCGACGCGGCGGGCGCGGCGGGCGCGGCGCTGGCCCGGACCCAGCAGGCCGTGCCCGGCGTGTCGTTCCACGCGCAGCTCGGCCGGTTGCCGCAGGTCGCCGAGGGCGCCACGACCGCCGGTGTCGACGCCGACGTCACGTGGACGTTGCCGGGCGGCGTGCCGGTCAAGTACGCCACCAAGGTCGAACTGCGCCTGGTGGACGACCAGTGGCGCGTGCACTGGTCGCCGTCCCTGCTGCACCCGCAGCTCGTCGAGGGGCAGAGCCTGGCCTACACCACGACGTCCGCCGAGGGCTCGTTGGTCGATCGCACGGGTCGGGTGGTGCCGGCCGACTTCGCCCCCGTGGTGATGGGCTCGGTGCGGCAGGCCGCCGGCTCGTTGAACGGCACGCCGGGGTGGCGGTTCGCGATCGTGGACCAGGCCGGCGCCCCGGTCACCGTGCTGCAGGAGCAGAAGGCGCAGGCCGTGAAGTCGCTGACGGTCACGCTGGACCCGAAGACGCAGGCCGCCGCGCAGGCCGCGGTCGACCAGGTGGCCGGCGAGGCGGCGATGCTGGTCGCGATCCAACCGTCGACCGGCGAGATCCTGGCGGTGGCGCAGAACGCGACCGCGGGCCACGACCCGCTCGCGCTCTACGGCCGCTACGAGCCGGGGTCGACGTTCAAGATCGTCACCGCCACCGCCGCGATGACCAGCGGTCTGGCGACGGCCGACACGCCGGTGCCGTGCCCGGGCAAGGCGACCATCGGCACCCGGCAGATCACCAACGACGACTCGTTCGAGCTGGGCACGGTGCCGCTGCACCGCGCGTTCGCGGCGTCGTGCAACACCAGCTTCAGCCAGTTGGCGGCGGACATGTCGCCGACCGCGCTGCCGGAGGCCGCCGCGTACTTCGGGTTGGCGTCGGACTTCACCGTCCCGGGCATCACCACGAACACCGGCAAGATCCCGCCCGCCGACTCGGTGCCCGCGCGGGTCGAGGCGGGCATCGGGCAGGGTCGGATGCAGGCGACGCCGTTCGGCATGGCGCTGGTCGCGGCCACGGTCGCGAACGGCCGCACGCCGGTGCCGCAGCTGATCCGCGAGATGCCGACCGAGGGCGCGGCGCCGACCGCGTTGCCCGGTGGGGTCGCGGGGGCGTTGCGGTCGATGATGGGCGAGGTCGTCACCGGCGGCACGGCGCGTGAGCTGGCCCGGTACGGAGCGGTGCGCGGCAAGACCGGGACCGCCCAGTTCGGTGACGGCACGCGGTCGCACGGCTGGTTCGTCGGCTACCGCGGTGACCTGGCGTTCTCCGTGCTGGTGGTCAACGGCGGCTCGTCCAAGGTCGCGGTGGCGGCGACCGGCACGTTCCTCGGCGCGCTGTAGTCGGGGTCGACGTCGGCGGGCGCTTCGTCGAACTGCGTGCGGTACAGCTCGGCGTAGCGACCGTCGGCGGCGAGGAGTTCGGTGTGGGTGCCGCGTTCGACCACGTGCCCGCCCTCCACCACCAGGATCTGGTCGGCGGCGCGGATGGTGGACAGCCGGTGCGCGATCACCAGCGCCGTGCGGCCGCGCAGCGCCTCGGTCAACGCGACCTGCACCGCCGCCTCCGACTCCGAGTCCAGGTGCGCGGTCGCTTCGTCGAGGATGACCACGCGCGGTCGGGCCAGCAGCAGGCGGGCGATGGTGAGCCGCTGGCGCTCGCCGCCGGAGAGCCGGTAGCCGCGCTCACCCACCACCGTGTCGAGGCCGTCGGGGAGCGAGGCGACGAGGTGGTCCAGGCGGGCGCGGCGCAACGCATCCCACAGTTCGTCTTCGGACGCCTCGGGACGGGGGTAGGCCAGGTTCGCGCGGATCGTGTCGTGGAACAGGTGGCCGTCCTGCGTGACGACGCCGACGGTCCGGCGCAGCGAGTCGAACGCCAGCTCGCGGACGTCCACATCGGACAGCCGCACCGCGCCGGAGTCCACGTCGTAGAGCCGCGGCACGAGGGTCGCGATGGTCGACTTGCCCGCGCCGGACGACCCGACGAGCGCCACGAGCTGACCGGGCTCGGCGCGGAAGCTGATGCCGTGCAACACCTCCTCGCCGCCGCGCGTGTCCAGTGTGGCCACTGATTCCAGTGAGGCCAGGGAAACCTTGTCGGCGGCGGGGTAGGCGAACCGGACGTCGTCGAACTCGACGGACACCGGACCCTCGGGGACGCGGCGGGGGGCGTCCGGTTCGGCGATCATCGGCTTCAGGTCGAGCACTTCGAACACCCGTTCGAACGAGACGAGTGCGGTCATCACGTCGACCCGCGCGTTCGCCAGGGCGGTGAGCGGCGAGTAGAGGCGGGTCAGCAGGAGGGCGAGCGAGACGACGGTGCCCGCGGCCAGGTGACCGGTCAGCGCGAGGTAGCCGCCGAGGCCGTAGACCAGGGCTTGCGCCAGGGCGGAGACGAGGGTCAGGCCGGTCATGAACCAGCGGGTGGCCATCGCCGTGCGGACGCCGATGTCGCGGACGCGCGCGGCCCGTTCGCCGAACTCGGCGGTCTCGGCGTCGGGTCGACCGAACAGCTTCACCAACGTCGCCCCGGGCGCGGAGAACCGCTCGGTCATCTGGGTGGTCATGCCCGCGTTCAACGTGGAGGCCTCGCGCTGCAGGTCCGCCATCCGGCTGCCCATGCGCCGCGCCGGGATGACGAAGGCCGGGAGCAACACGAGGGCCAACGCCGTCACCTGCCACGAAAGGGTGAACATCACGCCCAGCGAGAGCCCCAGCTGGATGACGTTGGTGACGACCCCCGACAACGTCGACGTGAACGCCCGCTGCGCACCGATCACGTCGTTGTTCAGCCGGCTGACCAAGGCGCCCGTCCGCGTCCGGGTGAAGAAGGCGATCGGCATGCGCTGCACGTGCCCGTACACCGCGACCCGCAGGTCGTGGATGAGCCCTTCACCGATCCGCGCCGACTGCCACCGCTCGACCAACCCCAGCCCGGCGTCCACCACCGCGATCCCCGCGATCACGACGGCCAGCCAGACGACGACCGACACGTCCCGCCCACCGACGATCGCGTCCACCACGCGCCCGGCGAGCACCGGCGTGCTGACCGCGAGCACCGCGGACACCACCGTGAGCAGCAGGAACACGACCAGCTTCGCCCGGTGCGGTCCGGCGAACCCCAGCACGCGGCGGAACGTGCCCCGCCGCACCGCCGCAGGTGCGTCCGACGCCCGCATCGCGCTGCGCATCAATCCCCAGGAACCGTCCACGACAGACGGTAACGCCGGGGACTCCCCCGACGTTCCCGATCGCGCACGTTCCCGCGTGGTCCTGCGGCTGCCCCGGCGCCACGGAGGGCGGCCGTCGCCGGGGTCATGCCGTCCGGGGCGCGGTTCGGGGGTGGGTGGGGTCGGCTGGGCAGGCGGGGTGGTGTCGGCGCTCGGTCATGTTCAACCGAGGGACGGTAACAGCGTTTCCGTACATTCTCGGGCGATGATCACCCGATCGTGTTCGGAGCCGAGGTCAGGACTGGCCGTTGACCAGGGCGTTCAGCTCGGCCAGGCGGCGGAGTTGGGCCTCGCGCTCGGCTCGCAACTGCTCCTCCTCCGAAGCACCGTCCGCCGCCGACGCGAGCAGCGCCAGCGTCTCCCGCACCGCACCCGGCAGCGGCTGGAGGACCTGGGCGACCAGGGCGTCGACCGCCGAGTCCAGCCCCTCCACCGGCACCACGGAGTTCACCAGGCCGATCCGCAGCGCCTCCTCCGCGCCGACCCGCCGCCCCGTCACGCACATCTCGGCCGCGCGCGAGTACCCGACCAGGCGCACCAGGGGCAACGTGCCGCCCAGGTCGGGCACCAGGCCGAGCGACGTCTCGGCCATGCAGAACTTGACGTCGTCGGCGGCCACGCGGAAGTCGCACGCGAGAGCGAGCTGGAAGCCCGCGCCGATCGCGTGCCCGCGCACCGCGGCGATCGTCACCCGAGCCGGGTCGCGCAGCCAGCGGAAGCCCTCCTGGAACTCCGCGATCAGCGCGGCGCCTGCGTCGGGTCCCCGTCGCGTGATCTCCGGCAGACCCGGTTCGCCCTCCACCGGGGCGCCCGTGAACATGCGCCGGTCGAGCCCTGCGGAGAAGGCGCGACCGGAACCCCGGACGACCACGACGCGGACGTCCGGGCCCAGCTGCTCACCGATCGTCCGCAACGCCGCCCAGGTCGACGGCGTCTGTGCGTTGAGCACGTCGGGACGGTCGAGCGTGATCGTCGCGCGCGCCCCGTCGACGACGAGCCGCACGCCTCCGCGTTCCAGCAGGTCGGCGTCGATGGTGGTCGGTGCCGACATGCGTGAACCTCCGGGTTTCGTCAGGCGCCGTCTCTCCTCGACGCCTCGCGGTTACCGGAAGGTAGCTTACTTCTTCTTCGTGCGGGTGGCGCCACCGCGACCGCGCAGCTGCACACCGGACTCGCTGAGCACCCGGTGCACGAAGCCGTAGGAGCGTCCGGTGGACTCGGCCAACGCCCGGATGCTCGCGCCCTTTTCATACTTCTTCTTCAGGTCAGCGGCCAGCTTGTCCCGCGTGGCGCCGGTGATCCGGGCGCCCTTCTTCAGGTCAGCCACCTTGTCCCGCCTTCCGTAGACAGCAGGTCGGGCCTTCGAAAGCCCCTGTCGTCGCAATGATCGAACACGGAGACCAAGAACGCCAGGTGATCAAGCGAAATGATCTGCGAGCGGTCGTTCGATCACACAGAGTCGATCAGTGCTCACGTTCGGGTGAGAAGAGGCGGAAACCGTTGCCTCAGGCCAACTGCACGAGCTCCAGGTACTCCTGCGACCAGTGGTCCTCGGTCCCGTCGGGCAGCAGGATCACCCGCTCGGGCTCAAGCGCTTCCACCGCACCGGGGTCGTGCGTCACCAGGACGACCGCGCCCTCGTAGCGGCGCAGCGCGTCGAGCACCTGCTCGCGGCTGGCCGGGTCGAGGTTGTTGGTCGGCTCGTCGAGCAGCAGCACGTTCGCCGCGCTGGACACCAGGCCGGCCAGCGCCAACCGGGTCTTCTCGCCGCCGGACAGGGTGCCCGCGGGCTGGTCGAGCTGCTCGCCGCTGAACAGGAACGTGCCCAGCAGCGACCGCAGCTGCTGTTCGGGCACGTCGGGCGCGGCGTGGCGGGTGTTCTCCCACACCGAGGCACCGTGGTCGAGCGTCTCGTGCTCCTGGGCGAAGTACCCGAGCTTGAGGCCGTGACCGGGGATGACCTCGCCGCTGTCCGGGCGCTCCATCGAGCCGATGAGCCGCAGCAACGTGGTCTTGCCCGCGCCGTTCAGCCCGAGGATGACCACCCGCGACCCGCGGTCGATGGCCAGGTCGACGCCGGTGAAGACCTCCAGCGAGCCGTACGACTTGCTCAGGCCCTCCGCGGTCAGCGGGGTCTTGCCGCACGGCGCCGGCTGCGGGAAGCGGATCTTGGCGACCTTGTCCGCCTGGCGGGTCTCCTCCAGGCCGGACAGCAGCTTCTCGGCGCGGCGGGCCATGTTCTGCGCGGCCACCGCCTTGGTGGCCTTCGCCCGCATCTTGTCCGCCTGCGCCATGAGCGCGCCGGCCTTCTTCTCCGCGTTGGCGCGCTCGCGGCGGCGGCGCTTCTCGTCGGCGGACCGCGCTTCGAGGTACTTCTTCCAGCCCATGTTGTAGATGTCGACCTCGCCGCGCGTCGCGTCGAGGAACCACACCTTGTTGACCACGTCGTCGAGTAGCTCGACGTCGTGGCTGATCACGACCAGGCCGCCCTCGTGGGACTTGAGGAACCCGCGCAGCCACGCGATCGAGTCGGCGTCGAGGTGGTTGGTCGGCTCGTCGATCAGCAGGATCGTGCTGGACTTCGCGCCGACGCCGCCCTCGGAGGCGGCGAACAGGATGCGGGCCAGCTCGACGCGGCGGCGCTGACCACCGGACAGCGTGCGCAGCGGCTGGGCGAGCACGCGGTCGGCCAGGCCGAGGTTGGCGCAGATGCGTGCCGCTTCGCTCTCGGCCGCGTACCCGCCGAGGGCGGCGAACCGCTCTTCGAGGCGGCCGTACTTGCGCACGGCGGCTTGGAGCTCGGCGTCGTCCACCAGCTCGGCCATCGTGGACTGCATCTTCTCCATGTCGCGGAGCAGCTGGTCCAGGCCTCGGGCGGACAGCACGCGGTCCTTGGCGATGACGGACAGGTCGCCCTCGCGCGGGTCCTGGGGCAGGTAGCCGAGCTCGCCGGTGCGGCGGACGTCGCCCGCGTACGGCTGGCCCTCGCCCGCGAGGACGCGGAGGGAGGTGGTCTTGCCGGCGCCGTTGCGGCCGACGAGGCCGATGCGGTCACCGGGCTGGACACGCAGGGTGGCGCCGGACAGCAGGATGCGCGAGCCCGCGCGCAACTCTAGATCGGTTGCGGTGATCAACTTGTACTCCGGTGGGTGGTCATGCGAGGTCAACGGCGCGGCTGGCGCGGGGACCTACTCGATCAGGATGACCACGTGCCCCAGTCTACGGGGTGGGTGCCACCGGATCAGCAGTGTGTGTCCACCGGCATACATTGCGGGTATGACTTCGGACTTCACGGGCAGGGCGGCCCTGGTCACGGGCGCCAGTCGGGGCATCGGCCACGGCATCGCGCTGGAGCTGCTGACGCGCGGCGCGTCGGTGACCATCACGTCGCGCAAGGCGGAGGCGGTGACGGCGGCGGCCGAGGGATTGGCGGCCACGGCGGGCGTCGCGCCCGAGCGGGTGCTGGCGGTGCCGGGGAACGCGGGTGACGCGGAGCACCGGGCGCGGGCCGTCGAGGCGACCGTGGAGCGGTTCGGGCGACTGGACGTGCTGGTGAACAACACCGGCATCAACCCGGTGTTCGGCCCGCTGGTCGACGCGGACCTGGACGCGGTGCGGAAGATCTTCGACGTCAACGTGGTCGCGGCGCTCGGGTTCGTGCAGTTGGCGTGGAAGGCGTGGATGCGGGAGCACGGTGGCGCGGTCGTGAACATCGCGTCGGTGGGCGGTCTGCGGTCGACCGGGGTGATCGGCGCGTACGGGGCGAGCAAGGCGGCGTTGATCCGGTTGACGGAGGAGCTGGCGTGGCAGCTCGGGCCGAAGGTGCGGGTGAACGCGGTCGCGCCGGCCGTGGTGAAGACGCGGTTCGCCGAGGCGCTCTACACGGGGCGTGAGGAGGAGGCGTCGGCCGGGTACCCGATGAAGCGGCTCGGGACGCCGGAGGACGTCGCGCGGTTGGTCGCGTTCCTGGCTTCGGACGGCGCGGAGTGGATCACCGGCGAGACCGTGCGGGTGGATGGCGGCCTGCTCGCCACCGGCACGTTGGGCTAGGCCGTGGTCCGGGTGAGGTAGGGCGGCGGGTCGGGGTGGCCGGGACGTGACGAGGTCGCGTGCCCGGCCACCGGCCGGGTCGTCCGCTGAAGTGGAGCACGCGGCGCTGCCGATCACTGCGGGTCGCGGTCGGACGGCGCGGCGGGGCCTGCGGTTCGCCGGCGGAGATCGAGGGCAGCCGGGTGGCCCGGGCCGGCGGCGGACGCACGCGGACCCGACCCGACCCGACCGGGCCGAGCCGTTGCCGGATCAGGCCGCGGCAAGGCCGGGCCGTGGCCGAGTCGTGGGCGGACCAAGGCGTGACCGGACCGGACCGGGCCGGATCGGCTCGTCGCCGAGCCGTGGTCGGGTCGGGTCGTCGCCGGGTCGTGCGGAGCCGGAACGGCAGACGGGCGGTGTCAGCCGGTGGTGGTGTTCTGGGGGCGGTAGGTGGTCTGTGGCGAGCCGATGATGGTGGTGGTCGTGGTTTGCGGTGGTGGTTCGGTGGTGGTGGGGCTCGTGGTGGTTCTGGTGACGGTGTGGCCGGGACTCGTCGTGGGTCTCGTGGTGGTGGGGTGGGGCAGGTCCGGAGGTGATGTCGGGACGGATTCGGGGCTCGGGGTCGGCCGGACCGATCCGCTGGTGCTGATGTCCGGGCCCGGCGGGCGGGCCGGGCTGTTGTCACCCTGCTTCGGCGGCTGGTTCAGGGCGAAGGCGATGACCACGGCCACGACGGCGGTACCGGTGCCGGTTGCGGCGACGGCGTAGGCGCGGCGGCGGCGTTTGACGGCGGCGCCGCGGTAGACGATGTCCACCGCGCTGAACGTGCGCGGCCGCGGTTGGATGTTCAGTTGTTCGAACGTCTTCTTCAGCTCGTCCTCAAGCACCGCGCGACACCTCCTGCCACAACGCGCCGAACTCCGACCCCAGCCTCTGCCGCAACGCCTTGATGCCGCGGTTCGTGTTGCTCTTCACGGTGCCCGTCGAGCAGCCGAGCGCGGCGGCCGTCTCCTCCACCCCCAGGTCGTGCCAGTACCGCAGCACGAGCGTCGCACGCTGCTTGGCGGGCACGGCGTTCAACGCCTGCCACACCACCAGCCGGTCCTCGCTCAACGCCCCCGGCTCCGGCACGTCCGGCAGCACGTCGGTGAGCTTCTCCCGTTTCCACCGCACCCGGCGGCGCTCCGCCAGGAACGTGCGCACCACGATCTGCCGGAGGTAGGCCTGCACCCCCTCGCGCTGCGCCAGCTTCGGCCCCGCCAGGTAGAACTTGAGGAACGCGGACTGCACGACGTCTTCGGCCTCGTGGTGGCTGCCGCACAACAAGAACGCGGTGAAGCGCATCGAGTCGGCGCACCGGTCGAAGTAGTGGGTGAACTCCGCGTCCCAGCTCACGCCGTCAGCGCCTCGTGGTGACCGTCGTGGAGGTCGGCAGCGGAGGTGTGACCTCCACCGGGAACGCCGTGGTCACCGTGGTCGTGGTCACCGGCGGTCGGTACGTCGTCGGCGGGGGCGTCGGCTCGGGTCGCACGGTGGTCGGCCGCGGGCCGGGGCTGGTGGTGACCGGCAATTCGGTGACCGTCGGCCGCGGCGAGGTCTCGGGCGAGGTCCCGATCGACGTGGGCGACGGCGCGGGCGACGTGGTGACCGAGGTGGCGGGCGGCCTGGTCGTGGTCGTCGCGGGCGCCTCGTCCCCACCGCCGGACGCCAGCGCGGTCCCGGCCACGGCGATGCCGCCGAGCACGACGGCCCCGGCCGCCAGCACGAGTCGTTTGCGCAGCAAGACTGCTCCTCGGGTCGCTGAGGCCACCGCGGGTCGGTGCCTCCTCACCCTGATGAATGCGGTCGGGGTCGCCGGGGGTTGTCACGAGTTTTCGCGGGGTTCCCGGACCACGACCTCCACCGCCAGGGCGCGCACCGCCGCATCGTCCAGCACGGCCCGCCGAGGCTCCGGCACGTCCAGCACGCGCGGTGACGCCATCGCGAACACCTCGTCCAGTCGGCGGTCACCCCGCAGGACGTCCAACGCCTGCCGGTCACCACCGAGCACGACCGCGTCCAGCTCCCCGACCCGGGGCGCGAGCACCCGCGCCGCGTCGTCCGCCGCCGCCTGGAGCGCGACCCGCGCCTGCCCCTCGCGCCGCCGCGCGAACCGCTGCTGCGACCACCCGCCCGCTTTGTTGCGCCCGTGCACCTGACGGCTGTCCGTGGTCGACACGAGCACCACGCCGTCCCGCGCCACCCCGATGCTGTGCCCGCCGAGCCGCACCAGCAGCAGCCCGATCAGGCGGGACGCCGACGCGTGCGCCAGCACCGCGTCGACCACCAGACCTTCGTGCTCACCCGGCGGGGTGAACTCGCCGAACGCGGCCGACACCGCGGCCGTCGCCCCGTCCACCGCCGTGACCAGGCACCTGTCCGCCATCACGGACGTCGACACGATCCCGCCGTGACGCTGGGCGAACCGGGAGAACCACCCGTCCAAGCGATCCGGCGGCACCTCGACCGCCCGGCCGCCCCCGGAGACCGGGCGGACCCTGCTCATGCCACCGCGACCCAGACCGGCAGCGGGTGCCCGCACTCGGCGGGCGAGAGCCGCTGCACCGCGCCGAACCCGGCGTCGGCCAGCGCGGCGGCGACCTGGTCGGGCGACAGCACGCGGTGCCGGGTCGACACGGTGTTCGCCACCTCCCACGTCTCCGCGCCGCGCACCAGCCGCACGACCTCCAGTGCGTAGGACTCGCCGTCCGCCGCCCAGTCCCACAGCTGCACGGTCACCTGCCGCTCGGGCCCGCGCCCGGACACCTTCGGCGGCGGCGCGGTCGGCCGCAACCGGCCGAGCTTGTCCAGCTCGGGCACCGCGGCCACGAACAGGCCACCGGGCCGCAGCACCGTGCGGGCCAACAGCAGCGCCTGGTCGAGCGCGTTCTCGTGGGCCAGCCGGGGCAGCAGGTCGTCACCCGCGCGGACCGCGTCGACGGGCGGGCCGTCCTGGTGCCGCCCGACGTCCAGCAGGTCGATCACCACGTGGCTGCCGTCGCCGAGCACGGCGGCGACGACCTCCGTCAGGGGGTCCTCCGGCAGGGGTACGACGTCCGGGGCGGCGGTCACCGGGCACACAGTAGGCCCAACGGATCAACGACCGCCAACGCCGGGACCGGCGGGGCGTGGAACGCCCGTGACGGGGGCATACCAGTACCGAAGGGTCACCGCCTAAACCCCGCAGCGGCCGTTGCACAATGTTACCGACGGGTTTACAAAGGGGAGAGCCCGGATGTTCACCACTTGACAGAACGATGCCCATCCCAGTGAACTCGTAACCCGTACGGCCCAATCAATGACTCCACCTGGAAGGCACCAACGCCCTGCGTTGGCGGGTAGGGTCACTGGGGCGTGATCTCATGACAGCGGGGAGTCACAATGACCAACGCTGCCGGTCGACCCAACCTGTCCGTCGACGAACTCGACTCGACGGGCCACGGCAGTCTTGCGCAGCTTCTCACCACGGGACCGTTCCCCGAGGCGCTGAGAGCCGCGATCAAAGCGAGCAGGCTGAGTCTCGACCGCATCCAGCACAGGCTCGCCCTGCGCGGGGTCACCATCAGCGTCGCCACGCTGAGCTACTGGCAGTCCGGCCGCCGCCGCCCCGAGCGACCCGAGTCCCTGGAGGCGCTGCGCCACCTGGAGACCGTGCTCGGCGTGCCGCAGGCAGGCCTGTCCGCGCTGCTCGGACCGCCGCGCCCGCGCGGCAGGCGCTCCCGGCCGACGACGATGATGCCGATCGACGCCCTGTGGGCGCGCCGCGAGCGGGTGGCGAACCTGCTCACCAAGGTGGACACGTCCTCGGACGTGAAGCTGGGTCGGATCAGCCAGCACGACCGGATCGAGATCGCCGCGGACGGCGGACAGCGCTCGGTGTGGGTGCGCCAGATCCTGCGCGCGGAGCAGGACGGCCCGGACCGGTGGGCGCTGGTGTTCGAGACCGAGCAGGCGAACGTCCTGCCGCAGGTCGTGAACCTGCGCAACTGCCACCTCGGCCGGGTGGTCGAGGACACCGAGGCCAACATCATGGCCGCCGAGATGATGTTCGACCGGCCCCTGACCAGGGGCGAGACCATCATCATGGAGTACGAGCTGCTGTTCGCCGAAGGCCACTACCCGGCGGGCAACAACACGTTCGCCCGCAAGTTCCGGCTGCCGGTGCGCGAGTACGTCATCGAGGTGCGGTTCGACCAGTCCAACCTGCCCGCGCGCTGCCAGCAGTTCAGCGTGCCCGCCGGCGACGACACCCCGTCGCGGCGGCGCAACCTGGCCTTGGACGCGGCGGGTGGCGTGCACGCCGTGGCGCTCGGTTTCGGGCCCGGCGTGTTCGGCATCCGCTGGGAGTGGCCGAAGTAACACGTAACGAAAAGGGCCCCGGGAGCGCGCTCCCGGGGCCCTTTCCCGTCGATCAGATGTAACCGTTGATCTTCAGCGAGACCGAGCGGATCGAGCCGCGGTCGGACGAGACCGCGTCCACGACCTTGAACGTCCACGTGCCGTCCACCGGCGCGGCGAGCAGCGCGCCGAGCGGAGTGGTGGGCCGCCACGTGCCGGTGTACGGCGCCAGGTTGCTGGTCACCGAGGAGAACGGCTGCGCGGCGGTGTCGTCGAACACGACCTGGCACAGGTTGTTGCCGGTCGAGCCGTTGCGCTGGAACACCGTCGCGGTCGCGCCGGACGGCGAGGTCAGCGTGCCGACCAGGTCACCGACGAACGAGTGGTCGATCCCGACGGTGGTCGCGCCGGTGGCCGAGCTGCACGTGTCGCCGTCGACCGAGAACACGAGCTTGGAGCCCGCGCCGACGCCGCTGACCGGGATCTGCACCGTGGCGCCGGTGGGGTCGTTGTCCGGGATGGCCACGGCCGGCCCGGCGTAGGCGAAGGTCTTCGCGTCGCGGGACGGCTCGCCGACGTTGAGCGTGAACGAGCTCGTGGTGGGCGAGGTGGTGCCCGCGAACGTCACCTTGGCGTCCAGTCGGACGGACGAACCGACGCCCAGGGACGCGGGCACGGTCACCTTGAACGTGTTGGTGACCGTCTGGCCGACCTCGACGTTGCCGTAGTACTTCGACCGCGGCGCGATCGTCACACCCGCGGTGGGCGTGGTGAGCACGAGGCTGGTCGACGCGGCCGTGCCGTCACCGTTGTTGACCACCGGCACGGTGACCGTGGCCGTGGTGCCCGGCTTGAGGTACTGGCTGCCGTCGCTGTCGTTGACCACGGACGGCTTCGCCGCCTTCGCCAGCGCCTGCGGCGAGGCGCCGGTGTAGGCCAGCACCAGGTCGGCGCGCACGACGCCCGCGCCGGTCCGGTTGTCGGGGCCGGCCTCGGCGATGTCGATCGCGGTGGCGGTCAACGCCTCGCGCACCTCCGCGGGGGTCAGGCCGGGGTTGCCGGACAGCACCAGGCCCGCGATGGCCGCCGCGTTCGGCGCGGACGCCGACGTGCCGAAGAACGGGTTGAAGCCCGCCACGCTGGTCTGCACGCCGTCCGCCGCGGTCAGGTCGGGCTTCTGCCGGACCTCCTCGCGCGGGGTGCCGTCGGGCGCGAAGAACACCCGGCGCGGACCGTCCGAGGTGAACCGCTCGGGCTTCTGCGTGCCGTCGAACGCGTTCGGGTACGGGCCGCGCGGGTTGGCCGGGTCGCCCGGCTCCAGGTCGAACGGCAGCGGGTTGTTCGCGGGCGCCGCCGCGACGCTGATCGCGCCCTTGGCCGCCGAGTGACCCCGGGTCACGCCGGGCGTGGCGAACTTCTTGAGCCCGTCGGAGGAGTCCTTGAACCGGCCGCCCAGGGCGGACAGCGCCAGGTACTTGTCCTCACCGCGGAACTTCACCACGGCCAGCCGCAGGCCGAACGCGCTGGTGGGCGTGTTCAGCCGCTCGTACGGGTCCTGGCTGCCGTCCTGCACGCCCTGGCTGAACGCCACCACGTTGCCCTGCGCGTTCGCCAGGTACAGGTCGTAGTCGTTGAACGACGACGCCAGCGGGTCGGACCAGAACAGCGTCACGGGCACGTTCGCGGAGCTGTCCGACAGCGGGTTGAACACCTGCTTCGCGTCCGGCGACGGGTTGAAGTCGTGCGCGGTGCCGGCGAACTTGCCGACGCCGACACCGGAGTCGACGAACTGGCCCTCCCAGTGGCCCGAGGTGCCGTCGGCGACGTTGCCCTCGTTGCCCGCGGAGGAGAAGAACAGCGCGCCGTCGGCGGTGACCGCGTCCACGGCCTGCGCGATCACGCCGTCCTGGAACGGCGACTCGTTGAAGTAGAGGATGTCGTCGACGATGACGTCGCAGCCCAGTTGGAAGCGCAGGGCGCGGATGTTGTCGGCGAAGCTCGCGTCGCCGTTGATCGCGGTGGCGAAGCCGAGGCTCGCGTTCGGCGCGATGTCGTGGAGGATCTCCAGCATCGCGGTGCCCTCGTTGCCGTCGCCCTCCTGACCGGCCAGGACCTCGACGCCGGCGGGGAGCTCGCCCGCGGCCTGCGAGAGGGACAGCGAGTCGACGCCGTCGGACAGCGCGCACAGCTTCACGCCCGTGCCCGTGACGCGGAAGTCGTCGCGGGCGGTGTCGGCGGCGTGCGCCCGGTCGCCCTCACCGGTGCGGACGGCCTGCGGCGCGATCAGCGCTCCGCGGGTGCGCTCCTCGATCTGCCGGGCCTTCTCCTCCTTGGAGGGAGCCTGGTCGGCCTTGCGGCCCTGCTCGTGGAACGTCTTGAACTCGACGGCCGTCTCGACCCGGCGGACGTCGCCGCGGGCGGACAGCTTGGTCAGCGCACCGAGCGGTAACTGGGCGCGGACCGTCTTGCCCTCCGTGGACACCGCGCGGATGCCGCCACCAGCGGCACGGACGGCGGCGACCAGGTCGTCGGTCACCTTGAACGCGCGGATGTCCACCACGACGGTGTTTCCGCTGTGGACCTTCACCCCGGTCTGGAGGGCGGGGAGCTTGCCGAGCGTGGTGGCGTTCGACCGCCGGCGCTGCTCGACGACGAGCGCGCTGTCCACCTTGGACTCGGCTTCGGTGAGCGACTTCTTGATGTCCTGCAGCGCCGCGATCTGCGCGGCGGTCCGATCCTCGACGCCCTTGGACGCCCTGGTCGGGTCGGCGGCCGCGGGCAACACGACGCCCGCGGTCAACAGCACGGCGGCACCCGCCGCGATCAGGGCGTTTCTTCGTGAACGGCGTTTCGGTGAGCGCACAGGCGTCTCCCCCAGATCGTGCGTGCCCCCGACGCACGCGGCCTGCGGTCGGATGTCTCCGGCCGAGGGGTCAACGTATTGCGCACGGACAAGTACCGTCTGCCACCGTTCGGCCTACTTCTCAGACGGTGAATCCATCACATTTCACAGTACAAAAGCATCTGTCCACAGCTGACCGGTCCGCCCGGACAGGGCGTCGAGCAGCGCCGCGGCCTGGTTGTCGGTGAGCGAGGCGATGAAGTCGACCACCGCCCGGCCACGGGCCAGCGCCCGCACCGCGTCGGGGCCGGACGGCGTCTCGCCCGTCGCCCCTACCAGCACCGACGGGTCCGTCCTGGCCAACGTCGCGTACTCCTCACCCGCCAGCTCGACCAGGTCGTGCAGCCGGCGCGGCAGCCGGTTCGCCTCGTGCCGGTCGGTTACCCACTGCTCCAGCGCCTCGACCAGCGCGGTCAACAGCCTCGCCTGGCCGCGCTGGTGCAGCGCGAGGTCCGGGCGCAGCAGCACGAACCGGCGGTGGACGAACTTCAGCACCTGCACCTCGTGCCACTGCGGCACGGCCAGCACCACGTGCCCCGAGCGGGTCGTCGGCTCCTCGACCACGCCGACCGAGTCCACCAGGCGACGCGTCCACCGGGCGGAGAACCCGGCCACGGCCTGCTCCGCCTCCACCGAACCGTCGAACGGCACCGCCAGCAGACCGTCCACCAGCTCGGCCCGCACCTTGGCCACGGCCTGCGCGAACGCGCCGTCGTCCACCGCCCACGAGTCCTTGGCGTGCAGCCGGCGGCGCAACGCCTCCAGCGAACGGCCCGGTCGGCGTTGCTGGGCGGCCAGGTCGGCGGCGCTCAGCGCGGCCAGCTCCAACGCGTGGTCGAGCCAGGTGTTCAGCTCGGTCGACACGGTGGCGTGCTGCAGGACACCGACCCGGTGGAAGTCCTCCAGGTCGTGGATGGCGTAGGCGATGTCGTCGGCCGTGTCCATGACCGACGCCTCGACCGTCTGCTGCCACGGCTCCAACCGGCCCCTGTAGAACGCACGGGCCTGCTCGACGTCGTCCACCTCGGTGACGTAGGCGGAGAACTTGCTGGAACCGGTGCCCGGCCCGTCGGGCGGCTCGGCGGCACCGCGCGGCGGCGCGGGCAGGTCACGCGGGTGCGGCTTCGGGTACGACAGGCGCGTCCACGGGTACTTCAGCATCGCCGCCCGCACCGCCACGGTCAGGTCCAGCCCGACCGCGGCCGGCCCCCTCACGTCGGTGGTCGTGACGATGCGGAACGACTGCGCGTTGCCCTCGAACCCGTCCGACAACCCGAACCGGTGCCGGGCCAACCGGTCGAGGACCTGCTCACCGAGGTGCCCGAACGGCGGGTGCCCCAGGTCGTGCGCCAGGGACGCGGCCTCCACCACGTCCGGGTCGCAACCGCCGAGCTTCTCCAGCACGGTGGCGACGTCCGCACTGGTGTGCAGGCGCTCGGCGATGGCACGAGCGGCTTGCGCCACTTTCAGGCTGTGCGTGAGGCGGTTGTGCACCAGGAGGCCGGACCCGGTCGAGCTGACGACCTGCGTGACGCCGCCCAGCCTGGCGAAGAACGGCGAACTGGCCACCCGGTCCCGGTCGACCCGGAACGGGCTCGTGGCCAGGTCGGCCTGGACGGTGGCGGTCCCGCCGGAACGGCGCTGCGTCCGGGGGTCGGCGGGGTCGTGGTGCATGGCCGAGAACTTAGTCGCGCGGTTCAGCGGCGTCGACCCGACGCGTGACGCGAAAAAGCCTTCAGGGGCACTCGGGTGGACGAGTGCCCCTGAAGGCGAAGTTATGTTCGGCGGCGTCCTACTCTCCCACACCCTCACGAGTGCAGTACCATCGGCGCTGGAAGGCTTAACTACCGGGTTCGGAATGGGACCGGGTGTTCCCCAACCGCTATGACCACCGAAACACTATGAAATTACCAACCCGTAGGCACCCGACCAGACACTCTCGTGCCCGACCAGATGGTCCGGTTCGGTTCTTTCAGAACCGCACAGTGGATGCGTAGCGTCTTCGTAACAAGTCCTCGGCCTATTAGTACCGGTCAACTCCAGCCGTTACCGACCTTCCATCTCCGGCCTATCAACCCAATAGTCTCTTGGGGGCCTTAACCCACAAAGGGTGGGATACCTCATCTAGGAACAGGCTTCCCGCTTAGATGCTTTCAGCGGTTATCCCTTCCGAACGTAGCCAACCAGCAATGCCCTTGGCAGGACAACTGGCACACCAGAGGTCCGTCCGTCCCGGTCCTCTCGTACTAGGGACAGCCTTCCGCAAGTATCCTACGCGCGCGGCGGATAGGGACCGAACTGTCTCACGACGTTCTAAACCCAGCTCGCGTACCGCTTTAATGGGCGAACAGCCCAACCCTTGGGACCTACTCCAGCCCCAGGATGCGACGAGCCGACATCGAGGTGCCAAACCATGCCGTCGATATGGACTCTTGGGCAAGATCAGCCTGTTATCCCCGGGGTACCTTTTATCCGTTGAGCGACCACGCTTCCACAAGCCATGGCCGGATCACTAGTTCCGACTTTCGTCCCTGCTCGACCCGTCGGTCTCACAGTCAAGCCCCCTTGTGCACTTGCACTCGACACCTGATTGCCAACCAGGCTGAGGGAACCTTTGAGCGCCTCCGTTACCCTTTGGGAGGCAACCGCCCCAGTTAAACTACCCACCAGGCACTGTCCCTGATCCGGATCACGGACCGAGGTTAGACATCCAGTACGACCAGAGTGGTATTTCAACGACGACTCCACCATGACTGGCGTCACAGCTTCACAGTCTCCCACCTATCCTACACAAGCCGAACCGAACACCAATACCAAGCTATAGTAAAGGTCCCGGGGTCTTTCCGTCCTGCCGCGCGTAACGAGCATCTTTACTCGTAATGCAATTTCGCCGGGCCTGTGGTTGAGACAGTCGAGAAGTCGTTACGCCATTCGTGCAGGTCGGAACTTACCCGACAAGGAATTTCGCTACCTTAGGATGGTTATAGTTACCACCGCCGTTTACTGGCGCTTAAGTTCTCAGCTTCGCCCCGAAGAGCTAACCGGTCCCCTTAACGTTCCAGCACCGGGCAGGCGTCAGTCCGTATACATCGTCTTGCGACTTCGCACGGACCTGTGTTTTTAGTAAACAGTCGCTTCTCGCTGGTCTCTGCGGCCGAAAAATCCTAGCCCGCAAGGGGCTTCAAATCCCTCGGCCCCCCTTCTCCCGAAGTTACGGGGGCATTTTGCCGAGTTCCTTAACCACAGTTCGCCCGATCGCCTCGGTATTCTCTACCTGACCACCTGTGTCGGTTTGGGGTACGGGCCGCATGAACACTCACTAGAGGCTTTTCTCGGCAGCATGGGATCACCCTACTTCGCCTCAATCGGCTATGCATCACGTCTCAGGATATATGAGCTGCGGATTTGCCTACAACTCTCCCTACACGCTTACACCAGTACTACCACTCACTGGCGGAGCTACCCTCCTGCGTCACCCCATCGCTTGACTACTACAAGTTCAGGTCCCGCGCTCCACGTAGTCCATCATCCGAAGAATCAGAACAGGCTTCGGGCGGTTAGTATCACAAGGTTCGCCATGGGCGCGTTCACACGGGTACGGGAATATCAACCCGTTGTCCATCGACTACGCCTGTCGGCCTCGCCTTAGGTCCCGACTTACCCTGGGCGGATTAGCCTGGCCCAGGAACCCTTGGTCATCCGGCGGCAGAGTTTCTCACTCTGCTTTCGCTACTCATGCCTGCATTCTCACTCGTCCAGCCTCCACCACTAGGTTCCCCTGCAGCTTCAGTGGCTGAACGACGCTCCCCTACCCATCCAGAGACAAGCTCTGAATGACACGGCTTCGGCGGTGTGCTTAAGCCCCGCTACATTGTCGGCGCAGGACCACTTGACCAGTGAGCTATTACGCACTCTTTAAAGGGTGGCTGCTTCTAAGCCAACCTCCTGGTTGTCTGGGCGACCCCACATCCTTTCCCACTTAGCACACACTTAGGGGCCTTAGCCGGCGTTCTGGGCTGTTTCCCTCTCGACTACGAAGCTTATCCCCCGCAGTCTCACTGCCGCGCTCTCACGTACCGGCATTCGGAGTTTGGTTGATTTCGGTAAGCTTGTGGGCCCCCTAGACCATCCAGTGCTCTACCTCCGGCACGAAACACACGACGCTGCACCTAAATGCATTTCGGGGAGAACCAGCTATCACGGAGTTTGATTGGCCTTTCACCCCTAACCACAGCTCATCCCCCAGGTTTTCAACCCTGGTGGGTTCGGGCCTCCACGCGGTCTTACCCACGCTTCACCCTGGCCATGGCTAGATCACTCCGCTTCGGGTCTAGACCACGCGACTCTGACGCCCTATTCGGACTCGCTTTCGCTACGGCTACCCCACACGGGTTAACCTCGCCACGCAGCACTAACTCGCAGGCTCATTCTTCAAAAGGCACGCCGTCACCCCTAAAGGCTCCGACGGATTGTAGGCACACGGTTTCAGGTACTATTTCACTCCCCTCCCGGGGTACTTTTCACCTTTCCCTCACGGTACTAGTCCGCTATCGGTCACCAGGGAGTATTCAGGCTTAGCGGGTGGTCCCGCCAGATTCACAGCAAATTCCACGAGCTCGCTGCTACTTGGGAACATCACTAGGAGATGTCGGGTTTTCACGTACGGGACTTTCACCCTCTACGGCCACGCTTTCCAGACGCGTTCCGCTAACCACGACATTTTATGACTCCTTGCCAGTCCGGCAGAACTAGCCAGTAAGTCCCACGACCCCGTACACGCAACCCCTGCCGGGTATCACACGAATACGGTTTAGCCTCTTCCGCTTTCGCTCGCCACTACTCACGGAATCACGGTTGTTTTCTCTTCCTGCGGGTACTGAGATGTTTCACTTCCCCGCGTTCCCTCCACATACCCTATGTGTTCAGGTATGGGTGACCCCACATGACTGGGGCCGGGTTTCCCCATTCGGAAATTCTTGGATCTCAGCTCGGTTGACAGCTCCCCAAGACTTATCGCAGTCTCCTACGTCCTTCATCGGCTCCTGGTGCCAAGGCATCCACCGTGTGCCCTTAATAACTTGCCACAAAGATGCTCGCATCCACTGTGCAGTTCTCAAAGAACAACCAGACACCACCTCGCTACTGCCAACGCCTACCCAGTCACCTGAGCGGTTCGAAGGCGGAGGTCGCCCTGTCGTTTCTCGCTGAAAGAGACACTCACGTGTTCCCTCAGGACCCAACAGCGTACCGAACACTAGACCAAGCCCCCACACGACCCTTCCACGCCCCCGAAGGAACAGTACTAACTCGTGCGGCAACAAGACCGAATGCATTAGCCAGCATCCACATCATTGAGCGACCATCCGACGATCGTTCGCCGCCGGCATGGCTCTCCACCGACCACCCGAAGGTGACCGATGAGGAATGCTCCTTAGAAAGGAGGTGATCCAGCCGCACCTTCCGGTACGGCTACCTTGTTACGACTTCGTCCCAATCGCCAGTCCCACCTTCGACCGCTCCCCCCAGCAAGCTGGTTGGGCCACGGGCTTCGGGTGTTACCGACTTTCGTGACGTGACGGGCGGTGTGTACAAGGCCCGGGAACGTATTCACCGCAGCGTTGCTGATCTGCGATTACTAGCGACTCCGACTTCACGGGGTCGAGTTGCAGACCCCGATCCGAACTGAGACCGGCTTTGTGGGATTCGCTCCACCTCACGGCTTAGCAGCCCTCTGTACCGGCCATTGTAGCATGTGTGAAGCCCTGGACATAAGGGGCATGATGACTTGACGTCATCCCCACCTTCCTCCGAGTTGACCCCGGCAGTCTCCCATGAGTCCCCGCCATTACGCGCTGGCAACATGGAACGAGGGTTGCGCTCGTTGCGGGACTTAACCCAACATCTCACGACACGAGCTGACGACAGCCATGCACCACCTGTACACCAGTCCGAAGAGGCCTACATCTCTGCAGGTTTCCGGTGCATGTCAAGCCCAGGTAAGGTTCTTCGCGTTGCATCGAATTAATCCACATGCTCCGCCGCTTGTGCGGGCCCCCGTCAATTCCTTTGAGTTTTAGCCTTGCGGCCGTACTCCCCAGGCGGGGTGCTTAATGCGTTAGCTGCGGCACGGAGGACGTGGAAGTCCCCCACACCTAGCACCCACCGTTTACGGCGTGGACTACCAGGGTATCTAATCCTGTTCGCTCCCCACGCTTTCGCTCCTCAGCGTCAGTATCGGCCCAGAGACCCGCCTTCGCCACCGGTGTTCCTCCTGATATCTGCGCATTTCACCGCTACACCAGGAATTCCAGTCTCCCCTGCCGAACTCAAGTCTGCCCGTATCGACTGCAGGCTCCACGTTAAGCGTGAAGTTTTCACAGCCGACGCAACAAACCGCCTACGAGCTCTTTACGCCCAATAATTCCGGACAACGCTCGCACCCTACGTATTACCGCGGCTGCTGGCACGTAGTTAGCCGGTGCTTCTTCTGCAGGTACCGTCACTTGCGCTTCGTCCCTGCTGAAAGAGGTTTACAACCCGAAGGCCGTCATCCCTCACGCGGCGTCGCTGCATCAGGCTTTCGCCCATTGTGCAATATTCCCCACTGCTGCCTCCCGTAGGAGTCTGGGCCGTGTCTCAGTCCCAGTGTGGCCGGTCACCCTCTCAGGCCGGCTACCCGTCGTCGCCTTGGTAGGCCATTACCCCACCAACAAGCTGATAGGCCGCGGGTCCATCCTGTACCGCCGGAACTTTCCACCCACCACCATGCGGAGGCAGGTCATATCCGGTATTAGACCTAGTTTCCCAGGCTTATCCCAGAGTACAGGGCAGGTTACCCACGTGTTACTCACCCGTTCGCCGCTCGTGTACCCCGAAGGGCCTTACCGCTCGACTTGCATGTGTTAAGCACGCCGCCAGCGTTCGTCCTGAGCCAGGATCAAACTCTCCAATAAGGAATGAGTTCGATCGCTCCGAACAACACTGACAAGTAATGTCAGTTGTCCAGTAACAATCTCAAAGGAAACCTCTTGACGAGGTTCATAAATTTACTGGCTATTCGGCACGCTGTTGAGTTCTCAAAGAACACGCGCTCACCATCTTGTCCCGCGTCTTACCGCGGTTCATTCCGGGGCTTTGTGTTTCGTTCTGGTTGAAGCTTAGCTCGTTCGTTTTCGCGGTGTCAAATCGGCCGGTTTCGGCTTCTCGGCTCCGCGATGAACTCGCTTCGCATTCACTTTGTCTTACCGTCCGGAGCCGAGGCAGCACGCTGTGCTGCTGATTCTGTCCCGGGGGCTTGTGTTCGCCGCGCTCCGTTCCGGTCTCTCTCCGGCCCGTTCCGCGCTGGCAGAGAGAAAGTTACACCCCGGCCCACGTGGAGACAAATCGGGGGGTCACTTACGGCGTCTCCGCAGCTAGGCGTGGTGCGCTCCTCCGGGACAGTGGATGCTGTGCCGGTGCAGCTCTCCCCTCGGCTCGGCCGGTACGCGGTCCACGTCGTCGTGGTCGCGGCTTGCTACTACGCGGGTGCCCGGGTCGGTCTCCTCCAGGCCCTGGTCAACGACCAGGTGACGCCGTTGTGGCCGCCGACCGGTGTCGCGGTGCTCGCGCTGCTGCTGGGCGGGCAGAGGATGTGGCCGGGCGTCGCGCTGGGCGCGTTCGCGACCAACTCGACGCTGGCCGATCTCGGCGCCACGTTCCTCATCACGGCCGGCAACACGCTCGCACCGGTGGTCGCCTACCTGTTGCTGAAGAGAGCCGGCTTCCGGCCGGAGATGGATCGCACGCGGGACGCGCTCGCCCTGGTGTTGTTGGGCGGGTTCGTGGGCATGGCGGTCAGCGCCACGATCGGCTCGGGCACGTTGCTGGCGACGGGCGTGATCGACGGTTCGCTGTTCTGGTCCACGTGGACGGTGTGGTGGACCGGTGACGCGCTGGGCGTGTTGGTGTTCGTGCCGATCGTGCTGGCACTGCGCCCCCTGCGCCTGCGCGACCACCCCGTGCGCCGGTGGGTGGAGGCGGTCGCGCTGGTGGTGAGCACGGCGGTGGTCATGGCGGTGGCGAGCACGCACGACCTCCGGCTGATGTACTTGGTGTTCCCTTTCCTGATCTGGGCGGCGCTGCGCTTCCAGCACCTGGGCACGGCACCGTGCGCGTTGATCGCGACGACCCTCGCCGCACGGGGTGCGGCGCGCGCCACGGGCCCGTTCGCGGATTTGGACCTGGTGGTGCGGATGGTGACGTTGCAGGCGTTCAACAGCACGGCGGTGTTGACGGCGCTCTTGCTGTCGGCGGTGATCGCGGAGCGCAACGCGGCGCGGGCGGCGATCGAGCGCACCGTGGCGCAGCTCTCGGACGTGGTCGCGCGGTACCAACCGCTGGCACTCGGCGACCTGCTGCCCAAGCCCCCGGAGAAGCGTTGATGGACGTGGTGGTGGTCGGCGGCGGGCCGGCCGGGCGGGCGTTGGCTCGGGCGTGCGCGGCGCGTGGTCTCGGCACGACGGTGGTCGACCCGAACCCGGCGCGTCCGTGGCGGGCGACGTACGCGGCGTGGGCGGACGAGTTGCCGGACGACGCGCCGGTCGCGGTGAGCACGTCGAGGGCGCGTGCGGTGACGACGGCGGAGCACCTGATCCCGAGGGGTTACGCCGTGCTGGACAACGAAGGGCTGCGGCGGCTCCCGGACGAGGTGCGGGTGGTCGCGGGTCGGGTGGTCGACCGCACGACCACGTCGGTGACGTTGGCCGGCGGGCGGGTGCTGACCGGGCGGGTGGTGGACGCGAGCGGCGCGCTGGGTGGTCGCGCGGCGCAGACGGCGGTGGGGGTGGTGGTGCCCGCTGCGTCGGCGACGCCGTTCGTCGGACCGGACGAGGCGTTGATCATGGATTGGCGCAAGCCGCCCGCGGCGGCGACGAGCGACCCGACGTTCCTCTACGCGATCCCGGTGTCGGCCGACGAGGTGTTGTTGGAGGAGACGTCCTTGGCCCGCCGGCCGGGTCTGCCGTTGGCCGAGCTGCGGCTCCGGCTGCACGCGCGCTTGGCCGCGTGGGACATCGCGGTGCCGGAGGGCGAGGAGAGGGTGCGCATCCCGTTGGACGGGCAGGCGCGGGACGGGGCGTTCGGCGCGGCGGCGGGGTGGGTGCACCCGGCGACCGGGTACAGCGTGGCGGTGGCGTTGCGGCGGGCGTCGGTGGTGGCGGACGCGCTCGCGCACGGCCGGGAGGTGGAGAGGTCGGCGGCGGAACGGGCGGTGCGCGCGTTGCGGCTGAGAGGTCTGGCGGCGTTGCTCGCGTTGCCGCCGGACGAAGTCCCGGAATTCTTCAACAGCTTTTTCGAATTGTCCGCCACTCATCAACGCGCCTACCTCGGCGGGCCCGATGACCTGCGCGGCACCGTCCAGGCGATGCTCCGGCTGTTCGGCTCGGTGCCGTGGGTTATGCGCGGTCGGCTGGCATTCCCTGTGCAATCGGCCAAAAGTGCGAGAACACTCGGTTAACGGTCTCGGCAAAAGAAGATCGACCGGGCACGATCGACCGCGTGCCCGCCTTGCTGGATGACGTTCGCTTCGCCTTCCAGCCGTTGTTCAACCTCCACACCGGAGGGGTCGTGGCGGTTGAAGCGCTGGCCCGACCGCACGACGGCACCGTGCAGGACCTGCTGCGGATGGCGTTCCGCGCCGGGTACCTGGCCAACACCGACGTGGCGCTCGCGTGCCGCGCGATCCGGCACGCGGCCGACCACGGCCTGGGCGTGCCGCTGCACGTCAACCTGCTCGCGCTGACCATCGCGGACAAGCCCGAGCTGATGGCCCCGCTGTACGGGGCGCTGCGCGACGTCGGACGCGGCCCGGCCGACCTGGTGGTCGAGGTCGGCACGCCGTACTCGCGCGCGCCGCGCCGGCTGCTGGTCAAGGGCATCGAGCGGCTGCGGCAGGACGGGTTCCGGATCGGGCTGGACGGCGTGGGCGAGGGTGACTCGCCGTTGTCGCTGCTGGCCGAGGTGCGGCCCGACGTGGTCAAGCTGGACCGCGAGGTGGTGGTGGCGCTGCCCACCGACGCCGCCCGGTACGCGACGGTGCAGGCGTTGCAGCACCTGTGCGAGCACACGGGCACGCAGGTCGTGGCCGAGGGTGTGGAGACGGAGGCGGAGCTGGCCGCGTTGCGTCGGCTCGGCGTGCGGCTCGCGCAGGGCAACCTGCTGGCGAGCCCCCAGCGGCGGCCGAAGGTGGACGCGACGATCGCGGCGGTGTTGAGCGAGGTCAACGACCCGGAGGCGGTCACGAGCACGATGACCGGGCCGTTGCGCCGCAAGGCGGGGCCGAGGGTGACCGACTTCCTGCACCCGGCGACCACGCTGCCCGACTCGGCGACGTCCGAGGAGGTGCGGGACGTGCTGGCGAACCAGCCGACGGTCAGCGGCGTGGTGCTCGTGGACGGCGAGGGCAGGCCGCGGTGGACGGTGGACCGCAACCGGTTCCTGCTGGCGGTGACGGGGCCGTTCGGGCACGCGCTGCACGCCAAGCGGGAGGCGGCGCGGTTGGCGGACCGGCCGAAGCTGATCGGGGCCGAGTCGAGCGCGTTGGAGCTGCTGGACGTCGTCGCGCACGCCAACCGGGAACGCACCAACGACGACCTGGTGGTCGTGGACGACGACGACCGCTGCCTGGGCGTGGTGCGGGTCGCGGACGTGGTGCGCGGGGTGGCGGAGATGAAGGTGGAGCAGGCGGCGGCGCTGAGCCCGTTGACGCGGCTGCCGGGCAGCGACTCGATCGCGCGCGAGGTGGACCGGCGCATCCTGGGCGGCGAGCTGTTCGCGGTGGCGTGGCTGGACGTGGACGCGTTCAAGCGGGTGAACGACTCGGTGGGGTTCGCGGCGGGTGACGACCTGATCCGGGCGATCGGGCGGGCGCTGACCGACGGCGCGGCGGCGTACCCCGGTGTGCAGGTGGGTCACGTCGGCGGCGACGACTTCCTGGTGGTGGCCGGGTTGAACGAGATCGTGCCGTTCGCCGCGGGTGTGCTGGACGCGCCGTTCGAGGCGGAGGGTCGTGGGGTGACGTTGTCGTTGGCGACGTTGATCTGCGCGGCCGGGTCGGTGGGGTCCTACCGCGAGGTGTCGCGGTTGCTCGCGCCGTTGAAGGAGCACGCGAAGTCGCTGCGCGGCACGAGCTGGGTGCTGGGGCGGCCGGGCAGCGACCACGTGGACGTACTGCGCGGCGGTCCGCATCTGGCGGTAAGTTAGGAAAGTTCACCGCAAAGCCGCATGTGCGGCCCGTTTGGTTACTCATAGCATCAGGCGGACTACCCAGCGTCGGGAGGTCCCTGGTGAGCGAGGTTACCGCCCTACCACTTCCGCGAGCCGTCTCGGACCTGCCGCTGTCGGTGGGGGTCGAGGAGGAGTTCCTGCTGGTCGACACGGACACCGGGGTGCTGGTGCCGCTGGCGGGCGCGGTGCTGGGCGGTGTCCGTTCCGCGCTGGACCTCCAGCAGGAAATGACGCTGTACCAGGTGGAGAGCGCCACCGGGGTGTGCCTGAGCATGTCCGAGGTGCGGGAGCAGCTCGTGGCGGCGCGGCGGGCGCTGGCGGCGTTGGCCGGTCCGCACGGCGCGCGGATCGTGGCGACCGGGACGCCGGTGCTCGGGGGCGTGCGGCCGCCACCGCTGGCCGAGGCCGACCGCTACCGCACGATCGCCGCCGAGTACGGGTCGCTGATCGACGGGCTGACCATCTGCGGGTGCCACGTGCACATCGGCATCCCGGACGAGGACACCGGGGTGCTGATCAGCAACCACCTGCGGGAGTGGCTGCCGGTGCTGTTGGCGATCAGCGCGAACTCGCCGTTCACGGACGGCCGCGACTCGGGGTACGCGAGCTGGCGCTACCTGGCGTGGAGCCCGTGGCCGTCGGCGGGCGCGCCGCCGTGGTTCGAGTCGGCGGAGGACTACCACCGGTGCGCGGGGGTGCTGCGCACGGGCGGGGCGGCGTTGGACCCGGCGATGGTCTATTGGGACGTGCGGTTGTCGGCGCGTCACCCGACCGTGGAGCTGCGGGTGTGCGACGTGGCGGCGACCGTGGACGAGGCCGTGGTGCTGGCGGCCCTGGTGCGGGCCATCGCGGTGACGGCGCTGGCCGGTGCGCCCGCGCAGCGCGTGCCCGACCTGCTGCTGCGGACGGCGTTGTGGCGGGCGGCGCGGGACGGGTTGGACGGCGCGGGTATCGAGCCGCGCAGCGGACGGCTGGTGCCGGCGGCGGACATGGCGCGGGCGTTGGTGGACTGGACCCGGCCGGCGCTGCGGGCGGCCGGGGACGAGGACCTGGTGGTCGACGGCGTCGACCGGGTGCTGGTGGACGGCACGGGCGCGGTGCGGCAGCGGCGGGCGTTCCGGCGGCGCGGTTCCCTGGCGGACGTGGTGCGCATGCTGGCGGCGCAGACCTGAGGTGTGGGCCCGGTGGTCGGGGGCACCCCTGTCGTACGCCCCTGTCGTACGCGAACGAAGGAGGTTCGGCATGACCACCGCACGGGAGATCATGAACTCCGGTGTCGAGTGCATCAAGGAGGACCAGAGCCTGCTCGACGCCGCGAGGATGATGCGTGACCTGGGCGTGGGCTCGTTGCCGATCTGCGGCAAGGACGACAAGCTGCACGGCATCATCACCGACCGCGACATCGTGCTGCGCTGCGTGGCCGACGGTCGTGACCCCGCGTCCATGAAGGCCGGTGACATGTCCGGTCACCTGCACTGGGTCCAGGCGGACGACGACCTGTCGCACGTGCTGCGGACGATGGAGGACAACCAGATCCGCCGGCTCCCGGTGATCGAGGACCACCGCCTGGTCGGCATGGTGTCGGAGGCGGATCTCGCCCGTCACCTGAGCGAGTCGCAGATCGCGGAGTTCGTGGAGCGCGTCTACGCCCGGTGACGGTCCGCGGTCGAAGCGGATCGGCGGAACGGGTCGGAAACGCGAAGAGCGTCCCCGCCGGACTGGCGGGGACGCTCTTCGCGTCGACGGGTGTTCCGGGTCAGACCGTGAACCCGAGCGCGCGCAGCTGCTCGCGGCCGTCGTCCGTGATCTTCTCCGGACCCCACGGCGGCATCCACACCCAGTTGATGCGGAAGTCGTCGACGATCCCGCCGCCACCACCGCCGACCAGCGCGGACCGGGTCTGGTCCTCGATGACGTCGGTCAGCGGGCACGCGGCCGACGTCAGGGTCATGTCGATGAGCGCGACGTTCTCCTCGTCCACCCGGATGTCGTAGACCAGGCCCAGGTCCACGACGTTGATGCCCAGCTCGGGGTCGACGACGTCGCGCATGGCCTCCTCGACGTCGTCCACCGCGGCCACTTCGGCCTTCGGCGCGGGCGGTTCGGGCATGCCCTCGATGCCGCGCACCACGTCCTCTTCGGCGGTCATGCCTTTGCTCCCTCGCTGCGTGCCACCGCGTCCTTGAACGCCATCCAGCCCAGCAGCGCGCACTTCACGCGCGCCGGGTACTTCGCCACGCCCGCGAACGCGATGCCGTCCTCCAGGACGTCCTCGTCGGGCTCCACCTGGCCGCGGCCCTGCATCAGCTCGACGAACGCGTCCATCTTCTCGAACGCCTCGCCCAGCGGCCGGCCCACCACCAGGTCGGTCAGCACCGAGGTGGACGCCTGGCTGATGGAACAGCCCTGCCCGTCGTACGACACGTCGCGCACGGTGTCGCCGTCCAGGGACACCCGCAACGTCACCTCGTCGCCGCACGTGGGGTTGATCTGGTGCGACTCGGCGTCGTACGGGTCGCGCAGGCCGCGGCCGTGCGGGTTCTTGTAGTGGTCCAGGATGATCTCCTGGTACATCTGCTGCAGCTGCATCAAGCCCACCCGGAAGTCATCGAACGCCGAAGAACGTCTGCGCCTCGCGGACGGCGTCGACCAGGGCGGTCACCTCGTCCAGCGTGTTGTACAGGTAGAAGCTGGCCCGCACGGTCGCGGCGGCGTCCATCCGCCGGTGCAGGGGCCACGCGCAGTGGTGGCCGACGCGCACCGCGACACCCAGGCTGTCGAGCACCTGTCCGGCGTCGTGGGCGTGGATGCCCTCCACCACGAACGACACCGCGCCGCCCCGGTCCACCGCGTCCAGGGGGCCGACGATCCGCACGCCCGGGATGGCGGACAGGCCGCGCAGCGCCGCCTCGGTGAGCTGGTGCTCGTGCGCGGCGACGCGGTCCATGCCGATGGCGTTGAGGTAGTCGACCGCCGCGCCCAGCGCCACCGCCTGCGACGTCATGGGCACGCCCGCCTCGAACCGCGCGGGCGGCGGGGCGAAGGTCGACTTCGCCATCTGGACCATCTCGATCATCGACCCGCCGGTGAGGAACGGCGGCAGCGCCTCCAGCAGCTCGCGGCGTCCGTAGAGCACGCCGATGCCGGACGGGCCGAGCATCTTGTGGCCGCTGAACACCGCGAAGTCCACGCCGAGCGCCTTGAAGTCGACCGGGCCGTGCGGCACGGACTGGCACGCGTCCAGGACCGTCAGGGCGCCGACCTCACGGGCGGCGTCCGCGAGCACGCGCACCGGGTTGACGGTGCCGAGCACGTTGGACTGGTGGGTGAACGCGACGACCTTCGTCCTTGGGTTGATCAGCTCGTCGAGGTCCGACAGGTCCAGCCGGCCCTCGTCGGTGACGCCGAACCAGCGCAGCGTGGCGCCGGTGCGGGCGGCGAGCTGCTGCCACGGCACGAGGTTCGCGTGGTGCTCCATCTCGGTCACGACGATCTCGTCGCCGGGACCGACGCGGAACCGCTCGGCCTCGGGACCGGCGGTGGCCGCGTTGCCCATCGCGTACGCGACGAGGTTCACGCCCTCGGTCGCGTTCTTGGTGAACACGATCTCGCCGTAGTCGACCCCGACGAAGTCGGCGATCTTCTGCCGCGCGCCCTCGTAGGCGTCGGTGGCTTCCTCGGCCAGTTGGTGCGCCCCGCGGTGCACCGCGGCGTTGGCGGTCTCCAGGAAGGCGCGCTCGGCGTCGAGGACCTGCCTCGGCCGTTGCGAGGTGGCGCCGGAGTCCAGGTAGACCAGCCGCTTGCCCTCCCGCACGGTGCGGCCCAGGATCGGGAAGTCCGCTCGGACGCCGACGACGTCCAGTGGCGTGGCGGTGGTGGTCACTGCTCCGACGCCTCCTCTCGATACGTGTTCACGGACGGTTGCACGACAGGTGCAACGTCAGCCGATGCTGGCGGCTTCCTGCTTCCCGATGTACTTCACGTAACCCTCGGCCTCGAGCTTGTCGGCCAGCTCCGGGCCGCCGGACTCGGCGATGCGGCCCGCGGCGAAGACGTGCACGAAGTCGGGCGAGATGTACTTCAGGATCCGGGTGTAGTGCGTGATCAGCATCACGCCGACCTCGCCGGACTCCTTGTACCGGTTCACGCCCTCGGACACCACGCGCAGCGCGTCGACGTCCAGGCCGGAGTCGGTCTCGTCCAGGATCGCGATCTTCGGCTTGAGCAGGCCGAGCTGCAGGATCTCGTGCCGCTTCTTCTCACCGCCGGAGAAGCCCTCGTTGACCGAGCGCTCCGCGAAGGCCGGGTCGATGTCCAGGTCGGACATCGCCTCCTTGACCTCCTTGACCCAGTGGCGCAGCTTCGGCGCCTCGCCGCGCACGGCGGTGGCGGCGGTGCGCAGGAAGTTCGACATCGAGACGCCGGGCACCTCGACCGGGTACTGCATGGCGAGGAACAGGCCGGCGCGGGCGCGCTCGTCCACGGTCATCTCCAGCACGTCCTCGCCGTCCAGCAGCACGCTGCCGGAGGTGATCTCGTACTTGGGGTGCCCCGCGATGGCGTAGGACAGGGTGGACTTGCCCGAGCCGTTGGGACCCATGATCGCGTGGGTCTCGCCTGCCTTGATGGTCAGGTCGACGCCCTTGAGGATCTCCTTGGCACCGTCCTCGGTGTTGACCGAGACGTGCAGGTCCTTGATCTCCAGAGTGGCCATTGGTGCTTCGTTCTCCTGGTGTTGCGAGCGGAAGTCAGTTCGTGGTGGTGGCGACGTCCACGTAGACGTCACCACCGCGGAGCTCGACGGCGAACACGTCGACCGGCTCGGTGGCGGGCGGCGAGGACGGGCGGCCGGTGCGCAGGTCGAAGCACGACCCGTGCAGCCAGCACTCCACGCCCTTGCGCGTCACCTCGCCCTCGCTGAGCGCGACCTCGGCGTGCGAGCACAGGTCGCGCAGCGCGTGCACGGCGTCGCCGTCGCGGACGAGCACGACCGGGGTGCACTCGTCGCCGACCTCGAACGCCGCGGGCTTGCGGTCGTCGAGGTCGGTCAGCGAGCACACCCTGATCACGCGCCCACCGCTTCGAGCTCCGCCTCGATGGCGGCTTCCAGGCGCTCGCGCACCTCGGGGACACCGATCTTGAGCAGGATCTCGTGGAAGAAGCCGCGCACGACCAGCCGGCGCGCCTGCTCCTCCGGGATGCCGCGGGCCTGCAGGTAGAACAGCTGCTCGTCGTCGAACCGGCCGGTGGCGCTGGCGTGGCCCGCGCCCTCGATCTCGCCGGTCTCGATCTCCAGGTTCGGCACCGAGTCGGCGCGCGCGCCGTCGGTGAGCACCAGGTTGCGGTTGAGCTCGAAGGTCTCGGTGCCCTCGGCCGCGGCGCGGATCAGCACGTCGCCGATCCACACGGTGTGCGCGTCCTCGCCCTGCAACGCGCCCTTGTAGACCACGTTGCTGCGGCAGTTGGACACCGCGTGGTCGATGAAGGTGCGATGCTCCAGGTGCTGGCCCGCGTCGGCGAAGTACAAACCGAGCAGCTCGGCGTCGCCGCCGCGCCCGGTGTAGGTGACCACCGGGGTGAGGCGGACGAGGTTGCCGCCGAGGGTGATGACGGTGTGCTTGAACGTGGCGTCACGGCCCAGCTTGGCGTGGTGCGCGGAGACGTGCACCGCGTCGTCGGCCCAGTCCTGGACGGCGACCACGGTCAGGTGCGCGCCGTCGCCGACGACGAACTCGACGTTGTCGGCGTACGCGCCGGAGCCGCGGTGGTCGATGACGACGACGGCCTCGGCGAACGGCTTGGCGTGCACGTGCAGGTGGCCGTAGGCGACCTGGCCCTCGCCGGCGCCGGTCACGGTGATCGTGGTCGGCCCGGACTTCGCGTCACCCGGCAGGGTGACGACGGTGGCCTCGGTGAACGACGACCAGGCCTGGGCGGCGATGCGGTCACCGGGGGTGCCCGCGGTGCCCAGCCGCTCGTCGCCGCGCGCCGCGGTCTCGACCGCGACGCCCTCGGCGGCATCGACCTCGACGGTCGCCGTGCCGGTCGCCTCGGCGCCGTGGTGCAGGTTCGCCAGGCGCTTCATGGGGGTGAAGCGCCAGATCTCCTCGCGACCGCCGGGCACCTCGAACGCGTTCACGTCGAACGACGTGAAGTGGTCCGCGCGGGAGGACACCGGGGCACCCGCACCGTGCGAGTGGGCCGTCAGGCCGTGTTGCTGTTGTTCGGTGGTGACGGCCATGTCAGCCGACGGCCCCTTCCATCTGCAGCTCGATCAGGCGGTTCAGCTCGAGGGCGTACTCCATCGGCAGCTCGCGCGCGATGGGCTCGACGAACCCGCGCACGATCATCGCCATGGCCTCGTCCTCGTTGAGACCGCGGGACATCAGGTAGAACAGCTGGTCCTCGGAGACCTTCGAGACCGTGGCCTCGTGGCCCATCGACACGTCGTCCTCGCGGACGTCGACGTACGGGTAGGTGTCCGAGCGGCTGATGTTGTCCACCAGCAGCGCGTCGCACTTGACCGTCGACTTCGAGTGGTGCGCCCGCTTGTTGACCTGCACGAGGCCGCGGTAGGAGGTGCGGCCGCCGCCGCGCGCCACCGACTTCGACACGATCGTGGACGACGTGTGCGGCGCCATGTGGACCATCTTCGCGCCCGCGTCCTGGTGCTGGCCCTCGCCCGCGAACGCGATCGAGAGGACCTCGCCCTTGGCGTGCTCGCCCATCAGGAACACGGCCGGGTACTTCATGGTGACCTTGGAGCCGATGTTGCCGTCGATCCACTCCATGGTCGCGCCCTCTTCGGCCTTCGCGCGCTTGGTGACCAGGTTGTAGACGTTGTTCGACCAGTTCTGGATGGTCGTGTAGCGGCAGCGACCACCCTTCTTGACGATGATCTCCACGACGGCGGAGTGCAGCGAGTCCGACGAGTAGATCGGCGCGGTGCAACCCTCGACGTAGTGCACGTAGGCGCCCTCGTCGACGATGATCAGCGTGCGCTCGAACTGGCCCATGTTCTCGGTGTTGATCCGGAAGTAGGCCTGCAGCGGGATGTCGACGTGGACACCCTTCGGCACGTAGATGAACGAGCCGCCCGACCACACCGCGGAGTTCAGCGCGGAGAACTTGTTGTCACCCGACGGGATGACGGAGCCGAAGTACTCCTTGAACAGCTCCGGGTGCTCGCGCAGACCGGTGTCCGTGTCGAGGAAGATGACGCCCTGCTCCTCGAGGTCCTCGCGGATCTTGTGGTAGACGACCTCGGACTCGTACTGGGCCGCGACGCCGGACACCAGGCGCTGCTTCTCCGCCTCCGGGATGCCGAGGCGGTCGTAGGTGTTCTTGATCTCGTCGGGCAGGTCGTCCCAGGTCGCCGCCTGCTTCTCGGTCGACCGGACGAAGTACTTGATGTTGTCGAAGTCGATGCCCGACAGGTCCGAACCCCAGGTGGGCATCGGCTTGCGGTCGAACAGGCGCAGCGCCTTCAGCCGGAAGTCCAGCATCCACTCGGGCTCGTTCTTCTTCGCCGAGATGTCCCGAACGACTTCCTCGTTCAGGCCCCGGCGAGCGCTCGCGCCTGCCACGTCCGAGTCGGCCCAGCCGAACTCGTAGTTGCCGATGCTCGCCAGGGTCTCTTCCTGGGTGAGCGGGGCTGTGGTGGTGCGCTGCTCGGCAGCGGCAGTCATGCGGGCTCCCCTCCATCTGGGATCCGGGGTGTGTTCGGGATGTGCGTCGTGCACACGGCATCGCCGCGGGCGATGGTGGCCAGGCGCTGGACGTGCGTGCCGAGCAGGTCGGCGAACGCCGCCGTCTCGGTCTCGCACAGCTGCGGGAACTCCGCCGCTACGTGCGCCACCGGGCACAGGTGCTGGCAGAGCTGCTCGCCCGCCCCCACGTGGCGCGCCGAGGCAGCGTAGCCCTCCCTGGTCAGGGCCACCGCGAGGGCCTTGGCCCGGTCCGCGGCGTCGGGCTGGGTGACGATGGCCGCGCGGTGCCGGTCGACGAAGGCGGACACCCGTCGTTCGGCGAAGGCCCGTACCGCCTCCTCCCCGCCCTGTTCGGCGAGGAACCTCAGCGCGGCCACGGCGAGGTCGTCGTAGGCGTGCCCGAAGCGGGCCCGCCCCTGCTCGGTCAGCAGGAAGAGTTTGGCCGGGCGACCCCGGCCGCGCTGACCCCGGCGCGGGGCCTCCCTGCTGGTCGCCTCGCCGTCGGCCACCAGCGCGTCGATGTGCCGGCGCACCGCCGTGGGGCTCAGGCCGAGCTGTTCCGCGACCGAGGCCGCGGTCACCGGGCCCTGCTCCAGGAGGAGCCGTGCGACGGCGTGCCGGGTCCGGCCGTCGTGCCCGGACGGCACAGCGGTCGGTTCGATCCCGGCGTTTTTCACAACACCAGTGTTGCGTATTTCGCGGGCGGTCGCAAAGATCGGCCCTCGTCGGGTGACCCGAGTCACGCGAGGGGCCCGGTCGCTACCCTTCGGACGTGGCGGCGGGCGGAATGGTGATGGCGAACCGGAGCGGGATCGGCGAGGCAGCACCCCTCGACGCCCCCGAACGGCGGCAGCTCGACGTGATCCGCCGCTGGGGCACCGTCGGCGCGCTGCTGATGGCGGTCGGTTCCCTCGGGTCCGGGGCCGCGCCCGTGTTCAGCCCGTTGCCGGGGACGCCGCTGCTGGGGCTGTTCGTGCGGATGCCCAGCGCGTCCATGGGCGCGGTGTGGACCGGCATGTTCCTCATCGTGTCGGCGTGGCTGTGGCTGGGCCGGTTCGCCCGGCCGGGCCGACCCCGGCTGGTGACGCGCAGCCAGCTCGACCGCACGCTGCTGATGTGGATCACGCCGCTGGTGTTCGTGCTGCCGATGTTCAGCCGTGACGTCTACAGCTACCTGGCGCAGTCGCAGATCGCGGCCAACGGGCAGGACCCGTACGAGCTCGGCCCGGCCACGGCGCTGGGCGTGGAGCACGACCTGACCAAGAACGTGCCGAACATCTGGCGCGAGACGCCCGCGCCGTACGGGCCGCTGTTCCTGGCCGCCGGGCGGGTCATCTCCATGGTGACCGGCGACAGCGTGCTGCCGGGCATCTTCCTGCACCGGCTGCTGGGGCTGCTGGGCCTGGCGATGATCGTGTGGGCGCTGCCGCGGCTGGCGCGGCGGTTCGGCGTGCCGCCGGTGAGCGCGCTGTGGCTGGGCGCGGCGAACCCGCTGGTGCTGTTCCACCTGGTCGTGGGCGTGCACAACGAGGGCTTGGCGATCGGCCTGATGCTGGTCGGGCTGGAACTGGCGTTGCGGAAGATGCCGGTGACGCCCGGTGCGCCGACGACGCGTGAAGAGCTGCTGTGGATCGTGCTCGGGGCGACCATGATCACGATGGGCGCGGCGGTGAAGATCCCGGCCGCGCTGGCGCTCGGGTTCCTCGGCGTGATGATCGCGCGGCGGTGGGGCGGCCGGTTCTCCGACCTGGTGCGGGCGGCGCTGTTGTTGCTGGTCATCTCGGGTGTGGTGATGGTCGGGACGTGCGTGGGCACCGGGCTGGGGTTCGGCTGGGTGGAGACGCTGAACGTCGCCGGCACGGTGAAGAGCTGGATGTCCCCGCCGACCGCGATGGGGTTCATGGGCGGCGGGCTGGGGCTGCTGCTCGGGCTGGGCAACCACACCGAGTCGGTGATCGTGCTGATGCGGATCGTGACGCAGGCCGTGTCGGTGGTGATCGTGGCGACGCTGCTGTGGAAGGCGTTCCGGGGCCGGATCAAGGCCATGAACGGCCTGGGGGCGGGCTTGGGCGCGGTGCTGGTGCTCGGGCCCGTGCTGCAGCCGTGGTACGTGCTGTGGGCCGCGTTGCCGCTGGCCACGGCCGTGCTGGCGCGTCGCTTCCGGGTCTTCGCCACCACCGCGAGCGCCGTGATCGCGGTCATCCTGCCGCCGACGGGATCGGCGTTCGACGGGCGCGCCTACATCGTGCCGCAGGCCGTGACGGCCGCCCTGATCGCGTTCGGCGTGTGCCTCTTCGTCGCCCGCAAGCAGGTCATCCCCCTGATCAGACGCGACCCCCTCCCCGGCTCCGCCTGACCCGAGAGTCGAACCTCCAGGTCCCGCGTGTCGAACGCTCAGGACCTGCGAATTCAACGCTCGCGGCCGCCTGGCCGAACGCGAACGCAGAACTCGGGGGTCCTGGAGGTTCGACACGCGGGACCTGGACGTTCGACTCTCGCGGGTGTAACCGGGAGGCGGCGGTGGGCGAGGTAGGGGGTGCGGGAGGATCGGGGCCGCGGGGAGGAGGGTGTGATGGTGGACGTGCCCAGGGAGCAGATCCGGTTCGCCGTCGTGCTCAACGGCGGGGTCAGCCTCGCCGTGTGGATGGGCGGTGTGGTGCTCGAGCTCGACCGGCTGACCAGGGGTGACGGCCCGTACGCGGACCTGCTGGACATGGTCGGCAGCACGGCCCGCGCCGACGTCATCACGGGCACGTCGGCCGGCGGCATCAACGGGGCCGCGCTGGCGTTGTCCCAGGTCAACGCGAACGCCCGGCTGGAACGGCTGCGCGACCTGTGGGCCGAGCAGGGGCGCATGGAACAGCTGCTGCGCACGCCGTTCCGCGGCCAACCCGTGTCGCTGCTGCGCGGTGACGAGTTCTTCCTGCCCCGGCTCCAGGAAGCCCTCGAACGCCTGACCACCGACTTCACCCCGCAGGAGGACCGACCGGTCGACCTGCGCATCACCACGACGCTGCTCGCGGGCGTGCCCACGGTCCACCACGACGACCTCGGCCAGACCCTCGTGCAGGCCACCCACCAGGGCAGCTTCTCGTTCCGCCGCGACCCCGACGGCCGGGACGACTTCGCCGCCGAACGCCTCCCGACGCTGGTCAGCCGGTTGGCGCTGGCCGCCCGCTCGTCCGCGTCCTTCCCGTTCGCGTTCGAGCCGTCGTTCATCCCGGTCGCACCCGGCGCGCCCGACGGCGACAAGCCGAACATGGCCGACGTCGCCTCCTGGGCCAACGACACCGACAACCGGTCCCGCTACGCCGTCGACGGCGGCGTCCTGGTCAACACGCCCACCAAGGAGGCGTTGGAGGCCATCGACCGGATGCCCGCCGAAGGCCCCGTGCGGCGGGTGATGCTGCTGGTGTTCCCGCACGCCCCCGAGGCGGTCGTGGAGCCGGTGGCCCCGGTGGACGGCGCGCTGCCCAGCACCATGGCCACCGGCGGCAAGCTGCTCGGCGCGTTGACCAGCCAGAGCGGCCGCACCTACGTCGACCGCATCGAGGAGCACAACCGCAACGCCGCCTCACGCCGCGGCGGGCGCAACGCCCTGCTGGACCGGCTGGCGTCGGGCGGCTCGGTCACGGAGAAGCTGTACGCGCTGGCGGAGACCCTGCACGACCACTACGAGGACGTGCGCATCCGGCACGCCGCCCGCGACGTCACGACCCGCCAGTTCGAGGTGCCGGGCGCCAACACCGCCGGCTGGACGTTCGAACGGGTCCGCGCGGCCGCCGAAGCCGCCCAGCGCGAGTACCGCGCGCAGCACGGCAAGCTGCCGTACGTGCCGACCGTGCCGCAGCCGGCCGCGCTGCCCGACCACGGCTGGCCGTGGGGCATCACGATGGCCGAACGGCTCGCGTCCGCCGCGATGGAAGTGCTCAAACGCCTGGTGTGGGTGATGCCGGACGCCCAGCGGCTCGCGATGGCGCGCACGAACCTGTTCGACGTGCGGGCGAAGCTGCGCGCCGCCCGGGTCGAGCTGGACGAGCACTGGACCACCGGCCGCGCGGAGGAGCTGGACCAGGAGTACTGGGAACGGCGGGTCCGCCGGTTCGCGGCGAAGATGCTGGACGAGCCGGACGGCGTCGGCCGGCGGGTGCGGGAGCAGGTGGACCGGATCGCGGGCGTCCTCGGTGACGCGCACGACATCCTCGACCGGCTGGACGACGAGCAGTTGCGGGTCGGCGAGCTGCGGTCGTGGCACCGGCTGCTGACCGAGCCGCGCACCGACGCCGAGGCCGGGGCGGGGCTGGTGGCGGGCGACCTGCTGCTGTCCCGGGCGCTGGCCCTGGAGGTCGCCACGACGTGCCTGGCCGACGACACCCGCGGCGGCTTGGACCAAGCCGTGGAGCTGGTGCAGATCAGCCTGCAGACGCGCAACGCGTTCGCCGAGTACAGCGTCACCGCCGAGGACAAGGCCGGTGGGGCGTCGCTGAACCGGTTCTCCGGGTTCCTCAAGCGGTCCTGGCGGGTCAACGACTGGATCTGGGGCAGGCTCGACGGCGCGACCATGCTGTGCAAGGTGGTGTTCGACCCGAAGCGGTTGCTGCGGGTGGACCGGCTCACCGGCGGTGGCGGCGACCCGGTCGCCCGGGCCGCGGCGAAGGTCGACGAGCTGGTGCTGGCGTTGTTCGGCGACGGCGTGCCGGACGAGCTGGTGCCGTACGTGCGGCGGGCGAAGGACGAGCTGGGCGCGGTCTACGCGAACCCCGACGGCGACCACCCGCCGACGTGCGCGGCGCTGGCCGAGCTGGCCGCGTGGGGCCTGCACACCCGGATCATCTGCGAGGAGCTGCCCGCGTTGCGCGCGGCGATCCTGGCCGACCGGCACGAGGGCGCGGACCGGCGTTCGCGCGGCGAGCTGTTCCTGGAGGAGCAGGCGGCACTGCTGTCCCGGCTGCCCGTGCGGACGGACGCGGAACGGGTCGAGGTGGGCGTGCGGGGGCTGAGCGCGTTCGACCGGGCGGGCATCGGGCGTGAGCCGCTGGTGCAGGAGGCGAGCAGCGACCAGGTGATCCGCACGGCGGCGACGGCCGCGGCGGTGGCGATCACCGTGGCCGACAGCGACAACTCCGGGCTGGGCACGGCGAAACCGCTGACCAGGACGTTGCGCGGGGCGGCGCTGCTGCCGTACTGGACGATCACCGGGCTGACCAGGGGTGGGCGGCTGGCGCAGTTCCTGGGGTTGCTCGGGTTCGCGTTGGGCGGGGCGCTGCTGGTGCTGTCGCTGTTCGACCTGCTGCCGCCGTGGGCGGTCGGTCCGGCGGCGGCGTTCGGCGGCGGCACGCTGCTGGCCGCGTTCGGCTACGCGGCGCTGCGGTCGGGCACGCTGCTGCACGGGCTGGTGCTGCTGTCGCCGGTGATCCCGCTGGTGACGGTGGCGATCGACCGGACCCGGGACGCGTTGGCGTCCGGGCAGACCGGCGACCAGGCCGTGACGGGCATGGTGGCGGTCGGCGGCGTGCTGCTGGTCGTGGTGGGGTTGCTGGTCATCGGCAGCCTGCCCGCGCCGGTGGGCACGCCGCTGGCCGTGCTGGGGAAGGTGCGGTTGAAGCCGCGGCTGCTGGTGCGGGTGCTGGTGGCGGCGGCGATCGTGGCCGGTGTGTGGGCCGTGGTGCGGTACCGGCTGTACGACCTGAGCCCGGCGCCGGTGGTGATCGGGACGGTCGTCGCGATCGTGTTCGGCGGGGTGACGTCGTACGTCCTGGGCAGCTCGCTGCGGCGGTGGCGGCAGGTGGACGGGGTGTGGGACACGGAGGCCGCCGAGCCGCCCGCGTCCGCGACCGCCGGGTGGGCCGCGGTGTACGGGTCCGCGCTGTTGGTCATCGCCGCGGTGGTGCAGGTGTTCTCGTTGCGGTTCACCGGGTGGGAGGCGGTGCTGGGCACGGCGTTGGCGTTCGGGCTGGTGCTGCTGCTGGTGACGACGTGGTGGGTGCCGTTGCGGGCTCGGCGGACCATCGCGACGTCGTTGGTGGAGCAGCTGTCCATCCTGGACTTCGACCCCGACGACGTGGCCGCCGTGCTGCTGAAGCGGCTGGAGGGCCACGGGATGCTGTTCAAGTTCCTCACCGACCTGGACGACTCCGGCCGCCCCCGCCTGACCACCACCGGCCACCGCGTCGCGCACCGCGCCGCCCACCGCTCCACCACCGGCTCCGACCTCGACTAACCCGAGTGTCGAACGCTCGGGACCCGAGTGTCGAACGCTCGGGACCCCCGAGTTCTACGTTCAGGACCCGGCGGTGGTGTCCTGAACGTTGAATTCGGTGGTCCTGAACGTTCGACACTCGGGACCTGGAGGTTCGACTCACGCGGCCAGGGCGGGGGTGAGGGTCGGGGTGGGCAGGCCCAGGGCGCGGGAGTAGAGGGATTCGAAGGTCTCCAGGGTGGTGTCGATGGCGTGGGCGGCGATCAGGTCGCTGGACGCGGCACCCATGCGGACGGTGACGGTCGGGTCGACGGTCACGGCGTGCAGGCGGTCCGCCAGGCCGCGCACGTCGCCCGGCGTGAACAGCCAGCCGTTGCGTCCCGGCTTGCACAGGTGCGGCAACGCCATCGCGTCCGCCACCACCACCGGCTTGCCCGCGGCCATCGCCTCCATCGTGGCCAGGCTCTGCAGCTCGGCGATGCCCGGCATGCAGAACACGTCCGCCGACGCGTAGGCGTCCAGCAGCTCGGACTCGCTCACGAAACCGCGGAAGCGGACGCGGTCGGTGATGCCGAGGTCACGCGCCAGCAGCTCCCACTCCGCCCGGCACGAGCCGTCGCCCACGATCTCGGCGTGCAGCCGCGGCACGAGCGCGAGGGCGCGCAGCAGCTCGTCCACCCGCTTCTCCTCGTCCAACCGCCCCACGAACAGCACGGTCGGCGCGTCGGTGCGCCGCACGGGGCGCCGCGACCGGTACCGGTCGATGTCGATGCCGCACGACACCGGCACGGCCCGCTCCGGGAAACCGTTGTCGTGCAGCAGCCGCACGGCCCGCGGCGTCGGCGCGGTCACCACGTCGGCCACGCCGAACACCCGCCCCAGGTCCCGCCACGCCCACCGCGACGCCATGCCCTGCAACCACGCCGGCACGTGCGCGTGCCCGAACAGGTTCTCCGGCATGAAGTGGTTCGTCGCCACGGTCGGGATGCCCGACGCCGCCGCCTGCCGCAGCACGTGCCGCCCCACGACGAAGTGCGCCTGCACGTGCACCAGGTCCGGCCGCAGCTCCTCCAGCAGCACGGCGACGTCCTTGCGCACCTGCCACGGCAGCCCGACCCGGAACGTGCGGTGGAACGGCGTGCGGTGCGACCGCACCCGGTGCACGGTGATCCCATCGGCCCGCTCGGTGCGGGCCGCGCCGTCCGGCGACACGCAGATCACGTGCACGTCGTGGCCGCGGCCGGCGAGCCCGGTGGCGAGGCGGTGGGCGAACCGGGCCGCGCCGTTGACGTCCGGCGGGAACGTCTCCGCGGCGATCACGATCCGCATGGCGCGTCCGTTGGTCACTGTCGTCTCCGATCTGGTGGGTACTGCGGGAAGAGTTCGGGTGCGGGCCAGCGCGACGACACCGCCGACGGCGATCGCGGCGCACGCCACCTGGGCGGCGGCCACCAGCGGGCTGGTCCGGGTCGCCTCGCCGAGCAGCCCCGCGCCGATGCCGACGGCCACGAGCGGGTCCACCACGGTGAGGCAGGCGACCGCCAGGTGCGGCGGTCCGCTGGCGTAGGCGTGCTGGGTGAACCAGCCGCCGACGACGAGGGCGGCGGCGATGCCCGCCGCCGAGAGCGCGGTCGACCACGCCAGGCCGCCCTGCTGGACGTCCTGCGACACCGACCGCATGAGCACGGACACGAAGCCGTAGGCGACACCGCCCGCCGCGCCGAAACCGAGGGCGCGCACCGCCGGGCGGGTCGACAGCACGCCGACCAGGCCCGGGACCGCGATCAGGCCGAGCGCCAGCAGCGCGGCCTTCACCTCGGCCTCCGGCACGACCGCGGTGGACGTGGCGCTGCCCGCGGCCAGGAGCACGAACGCGCCCACGCCGAACGTGGTCCACGCGACCGCGGGCAGCTCACGGCGGCGACCGTCGAGGACCGCGGTGATGCCGATGGCCACCACGCCGACCGGTTGCACCACGCTCAACGGCGCCATCCCCAACGCCGCCGCGTGCACACCGGCGCCGAGGACGAGCAACACCAGGCCCAGCAGCCACCGCGGCCTGCGCAGCAGCTCCAGGACCTTCAACGCGCCCTCGCTCGCCCGCACGGCGTCGTGCTGCAGGCGTGCGGCGAAGGCGAAGAACACGGCGCCGAGCACCGCGAGCAGGACGGCGAGCCACGTCATGACGCCTCCTCGCGGCGCAGGACGGCGGAGGCCAGGGCGAACAGCAGCCCGTACAACAAGGCGAACAGAACGCGCTCGAAAAGGCCGAGCACGACCGCGCCGTTACCCGGGTACACCACCGAGACGTGACTGACCATGAATGCCACCGAGGTGATGCCCGCGGCTACGGAAATACGACGCAGGGCGGTACTGGAGATGAACGTCCGGGAAATCAGCCACCCGGCCAGCGGCAGGCTCGCGAACATCACCGCGCCCGCGTACCGGTGCACCGCGCCGGAGAACGACGTGGGCGTGCCGGTCGGGTCGGTCGGGAACACCGCGGCCACCGCCAACCCCGCCGCCCACAGCCCCAGCAGCACTGCCACCGGCCCCCGTCTGGGCAGACCCGACCGGACCAGGGCGACGAGCAGGCCGATCGACGCCGCCGCCAGCGTCAGCGCGGTCGCGGCGAGCAGGCCGCTGCCGTTGTCCACGAAGATGTAATCGCTGATCGTGTGCGCGATCGGGCTCAGTTCGCCGACCGACGACACATGCAGGTAAACAATCGGGAACAGCGACAGGACGAGCCCCACGACAGCCAGCGGCACCACCGCCGTCCGCGTTTTCCCCCGGATCTCCACCACGAGGAAAATCTTCGTCCGGAATGGCGACCGAAGATATCGGGAACACCCCCGAGACGACCCTGAAGCCACCCGGAGAACCCCGGTGGGGCTGACCCCACCACCGGGGTGGGGCAGGCCACGCCCTAGGCTTCCCCGTCGTGAGCCCGCACCCCCAGCACCCTGCCGTGGAAGTGTCGGGGCTGGTCAAGCGCTACGGCTCCACCGTCGCGGTGAACGGACTCGACCTCACCCTGGACACCGGCACGGTCCTCGCGCTCCTCGGCCCCAACGGCGCCGGGAAGACGACCACCGTCGAAGTCTGCGAGGGGTTCCGGGCGGCCGACGGCGGCGAGGTCCGCGTCCTCGGGCTCGACCCCCGGCGCGACGGCGACCGGCTGCGCCCCCGCATCGGCGTGATGCCGCAGGGCGGCGGCGGTTACCCCGGCGTGCGGGCCGACGAGATGCTGCGCCTGGTGGCCGCGTGCGCCGCGAACCCCCTCGACCCCCGGTGGCTGCTGGACGTGCTCGGGCTCTCGTCGGCGGTGCGCACCCCCTACAAGCGGCTGTCCGGCGGGCAGCAGCAACGCCTGTCCCTGGCGTGCGCCCTCGTCGGGCGGCCCGAGCTGGTGTTCCTGGACGAGCCGACCGCCGGCATGGACCCCCAGGCCCGCCGCCTGGTCTGGGAACTGGTGTCGGCACTGCGCGCGGACGGCGTCAGCGTGCTGCTCACCACCCACCTCATGGACGAGGCCGAAGCGCTCGCCGACCACGTCGTCATCGTGGACGCGGGCCGCGTCGTCGCCCAGGGCAGCCCGGCCGAGCTCACCGAGCACCACGCCGACGACCGGCAGCTGCGCTTCCGCGCCCGGCCCGGCCTGGACCTGACGTTGCTGCGCGACGCCCTGCCGGAGGGTCTGGAGGTGCGCGAGGCGACTCGCGGCACCTACCTCGTGCAGGGCCACATCGACCCGCAGGTCCTCTCCACGGTCACCTCGTGGTGCGCCCAGCAGGGCGTGCTGGCCGAGGAGCTGACCGTGGCCAGGCGCAGCCTGGAGGACGTGTTCCTGGAGCTGACCGGCAGGGAGCTGCGCTCGTGACCGACTCACCCTCGTTCGCGCCCGGCACGTTCACGCCAGCGCCCGGCCGCGGCAAGCTCGGCCGGATGCTGCTCGCCCAGGCCCGCACCGAGACCGTGCTCACGCTGCGCAACGGCGAGCAGATCCTGCTGACCGTGCTCATCCCGGTGGCGCTGCTGGTCGCGATGAGCCTGATGGACGTCATCCCGGTGCCCGACCCGCGGGTCGGCTCGGCCACCGCCCGCATCCTCGCGCTGGCCGTGATCTCGTCCGCGTTCACCGGGCAAGCGATTGCGCTCGGCTTCGACCGGCGTTACGGCGTGCTCAAGCGCCTCGCCGCGACCGCGCTCCCCCGCTGGCTGCTCGTCGCCGGACGGGTCGTCGCGGCGCTGGCCGTGGTCGCCGTGCAGGTCGTCATCATCGCCGTGGTCGCGCTGCTGCTCGGCTGGCGGCTACCGTCCGCTACCGGTCTGCTGTGGGCGGCTCTGCTGATCCTGCTCGGCACGTTGTCGTTCGGCGCGCTCGGCGTGCTGCTCGGCGGCGCGCTGCGGGCGGAGATCGTGCTCGCACTGGCCAACATCGTGTGGTTCGCGCTGCTGCTCGTCGGCGGCGTCGCGCTCGGCGTGGACGCGCTGCCGGGGTGGCTGGCGACCGTCGTGGACGCGCTGCCGTCCGCCGCGCTCGCGCTCGCCCTGCACGACGCCGTGGTCGAGGGGGCCGCGCCGAGCCCCGGTCACGTCGCCGTGCTGGTCGTCTGGGGCGTGGCCGCGGGCGTGACGGCGATGCGGACCACCAAGCTCAGCTGACCCCCGGGCAGCGGTTCTCAGCTAGTGGTACCTACCATCGGGTCGTGTCCGTTCCATCCTGGTTCACCGCCTTCCTGAGCACGTTCCAGCGTGCGTTCGCCATCGCCGTCGTGATCGCCCAGGGCGGCATCGCGGTGACCGGGTCGATCGTGCGGGTGACCGGGTCGGGACTCGGCTGCCCCACCTGGCCGCAGTGCTTCGAGGGCAGCCTCGTGCCGGTCGAGCACCCCGAGGTGGCGTCGCTGCACCAGTGGGTCGAGTTCGGCAACCGCACGCTGACCGGTGTGGTCGGCGTGATCGCGGCGCTGTGCGTGCTGGCGGCGTGGTTCAACCGGCCGCGGCGCAAGCGGGTCGTGGTGCTGGCGCTGGTGCAGTTCGGCGGGGTCGTGGCGCAGGCCGTGATCGGCGGGTTCACCGTGCTCACCGGGCTGCTGTGGTGGACGGTGAGCGTGCACTTCCTGGTGTCGATGCTGCTGGTCTGGTTCGCCGTGCTGCTGGTCGCGGCGCTGGGCGAGGGTGACGGGCCCGCCCGGCCGCTCGTGCCGCGGGGATTGCTGAAGCTGCAGGTCGTGCAGGCCGTGACGCTGGGGTTGCTGCTGCTGGCGGGGACGTTCGTGACCGCCGCCGGGCCGCACGCCGGTGACGCGGCCACCCCGCGCCTGGACCTGCCGGTGGACACGTTGTCGCAGCTGCACGCCGACCTGCTGTTCCTGTTCCTCGGCATGCTCATCGCGCTCGGCTTCGCGTTGCGCGGCCACCCCGTGCCGCGGCGGCCGTACTACGCGCTGGTGGGCGTGGTGCTGGCGCAGGGCGCACTGGGCATGGTCCAGTACTGGACCGGCGTGCCCGAGGTGCTGGTCTCGCTGCACGTGCTGGGTGCGGGCGCGGTGGTCGTCGCCACCGCCGCCCTGTGGGTGTCCACCCGTGAACGCGCCGGGGGTCAGCGTGACGACGAGGGCCTGCGGTCCCAGACCGCGGGCAGTTCGGTCGCCAGCCACGTGTAGAGGTCGTCCACGGTCCGCAGCCGCATGGCGCGTTCGGGGTCGCCGCTCATCAGCCGCATCCCGGCCTCGGTCAGCTCGCGCACGCTCACCAGGGCGTCGAGCTTGCGCTGGATCAGGTCGACCCACCGCTTCTCGTTGATCCGGTACTGCGCCGCTTGCCGGCCGCGCCGCGTGCGCTTGGTCACCAGACCGGCGTTGACCAGGAACTTCAGGTTCGTGCTGATCGAGCCGCTGCTGGCCTCCAGCTCCTGGGACAGCTCGGCGGCGGTCCGTTCCGTGGGCTGGCACACCAGCAGGTAGCCGAGGATGCGGCCGCCGATCAGCGGGATGCCCTCCTCGGCGAAGTGCGCGGCGAACCGCTCGATCCACGCCGACAGCCGCGTTTCCCGTCCGACGCTCATCAGACCCCCTCGGCTCCACGCCGACACTTCGGTCGGCACTGAAACCACGATAGGTCGTGTGCTGATCATCACGCAAAGGCGGCGCGCCGGTCCTGAGCGTTGAATTCGGGTGTTCCGAACGTAGGACTCTCGGGACCTGAGTGTTCGACACTCGGGACCTGGGGGTTCGACTCGCGCGGGGGTCAGAGGCGGCGGAGGCCGGCGAGGACGCGTTCCATCAGGCCCAGGTCCGGCTGGGCGCCGTCGGTGGACGCGGTGTCGTGGACGTCGATCAGGCCGCGTTCGGCCATGTCGCCCAGCAGCACCTTGGCCACGCCCAGCGGCAGGCGCAGCAGCGCGGCGATCTCCGCCACCGACCGCGGCCGGGCCACGAGGTTGATCACCTCGTGGTACTCGGACTTCATCGCGCCCGGGTAGTCCCAGTCCACCGCCGACACCAGCGTCTCGATCTCGAGCTGGAACGACGAGGTCGTGCGGCCGCCGGTCCACGAGTAGGCGCGGACGATCGACGCCGCCTCCTCGCGCGGGTACTCGAAGTCGTCCTCGTCGTCGTCGAAGACGGGGCGGTGGGGCCTGGTGTCCCCCGTGTCCCGGCTGTCGCCGGTCGGGGCGGCGGGTTGCTCGGCCCTCGGCTTCTCCTGCTTGCGACGGCGGGAGGAGTCGAGGCTGAACCCGTTGAGCAGGGCGGCGAACGTCTCGTCCGACGTCCCAGGCTCCTCGTTCCGGTCCATGACCACCTCACGCAGACGGGCGGGCCATCATCCGCTTCACGCCGTGGAGCTGGGCGCGCAGCTCCGGGGTCAGGAGCTGGCCTACCTGGTCGACGACCACGGTCATCTCGTAGGCGACCTGGCCGACGTCGGCGTCCGGGGCGGCGAGCACCGCCAGGCACGAGCCGTCCCGGATGGACATCAGCAGCATGATCCCGTACTGCATCTCGATCACCGAGCGCAACACGCCGCCGCCGTCGAAGCACCTCGCCGCCGACTCGGTCAGGCTCGCCACGCCCGCCGCGATCGCGGCCAACTGGTCGGCCCGGTCGTCGGGCAGGCCGTTGGACGCGGTCAGCAGCAGGCCGTCCACCGAGATCACCACGGCGTGGGCCACCCCGGGCACGCGATCGGCGAAGTTGCTCACCAACCAGCCGAACTGGTCGACCTGCCGCGACTTCTGCGTGCTCATCCGTTCTCCTGCCCAGCTCGATTCTCACCGGATCCCCGGACACCTTGCCGGATACCGGTCTGGTAGCTGGCGAGGAACCCGCGTGTCGCCTGCGGATCCCTCCGTACGGGTGCCACCGCGTCGGGCGCACTCGGCCGTTCGGCCACCAGATTGGTCCGCGGCTGCCTCTTGGGCAGTTCCGCCGGAATGTCGTTCACGGGCTCGTCGTTCACGGGCGCCTCCCCGCGCGCGTGGGTGTCCGCGGCGCGGTGCCGCGCCGGTTCCGCCGGTGCGGGCGGCACCGGGGCGCCGCCGAACCAGGTCGAGGCCGTCCGCCGCGGCGCGGAGGCCGGCGGGGCGGGCGGTGCGGTGTCGGGCGGGTCGATCGCGCGCCCGCGAAACGGGCTCCACCCGTCCTCTTTCAGGGGCACGGGGGGCGGCAGCACGGGCTGCGGCGGCAGGCCGGCGCGCGGCAGGACCGGCTGGGGCCCGGTCGAGTGGTGCGGCACGCCGTTCGGCGGCGTGGCGGCCGGTCGCGGGCCCGTGGAGGGGTGCGGCACGACGGGCTGCGGGCCGGTCGACGGTGACGCGGGGTGCGGCACGCCGTTGCGCGGCAGGACCGGCTGGGGTCCGGTCGAGGGCGGCGGCACGGGCTGGGGCCCGGCGGTCGGGGCGGCGGCCTGGGCGGGCACCGGGCGACCCGTCAGCGGTCCGGTCGCGCGGACCAGCTCGGCGGGCAGCGCCACGACCGCGCGCAGCCCGTCGCCCTGCTCGCGCAGCACCACCTCGATGCCGTGCCGACCGGCGAGCCGGCCGACCACGTACAGGCCGAGCTGCCGGGACACGGGCAGTTCGCCGCTGTCCTCCGACGCGGCCAGCGCGATCCGGCGGTTGGCCTGCGCCAGGTCCTCCTCGGACATGCCGACGCCGAGGTCGACCACATCGACGAGCACACCGCCGCCGGTCCGGGGCCGGCCGCCGACGATCACCTGGGTGCGCGGCGGCGAGAACGTCGTCGCGTTGTCCAGCAGCTCGGCGACCAGCCGCACCAGGTCGCCCGCCGCGTAGCCGACGACCTCCACCGACGGCGTGGTCTGCACGACGACGCGCTGGTACTGCTCGATCTCCGACGCCGCGGCGCGCAGCACGTCGCCCAGCGGCACGGGGCGGGTGAAGCGGCGGGCCACGTCGCTGCCGGACAGCACCATCAGGTTCTCGTTGTTGCGGCGCATCCGGGTGGCGAGGTTGTCCAGCTTGAACAGGTTCGCCAGCTGCTCGGGGTTCTCCTCCTGCCGCTCCAGCTCCTCCATGAGCTTGAGCTGCCGCTCCACCAGGCCCTGGCTGCGGCGGGACAGGTTGATGAACGCGTTGCGCATGCCGGTGCGCAGGTCGGCCTGCTCGGCCGCGGAGCTGACGGCCTGCCGGTGCACCGCGTCGAACGCGCGCGCCAACTGGCCCAGCTCCTCCTTCGTGTGCACGGGCACGGGCTGGACGGTGACGTCGTGCGCGGCGTTCTCCCGCAGTTGCGCCACCAGGGTGGGCAGGCGGTGCTCGGCGACGTCCAGCGCCGCAGTGCGCAACGCGCGCAGGGAGCGCAGCAGGTAGTTGCCGACGACGAAGCCCACCGCGGCGGCGGCGAACATCGACGCCAGCAGGATCACGGCCGCCGCGCCCGCGCGGTCGCTGGTGGAGTCCTGCAACCGGCCGGCCGTGGCGGTGAGCTGGCCTTCCAGGGACCGCAGCACCACGCCGAGCTGCTTGAGGGTCGCCTCCGAGCCGCTGTTCCACGCGTCGGCCTTGACCAGCAGCTCGACCGCGCCGGAGTTGGTGCGGACCTGCTGGAACAGGCTGTTGCGCAGATCGACGGCCTGGCCGGAGACGGTGCTGCGGTAGTCGGCCTGCTGCTGGGGCGTCGCGACGGCGGAGAAGTCGGCCAGCTTGTCCTGCTGGCGGGTGTAGGACTGCTCCAGCGCGGTGACCTCGTTGTCGGTCAGCCTGCCGCGGCTGATGCCGGCCAGCACGGTGGCGTGCTGCCAGGACACCTGCTCGCCCGCCATGGCGAGGTTGTGCAGGGCGGTCGCGGTGCCGGACAGCGCCGGGTCGCCGAAGTCGCCGACCATGGCCTGGTCGAAGTCGAGCAGGGCGCGGGCCACCACGGTGTAGCCGCCGATGGCGCCTTCGAGGTCGACGCTGCCGGACACGACGCGTTCGCGCAGTTGCGGCAGGCCGTCGAGCTGGGCGGCGGCGTCGCGGAACCGGGCGTTGGCGACCTCGCCGAGGGTCGTGGTGCGCTCCATCAGGTTGCGCACACCGGCGGCGGCGTTGTCGGTGATGCCGGTGAGCTCGCGGAACTTCTTCTCGTCCACCCCGGAGCCCTCGGCCCGCTGCGCGGCGAACGCGCGCTCGGCCTGCACGCCCGCGATCAGCGGGTCCATGCCGGCGCGCAGCGTCACGACGCGCTGCACCGAGGCGTAGGCGTCGGCGCTCTTGACGTACCCGCGGATCTGCACCAGGCCCGCGCCGACGGCGACGAGCACGGGCACCGCCAGGACGGCGGCGAGCTTGACCGGCAGACGCCAATTCCGCCAGTCCGCGACGGCACTCCACCACTGCCCGCGCGCGTTGTTGTCGCCAGTCACCAGACAAGCCCCGGAAAGTCCGTAGTTGTTTCGAAGTTGAACGACGTCGACGTATTGATGACCGACGAGCGTGGGTGTTGCTGGGCGGATAGTAGGTGGTGGACAGGCGTGGGACAACGACCTTGCGGTAGGTCCTCATCCGATCGGCGCAGCGTGACGACCGGGGGTACCCCGGACGCCGCCCGAGGCAACGGTCCGGCATCGACTGAGCAGCGGTGACCCGACCGTCGGCGGTACGCCGTTGACTGACGGCGCAACGCGGTTACGCTGAGCGCTCGCCGCCGGCCCGCGCATCCGCGTGCGCGGCGAGGCAAATCCCCGTGGAGGATTGATGACGAAGGCGATCCTGCCTCCGACGGATTCGAGACCCGCCCGCGGCGGGCGCGGCTTCGCCACTTTCGACGACCCGGGCACGCCCCTGTTGGTCGACGAAGCGGGCGACCCGGACTTCGTCGCGCTTCAGGCGAGCGCCGATTTCCGCGAGCTGCGCCGGCGGATCACGGTCTTCGTGGTGCCGGTCACGTGCGGGTTCCTGCTGTGGTACCTGGGTTACGTCGCGCTGTCGGCGTACGCGCCGGACCTGATGGGCACCCCGGTGTGGGGCGTGATCAACCTCGGCCTGCTGTTCGGCCTGCTCCAGTTCGTGACGACGATCGCGCTGACGCTGGCGTACGCGCGCTACGCCCGGCGCAAGCTCGACCCGCAGGTCGACGCGGTCCGCTCGCTCACCGCGGAGGACCGGGCCTGATGGGCGGCAACACCGCGATCAACCTGGGCGTCTTCAGCGTCTTCGTGTTGATCACCCTCTACATCGTGTACCGGGCGGGCAGCCGCAACGCCACCGCGTCGGACTACTACGCCGCGGGCAGCAGCTTCACCGGGCCGCAGAACGGCATCGCGCTGTCGGGCGACTTCCTGTCCGCCGCGTCGTTCCTCGGCATCTCCGGCAGCATCGCGGTCAACGGCTACGACGGGTTCCTGTACTCGATCGGCTGGGTCGTGTCCTGGCTGCTCGGCCTGATGATCATCGCGGAGCGGTTGCGCAACACCGGCCGGTTCACCCTCGGCGACGTGCTGGCGTTCCGGATGCGGCAGCGCCCGGTGCGCGCCGCGGCGGCCAACGTGACCCTGGTGATCTCGCTGTTCTACATGATCGCGCAGATGGCGGGCGCGGGCGCGCTGATGGCGCTGCTGCTGGACGTGCACAGCAAGGTCGGCCAGTCGGTCATCATCGCGGTGGTCGGCATCGTGATGGTGCTGTACGTGCTGCTGGGCGGCATGAAGGGCACCACGTGGGTGCAGATCATCAAGGCCGTTTTCCTGATCATGTGCGTGACCCTGATGTCGGTGTTCCTGCTCGGCAAGTTCGGCTTCAGCCTGTCGGCGATCCTGGAGACGGCGTCGCGGAACACGCCGCTCGGGCCGGAGGTGCTGGAGCCGGGCGTGCGGTACGGCGCCACGCCGACCAGCCGGCTCGACTTCATCTCGCTGGCGCTGGCCCTGGTGCTCGGCACGGCCTCGCTGCCGCACGTGCTGATGCGGTTCTACACCGTGCCGAACGCCCGCGAAGCGCGCCGCTCGGTGGTGTGGGCGACGTGGATGATGGCCACGTTCTACCTGTGCACGCTGGTGATCGGGTTCGGCGCGCTGGCGCTGGTCGGGTCGAAGGAGATCACGGCGGCGCCGGGCGGCGAGAACTCGGCCGCGCCGCTGCTGGCCTACGAGGTCGGCGGCGCGGTGCTGCTGGGCGTGGTGAGCGCGGTGGCGTTCGCGACGATCCTCGCGGTGGTGGCCGGTCTGACGTTGACGGCGTCGGCGTCGTTCGCGCACGACGTGTACGCGAACGTGATCAAGCGGGGCCAGGCCGACCCGCGGTCGGAGGTGCGGGTCGCCCGGCTGACCGCGATCGTGGTGGGCCTGCTGGCGATCGTCGGCGGCATCGCGGCGAACGGCCAGAACGTGGCGTTCCTGGTGGCGCTGGCGTTCGCGCTGGCCGCGTCGGCGAACCTGTCGACGATCATCTACTCGATGTTCTGGAAGCGGTTCAACACGCCGGGGACGCTGTGGGCGGTCTACGGCGGGCTCGGGTCGTGCGTCTTCCTGCTCGTCTTCTCCCCCGCGGTGTCCGGCGCGAAGTCGTCGATCTTCCCGGACGTCGACTTCGCCTGGTTCCCGCTGAGCAACCCGGGCCTGGTGTCGATCCCGTTCTCGTTCCTGTGCGGCTACCTGGGCACGGTCCTGAGCAAGGAGAAGTCCGACCCGGCCAAGCAGGCCGAGATGGAGGTCCGCTCCCTGACCGGCATCGGCTCCGGCCTCAAGTAGGACGCGCCGGACGCCGGAGCACTCCGCTCCGGCGTTCGGCGTTGCGGATGTCCTACCGCCGGGCGAGGGCCGCGCGGACGGCCGAGGCGAAGCGGAGCGGGGCGGTCGAGTCGGTCTGGCGGAAGCCCAGCGACGGTTCGACCAGTTCCAGTTCCAGCAGCAGCGGCGCGTCGTCGGTGCCCGGGATCAGGTCGACCCGCGCGTACAGGAAGTCGTGGCGGCGCAGGCCGGTCAGCTCGGCGGCGGCGTCCATGACGTCCTCGGCGACCCGGCGCTGCGCCGGTGACGGCGTCGCACCGGACAGGCGTTCCAGCAGGTACAGGCCGGACTCGTCGTACTCGGCGTCCGGGACGAGCATGGCGCCCTTGGTGAACGCGTGCGAGTACTGGCCGCCGAGGAACACCATCGCGGTCTCGCCGGCCGAGTCCACCCGCGACTGGTAGGGCTGCACGAGCGCCGGCACGCCGAGGCCGGCCAGGTGCGCGGCGGCCGACGCGTGATCGCCCGCCGCGACGCGCAGCGCGCCCCGCGAACCGGCGCCGACGGTCGGCTTCACCACGAACTCGCCGTCCGGCCAGTCGGTGAAGCCCGGCCCGGCCACCGCCGTCGGCACGACCGGCACGCCGTGGCGCGCGAGGTCGACCAGGTAGGTCTTGTCGGTGTTCCACCGCACCACGGACGCCGGGTTCACCAGCGCGGGCTCGGCGTCGCACCACGCCAGGAACTCCGGCAGCCGCTCGGTGTAGTCCCAGGTCGACCGCAGCACGACCAGGTCGGCCCGCACCGGCGTGCCCCACGTCGTCCACGACACCTGCACGCCGACGTCGGCCAACGCGTCCACCAGGGCGTCGTCGTCGCCGTCGCCGGCGGGCAGCGAGTCGCAGGTGGCGAAGAGGACCTTCATCGGCCGCCCATCTTGCGCCGGTGCGCCGGGCCGATCTTCACCGCGGCCGTGGTCTCGCGGTCCCACTCGTGCCGCTCCAGGTCCGCGACGGCCTCGACCACGGCCTCCGCCGACGCCACGTCCGGCAGCACCACGTCGCCCAGGGCACCGTCGTCGCCGACCAGCACGACGCGCGCGCCCGCCCGCCCGACGTTCTCCACGACGGCGCGGGCGGGCTTGCCGTGCGCGGCCACGAACGCCGTCGCCGTCTTCACCGCACGCCCGATCTTCTTGTCCTCTGCCACGTCGGCCAGACTAGAACCTGCCGGTAACTTGCGCGCACGTGACCGCACTCACGACCGCTCGTCAGGCCGCAGACCACACCGTCGACCACACCGACTCGTAGGCCTCGACCAGCCACTTGTCGGCGCGGGCGTGGTCGGGCCGCTCGGGCAGCGACGAGTCCAGGAGCAGCTCCTCCAGCCTGGCCTCCAGCGACGCGGCCGCGTCCATCGCCTCCTCCCGCGCGTGCCGCCCCTGCCGCAGGTCGCGGATCCAGGTCAGCCACGGCTCGGGCATCGGCAGCGTGATCCGGCCGGTCTCCAGCAGCTCGACGCCCTGCACGCCCAACCGCACCATGTGCGCGGCGTACTTGGTGTCGTAGCCGTGCCGCGCCACCAGCTCCGGCCGGTTGACGCGCCGGGCCACCGTGCCGTCCACCATGCGCCGGCGCTGGCTGTGCAGGTAGCCGATGAACCGCCGCCCGGCCAGCCGCGACACGATCATGTCCGCGTTGTCGCGCAGCTCACGCCCCAGGTCGGTGATCTCGACGATCTCGTGCTCGGGCGCGAACAGCGGCAGCAGCACGGTCGGGTTGCCCTGCAACGCCAGCCGCAGCCACTTGCGGAGCGAGTAGGTGACCAGGTCGAGGTCGCCGGGACCGGACGGGGTGTTGACCACACCGGTGCGTTCCTCGGCGCTGCGGTGGATGTACTGCTCGAAGCGGCGCAGCCCGATGACGAACTCCGGCGGCTCGACGCACACACCCATCTCGTCGCGGTCGTCGGTGCCCTCGATGGCGGTGCCGTGCACGCCCGACCCCACCTGCGTGCGCAGGATCGTGGCGCGCCGCGCGATCTCGGCGAATTCCGGGTTGTTGTGCTTCACGGTCATTACCTCCCCCTGTGACGCGGTGAACCTAAAGCGTCAACAGGCAAATCCCAACGGAATTTGCGCCACCTCCCGGACCGACCGGTCGGGAGGTAGCTTGCGGGTCGTGACGGATACCCCACAGCTCACCCACCTGGTCGAACAGTTCCTCGCCTGGCACTTCGACCGCAACCCGGGCAGTGCCGCGATGCTCGGCTCGCTCGCCCATGACCACACCCTCGGCGATTTCAGCGCGGCCGCGTTCACCGAATACGAACGCGGCGCGGACGCGTGGCTCGACCGGTTCGCCGCGGTCCGCGCGGACGACCTCCAGGGCTCGGTGGACCGCGACCTCGTCGTGTCCGTGCTGCGCGGCGTGCGGGCGAAGGCGACGTGGCCCGCGTGGCGTCGTGACCCGTCGACCTACACGACCGCGGTGCTGTACCCGTTGTTCAGCGCGTTCCTCAACCGGCTGCGGCCGGAGCCGGAGCTGGTGGCGAGCGTGGTGCAGCGGCTGGCCGAGGTGCCCGCCGTGCTGGCCGCGTGCCGGGCGAACCTGGACCCGGACCTGGCCGCGCCGAGGATCGTGCGGCGGGCCGCCGACCAGGCGCGCACCGGCCGGGCGTTCCTCACCGCGACCCTGCCCGCCGAGGTGTCGGACCCAGGGCTGCGCGCGGAGCTGGCCCAGGCCGCGGAGCCGGCGGCGCGGGCGTTCGACGAGCTGGCCGCGTTCCTGGACGGGTTCGCCGGGCGCGCCGGTGGCGACTGGCGGATGGGCGAGGCGCTGTACTCGACGCTGCTGCGCGAGCAGGAGGTGCTGGGCTACGGCGCGGCCGAGCTGCACGAGCGCGGCCGGGCCGCCTACGCCGAGCTGGACGCCGAGATGCGCGAGCTGGCCGGCACCGACGACTGGCACGCGGTGATGGCGTCGTTCCAGGACGACCACCCGCCGACGCCGGAGGCGATGCGCGCCGAGTACGAGGCGGAGACGCGGCGGGCCCGGGACTTCCTGGTCGAGCACGGCCTGGTGACCTTCGCCGAGGGCGAGGAGTGCCGGGTGGTGCCGTCGCCGACGTTCCAGCGCCCGGTGCTGGCGGTGGCGTCCTACATGTCGCCGCCACCGCTGACCGACCAGCGGACGGGCCACTTCTTCGTGCCGTTCCCGCCGGACGGGTTCACCGCCGAGCAGACCACCCAGCGGCTGCGCACGAACTCCCGCGCCCAGCTGGCCACGATCGCCGTGCACGAGGCGTACCCCGGTCACCACTGGCACCTGTCGTGGCTGGCCGCGCAGGACCGGCCGGTGCGCAAGGTGTTCCGCACCCCGTACTTCTCCGAGGGCTGGGCGCTGTACGCGGAGAAGCTGCTGCGCGAGCACGGCTACTTCACCGCGGCGGTCGTCGGTGACGCGGCCAAGGCGCGCGCGCAGGAGCTGGCGCACGTCGAGGCGCGGTTGTTCCGGGCGGCGCGGATGATCGTGGACACCGCGCTGCACTGCGGCGACATGGGTGTCGAGGAGGCCGAGGAGTTCATGACCACGAAGGCGTCGCTGACGCCGGGCACGGCCGTCGGCGAGGTCAGCCGGTACTGCGCGTGGCCGACGCAGGCGCCGTCGTACCTGACCGGCGCGTTGGAGATCGAGCGCATCCGGTCGGAGTTCACCGGGTCGCCGCGCGAGTTCCACGACACCGTCGCGGGCGCGGGCGCGTTGCCGCTCGGGCTGGCCCGCAAGGTCGCTCTCGGTGGGTGAGAAGCGGAACACACCGGCCGCCGCGGCGGTTGGTGTGCTGACGTAGGACATCGCGACAGGAGGACGAACACATGCCCAAGGCAGTGGTGGTGCGCGCGACCGGCGGGCCGGGAGCGCTGGAGTTCACCGACGTGGAGGCGAAGTCGCCGGGCTCGGGTGAGCTGCTGGTGGACGTGGCCGCCGCCGGGGTCAACTTCATCGACTGCTACCACCGCGAAGGCCGCTACCCGCTGGCCCTGCCGTTCGGGCCGGGGCTGGAGGGCGCGGGCCGGGTCAGCGCGGTCGGCCCGGACGTCACCGGCTTCGCGGTGGGCGACCGGGTGGCCTGGGCGCAGTCCCTCGGCAGCTACGCCGAGCAGGCCGTGGTGCCGGTCGGGGACGCGGTGCCGGTGCCCGACGGGGTGGACGACGACACGGCGGGCGCGCTTCTGCTGCAAGGCCTGACCGCGCACTACCTGGTCGCGTCCACGTACCCGGTCCAGAAGGGCGACACGGTCCTCGTGCACGCCGCGGCCGGTGGCGTGGGTCTGCTGCTGGTGCAGTTGGCCAAGGCTCGGGGCGCGCGCGTGATCGGCACGGTGTCCACCGAGGCGAAGGAGGCGTTGGCGCGCGAGGCCGGTGCCGATGAGGTGATCCGGTACGACCGGGTGGACTTCGCGCCCGTGGTGCGCGAGCTCACCGACGGCGTGGGCGTCGCGGCCGTGTACGACGGCGTCGGCGCGACCACGTTCGACGGGAGCCTGGCCAGCCTGAAGCCGCGCGGCATGCTGGCGCTGTTCGGCGCGTCCAGCGGCGCGGTGCCGCCGTTCGACCCGCTGCGGCTCAACCAGGCGGGCTCGGTGTTCCTGACCCGGCCGTCGCTGGGTGCGCACGTGGCCACCCGCGAGGAGCTGGAGTGGCGGACCGGCGAGCTGTTCGAGGCCGTGGTGGGCGGTGCGCTGACCGTGCGGATCGGCGGGCGCTACCCGCTGGCCGAGGCGAGGCGGGCGCACGAGGACCTGGAAGGCCGCCGCACGACGGGCAAGCTGCTGCTGGTGCCCTGAGCTCCCCGGTCCCGGCACGCGGAAGGGCGGTCCCGCTGCGGGACCGCCCTTCGTCACGTCCGGGTGCGGGTGGAGCTCAGCCCTCGACCTTGACCGCGTCGACGACGAAGATCAGCGTCTCGCCGGGCTGGATGTCGCCCGAGCCGTTCGGGTAGCCCTTGTCCGAGGGGACGACGAGCAGCCGCCGGCCGCCCTCCTTGAGCCCGATCAGGCCTTCGTTCCAGCCCTTGATGACCTGCGCCTGGCCGATGTTCTCGACCTCGAACGGCTCGCCGCTGTCCCACGAAGCCTCACGGGTCTTCTGGTCGCGGAACGTCGCCAGCACGTAGTGCACCTGCGCCGTCGAGCCCGGCTTGATCTCCGCGCCGGTGCCCTCGGCCAGGTCCTCGACCAGCAGGCCGTCCTGCGGCGTGCACCCGGTCGGGACGGTGATCGTGGGCTTCTCCCCCGCCGCGCCGGTCACCTGGTACTGCGCCACCTCGCACGGCGGGCCGCTCGGCTCGGGCAGGTCGGCCTCGGTGGGCTCCTGCGCCTCGGGCTGCGCGGCGGTCGCGGGCGGGGTGTTGGTGAGGGTGGACGGCCGGTCGCTAGCGGTGCACGCGGTCAGCGCCAGACCGGCGGACAACAGGGAGACGAGAGCCAGGGCCGTACGGCCGACAGTACGCATGGTTGCCGAGCTTAGGGTTCACGCCCGCGCGCCGCGCCGCGGCCCCACCAGCAGCCCAACGCCGGTCACGGTCCGCTGCTGTCGATCTACGAAACAATCCGCAAATGTGCCACTAATTACCGCTACCGCAGTTGCGTACTCGCGCGTACAGTAACTCCGCGCACTTGATCGCATACCCAGAGCATTCGGCCGATCGAGTGCCCACCAAGGAGGTGACATCGTGTCCGCGGAGCCCGAGGGCGTCCGCAGCAACCTGTTACAGCAATTGTTCTGGACCAGAACAGGTCTGCTCCTGCTGACCCTCGTCGTCACTTCCGGCAGCAGTCTGGCCATTTCCAGCACAATGGATCAAGGAGCGCTGCGCACGTTCCTGACGTCGGTCGGCACCGGCACGCTGATCTCCGCCGTGGTCGGTTTCGGGCAGACGCTGATCACCAGTTCGGCCGCGCAGCGGGCGCTGGTCACCCCGGTCGTGGAGGAGAGCCGCAGGGCGTTGCGGGACCTCACCGCCGAGTACCGGGCGCTGGACCGCGAGTTCTTCCCCACTCACGTGTTCGAGCCGACCGCGCGACCCGACCCGGCGTTCAACCAGGTCATGATGCAGGACCTGGAACGGACCCGGCTGTACGTGTTCCGGGGCTTCGCCGGCCGTTACGCGGCGGGCAGGCTGTTGCTGTCGCAGTCGGAGTGCGAGCTCAGAGCCGTGCTGGCCGATCCGCGTGACGACGACGCGATCAGCGGCCGGGCGCGCTACCTGCTGCGCAACGAAGGCGTGGACGGCGACTACGACGCCATCGCGGCGAGGCTGCGCGAGCAGATCTCGATCGGTCTCGTGGGCCTGTTCCTGGCCCGCGGCCGCTGCTCGCGGATCGACCTGACGATCGTGTCCGACCCGCCGCTGGACCGGCTGGAGCTGTTCGACGACAGCGTGTGGCTCACCCTCTACAGCAACACCAGCGCGGGCGTCATCCGCCTGTACCCGCGCACGGTGCGGTTCGCGGAGGGCTCGTTCATCTACGGGATGGAACGCGCCGAGTTCCTGCGCATCAGCAATTCCAAGGCAGGGCTCCACGTCGTCATCACACCGGGCACCAGTCGGGCGGACTTCCTCGCCCTGTTCGAGAAGATCACCGGGAACCCGCTCACCGAGGCCGGGTTCCGATCCCTCGAGGAGAAGTTCCACCGATTCCGCAAAGAATTCTCCGCCTCCGCTCAGTTGGGGAGCTGATAAGTCGTGCTCACCGAGTTCACCGGGTTCTCCGCCCTCGCGGAGCTCGCCACGCTCATCACCGTGGCCGACCCCCCTGTCGTCGACCACTGGGGACACGTCGAGAGGCGTTTCCAGGAGTGGGCGGGCCGACCCGGCCTGCGGGAGAGGCTGCGCGGGCACCTGCGCGCCCTCTCACCGCAGGACGAGATGCGGGTGGTGGCCAGATCCCGCGAAACGACGACCCACTTCGCGTGGTGCCTGCGGGACGAGCCGGCCGAGCCGTTCACGTTCTGGCTGCACGAGTACAAGCCGCAGCGGGACTGGCGACCCGGCTACGCCGACTCCATCCACAACCACCGCTACCACTTCTGCACCATCATCCTGTCGGGCTCCTACCTGCACGAGCGCTTCACCGCGGACGTCGCCGACGACGGCACGCGGATCGTGTCCACCACCCTGCTGCGCAGCGCCGAGGCCACCGAGGGCGCTTCGGGCACGATGCTCGCCCACGAGTTCCACCGCATCCCGAAGGCCGCCGACGACACCATGACGTTCCTGGTCAAGTCGCGCGCGGTCAGCCCGTGGAGCCTCAGCTACGACCCCGACACCCGGACCAGCCACCGGCACGTGCCGGTCGAGGCGAGGTTGGAGGACCTGACCAGGAACCTGTAATCCGCGCCAAGGATCATCGCGCGCGCCTACCATCGGCCCACCCGGCACGGGAGGGTCCAATGAGTACTGTCACCAGGACGGTCACGGCGCAGGCGATCTCCGCGGTCGAGGGCGAGGTGTGGCGGCTGTGCCGCGACCTCGCCGCGAAACTGCAGTTCCACGGCTGGCACCACGTCAGCTTCGTGCGGGACAAGGCCGTCCACTTCGCCCGGCGCAACGGCTCGGACGCGGCGCTGGTCGAGGTGGCCGCCCTGGTCCACGACGTGAACTACATGGTCCGGCGCAACTCGCTGCCGGTGGACGGCCGACGGCTGCGGCTGGACATCCTGGCGCGCGCGGGCGTGCCGGACGAGGTCGCGGCGCGGGTCGACGCGGTCGTCGAAGAGGCCGAGATGCGCACCCGCCACCGCGACATCTCACCGGAGGCGCAGGCGCTGTCCGACGCGGACACGCTGTTCAAGGCCCTGCCGGTGACGCCGGTGGTGCTCGCGCCCAAGTACCTCGAAGAGAACGGGATCACGCTCAGGGAGCTGGCGCACAAGATCGTCGGCGAGCAGCGGGACAAGCACGACGAGGGGTTCTACTTCTACGACCCCGAGGCGGCGGCCACCTACTCGCGGTGGGCCACGGCGAACCTGGAGCTGTGGTCGTGCATCGTGGAGTCGCTGGACGACCCCACGGTGAACGAGCTGCTGTCGGCGGTCTCCTAGGCCTGCTTCTCCCAGACGACGAGGTCGAACTTGACTTTGTTGTACGACTCGACGTCGACCACCACCAGACCGGCCCAGCGGCCCTCCGTCGTCTTCACGCAGAAGGACGCGCCCTGCACGACGGCGTCGCCCTCGATGTAGTCGTCCACGGCCGTGGCGGCCGCGCACTCCTGGTAAGTGGGCGGCGCCTCGGCGAGCTTCTCTGCGACCAGGACGATGGGCGTGGCCCGGAACCCGCCCTCGTACTTCAGGTCGGTCCGCTGCGTCGACTTGGCGGTGACACCGCCGTTCTCGTCGGTGGTCGAGTCCAGGTCGATGGAGTAGTCGTAGTTCATCGTCACCTGGCCGGCACGGACCTGCCCACCGACGGGCGGCGCCGGGACGACGGTGGTCGTGGTCCGGGTGGTCGTCGCCCCGGTCGTCGGCTCCTCGGTCGGCGTGGACGGGGATCCACCCGCCTTTGCGGCGACCGTGGTCGTGGTGGTCGTCGCCGCAGGCTGGCCGGTGCCCGGGGTGGGACGGAGCTCCAGGCCGCCGAGCACACCGCCCGTGGCGGCGCCCACCACCGTCAGCAGCACCGGCACCACGAAGTGCTTGGTCAGCTGCTGCCGGGGGCGGCGGCCCCAGCGGTAGAGCAGCCAGACACCCACGAGGGTGACCACACCGGCCGCGACCAGGGACAACGGCACCTGGTCCTGGATCCCGCCGACCACGGACAACAGCAGGCCGGCGACGCCCGCCATGCCGCCGAAGACCTGCCAGCGGTCCACCGTCGCCCTGTCGAACGTTCCCCGATCGGGTGGCGGCCCATCCCCCTGCACGACCATGCGATCAGGCTAGCTATCCGCAAATATGCGGAAAGTGCATCAAGCTCAGAACGGCCAGCCGAGCACCGGCAGCCCGATCACCGCGTCCACGGCCAAGCCGCAGAACACGAGCATCAGGTACAGGTTCGACATGTGGAAGAACTTCATGGTGTTGGTCGACCCGCCGCGCCGCACGACGCCGTGCAGCCGGTGCGCGAACACCGCGAACCACACGCCCGACGCCGCCGCGACGGCCACGTAGATCCACGACGTCACCGGGGCCAGCAGCAGCGTGCACGCGACCGTGATCCACGAGTAGATGACGATCTGGCGCGTCACCTGTTGCGCCGTCGCCACCACCGGCAGCATCGGCACGCCCGCCCGCGCGTAGTCCTCCTTGAACTTCATCGCGAGCGCCCACGTGTGCGGCGGCGTCCAGAAGAAGATCACGCCGAACATCACCAGCGCGGGCCACGCCACCGTGCCGGTCACCGAGGACCAGCCGATGATCACCGGCATGCAGCCGGCCATGCCGCCCCAGATGATGTTCTGCGACGTCCGGCGCTTGAGCACCAGGGTGTAGACGAAGATGTAGAACAGGATCGTGGCCACCGCGAACACGGCCGACATGAGGTTCGTGGTCAGCCACAGGAACCCGAACGACACCACGCCCAGCACGATGCCGAAGATCAGCGCGTTGCGCGGCGGGATGGCGTCCTTGGCCAGCGGCCGGGCGCTGGTCCGCTTCATCACCGAGTCGATGTCGGCGTCGACGTAGCAGTTCAGCGCGTTCGCCGAGCCGGCGGCCAGCGTGCCGCCCGCCAGGGTGCACGCGATCAGCCACAGCGGCGGCAGGCCGCGGGCGGCCAGGAGCATCGCCGGGATGGTGGTGATCAGCAGCAGCTCGATCACCCGGGGCTTGGTCAGCGCCACGTACGCGCCGACGACCTGCCGGGGCGACCGCGCCGGAGCCTCGGTGACGGCACTCATGGCGTCGCGCTCCTCAACAGGTCGGGGGATGCCGCAGATCGTAACCGCGCGTTCCCCGGGCAGCCCGTTCGGGTACTCCCTGAACGCACCCATCACACCTGTGCGTACACCCACAGAGCGTGAGTAGTACGAGGGTCCGCTCGGCGGACTAGGCTGGCCGGCGGACCTTGGTAGCCGCGGATCGGGCCTGACGGGATCGATTAAGTTCACGCCGGCCGTCACAACCGCCGCCTAGTGAGTTTGGAGCTGGAAGTCAGTGTCCGTCACCGATGACATCGCCCGGTTGACCGAAGCCCACCTGCCCGAAGATTGGACCGACCTCGACAAGCGCGCGGTGGACACCGCCCGCGTGCTGGCCGCCGACGCCGTGCAGAAGGTCGGCAACGGCCACCCCGGCACCGCCATGAGCCTCGCGCCGCTGGCGTACACGCTGTTCCAGCGCGTGATGCGGCACGACCCGGCCGACGCCGACTGGATCGGCCGCGACCGGTTCGTGCTCAGCGCCGGCCACTCGAGCCTCACCCTCTACGTCCAGTTGTACCTCAACGGCTACGGCCTGGAGCTGGACGACCTCAAGGCGTTGCGCACGTGGGGCTCCAAGACCCCCGGCCACCCCGAGCACCGGCACACCAACGGTGTGGAGATCACCACCGGCCCGCTGGGCCAGGGCCTGGCCTCCGCGGTCGGCATGGCGATGGGCGCGCGCCGCGAGCGCGGCCTGTTCGACCCGGACACCCCGGTCGGCGAGAGCCCGTTCGACCACCACATCTTCGTGATCGCCTCCGACGGCGACATCGAAGAGGGCGTGACGTCCGAGGCGTCGTCGCTGGCGGGCACCCAGAAGCTGGGCAACCTGACCGTCATCTACGACGACAACAAGATCTCCATCGAGGACGACACGACGATCGCGCTGTCCGAGGACACCGCGAAGCGCTACGAGGCCTACGGCTGGCACGTGCAGGTCGTCGAGGGCGGCGAGAACGTCAAGGGCATCCTGGAGGCCCTGGAGAACGCCAAGGCCGAGACCGAGCGCCCGTCGTTCATCCTGCTGCGCACGATCATCGGCTTCCCCGCGCCGAACAAGCAGAACACCGGCGCGGCGCACGGCGCGGCCCTGGGCACCGACGAGGTCGCCGAGGTCAAGCGCATCCTGGGCTTCGACCCGGAGCAGACCTTCGAGGTCGCCGACGAGGTGCTGGAGCACACGCGCGCGGTGGTCAAGCGCGGTGAGGCGGCCAAGTCGGAGTGGCAGCGCTCGTTCGACGCGTGGGCGCAGGCCAACCCGGAGCGCAAGGCGCTGCTGGACCGCCTGGTGAACAACCGGCTGCCCGAGGGCTGGGCCGACGCGCTGCCGTCGTGGGACCCGGACCCGAAGGGCGTGGCGACGCGCAAGGCGTCCGGCGAGGTGCTGAACTCGCTCAAGGACGTGCTGCCGGAGCTGTGGGGCGGCTCGGCCGACCTGGCGGAGTCGAACAACACCACGATGAAGGGCGTCGACTCGTTCGGCCCGGAGTCGATCTCCACCAAGATGTGGAGCGCCAACCCGTACGGTCGCACGCTGCACTTCGGCGTTCGCGAGCACGCGATGGGCTCGATCCTCAACGGCATCGCGCTGCACGGCCCGACCCGCCCGTACGGCGGCACGTTCCTCGTGTTCAGCGACTACATGCGCCCGGCGGTCCGCTTGGCGGCGCTGATGAAGTCCCCGGTCGTCTACGTGTGGACGCACGACTCGATCGGCCTCGGCGAGGACGGTCCCACGCACCAGCCGATCGAGCACCTGGCCGCGTTGCGCGCGATCCCCGGCCTGACCGTGCTGCGCCCCGGTGACGCGAACGAGACGGCCGCCGCGTGGCGCGCCGTGATCGAGAACGCCGAGGGCCCGAAGGGCATCGCGCTGACCAGGCAGAACCTGCCGGTGCTGGAAGGCACCAAGGAGAAGGCCGCCGAGGGCGTCGCGCGCGGCGGCTACGTGCTGGAGGGCGACGAGGAGCCCGAGCTGATCCTCATCGCCACCGGCTCGGAGCTGCAGATCGCGGTCGAGGCGCGCAAGGTGCTCCAGACCGAGGGCGTCACCGCCCGGGTGGTCTCCATGCCGAGCGTCGAGTGGTTCGACGCGCAGGACAAGGGCTACCAGGAGCAGGTGCTGCCGTCGTCGGTGAAGGCGCGCGTGGTGGTCGAGGCGGGCATCGCCCAGCCGTGGCACCGGTTCGCGGGCGACGCGGGCGAGATCGTCTCGATCGAGCACTTCGGCGCGTCGGCGGACTACCAGACGCTGTTCCGCGAGTTCGGCTTCACGACCGAGAACGTCGTCGCGGCGGCCCGCCGGTCGCTCGCCAAGGTCAAGTGAACCCCGGACCGCTGGACCCAGACCTCTCAGGGAGTTGGAAGAGATGAGCACCAATCCGCTGGCCGCGCTCAGCGACGCGGGCGTGTCGATCTGGCTGGACGACCTGTCCCGGGAGCGGCTGAACACCGGCAACCTGGCCGGCCTGATCGCCGACCAGCACGTCGTCGGCGTCACCACGAACCCGACGATCTTCGCCACGGCCCTGTCCAACGGCTCGGTCTACGACGAGCAGGTGCGCGAGCTGGCCGCCCGCGGCGCCGACACCGACGCCGCCGTGCGCGAGATCACCACCACGGACGTGCGCAACGCGTGCGACCTGTTCCGCGACCTCTACACCGCCACCGACGGCGTCGACGGCCGCGTGTCGATCGAGGTCGACCCGCGGCTGGCCAACGACACCGAGGCCACCGTCGCCGAGGCGCTCGACCTGGCCAAGGCCGTGGACCGGCCGAACCTGCTGGTGAAGATCCCGGCCACGGTCGAGGGCCTGCCCGCGATCACCCGGGTGCTCGCCGAGGGCATCAGCGTGAACGTGACGCTGATCTTCTCCGTCGAGCGGTACCGGCACGTGATGGAGGCGTTCGTCGCAGGCCTGGAGCAGGCCAAGGCCAACGGCCACGACCTGCGCGGCATCCACTCCGTGGCGTCGTTCTTCGTGTCCCGGGTGGACACCGAGATCGACAAGCGGCTGGACGCGCTGGGCACGCCCGCCGCCGCCGGGCTGCGCGGCAAGGCGGCCATCGCGAACGCGGTGCTGGCCTACGCGGCGTACCAGGAGGTGTTCCGGGGCGAGCGCTGGGAGGCGCTGGCCGCCGCGGGCGCCCGCGCGCAGCGTCCACTGTGGGCGTCCACCGGCGTGAAGGACCCGCAGTACTCCGACACCCGGTACGTCGACCAGCTCGTGGTGGCCGACACGGTCAACACGATGCCGGAGAAGACGCTGCACGCGGTCGCCGATCACGGCAAGATCGAGGGCGACAAGGTCACCGGCCGCGCGGCCGAGGCGCAGGAGGTCTTCGACGCGCTGGTCGAGGTCGGCATCGACCTCGACGACGTGTTCGTCGCGCTCGAGACCGAGGGCGTCGACAAGTTCGAGAAGTCGTGGGCCGAACTGCTCGACACGGTGACCGGACAGCTGAACCAGGCCAAGGGCTGAGAGCCGAGAACGGGACAGGACTGACATGACCGAGGTGATCTCCGTGGAGATCGTCCGCACGCCCAACCAGAACCAGGTCGACACCGTGATCGGCGACCTGGTCCGGGATTCGGCTCCGAGCAGGCTCACCGCGGGGGACGCCACCCTGTGGGGTGCCGACGCGGAGCCGGAGGCGTCGATCCGCCTGGCGTGGACCACGCTGCACGAGACGTCCCGCCCGCTGGTCGCGGAGATCACCGCGCTGCGCGACGAGCTGCTCGCCGAAGGCGTGGACCGCGTGGTCCTCGCCGGCATGGGCGGCTCGTCGCTGGCGCCCGAGGTGATCACCGGCACCGCCGGCGTGCCGCTGGTGGTGCTCGACACCACCGACCCCGGCCAGGTGGCCGAGGCGCTGGCCGGCGATCTGGAGCGCACCGTCGTGGTGGTGTCGTCCAAGTCGGGCGGCACCGTCGAGACCGACAGCCACCGGCGGATCTTCGAGGCCGCGTTCACCGCGGCGGGCGTCGACGCGGCGTCGCGCATCGTCGTGGTGACCGACCCGGGCTCCCCGCTGGAGGCGGCGTCCCGGGAAGCCGGCTACCGCAAGGTGTTCCTGGCCGACCCGCACGTGGGCGGCCGGTACTCGGCGCTGACCGCGTTCGGCCTGGTGCCCTCGGGCCTGGCCGGCGCGGACGTCGGCAAGCTGCTCGACGAGGCGGCGTCGGCCGCGCCGCTGGTGTCGGCCGACTCGCCGGACAACCCGGCGGTGGTGCTGGCGGCCACGTTCGCGGTCGCGCACGCGCACGGCGCGGAGAAGATCGTGTTCGCCGACACCGGCTCGGGCATCGTCGGGTTCGGCGACTGGGCCGAGCAGCTGATCGCCGAGTCGACCGGCAAGAACGGCACCGGCCTGCTGCCCGTGGTGGTCGAGGGTCCGGGCGCGCCCGGTTTCGTGGACGCCCGCACGGACGCCACGACCGTCGCGATCGGACCGGCCACCGGCTCCTCGACGCTGTCGGTCGAGGGCACGCTCGGCGCGCAGTTCCTGGTCTGGGAGTACGCGACGGCGCTGGTGGGCCGGGTGCTGGAGATCAACCCGTTCGACCAGCCCGACGTCGAGGCGGCGAAGAAGGCGGCCCGGTCCCTGTTGGACTCCCCCGCCGCGTCCTCGACCGAACCGGCCTTCGTGGACGGTCCGATCGAGGCCTACCCCAGCGAGGGCTGGCTGCCGTCGGACGTCAAGACCGTCGCCGAGGCGTTGCGGGCGCTCGTCGCCGCCGCGCCCGAGCACGGCTACCTGTCCGTGCAGGCCTACCTCGACCGGATCGACGACGCGTCGTTCGCCCTCGTTCGCCCGGAGTTGGCGCAGCGTTCACACCTGCAGACCACGTTCGGGTGGGGACCGCGGTTCCTGCACTCGACCGGCCAGTACCACAAGGGCGGTCACCAGAACGGCGTGTTCCTGCAGCTGACCGGGGCGTCCGAGCAGAACCTGGACGTGCCGGGCCGGCCGTACGACCTGAGCACGTTGCAGCTCGCGCAGGCGCTGGGCGACGGGCAGGTGCTGGCCGAGCGCGGGCGACCGGTGCTGCGGCTGCACCTGACCGACCGCGTCGCCGGGCTCGCGCAGCTCGTGGAAGCGATCCAGGAGGACGGTTCGTGACGGCGTCCATCAAGCGCAACCCGTTGCGCGACGCGCGGGACAAGCGGCTGCCGCGCATCGCCGGGCCCTCCGGCCTGGTGATCTTCGGCGTGACCGGTGACCTGTCGCGCAAGAAGCTCATGCCCGCCATCTACGACCTGGCCAACCGCGGCCTGCTGCCGCCGGGCTTCGCGCTCGTCGGCTTCGCCCGCCGCGACTGGGCCGACCAGGACTTCATGCAGGTGGTGCACGAGGCCGTCAAGGAGCACGCGCGCACGCCGTTCCGGCAGGAGGTCTGGGACCAGCTCGCCGAGGGCATCCGCTTCGTGCAGGGCACCTTCGACGACGACGCCGCGTTCGACTCGCTCGCCGCGACGCTGTCCGACCTGGACCGCGAGCGCGGCACCGGCGGCAACCACGCGTTCTACCTGTCGGTGCCGCCCAGCGCGTTCACCACGGTGGTCAACCAGCTCAAGCGCGCCGGCCTGGCCACCCCGCCCACCGACAGCCCCGACCAGTGGCGGCGGGTGGTCATCGAGAAGCCGTTCGGCCACGACCTGGCCAGCGCCAAGCAGCTCAACAAGACCGTCAACGACGTCTTCCCCGAGGAGTCGGTGTTCCGCATCGACCACTACCTCGGCAAGGAGACGGTGCAGAACATCCTGGCGCTGCGCTTCGCCAACCAGCTCTACGAGCCCATCTGGAACGCCAACTACGTCGACCACGTGCAGATCACCATGGCCGAGGACATCGGCCTCGGCGGTCGCGCGGGCTACTACGACGGCATCGGCGCGGCGCGTGACGTGATCCAGAACCACCTGCTCCAGCTGCTCGCGCTCACCGCGATGGAGGAGCCGGTGTCGTTCCGGCCGAGCGACCTGCGCGCGGAGAAGGTCAAGGTGCTCTCCGCGACCCGGACGATCGGGCCGTTCGACGAGACCACCGCCCGCGGCCAGTACACCGGCGGCTGGCAGGGCGGGCAGAAGGTGCCCGGCCTGCTGGAGGAGGGCGGGTTCGCCAAGGACTCGGTCACCGAGACCTACGCGGCCATCACGTGCGAGGTGAACACGCGCCGCTGGGCGGGCGTGCCGTTCTACCTGCGCACCGGCAAGCGCCTGGGCCGCCGCGTCACCGAGGTGGCCGTGGTGTTCAAGCGGGCGCCGCACCTGCCGTTCGACGACACCTCCACCGAGGAGCTGGGGCAGAACGCCCTGGTGGTGCGGGTGCAGCCGGACGAGGGCGTGACCATCCGGTTCGGGTCCAAGGTGCCCGGCAACTCGATGGAGGTCCGGGACGTCACGATGGACTTCGGCTACGGCCACGCGTTCACCGAGTCCTCCCCCGAGGCCTACGAGCGGCTGCTGCTGGACGTGCTGCTGGGCGAGCCGTCGCTGTTCCCGAAGAACGACGAGGTCGAGCTGTCGTGGGAGATCCTCGACCCCGTGATCAAGCACTGGAGCGCCACCGGCGCGCCGGAGAAGTACAAGGCAGGCACCTGGGGGCCGGCGTCGGCGGACGAGATGCTGGCCCGCACCGGCAGGCACTGGAGGCGTCCGTGATCATCGACCTGCCCTCGACCACCACGTCGCAGGTCAACAGCAAGCTCGTGCGGCTGCGCGAGGAAGGTGGCGCGGTCACCCTCGGCCGGGTGCTGACGCTGGTCATCGTGACCGACGACGGCACCAAGACCGAAGAGGCGATCGACGCGGCCAACGACGCCAGCCGCGAGCACCCGTGCCGCGTGATCGTGGTGGCGCGCGGTGCCCGCAAGGCCGCGCCCCGGCTCGACGCGCAGATCCGCGTCGGCGGTGACGCGGGTGCGTCCGAGGTCATCGTGCTGCGCCTGTACGGCGAGCTGGCCAACGAGGGCGCTTCGTGCGTCGTGCCGCTGCTGCTGCCGGACACCCCGGTGGTGGCGTGGTGGCCGAACGAGGCCCCCGCCGTGCCCGCGGAGGACCCGATCGGTCAGCTCGCGCAGCGCCGGATCACCGACGCGGCGGCCGAGAAGAACCCGATCAAGGCGTTGGAGCAGCGCCGCACCGGTTACACGCCCGGTGACACGGACCTGGCGTGGACGCGGTTGACGCTGTGGCGGGCGATGCTCGCGTCGGCGTTCGACCTGCCGCCGTACGAGAAGGTCACCGAGGCCGAGGTGAGCGGGGAGAGCGACTCGCCGTCGACCGACCTGCTGGCCGCGTGGCTCGCCGGGTGCCTGCGGGTCCCCGTGAAGCGGGCCCGGGCCACGCGCGGCGAGGGCATCGTGGACGTGCGGCTGGAGCGCCGGTCCGGCGTGGTGGAGCTGTCCCGCCCGGACGGCAAGGTCGGCACGTTGACGCAGCCGGGCCAGCCGGAGCGGCGGGTGGCGTTGCAGCGCCGGCAGGTCAGGGACTGCCTGGCCGAGGAGCTGCGCCGGCTCGACCCGGACGAGGTGTACGAGGCGGCGTTGCGGTCGCTGGGCAAGGTGGTGCGCGGTCGGACGCCGACCAAGACCGCCGCCGCACCCCGCAAGCCCGCGCGTGCCACGTCCGCTGCCGGCAAGGCGAAGTCCGACGGTGACGCCGGCGCTTCGGCTCCGGCCTCGGCTCCGGGTTCGGTGGACGGCAAGGTGGACGGCAAGCCCGCGAAGGCACCGGCGAAGACCGCCGGTGCGAAGGCTTCGGCGGCCAAGGCGTCGACCCCGAAGTCCTCGGCTCCCAAGGCGGCCGCGAAGGCGACGAAGGCGAAGGCGGGCTCGTGAGCCGTCCCGAGGTGGTGGTGCACCGTGACGGCGAGCTGCTCGCCGCCGCCACGGCCGCCCGCCTGGTGACCAGCCTGGTCGACGCGCAGGCCGCGCGCGGGTCGGCGTCGCTGGTGCTCACCGGCGGGCGGACCGGCATCGCCGTGCTGGAGCACCTGCGCGCCACGCCCGCCCGCGACGCGGTGGACTGGAGCCGGGTCGACCTGTACTGGGGCGACGAGCGGTTCCTGCCCTCCGGGCACCCCGAGCGCAACGAGACCCAGGCGCGGGAGGCGTTGCTGGACCACGTGCCGGTGCCCGCCGGGCGCGTGCACGTGATGGAGCCGTCGGACGGGCGGTTCGGCGACGACCCGGAGGCGGCCGCCGCGGCGTACGCCGACGTGCTCGCCGCCGCGGGCCCGGACGGGTCCGTGCCGTCGTTCGACGTGTGCCTGCTCGGTGTCGGGGAGGAGGGGCACGTGGCCTCGATCTTCCCCGGGTCCCCGGCGGTGCGGGAGCGGGAGCGCCCGGTCGTCGCGGTGCGCGACTGCCCGAAGCCGCCGCCGACCCGGGTGAGCCTCACCCTGCCCGCGATCCGCGCGGCGCGGGAGGTGTGGCTGATCACGACCGGCGCGGCGAAGGCCGCCGCCGTGGCCACCGGCCTGACCGACGAGGACGAGGTTCGGCTGCCCGCCGCCGGCGCGCGCGGTCTGCGGCGCACGCTGTGGCTGCTCGACACGGCGGCCGCCGCCGAGGTGCCGGCCACCCCCTGACCGTCCCGCGCGATCCACTGCCGCCGTCGCCCACCCCGGGCACGGCGGCAGTTGACGTTCCCGGGGTGACTTCGCGCACTCGTCGTCGGCAGCCACGCACGTTGTCCGCTGACCGGACGTTCGCGCTCGCAATTTTGTGCGGCGCCGGCCGTCCCTTTCGGGTAGTCAGAGCATCTCGAAGGGTGAGCGGGCGGGATCGACGCACGTCGGGGCGGAAAGGCGGGTCATGCCAAGCGCGATGACAGCGCAGTACGGTGAGGACCGGCGGATAGCTGACACAGGAGGTCGGACCCTGGCCGGCAACGCTGTCGAGAGGCTGCCGAGCGGTCGGGTCAACGGCGTTCCGACCGAACGGGTGCGGCGTGCTGCCTTCGCCGGGTCGTTCGGGCGGGTGCTCGGTCGGCTGTCCGGGCGGCACCGGCGGCTGGCGTTCGACGTGGCGGCCGTCGGCATCGCGGCGCTGGACGTGTGGCTGCGGGTCGTGCCCGAGGCCGAGGGGTACAACTACGTGCTGTCGGCCATCTCGGTGGCCGCCGTGGCGTTGTGCCGGCGGTTCCCGTTCCTGGTCGTGCTGATCACCGTGCCCGGGTTCCTGGCGGGGTGGGCGCAGTTGGCGGCGATGATCGCGCTCGGGGTGCTGGCGCGGCAGAAGCTGCTGTCGGCGCAGACCTACGTCGGTGCCGCGCTGGTGTGGCTGAGCCGGTTCTTCGTGTGGCCGCCGGAGGAGTTCCTGGGGCTGGACTGGAAGACGCACGTGCACAACGCGATCTACGGGTGCATCGTCGCGGGGATGCCGATCGCGATCGGGTTGCTGGCGCACGCGCGGGAGGAGTTGTCGGCGCGGATCTCCGAACTGGCCGCGAGCCGGGAGCGGGAACGGATGCTGCACGCCCACGCGGTGCGGGCGGACGAGCGGGCGCGGTTGGCGCGGGAGATGCACGACGTCGTGTCGCACCAGGTGAGCTTGATCGCGATGCAGGCGGGTGCGCTGCGCGTGGCGGCGGCCGATCCGAACGCCAAGCAGGTCGCCGGGACGATCCGGATGTTGAGCACGAGGACGTTGGACGAGCTGCGGCAACTGGTGAGCGTGTTGCGGACGACCAACGGCGACGACTCACCCCAGCCGCGCATCGAGGACCTGGCGCAGTTGGTGAGCTCGGCGGGCATTCCGGCGACGCTGACCGTGCAGGGCCCGGTGGCCGACCTGCCGGCCCCGGTGTCGGGCGCGGCGTACCGGACGGTGCAGGAGGCGTTGACGAACGTGCGCAAGCACGCGTGCGGCGCCCCGACCGCCGTGGTGGTGGTCGCGGATGCCGATCAGTTGCGGGTGGAGGTGCGCAACGACGCTCCGGAGGGGTCGGTGGACGGCGTGACGCTGCCCAGCGGCGGTCATGGCCTGGTGGGGCTGCGGGAGCGTGCCGCGCTGCTGGACGGCGAACTCGAAGCCGGCCCGACGGACAGCGGCGGCTTCGCCGTCAAGGTCACGTTCCCCCTGGTCAGAACTCTGGAACCCTGACCCACCCCGTCCCCTACCGGGTGAACCTGGGTCTGCCATCGACCAAAACGCCGTTATCCCGAATCTCGAACGTCGGTTGAAACAACGAGGACCGCCACCCGACCCCCGCCCCACGGCTCCCGAGTTCCCGCTCACCCCGACGCCACCACCGCCAGCCGCCAACTCGGAGCCCAGTCACCAGCCCCCGCCGGCCCATCGCTACCCGCCAGTCACCGCCGACCAGCGCCGCCGGCCGTCAGCGACCGCCAGCCGCCGCCAGCCGCGGGCGCAGCCAACCTCCAGCAGACCGCGCGCCGTCAACGCAGAGCCGGCCGTCAGCCCAACGCCCGCGGCGAGCCGGCCGTCAGCGCAACGCCGAACGCCGAGCCACCACCGCCGTGCACACCGCCGCCACCGCACCCAGCCCACCGCACACGAGCGCCGGCCACAGGTCGGGTGCGTGACGCAGCAGCACGGACGGCAGGAGCCACACCGCCACGCCGAGCCCGAACCCCAGAGGTGCCGCCACGACCACCGAGCCCGAGCCCGAGCCGGTGCCTGCCGGACGCCGCCGCAGCGATCGCAGGATCGACTCGAGGTACGCGAGCGTGAACAGCAGCAGCACCGCGCTCCCCGCGCCCATGATGCTGATCATCGGGTGGGCGAGTGGCTGGAGGGAGTAGTCGGTGGACTGGCCGTCGGACGTCACCGTCGCCACCGCCGCACCGCCGACGATCCACCGGCTCGCGCCCGGCAGTTCGAAGGTCAGCGGGGACGTCTCAGGGACGGACGTCCCGGCGGTGGACGTCCCGGGTGTGGGGGTGTCGGGGGATGTGGGTGTGGTGGTGACGGCGGGGACGTCGGCCAGGGTGATGCCGGCGGCGGTCACGGTCAGGTGGGCGGTGGTGGGGTCGCCGTGGCCCAGGGTGAGGGGTTTGGTCAGGTCGGCCGTGTGGATCGGCAGGTCGCGGGCCGGGACGGTGAAAGGGAGGGCGAGCAGCAGGGCCGCGGTCAGGGCGGCGGTCAGGGCCGGCCGGCGGGTGGGTTTGGGGGTGGTCAGGAGCTGGGAGGCGGGGACGAGGGGTTCCGCGCCCAGGTGCACCGGCGGCGGTGGGGTGTCGGTGAGGGTGGCGCGGACGGGGATGTCGAGGGTCTCCCGGGGGTGGGCGTGGCCGGGAGGAGGGAGGCCGGGGGTGGTGAGGGTGGACGAGGGGGCGCCGGGGATCGGAACGGTCGATGGCGCGGGTCCGGGGCGGGTGGTGGCGGCGGCGACGTGCGGGGTCAGGTGGATCGGGGTGCCCAGGCGCAGCAGCCAGTCCCGGCCGAAGACCTCGGCGGCGGCAGCGGCCAGGTCGACGGCGAAGGTTTCCGCGTTGCGGTAGCGGGACGCGGGGTCGCGTTCAATGCCCCGCATGATCACTCCGGCGAGTGGATCAGGTACCTCGATCAGGGGACGGGGTTGGTGGTAGACGTGACGCTGGATCATCGCCAGCGCCCCACCCCCGCTGTCGAACGGCAACCGGCCGCTCAGCAGCTCGTACAGCACCGTCGCCGCACCGTAGACGTCGGCCGCCGGGCTCAGCGGGTTGCCCAACGCCTGCTCCGGGGCCAGGTAAGCGGGCGTCCCGAGCACCTGCCCGCCGTGCGTCACGAGCGTCGCGCCCTCGCTCACCACCTGCGAGATCCCGAAATCGGCGACCTTCAACACCCCGCCGGCGGTGAACAGCAGGTTCTTCGGCTTCACGTCCAGGTGCAGCACCCCGGCCTCGTGCGCCGCGTGCAACCCGGACAGCATCGCCAACCCGTAAGCACACGACATCGCGGGCGTGACACCTGAACCGGTGAACTTCGACCACACCGTGCCACCGTCGAGCTTCTCCATCACCAGCAGGTGCTCGCCGCGGTCCTGGACGTAGTCGTACACCGGCACGATGTGCGGGTGGTCGAGCCGCGCCAGCAGCCGCGCCTCGTGCGCGAAACGGGCGCTCATCCGCTCGTCCGAAGCGAGCACGCCGGGCAGCCGCTTCACCGCCACCGCCCGCCCCAGGGGCCGGTGCACGGCCGCGTACACCACACCCATCCCCCCGCGCCCGACCTCGGCGCCGAGGTCGTACTGCGGCAGCGCCGCGACCACGTTCGCCGACACCGTCACGCCACACCGCCGGGCAACGGCCGCGTGATGCGCTGCGTGCTCTCGGGGTCGAGGGGGAAGTCGTCCACGTCCGGGTGCGGTGTCAGGTAGCCGAGGGCGAACGCGGCCGCCGCCGCGCCGAGGATGAACGGGATCTCCGCGGCGGGTGACGGCGGCATGATCCGCAGCACGGACAGCGAGATGACCGCGACGAGCCCGGTGCCGACACCGGCGGGCAGGAACCGCATGGCCCGCTGCCACCGGTTCGCGGGCAGTCGCCGGCGGGCCAGCGCGACGAGCGCCCCGGTCCACGCCAGCGCCGTCAGCCCGAACACGGCCAACCCGAACACCCCGTACACCGACCACATCGACCCGCGGACGTCACCGGTGACGCCGATCGACGCGACCAGTTCCCGGTTGGTGTCGAGCACCTCCAGCTCGGTGGGCAGCAGGCCGGTCGCCTGTCCGCCGAGCTGCCCGAGGTCGAGCACGAACCCGCGGGTGACGCTCTGCTTCGCCGGCACGTCGAACGGCACGGTCGTGTCGTAGGAGAAGAACGTCAGCGCCAGCGCCGTGCCGGACAGCCGGATCGTCTTGATGTGCCGCACCGTGTTCGTTCCGTTGTGGACGGTCACGGTGATGAGGGAGGAGCGGGCCGGGTCGAGCAGCAGCTCGTCCTCGCCGACCGGGGTGCCGTCCACCGTGGCGTCGAGGGTGACCGCGTCCTCGGCGGCGTGGGCGGGGACGACGCCGAGGAAGATCCCGCACAGGAGCAGTAAACCGACGCTGCTCATAATGCGTCTCACAAGGGCACCTCGTCGGTGGGTAGCGGACTGGTCCGGGAGTCGGAATGCGATCGGCAGGAACACTAGCTCTACTCGGTGCCTTGACGTGTGCCGTTACGGCGCTTGTAGCGGCACCGGTATCGGCGCGGCAGCAGGGCGTCGCGACGGCGAACCCGGATTCGGGTCCGCCGGGGAGCTCGTTCACGGTGAGCTGGACCGGCGTGTACCTCGACCCGGACTGCTCGGACTACACCGTGCGGATCCTCTGGGACGGCGGCACGGTGATCGGCAGCGGCCGGCACTCGGGGCGCGGTGCGGGCTCGGCGTCGGCGACGGTGCCGGCGAACGCCGGTGTGGGCGGGCACCGGGTCACGGCGCGGCCGGTGTGCGCGGCGACGTCGAACCCGTCGGACAGCTTCACGGTGACGCCGAGGCCGACCACGACCACCACCGCTCCCCCGGTCACCACGACCACCACCGCTCCGGTGACCACGACGACCACCACGCGCCCGCCGACGACCACCACTACGACCCGACCGACGACCACGACCACCACTACGACCACGACGACGACGGACAGCTCCGCGCCGGCCACGAGCACGACCGTGACGCCGTACGACGGTGACGGGGCGTTGACGTTGGACAAGGACAACATCCAGCCGGGTGACCCGTTGACCGCCACGGGCACGGGCTGCGACCCGGGTTCGCCGGTGCGGCTCAGCGCGTTGGGCGAGGACGTCGGCACGGCGATCGCGAACGACTCGGGCACGTTCAGCACGAGGGTCGAGTTCACCATGATCCAGCCGGGTCGCCACGTGATCCGGGCCGACTGCGGTGTGGTGCTGGTGGGCAGCGTGGACGTGGCGTTGACCAGTTCCACGGGCGGCTCGTCGTCCACCCTGGTGGTCCTGGTGTTCTTCGTGCTGGTGGGCGCGATCCTGGTCCGGCGCCAGTTCGCGGGCCTGTTCGCCAAGCGCGGTTAGGTCGGCGAGCGCGGCCTGGACGTGCGACGGCCCCCGCGGGAGTTCCGCGGGGGCCGTCGTGCCGTTGTCGCCAGAGCCTGACTAGGGCTCTTCGCGCTGCTTGCGCAGCTTGGTGAGCGCCTCTTCGAGGATCGCTTCACCGTCCGCGTCGGAGCGCCGCTCCTTCACGTACGCCAGGTGCGTCTTGTACGGCTCGTTGCGCGGCGGAGCAGGTGGAGCCTGCTCGTCGCGCCCGGCCGGCAGACCGCACCGGGGGCAGTCCCAGTTCTCCGGGATCTCGGCTTCGACCGCGAACGACGGCCGAGACTCGTGCGCGTTCGCGCACCAGTACGACACCCGACGTCGGGGCGCGGACTCGCCGCGCTCCGATTCGCCCATCGGGCCTGCGCCGACGCGGGTACCGCGAATCGCGTTACCACCAGCCATCGACCCTCACACCCCCACCACGTGGTTTCCCTGTGTCCGTGTCGGCCGACGCCGCCGGCGCCCGCCGACCTGTGTCAGTTGACCTTCATCAACAGCCCGATGCCCACGATGGCGATGACCCAGATCGCGCCGACGAACAACGTCAGCCGGTCGAGGTTCTTCTCCACCACGCTGGAACCGGACAGGCTGGACTGCATACCGCCGCCGAACAACGAGGAAAGACCGCCGCCGCGCCCGCGGTGCAGGAGCACGAGCAGGATCAGCAGCAGACTGGAGACGATCAACAGGATCTGCAGGAACAGGATCATTTCTTCCTCGCTGTCAGGCAGGTGACGCCACAGAGTACCCGGTCGACTGCCGACCGTGGACCACCGCGGGTAAGGTGCGTGTCAATCACATCAGGGTAGAGGGCCACCCGCGGCGAGCGCGCACAGCTTGGCGAACTCGTCCGCATCCAGGCTCGCACCACCCACAAGGGCGCCGTCGACGTCCTTCTGCGCGATCAACTCGGCGATGTTGCCCGACTTGACCGAGCCGCCGTAAAGCACTCGAACGGCCGAAGCGACGTCCTCGCCGTACAGCTCGGCGAGCTTGACCCGGATGGCCGCGCAGACCTCCTGCGCGTCGGCCGACGAGGCGACCTTGCCGGTGCCGATCGCCCACACCGGCTCGTAGGCCACGACGACGTCGCGCACCTGCTCGGCGGTGAGGCCCTTGAGACCGGCGACGAGCTGCTCGGTGCAGTGCTCGACGTGCCCGCCTGCCTCGCGCACGTCCACCTGCTCGCCGAGGCAGAAGATGGGCGTGATGCCGTGCTTGAGGGCGGCCTTGACCTTCTTGTTGACGGTCGCGTCGTCCTCGTTGTGGTACTCGCGGCGCTCGGAGTGGCCCACGGTGACGTAGGAGCAGCCGAGCTTGGCGAGCATCGGGCCGGACACGTCTCCGGTGTAGGCGCCCGAGTCGTGCGGCGAGAGGTCCTGCGCGCCGTACTTGAGCAGCAGCTTGTCGCCGTCGACGAGGGTCTGGATGGACCGGATGTCGACGAACGGCGGCAGCACGGCCACCTCGACCTTGGCGAAGTACTTCTCCGGCAGGGAGAAGGCGATCTTCTGCACCAGGGCGATGGCCTCGAGGTGGTTGAGGTTCATCTTCCAGTTGCCCGCGATGAGGGGCTGACGCTGGGCCATCACGCCTCCAACACAGACACGCCGGGCAGTTCCTTGCCCTCCAGGTACTCCAGGGACGCCCCACCGCCGGTGGAGATGTGCGAGAACCCGTCCTCGGGCAGGCCCAGCGCACGCACGGCCGCGGCCGAGTCGCCGCCGCCGACCACGGTGAACGCGTCGCTCTTGACCAGCGCCTCGGCCACCGCGCGGGTGCCGCCGGAGAAGGCCTCGAACTCGAACACGCCCATGGGGCCGTTCCAGAACACGGTCTTGGCGTCGGCGAGCTTCGACGCGAACAGCTCACGGGTCTTCGGCCCGATGTCCAGCCCCTGCCGGTCGGCGGGGATGGCGTCGGTGGCGACGACCTCGTGCTGCGCGTCGGGCGCGAAGTCGACGGCGGCCAGCACGTCGACCGGGAGCACGAGCTCGACGCCGCGCTTCTCGGCCTCGGCGAGGAAGCCGCGGACCTGGTCGAGCTGGTCGGACTGGAGCAGCGAGCCGCCGACCTCGTGGCCCTGTGCCTTGAGGAAGGTGTAGGCCATGCCGCCGCCGATGAGGAGCCGGTCGACCTTGGTGAGCAGGTTCGCGATGACGCCGAGCTTGTCGGAGACCTTCGCGCCGCCGAGGACGACGACGTAGGGCCGCTGGGTGTCGTCGGTGAGCTTGCGCAGCACCTCGACCTCGGCCAGCACGAGGCCGCCCGCGTAGTGCGGGAGCTTCTCGGCCACGTCGTAGACGGACGCCTGCTTGCGGTGCACGACGCCGAAGCCGTCGGAGACGAACGCGTCGGCCTTGGCGGCCAGCTCGTCGGCGAGGGCGGCGCGCTCGGCGTCGTCCTTGCTGGTCTCGCGGGCGTCGAAGCGGATGTTCTCCAGCAGCACGACGGTGCCGTCACCGGCGGCTTCGGTGCCGATCCCGACCGGCAGGCCGAGCAGCTCGCCGAGCCGCTTGGCCACGGGCGCGAGGGAGAACTTGGGGTCGGGCTCGCCCTTGGGGCGGCCCAGGTGGGCGGCGACCAAGACGCGGGCGCCCGCGTCCACGAGCGCCTTGAGGGTGGGGACCGACGCGCGGACGCGGCCGTCGTCGGTGATCCGGTCGCCGTCGAGGGGGACGTTCAGGTCGGCGCGCACCAGGACGCGCCGACCCGAGACACCCTCGCTGAGCAGATCGTCGAGAGTCTTCACAGCGAGTGCTCCGCCTCTTCGCTCAGAGCTTGCTGGCGACCAGGTTGACCAGGTCGGCGAGGCGGTTGGAGTAGCCCCACTCGTTGTCGTACCAGCCGACGACCTTGACCTGGTTGCCGATGACCTTGGTCAGCGGCGCGTCGTAGATGCACGACGCCGGGTCGGTGACGATGTCGGCCGACACGATCGGGTCGGTGTTGTAGCGCAGGTAGCCCTTCAGCGGGCCGTCGGCGGCGGCCTTGTAGGCGGCGTTGACCTCGTCCACGGTGACCTCGCGGCCCACGGTGACGGTCAGGTCGGTGGCCGAGCCGGTGGGCACGGGCACGCGCAGGGCGTAGCCGTCGAGCTTGCCCTTGAGCTCGGGCAGGACCAGGCCGATCGCCTTCGCGGCACCGGTGCTGGTGGGCACGATGTTCAGCGCGGCGGCACGGGCGCGGCGCAGGTCCTTGTGCGGCGCGTCCTGCAGGTTCTGGTCCTGGGTGTAGGCGTGGATCGTGGTCATGAGGCCACGCTCGATGGTGAAGCTGTCGTGCAGCACCTTGGCCAGCGGGGCCAGGCAGTTCGTGGTGCACGAGGCGTTGGAGATGACGGTCTGCGAGCCGTCGTACTGGTCGTCGTTCGCGCCCAGTACCACGGTGAGGTCCTCACCCTTGGCCGGGGCGGAGATGATGACCTTCTTCGCGCCACCCTCGTCGACGTGCTTGCGCGCGGCCGAGGCGTCGGTGAAGAAGCCGGTCGACTCCACGACGACGTCGACGCCGAGGTCCTTCCAGGGCAGCTTGCCCGGGTCGCGCTCGGCGAGGGCCTTGATGACCTTGCCGTCGACGGCGATGCCCTCGTCGGTCACGGTCACCTCACCGTCGAGGCGGCCGAGGATGGAGTCGTACTTGAGCAGGTGGGCCATGGTGTTGACGTCACCGAGGTCGTTGAAGGCGACGATCTCGATGTCGTGCCCGCTGGCCTGAACGGCGCGCCAGAAGTTGCGACCGATGCGGCCGAAACCATTGACACCTACGCGAACCGTCACGGTGAGTCTCCTCGGTACTCGACTGGCGTTTGTCCGCCAGGGGCGTGCAGTCATGGGCTGACCAGGCAGCCGAGAGTCAGCCTAGCCTCCGGCCTGCGTCCCTGGTCACGTGGACCACCAGCATCTCTTTATCGAACAAGAAAATCCAGCTTGACCGGCTTGTTACCTGACGGTAACTCGGTCCGCGGGGCTTCGTGACCCCGGAGTGCGGCTGTGGCGCGCCTGGGGCGCCCGGCGTCCCGGCTCCCAGCGTATGACTCCGGGTGGTCGGGCGCAGGCCGCGGCCGCGGTGACGCAGGGTGGCGTTCCGAGCGTTGAATTCAGGGGGCCTGAGTGTTCGACACTCGGGTCCTGAGTGTTCGACACTCGGGTCCTGAGTGTTCGACACTCGGGTGGGGTCAGACCTCGGCGTCGAGCATGTCCGCCGTCACGGCGGACTCGGTGTCGGGCATGCCCAGCTCCTTGGCCCGCTTGTCCGCCATCGCCAGCAGGCGGCGGATGCGGCCCGCGACGGCGTCCTTGGTCATCTGCGGGTCGGACAGCTGGCCCAGCTCCTCCAGGGACGCCTGGCGGTGGGCCAGCCGCAGCGCGCCCGCGGCGGCCAGGTGGTCCGGCGCCTCGGCGCCCAGGATCTCCAGCGCGCGCTGGACGCGGGCGGCGGCGGCGACGGCGGCCCGGGCCGAGCGGCGCAGGTTGGCGTCGTCGAAGTTGGCCAGGCGGTTCGCGGTGGCGCGCACCTCGCGGCGCATCCGGCGTTCCTCCCAGGCCAGCACGCTGTCGTGGGCGCCGAGCCTGGTCAGCATCGCGCCGATCGCGTCGCCGTCCCTTATCACCACGCGCTCCGCGCCGCGCACCTCGCGCGACTTCGAGCCGATGCCCATCCGGCGGGCCGCGCCGACCAGCGCCAACGCCGCCTCCGGGCCGGGGCAGGTCACCTCCATGGACGACGACCGGCCCGGCTCGGTCAGCGAGCCGTGCGCCAGGAACGCGCCACGCCACGCGGCCTCCGCGTCGCACACCCCGCCCGACACGACCGGCGCGGGCAGGCCGCGCACCGGGCGTCCGCGCGGGTCCAGCAGACCCGTCTGCCGGGCCAGGCCCTCGCCGTCCTTGACCACCCGCACCACGAACCGGGTGCCCTTGCGCAGGCCGCTGGACGTGATGGTGAACACGTCCGACTGGTGCCCGTACAGCTCGTGGATCTCGCGCCGCAGCCGCCGCGCCGTGGAACCCAGGTCCAGCTCCGCCTCGACGACCACCCGGCCGCCGACGATGTGCAGGCCGCCCGCGAACCGCAGGAGCGAGGCCACCTCCGCGCGGCGGCAGCAGGTCTTGGAGACGGCCAGCCTGCTCAGCTCGTCCTTCACCGCCGACGTCATCGCCACGGCGCCTCGCCTCCCCTGCTCGTCCGGTCTTCCTGGAGGGTTGTACTCGACGCCCCACCGGTCCCGTCACCAGGGCCGGCCAACGCCCGGGTGACGGCCGACGCCAGCGCGGTCGGGTCGTGCCGGTCCGGCGCGCCGGCCACGGCGATGGGCGCGAGGTGCGCCGCGGCGCCCAGAGCTGCGGCGGCCCTGCGCAGCCGGTCCGGCACGGGGACCGCGTCGACGTCCGCGATCACCGCGTCCACCCGCAGCGCGGGCGCGTGCTCGCACAGCACGTCCAGGTGCAGCTCCGGCGAGAAGCCGTCGGTTTCCCCCGGTTGGGGGACGAGGTTGAGCACCACGACCTTCCGCGCCGACGTGCGCACGAGCGCGTCGTGCAGCTCGGGCACGAGCAGGTGCGGCAGCACGCTGGTGAACCACGAGCCGGGCCCGAGCACCACCACGTCCGCCGCGAGCACCGCCTCCACGGCCTCCGCGCAGCCGCGCGGCGCCTCGCCCGGACCGCCGGGCCCGTGGAGCCGGATCCGCTGCACGCGTCCCGGCGTGGTGGCGATCGCGACCTGGCCGCGGATGCGGCGCACCACGTCGGCGTCGTCGTCCAGCCCGGTCACGTCCGCCTCGATCGACAACGGCTCGGTGCACATCGGCAGCACGCGCCCGCGCACGCCGAGCAGCCGTCCCGCCTCCGCCAGCACCGCGACCGGGTCGCCGAGCTGCTCCAGCAGGCCCGCCAGCACCAGGTTGCCGACCGCGTGCCCGGCGAGCGCGCCCGTGCCGCCGAAGCGGTGCTGGAACAGCGTCGCCCACAACGCGCTGGACGGGTCCGCCCCGGCCAGCGCCACCATCGCCTTGCGCAGGTCGCCGGGCGGGAGCAGGCCCAGCTCGCGGCGCAACCGCCCCGACGAGCCGCCGTCGTCCGCGACCGTCACCACGGCCGTCACGTCGTCGGTCACCCGGCGCAGGGCGGTGAGCGTGGCGTGCAGCCCGTGCCCGCCGCCCAGCGCGACCGCTGCGAAGCTCACTCGCGTCCCAGGTCCCGGTGCACGACCTTGACGGCCATGCCGTCCTCGCTGGCCAACCGGCCCGCCAGCTCCTCGGAGATGGCCACGCTGCGGTGCTTGCCGCCGGTGCAGCCCACCGCCAGGGTCAGGTACCGCTTGCCCTCGCGCCGGTAGCCGGCGCCGATCAACCGCAGCAGCTCGTGGTAGCGGTCCAGGAACTCCTCCGCGCCCTCCTGCGTGAGCACGTAGTTGCGCACGTCGCCGTCCAGGCCGGTCTGCTCCCGCAGCTCCGGGATCCAGAACGGGTTGGGCAGGAACCGCACGTCCATGACCAGGTCGGCGTCCATCGGCAGGCCGTACTTGTAGCCGAACGACAGCACGGTGACCCTGGTCCGGGTCGCCGACTCGGTGCCGAACGTGTCCTCGATCTTGGCCCGGAGCTGGTGCACCGACAGCGCCGAGGTGTCCAGCACCAGGTCGGCCTCCTCGCGCAGCGGCGTGAGCAGGATGCGCTCGGCCTCGATGCCGTCGGCCAGCCTGCCGTCGGCCTGCAGCGGGTGGCCGCGCCGCACCGACTCGAACCGCCGGATCAGCACGTCGTCGGTGGCCTCCAGGAACAGCACCTTCGGCTTGTAGCCGCGCGCGTCCAGGTCCTTGATCACCGCCGCCAGGTCCTCGGTGAACGCGCGGCTGCGCACGTCCATCACCACGGCGACCCTGGTGATGGCGCCCCTGGCCTGAGCGCCCAGCTCCACCATGGTCGCGATCAGCTCGGGCGGCAGGTTGTCCACCACGAACCAGCCCAGGTCCTCCAGGCACTTCGCGGCCGTGCTGCGGCCCGCCCCGGACAGGCCCGTCACCACAGCGACTTCGATGCCGGACTTCTCGCCGGCCGGTGCGCTCACTTGTGCTCCCCTTCGGTACCGGCCGCGCCCAGCGTCGCGTGCACGGCCTCCGCGGTGCGCCGGCCCACCCCGGGCACACCGCTGATCTCCTCGATGCTCGCCTCACGCAACTTCTTCAGTGAGCCGAAGTGCTTCAACAACGCGGCCTTGCGCGTCTGCCCCAGGCCCGGCACGTCGTCCAGCGCGGAGGTCGTCATCCGCTTGGACCGCTTCTGCCGGTGGTAGGCGATCGCGAACCGGTGCGCCTCGTCGCGCACCCGTTGCAGCAGGTAGAGCGCCTCGCTGGTGCGGGGCAGGATCACCGGGTCGGGCTCTCCGGGCACCCACACCTCCTCCAGCCGCTTCGCCAGGCCCACCACGGCCACGTCGGTGATGCCGAGCTCGGCCAAGACGTCGGAGGCTACCTGCGCCTGCGGCGCGCCGCCGTCCACGACCAGCAGGTTCGGCGCGTAGGCGAACTTGCGCGGCTTGCCGGTCTCCGGGTCGATGCCCGGTGTCGCGCCGCCCGTGTCCTTGTTGTCGCGCAGGTAGGCCTGGAACCGCCGCCGGACCACCTCGGCGATCGAGCCGACGTCGCCCTGCTCCGCGCCCTCGCGCACGGCGAACCGCCGGTACTCCGACTTGCGGGCCAGGCCGTCCTCGAACACCACCAGCGACGCCACCACGTCCGTGCCCTGCACGTGGCTGATGTCGGTGCACTCGATGCGCAGCGGCGCCGTGTCCAGGCCCAGCGCCTCCTGCAGCTCCTGCAACGCCGCCGACCGGGCCGTCAGGTCGCCAGCGCGGCGCAGCTTGTGCTGCTGGAACGCCTCCTTGGCGTTGCGCTCCACCGTCTCCATGAGCGCCCGCTTGTCGCCCCGCTGCGGCACCCGCAGCGCCACCCGGCCGCCGCGCAGCTCCGACAGCCACTTCTCGACCGCCTCGGCGTCGTCGGGCAGCTCCGGCACCAGCACCTCGCGCGGCACCGGCGCCGACTCCACCCCGCTGGCCTGCGCCGACTCGACCTGCTCGCCGTAGAACTGGGTGACGAACTGGTCGACCAGGCCGGTCACGCCGGTCTCGTCCACCTTGTCGACCACCCAGCCGCGCTGGCCGCGCACCCGGCCGCCGCGCACGTGGAAGACCTGGACCGACACCTCCAGGTCGTCCTGCGCGAACGCGACCACGTCGGCGTCCGTGCCGTCGCCGAGGACGACGGCCTGCTTCTCCAGGGCGCGCTTGAGGGCGGCCTGGTCGTCGCGCAGCCGGGCGGCCTTCTCGAACTCCAGGTCCTCGGCGGCGGCGGTCATCTCGCGTTCCAGCCGGCGCACCATCGAGTCGGTCCGGCCGGCGAGGAAGTCGCAGAAGTCCTCGACGATGTCGCGGTGCTCGTCCGCGCTGACCCGGCCGACGCACGGCGCCGAGCACTTGTCGATGTAGCCGAGCAGGCAGGGCCTGCCGATCTGGCCGTGCCGCTTGAACACGCCCGCCGAGCAGGTGCGCGCCGGGAACACCCGCAGCAGCAGGTCCAGCGTCTCGCGGATGGCCCAGGCGTGCGCGTACGGGCCGAAGTAGCGCACGCCCTTGCGGCGCGGGCCGCGGTAGACGTGCAGCCGGGGGAACTCCTCGTGCAACGTCACGGCCAGCACCGGGTACGACTTGTCGTCGCGGTAGCGGACGTTGAACCGCGGGTCGAACTCCTTGATCCAGTTGTACTCGAGCTGGAGCGCCTCGACCTCGGTACCGACGACGGTCCACTCGACGCTCGCCGCCGTGGTCACCATCTGCCGGGTGCGCGGGTGCAGCCCGGCGATGTCGGCGAAGTACGAGTTCAGGCGTTGGCGCAGGCTCTTGGCCTTGCCGACGTACACCACGCGGCCGCCCGCGTCGCGGAACTTGTAGACGCCGGGGGCTTCGGGGATGGTGCCTGTCGCAGGGCGATAGGTCGACGGATCGGCCACACGCAAAGGGTACGTGTGGGCACCGACAGGCTCGCCGGGACCGACCTGTGCCGGGTCGGCCCGGTCCGCCGGAGGGGCCCCGGCCGGGGGCGGCCCTGTTCTCGATCGCGCCGCCTTCGGCGTCGCGGGCTCGGTCGCCGGGAAGTCGGTCGATCGCGCCCTGGTTCCCGACGACCGCAGAGCGTGATCGCCGGGAACGAGGGCGCGACCGACCGACGCGACCTCGCCGGGCGCGCGCTCAGGCGGGCACGACCTGGCCCGCCTCCACCTTGACCGGGACCTCCTTCAGGCCCGTCGTGGCCGGGCCCTTCGTCACCGCGCCGTCCGCCGCGTTGAACGTGCTGCCGTGGTTCGGGCAGGTGATCACGCCGTTCTCCGGCGGCGACACGGCGGTGCCCTGGTGCGGGCAGGTGGCGTCGTAGGCCTTCACCACGTCACCGGTGCGGACCAGGACGAGCGGCTTGCTGTTGGCCGGGTTGCCCGCGATCAGGCCGCCGCCGTCGGGCACGTCGGCCAGCGCCGCGATGATCGGCGGACCGGCCGGGGTGGTGGCGCCCCCACCGGGCACCGTGCCGCCGCCGGTCGTGGTGCCGCTCGGGGTGGAGCCGCTGCTGCACGCGGCCAGGCCGCCCGGCACCGCCAGCGCGACGAGCACGCCGCACAGCACCGAGCGCCGGGACATCCCCGTGTTCTCCGTTGAACTCACCGCAGGTCCTCCGCTGTTCGTGGTGGGTGGTCGTTCGGCCACACAGGCAATACGACACCACGTGAAGCGGGGTTCAACACTCCAGCACGTGAGACGGGATCTTCAGGAAAGCACCACGTCCGGCCCGGACACCGTCACCGCGACTTCCGCCAAGCCCCGCGGTGACGGGCCGGACCGCACCGCTCCCGTCGTCGGGTCGAACGCGGAGCGGTGCGTGGGGCAGCTGATCGTGCCGGCGGCGGGCGGGTTCACCGTCGTGCCCTGGTGCGGGCAGGCCGGGTTGAACGCCCGCACCTCCGATTCCGACGGCCTGACCAGCAACAACTGGCCGTCGCCGCCGACGTCGACCAGCGCCCCGGACCCCACCGGGACGTCGGCGAGCCCGGCCACGCGGTCACCCGCGCGGGCCGAGCCGACACCGGGCCGACGCGTCGGCGCGCCCGTGCCGCACGCGGCCGCGGGCACACCGGCGGTCAGGGCGAGCAGTCCGCACAGCAGCGTCCGTCGGTCCACCCGCCCATCTTCGCCTACTGGTCCTTGGCGACCGCCGTGCGGGCCAGCGCCAGCACCGCCGTGAACGGCGGGAACCAGTGCCGCGAGTGCGACGGCGGGTTCGCCCACCTCAACGACCCGTACCGGGTCATCGTGGGCGGCAGCGCGATGCGCTGCGGCGAGCGGACGAACTGGACCTCGGCGGGCGCCTTCAGGTGCGTGGGCAGCAGGGCGACCAGCTCGGCGAGGAAGATCCAGTGCTCCCGCGGGCCCGGGATCACGGTGACGGGGCCGGCCAGCATCCGGGCCTTGAGGTCGGCCAGGACGCGCGAGCCGATGCGGGCGGGCATGGCCAGGGCGGTGGTGGCGGGACCGAGCGGCAGGAACACGCCCTGCTCGGTCACGGACACCTTCCAGCCCAACAGCCGGTAACCCGCGATCGCCTCACCGAGTGCCTGCTGGTGCGCGCGGTCGCGTGGTCCGAATCGCGGGCCGTTGTCTGCGGTGGTGGCGGCGGTGATGCTCATCGGCGGGAGTCCCTCCCCGGTCGGGTGGAGTGGGCGGTGTGCGCGGGCCGCGGGGTCGACCCGGCACTGGCACACCACGCAGCCTCCGACCGATCGGGACGTTCCACCACACCGTTATCGGGTCGGATCCATGCACGGGGCGGATGCCCCTCATCCACCACCCGGCGTCACAGCGTGTCCGACCAGGGGCCCACCCCGCCTTATGCATGAAATGCATGGACTCCTGATCACATCTCTATACACTGGTGAGCACGCTCAGTGACGGGAGCGAGCCATGGAACGGAAAGCTCGAAGAGCAGCCAGTACCAGGCGCGCATGCCCGACGTGCGGGGCGTTGATCGCCGCCGACAACACCGACCGGCTCTGCCAGCGTTGTCGCCGCAACGCGCGGACCGAGCTCTACGGACCACCCGAGGTCCCGGGGGACTTCTGGGACCACGAGACGATGGCTGCCGCGTTCGCCGACCGGAACATGGGCGCCCTCCTCGCCGCCTACCGGCACCACCCCCAGCACGTCAGCCGCGTCACCCAGGACCGCATGGCGTCCTGGCTGGGTATCTCCCAGGCTCAGCTGTCGCGGTACGAGACCGGTGAGAACCCGATCGACCGGATCGACCGCCTGCGGCACTTCGCGCGGGCGCTCGGCGTCCCGGCCGACCGGCTGTGGTTCGACCGCGTCGGAATCCCAAGCCAGGCGGACGCCGATCGCGGCGCCCCGCCCGATGTGCTCGGCGCGGCGTGGGACGCGTCGAGCATTGCCAGATCGGTCGAGGAGACGGCGAGGAACGACTTGGCGATCAGCAGACGAGCGGCGCTCACCGGAGCCGCCGCGGTGGCGATGGGTCCCGCACTGGTCGAACCGTTGCAGCGGTGGCTGCACCCCTTGCAGCCCCTGTCCAAGTGGTCGTCCAGCGCGGCGATCAGCGAAGAGGAGCTGGCGGCGTTGCAGCGCGTCGCCGACGGGCTGCGCGGGTGGGGCGGACGAGGCGGGTACGGGCTGGCGCGCAAGGCGGTGCTCGGGCAGTTGGAGGAACTGGCCGAGCGGCTGTCGCGCGCACCGGCGGGCCCGACCACGGAACGGGCCTTCTTCATCGGGGCCGAGCTGTCCAAGGTCGCGGCGAGCATGTCGTGGGACGCGGGCATGCACGACGCCGCGCAGCGGTACTACGTGCTGGGCGTGCGGATGGCGAAGGCCGGCCGCAACGACCCGTTCGCCGCCCTGTGCCTGGCGGCGATGGCCCGGCAGATGTTCGACCTGGGCCGGCCCGAGGACGGTTTAGAACTGGTCCAGCTCGGCCAGTACGGCACCCGGCGCAACGCCACCCCGACGTTGCAGGCGCTCCTGCTGACCCGGGAGGCGTGGGCCTACGCCCAGATGGGTCGGGTGCGGGAGTTCCACCGGGCGGTCGGGCAGGCGCAGGACAGCTTCGCGCAGCGGCGTCCCGGTTCGGACCCGTGGTGGCTGGACTCGTTCGACGAGGCCGAGCTGGAAGGGGTCATCGGGGCGCGGATGCGGGACCTGGCCGGGCACGACCCGAAGCAGGCGCCGATGGCCGAGCAGCACATCCGGCGGGCGCTGGACCTGCGCGACCCGGCCCGGGTGCGCAACCGGGCGTTCGACGTCATCGGGCTGGCCCGCACGAAGATGGTGGCGGGCGAGCCGGAGGAGGCGTGCGGGCTGATCCAGCAGGTGCTGCCCACGGCGGCGGGCCTGGCGTCCGGGCGGGTCGTGCGCAAGCTGCAGGACTTCGCCAAGGAGGCCGAGCGGCACCGCGACCTGGCCGTCGTGCGCGACACCCGTGACGCGATCCGCGGGGTGCGGACGGCCTAGTGATGCGGGTGGGAGTCACCGGGCACAGCAAGCTGGAGCCCGATTGCGTCGACGCCGTGCGCGAGGCCATCCGCGCGGCGTTGGAGGCCGAGGCGGCGGGCGGGTCATCCCTGGTCGGGGTGACCTGCCTGGCGCCGGGCGCGGACCAGCTGTTCGCGCGGGTGGTGCTGGAGCTGGGCGGCCGGGTCGAGGTGGTGCTGCCCGCGATGGACTACCGGGACAAGCTCAAACCGGAGAAGCGGGCCGACTACGACGAGCTGCTGGCCCGGGCGCACGTGGTCAGCGTGCTGCCCAACGAGCTGTCCGGGCGGCACGCGTACGTGATGGCGAACGAGCGGATGCTCGCGTCGGTGGAGCTGCTGATCGCCGTGTGGGACGGGCAGCCGCCGGACGGGCGCGGCGGCACGGCGGACGTCGTGGAGACCGCGCGCGCGTCGGGCGTGCCCGTGGTGGTCGTGTGGCCGGAAGGAGCTCGCCGGGGCTGAAACGAGGACCGTTCCCGTCCGCGATGGCCGGCAGACTGCGGCTCATGCTGGAAACCTCGGCCCGTCTGCTCAAGCTGCTGTCGTTGTTGCAGGTCCGCCGCGACTGGACGGGAGCGGACCTCGCCCGCCGGCTCGGCGTGGACGTGCGGACCGTCCGGCGTGACGTGGACAAGCTGCGCACCCTCGGCTACCCGGTCAACGCCGCGCCGGGCGTGTCCGGCGGCTACCGGTTGGGCGCGGGGGCCGAGCTGCCCCCGCTGTTGTTGGACGACGACGAGGCCGTGGCGGTCGCCGTGGGGTTGCGCACGGCGGCCGGCGGCGGCGTGGCGGGCATCGAGGAGACGTCGGTGCGCGCCCTGGCCAAGCTGGAACAGGTGCTGCCGTCGCGGCTGCGGCGGCGGGTCAACGCGCTGCAGGCGCACACCGTGGCGTTGCCGACGCGCGGCATCCAGGTGGACGCGGGCACGTTGACCGCGATCGCCATCGCGTGCCGCGACCACCAGCGGCTGCGGTTCCCCTACGCCGGGCGCGACGGCGGCACGAAGCGGCACGTGGAACCGCTCGGCCTGGCCCACACCGGGCGGCGCTGGTACCTGGTGGCGTGGGACGTCGACAAGGACGACTGGCGCACGTTCCGGGTGGACCGGATCGAGGAGGAGCCCACGCCGGGCGCCCGCTTCACGCCGCGCGAGCCACCCGCCGCCGATCTGGCGTCGTACGTGTCGAGGCAGCTGTCCGTCGCGCCGTACCAGTACCAGGCCAGGCTGATCATGCACGCGCCGTACGACGTGGTCGCCGCCCGCGTCTCCTACAGCGCGCTGCACCTGGAGCGCATCGACGACGAGCGGACCCGGCTGACCGTCGGCACGCCCTCGTTGGAGGAGGTCGGGTCGTGGATCTCGATGATCGGCGTCGACTTCGAGGTGGAGGGCCCGGAGGAGCTGCGACAGCACCTCCGGGCCACCGCCGAACGCCTGCTGCGCGCCGCCGGCGACACCTGACCGGTCCGGCCGGCGTTCAGCCGCGGGTGCGGGCCAGCCGGTAGGCGGCCGCGCCGATCAGCTCCAGCGAGATCTGCAGCCGGTCCGGGCTGACGTTCTGCGCGATCGTGTCCTCCGGGGTGTGGTAGAGCGGTTCCAGCTCGTGCGGGCCGCCCTCGCCGCGCCAGCTGAAGTTCGCCGCGGCGATCTTGCGCTCGTGGAACGGCACGTGGTCGCTGCTGCCGCGCGGCACCGGGCCGTGCACCTGCGCGCCGTACCCCAGGCGGGCCGCCGCGGCGGCGACCTCGGCGGTGGTGGCGTTGTTCCCGCCGTCCACCGAGAGCAGCCAGTACGCGGTCGCGGGGCCGTGGCTGGTGGCGACCATGTCGTTCTGGAACACGCCCGCGATGCGCGCCGCCTCCGCGTCCGGCAGCTGGGTGACGTAGTGGCGGGAGCCGAGCAGGCCCTGCTCCTCCGAACCCCACAGCGCGAACCGCAGCGCCCGGTGCGTCGGCAGGTGGCGCAGAACGCGGGCCAGCTCCAGGGTCAGCACCGTGCCGCTGCCGTCGTCGTTCGCGCCGGGCGAGCCGGGCACGCTGTCGTAGTGCGCGGTCACCATGACCACGCCGTTGTCCCGGCCCGGGAACGTCGCGGGACGTTCGGCGAGGACGTTGTACGAGGTCAGGCCCGCGAGGTGGGTGGTGGACGCGGTCACCGTGACGGCGCCTGCCGCCCGCAGCCGCTCCACGTGCACCTGCGCGATGCCCAGCACCGGCACGGCCACGTTCGCGGTCAACGTCGGCGAGAACGCGCCGGTCTTGCCCGCGGGCGGGGTCGACACCCGGCCGACCAGCACGGCCGCCGCGCCCAGCCGTGCCGCGTCCAGCACCGCCGTGGAGCCGGTCGGCACGTTCACCAGCAGCGCGACCTTGCCGGTCAGGTCGGCGGGCAGGGACGCGCCGGTGTCCAGGTCCACGACCGGGCCGGAGGCCGTGACGCCGAGGGCGCCGAAGCGGGACGCGCCCGCGTTCCAGGTGTCCGGCCCGACGGTGAGCGTCGACAGGTACTTGTCCGGCACGGCGAACGGCTGCAACGTCACCTGGTAGCGCAGGTCGCGCAGCACGGAGGCGAGGTAGTCGCGGGCCCGGTGCTCGGACTCCGTGCCGCCGATGCGCTGGCCGATCCGCTCGCTGAGCACCCGCAGGTGCTCCATCGCCCGACGCGCCCGCACCCGGCCCACCACCGGGTAGTCGCCGAGGGACAGGTCGGGCACGTCCGACGCGCCGGGCCGCTGTGCCCGTGCCGCCGGGTTCAAGCCGAGCGCCACCGCGCCCGCCACCGCCGCGGCACCGGTCAGGAGTGAACGTCTGCGCATGTGCGGACCCCCAAGCTCGTCGATCACCCGAACCTAGGCAGGGGCCCGAACCCCTACAAGAGTGCCGTTGGAGGACAGGTCTCCCCCAACGGCACCACGACGATCAGCCCTTACGCGAACGTTGGACTCATGCGTCCTGAACGTAGGACCCACAGGGCCTGAGCGTTCGACACACGGGACCCGAGCGTTCGACACACGGGACCCGAGCGTTCGACACACGGGACCCGAGTGTTCGACACGCGGGACCCGAGTGTTCGACACGCGGGTCAGGTGGTGGCGGAGCGGTGCAGGTCGCGCAGGGCGCGGACGGCGGCGACGGCGTGGTCGCGGTCGACGGCCTGCACGGCCATGATCGACACGTACTCGTCGTCGGGCAGCTCCAGCCGGGCCCACGACGCCCCGTCCGGGAACGACACGTGCAGGACCTGCTGCCAGGTGAAGCGGTGCGCGGTGACCACGTTGCGCACCTCCACGCCCTCGGCGTCGGCCCGCACCCGCGGCCTGGTCAGCAGCAGCATGCCGCACGCCAGCAGCACGCCCAGGCACACCATCGCGACCTGGTCGGACACCCGGAAGATCACACCGGTCGGCGTGTCGCCCAGCAGCAACCCGACCACGGTGAACACCGCGACCAGGAACACCGCGCTGGCCCACGCCACCACGCGGATCCGCTTCGGCCGGAACTCGATCACCTCGGCAGCCACGGCGGTCCTCACGAGCCCGCTCGCAGCCCGCGCAGCACGAGCGCGGTGTCCAGCGCCGCCACGCACGCCTCGAAACCCTTGTCCTCCACCGAGTCCGGGAACCCGGCGCGGGCCAGCGCCTGGTCCTCGTCGTTGGTGGTCAGCACGCCGTTGCCGACCGGCGTCGACGAGTCCAGCGCCACCCGCGTCAACCCCGCCGTCACCGCGTCGCACACGTACTCGAAGTGCGGGGTGCCGCCCCGGACCACCACGCCCAACGCCACCACGGCGTCGTGCGTGCGGGCCAGTTCCTGCGCCACCACCGGCAGCTCCACCGCGCCCGCCACCCGCACGACCGTCGGCGACGCGACACCGGCCTTCGCCGCCGCCGCCAACGCCCGCTCGACGAGGTTGTCGGTGATCCTGGTGTGCCAGCGCGTCGCCACGACGCCCAGCGTCAGGCCCGCCGCGTCGGGGACGACGTCCTCGGGCCGACCTTCGCCGCTCATTCCGCTCCCTCCGTGGTGGACACCACCGCGCCGCCCTGCGCCAGCGCCTCGTACTGCTCGAGCTGGTGCAGCTCGTGGCCCATCCGGTCGCGCTTGGTGCGCAGGTACCGCAGGTTCTCCGGGTTGGGCGAGATCGGCAGCGGCACCCGGTCCAGCACGGTCAGCCCGTAGCCCTCCAAGCCGACCCGCTTGGCCGGGTTGTTGGTCAGCAGCCGCATCGACTTGATGCCCAGCGAGCACAGGATCTGCGCGCCGGTGCCGTAGTCGCGGGCGTCCGCGGGCAGCCCCAACCCCAGGTTGGCGTCCACCGTGTCCGCGCCGCCGTCCTGCAACTGGTACGCCTGCAGCTTGTGCATCAGGCCGATGCCGCGGCCCTCGTGCCCGCGCATGTAGAGCACGACACCACGACCCTGCGCGGCCACCGCCTCCAGCGCCGCGTCCAGCTGCGGGCCGCAGTCGCAGCGCAGCGACCCGAACACGTCGCCGGTCAGGCACTCCGAGTGCACCCGGACCAGCACGTCCTCGCCGTCGCCCAGGTCGCCGTAGACCATCGCGATGTGCTCGATGCCGTCGAGCTTGCTGTCGTAGCCGACCGCGGTGAACGTGCCGTGCGCGGTCGGGATGCGCGCCTCGGCGACCCGCTCCACCTGCGTCTCCACCCGCCGCCGGTAGGCGATCAGGTCGGCGATCGTGATCAGCGCCAGGTCGTGGTCGGAGGCGAACACCTCCAGCTCGTCGCGGCGGGCCATGTCGCCCTCGTCCTTCTGCGACACGATCTCGCAGAGCACGCCCGCCGGCGCGAGCCCGGCCATCCGGGACAGGTCCACGGCGGCCTCGGTGTGCCCGGCCCGGCGCAGCACGCCGCCGTCGCGCGCCCGCAGCGGCACCACGTGACCGGGCCGGTTGAAGTCCTTCGGGCTCGCGTCCGGGTCGGCCAGCAGCCGGATCGTCCGCGCCCGGTCCGCCGCCGAGATGCCGGTCGAGACACCCTCCCGGGCGTCCACCGTCACGGTGTACGCGGTGCCGCGCTGGTCCTGGTTCGTGTGGTACATCGGCGGCAGGTCCAGCCGGTCGCAGTCGCTCTCGGTCAGCGACACGCACACGTACCCGGACGTGTAGCGGACCATGAACGCCAGCAGCTCCGGCGTCGCCTTCTCCGCCGCGAAGATGAGGTCGCCCTCGTTCTCGCGGTCCTCGTCGTCCACCACGACGACCGGTCTGCCCGCGGCGATGTCCGCGATGGCCCGCTCGATGTCGGCGAAGTCGTTCACCGGGCCTCCTCGGCGCGCAGGTGGGGCAGCGCGAGCCGCTCGACGTACTTCGCGAGCACGTCCACCTCCAGGTTGACGTGGTCGCCCGGAACGCGCCGGCCGAGGGTCGTGAGCTCCAACGTCGTCGGGATCAGGCTCACGGCGAACTGGTTCTCCGACACCGACACGACGGTCAGCGACACGCCGTCCACCGTGATCGAGCCCTTCTCCACCACGTACCGGGCCAGCCCCGGCGGCAGTCCGATGTGGACGACCTCCCAGTGCTCGGCCTTCTCCCGGGTCAGCACCACCCCGGTGCCGTCCACGTGGCCCTGCACGATGTGCCCGCCCAGGCGCTGGCCGACGGCGGCGGCGCGCTCCAGGTTGACCGGGTCGCCCTCGGCGACCTTGGCCAGGCTGCTGCGGGTCAGCGTCTCGCGCATCACGTCCGCGGTGAACGCGCCGTCGGCGACGTCCACGACGGTGAGGCACACGCCGTTGACCGCTATCGAATCGCCGTGCTTGGCGTCGCTGGTCACCAGCGGGCCCGCGATGGTGACGCGCGCCGCGTCCGGCAGGTCGGCGACGGCGACGACCTCACCCAACTCCTCGACGATCCCGGTGAACACCGTTCCTCCTCAACGCGCGGGGACGGCGGAGACCCGCACGTCCGGCCCGCACATACTGACCTGCTCCACGACCAATCCCACAGCGTCGGTGACGGTCGACACCCCCGCGTCCCGCAGCGCCTGCGGACCGTCGCCCAGGAACTTCGGGGCGAGGTAGGCGAGCACCCGGTCGACCCGGCCGGACGCGGTGAACGCACCCGCCAGGGTAGGCCCGCCCTCCAGCAGCACGTCGACCACGCCCCGCGCGGCCAGCGCGCCGAGCACGACGTCCGGGTCGTGCGTCCGCAGGTGCATCGTCTCCGCCTCGTCGTCCAGCACACGGGCACCCGGCGGCAGGTCGCCCTTCCCCACGACGACCCGCAGCGGCTGCCTGACCCCATCCTGCCCCGGACGCGGCGTCCGCGCGGTCAATCTCGGGTCATCGGTGCGGACCGTCCCGGTGCCCACCACGATCGCGTCGACCTTCGCCCGGAACTCGTGCACCTCCGCCCGCGACTCCGGGGAGCTGATCCACCGACTCGTGCCGTCACCGGCCGCGACCCGCCCGTCCAGGCTCGCCGCGTACTTCCACGTCACGTGCGGCCGCCCGGTGCGCGCGAAGTGCAACCAGGCCCGCAACGGCCCCCGCGCCACCACCTCGGCCGCCAACCCGCCCTCGACCACGACCCCGGCCGCGCGCAGCACCTCGGCCCCGCCGGCGGCCTTCGGATTCGGGTCCGCCACCGCGAACACCACCCGCGCCACCCCGGCGTCGAGCAACGCCCCGGTGCACGGCGGCGTCCGCCCGTGGTGCGCGCACGGCTCCAACGTCACCACGGCCGTGCCGCCGCGGGCCCGCTCCCCCGCCCGCGCCAACGCCACCACCTCGGCGTGCGCCCCACCGGGCGGTCGGGTCGCGCCCTCGCCGACCACCTCACCACCGGCGTCCAGGACCACGCACCCGACCGGCGGGTTCGGACTGGTCGTCCCCCGCACCCGCTCACTCGCCGCGACGGCCAGCGCCATCGCCTCGTCGACGTTCACCGGACGCGCGCCGCCTGCGCGCGCAGCCGCTCCAGGGCGGCACCGGGATCGGCCGCGTCGTACACGGCGGACCCGGCCACGAAGCAGTCGACCCCGGCCTCGGCCGCCTGCTCGATCGTGTCGGCGTTGATCCCGCCGTCGATCTCGACCACCAACCGCAGGTGCCCGGTGTCCACCAACCGCCGCGCCGCCCGCACCTTGTCCAGCACCTCGGCCATGAACGACTGCCCGCCGAACCCGGGCTCCACCGACATGACGAGCAACGTGTCGTAGTGCTTCAGCACGTCCACGTACGGCTCCAAGGGCGTGCCGGGCTTCAACGACAACCCCGCCTTCGCCCCCGCCGCGCGCAGGTCCTTCGCCAACGCCACCGGGTCCTCCGCCGCCTCCACGTGCACGGTCACGTTGTACGCGCCCGCCTCCGCGTACCCGATCGCCCAGCGATCCGGGTCGTCGATCATCAGGTGGCAGTCCAGCGGCAGGTCGGTCGCCTTGCGCAGCGACTTCACCACCGGCAGCCCGATGGTCAGGTTGGGCACGAAGTGCGCGTCCATGACGTCCACGTGCAGCCAGTCGGCCGACGCCACGGCGGCGGCCTCGTCGGCGAGTCGGGCGAAATCGGCGGACAGGATGCTCGGGGCGATCATCGGCTGGTGGACCACGGGTGTCGAGTCTAGGCTTCCGCGATTGCCCGGACCTGCCCGGGAGTCATATTTCACCCCTCGCTTTCCGACTACTCACGCGGGTAGTTCCCCAGCCGGCGTGCCGGCCATTACGTTCACCAGGGGGGCAGCAACTGGGGAGCACTGGGGATGAATGCCGAATTCCGTCACAAGATCGCACTGATCACCGGCGCCTGTTCACCGCTGGGCGCGGAGGTGGTCGAGGCACTGGCCAGGCAGGGCGCGCTGGTAGCGGCCGTCGACAGCGACGGCGCGAGACTCGCCGACCTGGTCGAACGACTCCACGGCCAAGGACTGCGGATCGCGGGCCGGCAGATCGACGTCACGTCCAGCGCCGCCGTCGACGCCCTCGTCGACCAGGTGGAACGGGAGTTCGGGGCGATCGACGCCCTGGTCACCACCGCGGGCGCGTTACGCCCGGGTCCGGCCCTCTCGATCAGCGACGACGACTGGTCGCACAGCTTCGCCGTCAACGTCGACGGCGTGTTCAACGTCTCCCGCGCCGTCGCCACCAGAATGGTCCACCGGGGTCGGGGCACCATCATCATGGTCCCGGCCCACGTCGTCGCCGTGCCACGCTCCGGGATCGCCGCCTACGCCGCGTCACGAGCAGCCGCCATCGCCTACACGGAGTGCCTGGCCGTCGAAGTAGCCGCCCGCGGCGTCCACTGCACCGTCGTGGCCCCCTCCGACGTCCGCCGCGTCACCGACGAGGTCAAGTTCCTCCTCGCCGACACCACCAACCCCATGACCGACGCCCTGGGCGCCTGACCGGCCACCACAACCCCGGGCAGGCTTGGCGGGCGCTTCACCCGCCAGGCCTGCCCGGTTCTGGCCTGCCCGGACTGCCCGTACGGGCCCCTCGTCACATCGAGCCGGGCTGGACCACCGAGCCACCCCTCACAGCGACGCCTCCGCCCCCGCCCCCTCCTGCTCGTGCGCCACCCTCGCCAACTCCACCCTCGAACTGATCCCGAGCTTCCGGAAGATCCCCCGCAGGTGATAGTTCACCGTGTGCGGCGACAGGAACAGCTGCTTCGCCACCTGCCGGTTCGTCAACCCCACCCCCACCAACCGCGCGATCTCCCGCTCCGCCCCCGACAACACACCCCACTCCTCCTTCCTGACCTCCTTCACCTCACCCTCCGCACCCATCCGCTCGAAGATCCGCGACGCCACCACCGCGTGCGCCGAAGCCCTCCCCGCGTCCCCGGCCTCCGCCAGCACCGCCGCCAAGTCCTCGTTCGCGTTCGCCTGCGCCCACGGGTGCCGGTGCCGCCGCGCCACCTCCGCCAGCCGCTCCGCGTCCCGTTCGAGCAACGCCCGCGCGTGCCCGGCCGCCACCTTCACCACCTCGAACCCGGGGTTGCCCGCGGCCAGCTCCTCGGCCGCGGCCACGACCTCCCGCGCCAACCCGCCGTCGCCCGCCGCCACCGCCTGCCGCACCAGCCACGCCGCCGCGCCCGGCTCCTCCACCAGCATCCGCAGGACCGCCCCGGCCTCGCCCACCCGCTCCCGCGCCAGCTCGACGACCTGCTCCGCCCCGCCCCGGGCGTGCGCCAGCAGCAGCTCCACCCAGTCGTACTGGCCCGAGTGCAACACCGCCTCACCCGCCGCCAGGTCGGCCCGGTACCGCCGCACGTGCTCCGCCGCCGCCGCGGTGTCGCCCCGGTGCAACGCCACCGTCGCCACCACCGTCGACGCGAGCGGCACCAGCAGCCGCAGCCCCCGGTCGCGCGCGGTCGACAGCCCGCGCCGCGCCGCCGCCAGCGCCTGCGCCAACTTCCCCGCCTGCACCAGCACCCTGGCCCGCGCGATCGTCCGCGCGGTCGGCGCGCCGGCCTTCACGGCCTCGTCGTCGCACAGCACGCCTTCGCGCACCCACCGCTCGGCCCGCTCGAACTCGCCCAGCGCCGCCAGCTTCAACGCGTACGACACCGCCGACTGCGACTGCCACCACGCCGTGGGCCGGTCCAGCTCCCAGCGCGTCGACTCCCGTCCCCAGTACATGCCCTCGGCCAGCCGGCCCGCGTTCCACTCCAGGCACGAGTGGACGGTCGCCGCCATCACCACGTCCGCGTCCGCCGGTTCCCGGTCCCGGGCCGTCAGCACCGACAACGCGTGCGCGCCCGCCCGGCTCCCGGTGGCGAAGTACAGCGACAGCAGCCGCCCCGCCCCCGCCAGCCGGCGCACCGGCTCGGGCACGCCCGGCATGGTCAGCACGTGCTCCATCTCGGCCGCCGCGTCGGCGGGCCGCCCGTCGGCCAGCAGGATCCCGGCCAGCACCACGTGCAGCTCCGCGGCCGCGCCCGCCCGCACGCCACCCACCAGGCTCTGCCGGGCCAGGGCGATGGCGGAGCCGAGCCTGCCGTTCGCGGCCAGCGACCGCACGCCGCTCACCGCGACCGCGCCCCGCTCCTGCCCCTCCACCCCCTCCGCGCACTCCTCGGGGACCGGACGCGCCTCGGCCGCCGCCCGCAGCACATCGGCGTCGTGCCGCAGCGCGTGCCGCACGGACCCGGGCATCGAGTCCACCACGGCCCGCCACACCAGGTCCGACCCGAACTCCAACCGCTCGTCCGCGCCCACCACCAGCCCGGAGGCCAGCACCTCGTCCACCGCCAGCAGCAACGCGCCGGTGGTCTCGTTCATCATCGCGGCCACGTCCCGCAGCAGGAACGACCGGCCGAGCACGGCCGCGACCCGCAGCACCTGGGTGGCCTTGGCCGACATCGCGTCGACCTGACCGCGCACCACCGCCCCGACCCGGCGCGGCAGCCACCGACCGCGCGGCCGGGCGACGCCGCCGGCCACGTCGAGCCGTCCCTCTTCCCGCAGCCCCGCCACGAGCTCGACGACCAGCCGGGGGTTGCCGCCCGCGCCCGCCGTCAGCGCGAGGAGGTCCGGGTGCGGCCGGGCGTCCACCAGGTCGGCGACCACCCGCTCCACCGCGTCGTCGTCCAGCGGCCCGAGCCGGAGCACCTCCGCCCGCGCCAGCGCCCGCCCGACCTCGACCCCGGCCAGGTCCGCGCACAACGCCACCACCACCGAGACCAGTGGATCGCCCGCGCCGCCCAGCAGCTCCAGCAGCGCCGCCGGGTCCTCGTGCGCCTGGTCGACCGCGATCACCACCGGCACCCGTTCGATCTTCACCCGATCGAGCGCCTCCACCACCGCGGCCGACCGCGCCGCCCCGGCACCCGGCACGAGCACGACGGCACGGCCGCGGTCACGGGCGGCGTCGACCGCCTCGCGCAGCAGGGAGGTCTTTCCGGAGCACGGCGGGCCGTCGATGGCCAGCAGGCCACCGGGCGCGGACAGGAAGCGGAGAACCGAAGCCCATTCACGATCCCGGCCGTACAATTTCGACACAATCAAGACTGCTACGCATCTCGACTGGCTGTCAATTCAGCCGGTTTCGCCGTTACCGCGATTTTCACCTAATGCGACGAGCGGACCACCCGATCCAGTTCACGCATCACCGACCCGGTATCGGCCGCGAGCACCACCCCGGCGGAACGCAGCACCGCCAAGTGGCCCCCGAACGCCGGGTGCGCCGCCTGGTCGTCGGACCGCTGGGGCAGCACCACCATCGGCGTGCGGCGGCCCAACGCCTCGCACAGCACGGTCAGCGCCTGGTTGTCGGCGATCCCCAGCGCGAGCTTGGCCAGCGAGTTCGCCGTCGCCGGCGCGAACACGAACGCGTCCGGCACGGGGTGGGGCTTGGGCTCGTGCGGCAACCGGGACGTCCACCGGACCGGCAGGTCCGTCAACGCCGTCAACGCGGGCACCAGCGGCTCCAACCACCGGGCGGCCGAAGGTGTGAACGTGACCGCGAGCCGCCACCCGCGCTCGGCCAACGGCCGGGCGAGCCCGTCGACGAACCACCGCTCCACCCCACCGGCCGCCGAGGCGACCACGCCCAACACCCGCGCCTCGACCACGCCATCACCGGTCACGCGCACACCGCACCGCTCACGCGGGTCGCCTGAGCAACGAGCAGAACATCGCGTCCGTCCCGTGCTCGTGCGGCCACAACTGCACCGACGGCCCGTCACCGAGGTCGGGCACACCGGGGAAGAACTCCCGCGCGTCCAACCACTCGACCTCGGTCCGCCGCACCACGTCCGCCACCACGCCCACGGTCTCGGCCAGGTGCGGCGAGCACACCACGTACGCCACCACACCACCGGGCCGGACCAGCGACAACGCCGCCGTCAGCAGCTCGCGCTGCAACCGCGCCAGCGGTGCGACGTCCGACGGCTGCCGCCGCCACCGCGCCTCCGGCCGACGCCGCAACGCGCCCAGCCCGGTGCACGGCGCGTCGACCAGCACCCGGTCGAACCCGCCCTCCGGCAGCCCGGACTCGCGGCCGTCGGCGACGTGCACGGTGATCGGCAGGTCGCCCGCCGCCTTGCGGATCAGGTCCGCCCGGTGCGGCGCCTTCTCGACCGCGTCCATCGACGCGCCCGACAGCCGGGCCAGCGACCCGATCAGCACGGCCTTCCCGCCGGGTCCCGCGCACAGGTCCAGCCACCGCTCGTCCCGGCCCTCGACCGGCACCCGGGTCAACGCCACCGCACAGAGCTGGCTGCCCTCGTCCTGCACCGCCGCCAACCGCTCGCGCACCGCGTCCAGGTCACCGGGGTCGCCCGCGCCCGCGTCCAGGTGCACCCCGTACGGCGAGTACGGCGCCACCTCGCCGCCGGTCATCGCGGCCAGCTCGTCCGCGCTGCACTCGCCGGGCCGGGCGGCCAGGTGCACCGCCGGCCGCGCGTCGTCGGCGGCCAGCGCCTCCCGCAACGGCTCGCCCCGGCTGCCCAGCGCCTCGGCGAACGCCTGCGCGATCCACCGCGGGTGGGCGTGGGCCATCGCCACGTACCCGATCGGGTCGGTGTCCTCGTCGGGCGCGACCTCCTCGACCCAGGCGGCCTCGTCCTGCCCGGTGACGCGCCGCAGCACCGCGTTCGCGAACCCGGCCGCGCCCGAACCCCGGTCGGCCCGCACCAGGTCCACCGTCGACGCGACCGCCGCGTGCGCCGGGATGCGCGTGCGCAGCAACTGGTAGGCGCCCAGCCGCAGCGCGTCGAGCACCGCACCGTCCACTTCGGACAAAGGCCGGTCGGTGCACGCGGCCAGCACCGCGTCCAGCAGGCCCTGCGCGCGCAGCGACCCGTACGTCAGCTCGGTCGCCAGCGCCGCGTCACGCCCGGTGATCCGACGTTCGCGCAGGATGCCCGGCAGCACCAGGTTCGCGTAGGCGTCCCGCTGCCGGACCGCGCGCAACGTGTCCAGCGCCGCCTGCCGCGCCGGGTCGTCCACCGGCGGTCGGGCCGGGCCGGTGCGCCCGCGCGGCGGGTGCGCCCGCTGCGGGCGGGAGGGGCGTGAAGACCTCTGGGTCATGAAATCCGTTCCCCCGCCTCGATCCGGGCGCCGCGCGCCCAGTCGGTCGCCGACATCCGCTTCTTGCCCTGCGCCTGCACGTCGCCCAGCACCACCGGGTCGGTGGCGGTGCCGACGAGCACGCGCTTGCGCTCCACCCGGATCTCGCCGGGCGCGAGCGGTTCGCCGGCCTCGACCGGGAGCACCGGGCCGAGCTTGAGCCGCTCGCCGCGGAACTCCGCCCACGCGCCGGGCTCCGGCGTCACCGCGCGGGCGACCCGGTCGATCGCGACGGCGGGCGTGCCGAAGTCGAGCCGGGCGTCGTCCACGGTCACCTTCGGCGCGTAGCTCACGCCCTCCCCGGACTGCTCCACGGCCCGCAGCGTGCCGTCCGCCACGCCGTCCACAGTGGACAGCAGCAGCTTCGCGCCGGACTCGGCGAGCCGGCCGAGCAGCTCACCGGCGGTGTCGCGCTCGCGCACCCGCTCGGTGACCACGCCGAACACCGGGCCCGCGTCCAGCTCCTTGACGATGCGGAACGTGGTCGCGCCGGTGATGTCGTCGCCGTGGCGCACGGACGCCTGCACCGGGGCGGCACCGCGCCAGGCGGGCAGCACCGAGAAGTGCAGGTTCACCCAGCCGTGGCGCGGGATCGCCAGCGCGGACTCGGGCAGCAGCGCGCCGTAGGCCACCACCGGGCACAGGTCCGGCTCCAGCTCCGCCAACCGCGCCTGGAACACCGGGTCGGACGCCTTGGCCGGGGTGAGCACCTCGATGCCGTGCTCGTCGGCCAGCGCCGCGACCGGCGAGCGCTCCACCCGCCGACCGCGCCCGGCCGGCGCGTCGGGCCGGGTCACCACGGCGACCACCTCGTGCCGGTCGGACGCGAGCAGCGCCCGCAACGACGGCAACGCGACCTCGGGCGTGCCCGCGAAGACCAGCCGCATGTCAGATCCCCCCGCGACGCACGTCGGGACTCCACCGGGACGGCCTGGTTTCCTGGACGAACACGCACTCTCCTCGCATCTTCCTGCGCGACCGCAGACCGCAAGTCTAGAAGAGCGCTCCCGACCCAGCTCGCCCGCGGCGAGCCGCCGCCGGTGATCAGTTCCCGAACAAGGGGTGCGGTGACTGCTTGATCGTCGGCACGCCGCCGTCGAACCACGACTGCTGCCGGATCGCCCGCATGGCCTCCTTGCGGGTCCGGTCGTCCAGCCGGTCCAGGAACAGCACGCCGTCGAGGTGGTCGGTCTCGTGCTGGATGCAGCGCGCCAGCAGGTCCGTGCCCTCGACCTCGATCGGCTCGCCGTGCATGTTCCAGCCCTTGGCCACCACGTGCCGGTGCCGGCGGCAGTCCCACGACATGCCGGGGATGGACAGGCAGCCCTCGGGGCCGTCCTGCTCCTCCTCGCCGACCACGTCGAACGTGGGGTTGACCAGGTGGCCGGCGAACCCGTCGCAGTGGTAGGTGAACACCCGCAGGCCCACGCCCAGCTGCGGCGCGGCGAGCCCCGCGCCGCCCGCGTCGCTCATCGTGTCCCACAGGTCCTTGACCAGCTTGCGCAGCTCCGCGTCGAAGTCGGTGACCTCGACGGCGGGCGTCCGCAGCACCGGGTCGCCGAACAGCCGGATCGGTTGGACCGTCACGCGCACTCCTCGAAGCCTGGGGAGGTTCCAGTCTACGAAAGCCCGGTCAGTGCTCCAGGTCACGGCCGAGGAAGGCGACGCCGACCAGCGCGGCCAGGAAGTGGCCCAGGAAGCGGACACCCCCGACGACCGGCGTCACGGCCGCGGTCGTCGGGGGTGTCATGGTGATCGTGGTCATGCTCCGCTCCTCTGCCCGTGGTGTGCTCCCAGCGTGCGCGCCGGGGTCGTCGGCGGACGTCGGCTCGCGGTAGCGGACCGGTGTCATCCCCGGGGATGAGGTCGGCTGCAACGCCGGGGCGGCTGCGGCTACCTACCGGCATGACTGCTGCGACATCGGGCCGGCAGGGGGCAGCACGGGTGACCGACACCGACGCGGAGCTGTGGGCGCGCGGGGACGAGGCGGCGTTCGCCGTGCTGTTCGACCGGCACGCCGAGGCGGTGTGGAACCACGCCTACCGGCTGACGGCGTCGTGGTCGCTCGCCGAGGACCTCACCTCCGCCACGTTCCTGGCCGCGTGGCGGCGCAGGTCCGACATCACCCTCGTGCACGACAGCGCGCTGCCGTGGCTCTACGCCGTGGCGGGCAACCTCGCGCGCTCCGAGTTCCGGCGGCTCGGCCGGTTCCGGCGGGCGTTGCGCCGGGTGCCCGACGACGACGTGGTGCCCGATCACGCGGAGAGCGTCGTCGCCTCGGTCGACGACGACCGCGCGTTGCGCCGGGTGCTGGGGGTGGTGAGGTCGTTGCCCAGGGCCGAGCGGGAGGCCGTGGAGCTGGTCCTGCTGGGCGAGCTGTCCACCGCCGAGGCCGCCGAGGTGCTCGGTGTCGCCGAGGTGAGCGTGCGCTCGCGGATCTCGCGGGCCCGTGCCCGACTGCGTGCCGCGGAGGAGCGATGAACCAGCCGGAGATGACCTTGCCCGACCTGCCCCCACGGCGTCCCCTACCGCCTGACGTGCGGCAACGGCTGCGCCGCCGGGTCCTGGGAGGTGCGGCCGGGCAGACGTCGCCGGGTGGTGGGGCGCTGCGCGCGCCGCTGGCCACCGCCGCCGCTGTCGCCGTGCTCGCCGCGGGCGGGGTAATCGTCGTCCAGTCCACGCAGGGCGACATGACCGCCGTGACGCCGCCGAGCGGCAGCACCACGTCGTCCGCCCTCCGGTCGATCATCAGCGGCTGGTCGACCGTCGAGGTCGAGCCGAACGCGACCGGGCAGGACGCGGCGCGGTGCGAGTTCGCGCGGTCGGACGTGCGGTTCACGCTCCACCTGGCGGGCGCACGGATCCTCGTGACGGGTGACGACCGGTTCTGCGAGCTCACCCACACGGCGATCACGCACGACAGGCCCGGTGTCGGCCCGGTCCCGCTCGACGGTCCGGCGTCGTTGCTGTGGGAATCGGGCAGCGGGGTGCTCATCGGCCGCCGTGCCGCCGTGGCCGGCCGGGTGGAGGTCGCCACGGGCGCCCGGACCGGGGCGGTGGTGCCGCTCGCCGTCACTGTCGTGGAGGACCTGTTCGTCATCCCGCAGAGCGCGGTGTGGATGACGCTGACGTTCACCACCCCGGCCGGTCCGGTCCGCGCCGAGGTCGACGCGCAGGCGCTGCCGGGCCACGAGGCGTGGTCGGTGCGGCGGGAAGCCATGCCGCCCGGTGACCCGCACGTGGCGCAGTGCCTGGAGGCGTCGATGCGGGACGGCGAGGACTGGGTGGGCGACCCGCTGCGGTGGCGGCCCGGCGCGGCCACCGCGCCCGCGGTGGACGTGCTGCTGGCGATGTACGACGACACCGGGAAGACCGCGTACTGCCAGGTCTACCACGGTCGCGGCAGCAGCGCGGACGTCGAGGGCGGCACCCCGCCGCAGGGCACCGCGCTGTTCCGGCTGCGGCACTGGACCGGCCGCGGCGGTGACCCCGCGAAGTCCGTCACGCTGCTCGGCGGCACGGTGGACGCCGCGAAGGTCGGCGGCCTCCAGGTCGTCGACGTGGCCGGACGGACGGCGACGGCGGTGCTGAAGGACGGCACGTTCGCCGTCCGGCTGGACGACCAGCCGCCGCTGACGGCGCGCAGCCTCACCAAGGGCTTCCAGGTGCGCGTGCTCGACCACGACGACCGGGTGGTCGAGACGGTCACGCTGGAGTGAGCCCGGTGCGGTCCCACCCGACCAGGGGGCGGGTGGGACCGCACCACCGCGTCACGGCGTCGGCCACACCGCCCGGGCCGCGCCACCACCGCGCCGGGACGTCTCCGCCGCAGCGCGCCACCGGCCGTCGGGGAGCCGTTCCACCGCCGTGACCGCGCCGATCTCGGCGGTCGACGTGAACCGGTGGCCCAACGCGCGCAGCGGCTCGGCTTCCGGGCCCGCCAGGAACGCGGCCTCGGCCTGGGTGGTGGCGGCGTTGCGCTGCGAGGCGCGCGGCGCGGCGATCGCCTCCACCAGGGGCAGGCCCCGGTCGAGGCGCTGCGTGAGCACCTGCACGACCGTGGTGATGATGCTCGCGCCGCCGGGCGAGCCCAGCGCCAGCACCGGCTTGCCGTGCTGGAGGACGATCGTCGGCGTCATGGACGAGCGGGGCCGCTTGCCGGGGCCGGGCAGGTTCGGGTCCGGCACGCCCGGCGTGACCGGGGTGAACGAGAAGTCGGTCAGCTCGTTGTTGAGCAGGAACCCGCGACCCGGCACCACGATCCCGCTGCCGCCCTCCTGCTCGATGGTCAGCGTGTAGGCGACCACGTTGCCCCAGCGGTCGGCGACGGTGAGGTGCGTGGTGTCCGTGCCCTCGTACGGCGTGGCGACGGGCGGGCCGGAGGCGGCGCACGGGGCGGGGTTGCGCGGATCGCCCGGCGCGACCGGGCCCGTCATCGCGGCCGTCGGCGCGATCAGGCACGCCCGGCTGTCGGCGAACCGCTGCGACAGCAGCTCCCGGGTCGGCACGTCGACGAACGCCGGGTCGCCCACCCAGCGGTTGCGGTCGGCGAACGACAGCCGGGTCGACTCCAGGAACCGGTGCAGGTACTGGACCGGGGTCTCGGCGGGCAGGTCCGCGGTCTCCAGGATGTTCAACGCCTCGCCGGCCGTCGTGCCGCCGGACGACGGCGGCGCCATGCCGACCACGTCGTAGCCGCGGTACCGCGTCCGGGTGGGCTCCCGCAGCGGCGCCTCGTACCCGGCGAGGTCGGCCTCGGTCAGGTCGCCGGACCGGACCTCGCGGGTCGCGCCCGCCACCACCGGGGGCTGCCGCACCGCCGCCACCAGGTCGCGCCCCACCGCACCCCGGTAGAACGCCGACACGCCGTGCCGCCGCAGCTCGCGGTAGGTGTCGGCGAGGTCGGGGTTGCGGAACGTGCTGCCGACCGCGGGCGGCGCGCCGCCGGGCAGGTACAGGGCGCTGGTCGAGGTGAAGTCGGCGAACCGGGCGGCGTTGTCGGTGACCTGCCGGTGGAACGTGGGGTCGACGGTGAAGCCGCGCCGGGCCAGCTCCTCCGCGGGCCGCACGGCCCGGTCGAGCGACCAGGTGCCCCAGTGGCGCAGCGCCTGCTGCCAGGTGCGCGGCGTGCCCGGCACGCCCACCGACAGCCCGCTGGTCACCGCCTCGGCGAACGGGATGGCCGCGCCGTCCTCCACGAACAGGTCCGCGCCGGCCGAGGCGGGCGCGGTCTCCCGCCCGTCCACAGTGGATACGCGGTGCGTGCGGGCGTCGTAGTGCACGAAGAACCCGCCGCCGCCGATGCCGGCCGAGAACGGGTCGGTGACGCCCAGCGCGGCGGCCACGGCGACCGCGGCGTCCACCGCGTTGCCGCCGCGGCGCAGGACGTCGACGCCGATCTGCGAGGCGTCGGGGTCGATGCTGGACACGACGCCGCCGAACCCGACGGCCTCGGGCACGCGCGGCGGCGCGGCGGCGGCGGATGCGGTGGCGGGCAGGAGTGGTGCGACGAGGAGTGATGCGAGGACGCTGGCGACAGTCGACCGGAGCATCATTCCCTTCTACTCCACCGGAGCGCGAAGCAGAACCACCCGGGAGTCGCCGTGTCGGGTTCGCGTCACAGGACTTCGAGGGGGTCGAGCTTCACCCGCACCACGTCCGGCTCCTTGCGGGCGCTGCGCACGGCCAGCACCTCGCCCAGCACGGCGGCCAGCGCGCGCCCCTCGGTCCGGGACACCCGGACCAGGGCGCGTTCCTTGTCCTCCGACAACGGCACCGGGCCCAGGACCTCCCCGGTCGGCGGCAGGCGCAGCTCCTCCAGCACGCCGGCCAGCGCGTCCGGCGCGCCGTCCACGGTCGCCATCCGCACTGCGGGCGGGAACCCGAGCTCGGCGCGCGCCGCCAGCTCCTGCCGCGCGTGCCACACCGGGTCCCACCGGACCAGGGCCTGGACCGGGGCCAGCGACGAGTCCGCGACCACGACGACCCGGCCGGCCGCGTGGACCAGGGCCGCCGCCGTCATCCACCGGCGCAACGCCTCCTCCGCCGCGCGCAGGTCGGCCCGGCCGAGCAGCGCCCAGCCGTCCAGCAGCAGCGCCGCGCCGTAGCCGCCCGCCGCGACCGGCTCCGCGCCCGGCGTGGCCACCACCAGCGCCCGACCGCCGGGCACCTCGGCCAGCACCTCGTCACCGCCCGACGTGCGGACCGGCACCCCGCTGAACGCGCGGCCCAGCTCCTCGGCCGTGCGGCGCGCCCCGATGACCTGGCCGCGCAGCCGGCGCGATCCGCAGTTCGGGCAGCGGTACGCCGCCTCCGTCGCACCGCACCACCGGCAGTACGCGGGCCTCGGCACACCGTCCTGCGTGCCACCCGGCAGCGCCAGCGGGCCCGCGCACCGGCGGCAGCGGGCCGGCGACCGGCACTGGCCGCACGCCAACGCGGGCACGTACCCGCGCCGGGGCACCTGGATCAGCACCGGTGTGTCCGCCGCCAGGGCGGCCCGCGCCGCCTCGAACGCGATGGACGGCAGCCGCGCCGACCGCGCCGCCGCGTCCTTGACCTCCTGCCAGTCGCTCTCGCCCACCGCGGCCACCCGCGGCGCCACCGCCCGCAGCGCGTCGCGGGTCGCGACCACCTCGTGCGCCCACCCGCTGTCCACCAGCAGCTGCGCCTCGGCGGTCCGGGCGAAGCCGCCGACCAGCAGCGACGCGCCGGTCAGGTGCGAGCGCTGCACCAGCACGTCCCGCACGTTCGGGTACGGCATCCGCGGCTCGGCGTGCAGGTCGTCGCCGTCGTCCCAGACCGCGACCAGCCCGAGGTCGTGCACCGGCGCGAAGGCCGCGCCCCGCGGGCCCAGCACCACCCGCACCGACCCCCGCCGCACGGCCAGCCACCGCTTGTACCGCTCGGACGGCCCGAGGTCGGCCGCCAGCGTCACCACGCCCGCCTCGCCCACCAGCGCCGCGCACGCCCGGTGCAGCCGGGCCAGGTCGCGGTGGTCGGGCACGACCACCAGCGCGCCCTTGCCGGTGCTCGCCACCGACGCCACCGCCTCGGCCAGCCGGGCGGGCCAGTCCTCGGCCGGCAGCGCCTGCCACACCGCCCGCGCGGCCCGACCCGACCGCAGCGCGTCCAGCAGGTTCGGCCCGAACGGGTACCGCGCCCACCCCTCGTCCGACGGCGGCTCCGGCGGCGGCACGGGCTCGGCGGAGGGCCTGGCCTCCACCCGCGCGTGCCGGGGCGGGACCGCCATCCGCAGCACGTCGATCAACGACCCCGCGTACCGGTCTGCCACCACCCGCGCCAGCTCCGCCACCTCCGGCGACAGCACGGGCTCCGGCGAGATCACCCGGTCCAGGAACGTCAGCTTCCGCCCGTACTCCGACGACTCCGCCCGCTCCAGCAGGTAGCCGTCCACCAACTGGCCCGCGAACCGCACCCGCACCCGGCAGCCGGGGACGGCGTCCGCGTCCTGCTCGGTGGAGACCTGGTAGTCGAACGGCCGGTCGAGGTGCGCCAGCGGCACGTCCACGCACACGCGGGCAACCGGCAGCGAGGCGGCGGGCACCCGCTCCCCGCGCCTGGTCGTCGCCTTGCCCGCCACGGGTGGAGGTCTACCAGAGACCGCGGTGGGCGCCCGCGACCCGGGCCGCCGATCGTGACACCATGCACCCATTGTCGAACGCGTGTTCGACCTGCGCAAGATCACGACCGGGTGATCACCACCTCGCCCGCTCCGGCTTCGACGACGCGGTCGGCTCGCTGCGACCCTGCCGAGGCCGCGGACCGGGGGGAACGACGAGCAGGGGCCCCCGGTCGGGGACCCCTGCTCGGTGTCGCTGGTGGTGCGGCGGGCTCAGGCGCCGGCGGCGGCGCGCAGGGCGTCGGCGCGGTCGGTGCTCTCCCACGGCAGCTCGACGTCCGTGCGGCCGAAGTGGCCGTACGCGGCGGTCGGGCCGTAGATCGGGCGCAGCAGGTCCAGGTCGCGGATGATCGCGGCCGGACGCAGGTCGAACACCTCGCCGATCGCCTGCTGGATCTTCGTCGGGTCCACGGTCTCGGTGCCGAAGGTCTCCACGAACAGACCCACCGGAGCCGCCTTGCCGATCGCGTACGCCACCTGCACCTCGATCCGCGTGGCCAGACCCGCGGCCACCGCGTTCTTCGCCACCCAGCGCATCGCGTACGCCGCCGACCGGTCCACCTTCGACGGGTCCTTGCCCGAGAACGCGCCACCACCATGCCGCGCCATACCGCCGTAGGTGTCCACGATGATCTTGCGGCCGGTCAGGCCCGCGTCACCCATCGGACCACCGATCACGAACCGACCCGTCGGGTTGACCAGCAACCGCACGTCGGTGGTGTCCAGACCCAGCGCGTCGACCTCGGGCGCCACCACGTGCCGCCGGACGTCCACACCCAGCAGCTTCTCCAGGTCGATGCCGTCCGCGTGCTGCGTCGACACCACCACCGTGTCCAACCGCACCGGCTGGTCACCCGCGTACTCGATCGTCACCTGCGTCTTGCCGTCCGGCCGCAGGTACGGCACCGTGCCATCCTTGCGCACCGCGGTCAACCGGCGCGACAACCGGTGCGCCAACGCGATCGGCAACGGCATCAGCTCAGGAGTGTCGGTGCAGGCATAGCCGAACATCAGGCCCTGGTCACCCGCGCCCTGCTTGGCGATCTCGTCCTCGGCGCCCTCGACCCGCTTCTCGAACGCGGTGTCCACACCCTGCGCGATGTCGGGCGACTGCGAACCGATCGCCACGTTCACGCCGCACGAGTAACCGTCGAAGCCCTTGGCCGACGAGTCGTAGCCGATCTCGACGATCTTGTCCCGCACGATCGACGGGATGTCCGCGTAGGCCTCGGTCGTGACCTCGCCCGCCACGTGCACCTGGCCCGTGGTGACCATGGTCTCCACCGCGACGCGCGACCGCGGGTCCTTGGCCAGCAACGCGTCGAGGATCGAATCGCTGATGGCGTCGCAGATCTTGTCCGGGTGCCCTTCGGTCACCGACTCACTGGTGAACAGCCTGCTGCTGTGCTGGCTCACGACACTCCCTAACTGTCCGATCTGCGAATGGTTCCCAGCTTACTGAGCGTGCGGGCGAGCGCGTCAACGTTCGACCGACGGAGCTACGGCGTCCCACACCGCGGACGCCAGGCGCGCCTTCGAGCCGTGTGGGATGGGTGTCTCCGCGCCGTCGGCGGACAACAGCCAGCCGGCGTTGTCCTCGACCTCGAACGCGCGACCGTCGCCGACGGCGTTGACGACGAGCCAGTCGCAGCCCTTGCGCTTGAGCTTCGCGCGACCGTACTCCAGCACGCTCGTCGAGGCGTCCCCGGTCTCGGCGGCGAACCCGACCACGACCTGGCCGGGTCGCCGCGCGGCGACCAGTTCGGCCAGGATGTCGGGGTTGCGGGTGAGCGCGACCGGGTCCGGGTCGCGGTCGGTCTTCTTGATCTTGTGCTCGACCAGGTCCACCGGTCGGAAGTCGGCGACGGCGGCGGCCATGACCACCACGTCGGCGGTGGCGGCGACGGCGTGCATCGCGTCGCGCAGCTCCAGCGCCGAGCCGACCCGCCGGACGTCCACGCCGGCGGGCGTGACCAGGTCCGCGGTGTGCGCGGCGACCAGCGTCACCCGCGCGCCGCGCTGGGCGGCGACCCGGGCCAGCGCCCAGCCCTGCCGGCCGGACGAGCGGTTGCCGAGGTAGCGCACGGGGTCCAGCGGCTCACGCGTGCCGCCCGCCGACACGGCGACGTGCACGCCTTCCAGGTCGCGCGGCAGCGCGTCGGGGCGCGCCAGCAGCAACCGGGCCAGGTCGACGATCTCGGCGGGCTCGGGCAGCCTGCCCTTGCCGGTGTCCTTGCCGGTCAGCCTGCCGCTGGCGGGCTCGGCCACGACCACGCCGCGCGAGCGCAGCAGCGCCACGTTCGCCCGCGTCGCCGGGTGCTCCCACATCTCGGTGTGCATCGCCGGGACGAGCAGGACGGGGCAGCGCGCGGTCAGCAGCGTGTTGGTGAGCAGGTCGTCGGCCAGGCCGTGGGCGGCCTTCGCGATCAGGTTCGCCGTGGCGGGCGCGACGACGACCAGGTCGGCGTTCTGCCCCAGCTTCACGTGCGGCACCGACGGGACGTCCTCGAACACCCCGGTCTGCACCGGTTGGCCGGACAGCGCCTCGAACGTGGCCGCGCCGACGAACTTCAGCGCGCCGTCCGTGGGCACGACGCGCACGGCGTGACCGGACTCGGTGAGCCGGCGCAGCACCTCGCACGCCTTGTACGCGGCGATGCCCCCGCCCACCCCGAGGATCACGGTGGGGCGGTCGGGGGCGGCGACGGGCTCGGTCACTCGCCCTCGGTGTGCTCGAGGAGACCCGCGTGGATCTCCCGGAGCGCGATCGACAGCGGCTTCTCGCGCGGGCCCGGCTCGACCAGCGGGCCGACGTACTCGAGCAGGCCCTCACCGAGCTGCGCGTAGTAGTCGTTGATCTGGCGCGCGCGCTTGGCCGCGTAGATCACCAGCGCGTACTTCGAGCTGACCTGCTCCAAGAGGTCGTCGATCGGGGGGTTGGTGATGCCCTCCGGAGTACCCGAGAGCGGGCCCAGCTCGGTGTGCGTGGTCACTCGTCAACGCTCCTGCGGTTCAGGGGTGGGTCTGCCGGTCGTCCCGCGCCTCGCGACGCGCGTGCTCACGCGTCGGGCGCCGGGCCGACCACCAAGTTTAGCAAGCGCTCGGCGGCGGACCGCACGTCGTCGTTCACCACGACCTCGTCGAACTCCGGTTCGGCCGCCAGTTCCTCCCTGGCGATCTCCAGCCGGCGCGCGACCACGGCGGGGTCCTCGGTGCCGCGGCCGGTCAGCCGGCCGACCAGGTCCTCCCACGACGGCGGGGCCAGCATGACCAGCTGCGCCTCCGGCATCGCGACCCGGACCTGCCGGGCGCCCTGCAGCTCGATCTCCAGCAGGGACGGCGTGCCGGCCGCGAGGGCCCGCACGACCGGCGCGCTGGGGGTGCCGTAGCAGTTGCCCGCGAACTCGGCGTGCTCCAGGAACTCGCCCCGGGCGACCATCTCGCGGAACTCGGCGGCGTCGACGAAGTGGTAGTGCACCCCGTCGACCTCGCCCGGCCTCGGCTTCCTGGTGGTCACCGAGACGCTGAAGTGGATCTCCGGTCCCATCCGGCGCAGCTCGGCCAGCACGCTGGACTTGCCGACGCCGGACGGCCCGGACAGAACGGTGAGGCGGGGCCGGGCGCGAACGCCCGACCCCACCCCGGTGCCATCACTCACTCGCCGCTGAACTCGGTGAGCAGCGCCTTGCGCTGCCGCTCACCCAGGCCGCGCAGCCGACGGGACGGAGCGATCTCAAGGCGCTCCATGATCTGCTGCGCACGCACCTTGCCGACGCCCGGAAGCGCCTCGAGCAGCGCGGACACCTTCATCTTGCCAAGGACCTCGTCGCTCTCGGCGGCCTTCAGCACGTCCGTCAGGGTCGTGCCGCCACGCTTGAGGCGCTCCTTGAGCTCAGCCCGAGCGCGACGAGCGGCAGCAGCCTTCTCCAGCGCTGCGGCCCGCTGCTCCTCGGTAAGCTGGGGAAGGGCCACGATTTCCTCCGTGGTGTGGGAATTTCAATTCTGGATCGGTGCCGCGACCGTACCGAGCGCAATTGCCTGGGTACAACGTGGGTCCCAGTCAGGTGAATCTTTGTCAGCGCTGGAGTGGTTGCGGCGGGTGGTAGTAGTACCAACACCCTCCAACAGGCCCATCACCGCCACCGGTAACGCCTTGCGCACGCCACGTGTGGTATGCGCTCGATGGGTGATGGACCCGCCGGTGGCCAGGACCGTACCAGGCACCGTTTGCGCAGGTGAGCGGACCACGCGAAGCGTGTCGCGATTTGATCGTGATCACATCTCCAGGGAGCGCCGGACGACGTCCACCGCCGACCGCAGTTTTGCGGTTTCCGGGCCGTGCTTGAGCACGTCCCGGGAGGACGTCGGGAGCACCCCGCGCAGCTCGGGCCCGAACAGCGCGCGCAGGTCCGCGACCGTCGCGCCCTGCGCCCCGAACCCCGGCGCCAGGACGTATCCGCCCAGGTCGGAGAGGTCGACGCCGAGTTCGTGCAGGGTCGCGCCGACCACCAGGCCGACGTCGCCGAACGGCTGCGCGCCCGCGTTGGCACGGGCCGCGGCGGCCACGATCGACTGCGCCACGGAACGCCCGTCGGCACCCACCGCGCGCTGCACGGAGGCACCCTCGGGATTCGAAGTCAACGCGAGCACGAATAGTCCGCGACCGCTCGCAGCGGCGGCTTCCCGCGCCGGGTCGAGCGAGCCGAACCCGAGGAACGGCGACACGGTGACCGCGTCGCCGGCCAGCGGCGAGCCCTCGGTGAGGTAGGCCGCGGCGTACGCGGCCATGGTCGAGCCGATGTCGCCGCGCTTCGCGTCCACGAGGACCAGCGTGCCGCTGCCCCGCAGGTCGGCGATGACGCGTTCGAGCACCGCCACGCCCCGCGAGCCGTGCGCCTCGAAGAACGCCGCCTGCGGCTTCACCAGCGCCACCCGCCCGGCGAACGCCTCCACGCAGGTCAGCGCGAACCGCTCCAGCCCCGCGGCGTCCTGGGGCAGCCCCCAGGACGCCAGCAGGCCGGGGTGCGGGTCGATGCCCACGCACAGGGGTCCGTGCTCGGCGACGGCCTCCGCCATCCGCGATCCGAACCTCACGCGTCACCCCTCAGGGCCGCCTGGAGCGCCTGGAGGGGCCGCACGCCGATGTCACCGCGGATGGCGGCCTCGATGCCGTGCACGGCCGCCGCCGCGCCCTGGATCGTGGTCACGCACGGGATGTCCTTGGCCACGGCCGCGGTGCGGATCTCGTAGCCGTCGATGCGCGGCCCGTTGTTGCCGTACGGCGTGTTGATGATCATGTCGACGGTGCCGGCGAGGATCGCGTCGACGATGTTCTCGGCGCCCTCGAAGTGCTTGCGCACGATCGTGCACGGGATGCCGTTGCGGCGCAGCACCTCGGCCGTGCCGGCGGTGGCCAGCACCTCGAAGCCCAGGTCGGCGAGCCGCTTGACCGGGAAGATCATGGCCCGCTTGTCCCGGTTGGCCACCGACACGAACACCCGCCCCGACGTGGGCAGGGAGCCGTAGGAGGCGGTCTGGGACTTCGCGTAGGCCATGCCGAACGACACGTCGATGCCCATGACCTCGCCGGTCGACTTCATCTCCGGGCCGAGCAGCGAGTCCACGCCCTTGCCCTCCGGCGTGCGGAACCGGTGGAACGGCAGCACGGCCTCCTTGACCGCGACCGGGGCGTGCGCGGGCAGCTTCGCGCCGTCGCCGGTCTTCGGCAGCAGCCCCTCGGTCCGCAGCTGGGCCACGGTCGCGCCGAGCATGATCCGGGCGGCGGCCTTGGCCAGCGGCACCGCCGTGGCCTTGGAGACGAACGGGACGGTGCGCGAGGCGCGCGGGTTGGCCTCCAGGACGTACAGCACGTCGTCCTTCAGCGCGTACTGCACGTTGAGCAGGCCGCGCACGCCGATGCCCTCGGCGATGGCCAGCGTCGAGCGCCGGACCGCGTCGATGTCCGACTCGCCCAGGGTGATCGGGGGCAGGGCGCACGCCGAGTCGCCGGAGTGCACGCCCGCCTCCTCGATGTGCTCCATCACGCCACCGATGAACACCTCGGTGCCGTCGTAGAGGGCGTCCACGTCGATCTCGATGGCGTCGTCGAGGAACCGGTCGACCAGCACCGGGTGCTCCGGGCTGACCTCGGTGGCGCGCTCGATGTAGCCACCCAGCGTCTCCTCGTCGTAGACGATCTCCATGCCGCGCCCGCCGAGCACGTACGACGGCCGCACCAGCACCGGGTAGCCGATCTCGTCGGCGATGGCCTTGGCCTGCGCGAACGACGTCGCCATGCCGTACTTCGGGGCGGGCAGCCCGGCGTCGGCGAGGACCTGGCCGAACGCGCCGCGCTCCTCGGCGAGGTGGATGGCGTGCGGCGGGGTGCCCACGACCGGCACGCCCGCGTCCGCGAGCCGCCGCGCGAGGCCCAGCGGCGTCTGGCCGCCGAGCTGCACGATCACGCCCGCGACCGTGCCGGAGCGCTGCTCGGAGTGGAACACCTCCAGCACGTCCTCGAACGTCAGCGGCTCGAAGTACAGCCGGTCCGAGGTGTCGTAGTCGGTGGAGACGGTCTCCGGGTTGCAGTTGACCATCACGGTCTCGTACCCGGCCGCGCGCAGCGCCATGGCCGCGTGCACGCACGAGTAGTCGAACTCGATGCCCTGCCCGATCCGGTTCGGGCCGGAGCCGAGGATCAGCACCTTCGGCTTGTCGCGCTGCTCGGTCACCTCGGTCTCGGCGTCGGGGTCGAGCTCGTAGGCCGAGTAGTGGTACGGGGTCCGGGCGGCGAACTCGGCGGCGCACGTGTCGACCGTCTTGAACACCGGCCGCACGCCCAGGCGGTGGCGCAGGGCGCGGACGCCGTCCTCGCCGGCCAGCTCCGGGCGCAGCGCGGCGACCTGCCGGTCGGACAGGCCGGCCCGCTTGGCCTTGCGCAGCAACCGCTCGTCCAGCACCGGCGCGGTCTCGATCTCCCGGCGCAGCTCGACCAGCCAGGCGAGCTGCTCGAGGAACCACGGGTCGATCCGCGAGGCCTCGTGGACCTGCTCGATCGTCGCGCCCAGGCGCAGCGCGCGGTCCACCGTGTAGAGGCGGCCGTCGTGCCCGGTGCGCAGGGCGTCCAGAGTGGACTCCAGCGTCTCGTCCGGGTCCGGCGTGGTCCAGAAGCCCGCGGCCTTGGTCTCCATGGACCGCAGCGCCTTGCCCATCGCCTCGATGAAGCTGCGGCCGATGGACATGGCCTCGCCGACCGATTTCATGGTCGTGGTGAGGGTGCGGTCGGCGCCGGGGAACTTCTCGAACGCGAACCGCGGGATCTTCACCACGACGTAGTCGAGCGTCGGCTCGAAACTCGCGGGCGTTTCCCCGGTGATGTCGTTGCGGATCTCGTCCAGGGTGTAGCCGATGGCGAGTTTCGCGGCGATCTTGGCGATCGGGAAACCGGTCGCCTTCGACGCCAGGGCGGACGAACGGGACACCCGCGGGTTCATTTCGATGACGACCATGCGGCCGTTCTCCGGGTTGATGGCGAACTGGATGTTGCAGCCGCCGGTGTCCACCCCGACCTCGCGGATGACCGCGATGCCGACGTCGCGCATGTGCTGGAACTCGCGGTCGGTGAGCGTCATCGCCGGGGCCACGGTGACCGAGTCGCCGGTGTGCACGCCCATCGGGTCGATGTTCTCGATGGAGCAGACGACCACCACGTTGTCGTTGCGGTCGCGCATCAGCTCCAGCTCGTACTCCTTCCAGCCGAGCACGCTCTCCTCGATCAGCACCTCGGTGACCGGGGACTCGGCCAGGCCGCTCGCGGCCAACCGCTCCAGCTCCTCCGGGGTGTGCGCCATGCCCGAGCCGAGGCCGCCCATGGTGAACGACGGCCGGATGACGACCGGCAGGCCCAGCTCGGCCACGGTCGCCCGGACGTCGTCCATGGTCTTGCACACCGCGCTGCGCGGCACGTCCCCGCCGATCCGGCGGACCAGGTCCTTGAAGATCTGCCGGTCCTCGCCGCGCTGGATGGCGTCGATGTCCGCGCCGATCAGCTCGACGTCGTACTTCTCCAGCACACCCCGCTCGTGCAGCGCAATGGCGGTGTTCAGCGCGGTCTGGCCGCCCAGCGTGGCCAGGATGGCGTCGGGCCGCTCGGCCGCGATCACCTTCTCCACGAACTCCGGCGTGATCGGCTCGACGTAGGTGGCGTCGGCGAACTCCGGGTCGGTCATGATCGTCGCCGGGTTCGAGTTGACCAGGGAGACCCGCAGGCCCTCCTCGCGCAGCACCCGGCACGCCTGGGTGCCGGAGTAGTCGAACTCGCAGGCCTGGCCGATGACGATCGGGCCGGAGCCGATGACCAGAACGTGCTTGAGATCAGTCCTCTTCGGCATCAGCGGCCCTCGCCCATCATCGTCACGAACTCGTCGAACAGCGGTGCGGCGTCGTGCGGACCCGCCGCCGCTTCCGGGTGGTACTGCACGCTGAACGCGGGCACGTCCAGCGCCCGCACGCCCTCGACCGTGCCGTCGTTGGGGCAGTAGTGGCTCAGCAGCACGCGGCCGAAGTCGGAGGTGAACTCCTCGCCCGGCTCGCCCTCCAGCGCGAACCCGTGGTTCTGCGCGGTGATCGCGACGCGGCCGGTGGCCACGTCGATGACCGGGATGTTGATGCCCCGGTGGCCGTAGCGCAGCTTGTAGGTGTCGCGGCCGAGCGCGCGGCCCAGGATCTGGTTGCCGAAGCAGATGCCGAACAGCGGCACGCGCCGGTCCAGCACGCCGCGGGTCAGCTCGACCGCGTGCGCCTGGGTGGCCGGGTCGCCCGGCCCGTTGGACAGGAACACGCCGTCCGGCTTGACCGCGACCAGGTCGTCCAGGGTCGAGGTCAGCGGCAGCACGTGCACCTCGATGCCGCGGGCGGCCATCATCCGCGGCGTGTTGGACTTGATGCCCAGGTCCAGCGCGGCCACGGTGAAGCGGCGCTCGCCGACGGCCTCGACCACGTACGGCCGCGGCGTGGTGACGTCGCCCGCCAGGTCGGCGCCCTTCATCTGCGGCGCGTTGCGGACGCGTGCCAGCATCTCCTCGGCGCTGCCCAGCTCGTCGCCGGAGAACACGCCGGCGCGCATCGCGCCCTGCTCGCGCAGGTGGCGGGTCAGCATCCGGGTGTCGATGCCCGAGATGCCGACGACGCCCTGCCGGACCAGCTCGTCGTCCAGGCTGCGGGTGGACCGCCAGTTGGACGGCACCCGGGCCGGGTCGCGCACGACGTACCCGGAGACCCAGATGCGGCCCGACTCGTCGTCCTCGTCGTTCCAGCCGGTGTTGCCGATCTGGGGCGCGGTCTGCACCACGATCTGGCGGTGGTAGGACGGGTCGGTCAGGGTCTCCTGGTACCCGGTCATGCCGGTGGAGAACACCACCTCGCCCAGGCTCGCGCCCACCGCGCCGTAGGCCTCGCCGCGGAACACGCGGCCGTCTTCCAGCACCAGTGCCGCGTTGGTCTTGACCGAGTTGTTCATGCGGGGCCTCCCAGCGCTTGCACCCACTGCTCGTACACGTCCTTGTCGTCGCCCCGGAACCCGGTGTCGAACACCCGGTCGCCGAGGTGCCAGCGCACGACCAGCAGGCCGTCCGCGGTCATCACCTTGCCCGCGAGCCCGCGGGCCGTGCGGGCCCCGTCGAGCTGCGCCGTGGGGATCCACAGCGCGCTCGCGCCCGTGCGCTCCACCAGCACGCCCTGCTCGGTGAGCTTCAGGGTCGCCTCGGCGCGGTGGCCGATGTCGCCGACCGCGACCCGGTCCTGCCAGTCGTCGCCGATGGTGGTGCCGACGTACACACCGGTCGTCTCCAGCATCGTCGCGCCGGTCTCGGCGGGCGGCTGGGGGAACTCCGGCAGCACCTCGGCCTGCCGGCGGGCGCGCCGCCGCCAGCCTCGCCACATGCCGTACAGGCACAGCAGGAAGATCGCCAGCACGGCGAGGGACAGCAGCACGCGGGTCATTCGGCGATCCTTCCGCCGCGTGCCGTCACGCGCCCGCGCAGCAGCGTCGCCACCACCGCGCCGGGCAGCTCCATGCCCTCGAACGGGGTGTTGGCCGCGATGCTCGCGAACTCCGCGCCGCGCACCGTCCAGGTGGCGTCCGGGTCGACCAGGGTGAGGGTGGCGGGCTCGCCGACCTCGATCGGCCGGCCCTGGTCGGGCAGCCCCGCGATCTCGGCGGGCCGCTCGCTCATCACCCGCGCCACGCCGCGCCAGTCCAGCAGGCCGGTGCGGACCATGGTCTCCACCACGATCGACAGCGCGGTCTGGAGGCCGAGCATGCCGGGCCGGGCCGCGGACCACTCGCAGTCCTTGTCCTGCACGGCGTGGGGCGCGTGGTCGGTGGCGACGCAGTCGATGACGCCCTCGGCCAGCGCGCGGCGCAGCACCTCCACGTCGGCCGCCGTGCGCAGCGGCGGGTTGACCTTGTTCACCGGGTCGTAGGTGGCCAGCCGCTCGTCGGTCAGCAGCAGGTGGTGCGGCGTGACCTCGGCGGAGACCTCCGTGCCGCGGGCCTTGGCCCACCGCAGCACGTCCGCGGTGCCCGTGGTGGAGACGTGGCAGACGTGCAGCCGGGCACCCGCGTGCAGCGCCAGCAGGCAGTCCCGCGTCACGATCGACTCCTCGGCCGCGGCGGGCCAGCCCTGCAGTCCCAGCCGGGACGCCTGCTCGCCCTCGTGCGCCTGCGCGCCGACGGTCAGCCGGGGCTCCTCGGCGTGCTGCGCGACGACCACGTCCAGCGCCTTGCTGTACTCCAGCGCGCGCCGCATGATCAGCGGGTCGTGCACGCAGTGGCCGTCGTCGGAGAACACCCGCACGCCCGCCTTGGCCATGGTGCCCAGCTCGGCGAGCTTCACGCCCTCCAGCCCCACGGTGACCGCGCCGACCGGGTGCACGTCGACCAGGCCGACCTCCCGACCGCGCCGGGCCACGTGCGCGACGACCACCTCGTTGTCCGCGACCGGGTTCGTGTTGGCCATGGCGAACACCGCCGTGTAGCCGCCGAGCGCGGCGGCGGCGGAGCCGGTGGCGATCGTCTCGGTGTCCTCCCGGCCGGGTTCGCGCAGGTGGGTGTGCAGGTCGACGAAGCCGGGCAGCAGGACCGCGCCGTTGCCGTCGACGACCTCCGCGCCCTCCTCCGCCACGGACCCGATCGCGGCGATCACGCCGTCGCGGACCAGCACGTCCACCGGGTCACCCTCGCCGTAAGGCCGTACTCCCCTGAGGATCAAGGGGTTCACGCGGTTTCCTCCTCGTGGGCAAGCAGGTGGTAGAGCACGGCCATGCGCACGTGCACGCCGTTGCGCACCTGGTCGGTGATGGCGGCGCGGGGCGAGTCGGCGACCGCCGACGCGATCTCCATGCCGCGCAGCATCGGACCGGGGTGCAGCACGACGGCGTGCTCGGGCAGCAGCTTGAGCCGCCGCTCGCTCAGGCCGTAGGCGATCGAGTACTCGCGGGCCGACGGGAAGAACCCGCCGTGCATCCGCTCGGCCTGCACCCGGAGCAGCATGACCGCGTCGAGGCTCGGCAGCTCGGCGTCCAGCTCGTGCGACACGGTGACCGGCCAGCTCGCCACGCCGGTGGGCAGCAGGGTCGGCGGTGCGACCAGCGTCACGTCCGCGCCCAGGGCGGTGAGCAGGTGCACGTTGGACCGGGCGACCCGGCTGTGCAGCACGTCGCCGACGATCGCGATCCGGCGGCCGCGCAGCTCGCCGAGGCGTTCCCGCAGGGTCGCCGCGTCGAGCAGGGCCTGGGTGGGGTGCTCGTGCATGCCGTCGCCCGCGTTGACCACCGACGTGCCCGCCTCGCGCAGCCAGCCGGCCAGCCGGTGCGCCGCGCCCGACGCCGGGTGCCGCACGATGACGCAGTCCGCGCCCGCCGCGGCCAGGGTCAGCGCCGTGTCCCGCAGCGACTCGCCCTTGCCCACGCTGGACCCGGACGACGAGACGTTCACCACGTCCGCGCTCATCCACTTGCCCGCGATCTCGAAGCTGACGCGCGTGCGGGTCGAGTTCTCGTAGAACACCGTGATGACCGTGCGGCCGCGCAACGTCGGCAGTTTGCGCACCTCACGGCCTTCGAGGGCCTGCTTCAGGCTCGCCGCGGTGTCCAGGATCGCGGTCGCCTGCGCCGGGTCGATGCCCTCGGTGGTGAGCAGGTGCTTCACCGCAGCACCACCCCGTCGCGCTGGTCGAACTCCTCCAGCAGCACGTGGACCTCCTCGGTGCGGGCCGTGGGCACGTTCTTGCCCACGTAGTCCGCGCGGATCGGCAGCTCCCGGTGCCCCCGGTCGACCAGGACGGCCAGCTGCACGGCGCGCGGGCGGCCGTGGTCGCGCAGGGCGTCGAGCGCGGCGCGGATCGTGCGGCCGGAGAACAGCACGTCGTCCACCAGGACCACGAGCTTGTCGTCGATGCCGCCCTCGGGCAGCTTGGTCGCCTCGAGCGGGCGGGTGGGGCCCCGGCGCAGGTCGTCCCGGTAGAGGGTCACGTCCAGCGTGCCGGTCGGCACCTCGACGCCCGAGAACTCGGCGATCCGCACGGCCAGGCGGCGCGCCAGCGGCGCTCCCCGGCTCGGAATCCCCATCAGGACTACTGCGGGTGCGCTCGGTGCATCAAGAGCGGTCTTCTCGATGATCTGATGGGCCATTCGGGCGACGGTGCGCGCGACGTCGCCGGCCGACAGGAGCTCGCGCTCCCCGGCCGGGTCCGTCGCGCCACGTTGACGTGGCGCCACGGTTGGACCTCCTTCCCCGCCTCGCTGGACGGGTCCTTAAAGGACGTCGGACACCCGGCTGCGACCGGGCTGACCAGCACCGTATCAGGCGCGCGCGGTCAATCTTCCGGGTGGTGTGCGTGGTCTCGCCCACCTGTCCCATCGAGATCAGCTTGACCTGGTGACCACGGAGAGCAATCATTACTCTGCGTATTGATCTAAGCCTCCCCGCGGCAGTCCCCTACCGGCTGACGGGGCGAATGAACGGAGAACCGCCACATGGGCGACTACGCCAAGGCGCTGGGGGCAAAGCTCCGCGCGATCCGCCAGCAGCAGGGCTTGTCTTTGCACGGCGTCGAGCAGAAGTCCGGCGGTCGCTGGAAGGCCGTGGTCGTCGGCTCGTACGAGCGCGGCGACCGCGCCGTCACCGTGCAGAAGCTCGCCGAGCTGGCCGACTTCTACGGCGTCCCGGTGGCCGAGCTGCTGCCGGAGGGCCGGGTCCCGTCCGGTGCCGAGCCCGCCACCAAGATCGTCATCAACCTGGAACGGCTGCAACAGCTGCCGGCGGAGAAGGTCGGGCCGCTCGCGCGGTACGCGGCCACCATCCAGAGCCAGCGCGGCGACTACAACGGCAAGGTGCTGTCCATCCGGACCGAGGACCTGCGCTCGTTGGCGATCATCTACGACATGACGCCCGGCGAGCTGACCGAGCAGCTCATCGACTGGGGCGTGCTGCCTCCCGAGGCCCGGCCGGCCAAGGAGGACTGAGCGCGCGAAAAGGGCCACCCGGCGGGTCGGGTGGCCCTTTCGGCCTGGTCACGCGGGCCGCGCGGCAGCGCGGCCGTGGCACGGGGTGGGGCTAGAGCACGGCCCGGAGCTGGTCGGCGATGACCGCGATCCGGCCCAGCACGCCGTTGACGAACCGCGGCGAGTCGTCCGTGGACAGGCCCTTGGCCAGCTCCACGGCCTCGTCGATCGCGACCGCGTCCGGCACGTCCGCCGCCCACAGCAGCTCGTAGAGCCCGATCCGCAGCACGGCGCGGTCGACCGCCGGCATGCGGTTGAGCGTCCAGCCCTCCGCGTGCTCGGAGATCAGGTCGTCGATGCGCGCCCGGTGCGCCGTGACGCCTTCCACCAGGACGATCGTGTAGTCGTTCACCGGCGGGACGTCCGTCGAACCGACCCGGTCCGCCAGCAGCGTCACCGGGTCGGCGCCCCGCAGGTCGGCCTCGTAGAGGACGTCGACCGCGCGTTTGCGGGCCTTGCTCCGTGCGCCCATCTCAGCCGTTCACTCGGCCCAGGTAACGGCCGTCGCGGGTGTCGACCTTGATCTTCTCGCCGGTGGTGACGAACAGCGGCACCTGGATCTCCGCGCCGGTCTCCAGCGTGGCGGGCTTGGTGCCGCCGGTGGAGCGGTCGCCCTGCAGACCCGGGTCGGTGTGCTGGATCACGAGCTCGACCGAGGTCGGGAGCTCGACGTAGAGCGCGACGCCCTCGTGCACGGCGACGACCGCTTCCTGGTTCTCCAGCATGTAGTTCGCCGCGTCGCCGACCGTCTCGGCCGGGACGTTGATCTGGTCGTAGGTGTCGCCGTCCATGAAGACGAAGTCGGCGCCGTCCTTGTAGAGGTAGGTCATGCCCCGCTTGTCGACGGTGGCCGTCTCGACCTTGGTGCCCGCGTTGAAGGTCTTGTCCACGACCTTGCCGGACAGGACGTGCTTCAACGTGGTGCGCACGAAGGCGCCGCCCTTGCCCGGCTTCACGTGCTGGAACGCGGTGACGGTCCACAGCTGGCCGTCGAGGTTCAGCACCAGGCCGTTCTTCAGGTCGTTGGTGGTGGCCACGGTGGTGGGCTCTCCTGTTGCGTGAGTGGAGGACGACGTCGGCTCGGCCGACTCATCCGATCCTGGCGATCCGCTTCAGATGACCACGAGCTCCTTCGTGGTCAGGGTGAGGAGCTCCGGGGCGCCTTCGCGCACCACGAGCGTGTCCTCGATGCGGACACCACCCTTCCCGGCCAGGTACACACCGGGCTCGACGGTGACCGCCATACCGGGCAGAAGTGTACCGTCACCCGCCTTCGACAGCGCTGGAGCCTCGTGGATCTGCAGGCCGACGCCGTGCCCGAGGCCGTGCAGGAACTCGTCGCCGCGCCCGGCCTCCTCGATCACGCCGCGCGCCGCGGCGTCCACGTCCGCGAACGGCGTGCCGACCGCCAGCGCGGCCCGGCCGGCCGCCTGCGCGGCCGCGACCAGTTCGTACAGCTCCCGCTGCCAGTCCGCGGCCCGGCCGACGACCAGGGTCCGGGTCATGTCGGAGTGGTAGCCGTCGACCAGCGCGCCGAAGTCCAGCTTGACGAAGTCGCCGTCGCGCACGACCGCGTCGGTGGGCCGGTGGTGCGGCACGGCCGAGTGCGCGCCGGCCGCCACGATCGACTCGAACGACGGCCCGGCGGCGCCGTGGTCCAGCATGCGGCTCTCCAGCTCGCGGGCGATCTCCCGCTCGGTGCGGCCCGGCCGCAGGCCGCCGTGCTCGACGAGGTCGGCCAGCGCCCGGTCGGCCGCCGCGCACGCCATGCGCAGCGCCTCCACCTCGGCGTCGTCCTTGACCAGCCGCAGCCGTTCGACCAGGTCGGCCGCGCGCACCAGCTCCGCGGCGCCGGCGGCGTCGGCCAGCGCGTCCAGCCCGTCCACGGTCACGTGGCCGCTCTCGAACCCCACCCGGCCCGCGCCCGCCTTCACCGCCCGCTCGACCAGCGCCACGTCGCACGGCCGGTCGATGACCCGCTCCAGGTCGGGCACCTGCGCGGCGGCCTGGGTGAGGTAGCGGCCGTCGGTGCAGAAGACGGCGGCCTCGTCGGAGTCGGCGGACACCAGCAGCGCCGCGTTCGACCCGGTGAACCCGGTCAGGTAGCGGACGTTGAGCAGGTTCGTCACCAGCAGGGCGTCCAGCTCCCGGTCCCGGAGCGTGGCGCGCAGGGCGGCGCGGCGAGTGGAGTGCGGCATGTCCAGCAGCCTAAGGCCCGGTGGGCGGGCTCACCGTGACACTCGATCGGGTGAACCGTGCCGGATCGTGCGACCGGACGCGTGACGGACCGTGCGGGGCTGGGCCGGGCGGTCGGCCGCGCTTAGGGTGGAGCGCATGCGCGCGTGGCTGGTCCGGGGGTTCTGGCTGGGGTTGTTCCACGGCGGGGTGCAGACCGGCACCTCGGCGGTGAGCGTGCACAGCCCCGAGGCGGCCTCGTCGATCCGGTACATCGCGCTCGGGCTGGTCGTCGTCATCGGCGTGCTGTGGGGTGCGCTGGACGCGTGGCGCGGCCTCGAAGGCCGCGGCATGGTCTGGTTCGCCGCCGCGCTGGTGGCCGGTCCGCTGGCCGGGATCGTCGGCGTGGTCGGCCGGTCGCTGGTGGACCAGACCGGGCTGGAGGCGCTCGGCCCGGCGCTGACGGGCGGCGCGGCGTTCACGGCGCTGCTGGTCATGGCCGCGGCGGCGGTCGGGATGGGCGTGGGCAACGCCCTGCCCCAGCCCGAGCAGGCCGGCACGAGCTAGCCCGCCACCGGCTCCGCCTCGAAGCCGTCGGCGTTCTCCGGGTGGGCGGCGTGGTGCTCCGGACCGCCCGCGTGCGGGTACCGGTCGGCGGACAACGGCGCCGGGCGACCACGCACGTCGGGCCGAGCCGCTGACGTGGACCCGCCGACCGGCGCGGGGCCGACGAGGCCCGACGTGACAGGGCTTCGGCCTGCCCGGGGTGCCCGCGAGGGCCCCGTGTCACATCGAGCCGGACCGGACCCGGGCCGCCGTCACAGCAGGACGCTGCCGCCCGACTTCGGCTCGTTCGCGACCGCGGAGTACGCCGCCGCGATGAGCGCCGGGTCCGGGCCCTCCAGCCGGCCGGGCTTGGCCAGGCCGTCGAGCACCACGAACCGCAGCACGCCCGAGCGGGTCTTCTTGTCGGTCTTCATGCCCTCCAGGAGCTGGCCGAGCGCGTCCGGGTCGTAGCCGGTCGGCAGGCCGAGCGAGGACAGGATCGCGCGGTGGCGGTCGGCGGTCACGTCGTCCAGCCGGCCCGCGAGGCGGGCCAGTTCGGCGGCGAAGACCAGGCCGACGCTCACCGCCGCGCCGTGCCGCCAGCGGTAGCGCTCGCGGCGCTCGATGGCGTGGGCGAGGGTGTGGCCGTAGTTCAGGATCTCCCGCAGGTCCGACTCGCGCAGGTCGGTCGACACCACGTCGGCCTTGACCTGGATCTTGCGCCGGACCAGCTCCTCGATCACGTCGCCGGACGGGTCCAGCGCGGCCTGCGGGTCGGCCTCGATCAGGTCGAGGATCACCGGGTCGGCGATGAAGCCGCCCTTGACCACCTCGGCCATGCCCGCGACCAGCTCGTTGCGCGGCAGCGTCTCCAGCGTGGCCAGGTCGACCAGCACGGCGCTCGGCTCGTAGAACGTGCCGACCAGGTTCTTGCCCGCGTCGGTGTTGATGCCGGTCTTGCCGCCGACCGCGGCGTCCACCATGCCCAGCAGCGTGGTCGGCACGTGGACCAGCTTCACCCCGCGCATCCAGGTGGAGGCCACGAAGCCCGCCAGGTCGGTCACCGCGCCGCCGCCCAGGCCGATCACGGCGTCGGTGCGGCCCAGGCCGATGCGCCCGAACACGTCCCAGCAGTACCCGGCGACCCGCAGGTCCTTGCCGTCCTCGGCGTCGGGCACCTCGACGCGGTGCGCGTCGATCCCGGCGGCCTCCAGCTCGCCGCGCACCGCCTCGGCGGTCTCGGCCAGCGTGGGCGTGTGGACGATCGCCGCCTTGGCCGTGCCCTTCAGGGTCTCGACCAGGTCGCCCAGCAGGCCGCGGCCCACCACCACGTCGTACGGTCGTTCCGCGGCCACGCGGATCCGCACCGGCTCGCCCATCACCACTCCCCTCGTCGGGTCACCATTCGACCACGTCCGCTCCCAGGGCGTTCCCGCCCCACACCCCGGCCAGCACGTCGGCCTGGTCCTTGATCGCGCGCCGCGCCGCGCCCTTGACCTTCGACCAGCCCGTGACCTGGAAGGTCACCGTGCGGCCCCGGAACTCGTGCCGCCACGCGCCCGTGACGCGGCCGTGGAGCACGAGCGCGCCGGGGCCGCCGACGGGCCGCCACACCCGCTTGGCCACGTCCGGGTCGGCGACCAGGTGCCGCGGGCCGAGCAGGTAGGGGTCTCGCGGGAACAGCAGCAGGCCGGCGGGCGGGTCCGGCGCCTCGGCGACGTCCTCGGCAGCCAGGTCGTCGGCGGCGAGCAGCCGCTTGCCGTCCACCCGGACCGGCCGCAGCTCGGGCCACGTGCCCGGCGGGCCCGCGCCGAGCCACTTCTCCGCGTCGGCCTTGGCGAACGGGCCGACCAGCCGCGCGTAGTCGCGCAGCAGGGTCGGCTCGCCGGGCTCCTCGACGTCCGGTTTCGCGGTCGGGCGGCGGAAGACGAGCTTCGGGCCGAGGTGCGCCAGCTCGATGCCCGCGAGGAGGGTGGCGAGGCGGAACACGTTCTCGATGACGTGCCCGGTGCGGCAGGTCGGGCAGTGCGGGGTGACGACGGGCGGCAGCAGCGGGCTGATCGCCGCGGACAGCTCGCCCTTGGTGGCCGTCTCGCCGGGGAACTCGCGGTGCAGGAGGTCGACGACCAGGTCCACGTGCTCCAGGTCGGGCACGGGGTGCGCGCCGCACCACGCGGCCAGGTGCCGCGGGGTGCGCGGCCGGAGCTGCCGGCGCAGCGCGGGCAGGTCGTCGCGGCGGTGCAGGTGCGGCGCGCCGCGCAGGCTCAGCACCCGGACCAGGTCCTCGACGCCGTCGCGGCGGCCGCGCACGCCCAAGGCCGCCGCGCCCGTCTTGGGCGGGCTGTCCACCACGCCCAGCGGCAGCACCGCGTCGGGGTCGTCGCCGTGCAGCCCCTGCGCCGCGGCGCGGTGCGCGAGGACCTGTGCCCCGGTCAGGTCCACTCAGGTCCCTTGCGCCGGTCCCGTCGGGCGGAGCACCTCGTCGACCACCTGCTCCGGGGTGAGGTCGTCGGTGAGCACCTCGATCGTGGCGACTTCCCGGTACAGCGGCAGGCGCGCGTCCAACAGGGACTTGAACGTGGCGCGCGGGTTCACGCCCGCCAGCAGCGGCCGCGCGGTGGACAGGCCGGTGCGCCGCACGCCCTCGGCCGTGCCGACGTTGAGGAAGACCACGGTGTGGTCGGCGAGCCGGGCGCGGGTGGTCGCGGACAGCACCGCGCCGCCGCCCAGCGCGAGCACGCCGTCGTGGCCCTTGAGGCCTTCGGCGACGGCTTCCTCCTCCATCGCGCGGAACGCGGGCTCGCCGTCGTCGGTGAAGATGTCGGAGATCGGCTTGCCCGCGGCGGCCACGATGTCGTCGTCGGTGTCGCGGAAGGCGACGCCGAGGCGTTCGGCGAGCAGCAACCCGACCGTCGTCTTGCCGGCCCCGGGCGGCCCGAGGACGACGAACTTCGGCGTCACAGGCCCTCCCAGCGGGCTTCCAGCGCCTCCAGGTAGGCGGCGACGTTGCGCTTGGTCTCGGCGATCGAGTCGCCGCCGAACTTCTCCAGCGCCGTCTCCGCGAGCACCAGCGCCACCACGGACTCCAGCACCACGCCCGCGCGCGGGACCGCGCACACGTCCGAGCGCTGGTGGATCGCGACCGCGGGCCCTCCCGTTCGGACGTCCACAGTGGACAGTGCGCGGGGCACGGTCGAGATCGGCTTCATGGCGACGCGGACGCGCAGCGGCTCGCCGTTGGTGATGCCGCCCTCCAGGCCACCCGCCCGGTTGGAGCGCCGCGTGACGCCCTTCACGCCCGTGCCGCGGTCGATCTCGTCGTGCGCCTGGCTGCCCCACCGCTCGGCAGTGGTGAAGCCGTCGCCGATCTCCACGCCCTTCATCGCCTGCACGCCCATCAGCGCGCCGGCCAGCCGCGCGTCGAGGCGGCGGTCCCAGTGGACGTGCGAGCCGACACCCGGCGGCAGGCCGTAGGCGATGACCTCGATCACGCCGCCGACCGTGTCACCGGCCTCCTTCACCGCCTCGACCTCGGCGACCATCGCCTCCGTGCCGCGCGGGTCGAAGGCGCGGACCGGGCTGGCGTCGACGGCGGCCAGGTCGTCCGGGCCGGGCACGGGCGCGTCGGCGGGCGTCCTGGCCTTGCCGATGGAGACGACGTGGCTGACCACGTCGACGTCGAAGACCTGCTTGAGGAAGTGGCGCGCGACCGTGCCGAGGGCGGTGCGGGCGGCGGTCTCGCGGGCGCTGGCGCGTTCCAGCACCGGGCGCGCCTCGTCGAAGCCGAACTTCTGCATGCCGGGCAGGTCGGCGTGACCGGGGCGGGGCCTGGTCAGCGCCTCGTTGCGACCGGTCGGCTTGAGCTCGGACGGGTCGACCGGGTCGGCGGACATCACCTTCTGCCACTTGGGCCACTCGGTGTTGCCGATCCGGACCGCGATCGGGCCGCCCTGGGTGAGCCCGTGGCGGACACCGCCGAGGATCTCGACCTCGTCGGCCTCGAACCCCATGCGCGGGCTGCGGCCGAAGCCGAGCCGGCGGCGCTCGAGTTGAGCGGTCAGGTCGGCAGTGGTGACCTCGACCCCGGCGACCATGCCTTCCAGCACGGCGACGAGGGCCGGTCCATGGGACTCCCCAGCGGTGATCCAGCGCAGCACGACAGCGATCCTTCCACAATGCGGATGAGGGCCGGACGTCCAGGTCAGCGCGCTTCGGACGTGTCCCGCCAGATGGACGCTCAGCCGGTCCCGACCGTGCCGCGCAACGCCGTGACGAGGGCGTCCGAGGTGATTTCCCAGGACAGCCCCGCCGAATCGCCCAGGTTCAGCCGCAGCGGCTCCCCGAGCCGGTCGAACACCACCGCGAGCTCCACCCCCGTGAACAGGTGCCAGCGCGGCGGCCAGTCACCCGGCAGCGCCTTCGGTGAAGCGAACGCGTCGACCACCGCGCCACGCGTCACGAGGTGGCCGCGGGACGGCCGGGCGGGATCCGCCGGCAGCACGAGCTCCGCCGCCAACACGGCCGCCAGCAGGTCGTTCCGGCCCAGCTCTCCCTGGTGGACGAGCCGCAGCACGGCTTCCAACTCGTTGGCCGGTTCGACGTCCGCCGCCGACCGGTCCGCAGCCGACCGGTCCGCCGCCCGCGCGGTGGCTCCGGGTGCGGCGGCGGGCGGCGCGGGCACCCGGGGCGGGGCGCCGGCCGCGACTGGCGGGCGTGTGGCCGGGTGAGCCGGTGGTGGTGGGGCAGGGCGGTAGCGGGGGTTGGGGACGTACTGGTCGGTGATCTCGCCGCGGTGGTCCACCAGGTAGCGCCCGATCACCGCCTCGGCGGGAGGGACGGCGGTGGAGACCCGGTGGTCCGGGTCGACCACGTGCAGCCAGGCGTTCGGGGTGGTGCGCGCCCTCGCCCTCATCCCGGGCGTGATGGGTGGTCGGTTCATTTCCGCCTTTCGCCGTGCGCGGTCGTGGGTTCGTGCCACGATGGCCGCGTTTCTCGACCGACCCACGTAGGGAACCATGACCGACCCGCACCAGTACGTCGAACGCTTCGAACAGCAGCTCCAGGAGGCGCAGCGCAAGGCCGACGCGATCCAGGGCGCCTTCCGCGAGTCCCGCGCCGAGGCGCGCAGCCCCGACGGGGCGGTCGTGGTGTCCGTCGCCTCGGGCGGCCGGATCGAGTCCCTCCAGCTCACCCCGAAGGCGATGGACCTCGGCCACACCACGCTCGGCCGCACGATCCTGGACACGATCCGGCGCGCCCAGGTCGACGCCGCGCGCAAGATCGAGGAGTCGGTGCGCCCGCTGCTCGGTGACGGCGAGAGCATGCGCTACCTGCGTGAACAGGTCGAACAGGGCATCGCGGTGATCGACCCGGGCGCGCCCCCGGTCGAGCCGCCGACGGCGAAGCGCCCGGCGAGCCGCGACGACGACGACTTCGAAGGCGGCACGTTCCTGCGATGAGCGGTTTCGAAACCAGGGCCGACGCGGTCGAGGCGCACGGCAAGCTGCTGTCCGACCAGCTCGCGGCCGACCTCCAGGAGGCCGTCTCCGCCTCCCACACCAAGCTCGGCGCCGACGTGATGGGGCTGATCTGCCAGGTGTACACGTTCGTGTTCGACGACGAGTTGCAGCAGGCGCAGGACCTCGTCGCCAAGCTGCCGGGTGCGGTGGAGACCACCGGCGTCGCGCTCAAGGCGACCGCCGCCACCTACCGCGACGTCGACGGCGGCAACGCCACCGGGTTCGAGGGGATCCACGCGTGACCAACGAGCTGATCGCCAAGCCCCAGAAGGACACCAAGGTCCTGACCGGCGCCGGTCCGTTCGACACGGCCGAGGACCTCGTCCGCGACATCGCGCTGCCGTTCCAGGAGGGCAAGTCGATCGACCCGGTCGCGCTGGGCATCGACTCGGCCGCGATGGCGATGGACATCGCGGGGGCGGTCGCCGACCCGCTGGGCACGCTCGCGTCCTCGGTGGTCGGCTGGATCATCGAGAACGTCGAGTTCGTGCGCAAGCCGTTCGACGACCTCGCGGGCGACCCGGCCGCCATCGAGGCCGCCGCGAACACGTGGACCAACATCGGCACGCGGCTCAAGGAGGTCCAGGAGGCGCAGCAGGCCGACCTGACCAAGCTCGCCGGGTGGACCGGGCCCGCCGCCGACGCCTACAAGCAGCGGGCGGGCGACCTGATCACCGGCCTGGCGAACTCGGCCGAGGCCGCCGAGTCGGCCGCGAACAAGATCAAGGTCGCGGCGGCGCTGGTCGCAGCGACCCGGACGCTGATCCGCGACCTGCTCGCCGACCTGGCGGGCACCCTGATCGCGTGGGGCATCCCGGCGGCGGCCGCCGCGGTGCCTTCCGCGGGCGCGTCGATCGCGGCGTTCATCACCCGCGCGATCACCAAGGCCGTGCAGATCGGCGGCAAGGTCGCCCAGTTCCTGAAGAAGCTGTTCGGCGCGCTGGACAAGCTCTCCGCGCTGGCCAAGCGCGCGGGCGCGGCGATGCGCAAGCAGTCCGACGACCTGGCGGCGCTGGCGCGGCAGGCGCCCAACACCCCGCACGGCAACCAGACCGCCGCCGACCTGCTGCACCGGTCGACCACGCGGACGTCCCGGGCGGACGGCCTCGACTCGGCGGGCGACCGCCTCGCCGACACGGCCACGCGCGGGCGGGACTCGCTCGACAACGCCACCCGCCGGGCCGACGACTGGGCCGCGAACACCAACCAGCGCGTCGGCGACTGGGCCGACCGCGTCAAGCAGGGCGGGTCGGCGCGCAAGCAGAAGGTCGAGGACCTGTACGCCCGGCTCGGCCAACCGCCGCTGAGCACGCGCAGCGCCGACATGCCCGATCCCGGCAACGGCGTGCAGCGGGCCGGCGACCGGGTGGACAGCCGCACCGGCGGCGGCATCCTGGACGGCCAGAACTGGGTCCGGGCCGTCGCCAGCCGTGACATCGGCCACCTCATGCCCACGCCCGGCGACCTCGTCGCCCCCGTCAAGGAAGGCGCGAAGGAGCTGAACAAGCAGTTCCTCGCCGACGACGACCAGAAGTGGAACGAGCATGACCGCCCGCGGTAAGCGCTCCCGCCGCCTGCGGGCCCTCGGCTTGTTCCTGGTCGGCGCCTACTGCGCCTTCTTCAGCTTCGTCGTGTTCAGCGTCGGCCGGGAGAGCGAGCCGTACTCGGGCGACGGGAGCCGGGAGGTCGACGGACGCGCCCAGGGCGTCACGTGCTCGCGCAACTGGCTCGTCCTCGGCGCCACCTGGTCGTGTGAAGCGACCGTGGTCACGCCCGACGGCGGCCGCCACCGGTTCGCCAGCTTCGCGAACAGCCTGTCGCCCGCGGACGAGGGCGCCGAGATGACCGCCGACCGGACCCGCAGCGGCAAGAAGGCCACCACCTTCCACCGCACGAACGGGCCCACGGTGAACACGCTCGGCATGGTGGTCGGCGGGTTCGGCGGCGTCGGTCTGGCGATCATCGGTCCGATCGTCGTGCTGGCCCGCAAGCGCGAGGACGCACCCTCACCCGGCTGACACCGCGACCACCCACGTCACCGCCAGCAGACCCGGCCCGTGCGGCAAGCCACCGTCACGCCACCACAGGCCCAGCACGAGCGTCACCGCGCTCGCCAGCACGGCGGCGAGAGGAAGGGCCATCCAGGAGACCGAGGCCAGCACCGCGCCCAGCGGACCCGCCAGCTTCACGTCTCCCCCGCCCATCGCCGACGGCGCCACCACCCGGACCAGCAGGTGGAAGCCGGCGAACACCGCACCACCGGCCAGCGCGCGCCCGAGGTCGGCGTCGCACAACCACAACGTGACGCCGACCGCCGGGTACGCGGGCAGCGTCACCGCGTCCGGCAGGCGGCGGTGGCGCAGGTCGGTCGCGGTCAGCAGCACGCCGAGCCACGCCACGAGCAGCGGCACGGGCAGCCAGGACGGTGGTGCCAGCGCCCAGGCGACGAACCACAACACCGCCGTCGGCGCGGCGCACCACAGCCAGTGCACGTCCGCACCGCGGGGCAGGCGGCGCAACAACCCGGCGCCCGCGGCGCCGGCCAGGAATCCCGAGATGACCATGGGACCAGCGTCGTCCCGGGATCGCCGGGGGCGCAACGAGAAGCGCGGGTGAATGGTCCATTCACCCGCGCTCGTCCGCCGGAGCTCAGCGCTGCCAGGAGAACAACGCGTCACCCGCCGCGACCGGACCACCGGCCTGGTCGAGCACCGCCTCGGGCGTCGCGTCCAACGCGATCACCGGGCAGATCGGCGCGAACCCCGCCGCCTCCACCTCGGCCGGGTCCCACGTCACCACGGGCTGCCCCGCGCGCACCGCCTCGCCCTTGACCACGTGCAGCGTGAAGCCCTCGCCCTTGCGCTTCACCGTGTCGATCCCGAGGTGCACCAACACCGCCGCGCCCTCCGGAGTGGCCACGACGAACGCGTGCGGGTGCAGCGTCACCACGGTCCCGTCCACCGGCGACACGACCTCCGCGCGCCCCCGGTCGGGCTCGACCGCGACCCCCGGACCGACCATGGCCTGCGCGAACACCGGGTCCGGCACCTCGGCCAGCGGCACCACGCGACCGCCGACCGGGCTGATCACGCGCAGCGTCACAGGAGGTCCTCGATGTCGCTGGCGATCGTGTCGGCCTCCGGTCCCACGACCACCTGCACGACGTTGCCCGCCCGCATCACGCCGTGCGCCCCCAGGCCCTTCAGAGCCTTCTCGTCCACCAGGGAACCGTCTTCCAGCTCACAGCGCAGGCGCGTGATGCAGGGCTCGATCTCCACGATGTTGTCCGCACCGCCGAGCGCGGCGAGGATCCGCTCCGCCTTGTCGTCCGCCACTTGAAGTCCTCTCTCGACACCTGGCCTGAGGGTGCCACCGCTCGGGCACGGTCCCGTAACGGCGGTTGACACCCGGTCGGCGCGCGGAGCATCCTCCCCGCACCAACTGGTCTAGACCGGAAAGTACCAATCCCGGTGTGGACACGCGAGCACCGGGGAGGTGTCATGAGCCGCAACGAGATCGTCGACGGGCCGAAGCCCAAGCACGCCCAGCTCCGCGACATCCTGCGGCGCATGGCCGAGCAGGAGCTCCCGCCCGGCTCGCCGATCCCGTCCGAGCGCGACCTCGCCCAGCAGTACGGTGTGTCCCGCATCACAGTACGCGCCGCCGTCGGCCAGCTCGTCGCCGAGGGCCTGCTCACCAGGGCGAAGGGCCGGGGCACGTTCACCGCCCGGCGGCGCATGGACGTGCAGCTGTACCTGGAGTCGTTCACCGACGACATGCGCCGTCGCGGCATGACCCCCGCGACCGAGGTGGTGGCGTGCCGCGAGGAGACGCCGTCGCCCGAAGCCGCCGCCGCGCTCGGCCTGCTGCCGCCCGAACCGGCGTGCCGCCTGGTCCGCGTCCGGCTGGCGGACGGCGTGCCGCTGGCCGTCGAACGCGGCTGGTACAACCCGCGGGTCGTGCCCGACCTCGACCGGCACGACCTCACGGCCTCGCTCTACACCCTCATCGCCGACACCTACGGGGTCCAGCTCGACCACGCGGCCCAGACCGTGTGGGCCGAAGGCGCCGACCCCGACACCGCGAAGCTGCTGGGCATCCGCACCGGCAGCCCGCTGCTCGTCTTCCGCCGGGTCTCCAGCTCACGAAGCAGGCCCGTCGAGGACATGACGTCCTGGTACCGGGGCGATCTCTACCAGGTGACCATGCAACTGGACCGGACCGTCCCGGAATCCGGCCCGCACCACTCCGCCAAGGGAGGTACCCCATGAGCGCCAGCGCCCCACAGGCGACCGGCGGTCGTGAGATCAAGGGCCTGGCCGGGCTCCAGCGCTTCGGTCGCAGCCTCATGCTGCCGATCGCCGCGCTGCCCGTAGCCGCGCTCCTGCTGCGACTCGGCCAGGACGACATCCTCGGCAAGGACGGGCTGGGTTGGAACGCCGTGGCCGGCGTCATCGGCGGGGCGGGCAACGCCCTGTTCGCCAACCTGCCGCTGCTGTTCGCCGTCGGTGTCGCGATCGGCTTCGCCAGGCGCGGCGACGGTTCCACCGCGCTGGCCGCCGTGGTCGGCTTCGTGGTGACCGAGGCGGTGTTCAAGGCGATGTCGCCGCTCGTCCTGCCGCTGCCGGAGGACGCGGCGGCGGACGCCAAGCAGGAGCTGATCAACTACTCGGTGCTGACCGGCATCGTGGTCGGCTTGATCACCGCGGTGCTGTGGCAGAGGTACCACCGCATCAAGCTGCCCGCCTACCTGGCCTTCTTCGGCGGCCGGCGGTTCGTGCCGATCCTGGTCGCGGGCGTGATGATCCCGGTCGCGGTCGTCATGGGCCTGATCTACCCGTGGTTCGACGCCGGCCTGACGTCGGTGGGCGAGGCGATCTCCGGCAGCACGATCATCGGCGCGGGCATCTACGGCACCATCAACCGCCTGCTGCTCCCGCTGGGCCTGCACCACATCCCGAACACGTTCATGTGGCAGGTGTTCGGCGAGTACGAGGGCAAGACCGGTGACATCCAGCGGTTCTTCGCGGGCGACCCGTCCGCGGGCACGTTCATGACCGGCTTCTTCCCGATCTTCATGTTCGCGCTCCCGGCGGCGGCGCTGGCCATCGTGCACACCGCGCGGCCGGCGCAGAAGAAGGTCATCGCGGGCATCATGGGCTCGGCGGCGCTGACCGCGTTCATCACGGGTGTGACCGAACCGCTGGAGTTCGCGTTCATGTTCGTGGCGTGGCCGCTGTACGTGATCCACGCGGTGCTCACCGGCACGTCGCTGGCCATCAGCAACGCGTTGGACATCCACAGCGGGTTCGGGTTCTCCGCGGGCGCCATCGACTACGCCCTCAACTTCAACATCTCGACCAAGCCGCTGCTCATCCTGGTGCTGGGCGTGATCTACGCGGCCATCTACTACTTCCTGTTCCGCTTCGTCATCACCAAGTGGAACCTGAGGACGCCGGGCCGCAACGAGGACGAGGACCCGGAAGCCGACCCGAGCGTCGTCGACGGCGAGCAGACCGCCAAGACCGCCAAGGGTGGCAGGGAAGGCCGGTCGGACGCCACCGCGTCCTGACCCGGCGAGCACAGGAACGAGAGGACGGGTCATGCCTGAGCGACGGGTCACCGTGGCGAGCAAGGTCGGACTGCACGCGCGGCCTGCCGCACTGCTGGCGAAGGCGGCGGCCGGGCAGCCGGTGAAGGTCACCATCCGCAAGGACGACGGCCAACCGGTCGAGGCGGCGAGCGTGCTGGGTCTGATGACGCTCGGCGCGATGCACGGCGACGAGGTCGTGCTGGCCGCGGACGGCGACGGCGCGGACGCCGCGCTGGAGGCGATCGCGGAGATCATCGCCACCGACCTCGACGAGGGCTGATCCCCTCAGCACGCACCGCTGGGCCCTGCTCGCGCGTTCGCGGGCAGGGCCCGGCGGCGTTCCGAGCGTTGAATCCAGGGGTCCTGAACGTAGGACACTCAGGGCGTGAGCGTTCGACACTCGGGACGTGAGCGTTCGACACTCGGGGCGCGAGGGCAGGCCGCGGGCTGTGGCTCGACACCACCCGGCAGGCCCCGAGGAGACCGTGCGCGAGGTCCTCGGCCGCATCGAGGAAGCCCGCGTCGACTGACGGCTAGATCGGCAGCGGGAGGATGTTGTCGGTGGCGGTGCGGAGAGCGGCGCGCATCGCCTCGCGCGGGGCGGGGAGGCCGGTGAACTGCTCGGACTGGCCGAACGCCTGGTGCAGGAGCATGTCCAGGCCGGTGGCCAGGGTGCGACCGCGGGCGGTCACCGCCTCCGCCAGCGGCGTCGGCCACGGGTGGTAGATGACGTCCAGCACGCACGGTGCCCCGGCCAGCGCGGTGGCGATCGGCCCGGTCGCGTCCGGCGGCACGGTGCTGATCAGCACGTCCGACGACGAGGCCAGCGCGGCGAAGTCCGCGGTGTCCCAGGTGACCACGTCGAGGGCCAGGCCGAGGCGCGACGCGCACGACTCCGCCTCCGCCGCACGGCTCGCCGAACGGACCACCAGCGAGACCGCGCGCACCCCGACCGACGCGAGCGCCACCAGGGCCGCGGTCGCCGTGCCGCCCGCGCCCAGCAGGACCGCGCGCGTGCCGGACGTGAAGCCGCACGACGCGCGCAGCGCGCCCAGGACGCCGTCCACGTCGGTGTTGTCCGCACGCCACCCGCCGTCGACCGGCACCAGCGTGTTCGCGGCCCCCACCTGCCCGGCCCGCCGCGTCGCGGAGGTCGCCGCGGCCAGCGCGGCACGCTTGTTCGGCATGGTCACCGACAGCCCCGCCCACGCCGCGTCCAGCCCCGCGACCAGCGACGGCACCCCGTCGGCCGCGCACTCGACCCGCGTGTACTCCCAGTCCGACAGGCCCAGTGCCGCGAACGCGGCGTTGTGCAGCACCGGGGACAACGAGTGGGCCACCGGCGAGCCGATGACCGCCGCACGGCGCGCCACGATCAGAAGACGCCTTCCTCTTGTGCCTTCTTCGACACGGCCCGGTGCTCGTCGTAGGTGTTCGTGAAGCACGACGTGCCGTCCTTCTGGCACTTCACGAAGTACATCCACGGCCCGTCCTCGGGCGTGATCGCGGCGGTGATCGCCTCCCGGCCGGGCGAGCCGATCGGCGTCGGCGGCAGACCCTGCACCTGGTAGGTGTTGTACGGCCCGGACTTCTCGCGGTCCTCGTCGCTGGTGGTGATGATCGGCCGGTCCAGCTTGTAGTTGACCGTCGAGTCCAGCTCCAGCTTCTGCGGCGTGGCGAGCCGGCTGTAGATCACCCGCGAGATCTTGCCGAAGTCCTTGGTCAGGCCTTCCTTCTCGATCAGGGACGCGATGACCAGCACCTCGTACGGGCGGAAGCCCGTCTTGCCCGCTCCGCTGGGGATGCCGTAGCCCTGCAACCGGCCCAGCGACGTGGCGATCACGCTGCTGAGCAGCTCGACCGCGTTCGCGCCCGGCTTGAGGTGGTACAGGCCCGGCACGATCAGACCTTCGAGCCGGTTCTCCTTCGGCGCGGCGGCGACGTCCGGAGCGGCCCAGTCGGGGATGCCGAGCGCGGCCGGGTCGGTGTTCTCCGCCGCGTCCCGCAGCTCCTGCGGCGACACGCACTGCTTCGCGCCGCCCAGCTCCACGCACGACGCCTCGGACAGCCGCGACAGCACGCCCGGGGTGACCTTGCCGTCGGGCGCGGTGATGTCGTGCAGCACGTAGCCGCCCTTGACCTCCAGCGGCACGACCTTCGACGCCGGGTCGACCATCCGCGCCACCGCGGCCTCGCCCGACATCTTGGTCTTCATCAGGTAGAACCCGGGCTGGATGGCGGTGACCCGGGCGTCGTTCGCGCCCGCCTCGGTGAACGCCCGCGAGCTCGCCACCACGCCCTGGTCCTTCAGCGTGGTCGCGATGGTGGTGACCAGGTCGCCGTCCTTGACCTCGACCACCACGTCCGCCTCACCCGCGCCGGCGAAGTCGTCGTAGGAGCCGATGCCGCTCAGCGTGCGGTACCCGTAGTACGCGCCGACACCACCGCCGGTCAGCACCAGCGCCACCACGACCCACAGGATCGTGCGCTTGCGCCTGCGCTTGGCCCGGCGGGCCGCGGCGTCACTCCTGCCACGTGCCGCCCGCTCTTCGCGGGTTTCGGGATCGGTGAACAACCCGAGGTCGTCGTTCACGAGCCGTCCTTCGCTCCGGGGGCCCGCTCCGCGGCGGAGCGAGCCACTTGTCGCGCCCGTGCGTCCAGCCAGGACTGCAGGATCTCGACCGCGGCAGCCTGGTCGACCACGGCGCGCTGCTTCTTGCCGCGCACCCCGCGCTCGGCGAGCACCCGGCTCGCCGTGACGGTGGTCAGCCGCTCATCGGTGAGCCGCACCGGAACCGGTGCGACGCGCTCGGCCAACGCCGCAGCGTACGCCGCGGCGGTCTCCGCCGCCGGCCCGTGCTTGCCGGCCAGCGTGCGGGGCAGGCCGACCACGACCTCGACCACGTCGTGCTCGGTGACCAGGCCGGCCAGGTCGCGCAGGTCCTGTCCGGTCTTCACGTCACGCGCCAGGGTAACCAGTGGCGTCGCCAGGAACGCGCCGGGATCGCTCAACGCCACCCCGACGCGCACCGCGCCGACGTCGACGCCCAGCCTCCGGCCGAGGCCGGGGTCGTCGACGCCGGGGCGGTCAGCGCTGCTCAACGGCGCGGTCCACCTCGGCGCGCAGGGCGGCGACGGCGTCGTCGACACCGGCCGGGTTCGTGCCGCCACCCTGGGCGAGGTCCGGCTTGCCGCCGCCACGGCCACCCACGGCCGGGGCGAAGGCCGGCACCAGCTTGCCGGCGGCCAGGCCCAGGTCGCGGGCGGCGGCCGTGGTGGCCACCACGAAGCTGACCTTGTCGCCGTCCGGGGCGAACAGGCCGACCACACCCGGCTTGGCGCCGAGCCGGTTGCGCACCTCGCCCGCGATGGTCCGGACGTCGGCACCCGACGTGCCCTCCGGCAGCCGCAGGGCCACCAAGGACACCCCGCGCACGTCCAGGGCCTGCTCGGCCAGGGACCCGGCGTCGGCGACGAGCTGGGCGGCCTTGACCTTCTCCAGCTCCTTCTCGGCCACCCGCAGCCGCTCGACCAGGGCCTCGACCCGGGCGGGCACCTCGGCGTCGGGCACCTTGAGCAGGGCGGCGACGTTCTGCACCAGGGCCCGCTCCCGGGCCAGGTACTTGAAGGCCTCGATGCCGACGTAGGCCTCCAGGCGGCGCACGCCGGAGCCGACGGACGACTCGCCGATCACCGTGATCGGGCCGATCTGGGACGAGTGCTCGACGTGCGTGCCACCGCACAGCTCGCGCGACCACGGCCCGCCGATCTCGACCACGCGCACGGTCTCGTCGTAGGTCTCGCCGAACAGGGCGACCGCGCCCATCTCCTGGGCGCCGCCCATGTCGGTGTAGACGACCTTCACCGGCAGGTCCTTGCGGACGGCCAGGTTGGAGACCTCTTCGATCTCGCTGCGGGCCTCGTCGGAAAGACCACCCGTCCAGGCGAAGTCCAGCCGCAGGTAGCCCGGCTTGTTGTACGACCCGCTCTGCAGGGCGGACGGGCCGAGCACCTGGCGCAGGGCGGCGTGCACGACGTGCGTGCCGGAGTGGCCCTGGCGGGCGCCGACGCGCCACTCCGGGTCGACCCTGGCCTCGACGTGCTCGCCCTCGGCGACCTCGCCGCTGACCACGCGCACCTGGTGCACCCACAGCTTGCGGGCCACCTTCTGGACGTCCACGACCTCCAGCTCGGCGTTGGCCGTGACGATCGTGCCGGCGTCGCTCTCCTGGCCGCCGGACTCGGCGTACAGCGGCGTGCGGTCGAGCACGACCTCGACGATGTCGCCCTCCTTGGCGGAGCGGACGCGCTTGCCGCCGCTGACGATGCCGCGCAGGGTGGCCTCGCTGGCCAGCTCGGTGTAGCCGGTGAACTCGGTGGCGCCGAGCTCCAGCAGCTCCCGGTACACGCTCTGGTCGCCGTGGCCGGTCTTCTTGCCGGCGGCGTCGGCCTTGGCGCGGGCGCGCTGCTCGGCCATCAGCTTGCGGAACCCGTCCTCGTCCACGGTGAGGCCGGCCTCGGCGGCCATCTCCAGGGTGAGGTCGAACGGGAAGCCGTAGGTGTCGTGCAACTGGAAGGCCTTGTCACCCGGCAGGGTGGCGCGGCCGTCGGCCTTGACCTGCCCGGCGGCCGTCTCGAAGATCCGCGACCCGGCGTCCAGCGTGCGCAGGAAGGTGTCCTCCTCGGCCTTGAGGACCTGCTGGATGCGGGCGAAGCCGGAGACCAGCTCGGGGTAGGACGGGCCCATGGCGTCGCGCACGACCTCGGCGAACCGCACCAGCACCGGCTCGGTCACGCCCAGCAGGCGGGCCGAGCGGACGATGCGGCGCAGCAGCCGGCGCAGCACGTAGCCGCGGGCCTCGTTGCCGGGCGTGACGCCGTCGCCGACCAGCAGCACGCCGCTGCGGGCGTGGTCGGCGATGACGCGGAACCGCACGTCGTCGGTCTCGTCGGCGCCGTACTTGCGGCCGGAGAGCTGCTCGGCCTTGGTGATGACGGTGCGGACCAGGTCGGTCTCGTAGACGTTGTCGACGTCCTGCAGCAGCATGGCGACGCGCTCGACGCCCATGCCGGTGTCGATGTTCTTGTCCGGCAGCTCGCCCAGGATCGGGTAGTCCCTCTTGGCGCCGCCCTCGCCGCGGACGTTCTGCATGAAGACGAGGTTCCAGATCTCCAGGTACCGGTCCTCGTCGACGACCGGGCCGCCCTCCTCGCCGAAGGCCGGGCCGCGGTCGTAGTAGATCTCCGAGCAGGGGCCGCACGGGCCGGGCACGCCCATCGACCAGTAGTTGTCCTCGATGTCGCGGCGCTGGATGCGCTCCGGCGGCAGCCCGGCGACCTTCTGCCACAGGCCGGCGGCCTCGTCGTCGTCCAGGTAGACGGTCACCCAGATGCGCTCGGGGTCCAGGCCGTAGCCGCCGTCGGCGACCGGCTTGGTGACCAGGTCCCAGGCCAGCCGGATGGCGTCTTCCTTGAAGTAGTCGCCGAAGGAGAAGTTGCCGGCCATCTGGAAGAACGTGTTGTGCCGGGTGGTCTTGCCGACCTCGTCGATGTCGGGCGTGCGCACGCACTTCTGGATGCTGGTCATCCGCGGGGCGGGCGGCGGGGCCTCGCCGAGGAAGTACGGCTTGAACGGCACCATGCCGGCGTTGACGAACAGCAGGTTCGGGTCGTCGAGCAGGAGCGAGGCGCTGGGCACGTACTTGTGGCCGGCGTTCTCGAAGTGCTCGCGGAAGCGCTTGATGATCTCGTGGGTCTGCACGGGTCTCGTCCTTCGGGAGTGTGGAAGATCGCGTCGGCGGCGACGACGATCAGGCCTGGGCGCGACGAGGCGAACGAACGGCCTACCTGGCGTCGTTCGCCCTGCGCGCTCGCCGACCCGGCGTGAAGCCCGTCTGACGTTCCACGGTGTCCTGCAACTCCTGTTCGCGCTCCGACATTCCCGCGCGCACCTCGGCACCGAACGAGCCGATGGCGCCGGCGAGCTCGCGCAGGCCCTGGCCGACGTTCTCGCCGATGCCGGCGGGCGTGGCGGCGTGCGCGGCCTGGCCCGCCTTGCGGGTGGCGAACACGCCCGCGGCGATGCCGAGGCCGAACCAGAAGAACCGCCTCATCGCCTGCCCCTGCGTCGAGTGTGCTTGCTGGGAGCTTCCTTGACCGCGCGCCGGGCGCGGATGGCCTTGCTGACGCCGTAGGACAGCGCCGCGGCCTTGACCAGCGGCCCGCCCAGCGTCGCGGTGAACAGCGAGGTGAGCGCGGAGACGTTGCCGGTGACCGCGCGGGCGTTGGCGGTGATCCCGTCCACCCGCTCCAACTGCGCGTTCACGTGCGTGATCGTCGTGTTCGCGCCGGTGAAGAGCGGGTCGCTGTTCTGGTGCGCCTTGCGGATGGCGATGGTGGCCTCGTCCAGCGTCCGGCCCAGCTTGATCAACGGGATCGCCAGCAGGAGCACAAGCAGCACGAACGCGCCGGCGGCGACCAGCGCGGCGATCTGCCCTGGCGACACGGATCCTCCTGGTGGATTGCAAGGCTCAAGGTGGTGGCCAAGGTTACCGCGACCCCGTCGAGGCCTCCGAACGAGATCAGGGCAGGGCTGTGCCACGTGGTGGGACGGTGGGCAAGACCCCCCATTTGGCCGTCGATTCGATCGTGGTCGCGGCGGCTAGCGTGGGCACGCGAGTGATCGTCACACCACGGATGGTCACGGAGGGCTTGACACCACCACGCCGAGTAGATGAGGTAAGCCTAGCCTTAGTCGAATGCCGGAGGTGCCGTGTTCGCCGTCAGTCCCTCCGGCCGGCCGGTACCGCCGGGCGAGCCCGCCGACGTGCTGGCCCACGCCCGCCGGGTGCTGGGCGAGGTGCCCGAGCACGGCATCGGCGCCGACGCCGCGCTGGCCCGCGTCACGACCGTGCTCACCGACGGCGGGATCGACCTGACCAGCCCGTTCGCCGCGGCCCACCTGCAACCGCCGCCGCTGGCCGTGGCCGTGACGGCGGACGCGCTGGCCGGCGCGTCCAACGCCTCGCTGGACACCTACGACTCCGGGCCGGCCGCCCTGGCCGTGGAGCGGTGGGTGGTGGCGGCGCTGGCCCGGCTGGCCGGGTTCGACACCGGCGCCGACGGCGTGTTCACCCCCGGCGGCACGCTGTCGAACCTCACCGCGCTGCTGCTGGCCCGGGACGCGGCCGCGGCCCGCCTCGGCGTGGACGTGCGGTCCGACGGCGTGTCCGCGCTGCCCGACCCGGTGGTGTTCTGCTCGGAGCTGGCGCACTTCTCGGTGGCGCGGGCGTGCGCGGTGCTGGGCATCGGCGAACGGGCCGTGCGCACGGTGTCGGTGGACTCGCGCCGCCGGATGCGGCCGGACGCGCTGGCGGCGATGCTGCGGGCGGGCGGCACGCCGGTGGCCGTCGTGGCGACCGCGGGCACCACGGACTTCGGCTCGGTGGACCCGTTGCCGGAGCTGGCCGCGCTGGCCCGCGAGCACGGCGCGTGGCTGCACGTGGACGCCGCCTACGGCTTCGGCGCGCTGTTCTCGGCGAAGCTCGCCGGGCTGGTGGACGGGCTGGCGCTGGCCGACTCGGTGACCGCGGACCTGCACAAGATCGGCTGGCAGCCGGCCGCGGCGAGCGTGCTGCTGGTGCGGTCGGCGGCGCTGTTCGGGCCGCTGGAGCGGTCGGTGGCCTACCTCAACCCCGAGGACGACCGGGCCGCGGGCTACGACGGCGCGCTCGGCCGGTCGTTGCAGACCACGCGTCGGCCGGACGCGGTGAAGGTGGCCGCGACGCTGCTCGCGCTGGGCCGGGCCGGGTTGGGCGCGCTGGTGGACCGGTGCCACGAGCTGGCCGGGCACGCGGCCGCGCTGATCGCCGCCGACCCGTCGTTCGAGCTGGTCGGCGGGGCCACGCTGACCACCGTGGTGTTCCGCTACCGGCCGGCCGACCGGTCGCTGGCCGACGAGGTGAACGCGCGCCTGCGCCGGGCGTTGCTGCGGGCGGGGGCGGCGCTGATCGGCCGGACCGTGGTGGACAAGGCGACGTGCCTGAAGCTGACCCTGCTCAACCCGAACGCCCGGGAGGCGGACCTGGTGACCCTGCTGGCCCTGGTCCGCGAAGCCGGTTCCGCCGCCGAACGACTCGTGAAGGGAGCGGCATGAGCCCGGATCCGCTGGAAGGCGACCCGCGGTCGACCGCGGAACACGCGCACTTGGAGGCGTTGCTGCGCTGTTGGGTGCGGGAGCGGAACGTGCCGGTGGACCCGGGCGGCCGGGTGCGGGTCGACGTGCTCGGGCTGCCGCTCGAGGCGGACGTGCGGTACGCCTCCCCCACCGGGCGGCACCGGTTCGGGCCCGTGACGTTGGCGGGCGGGCCGGCCGACCCGGTGGTCGCGGTGGCGCTCGTCGGGGCGCACCTGGGTGGTGCGACCGCCGACCTGGTGGAGCGCACGGCCGAGTCGGTGCGGCGGGTGGCCGGGTTCGTGGAGCACCGCCGCCGTGCGCCCGTGGGGCCGGCGGACCGGTTCCTGGACAGCGAGCAGCGGTTGATGCTCGGGCACCTGCACCACCCCGCGCCCAAGAGCCGGGACGGCCTGTCCGACGCCGACAACGCCCGGTACGCGCCGGAGCTGCGCGGGTCGTTCCCGCTGTTCTGGTTCTCCGCGGCCGAGGAGGTCGTGTCGCACGGGTCGGTGTCCGGGCCGGACGCGGTGACGGTGCTGTCCACGCTGGCCGGGCGCGGTCCCGAGCCGGGCCGGGTGCTCGTGCCCGCGCACCCGTGGCAGGCGCACGACCTGCTGACCAGGCCGCGGATCGCGTCGTTGATCTCGCGCGGGCTGCTGGAGCCGCTGGGCGAGTTCGGGCCGGCGTGGTCGCCGACGTCGAGCCTGCGCACGGTGTACCGGACCGGCGCGCCGGTGATGCTGAAGCTGTCGCTCGGCCTGCGGATCACCAACTCCCGGCGCGAGTCGACGTCGACCGAGCTGCGCCGCGGCTCGGAGGTCCACCTGCTGCTGGAGTCGGGCTACGCGGCGGGCACGGAGAAGGCGCACCCGGAGTTCAGCGTCGTGCGCGACCCGGCGTGGCTCGCGGTGGACGAGGGCGGCGAGGTCACCGGGCTGGACGTGGCCGTGCGCGAGGTGCCCGGGGACATCGGCGACTCGCGCTGCCTGGCCGGGATGGTCGCGCCGCGGCCGGGCATCGGGCGTTCCCTGCTGGGCGAGCTGGTGCTGCGGTTGAACGCGGCCGAGTGGGTCGCCGACTACACCGACCGGGTGCTGGTGCCGATGCTGCGCCTGTACGCGGAGACCGGCATCGGGCTGGAGGCGCACCAGCAGAACACGCTGGTGCGGCTGGACCCGGCGGGTCGGGTCGTCGGCGGGCGCTACCGGGACAACCAGGGCTACTACCTGGCGGCCTCGCACCTGCCGCGGGTGCTGGAGCGGCTGGGCGTCGAGCAGTCGACGCTGGCCGTGGTGGACGACGCGGTCGTGGACGACCGGCTCACCTACTACCTGCTGCGCAACCAGGCGTTGGCGGTGATCGGCTGCATCGGCGTGGAGGGGCTGGCCGACGAACGGGACCTGCTGGGCGTGCTGGCGTCCCGGTTGGAGGCGGCGCTGCCCGCGCTGGCCGAGGCGGGCCCGGACGGCGACCGGTTGGCCCGGCGCTGGCTGGAGGCGGACGTGCTGCCGTGCAAGGCGAACCTGCTGACCAGGCTGGGGGGCATCGACGAGGTGCTGGCGCCGCTGGACGCGCAGTCGGTCTACTTCGACGCGCCCAACCCGCTGCGGGAGGGCAGGTGCGCCCGGTGACCCACCTCGACGCCTACCGGCCGACCGACGACCTGTCCGGCGTGCCCGGTCCGCCGCTGCCGGTCCTCGGCGACGGCTGGCACGCCCGCGCGGCCGACCCCGACACCCGTGACCTGGACCTCGTGCACCGCTGGATGCAGGCGCCGCACGTGGTCGCGTTCTGGCACCAGGCGTGGCCGCGCGAGCGGTGGGAGGAGGAGCTGCGCCGGCAGGTGTCCGGGCGGCACTCGCTGCCGGTGCTGGTGAGCCGCGGCGACGACGACCCGGTGATCTACCTGGAGGTGTACCGGGCGGCGCGGGACGTGGTCGCGCGGGTCTACCCGGCCCGGCCGCACGACCTCGGGCTGCACGTCGCCGTGGGCGAGCTGGGCATGACCGACCAGGGGCTGGTGCGCCGGCTGCTGCCGGTGCTGACCGAGGCGTTGTTCGACGGCGACCCGCGGTGCACGCGGGTGCTGCTGGAGCCGGACGTGCGCAACCGGCGGGCCATCGCGTCGTTCACCGCGGGCGGGTTCGAGCCGGTGGGCGAGGTGCTGCTGCCGGACAAGGTCGCGTTGCTCATGGTGCGGACGCGGTGACCGCCGACGTCGTGGCGATCGGCTGCGGCCCGTTCAACCTGGGGCTGGCCGCGCTGGCGTCCACCGTCGACGACCTGGACGTCGTGGTGCTGGAGGCGCGACCGGAGCTGCGCTGGCACAGCGGGGTGATGTTCGGCGACGCGGTGCTCCAGGTGAGCTTCCTGGCCGACCTGGTGACGTTGGTCGACCCGACGCACCCGCTGTCGTTCCTGGCCTACCTGCGGGACGCGGACCGGCTGTACCCGTTCTACGTGCGGGAGAGGTTCCACCCGACCCGGCGCGAGTACGAGGACTACCTGAGGTGGGCGGCGGCACGGCTGCCGGTGCGGTTCTCGCACGCGGTGACGTCCGTGCGGTGGGAGGACGACCGGTTCGCCGTGTCGGGCCCGGGGTTCTCGGTGGACGCGCGGCACCTGGTGCTCGGGGTGGGCACCACGCCGGCCGTGCCGCCCGCGCTGGCGGGCCTGGGCGACCGGCTCGTGCACAGCTCCGACTACCTGCACCGGGCGCTCGCCGCCGACCGGGTGACCGTGGTGGGGTCGGGCCAGTCGGGTGCGGAGATCGTGCGGGACCTGCTGCGGCGCAACCTCGACGGCGGCCCGGCGGTCACGTGGCTGACCCGCACGCCGGTGTTCGCGCCGCTGGACTACACGAAGCTGGTGCTGGAGATGACCACGCCCTCGTACGTGCGGCACTTCCACTCGTTGCCGCAGGACCGGCGGGACGCGGTGCGCGCCGAGCACTGGCGGCACTACCGGGCGATCTCGGCGGAGACGCTGGAGGAGCTGCACGACCTGCTGTACCGGCGGGAGTGGGAGCACGGGCTCGCGCCGGTCGAGCTGCGGCCCGGCGTGACGGTGGTGTCGTCGTCGGCCACCGGTCCGGAGGTGGTGCTGGAGTGCGCGCACCGGGACACCGGCCGCACGTTCCGGCACCGCACCGACCTGGTCGTGGCGGCCACCGGGTACCGCCAGGCGCCGACGCCGTTCCTGCAACCGCTGGAGCCGTTCGTCCACCGCGACGCCGAGGGCCGGTACGTCGTCGCGCTCGACCACTCGATCTCGCTGGACCCCTCGGTCACCGGCCGGGTGTTCGTGGCCAACGCCGACCTGCACAGCCACGGCGTGGCCGCGCCCGACCTGGGCATCGGCGCGGTGCGCAACGCGACCATCGTCAACGCGGTGACCGGCCGCGAGGTCTACCGCCTGCCGGAGCACACCGCCTACACCAGCTTCGGCGCCCCCGGGGACGCCGGGCGACCTGGAGACGACCTTGACTGACCTGTGGCGCGAGTGCTCGGCGGCGTTGCTGGCCAAGGCGATCGGCGAGCTGTGCTTCGAAGGGCTGCTCACCCCCACCGGGGGCTACGAGCTGCGGTTCGACGACGCGGTGTACGCGTTCTCGGCCACGCGGACGGCGTTCGGCGGGTGGCGGGTGGAGCCGGGGTCGGTGCGCCGGGCGGCGGCCGGGATCCTCGGCGACGACGTCGTGGAACCGTGCGACGACGTGCGGCTGTTCGTGGTGGACGCGTTGCGGTTCCTGCGGGTGGACCCGGCCACGACCGCCGGTTTCCTGGCCGAGGTGACCGCGACCCTGGCCGCCGACGTGGCGCTGGCGGCGACCGCGCGGCCGGCCGCGGACCTGGTGTCGTTGCCGAGGGCGGAGCTGGACGGGCACCTGACCGGGCACCCGTGGCTGATCGCGAACAAGGGCCGGGTCGGGTTCTCGGCCGACGACCTGGCGCGGCACAGCCCCGAGGTGCGCACGCCCGTGCGGCTGCCGTGGCTGGCCGTGCACCGGGGGCTCGCGGAGTTCCGCGGCACGTCCTCGCTGTCCGAGGACGGCGTGCGGGCGCACGAGCTGGACCCGATGACCGTGGAGCGGTTCACCGAGACGTTGCAGGAGGCGGGCGTCGACCCGGCGGCCTACGTGTGGCTGCCCGTGCACCCGTGGCAGCTCGACCACGTCGTGCGCACGTTGTGGGCGCCGGAGTCGGCCACCGGCCGGATCGTGGAGCTGGGCGAGGCGCCGGACTGGTACCTGCCGACCCAGGCGGTCCGGACCATGGTCAACGTGGACGCGCCGGAGCGCTACCAGGTCAAGCTGCCGTTGAAGGTGCTGAACACGTCGGTGTACCGGGGCATCCCGCCGCACTGCACGCAGGCCGCGCCGGTCGTGACGCAGTGGCTCGCGGGGCTGTGGGAGTCGGACAAGCTGATCGGCGAGTGGGGCACGCGACTGCTGGGCGAGGTCGCGTCGGTGACCGTGCGGCACCCGCTGTTGTCACGGGCCGGCGCGGTGCCGTACCAGTGGCTGGAGACGATGGGCTGCATCTGGCGCGAGCCGGTGGTGCTGCGCCCCGGTGAGCGCTCGTGGTCGTTGGCCGCCCTGCTGCACGTGGACCGGTCCGGACGGCCGCTGGTGCTGGAGTACGTGGGTCGGACCGACCCGGCGGAGTGGTTCGCGGCGCTGCTCCGCGTCCTGTTCCGGCCGCTGCTGCACGTGCTGTACACGTACGGGATCACGTTCAACCCGCACGGCGAGAACGTCGTCGTGATCACCGACGACGAGAACGTGCCGGTCCGCGTCGCCCTGTTCGACCTGGTGGACGACGTGAACGTGTCCGTGGACCGGGTGCCCGCCCGCGGCCCGGAACCGGACGCCCACGACCCGGTGCTGCCGCGCAAGCCGTGGCCGGTCCTGCGCCAGTACATCGTGGACGCCCTGCTGGTCGGCGTGTTCCGCCCCCTGTCGACCCTGCTGCCACTGGACCACGACCGCTTCTGGGGCATGGTCCGGGGCGAGGTCGACGCCTACCGGGTCCGCTTCCCCGACCTGGCCGACCGGGTGGACGCCGGCTCGCTCACCGCGCCGGAGTTCCTGCGCTACCCGCTCAACGGCTACCGCCTCACCCTGGGCTACCGGGACCTGGCCGCCCGCCCCCCGGTGCCGACGACGGGCACGCTGCCCAACCCGCTGCACCACGTGACCCCGGTGCCGCCGCCGGACGGCTGGTGACGGATCGGCCGCCTCGTCCGGTATCCCCGACCGGGCGAGGCGGCCGGGGTCCTAGGGGCGGGCCAGGGTCAGGTAGGCCAGGCCGAACTCGCCGCGGTAGCCCTTGAGCCAGCCGTCGCGGTGGTCGTCGACGATCGCGCGGACCTCGGCGGCTTCCGGGTGGTCGGGGTGCTCCAGCAGCCAGCGCTCCCGGGACGCGCACCAGCGGGACTCGAAGCTGTCCCACTCGTCCAGGCTGGCCGTGGTGACGGCGAGCAGGCGATAACCGCGGCCCAGGGCCAGGTCGACCAGCTCGTCCAGGGTGCCGAACTCCCCGTCGCCGAAGACCTCCAGCGCCCGCGGGCCGGGCGAGCGCTCCCAGAAACCGTCACCGAGCAGCAGGGTGCCGCCGGGGCGGGTGCGGGCGTGCATGGCTTCCAGGGTGGCCCTCGTGCCGCCCCAGGCGTGGGACGCGCCGATGGAGATCGTCACGTCCGCGGGCTCGGCGTCCCACCCGGTGACGTCGGCGAGGTCGAGGGTGACGCGGGACGTCAACCCCCTCGCCTGCACGTTCCCCCGGCCGCGCGTGATGGCGTAGTCGTCGCTGTCCACGCCGACCCCCGTCACCCCGGCCTGGTGCTCGACCGCCCGCAGCAGCAGTTCCGCCCAGCCGCACCCGTAGTCGGCGATCCGGTCCCCCGGCCGCAGCCGCAGGCCGTTGATCAGGTCGTACGCCTTGGCGTCCGAGAGCGGCGTGTTGAAGTCGAGCAGGGCGTGGCCGTTCAGGGGTGCGTCCGTCACGGGCCATACCGTGTCAGAACGCGGCAGGATCGGAAATGGATTTACTCCTGGCCGCGGACGACCCTGCGCAGCTTGGGCAGGCGTTCGGCGATCACGCGCTCGCCACCCCGGCCCGTCGGCTGGTAGTAGTCGCGGCCGACCAGGTCGTCCGGCGGGTACTGCTGGGTCAGCACGCCCTCCGGCACGTCGTGCGGGTAGCGGTAGCCCTGGGCGTTGCCGAGCTTGGCCGCGCCCGCGTAGTGGCCGTCGCGCAGGTGCGCGGGCACCGAGCCGATCGCACCCTTGCGCACGTCCGCCATGGCCTCGCCGATCGCGGTCGTGACGGCGTTCGACTTCGGCGCGGTCGCCAGGTGGACGGTGGCCTGGGCCAGGTTCAGCGCGCACTCGGGCAGGCCGATGAGCTGCACCGCCTGCGCCGCCGCCACGCACGTCTGCAACGCGGTCGGGTCGGCCATGCCGACGTCCTCGCTGGCGTGGATCACGAGCCGGCGCGCGATGAACCTCGGGTCCTCCCCCGCCTCGATCATCCGGGCCAGGTAGTGCAGCGCCGCGTCCACGTCCGAACCGCGGATCGACTTGATGAACGCGCTGGTCACGTCGTAGTGCTGGTCGCCCTGCCGGTCGTAGCGCACGGCCGCCCTGTCGACCGTCGCCTCCAGCGTCGCCAGGTCGAGCGCGCCGCCGTCGCCGACCGCGTCCGCCGCGGCCTCCAACGCGGTCAACGCGCGCCGGGCGTCACCCCCGGCCAGCCGCACGAGGTGGTCCTCGGCGTCCTGCTCGACGGTGATCGCGCCACCGAGGCCGCGTTCGTCCCGCACCGCGCGCCGCACCAGGACGCGCACCGCGTCGTCGGTCAACGGGCGCAGTTGCAGCACCAGCGAGCGGGACAGCAGCGGCGAGACGACGGAGAAGAACGGGTTCTCCGTGGTGGCCGCGACCAGCAGCACGATCCGGTCCTCGACCGCGCCCAGCAGCGCGTCCTGCTGGGTCTTGGAGAACCGGTGCACCTCGTCGATGAACAGCACGGTCGCCTCGCCGGAGCGGACCAGGCGGCGACGCGCCTCCTCGATGACCGCGCGCACCTCCTTCACACCCGCGGACAGCGCCGACAGCGCCGCGAACCGCCGGCCGGTGGCCTGCGAGACGAGCGTGGCCAGCGTGGTCTTGCCGGTGCCCGGCGGGCCGTAGAGCATGACCGAGGCGGGCGACGAGCCCTCCACCAGCCTGCGCAGCGGCGCGCCCGGCCCGAGCAGGTGGTCCTGCCCGACCACCTCGTCCAGGGTGCGCGGGCGCATCCGCACGGCCAGCGGCGCGTTGGCGGCGATGCGCGCCGCCTTCTCCTCCGGGTCGACGCCGAACAAGCCGTCGTCGAACAGGCCTCCCTCGTTCACGTGTTCGACTGTAGCTCCCCCGTGCACTGCCGCTGTCCGAGCGTGCAACGGCGGTTCCGTCCCAGGTCACCCGCGGTGCAGGGTGTGCGGCATGAGCAAGTTGAGTCCGGAGCAGATCGCCCGGCACGCGCACGACGCGGGGTTCCGCGGGCAGGACCTGACGATCGCGGTGGCGGTCGCGCTGGCCGAGTCGGGCGGCGACCCGCGGGCGCACAACGCCACCCCGCCGGACAACTCCTACGGGCTGTGGCAGATCAACATGCTGGGCGGAATGGGTCCGGCGCGGCGGCGCGAGTTCGGGTTGGAGTCGAACCGGGAGCTGTTCGACCCGGCGGAGAACGCGCGTGCGGCGAACAAGATCTCCGGTGACGGGCGGTCGTGGACGCCGTGGAGCACTTACACGAACGGGGCGTACAAGCGTCACCTGGACGAGGCACGGCGGGGCGTCGAGGCGATGAAGCGCGGCGGCTCGCGAGGCGGGTCCGGCGGCGGGGGCGGCGGCGGGTCGCGAGGGGGCGGTGGCGGGTTCTCCGTGGACGCCGGCGTGCTCCGCGACTACGCGCAGCGGACCCGGAACTCGGCCGACGACCTCACCGCGCTGGGCCGGCGGCACGTGCGCGAGGTGCGCGAGATCGCCGACGACAGCTTCGGCCGCATCGGCAAGCAGTCCGGGTTCGCCGAGGCGCTCGACAACTTCGGCGCGGCGCTGCGCAAGCAGGTCAAGGCGGTCGCGCACAACACCGACGCGCTCGCCACGTCCGCGGGCCGCGCCGCCCGCGCGTACAAGGAGCAGGACGACGACGTGGCGCGTTCGCTGGGCGGTCGCGTGATCACCGGCGGGGGTGAGGGCTGATGGACACCCGTGCGATGGCGCGGCACTTCGCCGAGAGCATGATCGGCCACCGGAACTCGTTGGCGGGCAAGGCCGAGGACGCGGTGAAGGTCCAGTACGCGCTGCACCGGACCGCGACCGGCCTCACCGACCGGCACGACGACCAGGGCAAGGCCGCCAAGACCGTGCTGGAGCACTGGAAGGGCGACAACTCCGAGGGCTTCGAGAAGCGGGCCGGCAAGCTGGGCAGGCAGCTGCGGGTCACCGCGGACGCCGCCCGTGACGCGGAGAAGATCGTCGCCGGCGTCACGAGCGCGTTGACGACCGGGCACACGCGGGCGCGGCGGGCCGTGGACGAGTACCTCGACGCGGCGACCCGGCTGCTCGACGCGGGCAAGGCCGTCGGCACGCGGGCCGCCCTGCTCAAGGCCGTGGCGCAGGCCGCGGACCTGGAGCCCGGGTACACCAAGGAGACCGCCGGGACCGTCCGGCACGTGCGGGGCGAGCTGGAGGACGCCGCCCGCAAGCTGCGCGCGTTGGAGAAGGAGGTCGAGCACGACGGAGTCGCGGACGGCCGGGCCGAGCGCACCCGCGGCTCGACCAAGCCGTCCAGGGCGCGGGCCCGGGGCCGTTCGCGGACGATCATCTCGGCCGCGCGCAAGGAGCTGGGCACCCGGGAGAGCCCGCCCGGCAGCAACCGCAACCCGTACGGGCCGACGGCGGCGTGGTGCTCGTCGTTCGCCACGGCGATGTGGCGCAAGGCCGGGGTGGACATCCCGCTCCTGCCGTTCACCGGGGACGTGTTCCGGTGGGGGCAGCAGCGCGGCAAGGCGTACACGTCGTTGAGCGCGGTGAAGCCGGGTGACGTGCTGCTGTTCGGCAGCGGGCCGAGCAGCCCGGCGACCAGCACGCACATCGGGATCGTGGAGAAGGTGTCCGGCGGGACCGTGACGCTGATCGAGGGCAACTCGGGCGACAGCGTGCGGCGCAACACGCACCGGCTGAGCTCGGCGACGTTCTACGGAGGGGTGCACCCGTGATCAAGGGGAACGCGCACGACCCGGACACGGGGATCTCGGTGGAGGTGGGGCCCGGCGGCGGGTTGCGCGACCTGGCGCTGGACTCCCGGTCGCTGCGGCTGGGGCAGTCGGGGCTGGCGCGGGCGATCCTGGCGCTGGTCGAGACGGCGACGGCGCGGGCGAACGCGCGGGCGGCGCACGTGGTCGGGGACGAGGTGTCGGCGTTGGGGCTGGACGTGCGGGCGAAGCTGGTGGAGTCGGTGGAGGACACCACTCCCGAGACGTGGCGGGTGTGATGGGGCTCGGTGAGCGGCTGGACTCGATCCGGCGTGAGGCGTCCGGCCGGGGCGTGACGGTGGTGGTCGACCTGCACGGCAAGCCGGTGGACCTGGCGTTCAGCCGGGAGGCGCTGGCGATGCGTCCCGCCGAGCTGGCCGGCGTGATCCGTGCGCTGGCCGACGAGGCCGCCGCGGCCGCCGTCGCCGAGGGTGTGTCGATCCTGTCCGACGTCGTCCCCCCGCACCTGCTCACGTCCTGAGCGTTGAACTCGGGGTACCTGAGCGTTCGACACTCGGGACCTGAGCGTTCGACACTCGCGTGTGTCGAACGTTCAGGTCCCGAGAGTCGAACGCTCGGGTACGGAGTGTTCTACGGTCGGGGGCCGCGGGCCAGGGTGAGCAGGGCGGTCAGGTGGCGGGTCAGCCAGGGGGTGTCGGCGGGTGAGAGGTGGACCCACTCGGTGTCCGGCGACTGCTCGGTGGTCAGGGCGTAACGGCCCGCGGCGGTCTCGGTCCAGCTCAGGACGCGGGACCGGCCGGCGGGACCGGTGGCGGCGAGTTGACCGGTCGACTTGCGGGGCGAGTCGACGAGCGTGGTGATCGACCGGGTGGCGCGGCCGGTGATGCCCGCCTCGGCCAGGGTGCGCTCCAGCGCGGCGTGGCCGGACCGGGCGTAGGCGTCCATCGCGGCGGCGAACACGGGCCGGGGCATCCGCACCTGCTCACCGGGGCCGGCGGGCGCGTCGCCGACGACCCGGGTGATCGCCGACGTCAGGTCGGTGACCGGCTCCAGCGCCACCTCGCGGTCGTTCAGCACGGCCAGCACGCCCCGCCCGCCCCGCGACGTCGCCAGCACCCGCCACGGGTGCGGCCGGAAGACCAGCGCGTCCACGGACACCTCGCCGTGCGCGAGCAGGGCGAACAGGTCCTCCAGCTCCGGCGAGACGTCCCGCCCGTCGGCCAGCCCCGCCTCGGTCAACGTGCGCAGCACCTCGGAGCCGAGGGCGTCGCGCTCGTCCATCGTCCCGCCGTGCGACGGCACCTCGAGCGGGTAGGGCGGCTCACCCGCGCCCAGGTCCTCCCACAGCAGGTCGAACTCCAGGTGGGACAGGACGACCGCGGTCGCCGAACGTCGCGCCATGGGCCCAGAAGGTAGCGGTCGGCGGCGGCTTTCGCGGCCGGTTGGGCAACACCGGTGGCTACGCTGCTCGGCGTGGACGTCGCCGGCGGGTTCCTGACTGTGCGGGCTTCCGGCGCGGCGGCGGCCAAAGCCGCGCTCAGCGGGGGTGCGGGCACCCCGGAGCACATCCAGCTGCTGGTCGGCTGCACGGTCGCGGGCGGGGTGCCCGGCAGCGGCGCCGCGCTTCGGTTTCCCGATTGCGCGTTGCACGTCCTGCCCGACGTGGTGCTGCTGACCGTCGCCGAGGCACGGCTCACCGTCGGCTTCGGCGAGCTGAGACCGCTGATGTTCCAACAGGTCCCGGTGGACGCCGCGCTGCGCGCCGTGTTCTCCGGCGCGGTCGGGCACGTGCTCGCCGCCGCGCACGCACTCGACCCGCACGGCCTGTCCCACCACCTGCTGGGCCTGGCCGAACTCGTGCTGCGCAGCGCGCTGCGGGCCGAACTGGAACGCGTGGACTCCCTGGTCGCACGGCGGCGCGAGGCGTTGGACTACATGCGCGAGCACCTGGCGGACCCGACCCTGAGCGCGGACCGGGTCGCCGACGCGTTGTTCATCTCCCGCCGCCGCCTCTACCAGCTCTTCGACGACGGGCAGGGCGTGTCCGAGCGCATCCGCGGCCTGCGGATCGACCGCGCGAAGGCGTTGCTGGCCGACCCGGCGAAGGCGACGCGCGGCATCGGGGAGATCGCCCGGGACTGCGGTTTCGTCAGCGCCGCGCACTTCTCCCGGACGTTCCGCCAGGTGGTCGGGCAGACGCCGAGCGAGTTCCGGCACCGCTGAACTCGACGCCCGACACGAACCGGCCCGCGATGCCCGCCACCTCCAGCCAGCCGCGCCCGGTCGGCGAGTGCAGCGTGAACACCGCGATCCGCGGGTGGCCCGGGTCGGTCACCACGACCTGCAGCTGGGCGCCGGGCCCGGTGACCGGGATGCGCTCCACGATCACCACCGGGTAGCCGGTCGCGGTCTCGCCGCGGGTGACCTCGCGGATCGCCGGGCCGTCGAGGTGGAAGCCCAGCTCGACGGGGTCGGTGGGCCGGTCGACCGGCACCACGCCCGCCATCAGCAGCGCCGGGTCGGCGTCGCGGTGCTCGACCACGGCCAGCAGACCCGCGCCGTGCTGGTGCGCGAGCTCGGCGGCCTGCGTGGCGGACACCTCCAGCCCGGGGTCGCGGGTGCCTTTGAGGCGACGCAGGACGGCCAACAGCTCCGCCGCGGTGCGTTCGGGGGTGCCGAGTGCCACCGGGGTGACCCCCGGCACGGGAGCGAGTCTCACCCCAGACCCGCCCGGAACGCCGCCGCCGCACCCCGCGTGGACGCCGGTCGAGGTGGACCGAGCAGCACGGACGCCAGCTCGGCGGTGAGGGAGGAGAAGCCGGTCAGCGTGTCGGCGATGGCCGTGGACGGTTCCTCGGCGCGCAGCCGTTCGGCGACCCTCCTGGCCTCCGCGCGGTGGTCGCGCTCCAGCAGCCGGGCCTCCTCCAGCACGTCGTCCAGTCGCCGCCGCAGGTCGTCGTGCCGCGCCACGGCGCGGTCGTGCGCCTCGCCGTCGGCGGCGGTGAACGCGGCCATCGCCCCGGTCCGGTCGACCTCGTCGGAAGCGTCGGCGAGCTCCCGGCGCAACGCCAGCGCGCGCCCGTCCAGCTCCTCGGCCCGCCGCTGGTTGCCCAGCAGCGTGGTGGCCCAGCCGTCGAGCACCTCGGCCGCCGCCCGCATCGCGCGCCGCACCGCCGTCAGCTCCGACACCACCGCCTCCAACCGCGTCCTGAACCCGTCCGCCGCCGCACCCGTCCACCGCTCCGGTGGCGCGCCGGTGACCGTGAAGGCGACCGACAGCCGTTCGCTCGCCGCCACCACCGCGCCCGCGTGGCCGGGCGCGGGGTCGAACCCCAGACCCCGGTAGTCAGTCATGGCGCAGCTCGTCGGCCTGCCGGTACACCTCACCCGCCGCGCGCAACGCGTCCGCCAGCGCGTCCAGCTCCACGCCGCGCAGCACCTCCGCCCACTCGGCCACCAGGTGCTCGACCGCTTCGGTGACGCCCTCGGGGCCGAGGTCGCCCGGCGGTTCCGCCAGGCCGGCCGCGGCGGCGCGCACCTCGTCGGCCGCCTCCTCCAACCGGCCCGCGAACGCGCCCAGCGCGTCCGGGTCGACCTGGTAGCCGCGGCTCATTCGCCGAGCACCGGCGGGAACGCGGGCGGCAGGTCGTCGAGCAGGTCCAGGCCGTTGTCGTAGCGGTTGCGGTGCTCGCCGTCCTCCTCGCGGTTGCCCGGCGCCATCGGCGGGTACATGCCGAAGCCCTGCGGCCCGCCCGCCCCGACCACGGGTCCCACGCCGCCGCGGGCCCCCGCGCCGCCCGGCACCGCGCCGAGCACGCCGGACGCGCCACCCGGACCGAACGGCCCGAACCCGCCGTGACCGCTGCCGCCACCGTGCACGCCTCCACCGGGCACCCCGCCCGCGCCGGGACCGAACGCCCCGGGACCGAACGGGCCGTGACCGGGGTTCGCACCGCCGAACCCGCCGGGACCGCCGGGGTACCCGGCTCCGCCGACGGCCGGTCCGCCGGCCGCGGCCACGGTCGTGGTGCCTTCCGGGCGGGTGCCGGTCCCGTACGGCGGGCGGTCCGCCGGATCGGTCCGGTCGGGCTGCTCCCACACGGGCGGCGTGGACGTCGGCCCCTGCCACGGCAGCGGCACGTCGGGCGTCCACTGCCCCGCGTCCCGGTTGGCCACCACCGGTGCCTGCTCGAACACCGGCAGCTCGCGGCCGATGCCGTGGGCGGCGGCCTCGTACTGCTCCATCACCCGCACGGCCCGGTCCATCGCCTCGCGCTGCTCCTGCTTGGACGGCCGGTGGTCGTCCAGGAGCTGGTCGAGCATGTACGAGCCCTGCGGCCCGTCGAGCGCGGTCACGTCGTAACCCTGCGCGAACCACTTCTCCGCGTCCGGGTGCACCGGCTCCGGGATCGCCCGCGCCGCCTCGGCCACCGCCGTGGTGTAGCCGTCGAGACCGCCGCCCACCAGGAACGCGCGCTCGGAGGCGTCCGCGCCCCACCGGGTCAGCCGCGTCACCGACTCGGACGCCGCCACCGCGGACGGCCCGCGCCACGACAGCGCGAGGCCCTGCACGATCTTGCGCACGTCGGCGGTCGCCTGGTCGATGTCCTCGGCCAGCCGCTTCCACTCGTAGGTGCGGGTGGCCATCTGCGCGGCGTCCGCGGACTTGACCATGTCCCAGAGCTGCCGGTGCGTGTACGCCCGCCAGTTGATCTTGCCGAAGTTCTCCGGCTTCCGGTTCTCCCGGCGCAGTGCGACGCGCTTCTCGTGCTGCCGGCGGTGGGCCGGCGAGTAGTCGTGGAAGTCCGACCAGAACCCGCCCTTGCGCTCGGTCACCGCAGCCGCCCCAGTGCCTGCGCGATGTGGTCGTCCTGCACCTTCTGGGTCTGGCCGACCTGCTGCAACGCCTGCCGCAACCCGGTCAGCTCGTCGAGGTAGGACCGCAGCGCCGCGCGCACGCCGCCGCCGAGGTCGCTGCCGCGCAGCCCGAACGCCGCGCGCATGTTGCGCGCGACCGGGCCCTTGCCGTCGCCGAGGGGCTGCTCCATCTCCCGCTCCGCGCGGGCCAGCAACCCGCTCAGCACGCCGTGCAGCCGGTCCAGGTCCGAGACCGACCGGCCGAAGGAGTCCAGGTCCAGCTCGATGCGGTCACCGCCCTCGGCGACCACGCCCGCGGCGCCGGCGCCGGTCGGCGCGGACACCTCCGGCACCGCGACGGCGCGCGACCCGCGCTCGTCGTCCCGCAGCTCTTCGCGCATCTGCTTGGCGTGCTCGACACCACGCACCCTGACGACCATGGACCACATCGTGGTGTGCCCGCGCGCGGGTGACCAGACCGGGTGCACAGCGGAGCAGCGTCGGTGCACGATCGGACAAGACGACCGCACGGCTGCGGTGCCGCGACGGGCGGGACCTGTGCGAAAATCGGTACCCGTGCCGTCACCTGCCGTTCACGCGCGCGCCGTGCTGCTCGCCGGCCCCTCCGGTTCGGGCAAGTCCACCCTCGCCGCCCACCTCGGCCTGCCCGTGCTGCGGCTCGACGACTTCTACCGCGAGGGCGACGACCCGCTGCTGCCCCGCGACGAGGCGGGCCGCCCGGACTGGGACGCCGAGGGCTCGTGGAACACCGCCGACGCGCTGGCCGCCGTGGTCGAGCTGGCCACCACCGGCACGGTCGAGGCGCCCGTCTACGCGTTGGGCGAGGACCGGCGGGTGGGCTGCCGGACGGTGACCGCGCCGGGTCTGTTCATCGCCGAGGGCCTGTTCGCCGACCGGCTGGTGACGGGCTGCCGCGAGGCGGGCGTGCTGGCGGACGCGATCGTGCTCGCGCCCAACGCGCTGGTGACGTTCGCGCGCCGGTTCGCCCGGGACGTGGCCGAGGCGCGCAAGCCGGTGCCGCTGCTGGCCCGCCGGGGCCTGCGGCTGCTGCGCGAGCACCCCGGCGTGGTGCGGCGCTGCGTGGACGCGGGCATGCGACCGGCCCGCCCGGACCGGGTGGAGCTCGCCACGATCGGGGGCATGGCACCCGCGGCGGTGTAGCCCGACCGTGCCGGGGGTACTGCTGCCGGCATGGCTGAGTACGAGCACGAGCAGACGATCCCGGTCGACGCGCGGGTGGTGTTCGACCTGGCCCGGGACGTGTCCGCGATGGAGGCGTGGCTGCCCGACGGGCTGCAGGTGGAGCCGAGCGGGCCGGAGCGGGTCACCGGGCGCGTGTCGATGGGCGACGAGATCGACGAGGCCGAGGGCTACCTGGCCGCGGACGACGAGCAGCGCCGGCTGGAGTGGGGCGACCTGGAGGGCGGCGGCTACTCGGGGTGGCTGCAGGTGGACGACGCGGGTCCCGGCCGCAGCCGGGTGGTGCTGCACCTGGACGTCGGCGGCGAGCACCCGGCGGCCGTCGGCGGCGAGGCGCACGAGATCACCGACGAGCACCTGGAGCAGGCCCTCAACCGGCTCGCGGCGCTCGCGATGCAGAGCGTTACGTGACGGTTTTCACCTCACACCGGGTTTGAACGCCGAAAAGCGACATTTACTGTTGCTGCCGTTCACCCGGGCACGTCTGCACGTCGAAGCCCTGGATCGCCTTCTAGGGAGCTTCGATGTTCCGCGCTCTGCGCGGCCGCAACTACCGCCGCTGGGCGTTCGCCGACCTGATCTCGGTGACCGGTTCGTGGATGCAGTTGATCGGCCTGAACTGGGTCGTGCTCGAGAGCACCGGCTCGGCCACGTCGGTCGGCCTCTCGGTGCTGCTCGGCGCGGTGCCGTCGGTGCTGCTGGGCCCGTGGGCGGGGTCGGTGGCCGATCGGCTGCCGGTGCGCCGGATCATCCTCACCTGCCAGGCGCTGCACGCCGTCCTCGCCGCCGTGCTGGCGCTCGTGGTGTGGCGGGGCGCGCCGATCGGGGCCGTGTTCGCGCTGACGTTCGCCGCCGGCCTGGTGTCGGTGTTCGACGGGCCCGCGCTGGGCCGGTTCGGCGCCCAGGTGGTGTCGCGGGAGGACCTGGGCAACGCGGTCGCGCTCGGCTCGGTGCTCAGCTCCACGGGCCGCATCCTGGGCATGAGCGGCGCCGCGGTGCTCGCCGCGGCGCTCGGCGCGCCCGCGCTGTTCCTGATCAACGCGGTGAGCTTCGTGGCCGTGATGGCGGCCGTGCTGACCATCCGCCGCGACGAGCTGCACCCGTTGGCGCAGAGCCCGACCGACCGGGTCGGCGTCACGGCCGGCCTGCGGTACGTCGCCGCGAGCGGGCGGCTGGTCCTGCTGTTCGCGCTCGGGTTCACGCTGTCCAGCCTGGGCCGCAACTACCAGGTCACGATGGCCGCGATGAGCCCGGACGCGACCACGTACGGCCTGCTGTCCACGGTGTTCGCGATCGGCACGGTGCTCGGCGGGCTGGCCGCGGCGGCGCGCAAGGCGCTGACCGTGCGCCTGCTGCTGGTCGTCGCCTGCGCGACGAGCCTGCTCCAGGTGGCCGGCGGGCTGGTGCCGGGCCTGCTCGGCTTCGCGGTCGTGCTGCTGCCCATCGCGGCGGGCGCGGTCGTCATCGACACGACCATGAGCACGCGGATCCAGCTCGACACCGCGGACGGCATGCGCGGGCGGCTGCTGGCGGTCAACTCGGCCGTCGGCGCGGCGGCGGGCGCGGCGGGCGCGCCGCTGCTGGGCTGGTTGTGCGAGCGGATCGGCGCGCCGGAGACGTTGGTGCTCGCGGGCGTGTTGGCGCTGGTGGCGACGGTGTTCGCGGCGTCCGTGCTGGGCGCGCCGCCGCACCGGCGGACCGCGCTGGCGCACCGCGTGCTGCGCGGGCCGCACCAGCCGGCGCCGCCCGCCGGTCACCCGCACGGCCCAGTGCGCCCCGCGAAACGCGCGAGGCGGCGTACCCGCGTCCGGGTGTAGCGCACCGCGTCCGTAAAGCGGCACGGACTGCGCCGCTGAGATGCACTGTGTAGTCGCCCATTCACAGATCGGCGTACGCGCGGTTACAGTCATGCCAGTTCCTGGGAGCGCTCCCAGAACCTCAACGAGGAGGTGAACGACGTGACGGCCCGACGATGGATCGCACTGGCCGCGGCCGGCGCGGCAGGCTTGCTGATCGCGACGCTCGTGAACGTGATCGGCCCGACCGCGGCGTCCGCACACGGCGCCATGATGACCCCGGGCAGCCGGACCTTCATGTGCTGGAAGGACGGCCTGTCCCCGCAGGGCGACATCAGGCCGCAGAACCCGGCGTGCGCCGCCGCGGTCTCGGCAGGTGGCACCAACGCGCTCTACAACTGGTTCGGCGTGCTGCGATCCGACGGCGCAGGCCGCACCAGCGGCTTCATCCCCGACGGCAAGCTGTGCAGCGGCGGCAACCCGACGTTCTCCGGGTTCGACATCGCCCGCAACGACTACCCGGTGACCCACCTCACCGCGGGCGCGACCTTCAACTTCACCTACAACAAGTGGGCCGCGCACCCCGGCACGTTCCACCTCTTCGTCACCAAGGACAGCTGGAGCCCGACCCGGCCGCTGGCGTGGAGCGACCTGGAGAGCACGCCGTTCGACAGCGTGACGAACCCGCCGGACAGCGGCGCGGTGGGCACGGTCGACGGCAAGTACTACTGGAACGCGAAGCTGCCCTCCGGGAAGTCCGGTCGCCACATCATCTACTCGGTGTGGACCCGTTCGGACAGCGCGGAGACGTTCTACAACTGCTCGGACGTCGTGTTCGACGGCGGCAACGGCCAGGAGACCGGCATCGGCAACGGCGGTGGCACGACGACCACCACCACGACGACCACCACCTCCACGTCGACCACCACCACGACCCCGACCAGCACGACCACGACCACGACGACCACCCCGGGTGGCGACGCGAACTGCATGGCGATCTACAAGATCAGCAGCGCGTGGTCGGGCGGCTTCCAGGCCGAGGTCGAGGTCATGAACCACAGCAAGAGCGCGTACAACGGCTGGACCGCCACGTGGACGTGGGGCGGCAACCAGTCGATCACCAGCCTGTGGAGCGGCGTCAAGTCCGGCTCCGGTCAGCAGGTGGTGGTCAAGAACGCGGCGTGGAACGGCACGGTGGCGCCCGAGGCGTCGGTGAAGTTCGGCTTCACGGCCAACTTCTCCGGCACCAACTCGCTGCCCACGGTGACCTGCACCAGCCCCTGATCCCCCCTGCCGGGCTGATCCAGGGCGTTCACAGGCGGAACCCGAACGGGAGCTCCAGCCGGTGCCGGGCGAGCAGCCCGGTGTCGGCCAGGAGCTCCCGCGTCGGTCCGTCGGCCACCACGACACCGCCGTCGATCAACACGCTGCGCGGGCACAGCTGCAAGGCGTAGGGCAGGTCGTGGGTGACCATCAGCATGGTGCGGTCCAACCCCAGCAACACCTCGGCCAGCTCTCGGCGGGCCACCGGTTCCAGGTTCGCCGAGGGCTCGTCGAGCACCAGGATCTCCGGGTCGCAGGCCAGCACGGTGGCCAGCGCCACGCGGCGGCGCTGCCCGCCGGACAGGTGCAGCGGCGACCGGTCGGCGAACCCGGCCATGCCGACCGCGGCCAGCGCGCGGTCCACCCGGTCGTCCAGCTCCGCGCCGCGCAGCCCGAAGTTCGCCGGGCCGAACGCCACGTCCTGCCGCGCGGTGGGCAGGAACAGCTGGTCGTCGGGGTCCTGGAAGACCACGCCGACGCGGCGGCGGATCTCCTTCAGGTGCGCCTTCTCCACCGGCAGCCCGGCCACCTCGACCCGGCCGGAACCACCGCCCAGCACGCCGTTGAGGTGCAGCGCGAACGTCGTCTTGCCCGCGCCGTTCGGCCCGAGGACGGCGACGCGCTCACCGCGTTCCACCCGCAGGTTCACCCCGTAGAGCGCCTGGTGGCCGTCCGGGTAGGCGTACGCGAGCCGCTCCACCACCAGCGCGGGCGCGGACCGCTGCGGCTCGACCGCCGCACCGCCGCCACCGCCGCCGGGCACCCGGCCCGTCCAACCGCGCGACACCATCGCCAGGTGCACCCTCTCGCCGCGTTCGTAGGAGCGGATGAACAGGCTGCCCACGCCGCGCGCGGTCGCGCCGAGCTGCCACAGGAACCGCGGGTCGTCGCCGCGGGAGATCCTGGCCACCCGCATCCGCTTCGCCTCGCCCACGATCACCTCGGCGTAGCGCAGCATCAGGGTCGCGATGGTGACCAGCACCGGCGGCATCCGCAGCCGTTGCAGCCCGAGCAGCAGGTCGTGCGGCGCGGTGGTGGCCGCCAGGGTCAACGACGTGAGCAGGCCGAGCGTGCCCTTGGCCAGGATGTTCCACCCGGCCAGCGCGCCCTCCACCGAGACGGCCACGCCCAGCACGTCCACCCGGTCGCCTCCGCCGGTGACCGGCAGCACCAGCGCCAGCAGCACGAACGGCAGCTCGATCACCGAGCGCGCGGCGAACCACCGCACCGGGACGCGCGCCACCGCCCACACCGCGCCGAGCGCGAGCAGGTACGCGCCGAACGCCCAGAACGCCTCACGCGGCGTGGCCACCACGCACAGCACCGCCACCACCGTGGCGACGATCTTCACCTGCGGGGCGAGGCGGTGCACCGGCGAGTCGCCCGGCCGGTGCAGGAAGCCGTGGCCCGGGCTCACCCGGACCCGGTGCCGGAGCGCTTGCGCAGCAACCAGAACAGCCCGCCCGCGACGAGGAGCGTGAGCACCACGCCGACCACGCCCGCGAGCCCGGTGAGCCGGTCGTCGCCCGCCACCGCGTAGTCGGCCAGCGGCCCACCGCCCAGCGGGTGGTCCCGCGCGTGCTCGGCGATGCCGTGCTGCTCGGTGACGTGGTCCAGGCCGTCCGGGTCCGAGTCGGCGAAGTAGGACACCACGCCCGCCAGCAGCAGGCTGACCACCGCGAACCCCGTGAAGAAGCGCTTCACGCCCGCAACTCCAGCTTCTGCGGCACGCCGCGCAGCAGGTGCACAAGGTCGGGTCGGGCCGCCGCGACCGCCGTCACGGTGACCGCCGTGATCAGGCCCTCGCCGACGCCGATCAGCACGTGCACGCCGAGCACGGCCGCCGCGACCGTGCCGAACGCGACACCGCCCTGGCCGCCGATGGCGTACTCCAGCACGAAGCCGAACGACGCCAGCACCGTGTTGACCAGCGCGGACACGAACGCCACTGCGGCCAGGCCGCCCTTGTTGCGGGCCGCGAGCCGACGCAGCGCCACCGCCGTCAGGTACCCGACCGCCGTGCCGAGGAGGGCCATGTTGGTGACGTTCGCGCCGAGCGCGGTGACGCCGCCGTCGGCGAAGAAGAGGGACTGCACGACCAGCACGATCGTCACGCACAGCGCGCCGACCCACGGCCCGACCAGGATGGCGGCCAGCGCGCCGCCGAGCAGGTGCCCGCTCACACCGGGCAGCACCGGGAAGTTCACCATCTGCGTGGCGAACACGAACGCCGCCACCAGGCCGGCCATCGGCGCGGTCCTGTCGTCGAGGTCGCCGCGCGCCTTGACCAGCGCCACGCCCACCCCGGCCACGGCGACCGCGACGAACAGCAGCGAGGTCGGCGCGTTCAGCAGGCCGTCGCTCATGTGCATTGCCACCGGTTCGGACACGCCCACCACGCTAGTTGCCAGTGCTGCGCAGTGGCCAGCTCAATGCAACAACTATTCCGATCACACCTACGGGTGAAAGGCGCCCCGGCCGCGTCGTCCGGTCGGGCGAGGTGGGCGGGCGACGCCCGACGAGGGGAAATCCCTGTCCTCGACGGGACCCGGCCCGTCCACCGGGAGGGTCCGCACCCGTCCCGGGAGGCAGAACCACGTCCCGCACCACCCGACCCGTCCCCGCCGCCGTCCTGGCGTTCGCCGCCGCCTCGCTCCCCCTCACCACCGCCGCGCCGGCCCAGGCGACGGTCGATGCTGCGTGGACCACCTCCGGGCGCACGACCACCCGGTCACCTGCAACGACCGGGAGGCGTGCCACCAGGGGTGGAAGGGCGAGCAGGCGATCCGCGTCGACGCGTCGACGTCACCCCGGGTCCGGGAGCACCACGCGCGAGGCACGCCTCGAAGCCGCCGGGGAGCAGCGGCCGGCCGATTCGGGCGAATCGGCCGCCGGGCGGTGCCACTATGCTCTGCCTGCGATGACTCTCACCGACCGCCTGCCGGCCACCCCCGACCCCGACCTCCTCTACGACACCTTCGCCGAGTGGGCGCGGGAACGAGGGCTGTCGCTGTACCCGGCGCAGCAGGAGGCGCTGATCGAGATCGTCTCCGGCTCGAACGTCATCCTCAGCACGCCGACCGGCTCCGGCAAGTCGCTGGTCGCCATCGGCGCGCACTTCGCCGCCATGGCGGAGGGCAAGAGGACGTTCTACACCGCGCCCATCAAGGCCCTGGTGTCGGAGAAGTTCTTCGCCCTGATCGAGACGTTCGGCGCGGAGAACGTCGGCATGATGACCGGCGACGCGAGCGTCAACGAGACCGCGCCCATCATCTGCTGCACGGCCGAGATCCTGGCCAACATCGCCCTGCGCGACGGCACGGGCGCCGAGGTCGGCCAGGTGGTGATGGACGAGTTCCACTTCTACTCCGAGCCCGACCGCGGCTGGGCGTGGCAGGTGCCGCTGATCGAACTGCCCCAGGCTCAGTTCCTGCTGATGTCGGCGACCCTGGGCGACGTCACGTTCTTCGAGAAGGACCTCACCCGCCGCACCGGTCGCACGACGAGCGTGGTGCGTTCCGCCGAACGCCCGGTGCCGCTGAACTTCCAGTACGTCACCACTCCCCTGCACGAGACGATCGAGGAGCTGCTGCACGGCCGCGAAGCCCCGGTCTACGTGGTGCACTTCACCCAGGCCTCGGCGCTGGAACGCGCCCAGTCGCTGATGAGCGTGAACGTCGCCACCCGCGCCGAGAAGGACTCCATCGCGGCCATGATCGGCCGGTTCCGGTTCACCTCCGGGTTCGGCAAGACGCTGTCGCGCCTGGTCCGGCACGGGATCGGCGTGCACCACGCGGGCATGCTGCCGAAGTACCGGCGGCTGGTGGAGCAGCTCGCGCAGGCCGGCCTGCTGAAGGTCATCTGCGGCACGGACACCCTGGGCGTCGGCATCAACGTGCCCATCCGCACGGTCGTGTTCACCGCCCTGTCGAAGTACGACGGGCAGCGCACCCGCCACCTCAAGGCCCGCGAGTTCCACCAGATCGCGGGTCGGGCGGGCCGCGCGGGCTACGACACCGTCGGCACGGTCGTCGTGCAGGCGCCCGACCACGTGGTGGAGAACGAGAAGGCGCTGGCCAAGGCGGGCGACGACCCGAAGAAGCGGCGCAAGGTCGTGCGCAAGAAGGCGCCCGAGGGTTTCGTGTCGTGGAGCGACCAGACGTTCGAGCGGCTGAAGAACGCCGAGCCCGAGCCGCTCACGTCGAGCTTCCAGGTCAGCCACGCCATGCTGCTCAACGTGATCGGCCGGCCGGGCGACGCGTTCGCCGCGATGCGGCACCTGCTGGAGGACAACCACGAGGACCGGCCCGCGCAGCGCAAGCACATCCTGCGGGCCATCCAGATGTACCGGGGGCTGCTGGCCGCGGGCGTGGTGGAGCGGCAGGGCGGCGACATCCGGCTCACCGTGGACCTCCAGGTCAACTTCGCGCTCAACCAGCCGCTGTCGCCGTTCGCGCTGGCCGCGATCGAGCTGCTGGACCGCGAGTCGCCGTCCTACGCGCTGGACGTGCTGTCGGTGGTCGAGTCCACTCTGGACGACCCGCGCCAGGTGCTGTCCGCGCAGGAGCACAAGGCGCGCGGCGAGGCCATCGGCGCGATGAAGTCCGAGGGCATCGAGTACGACCAGCGGATGGAGCTGCTGGAGGAGGTGACCTACCCGAAGCCGCTCGCCGAGCTGCTGGAGGCCGCGTTCACCACCTACCGGCGCGGGCACCCGTGGGTCGCCGACCACCACCTGTCGCCGAAGTCCGTGGTGCGGGACATGTTCGAGCGGGCCATGACCTTCGCCGAGTACGTCTCGTACTACCAGTTGGCGCGCTCGGAAGGCCTGGTGCTGCGGTACCTGGCCGACGCGTACAAGGCGCTGCGGCAGACCGTGCCCGAGGACGCCAAGACCGAGGAGCTCAGCGACCTCCAGGAGTGGCTGGGCGAGCTGGTCCGCCAGGTCGACTCCAGCCTGCTCGACGAGTGGGAGAAGCTGCGCAACCCCACCGACGAGGCCGCGGACACCTCCTTGAGCGACGCGCCGCCGGCCGTGACGGGCAACGTGCGCGCGTTCCGGGTGCTGGTGCGCAACGCGTTGTTCCGGCGGGTGGAGCTGGCGGCGCGGCGCAACTACCACGAGCTGGGGCAGCTCGACGGCGACGCGGGCTGGACCGCCGACGACTGGCAGGACGCGCTGGAGCCGTACTTCGAGGAGCACGACGAGATCGGCACGGGCCCCGACGCGCGCGGCCCGGCGCTGCTGCTGATCACCGAGGAACCGGGGCTGTGGCGGGTCCGGCAGGTGCTGGACGACCCGGCGGAGGACCACGACTGGGGCTTCACCGCCGAGGTCGACCTGGCCGAGTCCGACGAGATCGGCACGGCGGCCGTGCGGATCACCGAAGTCGGCCGGCTGTAGCGGGGTCCATCCGGTGGTACTCCGGCGCGGACCGGGGTTGGAGCATGTCAGACGTCGGGACGGAGCGGAGGCGGTTGACCCTGTCGCAGGACGAGTTCGGCGTGCTGGGGTCCCTCGTGGTACGCCGGAACGGCCGCTCGGTCCCGGTCACCGCCGCCAAGCACCGCATCGTCCTGGCCACCCTGCTGCTGGACGCCAACCGCTCGGTGCCCGCCACCGACCTGATCCGCCGGGTCTGGGGCGAGACGCCGCCGGACCGGGCCGCGCAGACGCTGCCGGTGTACGTGATGCGGTTGCGACGCGCGCTCGGCGAACCACCGCTGATCCACACCACGCCGACCGGCTACCGGATCGACCTGCCGCCGGGTGCGCTGGACCTCCACCGGTTCGAGGGAGCGGCCGAGGAGGGCGCGAAGCTGGCCGCCGCCGACGACCTCGGCGCCGCCGCCCGTGCCTACGAGCGGGCGCTGGGGTGCTGGCACGGCCCGCCGCTGGCCGACGTGCCGTCGGAGTCGCTGCACGAGACCGAGGCGCCCGGCCTGGCCGAGCAGCGGCTGCGGGTGACCTCCGAGCTGGTGGACGTGAAGCTGCGGCTGGGGCGGTGCGACGAGGTGATCGCCGACCTGCGCCGGCTGACCGCGCAGCACCCGCTGCGGGAGCGGTTCTGGTCGCAGCTCATGGTGGCGCTGTACCGGGTGGACCGGCAGGCCGAGGCGCTGGACGCCTACCGGCAGGCGTCCACGGCGTTGGCGCGCGAGCTGGGCGTGGACCCCAGCGACTCGCTGCGCGCGGTGCACCACGCGATCCTCACCGGCGACCCGGCGTTGCAGCAGCCCGCCGCGAGCACGTGGGCGCCGGTGTCGCAGCTGCCCGCGCCGGTCGGCAACTTCGTGGGCCGCGGCGCGGAGCTGACCCGGGTGAAGGGGCTGCTGACGGGCGGCACGGCGACCGTGGTCGTGTGCGGGCCGCCGGGCGTGGGCAAGACGGCGCTCGCCACCTCGGTGGGGCACGCGGTGCGCGACCGCTACCCCGACGGCCAGTTGTACGTGAACCTGCGCGGGCACTCCACGTCGCCGCCGCTGCCGACGTCCGCCGTGCTGGCGCGGTTCCTGCGGGCGATGGGCGTGCGGGCCGACCACATCCCGGTGGACACCGACGAGCTGGTCCGCGGCTACCGGGCCCGGCTGCGCGGCAGGCGGGTGCTGATCACGCTGGACAACGCCGCGTCGGTGGACCAGGTGCTGCCGCTGCTGCCCGGCGACCCCGGCTGCTCGGTGCTGGTGACCAGCCGCAACGAGCTGCGGTTGAGGGCCACGACGGTGCGGCTGGACGTGCTGCGGGGCGACGAGGCGTGGAAGCTGCTGGCCCGGTCGCTGGGGTCGGAGGCGGCCGTGGCGCAGTTCGACGCGCTCGGCGAGCTGGCCCGGCTGTGCGGGTACCTGCCGCTGGCGCTGCGGATCGCGCTGGGCAACCTGGTCGGTTCGTCGCACGTGGACGTCGCGTCGTACGTGGAGGAGCTGCGCGGCGGTGACCGGCTGGCCGCGCTGGCGGTGGACAACGACGACACGGCGGCGGTGCGGCGGGCGTTCGACCTGTCGTACGCGGCGTTGACGCCGGACGCGGCGCGGCTGTTCCGGTTGGCGGGGCTGCTGCCGGGGCCGGACTTCAGCGTGTTCGGGGCGGCGGCGCTGCTGGACGCGTCCGAGGACGTGGCGCGGGGGCTGCTGGAGGACCTGGCGTCGGCGCACCTCGTGCAGCGGGTCGGCGCGGACCGGTTCGGGCTGCACGACCTGCTGCACGACTACGCGGCCGACCGCGCCGGGGCGGCGGGCGAGGACCTGGACGCGGCGCGGCGGCGGTTGTTCGACTGGTACCTGCGCACGGCGGTCGAGGTGGGCGACGTGCTGTACCCGGAGCTGGGCGTGTCCGGGCCGCCGCGGCTGGGGCCGGACGAGGCCAGGGCGTGGCTGGCCGCGGAACGGCCCAGCGTGCTGGCGGCGACCGAGCACTGCGCGGCGCACGGTCCGCTGCCGATGGCGTGGCGGCTGATCGACGCGGTCGGCGGGTACTTCGGCTCGCACGGGCACCACGTGGAGTTCGTGCACGCGATCGACGCCGCGCTGGGTGCGGCGCGTGCGGCGGGGGACCACGACGCGGAGACGTTGATGCTGGTGTGGCTCGCGGCCGAGCACCGCAACCTGGGCGACCCGCGGGCGGCGCAGCGGTACCTGCGGTCGGCGCGGCCGTCCGGGCGGACGGCGTGGCTGCACGCCGGGCTGGACGGGGTCGTGCACCTGGAGCTGGGCGAGCTGGCGGCGGCGTCGGCGGTGTTCGAGCGGATGATGGCGTTGAGCGAGGAGGCGGGGGCCGGGCCGCACGTGCGGATCGGCGCGTTGGCGGGGCTCGGCGCGGTGCGGATGATGCGCGGCGAGCCGGCGGTGGCGCGGGCGTTGCTGGCGGAAGGGCTGGAGCTGGCGCGTGCGGCGGCCGGGGTGAACCTGGAGGCGGCGTGCGCGTCGCTGCTCGGGCGGTGCCACGCGGCGGCCGGTGAGCACGCGCGGGGCGTGGAGCTGCTGCGGCACGCGCTGGCGGCGTGGCACCGGACGGGGGCGCGGCACGCGCGGGCGGAGGCGATGGCGCACCTGGCGGCGGCGTTGTGCCTGGGCGGGGAGCACGCGGAGGCGTTGCGGGCGGCGCAGCGGTCGCTGGCGCTGGTGCAGGAGCTGGGCGGCAGTCCGCGCATCGAGTCGGAGGTGCACAACTCGCTCGGCCTGGTGCTGCGCCACCTGGGTGAACCGGCCCGTGCCGTGGCGGCCCACCTGCGCGCGTTGGAGCTGGCGACGTCGTCGGACTTCCGCTACGGCGTCATCCGCTCGCACGTCCACCTGGTGCACGCGCTGGCCACCGACGGCCGCCGCGCGGAAGCCGTCCGCCACGCCCGCGTCGCCCACGACCTGGCCACCCGTTCGGGCTTCACCGACTGCGCCTCCGCCGCCACCACCGCCCTGTCCACCCTGACCACCCCGTGAGTCGAACCCCCAGGCCCCGAGTGTCGAACCCTCAGGTCCGGAGTGTCCTACGTCCAGGCACCCCGAGTTCAACGCTCAGGTCGGCCGATGGGGTACCTGAACGTTGAACTCGGGGGTCCTGAACGTAGGACACTCGGGACGCGAACGTACGACACTCGGGACCTGGAGGTTCGACACGCGGAATTCGGGGCCAATTGAGACCACTCCTCCGGGTCGTTGACCGCGTGGTCGGTGAACGAGAGCATCGGGTTTCGATGGTTCGGCGGCTCTACCCGTGGGGGTTTCATGAATTCCGGTCCGCACGTCGACCTGGCGCGGATCGCGGAGCCGGCGCCGCGCACTCCCGCCGAATTGGTCTGCGCGCTGACGGAGCTGGCGCGGGTCGCCAACGAGTGGTCGGACGTGGTGCGCGGGCTGCACGAGCCGACGCGCCGGCTGGTCGGCAGCGCCGCCGCGGCCTCGGTCGCGCTGGCCGCGCGGCGGGCCGAGGAGGCGTTCCTCGAGCTGGAGATGACCCTCGGCGACGCCCAGGCCGCGCGCCGGTCATTGCCCTTGGCCACCCCGAAGGGTGAGGATAGGCGTCCGGTGGTCTAATCGCCGACGCTGCCGACCACACCGCATTGGAACTCCATGACCTCAGGACTTCCCTGCCCTCTCTGCGAGGGCCCGGAGCGCCGAGGCGCGCTCGAGCGAACACTGAGGGTGCTCGCCGTGGACGACGAGGCCCCCGCGCTGGAGGACCTCGTCTACCTGCTGCGCTCCGACCCGCGCGTCGCCCACGTCGAAGCCGTCACGGACGCGACGAAGGCGCTGCGCACGCTGCACCGCGCCATGGACGCCGGTCAGCCGGTCGACGCCGTGTTCCTCGACATCCGCATGCCCGGCCTCGACGGGCTGGACCTGGCCCGGGTGCTGTCCCGCTTCGCCCAACCGCCCCGCATCGTCTTCGTCACCGCGCACCAGGAACCCGCGGTCGAGGCATTCGAGCTGAAAGCGCTCGATTACCTGCTCAAACCGGTCCGCGCGGAACGGCTGGCCGAGTCCGTGCACCGGATCGTGCACGAAGTCCTCGATTCCAAGGCGCCGGAAACGACGTCCGCCGCGCCCGCCGAGAAAACGCCCGACGTGGGCGACGAAGTCATTCCGGTCGAACTCGGCGGCATCACCCGCTTCATCCGCCTGGCCGACATCCGGTACGTCGAGGCGCACGGCGATTACGCCCGCCTGCACACGGCCACCGGCAGCGGATTGGTCCGCGCCGCCCTCAACGGGCTGGAGGAGCGGTGGCGCTCCGCCGGGTTCGTGCGCATCCACCGCAGCCACCTCGTGTCGCTCGGCCACATCGACGAGCTGCGGCTGGAGGACGGCCACCTGAGCGTGAACATCGGCGGCGCGGTGCTGCCGGTCAGCCGGCGGCACGCCCGGCACCTCCGGCAGCTGCTGGTGCGCCGCAACCGGCAGCCGTCGTGACCTCGCCGCAGCGACCGCCCACCCAGCGGGTCGTGGTGACGAGCCCGCGCACCCGCGCACCGCGCGCCCCCCGCCCCTACCCCGCGTCCCGCGAGATCGACGAGCAGAGCGAGCTGGGCGCGGTCTACATGCGGTCGCTGATCCGGACCCAGCGGCGGCTCGGGCTGCTGCTGTGCGCGGTCGTGTGCGGGAGCGTGGCGGCGCTGCCCCTGGTGTTCACGCTCGCTCCGCAGGTCGGCGCGCAACGGCTGCTGGGCCTGCCGCTGCCGTGGCTGCTGCTCGGTGTCCTGGTGTTCCCGGTGTTCGTGCTCGCGGGCTGGTTCTACGTGCGCCAGGCCGAGCGCAGCGAGCGGGAGTTCGCCGAACTGGTGGAACGTTCGTGAGCAGTGGGTACGGCATAGTCGCCGTGCTGGTCGTCGCGGTCGGCACCATGCTGGTGGGCACGTACGGGCTGCGGATCTCGCGCACGACGTCGGACTTCTTCGTCGCCTCGCGCACCGTCTCGCCGTGGTGGAACGCCTCCGCGATCGGCGGCGAGTACCTGTCGGCGGCGTCGTTCGTCGGCATCGCCGGGCTGATCTTCGCGCACGGGCCGGACATGCTGTGGTTCCCGGTCGGCTACACGGCGGGCTACCTGGTGCTGCTCGCGCTGGTCGCCGCTCCCCTGCGGCGCAGCGGCGCGTACACGCTGCCGGACTTCGCCGAGGCGCGGTTCGCGTCGCCGGCGGTGCGCGCGGTGGCGAGCGGGTTCGCGCTGGGCATCGGCTGGCTGTACCTGCTGCCCCAGTTGCAGGGCGCGGGGCTCACGCTGAACACGGTGACGGGCGCGCCGGACTGGGTGGGCGCGCTGGTGGTCGCGGTGGTCGTCACCACGAACGTGATCTCCGGCGGGATGCGCAGCATCACGTTCGTGCAGGCGTTCCAGTACTGGCTCAAGCTGACCGCGATCGCGGTGCCGGTGGTGTTCCTGGTGATCGCCTGGCACGCGCACGGCGCGCGGGACCTGACCGGGCCGGGCTTCCCGGAGTTCCCGAAGCAGACGACCGTCACGTTCGACTCGGACACGGCGTTCGACGCACCGGAGTCGACGGTCTACAGCGGCACGGGCCGGGTGGACGGGCACCGGGTCGACGGCGGCGGCGAGCTCACGGCCGGCCGGCACACGGTGGCCGCCGGGACGCGGTTGACGTTCCCCGAGGGCGCGGCCGTGCCGCACGTGCTGTCGATCCCGTCGAACACCGACGACGTGTGGGCGCTGCCGATGCGCGGCGGTGAGCGGTTCCCCCTGTACGCGGTGTACTCGCTGATCATCGCCACGTTCCTGGGGACGATGGGCCTGCCGCACGTGATCGTGCGCTTCTACACCAACCCGAACGGACGGGCGGCGCGGCGCACGACGTTGATCGTGCTGGGCCTGCTGGGCGTGTTCTACCTGATGCCGCCGATCTACGGCGCGCTCGGCCGGCTCTACACGCCGGAGCTGCTGATGACCGGTGACACGGACGCGGTGGTGCTGGTGCTGCCGAGCCGGATGATCGACGGGCTGGGCGGGCAGCTGCTGGGCGCGCTGGTGGCCGGTGGGGCGTTCGCCGCGTTCCTGTCCACGTCGTCGGGCCTGATGGTGTCGCTGGCCGGCGTGCTGAGCCGGGACGTGCTGCGGTGGCGCGGTGTGCGCGGGTTCCGGATGTCGACGGTGCTGGCCGTGCTGGTGCCGTTGGGCATGACGTGGCTGGTGGGCAAGGTGCCGGTGGCGGACATGGTCGGCCTGGCGTTCGCGGTGGCCGCGTCGTCGCTGTGCCCGTTGCTGGTGCTGGGCATCTGGAGCACGCGCATCACCACGGTGGGCGCGGTGGCCGGGATGGTCGCGGGCGGCCTGCCCGCGCTGGTGGCCGGGCTGGTGACGATCAGCTCGCGCGGCGGCGGCGCGTGGTACCACGTGTTCCTCGCCCGGCCCGCCGCGTGGACCGTGCCGTTGGGCTTCGTCGTGATGTACGCGGTGTCGCTGCTGACGCCGCGCAGGGTGCCGCCGGGGGTGAACCACGTCATGGTGCGCTTGCACGCGCCGGAGAACCTGGGTCTGCGCAGTCAGGACCGGTTGTGACCGCGCTGTGGACGGCGGGCGCGATCCTGGTCGTCGGCCTGGCCGTGGTGATCACGCTGTGGTGGACGTCCCGCACCCGCAACGACTTCCTCACCCACGAGCAGCGCATCACGTTCGAGACGCTGCACACCGCGTGGTCCGCCGCTCCCCCGCTGCGCGCCGGGCTGGTGCCGGAGGCGGCGAAGAAGTCGGCCAAGCACCTGCGGACCCTGCTCGGCACGCCCGCCCTGGCGTTGACCGACGAGACCGAGGTGGTGGCCTGGGAGGGCGACGGCGAGCACCACGCCACCGAGGCGATGGGCCTGGCCGCGGACGTCTTCGAGACCGGCCGCACGCGGGCGTTCGACATCACCTGCTCCGCGCCCGACTGCCCGGTGCACACGGCCGTCCTCGCGCCGCTGACCGTGGAGGGGCGGGTGGTCGGCGTGCTGGCGGCGTACAGCCGGGAGGCGTCGGCCGGGTTGGTGCGGGCGACGAACGAGGTGGCGAGGTGGGCGTCGGGCCAGCTCGAACTGGCCGAGCTGGACCGTTCGCGGACCCGGCTGGTGGAGGCGGAGGTGCGGGCGCTGCGGGCGCAGATCTCGCCGCACTTCATCTACAACTCGTTGTCCGCCATCGCTTCTTACGTGCGCACGGACCCCGAGCGCGCTCGCACCCTGCTGCTGGACTTCGCCGACTTCACCCGCTACTCGTTCCGCCGGGCGGGTGACTTCACCACGTTGTCGGAGGAGCTGAAGTCGATCGACCAGTACCTGGCGCTGGAACGGGCCCGGTTCGGCGAGCGGCTGAAGGTGACGTTGCAGATCGCGCCGGAGGTCCTGCCGGTGACCGTGCCGTTCCTGTGCCTGCAGCCGCTGGTGGAGAACGCCGTGCGGCACGGGATGGAGGGCAAGGTCGGGCCGGGGCACATCTCGATCCTGGCGGCGGACGCGGGCGAGGAAGCGCACATCACCATCGAGGACGACGGCATCGGCATGGACCCCGAAGCCCTGCGCCGGACGCTGGCGGGCCAGGTCGGCGCGACCGCCGGGATAGGGCTGGGGAACATCGACGAGCGGCTGCGCCGGTGCTACGGCGACGACTACGGCCTGGTCGTGGAAACGGCCCAGGGGCTGGGGACGAAGATCAGCGTGCGGGTGCCGAAGTACCAGGCGGGCGTGCACGCGTGACGCCCGACCTGCGCCTGCCCGGCCGGGAGGCGTCGGCGCGGGCCCACAGGTCGGCGAGCGCGGCGTTGACCGCGGTCGGTTGTTGGACGTGCGGGTAGAAGCCGGGGACGGTCAGCAGGGTGGCGCCGATCCGGTCGGCGATCACCTCGGCGGCGGCCTGGAGGGGGAGGCCCGCCAGGCGCCGGTACTCCTCGGGGGCGCCCGACCAGTCGCCGCGGATCACCAGGGCCGGGAACGGGGCGGTGGCCAGCCGGTCCAGGGGCACGTCGGCGTCCCAGCACGGCCGTTCGGCCATGGTCGTGCGGGCGGCGCGCAGGCGGGCCGGGGTCGGCTCCGGGGTGGGCATGCCGACGGACTCGGTGGACAGCCGCAGGTAGTCCCGTGGGGTCAGGTCCGGTGGCAGGCCGCCGGTGGCCGCACGGGCGCGGGTCAGGGCCTCGGCGACGGCCGGGTGCGACTCGGCGGGGCGCAGCGCGCCCGGTTGGATCAGGCACAGCGAGCGCACCAGTTCGGGTCTGGCGGCGGCGGCGAGCATCGCGGCGACCGCGCCGTAGGAGTGGCCGACCAGGTGGGCTCCCCCGGCCAGCAGGGCGACGGCGTCCGACGCGTCCACCTCGTAGTCGGTGCGGTGGGGGCCGTCGAGGTCGGGGCTCCCGCCGTGGCCGCGGCGGTCGACCAGGAGCAGCCGCCGGTGCGCGCCGAGCGGGCGCTGGTGGCCGAAGCCGTAGGTGTCGTCCGAGCCCCAGCTCAGCACCCCGTGCAGGAACACGGCCGGCGGCACGTCGGCGGGGCCCTCGACCGCGGTCACGTGGACTGGCGTCATGACCCCAGTGAACCGCTTGACGGTGCACCGGTCGACCGGTCAGGCCGCGAGCGCCGCCAACCCCAGCGCCTCCGCGCCGGCGGCGGTGAGGCGGGCCGGTGCCCGGTCACCCGGCGCGACCGGCGTCGCCGCCTCGATCAGGCCCGCGTGCACCAGCGCGCGGGCCGCGGTCGGGTCGCAGAACGGCAATCCGTCCACCCGCACGTCGGGCTCGGCGCTGCGGGTCAGGTCGACCCGGTGCGCGGCGGTCGCCTTCAGCAGCGCGACCTCGCGTCTGGACAACTCCATGGCATCGCACCTCCAGTGGGACGAACGGCGCGGCGGACGTCCCGGTTCAGCTAAGGGGACGTCCGCCTGGCCACCGCCGTTCCCCGTTCCGTTCAGCCCGCGGCACGCGCGCCGCGTCGTTCCGCCGCTTCCAGCACCAGCCGCAGCCACTCGGCGTCACCGGCCGCGCCGTCCACCGCCACCCGGCGCAGCCGCGGCCACAGCCCGGCCTCGCTCCACTCCTGGAACCGCCGGTGCACGGTCGGCACGGTCACGCCGAACGTCGGTGGCAGGTGCCGCCACGCACACCCGCTGGTCAGCACGAACACGATCGCGGTGAAGATCGCGCGGTCGGACACCCGGCCCCGGCCGCCGCCCTGGCGGCGCACCTTCGCGGGTGGCAGCAGCGGCTCGACCACCGCCCACAGCGACGGCGGCACCAGGCGCACGGCCAGCTGCTCGATCACGTCGGCGTGCGGCGGTCGGGGTGGCGCTTCGGGCGCCCGGCGCACCCACGGCTCCTGCCGCTGGGCGTCGCCGCGCTGGCGGGCGCGCAGCAACATGGCCAGGGCGGCGTCGTCGGTGCGCCTGGGCGCGACCGCCGGGTGTGCGTGCTGCTGCACCTGCCGGGCGATCTCCGCGCCCACCGTCCGACCGAACGGCTGCGCTGGTCGTACGTAGTTGGTCATCAGGTCCTCCGCCCAGGACGTCGTGATGCCCATCACGCTAGGAACACCGAAGCCGCCTGGTAAGGGAACGCGCGCCGAACGGGAGTGGTACAGCGTCACGCGGACACCGGCACCCCGCCGAACGGCCACACAGGAGCGACGAGCGGATGAGCGGTCGCTCCCCGATACCGGCTGTGCACGGATACGCTCGAAGGTGTGAGCACTGCGCCGCGACTCCTCGCCACCAGCGACCTGCACGTGACGTACCAGCAGAACCGCGAGTTCGTCGACGCGATCCGGCCGCACTCGCCCGACGACTGGCTGATCGTGGCGGGTGACGTCGCGGAGAGGTTCGACGACGTCGAGTGGGCGCTGGGCGTGCTGCGGGGCCGGTTCGCCAAGGTGGTCTGGTCGCCGGGCAACCACGAGCTGTGGACCACGAAGGACGACCCGGCGCAGGCCCGCGGCGAGGTGCGCTACAAGCAGCTCGTGGAGCTGTGCCGCAGCGTCGACGTGCTCACCCCCGACGACGAGTTCGCCGTGTTCGAGGGCGCGGGCGGGCCGGTGGCCGTGGCGCCGCTGTTCACCCTCTACGACTACACGTTCCGGCCGGCGGGCACGACGGACAAGGCGTCGGCGCTGGCGGTGGCGCAGGAGGCCGGTGTGATCTGCACCGACGAGTACTTCCTGCACCCCGACCCGTACCCGAGCCGGGAGGCGTGGTGCGCGGCACGGGTCGAGGAGAGCGAGCGCCGGTTGCGCGCCGTGGACACGTCGTTGCGCACCGTGCTGATCAACCACTGGCCGCTCGTGCGCGACCCCACGTTCGTGCTGCGGTACCCCGAATTCGCCTTGTGGTGCGGCACGGAGCGGACCGCGGACTGGCACCTCAGGTTCCGCGCGGCGGTGATGGTCTACGGGCACCTGCACATCCCGCGCACGATCCGCAAGGACGGCGTCCGCTTCGACGAGGTGTCGCTCGGCTACCCGCGTGAGTGGCAGCCGCGCGGCTGGACCGCCGCGCCGCTGCTGGACGTGCTGCGTGAGGGGGACGCGCGATGATCCGGGACCTGCTCGCGCCGCCCGTGGCGGCGGTCGACCGGTTCGACGACCCCGAGGGGGTGATGTTGTTCCCCGAAGAGGAGGAACACATCGCCCGAGCGGTGGACAAGAGGCGCAAGGAGTTCACCACGGGCCGGCACTGCGCGCGGACCGCGCTGGCCGAGCTCGGGTTCCCGCCCGTGCCGCTGCTGCCCGGCCCGAAGCGCGAGCCGACGTGGCCCGAGGGCGTCGTGGGCAGCATCACGCACTGCAAGGGCTACCGGGCGGCGGCCGCGGGCCGCAAGTCCGAGGTGTGGACGGTCGGGATCGACGCCGAGCCGAACGAGCCGACCCCGGACGGCGTGCTGGAGGCCATCGCGGTGCCCGGCGAGCTGGCCCGGATGGGTGAGCTGCGGGCGTCGGGCGACAAGGTGGCGTGGGACCGGCTGCTGTTCAGCGCGAAGGAGACCGTCTACAAGGCGTGGTTCCCGCTGGCGCGGACGTGGCTGGGGTTCGAGGATGCGGAGGTGACCATCAACCCTGACGACGGCACGTTCACCGCGCGGATCCTCATCGAGCCGCCGGTGGTGGACGGCGTCGTGCTGGACGGGTTCACCGGTCGCTGGCTGGCACGGGAGGGGTTTGTGGTGACCGCGATCGCGGTACCCGCGCGCTGATCAAGGGTGTTCGGAGGGCGGCGGTATGGGCGACGAGGTCGGGCGACAGCAGTTCACGCGCGAAGACCGGACGCGGTACCGCACGAAGGTGCGCCGCTGCCTGGACGTGTTCGCCCGGATGCTGAGCGAGTCGCGGTTCGAGTTCGACCGGCCGACCACCGGGTTGGAGATCGAGCTGAACCTGGTCGACGACGCGGGCGACCCGGCGATGCGCAACGCCGAGGCGCTGGAGGCCATCGCCGACCCGGACTTCGTGACCGAGCTCGGCCAGTGGAACCTGGAGATCAACGTCGCGCCGCGGCTGTTGACCGGTGGCGGCGTCTCGGCGTTCGAGGACGTCGTGCGGCGGTCGTTGAACGAGGCCGAGCACAAGGCGCGCGAGGTCGACGCGCACATGGTGATGATCGGCATCCTGCCGACGTTGCAGCCGAAGCACCTGGCGGTGGACGCGCTGTCGGGCAACCCGCGGTACACGCTGCTCAACGAGCAGGTGCTGGCCGCGCGGGGCGAGGACCTGCACATCGCGATCAACGGGGTGGAGCGGCTGCAGCTCACCGCGGACTCGATCGTGCCGGAAGCGGCCTGCACCAGCACGCAGTTCCACCTCCAGGTGTCGCCGGAGGACTTCGCGGCGTACTGGAACGCGGCGCAGGCCATCGCGGGCGTGCAGGTGGCGATCGGGGCGAACTCGCCGTTCCTGCTGGGCAAGGAGCTGTGGCGGGAGACGCGGATCGCGTTGTTCCAGCAGGCCACGGACACGCGCAGCGACGAGCTGAAGGAGCAGGGCGTCCGGCCGCGGGTGTGGTTCGGGGAGCGGTGGATCACGTCGATCTTCGACCTGTTCGAGGAGAACGTGCGGTACTTCCCGGCGTTGCTGCCGATCTGCGACGAGGAGGACCCGTTGCAGGTGCTGGAGCGCGGTGACACGCCGTCGTTGGCGGAGCTGCGGCTGCACAACGGCACGATCTACCGCTGGAACCGCCCGGTGTACGACGTGGTGCGCGACCAGCCGCACCTGCGGGTGGAGAACCGGACGCTGCCCGCCGGGCCGACCGTGGTCGACATGCTCGCCAACGGCGCGTTCTACTACGGGCTGGTGCGCGTGCTGGCGGAGGAGGAGCGGCCGCTGTGGTCGCAGATGTCGTTCAGCGCGGCGGAGGAGAACTTCACGGCGGGCGCGCGGTCGGGCATCGACGCCCAGGTGTACTGGCCGGGTCTGGGCACGGTGCCGGTGGCGGAACTGGTGCTGCGCCGCCTGCTGCCGATGGCGCACGAGGGGCTGGTGCGGCTGAAGGTCGACCCGGCCGAGCGGGACCGGCTGCTGGGTGTCATCGAGCAGCGCTGCCTGACCGGCGTGAACGGGGCGACGTGGCAGGCGCGCACGTTCCACCGGCACTACGACCACACCGCGCTGGACCGGCCGGAGGCGCTGCGGCGGATGCTGCGCACGTACCGCGACCTGATGCACAGCAACGAACCGGTGCACACCTGGCCCGTGTCCTGAGCCCCCGGGATCGTCGGACCCCGCCGGCAGGATGACAACAGGGGTGCCCTGGGCGAGAACCCCCTGCGCGGCGTTCGTGTCGGGAGGGTCGGGCGTTGCCGCTCAGTCGGGCGTGTGCGGCGCCGCCGCGGCGTCCGCCTGCCGCGCCTCGATGGCGCGCTGCCACCACAGGTCGCCTTCCGGCCGGCCCCCGTGCAGGGCGGACAGGCTGACCATCGCGTCCGGGTGACCCGCCTCGGCGGCGCGGGTGAACCAGGTTCCCGGCTGGTCCGACGACGGCTCGACCCGGCGGCCCGGACGGCGGGCGGCGGCGCGCGTGGCGGCGCCGCCCCAGCGGGTCAGCAGCATCCCCAGCTCGTACATCGCCTGGGCGTTGCCCACGCCCGCGGCGCGGCGGAAGCAGCGCTCGGCGCCGTCTACGTCCTCCCGCCGCCGGGCCAGGAGGCCGAGCACGACGAGCCCCCGAGTCGCCGCGTCGCGTTCCCGCCGCTCCAGCGCGCGGGAGTCCAGCGGTGGCAGGGCGGACCACAGGTCGTGGTCCACCTCGACCCCGGCCGAGGTCGCCGACCGCTCCCACCAGTCCTCGGCCTCGCCGACCTCCCCGCGGTGCAGCAGCACCAGCGCGAGGTCGGCCATGGCGGACCGGTGACCGGCTCCGGCCGCCTGCCGGTACCACTGCTCGGCCTCACCCGCACGGCCCCCGGTCACCAGCACGGCACCGAGGTGTGCCATCGCGTCGACGTGACCGGCCGAGGCGGCACGCCGGTGCCAGTCCTCCGCCCCCTCGACGTCACCGCGCTCCGCGAGCAAGGACCCGAGCTCCACCATGAAGAACGGCTCACCGGTCGTCTCCACGGCCCGTCGCATCCAGCGTTCCGCCTCGGCGAGCTCTCCCCTGGCCCGCAACCGGGTGCCGAGCACCGCGAGGGCGCGCGGGTCGCCCGCCTCGGCGGCACGGCGGTACCACCCGTCGTCCGTCGGCGGCCCCGAGTCGGCCAGCGCCAGCATGGCGTCCCGGTCGCCGCGGTCGGCGGCTTCCCGGTACCAGCGCTCGGCGTCGGCCGGCCGGCCGTCCCGCCGCGCCAGGCGGGCCAGGCCGTGCATCGCGACCGTGTCGCCCACCGCCGCCGCACGGCCGTACCAGCGCAGCGCCTCCGCGAACCCGCCGCGCTCCTCGCAGAGCAACGCCAGCAGGTTCATCCCGTCCACGTCACCGCGGTCGGCGGCGGCGCGGTACCACACCTCGGCCTCCGCGACGTTGCCGCTGCGCGCCGCGGCGACGCCCAAACCCACCACGGCCGCCGTGTCGGTCTCACCCATGGTTCCCCCCGGATGTCGTCCCCCGATGCTCCCGCACGGCGGACCGACCTCTCAAGGCCGCGTGGCGTCCACCGGCCACGCCGTGCCGCGGCGGAACGCCGTCCTCACCCTGGAACGGCCGGGGAGGCGTCGGTGGGAGCGGCGGCGTCCGGGAAGCAGCCCCAGGGCGGTACGGCGTGCGCGATCTGGAGCGCACGCCGTACCCCCATGGACGCGGTCAGCTCGTCGGGAAGTCGTCCGGGGTGCGCATCCGGTCGCGGATCCAGACGCCGGCGGGCTTGAGCACACCCGTGCCGGCGAACGTGGAACCCGCGCAGGTGCCCTCCTTGAACACCGCGCCCGAGCGGAAGTCGTCGGAGAAGTTCCAGTTCGTCCAGCCGATCTTGTTGGCGGCCAGGAAGTCGAGGTACTTCTGGCTGTAGGTGAAGTCGTTCGCGCCGTCACCGGTGTAGGTCTGGGTGCCGAACTCGGTCACGAAGATCGGCAGCCGCGCCGCCGCCCGCTGCAACGCGGCGAAGTACTCGTCCTGGTGCGACGCCGCGTAGAAGTGGAAGGTGTACATGAAGTTCGTGGCGTTGATCGGGTTGGCGACGATGTCCTGCTCGCTGCGCCCGTCGGAGATCCCCAGCGACCCCCAGCCGTGCGTGCCGACGAACACCACGCCGTCGGGGTCCTGCGCCCGGATCACCGGGATCATCTGCTCGGCGTAGGACTTGATCCCCGCCCACGACACGTTGTTCGGCTCGTTCGCGATGTCGTAGATGATGTTGGTCTTGTCGCGGTGGCGCTGCGCGACCTCGGTGAAGAACGTGCGCGCCAGCGAGATGTTCGCGTTCGGGTCGCCCGGGTCGAGCTGGTGCCAGTCGACCAGCGCGTAGAGGCCGCGCCGGGTGGCCTCCTCGATGTAGCCGTGCACCAGGTCGGTGAACTTGCGCGGGTTCGTCTCGTACCCGCCTTCCTGCACGTACAGCGAGATGCGCAGCACGTCCGCGCCCCAGTCGTTCGCCAGCGCGTCCAACGACGCCGTCTTCACGCACTGCGCGTACCACTGGATGCCGTGCGTGCTCATGCCGCGCAACTGGATCGGCTTGCCGTACTGGTTGCACAGCTTCACGCCGCACACCCGCAACTGCCCGTTGACGTCCGCGGGCCGGCCGACGCCGGACGTGCCGGTGTCCACCGCGAGCCGGTCGAGGTTCGGGCCGCCGGTGGACGTGGTCGCGGTGGCGCGCACGCGGTTCGCGCCGGCGGCCAGTGACACGGTCGCGACGGCGGTGCTCCACGTGGACCACGCGCCGGTCGGGGGGAACGCCACGCTCACGCCGGCGGAGCCGTTGACCGTGACGTTCACCGGCCGGCCGGCCGCGGTGCCGTTGGCGTAGCGGAAGGACAGGGTCGCCGGACCGGCGGTCGCGGCGGTCACGGTGAACTCGACGTAAGCGCCGGTCTCGTTGTCGTAGTTGACGAAGCCGGAGCCGGTGTAGCCCGCGTGGTTCGACTCGACCAGGCCGTTGGAGATCGACGCGCTCTCCGCCTGGTGCTCGGTGACGGCCGCCGCGACGACGTCCGCCGAGGCCGTCGGCACGGACAGGACCGCCGCGACGAGCGGCACCAGCAGGGGTAGTACGGGCCATCGGGGTGCCACAGGGCGCCTCCCACGGTTCAGGGGTGAGGTGGAACACGGTGGCGGCGGTTCAGTTAGGAAAGTTTCCTATCTGTTGCGTGGGATCACAGCACCCCGGGACAGCCGCTGTCAACGGTTCAGACGACCGGAACGGGGGTCGGACGGGCCCGCAGGTGGGCGCTCGCGCTCCACGCCGACACCAGGCCGGGCAGCAGCACGCGCCACGGCAGGCGGGCGAGCACGTCACGCCGCAGCGCCAGCACGATCCGGCCGGACGCGCCGCCGTCGAACCACACCACGCGCAGCGGCACGCCACCCGGCACGTCCTCGACGGCGGCCAGCGGCACGAGGCTCGGCGGCAGCACCACCCGGTGGACGCACGAGTCGGCCGTGACGCCCTCGGCGCGCAGCACCTCGTGCCGCACGAACAACGACCGCACGGCGGCGACCAGCCGGCGCTCGCCCAGGCCCGCGCGCACCTGGATGGTCATGGACTCGTACCCGGCGATCGCGACAGGCCGTGTGGACACGCAGCGCCTTCCCTCAGCTTAGGGGAGGCTAACTTAGCACTAGTAGTCGTCGCCGCCGAAGAACGTTTCCTCCAGCCGGTCCGCCGTGCCCGCGAGCAGCGCCAGCGGCTCGGTGAACTCGTGGATGTCCAGGTCCGACAGCGGCAACGAGTGCCGCAGCACCACGTGGTCGCCCATGATCGCCGCGCCGCAGGCGATGGTCGAGTTGCCGACCTCGGCGAGGAACGCGTGCAGGTCGACGTTCGCCGCCAGGCCGATCGGCGAGGCGATCTGCACCCACTCGTGCAGCTTGTCGAGCACTTCGCGGACCAGGATGACCACCTGCGTCCGCTCGTCGTCCTCGTCGTACTGCTCGAAGTTGAACAGGATCCGGATCTCGTCCTCGTTCTCCGCGATCACGTCGTAGGTGTCGTGCACGTACGCGGCGAGGTCGCCCCAAGTGGCCATGCGATCACCCTACGGGCGCGACCACCGCCCACACCGCATCACCGACCTGATCGGACGCCACGGCCAGGTCCAGCGACCCCATCAGGTGGCGCCGGGCGCACTCGTGCGCGGGCCCCATCACCACGGGGTCCAACGACCACAACGGGATCTCGCGCAGCTCGCCCGCCGCCATCCGGGCGGTGAACCAGCGGGCGACCGGCTCGAACACCTCGGCCTTCACCGCGGGGTCGGCGGTGGACGGCGCGGCGTAGAGGAACCGCGCCCGGCCGGGGTGCTCGGCCACCCAGCCGAGGTACCGCGCCACCAGGGCACGCACGGCACGCTCGGCGTCGCCGGCGTCCAGCGCGGGCAGCATCGCCGCCACGCAGTGCGCGAAGCTCTCGCCGTACAGCACGGCGAACACCCCGGCCCGGCTGCCGAAGTGGTGGTACACGCTGCCGTTGGAGACGCCGGAACGGGCGGTCAGCGCGCTGATCGTGACCGCGCCCAACCCGCCCTCGTCGACCAGCGCGAGGGCCGCGTCCAGCACGGCCCGCCGGCCCGTCGATCCCACGGCGCTAGAGTACCGCTCTAGAGCGTCGCTCCCCCAGGAGGTCACCGTGGCCCGTTCCATCCCCGATCTGCTGCGCGAACGCGTGCGGGAGACCCCGGACGCCGAGGCCCTGCGCCACCGCGCCGGTGGCACGTGGACGTCGCTGACCTGGGCCGAGGTCGGCGAGCAGGTGCGCAGGCGGGCGCTGGGGTTCCGCGAGCTCGGCGTGCGGGACGGGGCCAGGGTCGCGATCATGGCCACCACCAGCGTCGACTGGATCCTGACCGACCTGGCCGTGCTCGCCGCGGGCGGCGTCACCACGACGATCTACCCGAGCAGCACGCCGGACGTCGTCGCGCACATCGTCCGCGACTCCGGGAGCGTGCTCGTCGTCGCCGACCCGGAACTGGCGGGCAAGGTGGACGCGAAGGTCGTCACGACCGACTGGGAGCCCGACCGCGCCGAGGGCGACTACGACGCGATGGTGGACGAGCTGACCCCCGACCGGCTGGCCACGTTGATCTACACCTCCGGCACGACCGGCACGCCCAAGGGCGTCGAGCTGACCCACGACAACTGGCTCTACACCGCCGAGGCGATCCGCGAGCTGGGCGTGCTGACGCCGCAGGACCTGCACTTCCTGTGGCTGCCGATGTCCCACGCGTTCGGCAAGGTGCTGCAGGTCGGCATGCTGGCGACCGGCGTGCCCACCGCCGTGGACGGCGACGTGGACCGGATCGCGGCCAACCTGCTGGAGCTGCGGCCGACCGTGGTGGCCGCCGCGCCGCGGATCTTCGAGAAGATCCACCAGCGGGTCGTGGCGTCCATGCGCGAGGCCGGCGGCGTCAAGGCGAAGCTGTTCGACTGGGCGTTGGCGGTGGCCGAGCACCCGGAGTGGAAGGTGCGGCGCCGGATCGCCGACAAGCTGGTGTTCAGCAAGCTGCGGGCGCGGGTCGGTGGCCGGGTGAAGTACTTCGTGTCCGGCTCGGCGCCGCTGTCGCGCCCGGTCGGCGAGTTCTTCGACCGGGCCGGGATCACGATCCTGGAGGGCTACGGGCTGACCGAGTCGTCGGCCGCGTCGTTCGTGAACCGGCCGGGCGCGAACCGGCTCGGCACGGTCGGTCAGCCGCTGGTCGGCACCGAGGTGCGGATCGCCGACGACGGCGAGGTGCTGATCGGCGGGCGGGGCATCATGCGCGGCTACCGCGGGCTGCCCGAGGAGACCGCCGCGACGTTGCGGGACGGCTGGTTGCACACCGGCGACATCGGCGAGCTCGACGAGGCGGGTCGGCTGCGGATCACCGACCGCAAGAAGGAGCTGATCAAGACCTCCGGCGGCAAGTACGTCGCGCCGCAGGCGGTGGAGGGGCTGGTCAAGGCGGGCAGCCCGTACATCGGCAACGTGCTGGTGCACGGTGACGGTCGCAACTACTGCGTCGCGCTGGTCACCGTCGACGCCGACCTGGCGCCCGCCGACCTGGACGCGGACGCCGAGGTCGGGCGGGCCGTGGAGGCGGCGAACCGGAAGCTGGCGCGGCACGAGACGATCAAGAAGTTCGCCGTGCTGCCGAAGGACTTCTCGGTGGACGACGGCACGCTCACCGCCAGTCTGAAGATGCGGCGCAAGGAGATCGAGAGCCGCTACAAGGACGTGCTGGACGGCTTGTACTCCTGAGCTCCCGCTCCCGGGCTCCCGCTCCCGGGCCTGCGCCCCCGGGCCTGGCCGCGCGACACCGCGATGGCCCACAGTCCCGCGACCAGCACGGCGACCACCTCGGTCAGCACCAGCAGCCGTTCGACGTACCCGAGCGGGATGACCCGCCACCAGGACGTGCCGACGACCGCGTTCACGCCGATCGCGTACAGGATCGGCGTGAACGCCAGGGCGGACAGCACGCCGAGCCGGAAGGTCCACCGGGCGTGCGCTCCCCACACCGGGTCGCGCCGCCAGGGCCGGGCGAGCAGCAGCGCCGCGACCGGCAGCGCGACGAACGCGAGCAGGCTGCCGAACCGGTGGATGCTGCCGCTCATGCTCGGGCCGATCGCCCAGTTGTTCTTGGGGAAGATCACCACCAACGTCAGGCCGACCGACCACGCGGCGAACGCCGCGGAGCCCACCGAGTTCCACCTCGCCACACCCCGGGCGACCAGCACGGCCAGGATGGCGACCGACCCGGCCACCAGCAACAGGACCGCCGTGTCGAACACCCAGCGGTGCGGGCCGAGGGCGTACTCGCTGATGGTGCGGCGGAGGTGCCTCGTGGACTCGCCGAGCCGGTAGAGGTCCAGTCCCCCGACGAGGGCGACGGTGAGCACCACGGCAACCGCACCCGCGAGGGCGACGTAGCGGGCCGGGGAACGGGTCGGGGCGAGTTCAGCGGTCGGCACAACGGACAGAACGGACGACGGCGGGCACGTTGTTCCGGCGTTCAGGTAATCGACAGCTCACCGACAGCCTCCGCCCCCGCTGACGCTCACTCGACCGGGCGAAGCATGCAACCTGTGACAACCCGGACCGCATCTCTCACGTTAGCCGGAGAAAACGGCCGGCCCGGCGGCGGACAGGGCTGCACCGGCGGCCCCGGGACAGGTGGCCGGACGCGCGGCACTGGCGGACCGGTGGCTCAGCCGGACTGGCGGGACCGGTGGGTCAGCCGGGACTGGAGGGACCGCTCGGTCAGCCGGACCGGCGGATCACGAGCGTCGGCGCGAACACGACCGAGCTGACCGGGCGGTCCGGGCGCTCGACCCGTTCCACCAGCAGGCGGGCCATCTCGGCGGCCATGTCCTCGACCGGTTGGCGCACCGTGGTGAGCGGCGGGTCGGATTCGGTGGCGGGGCTGCTGTCGTCGAAGCCGACCACCTTGACGTCCTCGGGCACGCGCCGCCCGTCGTGGCGCAGCACGGGCAGCGCGCCGGTCGCCATCAGGTCCGAGGCGACGAACAGGCCGTCGAGCTCCACGCCGCGCAGCCGCCGCGCGGCCTCGGCCCCGCCCTCGCGGGAGAAGTCGCCTTCCACCACCACCGGCTCGGGCAGGCCGTGCCGGGCCGCGGCCTCGCGGAACCCGCGCAGCCGGTCCTGGCCCGCCGGGGTTTCCAGGGGGCCGGTGATGGTGGCCAGCCGCCGGCAGCCCGACGCCACGAGGTGGTCGGCGGCCAGGGCCGCGCCCGCCGCCTGGTCCACGTCGACGTAGGTGATCGACATCGGCCGGACCGGGCGGGCGGCCAGGACGACCGGCAGGTTGGCCTCGATCAGCTGGCGCGGGAGGGGGTCGGCGCCGTGGGTGTGGATGAGGATCACGCCGTCGAGCCGGTGCTGGCGGATGTCGTCCACCACCTCGCGGTGGTCGCCGGTGGTCAGCACCAGTTGCACGCCCAGCGGCCGGATCACCGGCAGCACGCCGCTGACCACCCGGCCGAAGTACGGGTCGTGCACGGTCCGGCCCTCCTCGGGCAGGACGAGGCCGATCGCGCCCGCCCGGCGGGTGACGAGCGAACGCGCCGCGCGGTTGGGCGTGTAGCCGGTCGTGGAGATCGCCTGCTCCACGACTTGGCGCAGCTCACGGTCCACCGTGGCGACCCCGTTGACGACCCGGGACACCGTGGCCCGGGATACCCCCGCGATCCGCGCGACCTCTTCCAACGTGACTGGTCTGCGGTCCACGTCAGCCTTTATACCGGGGGTGCGGCCACGCCGAGGCGTGACCGCACCCACCCGTCACTGGTAGACGCGGACGTAGTCGACCAGCATGCGCTGCGGGAAGACCGTGGTGGCGTCCGGCGGGCCGGGCCAGTCACCGCCCACCGCGTTGTTGAGCAGGATGAAGAACGGCTTGTCGAACACCCACGGGCCGCGGGTCGCCTCGACCGTCGCCTTGTCGATGGTGAGGACGGTCACGTCGTCGATGCTGAACACCATGCCCTTGCTGTTCCAGTCGACCCGGAACACGTGGAAGGCCGCCGCGTAGTCCTGGCCGATGTCGCGCATCGCCCCGATCCCGCCGCCCCCGAAGTAGGCCGGGCCGTGGATCGTCTGGTACGCGGTGTTCGGCTCGCGGCCCAGGTGCTCCATGATGTCGATCTCACCGCTGGCGGGCCACGGCGTGCCCTTGAAGATGTCGGTGCCGAGCATCCAGAACGCGGGCCACAGGCCCTTGGTGCCCGACACCCGGACGCGGGCCTCGAACCGGCCGTACGTCCACGACGCCTTGCCCTCGGTGATGATCCGGGCCGACGTGTACTGGCACGTGCCGCTGCCGCTGACCGGGTCGACCGGGCACGCCGAGCCGGGCGTGACCTCCCGCCTGGCCTCCAGCACCATGTTGCCCGCGCCGTCGGTGAACGCGTTGCGGTTGTCGGTGTAGTACTGCAGCTCGGCGTTCTGGCCGGTGCCGGTCTCCGGCCGCCACTTGGCGGTGTCCGGCCGCGTGCCCGCGGGCGCGTTGAACTCGTCGCTCCACACCAGTCGCAGCGGGGTGCCGGGGTCCGGTGCCTGCGGCGGTGGTGGCGTGGGGCTGCCGCCGGTGCCGTAGACCTGGAACTCCCACAGGCTGTAGCCGTAGGGGCCGCTGCGCTTGGTCAGGTTGACCCGCACGTACCGGCCCGTGCCGTTCACCGCGATCGTCTGCTTGAACCCGGTGCCGTTGGCCACGGTGTGGATCGTGGTCCAGCTCGACGCATTGGCCGAGGTCTGGATCTCGAACCCGGTGGCGAACGCCGGGTCCCACTGCAGCACGACCTTGCTGACCTGCGCGGTGGCGCCCAGGTCGACGTAGATCCAGCCCGGGTCGACCCAGCCGGTGGTGGGGCTGGTGGCCCAGCGGGTGGCCGGGTTGAAGTCCAGGGCCTTGGCGGGCGCGCACTGCGGGCACGCGCCGTCGTCCTGGGACGACGAGGCGAACGCCGGCTTGTTGTAGGACAGCAGGCCGTCGCCGCCGCCACCGGAGTTGGTGCCCGTGCGGACGGCGAACTCCCACAGCGACACGCCGTACTGCGTGGCGCGGGCGGTGGTGTGCACGCGGACGTAGCGGCCCGTGCCGGTGAAGGTGAGGTTCTGCGTGCCGCCGGTGCCGGTGGTGGTCTGGTGCACGGTGGTCCAGGCGTTGCCGTCGGCCGACGTCTGGATCTGGAACGCGGTCGCGTACGCGGCCTCCCACTGCAACGTGGCGCCGCACACCTCCCGGCTGGTGCCCAGGTCGACCCGCAGCCACTGCGGGTCGCTGAACGCGCTGGACCAGCGGGTGCCGGGGTTGCCGTCGACCGCCGAGGCGGCCGTGAACGGGCTGCCGGTCTCGACCGACGACGCGGTGACGGGTGCGTTCAGCGCCGCGTTGGCCGTGCCGCACTCCGCCGCCTGGACCGCGGTGACCGGCACCACCAGGGCGGCGAGCAGGGAGAACGCGCCGATCAGCGTCCTCATGGCCGGCCGTCCGCGCCGCACTTGATGATCGGGTTGATGCAGTCGCGCACCCGGCGGGCGAGTTCCGCTTCCGGCCACGCGTTGAAGAAGTCGCCGTGCATGGTGAAGCCCCCTCCGGAGGCGAGCCGGAACCGCGCCGGGTCGCCGCTGACGGGGTAGCGCAGCACCTGGCGCAGCTTGGGCACCGGCACCGGGTGGGTGGACGGGCAGTCCGCGTTCACCGGGTAGGCCATGTGGCTCTTGTGGTCCGGCGAGTCGAGGTCGCGGCCGTTCCAGCACTGCGGGAAGTCCAGGTAGGACTCCAGCATGGTGCCGGCCGGGCAGTTCACGAAGTCCTTGGACGCGCCCACGTGCCCGGCGTGCAGGCAGGACCAGCGGGCGATCGTACTGGCGTCCGGCGCGGTGGCCTTCGCGTTGCCCGCCACGACGCGCAAGCCGAGCGGGAACGGCTGGATGCGCGCGATCACGTCGTCGCGCACGCCTTCGCCCAGGTAGTAGAAGGTGGTGCCGGTCGGTTCCACGGGCTGGTTGTCCGCGTAGAGGGTGGGCACCCAGTAGGACGAGAGGTCGACGCCCGGGCTGCAGTTGCTGGTGCCGGCCAGCAGGGACTGCGTGGTGGAGTGCGCGTTGGTCGTGCGGTTGCCGAAGAAGCTGTGCATGTGCGACGCGCCGGGCAGGTTGGGCGCCACGATCGGGTCGTCCGGCAGCCGGTGGCTGTACGGGCACTCGGCGAGGAACTCGGCGACCCGCACGATCGGGCCGCTGGTGTTGCGGACGCCGAACACCTGGAACTCCCACAGCGACACGCCGTACTGGGTGGCGCGGGCGGTGGTGTGGACGCGGACGTACCGGGTGGTGGCGGAGACGGTCAGGTTCTGCACGCCGACGTTGCCGGACGCGGTGGCGATGGTGGTCCAGGCGTTGCCGTCGGCGGAGGTCTGGAGCTGGAACGAGCGCGCGTAGGCGTTCTCCCAGTTCAGGGTGACCTGGCTGATGGCGGTGGACGTGCCGAGGTCGACCCGGAGCCACTGGGGGTCGGCGGCGGCGCTGGACCAGCGGGTGCCGGTGTTGCCGTCGACGGCGGCGGAGGCGGGCGTGCCGCCGTTCTCGGTGGAGGAGGCGGTGACGGGCCGGCCCTGGGACAGCAGTTCCGGGGCGGCGCCGGCGGGAGAGGCGACGAAGGTCAGTGCGGACGCGGTCAGCACCGCGGCGGTGGTGGCGGTGACCAGACGACGCCATCGGCGAATGGTGGGGATCACGACTCCCCTTTCGGAGGGCGATGCAGGGAGGGTTCAGAGAGCGCTCTCACAGCGGAACGTAGGACGGTGACCTGTATCAGTCAAGGAAAGGCGGGAGTTCCGGTCATCCCGGAACGGCACGCCAGAGAGCGCTCTCTGAGCCGGGCGTTGAACTCACGCGTCCCGGACGCAGGACTCACGCGCGAGTCCTGCGTCCGCGGTCGGTGGGAGGTCAGGCGCGGGCGGCGAGGGGCAGGGACGCGGGCGAGGCGGTCGGCCAGGACAGGGGGTCGGGGCCCAGGGCCCACAGCTCGGCCACCTGCAGGGCGCACCACGGCGACACCGGGCGGGCACCGGCCAGGACGGCGGGTGCGAACTCGGCCCACGGGGTCCACTCGAACGAGTCGACCTCGTCCGGGTTCGGTCGCGGGTCGGCGGAGACCAGGCCGCGGAACACCGGGCACATCTCGTTCTCCGTGACGCCGTTCTCCATCACCGCCCGGTAGCGGAACGCGGGCAGCACCAGGTCGAGCGTGACGTCGGCCAGGCCGAGCTCGTCGGCCAGCCGCCGCGTCACCGCCGACACCATCGGCTCGTCGGGCGCGGGGTGGCCGCAGCACGAGTTGGTCCACACGCCCGGCCAGGTCTTCTTGTGCAGGGCGCGCCGGGTCAGCAGGAGCCTGCCCGCCGCGTCGAACAGGTACGACGAGAACGCCAGGTGCAGCGGGGTGGACGCGTGGTGCACGGAGGCCTTGTCGGCGACGCCGACCCCCGCACCGGACTCGTCCAGGAGCACGACTTGTTCCACGCCGCCCACCCTGCCACACCGGCGATCATCGCGCGTCCGCGAGCACCTCCGGGTTGCGCACGAGCTTGCCGCTCGGCGTGCGGGGCAGCGCCCGCAGCACGTGCACCCGCTGCGGGCGCTTGTACTCGGCCAACCGCTCGGCGCACCACGCGGACACCTCGTCGGAGGTGAGCGCGTCGGACCCGGTCGCGACGTAGGCCTCGATCACCTGGTCGTGCACCGCGATGGCCTCGGTGACCAGCGGGTGGGCCCGCAGCGCGGCCTCCACCTGGGTCAGGTCGACGTTGCTGCCGCGCACGACGACGAGCGAGTCGGCCCGGCCCAGCAGCCGCAGGTTGCCGCGCGCGTCGAACTCGCCCCGGTCACCCGTCCGGAACCACCCGTCCAGGTACCGGGAGGGGTCGGTCTCGCCCAGGTACGGCGACTGGTCCAGCGCCACCTCGACCAGTCCGTCGCGCACCCTGATCGTGGTGTCCGACAGGGGCTTGCCCACCGACGGCCGGGTCGTGCCCGCCGCGTCCATGGTCAGCGCGCCGGTCTCCGTGGTGCCGAAGCACTCGCCGACGGTGAAGCCGTAGGCGGCGGCGAACCGCTCGGCGACGTCGGGCCGCATCAGCTCGCCGCCCGCGAAGGCGCCGCGCACGGTGCGCAGCGACGGTCGGTCGGCGGCCGCGGCCAGCAGTTCGAAGTGGAACGGCACGCCGGTGATGAAGTCGACCCGGTGCCGGGCCGCGGTGGCCAGGACGTCCTCGGCGGACAGCTTCCCGGCGAACACCAGGTGCACGCCCGCGGCCAGGGCGTGCAGCAGCCCGCCCATCAGGCCGAAGCTCTGCGCGGTGGAGTTGAGCACCAGCATCCGCTCGCCGCGCTGCGGCATGCCCTCGGCCGCGCCGAACCGCATCACCTCGCGGATGATCGACTCGGTGCTGCGGCCGACGACCTTGGGCCGCCCGGTGGAGCCGGAGGTGAACTGGACCAGCCGGTGCCGGGTCTCGGCGGGCCGCCCGTCGGACCTGCGCTCGGTGACCAGCTCGTAGCGCTCGCGGAAGATGCCGACCGGCCGGCCGGAGGCGCGCACGAAGAACTGCGGGCGGGTCAGCTCGCGCAGCACGTCGACCTCGGCGGGGGTGAGCCGGTGGTCGATCGAGATCACCCGGGCGCCGAGGCTCCACAGCGCGAGCACCACCTCGAGCTGGGTGAAGCTCGGTGGCACGTGCAGCGCGACCGTGCTGCCCTCCCCCACGCCGGACGCGGCGAACAGGCCCGCCTCGGCGGCGACGGCGGCGCGCAACGCGCCGTGGGTGACGGTGTGCTCGTGGCTGAACACCGGCACGTCGTCGCCGTGGCGGCGCAACAGGTCGGTGACGAACTCGCGCATCTTGGCTCAGGTCTCCTTGCAGAACTCGCCGATGGGGATGCCCACGTGCCGCTGCTCGGTCGCGATGTAGCCGAGCAGCTCGTCACCGCGTTGCAGCTCGGTGACGTTGCGGACCTTCCCGCCGGGGCCGAGCACCCGCACGTGCCAGTCGTCCTGCACGGTCAGGCACACCTCGACGCCCTCGGGCGAGTGCGCGGTGATGGTGAGGATCGGGCGCGACTCGAGCTTGGCGCGGCCGACGGTGAGCTTGCGGGTGCGGCCCTCGGAGTTGACGGCGAGCACGGTGCTGCCCGAGCGCAGCTCGGACAGGTAGTTGGTGCGGTTGTCCGGGCCGAGCACGTAGGAGTGCAGGGCGCCGGCGTTGACCCGGAACGGCCGGGTCGGCATGTAGGGCAGCGGGTGGGTCTCGCTGCAGCACAGGATGAAACCGGAGGAGAAGGAGCCGACGAGGATGCCCTCGTCCTCCTGGAAGTGCGAGGCGGTGTCCACGCAGACGCGGTCGCCGAGGCCGTTGTGGGTGATGCCGTCGACGGTGAGCGTGGTCAGGTTCAGCGGCGGGGTGGTGGCCTCCAGCAGCCGGGCCAGCTTGAACACGTCGTTGGCGTCGCGCGGGGCCATCAGCACGCCGTCCGAGCCGTGTTCGAGCACGTCGAGCACGATCGCGGCCTCTTCGAGGTCGGCGACGACGGTGATCAGCTTGCCGGGCGCGCCGTCGGCGGCGGCGATCACGATCTCCAGCGGGATCTTCGTCGGGTCGGTGAACGCGACCACGGTGTGCCCCAGCCTCACGGCGGCGGCGCACGCGAGCTTGAGCGTGCGGTCGTCGCGGACCTGCACGAACGCCGCGTCGGTGGTGAGCCGCTCCAGCGCGTCCTGGTCGTCCACGACCACGGTGACCAGGTGCGGGCTGTCGACCGCCGCGTCGGCGACGAGCACCCGGGTGATCGTGGGCGGCAGCGCGTCCAGCAGCGCCGGGTCGTCGGCGACCACGCCGGCCAGGCGGGCGTGCACGGCGGCGTCCACCACGGCCTCGCGGTGCGCTTCGGGGACGGTTCGGAGGTCGATCCAGGCGAACTTCAACGGTTCTCCAAGGGGTGAGAGCCCGGTCGGCGTGCGGACGGGCCGCCGCCGGTCGGGTGACCGGCGGCGGCCGCGGGCGGCGGGGTCATGAGGAGGCGACGACCCCCGTCATGGCGCGGACCAGGTCCGCTTCGGTGTCGTCGTGGACGATCGAGGCCAGTTCCGCGACCAGCGACATGGGCGCGGGCGCGGTGAACACGCGGCGGCCGACGGCCAGGCCCGCGCAGCCGACGGCCATCGCGGTGCGGGCGTGGTCGACCACGCTGCCGCCGGTGGCCGGGCCGCCCGCGACCAGCACCGGGATGGGGCAGCTGGCGATCACGTCGGCCATGCGGCCCGCGGGGTGGGCGAGGTTGGTCTTGACGATGTCGGCGCCCAGGTCGACGGCGATGTTGACCACGTGCGCGAGCAGCGCCGGGTCGTTCGGGTCGGCGATGCGCGGTCCGCGCGGGTACACCATGGCGACCAGCGGCACGTTCCACTCGTCGCAGGCCTTGGCGACCACGCCGAAGTCGGCGAGCTGGCGCTCCTCGGTGTCCGAGCCGATGTTGACGTGCACGCTCACCGCGTCGGCGCCGAGCCGCAGCGCTTCGTCCACCTCGCCGACGAGGACCTTGGCGTTGGTGTCGGCGGCGTGCGCGGTGCCCGCGCTGAGGTGCACGACGAGCGCGCAGCCCGCGAGCACGTCCGGGTCGATCGTGCGCACTCGTCCTTTGTGGACGATGATCGCGTCGGCGCCGCCCACCACGACCGAGTCGATGAGGTCGCGCCACCGGTCGCGCGGCACCACCGGTCCGTCCGAGACGCTGTGGTCGAGCGGGACGAAGAGGTACCTGTCGTCGCGCGGACGGGAAAGGCGCCGCAGGCGCAGAGCTTTCGTCATGTCGCTCACACCTCCTCGGTCATGGGTGCCGGCCACCCAGCAGGGTGGTCGAACGGGTGAGCGCGGCGGGAGGTGTGAGGTGGCGATAACTCGCCAGTTATGCACCTGTTGGAGCAACGGGCCGCGTCCCGCTCGACGCAGAGTCGCGTTCTTCGCCACACGCACGGTCGGTGTCCGGTTCGTTCCATTGCCCTAGGCTGCCGCAGTGAACATGGAGCTCAGGCACCTCCACGTCGTGCTGACCGTGGCGGAAGCGGGCAGCATCAGCCGGGCCGCCTCACTGCTGAAGATCGCGCAGGCGGGGCTGACCGCCCAGTTGCGCCGCATCGAACGGGGGTTCGGTGGTCCGCTGTTCCTGCGGCGCACCGACGGCGTCGAGCTGACCGAGTTGGGCCGCCACGTCGTGCTGCGGTCGAGGGACCTGGTGGAGCGGTTCGACGACCTGCTGGTCACCGCGCGCAAGCTGGCCGCGGAGAGCGACGTCACGGGCATCCGGCTCGGCGGCGTGGCCGGTTCGCTGACGCCGGTGCTGGTCGCGGTGGTGCGCTCGCTGCTGCCGACGCACCCGCGGACCACGCACGTCGAACGCACCAGCGACGGCGTGCTGGACCTGGTGCGGGCCGGGAAGCTGGACCTCGCGCTGGTGACGGAGTACCCGCAGAGTCCACTTCGGATTCCCGAACAGGCTGACTGCCGGACCGTCGTGACCGAGCCGATGCTGGTCGGCATCGGGGTCGGGCACCGGTTGTCGGCGCGCGCCGAGATTCGGCTGTCCGAACTGGCCGATGAGGAGTGGGCCGTCTCCGACGAGAGCTACGGCGGCGGGAAGCTGAACCTGCACCTGGCCTGCGAGGCGGCCGGCTTCACGCCGCGGTGCGCGCACTTCGGGGTCGACCCGGCGTCGGCGGCGGAACTGGTGCGGTCCGCGCACACCGTGGCGTGCTTCTTCCCGACCGGGCAGGACCTGCCGGGTGTGCTGCTGAAACCGATCGTGGGCAACCCCGTGCACCGGCGGGTGACGGTGGTGTGGCGGCGCGACTGCGTGGCCGCGGAGTACGTCGACGAGATCCACTCGGCGCTGGTCCGGGCCTACCAGGAGCGGCTGCGGGGTCACGGCCCGCGCACCGCGAAGCTCGCCGCCGCCGGGCTGACCGTGGCGGCCAGCTGACGCCCTCGACCGGGCGGGTACCGGGCCGCGGACCGCGGTGCCGCCCAGCACCGGCCCGCGCCCCGGTGCGCCGGCCGCAGGCCGGCAGGGCGGTCATGAGCTGGTGGCGCGGGTTTCCGGGAACGGGTGCTCGGCCACCGACGGCGTCAGCGCCTCCACCGCCCGGGCGTGCCCGCCCAGCGCGAGGTCGGTGTCGACGGCCGCTTCGAGGGTGGCCAGGTGGTGCGCCTCCAGCGGCGCGCACAGCCAGGCGCGCAGCGGCTCGGACTCCGCGCCCGCCACCGGTGTGCCGTGCCACAGGGCCGGCGCGCGGGTGCAGAGGTCGCGGCGGCGTTCGAAATCCACGGTGCCGGCGGCGCGCGCGGTCAGGTCGCGGAACCGCAGCGCGTCCACCTGGTCCGGTTGGGCCCGCAGCACGCGACCGGAGTCCTGGCAACTCCACGCCGACCCCGGTCGCGTCGACGTTTCACCGACGATGACGCGACTGTGACGATTCCTCCCGATGCGTGGTTCCGCCGGGTGCGCGGCCGGGTCAGCGGGCGTCCTCGTCGCGGGCGCTGAACCGCTCGGCCATCTCCACGTCCCACCAGGCGGCGAAGAACTGGAAGTCGGCCTCGCCGTCGTTGACCAGCTGGTGCTCCTCGTACGGGCGGAAGTGCACGATGTCGCCCGCCGCGAACGGCGTCCGGCCCTCGCGCGTGACGATCTCCGCCTCACCCGACACGGCGACCCAGACCTCGTGCTCGCGGTGGGCGTGCGTGCTCGACTCCGCGCCCGGCTGCACCACGCACCACGAGCCGTCGAACGGCGCGTTCACCAGCGGCCACGGCATCAGCCTGCGGGCCACCAGCCCGCTGTCCCGGACCAGCTCACGGGGGTCGAGCCGACGCACTTCCACGGCTACCGCCCCACCGCGGCGGCAGGCTCCACGTGTCCCACGATGTACTCCCAGGCGACGACCGGAAACCGACGTTGTCACCGGCGGGCGCCCGGACGCGACCGCCGGGGAGCACCGCCACGGCACGCCGGCGCGGGGATTCCTCGCCACCGAACGGCCCACCGCCAGAACTTATCGACCGAGGTGCCCGGCGGCCACACGCTTCGGCACGCACATTCGCCACGCGTCCACGACGAGTTCGGTCAGCTCGTCCTCGTCCACCGCGGCGAGGGTGCACTCGACCCAGTTGTAGCGCAGGTCGGACGCCGCGGGCAGGTGGAACCGGTCCGGTTCGGCGGTCACCAGCGCGTCCCGCTCGTCCTTCGGGAACGCGAAACCCAGCGTCCGCTCGTCGCGGGACAGCGCCAGGTACACGATTCGGCCGATCCGGAACTTCACCCGGTCCCGGACCACGGCCTCCTCGGTGCGCGGCAACGACCGCGCGATGCGCCGGACGTCCTCGACGGTCGCCATCAGCCGATCGTCCCGCGCGGGTCAGCGGTCGGCGTGCCGGAGCACGCTCTCGACCTCGGTGCGGAACGCGTTCACGCCGTCCTCCCCCTCCGGCGCGCCGTGCGCCTGCAACAGGTGCAGCAGCGCCACGCCGTTCGCGGACCGCCGTGACAGCGCGCGGAACGAGAACGCGGCCTCGTAGACGCCGACCGCCGTCGCCAGCGCCGCCGCGACCGCGGCCAGGAACGCCCACAGCGCGCGTCGCCCGTCGTCGGCCACGGCCACCGCGCCCAACGCCGCCGCCGCGGTGAACAGCAGCACGGTCAGGGCGGTGGTCCAGCGGCGCGCCGCGGTGTAGCGGGCCTGCGCCTGCTCGAACCCGGCGAGCCGTTCGCCGACCCGGTGCCGCAGGTAGGCCCGGAGGAACTGCTCGCGGTGGTCGTCCACCAGGGTCGTCATGTGCGGCTCACCGATTCGTGCCGGAGCCGCGCCACGGCCGTCGCCAGTTCGCGGGCGCGCTCGTCGCGCTCGGCGTCGTCGGCGGCGGGTGGTGCGGCGAGGTGGTCGAAGTACAAGGCGCGCAACCGCTCGGCGCGGACCTGCGCACCGGTGTCCTCGCCACCGCGCGCCACGACCGCGAGCACCGCCGCGGCCGCGCCGGACACGGCGAGCAGCACACCGGGCCACGGCTGGTCGCGCAGCCACACCTGCAACGCGGCGAACACCGTGGTGCCGAAGCCCGCGGCGATGGCGAGCACCACGAGCAGCCGTGCGCGTTCCCGCGACCTGAGGGCGGCGACCTCGCACTCGTGCAACGCGGGGGCGACGACCTGGTTCGCCTCGTGGATCGCGTCGGCCAGCAACGGGTAGTCCAGCACGTAGCCGGGGTCGATCACGGGCTGCGGCTCGGGCACCCGGAACCGCAACCGCGGCCACACGGCGGGCGGCGGCACGTCGGCGTGCAGCTTGGCACCGGGCCGGTTGCCCACCACCCGCCGCACGACGGCCACCACCTTGTCCGCGCCCTCGTCCAGGTGCACCAGGGCGACCTGGCCGCTGCGGACCAGCACGGCCAGGTCGTCGTCGCGCTCGGCGGGCACGTCGGGCGTGCCGGCGGCGGTGTCGGACGTGGGCCGGACAGCGGCGGCCTCGGGCACGGGCCGGGCCGCGGCGGCAGCAGCATCAGGGGCAGGCCGGATCGCGGCCGGGTCGGGGGTCGGCTCACCGGAGGCCGGGCCGGCCGGGCGGGACGTGGAGCCGCCCGCGATCTCGTCCGCCAGACCGCCGGTGCCCGCCAGCACGAGCAGCGGCCGGTCGCGGCCCAGGTGGTCGACCAGCGCGGCGCGGGACAGGTCGTCGCCGCCGATCAGCAGGGCCAGCGCCGGGCGCTTCGACCCGGCCACCGCGTCCACCGCGCGGAACAGCGCGGGCAGTTCCTCGCCCCACCTCGACCCCGGCACGAGCACCGCCGTGTCGTGGTTCACGTTGAGCCGTACCTCACCGTCCGCGGGCTCCGCGTCCTCGGCGGCCACCCGGCCGGACGGCGCCACGCCGACCATCCGGGGCCACCGGCCGTCCAGCGACTCGGCGGCCAGGCCGAGCAGGTGCGTGACACCGACGTCGGCCCCCGCCGTGATCACCACCGCGTCCGCCGCGGCCGCCGCGGCGAGCACCGCACGCAGCACCGGGAGCACCGAGGCGGCCAGGTCGGTGTCCAGCGCGTCGGCCGAGCCGAACACCGCCAGGACCGGACGGCCGCGGGGCAGGCCGAGGGCGCGCGGCCGGACGTCGGCGTCGGGGTGGTCCAGTCGCCGCACCCGTGGGCCGGTACCCGCTGTAGGCATGCCGGGCACCCTAGCGGTGGCTCACGCGAATTTCACCCGTCCGGGGGCGGATTTCGCCGCAGGTAGAGTGCTGGGCGTGTCGATTGACCCCGCCGAGCTGGAAATCGCCCTAAGGGTGCTCGCCCAAGTGGACGAACTGGACACCGAGCACCCCGACGCGGTAGCCGTCCGCCGGGCCACCGCCGGCATCTGGAAGAGCCTCCGCAAGCGCCGCAAGGCCGACCGCCGCGCCTCCGTCACCGCCGCCGACCGCGCCGTCATCGAGGCGACCGCGACCGGCTCGCCGTCCCGCATCGACGACGAGACCCGCGGCCTGCTGCTGCGCGAGCCCGAGCCCGGCGCGAAGGCCGGCACGCTGCTGCGCGCCCGGTCCTGCTACACGTGCAAGAAGCGCTACACCGAGGTCGACGCGTTCTACCACCAGCTGTGCCCCGACTGCGCGGCGCTCAACCGGGCCAAGCGCGACCAGAGCGCCGACCTGACCGGCAAGCGCGCCCTGCTCACCGGCGGTCGCGCCAAGATCGGCATGTACATCGCGCTGCGGCTGCTGCGCGACGGCGCGCACACCACCATCACCACCCGGTTCCCGCGCGACGCCGTGCGCCGGTTCGCGTCCATGCCCGACAGCGCCGACTGGCTGCACCGGCTGCGCGTGGTCGGCATCGACCTGCGCGACCCGGCCCAGGTCGTGCAACTGGCCGACTCGGTGGCCGCCGCCGGACCGCTGGACATCCTGATCAACAACGCGGCGCAGACCGTGCGCCGGTCGGCGGGCGCCTACGCGCCGCTGGTCGCGGCCGAGTCCGCACCCCTGCCGTCCGGGCCCCGGCCCGAGCTGGTCACGTTCGGCCACACCCTGTCCGCGCACCCCGTGGCGCTGGCGGGCACGCTGGCCGACACCATCCCGGCGGTCACCGCGCTGGCGCTGACCGCCGGGTCCAAGGAGATCGACGCGGGCGGTCTCGTGCCCGACGAGGCGCCGGTCAACAGCTGGGTCCAGCGCGTCGAGGAGGTCGACCCGGTGGAGCTGCTGGAAGTGCAGCTGTGCAACAGCACCGCGCCGTTCATCCTGATCTCCCGGCTGCGCCCGGCGATGGCCGCCTCGCCCGCGCGCCGCAAGTACGTGGTCAACGTGTCCGCGATGGAAGGCCAGTTCAGCCGCGCCTACAAGGGCCCGGGCCACCCGCACACCAACATGGCCAAGGCCGCGCTGAACATGCTGACCCGCACCAGCGCCGAGGAGATGCTGACCACCGACGGCATCCTCATGACCGCCGTCGACACCGGCTGGATCACCGACGAACGGCCGCACCCGACGAAGCTGCGGCTGGCCGCCGAGGGCTTCCACGCGCCGCTGGACCTGGTCGACGGCGCCGCCCGGGTGTACGACCCGATCGTGCGCGGCGAGCTGGGCGAGGACCTGCACGGCTGCTTCCTCAAGGACTACGCGCCCGCCCCTTGGTGACCCCATCGCCGCACCCGTCCACCGCACCCGTTCAGCGCGGCGTTCACTCCCCCATTCCGTCGATTCCCGACAGTCGTAATCCGAATGGGCCGTTCGGGGTGCACCGGTTAACGGGAACGTGCCCGTGTGCGACTCTCCGTCGGTAGGCTGAAGCTTTCGCTAGGCCGCCGCGAGGCGACGGGGGTGGGCATGGACGGCGGGCGGGCCGGTCGAGCCGCCGCGCTGCCGCGCGTGACCGGGTCGGTGGGGCCGTGGTGAGCGCGCCCCGCGTCAACCCGTTCCCCCTGCCGGGGTGGGAGAGCACGCCGATGCGGCCGCTGAGCCCGTGGCACCGGCCCGCCCACCGCGACTACTACGTGCCCGTGGACGGCGGCGAGGACGCGTTCGACCACTTCCGCGACGCGATGGGCGACCTCGCCGTGATGCTGGAGTACGGCCGGCTGGCGCTGGTCACCGGCGAGTCGGGCTGCGGCAAGACCGCGCTGGTCAACCGGTGCGCCGACTGGGTCGTCGGCGAGCTGCGGCGGCGTGACGTGCGCGGGGTCGTGCTGGACCTGACCGGCTGCCTGCCGACCGACCGGGAGCTCTCCATCGACGAGCGCACCGCCGAGGTGTGCGACCGGATGTTCGACCTGCTCGTGGACGCCGGGGCGTTGCGCCAGGACAGCGAGCAGCGGCTGGAGGCCGTCCGGGACGTGCCGGGCCGCGTGTTCCCGCGCCTGGGCCGGGCGCTGCGCGAGGACGTCGCGCTGGTCGTGCTCCTGCCCAGCCCGAACGAGCTGGTGGACGAGGTGATCCGGTACGCGCGGACGCTCAACAGCGCGAAAGTGCTGTTCCTGGCCGAATCGGCGTACCTGGGCACGGACGAGGTGGCCGACGTGGTGCGGCAACTGGAACCGTGGGTACCGCCGATCACGATGCACGTCGGCCCGCTCGACCCCGGTGACGCGCAGCGATTCGCCGAAGACCGGTTGACTCGTCACGCGGCGGCGGGAACGTATCCGCGGATGAGTGATGACGCGATCGAATTGGTGGCCAAGCACTGCCAATCGATCGCGATGTTGCAGAGGTTCCTGCACGGCACTTACGAACACAAACGTGCGACGGGACTAGGCTACTCCGAGGCCGACCTGGTGACCGTCGAGGACATCAGGGCGTTCCTGAACACCAAGTCCCGGAATGGACCGGTGAATGGGCCATGAGCGACCGCAGCGATCTCCCGCCCTCGCGGAAGAACCCCTTCTCGCCGATGGCGGTCGCCCGGATCACGGACTTCGACGCCGACCCGGACGCGGTCGACGTGGCGATCACCACCGACGCGACGCGGCAGGCGCTCGCGCACCTGACGGCCTACCTCGACGCGCCGCCCGCCCGCGCCGGCCGCGACCGCACCGGCACCGTGGTGGCCGTGCTGGGCGACTACGGCACCGGCAAGACGCACCTGGCCGTGCGGCTGGTCCGGCACGCCCGGCAGGTCCTGGCCGACCCGACGCACGCGCTGTACCTGGACGCGACCGCGGAGAGCTTCATCGAGCTGTACCGGCGGTTCATGCAGAAGCTCGGCCGGGAGGGCGTGCGGGCGCAGGTCAGCGAGTACTACGCCGACATCGTCGCGGAGTCGTTGCAGAGCAGCGGGCTGACCAGCGACATGCTGGAGTGGCTGGGCAGCAGGCAGCTGGAGCCGCAGGAGGTCGTGGAACGGCTGGGCCTGATGGAGAGCGCGTTGCTGCGCAAGGTCCAGGACACGCTGCGAGAGGTCACCAACAACAAGGACTTCGGCACCGCGCTCACCCTGCTGCTGCGTCCGGGGTTCGAGCACTCGGTGTGGTCGTGGCTGCTCGGCGGCGCACCCGACCAGGTGCTGGTGGAACGCGGCATCGGCACGCCGATCGACGACGAGGTGGCCGCGCTGGAGGCGATGGGCGTGTTCGCCCTGCTGTTCGGCGGCCGGCAGCGGCGGTTCGTGCTGGCGGTCGACGAGCTGGACAAGATCTTCTCCGCCGACAGCCGACCGCACGCCCGCACGATGGCCGCGTTCCAGACGTTGCTGCAGGTGTTCGGCAAGGCGGGGGCGTGCCTGGTGCTGTGCGGGCTGCCGGACTTCAAGTCCGTGCTGCCGCCCGCCGTGCGGCAGCGCATCCCGTACACGGTGGTGATGTCCGGGCTCAGCCAGGGCGAGGTCCGCGAGTTCGTCGAGCTGGCGCAGGAGCAGGTGTTCGGCACCCGGCAGCTCGCCCCGTTCACCGTCGACACCACCCGCTACCTGCGCGACCTCGCCCGGGGCAACGCGCGCAACGTGATCCGGCTGTGCCACCGGGTGTTCCGGATGGCCGACGACCTGTCCCGCGAGCCCGGCCACGGGTTCACCGTCACCGAGGACATGGTGCGGCGGGCCGCGCGCGACCTGTTCGGGTCGTTGAGCTCCGACGACATCGACGGCGTGGTGCGCCGGGTGCTCGACGCCAACGGCCTGGACTACCTGCACCGGCACCTGCTCGGCGTGGCGGGCGACTCGCTGGCGGACTTCTGGGTCACCTTCCCCGAGCAGGCGGGCGGGTGCGCCGTGCTGATCAGCCCGTCGCTGCTGGACAACGCCGACCTGGGCGCGGTGGTGCGGCGGATCTCGGCGGTGCGCGAGGCCGAACCGGACGCCGAGCTGGTCCTGCTGGTCAACGGGGTGGTGGCGGACGGCGTGGCGATCCAGCTGCGCGAGCTGCTGGGCCGGGAACCGCTCGTCTACGTCGACCGCACGTTCGCCGACGACTTCAAGGCGCTGGTGAACGCGGGACGGCGGCCGGGCGTGGACGCGGACCCGTTGTCGGGGCTGCGGTGGCGGATGGACCAGCTGGCCAGGCAGCAGTCCAGCATCTACGGGTTCATCGAGCACCTGGCCGAGCACATGGACGGCGTTCGGGCGTCGTCGGACCGGCAGCTGGGCGCGATCGCGCGGCAGCTCGGCGCGTTGACCGGCACGCCGGGCCGCGCGGCGGAGGCGGCGCCGTCCAGGTTGCCGGGTGAGGTGGAACGGCTGTTCCGGGACGCGGTGGACGCTTTGGAGGACGTCACGCAGGTCGACGTGATGTTCGAGGAGGCGTTCGACCACGCGCCGACCACCACCCGGGAGGCCGTGCACCGGCGGCTGCGGACACCCGAGTTCACCCTGGCCGCGACGCAGGCGGTGTTCCTGCAGAAGGCCGTGCAGGCGTTCCGGGCCGCCGTGGCGCAGTGGTACTCGTCGTCCGGGGACGCCGACGCGGAGGAGCGGCTGGAGGAGCTGTGCGGCATCTACGACGGGATCGTCGAGTTCCTGCCGCTGTTCCTGCTGGACCCGCTGTTCACGCTGCCGCCGTGGTCGGCGCGGGCGGGCGGGCTGGTGGCCGAGGTGAGCCAGGGTTCGCGCCGCACCCGCGTGCACGACGCGTTGCGCAACCTGAGCCCACGCGTCCGCCGCGCCGTGTTCCGCTCGTCCCCGGCCTGACCCGACCGCAGGACTCCCGCGAGAGTCGAACGCTCAGGCCCCGAGAGTCGAACGCTCAGGTACCCCGAATTCAACGCTCAGGGCGTCGGCTTCACCCGGTAGGGCGAAGCGCGACGCGGTGCCGGAGCGGGGTTGAGCGGCACGCGCGGGATGTGTTCCGGCGGCTGAGGCCGGGGCACCGGACGGCGTGCGGCCACGCGGTCGTGAGCGCCGTTCGCCGCGGCGTGCAGCACGTTCACCACGACGACCGCGGGCGCGACCACGGCGATGGCACCCGGGAACGTCGGCTCCAGCAGCAACGCCAGGATGATCGCCGTCAGCCCGTTCTGCTGCCCCAACGCGAGCCGCACCCGGTCGCCGCGCCACCGCTTCGGCACGGTCAACGCGAACGCCACCACCGCCTGCGCCCCGAACGCCGCCACCCCGAGCACCGCGCCGACACCGGCCAGCACCCAGCTGAACTCCGCCGCCAGCACCAACCCGACCGCGGCCAACGCCAGCACCAGGCCCGCCTGCGCCAGCCCGTCGACCCACCGACCCAGATCCGGCCGGAAGAACAGACCCAGCAACGCCAACGCCAGCAGCAGCGAGTGCTGCACCGCGACGAACCCGATGCCCAGCACCGCCACCACCATCACGGCACGCACCGCGTACCGCACGGCACGCCCACCGGCCTCGGCCCGCTCCACGCGCCCGCGCAACAGCGTCCACAGCATGAACGCCACCCCGGCCAGCGCCAGGTTCAGCACCAGGTTCACCGCGAACGACCCCACGCCGCCCACCGCCCCACCCCCCAGGGCGAACGACGTGAGGTACACGGTCAGCAGCACGGTGATCGGGTCGTCGAACGACGCCCACGCCGCCAGCAGCGCCTTCGCCGAGTCCGACATCCGCGACTTGGCCCGCATCGCCGCGACCGACAGCGGGTCGATCTGCGCCACCGCCACCGCGAGCACCAGGTGACCCGGTTCCCGGAACGCGAAGAACATCACCGCGAAGATCAGCGCGACTTTCGCCACCACACCGAGCGTGACCGCGATCACCACGGTGCGGAGTTGCCGGCGGAATTCCGCGATCACGATCCCGCTCGTGCTGGCGTACAAACCGAAACCGAGCAAAGCGGTGATGAAGAACGCGTACACCGGTGACCGGTCGACATCACGAAGTCCGAATTGCCACGCCACGAGCCAACCCGCGCCGAGCGCCGAGAGGAGCGCGGCCGAGCGCGTCGGTGCCGTCACCGTTCCACGATAGGCAGCGGTGGATGAGCGTTCAAGGACCGAGTGGGGTGAGTTCTTCCGCCAGGGCGGACATTCGATCATCCGCCGCCCGCACGCGTGCCTGGTCGATCGTCACGCCGACCAGGTATTCCCCCGCGCGCAACCGGTAGTAGTAGATCGCGCCCATCTCCACGTCCAGCACGAGCCGGGCCAGCAACCCGCCGACGACGGGGCGCACCGCCCGGTTCAGCTTCGTCGCCAGCGCACCCAGCTCCTGCACGAACCCGTGGTAGAACCGGCGCCGCGCGTCCACCGTGACCTGCCGGAAGAACGGCGCCAGCGACGGGTCGCCCAGGCAGTCGACCATCGACCGCACCTCACCGCCGGAGACGTGCGCGACCAGGTGCAGGTCCTGCGCCCGCACCGCCGACAGGCACGCGGTCAGCGGCCCCTCCCCCGCCGTCACGTGCGCCCGCACGTCCTGCTCCACGGGCAGCGGCACGGCGTCCCGCGCGCTCTCCCACCCGCCGGGGTTGAGCGAGCCGAGGCTGAGCTGGCCGCGCAGCCGGGTGGCGAGCGCGGCCACCGCGCGGTCCGCCTCGTCCACGGCGGGGTGGCCGAACAGCGGCCCCGTGCCCGCGTGGTCCAGCACCAGGCCGACGACGTGCTCGGTCGGCACGACGGAGTCGCAGAACAGCGCCCCCTCCTCGGTGTGCAGCACGGTGCGGATCAGCCGGCCCGTGCGCACCTCCTGCAGCGCGCGGTCCACCGTGGCGGCCTGGAACGTCAGGTGCCTGCCCAGCCGCTTGAGCTCCTCCCGGCGCGTGCCGCCGGGCAGGGCGTCCGGCGCGTGACCGGGTTCGCCGAGCGCGTCGACGCCGAAGTCGAACACGCCGTTGCTGTAGTGCGCGAGGTAGTGCAGCGCCGGACTGGCCTCGACCGCCTCGCGGCACGCCTGCCTGGCCAGCTCGAACTCCGGGCCCACGTGCTCGGCCCGCTCCTCGTGCAACTCCACGCCGGTCCCTCCTGCGCGCTCAGGTGTGCGGGATGTCGACATCGCACTCCCGCCAGTCCTGGTCGGTAGGCTGCGCCGCGAGCCGCAGGTTGTGCGCCGCCGCGGCGGTGTGCGGGTGATCGTGCCCCAGGAACTCCAGGCAGTCGGTGTGGGCGTCGGCGATCAGCTCGCCGGCCCGGTCCGGCTCGCCGGCCGCGGCGAGCACGCGCGCCTCGTCGATGGCCGCCGCGAGCGTCCACGGGTGCGTGTCGCCGAGCCGGGCGCGCAACGTCCGCGTCGCGTCCTCCACGTGGCTCACCGCGCCGCCGTGGTCGCCCGCGGCACGCAGCGCCAAGCCGAGGCCCAGCTCGCACAGCGCCACGAACGGGTGGTCGTCGCGCAGTTCGAGGTGGTGCCGGAAACCGGTCAGCGCGGTGCGCGCCAGTTCCACGGCCAGCTCGGGGTCGACGCCGAACCGGCGGTGGTCGGCGGCGAAGCTCAACGCGCAGCCCAGCGTGTACGGGTGGTGCGGGCCGAGAACCTCGCGGTAGTCCCGCAACGCCTTGCCGGTGCGCTCCTTGGCTTCCTTGACCCGGCCCACCAGCCGCAGCGCGATGGCCCGGTTCCACTGCACGCCGATCTGGAGCTGGTTGGCCTCCGGCCGCTGCTGCAGGCGCTGCGCCGCCACCAGCAGCGAGTCCAGCGCCTCCGGGTAGCGGCCCAGTTCCCGCTGGTACAGGCCGATCTGCGCGAGCGTGGCCCACGTCCGCACGTCGTCGGTGCCGAACAGCCGCCGCCGCCTGCGGTAGTTGTCCTCCTCCAGGGCGAGCGCGCCCGCCGCGTCACCGGACAGGAACATCGAGGACGCCAGGTTGTTCGCGGCACGGCGGGTGTCCGGGTGGTCCTCGCCGAGCACCGAGCGCAGGCCCTCCCAGGTCGCCTGGTCCTCGGCCAGCGCCTCGGCGAACAGCCCGAGCCCGCGCAGGTCGCCGCCGCGACCCCGGGCCGTGATCAGCGGTCGGGGGTGGGTCAGGTCCAGGGCGCGGCGCTGCTGGGCCAGCGCGAGGTCGTCCAGCCGCAGCGCCTCGGTCGGCTCGCCGAGCACGCGGTGCACGTTGGCCAGCTCGGTGGCCAGCCGGTTGCGCAGCGGGTCGGCCGGCCCGAACCGCCGGGTCCACGCGTCCAGCAGCGCCCGACCCGGTCCCAGCGCCGCCCGCCGCACGCCCGCGCCGCCGTCGGTGAACAGGAACCGCACCTGGTTGACCAGCCAGCGGCGCACGTCCGGGTCGTCGCCGTCCAGCGCACCGGACGGGATGACGTGCTTCTGCAGCTCGGCGAACCGGGCGTGCCGGGTCGGCGAGGTGTCCTCCACCTCGGTCGGCGCGAACGCGGCCAGCGCGGCCAGCACGTCGGCCTGCCGCTCCTCCCGCTCGGCCGGGCTCATCCGGTCGCGCAGCGCGCGCTGCACCACCCGGTGCAGGCGCAGCGAGTACTGGTCGCCCCAGTCGACGCGGAACAGCCCGTACCGCGCGCCGTGCCAGAGCACCCGGTCGATCTCGGCGGCGTCCAGCTCCAGCGGCTCGGCGTCCACCCCGCCCGCCGCGATCACCCGGCCGAGGAACGCGGGCGAGCGCACGAGCCCGAGGTCCGCGCCCTCGGGCGACAGGAACGCGGACAGCTGTGCCACCAGCACCGCCAACCGGCCGGTGGCGCTGTCCCGCAACGCGTCCACCGCGACGTCGACCACCCGCGCCACACCGTCCACTTCGGACCGGCGGAGCCGCTCGAACAGGGTGCGGGTGGCCCAGGTGGCGGCGTCGGCGTCCCGGGAACCCGCGCCCACCTCCGACCGCGCCGTCTCACCGAGCCAGCACGACGCCAGGTCCAGCGCCAGCGGCAGGTGGCCCACGGCGTCCGCGACCCGCCGCGCGTCGTCCTCGGCCAGCCCCGGCACCCGGTCCAGCAGCAGGCGCACGCTGTCCTCGGCGCGCATCGGCACCAGCTCGACGGCCCGCCCGTCCGCCGGGGCCGCGGTGATCAGCACGTGCCCGGTGGCGCCGGTCGGCAGCAGGTCGGTCAGCACGTCCGGGTCGTCGGCGTTGTCGTACACCAGCAGGAACCGCGCGTGAGCCGGGTCGTTCGACAGCCGCTCCAGCGCCGACAGCGTGCCGTAGTCCGTCGAGCCCGGCTGGCGCAGCCGCGCGGCCAGCTCCGCCAACCCGGTCAGCACCGACTGCCGGTCGTGCGCGGACAGCCACCACACCGCCGAGTAGTCCGCCGAGAACCGGTAGGCGTACTCCAGCGCCAACTCGCTCTTGCCCACGCCGGGCACGCCGTTCACCGACACCACCGCGTGCCGGTCGCCCGCCGCCGCGAACCGGTCGCGCAACGCCTCCAGGTCCTCGTCGCGGCCGACGAAACCGCGGTGGCGCGGCGGCAGCTCGAACACCGCCGGGTCGCTGCCCGGCACCCGCATGGCCGGCTCGTGCACCGTGCCGGGCCGGTCGATCAGCCCGAAGTGGCTCAGCAGCCGGGCGCCCAGCGCCTCCGGCGAGTGGTCGTGCACCGACAACCCGCCGTCGGCCGGCGCGTCCTCGGCCAGGTGCAGCCGCAGCACGGTCAGCGGCACGGCCGGCAGCTCCACCGGGCCCAGGTGCGGCGACGACAGGACCACCACGCCCGGCGGCACGTCGGCCTCGAACCACCCGTGCGCTTCGGGCAGCCGGCGCACCTGCGCGCCCGCGCGTTCCAACTGGCCGCGCACCCAGTCCGCCCAGGCCCGGTCGCGCGGCGCGTACACGAGCGCCACGCGGTCCGGCTCGGTGGTCGACGCCAGGCCGAACACCCGCCGGTAGCGGGCGCGCAGCACCGGTGACACCGGCACGACCCCGGTGACCGCGCCACCGCTGACCGCCGCGGCCAAGCGGCCGTACTGGGCTTCCAGCGCACCACCGGCGCCCGGCTCCTCCACCAGGATCGCCAGCAGCGGGTCGAACGCGTCGTACGGGCGGTAGGGGATCTCGATCGTGCCGCCGTCGGGCACCCGCTTCGCCTGCCCCGCCAGCAGTTCGGCGAACGCGGCGTGGATCGCCGAGCGGATGCGCTGCGCCCGCGACAGCTCGTCGGCGTCGTCGAACAACGTCGCCACCGGCACCACGTCGATCCTGATCGGCGCGCGTTTGCGCAGCCGCGCGGCGAGGTCCGCCGCGTCCGCGATCGCCCGGGGACGCGGCCGGAAGCACACCACGGCCAGCTCGCACAGCGTCGCGATCAGCGTCAGCGACTCGTCACCCGCGCCGGTCGGCGCGTCGATCAGCACCTGGTCGTAGTCGGACTCGGCCAGCCGCGCGCGCAGCTCGACGACCACGCCCGCGTCACCGTGCCCGGTCCCGGGCCGCGGTCGGCCCGCCGAGTCGGTCGGCACCGGCGACACCACGTCGACGTGGCCGGGCGCGGTGACGTCACCCGCCGGCGGCGCGAACCGCTCCACCACCGGCACCGGGTCGTCCTCGCGCACCGCGTCCGCCCGGTACGCGGCCAGCAGCCCGCGGCCCAGCGCGTCCGGCAGGCCGAGGCGCGCCACCAGGAACGGCTCCAGGTACTCGCGCACCCGCGGCACCTCCGAGCCCCAGTCCACCACCAGGACCCGCTGCCCGGCCGCGGCCAGCACCCACGCCAGGTTCGCCACCGCGCTGGTGCGGCCGGTTCCCCCGGTCGCCGACAGGAAGGCGGTGACCCCGGTGCGGCCCGGGGTGGTTCGCGGGGTCGTGCGCGGGGTGCTCATCTGCTGCTCCAGAGCGGCGGGGAACTGGGGAATACCGTCGAACGCGGGCCGCGCGCCCGCGATTCAGCCGCGTTTCACCCGAACGGCAGCAGCGGTCGCGGCCGTCACAGGGAGCTCTCGAAGGCCGCGAACCGGTTCGGCAGCTCGGCGTTCTCCGCGAGGATCCGGTGCAGCGCGGCGCGCAGCGCGGTGTCCGGCAGCTCGGCCAACCGGGCCAGGTCCACCCCCGTGACGTCCAGGAGCTCGGACTCCAGGACGGGTTCGGCAGCCATCCGACGTACCCCCTCACCGCAAAGCTGCGGCTTTCACCGCAGTCGCCTGATTGCCGGCACCGCCGGCGGCGCACTTCCCATCGTAGTGAACGACAACGGTCACCGTCGCGAATCCTCCGATTGGCGGAGGTAGCGGGCGGCGCGCTGTGTTTGATTGCCATAGGGGGTCGGCGATTGCTCGGGATGTCCGAATTATCCGGGGGGTGGCGAAAGCGTTGGCGTTCCGCCAGTTCGTGCTCAAGGTGCACGGCAGGTGCAACCTGGCTTGCGACTACTGCTACGTCTACGAACTGGCCGACCAGCGGTGGCGTTCCCGGCCGCGGGCGATGTCGCCGGAGATCGTCGCGCACACCGCCGAACGGGTGGCGGAACACGTGCGCCGGCACGCATTGTCGGACGTGGAAGTGGTGCTGCACGGCGGTGAGCCGCTGTTGGCCGGGCGGGCCGCGATCGAGTCCCTGGTCGCCCGGTTCCGCGCGGTCGTGCCCGCGTCGGTGCGGTTCACCGTGCAGACCAACGCGACATTGCTGGACCGCGAATTCCTGGAGCTGTTCTCCGCGCTCGGCGTCCGGGTCGGGGTGAGCGTCGACGGCACGCCGGAAGCGCACGACCGGCACCGCGTGCGGCCCGACGGCGGCGGCAGTTGGGCGGCGGTGCGCGCGGCGTTGGCGGGGTTGCGTTCGTTCCCCGACGTGTACGGCGGTCTGCTGTGCGTGGTCGACGTGGGTGAAGACCCGCTGCGCGTCTACGGCTCGTTGCTGGAATTCGAGCCGCCCGCGGTGGATTTCCTGCTGCCGCACGGCAACTGGTCCGCGCCGCCGCCCGGACGCGTCGCCGACCCGGCCGTGACGCCTTACGCCGACTGGCTGATCGCCGTGTTCGACGTCTGGTACGACCGGCCGTCGACGCGCGTGCGGCTGTTCGAGGAGCTGCTGGCGGTGCTGCTGGGCGGGCGTTCCGGGGTGGAGGGCATCGGGTTGAGCCCGTCGGCGCAGGTGGTCGTGGAGACCGACGGCGCGATCGAGGTGTCGGACATCCTGGCGTCGTCTTCACCGGGGGCGTCGACGACCGGGCTGCACGTGGCGCGGGACCCGTTCGACTCGGCGTGGGACCTGCCGGAGGTGCGCGCCGGGCGGGCGGGGCTGGCCGGGTTGTCCGCGCCGTGCCGCCGGTGCCCGGTGGTGTCGGCGTGCGGCGGAGGGCTGCGGGCGCACCGGTTCCGGGAGGGCGCCGGGTTCGACCGGCCCTCGGTGTACTGCCCGGACCTCGTGCGGCTGATCGGGCACGTGCGGGCGCGGGTCGCGACGGACCTGGCGGCGTTGGCGTGACCGTCGGGCCGTTCCGGGTGTCGGCCGCGGACTTCACCGCCCTCGCGCGCGGCGGTGGCGGTCCGTCGGCGGTGCGCACGTTGCGGCTGGCGCGGCGCAGCCGGACGCTGCTGCTGATCCGGTCGATCGCGGCGGACCCGGCGGCACGGGACGCGTTCGCGCTGCTGTGCGAGGTGGCTCGGGTGGCGCCGGAGGCGGTGGACCGGGTGCTGGACCACCCGTCGGTCGGCGCGTGGGCGACGCGGACGGCGTTGGCGGTGCGGCGCGGTGAGGCGGCGCGACCGGCGGAGCTGGCGTTCACGGCGGCCGCGGCGGCGGTGCGGGCCGGCGTGCCGGTGGACCTGGAGTTCCCGCCGGTGGAGGTGTTCTCGCTGCCGTCGTTGGGTGTGGTGGTGGGGCCGGGGCTGGCCTACGAGCCGTTGCCCGAGGTCGAGCTGGACGGGTTCACGCTCCAGGTGGACCTGTGGGCCGGGGGCGGGGTGCCGGACGAGCTGCCGGTGGCGTCGGAGGTCGACGTGCCGCGGTGGCGTGACGCGCTGCGCGCGGCGTGGGACCTGCTGGCCCGTGACCACCCGGGACCGGCGGCGGAGTTCGCCGAGGTGGTGACGGTGGTGACACCGATGCCGTCGTCGCCTTCGGGGACGAGCAGCGCGACGTTGGCCGACGCGTTCGGGTGCGTGTTCCTGTCGCCGACGCCGGACGCGGAGACGTTGGCCGTGACGCTGGTGCACGAGGCGCAGCACAGCAAGCTGGTCGCCGTGATGGACCTGTTCGCGCTGGTGCGGCCGGGTGGTGACGCGGTGTTCTACGCGCCGTGGCGGGAGGACCCGCGGCCCGCGGCGGGCCTGCTGCACGGCACGTACGCGCACCTGGGCGTGGCGGGGTTCTGGCGTTCCCGGCCCGGTCCGGCCGCGCGGGTGGAGTACGCGCGGTGGCGTTCGGCCGCGCTGGTCACCGCCGAGGCGCTGCTGGCGTCCGACGAGCTCACCCCGACCGGTGTCCGGTTCGTCCGAGAGCTGGCCGCCGTGCTGCGCGCGTGGTGCGCCGAACCCCTGCCGCCCGCCGCCGAAGCCGCCGCCGCCACCGAGGCCGCTGCCCACCGTTCCCGCTGGCAGGCCGCCCACGGTCCGCTGACCTGAACGTTGAACTCGGGGTACCTGAGCGTTCGACACTCGGGGCCTGAGCGTTCGACACTCGCGAGAGTCGAACGTCCGGGACGCGTGGGGTGAACGTTCGGGAGCGTGGTGGAGGCCGCAGAACGGCGACTCGCCGGGCGCGGTCCGCGGGGTTGGCCCGGCCGGCCGCGATACTGCCCGCCATGCTCACCGCCGACGGCCACCTGGTGCACTCCCCGGCGGACCTGGTCGACCTGTTGGAGTGCGATCACCGGAGCAGGCTCTCGCTGGCGCTGGCCGTGGGGCTGCCCGGCGCGCCGACGCCCGACGCCCAGCCGAACACGCTCGCCACCCGGCACGGTCACGCGCACGAGCAGGCCGTCCTGGCCCGGTTCCGCGCCGAGCACGACGTGGTCGAGATCCCTCAACCGGCACCGGCGCACGAAGCGCTCACGCTGGCCGCCGCACAGACCGCGCGGGCGATCGAGGACCGCGCGCCGGTCATCTACCAGGCCGTCTTCTACGCCGACGGCTTCCACGGCCGCGCCGACTTCCTCGTCGCCACCGACCGGGGCTACGAGCCGCACGACGCCAAGCTCGCCCGGCACGCCACCCCGGCCGCCGTCGTCCAGCTCACCGCCTACGCCCACGCCCTCGGCCACCACGCCGGCCCCGCCATGCACCTCCGGCTCGGCGACGGCACCACCAAGACGTTCCAGGTCGCCGACTTCCTCCCGCTGGTCCGCGACCTCCGGACCCGCCTCACCGCCCGCCTCGCCGCGCCCGCCACCCTGCCCGGACGCCTGTGGGACGACGAACGCCCCGCCTGCGCCACCTGCCGCTTCGGCCGGCACTGCGCCACCGGCCGCGAAGCCGACCGCGACCTGTCCCTGGTCGCCGGCATACGCGCCGACCAGCGCCGCAAGCTCGCCGCCGCGGGCCTGGGCACCATCGACGCCCTGGCCAACGCCACCCGCGCCGACCGCCCCGCCACCATGTCGGCGGCCACGTTCACCGGTCTGCGCGCCCAGGCCGCGTTGCAGGTCATCCAGGACGACTCGCGCACCGACGACGACCCGATCGGCAAGGTCGCCTACGAGGTCGTCGCGCCGGAAGCCCTCGCCACCCTGCCCGTGCCCAGCCCCGGCGACCTGTTCTTCGACATGGAGGGCGACCCGTTCGCGCTCGACGGAGAGGGCCTGGAGTACCTGTTCGGCGTGGTCGACGCGACCGAGCGGTTCACGCCGTTCTGGGCGCACACCCGGCCGCAGGAGAAGGCCGCGTTCGAGCGGTTCGTCGACCACGCCACCCGCGCGTTGGAACAGCACCCGGAAGCGCACGTCTACCACTACGCGCCGTACGAGGTGAACGCGCTCAAGAAGCTCGCCGCCCTGCACGGCACGCGTGAGGACGCCGTCGACCACCTGCTGCGCTCCGGCGCGCTGGTCGACCTCTACGCCGTCGTGCGCAAGGCGCTGCGCGTGTCCCAGCGGTCGTACTCGATCAAGTACCTGGAGCCGCTCTACATGCCCGACGCTCGCGCGGGCGAGGTGACCACGGCCGTCTCCAGCATCGAGGCCTACGAGGAGTTCCTGGCGCTGCGCGACGTCGACCCGGCCCGCGCCGAGGACGTGCTCACCGGCATCGCCGACTACAACACCTACGACTGCGTCTCCACCCTGCGCCTCTACCGGTTCCTGCTGGAGGTGCGCGCGGAGGCGGGCATCGAGCCGCACGTGCCGGAGCCGTCGTTCGGCGAGGAGATCGAGGACGAGATCGCCGCCCAACGGCGGGCCGAACGCGCCGAACGCCTCGCCGCCGTGGTCGACCCGCTGCTGGAAGGCCTGCCGGACAACCCGGCGGAGGCCACCGACGACGAACGGGCGCGGGCGCTGCTCGCCGCCGCGGTCGGCTACCACCGGCGGGAGACGAACCCGGCGTGGTGGGACTTCTTCCGGCAGATGGCGGCGCCGTTGAGCGAGCTGGAGTCCGACAGCGCCTGCGCGGTGCCGGTGTCCGTGCGGGCGCAGGACTGGGCGATGCCGTCCGGCCGGGTCCGCAAGGCCAAGCGGGAGCTGCGGGTGTGGTGCGACCCCGACCGGCCGCACCCGTTCGCGAAGGGCGACCAGGTGCGGCTGCTCTACCCCGGCACGCCCGCCAACGTGACGCGGGACGCGGTGGTGCTCGCCGAGTCGGCCGAGGACATGGTGGTCCTGGAGAGCGTCGCCCCCGACGAGGTGCACGGCGAGCAGCCCCTCGCGGTGCTGCCCGGCAGCCCGGTCCGCCCCACGCCCAAGGACGAGGCGGTGTACGACCTGGCCCGGTCGGTCGTGGACGGGCTGCCCGCGCTCCCGCCGCACCCCGGCGTCGACCTGGTCCGCCGCACGCCGCCGCGGTTGAGGACCGGCGCGCTGCCCCGCGGCGACGACCTGATCGCCGACGTCATCGCGGCGGTGGACGCGCTGGACGGCTCCACGCTGGCCGTGCAGGGCCCGCCGGGCGCGGGCAAGACGTACCTGGCCGGCCGGCTGATCGCGCACCTGATCCGCGGCGGCCGCAGCGTCGGCGTGACGTCGACCAGCCACAAGGCGGTGGAGAACGTGCTGAGCGCGGCCCTGGCCGCGGGCCGTGAGCTGGGCGTGCCGATCCCGACCGCGAAGCGGGCCAAGGGCGCGCCCGCGAAGGACTGCGCGTGGGAGCAGCCGCGCGACAACCCGGCGCTGGTGCGGTGGCGCAACGACCAGGGTGCCGGGCACCTGGTCGGCGGCACGGCGTGGACGTTCGCCAACGCGGCACTGCGGGAGCAGCCGTTCGACGTGCTGATCGTGGACGAGGCCGGGCAGTTCGCGCTGGCCGACGCGCTGGCCGTGTCGACGTGCGCGCGCAACCTGGTGCTGCTGGGCGACCCGCAGCAGTTGCCGCAGGTGGTGCAGGGCACCCACCCGGCGGGCGCGGAGGCGTCCGCGCTGGGGCACCTGATCGGCGACGCGGACGTGATCGGGCCGGAGCTCGGCTACTTCCTGGACCAGACGCGGCGCATGCACCCGGCGGTGTGCGGACCGGTGTCCACCCTGTCCTACGCCGGTCTGCTGCACGCGCACCCGAGTGCGGCCGCGCGCGGGATCGACGGCGTGCCGTCGGGTGTGTACGTCCACTCGGTCTCCCACGCGCACAACACCACGTCGTCCATCGAGGAGGCGACGGCGGTGGTGGGCGTGGTCCGGTCGCTCATGGGTCGCATGTGGACGGACGGGCCGGACGCGCGGGCGTTGGACGATTCGGACGTCCTCGTGGTGGCGCCGTACAACCTCCAGGTGCGCCTGGTGCGGCGGGAGCTGGAGAAGCACGGCTACGAGCACGTCCGGGTCGGCACCGTGGACCGGTTCCAGGGCCAGGAGGCGCCCGTCGTGATCACCACGATGACGTCGTCGGCCGCCGTGGACCTGCCGCGCGGGCTGGACTTCCTGCTGTCGCGCAACAGGTTGAACGTCGCGCTGTCGCGGGCGCAGGCCGTGGCGGTCGTGGTGTGCTCGCCGCGGCTGGTGGAGGCCGACATCCGCGACGTCGACCAGCTCCGGCTGGTCTCGGGGATGATCGGCCTGATGTCCGACGCCCGCCGGTGGGACATCGACGGGGGCTATGGCCAAACCGTATGACGCGAGCCGTTCACCCGCTCTTAATGTCGTAACACACGAACACCTCCTCACCCTGCACCGAAGGAGATCGTGTGACGAAGAGAGTGCTGCGCCTGCTGTCCGGGGCGCTGTTCACGACGATCGCACTGGTGGGCACCGTCCTGGTCGGTCCGGCGTCGGCCGCGACCGCGCCGCCGACCGCCCTCGCCAGGACCGTCTACTACAGCGCCTCCGGCTACTCGGCGGAAGCCGACCAGGCCGCGCAGATCTGGAACTCGAGGGTGCCGAACGTGCGGATGGTCCGCGGCGGCAGCGCCACGATCCGGATCCACGCGACCACCGGCGGCGGTTCCCGGGCCTACCCCTGCGGGCTCGGGTGCGCCACGATCTACATCGATTCGCGGGACGTGGCGGCGGGCAACTCGGCGCTGCGGATCGTGGCCCACGAGATCGGGCACGGCCTCGGCCTGCCCGACACCTACAACGGCATCTGCTCGTACCTGATGTCGGGCGGCAGCGCGGGCACGTCCTGCCGCAACCCCTACCCGAACGCCCAGGAGGCGAACCGGGTCAACCAGCTCTTCGCGGGCGGCTTCGGCGTCTCGGCGGCGACGACGTCCGGCGTCTACGCGAGGGGCTGACCAGGCGGCGGGCGGGGTGGTGGCGGGTCGCACTCCCGGCCACCACCCCGCCCGCCGTCCTGTCGCGAGGATGAACCGTCCCGGTGACACACAGATCACGGAACCACGGTAAGTAGTTACCGAACCCTAGATCGTGTCGTTACCTACCACCCGATAGGGTGGCGCGGTTCTCCTTAGCCCTTCCCTCAGGAGCCCTCACATGCAGTTCGCCAGAGTCGGTGCCCTGGTCGGCGCCGCCGTCGCCGCCGTCGCCGCGACCGTCTTCGCCGCCGTCCCCGCCTCGGCGCACACGCCGAAGTTCACGCCGGGCTGCGACGGCGAGAAGAGCACGCTGACCGCCGACCTGCAGTACTACGACAAGCACCACACCAAGAAGAACCGGATCAAGATCACCCTCAACGGTGAGACGATCGAGGACACCACGTTCGACCAGAACTTCAAGCAGACCTACGTCCGCGACAGCAAGGTCGAACTGGTCTTCGCCTACGAGGTGCTGGCGTGGAACGACCCGATCGACGAGGTGAACGACAGGAACTGGTCCGTCCGCGGGACCGTCAAGGTCCCGTCGTGCGTGAAGACCACCACGACCACGACGACGACGACGACCACCACCACCACGGTGGCGACGACGACCGACGAGACCGAGCCCACGACCACCACCACGACGGTGGAGGCGACCACCTCCGAGTCGTCGGCGCCGGCCACCACGACCACGACGGCCGCGGCGGTCGTGCCGGTGGCCGACACCGGTGACGGCCTGGCCAACACGGGTGCGAGCATCGCGATCCCGCTGGTCATCGGCGTGGTCCTGCTGGGTGGCGGCGCGGCGCTGCTGATCGTGCTGCGCAAGCGCGCGGCCAACAACTAGCACCGAGCGGACCGGCCCCGGTCTCCCGCGACGGCGGGTGACCGGGGCCGGTCCGCGTTCAGGGCAGCACCTGGATCTTGCGCCCCTGCCCCGCCCGGAACCGCGACAGCGCCGAGGCGTAGTCCGCCAGCGGCAGGCGGTCGCTGATGAACACCTCCGGGTCGAGCACGCCCGCGGCGAACAGGTCGGCCGCGCGTTCGAACGAGTGCAGCACCGCCATCGACCCGGTGATGGTGATCTCCTGGTTGTAGATCCGGTACGGGTCGATGGTCACCCGCGCCGCGTAGTCGGACACGCCGAACTGCAGGAACGTGCCGCCCTTGGCGACCCGGCCCAGCCCGTCCTGGATCGCCTTCTCGTTGCCGGTCGCGTCGATCACGACGTCCCAACCCCGCGGCCGGTCCAGCTCGTCCGGCGACGTCGCGGTGGCCGTGACGCCGAGCAGCTCGGCCGTGGCCAGGCGGTCCGGGTTGAGGTCGACCACCTCGATCGACGACGCGCCGGTGAGCTTGCCGAGCTGCAGCATCATCAGGCCCATCGTGCCCGAGCCGTAGATGAGCACCCGGCTGGCCAACTGCGAGCGCAGCACGTCGTACCCGCGCACCGCGCACGACAGCGGCTCGATCAGCGCGGCGTCCTCGGTGCGCACGTGGTCGGGCAGCTTCACGCAGTTCGCCACCGGCGCGAGCGCGTACTCGGCCGCGCCACCCCCGGTCGTGACGCCGATGGCGGCCCACCGCTCGCACAGGTTGGCGCGCCCGGACCGGCACATGCGGCACTCGTGGCAGTACAGCGACGGGTCCACCGCGACCCGGTCGCCGACCGCGACTTCGGTGACGTCGGTCCCCACCTCGACGACCACGCCCGCGAACTCGTGCCCCGGCACGACCGGCAGCGTCGGCGCGAACTCGCCCTGCAGGATGTGCAGGTCCGTGCCGCACAGCCCGCACGCCGCGACGTCCACGACGACCTGCCGCGGACCGGGCGCCGGATCCGGCACCTCGGCCACCTCCACCGCGCCGACACCGGTGATCACGGCTGCTTTCACTTCACGGCTCCCAGAGACAGGCCCTGGACCAGCTTGTCCTGGGCGGCGAACCCGGCGACGAGCACCGGCAGCGACACCACCACGGCGGCGGCGCACACCTTGGCCAGGAACAGGCCCTGGCTGGTGACGAACCCGGTGAGGTGGACCGGCGCGGTGCCCGCCACCACACCGGTCAGCACGCGGGCGAACAGCAGCTCGTTCCAGCTGAAGATGAAGCAGATCAGCGAGGTCGCCGCGATGCCGGGCAGGGCGACCGGCGCGACGACCCGGCGCAGCGTGGTGACCAGGCCCGCACCGTCCAGCGCGGCGGCCTCCAGGATCTCGCCCGGCACCTCGGCCAGGAACGACCGCATCAGCCACACCGCGATCGGCAGGTTCATCGACGTGTAGAGCACGACCAGGAACGAGATGTTGTCGAGCATGCCGGTGTGTTGCGCGACCAGGTAGATCGGCAGCAGACCGGCCACGACCGGCAGCATCTTGGTGGACAGGAAGAAGAACAGCACGTCCGACCACTTCTCGACCTTCTTGATCGAGAGCGCGTACGCCGCCGGGACGGCCAGCAGCAGCACCAGCACCGTGGAGCCGATCGACGCGCTCATCGAGTTGATCAGCGGCGGCCACGGGTTCGAGTCGAAGAACTCGGCGTAGCCGTCGAACGTGATCGGCGCGGCCAGTGACGGCGGGTTGGTCGCCGCGTCCGGCTCGCTGTGCAGCGAGGTGAGCACCATCCACGCCACCGGCGCGAAGAACAGCAGGCCGGCGGCCCACGCGGCCAGTCCCAGGAGCCTGTTCACCCGCGCACCTCCTCGCGAAGCAGCGACGACACCACGCGCAGCGCGAACGTGGCGATGACGATCGAGCCGACCACCACGACCACGCCCGCCGCCGACGCCCGGCCGTAGTCGTGCGCCTGGTAGAAGGTCTGGTAGATCGTGTACGGCAGGTTGGCCGTGCCCAGGCCGCCGGAGGTGATGGTGAAGACGGCGTCGAAGTTCTGCACCACGTAGATCGAGCCGAGCAGCGCGCCCAGCTCCAGGTACTGCCGCAGGTGCGGCAGCGTGAGGTGGCGGAACACCTGCCACGACGTGGCGCCGTCGATGCGCGCGGCCTCCACCGCGTCCTGCGGGCGGCTCTGCAAGCCCGCCAGCAGGATCAGCATCATGAACGGCGTCCACTGCCACACCAGCGCCGCCTCGACCGCGAGCAGCGGCATGCCGCTGATCCACTCCGGCTGAGGCGCGTCGGCGCCGAACAACCACGTCAGCACACCGTTGAGCAGGCCGTACTCGGGGTTGTAGAGCGCGTGCTTCCACAGCAGCGCGGCGGCGACCGGCACCACCAGGAACGGCGCGATGAGCATCGTGCGCACCACGCCCCGCCCGGCGAACCCCCGGTCGAGCAGCAGCGCCAGCCCCAACCCGAGCGCGAGGCTGACCAGCACCACGGTCGCGGTGAGCAGGACCGTGACGCCGATGGCGCCGCGCAGGTCCGGGTCGGTGAACACGGCCGCGTAGTTGTCCAGGCCCGCGAACCCGCGGTTGGCCGGGTCCAGCGAGTTCCACCGCATCAGCGAGATCACCAGCGTGGCGACGAACGGCAGCTGGGTGACCACGATCGTGAAGATCAGCGCGGGCAGGAGCGGGGCGCGGCGGGCCCAGCGAGCCGCCGCCCCCAACCGCCGCGTCCGCGCGGGTGGCCCGGGTTCGGTCCGCGCCGGTGCTTCCCGCACGGCGGTCACCGGGTCCTCCCGATGGGGGTGGGGTTCGTCATCACTTCCCCCGGTACTTGGCGGCGACGGTCTCGGCCAGCGCCTGGCTCTCCTCCAGCGCGGCGTCCACCGTGGTGGAGCCCGCGATGGCGGCGCTGATCTTCTGCGACACCTGCGTGCCCAGGTCGGTGAACTCCGGGATGCCGACGAACTGGATGCCGCTCGCGGGCCGCTCCTGCACGCCGGGGTCGGTGGGCTTGGCGCCCGCGATGGCCGCCTCCGCCTGCTCGGCGAACGAGCCGCCCGCGGCCAGGTACTCGGGCCGCTGGTAGGTCGACTTCCGCTTGCCGTCGGGCAGCTTCGACCAGCCCAGCGTCTTGCCGACCAGCTCCTCGTAGCCCTTGCCGGACGCCCAGGACACGAACTTCCACGCGTTGTCGGCCCTCTTGCTTGCCTTCTGGATGCCGAACGCCCACGTGTACAGCCACGCCGAGCTGTCGGTCTTGACGACCGGCGCCTGGGCGAAGCCGAGCTTGCCCTTCACCGGCGAGTCCTCGGCCTCCAGCAGGCCGGCCGCGACCGTGGCGTCGTACCACATGGCGACCTTGCCCTGGGTCATGTTGTTCAGGCACTCGGCGAACCCGGCCTGCGGCGCGCCCGCCTCGCCGTGCGCCCGGACGAGGTCCACGTAGAACGTCGTGGCCTCCTTGAACTCCGGCGAGTCGAGCTGCGCCCGCCAGTCCTTGGTGAACCACGTGCCGCCGAACGTGTTGACCACCGTGGTCAGCGGCGCCATCAGCTGACCCCAACCGGGCTGGCCGCGCAGGCAGATGCCCTTCATGCCGGGCTGGGCGCCGTCGACCCGGGCGGCGATCTCGGCGACCTGCTGCCACGTCGGGTTCTCCGGCATGGTCAGGCCCTTGGCGTCCAGCACGTCCTTGCGGTACATGAGGAACGACGACTCGCCGTAGAACGGCTGCGCGTAGACCTTGCCGTCGGCGGCGGTGAGGGACTGGCGGATCGGTTCGAGGACGTCGTCCTGGTCGAAGCCGGTGTCCTTGGCGACGTAGTCGTCCAGCGGGGTGAGCCAGCCGTTCTTGGCGTAGATCGGCGTCTCGTAGTTGCTGATCGTGGCCACGTCGTACTGGCCCGCCTGGCTGGAGAAGTCCTGGCTGATCTTGTCGCGGACGTCGTTCTCGGGCAGCACGGTGAAGTTGACCGTGATGCCGGTGTCCTTGGTGAAGTTGTCCGCGGTGAGCTTCTGCAAGTCCTGCATCTGCGGGTTGTTCACCATCAGGACGTTGATCGAGTTCCCGGCGTCGCCGCCCCCGCCGCCCGCGCCGGCGCACGCCGTCGTGGCCAGGAGCACCGCGGCCAGCAGACCGCCATACCGCAATGACTTCATCGTCTTTGCCTTCCTCGGGGCGAGCGGGACCAGGCCCCCGGTGCTCCGGGGGCCCACGCGTGGATCGGGGTCAGGCCCGGACGACCTTCGGTCCGAGCAGGGCGTAGCGGTGCGCCTCGCCCGCGGGCAGCACGGAGTCGGTGACGATCGCCTCCAAGTCGGCGATGCCGCCGAACCGGTGGAAGCTCGACACGCCGAACTTCGTGTGCACGCCGACGAACACGCGGCGGCGGGCCGAGGCCAGTGCCTGCGCCTTGACCGCGCCCACCGCCGGGTCGGGCGTGGTCAGGCCGTGCTCGCGGGAGATGCCGTTCGCCCCGATGTAGGCCAGGTCGATCACCATCTCCGAGAGCATGCGGGTGGCCCAGTGGTCCACCGTCGCGAGCGTCCGGCCGCGCACCCGACCGCCGAGCAGCAGCACGGTCGCGGACGGCACCTCCGACAGCACGGCGGCGGTCGGCAGGGACGCGGTGATCACCGTCAACGGCCTGCCGGTGGGCAGCGCCTCGGCGACGAGCTGGGGCGTGTAACCCTCGTCGACGAACACGGTCTCCGCGTCACCGAGGCGGTCGGCGGCGGCTCGGGCGATCCGCCGCTTCTCCGGCACCATCGACGCGGACCGGAACTTGAGCCCGGTCTCGTAGCCCGCGCTCTCCACCGGGAACGCGCCGCCGTGCGTGCGGCGGACCAGGCCGTGCTCGTCGAGCAGGCGCAGGTCGCGCCGCACGGTCTCCTGCGCGACCTCCAGCTCGGCCGCGATCTCGGCCACGTCGACCCGGCCGTCCGCCCGGGCCCGGGCCAGGATGCGCCGCTTCCGCTCGTCCGCCCGCACGTCGCCTCCCTGCCCGGTCGGACCGTCGCTGCCCGTTCGGGCCGCGCCTAAAGGTCTAACACCACCGATTTGGTGTGGCCAGCGCCACAAGTGGGTGAACCTGGCCCGAGTTCCGCCCGCTTGACCTGACCGAACGCACACGTCGCGGTGGATCCGTGCCCGAACCGGCGTCACTTCCTGCCCGATCCCACTCCGCCCGCCCACGCCGAAGCCCCCGGGTTCCACAGAACCCGGGGGCCTTCCCACCAACGCGAGAGTCGAACACTCAGGTCTCGAGAGTCGAACGCCCAGGACCCCCGAATTCAACGCTCAGGACGGAACGTCACGCGTTCACGCTGGTCAACGCCGGGTAGTCGACGTAGCCCTTCTCGGTGCCGCCGAAGTACGTGGACGGGTCCGGCGTGTTGAACGGGCCGCCGGTGCGCAGCCGGGCGGGCAGGTCCGGGTTGGCCAGGAACAACGCGCCGAAGCTCAACGCGTCCGCGGTGCCGTCGTCCAGCAGCGGCAGGTGGTCCGGACCGGTGACGCCGTCGGGCGTGAACGGGTTGAGGATCACCGTCCCGGTGAAGCGCTTGCGCAGCTCCAGCGTCAACGCCCGCTCGCCGGACTCGCCGATGTGCAGGTAGGCCAGGCCGAACGGGTTGATCGCGTCGACCAGGGCCGGGTACACCTCGTCGGCCGACCCCTCGACGATGTCGTTGTACGAGGCGAACGGGGAGATCCGCAGGCCGACCCGCCGCCCGCCGATCGCCTCGGACGTCGCCCGCACCACCTCGACCACGAACCGGATGCGGTTCTCGACCGAGCCACCCCACTCGTCGGTGCGCAGGTTGGTGTTGTCGGCCAGGAACTGGTGCAGCAGGTAGCCGTTGGCGCCGTGCAGCTCGATCCCGTCGAACCCGGCCTCGACCGCGTTGCGGGCCGCGGTGGCGAAGTCGGCGATGGTGGCCTCCACCTCCGCCCCGGTCAGCTCACGCGGCGTCTCGAAGTCCACCATCCCCTCGCCGGCGAACAACTGCCCCGCGGGACGCACCGCCGACGCGCCCACGGGGTGCAGGTCGCCGGGCAGCAGGCTCGGGTGCCCGATCCGGCCGCCGTGCATGAGCTGCGCGAAGATCCGCCCGCCCGCCGCGTGCACCGCGTCCGTGACGCCGCGCCAGCCCTCCACCTGCTCGTCGCTGTGCAGACCGGGCGTGAACGGGTAGCCCTGCCCGATCACGGACGGCTGGATCCCCTCCGTGATGATCAACCCCGCACTGGCCCGCTGGGCGTAGTACTCGGCCATGACCGGCGTCGGCACGGTGTCGTACGCCCGGCTGCGGGTCATCGGCGACATCACGATCCGGTTGGGCAGCTCGGTGCCCGCCAGGTCCAGGGGCTCGAACGCGGTGCTCATGGCTTCCTCCAGGTTGCGCTCTTTATCTGCCCGAACAGTAATCCGAACTCGGATGATTCCCGTGCGCGAACGTGACAGCCATCACTCTCACCGCCAGCTAAACTCGAATCATGGCCAGGACAGGACAAAATCCCACGTCAGTGCCGGTTCCCCAGGTCGCAGAAGGTGGCCGGATCAGCCACGCGATCTTCCGCGTCGCCCGGCTGCACCGCCTCCTGGCGAGTCAGTTGCTCAGGCAGGCAGGTCTGCACCCAGGCCAGGAAATGGTGATGATGTACCTCTGGGACTGCGGCCCGCAGCGGTTGACCGACCTGTGCACCGTGCTCGGGGCGGACTCGCCGGCCATGACCAGGACGGTGCAGCGGCTGGAACGCGCCGGCTTCGTGCGCCGCTCCCCCGACCCCACCGACGGCCGCGCCGTGCTCGTCGAGCCGACCGCCGCGAGCCAGGCGCTGCGGCACGAGGTCGAGCGCATGTGGCGCGAGCTGGAAGAGGCCACCGTCGGCGACCTGGACGAAGACCAGCAGGCCGAGACCCTGGGGGTGCTCGGCCTGCTGGAGTGCAACCTGGCGGCGCGGACCCACCGGCCCGCGATGGTCAACGAGCGGGCCTGATCCAGACCGCGGTGTCCGGCGGCAGGGCGCCGTCCACCAGGGGCCCGCTGGCCAGCACCACGGCGTCGTGCGCGGGCAGCTTGACCGGCTCCGCGGACAGGTTGAGCACGCACGCGAAGTCCTCGCCGCGGGTGAACGCGACCACGTCCGGCCCGAGGTCCAGCCACGCCATCGTGCCGTCGCCCAGCGACGGCTCCGACCGCCGCAGCGCCAGCACGGCGCGGTAGTGCGCGAGCATCGAGTCGGGGTCACCGGTCTGCGCGGCCACCGACAACGACCGCCAGTGCGCCGGCCGCGGCAGCCACGACGGCCCGTCCTCGCCCCACGGGATCGGCACCCGGCACCCGTCCCGACCACGGTCGGTGTGGCCCGAGCGCACCCACACCGGGTCCTCGCGCAGCTCGTCGGGCAGGTCGTCGACCTCCTCCAGCCCCAACTCCTCCCCCTGGTAGACGTACACGCACCCGGGCAGCGCCGTGGTCAGCATGATCGCCGCACGCGCCCGCTTCACGCCCAGCTCCAGGTCCGTCGGCGTGAGGTGCTGCCGCCGTCCGAAGTCGAACGACGTGTCCTCCCGGCCCATCCGCGACACGTGCCGCGTCACGTCGTGGTTGGACAGCACCCACGTGGGCGGCGCGCCGACCGGCGCGTGCGCGGCCAGCGTGGCGTCGATGACCCGCCGCAGCTCACCGGGCTCCCACGGGCAGCACAGGAAGTCGAAGTTGAACGCCGAGTGCAGCTCGTCGGCCCGCAGGTAGCGGGCGAACCGCTCCGGGTCGGGCAGCCACATCTCGCCGACGAACACCCGCTCGTCCGGGTACTCGTCCAACACCTTCCGCCACGACCGGTAGATGTCGTGCACGCCGTCCTGGTCGGAGTACGGCAGCTCGGCGTCCGGCTTGGAGAAGTCCTTGACCAGGCCGTCGGCGACGTCGATGCGGAACCCGTCCACGCCCCGGTCCAGCCAGAACCGCAGGATCGACTCGAACTCGGCCCGCACCTCCGCGTTGGTCCAATTCAGGTCAGGCTGCTCCGGGCTGTACAGGTGCAGGTACCACGAGCCGTCCGGCGCCTGGCTCCACGCCGGCCCGCCGAACCGCGACCGCCAGTCGTTCGGCGGCCCGTCGCCCTCGTGGAACCAGAACCGGTCCCGCCCCCTGCCCGCCAACGCCTCCTGGAACCAGGGGTGCCGGTCGGAGCAGTGGTTGGGCACGATGTCGATGATCACCCGCAGGCCGACCGCGTGCGCCTCGCCGATCAGCTTCTCCGCCTCCACGAGCGTGCCGAACACCGGCTCGATGTCGCGGTAGTCGGCGACGTCGTAGCCGCCGTCCGCCAGCGGCGACGGGTACCAGGGACTGAGCCAGATCGCGTCCACACCCAACTCGGCGAGGTACGGGAGCTTCTGGCGCAGACCCGCCAGATCACCGATCCCGTCGCCGTTGCCGTCGGCGAAGCTGCGCGGGTACACCTGGTAGATGGCCGCACCGCGCCACCAGTTCATGTGGATCCTCCCTCGGTAGTGGCGTCAGCCCTTCACGCTGCCGGCGGTGAGTCCCGCCAGGACGTGCCGCTGGAACACCAGGAACAGTCCGATCATCGGCACGCTGGACAGCACGAGACCGGCCAGCAGCAGGTTGACCGGTGTGTCGGGGGCGAAGCGCTGCAACGCGACGCTGAGCGTCTGCCGCGCCGGGTCGGAGAACACGAGCAGCGGCCAGATGAAGTCCTTCCACGCGGCCACGACCGCGAAGATGGACACGACCGCGAGGATCGGCCTGGACAGCGGCAGCACGATCCGCCACAGCAGGGTGAACTGGCCCGCGCCGTCGATCCGCGCGGCTTCCAGCACCTCCGCCGGCAACTGGTCGAAGAACCGCTTGAGCAGGAACACCGTGAACGCGTTGGCGGCGCCCAGCAGCCACAGCGCCAGGGGGTTGTTGAGCAACCCGAGGTCGGAGATCGTGAGGTAGGTCGGGACCAGCAGCACCGCGGCGGGCATCATCAGGGTCAGCAGCATCATGCCGAGGATCCCCTTGCCCAGCACCGGTTTGAGCCGTGACAGCGCGTACGCCGCGGGCACGTCCACCGCGAGCTGCACCGCCCACACCCCCACCGCCACGACGATCGTGTTGAGGAAGTAGCGGCCGAGGTCCATCAGGTCCCACGCCTCGGCGTACGTGCCGGGCGTCCACGTCTCCGGCAGCACCGTCGGCGGCACGCGGGCCAGCTCCACGGCCGGTTTCATGGCCGACAGCACGACCCACACCAGCGGCACCACGAAGATCGCGGTCAGCACGACCGTCGTGACCGCCAGTGCGACGTGGTAGCCGGCCCGGTGACGTCCCGGCGCGATCAACGTCCTCACGCGTCCGCCTTCCGCGTCACCCGCAGGTACAGCGCGGTGAACGCGCCGAGCACCAGCAGCAGCAACAGGCTCAGGGCACTCGCCGTGCCGAAGTCGTTGTAGTAGAAGGCGTACCGGTACAGCAGGAGCAGCACGGTGACCGTGGAGTCCTCCGGACCGCCGCCGGTCATCACGTACGGCTCGGTGAACACCTGCATCGTCGCCACGACCTGCAGCAGCAGGAGGACCAGCAGCACGAACCGGGTCTGCGGCACGGTGACGTGCCACAGCCTGCGCAGCACGCCCGCGCCGTCCAGCTCGGCCGCTTCGTACAGGTCGCCCGGGATGCTCTGCAACGCGGCCAGGTAGATCAGCGTGGCCGTGCCCAGGTTCGCCCAGGTCGCCACGATCACCAGCGACAGCATCGACGTGTCGGCGCTGTCCAGCCACGCCGCGCCCTCCAGCCCGAGCCCGCGCAACGCGGTGTTGAGCAGGCCCGGACCGGGGTCGTACATCCACTTCCAGATCAACGCGGCCACCACCGGCGGCAGCATCACGGGCAGGTACACGATGAGCCGGAAGTACGCCTTGAAGTGCCGCAGCTCGTTGAGCACGACCGCGAGCAGGAACGGCACCACGAAGCCGAACACCAGCGCCAGCGCGGTGAACAGCAGGGTGTTGCGCCACGCCGTGGCGAACAGGGGGTCGGCGAAGAGTCGTTCGAAGTTCTCCCAGCCGACCCACGCGGGGTCGGTGACGAAGTCGACCTGCTGGAAGCCCAGCACGGCCCCGCGCGCGATGGGGTACCAGGAGAACACCGCGAAGCAGACCAGCGCGGCGGACAGGAACCCGTACGCGGCCAGGTTCTCCGCGACGCGGCGGCGCATCACTTGACCTGGGCCAGGACGGGGTTCACCTTGGCTTCCGCGTCGGCCAGCAACTGGCTGACGTCCGCGTCGCGGTTGGTGAGCACGGCCTGCATGACGTTGTCCAGGATCGCGTACACCTGCTGGGCGTTCGGCGGCTCGATCTGCCCCTTCGGCGTGGCGTCCACGTAGGACTGGAAGTTCGCCACCGGCACCGTGGCCAGGCTCGCCTTCAGCTGGGACTGCTTGGCGGCGATGTCACCGGTCCACACGTCCGCGACCGGCGGCACGGGCAGGCCGATCGGCTGGCCCTGCTCCTTGTACCGCTTGAGGTTCTTCTCGAACCGGTCGGGGTTGAGGAACTTCCACTGGATCCACTTCAGGCCCGCCTTGATCTTCTCCGGCGACGCCTTCGGGTTGAGCATGTAGCCCTCGCCGCCGATGAGCGTGCCCTCGCCGTCCGGGATGCCGGTGAGGCCGTAGTTCGCGTAGTCGCCCTTGAACTGGTTGACCAGGGTCGGCACGTTGTCCGGCGCGGCCAGGTACATGCCGAGCTGGCCCGCGCCCATCATCTGCTGGACGTCCTCGATCACCAGGAGCTGCTTCTCGCCCATGGTGTTGTCGGTCCAGCGCATGTCCTTGAGGTGCTGGAGGACTTCGCGGCCCTTGTCGTTGTTGAAGTCGGCGACCCACTTGTCGCCGTCCTGGCGGGCGATCCGGCCGCCGACCGAGTACATCCACGCGGTGAAGTGCCAACCGCCCTGGTTGTTCTTGCTGTACTCGGCGAAGCCGACCTTGCCGTCACCCAGCGCGGTGATCTTCTTGGCGGCCTCGCGGACCTCGTCCCAGGTCTTCGGCGGCTGGTCGGGGTTCAGGCCGGCCTGGGTGAACAGGGCGCGGTTGTAGAGCAGGCCCATGGAGTAGTTGGCGGTGGGGACGCCGTAGACCTTGCCGTCCTTGCTGAAGACGTCGCGCAGCTCGGGGCGGATGGCGTCGTAGTGCGGCACGTCCTTGACGTACTCGGTGATGTCCGCGGCCTGTCGGCGGGCGATGAGGTTGGCCGGGTCGGTGAAGTAGGCGTAGAAGACGTCCTCGAGCTGGCCGCCGGCGAGCTTCGCGGAGAACGTCTTGGGGTCCATGAACCCCTCGTGCGGCTCGATGTCGATGTCGGGGTTCGCGGCCTCGAACTCGGCCACGTCCTCGTCGAAGACCTTGCGGTCGAACGGCTGGGTCTGCGGCGGCTGGCCGTTGACCGAGATCGTGACCTTGCCGCCGGCGGACGTGCCGCCGTCACCGGCTTGCGAGCACGCGACGGCGGTGAGGCTCAGGCTGCCTGCCAGCAGCAGCCCCGCCGCTCTGCGGAGGCTGAGTGAGTTCATGGGGGCGGACCCTCCTCGGGAGTGGTGTGGCGCACACGCTAAATCGCCCCATCACCGTCCCGCAAGATGTCTACGAAAATTCGCAACTTCCCGACATCTCGTCGTAAGCCCACACCCCGCGAGTCGAACGTTCAGGTCCCGAGTGTCGAACCTCCGCGTCCCGAGTGTCGAACGCTCAGGACCCCCGAGTTCAACGCTCACGACGGCCGGGGCACGGTCGCGAACGTCGAACTCGGGGGTCCTGAAGGTTCGACTCGGGGGTCCTGAAGGTTCGACTCGGTGGTCCTGAGCGTTCGACACTCGGGACCTGAGCGTTCGACTCTCGGGTTAGCGGGGGGCGGGGGCGGTGGAGGAGCGGACGACCAGCTCGGGTTCGAAGAGGAGTTCCTCGTCGGGGACCGGGGTGCCGGAGATCTGGTTGGCCAGCAGCTCGACGGCCGCGCGGCCCATCGCCTCGATCGGCTGGCGGACCGTGGTCAACGGCGGTTCGGTGCACGTCATGAGCGGTGAATCGTCGTAACCCACCACGGAGACGTCGTGCGGCACCTTGAGCCCGTGCCGCCGCACGGCGCGCACCGCGCCCAACGCCAGCGGGTCGGACGCGCACAGGATCGCGGTCACGCCCCGGTGCAGCAGCCGGGTGGCGGCGGCCTGCCCGCCCTCCAGCGAGAACATCGCGTGCTCCTCGAACAGCTCCACCCCCGCCGCGCCCGCGCACGACGTCAACGCGGTGAGCTTGCGCCGCGACGGCATGTGGTCCGACGGGCCGAGCACCGCCCCGATCCGGACGTGCCCCAGCGCCACCAGGTGCCCGAACGCCTGCTCGACCGCCACCGCGTCGTCGCACGACACGCGCGGGAACCCGAGGTCCTCTATCGCGGCGTTCACCAGCACCGCCGGCAGCTTGCGCCGCGTCATCTGCCGGTAGTGCTCGTGCGACGCGTCGGCCTGCGCGTACTGCCCGCCGGCGAACACGACCCCCGACACGTGCTGCTCGAACAGCAGCTCCAGGTAGTCCGCCTCGGTCACGCCGCCGGCCGTGCGGGTGCACAGCACCGGCGTGAAGCCGCGCTGCGCCAGCGCGTTGCCGACCACGTCGGCGAACGCGGGGAAGATCGGGTTCTGCAGCTCCGGCAGCACCAGGCCGACCAGCCTCGCCCGCTCGCCGCGCAGCTGCGTCGGCCGTTCGTACCCCAGCACGTCCAGCGCGGTGAGCACGGCCGAGCGCGTCGCGTCGGACACACCGGGCTTGCCGTTGAGCACCCGGCTGACCGTCGCCTCGCTCACGCCGACCTTCGCGGCCACTTCCGCCAACCGCCGTTGCGTCATGGAGCAACTATACGGCAGGATTTACGTCCCGCTTGCGTTGACTTGCACTCGTTTGCGAGTTCGAGTGCGGTCCTGAGCACCGCCGACGGCGGCACGACGCGGTCCACCAGCCCGGTCCGCAACGCCTCGTCGGCGGTCACGCGCCGTGCCACCAACACCTGACCGCCGGTCACCCGGCTGTCGGTCACCCAGCCGAGTGCGGCGTCGGACGACAACACCCGCAGGTCGCACGCCATCGCCAGCTCGGCCACCTCGCCGTACGGGCTGCCGCCGATCGCCGCGACCACCGGCACGGGCAGGTTCGCCACCTCGTCCCGCACCCCGCGCACCGCCGCCGCGAGCGCCTCCCGCTCCGCCGCCGACACCCGGACCAGCCGTTTGATGTCGATCGAGCACAGCCCGGCGTCCACCGGCAGCACGACGGCCCGAGCACCGGCCGCCATCGGCAGCAGCGCGCGGAGGTCGGGCAGCACGGTGTCCGACGGCTCGCCGATCCGGATGACCGCGATCCCGCCGGAGACATCGAGTGAGACGGTCATGAGGCGGACATCGTGGCCGACGATTCCCCCGTTTGTCATGTTCCACCCCACTATCGGGTGATGACGGGGTACAAATCCCCTGTGAAGCGGTGGGTGGTGGCGGTGGCGCTGGTCGGGCTGACCGGGTGCGCGGTGCCCGTGACGGGGCAGCCGACGGCCGGCCCGGTGTCGTCCGGCGGGGCGGACGCCGAGGTCGTGCGCTGGGTGAACAACTTCTGCGGCGTGGCGAAGTACATGGTCGCCTCGGGCGGGGTCCAGTTCGACCAGACGCAGACCGACCCGGCCGAGGCCAAGAAGGCGATCAGCGACTCGCTCGGCCGGGTGGTCGACGTGCTCGACGTCGTGCTGCACGACCTCGGCGAGCTGACCCCCGCGCCGAACCCCGCCGCCGACACCGCGGTCGAGGTGATCAGCGAGCCGCTGGGCCGGGCGCGGGACAAGTTCGTCTCGGCGAAGGCGACCGTGGACGACGCGCCGGAGATGACCACCGACATCTTCTCCACCGTCATCCAGGACATGACCGAGGCGGTCACCGTGATGAACGAGGCGGTGGAGAAGATGGCCGTGGTCTCGCTGCCCGACGACTTCCGCGCCGCCGCCGGCCAAGCCGAGAACTGCGCCTGACGCCAGGGGCTACAACCAGCCGCGGCGCATGGCCTGGACACCGGCCTGGAACCTCGTCCGCGCGCCGCACCGGTCCATCAGCTGCCGCACCCGCCGCTGCACGGTGCGCGGGCCGAGGCCCAGGTGGCGGGCGATGCTCTCGTCGGTCAACCCGGCCGCGAGCAGCGCCAGCAACCGGGTGTCGACCTCGCCGCCGGACCCGCGCGGGCTGAACGGGATCGCGTTGTCCCAGTACAGGTCGAACATGGACACGAGCACGTCCAGCAGCGGTGACGGGCGGATCAGCAGCACCTGGTCCACCGCGCCCCGCACCGCCACCGGCAGCACGGCCACCCGCGCGTCCACCACGCCGAGCTTGAACGGCAGGGTCGGCGTCACCCGGGCCCGCTCCCCCGACGCGACCAGCTCGCCGATCTCGGCCAGCCGCCCCGGCAGCTCCACGCTCGACCGGTCGTAGATGACGCGCCACTGCACGTGCCGCCGCCGCGTGTCGACCTCCAGCCCGGTGTGCTCCTCGACCGGTGAGAGGTACGGCGGCTGGTCGAGCACGCACACCTCGGTCCGCGCGCCGGCCAGCAGCGCCCGCCACACGTCGCGCACCGCGCCCGCGCCGTTGACCACCTCGACCATCGACGTGTCGTGGTGCTGCTCGGCCCGGTTGCGCAGGTAGGCCTCCATCAGCGGGGCCGCCTCGGCCCGCGCCCGCCGGTGCCCGTCCTCGCGGGCGGCGATCAGCACCTCCACCGCGAGGTCCGGCGGCACGGCCTGCCACACGTCGTCGGCGAGCCGCTGCACCACCCCCAGCCGCACGAGCTCCCCGAGCACGCCGGGTGACGTCCCGGCCTCCGCCGCGGTGCACGACCCGGTGCGGACCAATCGCTCGTAGACACGCGCCTGCTCGGCGGAGACACCCAGGTGTTCGAACACCCGCACATTGTCCCCGTTTCGACCGAACAGCCCGTTCGACGTGGACCGTTCGGCCCAATCCGCTGACGGGAACACGTCAGTGTCGCGAAACTGCCGCGTTCCGACTCTGGGCCAATCCCCGCCTTCCTGCCTACCTTTCACGCACTTCGCAGCCGTTTCAGACCCCTGATGCCCTCGACGGCAGGCGAAGTCCCTGCAGTCGGAAGGAACCACCCCTGTGAACGGATTGCGACGCGCCGCGCTGTGCGCGACGGCCGTCTCGGCCGCGCTGCTGTCCGGCGTGACCGCGGCGACCGCCGAGCCCGCGGCGCCCCCGGCCCCGGCCGACGCCCGCCCGTACGAGCGGCTGATCGTCGGCTACAAGGCAGGCGCCGCGGAGGCGAGCTCGGACACCGCCGCCGCCCAGGACGCCGAGGCCAAGGGCGACCGGGTCGGCCGGGACCTCAGCCTCCGCCGCCGGCTGGGCACCGGCGCCACCGTGGTCGACCTCGGCACCACCGACCGGGCGGCGGCGGCGAAGGCGATCGAGGAGTTCCGGGCCGACCCCGACGTGGCCTACGTCGAGCCGGACCTGATGATGCAGCCGCTGGCGGACCCGAATGACACCGACTACGCCAAGCAGTGGGACCTGTTCGAGGCCACCGCGGGCATGAACGTGCCCGGCGCGTGGGGCACGGCCACCGGGCAGGGCGTCACGGTCGCGGTGCTCGACACCGGTTACGTCGCGCACTCGGACCTGGCGGGCAAGGTCGTCGCGGGCTACGACTTCGTCTCCGACGCCTCCCGGGCGCGCGACGGCAACGGCCGCGACTCGAACCCGGCCGACAACGGCGACTGGATGAAGGCGGGCGACTGCGGCACCGACCTGTTCGGCAACCCCGTGCCGCCGAAGGACCAGAACTCGAGCTGGCACGGCACGCACGTGGCGGGCACGATCGGCGCGGCCACGAACAACGCCAAGGGCGTCGCCGGCATCGCCTACGACGCGAAGATCCAGCCGATCCGCGTGCTCGCGCAGTGCGGCGGCAGCACGTCCGACATCGCCGACGCCATCGTGTGGGCGTCCGGCGGCACGGTGTCCGGCGTGCCCTCGAACCCCACGCCGGCCAAGGTGGTCAACATGAGCCTGGGCGGCCAGTCCGCGTGCTCCTCGACCTACCAGAACGCGATCAACTCGGCGGTCGGCCGCGGCACGACGGTCGTCGTCGCGGCGGGCAACTCGAACGCCGACGTCTCCGGTTTCACGCCGGCGAGCTGCAACAACGTCATCGCGGTGGCGGCGAGCAGCCGTGAGGGCAACCGGGCGTACTACTCGAACTACGGCGCCAAGGTCGACATCGCGGCGCCCGGCGGCGAGACCCGGCGCGCCACCGACACGCCGGGCACGATCACCACGCCGCAGAACGGCATCCTCTCCACGCTGAACGCGGGCACGACCACCGCCGGCGCGGAGTCCTACGCGCCGTACCAGGGCACCAGCATGGCCGCGCCGCACGTCGCCGGCCTGGCCGCGCTGCTCGCCCAGGCCAACGCGGCGCTGACCCCGGCCCAGGTCGAGGCGCTGATCAAGAACAACGCCCGCCCGCTGGCCGGCACCTGCACCGGCGGGTGCGGCGCGGGGCTCGCCGACGCGGCGAAGGCGGTCGCGGCGGCCGGTGGCGGCACCACGCCGCCGACCGGCACGTTCGAGAACGCGACGGACGTGCGGATCGTGGACCGCGGCACGGTGACGTCCGACATCGCGGTGACCGGCCGGACCGGCAACGCGCCGGCCACGCTGAAGGTCGGTGTCGACATCAAGCACACCTACCGCGGCGACCTGGTGGTCGACCTGGTCGCGCCGGACGGCACGGCGTACCGGCTGAAGGGCTCGTCGTCGAGCGACAGCGCGGACAACGTGGTCGCCACCTACACCGTGAACGCCTCGGCCGAGGTCGCCGACGGCACCTGGAAGCTCCGCGTCCAGGACGTGTACTCCGGTGACACCGGCTACATCGACGTCTGGAACCTGACCTTCTAGGCCCTGCCGAGAGGGTCGTCCGGTGCCCGGTCCCGCCTGCACGGGGCCGGGCACCACGCCGTTCACCGTCCCGTCATCCCGGCGGTGACCTGCGGCGAAGCGGTTCACCGCACATGTGCGGTCTCGTCGGGGTCCGCGCGCAAATCTGGGGGCACGGCCCCCATGTGCGGCACCGGGCCCCCATGACACGTTGTCGGCGTGATTCCCTCCGCCGTGGAACGGCCGCCAGCGACGTGGTGGCACAGCGGCGTGCGCGGGAACACCCAGGAGCTGGTCGTCCCCCGTGGACGGCCCTCATGGGCCGCGTTCGTGGAACGCGCCACCACGACCGCGGCCCGTGCAGACTTCGCCGGCGGCAGCTGGGACGAGGCGTTCGCGTTCGCGCTGAGACCCCTGGTGCGCGCGGCCACGGCGCTCGACCCGCGGCTGGACGCCGACTTCGCCCGCGCGCTGGGCAAGCGGCTGGTCCGGATCGCGGCTCGCACCCTGGTGCTGGAGCTGAACCTCGACCGGGTCGGCGGCCGGCTCGTCGGCGACACGCCGCAGGAGCGGTTCGCCGACTTCGTCCGGCACGTGGACCTGCCCGCGCTGTTCGCCCGGTACCCGGTGCTGGCCCGGCTGCTCGGCCAGGCCTGCCTGCACTCCGTGGACGCGCACCGCGAGCTGCTGGACCGCTTCACCGCGGACCGGGCGGAGATCGTGCGGACCCTGCTCGACGGCCGCGACCCCGGCGCGCTCGCGCACGTGGAGACCGGCCGGGGCGACCCGCACGCGCGGGGCCGCTCGGTGGCCGTCCTGACCTTCACCGACGGCCGCCGGGTGGTCTACAAGCCGCGGCCGGTCGCGCTGCACCGGGCGTTCGCCGACCTGGTCACGTGGTTCGACGGGCACACCGGCCTGGACCTGCGGCTGCCGCGCCTGCTGGCCCGCCCCGGGCACGGGTGGCTGGAGTTCGTCGAGCACCGCCCGTGCGCGGACGTCACCGAGGTCGGCCGGTTCTACCAGCGGCTGGGCGCGCTGATCGCGCTGCTGTACGCGGTGGACGGCACCGACATGCACTACGAGAACCTGATCGCGGCGGGCGATCAGCCGGTGCTGGTGGACCTGGAGACCCTGTTCCACCCCACCCTGGGCGCGCCGACCGACCCGGCGGTCCGGGCCCTGGCGCGGTCCGTGCACCGCACCGCCGTGCTGCCGCGCGTGCTGCTGGGCGAGCACGGCGCGCTGGACGTCGGCGGCCTGGGCGGTGACCACGGCGACCGGCCGCCCGTCGACGGCGTGGCGTGGCTGGACCCCGGCACCGACCGGATGCGGCTGGTGCGCAGGCCCGCGCCGATGCCCCCGGCGCAGAACCGGCCCGTGGTGGACGGTCGCGACGCCGAGCCCGCCGACTACCAGGGCGCGCTGCTGGCCGGTTTCCGGATCGGCTACGACGCCCTGTGCTACCACCGCGCCGAGCTGCTCGGCCCGGACGGGCTGCTGAGCCGCTTCGCCGACCTGCCGGTGCGGTTCGTGCCGCGGATGACCCAGCTGTACTCGACGTTGCTGGACGAGTCGACGCACCCGGACGCGCTGCGCGGCGCGTCGGCCCGCCAGGACGTGCTCGACCTGCTGTGGGACGGCGCGGGCGACGACGACGTGACACGTGCACTGGTGCCGCACGAGATGCGCGACCTGTGGGCGGGCGACGTGCCGCTGTTCACCACCCGGCCGGGCAGCCGCGACGTGGTCACCTCGACCGGGCAGCGGCTGCCGGACCTGCTGCCGTGCTCCGCGCTGGACGCCGTCACGGCCAAGGTCGCCGCGCTGGACGAGGTGGACAAGCACGACCAGCAGTGGCTGATCAGCGCCGGGCTGGCGAGCAGGCCGCGCCCGGTGGAGCACCGCACGGGCCGGGGCGTGGCCGCGCCGGTGGAAGCCGGCGTGCCGGACCCGCAACGCCTGCTGGTCGCCGCCTGCGGCATCGCCGACGAGGTGCTGGCGCACGCCACGACCGCCGACGGCCGGGTCAACTGGGTGGGCCTGGAGCTGGTGGACGACCGTCACTGGGCGGTCGCGCCGATGGGCGCCGGACTGTCCAACGGCTACACCGGCGTCGCGCTGTTCCTCGCCCAACTGGGCCGGCTCACCGGTGCCTCCCGCTACACCGAGTACGCGCGGGACGCGCTGCGGCCGATCCCCGGCCTGCTGACCGCGTTCGCCGAGGACGGTGAGCGGGCGGCGGCCGTGGGCAGCGGCGGGTTCCACGGGCTGGGCGGCATCTGCTACGCGCTGGCCCGGATGGCGAACCTGCTGGACGACGGCGAGATCACCGGCTGGCTGCGCACCGCGGTCGACGTCGCGGCCGCCGTCGAAGCGGCCGGCGAGGACCCGGCCAACGTGGTCGAGGGCTGGGCGGGCGGCCTGGCCGCCATGCTGGCGGTGCGGGCGGAGAGCGGCCTGCCCGCCGCCTCGGCGCTCGCCCGCGCGTACGCCGACCGGCTCCTCGCGGCCACCCCCGGCGGCGACGGCTTCGCCCGCGGCCGGGCGGGCGTCGGCTGGGCGTTGCTGCGCTACGCGCGGACCGTCCGCGACGACCGCTACGGTGTGGTCGGCCGGGCCAACCTGCGGGCCGACCACGCGTTGCGGCAACGGCTGCTCGACGTGGCCGAAGCCGACCACAGTTGGTGCTCCGGGTTGTCCGGCGCGGTGCTCGCGCACTGCGCCCACCCCGACCAGCCGGTCGACGCGCACACCCTGCACGTCGACCGGTGCACGAACGCCTTGGCGGTGCACGAACCCCTGCGGGACCTGAGCCTGTGCCACGGTGAGCTGGGCGTGATCGAGGCCTTGACCGTGCTCGCCGAACGCGGGCACGGCCTGGCACCGGCCATGCAGACCCGGCGCGCGGGGCTGGTCCTCGGCGCGCTGGACCAGTACGGGGCGCGCTGCGGCACGCCCGGTGGCGTGCCGTCGGCCGGCCTGCTCACCGGGCTGTCCGGCATCGGGTACGGCTTGCTCCGCCTCGGTTTCCCCGAGCAGGTGCCTTCGGTGCTCCTGCTCGGGTCCACGCACGACACCCACCCCATCGAGGAGAACACCCCATGAGCAACGCCAACCGCGACGAGGTCACCACCTGGAGCGCCGACCAGGACGGCGACCACCCCGCCGGGGAGATGGCGCTGTCCCGCAAGGCCAAGGCAGGGGCCCGCGCCCGCGCGCTGGCCGGCCTGACGCTGGCCGTCGGCGCGTACGCCGCCGTCACCGTGAGCGAAGGCACCATGACCACGGTGAGCGCGCCCGGCCTGCCCCTGTAACCGGCTCGCACCGCCGCCGAACTGCCCGCCCGCACTGGGGGTGCGGGCAGTTTGGCATGCGGTGACGCGGCTTGACTAAGGTCGGCGCATGCACACCCGCGCGCCGGTCGTGGTCGGCCGCGACGAAGAACTCCGCGTGCTCGACCGCGTGCTGGCCGACGCGGGCGCCCACCGCGGGCGCGCCGTGTTCCTCGTCGGGGAGCCCGGCATCGGGAAGACCCGGTTGGCGCGCTTCGCCGCCGGCGCCGCCTTCGACCGCGGCATGCGGGTGCTGCGCGGTCGGGGCAGCACGATCGGGCCCATCGTGCCGTTCCGGCCGCTGGCCGAGGCCCTGATGTCGCTGCTGCGCGTGGGTGATGGCCTGGACCTGGCCGAACTGGGTCCCTACCAGCCGGCGCTGGGCAGGCTCGCGCCCGAGTGGAGCCCGGACGGCGGCCCCGAGGAGCCGCGGCCCGCGCACTCCGTGCTGGTGCTCGCCGAGGCCGTGCTGCGGCTGCTGGCCCTGGTCGGCCGGACCCAGCCGAGCCTGGTGGTGCTGGAGGACCTGCACGACGCGGACGCCGAGACGCTGGCGGTCGTCGACTACCTGGTGGACAACCTCGACCAGGCGCCCGCCGCGCTGCTGGTGACGACCCGCGCCGACCCGGGCCCCGCGCTGGACGTGATCCGCTCGGCCGCGCAACGGCAGGCGGGCGTGCTGATGGAGTTGCGCCGGCTGGACGAGCGCCAGGTGAGCCGGATGGTGGCGCTGTGCCTGGAGGCGGAGGACGACGAGGTGCCCGCCGAGGTCGTGCAGCGGCTGTGGGCCGACAGCGCGGGCAACCCGTTCGTGGTCGAGGAGATGGTGCACGGCCTGGTGAACGGCGGCCTGCTGGTGCGCGGCCCGGCGGGCTGGCAGGTGCTCGGCGAGCTGCGCATCGACGTGCCGTCGGCGCTGGTGCGGTCGATCGCGCACCGCACCGACCGGCTCGGGCCGCAGGGGCGCGAGGTGCTGTCCGTGGCCGCCGTGCTGGGCCACCGGTTCCCGCTGTCCGTGCTGCGGCGGGTGACCGGCATGGACGACCGCGCGCTGCTGTCGCACCTGCACGCGGGCGTGGCCGCGCAGCTCGTGACGCCGGACGAGCCGGTGCCCGACTGGTACGCGTTCCGGCACCCGCTGACCGCCGAGGCGCTGCTCGCGCAGATACCGCCACCGCACCGGGCCGAGCTGGCGCGGCGGACCGCGGACGCCGTGCAGCGGCTGCACCCCGGGTTGCCCGGCGAGTGGTGCGCGCTGGTGGCGTCGCTGCGGCTGGACGCCGGGCAGACCGCCGAGGCGGGCGCGCTGCTGGCCGAGGCGGGACGTCGGGCGCTGGCCGACGGCGCGGCCGGGTCGGCGGTGCGGCTGCTCGACCACGCGCACCGGCTGCTGGCGAGCGAGGTCGACGTGGCGGTCCGGGCCGACGTGCTGGACTCGCTGCTGCCCGCGCTGGCCGAGGCGGGCCAGTTCGAGCGGGCGTTCGCGCTGGTCGACGCGGTCACCGAGCTGAGCGCCGCCGGGCTGGGCCGGGTCCGCCGGGCCGAGCTGCACACCAAGCTGGCGCAGGTGGCCAACACCGCGGGCCGCTGGACCGACGGCATGGCGCACGTGGAGACCGCCCGCGCGCTGCTCGGCGCGGACGCGACCGACGAGCACACCGCGCGGCTCGACGCGGTGGCCGCGTTCCTGACGTTGAACCTGGAGGTGCCGGACCGGATCGCCTCGGCCGAGTTCCTGGCCCGGCGCGCGGCCGACGCGGCGAAGCGGGTGCCGCTGCCCGAGGTGGGCTGCGAGACGTGGCAACTGCTCGGCGTGCTGGCCCGGGAACGCGACCTCGACGAGGCGGCCGACTGCTTCAGCCGGGCGCGGGCGCTGGCCGACGAGCACGGGCTGCCCATCCAGCGCGCCTACGCGGTGATCCGGCAGGCCGGGCTGGACTGGCTGGCCGAGGGCAAGGCGGCGGAGCTGGCCGAGGCGCGCGAGGAGGCGTTGCTGATCGGCGCGGTGAGCGTGGCCTACAACGTGGACGCGATCCTCGGGCTGGACGCCGTGCTGCGCGGGCAGTACGCGGCGGCGGCCGAGCGGTTGCCGCGGGTCATCGCCGACACCCGGCGGCTGCAACTGCGCAACCTGACCCTGTACGGGTTGATGGCGCGGGCGACCGCCGCGGCGCACCAGGGCAGGCGGGCCGAGATGGACGCCGCGATCGAGGAGTTCGACGAGGTCGGCGGGGTCGGCTCGCAGGAGCGGCCGCTGTGCTTCGGGTTGGCGCGGGCGTTCTGCGCGCTGCTGGAGGAGGACCGCGCCGCGGCCGGGCACGACCTGGCGCGGGCGATCGCGTACGAGGCGGAGACGCCGACCGTGTACCACCTGTCCGGTCGGCACGGGCTGCTCCTGCTGCTGGAGGCGGTGTCCGGTGCGCTGGACCTGGACGGCTACCGCGCCGTGACGCGGTCGGCGGCGGCCCGGATGCGCTGGAACCGGGTGTTCGCGCAGTTCGCGCTGGCCGTGCTGCTGGGCAGGCTGGGCCGGGAGGCGGAGGCGGCGCAGGCCGTGCGGGCGGCGCGGGAGGCGGCGGCGATCCACCCGCTGGCCCGGCACCTGGGGCTGCGGCTGGTGGCCGAGGCGGCGGTGGCCGACGGGTGGGGCGAGCCGGTGGCGTGGCTGCGCGGCGCGGAGGAGTACTTCCACCAGGCCGGTCAGGCGGCCGTGGCCAGCGCGTGCCGCGGGCTGCTGCGGCAGGTGGGCGCGTCGGTGCCGCAGCGGCGGACCGGGTCCGACCAGGTGCCGCGCGAGCTGCGGGCGCTGGGCGTGACCGTGCGCGAGTTCGAGGTGTTCCGGCTGCTGGCGGGCCGGCTGGGGAACAAGGCGATCGCCACCCGGCTGCACATCTCGCCGCGCACGGTGGAGAAGCACGTGGCCAGCCTGATCACGAAGACCGCGCAGCCGGACCGGGAGTCGCTCAGCGCGTTCGCCGCGTCGCTGGGACCCGCCGACCGGCCCTAGCACCGCGGTGGCGGGTCCGTTAGACCTGGTGCGGTGAGAATCCTCGTGGCAGTGGCGCTGGCGGTGGTCCTCGGCGGCGGGGTGGCGCAGGCGTCACCCGAAGCTCCCGGTTCGACCCGCGGTCCGTGCGCGTACACCGTGACGCCGGACGAGCCGGCCGCCCGTCCCGTGCCGCTGCCGCCGGACCCGCGGCACACGCCCGACCGCGGCCACCCCGAGGTGCTGCTGCGGACCAACCAGGGCCCGGTGCCGCTGGTGCTGGACCGCGCGCAGGCGCCGTGCACGGTGCAGAGCTTCCTGCACCTGGTGCGCCGGAAGTTCTACGACGACACGACGTGCCACCGGCTCACCGCCTACCCCACGTTGAAGGTGCTCCAGTGCGGCGACCCGTCCGGCACGGGCGAGGGCGGGCCCGGTTACAAGTACGAGGACGAACTGCCGACCGACCTCGCGCCCGCGCCGAACGACCCCACCGGCCAGCGCCGCACCTACCCGCGCGGCACCCTCGCCATGGCCAACGCGGGCCCGGACACCAACGGCAGCCAGTTCTTCCTGGTCACGTCGGATTCCGTGCTGCGGCCCAACTACACCGTGTTCGGCCGCGTCACGCCCGCCGGGCTCGCCACGCTGGACAAGGTCGCCGCGGGTGGCATCGCGCCGAACCCGGACAGCGAGGTCGACGGCCGGCCGGCCCTGACCACGGACATCGAGCGGGCCAAGCGCACCTGCTAGGTCTCTAGGAGACGGGTGCGGTCACCCGGATGTCGGCGTTCCAGTCGGTGAAGACGTGCAGGGTGCGCTGGAAGACGTTGTCCTCCAACGTCCTCAGCACCTGCTCGACCCGCACCGGCAGGTCGCCCGGACCCACCCACACGGTCGCCGAGGCGGTGAAGCCGGACTCGTAGGCGGCGAGCAGCTGGGCGCGCCGCGAGCTGTCGGGCGTCCGCTCGGCCTGCACCCGCAGGTCGACCAGCAGGGTGTAGCGGCGGGTCGGCACGCCGTCGAGCCGCTCGTCGCCCTTGTCCACCAGCAGGCTGCCCGCCAGCGACTCCACCACCGACGCCGGGTCGACCTCGTCGGCCAGGCCGGCGACCGTGGTGTCGGCCCGCACGGGCGCGCGGTCGGCCAGGTCGAGCCTGGTCCACGTGCCGCCGTCGGTGCGGGAGTAGCCCGCGTCGGCGAGCACCACGACGTCGGTCGACGAGTCCTGCCGCAACGACACCAGCCTGCCCTCTCGGGCGCGCAGCAGGCCGCCGTCGAGGTCCACCCGCAGCCCGGTCATGGTGGTCTCGGTCCGGAACCGCACCGACCGCTGCTCGTCGGCGCGGGCGGCGAGGCCGGTGACCAGCGTGGCGCTGTCGTCCACCACCGGGCCGAGGGTCGGCGCGGGCAGGGGTGTCCGCTCGGCGCAGCCCGCCAGTGCCACCCCGGCCAGCACCAACGCGACTGCGGACCTGCGCATGACTCCCCCCACGGACGGTGAACACCGCCATCCTCCCCCACCCGCGCCCGATAAGGAGTGCGAACCCCGAAAGTGGCTCGGCTACCGTCGGGGCATGCCCCACGTGCTCTCCCTCAACGTCGGCTCCCGCGTCGAGTTCGACCAGGCCGACATCGGCCACACCGGCATCGGCAAGCGCGCCGTGACCGGCCCGGTGGACGTCCGCGCACCCGGCCCGCGTGGCGTGGGCGGCAGCGGCGTCGCCGGCGACCACATCTCCGACAAGCGCCACCACGGTGGCGACGACCAGGCCGTTTACGCCTACGCGCGGGAAGACCTGGACGAGTGGGCGGTCGAGTTGGGCCGCGACCTGCGGCCCGGGCTGTTCGGCGAGAACCTGACCACGGTGGGTGTCGACGTGTGCGGTGCGCTCATCGGCGAGCGGTGGCGGATCGGCGGGCTGCTGCTCCAGGCGACCGGCCCGCGCGTGCCGTGCCGCACGTTCGCCGGGGTGATGGAGGAACGCGGGTGGGTGAAGAAGTTCACTCAGCGCGGGCTCCCCGGCACCTACTTCCGCGTCCTCGAACCCGGCACGATCACCGCGGGTGACGAGATCACGATCGAGCACCGGCCCGACCACGACGTCACGATCGCCCTCGCGTTCCGCGCCCTGACGCTGGAGGCGGAGCTGCTTCCTGGCCTGCTGGCCGCGGGCGACGACCTGCCCGACGACCTGCGCCGCCGGGTCGAACGCCGGGTCGAGCGGGCGGCGTTCGACCCGGCGTAGCGCCCGGGGTCCAGGCGGGGCCCGGAGTTCAGGCCTGCGCCGACAGCTTCTCGAACTCCTCGTCGGTCAGCTCGATCTTCGCCGCCGCCACGTTCTCCTCCAGGTGCGCGATCGAGGACGTGCCGGGAATGGGCAGCACGACCGGCGACCTGCGCAGCAGCCACGCCAGCGCGAGCTGCGCGGGCGTGGCGCCGTGGTCCTTGGCCGCCGCGTCGAGCACGCCACCCGGACGGGCCAGCTCGCCGGTCGCCACCGGGAACCACGGGATGAACGCGATGCCCTGCTCGGTGGCGCGCTCCAGCACGGCCTCGTGGCCGCGGTTGGCCAGGTTGTAGAGGTTCTGCACGCTCGCGATCGGCGCGACCGCCTGCGCGGCCTCCAGCTGGGCCACGGTCACCTCGGACAGCCCGATGTGCCGGATCTTGCCCTCCTCCTGGAGCTTGCGCAGCTCACCGACCTGGTCCTCCAGCGGGTAGGCCGGGTCGACGCGGTGCAGCTGGTAGAGGTCGATGCGTTCGACGCCCAGCCGCAGCAGGCTCGTCTCCACGGCCTGCCGCAGGTAGTCGGGCCTGCCCAGGACCGGCCACTCGTTCGGGCCGGTGCGCAGCAGGCCGCCCTTGGTCGCGATGACCAGGTCGTCGGCGTAGGGGTGCAGGGCCTGCCGGATCAGCTCCTCGTTGACGTGCGGGCCGTACGAGTCCGCCGTGTCGATGAAGTTGACGCCCAGCTCGACCACCCGGCGCAGCAGGGCGATCGCGTTGTCGCGGTCGGCCGGGTAGCCCCAGATGCCCTCGCCGGTGAGCCGCATCGCGCCGTAGCCCAGGCGGTTGACGGTCAGGTCGCCGCCCAGCGAAAAGGTCTCAGACACCTCAGGTGCTCCTCGAACTCGTTGAAGGTCCTCCTTCCCCGCCAACCACGTGACGCGCGCCGGTTGTTCCCGTCCGGGTGATCGGACCGGCGCGCGTCCACCTGGTGGAACCGGCTACTGCTTGGCGACCAGCGTGAGCACGTCGTACTTGGCCACCGACTCGCCCTTCTGGTTGACCACGTCGGCGTCCCAGCGGACCTCGCCGTAGTCCTGGTCCTCGCGCGGCGTGATCTGCTTCGCGGTCAGCGTCACGGTCAGCTCGTCGCCGGGGAACGTGGGCGTGAGGAACCGCAGGTTCTCCAGCCCGTAGTTGGCCAGCACCGGCCCCGGCTCGGGCGAGACGAACAGGCCGGCCGCGAACGACACCACCAGGTAGCCGTGCGCGACCCGGCCGCCGAAGAACGGGTTCGCGGCCGCGGCCTCCTCGTCCGTGTGGGCGTAGAACGTGTCGCCGGTGAAGTCGGCGAAGTGCTCGATGTCGGCCAGCGTCACCGCCCGCGGCCCGGCCACGACCGAGTCACCGATGCGCAGCTCCCGCAGCGACTTGCGGAACGGGTGCGCGTCCGGCTCGGTGCGCGGCGCGCCCGTCACCCACTGCCCGGTGACCGCGGTCAGCACCCGCGGGCTCGCCTGCACGGCGGTGCGCTGCATGTGGTGCAGCACGCCCCGGATGCCGCCCATCTCCTCGCCGCCGCCCGCCCGGCCCGGGCCGCCGTGCACCAGCATCGGCAGCGGCGAGCCGTGCCCGGTGGACTCCTTGGCGTCGTCGCGGTCCAGCACCAGGATGCGGCCGTGCCACGGTGCGACGCCCAGCACCACGTCCCGGGCGAAGTCGGCGTCGTGCGTGACGACGGAGCCGACCAGGCTGCCCGAGCCCCGTGCGGCCAGCTCGACCGCGTGCTCGGCGTCGCGGTAGGCCATCAGCGTGGACACCGGCCCGAACGCCTCCACCTCGTGCGGCTGGGCGTGGTCGGGGTCGGCCTTGAGCAGCACCGGCGACAGGAACGCGCCGCGCTCGGCGTCGGCGTCCACCACGTCCACGCGGTCCAGCGAGCCGTAGACGACGTCGCCGACCTCCAGCAGCGCCTTGAGCGACCGGCGGACCTCCTCGCGCTGCTCCAGCCCGGCCAGCGCGCCCATCCGCACGGTGTCGTTGGCGGGGTTGCCGATCACGACCTTCGCCAAGCGCGCGGTGGCGGCGTCGGCGACGGCGTCCACGAGCGGGGCGGGGACCAGGGCGCGCCGGATCGCGGTGCACTTCTGGCCCGCCTTGACCGTCATCTCGCTGACGAGCTGCTTGACGAACAGGTCGAACTCGGGCGTGCCCTCGACCGCGTCCGGGCCGAGGATCGAGCAGTTCAGCGAGTCGGCCTCGGCGTTGAAGCGGACGCTGTTGCGCACGACCGCCGGGTGGGTGCGCAGCACCTGCGCGGTGGACGCGGAGCCGGTGAAGCCGACCAGGTCCTGCGCGGTCAGGTGGTCGAGCAGGTCGCCCGCGCTGCCGGTGACCAGCTGCAACGAGCCTTCTGGGAGCAGGCCGGAGGCGAGCATCAGCTCGACCAGCTTCTCGGTGACGTAGGCGGTCTGGGAGGCGGGCTTGATGAGCGACGGCACGCCCGCGATGAACGCCGGGGCGAACTTCTCCAGCGGGCCCCACATCGGGAAGTTGAAGGCGTTGATCTGCACGGCCACGCCGCGCAGCGGGGTCGCGATGTGGCGGCCGACGAACGTGCCGCCCTTGCTCAGCGGCTCGACGTTGCCGTCCGGGTAGACCTTGTCGTTGGGCAGCTCGCGCTTGGCCTTGCTCGCGTAGCCGAACAGCACGCCGATGCCGCCGTCGACGTCGATCAGCGAGTCCGTCCTGGTCGCGCCCGACCGGGCGGACAGGGCGTACAGCTCGTCGCGGTGTTCCCGCAGGTGCGAGGCGAGTGCCTTGAGCAGGGCCGCGCGCTGGTGGAACGTCAGCTCCCGCAGCGCCGGCCCGCCGACGCGCCTGCCGTGGTCCAGTGCCGCCGCCATGTCGATGCCCTGGGAGGAGATCCGGGCGATCTCCTCGCCGGTCACCGCGTCGTGCAGCGGGGCTCCTTCGACGGACGGGACGTGCCAGCGACCTGACACGTAGCTGCGCAGCATGGCCATCGGGTGTCGACCTCCTCGTCGGGCCGGTGGGTGTCCCGGCATGACCCGACAGTAAAGCCTCCCTACTTTCATCGTGACTTGATTAAAGGCTATGCAGTAACTTCTGGCCTGCCGTCGCCAGAAGTGAAGGGAGTGTCGATGAGGACACGAGTGGTGCTGAGCGCGGTCGTGCTGGCCCTGAGCGGATTCACCCTGCCGGCCGCGCAGGCCGCGCCGACCGCGCCGATCGCGGACGCCGCGGCCGACGTGGGCACGATGGCGGTGACGTTCGCCGAGGAGTTCAACGGCGCGGCGGGCACCCGGCCGGACGCCTCCAAGTGGAACACGGAGGTCGGCGACAACAACGGCAACAACCGCGAGCACCAGTACTACACGACGTCGGCGAGCAACGCGGCCATGGACGGCGCGGGCAACCTGGTGATCACCGCCCGCAAGGAGAACCCGGGCAACTACAACTGCTGGTACGGCCGGTGCCAGTACACGTCGGCCCGGATCAACACCGCGGGCAAGTTCACCACGACCTACGGCAAGGTCGAGGCGCGGATGAAGATGCCGCGCGGCAAGGGCATCTGGCCCGCGTTCTGGATGCTCGGGCAGGACATCAACTCGGGCAACCCGTGGCCGGGCAGCGGCGAGATCGACATCATGGAGTTCCTGGGCCACGACCTGGACACCGTGTACGGCACCATCCACGGCCCCGGATACTCGGGCGCGGGCGGCATCGGCATGCCGTTCAACGGGCCGAACTTCGCCGACGGCTTCCACACCTTCGCCATCGAGTGGTCGCCGACGGGCATCGCGTGGTCCGTCGACGGCAACGTCTACCAGCGCCGCACGCCCGCCGACGTGGGCGGCAACCAGTGGGTGTTCAACAAGCCGTTCTTCATCATCCTGAACCTGGCGGTCGGCGGCGAGTGGCCGGGGTACCCGGACGCGAGCACCACGTTCCCGCAGCAGTTCGTGATCGACCACGTGCGCGTGTCGACCCTGGACGGCAACCCGCCCGCCGGGGGTCGGATCACCGGGATCGGCGGCAAGTGCGTGGACGTGGCCGGCGCGAACCCGGCCAACGGCACGCCCGTGCAGCTGTGGGACTGCAACGGCACGGCGGCCCAGCAGTGGTCCCGCCCCGGCGACGGCACGATCCGCGCGCTGGGCAAGTGCCTGGACGCGGCGTCGGGCGGCACCGCGGACGGCACGCTGGTGCAGTTGTGGGACTGCAACGGGACCGGTGCGCAGAAGTGGGCGGTCAGCGGCGCGAACGACATCGTCAACATCCAGGCCAACAAGTGCCTGGACGCGCAGAACAACAGCTCCGCCAACGGCACCCGGCTGCAGCTGTGGACGTGCTTCGGTTCGGCCAACCAGAAGTGGACCGTTTCCTGATCGGGCAGTGCATGATCGCACCGTGCACAACTTGATCAGAGCGGAAGCGGCCCAGGCCGACCGCGACCGCCGACTCTCCCCGGCGGTCGTGGCGGCGCTGGTCGAGGCGGGCGCGACGCGGATGCTCGCGCCCGCCTCGCTCGGCGGCGGCGAACTGGACCTGCCGTCGTGGGTGGTGGCGGTCGAGGACCTGGCCCGCGCCGACGGCTCGGCCGGGTGGACCGCGATGACCACCAGCGCGACCTCGTCGTTGGCCTGGTACCTGCCGCCGGACACCGCCGCCGAGGTGTTCGGCCCGCCGAAGTCCGTGGTCGCCGGGACCGCCGCGCCGGTGGGACGGGCGGTGGCCGCGGAAGGCGGGCACCACGTCACCGGCCGGTGGGGCTGGGGCAGCGCGGTTCCCCTGTGCGACTGGGTCGTCGGCGGCGCGATCACACCGGACGGCCCGCGCCTCGTGCTCTTCCCGGCGGCCGACGTGACGGTGCACGACACCTGGCACGCCACCGGGCTGCGTGCGACCGGGTCGCACGAGTGGGAGGTCGCGGGCGCGTTCGTGCCGACCCGTCGCCAGGTGTGGCCGCCGGCCGTGCGGGTGCCCGGCGCGCTGCCCGCGTTCCCGTTCTTCGCGTTCCTGGCCGTCGGTGTGGCGTCGGTGTGCCTGGGCATCGCCGCTCGTGCGATCGAGGAGGCCGAGGCGCTGGCGATGACCAAGACACCGCAGAACGTCGGCGGGCTGCTGGCCGAACAGCCGGAGGCCCAGCGCGACCTGGGTGTGGCCGAGGCGCGTTGGTCCGCGGCGCGGGCGTTCCTGCACGCCGAGGTGGCTCAGCGGTGGGAGGCGGCGGTCGCCGGGCAGCCGAGTACGGATCCGGGACGGGCACGCCTGCGCCTGGCCTGCTCCCACGCCGCCGCGGAGGCCGTCTCGATCACCCGCCTGGCCTTCGACATCGGCGGCGGCACGTCGGTCTTCGAGGAGTCCCCGCTGCAGCGCTGCCTGCGCGACGCCCACGTGGCCGCCCAGCACGCGATGGTGTCCCGCCGGCTGTTCGAGACCTACGGCAAGGTGAAGCTCGGCGTGCCGACGGACACGACCCGCCTGTGACCCGTTCGCCGGAATGCGCGGTGATCGGGGGTCGTTGACCAGTGGTGTGAAGCTCTCCGTGCTGGACCGGTCGCGGGTGCGGGCAGGTCACGGCCACGCCGAGGCGCTGCGCGACACGGTCGCGTTCGCCCGGCAGGTCGAGCAGCTCGGCTACCACCGCTTCTGGGTGTCCGAGCACCACGGCGTGCCGGGCGTCGCCGGGTCGGCGCCGACCGTGCTGGCCGCCGCGGTCGCCGCCGCGACGTCCCGGATCAGGGTCGGCACGGGCGGCGTGATGCTGCCCAACCACCAGCCACTGGTCGTGGCCGAGCAGTTCGGCGTGCTGGAGTCGCTGTTCCCGGGCCGCATCGACATGGGCCTGGGCCGCTCGGTCGGCTTCATCGAGGCGGTCCGCAAGGCGCTGGGCCACGACAAGTCCGATGCCGAGGAGTTCGGCCCGAGGCTCACCGAGCTGCTCGGGTACTTCACCGGCGACCAGGCGGTGCGCGGCTACCCGGCCGACGGCCTGCGCGTGTCGCCGTTCGTCCTGGCCACCGGCGCCGGGGCCCGCGTCGCGGCGGCGCACGGTCTCCCACTCGTGATCGGCTCGTTCCGCGGCGAGGACGCGATGGTCGAGGCCATCACCGGCTACCGCGCCGCGTTCCGCCCCTCGATCTGGGCGGCGGAACCGTACGTGGTGCTCTCCACGACCGTCGCGGTGGCGGACACCACCGAGGACGCCTGGCGGCTCCTCGTGCCGGAAGCATGGGCCATGGCCCACTCCCGCACGCGGGGCGAGTTCCCGCCCTTGCACGCCACGGACGACATCCTCGCCCGGCCGATGACGAACCGGGAGCGCACGCTGTTCGAGCAGTCGCTGCGCGGACACGTCCACGGCACGCCGTCGGAAGTGGTCAAGGCCCTGGACGACCTGCTCGACCGCACCGCCGCCGACGAGGTCCTGGTCACCACCAGCACCCACGACCGGACCGCGCTGCTGGACTCGTACCGCCTGCTGGCCGAGCTCTACCGCTGACCCGCGCGGCCTGGGCGGCCTAGTCCCGGTTCGTGGCGTGCTCGGCCAGTTCCAGCTCGATGAACGCGCCGATCATCGCCCGCCAGACCGCCTCCGCCACTGCGGGGTCGAGCCCCTCGGCCGACGCGCGCTCCCGCACCGAGGCGATCACCCGGGCCACCCGGTCCGGCGCGCGGACCGCCTGGTCGTCCGACTTGAACGCCGCGGCGGCGCGGACCAGGTCCTGCCGCCGCGCCAGCAGGCGCACCAGGTCGGAGTCGATCGCGTCGATCCGGGCCCGGACCTCGGCCAGCGACGTGGGTGGTGGTGTGACGGTCACGGCGATCATCATCCACGACCGGCACCACCGACCGGGTCAGTGGTCCCGTTGCTGCTCGGCCAGGAACCGCTCGAACTCCGCGCCCAACTCGTCCGCGCTCGGCAGCGGCTGGTCGTCGTCGATCAGCAGGTTGTCCGACGCCTCGGTGAACGCGTCGTACTGCCGTTCCAGCGCCTCGACCACCTGGGCGACCTCGGCCGACTCCGACACCTGACGCGTGATCTCGGCGTCGGTCCGGCGTGCGGCCTCGTTCAGGGCGGCGGCCTGGATGACCAGCCCCGTCGACTTCGTCAACGCCTGGAGCAGGCTCAACGCGGCGGCCGGGTAGGTGCCCTGGGCGAGGTAGTGCGGCACGTACGCGGCAAAGCCCATGGCGTCGTGGCCGGACTCGCCCAGGCGCAGCTCGAGCAGCGCCGACAGGTTCCCCGGCACCTGCACCCGGCTGAACGGCGAGCCCTCGGTGACCAGTTCCGGCCTGGTCGCGTGCGAGATCACCGACAACTTCCGGGTGTGCGGCACACCCATCGGGATGCCGTGGAAGCTGATCGCGAGGCGAAGGCCCCACCGGTCGATCAGCGACCGCACCGCCTTGACCACCGCCTCCCACCGACGGTCCGGCTCGGGGCCGGTCATCAGCAGGAACGGCGTGCCCACCGCGTCGTGCATCAGGTGCACCACCAGCTCGGGGGCGTCGTAGGACTCCCACCGGTCGGTGGCGTAGGTCATCGTCGGCCGCCGGGCGCGGTAGTCGATCAGGTCGTCGATGTCGAACCGGGCGACCACCCGGTGTTCGTGCACCTCAAGCAGGTGGGCGACCAGCGCCGCTCCCGCCGCACCGGCGTCCATGAAGCCGTCGAAGTGGTGCAACAGCACCGCTCCGGTCAGGTCCGGGACGTCGGAGTCGACCTCGAACAGATCCTCCGGGTCCAGCGCCACCGCGTGCCTCCCCAAGTGCTCACATGCCAGTCCTCCCCTCGGTCAACGTCGAGCGACCACTGATCCATTCCCCGATCCCGTCGAGCATTCGAGCGAGACCGAATTCGAACAGCGTGTCGAGCCCCAAGTCCAGCTCGGAGTTCACCACGCGGTTGAACATCGGGAACCTCCCGGTGGAGACGATGTCCAGCAGCGCCGGCGCCTGCTGGGTCATCCACTCGTCCCCGGTGATCCCGGTGTCCCGCCGCTGTTCGGCCTCCGACTCGATGTTCACCGCGACACCGCGCACGAAGCCGAACACCGTCACCGCGACGTGCATCATCTCCTCGAGGCTCAGCCCCTTCCTGTCGAGCGCGTTCAGGACCCACTCGGTGTAGGCGACCGCGCTGGGCAGCAGTTGCGGCCTGGTCATCGACATGGCCGGCGCCAGCCACGCGTGTTCCTGGAACAGCCGCCACTGCGACCTCGCGCACACCTCCAGCCGCTCGCGCCAGGTCTCGGGCGCGGGCTCGGGCAACCCCTCCTTCCGCAACACGTGGTCGATCATCCGAAGGACCAGTTCGTCCTTGTTCTCGACGTGCCGGTACAACGACATGGTCGCCACGCCCAGTCGCGACGCCACCCGCCGCATCGACACCGCGTCGAGCCCTTCCGAGTCCGCGAGGCGGACGGCCGCGAGGACCAGCCGTTCGCCGGTCAGGTCGGTCTCCTGCGCGCGCGGTCGCGCAGCTTCCCCACCTTCAGGCGAGACGACGGTGCCCACGCCGGCCACGGGACGCACGAAGCCTTCGGAGCGCAAGGTGACGAGCACCTTGGTCGCCGTGGCCATCGCGACGTTCCACCGCACGGTGATCTCGCGCGTCGACGGCACCCGATCACCGGGCCGCAGCTCCCCCGACTCGATCGATTCGCGGATCTCGCGCGCTATCCGCTGGTAGATCGCGTCGTTCATGACTGCCTCCTCGAATGTAGTGCACCAGAGCTTAGTGCACTAGTGCACGATCAGGTGACTTGACCAGGCAGTGCACCTCTGTACGATGTACGCATGACCACCGTATTGATCTCCGGCGCGAGCATCGCCGGCCCCGCGCTCGCCTACTGGCTGAGCCACCACGGCTTCACCCCGACCGTCGTCGAGCGGGCGCCCGCGCCCCGGCCGGGCGGCCAGGCGGTCGACCTGCGCGGCACCGCCAGGGAGGTCGCCGAGCGGATGGGCGTCCTCGACCGGGTGCGGGCGGCGCACACGGGCGCGCGAGGTATGGCGTTCGTGAACGCCGCGGGCAAGCGGACCGCCACGATGGCGTCCGACGCGATGGGCGACTCGGGCGGCGTGATCGCCGAGCTGGAGATCCTGCGGGGTGACCTGGTCCGCATCCTCCACGAGGCGACCGCCGCCGGGGTCGAGTACCTCTTCGACGACACCGTCACCTCCCTCACCCAGACGCCGACGGGCGTGGGGGTGACCTTCGAGCGCGCGGCACCGCGCACGTTCGACCTGGTGGTCGGCGCGGACGGGCTGCACTCCAAGGTGCGGTCGCTGGCGTTCGGCCCCGAATCGCGGTTCGCGCACGACCTCGGCGCCGACATCGCCATCTTCGGCACGACCCAGCGGGAAGACCTCGACGGGTGGCAGCTCATGCACACCGTGCCCGGCCGCACGGCGGGCATCTACCCCCTCCCCGACGGGGAGGCCAAGGCGATGTTCGTGTTCGCGTCTCCCCCGGCGGAGCACGACCGGCGCGACCTGGCGTGGCAGCGGGACCTGGTCGCCACCGCGTTCGCGGACGACGGCTGGGAGGTGCCCCGGCTGCTCGCCGACCTGCGGGAGGCACCCGACTTCCACTTCGACCGGCTCTGCCAGATCCGGATGGAGAGATGGTCGGCCGGCCGGGTCGCGTTGCTCGGCGACGCGGCGTTCTGCGCGTCACCGATGGCGGGCAACGGCACGAGCATGGCGCTGGTCGGCGCGTACGTGCTCGCGGGAGAGCTGGCCACCGCACCGGACCACGCCACGGCGTTCAGACGGTACGAGGAGGAGATGCGCGAGTACGTCTCGCGGTGCCAGAAGTTCGCCCTGGGCGGGGTGAGCAGCCTGACGCCGAAGACGCGGGCGTTCATCCGCATGCGCGATCTGTCGTTGCGCGTCGTGCCGCACATCCCCGGCGGCGCACGGTTGTTCGGCGACCTGCAGAAGCTGGCGAACACCGTGTCGCTGAAGGACTACCGCGCCCGGAGCTTGACCTCCAGCTGAGTCCAGGTCTTACGTTCCGGGCATGGACATGGAGACCACCGCCTGGATGTCGCTGTACCACGTGACGAACGCGCAGGACGACAAGCGGCCGTTCTCCGTCGCCACGTTCCGCCGGATCTGGGCGTTCGCCCGTCCGCACCGGGTGAGGTTGACCCAGTACCTCACCTTGAGCGTGGTCGTGGCGGTGTTGGCGGTGGTGACGCCGGTCCTCGCGGGTCGGATCGTGGACGCGATCGTCAACGGCTCGGCCTACCGGGTGGTGCTCACCCTCGCGGTCGTGATCGCGGGCATCGCGATCGTCGAGGCGGGGTTGGGCCTGGTCACGCGGTGGCTCTCGGCGAGCATCGGCGAGGACCTGATCCTGGACCTGCGGACCACGGTGTTCGACCACGTGCAGCGGATGCCGATCGCGTTCTTCACCCGCACCCGCACCGGGGCGCTGGTGAGCAGGTTGAACAACGACGTGATCGGCGCACAGCGGGCGTTCAGCGACACGCTGTCCAGCGTGGTCGGCAACCTGGTCACGCTCGCGCTGACGCTGGCCGTGATGATCAGCCTGTCGTGGCAGATCACGCTGCTCGCGCTGGTGCTGCTGCCGGTGTTCGTGGTGCCGGCACGGCGGATGGGGTCGCGGTTGGCGCGGCTGGAACGTGAGGCGGCCAACCACAACGCGACGATGAGCACGCAGATGACCGAGCGGTTCTCGGCGCCGGGCGCGACGCTGGTGAAGCTGTTCGGCCGGCCCGCGCACGAGTCCTCGGAGTTCGCCGCGCGGGCACGGCGGGTGCGGGACATCGGGGTGCGCACGGCCATGGTGCAGACCGTGTTCCTCACCGCGTTGACGCTGGTCTCGGCGCTGGCTTTAGCCGTGGTGTACGGGTTGGGCGGGTTCTACGCGCTGCGCGGCGAGCTGGACCCGGGGTCGGTGGTGGCGCTGGCGTTGCTGCTGACCAGGCTGTACGCGCCGCTCACGGCGTTGGCCAGCGCGCGGGTCGAGGTGATGAGCGCGTTAGTGAGCTTCGAGCGGGTGTTCGAGGTGCTCGACCTGAAGCCTTTGATCACCGAGAAGCCGGGCGCGCGGTCGGTGCCGGACGGTCCGGTGTCGGTGGAGTTCGAGAACGTCCGGTTCGCGTACCCGTCGGCGGACAAGGTGTCCCTGGCGTCGTTGGAAGAGGTCGCGGTGCTCGACAACCGCGGCGGAGTGGAGGTGCTGCACGACGTGTCGTTCCGGGCCGAACCGGGCCAGGTGGTGGCGTTGGTCGGCTCGTCGGGAGCGGGGAAGTCCACGATCGCCTCGTTGCTGCCCCGGCTGTACGACGTGGACTCGGGCGCGGTGCGGTTGTCCGGCGTGGACGTGCGCGACCTGACGGCCGACTCGGTCCGCGACGTGCTGGGCATGGTGACGCAGGACGGTCACCTGTTCCACGAGTCGATCCGGTCGAACCTGCTGCTCGCCCAGCCGGGCGCGACCGACGACGAGCTGTGGGAGGTGTTGGGCCGGGCGCGGCTGGCCGACCTGGTGGCGTCACTGCCGGACGGGTTGGACACCGTGGTCGGCGAGCGGGGTTACCGGTTGTCCGGCGGCGAGCGGCAGCGGTTGACGATCGCCCGGCTGCTGCTGGCGCGGCCGCGGGTGGTGATCCTGGACGAGGCGACCGCGCATCTGGACTCCACTTCGGAGGCCGCGGTGCAGGCGGCGTTGGGTGAGGCGCTGGCGGGGCGGACGGCCGTGGTGATCGCGCACCGGTTGTCGACCATCCGGGCGGCCGACCTGATCCTCGTGGTGGAGGACGGCCGGGTGGTGGAACGCGGCACCCACACCGAACTTCTCGCCGCCGGCGGCCGCTACGAAGAGCTGTACCGGACCCAGTTCGCGGAGGAGGCGCGGACGCAGTGACAGCCGGTGCGCGCCCGGTGCGCGCCCAGGTGTCGGACAGGACGACAGCGCAGGACGACAGCGCAGGACGACCAGGCAGGACGACCGGGCACCGTCGTGCGGCCGGGAAGGACGACCGGCGGGACGGCGGGCGGGACAGCGGACAACCAGGCAGAGCGGCGGCAGGGCTGTCCAGGCGGCGGACGGGGACGGTGCGCACCGTGTGGAGGCAGGGCGCGCGGCGACCAGTCGGACGGCGGGCCGGCACGGCCGGCCGTCAGTCGGGTACGCGGCAGGTCGGGGGCGGTCGAGTGCAGGCCGGTAGGGGTAGGGCAGTTAGGCGGTCCGGGTTAGGGGGTGGGAGGTCGGGGTCAGGCGTGGCGGGCGGCGTCGATGGGGAGGTCGAGGATTCGGATGGCTTGGCGGCGCATCTCGACCTTGCGGACCTTGCCGGTGACGGTCATCGGGAACTCGTCGACCACGTGCACGTATCGGGGGATCTTGTGGTGGGCGAGCTTGCCGGCGCAGAAGGAGCGCAGCGACTCGGCGGTCAGTGGTTCGGTGCCGGGGCGCATCCTCACCCACGCCATCAGTTCCTCGCCGTACTTCGCGTCCGGCACGCCGACGACCTGTGCGTCCACCACGTCGGGGTGGGTGTGGAGGAATTCCTCGATCTCGCGCGGGTAGAGGTTCTCGCCGCCGCGGATCACCATGTCCTTGATCCGGCCGGTGATGGTGATGTAGCCCTCGTCGTCCATGACGGCGAGGTCGCCGGTGTGCATCCAGCGGGCGGGGTCGATGGCCTCGGCGGTCTTGTCCGGCTGCTCCCAGTAGCCCCGCATCACCGAGTACCCGCGCGTGCACAGCTCACCGGGGGTGCCGCGGGGCACGGTGCGGCCGGTGCCCGGGTCGACCACCTTGACCTCCAGGTGCGGTCCGACCCGGCCGACGGTGGACACCCGCCGGTCCAGTGAGTCGTCGCGACGGGTCTGGGTGGACACCGGTGAGGTCTCGGTCATGCCATAGCAGATCGACACCTCGCGCATCCCCATCCGGTCCACGACCTGCTTCATCACCTCGACCGGGCACGGTGAGCCGGCCATGATCCCGGTGCGCAGCGACGACAGGTCGTAGGAGTCGAAGTCGGCCTCGGCCAGTTCGGCGATGAACATCGTCGGCACGCCGTACAGCGACGTGCACCGCTCCTCCGCCACGGCGCGCAACGTGGCGGCGGGTTCGAACGCCGGCGCCGGGATCACCACGCACGCACCGTGCGACGTCGCCGCCAGGTTGCCCATGACCATCCCGAAGCAGTGGTAGAAGGGCACCGGCACGCAGATCCGATCGTCCTCCGTGTACCCGAGCAGCTCGCCGACGAAGAAGCCGTTGTTGAGGATGTTGTGGTGCGACAGGGTCGCGCCCTTCGGGAACCCGGTGGTGCCGGACGTGTACTGGATGTTGATCGGGTCGTCCGCGGACAGCTCCGGCCACTCCGGCAACGGCTCCGCGTGCAGTTCCGTCCACTCGGGACTGTCGAACAGCACCACCTGGCGCAGCGCGGCACACCGGGGCCGGACCTCGGCGATCATCCCGGCGCAGTCCGAGGTCTTGAACGACGCGGCGGCGAACAGCGTGCGCACGCCCGACTGGTTGAGCACGTACTCCAGCTCGTGCACCCGGTACGCGGGGTTGACGGTGACCAGGATCGCCCCGATCCGCGCGGTCGCGTACTGGACCACGACCCACTCGGCGCGGTTGGGCGACCAGATGCCGACGCGGTCGCCGACCTCGACGCCGGACGCCACCAGCCCGGCCGCGACCGAGTCCACCTCGGCGGCCAGCGAGCGGTAGGTCCACCGGCGGCCGGACGGGCGGTCGACCAACGCCTCCCGGTCGCCGTGCGCGGCCACCGCGCGGTCGAAGTTCGCGCCGACGGTGTCGCCCAGCAGCGGCACGTCGGAGGTCGCCGAGGAGTAGCTGAGCTGCGCCATCACGGCAACGTACCGCAGCCGGCAACCCGCTCACCAGCGACAACGCTATTCGTGCTTGCCCGCCGCCGACCTACCGACACAATCGTCGTCATGCGAACCATCGGGTTGATCGGCGGGATGAGCTGGGAATCGTCCGCCGAGTACTACCGGCTGCTCAACGAGGAGACGCGGCGCCGGCTCGGCGGTCACCACTGCGCCCCCAGCCTGCTGCTGACGGTCGACTTCGCCGAGGTCGAACAGCTCCAGCGGACCGGGCAGTGGGAACGCTCGGGTGAGCTGCTGGCCGACGCCGCGCGCAAGCTCGAAGGCGCGGGCGCCGAGCTGGTGCTCTTGTGCACCAACACCATGCACAAGGTGGCCGACGCGATCACGGACGCCATCAAGGTGCCGTTCGTGCACATCGTGGACGCCACCGCGCAGCGGCTGACCGACCACCGCAAGGTCGGCCTGCTGGGCACCCGGTTCACCATGGAGCAGGACTTCTACCGCGACCGGATGCGCGGGCACGGCATCGAGCTGGTCGTGCCGGACGAGCCGGACCGCACGCTCGTGCACGACGTGATCTACCAGGAGCTGACCAGGAACAAGGTCGAGCCCGCGTCACGCGCCGCCTACCGGGACGTGATGGCGCGGCTGGTCGAGCGGGGCGCGGAGGCGGTGATCCTGGGCTGCACCGAGATCACGCTGCTGGTCGACCAGTCCGACGCGACCGTGCCGCTGGTCGACTCCACCCGCATCCACGTGGAGACCGGCGTCGACCTGGCGCTGGCCTAGAGATTTCACGACGTCAGGGATCTCCCTGAGGCCGGGCACGGCCGCGTGCGGCAGAGTGGACGCCATGGAGCTGACCCCGCGCGGCCTGTTCGACCTGGCCAGGACGACCGTCGAGACCGCCGTGTCCGTGCCCGGCCGCGTGCTGGACCTGCTGGGCGCGGCGGAGTCCGTCGTGCGCCGCGCCGACGAGCTGGTCTCCCGCACCGAACGGGTGCTGGACGAGACCGAGTCGGTGGTGGGTCGGGCCAAGGCGATCACGGCGGCGGCCGAGGGCGTCACGACAGACGTGGGCCGCACCGCCCGCGTGTCGCGGGAGCTGCTGGACTCCTACGCGCCGATCGCGCAGAAGGCGCAGCCGCTGGCGCAGCGGTTCGTGGACGACCTGTCGCCGCACGAGGTCGACGCCGCCGTGCAGCTGGTGGACCAGCTCCCGGTGCTGACCAAGCACCTGATCGAGGACGTGCTGCCGATCCTGGCCACGCTGGACCGCGTCGGCCCGGACATCCACCAGCTGCTGGAGGTCACCAACGACGTCCGGCAGGCGATCCTGGGCATCCCCGGGTTCACCTTCATGCGCCGCCGCGGCGAGGCAAAGGAAGACGACTAGAGCCCTCGAAGACAATGTCCGGCGCACTGTTTGTCGGAAATCGCGGGTTTTCCGCGCCGCCCTTGCCGCTGGTCCGCGCACCTCATTAGCTTCCGTCGAGTCGGCATATTTCCGGCAGATTTCGAGGAAGGAACACCCGTGAGGTTGAGGACAATACTGGGCGCGGGCGTGACGTCCGGGCTCGTCGTGGCCGGTCTGCTCGCCGGCGTCGGCAGCGGCTCGGCGGCGCCCGTCCAGGTCGACAAGACGCTGACGTTCACCTGCCCTTTCCCGCTGATCGGCAACCAGGTGCTGTCGACCCGCATCCGGGCCACGATCGACGCGCCGACCACCGTCGGCGGCGAGTTGACGACGACGGACTTCTCCGCCACGGTCACCGTCCCCCCGACCGCGACGCAGGGCCTGACCCTGGTCGGCGCCACGACGGTGGAGGGCTCCGCCGAGGCGGGCGTGACGCTGGACAACGCCGGCGGCAAGCTCGACATCAAGATCCCCGGCCTGACCGTGCCGAAGACCCCGGTGCCCGCCGAGGGCGCGTTCGACGTGGTCGCGAGCGGTCCGGTGCCGACGGCGGTGATCCCGAAGGCGGGCACGACGACCGTGACGGTGGGCAACTACAGCACGACGTTGACCCCGAAGAAGGCCGACGGCACGGAGACCGGTCTGGGCACGTTCACGTCCAACTGCGTGCTGGACCCCGGTCAGGACCCGACGCTGATCCGGTTCGACGTGTCGGGCGGCGGCCCGACCACGACGACCACCACGACCACGACCACCACCACGACGACGACCAGCACGACCGTGCCCACGACCACGACGACCACCCGGCCGCCCGGCGGCATCAAGTACGCCTACTCGCTCGACGGCACCTCGACGATCAAGAAGCTGGGCGGCCCGGTCGCGCTCGGCCCCGGCAGCCTGAACGCCGACCTGGAGCTGGCCACCGGCCGGTTCACCGGCGACCTGGTGCTGCCGCCGACCTCGGGCAGGTTCCGCCTGTTCGGGTTCGTGCCGGTGGAGTCGAGGATCGAGTTCGTGCCGGAGGGCAAGACCACCGGCACGCTCACCGCCGGCGCGGTGAGGTCGAGCTCGAAGGTCACCATCAAGCTGCCGTCGGTCACCGCGTTCGGCATCCCGATCAGCAACGACCCGAACTGCCGGACCGGCACGCCCGCGGACATCGCCCTGACCTCGGCGCCGGGCTTCGACCCGCTCACGGGCGGCAAGCTGGCCGGCACGTACGAGATCCCGGCGCTGACCGGCTGCGGTCCGCTCAACGACCTGGTCAGCGGTTTCGCCGCTGGTCCGGGCAACACGATCGACCTGACGCTCACCGCGAAGACCGCGTAGCCGGCCGACCACCCCGGACACCACCGGAGCAACCGGAGACCGCCGCGTCCGACCGCGGCGGTCTCCTGCTGCCGGCGGGCCTCAGCAGTTCGACGTCGCCGGACGGCCCGCGATCCGGTCCGCCGTGAACGCCTGCGCCGCCGCGCTGCCCGTGTGCACGGCGGTGATGTGGTCGGTGGCGTAGGTGCGCCAGTCGACCCGCACGCCCAGCCCGCAGTACGCGTCGCGCAACGCCTTGGCCTGTGCGAAGTCCACCAGGTCGTCCCCGGTGGCGTGGTAGGCGTGCACCGGCACGCGGATCGCCGTGCCGCCGAGCTTGTTCTCCGCCACCCGGGCGAGCCACGGCGGCGTGAGCACCGGGCTGGACGTCGTGTAGTCGGCCAGCCGGCGGCCCCGGTAGTCGACCAGGAGCTCCAGCGTGCACGCCTCGCGCCGCATGCGGGCGAACTCGGCCCGGCCCGCGTCGTTGAGGTAGTCCTCCAGGTCCAGCTCGGGGTAGGCGTTGTCCAGCCCGATCAGCGAGTACGCGAGCAGGCCGAAGCCCTTGCGGCCGTCCAGCGGCAGGGCGACCTGCACCAGGTCCGCGGGCACACCGCCGCCGACCACGCCCACGAGGTTCAGCTCCGGCGCGTACCGCGGCTGCGACTGGCCCGCCCACATCGCCGCGCCACCGCCCTGCGAGTAGCCGCGGAACACGACCTTCGCGTCACGCGACAGCCGTGCCTCCGGCAGCCGTTGCGCGGCGCGGACCACGTCGATCACCGCGTGCCCCTCGGACCGGCCGGTGACGTACGTGGTCCGCGGATCGGGCCGGTAGCCCTCGTAGTCGGTGATGGCCACGGCGTAGCCGGCCCGCAGCAGGTCGTTGACCGCGGGCTGCTCGTACAGGGCGCCGATGCGCACCATCTCCGAGGGCGCGCACCGGAACGCCGGACCGTGCGTGCCCACGGCGAACGCGACCACCGGCGCGGTGCCCGGGTCGACCGAGCCCGGCACGAGCACCGTGCCGGTCACCGCGTTGGGCTGCCCCAGCGCGTCGGTCGACCGGTACATGACCTGCCACGCCCGCACGGTCGAGCCCAGCGCGCCCGCCTGCGACGCCCGGTAGCGGATGAGGTCGCCGGGCGCGCCGGCGGGCAGCGGGCTGGGCGGCACGTAGAACGAGTCGTTGGCCGCCGCCGAGGGCCCGAGCGCCGTGACGGCGGCGGCCAGCACCACCCCGACCGCCGATAACGAGAAGATTTTTCGCAAACCAGCACCTCCCGGTAAATGTGACAAGGACAATGCACACTGCATTAATCGCGACCGGCGAGTCCAGGCCGCACGACCGAGTTGTCATCCCCGTGCGTGTTTTCGGAACAAAAATTGTAATGCCGCTACAACGTGTCGGATCACTCGATAGAGTGAATGCATCCAGGTGCCCGGAAGAATATTTGACACGCCAACACGAGTGCTTTTACGGTCAGCCGGGCGAAGTCCCACCGGCGGTGCTTCGCCAGGCGGAGGCGGCATGACGATCCCACTCAACGGCGGGTTGGTGCGGCAGCGGACGGCCCCGAGGGCCGAGCGCGGCGAGTACAGCGCGGCGCGCCAGCTCTGGTCCAGCATCCCCGGCGAGCTGGCGGAGAAGATGGCGCCGCTGTCCGGCGCCATGGTGCGCGACGTGATCCGGGAGATCCGCCGGGCGGTGCCCGCGTACGCGCAGCCGCTGGAGGGCAAGTTCCGCGAGGTGCTCGTGGGCGCGGTCGAGATGGCGATCGTGAAGTGCTTCGACAACATCGCCAACCCGGACGCGGCGCAGACCGACTGGCAGGCCGTGCTGCGCTACAGCGGGCGCATGGAGTACCTCGAAGGCCGCACGATGGACTCCCTGCAGACCGCGGTGCGGGTCGGTGCCCGGGTCGTGTGGCGGCACCTGAGCGAGCACGGCCGCGCGATGGGCGTGGCCACCGACACGCTGTTCGTGGTCGCCGACGCGATCTTCGCGTGGGTGGACGAGCTGTGCCGGGTGGCCATCGAGGGCTACTCGGAGGCGCGGGCCAACGCCAGCGGCGCGCTGGAGCGCAGGCGGCGGCAACTGCTCAAGCTGGTGCTGGCCGAGCAGCCGCCGACGCCGCAGTCGCTCGCGGACCTGGCCGGGACGACGGACTGGCCGCTGCCCGAGCGGGTCGCGGTGGTGGCGCTGGAGTACCGGGAGGACCAGCACCAGCTGCCGTCCGTGACGCTGGGCCGTGACGTGCTGGTCGACCTGGAGAGCTCCACGCCGTGCCTGGTGGTGGCCAACCCGGCCGGCCGGCTGCGGCCGGAGCTGCGCGGGCGGCGCGCCGCGGTGGGGCCGACGGTGCCGTTGGCGCAGGCGCGGCAGTCGTTGGCCTGCGCGCGGCGCGCCCTGGGGTTGGTGCGCCGCGGGCTGCTGCCCGCGGCGCCGGTGACGTGGTGCGACGACCACCTGGCCACGCTCGCGCTGCTGTCCGACGAGTTCCTGGTGGGTCAGCTCAGCGGGCGGGCGCTGGCGGCGTTCGCCGGGTTGACGGTGAAGCAGCGGGAACGGCTGGAGACCACGTTGCTGGCCTGGCTGGAGACCCGCGGCGGCGTCGGCGAGATCGCGGCCCGGCTCGACGTGCACCCGCAGACCGTGCGCTACCGGATGCACCAGCTCGAAGAGCTGCTGGGCGACCGGCTGGCCGACCCCGACGAGCGCCTCACGCTGGAGATCGCGCTGCGCGCCCGTCGGTTGCTCAGCCGGGCCCGTGACGTTCAGCAGGTGCCGCGGGCGGGGACGCCCGCGAAGCGCGCCTCCAACCAGGCGAACGCCTCCGGGTAGGCCGCGACCATGGCGGCGGCGTGCGTCGGCACGAGCGAGGTGCTGAACCTGACGTTCGCGCCCAGGGCGCACCACCGCCGCACCATCTCCGCGCCCTGCGCGTACGGCACGATGTCGTCCAGCGCGCTGTGCACCACCAGCACCGGCGCACCGGGCTTGCGCACGCCGATCCGCTGCTCCTCCACGCGTGACGCGTACGGCTCCTCGTCCAGGTACGCGGCCAGCGGCCGGCCGTCGGCGGTGAGGTCCACCGACTTGCGGAACGCGTGCGCGAGCAGCGCCTCGGCGGTGCACTGGTGCTCGACCTGGGCCAGCAGTTCCCGGCCCGCGTCGTTCAGCACGCCCGGGATGTCCAGCTCCGGGTACGCGGCGTCGAGGCTGAGCAGCGAGTAGCCCAGGAACCCGGCCGCGTAGTGGCCGTCCAGGTTCCGCGCCACCGCGCCGAGGTCGGCGGGCGGCGCGCCCGCGTAGGCGCCCTTCAGCTTCAGCTCCGGCGCGTAGGCCGGGTACAGCTCGACGGCCGCCGCGGACGCGCCGCCGCCCTGCGAGTACCCGGCGGTGGCCACCGGCCCGTCGTCGGGCAGGTTCGCCTCGGGCAGCCGTTGCGCGGCGCGGATCGCGTCCAGCACCGCGTGCCCCTCGGCGGCGCGGTTGACGTAGGTGTGCACGCCGGGCGTGCCCAGGCCCTCGTAGTCGGTGACGACGACGCCGTAGCCCCGGGTCAGCAGGCCTGCCAGGAACGGGCCCTCGTACTCGCTGCCCATGGCCAGCTGCCGGGACGGCGCGCAGTCGTCGCCGACGCCCTGCGTGCCGGGCGCGTACCCGATGACCGGTCGCGGGCCCGGCCCGATCCACGGCGCGTGCGGGGTGAGCACGGTGCCGCTGACGTCGATCGGCCGGCCGTGCGTGTCCGTGCTGCGGTACAGGACGCGGTGCGCGGTGGCGGGCGCGCGCAGCAGCTTGACCGGGTTGAGGAAGAAGTCGGTGGGTCCGGACCGCAGCACGTCGCCGTTGGCCGGCGCGGACCCGGTGTCGTGGAAGGAGATCTGGGCGGTGGCGTCGGCGGTGCCGACCACCACCAGGGCCGCGGCGACTGCGGCGGCCCACCCCCGGTTCACGCGCATTGGCTGCTCCTCGTCGAGCGCGGGCGAAGACCGCCGAACCATGGCGTGGCCGGTTCTCGCAGGTCAAGCACCCCGCGAATTCTTGTCACGCGGGTGCAAAGACGGCCCGACGAATTGCGCGCACGTGCTACCGGAGACCCGACGGGAGCTGTGTCAGCGAACCGTGTCGAGGAGGATGTCGCGCACCGAACCCATGCCGTACCGGTCGACGTCGCTGGAGATCGCCGCGACCTCGCGCAGGATCGGGTCGACGGCCACGCCCGCCGCCCTCGCCTCGTCGCACAACGCCCACAGCGCCATCAGTTCGTCCCTCGTGTCCGCACCCTGGTCGCGCACCGAGAGCAGCAGCAACGCGGACCGCACCCCGTCGGGTGTGGTGGGGAACCGCGGGTTCACGGCCCAGCGGAACGACGTGTACCGGTCGAACAACGCGCGCAGCCCCGGCCGCGCGACCTCGTCCGCCGCGTACCGGTCGAGGATCTCGGCCAGCACGGCTTCCGCCTCGGGCCGCACGCCGGCGCGGTCCAACGGGTGCGGCGCGGCGCGCAGCTTCACCATCCAGTCGGGATCGGACAGGTCCACCGGCGCCTTGGCGACGGGTTCCAGGACGGCGTCGAGCAGCGCGACGTCCTCCTCGATGGCGGCCGGGTCCCTCGTCATGGAACGGATCGTAGGCGGGTGTCCTCCCGGGCGGGTCCCGTTCGTCGTAGTGGTGGAATGCACCGGACGACGGGAGTGACCGATGAAGTACATGCTGCTGATCTGCGTCGACGACACCATCGAGCCGACCGCGGGTGACCCCACGATCGAGCAGTGGCTCGCCGAGGTCGACGGCGTGCGGCTGGACGGCTCGCAGCTGCGGTCCGCTCAGGACGCCACGACCGTGCGCAGGCGCGGTGACGAGGTGCTGTTGACCGACGGGCCGTTCGCCGAGACGAAGGAGCAGATCGTGGGTTACGACGTCGTCGACTGCGCCGACCTGGACGAGGCGATCCGGATCGCGTCACGGCACCCGTGCGCGCGGTTCGGGTCCGTCGAGGTCCGCCCGTTCTTCACCGGATGACGGTCGGAGCGGAGGTCTCGGCGCTGTTCCGGGCCGAACGGGGGCGGATCGTGGCGACGCTGATCCGCCTCACCGGCGACTGGGACCTGGCCGAGGAGTGCGTGCAGGACGCCTTCGCGCGGGCACTGGAGTGCTGGCCGCGCGACGGCGTCCCGCAGCGTCCCGGCGCGTGGCTCACCACGACCGCTCGCAACCGCGCGCTGGACCGGTTGCGGCGCGCCGGCGTGGAGGCGGCCAAGCTGGGGGAGGTGGTGGCCATGCCGCACGACGTGCCCGACGAGCACGACGGCATCGGGGACGACCTGCTGCGGCTGATCTTCACGTGCTGCCACCCGGCGTTGACGCTCCAGGCACGGGTCGCGCTGACCCTGCGCACGGTCGCCGGCCTCACCGCGGCGGAGATCGCGCGGGCGTTCCTGGTGCCGGAGGCGACGATGACCAAGCGGCTGGTGCGGGCGCGGCAGAAGATCCGCAACGCCCGCATCCCGTACCGGGTGCCGCCCGCCCACCTGCTGCCGGAACGCACGGCCGGCGTGCTGGGCGTGCTGTACCTGCTGTTCAACGAGGGTTACGCGGCGGGCGGCGGGGCGGAGCTGCTGCGGCGGGAGCTGTGCGCGGAGGCGATCCGGCTGGCGCGCACGCTGGTCGCGTTGCTGCCCGACGAGCCGGAGGCGGTGGGCCTGCTGGCGTTGACGCTGGTGCAGGACTCGCGCCGGGACGCGCGGTTCGACCGGGCGGGCGACCTGGTGCCGCTGGACCGGCAGGACCGCACGCGCTGGGACCACGCGCAGGTCGAGGAGGGCGTGGCGCTGCTCGACGCGGCGCTGCGACGCGGCCGGCCGGGGCCGTACCAGGTCCAGGCCGCCATCGCCGCCTGCCACGCCACCGCGACGCGCGCGGAGGACACGGACTGGCCGCAGATCGCCCTGCTGTACGGGGAGCTGCTCAAGCTGGTGCCGTCACCGGTCGTGCGGCTGAACCGGGCGGTGGCCGTGGCGATGGTGGACGGGCCGGCGGCCGGCCTGGCCCTGGTGGACGAACTGGCCGACGGGATCACCGGTCACCTGCTCCCGGCCACCCGGGCCGACCTCCTGCGCCGCCTGGGCCGGGAAGCGGAAGCGCGGGCCGCCTACGAACGCGCCCGCGACCTGGCCCCGACCGACGTCGAGCGCCGCCACCTGGCCCGCCTGGTCAACGCCCGGTCGGGAGGAGTTCGACGGTGAACTCCTGGCCCGGCGAGTCCGCGCACGGTTCGCGGACCGCCTCCGCGCCCTCCGCCACCGCGCCGCCGCGCAGCCCGACGCACGCCGATCCATCCGCCGAGCGGAAGCGGAAGCGGTCACCCTCCACCCGTTCCACCTGGAACAGCTGGTCGAGGTCGTCCCCGGCGCAGTGGCTCCGCGGTTCGAGCAGGTCGGCCGCGGGACCGGACCGCATCACGGTCAGGCAGCCGATGTCCCGGTCGACCGGGTGCTCCCACTGGATGGCGGCCGTCCCGTCGTCCACCGGGTCCAGGAACACCCGCGGCCCGGTTTCGGGGCACGGCCGCAGCGCCGCGACGGCGTGCGGGTAGCGCCCGGTGCTGTCACGCCCCTCGGTCAGGCACAGCCCGGGCGCGTCCGCGGCGTGGACGCGCACCTGGCTCCCGCCCGGCGGCAACGGCAGCAGGTCGCGCCCCGGCCCGCTGGTCCGCCTGTCCGCGGCGGGGTCCGACGCGGTCGGCGCGTCGCGTTGCAGGACCACGGCGGTGGCCACCAGCGCGGCCACCACGACGGCGGTCAGCACCAGCGACGGGCGCTGCCACGGCGCGGGCCCCGGCGACGTTCCCGCCGCCGGGGCGACCACGCCCGCGGCCAACCGCTCCCGCGCCCGCAACCACGGCTCCGGCTCGTCGACCCCGCACGCGCGCACGTACGCGGCCAGCAGTTCCGGGCGGGGCAGGGAGTCCTTGCGCAGCATGTCCGCGACCGTGCTGCGGGCCAGCACCTCGCCCTGCGCCGCCGCCTTCTCCTCCAAACCGCGCAGCGTCAACCCCGACCGTTGCCTGAGCTCCCGCAACGCCGCCACGAAGGCGGCCGCGTCACCTACCGAGTCCAGCCGGTCACCCTGCGACGTCACGGGCGCAATCTTGGTGGTCGGGCTCCGCCGCGGGCAAGCGGACCCCGGTCAGAACCGCAGGTTCACCAGGTAGTCGTAACCGACCCGGGCGGTGACCAGGGCGTCGCGCGGCTGGTCGTTCTCCACGATGTACTCGGTCACGTCGGTGGCCCGGAAGATCGACGCGAAGTCGATCGTGCCCGTGCCGAGGTCGGCGAACGACCCGTCGGCCGCCCGGTCCTTGACGTGGAACTGCCGCACGCGCGGGAAGTTCGCCCGGTACAGGGCGACCGGGTCCACGCCGCCCGTCACCGCCCAGTACAGGTCGACCTCCAGGTGCACGTTGCGCCGGGTGGTCCCCGCCGTGATCACGTCGAACGGCCGCGTGCCCTCCACCGCGGCGAACTCGTGCGCGTGGTTGTGGTAGCCCAGGCCCAACCCCGCGCGCCGCAGCTTGTCCCCGGCCGCCTCCAACCGGGTGGTGAACGCCCGCCACTCGGCCAAGGTCGCGTAGTTCACCCACGGCACCACGACGTACTTGTTCCCGAGCGTGCGCGCGTCGGCGATGAGCCGGTCGAGGTCGCCGTCGATGCCGGCGTGGCTGGACGTGGCCCGCAGCCCGGTGCGCCGCAGCACGGCGGCGAACTCGGTGGCGCTGCGCCCGTACGTGCCGGCCAGCTCGACCTTGCGGTAGCCGATGTCCGCCAACGCCGACAGCACGGGCTCGGGGTCGTCGCCCATGATGTCCCGCAGCGTGTAGAGCTGGATGCTGATCGACTGCTTGGGCACCCGGCGGCGCGGTCGGCCGGGCGTGGCGGCCGCCGCCGCGGGCAGGGTGACGGCCGCGCCGGTGGCGAGGGCGGTGCTGAGGAACGTGCGACGGGACGGCATGGGTGGCTCCTCGGTCATCGGGACAGCTCCTTGACGCGGACGTTGCGGAACCACACGTCGTCGCCGTCGCCGTGGTTCTGCAGGCCGACGTGCCCGCTGGTGAGGTCGCGCGCGGGGTCGGTGCTGGTGAAGTCGTTCACCAGCACGCCGTTGAGGAACACGCGGATGCGCTGCTCCCGCACGACGATCTCGTAGGTGTTCCACTCCCCCGGCGGCTTCAGCGCCGCGTCCCGGGCGGGGATGTCGGCCGACTGGAACGAGTAGATGGCGCCGGTGGTGCGGTCCGGCGCGTCGGTCGCGTCGATCTGCACCTCGTAGCCCTGGTTCACGGCCACCCACGGGTCCGCGCCGGGGTCGGGGAAGCCGACGAACACGCCGGAGTTGTCGTCGCCCGCGACCTTCCAGTCGAACTTGAGGCGGTAGGAGGAGAACTCCTCCTCGAACCACAGCAACCCGAGCCCGCCTTCGGTGCGCAGGGTGCAGTCCTCCTCCACGAACCGCCCGGGACCGGCCTGCCGCCACCCGGTCGCGCCCGTGCCGTCGTAGAGGCTGCGGTACCCCGGCTCCGGCTTGGTGGGCTTGCACGCCCCGGCCTGCTTGTAGCGCAGGTGCCGGATGGTGTCGACGTCGAACAGCGCTCCCGCGCCGCCCTCGAACACCAGGTACAGGTCGCGCACGCCGGTCAGGCGCACCTCCTGGGGCGCGATGTCGAGGTAGAAGTCCCAACTGCCGGTCACCGGCACGGTCACCGGCGCGTGCACCAGCGGGCCGGTCGGCGAGTCGGCGCGCGCCTCCAGCGTGCCGCCGACACCGCCGGACGAGATCCGGTAGCCGATGCCCGCGGTCTTCGACAGGTCGACGTCCGCGTAGGACACCCAGTCGCCGTCGTTGATCTCGCCGACCCGCTTGCCGCCCTGCGCGGTCTCGCGGTCGTACACCGCGACGCCCTGCTGCCCGCTCAACGCCTCCGCGGGCACGTCGACCGCGGCGACCGTCCCCGCTCCGCGGAAGGTGATCGTGTCGAGGTCCAGCAACGCGCCCCGGCCGCCGCGGAACACGAAGTACAGCCGGTGCGTGCCGCCGGGGTCGGTGATCGCCGCGGGCGGCAGGTCGGCGTACACCCGCCAGTCACCCGTGCCCTTCACCCGGGTGCTCGACACCAGCGGACCGGTCGGTGAGCCGACGCGCGCCTCGATCGTGCCGCCCGCCGTGGCCGACGAGACCCGGTAGCCGATGCCCGTGACGCCGGCCAGCGACACGCCGTCGAACGCGATCCAGTCGCGGTCGTGGATGTTGCCGACCTGCTCGCCGCCCTGCGCCTCGTCGGCCCGGACCACCGAGGTGCCCCGCTGAGCGGAGTACGACTCGGCGGGCGTGCGCCGCACCGGTTCCCAGGACGGTGGGGCCGCGCCGGCGGTGAACCGGACCGCGTCCACGTCGAACAGGCTGCCGGAGCCCCGGAACACCAGGAACAGCCGGTGCGAGCCGCCGGGGTCGGTGATCGGCGACGGCGCGAGCTCGACGTAGTTGTCCCAGCCGCCGGTCGACGGCACGGGCTGCTGCTGCACGAGCGGGCCGGTCGGCGAGTCCACGCGCACCTCGATCGTGCCGCCGCTCCCGCCGGACGACACCCGGTAGCCGATCGCCGCGACGCCGCCGAGGTTGACCGGGTCGAACGCGATCCAGTCGCCGTCGTCGACGTAGCCGACGCGCTTGTCACCCTCGGCCGTGCCGGTCTCCACCACCTGCACGCCCCGCATGGCGGTGAAGTACTCGGCCTGCTTGTCCCTCGGCTGCAGGATCGCCTCCGCCTCGCCGGTCAACGCGGGCGCGCCGGGCGCTCCGTTGTCGGTGTAGGAGGCGTTGATGACGCCGAAGATGTTGGCGTCCATGCCGTGCCCGCCGTCCGACGGCGTCGGCAGCACGCCCTCGCAGCCGGTGGCGCGGGTGAGCGGGTGGCCGTGGCTGTCGTGGCCGAGGATGTACTCCACGGTGACCTTGGCGCAGTCGACCGGCCCGTCCTCCGGGTCGGTGACCGTGACCGAGAACGGCACTTCGTCGCCGAAGCTGAACACCCGGCCGTCCGCGGGGGCGTTGAGCACCACCACGGGCTCGGTGTTGCCGACGTTGACCACGACACTGGCCGAGCCGACCAGACCGGTCGGGTCGGTGACGGACAGCTTCGCGGTGAACCGGCCGACCGACGTGTAGGTGTGGGTGACCGGTCCGGACGCGGTGTCGTCGGTGGTGCCGTCGCCGTCGAAGTCCCACGCGTAGGTCAGCGGGTCGCCGTCCTCGTCGGCCGTGCCGCCGGGGTCGAACCGCACGGTCAGCGGCGCCGGGCCGGAGGTCTTGTCGGCGGCCAGCTTCGCGACCGGCGTGTGGCGGCCCCGGGCGTAGTCGATGCGGTAGACCGCCGAGTCCTCCGCGCCGCCGAAGTAGCCGCTGCCGTAGTCCAGCACGTACAGCGAGCCGTCCGGGCCGAACTCCAGGTTCATCGGGCGGGTCAGCGTCATCGAGTCGAAGAACGGGCTGATCGCGCCGCGCTCGCCGGCCGGGCCGACGTCGATCGTCTTGATCCAGCCGCGGTCCCACTCGTAGGCGAACGTCCGGCCGTCGAAGAACTCCGGGAACTTCGTCGGGCTGTCCAGGTCCGGGTCGAAGTGGTAGGTGGGGCCGCCCATGGGCGACTCGCCGCCGCCGCCGAACTCGGGCACCGACCCACCGTCGTAGGGGATCCACGCGGGCTGCACGGGCGGCAGGTCCACCAGGCCGGTGTTGTGCGGGCTGGTGTTCTCGGGCGCGGCGCAGTCGAACGCGGCGCCGGACGTGCCGGTGGCGAAGTCGTGATCGACGTACGGGACGTTGTCGCCGACGCAGTAGGGCCAGCCGTAGTTGCCGGGCGCCTTGACGAGGTTGAACTCGACGCTGCCGCCGGGGCCGCGGGCCGGGTTCGCCGCGCCCGCGTCCGGGCCGTAGTCGCCGAGGTGGATCCAGCCGGTGGCCTTGTCCACGGCGAACCGGAACGGGTTGCGGAAGCCCATCGCGTAGATCTCGGCGCGGGTCTTGTCCGTGCCGGGCGCGAACAGGTTGCCCTCGGGGACGGTGTACGTGCCGTCGTCCTGGACCTTGATCCGCAGCACCTTGCCGCGCAGGTCGTTGGTGTTGGCCGAGGAGCGCTGCGCGTCGAACGCCGGGTTGCGGTCGGCGCGCTCGTCGATCGGGGTGTAGCCGTCGGAGGCGAACGGGTTGGTGTCGTCGCCGGTGGACAGGTACAGGTTGCCCTGCGCGTCGAAGTCGATCTCGCCGCCGGCGTGGCAGCACAGGCCGCGGTCGGCGGGCACCTGCAGGATGCGCTGCTCGCTGGTCAGGTCGAGCACGCCGTCGGTGGTCAGCTTGAACCGGGACAGCTGGTTGTGGCCCTTGAACCGCTCGAAGTCCGCGGCCGTCCCGTTCTCCGGCGCGTCACCGGCCGGGGTGTCCAGCGGTGGCGCGTAGTACAGGTAGAGCCAGCGGTTGTCCGCGAAGTCCGGGTCCGCCGCCACGCCCTGCAACCCGTCCTCGTCGTGGTTGTAGACGGGGACGCGGCCGGCGAGCGTGGTCGTCGCCTCCGGGCTGGTGAGCCAGACGCGGCCGTCGCGGGAGGTGTGCACGACCTCGCGGTCCGGCAGCACGGCCAACGCGATGGGCTCGCCGGTCTTCTCCTCGCCGAGCGCGAGCGTCACCTGGTCGAAGTCGCGGTCGGTCGGCGGCGCGTCCTCGGGTTCGCAGTCGGCGGGCGCCACGCCGAGCGCGTACCGCAGGCCGCCGAGCAGGTGGTCGCGGAACGCCGGGTCGGCGTAGGACTCCTTGGTGTGGCCCATGCCCGTGTACCAGGAGCGGCCCTGGCCGGGTGTGTGGCACCACGAGATCGGGTGGTCGCCGGACGGGTCGGTGGGCGTGTAGCTGGTCTCGTCCAGCGCGGCCAGCACCTTCACCCGCGAGCGGGGGTTGGACTGGTAGGTGTACCACTCGTCGGTGCGGTGCCAGGTGTCCGGCAGGTGCGCGGTCGACGGGTGGTCGTGGTCCTCCACCACCACGTCGGCGGGTTGGATGGCCGGGTGGGACTTGAAGTACGAGCCGACCAGCCCGGCGTACCAGGGCCACGAGTACTCGGTGTCGGCGGCGGCGTGCACGCCCGCGTACCCGCCGCCGTTCTCGACGAACCGCTCGAACGCCTGCTGCTGGGCGTCGTCCAGGACGTCGCCGGTGGTGGACAGCCAGACCACGGCGTCGAACCGGGCGAGGTTGGCGTCGGTGAACGCGGCGGAGTCCTCGGTGGCCTCGACGGTGAAGCCGTGCGCCGCGCCGAGCTCGGTGATCGCGGCGACCCCGTCGGGGATCGAGTCGTGCCGGAAGCCCGCCGTCTTGGAGAAGACGAGGAGGTGTTCACCGTCGGGGTGCGCCGTCGCGGGTGTCGCCACCAGCGTCATCGCGCCCAAGGCGGCGGTGAGGGCTAGCGCCGCGGCGGTTCCGCGGGTGGGTCGGGGCCGGATTCCGAGCGTGCTTCGCTGACGTCGCACCGCTGTCTCCTCGGTCGCACAACGCTGGGCGGTGTGGTCCAGTTCACAAGGCTGAACGCGAGCGTCATTCTGTTCACGGTCGTTCGAAGTGCACAAGACTTTTGCTTGTTTTTGACAAAAGTCATGCATGAATGGCCGAAAGTCCGGCAACGTCGCGCACGGTCAGTCAGCGCCTGCGAGCCGGTCGGCGGTGCCGCACTGGGTCGGTGGACGTACTCCCGTGCGGGCATCCGGCGCACGCCTCCCGGTACCGCGGCTGCGCGCACCTCGTCGCCGAGCAGCCCCCTGGTCACTACGGGCGGTTCACCGGGGTGGGCTTCACGTACGACGTGCTGTGCAAGTCGTGCGCCGAGCGGGAGGACCCCCGGTTGACCGTGCTGTGCGTCGGGTGCGCGGAGCGGGTGGACGACCACAGCGACGTGCTCGGCTGGATCGGGCAGCCCGAGGTGCGCCACCACGACGCCGAGCCCCGGGGCACGTGGACCACCCGGGAGTGCGCGGTCGAGCCGGTGAACGAGCGGTGCGTGGCCGCGGTGCCCGACGGGTGGCTGGTGCTCACCGCCGCCGGCCTGGTCGAGGTGGGCTCCCGGCGGCCCGCCGTGCCCGTGCCGCTGCCCGCCGAACCGCCGGACACCCTGCCCGACGCGCCGCGGCCCGCGCTGCACACCTCGCCGGACGGGCGGCACGCGGCCGTGGTGACCGACTTCGGCCGGCACGGTGTCGTGGTCGACCTCGTCACCGGCGAGCCCGTGCTGTCCCTGGACCGGGGCGACTACCGGTACCGCCACACGCCCTTCCCGGTGGCGTTCGTCGGCGGAGTGCTCGTCACCGCCACGGACTGGAACCGCCTGGACGCGTTCGACCCGGCCACCGGCCGCCTGCTCACCGACCGCGTGACGGCCTAGTCGGGCGACGGCCCGAAACCCGACCACTACCTCGACTACTTCCACGGCGCGCTGCTCCCGTCACCGTCGGGCCGGTGGCTGCTGGACGACGGCTGGGAATGGGCCCCGTGCGGGGTGGCGGTCGTGCACGACGTGGCGGCGTGGCTGCACGGTGACGCGCACGCGACCGAGCACGGCCGGACGCCGGCCGTGCGGGACGCGTGGGACCTGCCGATGGCGTGGCTGGACGACCGCACGGCCGCGCTCCAGCCGATCGGCGGTCTCGACCGGCCGGCCGTGCCGGGCGTCGAGGTGCACGACGTGGCCGAGGGCAGGCGGGTGACGGCGTTCGCCGGTCCCGCCGGGCGGATGTGGGGCCACGCCGGGCTGCTCTACGTCGCCGCCGCGGCCGGGCTGGAGATCTGGGACCCCACCGCGGGCGCGCGGACGGGCGTGGTCGAGGGCTTCGCGCCGCACGCCCACAACCCGCGCACCGGCAGGTTCGCCGAGCTCGCCGACGGCGGGCTGCGGACGTGGACCCCGTCGCCGTGACGTGGTACGGCATCATGTGCGCGTGCGCGAGACCACGACGGCAAGCCCGTGACCGGCGGTTACCTGAAAGGCCGGATCCGGCGCGAGGACATCATCACGGCGGCGGTCGCGGTGTACGGGGAGGCCGGGTACCACGGCTCCTCGCTGCGCGAGATCGCCAAGCGCGCCGGGATCACGCACGCCGGGCTGCTGTACTACTTCCCCACCAAGGAGGCTCTGCTCGCCGCCGTGCTGGAGCGCCGTGACGCGGAGGACGCCGAGCGGGAGCGGCTGACCGCCACCCCCGGTCTCGACGTCCTGCGCCACTTCGTCGCCCTGGCCGAGCACAACGTGCGCCACCCCGGCATCGTCGACCTGTACTCCCGGCTGGCCGCCGAGGCCGTGGCCGCCGACCACCCGGCGCACGAGTACTTCGTGCGCCACTACCGGGCGGCGCGCGACGGCGTGGTCGGCTCGTTCCGGGCCCTGGCGGACCGCGGCGAGCTGCGCCCCGGCGTCGACCCGGCGGCCGCGGCGCTGGCGTTCATCGCGTTGATGGACGGGCTCCAGGTGCAGTGGCTGACCACGCCGGACGAGGTCGACCTGGTCGGCTCCCTGAGGTTCTACCTGGGCGCGCTGCTCACCGTGCCGCTGGACTGAGCGGGTCCCAGTCGACCGGCAGGGCGGCGGGCGGCTCGACCGTGCTGCCGACGTCCACCGAACGCCCTTCCGCGATGGACCGCTCGATGGCCAGCATCGCGTCCAGCACGTGGTAGGCGAGCTCGCCGGACGCGCGTTCCGGCGCACCGGCCCGGATCGCGCGCGCCAGCTCCAGCACGCCCGTGCCCCGTGAGGCCGAGTGGCCCCGCGGTTCGAGCGTGTGCACACCGTCGGACAGGTGCAGCCCGGTCGTGCCGTCGAACCGGTTGGGATCGGGCAGCACGGCCGTGCCGAGCGTGCCGGCGACCTCGACGAAACCCGTGCGCGACAACGCGGAGTCGAAGCTGAACACCGCCTGCGCGGACCCGCCGCGCTCGAACTCGACCAGCGCCGTCACCGTGGTCGGCACGGTCACCGCGAACTCGACGCCCGCCCGCGGCCCGGACCCGATCACCCGCGTGTCCCGCGCCCGGCCGCCGCTCGCGGTGACCCGGCGGATCGGACCGAGCAGGTGCACCAGCCCGGTCAGGTAGTACGGCCCCATGTCGAGCAACGGCCCGCCGCCCGCCTGGAACAGGAACTCCGGCGCGGGGTGCCAGCTCTCCGGACCCGGTGACTGGAACAGCGCCAGCGCGGTGCGCGGCTCGCCGATCCGGCCGGCGTCGACGGCCCGCCGCGCGGTCTGCCACCCCGCGCCCAGCAGCGTGTCGGGGGCGCACGCGACCCGCAGACCCCGTTGCGCCGCGAGGTCGAGCAGCGCCCGTGCGGCGCGCAGGTCCAGCCCGAGCGGTTTCTCCACCCACACGTGCTTGCCCGCCTCGATCGCGGCCAGGCCGACCTCGACGTGCGCCGCCGGCACGGTCAGGTTCACCACGATCCCGATGTCCGGGTCGGCCAGCAGTTCGTCCACAGTAGACGATCGCGGCACACCGTGCCGGGCCGCCTGCGCCGCCGCCCGCGCCGGGTCGAGGTCGGCGACGGCCAGCACCCGCACGTCCGGGAACGACGTCAGGTTGCGCAGGTACTCCTCGCTGATGACACCCGTGCCGACGACACCGACCCCGATCACGCCCCCACCTCGGCGAGGAACGCGCGGCTGCGGGCGAGACCGGCGAACACGTCACCGTCGTAGGCGTCGAACTCGACCACGCGCAACGCCCGCGGTGCGGCGGCGAGCACCTCGACCACCGGCACGCGGCCCTGGCCGGCCGGGACCTGCCCGGACCCGTCCCGCGCGAGACCGCCGTCCTTGACGTGGATCGCGTGCACCCGGCCGCCGAGCCGGCGCAGCAACGCGGGCGCGTCCTCGCCGCCGACCGTGGCCCAGTAGGTGTCGACCTCCAGCACCACCGCCGGGTCGAGCCGGTCGGCCAGCACCTCGAACGCGCTGCGGCCGTCGACCCGGGAGGCCAGCTCCCACCAGTGGTTGTGGTAGCCGACGCGGACGCCGTGGCGGGCGGCGACCTCGGCGGCGGCGTTGAGCGCGGCGGCGGTGGCGGCGATGTCCGCCGGGTCCCGCCACCGCTCTTCGCCGACGTACGGGTCGATGACGACCTCGATGCCGCACTCGGCCGCGACGGAGAAGACGGTGTCCTGGTCCGCGCCTATGAGCTGCGCGTGTGCGGTCGGCGCGGTGAGGCCGTGCTCGGCCAACGCGGTGCGCAGCACGTCGGCGTTCTCCACCACGCCGTAGGGCTCGACGGCGGTGAAGCCGATGCCGGCCAGGCGGCGGAGGGTGTCGGCGGGATCGGCCGCGAACGCGTCGCGGACGGAGTACAGCTGCACGGACGTTCTGCTCATCACGGGCTCCTGACGTCGGCGTCAGCGCGTGTGGAGCGCTCCCACAGATTTCTACCACCTGGTAGAAATTCAGGCCAGACCCGCCGCGTTCACTCGTCCGTGAAACGGACTTGAACCTGACGTCGCGTGAGGTTCTAAGGTCGGTCCCATGACCGCTGAGGGGGGCCTCGACCAGCCGCGGTGGAGCGTCGGCGCGCTGGCCAAGGTCGCCGGGATGACGGTGCGGACGCTGCACCACTACGACGAGCTGGGCTTGTTGCGGCCGAGCGAGCGCACGCCGTCCGGCCACCGCCGCTACACCGAGGCGGACCTGCACCGGCTCTACCAGATCCGGCTGCTGCGGCAGCTCGGCATGTCGTTGGACGAGATCGGCGACGTGCTGGCCGACGCGGTCGACCCGGCGCCGCTGGCCCGGGTGCTCGCCGGGCACCTGGAGCAGCTGGACGAGCAGGTGTGGCGCCTCAACGCGTTGCGCCGCCAGACGAGGGGTCTGCTCGTCCAGCTCACCGGGCCGACCCGGCCGGACTCGGACCGGCTGCTCGCGTTGCTGGGCAGCACCTCGATCTTCGACCGGCACCTCACCCGGGAGCAGCGCGAGTTCCTCGACCAGCACGCGTTCGACGTCGGCCCGCGGGCGCGGGAACGGTTGGACGAGGAGTGGCCCGAGGTGCTCGCGAAGGTCGTCGAGCACTACCGCGCGGGCGACCCGGTGGACGACCCGGAGGTCCGCCGGACCGCCCGGCGGCTGGTCGACGTCGGCGAGACGTTCGCCGCCGGCGACCGGGAGATCCTGCGCTCGATGAGCGCGTTCTTCCGCGAGCACGGCCGGGGCGTGCTGCGCGACGTGCTGCCGGGTCAGCCGGTGGACGACCTGGGCGACGGCCTGTGGGACTACCTGTCCCGCATGTACGCCGCGCTGTCGCCCGAATGAATCACCAAGGGGGAGAAGAATGTTCCGCAGGACAACCGCGTCCATCGCAGCCCTGGTCCTCGCCGCGAGCCTGACCGGCGTCGCCGAGGCCGAACCCGACCTGGTCCCGACCCTGCCCGCGCCGACCGGCGGCCACCGGGTCGGCGTCACCGCACTGCACCTGGTCGACGCCGACCGCCCGGACCCGTGGCCCGACGCCGGGGGCAGGCCGCGCGAGGTCATGGTCTCGGTGCACTACCCGGCGCTGGACGTCCGCGACCACCCCGTCGCACCGCACCTGACGCCGGGCGTGGTCGCGAGGCTGCCGTGGATCCGGCCACTGGCCTACCCGCACCTGCCGCCCGCCGGCGTCGACTGGGCCGCCACGTCCACCCACTCGCACGTGAACGCGCCCGCGCACCCCGCGCGCCGACCGGTCGTGCTCTACAGCCCCGGTCTGGTCGACCCACGCGCCCTCGGCACCAACACCGCCGAGGACCTGGCGAGCCGCGGCTACGTCGTGGTGACGATCGACCACCCCGGCGAGGTGTTCGCGGTGGACCTGCCCGCCGGGCCGCGGCCGATCGCCCTGCCCGGCAACCCGGCCACCGACCCGGCCCTCTACCGCACCGTCATCGCCACCAGGCTCGCCGACACCGCTTTCGTCCTCGACCGCCTGGAACTGCTCGCCGCGGGCGGCAACCCCGACGCCGACGGCCGCCCCCTGCCCCGCGACCTGGGCCATGCGCTCGACCTGCGCCGGGTGGGCATGTACGGCCAAGGGCTGGGCGGCACGATCGCCGCCGAGGGCATGCACGAGGACCGCCGGATCGACGCGGCGATCAACATGGAGGGCTTCCTCGACTACCACCCGGAACAGCCGGGCCAGGACGGCGAACTGCTGCCCGTGGCCCGTGAGGGCGCCAACCGACCGTTGCTCCTCCTGGGCACGGAGGGCTTCCAGAACGACCGCTACCGCCGCGCGTGGTCCGCCGCGCTCGCCCACGGCTGCGCCCGCCGGCACGTGATCGCCGACGCGAACCACTGGGCGCTGACCGACTTCGCCGCCATCGTCCCGCAACTGCACGCCGCCGGCCTGGTGGACGACCTCGGACGGGACGCCATGGTCGGCCGGGCCACCTCCGTACCGACCGTGCGCCACCACGTGGCGTCCTTCTTCGACCGCCACCTGCGCTGACCGTCGGACGGCCGACGCCTCCGCCACGACGGCGAGGTGCTCGTCCGTGATCCCGGTCGCCGGACCGACCGCGACCAACGCCGTAACGCCACACCGTCGGTCCAGGAAAGCCCTTCGTGCCGACGGGGAGGTCGAAGTCGCCATCCGACCACCGACAACCCGAGCACCGGGCCAACCGTCGCGTTGGCCCGGTGCTCCCACGTCGCAACCCGAGCCGACCCGACCCACTCGGGCCCGTGCGCCGGCTGCGACCGAGCCCTCCGCGCCTTCCGCCCCCACCGCCCTCCCGCGCGCAGCGTGAAGTCCGGTGTGGACACGCCGCTCACCGGGCGCGACGGGTCGCGTGGGCGACCAGCTCCGCCAGCGGCGCCTTCGCGGCCGGGCTCATCGACGACGACCGCAGCGCGCCCAGCGCCCGGTCGGCGCGGAGGGTGATCAGCCGCTCGACCCGCGCCGCCGCCCCGGTCGCGACCACCACGTCCCGCAGCCGCGTCGCGCCCTCCTCGTCCAGCTCCGGATGCCCGTGCAGGGCCGAGATCACCTCGCGCTGCCCCGGGGTCGCCTGCTGCCACGCCAACGCCATCAGCACGGTGGGTTTGCCGCCGCGCAGGTCGTCCAGGTGGGGTTTGCCGGTCACCCCGGGGTCGCCGAACATCCCGAGCAGGTCGTCGCGGAGCTGGTAGGCCTCGCCGACCGGCCGGCCGTACGCACCGCACACCCGCATCAGCGCCGCGTCGCCGCCGGCCAGCGCCACGCCGATGCGCAGCGGCAGCTCCACCGTGTACCGGGCGGTCTTGAGCCGGATCGTCCGCCACGCCGACCGCACCGGGTCGGCCGGTGACCGCGGGTCACCGCCCAGGTCCAGCAACTGCCCGGCGATCAGCTCGGTGCGCATGGTGTGCAACAGCGCCCGCACCGCCCGCCACCGCCGCTGGTCGACGTCGGCCCGGTCGAGCACCTCGTCGGTCCACGTGAAGCACAGGTCACCCGCCAGGATGGCCAGGTTCGCGCCGAACCGCTCGGCGGCGTGCCCGTCACCGGCACCCCGGCCCGCGAACCGCTCGGCGAGCGCCCGGTGCACGGTGGGGCGGCCGCGGCGCAGTTCGGAGCGGTCCATGATGTCGTCGTGCACCAGCGCGAAGGTGTGGAACATCTCCAGCGCGGCGCCGGCCCAGGCCACCGCGCGGTCGTCCGGTGACCCGCCCGCGGCGACGTAGCCGCAGTGGCAGAACAACGGGCGCAATCGCTTGCCACCGGCCACGAACTCCCGCAGCACGTCCACCAGCGGCGGCAGGCAGGGGTCCGGCGCGGTGCGCGCCTTCTCCGCGAGGAATCGGTCGAGCGTCGCGTCCACCTCGGCGCGGACCTCGGCGAGGTCGCCGCGCACGGCGTCGATGACTGTCATGGGACCTCCACAGGCGCGAACAGGACCGGTTCCGGCGAGGACGTGGGGAGGGGACGCGGTGAGTGCACACGGTGACGTTCCGGCGGTCGGACGTGGTCACCTCCCGGCCGTCCGAAGCTAACACCGGTGCGGCGGGACCGGCGGCCGACCGCCGTCGCCGACCCCGTTCGGGGCCGCTCGGACCCGGACTACCTGCACTTCTCGCCCGCACATCCGCCCGGTGACGGTGACGGAGGCGCGTTCGGCGACGCTGAGGCACGACACTCCCCCGATTTCGGGGAACGACACGCACACGACCGGGTAACACCCGGGAACCCGTCCGCGTGAAACGCGTCGGCGCGCTTGTACCGGTCGTCGGGGTGCGGCACGTTCGCCACATCCCCCGTCACCGCAAGGACTCCCGCACCGCATGGAGTGGCTGATGACCGACACCACCACCCTTCCCGGGGCCGTCCGGGCACCGGCGCCCGTGATCGCCGGACCGGCCGACCTGTCGGGTCTGTCAGCCGCCGCGCTGGAGGAGCTGGCGCGGGAGCTGCGGGCACGCCTGGTCGGGGCGGTCACCCGGGCCGGCGGCCACCTCGGGCCGAACCTCGGCGTGGTGGAGCTGACGCTGGCCGTGCACCGGGTGTTCCGGTCACCGCACGACCGGGTCGTGTTCGACACCGGCCACCAGTCCTACGTGCACAAGATGCTCACCGGCCGGGTCGACGGGTTCGCCGACCTGCGCCGCGAGGGCGGCCTGTCCGGCTACCCCAGCCGCGCGGAGTCGCCGCACGACCTGGTGGAGAACTCGCACGCGTCCACCGCCCTGTCCTATGCGGACGGGCTGGCGCGGGCGGCACGGCTGCGGGGCGAGCACGACCGGCACGTGGTGGCGGTGGTCGGGGACGGCGCGCTCACCGGCGGCATGGCGTGGGAGGCGTTGAACAACCTCGGCGACGTGGACCACCCGGTGGTGGTGGTCCTCAACGACAACGGCCGGTCCTACGGGCCGACGGCGGGCGCCGTGGGCAGGCACCTCGCCGCCCTGCGCGCGGGGGCCGGCGCGGGTGTGTTCGCGGACTTCGGGTTGCACTACCTCGGCCCGGTCGACGGGCACGACGTCCTCCGGGTGGAGGAGGCGTTGACCGCCGCGAAGGCGCTGCGCCGCCCGGTCGTCGTGCACTGCGTGACGACCAAGGGCAAGGGTCACCCGCCGGCGGAGAACGATCCGGTGGACCGCCTGCACACCGTGTCCGCGCCGGCCACGTCCCGAGGCCCGGGGTGGACGTCGGTGTTCGGGCAGCACCTGCTGGTGCTGGCCGACCGGCACCCGGACCTGGTGTGCCTGACCGCGGCGATGCTGCACCCGACCGGGTTGACGGCGTTCGCCGAGGCGTTCCCCGACCGGGTGTTCGACACGGGGATCGCCGAGCAGCACACCGTGACGTGCGCGGCGGGGCTGGCCATGGGCGGGCTGCGGCCGGTGGTGGCGGTGTACTCGACGTTCCTGACCCGGGCGGTGGACCAGGTGCTGATGGACGTGGCGCTGCACCGCCTGCCGGTGACGTTCGTGCTCGACCGGGCGGGGGTGACCGGTGAGGACGGGCCGAGCCACCACGGCGTGTGGGACCTGGCGCTGCTGCGCGTGGTGCCCGGGATGCGGTTGGCCGCGCCGCGGGACGGCACGCGGTCGCGCGAGCTGCTGGACGAGGCGGTCGCCGACGACGGGCCGACCGCGGTCCGCTTCCCCAAGGGCGCGATCGGCGCGGACGTCGCCGCGGTGGACCGGCTCGGCGGGGTGGACGTGCTGCACCGGTCGTCGCGGCGGGACGTGCTGCTGGTGACCGTCGGCGCGCTCGCGGCGGACGGGGTGGCCGCCGCGGTGGCGCTCGCGGGCGAGGGCATCGGGGTGACCGTGTGCGACCCGCGGTGGGTGTCGCCGGTCGACCCGGCGGTGGTGGCGTTGGCGGCCGAGCACCGCGTGGTGGTGTGCGTCGAGGACGGCGTGCGCGGCGGCGGGGTCGGCGAGGCCGTGGCCGCGGCGCTGCGGGAGGCCGGGGTGAGCCGTCGGACGCGGGTCCTCGGGCTGCCCGACGAGTTCCTGCCGCACGGGTCGCGTGCCGACATCCTGCGGATGCACGACCTGGACGCCGCCGGCATCGCCCGCGCGGTGGCCCGCTTCCTGCCGGGGTGGGCGTCGTGAGCACCGTCGACCCGGGCGTTCCCGTGATGCCTCCTCCGGTGTTGTCGGGGCGGCGCAGGGCCCGCCGGCTCGTGGTGGGGTCCGGCAACGGCAAGGGCCAGGTCTTCGTCAAGGGCAAGGTCGTCAAGACCGTGCCCGAGCACCGGATCGTGGAGACGCTGATCGAGGAGGCCACGCGCATCGCCGGCGCGGCCGGGAGCGCGCCGGCCCGGGTCGAGCGCGTCGGCCTGGCGGCCGACGATCCGCCGGCCCACCCGAGGAGCGACCACGCACCGCCTGACCGCCATGACCGCCGGCGGGTTCCTCGGCTACCGGGACGAGTGGAAGTGCGATGACGGCAACACCCTGTGGGTGGGCAAGTGACCGAGCAGTCGGCCGTCACCGGCGATCGGCCGCGAACACCCTCGTCAGGTGACGTTCGACCACCGGCGCCACCTCGGCCGGCGCGACCCGACGGCCGAGTTCGGCGGTCAGGGAGGTGACGCCCGCGTCCTCGATGCCGCACGGCACGATGGCGTCGAACGCGGTCAGGTCCGGGTCGCAGTTGAGCCCGAACCCGTGCAGGCTGGTGCACCGCTCGATGCGCACGCCGATGGCGGCGATCTTGCGGTGCTGCCCGTGCGCGCGGGCGGCCGACGGCGGCACCTCCGGTGCGGGTGGCCGGTCGCCGAGCACCCACACGCCGCTGCGCCCGGCGAGCCGCGCGCACGCGACGCCGAACTCGGCGCACGTCCCGATCAGCGCGTCCTCCAGCCGGCGGACGTGGCCGACCGAGTCGAGCGGCACCGGCAGCTTGACCACGGGGTAGCCGACGAGCTGACCGGGACCGTGCCAGGTGATCTCACCGCCGCGGTCCACGGTCAGCACGGGCACGTCGTCGGGCGGGAACGCGGTGGCCTTGGTGCGCTTGCCCGCCGTGTAGACGGGCAGGTGCTCCTGGAGCACGCAGACGTCGCCGATCTCGTCGGCGACCCGCGACGCGTGCAGCCGCCGTTGCTCGGCGTACGCCTCTTCGTACGACACCGCGTCCGGCCCGAAACCGCTGTACAGGAACCGCATCGCAACCCCCCTACGAGTTCCGGAGGTCGGCCGCGGCACGCGAGGTGGTGACGACCCGACCGACGGTCATCACGACGTGCCCCTCGGCCTCCGACCGACCGGTGAACGCCACCGCGGCACCGCGGGCGTCCAGGACGCGGACCGAGTGCCGCACCACGCAGCCCGGCGGGACGGGCCGGTGGAACTCCACGTCCGCCATCGCGCCGAACAGGACCAGCCGGTCGGGGTCGGGCGCGTCCCACGTCGACAGCAGCACGGCGGCCTGGCACCAGGACTCCAGCAGCAACGTGGGCGGGAAGTCGTCGGGCGCGCGGTACCAGGGCTCGTTGGCGCTGACCGCTTTGAGGGCGGTGAGCGCCTCGCCGGGCGTCACGTCGACCACCCGGTCCACCAGCAGCATCGGGTGGCGGTGGGGCAGCACGCGCAGGATGTCGGACGGCATCATCACGGCTCCTCGTAGCGCAGCTTGATCCGGGCCACCACGCCGTCCGCGCCGCTGACCACGGCGGCGCACCGGTCGCCGTCCCAGGTCAGGTCGAGGGTGAGGGTGGTGCCGGGGAAGGTGGGGCGCAGGAACCGGGTGGACTCGATCGCGGCGAGCCGCCGGGCACCGGGCGCCGTGGCGAGGGCGGCGCGGTGCGCGAACTCCACCACGGCCACGCCGGGCAGGACGGGCAGGCCCGGGAAGTGCCCCGCGAACACCGGGTCGTCCGCCGCGAGCCGCACGCGCGCGACAGCCGTCGGGCCGGACCGCTCCACGACCTCGACAGGGGATGACGGGAAACTGCTCACGGAACCTCCACCGGAGACGGGAGGTGGCCGGCGACTTCGGCGTGCCCGGTCACCGGTCCTCCCCCAGCACGCCGAAGTCCGCGGTCACGTCCGGCCAGACGAGGGTGGTCGCGCCCCAGGTCAGGCCGCCGCCGAAGGCCGCGGTCAGGACGCGGTCACCCGCCTTCAGCCGGCCGTGCGCGGCGGCGTCGGCGAGCAGCACGGGGATCGAGGCGGCGGCCGTGTTGCCCACCGCCTCCAGGTCCGCCAGCACCTTCGACCCGGCCAGGCCGAGGCGGCGGGCGACGGCGTCGCAGATGCGCCGGTTGGCCTGGTGCGGCGCGAGGTGGTCGACGTCGGCCAGGTCGAGGCCGGCGCGGGCCAGGGCGTCCAGCGACACGTCCGCCATCCGCTCGACCGCCGCCCGGAACACCTCCTTGCCGCTCATCCGGAAGTAGCGCTCACCCGCGGGCACCTGGATGAGGTCCGCGCCCGTGCCGTCACTGCCCAGCACGCACGGCCCGATCCCGTCCTCGCCCTCACCCACCACCACCGCGCCCGCGCCGTCGCCGAAGATCACCGCCGTGCCGCGGTCGTCCGGGTCGAGGATGGTGGAGAACGCCTCGGCCGCGACCAGCAGCACGGTCCGCGCCGCGCCGCTCGCGATCAGCCCGACGGCGTTGGCCAGGCCGTAGAGGAACCCGGTGCACACCGCCGCCACGTCGTGCGCGGGCACGCCGACCAGACCCAGCCGCGCGGCCACGGCGGGCGCGATCGCCGGGCACGTCCGGTCCGGCGTGGTGGTGGCCACGATCACCGCGTCCACGGCGGACCTCCCGGCCGAGCGCAACGCCCGCGCGCCCGCGTCCGCGGCCAGGTCCGAAGTGGACGTGCCCAGCTCCACCCACCTCCGCGCGCCGATGCCGGTGCGCGACCGGATCCACTCGTCGGAGGTGTCCAGCCGGGTGGCCAGCTCGTCGTTGGTCACGACCCGCCGCGGCACGCTCGCGCCCACGCCGAGGATCACCGACATCGCCCCTCCTTCACGCCTTCGCGATGGCCAGCACCGCGTTCTGGCCGCCGAAGCCGAACGAGTTGCTCAACGCCAGGTCGACCCGCCGCCGCACCGCCGCGGTCGCCACGTCCAGCTCCAATCGCGGGTCGAGGGTGGTCAGGTTGGCGGTCGGCGGCACGACCCCCCGCTCCACCGCCAGCACGGTGAACACCGCCTCCGCCGCGCCGGCCGCGCCCAGCATGTGCCCGGTCACGCCCTTGGTCGACGTCACCAGCGGCCCCGACGGCAGCAGCTCGGCCAGCACCCGCCCCTCGACCAGGTCGTTGAGCTGCGTGGACGTGCCGTGCGCGTTGACGTGCCCGACGTCCGCGGGTGACGCGCCCGCGTCGGCCAGCGCCGCCCGCGTCGCCGCGATCACGCCCCGCCCGTCGGGGTGCGGGTTGGTGATGTGGTGCGCGTCGGCGGTCGCGCCGTACCCGACGACCCGCGCCCGGACCCGCCGCCCGTCGGCCCGCGCGTCCTCGGCGCGCCGCAGCACCAGCACCGCCGCGCCCTCGCCCGCGACGAAACCGTCCCGGTCCACGTCGAACGGCCGCGAGGCCGTCGCCGGGTCGTCCCGCCGCGACAGCGCGCCCATCCGCGCGAAGCCCGCCATGGTCAACGGGTTGAGCAGCGCGTCGACCCCGCCGGCGAGCACCACGTCGCAGCGCCGCGCGGCGAGCAGGTCGCACGCGACACCGATCGCGGTGGCCCCGGACGCGCACGCGGTCGACACCACGAGGTTCGGCCCCCGCAGGCCGAACTCCATCGCGAGCTGCCCGGCCACCATGTTCGGCAGGTGCATGGGCAGCACCAGCGGGGACACCCCGGTCGGCCCGTCGGCCAGCAGCACGCCGTGCTGCCGCTCGAACGTGGCGCCGCCGCCCGCCGACGTGCCGATCACCACGCCGACCCGGGCCGCGTCCTCCGCCGTGACGTCGTCCTCGGCGACCGCCTCCCGTGCCGCGACCAGCGCCAACGCCGAGAACCGGTCGAGCCGGACGGCCCGCCGCGCGCCCAGCAGCGCGTCGGCGTCGAAGCCGGGTACGCGGCACGAGATCGTCACCTCGTGGCCCGCCGACACGGGGTCGTGCGCGGCGGCGGACCGGCCCGCGAGCACCGCCGCCCAGCCCGCGTCCACGCCCACCCCGCCGGGGGTGACCAGGCCGAGCCCGGTGACCGCGACGTCCAGGCCGGTCACCTGCCCGTCCCGGCGCGCTCCTCCATCAGCGCCACGATGTCGCCGACGGTCTCCATGTCGAACAGCTCGTCGTCGCTGATGTGCAGGCCGTGCTCCTTGCCGAGCACCATGGACAGCTCCACGAACGCCAGCGAGTCCAGGTCGAGGTCGTCCTTGGTCGCGTCCGGGGTGATCTGCTCCGGCGCGACCTTCAACGTGTCGACGAGGATGTTCCTCAACGTCTCGTACACAGCGGTCTCCCCTCGTTCACCCGGCTCCTCCCCACCATCGAACCCCATCGCCGGGACCGGCGGTCAACCAGGGAGAACGTGCGGGGTACCCGGCTGGGGGAAGCGGGCGTGGCGGACGCACCGGTGGCGGACGTGACGAGCGGGAATCGGGGCACCGGGCTGGAGGTGTGCCGTCAGCTCGCGTCGCTCGGGCACCTGACCGGGCGGCACGGGCGGGTGGACGTGCCGGTGGACGACGCGGCGATCCACTACGACACCCGGCAGCGCGCGTCGTCGGCCGATCCGGGGGTCGCGCGGGCGGCCGTGGAGACCAACTTCCCCGGGCCGCGGCGGGGCTGCTGCCGCTGCCGCGGGCGGCGCGCAGCCCGCCGGTGGTGAACGTGTCGAGCGAGGCCGGGTCGCCGGCGCCGATGGGCGGCGGGACGCCCGCGTACGGCACGTCGAAAGCCGCGCTGAACGCGCTGACCTCGATGTCGGCCGCCGATCTGCCCGCGATGGAGGTCGACGCCGGGTGCCCCGGCGGGGGCGCCACGGACGTGGGCGGCGCGGGCGGGCGGCCGGTGGAGCGGGGCGCGGCGAGCGTGGTGTGGGCGGCGACGTGGCGCGACGACGGGCCGACCGGCGGGTTCTTCCGCGACGGCGCGGGGGTTCCCCGGTAGCGGTTGCCGGGTACACCGCCGGTATGAAGTGGCGCATCGGTGTGGCGGCGGCGGTGCTGGTGGCGGTCGGGGTGCTGGTCGCGGCGGTCCTGGTGGTGCCCCGGTTCTTCGCGGGCACGGACACGATCGACCGCAGCCGGCCCGCGTTGCTGCAGTCCTTGCGGGACCTGAGCCAGTACCACGCCTCGGCGGGCGACTTCCAGGTGGTGCTCGACATCGAGCGGGACGTCCGGTACGTGCCGTCGGCGCTGGCCGGGCAGCGGACGCTGTTCGTGGCGGCCGGGACCGTGAACGCCTACGTCGACTTCGGCGGGTTGGGCGAGGACGCGCTGGCGGTGTCGCCGACGAACGCCTCCGGTGAGGCGCGGAAGGTGCGGCTGGCGCTGCCGCGCGCGGTGCTGGACAAGCCGAACCTGGACCAGGGGCGGTGTTACGTGTTCGCGCAGGAGCGCGGGCTGTTCGACCGGTTGGCCTCGCTGGTGGAGACCCAGGACCAGCAGCCGTTCTACGTGGCGGCGGAGCAGAAGATCGCGGACGCGGCCCGCGAGTCCGGGCTGGTGCGGCGCGCGGAGGACAACACGCGCAAGATGCTCACCGGCATGTTCGGCGCGCTGGGCTACCAGGTGGAGTTCACGAACCTGGACTGAGCCCGCGCGCCGGCCGGCGTACGCTGCGTGACGATGAGGCGCAAGCTCCGGCCGCCGCTCGACCAGCGCCACGGCCTCGACCCGGCACGGCTGCGACTGCCCGACGACGGGCCGTGGGCGACCGTCCGCGACCACCTGGTCGAGCGCCTGCCCCGGGTCGCGCCCGAGCGGATCGACCTGATGCTCGCCGAGGGCCGGATCTACGACCTGGACGGGCCCATCGCGCCCGACGCGGTGTTCACGCCCGGCGGCTCGGTGTGGTTCCACCGCGACCTGCCCGACGAGGTGGCGGTGCCGTTCGAGATCCGGGTCGTGCACCGCGACGACGCGATCGTGGTGGTCGACAAGCCGCACTTCCTGGCCACGATCCCGCGCGGCAAGCACGTGGTCGAGACCGCGCTGGTCCGGCTGCGCCGCGACCTCGGGCTGCCGCACCTGAGCCCGGCCCACCGGCTGGACCGCGTCACGGCCGGGCTGGTCATGTTCGTCGTCGAACCGGCCCTGCGCGGCAAGTACCAGACGATGTTCGCCGACCGGGCGGTGCGCAAGGAGTACGAGGCCATCGCGCCGCACGACCCCGCACTGACCCTGCCGACCCGCGTGTCCAGCCGGATCGTCAAGGTCAAGGGCGTGATCACGGCGCAGGAGGTGCCCGGACCGCCGAACGCCGAGACGGTCGTCGAGCTGGTCGAGCACCGCGACGGGTGGGGCCGGTACCGGCTCGTGCCGCTCACCGGCCGCACGCACCAGCTCCGGCTGCACATGGCGTCGCTGGGCGTGCCGATCCGCCACGACGACTTCTACCCCGTGCTGCGGGAGAAGCCGTTGGACGACTTCACCGACCCGCTGCAACTGCTGGCGAAGGTGCTCGAGTTCACCGACCCGGTGACGGGCGAGCACCGTCGCTTCACCAGCAGCCTCTCGCTCGACCTCTAGTCCAGGTAGCCGAGCATCTGCGCGATCTGCGCGGTGCGGGAGTTGAAGATCCGCTCCGCCAGGTCCTTCGTCTGCGGGTTCACCCCGCCCTCCCGCTCCAGCTTGGCCATCGCCACCGCGTTGTGCTGGTGGGCGATGAGCAGGTTCAGGAACGCCTTCTCGAACTCGCCGGGCCCGGTCGCGGCGAGTTCCGCGATGGCCTCCGGGCTGGTCGAGTGGTCGCCGCCGTGACCGGCGTGCAGCTGCGGGTTGTCGCCCGCCGACTCCGGCTGCTCCCACTCCGCGAGCCACTTCGTCATGGAGTCCACTTCGGACAGCTGGGTGACCTCGATGGCCGAGGCCAACGTCTTCACGTCCGCGCGCACCGGCCGGTCCTTCGCCAGCCGCACGATCTCCAGGCCTGCCCGGTGGTGCGGCACGGCCATCTGCAGGAACATCACGTCGGTCTCGTTGAACTCGTCGGTCTCCACCACGGTCGACACCGGCGGTGGCGGGACCGCCGCGGTGGTGAAGCCGCAACCGGCCAGCACGAGCACACCGGCCACCAGGGCTGCGAGACGTCGCAAGGGTCGTCCTCTCGGCCGGGCGACCCGCCCGCACCGTCACAGGGTCGGCGCGGACGGGTCGCGCATCCGGTCCCCGTCAGGGGGTCAGAGCCGCTGCCACAGCGACGCGGTGTTCGGCGGTTCCCAGCCCACGAGGGACGTGTGGGCCTGGATGCAGCGGTAGCTGACGCCGCCGTAGGTCACCGTCGAGCCGACCGAGTACGCGGTGTTGGGCGCCCACGTGCCGCCGACCGGCGGCTGGGACGTGGTCGTCGTGGGCCGCGTGGTGGTGGTCGTCGGCGTGGTCGTGGTGGTCGGCGTGCCGCCACCGGAGCCCACCTGGAGGTCGACGCACGAGTAGAACGCCATGGGCGTGTCGGCGATGTTCCACACGGCCAGCAGCTTGATCCGGCCGGTGCGCCCGCCCAGGCTCACGTTGTGCGTCACGGTGGCCGCGGGCTGCCGGCCGCCGTCGTTGAACTCGGCGATCTTGGTGCCGCCGACGAAGTACTGCCACGTGGTGGTGGAGTGCCGGGCGGTGAGCGTCCAGTTGAACGTCACGTTGTTGCCCACCGAGGTGGTGGGCCAGGCGCGGCTGTCGTCGTTGAGCTGGGCGAACTGGCTCAACCCGGCGTGGCAGTTGTACTGGCCCTTGGGGCCTTCCACGCTCTGCGGCTCGTAGACGATGGGACCGCAGTTCGAGATCCGCCCCTGCGCGCACATCGCCTGCCGGCTGGGCGGCGAGGAGATGTAGCCGTGCGCGCTCGCCGTTCCCGCCGACATCACGACGAAGAACGGGGTGATGCCCACGGCGGCCAGCGCCACCGCGAGCTTGCGTTTCAGGCTCATGTGTCCAGCTCCTTCGGAGGAGATCCCGGGTGAGGGGTCTCCCAGGCAGGGTCCATTTCCGCGGCGGCCGGAACACGCGTTGCGTGACGATCGTGGGACCGTCCGTCACGCACCGCGACGTGGTCTAGACCATAATCGGGAACGTCATCCGGGTCAAGGATCTGAACCGACTGGTCCAGCCGGCCGTAACCCTGACTGTGAACGCACACCACGACGACTCAATTGGCCACATCGGTGCACTGCGGCGCGCGGTTGCCTGACACTGGTCCACATGGAGGAGCACAAGGTCATCACTGACGACGGCCGCGTGTTGTGGGCGGTCGGGCAGGGGCGCGGCGAGCCGCCGCTGGTGCTGTGCCACGGCGACGCCGGACCGCCGGACGTGTTCGACGGGCTCGTCGGGCTGCTGGCCGACCGAGTCCGGGTGATCCGCTGGCACCAGCGCGACGACCCCGGGTGCCCGACCGCCCGTGCGGTCGCCGACCTCGACTCGGTGCGGGCGCACTTCGGCCTGGCGGAGATGGCCCTGCTCGGCCAGGGCGGGGGCGCGGACGTCGCGCTGCACTACGCGCTGGCGCACCCGGGCCGGGTGTCGTCGCTGGTCTACGTCCCCGGCGTGGGCCTGGACGAGCCGGGACTGGTCGCCCGCTGCCGCGGGCTGGACGTGCCGACGCTGATCGTGGACGGCGCGGCGGACGTGCGGCCGCGGTGGGCGGTGGACTCGCTGGCCGAGGCGCTGCCGGACGTGGCGCGGGTCGTGCTGCCCGGCGCGGGCGACGTGCCGTGGGTCGGGTCGCCGGGGTCGTTCGGGTGGGCCGTGCTCGCGCACCTGGCGCGGTGAGCCGGGACGGGGACCGGCGGCGACCCCCGTCCCGGGCTCGCTCAGCAGTACAGGTTGTTGCCCGCGGGCACGCCGAGGATGCCGACGAACCGCTGGTAGGCGTCGACGCGGCTCTGGACCTGCGCCGGGTTGCGCCCGCCGCACTCCAGCGACCCGTTGATGCTGCGGATCGTCTCGCCGAAGCCGTAGCCGTTGACCATCGCGTTGTGCGGGGTCATCGTGCCGGGACCGGACTGGGTGTTCCAGTACCAGAGGGCGGTCTTCCAGGCCACCGAGGCGTCGTTCTGCACCAGCCACGGGTTGGTCAGCAGCGGCAGGCCGAGGGCGTCACCCGCGGCCTTGTAGTTGAAGTTCCAGCTGAGCTGGATGGGACCGCGGCCGTAGTAGGCCGCCTGGCCGGCGGGGCAGCCGTAGGGCTGACCCGCGTCGCAGTAGTGCGGGTAGTTCGCCTGGTTCTGCTCCACGATGTGGACCAGGCCGCCGGTCTCGTGGTTGGCGTTGGCCAGGAACGCCGCCGCCTCCTGCTTGCGGACGGTGTCCGAGCCGGTCTTGGCGAAACCGGGGTACGCGCTCAGCGCCGCGGTGAGCCCGGCGTAGGTGTAGAAGGGGTTCCGGTTCGGGAACATCTGCTGGAACTGCGCCTGGCTGACCACGAAGCCGCCGGTCGCCGGCGGGGTGGTCGTGGTGGTCGGCGGGTTCGTGCCGCAGGTGTAGGGCTCCCAGTACCAGGTGCTGATCGTGGGGTCGTAACCCGGGTTGTCGTGCTCGGCGATGTAGTAGAGGCCGTTGGTGTACTTGACGATGCTGCCCGCGGCGTAGAACTGGCCCTGCACCCAGTTCGGGTGGTTGCACGTCGTCGGCGGCGGGGTCGTCGTGCCGCCGCACGTGCCCTGGTCGGCCCAGACCGCGGCGGTGCCGGGGGTCTCGTTCTGGGTCCACCACTGGGCTCGCCAGTTCTTGTTGTTGTAGGACGCCGTCATGCCGCCGGTGTAGACGGCGGACGAACTCCACGCGGACGCGCACGCGGCGGCGGAGGCGGAGTTGGCCGCGACGACGGTCAGCGCGGCCCCGACCACGACGGCGGCGATCGCCGCCACCAGGCGGATTCTCGACACGTGATCACTCTTTCCGGTTGGGGGCGGCCCTCGGACGTGACTGGGGCCAGTCAACCGGAAATGGTCTACACCAGTCAAGAGTGCGCCTCGCTTTCCCGTCGGGAACCGACCAGTGAGCTGGCGATTCTCGTGAGAGCGCGGCCATCGCCGAGGCGTGCGGTTGAATGAACGGCGTGCAGTGGGCGCGGTACTGGCGGGCGGCGGATCAGCCGGTCGAGGCGATGCACGCGCACTTCACGTCCCACCGCTACCACCGGCACAGCCACGACGCCTACTCGTTCGGCGTGACGGAGCAGGGCGCGCAGGCGTTCCGGTGCCGGGGCGGCTCGCACCTCAGCGCGGCGGGCACGGTGCTCGCGTTCAACCCGGACGAGGCCCACGACGGCCGCACCGCCACCGAGGACGGCGTCACCTACCGGATCGTCCACATCGGACCGTCGTTGGTCGCCGAACTGCTGCCGCGACTGCCGCTGTTCCGCGACCCGGTGGCGCACGCCCCGGAACTCGCCGACGCGCTGCGCCGCCTGCACACCGCCTTGCAGGACGGCAGCCTCGCGCGGGACGAGCACCTGATGCGCGCCGTGCGGGCGATGGCGGCCCACGTGATGCCGCTGCCCGCCGCGACCGGACGACCGGGCAACGCCTCCGCCGCCCGCGACCTGATCGAGGCCCACTGGGCCGACGACGTCACCACCGGGGACCTCACCGCCGCGACCGGCCTGAGCCGGTTCGCGCTCTACCGCGCGTTCCGCGCCGAGTACGGCCTCTCCCCCAGCGACTACCAGCGCCAACGCCGGTTGCGCGCGGCCAGGCGACTGCTCGCCGACGGCCGCACGGCCGCCGAGACGGCGGCGCTCACCGGCTTCGCCGACCAGGCGCACCTGACCCGCTGGTTCCGCCGCTGCTACGGCATCACCCCGGCCGCCTACGCCCGTTCCGCGACCTGAGCCACACGACGGAACGCTCGCCGACACCGATCTCGTCACGGTGTGGGCCTGTCGGGCGGCGGTCTTCGCGCCGTCACCGAGGCCGACGGCACCCGGCTCGTGCTCGCCGAGGTGGTCGACGGTCGGCGCCACCTCGTGACCGTCGAGGCCGAGCCGGTGTGGACGAGCGACCCGTTGGTGCACGACGGCGAGCGCGTCACCCACGTGGTCCGGGACGGCGTCGCCACGCCGACCTCCACCACGCCGGTCCTCGCCGAGCGGAACGCCCCGGCCCACCAGGTGGACCCGGCGGCCCGCGGCTGACGCGGTCGGCCGCCGCCACCCGGGCGAATCGACGCGGCGATCCGGGGGAACACTTCACATAACTGTGTTGTGTTTTCGTCCGATCGCCGCTCGACCCGGTCTCCCGCCCTCGGGACACTGATCACATGCCGCACATCGAGTTGGACAACGCCCTGCCCGGGATCGCCGGGCTGATGAACTACCGCCCCGAGACGGGCCGACCGCTCACCGAGCTCACCGAGGTGCTGTTACGCGGACCGAGCACCCTGTCCCGCGGTGAGCGCGAGCTGATCGCCACGCACGTCTCCGAGTTGAACCAGTGCAAGTTCTGCGCGGGCTCGCACGCGGCCTTCGCGGCGGCTCAGCTGCCCGAGGACTACCAGCACACGGCGAAGCTGATGGCGTTGATCGACATCGCGACGGCGGTCACCGAGAGCGGGCGCGCGGTGACCGCCGAGTTGATCGCCAAGGCCAGGGAGAACGGCGCGACCGACCTGGAGGTGCACGACACCGTGCTGATCGCCGCGATGTTCTGCGCGGCCAACCGCTACGTCGACGGGTTGGCCACGTGGGCGCCCGACGACCCGGAGGCGTACAAGAGGATGGCCGACAAGATCGTGCCCCACGGCTACCCCTCGATCATCGGCATCAGCTGACCGCGCCGGGGACTCGACGCGGTCGGCCGATCGCGCCGGAACTCGCCCCACCACAGTGCTCCCGCGCGGTCGACCCGCACGGCGCGGAGGTCGACGTCGGCGTACGACCCGACCTCCGCGCGCACCAACGGCCACGGCGGCCCGGGATCGGGCCGGGCGCGACGAACCGCCGCAGATGTCGAAGCCGAGCGTGTCGAAGCCCGCCCCGGCCGGGAACCCGGCGTCCTGGCCGTACCCGGCGCCGACGACGAGAGCGCCCTTGCCGGTGCCGTCCACGTCGGCGAAGCGTCCGCACGGTGATCGTGCCCAGCCGGGCACGGGTCGGCTCGCCACCGGAGATGTGGTGATCGGCGGCGACGATGTCCCGGGCCCGGTCGACCACCCGCCCCACCTCGGCGCGCGCCTCGTCGTCGTGCAGCGGTCATGGCCCGGCGAACGGGCGTCGCGCCGCGACCAGGTGCCCCACACGGCGTCGCAGTCGGTCCGGTCCGGTGCGGGCGTGCCGCCGGCGATCAGCGTCAGCGACGCCACCCGGTCGGGGACGTCGAGCGCCAGGCTCTGCGCGATGCCGCCGCCCGTGTAGCCCGGCTCGCCGGGCGGGTAGGTCACCGACCGCCCGGTGTCGCGGTGGTCGTACCGGATGACGTACCGCCCACCCTCGGCCGGCCGCGCGCCACACCGGACAGGTGCTGGAGCGTGGCGACCTGCTCGGCCGCCCGCGCCACCGGGCGCAGCGGCAGGACCATCACGCCGAACCCCGGCTTCACCCGGGCGGTCGAGGCGGCCACCGTCGCGAGCACCAACGTGGCGTCGAGGAAAGGGCTGACCGGGATGAGGTGATCGCCGCGCCGCACCGACTCCGGGCCGAGCCCTTCGGCGTGCCGCGCGTACTCCACCGCGTCGGACCCGAACCCCGGCAGCGCGATCCCGACGTCCACCACTGCGCCTCCACGAAGGAGCCGCTCAGCTCGTCGAACCCCGTCGAGCGGGAAGTGCGCACCACATCCCCCTAAGAACACCGGGGTGCACCCTCACCCCGTGTGACCTCCGGCTAACCCGAGGTCAAATCGAGGGTTGTGAATGTAAGCCGAGTCACTCTAGAGTCCTGGGAGCGCTCCCAGGGAGCGCTCCCAGAAGCGTCGTCAACCGTCAGAGCAGACGGAGGAGACCCAAGTCCATGAGATCGCTTCCTTCTCCCCGGTGGCGCCGCCAAGCCACCGCAGCACTCGCAGTAGCGGCGGTGAGCGGCGCGCTAGCGTCCGGAACGGCCTACGCAGCCGACTACGAACGGCTGGTCAACGGCTCGTTCGGCAACGGCTCGGCCGACCCGTGGTGGGCCAGCGCCGGCGTGTCGAACCGCGTCACGAACGGCGAGCTGTGCGCCACGGTCACCGGCGGCACGGTCAACCCGTGGGACGCGCTGATCGGTCAGAACGGCGTGCCCTTCGAGGCCGGCCAGTCGTACACGATGTCCTTCGACGCCTACGCGTCGGTGGCCCGCCCGGCCGCCGCGGCGGCCGGTGAGGGTGTCAGCCCGTACCGGCAGATCGCGAAGCACGACATCGCGCTGACCACGACGAAGCAGCGCTTCACGTTCACGTTCACCTCGGAGCTGGACTTCCCGGACGCGGGCTCCGGCCAGGTGACGTTCCACCTGGGTGCGCAGGCGGCCGACACGACCGTCTGCGTGGACAACGTCTCGCTCATCGGCGGCGTGAAGCCGCCGGGCGGCGACTCGGGCGTGCCCGCGAAGAAGATCAACGTCAACCAGGTGGCGTACGCACCCGGCCTGCCCAAGCAGGCGACGCTGACCTCCACCGCGACGGTCGCGCAGGCGTGGGCGCTGAAGAACTCCGCCGGCACCACCGTGGCGACCGGGCAGACCGTGCCGAAGGGCACCGTGGACCCCGAGTCGGGCGACGCCACGCACCTGATCGACTTCTCGTCGTACGACACCCCGGGCACCGGCTACACGCTGACCGTGGGCACGGAGACGAGCTTCCCGTTCGACATCGCGACGGACCAGCTCAAGAAGCTGCGCTACGACTCGCTGGCGTACTTCTACCACAACCGCAGCGGCATCCCGATCGAGGCGCAGTACGTCGGTGACGCCTACGCGCGCCCCGCCGGCCACCTCAACGTCGCGCCGAACCAGGGTGACAACAACGTCCCCTGCCTCGCGACCATCAGCTGCGGCTACACGCTGGACGTGCGCGGCGGTTGGTACGACGCGGGCGACCACGGCAAGTACGTCGTCAACGGCGGCATCTCGGCGTGGCAGGTGCTCAACACCTACGAGCGCGCGAAGCTGATCGGCGACGCCGCGGCGCTGGGCGACGGCAAGCTGAACATCCCGGAGAAGGCCAACGGCGTGCCGGACATCCTGGACGAGGCGCGCTGGGAGGTCGAGTTCCTGCTGAAGATGCAGGCGCCCGACGGCATGGTCCACCACAAGATCCACGACCAGAACTGGACCGGCCTGCCGCTGCTCCCCCACCAGGACCCGCAGGCCCGCCGGCTGTCCGCGACCAGCACGGCCGCGACCCTGAACACGGCCGCGGTGGCGGCCCAGGCGGCCCGCATCTGGAAGACGATCGACCCGACGTTCTCGGCGAAGGCGCTCGCGGCGGCCACCAAGGCCTACGCGGCGGCGAAGGCGAACCCGAACAAGATCGCCGACCCGAACGACGGCACCGGTGGCGGCTCCTACAGCGACGCCACGCTGACCGACGAGTTCTACTGGGCCGCGGCGGAGATGTTCACCACCACCGGTGAGTCCTCCTACCGCAGCGACCTGACGTCGTCCACGCTGTACAAGGGCAAGAGCCTGAACACGCGCGGCTTCGACTGGGGTTCCACCGGCCCGCTGGGCGACATCACGCTGGCGCTCGTGCCCAACGGCCTGCCGGCGGCGGACGTCGCGGCGATCAAGTCGGCGTTCACCGCGGTGGCGGACGGGCACCTGGCCAAGATGGCGGGCCAGGCCTACCCCGCGCCGTACAGCCCGACCGAGGGCTACGACTGGGGTTCCAACGGCCTGGTCGCGAACAACATCTCGGTGCTGGCGCTGGCGCACGACTTCACCGGCCAGGCCAAGTACCGCGAGGGCGTGTTCCAGGGCCTGAACTACCTGCTGGGCCGCAACCCCTTGTCGTACTCGTACGTCTCGGGCTACGGCGAGCAGCCGGTGAAGAACGTCCACCACCGGCACTGGGCCAACCAGCTCGACCCGACCCTGCCGACCGCGCCGCCCGGCGCGCTCTCGGGTGGTCCGAACAGCGCGTTGCAGGACCCGATCGCGGCGCGCCTGCTCACCGGCTGCAAGGCGCAGAAGTGCTTCGTCGACCACATCGAGGCGTACTCGGTCAACGAGGTCACGGTGAACTGGAACTCCGCGTTCGCGTGGATCTCCAACTGGGTGGCCGAGAAGATCACGACCGCGCCGCCGGTCGACACCACCGCCCCGTCGACGCCGGGCACCCCCGTGGCGTCCGACATCACCACGACGGGCGCGACGCTGACGTGGACGGCGTCCACCGACGCGGAGAGCGGCGTCAAGGAGTACGACGTCATCTCCGTCGAGGGTGACGCGCTGCGCGTGGTCGCCACCGTCACCGGCCCGTCGGCGACGCTGACCGGGCTGCGGCCGGACACCGCGTACCAGTTCACCGTGGTGGCGAAGAACGGCGCGAACCTGCGTTCGGCGATGTCGCCGCAGGTGAGCGTGCGGACCAAGCCGGACGTGGTGGCGGGGTACTGCAAGGTGACCTGGCAGGCGTCCACGTGGTCCACCGGCATGTCGGTGAACATCACCGTGACGAACACCAGCGCCTCGGCGTGGAACGGCTGGAAGCTGGAGTTCACCATGCCGGGCAACCAGCGGATCACGCAGGGCTGGTCGGCCACGTGGTCGCAGTCGGGTCAGGCGGTCTCGGCGACGAACCTGTCGTGGAACCGCACCCTGGCGCCGGGCGCGTCGGCGGGTATCGGCTTCAACTCCTCCGGGACCGGCTCCACCACCAAGCCGACCGACTTCCGCGTGAACGGCAACCCCTGCACCTCGGGGTGATCTCCTGACCGGGCGTCCACCACACGGACCGCCCACCTGGACCGGGGGCGGGCTTCCCACGAAGCCCGCCCCCGCTCTTTCCCGCGTGTCGAACCTCCAGGCCCCGAGTGTCGAACGCTCAGGTACCCCGAATTCAACGCTCAGGTCTCCCGGCTCCGACCTGAGTGTTGAATTCACGGGTCCTGAGCGTTCGACACGCGGGGCCTGAGCGTTCGACTCACGGGGTGGTGGCGTTGCGGGAGCGGCGGGTCGGGGGTGGGGGGTCGAGGACGACCTGGGCGACGGTTCTCAGGCGTTCGAGGGTGGTGCGGGGCGGTGGGGTGGCGACGCGGGCGCGGAGCAGGGGCAGGCCGTCGCCGGACAGGGCGTCCAATCCGACGGCACGGCCGCTCATCGCCAGGACCAGTGACTCGGCGTCACCGCGCACCGGCGCGCCCGCGCCCGAGGTCCAGCCCGTGTCGACGGCCTCCAGCCGCAGCCCCGCCAGCCGGGAACCGACCCCGTAACCCGGTGACGGCTTGGCCGCCAGGTGCTGGAACGCCACCCACAACCGGTCCTCCGGCACGTCCCGCGCGATCCCCAGCGGCACGCGCACGTCGTAGTCGTGCAGCACGATGTCGGTCAGCACGGGGTCGTACCCCGACCGCGGGATGGTGGTCCTCGACGTCGACCACCGGCGCAACCGCGACGCGATCTCCGCGGTCGACCGACGCGCCGCCCGCGCGGTCAGCACCCGGTTGAGCCGGTCGAAGTCGGCGGCCATGGTGACGATGCCCCAGTAGATCTTCACCTGGCCGAACCGGAGGTACGTGGTCAGGTGCGCGCCGACGTCGTGCACCGTCCACCCCTCCGACAGGCTGGGCGTGGCCAGTTGGCCGGGATCCAGCCCGTCGAGGAGGTCCGCCATCCGCCGCCGCTCCTGGACGAGCATGTCGTGGACCTTCATCCGGCCACGTTAGGTCGCCCCGCCCACCACCCGCTTATCCCGACTTGCCGACTTCAGCGCTTGCGGACTTCACCACCGCCAGGAACCGCTCCGGCGCGTCACGCAGCACGTTGTGCCCGGCGTCCCAAGCCTCCAACCGCCACGACGGATCGTCGCGCAACCGCTCTTACGTGGTGGCCAGGGGACTGTCCGGGAAGTCGGCCATGAACAGGTAACGACGATCGGTCACCCGGTCCACCGCCCCGCTGATCGACGCACGCTGCGCCAGCGTCGCCAGCGGGTGCGGCGTGGCCCGCTCGGGCCGCGACCTGCCGCCGTTGCTCCTGGACGACGACGAAGGGGTGGCGGTGGCCGTTGGTCTGCGCACGGCGGCCGGCGTGCACGGCACCGAGGAGTCGTCCACCAGGGCGTTGGCAAGCTGGAGCAGGTGCTGCCGGCCCGGCTGCGGCACCGGGTCGCGGCCGTGCGGGACGCGATCGCGGTGATGCCGGTGGAGGGCCCGGTGTCCGGCCCGGCCGCGTTGGGCGTGCTGGCGGCGGCGTGCCGGGACCACGAGGTGGTCGCGTTCACCCACCGCGGCCGGGAGCGGCGGGTCGAGCCGCGCAGCCCGGTGACCGCGTACCGGCGCTGGTACCTGCCGGCCTACGATCCGGCGCGGGACGACTGGCGGACGTTCCGGGTCGACCGGATGGACGCCCCGCGCGCCGGCGGCCGTGGTGCGGTCACGCCTGGTGGTGGTGCTGCCGGGACGGGTGGAGCCGGTCGACGACCGGACGTGCCGGGTGCGGTCGGGCGCGGACGAGATCGAACCCGTGGCCGCCGACCTGCTGCCGCTCGGCGCCCCCTACGCGCTCGACGCCGCGCCGGAGGTGCTGGCCGCGTCGCGGGACGTGGGGTCCGGGCTCACCGGTAGGCGTCCTGACCCACCGGGCGGATCAGGACCTCGTTGACGTCCACCGTCCGCGGCTGGCCCACCGCGTACAGCACGGCGCGGGCCACGTCCTCCGGCTCCAGCTTCGGGTCGGCCGCGCGGGACGGCGGGATGCCGCCGGTGTCGGTCAGGCCGGGCTGCACGAGCGTCACGCGGACGCCCGTGCCGACGCACTCGGCCCGGATCGCCTGGGCCAACCCGGTCACCGCCCACTTGGTCGCCGAGTACAGGTTCCCCGGCCGCACCCCGCGCCCCGCCGCCGACCCGGTCAGCACCAGGTGGCCGGCGTGGCGCATCAACGCGGGCATCGCCGCCCGCGCGGTGAACGCGGGCCCGCACACGTTGGTCAGCACCATGTCGCTCCACTCGGCGGGTGGCGCGCCGTCGGTCGACGTGAACGACGTGACCACGCTCGCGCCCGCGTTGGCGAACACCACGTCGAGGCTGCCCCACTCCTCCTCGACCCGGCCCATCAGCGCCGCGACCTGCTCGTACACCCGGACGTCGCACGCGGCCACCCACACCCGGTCGGGACCGCCGAGCCGAGCCGCGAGTTCGGCGAGCCGCGTCGTGTCACGGGCCGTGAGGACGAGCCGGTAGCCGGCCTCGGCCGCCAACCGCGCGGTCGCCGCGCCGATACCCCTGCTGGCCCCGGTCACCAGGAACACCCCTTGCGCCATGCCCCGCACGTTACCGCTGGTTAGATCGAAATCACCGGATCGGAGCAACAGTTGAGCCGTCCGTGGCGTCTTAAGGGGTATCCACTTGATTGGGGGCACATGAACATCAACCGCAGGTTCGCGCTGGGGCTCGGCTCGGTGGCGGCGGCGAGCGCCGTGCTCGGGTCGACCGCCGGGACGGCCCAGGCGCAGACCACCGAGGCGGAGTGGGACGCGTTGATCCCGACGACAGCCGAGCTCGCACGCCGCAAGATCGCGCTGAAGTACGCGTGGGAGACGGCGCGGGCGCGTGGCACCTGGTCGTCCTACATCGGCGTGGCCGACCCCGACGGCACGGTGAAGCCCGCCGTCGACGCCCAGGCGGACCGCGTGGTCGAGGCCTACAGCGTGAACAAGATCGCCGTCGCGGTGGCCGTGCTGGACAAGGTCGACCGCGGGTTGATCCGGCTGGACCAGCGGGTCGAGGTCACCTCGGACATCGTCATCCGGGACACCGACGGCATCTTCCACCTCGACGGCGGTTACCCGAGCTCGGTGACCGTGGGCCACGCCCTGGCCAACCTGCTCACGGTGTCGGACAACACCGCGGTGCGCCTGTGCGGCCTGGTCGTGCCCGCCCTGGAGCTGAACGAGATCCTGCGCGCCAAGGGCTTCGTGCACACGCAGGTCGTGCCGGTCGCCAACCCGAACCGGTTCTACCTCGGCACCACGACGGCCCGCGAGACGTTCACGATGCTGCGCAAGCTGGCGGCGGGTGAGCTGTTGTCGCCGGAGTCGACCCAGCACCTGTTCACGGTGCTGCGGTCGCTGACGTCGTTCACCGACGGGATCAGGCTCAACCTGTCCTCGGCGGAGCGGTTGAACGTGGCGACGAAGGCCGGCTGGGAGGCCGACGGCCGCAACGAGGCCGGCATCGTGTTCGACGTGAACGGCAAGCCGATCATCACCTACGCGCTGTTCGCGTCCGGGCAGTACAGCGGCGACCAGGCCGTGAACGCGGACAACTACGGCGCCACCCACCCGGCCCTGCGCGCCCGCGCCGCCCTCGGCCGGTCGCTGTACGACTCGGTCCTCCGCATCACCGCGAACACGCCGCGCACCTACCGCACCCCGCAGTACCGCCCGGGCAACGGCGGCTGACGGCACGTCGGAGCCCGCCCCACGCTCTCGGGACGGGCTCCGACGTGGTCAGGAGTCCTTGAGCCCGACCAGGAACTTCCGCCACTCCCCCGCCGGGAAGGACAGCGTCGGCCCCGTCGGGTTCTTCGAGTCCCGCGTCGCCACGCCCTCACCCACCGGCATCACCTCGACGCAGGACTGCCCCTCTCCGCTGAAGCTGCTCTTGCGCCAGGCCGCGCTCGACGAATCACCCATAGCTGCCCCGATTTCCCTTCGTGCCTAGCGGTTGGCGATCTCGGCAATCATCTCTACCGAGTCGTCGGGGCTCTTGGCCACTGCCACCAACCGGTCGAAGTCGGCTCGGAACCGCTCGATGTCGGCCTCCGCCTCCAGGAAGATCTCGCCGGCCTGGCTGTCGACGTAGATCAAGTCGGTGTCGAGCGGGTCCTCGAAGTCCATGACGACGAATTCGCCCGGCATCCCGGGGTGCGCGCCCGCGCCGAACGGGACGACCTGGATCGTCGTGCCCGGAGTGGCGACTGCTTCCCGCAAGCGGTTCAGTTGCGCTCTCATGACCTCCCCGCCCCCGACCCAGCGGTGCAGCGCGGCTTCGTCGATGATCGCCCAGAGCCTGATCGGCCGTTCGGTCGTCAGGACGGCCTGTCGCTCCATTCTGGTGCGCACCCGATCTTCGACTTGTTCGGGGGATGCCGCATACGAAATCCCGCGAACCACGGCCCGGGCGTAGTCCTCGGTCTGGAGCAGCCCGGGCACGAACATCCCGGCGTAGTTGCGGATGCCGTGCGCCTCGCGCTCGAAGCTGATGTAGGTCGTGTACTCCTCGCGGAGGCTTTCGTGCCAGGGCTGGATCCAGCCTTCTCCGGCCGACTGCTTGTAGAGAGCTTTCAGGCGGACCTGTTCGTCGGTCGGGACGCCGTACAGCTGCAAAAGCATGTCGAGGGTCCGGTACTGGGGACGGGACCGGGCCGTCTCGATGCGGTAGAGGGTGGTGGAGTGCAGGCCGGTCCGCTCTTCCACGTCCTCCCGCCGCAGGCCGGTGCCGTCGCGAAGTCGTCTGAGCTGACCGGCCAGCCTGCGCAACCGGATGGTCGGCGTGCTCCTCTTCGCGGCCAAGGTGTCGGTCCTCCTCAATCCTGCATGGCGAATGCAAGGCACCCTTCTGCGTTTTTTGCATTCCATCTCGGCTGCGGGCAGCCTTGCCGGCGGTCACCGTATCGGCGACGCAGCGTAATCACCAGCGCCTTGGCCAGTGGGGCGAAAGGAGAACCGGGATGACCGAGCAGGAGTTCACCGAATTGGTCCGGGAAGTGGCGTACGAGGAAGCGCCACGGATGTTCGCCATCGTGGAGGAGTACGGCGAGCGGGAAAGCGTGCGCGTGGCCGGTTACGGCGTCGCGTTCGAGGACCGGGCCGAGGTGAGCGCGGTGGAGGGCGGCTTCCGGCTCAGCTCCCAGAGCCCCGAGAACGCCCGCGCGCTGTTCGAGATCAGCTCGCGCTCGGCCGGGACCCGTCGGGCGCACCTCGTCTGGCTCGACCGGTGACGAGCAGCACGCCCAGGCCGAGCACCGTCAGCACGAACGCGATGGCGAACGCGCTCCGGTACCCCATGGCCTGGGCCAGCCCCAGCAGCGGCCCCGACACCATGGCGCTGATCGTCAACGTGTTGGTGTACATGGTCGTCGCGTATCCCGGCCGGTCGGGGACCAGGCCCTGGAAGTACGAGATGCCCACGCCCATCACGGCCGAGATGAAGATCGCGTGCAGCACCTGCGCGGTGGCCACCTGCCAGGTCGCGGTGGTCAGCAGCAACGCCGCGTAGTACAGCAACGCCACCACACCTCCCGCGAGCACGAGCACCTTGTGGTCGACGCGCAACGCCAGCGCGCCGAACGCCGGCATCAACGGGATCTCCAAGGCGGCGCACAACCCCATGATCAGGCCCGCGTCGGACGTGGTGCCGTGCAGCACGTCGGTCACGTACAACGGCAGCACCAGGAAGCCCACCATGTCCGCGCCCTGCAACAGCACGAACGCCACCGCCGCCGACACCAGGACGCGACGCGGCGAACCGTCCCGCGCGGCCACCGGCCCGGACGCCCCGCCCAGCGCCGGCAGCAGCACGACCGTCACCAGCGCCGCCGCCAGGTACAGAACGGCCGCCACGGCGAACAGCCCGGCGAACCCGCCGCGGTCGATCAGCACCGCACCCACCGGCGGTCCGACCACCCACGACACCGAGAACACCATGCGCACGGCGCTGACCACCAAGGGCCCCTTGGCCGAACCGCTGCGCTCCACGACCTGCCGCGCGTAGGCGAACGTCTGCGGCACCAAAGACGACGCGACTGCCACCAACGTCGACGACACGACGAGCAGCAGCCAGTAGTCGCGCGTCACCGCGAACAGCCCGTACGCCGCCGTCGCCGCCACCGCGCCCCACACGATCACTCCGCGCCGCACGGCCCGCGCGTCCGACAACCGCCCGATGACCGTGCCGACGACCAGCGCCGCCACCGAGCCGGCCAACAGGAACGCGCCCACCGCGACCGGGCCCGCCGCGACGTCTTTGATCAGGAACGCGGACAGGAACGGCCCGGCCAGCGCGTACCCGACGCCGGCCAACAGGCTCACCGCCAGCAGGGGGACGAACGTCCGCGACCCCGCGAGGTCCATGGACCGATCCTCGCGCGCCCCGGCGGCCTCGCGCGGGAGCCATTCGACGGAACACGCGCCCGAGCCGGACAGCGCACCGACAGCGCGAACTCCAGCCGGATCCCGCGAACCGGGGTGGCGCGGCACAGGTCCAGCCGGACCACCCGAAGCCTGACCAGGCCGCGCGGAACCCAGGCCGCGCAGAACCCGAGCCGGGCGATGCGGACCCCGGCCGGATACCGCAGAGCCCAGCGGCACACCGCATGCCCAGCCGGGCACCGCGAACCCGGACAGGCACCGTGGACCCGGGCCGGGCGGCGTGGTGAAGCACGCCGCCCGGCCGGTCAGGCGACTACTTCCGCGGCACCTTCGGGAACTCCTGCGTCGGACTCTCGTCCGCCGGCGGGTTCTGCGGGTCCGGTCGGTCCTTCCGGTCGGCGTGGCTCATCGTCGCTCCTCTCGTCCATCGGCTGAGTGGTCGCAGGGCGGTCGGGGTGGGGGATGACCAGGACCGTGACGTCGTCACGGCTGCCGCGCGCACGTGCCGCGGCGAGCAGGTGTTCGGCGCACCGCTGCGGGTCGTCGCCGTGGTCGAGGAGCAGGGTGCGCAGCTCGTCGTGGGGCACCTTCAGCCCGTCCGACGCCAGGACCAACAACCGGGCCGTCGCCTCGAAGCCCTCGACGCCGTACAGCGGCACGCGGCCCACGTGGTGGCGCAGTTTGTGGTCGTGGGCGGCGGCCTCGGTGTCGGGGACGCCTTGTTGCCGCAGTTCCTCGCCCAGGGTGTGGGGGGTCGTGAAGCGGCTCAGGGTGCCGTCGTCCTTCAAGCCGTAGGCGGCGCTGTCGCCGGCGTAGGCGACGCGCCAGTGCTCACCCGCCCGCACCGAGGCCACGACGATCGCACCACCGGGCTCGGCACGGTCGTCGTCCGGGTCGGCGTAAGGCGCCGCGGCCGCGACGACGCCCAGCACGGGTGTCCCCCGGGCCGCCATCCGCGCGGCGACAACGGCGGCGGCGCGGGCGAAGTCGGCGACCTCCGGTGTCGAGCCGATCCCGTCCACCACCGCCGCCGCGAACGTGCCGCGGTGGCTGTCGTGGGCGTGGGCGTCGGCGTTGAGCGGGCGGTTCGGGCCCCGGGAGGTCGCCACTCCCACCTGGACTGGCGTGGTCATGGTCGGGACCGTAGGGCCGCCGCACGGCCGAAGCCGCCGGAACCACCCGATGGGCCACTCCCACCACACGGCCGGGCGATGTCCGCGCAGACCTGGACCGGTGGGGCGGGATTCCACCCCGGATCGAACGCAGAGCGACGTATCCAGCGCCCACCGTGACACTCCTGTCAGTCAGGGGGTGAGCGATGACCGACCTGCTGCACCTGCGCGCGGAAGGGCCCGAGGTGCGCCCGGCGCTGCGCGAGTCCCAGGAGATCCAGGGCAACGTGCTGGCCGCGTTCAACAAGGACCACCAGGTGTTCCGGTTCGTCCGCTTCACCGACGAGAAGCTGGGGCGCACCTGGCTCGCCGCCATGCTCGGGCACATCGCCACCACCGCCGACGTCGAGGACTTCAACGAGGTGTTCTCCCTCGGCCGCACGATGTTCGGCGGCGACCCGGCCGGGCTGAAGGCGACCTGGGCGAACGTGTCGCTCACGCCCGGTGGCCTGGTCGAGCTGAGCATCAACCCCGACGCGACCCGGGAAGACCTCCGCGAGCACTTCCCGCACACGGCCGAACAAGCCGCGCGGGCCAACGGCGACACCGACGACTCGGCACCCGCCCGCTGGCTGTTCGGCCGGGCGGACCAACGCGTGCACGCCGTCGTCACGGTCGCCTCCGACGACGAGGACCGCCTGGCCGCCACCACGCGGAACCTGGACGTGCTCGACACCCTCCTCGGCGTCACGGTGGTCCACGAGCAGCGGGCCGCCACGCTCCCCGGCGAACGGCGCGGGCGCGAGCACTTCGGCTACAAGGACGGCGTGTCCCAGCCGGCCGTGCGCGGCTTCCACCACGAGGATCGCGACCGGCCCGGGCACCGCGCGGCACGGCCCGGGGAAGTGCTCGTGAACGCGGGCGAGTTCGTGTTCGGCCACCCGACCGAGTCGGCACGCCCGGAGGCCGCCGCGTGGCTCGCCGACGGCTCGATCCAGGTGATCCGCCGCCTCACGCAGGACGTCGAGGGCTGGCACGACGCCGTCGAGCGCCACGGCCGCGGACCGGAGCTGATCGGCAGGCACCCCGACGGGCGTCCGCTGGCCGGGGTCCGCGCCAACGACTTCGACTACTCCGACGACCCCACCGGCGCCGTCACGCCCTGCCCGGCGCACATCCGCAAGACCAACCCGCGCGCCTTCGCGCACCGGACGCCCCGACAGCACCGCATCCTGCGCCGGGGCATCCCGTTCGGCCCCGCCGACGACGGCGACGGCGAGCGCGGCCTGGTGTTCGTGGCCCACTGCACGTCGTTGGCCGAGCAGTTCGAGTTCATCCAGCAGACCCGGGCCCGCAACCCGGACTTCACGCCGGGCGAGCGCGGCGCGCCCACCGGTGTCGACCCCGTCATCGGCGGCGGGTTCGTGCGGACCACCGGCGCGCTGTACGCGCTGGTGCCGTCGGTGAGCACGCTGCGCCTGCTCGCCGCGGGCCGGGAACTGCCCCGCTAAGGGGTGACGGGCAGCCGGTCGTGGCCGCCGTCCACGACCGGCTCCCACCCGGTCGCGTGCCGCCGCACCAGCTCCGCCGCGACCGCGTCGAACGGCCGCGCCCACACCTCCTCGTTGAACACCTCGACCTCCACGTACCCGGCGTACCCGGTGCCGGCCACCAGCGAGGTCAGCCCGACCAGGTCGATGTGCCCGTCACCGGGCAGCCCGCGCCCGAGCAGCACGTCGGCGGGCAGCGGCGTGATCCAGTCGCACACCTGGTAGGAGTGGATGCGCGGACCGGCCCGCCGCACGTCGGCCGCCAACGCCGGGTCCCACCACACGTGCAGGGCGTCCACCACGACACCGACCACGTCCGCCGGGTACGGCGCGGCCAGCTCCAACGCCTGCGCCAACGTCGACACCACGCCCCGGTCCGCGCAGAACACCGGGTGCATCGGTTCCAGCGCCAACCGCACCCCGGCCGAGGCGGCGTACGGGGCCAGCACCTCCAGCGCCGACGCGACCCGCCACCGCGCCGCCACCAGGTCCCGGTCCGGCACTCCGCCGGGCACCAGCACCAGGCACTGGGCGCCCAGCGCGGCGCTCTCGTCGATGGCCCGCCGGTTGTCGTCCAGCCGCTGGTCCACGCCGGTGAAGAACCCGCCGCGGCACAGCGACGACACCTCCAGCCCGGCCGACGCCACCAGCGCCGCAGTCCGCTCCAGCCCGTACTCGGCCACGGGGTCGCGCCACAGCCCGACCCCGCCGATCCCGTGGCGCGCGCACACGTCGACCACCTCGGGCACGGACGCCCGCTTCACCGTGGCCTGGTTCAACGACAGCTTCACGTCAGCACGCCCATCAGTCGTCCCCACCGCCGGGCGGCCAGGTCCGGGTCGGGCAGCAGCCCGGCCAGGTCCGCCAACCTCAGCGCCTCGCCGAGGTGCACCACGTCCCGGGCCGACTGCAAGCCGCCGACCATGCCGAACGCGTCCTGGAAACCGCCCAGCCACGCCAGGAACACCACACCGGTCTTGTAGTAGTAGGTGGGCGCGCCGAAGATGTGCCGCGACAGCGCGACCGTCGGCCCCAGCACCTCGTCGTACCGGGCCCGGTCGCCCGAGTCCAGCGCCCGCAACGCGGTCGACGCGGCCGGCGCGATGGCGTCGAAGATGCCCAGCAACGCGTCGCTGTGCCCCTCCGCGTCGCCCGCGATCAGCTCCGGGTAGTTGAAGTCGTCGCCGGTGTAGCACCGGACACCGGCCGGCAGGGCGCGCCGCAACCCCACCTCGTGCGAGGCGTCCAGCAGCGACACCTTCACCCCGTCGACCTTGTCCGGGTAGGCCTTGATCAGGTCCAGGAAGTGCCCGGTGGCCGTGGGCACGTCCGACGAGCCCCAGTAGCCCTCCAGCGCCGGGTCGAACGCCGTGCCCAGCCAGTGCAGCACCACCGGCCGGTCGACCTCCTCCAGCAGCGCCCCGTACACCTCCTGGTAGTCCTCGGGCCCGCGCGCCTGCGCGGCCAGCTTGCGGCTGCACATCAGGATCGGCTGCGCACCCGCCTCCACCACGGCCGCCAACTGCTCGCGGTACGCCGTCAACGGGTCGGCGGTGTCGTGGTCGGTGCCCACGCCCGCCGCCAGCCGGCCGGTCGCGATCGACGCGCTGCGCCGGATCAGCTCCAGCGCCGTGTCCCAGTCCAGGCCCATGCCGCGCTGCGCGGTGTCCATGGCCTCGGCGACGCCGAAACCCTGCTCCCACAACCGCACCCGGTACGCCAGCGTGGCGTCCCAGTCGAGCGCCGCGGGCGCGCCGGGGACGTTGCCGCCGAACGGGTCCGCCACCACGTGCGCCGCCGCGAACGCGACCCGCGACCCGAACTGCCCGGTCTCCCACGTCCGCGGCGGGGACAGCCGGTGCTCGCGCAGCGAGCCGTCCCGGCCGGGCAGCACCACGGTCGTCACGCCGGCACCTCGACCCGGCGGCCGGTGGCGGAGGACTCCAAGCCCAGCGCGGCCAGCCGCACCGTGCGCACCCCGGAGTGGAAGTCGTGCGCGAACGGCGCGTCGACCGCGACGTGCTTGAGGAACTCCTCCCACTGCACCATGAACCCGTTGTCGAACACCTCGTTGTCCGGCACTTCCTGCCACAGCGAGCGGAAGTCGGTGGGCTGCGGCACGTCCGGGTCCCACACCGGTTTCGGGGTGATCGCCCGCGACTGCACCTTGCAGTTGCGCAGCCCGGCCACCGCGCTGCCGTGCGTGCCGTCCACGTGGAACTCGACCAGCTCGTCGCGGTTGACCCGCGTCGCCCACGACGAGTTCACCTGCGCCACCACGCCGCCCGCCAGCTCGAAGATCGCGTACGCGGCGTCGTCGGCCGTCGCCGCGTACGGCGCGCCCTGCTCGTCCCACCGGGTCGGGATGTGCGTGACGGCCCGCGCGGTCACCGCCTCCACCGGTCCGAGCAACCCTTCGAGCAGGTAGCTCCAGTGGCAGAACATGTCCACGACGATCCCACCGCCGTCCTCGGCGCGGTAGTTCCACGACGGCCGCTGGGCGGCCTGCCAGTCGCCCTCGAACACCCAGTAGCCGAACTCGCCGCGCACCGACAGCACCCGGCCGAAGAACCCGCCGTCCAGCAGGCGCTTGAGCTTGCGGATGCCGGGCAGGTACAGCTTGTCGGCCACCACGCCGTGCTTCACGCCCGCCGCGTCGGCGTGCCGGGCCAGCGCCAGCACCTCCTCGGGGGTGGCCGCGACCGGCTTTTCGCTGTAGACGTGCTTGCCCGCGTCGATCGCCGCGGTCAGCGAGGCGGCGTGCGCCGACGTGACCTGGCCCTCGAAGTAGACCGACACGTCCGGGTCCCCCAGGGCGGCGTCGAGGTCGGTCGTCCAGCGCGGGAGGTCGTGCCGCTCGGCGATCTCCTTCAGCTTGGCGGCGTTGCGGCCGACCAGCAGCGGCTCGGGGACCAGCACGTCGTCACCGATCCGGACACCGCCGCGGTCGCGGAGGGCCAGGATCGACCGGACGAGGTGCTGTCGGTACCCCATCCGCCCGGTGACCCCGTTCAACGCGACGCCGATCGTGCGCACCGCCATGCGTACACCCCGCTCAAGTCCGTGGAAAGCGCTTTCCAACACGCTACGGTCGGCTCCTCTCGGACGTCAACCTCCCAGGCGGCTAGTCTCGGCCGTCCAGGACGCGAAGGAGGCGGCGTTGACGTCGCGGCAGGTCACGCTGGCGGAAGTGGCGAAGGAGGCGGGCGTCTCGCTCGCCACCGCGTCACGCGTGCTCAACGGCAGCACCCGGCAGGTCAGCGAGGAGCTGCGGGAACGGGTGCTCGGCACCGCGCGCCGGCTCGGCTACCTGCCCAACGCCTCGGCGCAGGCGCTCGCGCGCAACTCCAGCGTCCTGGTCGGTCTCGTGGTGCACGACATCGCCGACCCCTACTTCTCCAGCATCGCCGCCGGTGTGACGAGGGTCGCCGAGGACGCCGGGCTGGTCGTGGTGCTCGGCACCACCGGCCGCGACCCGCGCCGCGAGGTGGAGCTGGTCAACACGCTGCGCGCGCACCGCGCCCGCGCCCTGGTCGTCGCGGGCAGCCGCACGACCGACCGGTCCGCGTCCCGGCTGCTGGCCGAGGAGATCACCGCGTTCACCGCGCAGGGCGGCCGGGTGGCGTGCGTCTCCCAGGCCAAGCTCGGCACCGACACCGTGGTGCCCGCGAACCGGTCCGGCGCCCGCGCGCTGGCCCGCCGGCTCGCCGCGCTCGGCCACCGCCGGTTCGCCGTGCTGGCGGGCCCGCCGGACCTGCTGGTGGCGCGCGACCGGCTGGCCGGGTTCAAGGCGGGCCTGGCCGACGAGGGCCTCGACCTGCCCGACGGGTGCGTCATCACCAGCGGCTTCACCCGCGACGGCGGGCACGCCGCGGTGGCCGACCTGATCGCCGCGCGCACCGGCGCGACCTGCGTGTTCGCCGTGAACGACGTGATGGCGCTCGGCGCGATGGCGGGCCTGCGCGAACACGGGCTGCGGGTGCCGGAGGACGTCTCGGTGGCCGGGTTCGACGACATCCCCACCCTGCGCGACCTGGTGCCGGCGCTGAGCACGGTCCGGCTGCCGCTGGAGGAGATGGGCGAGCGGGCGGCCCGGCTGGTGCTGGACGACGTGGTCGCCGCGCCGCGCACGGTCCGGGTGGCGGGCGAGGTGGTGCTGCGCGCGTCCACGTCACCGCCCAGCGGTACCGGACTGCGCTGACCGGCGGTTACGCTCTACTCTGGACACCGTTCGACCACCCCTCACGAGGAGTGATCCCTTCCGTGCGCGACGCGCAGTCCCCGGGTAGCAGTACCGAGCCGGGTCCGATACCCGGCTGCCAGCTCCGCCCGGCCCTCCCCGGGTGGGCCGCATGACCATCCTGCTCAGCCTGCTCGGCCTCGCCGCCGTGGTGGTCCTCACCATCGGCACGTTCATCGCGGTCGCCGCCGAGTTCTCCCTGACCGCCCTGGAGCGCAGCACCATCGAGGCGCACGTCGCCCAGGTGGGTGACGCCAAGGCGCGGACCGTCGACAAGGCGCACCGGTCGCTGTCGTTCCAGCTCTCCGGCTCGCAGCTGGCGATCACCATCACCACCCTGATCACCGGCTACATCGCCGAACCGGCCATCGCCGAGCTCATCTCGCCCGCCCTGACCGGCGTCGGCGTGCCGCTCGCGGTGGCCGGGCCGATCGCGTTGACCCTGGCGCTGGCGCTGGCCACGTCGCTGTCGATGGTGTTCGGCGAGCTGGTGCCGAAGAACCTGGCCATCGCCAAGCCGCTGGAGACCGCCCGTGCGGTCGCGGGTGTGCAGGCCGGGTTCTCCGCCGTGTTCAAGTGGCTGATCACCTGCCTGAACGGCACCGCGAACTGGCTGGTGCGCAGGCTCGGCGTGGAACCCGCGGAGGAGCTGGCCTCGGCCCGCTCGCCGCAGGAGCTGGGCGCGTTGATCCGCTCCAGCGCCGAGCAGGGCACCCTCGACCCCGGCACGGCCACCCTGCTGGACCGCTCCCTGCGGTTCGGCGACCGCACCGCCGAGGAGCTGATGACGCCGCGCGTGCGGGTCGAGTCGCTGCGCGTGGACGCGACCGTGCTCGACCTCGTGGCGAAGGCGCGGGAGACGGGGTTCTCCCGCTTTCCCGTCTACACCGGCGACCTCGACGAGGTGCGCGGGATCGTGCACGTCAAGCAGGCGTTCGGGGTGCCCCGGTCGCGGCGCGCGACCACGCCGCTGTCCGCGCTGACCCGGCCGGTGCAGACGGTGCCCGCGACGCTGGAGGGCGACGCGCTGCTGGACCGGCTGCGCGCATCCGGCCTGCAGACCGCGCTGGTCGTGGACGAGTACGGCGGCACGGCGGGCCTGGTCACGCTGGAGGACGTGGTCGAGGAGATCGTCGGCGACGTGCGCGACGAGCACGACCGGCGGGAGACCTCGCCGGTGCGCAGGCTGGGCGGCGAGGCGTGGCTGGTGTCGGGGTTGCTGCGGGACGACGAGGTCGCCGAGGCGACCGGGTTCCGCATGCCGCAGGGCGACTACGAGACCGTGGCGGGCCTGGTGCTGGCCCGGCTGGGCCGCATCCCGGACACCGGTGACGAGATCCGGGTGGACGACTGGCGGATCACCGTGGTGGAGATGGACCGGCACCGGGTGGCCGAGCTGCGCGTGGCCCGGGTCGAGGAGTCGGGGGTGTCGTCGTGATCGCGCTGGTCGTCGTGCTGCTGCTCGCGGGCAACGCGTTCTTCGTCGGCGCCGAGTTCGCCATCATCACCGCCCGGCGCGACCGGCTGGAGGCGTTGGCCGAGCAGGGCAGCAGCCGGGCCCGCACGGTGATCAAGGCGGGCCGGGAGCTGCCCCTGCTCATCGCCGGCGCGCAGCTCGGCATCACGCTGTGCTCGCTCGGCCTGGGCGCGCTGGGCGAACCGGCCGTGGCGACGCTGCTGGAGGCACCGTTCCACGGCGTCGGCATCCCCGAGGCGGTGCGGCACGGCGTGGCGTTCGCGCTGGCCCTGATCATCGTCGTGGCGCTGCACACCGTGCTGGGCGAGATGGTGCCGAAGAACCTGGCCATCGCGGGCCCCGAGCGCACCGCGCTGCTGCTGGTGCCGGCGCACCTGTGGTTCTGCCGGCTGGTCGCGCCGCTGCTGCGCGGGTTCACCGTGGTGTCGACGGCGGTGCTCAAGCTGGTGGGCGTGACGCCGCGCGACGAGCTGGAGTCGGCCTACACCCGCGACGAGCTGGCCCTGCTGATCGGGCAGTCGCGGCAGGAGGGCCTGCTGGAGGACTCCGAGCACCGGCGGCTGACCCAGACGCTGTCCTCGGCGGAGCGGACCGTGGCCGACGTGCTGGTGCCGTTGGACCGGATCACGTCGGTGCCCGTGCGGCCCACGATGGAGCAGGTGGAGGCCGCCGTGTCGGCCACCGGCTTCTCCCGGTTCCCGGTGCGCGACGGCGACCGGCTGATCGGCTACCTGCACGTGAAGGACGTGCTGGACCTGGCCGACGCCGACCCGGCCACGCGGGTGCCGCCGAGCCGGGTGCGCGGCCTGCCGCGGGTGCCGGTGGACGCGAGCCTGGACGACGCGGTGGCGTCGCTGCGGCGCTCGCAGAGCCACCTGGCGCAGGCCGTGTCGGCCGACGGCGTGGTGCGGGGCCTGGTGGCGTTGGAGGACCTGGTCGAGGAGTACGTCGGCACCGTCCGCGACGGCACCCACGTGCGGCGCGAGCTGTGACGGGCGGCTGCCCGGCCCCGGTGCGGCCGTCGAGGCTGATCCCGACCGCACCAGCCTCGACGGCGGCGAGGCTGGTGCGGTCCGGCGCGAGGCCGCCGACGGCGACCGGGCCGGGGTGACCGCCCGGTGAACGGACCTGGACCCCGGGCGGCCACCACCGCGTCGGCGTCGTGCTCAGGATGACCACGACGCGGGCCACCGGCGATCAGCGGATCACGACGCCGGCCGCACAGCGGGCAGGCCGGCGTACTCGCGCTCGGCGGGCCGCGCCTCCTCCAGGGGCGGCACGCTGACCAGCTCCAGGTCCCGGTCGGCGGCCCGGTCGAGGGCCGCCACGATCCACGCCTCGAAATCGGCGTTGGCGGCCATCGCCGCGCGCCGCCACCGGTCCACCACCTCGCCGGCCGCGCTGACCCGCGGCATCACCGCCCGCGTCGTCCTCGACCCGGGGTCGCGGCTGTCCCGCAGCGCCCGGCGCAGCGCCGTGCGCGACCAGCCCTCGCGCTCGGCGCGGTCGAGCCACTGGTCCTGCTCGGCCGGCGGCAGCGCCGCGACCTCGGCGTGGTGCTGGAACGGCAGCCCGGCACGCCGCCGCGACGGCTCGAACTTGCGCGCGATCCACGCGTAGTTGCGCAGCGTCTGGTAGTCGAGGCCCACGGCTTCGACCGCCCTGCGGTACCTGCCGGTGTACTTGTCCTGGCCGTAGACGAGCCAGTCGCCCAGGTACCACGCCGACGAGCTGGCGATGCGGGAGATGCGCTGCCCCGCCTGCTCCCAGGACTCGAACGTGACGTCCCGCGGGAACGCCAGCCCCACCGGCGTGGTGAGGATCCGGCCTTCGACCGCGCCGCCGGGACGACGGCGCGGCACTGCGTTCACCTTGTCCACTTGCTCCCCCTGATCCGCTTTGGGTGTCCTTGGTACTCCAGGGGTCCTCACACACCGGTCAACTTCCGCTCACACCGTGAACCCGATCGGGTCGAACGGCGGACAACAGGTGACCGCCCTTCACCGGGAACCAGCCGGAAAGGCCACCATGACACCCACCGACGCCGAGATCATCGAACGGTCGCGGCACGAGCCGGACGCGTTCGCGGCGATCTTCGACCGGCACGCGCCGCACATCCGGCGTTACCTCGCGCGCAGGCTCGGCGACCAGGTCGCGGACGACCTCGTCGCCGAGACCTTCCTCGCCGCGTTCGACAAGCGGCGGCGCTACGACCGGGCCCGACCGGACGCCCGCCCGTGGCTGTACGGCATCGCCACCAACCTCGTCGGCCGACACCGCAGGCAGGAGGCCCGCCGCTACCGCGTGGTCCCGGCGGAGCCCGCCGACCTCGACCACGCCGAGCGGGTGGCCGCCGAGGTGACCGCGCACGCCGCCCGGTCGCTGCTGGTCGGGGCCCTGGGCGGGCTGTCCGCCGAGGACCGCGACGTGCTGCTGCTGGTGGCGTGGGAACAGCTCGCCTACGAGGAAGTCGCGGCCGCGCTGGCGATCCCCGTCGGCACGGTCCGGTCCCGCCTGCACCGGGCCCGGCGCAAGGTCAAGCAGGCCTTGGGCGGTCAGAACCCCACCGAAGTCGAGGAGTTGCTGAGCAATGGATGACCTGCAGCTGTTGCGCGAACTGGGCGACGAGACCCCCTTGCCCGACCACGCCGCGCTGGCCCCCGCCCGGGCCGCGTTCCTGGCCGGCGTGCCGGTGCGCCTGCGCAAGCGCCGCACCCGCTACACCCTGGTCGGCGCCTCGTCCATCGGCCTGGCCGCCGCCGTGGCCGCCACCATCACCCTGCTGCCGACCGCGGCACCCGCGCCCGGCGGACAGGCGGCGCAGGCGCCCACGTCCACCTCCACCTCCACCTCGGCCGCCGAACCGGTGACCGACGCCGTCCGCCTGCTGTCCTTCGCCGCCCGGGCCGCCCGCGCCGAACCGGCCACCGCACCGCGCCCGGACCAGTTCGTCTACACCCGCAGCGCGGTCGGCTCCAACGGCGGCGCGCCGCGGGAGATCTGGCTGTCGGTCGACGGCACCCGTGACGGCGTCCTGCACGACCACGGCGAGCGGATCCCCATGCCGGGCTGCGCGAACGGCCTGCGGGACGTCGTCAAGGGCACCGAGGTCCTCGGCACCGAACCGTGCGAGCCGCGGCCCGCCTACCGGTCCGACCTGCCGACCGACGTGGACGGCATGCTCGCCTACCTGGACGCGAACGCGAGCGGCGAATCGGGCAGCGTCAACGCCCGCGGCAAGGACGTCCTGGGTTTGATCGACGAGTCCATGCTGTCCCCGCTGACGAGGGCCGCGCTCTACGACGCCGCCGCGCGCGTGCCGGGGCTCTCCGTGGTGCCGGACGCCCGTGACGCGGCGGGCCGGCCTGGTCTGGGCATCACCTGGCCCGTCCCGCCGGGCTCGTCACCCGGGGCCAAGCCGGTCATGGTCGTCTTCGACGCCGAGACCTACGCGCTGCTCGGCACCAACTTCCACTCGATCGAGGCGCAGGCCGTCGTGGACCAGGCCGGCCACCGCCCCTGACCACCGGGCGCGACCGGGCCCGACTACGGTTGGTCACGTGGACCCGCGTGACGAGGACGACGAAGAGGACGACTTCGACCCCGAAGAGGACGAGGACGACTTCGACGAGGACGGTTTCGACGAGGACGACGTCGAGGACGAGGACGACCTGTTCGGCGTGACCTCGGAACCCCGCACCATCTGCCACCTGTGCGGTGGTGCGGGGTTCATCGCCAACCCGACCTCCGCGGTGATCGGCGGCGCACCCCGGACCGTCGACAACGGCCGCGAGTGCCCCCACTGCACGGGCGCCCGCAAGTTCCCGGGCCTGATCCCCCCGCTCTGACCCCGCCGGCCGGGCGCCGACCGCGACCCGACGAGGAGACCGCGATGAACCCGTTCGAGGTGCCCCTGGACGACGAGCGCACCCAGCTGGACGCGTTCGTCGAGGACTACCGCGCCGCCGTCGAACGGACCCTCGACGGGCTCACCGAGGACCAGGCGCGCCGCAGGCTGGTCCCGTCCGCCACGACCCCGCTCGGCCTGCTCAAGCACGTCACGTGGATGCAGCGCGTGTGGTTCGAGGAGTGCGTCGGCGGCACCTCCCGCCGGGAGCTCGGCCTGGTCCAGGGGCCGGACGAGTCCTTCCGGCTCGCCGAGGACGACACCGTCGCCTCGGTCACCGCGGCTCACCGCGAGGCCTGCGCGACGGCCCGCGCGATCGTCGCGGACCTGCCGCTGGACACCGTCGTGACCGGTCACCGGTTGGGACCGCGCACCCTGCGCTGGGTGTACCTCCAGGTGCTGCGCGAGCTGGCCCACCACTGCGGCCACGCCGACATCCTGCGCGAACAGCTGCTCGCCGGCTGAGCGCGCCGGACCGCCGCCGGGAGACCGGGCGCCGGCCGGTTCACCGCGCCGCGGCCACCAGCTCCGCCTCCCGGAACCCCTCCGGCGAGAGCCCGCGCCACGTCGTCACCAGCGCGCCGACCTGGATCACCGTCGCCACCACCCACACCGCCCGCAGCCCGAACCCGGCCGCCACGAACCCGCCCGCCAGGGCACCCAACGGCGTCAACCCCCAGGCCAGCGCCCGGTGGCTGGTCAGCACCCGCCCCAGCAGCACGGGCGGGGTGAAGCGCTGGCGGCTCGACTGCGAGCACACGTTCCACACCATCACGATCGCCGACTGCACGAAGACCACCACCGCGATCATCCACGCCCGACCCGGCAGCACGGCCAGCAGCAGGATGGTCGTCACCATCCCCACCTGGGCCAGCCGCATCGACCACGCGTACCCCAACCGGTCGACCACCCGCGCGACCACGAACGACGACACCACCCACCCGGCGGCCATCACCGCCAGCATCACGCCGTACCCGACCGACCCCAACCCCAGCAGCTCCTTGACGTACAGCACGAACATCGCCATCGTCGCGGCCGCCGCGAACGACCCGAGCGCCACCGCCACCGTGATCGACAGCAGCAGCCGCGTGCCGACCAGGAACCGCACCCCTTCGGCGATGTCGCGCAACGGGTTCGTGGTCGACGGCGTCGCCGGCGCCGAGCGCAGCCCCTTCACCAGCGCCAGCGCCACCACAGCCGCCCCGACCGCCACCCACGCGGGCGTGCCGAGACCGAACGCCACCAGGAAACCGGCCGCCGGCGGTACCACGAACTGCACGACGCCCCGGTCGATCACGATCAGCCGTGCGTTCGCCGTCGCCAACCGGCCCGGCTCCACCACCTCGGGCACCAGCGCGCCCGTCGCCCCGTCACCGAGCACCTGCGCCGACGTCACCACGAACGCCAGCACCACCAGCAACGGCAGGCTCACCGCGTCCGCCACGCCCGCCACCGCGAGCGCCAGCGCGGCGCACCCCTGCACCAGGTACGCCGACGCGAGCACGGCGCTGCGCCGGACCCGGTCGACCAGCACACCGGCGAACAGCGAGAACAACAGCCACGGCGACTGGCCCACCACGTTGACCAGCGACAGCTGCCGCGGGTCCGAGGTGATCGTCGCCGCGATCCACGGCAACACCGCCAACATCAGGCCTTCGGCCACCGAACCGGACACCGCGACGGCCTGCAGCCGCACCCACCCCCTGGACATGGTCGACACCCTGCCAACCGGGACTGGCGCAGCCCGACGTTTTAGCGTGGAGTGAACCCATGGCCCTCCGCTTCGCCGTGTCACCCCTCTGGGAGACGATCGCCGGCCTGCGCGTGCTGGCCGCGCCCGGCCTCTCCCCGGTGCACCAGCGCTGGATCGCCTGGGCCGAGGAACGCCTGCTGCCCCTCGGCGCGGACCCCTCGCCCCTGCACGACCTCGCCACGAGGCCGGTCGTGCCGGAGTTCCTCATCCCGACCCCGGGCGTGCGGTCCGAACGCGTCGAGGTCGAGATCGACGCGATCGCCAAGGCCACCCCCGAGCGGATCACCGCGGCCGTGGACGACCCCCGGCTCCGGTCCGCCCCGGCGGCGGCCATCACCGCCATGCAGGAACGGCTGCGCGCCGTGCACGACGCGATCATCCTGCCGGTCTGGTCCCGGCTGGAGGGCGTGCTCCAGGGCGACGTGGAGCGGCGCGGCCGGCGGCTGGTCGAGGCGGGCGGGCCGACCGTGCTGGCCGAGCTGCACGCCGAGGTGTCGTACCGCGCGCCGCACCTGACCGTGGCCGACCGCACGGTCGACATCGGCGAGCGCGACCTGGTCCTGGTGCCCTCGGCGTTCACCTGGCCGCACGCCTACCTCCGCGACAGCCCGGTCCGCCTGGCGCTGTGCTACCCGGCGCACGGCTTCGGCTCGCTGTGGGAGCGCTCGGACGCGCCCACGAACGACGCCCTGGCCCGCCTGGTCGGGCACACCCGCGCCCGGCTGCTGTGCGAGCTGGAACGCCCCAGCACCGTCACCGAGCTGGCGACCAGGCTGGGCGTCACGGTCGGCGCGGTGTCGCAGCACCTGGGCGTGCTGCGGGCGGCGGGTCTCGCGGTCAGCCGCCGCGAGGGGCGCGAGGTCGTGTCGCTGCGCACCGGGCTCGGACTGGCCCTGGTCCAGGGCGAAGTACCCTGATGCGGTGGGGGTCGTCCTGTCCGAAGCCGAGTGGACCGCGCGGCGTGACGCGCACGCGGAGCGGGTCCGGCGGTGGACCGGACCGCACCACGAGCGCAAGGCCGCCGGCCGCAAGCACCCCGTGCTGGACTTCCTGTTCTCCTACTACTCGCACCGCCCGTCCCGCCTGGAGCGCTGGCACCCCGGACCCGGCGTGGTCCTCGAGGGCGACGCGGCGCAGGCCTACCTGAAGTGGCCGGTCTACCGCCGCACCGCCGACGGCGTGACGCTCGACGTCGAGGCGTTCGCGCGCGAGCGGGCCAACACCATCGCGTTCACCGGGCGGCTGCTCGTCGCCACCGCGGGCCGCGCGCCCCGGCTCGGCTGCTTCGGGCTGCACGAGTGGGCGATGGTCTACCGGCAGCGGCCGGAGCAGGTGCGGCACAACGCGTGGCCGCTGCGGCTGGGCGGCGACGGCACCGACCGGGTGGTGGAGTCGCAGCGGGTGCAGTGCGGCCACTTCGACGCGTTCCGCTTCTTCACCCCGGACGCACGGCCGCGCAACACGCTCCAGCCGACCCGCGAGACCCAGGTCGACCTGGAGCAGCCCGGGTGCCTGCACGCCAACATGGACCTGTTCAAGTGGGCCTACAAGCTCGACCCGGCCACGCCGTCCGAGCTCGTCGCGGACTGCTTCGAGCTGGCCGCTCGGGTCCGCGAGCTGGACATGCGGGCCAGCCCGTACGACCTGGCCGACCTCGGCTACGAGCCGGTGCGGATCGAGACCGCCGAGGGCCGCGCCGAGTACGTGCGGCAGCAGGGCGCGTTCGCCGAGGACGCCGCGCCGCTGAGAGCCCGGCTGATCGGGCTGACCAGGGTCCTCGCGCACGCGACCACCGCGCCCGTCGCCGCTCGATGACCTGGAGTAACTTCACCCGATCCGCAGACGTCACCTGTTAGCGTGACGCCGGTCGGGATTCGCCAGCCGTATCCGGTCGGACGCTGAGAGGGAAGACGATGTCTCGACACCGCGCGCTGCGGACGAAGGTGCGGCGCGGCATCGCGACGTGGCCCGTGGCCATCGTCGGCTTGGTGGTCCTCCTCGTGCTCGGGTGGCTCGGCTGGAGCTGGGTCGGCGGCCTCGTCGAACGGCGGGCCGCGGCGCAGGCGGGCGACTGCGACGAGGGCGACGCGCTGCTGCGGATCGCCTCCACGCCCAGCATCGCCGAGGCGGTCAAGCAGGTCGCCGAGGCGTGGAGCGGGACGCGTCCCGTCGTCTACGACCACTGCATCCTCATCGAGGTGCAGTCCATCGACTCCGAAGTGGTGCTGGGCGGCCTCACCCAGGGCTGGGACACCGCGACGATCGGCGAGCGCCCGCACGCGTGGGTCACCGACTCGATGCTGTGGGCCAACCGGCTCGGCGCGCAGAACGCCGCCCTGCTCGGCGGCGTCCCCGAGTCGATCGCGGCCAGCCCCGTGCTGCTGGCGCTGCACCAGGACCAGGCGCAGGCGGTGCAGTCCGGTTCCGGGTTCCGCTGGACCGACCTGCCGGACCTGGCGGGCGCGGCGGACGGCTGGGGCCGGTTCGGCCACGCCGAGTGGGGCCGGTTCACCGTCGCCATGCCCGACCCGGCGGCGAACGCGGCGACCGCGATGGCCGTGCAGTCGGCGCTGGCCGGCGCGAGCCCCGAGGGCAAGGGGCCGGTCACCGTGGAGATGCTGGCGCTGGAACCGGTGAAGAGCACGATGGGGCGGCTGTCGTCGTCCAAGCCCGAGCAGACGCCCGCGACCACGTGGGAGGCGATGAAGCTGCTCGCCGACGACACCGCGGTCAACGCGGCCGGGTTCAGCGCGGTGCCCGTGTTCGAGGTGGACCTGTACCGGCACAACACCGGCAAGGACAGCGGCACGCCGCCGTCCCAACCCCTGTACGGGGTCGCGGCGGGCGGGCCGACGCCGATCGCCGACTTCCCGTTCGTGCCGCTGGCGGGCGACTGGGTCGGCGAGGCGCAGGTGCGCGCCGCGCAGGCGTTCCGCGAGTTCCTGCGCGAACCCGACCAGCAGAAGATCCTGGCCGGCGCGGGTCTGCGCGTGGAGGCCACGACCGAGCGGCCCAAGCCGTCGCCCGGCATCCGGTGGGCCGCCGTCACCGAGACGCTCACGCCCGCCGACGCCAACACCACCCAGCAGATCTCGGCCGCCTGGGCGACCGCCGGCGACGGCCAGGTCGTCACCGTGCTGGTGGACACGTCGAAGTCGATGGAGGAACCCGGCGGCGACGGCCGCAGCCGGATGGACTGGGTGAAGCAGGCCCTGTCCGGCCAGGTCAACCGGTCGGTGTCGGGGTCGCTGGGGCTGTGGGAGTTCTCCCGCGAGCTCGACGGCGACCGGCCCTACCGGCAGGTCGTGCCCACCGGGCCGGTCGCCGCGCAGCGGCAGGCGCTGCTGGACGGCGTGGCGGAACTGGAGCCGCGCAGCGCGACCCAGCTCTACACCAGCGTGCTCGCGCTGTACGAGCGGATGCTGGCGGACCACCAGGCCGGCAAGCGCAACCGGATCGTGGTGCTCACCGACGGCGTGAACGACGGCGGGCTGACGTTCCAGGAGCTGACGTCGCGGCTCGCCTCGGCCAAGCAGCCGGGCAAGGACATCGCGATCAGCGTGATCGCGCTCGGCCCGGACCCGGAACGCGCGCCGCTGTCCGAACTGGCCCGCTCCACCGGCGGCACCCTCTCCGTGGTCGAGGACGGCCGCGGCGTGGACGCCGCCCTGGGCCAACTCCTGTCCGCCGACTGACCTCCCCCGGGCCGGTCACGGCCCGTGGCGCCGTCGCGGTCGACTTGCGCCGAACGAAGGGAAGATGCGCGGCATTCGACCGGTTAAATAAACACCACTCGATTCACTGCCGATCTTCCCGGCACCGGATCGTTCCTGGCCGACGGGCACATTTTGATCGTCTTCGCTGGTCAAGCCGACATCCGAGCCGGTTGATAGGCATCCGGTGGGTCTCGTAACTTCGAGTGCTTCGACGTCCCTGCACAACGTCGAGTCCCTGCACACGAAAGGACGAACACCGTGAGGAAGATATTCCTGGCGCCCGCCCTGCTGGCGCTCGTGCTCGCCGTCCTCGTCGCACCGAACTCCCAGGGCTCCCTCGGTGAAGCCCACGCGACCAGCGTCGTCGACCTGGCCGCCGCGCCCGCCGACGTGCTGACCACCCCGCCCGCGGTGGCGGCGTGGCCCGTGCCGAACGCCCGGACCTACCGCATCCTCAGCTCCTGCTCGCCGTACGCGTCGGCCATCCGCACCGGCGCGCGGGCGTGGGCCGGGCTGACCGAGAGCTCCAGCGGCACCCCCGTCGAGTGCCGCAACGGCTACATCACCGACTGCGGCGGCGGCAGTCGCGTGGTGGGCTGCAACTGGGGCGCGGGCCAGCGGATCGCGCTCTACATGGGCGGCGTGAACGACGACGCCCTCCTGGCCGCCCACGAGTTCGGCCACAACTGGTACGGCCACTCCTCGTACCAGTGCGCCGGCTGGGGCAGCGCGGCGCAGGTGATGGCGCCGTCCATCTGCAACTACAGCAACGCCACCACGATCGACTGACGACCGGGAGGCGCGTCCCCCGGGGGCGCGCCTCCCTCCCGGTCACCCCGCGTACACCGCGGCCATCGCCGCGATCCGGGCGATGACGCGGTCACGCAGCTCCGGCGGTTCCACCACGTCCACCTCGGGCCCGAGGCGCAGCAGGTCGACCAGCGCGTGGTCCAACGACTCGACCGGCACCCGGACCGTCGTCCACTCCCCCTCCGGCTCGACGTCCTTCAACTCGCGGGCCGCGACGAGGCTCAGCAGGACCCGTGCGCCGCGCAACCCGTTCGGCGTGAGCCGGACCGTCACCCGCATCGGGTACATGCGCCGCTCGAACCGCTCCGACCAGCCCGCCCAGTACTCGGCGAGGTCGAACCCCTCGGGCCGGTCGAACGACTCGTCCAGCGCGGTCAGCTCCAGCACCCGGGACACGCGGTAGGTGCGCAGGCCGTCCGTCCGGGCGACGAGGTACCAGTTGCCCGCCTTGAGCACGAGCCCCAGCGGCTCCACCGTCCGCTCCACCTCGACCCGCGCCCACCGCACGTACCGGACGCGCAGCCGCCGCTGCCGCCACACCGCCTCCGCGATGGCGGCCACGTGCGGCGTGCCCTCGTCGCCGCGGAACCAGCCGGGCGCGTCCAGGTGGAACCTCTCCCCGATCCGCGACGCGCGCGACCGCAACTCCGGCGGCAGCGCCGCGAGCACCTTGAGCTGCGCCGCCGCCACCACCGCGCCCAACCCGAGCTCCGCCGCCGGTCCCGGCATGCCCGCCAGGAACAACGAGTCGGCCTCCTCGGTGGTCAGCCCGGTCAGCCGGCTGCGGTACCCGTCGACCAGACGGTAGCCACCGGCCGGCCCGCGGTCGGCGTACACGGGCACACCGGACGCCCCGAGCGCCTCGACGTCCCGGTACACCGTGCGGACCGACACCTCCAGCTCGTCCGCCAGCTCCTGCGCCGTCATCCGGCCGCGCGACTGGAGCAGGAGGAGCAGGGACAGCAACCGGCTGGCGCGCATCTCCTCATCTTTCCTGACGCACCCTGTCAGGTACACCGGGCAAGCTCGCCGCCATGAGCACCGCACAGGCCAACGCCGAGATGAAGAGCTGGGACGAGCAGACGTGGGACGGCGAGCGCTACGACGAAGTCACCGGCCCGAAGCAGACCGTCGGCGGCATGACCACCGCCTACACCGGTGACCTGGAAGCCACGGGCGACCTGCGCTTCGTCATGTCCTACGCGGACGACGACTCGTGCGTCTCCACCGGCTACGAGGTCGTCACGGGCACCCTGAACGGCCGCAGGGGCAGCTTCGTACTCCACCACACGGGCGGCTTCCACGACGGCGCCGCCACCGGCACCTTCACCGTCACCTCGGCCACCGGCGACCTGGCCGGCCTCACCGGCACGGGCCGCCTCACGTGGCCGCGGGGCGAACCGGGCCGGTTCGAACTGGACTACGAGCTCGCCTGATCGTCGAGCAGGTCCCAGGGCTGCCCGGTCCTCCCGGACGCCAGGGCCAGGACCAGGCGCTCGCGGACCAGCACGGACAACCGGACCTCGTCGTCGGTCCCGCGGTCCGCGAGGCCGGCGGCGATCCTCGCCCCCGCGTCCGGGTCGACCGCGCGGTCCAGCACGCCGAGGAACAACACCCCGCGTTCGTCCGCGATCAGGTCGGCGGGCGCCCAGCCGCCGCGCAACGACCGGCCTGCGACCCGGAGGTCGGTCCGCGGTGCGCTGCGGTACAGCTGCGCTTCCACGCGCGCCCGGGTGGCGAGCACGTGGTCGAAGAGGTACTCGGTCCCGACATCGTCCGGCCCGCGATCACGCGGCCACTCGTCCCGTGTCCCCCTCGAACCGCCCGGCCGACCGGTGAGGTCGAGCGCGAGCCGCGCGCCGGGGTCGGCCTCGCGGTAGACGTCGACGGTGATCCCGGTGCCGGAGAGGTAGCACCAGGTCATCACCAACGGGTGACCACCGTGGGCCTCCGCCCACGGCAGCAGCTCGTTCAAGCGGTCCCGGGGCTGTTTCGTCACCCGGACCGGCCGTCGCTCCGTCCGCCCTCGCGACTCCCCGGCGAGCCGGCGCCGGTCCAGGGCGAACAACAGGTCGGGCCGCACTCCCCGGCGGCGGAACCGCCCCGTCAACGCGGCGGGCAAGGCGTCGAAGTCGTACAGGGGCCCGACCTCGCTCCCGCCCTCCAGGTGTCGGACGAGTTCGGTCAACATCCCCAGCCCCACCGCTTCGCTCACGAACGACTTGATGCGGCGCGAGCCGGACCCGTAGTCGTCGGCGCGCAACACCAACACGTCAGCGGCCGTCGTCCTGAGGTAGGAGGTGATCAGCGCCAGTTCGAGCAGACGGGTGCCGTGCTTGACCGCGTTCCGGCCGGACGGGGCCAGGGCGTTGACTTCCAGCGCCCGCACCAGGTCGACGTCGACGGGGCCGACGCCGGACTGCCGGGCGATGTCGTCCACCACCGGCACCCCGCGAGGTCCGCGACCCACGGTGTAGAGGTGGTGACGAACCGTCACTGAACTCATTCGTCCGACCCTAGGACGGACGTCCCGCCACCGATCCGCACAACGGCGGCCACCCGCCGATCAGCCGGGTGGCCGCCGTCTCGCGGAACTCGCGGTCAGCCGCCGTAGGCCGAGACCGGCGGGCAGGAGCAGACCAGGTTGCGGTCGCCCTTGGCGCCGTCGATGCGGCGCACCGGGGGCCAGATCTTCGGTGCCGCCGTGCCCGCCGGGAACACCGCCACCTCGCGGCTGTACGGGTGGTCCCACTCGGTGGCGATGGAGGCCGCCGTGTGCGGTGCGTTGCGCAGCGGGTTGTCGTCGGCCGGCCACTCGCCCGAGCCGACGCGGTCGATCTCGTGCTTGATGGCGATCATCGCGTCGATGAACCGGTCGATCTCGCCGAGGTCCTCGCTCTCGGTCGGCTCCACCATCAACGTGCCCGCCACCGGGAACGACATGGTCGGCGCGTGCAGCCCGTAGTCGGCCAGCCGCTTCGCCACGTCGTCCACCGTCACGCCGGTCGCCTTGGTGATCGGCCGCAGGTCGAGGATGCACTCGTGGGCCACGAAACCGCCCTCGCCGGTGTACAGCACCGGGAAGTGCTCGTCCAACCGCCGCGCCACGTAGTTCGCCGCCGCCACCGCGGTCAACGTCGCCCGGCGCAGGCCGTCCGCGCCCATCATCCGCACGTAGGCCCACGAGATCGGCAGGATCGACGCCGAACCCCACGGCGCGGCGCTGATCGGGCCGACACCGGTCGCCGGACCGGCCGTCGGCTGCAACGGGTGGTTCGGCAGGAACGGCGCCAGGTGCGACCGCACGCCGATCGGGCCGACACCCGGGCCACCGCCGCCGTGCGGGATGCAGAACGTCTTGTGCAGGTTCAGGTGCGACACGTCCGACCCGAACTTGCCGTACTGGGCCAAGCCGATCAGCGCGTTGAGGTTCGCGCCGTCCACGTACACCTGGCCGCCGGCGTCGTGCACCAGCCCGCACACCTCGCGCACGGTGTCCTCGTACACGCCGTGCGTCGACGGGTAGGTGATCATGATCGCGGCGAGCGAGTCGCGGTGCGCGTCGATCGTGGCGCGCAGGTGGTCGACGTCCACGTTGCCGTGGTCGTCGCACTTCACCACCACGACCCGCATCCCGGCCATCACGGCGGACGCGGCGTTGGTGCCGTGCGCGCTGGACGGGATCAGGCACACGTCGCGGTGGTCGTCGCCGTTGGCCCGGTGGTAGGCGCGGATCGCCAGCAGGCCCGCGAACTCGCCCTGGCTGCCCGCGTTCGGCTGCAACGACACCGCGTCGTACCCGGTGACCTCGGCCAGCCACCGCTCCAGGTCACCGACGATGCTCAGCAGCCCCTCGGCGTCCGACGCGGGCGCGAACGGGTGCAGGTCCGCGAACTCCGGCCACGTCACGGGCTCCATCTCGGCCGTGGCGTTGAGCTTCATCGTGCACGAGCCCAGCGGGATCATGCTGCGGTCCAGCGCCACGTCCTTGTCCGACAACGACCGCAGGTACCGCAGCAGCGCGGTTTCGGAGCGGTGCGCGTGGAACACCGGGTGGGTCAGGTAGTCGCTCGTGCGGCGCAGGTCCGCGGGGATGCCGTCGGCGGTGTCGGCGTCCAGGCCGTCCACGTCGGCGACGGTCACGCCGAACGCCTTCCACACCAGTTCCAGGTGCTCGCGCGTGGTCGTCTCGTCGCACGCGATGGACACCACGTCGGCGTCCACCTGCCACAGGTTCACGCCGAGGTCGCGCGCGGCCGAGACGACGGCGGCGGCACGGCCCTCGACGCGCGCCCGCACCGTGTCGAAGAACTCGCCGTGCACGATCTCGACGCCGCCCTCCAGCAGGCCGGCGGCGAGCACGGTCGCCATCCGGTGCGCCCGGGTCGCGATCGCCTTCAAGCCCTCCGGACCGTGGTACACCGCGTACATCGAGGCCATCACCGCGAGCAGCACCTGCGCGGTGCAGATGTTGCTGGTGGCCTTCTCGCGACGGATGTGCTGCTCGCGCGTCTGCAGCGCGAGGCGGTAGGCGAGCGAGCCGTCCGCGTCCACGGACACGCCGACCAGCCGGCCGGGCAGCTGCCGCTCCAGGCCCTGGCGCACGGCCATGTACCCGGCGTGCGGCCCACCGAACCCGATCGGCACGCCGAAGCGCTGCGTGGTGCCGATGACGACGTCCGCACCGATCTCGCCCGGCGGGCGCAGCAGCGTCAACGCCAGCAGGTCCGCGGCGACCACGGCCTGCGCACCCGCCTTGTGGATCTCCTCGATGACCGACGCGTGGTCGAGCACCACGCCGGACGCACCGGGGTAGGACAGCAGCACGCCGAAGAAGTCGCCGCCCAGGCCGAGCCCCTCGATGCCCTGCGACAGGTCGGCGGTGACGATCTCGATGCCCAGCGGCTCCGCGCGCGTCTCGATGACGGCCAGCGTCTGCGGCAGCGTGTCGGCGTCGACCACGAACTTGTTCGACTTGGCCCGACCCGCGCGGCGGACCAGCGTCATCGCCTCGGCGGCGGCCGTGGACTCGTCCAGCATCGAGGCGTTGGCCAGCGGCAGACCGGTCAGGTCGGCGACCATCGTCTGGAAGTTCAGCAGCGCTTCGAGGCGGCCCTGGGAGATCTCCGGCTGGTACGGCGTGTACGCGGTGTACCAGGCGGGGCTCTCCAGCACGTTGCGGCGGATCACCGGCGGGGTGGTCGTGCCGTAGTAGCCGAGCCCGATCATCTGGGTCATCGGACGGTTGCGCGCGGCGAGGGCGCGCAGCTCGGCCAGCGCCTCGGTCTCGGTGGCGGGCGCGGGCAGGTCCAGCACCAGGTCGCGCTCGCGGATCGACTCGGGGACGGCGTGCTGCGCCAGTTCCTCCAGCGAGCCGACACCGATCACGTCGAGGATGCGGGCCAGCTCGGCGGGCCGCGGGCCCACGTGCCGGTCGGCGAACGGGGTGCCGTGCTCGAGTGCGGCGAGGGGGATGCGGTCCTGCGTCATCGGTGCTGGCCTCCAGGGCTCCGGACAGACTTCTGCCGTTGCCCTCCCCCTCTGTCTTCTGCCCGGTGTCGGGCGCCTGAGAGCTTCACCCGGCTGTCGGGCTTGCACCGTCGGCGGGGTCGGTCGGTCGTGCCCGACCCGCTTTCCAGAGGCGTCTCACCCGCACGGTCCTTGCGCCTGAGAGGTTCCGGGGAGGATTTGCTCCTTCGGCGCCGAGACGGACTCGGACTCTCCCGCACGGGATAAAGCGACTACGCGCGGAATCGTACCCGTCGGAGGGGTGAACGGTACCGCCGGCGCGACGTGGATCTCAGTGCGCGCCGGTCGACCCGCCCGGTCAGCCGATGGCCCTCGTCCGCCGGCGACGGGACAGCTCGTCGTCGGCCGCCTCCACGATCTCGGCCCCGTCCGCCCGTTCGGCGGGGAAGTCGTGGATCGTGCCGCTGATCTCCCGCATCGCGCCGGAGACCGCGATGCCGAACACCCCCTGACCGCCCTGGAGGAGGTCGACGACCTCTTCCGGCGACGTGCACTCGTAGACCGTGGTGCCGTCGCTGAACAGCGTGATGCGGGCCAGGTCCTGCACGCCGCGGCGGCGCAGGTGGTCCACCGCGACCCGGATGTTCTGCAACGAGACGCCGGTGTCCAGCAGTCTCTTCACGACCTTGAGGACCAGGATGTCCTTGAACGAGTAGAGCCGTTGGCTGCCTGAGCCCTGCGCACTCCTTATCGTGGGGTTGACCAACCCCGTGCGCGCCCAGTAGTCCAGCTGGCGGTAGGTGATGCCCGCGATCTGGCACGCGGCGGGGCCGCGGTACCCGACCAGCTCGTCCGGCAGCGAGGAGTCCGGGAACAGCTCACCCTGTTCGCCGGATCCGGCCCGGATGGGCGCTTCCTCGACCACGCCTGCCTCCCCTCGGTCCGGCCACGACGACCGGCGACCAACGTGAAGCCGCCGCGGTGCCCGAATCACACCGTGGCAATTCACCTGAGTTCGACGGTAAGACCGGCTAGGGGGCAGGTCAACGCGACGCGCGGGGCGTGTCTGACCTCAACGTGAGGTAGAGGTTGAGAGAGTCACCCGTCGTAAGCCATTCGGGTGACGTTTAGTGATCGTTTAGCCGAGCAACGTTGACGTTGTGTAATTCAGGGGTGTGACGCCTGATGGTGGCACGCGGGGTTGATCCACAACGCACCGCGCACGCTTGCGAAGGGCCGTTCACGGTGTGGGGCCGGGGTCGCGGCCCTTCGTGGGCGGGGTGGGGTGGGTTCGGGTGAGGGCCTCTTTGTCAAGCACCCGACCCGTCGGACCTGAGCGGGTCGGTGGACCCCTGCGGGGCGGTCGAAGGTCTGAAAGCTCCGAAGCGTCCTCGCCGGACGGGCCCGGGGTGCGGACGGGCCGGGCGGTGCGGGCCGCGAAGCTCCCGCTTCCCAAGTCGAGGGGTTCGTGTCATCCCGCCGAGCTGGCTGTGCCCTGCCGCGCGTGCCGAGGGGGCGTGGTCCACTGATGGCGCACCACTGCTTCCGATGTCGTCCCCTTGACGCGTGTGGCAGCCCGGAGGGAAGTCGGTGGGATGACGCGAAACCCGGACCACCATCCCCATAGGAGATGACGGCGGTCCGGGTCGTCATCCTGCTGGTGCGCCAGTCCGACGAGGACGCTTCGGATCTTCTGATCTTCCGGAGCAGCTCGCCGCGAACGCGGGTCGGTCGGCTTACGTGTCCGCCCCGCGGAAGTCCTCCGGCGAGACCGAGTCGAGGAACTCGCGGAACTTCTCGACCTCGTCCTCCTGCTCGTCGGGGATGATGAGGCCCGCCTCCGCCAGCACGGACTCCTCCGCGTGGATCGGCACGCCGATCCGCAGGGCCAGCGCCACCGAGTCGCTGGGCCGCGCCGAGACGCGGATGTCGCCGTCGAAGACGAGCTCCGCGAAGTACGTGCCCTCCTGCAGGTCCGTGATCCGCACCTGCTCCAACTGCCGACCGAGGGCTCCGATGACGTCCTTGAGCAGGTCGTGCGTCAACGGCCGGGCAGGACGGACACCTTGCTGCTCCAACGCGATCGCCGTGGCCTCGACCGATCCGATCCAGATCGGCAGGTACCGTTCGCCCTCGGTTTCGCGCAGCAGCAGGATCGGCTGGTTGGCGGGCAACTCCACCCGCACGCCGACGACGCGCATTTCGCTCATCGGGTCTCGCCTCCCTCAGCGCGCTGAAATTCTGGCGTCCCCGCTACCTAACGAGGATCCCCCACGTACAGTTTCGACGCTACCCGCCAAGCGGGCTCTGTGCGCAACCGCCCGCCCGCTTCGGATCACGATGCGGACACGCGTTCACCTCGGCGAAACAGGGTTACCCACGCCATCGCGCAGGCCCACCTTCACCAGCAGTGTGTGCAGCGTTACCGAGAGCGCCGCCAGTTCCCGCACGACCTCGTCGCGATCGCCCTGCCGGGGTGCCGCGACCGCCGCCTGCTCCACCAACCCGACCTCGCGGTCGGCCGCGACGCGGAACGGCCGCAGGTGGCGGGCCTCCAGCCCGTGCTCGGCCATCGCCCGCACGGTCGAGGCGATCTGCACGGCCTCGTGGTCGTAGAACCCGCCCGCGCCGGCCCGGATGAGGCCGTGCCGCTCCAGGTCGGCCAGCACGGCCGGCTCGATGCCCGCCCGCGCCAGCAGGTCCTCGCGGGTGACGCGGTGCCCGGCGGCCGGGGAGAGGTCGGCCGCGCGCACCACCTTCGACGCGCCCTGGTCGGCCGCGTCCAACTGCTCCTTGATGACCTTCAGCGGCAGGTACCGGTCCCGTTGGGCGGACAGCACGTACCGCAGGCGGTCCACGTCCGCGGACGTGAACTGCCGGTACCCCGACGCCGTGCGCGCCGGGCGGACCAACCCCTCCGACTCCAGGAATCGGATCTTGGAGATGGTGACGTCGGGGAAGTCGGGTCGCAGCTGCGCCAGCACCGCCCCGATGCTCAACCCCCCGCGTGGCCGCCCGGCCGCCGTCACCGGAGCCCCATCGCTCAGGCCCCCTGGCCCCCGGCGCCCGGACCGGTCAGGAACACCAGGCGGAACTTGCCGATCTGCACCTCGTCGCCGTTCGCCAGCACCGCCTGGTCGACGGGCTCGCGGTTGACGTAGGTGCCGTTCAGGCTGCCCACGTCGATCACCACGAACTCGCCGCCCTCGCGGCGGAACTCGGCGTGGCGACGGGAGACCGTCACGTCGTCGAGGAAGATGTCGCTGTCGGGGTGCCGCCCCGCGCTCGTCGTGTCGCGGTCCAGCAGGAACCTCGACCCCGCGTTGGGGCCGCGCTTGACCACGAGCAGCGCCGACCCGGCGGGCAGCGCGTCGACACCCGCGACGGCAGGCTCCTGGGCGGGCGCCTCGGCGCCCTCGACCTCGGCGAGGAAGTCGGCCCGGAACACGGAGGTCCGCTCCGGGGACTGCTCTGGCGGAACGCCTGGCCCGTCGTTCGTGCTCACCTGAGCTCTCCTCCTGCTGCTGGAACCGTCGAGACCGCTAGAACCTATCGTGCCCGAACCCTGGTCTGAGGAGCGGCTCCCCCACCGACCGAAGAGCCGCCGGAAGATCGACGTCACCCCTGTGCCACCAGCTCCTGGTACGCGGCGGCGTCGAGCAGGTCGTCGACCGCGGAGGGGTCCTCCAGCCGCAATTCCACCATCCACCCCTCGCCGTAGGGGTCGGTGTTCACCAGGTCGGGCTGCTGGTCGAGCGAGTCGTTGCGGGCGACGACCTCGCCCGCGAGCGGCGCGTAGATGTCGGACACGCTCTTGGTCGACTCCACCTCGCCCAGCGTCTGCCCGGCCGCGACCTGCTCGCCGAGCTCGGGGAGCTGGACGAACACCACGTCGCCGAGCTGCTCCTGGGCGTAGTCGGTGATGCCCACGCGCACGGTGTCCTCACCTGTGCGCAGCACCCACTCATGTTCCTCGGTGTACTTGAGCTCCTCGGGAATCACCGCGGTGTGCTCCTTCAATGACGGTGGATCAACGCTCCGCCGGATCTTCCCACGTCGTCGTTCACGCCGGCGCGACACCCGGCGGTCGCCGCATCGCGACGGTGAACTGGTACACGTACAGCACCCCCGACCACAGGTACAAGGCCCCGCCCCAGACCATGAACGCGTAGGCGACCGGGCGGGCGACCTGCGCGGCCGTGGAGGAGCCCTGGGCGAGCAGCAGCATGGGGAACGCGTAGAGCAGGTTGAACGTGGCCGCCTTGCCCAGGTAGTTCACCTCGAACGGGCCGTAGCCGCGGGCCCGGAGCACGGGCAGGCAGAGGCCGACGACGAGCTCGCGGCCGACCAGCACCGCCGCCACCCACCAGGGCACGATGCCGCGCACGACGAACGCCACCAGCGTGGCGAGGATGTAGAGCCGGTCGGCGGCCGGGTCCAGCAGGGCGCCGAGCCTGCTCGCCTGGTCGAGCCAGCGGGCGATCTTGCCGTCCAGCCAGTCGGACAGGCCCGCCGCGACGAGCACGACCAGCGCCCAGCCGTCGGCGTGCGGGCCGAGCAGCAGGTAGAGGAACAGGGGCACGCCGAGCAGCCGCAACACGCTCAGCGCGTTCGGGATGGTCAGCAGCCGGTCGGCGGGATCGTGCGACACGTCCGCACTGTAGATGGCCGCCCGGCGCGCCCCGGTGGTCGACTCGCGGTGCGAGGCCCGCGCGCCGGGCTCAGTTGGTCGAACGGGTGCGGCTCCAGCCGCGTCGTTGCAGTTCGGCGCCGCTGAGCGCCTGCGGACGACCGCGGTCGTCGACGCCCACCCAGCGGGCCCGGAAACCTTCGAGCACGTACGCGTGGCCCTTGCTCCAGACCACGCTGCAGGGGGCTGTGGGCAGCGCCGCCGCGCCTGTGGTGCCGGCACGCGCTGCCCTCGGCTTCGCCGGCTCGGACTCGGTTTCCGTTCTGGTGCTCATCTGAAATCCCTCCACCGGGGTTGTCGCCCACGGCTCTCGTGGCGTTATCCCCGTCACCCGATTCTGCTCGACTGTGGTCGAGACCACCTCCGCGTTCGTGCCCTGTCGCGGCCGGCGGCCGGTTGCGTCGCCGAGCTGCGCCCGGTGGGCGGGAACGCTTCCCCTGAGGCGTATCCCGCCCCGGCGGTACCAAACCGTTCACCGTCCGTCGTCCGCCGCACACCGAACAGCGCACTACACTGATGCCTATCAGGGCGCCACCCGCGCGCTTGTGGTGTTGCCACGGGCTCCGTACGGTGGGTGGCGCAGCGGTTGAGCCAACAGCCGCGCCGGGAAGTCCGGCTAGCGGGGAACCGTTTCCGCCACGCTGCTGTTCAGTGCTGCGCGCACACTTCGTGCGTCCGGGCTTCCCACCCAGCGGTTCCAGCTGAAGAGGAGTGCCTCGTGACGGTTCAGGATCCGGACGTCGTGGCGACGAGCGGAGCCGAGTCCGCCGCGGCCGACAGCCCGCGGGCCGGGCAGCTCGGGCTCGACGTCCGCACGGCGACGGAGGGTGTCACCGTGGTGTCGGTGAGCGGTGAGGTCGACATGCTCACCGCGCCGCAACTGCGGGCGTCCGCCCTGCAGCACCTCGACGCCGGCAGCACGCTGGTGCTGGACCTGTCGGGGGTGAGCTTCCTCGGCTCGGCCGGTCTGGCCGTGCTGGTGGAGGCCTCGCAGCAGGCCACCCGCCGGGGCGCGGGGTTCCGCGTCGTGGCGGTGGAGCGCGCGGTGACGCGCCCGCTGGCCGCCACCGGCCTGGGTGAGGTGTTCAGCGTGTTCGAGTCGGTCCAGCGGGCGCTGGAGGCCGACGAGTCCCGCTGAGCCGGGTGACGGAGCCTCAGACGTGCGGCACCAGGTCGACGACTTGGTCCACGCCCGCCGCGACGAGCGCGCGGCGGGCGTGGCCGTGTTCGGGTGCGCGCACGACGACCCGGTTGCCCGCCGCGGCGGCGGCCTCGGCGACCGCGCGCAGGCTGCGGACCAGGCCTTCGCTGTGCTCGCCCAGGGCGAGCAGGTCCACGACCACGGGCACGGTCCCGCCCCGCGCGGCGGTGAGGATGCGGCGGCGGACCGCGGGCGCGGCGTGCGCCGGGACGTCGCCGCGCACGTGCACCTCGACCCAGCCTTCCCGGGTGGTGACGTCCACCGGGTCGACCGACACGGGTGCGGCCAGGTACGTGCCGCCGGACGTGTGCCGCGGCGCGAGGACCAGGGTGACCGTGGTGCCGCTCGCACCGCGGTCGACCAGCACCTCGTCGACGTTCTCGTGCATCAGCAGCAGCCCCCGGCCGCGGGCGGTCAGGGTGGGTGGCGGCACGCGCCAGCCGCCGTGGTCGGTGATGACGACGCGCACGCTGCCGTCGGGCCGCGCTCTGGCGTCGATGTGCACCACACCCTGCTCGTCCGGCCCGTACGCGTGCTCCACGGCGTTGCTGGCCGCCTCGTTCACCGCGACCAGGAGGTCGTAGCGGTCGTCCTCGGACAGCCCCTCGGCGGCCAGCCAGGCGTCCAGTCGGGCACGGACCGCCGCGAGCTGCCCGGCCTGGGCCGGGAACTCCGCTCCCCAGTGGTGGTCCGCGAGTTGTTCGGTCAATGGGCCTCCCCGTCGCACCAGTCAGTCTTCCCGGCCCGCGCGTCGTCTACACGTGTGAACGACGATCAATCCGGGTACCGGTAGCTTCAGCAGCACAACGAGACAGAACGGACGACGAGGTGAGCGTGTCGCACACTGAGCCGCGAAGCGGTGAGTCGGAGAACGCCCTGGCCGGGGTCGAGTTGCGGATGGCGGCCGACCCCACGCAGCTGTCGGTCGTCCGTGCCGTGGCGGCGGACATCGCCATGCGGCAGGACTTCGACCTGGACTCCATCGAGGACCTGAAGCTGGCGGTGGACGAGGCGTGCTCGACCCTCATCTCGCTGGCCGCGCAGGACGCCGTGCTCAGCGCCCAGTTCGTGGTGGTCGACGGGTCGGTGCAGGTGTTCACCAAGGTGGGTTCGCAGCGGTCCGCGCCGCCGGACCGGGACAGCTTCGGCTGGCGCGTGCTGAGCGCGCTGGTCGACTCGGTGACGACGTGGGTCGCGCCGCAGGCCGAGGCGTTCGAGGTGCACATCGACCTGGTCAAGCGGTCGTTGGGGACGGTGGATGCGTGACGGGGTCGGACGGGGGCACGACGCGGTCCGGCACACAGGGTGACTACGACCACCTGGCGCCGCTGTTCGTGCGGCTCGCCGCGACCGCGAAGGGCGACCCGGAGCGGGAGCGGCTGCGCGACGAGCTGGTGACCGAGCACCTGCCGGTGGCCAAGCACATCGCCCGGCGGTTCGGGCACCGCGGTGAGCCGCACGACGACCTGGTGCAGGTGGCCACGGTCGGGCTGATCAACGCGGTGGACCGGTTCGACCCGGAGCGGGGCAGCGACTTCCTGTCGTTCGCGGTGCCGACGATCATGGGCGAGGTCCGGAAGTACTTCCGGGACTCCAGCTGGTCGGTGCGCATGCCGCGGCGGCTCAAGGAGCTGCACCTGGCGATCAACGCGGGGTCGGCGCGGTTGTCGCAGGAGCTGGGCCGGGCGCCGACGCCGAGCGAGCTGGCGCAGCACCTGGGCCTGAGCCGGGAGGAGATCCACGAGGGGCTGGCGGCGGGCAACGCCTACCACAGCGCGTCGCTGGACGACCTGCTGGTGGCCGACGACAGCTCCATCTCGCTGGGCAGCACGCTCGGTGAGGAGGACCCGGAGCTGGAGGCGATCGAGCAGCGGGAGGCGTTGCACCCGTTGCTGGAGAAGCTGCCGGAGCGGGAGCGCAAGATCGTGGTGATGCGGTTCTTCGGGAACATGACGCAGACCCAGATCGCGCAGAAGGTCGGCATCTCGCAGATGCACGTGTCGCGGCTGCTGGCCAAGACGCTGCGGCAGTTGCGCGAGGGTCTTTCCGAATAGGACACCGGGGACGACGAGAGGCCGCCTGGCACCGGGGGTGTCAGGCGGCCTCTTCGCGTTCGGTGGGGACCGGCGGCCGGTGGGCAGTGGCTCGGCGGCGGTCCGGCGGGGTCGGGGGGCAGGTCGGCTCGTGGGGCGGCTTCGGGCCGGTCCGCTCGGCGAGGCTGATCTGCTCGGCGAGGCAGATCGCCCGGGCGCCGATCGGACGAGCCCGGGTCGACTCCGGGGGCAGGTCGATTCGGCGGGCAGGTCGGGTACGGCGGTCGAGTCGGCGTGGCCGGCGACCCGTTCGGTCAACAGGTCGGCACGACCGCCAGGTCGGCTCGGCGGGCAGGCCCGGCCCACCTGGGCGGTGGGCGGGTCAGGCGGCGGAACGGCGGCGGTCGGCGATGATGCGCCGGCGTTCGTCCTCGCCCATGCCGCCCCAGACGCCGTACGGCTCCTGGACCGCCAACGCGTGTTCCCGGCACGGGTCCACCACGGGGCAGCGGGCGCAGAGCTGCTTGGCCTTGTCCTCGCGGGCGGCCCTGGCGGAGCCCCGCTCGTTGTCCGGGTGGAAGAAGACCGCGCTGTCACGGCCTCGGCACAGCCCTTCCTTCTGCCAGTCCCAGACGTCGGTCACGGGCTTGGGCAAGCGCGCGGTGCTCGTCATCGGATGAACCCCCTTGCGGTGTCACAGGTGCTTGATCACGGCTTACCCGCTGGTCCCCGGGAGGCAAACGTGGTGCGTCCCATCGGATGGGTCATCGGGCGGGTGGATTCGGGCCCGCAGCGTCACGCGCCGCGCAGCGCGGGCGCCACCGACTCCGCCCAGAACGCGAAGAACTGCTCCTGGTCGGGCCCGATCTGGCTCACGTACACCTCGTCGTACCCCGCGTCGGCGAACTCGCGCACCCGGTCCGCGTAGGGCTCCGGGTCGGGCCCCACGGGCAGCGCGGAGGCGACCATCTCCTCGGTGACCAGCGTCGACGCCTGCTCGAAGTGCTTGGGCGTCGGCAGGACCTGCGCCAGTTCGCCGGGCAGCTGCTCGTTGGCCCACAGCCGGTGGGCCGTCTTCGCGGCCGCCTCGGCCGAGGACGCGTGGCAGACCTTGAACCCGGCCTGGGTGGGCTTGCCGTCACCGCCCGCCTCGCGGAACTTCGCCGGCAGCGACTCGTCCGGCATCGTCGAGCACAGGCCGTCGCCGATGCGCCCGGCGAGCTGGGCCGCCTTCGGCCCGAACGCCGACACGTACACCGGAACGGGTGACGACGGCACGGTGTAGAGCCGCGCGTTCTCGACCGTGTAGTGCTTGCCGCGGTGGCTGACCTCGTCGCCGGTCCACAGCGCGCGCATCACCTCGACGGCCTCTTCGAGCATCTCCAGCCGCTGCGGCGCGGACGGCCACGGGTCGCCGAAGATGTGCTCGTTCAGCGCCTCGCCGGAGCCCACCCCGAGGGTGAACCCGCCCTGGCACTGGACGGCGGCCGTCGCGGCGGCCTGCGCCACCACGGCCGGGTGAATCCGTACCGTCGGACAGGTGACCGCGGTCGTGATGGGCAGCGACGTGACCTCGGACAGCGCCCCGATGACGGACCACACGAACGGGCTGTTCCCCTGCTCGTCGTTCCACGGGTGGTAGTGGTCGGAGATCCACAGGCGCTCGAACCCGGCCTGCTCCGCCCACCGCGCCTGCCGCACCAGCTCACGCGGACCGTGCTCCTCGCTGGAGAGGAAGTAACCGATGCTCACCATGACCACCGGTTACCCGCGCGGGAACTCCTGAACCTCGGTGGCCACCGCGCGCCGGACCACGTCCCACGCGTCCGGGTCGCCCTCGATCAGCGCCCGGCGACCGCTCGAACTTCGGCGCGCCGCCCGTGGACCGCAGCTCCCGCGTCACCTGGTCGACGTCGTTGTCGTGCTGCACGCACACGACGCGACGCGGGTCCGCGCACGCCTCCCGCCACGACCGGTCTTCCTCGCGCCGCGACAACGGCAGCACCGCCCGCAACGCCGCCTCGGCGGTGCGGACGTCCCGGCCGAGCGCGTTGGGCGGTTGCCCCGGCACGACGACGTCCACCAGGTACTCGGAGGCCGACCTCCGCGTGGCCGACGGCTCCAGCGCCGACATTCCCTCGTGCCGCGACCGGATGAACCGGGGGCGGTCGTCACCGCGCCCGAACGCGGCCACCAGCCCGTTGATGCCGTCACCCGGATAGGCGAAGACGTGCCCGGCACACCGGTCAGGCGGCCGGCGGAGCACGAGATCGGCGACAGTGTCGGTCGTGGCCGCCGAGAGGAAGGGAATACCCGACCGGAATCCACCCGCACTTCTTCCCACTTCAACATATAGCGCACAGGGGGTCTTGCGGCAAGGCCCCGGTTGTGCCGCAGAATCTCCGCCCTGAGCCCACGAACTGGGGAAATGGGCGAACGGAAAGGTGAACGAATGGGACGCCACGTGCTCGGTCTCCACGAAGTCGACCGGACGGAGGTCGGCCTCGCCGGGGGCAAGGGCGCACACCTGGGTGAGCTGTCGCGGATCGAAGGCGTCCGCGTGCCGCCCGGGTTCTGCGTGACGACGGACGCGTTCCGCCGCGTCGTCGGACCGGCCGTCGCACGGGCGCGCTCGCTCGGCGCGGACCTCCGCCGGACCATCGAGGAGATCCCCGTCCCGGACGACATCGCGGAGGAGGTCGCCGACGCCCTCTCACGGCTGGGCGACGCGCGGACGGCCTACGCCGTGCGGTCGAGCGCGACGGCGGAGGACCTGCCGGGCGCGTCCTTCGCGGGCCAGCAGGACAGCTACCTGAACGTGGTGGGCCCGGAGGCGGTCCTCCGCCACATCAGCCGGTGCTGGGCCTCGCTGTTCACCGAGCGGGCCGTCGCCTACCGGGAGCACCACGGCTTCGACCACGCCGCGGTGCACATGGCCGTCGTGGTGCAGCGGATGGTGTTCCCCCGGGCCGCCGGCGTGCTGTTCACCGCCGACCCGGTGACGTCCAACCGGAAGGTCGCCTCCGTCGAAGCGACCTTCGGCCTCGGCGAAGCCCTGGTCTCCGGGCTGGTCAACGCCGACTCCTTCACGGTGCGCGACGACGAGGTCGTGTCCCGGTCCATCGCGACCAAGGAGCTCGCCACCCACGCCGCGCCGGACGGCGGCACCCGGAACGTCACCGTCGAGGCCGCCCGGCGGGACGAGCCCGCGCTGACCGACGCGCAGGTGGTCGACCTCGTGCGGCTCGGCCGGCGGATCGAGGCGCACTTCGGCCGCCCCCAGGACATCGAGTGGTGCCTGGTGGACGACGGGTTCCGCATCGTCCAGAGCCGGCCGATCACCACGCTGTTCCCCGTCCCGGAGGCCGACGACGAGGAGAACCACGTCTACGTCTCGGTGGGCCACCAGCAGATGATGACCGACGCCATGCGGCCGCTGGGGATCTCCCTGTGGGGCATGACGTCCCCGATGCCCCGGGCCGAGGCCGGCGGCAGGTTGTTCGTGGACGTGACCCCGGTCCTCGCGTCACCCCGGAGCCGCGACGACCTCATGCGGGTCCTGGGCAAGTCGGACCCGTTGATCGGCGACGCGCTGCGGACCGTGGTCGAACGCGACGGCTTCCTGCCCCCGCCGTCCGACGACGGGCCGATCCGACCGATCCCCGGCGCGGCGCCCGCCACCATCGAGACCGACCCGGCCGTCGTCACCGAGCTGATCGCCCGCGGCGACGCGTCCAACGCCGCCGCGAAGCGCGCCATCGAGGGCAGGACCGGGCCGGAGCTGGTCGACTTCATCCTCGCGGACCTGGAGGAGCTGCGGCGGTTCCTGTTCGACCCGCGCAGCTACGAGGCGATCATGGCCGGGATGCAGACGACGTGGTGGCTGAACGACCACCTGCGGGAGTGGCTGGGCGAGAAGAACGCGGCCGACACGCTCACCCAGTCCGTGCCGCACAACGTCACGTCGGAGATGGGCCTGGAGCTCCTCGACGTCGCCGACGTCATCCGCCCGCACCCGGAAGTGGTCGCCTTCCTGCACGACGTCGAGGACGACGACTTCCTGGACCGGCTGCCCGCCCTGCCCGGCGGGCGGGAAGCACGCGACGCCATCCGGTCCTACCTGGACAAGTACGGCATGCGCTGCGTCGGGGAGATCGACGTCACCAGGCCGCGGTGGAGCGAACGCCCCACCGCGCTGCTGCCGATGATCCTCACCAACGTCGAGAACTTCGAGCCGGGCGCGGGCCGGCACCGCTTCGAGCAGGGGCTGCGGGAGGCGCGCAAGAAGGAGGAGGACGTCCTGGCCCGCCTGCGCGCGCTGCCCGACGGCGACCGGAAGGCCGAGGAGACCAAGCGGAAGATCGACCGCGTCCGCACGTTCACCGGCTACCGCGAGTACCCGAAGTACTTCCTCATCAGCCGCTACTTCATCTACAAGCAGGCCTTGACGGCGGAAGCCGACCGGCTCGTGCGAGCCGGTGTCCTCACCGACCGGGAGGACGTCTTCTTCCTGTCCCTGCCGGAACTCCAGCAGGTGGTGCGCACCAACGAGGTCGACCACGACCTCATCCGCCGCCGCGAGGACGCCTTCACGTCCTACCAGGCGCTCACGCCACCCCGCGTGCTCACCTCCGACGGCGAAGCGATCACCGGCGCCTACCGCCGCGACGACCTGCCCGCCGACGCCCTCGTCGGCCTGCCGGTCTCCGTCGGCACCGTCGAAGGCCGCGCCCGCGTCATCCTCGACGTCGCCGACGCCGACCTCGAACCGGGCGACATCCTCGTCACCGCCCACACCGACCCGAGCTGGTCACCGCTGTTCGTGGCCATCGCCGGTCTGGTCACCGAGGTCGGCGGCCTGATGACCCACGGCGCGGTCATCGCCCGGGAGTACGGCCTGCCCGCCGTCGTCGGCGTCGAGCGCGCCACCCACCTGGTCCGGGACGGTCAGCGGATCCGCCTCAACGGGACCGACGGCTACGTCGAGATCCTCGGCTGACCCGGCGGCCGGTGTCCCGAGCGGAAGGTCGGGGCACCGGACCTCCCTCACCACGGCAGCAGCAACCGCCCGCCGACGAACAACGTCCCCACCGTCACGGCGGCGAACAGCAGCACCCACACCAGCCCCGGCACCCGAGTGATCCGGGCGAGCTGGTCGGCGTCCGACTGCCGCGCCAACCCCCGCATCCGCCGGCGCTGCAACTCCCCCACCGGCCGCACCCCGCCCAACAGCAGGAACCACGCCACGAACAACGCGAACGCCGCCTGCCACTCCGCGGTGGCGTACCAGGACACGGCGAACATCACCGCCCCGGTCAGCACCACCGACACGACGCCGAACACGTTGCGGATCATGACCAGCATGCCGACCAGCAACGCCACCGTCGCCCACAGCAGCGGCCGGACCCGGTCGGCCGTGACCAGCGCCGCCGCGCCCAGCCCGAGCAATGACGGCGTCACGTACCCGGCGAAGTACATGAGCACCACGGCGACCCCGGTGGGTCGCCCGCGCGACACGGTCACCCCGGACGTGTCCGAGTTGAGCTTGATGCCCTCCAGCCGTCGGCCGGTGAGCAGCGCGACGAGGGCGTGCCCGGCCTCGTGCGCGATCGTGATGACGTGCCTGCTGTACCGCCACACGCCGGGGCTCGCCACCAGGACCAGCGCCAGGACGGCGGGGGCCCACTTCGTCAGGGTCAGAGTCGACATCGACCGCCAGCATGCCACGCCACGCCGGGCGCCCGGCCCGGATGCGGGAAGAGGGCTTGACCTGGAGCGCGCTCCAGCACCCAGGCTGACCGCCATGAAACGACAGCGCATCGGATCACTGGAAGTCAGCGCCCTGGCCCTGGGCACGCTGCCGTTCGGCAAGTGGGTGGACCAGCGGACCTCGTTCGCGATCATGGACCGGTTCGCCGAGGCGGGCGGCACGTTCCTGGACACGGCGAACAACTACGTGTTCTGGGACGGCGGCACGGGCGACGAGAGCGAGCTGGCCGTCGGCCGCTGGCTCGCCGAGCGGGGAAACCGGGACGCGATGGTGGTGGCCACCAAGGTGGGGGCGCGGCCGTTGGCGCCGGGCACCGGTCTGGAGAACGCCGAGGGCCTGTCCGGCGACACGGTCCGCAGCGCCGCCGCGGCCAGCCTGAAGCGGCTCGGCGTCGACCACATCGACCTGTACTACAGCCACATCGAGGACCGCGGCGTCACGTTCGAGGACACGCTCGGCGGGTTCACGTCCCTCGTGGCCGCGGGCCGGGTCCGCGAGATCGGCGCTTGCAACCACGCCACCTGGCGGTTCGACCGGGCGCGGGCGGTGTCGCGGGCCAACGGCCGGCCGGTCTACACCGCCGTGCAGCAGCGGTACAGCTACCTGCGGCCCCGGCCGAACGTGAAGCTGCCCGAGGGCGGTCACGTGCACATGACCGACGAGCTGCTCGACTACGCCGCCGCGGAGGGCGACGTGACGCTGGTGGCGTACTCGGCGCTGCTCGCGGGCCGGTACCGGGACAAACCGCTGGGCGAGGCGTACGACCACCCGGGCACCACGCGGCGGCTGGAGGTGCTGCACGAGGTCGCCGACGAGCTCGGCGCGACGGTGAACCAGGTGGTGCTGGCCTGGCTGCTGCGCCAGGACATCGTGCCGCTGGTGGGCGCGACCTCCGTGGCGCAGCTGGAGGAGACGTTGGGGGCGCTCGACCTCAAGCTGGACGACGACCAGGTGGAACGCATGGACTCCGCCGCCTGACCCCCGTGAACGCGAAGCGGTGCACGGCCCTTCACGGACCGTGCACCGCTCCGCACTGCTTGTTGTCGGCGTTACCGGCTGAACCGCGACTTGTGCTGCTCCGCGACGGCCGGGTCGATCGGCTGGACCGGCCGCGGGTTCACGGTCGGGTCCATCGACTCGATGCGCTCGTCGGGGTGCGCGCCGTGCCGCGAGTCGTCGACCCGCTGGGTCGGCATCTCCTGCGTCACCGGGTCGGCCTTCGGGTCGCGGATGCTCGCTTCCCGCTGGTAGCGCACCTCCTCGCGGTGGCCCCGCGCGACGGTCTCGTCGTGGTCGGCGACCGGCTCCCCGGTGCGCGTGTCGACCGGGGGTTCGGTCACGATCTTGCGCCGCGCGGGCAGCACGGCGATCAGCAGGCCGACGGCGGCGAGGCCGAGGTGCAGCCAGTTGTCGTTCACGTTGAGCGCCAAGGGGTTGCCCAGACCCGCGACGGGGTTGGTGGAGAACACACCGGCCAGCGCCAGACCCCACAGCAGCACCGCGCCGTAGGCGATGAACAGGAGCCAGCCGTACAGCCGGGCCAGGCCGGACGTGCTCGCCATGAGCAGGCCGAGCACACCGAACGCCAGGTGGACCACGTTGTGCAGCGGGTTCAGCGTGAACCCGAGCAGCATCGCGTGCTGGTCGCCCGCGAAGTCGCCGAACCCGGTGCGCACGAAGCCCAGCACACCCAACGCGAGGAACACCAGGCCGACCAGGCCTGCCAGCACCTGGGCGGGTTGCAGGCCCGCGACCTTGACGCGACCGACGGTCGAGTGGTGGGTCATCTCGCCCTCCAACTGAGGACCACGAGCCCGTCTGACCGGGCTCCGGACGCCCACCGACTACCCGTCCGGTCCGAGCCGCAAACAGCACGGCGCCACCCGGCCCCCGCGGCACGGCCGAATGGGGGCGGGGGACGGGCGCACGAGCCCGTCCCCCCTTTCCCGACAGGAGTCACACGCCCCGCCGTGCCGGGGTATATCCGCCCCGACCCACCCCATGAAGGTCGGGCCGCAACACCGCGCCGAATGCGCGGTCGATCATCGCAGCCAATAGGCCGATACGATTTTCCAATAATTACCCACCGTATCGCCCATTGTGGCGTATGGGCAGGTCAGAAGCGCTGGCCCCGGTCACCGCACGCGCGCGTCGCGGAGCCGTTCCACTCGGTCTCCCTGCTGTTCACGAAGGTCCCCTTTATGATCGTCGTACACCACTGCGGTGTTGGCCGATACTATCTCCGAAGCAACGGCTCGCGGTCAAAGCAATTATGGCTCCCATTAATTGGTCGATCCGGCTCGCCAGACCATCGAGTAGCGCCAGTAGAGGTGCCGCCGGAAGCGCGCGCCGGGCAGCACCGAGGCCGCCTCGGCGCGGATCTCGCGCAGCGACGACACCGGGTCGCGGGTGGGCGCGTCGTCCGCCGGGTCGTCGCGGACCAGGCGCGCGACGAAGTTGAGGGGCACCGACGCCAGGCTCAGCGCCCGGTCCCGGACGCCCTCCTCGCGGGCCGGCCCGAGCACCGCCACCACCCCGCCGGGCCGCACCAACGACCGCAACCTCGCCAGCCCGGACCGAAGCGGCATGTGGTGCAGCGCGGCGATGCAGGACACGAAGTCGTACGGCCCACCGATGTCGTCCACCACCGCGTCCGCCCGCCGGAACGCGACGCCCGGCACGTCGACCTCCCCGTGCCGGTCGACCGCCGTCACCACGAGCCCGCGCGCCGCCAACCTGCGCGCGAACAGCCCGGTGCCGCAGCCGAGGTCCAACGCCGTGCGCGCGCCCGGCGGCACCTGCCGGAGCAGGAACCGGTGGTAGTGCGCGTTGTGGTCGAAGTGCTTCACACCCGTGGCGACGCGCGGCAGGGCCACCGGGTTGCCACGGGACCGGACGACGCCGCCCGGCCCGCCGGATCCCGTCAAGATCGCTTGACCTCGAGTTGACTCGAACTCCTAGCGTGGCCCCGGTAAACCTGAGAGGGGATCACGTCATGCACGCCATCGTCCAGCACGAGTTCGGCCCGGCCGAGAACCTGCGCTTCGAACCCACCCCCGACCCGGAGCCGGGTACGGGCCAGGTGCGGATCGCGGTGTCCGCGGCCGGGGTGCACCTGCTCGACACGTCGATCCGACGTGGCGAGCACGGCGGGCCGTTCCCGCTGCCCGAGCTGCCCGTGACGCCGGGCCGGGAGGTCGCCGGTGTCGTCACGAAGCTCGGCGACGGGGTGGCCGCGCACTGGCTCGGCAAGCGGGTCGTCGCCCACCTCGGGCAGGCCGGCGGTGGGTACGCGGAGCAGGCCGTGGCGAACGCCGCGTCGCTGCACGAGCTCCCCGACCACGTCTCCGACGACGACGCCGTCGCCATGATCGGTACCGGCCGCACGGCCGTCGGCGTGCTGCGCGTCGCCGAGCTCACGCCCGACGACGTCGTGCTCGTGACCTCGGCGGCCGGGGGGCTGGGCGCGTTGTTCGTGCAGGCGGCCAAGGCGGTCGGGGCGAAGGTGATCGGTGTCGCGAGCACCGCCAAGCTCGACCTGGTCCGCCGGTTGGGCGCGGACGTGGTGGTCGACTACACGCGGCCGGGCTGGGACGAGGGCGTCGGCCGGGTCACCGTCGTGCTCGACGGCGTCGGTGGTGAGGCGGGCCGCAAGGCGCTGGAGCTGCTGGGCGTCGGCGGCCGGGTCCTGCTGTTCGGCTGGACCGCGGGCGAGCCGACCCGGATCGAGACCGCCGACCTGTACCGCCTGGGCATCACCGCGTCGGTCGTCGTCGGGCCCCGGATGATGAAGGGCACCTCACTGCGCGGGTTGGAGGAGCTGTCCCTCAGCGCCCTGGCCGACGGCCGCCTCACCCCGCTGACCACGACGTTCCCGCTCAGCGGGGCCGCCGAGGCGCACACCGCGCTGGAGAGCCGCGCCACCGTGGGCAAGGTCGTGCTCAAGCCCTGACCCGGGCCGGTTCCCCGTGCGCGACCACCGCGCACGGGGAACCGCACCGGCTACACCGGCACGGTGACGATCCGTTCGTCGTCGAAGGTGCGCACCTCGACCGCCACCACGTCCTCGGGGGCGACGAGCGCCGAGCCGTCGAGGTTGGTGCCGTCCTTCTCGCCGACCGCCGAGACGAGCCAACTGCCCGCCTCCTGCCTGCTGCCGTCCTTGGCGACGACGAACAGCCGGCACTTCTCGTCCTGCGCGACACCGGCGACCGACGCGTTCACCCGCACCCACCCGGCCGCGGGCCGGACCTGCACGGTCATCCGCGCGCCGGTCTCCGGGTCGGTGGCCGACCCGAGCCTGGTCCCGGCGGGCGGTGCGGGCGGCGGGGTCGTCTGCTGGACGGCCGTCACGTCCGGCGCGGTGCCGCGGCCGACCGCGAAACCACCGCCGAGCACGACCGCCGCCACGGCCGCCGCGGCCAACCCCAGGCCGACCCGGCGCCGGCGCGACCGCCCGACGCGCTCGGACCGCACCTGCCGCAACGTGCGCTGCAACAGCAGGTCGCCGCCCTCGGGCGGGCCGTCGAGCACCGCCTCGGGCGGCACGTCGCCCATGGCCCCCTCCATCGCCCGCAGTTCGGCCGTCTCGGCGCGGCAGCGCGGGCAGGACGCCAGGTGGTCCTCCACGGCACCCGCCTCCCGCTCGTCGAGCACGCCCAGCACGTAAGCGCCGAGCAGCTGTGGTTCGTGGTTGGTGGTCATCCGGCCACCCCCTTCAGCGCGACCTGTTGCCCGGCGAACGTCTCCCGCAACGCCCGCAGCGCGTAGTGGGACCTCGACTTCACCGTGCCCGGCGGCACCCCTAACGCCTCGGCCGCCTCGGTCACGCTGCGACCGCGGAAGTAGATCTCCATCAGCACGTCGCGGTGGTCGGACGACAACCGGTCCAGCGCTTCGAGCACGACCACCGAGTCCACCACGGAGTCGGCGTGGTCCCGCTGCACCGGCGGGGTCGTCGGCGCCTCGGCCACCTCCTGCGGCCGGGCCGCCTTCGCCCGGAACCGGTCCGTGACGATGTTGCGGGCCACGGTGAGCAGCCAGCCCCGGACCGAGCCCTTGCCGTTCACCAGGGCGTCCGGGTGCCGCCAGGCGCGCACGAGGGTTTCCTGGACGACGTCCTCGGCCGCCGCCCGATCACCGGTCAGCCGCGTCGCGTACGCGAGCAGCGCCCGACCGTGCTCCTCGTAGAGGGATCGGATCAGTGCCTCGTCGGCCGCGGCCTCCCGTTTCCGGGACCACAGAGCCGCCATCCACCCACTCCTCTCGTGAACTCCCTCCCCGGACACGCGCGTCGGGCGGTTCCGGTTCACCGAGAGGCCGGGAAACTTCCTAGGAGCAGGTCTGACCGGTGTTCAGGCAGGTCGTGAGGCGGTCCATCAGCTCGACCGGCATCACGTTGACGAACATCGCGTGGTCGGTGCGCGGGTCGTGGTGCTGCTCGGGGAAGCTGTCTATGGCGTACGGCCGCCCGGCGGGCACGTCGTAGGCGACCCGCACCCGCAGCTTCGGCACCGGGAACGTGCCCGACCGGCACACCCCGTTCGAGGCGGGGAACTCGGCGTGCGCCCGGTGGCTCGGGCTGTCGGTGGCGCGGCCGTCCCAGCAGCTCGGGAAGTCGAACGTGCGCAGCACCCGACCACCCGGCTCGCACTCGGGGTAGCGGTCGGTGTGCCGGTCCTCGAACCCGGTGCAGCTCCACCGCGCGCGGCCCCGGCCGCTGGTCAGCGCCGCCGGGTCACCGGTGATCATGCGCAGGAACCGCGGCATGGGCACGACCTCGCTGACCGGGCTGCCGGTGAACGTGATCTCCACGTGCGCCGGCGGCAGCACCTCGCCGGTGTTGCCGTGCGCCCCGCCGCCGGGTCGGTGCTCGTCGTGCCCGGTCCGGTCGGTGAGCCGCAGCACGGGCCAGTAGAAGGTGGACCGGTCCCCGGCCGGGCACGTGGTCGCGGCGGCGGCCAGCGACGCGTCGGTGGAAGCGGCGTTCGTGCTCAGGTTGCCGACGTACTCGTGGGTGTGGTGCGCCCCGTGGGGCTGACCGGGTGCGATGACCATGTTGTCGGCGTTGAGGTGGCGGTCCTCGTTGCGCCCGCAGTCGACGCGGAACGTGCCGGTCGAGGCGTCCGGGGTGGTGGTGACCGACTCGGCGGACACCGGCACGTCGCCGATGGCCACCGTGCGGCCGTCCGCGCAGCCGGCCGCCAGCACGAGCACCAGCAGCAGGGGCGACCACCTCACACCCGACAGCTTATTAGGGGTCGCGCCCCTCATCGCCCGACCGGGACGGCGGAGCCGCAACACTGCCCGAACGGGCCGACTCCCGCCCGCCCGAACCGGTCACCGCGCCACCCCCGTCACCACGCCGGGACCTCCGCGGTCACCAGGACGCGGCCGTCCTCGGTCACCACGCTGATCACGGCCGGTGCGCCCGGATCGACCGCCACCGACCCGGTCAGCGCGTGGCCGCCGGCCCGGGAGGCGACCCAGCCGCCGGCCACGTGACCCGGCCCGCGCCCGTCGGTGACGACCAGGTGGCACCGCTCCCCCGCCTCCACCCCGTCGACCTGCGCGCGCAGCCGCACCCAGCCGTCGGCGGGCGTGACCGTCGCGGTCATCCGCACGCCGTCGGCCGAGGTGGCGACCAGCACCCGATCCCCCGGCACGCTGCGCCGGCCGAGGTGGACGCCCCCGGCCAGCGCCGCACCGGCCAGCACGGCGCACGCCACCGCGGCGACACCGCGGCGGCGTGCGCGGTCACGCGCCCGTTCCGCGCGGACCTGGCCCAGCGCGCGTTCGAGGATCGGGTCCTGCATCTCTTCCGGGTCAGCTCGTGCTCGGACGTGCCCCGAAGGGCGACGGGTTGCGGCGGGTGGCGTGCATCGGCGGTGCCTTCCTCGAAGAACTGGCGGCGGACACCCGTCACACGGACCCGTCGGACGTTCGGTTCACCCATGCCCGGACGAGCCGGCCCGGCCAGTCGAGCCGCGCCCGCTGCCGCGCAGCGTGGCCAGGTAGAGGACGTGGTCGACGATGGCGATGCCGCTGGGCGAGGCGTTGGCCGTGCCACGGGAGCCCCACAGTCGTTGACGACTCCTCCGGACTCCGGGGATCGGTGCGGCGGTGTGGTCGCGGCGGTGTGGCGGCGGCGGGGATCGGACAACGACCGATCCGTCACCCGACACGGTGAAGGCTCTCCCCGGCAGCGTTCAGTGGTGTCCCGGTCCGGGTGCGTCGGGCAGGATCAGCGCGCCGGCGCGCCGGAGGAGTACGCGGTGACGGGAGCGGGCCGCGGACGGCGCGACGGGAACGCTTGCGGACGAGGACGGCCGCGCCACGCAGGCGTTCCGATCGGGCGGGGCCAGCCGCAGGCGAGTCGGTTCAGCCGTAGAGCTCCTCGTAGCGGGCGGCGTGGGTGGTGTGGACGGTCTTGCGCTTGACCTTGAGGGTCGGGGTCAGCTCGCCGTCGTCCTGGCTCAGGTCGCGGTCCAGGAGGGTGAAGCGCTTGACCTGCGAGACGTGGGCGAAGTGCGAGTTGGCCTCGTCCACGACGTCCTGGATCAGGGCGCGCACCTCGGGTGTGCGGGACAGCGTGGGCAGGTCCGTCGGCAGCCCTCGGTCCTCCGCCCACGGCACGATCTCGTCCTGGTCCAGCGTGATCAGCGCGACCAGGTACGGCTTGAGGTCGCCGTAGACCACCGCGTGCGAGATCCAGCGGGACTGGCGGAGCTGGTTCTCGACGTTCGCGGGGGCGATGTTCTTGCCGCCGGCGGTGATGATGATGTCCTTCTTGCGGCCCGTGATGGTGACGAAGCCGTCGTCGTCGATCTCACCCAGGTCACCCGTGTGCAGCCACCCGTCGGTGAGCACCTCGGCGGTGGCGGCCGGGTTGTTCCAGTAGCCCGCGAACACGTGCGGGCCCTGCATCAGGATCTCGCCGTCCTCGGCGATCTTGAGCTGCAACCCCGCCACCCCGAACGCGCCGACCGACCCCAGCTTGTGCCGCGCCAACGTGTTCACCGTGCCGACGCCGGTGGACTCGCTCATGCCGTACCCCTCCAGCACGGGCACGCCGGCGGCGGAGAAGAACTCCAGCACCTCCACCGAGATCGGGGCCGCGCCGGACAGCGCCAGCCGCAGCCGGCCGCCGAAGATCGCCCGCACCCGCGCGAACAACGCCTCCGCCTGCTCGAACGCGGCGGCCAGGTCGGGCGGCACGGGCTGCCCGGCGGCCTGCCGCCCGCGCACCGCCAGCCCCACCCGGACCGCCTGCCGCACCCGGTCCTCCGGCACGCCGGCCGTGGCCGCGGTGTAGACCTTCTCGAAGATCCGCGGCACGGACGGCAGGAACGTCGGCCGCACCTGCGCCAGCTCGGCCACCACCCGGGACGTGTCACCGCCGTAGAACGCGACCGCGTGGCCGGTGTAGAGCGCCCCCAGGTGCACGATCTGCGCGAACACGTGCGCCAGCGGCAGGAACAGGTACGCCACGTCCCCCGGCAGCACGTACGACAGCTCCTCGCTGAGCCGGCACATGGTCAGCCAGTTCCGGTTGGTCAGCACGCAGCCCTTGGGCGGCCCGGTGGTGCCCGAGGTGTAGATGATCAGGGTCGGGTCGTCGGGGTCGATCGCGGCACGGCGGTCGTCCAGCTCGCCCGGCACCGGCGCCGTGCGCCCCTGCGACCGCAGCTCGGCCAGCCCGCCGCCCTCGATCACGACCACGTCCCGCAGCGCGGGCACCCGGTCGCGGATCGACTCGACCTTGTCCCGCTGCGCGTCGTCCTCCACGACGACGAGCACCGCGCCCGAGTCGCCGATGATCCACGCGCACTCCTCCGGCGCGCTCGACGGGTAGATGGGCACCACCACGCCACCCGCCGCGAGCACCGCCAGCTCCACCGCCGACCACTCGACCCTGGTGTCCGACAGCACGCACACCCGTTCGCCCGGCCGCACGCCCAGGTGCACCAGCCCGGACGCCAGCTCCATGACCCACTCGGCGACCTCGGTGAACGTCAGGTCGTGCCACTGCCCGTCGCGCAGGTGGCGCCAGGCCACCCGGTCGTCGTGCGCCTGGGCGGCCACGAAGGGCAGGTCGGCGATGACGCGCGCCGTGGTCACGGGCATGGCGGTGCTCCTCACTGGACTGCGGACGAGGTGACGCGCACGTGGACGCCGTTCAGCACGGCGGTGCCGGACAGCGGGTCCACGGCCAGGTCGTCGGTGAGCAGGTTGACGTTGACGCCGGGGTGGGCGCGGGCGGTGGTCAGGCGCGTGCCGGGCCGGTCGTGGCCCCAGCCGTGCGGCAGGCTGACCACGCCGGCGGCCATGTCGGCGCTGACCTCCACGGTCGCCTCGACCTCGCCGACCCGGGACGTCACCCGGGCCGTGCCGCCGTCGACCAACCCCAGCCTGGCCGCGTCGTCCGGGTGCACCAGCAGCGTGCACAACCGCTTGCCCTTCACCAGCGCGGGCACGTTGTGCAGCCACGAGTTGTTCGACCGCAGGTGTCGCCGCCCGACCAGCACCAGCCCGTCCCGGGGCGCGTGCAACGCGGCCAGCACCCGCGGCACGTCCGCCGCGATCGGCTCCGGGCACAGCTCGATCCGGCCGGACGGCGTGCGCAGGATCTCCGGCACCCGGCTCGTCAGCGGCCCGAGGTCGACACCGTGCGGCCGGTCCAGCAGGTCGGCCAGGGTCAGCCCGTACGGCCCGGACCGCAGCCGCGCGTCCAGCAACCGCTCGTCGCGGCCCAGCTCCGACTCCCCCGACAGCCCGACCAGCGCGTCGAGGTCGGCGTCGGGCCCCTGCCCGGCGAGGATGCCGGTCAGCCGGAGCAGGATCTCGCCCTCGTCCACCTCGCCCGGCCCCGGTGGCACGGCGGGCGGCGAGTACTTGGCCACGTTCCGCACGGTGAACGACAGGAACGCCAGGTCGTAGTGGGCGCGCCTGCTCGGCGGCGGTGGCGGCAGGATCACGTCCGCGTGCCGGGTCGTCTCGTTCAGGTACGGGTCCACGGCCACCATGAAGTCCAAAGTGGACAGCGCAGCGTCCAGCCGGCCCGAGTTGGGCACGGACAGCGCCGGGTTCCCGGCCACCGTCACCAGCGCCCGGACCTGCCCGGCGCCGGGCGTGGTGATCTCGTCGGCCAGCGTCACCACGGGGAGCTCGCCCGCCACCTCGGGCAGGCCGCGCACCCGGCTGCGCCACCGGCCGGTGGCGAACCCCTTGCCGGTCCCCGTGCCGCGCTTGGCGTGCGCGGGCAGCGGGAACATCGCGCCACCGGGCCGGTCCAGGTTGCCGGTCAGCACGTTCAGCACGTCGACCAGCCAGCTGGCGACCGTGCCGAACTCCACCGCCGTCGTGCCGATCCGCCCGTACACGGCCGCCCGGGGCGCCGCCGCGAGCCGGTGCGCCAGCGCCCGGATGACACCGGCGTCGACGCCGCACCGCTGTGCCACCGCCTCGGGCGTGAACGGCGCGCTCAGCTCCCGCACCTCGGCCACGCCGTTCACGTGCGGCGCGAGCTCCCCGAGATCGACCAGCGACGCGGCGAACAGCTCGTTCACCATGGCCAGCAGCAGGAACACGTCCGTGCCCGGCACGATCGCCAGGTGCTGGTCGGCGGCCGCCGCCGTGCGGCTGCGCCGCGGGTCGACCACGACGAACGCCCCGCCGCGGCGGCGCAGCGCCTTGAGCCGACCCGGCGCGTCCGGCACGGTCCACAGGCTGCCGTTGGACGAGAACGGGTCCGCGCCGAGCAGCAGCAGGAAGTCCGTGCGGTCGATGTCGGGTACGGGGATGGAGAAGATGCCGCCGTAGAGCAGGCCGCACGCCACGTGCTTCGGCATCTGGTCGACCGTGGCGGCGGTGAAGAAGTTGCGCGAGCCCAGCGCCTTGCGCAGCGCGCCCGCGTACAGGCCGCCGGCCGGCGAGTGCACCGTCGGGTTGCCCAGGTACAGCGCCACCGCGTCCCGGCCGTGCGCGTCGATGACCGCGCGCAACCGCGCGTCGACCAGCGCGAACGCCTCGTCCCACGACACGGGCCCGAACGACGTGCCCCGGCGGACCACCGGCTCGCGCAACCGGTCCGGGTCCGCGTCCAACGCGCCCAGCGACGCGCCCTTGGGGCACAGGAACCCGCCGCTGAACGAGTCCTGCCGGTCACCGCGCACGGCCGTGATCCGATCGCCCTCGACCGTCAGCTCCAGGCCGCAGGTCGCCTCGCACAACGGGCACGTCGTCCAAGCGGTGCGCATGCGTCTCCCGGCGGTCCGGCCCCAACGTCGACGCAACCCAGACAACACGCCCGGGTTACCGGCCGGTTAGTGCGGACTCCACAACAACTAAGCGCGGCTAGGCCCGGCCGTCCAGCACCCGGGCCAGCTCCAGCCGCGACGACACCCGCAGCTTCGCGTAGATCCGCGACAGGTAGACCTCGATCGTGCGGGGGCTGTAGTGCAACGCGGCCGCGATGTCCCGGTTGCGCATCCCCTGCTGCACCAACCGGGCGACGTTCTCCTCCGCCGCCGTCAGCACACCCGGAGCCCGTCCCCTGGCCCGCGGCACCTTCGCGCCCAGCTCCTTGAGCCGCGCCCCGACCTGCCGGCGCAGCCCGTGCGCCCCCACCCGCTGGAACACGCCGTACGCCTCCAGCAGCTCCGCCACCGCACCGCCGTCGACCTGCCCCAACGCCCACTGCGCCCGTGCGCGCTCGAACACCAGCCCGCCGGCCTCGGCCTCCCGCACCGACTCCCGCAGCACCTCGGCGTCCCGCTCGACCGCACCCACGACGCGTCGGACGGTCGTCCGCGTCCACGGCGCGACCCGGTCGGCCGCCACGACCCGCAGCCGTGCCGCCGTCCGCCGCGCCCGGTCCACCCGGCCGTGCGCCAGGTCCAGCTCGACCAGCCGACCCAGCAGCACGCAGCTGTAGGCGGTCATCCCGTCGTCGTCCACCGCGTCCGCCAGCACGTCCCGCGCGCCCTCCACGTCACCGCGCGCGGACAGGTAGCCCGCCATCGCGAATGCGTGCAGCCGGGACATGTTCGGGCTGGTCGGCGGCTCCAACGCGGCCAGCCGGGCGGCCACGTCCAGCTCACCGCGCCACGTCCGCACCTCCAGCTCGATCGCGCGCAGGCCGTCGAGCATCATCAGCTCCTGCCGCGACTCCAGCTCCGCCGCGGCGCGCCCGACCCGTTCCAGGCAGGCGTCCCACGCGCCGCCGAACCAGTCCAGCGCCACCCGCGCCATCTCGAGCTCACCCCGGAACGCGTGCCCGCCCGCCCGTTCCCGCAGCTCCTCGGCCCGGCGCAACCGCCACGACGCGTCGTGCACCAGCCCGGCCAGCGCCCCGGTGGACGCACCGACGGCCAGCGCCTGGAGCTCCAGCCCCGGCTGGCCAGCCGCCGAGGCCAACGCCCGGTTGGCGTAGTCGACCGTCTTGTCGTGCCGGAACAGCATCGACGTGATCACCGCCAGCCGGTCGAACACCACCACGCCTTCGGCGGCCGACGTCAGCGGCAGGGCCTCGATCCGCTCGGCGGCGGCCAACGCCTCGGCGTGGCGCCCGGTGAACAGCAGCAGCAGCGCGCGCTGCGCGTGCAACGCGGCCGGCGCGTCACCGGACCGCACCTCCGCGTCCGCCAACCGCAGCCCTTCGGCGAACCGTCCGACGAGGAACATGCTGGTCAGCACGATGACCGCGCAGCGCGACCGGTCCGGGCCGGCGGGCAGCTCCGCCAGCGCGGCCAGCCCCGGCCCGATCGCCGCGCCCGGCCGGGACGCGTGGGCCAGCGCGCGGCACTGCGAGGCCAGCAGCCCGGCCCGTTCCGGCGCGGCCAGCGGCAGCAGCTCCAGCGCCCGCGCGCACAACGCCGCCGCCGTCTCCGGCGCGGTGGCGCGGTTCGCGGCGGCGGCCTGCGCCATCACCCGCACCGCGCGCAGGTCGCCCGGCGGGGCGGACTCGGCCAGGTGCCAGGCCAGCTCCATCTCGTCCACCGCGAGCCCGCGCGCCCGGTCGTCCAGCAGCCGCGCGCTGATCAGGCTGTGCAGGTGCCGCCGCTGCGCCGGGCCGATCTCCTGGTACAGCGCCTCGCCGACCAGCGCGTGCGAGAACCGGTAGCCCCGGTCCTCGTCGCGCACCACGATGTGGGCCCGCAGCAGCCCGTCGAAGGCGTCCACCACGGTCTCCTCGGGCAGCGACGACACCCGCGCCAGCAGCCCGATCTGGTCCAGCCGCACGCGCCGGAAGATCGACACGGCGCGCGCCACCGCCCGGGTGTCCCGGTCCAGCGGCGCGACCCGCCGCAGCACCGCCTCGCGCCTGGTCAGCCGGATCGCCGACGGCGACACGGCCAGCCGGGCCCGGTCGCCGTCCACCGCCACCAGGTCCAGCTCGCGCAGCGACCGGGCGATCTCCACCGCGAAGAACGGGTTGCCGTCGGCCCGGTGGTGCACCTCGTGCGCCAGCCCGTCGTCCACCGGCGTGCCCAGCACGGTCTCCACGATCCGCGCCACGTCACCGCCGCTCAACGGCGCGAGCCGCACGCGCACCACGTCGGCGTGCCGTTCGAGCCGGTCCAGCAGCTCCTCCACGCCGGGGTTGCGGTGGTGCTCGCGCACCGCGGCGATCAGCACCAGCGGCGCGGCCGTGACGCGGCGCAGCACCACGGCGAGCATGGCCAGCGAGTCGTCGTCCACCTGGTCGACGTCGTCCAGCACGAGCGCGGCGGGCCGGTCGGCGGTCAGCCCCGTCAACGCCCGCGCCACCAGCTCGCAGGACCGGCCGAACCAGGTCGCGTCCGGCGTCGCGGTCAGGTCCAGCGCCGCCAAGGCGGCCCGCACGTCACCGGGGTCCGCGACCGACCGCAACGCCGTGGCCACGGCCGCGTACGGGATGCGCCTGCTCACGTCGTCCGACTCGGCGGCGGCCACCGCGCAGCCCCGCGCGCGCAGCCGGCGGCCCACCTCGGCGAGCAGGCTGGACTTGCCGATCCCCGGCTCACCCGACACCACGACCGCCACCAGCCCGGCGGCGGGCACGCGCTCGACCGCGTCGGACACGGCCGCCAGCTCGGCCTCCCGGCCGAAGAAAGGCGACAAGGGCGACCTCCCCTGGTTGGGCACACCACACTACCGATCGCGGTGCACCGGACCGCCGTCGCGGCCGCGCGGCCCTACCGACTGAGGAATCCCTACTCACGTGGCGCGGCCCGCGGTGGTGCCATGGCGGCGGACAACTGCCGCACCTGGAGGGTCGATGACGGTCGAGGGCACCTGCGCCGACGAGTTCGCCGAGGTCCGCACCGAGTTCGAGCGCAACTTCGCCGAGCGGGGCGAGGTCGGCGCGGGCGTGCACGTGACGGTCGACGGCGTCACGGTGGTCGACCTGTGGGGCGGTGACGCGGGCGGGCGGCCGTGGCGGGAGGACACGATCACGCACGTGTGGTCGTGCACCAAGGGCGCGACCGCGCTGTGCGCGCACGTGCTGGCGTCCCGGGGCGAGCTGGACCTGGACGCGCCGGTCGTCGAGTACTGGCCGGAGTTCGGGCGCGACGGCAAGGTGGGCACGCTGGTGCGGCACCTGCTGGCGCACCAGGCCGGGCTGACCGCGGTGCGGGAGCCGGTGCCCGCGGGCGGGATGCTCGACTGGGACCTCATGACCGGGCTGCTGGCGCGGCAGGAGCCGTTCTGGGAGCCGGGCACGCGGCACGGCTACCACGCGTTGACGTTCGGGCACCTGGTCGGCGAGGTGGTGCGGCGGGTGTCCGGGACGGGTCTGGCCGAGTTCTTCGAGAAGGAGGTGTCCGGCCCGCTGGGGCTGGACTTCTGGCTCACCCTGCCCGAGGACCTGGAGCCGCTGGTCGCCCGGACGATCCCGGCCGACCGCGGCGAGGCGGTGCCGGCGGTGTACGTGGCGGCGATGGGCAGCCCCGGGTCGATGCAGTCGCTGCTGATGGGCAACTCCGGCGGGTACGTGGCGGCGTCGGACACGCGCGAGGCGCACGCGGCGCAGTACGGCTCGGTCGGCGGGATGAGCAACGCGCGCGGCCTGGCGCAGCTGTACCGGCCGCTGGCCCTGGGCGGCGAGTACAACGGGGTGCGGTTGGTGGACGAGGCGCAGATCCCCCTCATGTCCGGGGTGGTGTCGGCCGGGCACGACGAGATGCTGCTCGCGCCGACCCGGTTCTCGCTGGGGTTCATGAAGGCGGCGGCCAACCGGCACCTGCCCGCCGTGGAGCGGGGCGTGGCGATGGCGGACGGCGCGTTCGGGCACTCCGGGATGGGAGGGTCGCTCGGGTTCGCCGACCCGGGCGCGCGGATGTCGTTCGGGTACGCGATGACGAAGATGGGGCCGGGCCTGGGCGTCAACGCGCGCGGACAGTCCCTTGTGGACGCCGTCTACCGCGCGCTGGGGCACCGGCAGGCGTCGGACGGCGCCTGGTTCCGCTGAGGCCGGGGCGGCCTACCCGGCGATGCCGTAGACCGAGCGCAGCCAGACGCAGGTGAGGGTGTCGACCAGCTCGCGGTCCCGCGCGGCCGACCGGCGGGACCGCGAGCGGCCCAGGAACGCCTGCTCGTTCAGCGACACCAGGACGGCGGCCAGCGACTTGGCCGGCGGGCCGGGCGGTGCGACGCCCGCCGCCCGTTCCAGTTCGATCTGCGAGGCGGTCGCGTCGACGAACCGGCGGGCGACACCGGACCAGAACTCGCGCATCGACGGGTCGGTGTCGCGGGCGCGGACGGCGGCGCGCAGCACCGGCCCGTGCTTGCGCCACAGCGCGAGGCTCGCGCCCAGCGCCCGCCGGATCGAGTCCTCGGGTGGCTCGCTGCCGCGCCGCAGCCACGACGACGCCGACTCGTACAGCTCGTCGACGACGCCGCCGGCCAGCGCGTGCAGCACCGCTTCCCGTGACGCGAAGTGGAAGTAGAAGGTCGACCTCGAGATGCCCGCTCCCGAGGCCAGCTCGTCGACCGCGATGTCGTCCAGGGAGCGCGTCTGCAGCAGCCGTTCGGCGGTGTCGAGGATCGCCTGCGAGGTGAGGTCGCCCTTGCTGGGCCTGCGCCGCGACCCGACCGTGCCGGCACGTGGGGACATGGCGCACATCCTCGGTTCCGCGCACGGCAGCCGCAAGCGTTTCGCGCGCACCGCCGCCAAGTCGAGAACTCCGCCGACGCGCACCACCGGTCACGGCGGGGTAGACAATGGGGTGTGGATCCACTCCGGGCACTGCGGCAGGTGGCGTTCCAGCTGGAGCGCGCCGGTGAACCCACGTACCGGGTCCGGGCGTTCCGCAAGGCCGCCGAGGTGGTGGCGGCACTGCCGGACGGCGAGCTGGCGCGGCGGGCCGCGGCGGGCACGCTGACCGACCTGCCCGGCATCGGCAAGGCCACCGCGGGCGTGATCACGGACGCCGTGGCCGGGCGCGAACCGACCTACCTGAGCCGGTTCCGCGAGCCGGTGGTGGGCGGGCAGGCGATGCGGGCGCTGCTGAAGGGCGACTGCCACACGCACTCCGACTGGTCCGACGGCGGCAGCCCGATCCGCGAGATGGCCGAGGCGGCGCGCGACCTGGGCCACTCGTGGATGGTGCTGACCGACCACTCGCCCCGGCTGACGGTGGCCAACGGCCTGTCCGCCGACCGGCTGCTGCGCCAGCTCGACGTGGTCGCGGAGCTGAACGCCGAACTGGCGCCGTTCCGGGTCCTGACCGGCATCGAGGTCGACATCCTGGACGACGGCTCGCTCGACCAGCGACCGGAGCTGTTGGCGCGGCTGGACGTCGTGGTCGCCAGCGTGCACTCGAAGCTGCGGATGGCCGCCCCGGAGATGACCCGGCGCATGGTGGCCGCCGTGTCCAACCCGCACGTCGACGTGCTCGGCCACTGCACGGGACGCCTGGTGGTCGGCAAGGGGCGGCCGGAGTCGACGTTCGACGCGGAGGCGGTGTTCTCGGCGTGCGCCGAGCACGGCACCGCCGTCGAGATCAACTCGCGCCCGGAGCGCCGCGACCCGCCGGGCCGCCTGCTGCGGCTGGCGGTGGAGCTGGGCTGCACGTTCTCGATCGACAGCGACGCCCACGCGCCGGGTCAGCTGGACTGGCTGTCGTTCGGCTGCGAGCGGGCCGAGGAGTGCGGTGTCACCCCCGAGCGCGTGATCAACACTTCGGAGGCCGACGCACTGCTGTCGCGCTGACCGCTCAGCGACCCGCGGTGGCGGGGCGGGGGGCGCGGGAGGCGCGGACCAGGTGGCCGTACCACGGGACCAGCGGGCCGGTGCGGCCTTCGACCAGGCGTTGCCAGGTGGCGCGGCACAGGGCCAGGAACGGTGCGGCGTCCCAGTGGCGGGCCAGGTCGGCCAGGGGGCGGTCCTGGACGTTGCCCAGGCCGTAGCGGCGGTCGAAGCCGTAGGACACCGGGACCGCGGCGCCGTTCGCCTCGATCACCAGCGGGGTCAGCCAGCGGCCCAGTGGTTGGGCGTCGTCCACCGGGGCGGCCATGAACGCCTCCGGTTTGCGGGCCAGCATGGTGCGCGGCACGGCGTCGAGCTGGACCGCCAGGCCGTGCTCCTCGGCGATGCGGCCCAGCTCCACCGCCGCGTAGGCCAGTTCCACCGCGTCCGGCCGCTCGCCGACCATCAACCGGTTCGCGGCGCCTTCCGGTTCCAGCGGGTGGACTTGCAGCAGCAGGGCCCCCGACTGGGCGGCGGCCAGCGCGACGTCACCCAGTTGGGTGGCGTTCCCCTGGGTCAACGTGGTGATCACGCCGACCGGGATGCCGACCTCGGTGAACCTGCGGATGCCGGCCAGAGCCTTCTCGAAGCACCCCTCGCGGTCCCGGATGCGGTCGTGCGTGACGCGGTCGCCGTCCAGCGACACGGCCACCAGGTCGACCAGTCCGCGCACCAACCCGATGCGCCGCTGCGTCAGCGCCACCGCGTTCGTCGTCACGGTCGTCCGCATCCCCGCCGCGCGGGCGGCGCGCAGCAGCGCGGGCAGTTCCGGGTACAGGAACGGCTCGCCGCCGGACACGTTCAGCACGTCGTAGCCGAGCCGGGCCGCATCCGCGACCACGGCCGCCAGCACCGGGATCGGGATCGACTCGGCGACGTCCGGGCCCGAACTGGAGTAGCAGTGCAGGCAGCGCAGGTTGCACAGCCTGGTCGGGTGGACCTGCAGGACCGCCCGGCCACTCGTCTGACCCATGCCACCCTCCTGTGGTGCTCGCTACACCTATGGAGCACGCAGGACGCCCGGTGATACGTCGATCGGGCACCACTCTTCGTAGCCATTCCCCCCAACGTGGGAACCTTGCCGGTAGTTGAAACGCCACGTGACGAACCGGCGACTCTCCCTACAGGCGAGGCGGCCCGGTGGCACGGCGAGGCGGCCCGCGCGCTCACCCAGTGGGGGAGGGGACATGCGCCGCGAGTTCATGGTTCCCGACGACGCCGCCGACGACCCGGCCGACGACGCCAGACGCCGACTGCTGCGGGACCTGCACGACGGCCTGGGGCCGGCGCTGGCGGCGATCGCGCTCGGGCTGCGCGCGGCCAGGCACCTGGCCGCGCACGACCCCGCCGCGGCCGGCCCGCTGCTGGCGCGGCTGGAGGAAGAGGTGCACACCGCGGTCAACGACGTCCGCCGGCTGGCCGCGGGCGGGTGCCCGGCGGTGCTGGCAAGGCTGGGGCTGGCGGGCGCGGTGCGGGCGCACGTGGCGTCGTTGGCCGACCGGCACCCGGTCCGGGTGGACGTGCGGTGCGAGGCCGTGCCGGAACTCCCGGTGTCCGTGCAGGTGGCGGCGTACCGGATCATCTGCGAGGCGGTGACGAACGTGGTGCGGCACGCGGGGGCGCGCCACTGCTCGGTGCGGTTGCGGTTCGACGGCTGCCTGCACGTCGAGGTCGTGGACGACGGCGTCGGCCTGGTGCCGGGCCGGGGCGTCGGCGTGGGGCTGGGCTCGATGCGCGACCGGGCGCGCGAGGTCGGCGGCACGTGGCGGGTGGAGCACGCCGCCGCGGGCGGCACCCGGGTCGCGGCGGACCTGCCGCTCGCGGGCGGGGTGTGAGCGTGCCGGCGCTGCGGGTGCTGGTCGTGGACGACCACCCGCTGTTCCGCTACGGCCTCGCCGCCGCACTGGCCGCCGCACCGGACACCGAGGTGGTCGGTGAGGCGTCGGGCGGCGCGGTGGCGGTGTCGCTGGCCGCCACGCTGCACCCGGACGTGGTGGTGATGGACCTCAACATGCCGGACCTCGGCGGTGTCGAGGCGACGCGGCGGATCGTGGCGCACGACCCGCGCGTGCGGGTGCTGGTGCTGACCATGTTCGACGACGACGATTCGGTGTTCGCGGCGATGCGCGCGGGCGCGCTGGGCTACCTGCTCAAGGCGTCCCGGCCGACGCAGATCCTGCGGGCGGTGCGGTCGGTCGGCGAGGGCGAGGCGATCTTCAGCCCGGCGATCGCGGTGCGGCTGCTGGCGTACTTCGGCACCGCGCCGCGGGAGCGGGTGGAGGCGTTCCCGGAGCTGACCGCGCGGGAGCGGGACGTGCTGCGGCTGATGGCCGACGGCCGGGGCAACACGGCCATCGCCCGGTCGCTGGTGCTCAGCCCGAAGACGGTGCGCAACCACGTGTCGAACATCCTGCGCAAGCTGCACGTGGCCGACCGGGCGCAGGCGGTGTCCCGGGCGAAGCAGGCCGGTCTGGGCGACGATCCGGGACACGTCGGGACAGTGCGCCCGTAGTGCCGGGACGCGCCGGGAAGCCACGATTGCGGTGGCACAGCGGGGCACTAGGGGCGGGAGCACGGACATGGACGCACACCACCGGATCGCGGTCGTCCTGCACGCGACGGACTCCATCACCAGGGCCGGGGTGACCGCCGCGTTGCGGTCGCGGCCCGAGATCAGGCTGGTCGGACCGGACGAGCCGGCACCCGTCGCGCTGGTCGTGCTCGACCGGTTGGACGGCGACGCGCGGCAGTTGCTGCGCCGGCTCCAGGCGCCGGGCAGCGCGGGCATCGTGCTGGTGGCGGGCGACATCGCCGACCCGGAGCTGCTCAACGTCGTCAGCAGCGGCGTGTCCGCGGTGATCCGCCGCTCCGACGCCACACCGGACACGTTGGTGCGCCTGGTGAAGGCGACCGCGGCGGGCCAGGGCGCGCTCCCGCCGGACCTGCTCGGCCGGCTGCTGGACCGGGTGTCGCGGTTGCAGCGCAACGTGCTCAACCCCCACGGCTGGTCCATGGCCGGCATGTCCGACCGGGAGACCGAGGTGCTGCGGCTCATCGCGGACGGCTTCGAGACCCGCGAGATCGCCGAGAAGCTGTGCTACTCGCAGCGCACGGTCAAGTCGATCCTGCACGACATCACCAACCGGTTCCAACTGCGCAACCGCGCCCACGCCGTGGCGTTCGCGTTGCGCGAGGGCTTGATCTGAGCGGACGGCACACCGAGCGGCTAGAGCTGCCGGCCGGCGAAGGACACCGCCGGCCGGCAGTTGCCCTTGTCGTCCGGGTTCTGGCAGCTGACCTGCACCACGATCCGCTCGCCCGGCTTGAACCGCAGCGGCTCCACGTAGTGCCGGTCGAGGTCGCGGAAGTTGGCCAGGCCGACCTCCAGCAGCACGCCGCGGGTGCCGTTCGCGTCGCGCAGCACCCGCACCGTGCCCGCGTCGCCGCGCGGGTTCTGCAGCACGATGTCGCTGATCAGCACCGTCTTGTCGGCCGGCGGGGTGAACGTGAAGTCGGTGAACACGTCCGGGTCGGCCACGACCGCGGCGTCGGCGGCCACCCGGAAGTCGGTCGGCTCGCCCGGTTCCCCGGTGGGCTGACCGGGTTTCGCGGTGGGCGGCGAGCCGGGCGGTGCCTGCGGGTCCAGCCCGGCGGCCTTCATGGCCTCCTCGGACTTCACCTCGGCGTCCTCGGCCTGCTGCCGCGCCTCCCCCGCGCCCAGCCGCGCCTGGTCCACGGCGGTCCTGACCTCCTGCACCTGCTGCTCGGCGGCCTCCCGCGCGGCGGACTTCACGGCCGGTCGCAGCACGGTGAACCACAGGCCGACCAGCAGCGCCGCCAACGCCGGCAGCGCGACCAGCGCGGGCAGCAGCCACTTGGGCAGCAACTGCCGCTGCACGAGCGTGCCCGCGGCCGACAGCGGCGGCCCGGAGCCGGGCACCACCTCCACCCGGAACGGCCGGGGCTGCGACGGTCCGCGCAGGAACGTGTCGCGCGGCTTGGCGACCAGCTTCACGAACGCCGCCGTGCCGGGCGCGAGCACCAGGTCGGTGCGGTCGAGCTTGAACTCCAGCTCGCCGTCCGGGTCGGTCGGGCTCAGCCGCACCGCGACCGGGTGGTTGCCGACGTTGTCGACGGCGACCTCGAACCGGCCGCGCGCGCCCGCCTCCACCTTGGCCGGCACGAGCTCGGCGGACACGTCGGTGAACGTGCCGACGTCGACCACGCCCTCCTCGACCACCGACCCGTGCGGGTCCTCGCGCGAGGTGACCCGCACGCCGAACGCCACCGGGCCGGCGGCCACCCCGGCGGCGCGCGGCGGCGCGAACCGCACGACCACCGAGGCGGACGCCTGGGGCACGAGGTTGACCGAGGCCGGTTCGGCGGTCGCCCACGCGCCCGCGTCGCCGACCACGTCCACGGTGAACTCGTCCACCAGGTCTCCGGTGTTGCGCACGACGACCGTGCAGGTGACGTCTTCGCCGGGCGCCACGGCCAAGCCCGTGGCGGACAGCGTCGCGGTTGCGCCCATGGCGTGAATCCTCCGGTGGTCGGGCCGGCGCGGCAGGTGGCGGAAGGGTGGGGCGGGGTGCGTCCGGCGCTGCCCCAACGGGCAGCCGCCGGGCGTCACCCCCGGGACGCGAAGTCGGGCGGTTGCAGGGTCCTGGGCACGACGAGGAAGTCCCCGGACCGCACCGGGCCGAACGCCGGGCCCACGACGGGCACCGCTTCGAGCTGCCGCACGCCGATGCGGTCGTTGTGGAACACCAGGACGTGCGCCTCGAACGTGCCGTCGGGCCGCACGACCACCTCGCCGGGTGTCGGCGACAGGCCGGGTGCCCAGCCCAGCCGCACGGTCGCGCCCGGCGGGAACGACCGGCCGGCGGCGCGCGGGACGAACCCGGTCGGCCCGATGCCGGGGTCCACGGCGAGCACGGGCTGCCGCACCAGGACTCGGGTCACGGCGGTGTTGTCGGCGGCGTCGTCGTCCGGGCCGACGGCGAGCACCGAACCACCCGCGGTCGTGTCCACGGCGGCCTTGGCGGGCAGCGCGACCCGCACTTCGGCTTCCTGGCCGGGCGCCAGCGTGCCGAGCGCGCAGGTGGCGCCGTCGGCCGTGCAGCCGGTGACCGCGCCGACCGGGAGCAGTTGCGGCGGCAGGGACGTGACCACGCGGACGTCGGTCATCGGCACGGACGCCCCGTTGCGCACCCGGTAGGACAGCACCAGGGCGTCACCGCCGACGTAACCCTCCCGCGGTGTCGGGGAAACGGCCAGCGACAGCGAACCGGGGTGGTCGGGCGGCCTGATCTCGTCGGCCACGCTGACCCGCACGTCGACCCGGTTGTCGCCGGGGTTGACGTCCGGTGGCGCGCTCGCCCGCAGGACCTGCGGCCCGGCCGCGGTCCCCGTGACGGTCACGCGCACCTCGGCGGTCCCGTTCGGGGCCAGCCGGCCCAGCGCGCACCCCGTCGCGACGCAGGTGCCCGTGTCGGTGGTGATCTCCTCGACCTCCAGCCCGGCGGGCGGCGCCAACGCCAGCTCGGCGTCCACCGCCGGCGCGAGGCCGCGGTTGGTCACCCGCAGGCGCACGGAGGTCGAGCCGCCGAACGGGATGGCGGCGGGCGCGGCGGACCCGGTCACCACCAGGTCGGGCAGCCCGCCGAACGCGGGCAGGTCGGTGTCCTCCCGGGCGAAGGCGACCAGTTCGGCGGGCGTGCCGCCGGAGGGCGCGACGGTCCACACCCGCAGGTGCTCGTCGGGGCCGCTCATGGTGAACGCGATGGACGCTCCGTCCGGTGACCACGCCGGGTCGTCCGGCGTCTCGCCGCCCGACGTGATCGGGGTGGCGTTCGCGCCCGTGGCGTCGGCCACGCACAGGACGTCGCCGTGCCGGTAGACGAGCCGGTTGCCGTCCGGTGACCACGCGGGCGCGGAGTCCTGGTGGGCGCACGGCGTGGCGAAGGAGGCAGACAGGTCGACCTGCTGCACCACGTCGCCGCCGTCGAGCCGGGCGAGCCAGAGGTCGTCGGTCGGCCCGCGTTCCGGCACGTGGACCGTGATCGCGCTGCTCCCCCTGCCGGTGCGGCCGGCTCGGTCGGTGGCGGTGCACGTGACGGTGGTGAGCCCCACCGGGAACGGCGAGCCGGACGTGGCGTCGCACGTCGGGGTGAGCGGTGCGCCGGCGGCGTCGGTGGCGGTCGCGGTGAACGTCACCGGCACGGGCGTCCCGTCGGGGCTGGGTGCGGCGTGGGCGTTCACCACCACGGTCGGCAGTGCCGCGTCGGCCCGGTCGATCGCGATGAACTGCTCGTAGGTCTCGGCGGGCAGCTCGTCGTCGAACTTGAACCGGACGTGGCACTCCAGGTCGGCGGCGGCCCGCGCGCCGGGCACCGCGCCCAGCGTCACGGTCTCGGTGAAGGTGACGTCCGTGTCACCGGCGGCGCGGGCCGTGGGCGGGGTGAACCGGACGCTGACGCCGGGCGGGCAGAACGCCTCCGGCGTCACGGTCACCGGCAGCCGGGTGATGCCGTGCTCGATGCCGGCCACGATCCGGTCGGGCTCGTAGCCGTCGACCCGCACCCCGTCGGTGGCGTCCGCGAGGCGGGTGACCTGGAGCCGGCTGTCCAACTGCTCCGTGTACGGCGGCGGGAGCAGCACGGGCACGCCGACGAGGTGGATGTCGCGGTCGGTCAGGTCGGTGGTGATCTCCTCCTCGGTCCAGTAGGGCGTGCGGCCGGGGCAGTCCGGGTAGGTCGCGACGTCGCACGTGTCCGGGCTGTTGTGGCTGGCCGCGTCGCCGGCGAGCACGATGATCCGGGTGACGCCGGCGTCGTCGCTGAACGTCGTGTGGCGGCCGGTGGCGTCGCGGTCGCGGGCGAGGTGGTGCAGGGCGTTGAACCAGTCCTCCGGCAGGTCGCCGCCGAAGCCGATCGGGAAGTTCGCGGCGTCGTCGAGCACGGTCTGGAGCACGTCGCGGGTCGTCAGGTCGCGCACCAGGCGGTAGCGGCCCGGGCCGTCCGACGCGTCCTGGTAGGTGGCGATGCCGAAGAGGGCCTCGGGCTCGGCGGTGGCGATCCGCTCCATCACCGTGCCGATGTTGGCGCGGACGGTGCTCACCGGCGTGGCCATCGAGGACGTGGTGTCGAGCAGGAACACGATTTCCGGTCGCGCGGGGACGAACGGGGTGCGGACGGTCGCGGTCGTGGTGAACGTGCCGGTGGCGGAGGTGGACGCGCCCACGACGTACGGCTGGACGCGTGGTGGGATCAGGACGTCCGTGTGCCGGCCGAACGCGATGACGGCCCCGGTGGGCGACCACGTCGGTTTCTCGTCGTGGCCTCGGGTGTGCCGGGGCTGGGGGACGGTGGTCAGCTCCGCGCCGTCGGACACCCTGACCACGCGGACCTCGCCGCCGGAGAGCATCGCGACCATGGTGCCGTCCGGGGACCAGGACGGGTGGCGGCCGTAGGCGAGGACCCGCTCGTCGCCGCCGTCGGTGATGACGATGTCGGAGCCGTCGCCGTAGGACCGGGTGAAGGCGATCAGGGTGCCGTCGGGCGAGAAGGCGGGTTCCGATTCGTGCTCGTCCGGTGTGTCCGTGAGCTGCCGGGCGTCACCCCCTCGGGCGTCCGTGGTCCAGATGTCCCCGGGGTCGCCTCGCGTGACGGCGATCCGGTAGGGGGGCGGTGCCTCGGGCTGCGCCGTCGCCGGCGGGGCGACGACCAGGCCGGCCAGCAGGAGCACGACGAGGGCCAGGTGCCTCACGGTTCACCTCACCGCGAAGAGTTCGATCTCGGCGAGCGCGATCTCGGTGCCGCGCAGGGAGTTGTGCCACTCGACCACGTGCACCTCGACGGTGCTCGCGACGCCTTCGAGCCGGACGGTCTGCGGGTCCGGGGTGTCGGCGAGGTCGACGTCGAAGGTGCGGCCGGTCGGGTAGACCAGGTGCAGCTTCCCGGGGCGGTGCGCGGCTTGCAGGTCGGCGGGGTCGCCGACGCGGACGATGGCTTCGCGCAGGTCGACCTCCCGGCCGAAGTCGAGCACCAGGGCGGGTGGTCGGGGTGTGACCGGGGCGAGCCAGAAGGTGTTGGTCGCGTTGTCGAAGGCCAGGGCGGGCGGGTGGTCGGGTGATGCGGCGGTGGCGGTGATGGTGGTGGGGCGGACGGGGGTGAGGTCGGTGCCGAAGACGTCCTCGATGCTGTGGACGATCGTCGTCGCCCGGGAGTTGATCAGGCTGCGGAAGGAGGGGACGAGGCCGTAGGCGCCGACGGCGGTCAGCAGGGCGACGACGAACGACCAGCGGAGCACTTGGCCGATGCGGCGGCGGACGGCGCCGACCCGGCGGTTGGGCCGGCTGCCCGCCGTGGGCGGCTTGCGCCGGGGCAGGAGCCCGCGCCACCACTTCTCCGCCACGACCGCGGCTTCGACCAGGGTCGATCCGCAACGGGCGCAGAACTTGCGGGTGGGCGGGTTGGGTTCGCCGCACTGCCCGCAGATGAGGTCACCGGGTCGAGCCGCCCGCCGCTCGGTCGACCGCGGCCGGTGCGGTGTCGCGGGCCTGTGCTCGGTGGGCCGCATCGCCCCGGGCTGCATCGCAGCAGGCTGCCGCCGATCGGGCCGCTGCGACTCGAATTGCAACCCTGCGGGATCCGCCGCACCCGCCTCCTGCGTTCCAGGCGGTACCGACTTCCCACGACGCCACCACGACCCCGCCGACAGCCGCTCCTCACCACCGCCCGGCCGCGAGCCCCACGACACCGGTCCCGCGGCCGTGGTGCCCGGGGGTCCGGACTGCGCAGCCCCTGCACCCTCCGGCCCCACGCCACCTGCCCCGGAACCGGCAGCCCCCGGCCCGGCCGACCGCCCGCCCGCGGCTCCTGCGCCACCCGGTCCCCAGCCCACCGCGTCCGAACCGCCCGGCCCCCGGCCTGGTCCGATCCGCCCTGTGTCCCCTGGCTGCCCGGTGTCCCCTGGCTGCCCGGCCTGACCGGGCTGACGTCCGTGCCCGGTCTGGCCGACCCGGCCCGACTCTCCGGCGACCTGGCCGGGCACCGGCGTGGGATGTGGTTCCCACTCCAGGTACGTCCCGCAGGCGCCGCAGAACTCCGAACCCGGACCGCTCCCCTCACCGCACTGCGCGCACACGATCATTCCCCCACCACCTCCAGCTCCACCGCGACGTGCGCGGGCACCGCGTCGGCGATCGCGGCGGCCAGGCGGGGCCGGTCCACGTCGCCGGGGCGGGCCACGCGCACCCGGACGTGCACGCGAGGCGGGTCGTCCGCCAACGCCGATCCCGGCCGGTCGGTGGACGTGCAGCCGCCGCTGTCGCGCACCTCCACGTCGCCGCCCGTCAGCAGCGCCACGTGCTCGGCCAGCCCGCGCCGCGTCCCCCGCCACCGGTGCAGTTCGACGGCCCGCGCCACCAGCGCCCGCCGTTGCGCCAGGGGCCGGCCCTCGCCGACGTCCAGCGCCACCCAGTGCGCCAACCACTCCAGGAAGTCCTCCGGCGCGATCCCGGGGTCGAGGTAGCCCGCGAACCCGTCCAGCGCGGTGAACACGGGGGCCAGCACCTCGTCCAACGCCACCAGGAACCGCTGCGTGAACCCGTCCTCCAGGTACACGGCGGGCAGTCGCTCGGCCAGCGGGTGCGGTGTCGTCATCGCGTCACCCGCACCTGGTGGCCGTAGGAGAACGCGAGCCCGTTCACGGGCAGGTCGAGCCGGGCCACCGCGGTGCCGCGGTCGCCGGTCACCGGATTCGCCCCGAACAGCTTGATCTCCTCGACCAGCTCCACCCCGGGCAGCCGCTGCAGCACCGCGAACACCTCACCGGACTGCACGGGCCGCCCGAACGGCCACCCGTCACCGTCCGGTCCGCCGCTGACCGGGTTGAAGTAGTCGTACAACGCCTGCACGGACCGCGTCCGCAGCACGTCCTCGGGCGTCCCGGCCTTCGCCCGGAGCTGCGCCACCACCGTGACGCCCTGGTAGTACGGCGGCTCCACGGACACGCGCGCGCCGACGCACCGGCGTTCCTCCAGGAACCGCTCGATCCGACCGCGCACGTCCGCGTCCGGCTGCAACGCGGCGAAGTCGGACTCCTCGTGCGCGCCCACCGACGGCACCACCAGCACCCGCACCGCCGCCGACCCGGGGCTCGCGGGCACGCACCGCACGCGGGCGATCTCCGGCGCGGCCTCCCGCGTCAACACCTCGTAGTCCTCCGCGGTCACGGCCCGGTCCCGGGTCCGCAGCAGCAGCGGCCCGCGCACCGCCGCGTCACGCACCGACTCCCCCGCCACCCCGCCGGACGCGGGCCGCCGGTTGGTCACCGCCGTCACGAACGGCACCGGGTCGCGCTGCACCCGCAGCAACCCGCGTGCCACGTTGCCGCGCAGCCCGCCGCCCGTGCGGTACTCGGGCACCCGGATCGCGGCCGACTTCGCCGGGACCGCCCCGTACAGCCGCACGCCGCCACCGGGTTGCCGCACCGCCGGCCCGAAGATCACCTCGCCGCCGACCCGGTCCAGCACCACGTGCCGGTCGGCGGGCCCGGACTCGGCGAACGACCGCACCTCGGTCCACCGCTCCCAACCGTCGGGCGCGGCGACCTCCACCACGAGCGCCCCGTCGTCCACCACGACCGGCGTGCGGGCGAGCGGGAACCGCTGCCCCGGCACGCCTTCCGACACGCCGACCGTCTCGCCGCGCACGACGTCCGCGTGCGTCGCGCCGGTCGTGCCGCCGATGGTGGCGGCGGTGACGGACACCAGTCTCGGCGCGCGCTGGTAGAACGGCCGGTCCGGCGCGGGTGCGACGGCCCGGCACCGCAGCCACCCGGCGCGGTGCCGGGCGACGACGGACACGGCGTGCGAGTGCGGCACGTGCAGCACCACGTCACCGGGCTGGTTGAAGCCGCCGGTGCTGTCGCGGTCCACCTCGCACGGGCTCCAGCCGGAGCCGTTCCACGCCTCCCACGCCCACGGCGGGTCGCGCGGGTCGACGCCGCGGCCTTCGGCGTGCGCCTCGACGCGCAGCAGCACCGCGCACCCGGGCACGGCGTCGGACAGCCCGAACAGGACGGCGTCGCCGGGTGCGGGCGGTGACGCGAACACCTCGGGTTCCTTGCCGTCGCGCAGCTCGTCCGTGCGGTCGGCGGGCGGGGTGGACACGTCCTCCACCGCGGTCACGAGGTGCGTCAACGCGCACGGCACGATCGCCAGCTCCCGGTCCACGGTGAACACCACCGGGTCCTCGACCTCGCTGCGCTCGGTGGCGACCTGCGCGCCCGCGGGCACGACCACCGGCACGTCGCGCGGCGCGGACAGCCAGAACGTGACGTCGCCGCGCGCCGCGGTCGGCGGGAACAGCGCCACCCCGATCAGGTCGAGGAACCGCAGGTAGTGCAGGTCGGGCACGCGGTTGAGCCGGTACAGCAGCTCGTCGGTCATGTGCGCGAACGCCTCGATCAGCGTGACGCCGGGGTCGGACACGTTGTGGTCCGTCCACTCCGGACAGTGCTGCTGCACGCGGCGCTTGGCCTCGTCCACCAGGTCCTGGAACCGGCGGTCGTCCAGGTTGGGCGTGGGCAGGGACGTCATGGCGTGCCCTCCTCGTCGGCCTCGTGCGGCGGGATGACGTAGAAGGGGAAGACCAGGTTGCGCGGGTCGTTCGTGCCGCGCAACGCGTACCGGATGTCGATGAGCAGGGTGCCCCGGTCGACCTCGTCGAAGCCCACGGACACGTCGGTGAGCGTGATGCGCGGTTCCCAGCGTTCCAGCGACAGCCGCACCTCGTAGGCGATGCGCCCGGCGGTGGCCGCGTCGGCGGGCGCGAACACCAGGTCGTGGATGGCGCAGCCGAACTCCGGTCGCATCGGCCGCTCGCCCGGCGCGGTGGCCAGGACCAGCCGGATGCTCTCCACGATCTCGCGCTCGCCGCCGACGAGCGCGACGGAACCGGTGGCGTCGGTGTGCACGGGGAACGCCAGCCCGCGGCCGATGAAGTCCACGTCACCCTCCTATGAGGACGGTCGGGCAGCCGACGACGACCGGCGCGCCGCAGCCCGCCAGGTCGCCCATCCGGGCCGCGGGCCTGCCGCCGATGAGCACGGTCGGGCAGCCGGGCGGCAGCACGGGTGTCGGCGGGTGCGGTGGCAGGCCGGGGAACGAGCAGGTGTGCGGGTTGCCGACGGTGGCCGCGGGCATCCCGCCGATGAGCACGGTCGGCACGCCCGGCGGCGCCAGCACGCCGGGGTGCCCGGTCGGGTCGCCGACCCTCGCCGCTGGTGGCACGTCCCCTCCTGGTTGCTCCGGGCTGGTTGGTCCGTCCTGGTCGGTCCGGACTAGTTGATCCGGACGACCGCGCCGCGCACGGTCACCGGGCCGCTCGCGGTCAGCTCCGCCTGGCCCTGACCGGTCACGGCCACGGTCGCGCCCTCGACCTTGACGCCGGCCGTGCCGGACGCCTTGAGCCGCGCGCCCGCCTCGATCGCCACGTCGGCCCGCGCGGTGGCGGTGATCCGCTGCCCCTTCAGCTCCAGCGAGCCGGTGCCGGCGTCGATGGTGACCCCGTCCCGAGCCTTGATCGTCACCGCCTTGCCGCTGGTCACCTCGACGACCTGGGTGCGCTGGTCGAGCCGGACCACGAACTTCCCGTCGCCGCTGGCGATCGTGATGCCCTCGTCCTCGACGAACTCGACCTTGTGGTGCTTGCGCGAGACGAACCCGCGGGCGGCGACCTCACCGCTGTTGGCGTCCACCGGGTCCTTGGTGAAGGTGGGCGGCTCGTCCTTGCCGTTGTAGAGGCCGCCGAGCACGTACGGCGCGTCGAAGTCGCCGTGCTCGAACCCGACCAGCACCTCGTCGCCGACCTCGGGCAGCACGAGGTCGCCGTAGCCGTTGCCCGCGCTGCCGTGCACGGTGCGGGCCCAGCCGCTGACGAAGTCCGGCGCGAGCCACGGGTAGGTGACCTTGACCCGGCCGGCTCCCGCCGGGTCGCGCACGTCGCTGACGATGGCGGGCACCAGGCCGCGGCCGGGCCCGCCCGAGCCACCCGTGCCGCCACTGGCCAGGCCGTACAGGGAGCGCTCCTGGCGGCCGGACACGGTGAACTCGGTGGTGTAGCCGACCTGCTCGGTGAACAGGTGCCGGGTGCCGGTGAGCGTGTACTTGCCCGCGAACGGCTCGCCGATGTTGGTCAGCGCCACGGCCGTGCCGGCGCGCAGCTTCGGGTTGCCGCGGGCCACGCCGACCAGCTCCGCGCACGCGCCGCCGAGCTGGGTGGCGAGTGAGGTGGCGACCGCGTCGGCCACGGCCTGGGTGCGGTGCGGACCGCCGGCCAGGAACGGCGGGCTCGCGAACGTGCCGCCCAGCACCACCGGGTCCACGCCGGTGACCTCGGTGCCCAGCGCTTCCGCCGGTTTCGCGGCCACGACCGGCTGCTTGGTCTCGTCGTCCCAGCCGCGCACCCGCACCTCGCGCACCTGCTCGGCGGCCGTGATGGCGGCGCGCAGCGACAGCAGCGTGCGGTGCATCTCCAGCACCAGCGGGCTCGTCCCGGCCCTGGCGTGCACGGCGGGCGCGGACGTCGGCTCCTGGGGCAGCCGGAACTCGAGCTTGCCCTCCACCACCGCGATCTGCGCGCCGACCAGCGCCGCGAGGCGGGACAGGAACTCCCAGTCGCTCACGCCGTCCTGGCTGAGCTGGGTGTGCGGCCGGCCGAAGCCGCGCACGTCGTCGAGCCGCCCGACCGGGATGTCGGCCCGCTGCGCGACCTTGCGCACCACGTCGGGGACGGTCATGTTCGGGTAGGCGGCGACCCGTCGGCCGCGGAACAGCCGGTGACCCAGGTCGTAGCCGCGGACCTCGGTGAACGTGCCGCCCGCGTCCAGCTCGACGCCGACGGCGGTGACCTCGCCGGTGAGCAGCGGCTGCGGGCCGCCCGGATCGGAGGTCTGCACCTTGAGCACGATCTTCGCGCCGATCGTGAACCCGCCCTTGCCGAGCACGACGTGGCCGGGGTCGCGGAAGCGGAGCACGAACACGTCGGGCAGGTTGCGGCTGTCGTCCACGTAGGCGTGCGTGAGCAGGGCCTTCACGTCGGCGGGCAGCGGTGCCGACCCGACCTCGACCACGAGGGAGTTGGCGAAGGTCTCACCGGCCATCGCGGATCTCCTCCAACGCGGGCACCAGCAGGCGGGTGCCGGGCCGCAGCCGCATCGGGTCGTCGATGTCGTTGGCCTCCGCGATCTCCCGCCACAGCCCGGCGTTGCCGTAGGCCTTGTAGGCGACGGACTGGAGCGTGTCGCCCGCGACGAGGACGTGGGAGTCGCGGGCGGCCAGCGCGCCCGAGGTCGGGTTCTGGCCTCCCTGCTCCCCGGCGATCTCCTCCAGGTCGACCGTGCAGGTGGCGCGGACCGGCACGCCCGCGGGCGTGAACAGGGTGTACTTGGCGGCGACCCGCGCGACGAACGCCGGGAACCCCGTCATGCCGCCCCACTTGAAGATCACCCACGGTGGTGAGCCCTTGCCGTGCTGCCGGCTGTCCTCGGTGGGCACGCAGCAGGCGAAGAGCTGCTCGACCTTCTTCACCACGCCGTCGTCCATGTGCTCGGTGGCGTCGAGGAAGATCTCCAGGGCGAGCTTGACCGGGTCCGAGCCCTTGAACTCCGGGGTGCCGCTCTTGGCCACGTTGGGTTGGCGGCTGCGCTCCCACTTGGCGTTCTTGCTCAGCGACAGTTCCTTGGGGTTGAACTGGAAGGTGATCTCGTGCAGCAGGTCGCCGGGTTTCGCCGCGCCGCCGGCCTTGGGTGGGCGGTGCACGCTGAGGAGGGCTTTCTGGAGGTTCGTGGGCGCGGCGTAGCTGGTGGCCCTCGGGGAGCCCGCCGAGGTGAAGGTGATCGGGGAGGCCATGGCGTCACCTCGCCGTGCTGAGGAAGCCGTGGTGGGCGAGTTCCAGGGTCTCGGTGGCGACCTTGGGCGAGTCGGCGGACAGCTGGGGTCCGCTCCACCGGACCGGGACGACGCCGGAGAGCGCCCAACTGGCGATCACCGTGCCCGCGAGCGTTCGCGCTTCGATGATCGCGGTCTTGCGCGTGACGCCGGCCGCCATGCCCGCGATCCACTTGATGATCTTCGCGCTGTCCTTGGTGACCGGGCGGGAGAGCTTGACGTTGGAGTACTTGATCCGGGTGGGCAGTTGCCACACCATCCCGTTGTTGCCGCCTTCTTCGCGCTGCTCGACGGTGAACTCCACGCCGAGCCCGTCGCAGCTGTTGAAGGAGCCGAGGCTCTCGTCGTCGATGCGCACGACGAAGCACACGGACACCGCCTCATCCACCTCGGCCATACCGTCTCACCTCCACCGATCGGTCAACGCCCCGCGCCGTTCGCGGTCGAGCCACAGGTCGGCCTTGAGCCGCCGGACGAGCGGGTCGTAGAGCTTCTTCAGCAGTTCCTCGGGCTCCGGTCCCACCACGTCGCCGTCCGCATGCGTCTGCGCCGGTGCCACCACATCGGCCGGTGGTGCCGACGGCTCGGGCGACGGCTGAGCCGACAGCACTTCCACTTCCCTCTGCACGACCTGGACGACGGCCGGTTGCTCCGCCAGCGCCGGCCTGGCCCGTTCCCCGGAAGTGATCGGCATGCCCAACCCCCTCCCTCGCCCCACTTCCACCGCCACCCGCTGCACGCCGGCCACCGCCTGGACCGGAACCTCCGATCCGCCGGCGACCACCGCCGGCCGTTCGGACTTCCCGGCCCCACCGGCCTGGCCCGTCACCGGCGGCGTGCCCTGCCCCACGGACCGCGTGACCGTCGAACGCGACAGCGGGGGCCCGAGCCCCACCAGTGCCCGAGCCACCGGCTGAGGGCCGGCTGAAGCCCCCATGCCCGGATCATGCTCAACGGCGCGCGAGGGGACTCGCTGAACCACCGGCCCCCGGCCCACCGACTCATGGCCCACCGGCCCCAGATCCACCGATCCCACACCCACCGGCTCCTGGCCGACCGACCGCAGACCCACCGGCCCCACACCCACCGGCCCCACACCCACCGGCCCCGAACCGACCGGCCGCAGACCTACCGAATCCGAACCCACCAAACCCGAACCCGCCGGCTCCCAACCCACCTGACTCGAACCCACCGGCTCTGAACTCACCCGGCTGACACCCGGCACCGGCTCCTCACTCACACGACTCACACCCAGCACCGGCTCCCGGCCACCGCGACTCACGCCCGGCACCGGCTCCTCACTCGCTCGGCTCACACTCACCGCCGGGCCCGCACCCACCGACCTCAGGTTCGCCGAACCCGCGCTCACCAGACCGGGACTCACCGGACCCGCACCCGCCGGACCCGCACCCACCACACCCGCGTTGCCCGGACCGAAGCCCACCGGACGTGGGCGCTCAAGTCGAGGGCCCATTGGTCCGGGGCTCGATGGTCCGGGGTTCACCGGACCTGCGCTCACCGGTTCCGAACCCGCCCGCCCTCGAGTCACCCACCCCTGCACCGACGCGACCTCGCCGACCCGGCCTCGCCCCGCCTGCGGAGCTCCCCCCACCAACCCCTGCCCAGCCGCCCCCTCGTCCACCCGACGCTGCGCAGCCGGCACCGCACCCGCCCGATCCGGCGGGCTCGACAACCCACCCGCTCCGCCCTGAGCAGCCGGCGAGTCACCCACCAGCCCACGTCCGGCCGGGATCTCACCCACCAACCCCTGTCCAGCCGAACCCCCGCCCACCAGGCGCTGCGCAGCCGGCGGCTGACCCCCTTGGTCCCGGACGGCCGGCGAGTCGGCCGCCGGCCCACGTCCGGCCGCAACCCCACCGACCGGACCCTGCACTGTCGGACCGTCGCCCACTCGACGCCGCGCGGTCGGCGGCTGGTCCACCGGGCGTCGAGCAGTCGGCGAGTCGGCCGCCGGCCCACGTCCGGCCGGAACCTCGCCGACCGACCGCCACACCGGCGGTACCTCGGTCCTCGATTGCCGACCGGCCGGACTGTGCCCTGCGGATCTGATTGCGAGGTCGCGACGAGAATCGCGCTGGACCACCGCTGCCTCGCTCACCGACCCAGCAGTCGCCGGCACCTCATCCACCACCGGGCCGGTCGACACGGGCTCGCTCACCGGGTTCCGGCTCGGGAGGGCGGCCGGGACTCGTGTCGTCGGCGGGTTCAGCGGCGGCGGACCCGCGAAGGACGGCGCGGTTGCAGGATCTGTTGCAGCGTCGCGACTCCCCGTCGGGCTCCCGGTGGGCGTCGGGTCGGAGGCCAACCGCTGCACCGGTTGCCCGACCTCCTGCCGCACCACGGCGGTCTCACGCGGTTCACCCGGCTGAACCCCCGCACCGACCGCACCGAGGATCCGCGACCACGCACCACCCACCCGCGAACCGCGCCCTTCCACCTCCGCAGGCCGCGCGACCGGCATCTCCACCACCCGCTGCACCACCCCGTCGATCACCCCCGACGGCTCCTCCACCCCCACCCGATGCCCCAACGGCGCCAAGTAGCCCGGCGACCGCCACGATGTCAACGACCCGGAGAACCGCTCCACCGGGTTCACCAACGGGTGCGCCCGCACCACCCGCTGGATCGGCGGCAACCCCCGCCACTCCCCCCGCCGCACGGGCAGAGCAGCAGCAGGACGCCCCGCCTCGCGCCGCCAAGGCCACCGCACAACCCTCACCGCCCCTGGCTGATCCGAGTGTTGATCCGCCCGATCTCCGCCACGTACCGCAACCGGTCCGCGTGCTCCAGGTCCAGGATCGAGTCCCACGACCAGTGGAAGTGGTACGCCACGTACGCGACCTCCTCGTGCAGCCGGTCGGTCCCGTACGTCACGATTCCCCCAGGCGGCCACCGGCCACGTCGACCTCGAACCCGCTCCCGCACGACGGGCACGCGACCGCCGCGCGCGTGTGCCCCTCGCTGTTCACCCGCCGGTACATGTCCTGCAGGAACGCGAGGTCCGACGCGAACAGGTTCTCGACCACCCCGACGTGCACGTCGGTCACCGACCCGATCCGCACGATCACCCGGGCGAGCAGCACCACGGTCAGGTACGCCGAGTTCTCCCGCACCCGGTCGTCCCGCAACGGCACCAGCTCGTCCCGCGCGGTCGCCAGGCGCATCACGCCGGAGCGGTGCACCTCGCCGTTGTCGTCGACGTACCCGCGCGGCAGCTCGAAGGCGAACTCCGTGCGCATCGGCGATACCGGGCCCGACCCCGAACCCGAGGACACCGGCGCCTCGGCTGCCACCGCCGCCATCACCCTGCGCATGGCGTCACTCGACTTCCATCATCTCGTACGTCACGACCAGCTTCTCGGTGAGCACGCTGGTGTCGCCCGCCTTCAACGTGCCGATCTCCAACGACTTCGGCCAGGCGTTGGTCAGCTTGTACCTCTTGATGGGCTGCCCCTCGTAGTCGTAGACGATGATCGCCCCGCCCTTGCGCGCGTTGCCCATCCGGCCGAAGTGCGCGTCCTTCACCCACTTCTCGAAGCTCTGGTCGTCGGTGAGCCCGCGGGTGAGGGTGACCTCGCCCGCCTTGGGCTTGCCGGGCAGCTTCTTGATGACGTACTTGCCGTCCGCCGTGTTCGTCTTCAGCTCGATGACGTCCTGCTCCATCTTCAGCCCGGACACCTCCGAGATCTGCTTGATCGCGACACCGTCGACCTCCAGGCCGAACGAGTGGCCCACCGAGGTGTCGAGTTCGGGAAGAGCCATGACCAAACCGCCTTTGACCTAGGACTCGGCTACTCGTTGACGAGGCTGGTGCCGCCGGAGATCTGCGCCAGCCGGAACACCACGAACTCCGCGGGCTTGACCGGCGCGATGCCGACCTCGCAGATCACCTGGCCGAGGTCGATGCTCTCGGCCGGGTTCGTCTCGCGGTCGCACTTGACGTAGAACGCCTCGTCGGGCGTCAGCCCGAACAACGCGCCCTTGCGCCACTCGGTGACCAGGAAAGCGCTGATGGTGCGCCGGATCCTGGCCCACAGCGCGTCGTCGTTCGGCTCGAACACGACCCACTGGGTGCCGTCGAGGATGGACTCCTCCAGGTAGTTGAACAGCCGCCGCACGTTCAGGTAGCGCCACGCCGCGTCGGACGACAGCGTGCGCGCGCCCCACACCCGGATGCCGCGACCGGGGAACGCCCGCACGCAGTTGACGCCGATCGGGTTCAGCAGCTCCTGCTCCGCCTTCGTCAGCTGCGTCTGCAACGCCACCGCGCCGCGCACGACCTCGTTCGCCGGCGCCTTGTGCACGCCGCGCGTGGCGTCGGTGCGCGCCCACACGCCGGCCATGTGCCCGCTCGGCGGGATGAACGAGTGGTCGTCGGTCGCCGGGTCGAAGATCTTGATCCACGGGTAGTACAGCGCCGCGTACTTCGAGTCGTAGCCCGCGCCGTTGAGCCGCCAGTCCTTGACCTGCTGCGGGTTCAGGTCGGGCGGGGTGTCGAGCACGGCGATCCGGTCACCCATCAGCTCGCAGTGGGCGATCATCGCCAGCTGCACGGCCTTCACCGACTCCAACGAGATCGCGCCGCGCTGGTAGCTGCTCATCAGGTCCGGCACCGCGACCATGGTGATCTCGTCGATCGCCTCCAGGCCGCCGAACCCGGTCCGGTCGGACACGTCGCCCACGTAGTCGTCGGCCGCGATCTTGCGCGGCACGGGCGCGGATCCGGCCGGTTCCGCGAGGGTGACGCTGCCCTTGTCGGGTTTGGCCACCGCGTTGGGCGACGTCTCCTCGACGGTGATGAGCTTGGACTTCTCCTGCACGACGGTGACGACGTTGTCCTTGGTGCGCTTGGTGCTCACCTGGTGCGTCTCGACCACCTTGCCGTCCTGCTTGACCAGCAGCGCGAACCGGTCGTCCGGTTGGTTCTCGCCCGCGGGGTCGGCGACCTCCACGGTGATCTCGCCCGCGCCGAGCTCGCGCGCGGTGACCCGGTAGCCGCCGAGCGAGGCCTGCGCGCCGCCCGCGGGCAGGTGCCCGTTGCCCTTGGCGCGCTCGCCGCCGATGCGGACGACGTAGCAGTTCGTGCCACCGTTGAGGAAGTACCCGTACACGGACTGGGCCAGGTGGCAGTCGGGCACGAAGTCGCCGAAGACCTGCGTGTACTGCGCCCAGTTCGACACCAGCGTCGGCGTGTTGAACGGGCCCCGGGCCGCGAAGCCGACGAAGGCGGCGACGGCGGTGCCCACGCCCTCGATGGGCCGCGCACCAGCCTCCACCTCCTCGACGTACACCCCCGGGGAGAGATAGGTGGGCATCGGTTGCCTCCCAAGTCGTGCGGAACCAGCTGTGCCGTCGATGCTGCTGTGCGGCGCCGCCGGACGAAACGACCGCGGGGCTGTGCCCGGGTACGCGGTTGGCTGCCCAAAGGTGCAGCCGCGGGATCCGTTGCCGGAAAACGAGAACCCCGCCGCGCGGGAGGCACGGCGGGGTTCGGCGGCGGTGTCGGTCAGACCGCCTCGTCCTCGTCCCGCTGCGCGGTCGGCTCGAGGTAGGTCTGCGCCGTCGGCTCGTCCACGACCTCGTCCCCGGCCGGCACCTCTTCCCGTTGCACGGCGGGCGCGGGTGTCGCCATGACCCGGTCGGCGTTGGTGCTCGCCTCCCGCTCGAACCGGTCGGACGGGTCGCTGACCTTCACGCCGCCGCCCGCGTCGGTGCCGTCCACGGGTCCGTTGCGCTGCTGCACGACGTGCGTCAGCTCGTGCGCCAGCATGTGCCTGCCCGAGTCGGACGACGGGTCGTACCGGTCGTTCTGGAACACGATGTTCGAACCGACCGTGTACGCCTGCGCGTTGACCGACTTCGCCGACTCGTGCGCCGCGCCGCCGGTGTGCACGCGCACGTCGCCGAAGTCCTGCCCGAACCGGGACTCCATGTCCTCGCGCACGCCCGCGTCCAGCGGTGTGCCGCCGGAGCGCACCACGTCGTGCACCGGTGACTCGCCCGCCTCCTCCACGAGCGTGCTCGCGCCCGCGTTGCCGACCGCCCGTTGCAGGTCGAGCAGCCCGGCCGCGCCGAGGACGTCCGGCCGTCCGGCCGCGGCCGCCCGGCCCACCAGGTCGTGGTCGGCCTGCCCGACGCGGTCGCCCCTGGGCCGGAAGCCGCCGCCGTGGTCGTGGTCGTGCTCGCGCATGGTCGCCCCCTAGAACGGAGTCCGCGTCCATCGTGCAATCGCGGCACGCCCGTGAACCAGGACCGGCGGGGCGGTGGTGGCTGCCCGAAAGGGCGGCTCACCGGCCCGCGTCCGCCACCGCCAGCCCCAGGTACCGGCCGAACTCGCGCTCGCCCACCAGCCGGCCCAGCTTCCGGTACTCGCGCGCCACCGCGCCGACCACCTCCGCCATCCCCACCGGGCCGCCCGCCTCGGCCGCCAGGTAGGCGGCGGTCACCGCGGCCGACCGGATGTGGCCGCCGGCCAGCTCGAACGCCGAGGCCAGGAAGTCCAGGTCCACCTCGGCGCGCGGCGCGGTCACGCCCAGGCAGCGGTCCCACAGCAGGCGGCGCAGCGGCTCGTCGGGCAGCGGGAAGTCGACCACCACGTCCAACCGGCGGGTGAACGCCTCGTCCAGGTTCGCGCGCAGGTTCGTGGCCAGCACCGCGATCCCGTCGAAGGTCTCCATGCGCTGCAACAGGTACGCGCTCTCGATGTTGGCGTAGCGGTCGTGCGCGTCACGCACCTCGGACCGCTTGCCGAAGATCGCGTCGGCCTCGTCGAACAGCAGCACGCCGTTCACGCCCGCCGCCTCGGTGAAGATCCGCTCCAGGTTCTTCTCCGTCTCGCCGACGTACTTGTCCACCACGGTCGCCAGGTTCACCGTGTAGAGGTCCAGGCCCAGCGACGCGGCGATGACCTCGGCGGACATCGTCTTGCCGGTGCCCGAGTCGCCCGCGAACAGCCCGGTGACGCCGCGCCCCCGGCCACCGCCCGGCCGCATCCGCCACTCGTCGATCACCCGGTCGCGGTGGCGGGCGCGGGCGGCCAGCTCGCGCAGCAGGCCCACCACGCCGGACGGCAGCACGAGGTCGTCCCAGCCGACGGCGGGCTCGATCCGGCGGGCGAGCCGGTGCAGGCCGGCCGCGTTCTGGCTGCGCGCGCCCGCCCGCAGGTGCTCGGTGGTCACGACACCGCCGTCGACCAGCGCGGACACCGAAGCGGCCCGGGCGGCGCGGGTGATCTGACCGGGTCCGAGGACGAAGTGCGCGGTGGCGGCGGCCGGGTCGACGCCGGGCGCGAGACCGCCGTCCAGCCTGGCCCGCCACAGTTCGGCGCGGTCGGCGGCGGGCAGCGGCGAGGCGTCCTGCGGCAGCGGCGGGTCGGCGCTCCAGCGCGGGTCCCACACGTTCGGGCCGAACACCACCAGCGGGATCGCGGGGTGCGTCAACGCGGCCAGCGGCGGCTCGTCCTCGACCGGGCCGAGCACCACCCCGGCGTGCCGCAGCACGGCCTCGCGCAGCACGGCGGCGGTCGCCGCCTGCCGGTCCGGTTCGGCGCGCAGCCGGGCCGCGTCGACCTCCAGCACGGCGAACCCGGCGTGCCGCAACGCGGCGGCGGCCATCTCGCGCGCACCGCCACCGGGCCGTTCCCGCAGGTAGACGAGGTGGACGTGGGCCCGCAGCGCGCGGTGCAGCCGGCCGACGTCCGCGGCGGTCACCTCGTCCACGACCCGGGCGACGCCGGCGAGCGTGGCGTCGGGCAGGTCGTCGCCCAGCAGGTGGCCCACCACCCGGTCGGGCACGCGCAGCGACCGGGACAGGAACGGGCGCTCCCGGTCGTCCACCACGAGCAGTCCGGCCGACCTCAGCGGTGACGCGGGGTCGAGCCGCGCCCGGCCCGCCGCGGACGCCTCGGGCAGCCCGCACAACCGCAGCGCCAGGCCCGCGGTGGCGCGGCGGCGCGTCACGTCGTCGTTGAGGTAGCCGTAGAACTGCTCGAACCGGCTGTCCACGTCCGGCGCGAGCGCGACCAGCAGCAGCTCGACGTCCAGGCCGGACAGCGCCGCGGTCTCGGCGAGCCGGCCGAGCCGGCCCGACGCCGCGGACTCCTGGAACGGCACGAACGGCTCGCGCGGGGTGGCCAGCAGGGCGTCGATCACCTCGTCGGACAGGTACAGGCCGCGGAACGGGTCGTCCGGGTTGGTGTCGGCGCGGCGGCGCGCCGCGACCGCCGCCCGGATGCGCCGCTCCAGCGCGGCGAGCCGGGTGAACAGGTGGGGCAGGCTGCCGGTGTTCACGGGCGCCTGCGGCTCATGGCCACGCGGTGGCCGACCGAGTCGCCGCCCATGGCCAGCCGCAGGCCGTCCTCGACCGGCGGGCCGGCCGCGAACACCCGGCCGGAGTCGACCGGCGCGGACACCACCACGTCCAGCGACGGTTTCAGCTCACCGCCCAGCGCGGTCCACACGTCGGCGAACGCCCGGTCCTCCGGCGGCGGCAGCGCGACCGTCATCGGCACCGGCAGGCCCAGGTCGGCCAGCGTGCCGGTGAGCAGACCGACGGGCACGGACTCGTGCCGCAGGAACCCGACCAGCAGCTCCGACAGCAGCCGGTGCTCGTCCTCCGACCGCTGGGTCCAGGCCGTGACCAGGTAGGACAGCTTGATGTGGCGCGGTGGCAGGCGGCGGGCGGTGACCTGGCCGTTCCGGTAGTCGTTGAGCAGACCGCGCTGCCGGCGGCGCAGGTCCTCGCGGATGTCGTAGAGGTAGACGTCGACGGTGGGCGCGTTGCGCCGGGCCGCCCAGTCCTTCGTGGGCGCCTCGAACGCCACCTCGACGTCCGTGCCGCGCAACGCGTCGTCCCGGACCAACCGCCTCAACGCCTCGTCAACCTCGTGGATCACGCACCCACTGTCGACCCGGCACGGCCACGCGGACCAGCGGCCCCTCGGCGAACCTTGGGGCAGCGCCCGTTGCCCTTGTGGGCAGCGGCGCCCGCGTCGGGCCGGTCACTGACCGGCGCGGTCGGTTTCCCCTTCCTGCGCGCTGGACGGCTCGTCGGCGGCGTCGTTCCAGTCGACGGTCAGGGTCTCGCTGGTGGCCAGGACCCGATCGCCCGCTGTCGTGTCCACCGCCGTGAGCCGGAAGTCGAACCGCCCCTGGGAGGCGAGCCCGACCTTCGGCGAGTCGCTCCCCACGTACTCCTCGCCGATCAGCCGGTCCGAGAAGGTCCGGTCACCGGCCTCCACGTACTTGTCGAGGTCGTCCCGTTCCTGGAACGGGTTGGCGTACTTGCCGGCCCGGTGCCCGTACCGCGTGCCCGGCACGGCCGGGTCGACGTCGTTGGCGGGGGTGTCGGGGGAGCGGTCCTCGTGCCACACGTCCGCCGCGGCGTCGCCGAAGTGCGGCGGCGGACCCCCGGCGGTGTCCTCGTACTCCTTGTCCCACCGGATCTCCTGCCGCACTTCCAGGGGGTGCTGTGCGGTGCCGGCCGGCACCGGGTCGAACTTCGCCGTGAAGTCGAACTCGGCGTTCTTGTAGTCCCCCGTCTTCTCGCCCCGGAGCACACCGGACTGCTCGTAGCCCGGCGGGTCGACGATGCCCACCGTGCGCTGCACGGTCGGCCCGACGCCCTCGACGAGCGCGGTGGCGGCTCTGTTGCCCGCCGCGCGCTGCACCGCCAGTGCGACGGAGCGGACGACACCGGGCGGCGCCGAACGGGGCTGCCCCGACGCGACCGCCGTCGCCGGGTCGAGGTCGGGTTCGAGGCGTCCGCGGCCGGCCGCGGAGGGCTTCGCGGTAGGGGTGGTCTCCGGTTCCCGGGCGTGCGACACGACGTCCTCCGGTGGTCGGGTGCGAAGGGCTGTCCGGCCACCCGCACCCGGATGACCAGGACGTCCCCCACGGTAGGACGGAACCGCCACCTCGGCGAGGGCCGGCTGAGCACCCCGACGCGGACGCGGCGGCACCCCGGCCGCGGACGACCGGGGTGCCGACGAACGCGACGATCAGGTGTAGCAGGGCTTCTCGAACTTGAAGTCCTTCGCCGTCGGCCCGGTGAAGAAGTCCTCCACCAGGCCCACCCCGGTCGCCGCCTGCTCGTCCGGCTTGTAGATCAGCGTCTGCCGGAACGCGGCGTCGTTCGAGTTGCCCGCGAAGTTGCCCGCGCCCTCGGGCAACATGCCCTCGTAGTCCACCGACCGCAACTGGCGCACGGCCGCCAGCACGCCGGCGCGGGTGAGGTCCTTGTTCTCGGCCGCCTTCTGCAGCGCCGCCTTCAACGGGTACGACCACACCCAGCCGGCCGTGTAGCCGTCGTTCGGCGTCACGCTCGGCAGGGCCTCGCGCAGCGCCTTGTGCCCCGGGCTGTCCGTGGCCCACGACTTCCACGGCGCCGACTGGAGGTACAGCGCCTTGATCGCGGGCGCGGCGGGGCTCTGCATCAGGCCCTGGTTCCACGTCGGCGACGTGCCGATGAACTTGCCCTTGAACCCGCGTGCCGCCGTCTGACCGATGATCACCGCGGCGTCGGTCGGCCCGGCGGTCAGGATGACCACGTCCGGCTTGTTCGCCAGCACGGCGTCGATCGCGCCGCCCTGGTTGTCCTGGCCGGTCTGGGTCACCGCGCTGGTGAACGTCACCCCGCGCTTCTCGGCCGCGATCTTCGCGCCCGCCGCCGCGTCGTCGCCGTAGTCACCGGGCAGGTGCACGGCCATCACGCTCTTCGCGCCCAGCTCGTCCACCGCGTAGTCGACGGAGTTCATCGACTCGACGCAGTAGTTCGCGCCGGACTCCAGCACGACCTCCTCCACGCCCCACAGCGACGTCCACGACGCGGGCACGCTCACCATCTGCGTGCTCTCCAGGTCGGGCAGGATCGCCGCGGTCGTCGGCGAGCCCAGGGTCTGCGCCAGGGCCAGGATCTTGCCCTTCATCTCCTGGTAGACCTGGTTGTGGATCTGCGGGTTGTACTTGTTGTCCTTGACGTAGGTGGTGACGTCGACGTCGTAGCCGCCGATGCCGCCCTGGTCGTTGACGCGCTTCCAGAACGCCTTCTGCGAGTCCGTGATCGGCACCGCGAGCGTCTTGAACGGCCCTTCGGTCAGGTCCGAGATCGATCCGAGGTAGATGCAGCCCCGGTCACTGTGACCGGTGTCCGGGCACGGCTCGCTGGTCACGCCGAAGTCGACCTTGATACCGCCCTTGCCCTCCTGCGGTGCCGCGCCGTCGCCGCCGCGGCACGCGACGGCGGCCAGCGCCACCACGGAGAGCACCGCGAGCACCGCTCTGTGACTTGCCATCCCATCCACCCTTTCAGTACGAGAAAGGCCACGTGCGCCAGTAGTTGCGGACGCGCACCCAGATACCGAACAGGCCCCGTGGCTCCACGATCAGGAACACCACGATCAGCAGCCCGTACAGGACCGCCTCGACCTGGAACACCGTGACCGCACCGGTCGCGTCCGAGCTGATGAACGGCAACACCGCCGGGAGTTCCCGGGTGATGCGCGGCAGCAGCGTGATGAACAGCGCGCCCATGATCGCGCCGGAGATCGTGCCCGCACCGCCGATGAGCACCATGGCGATGTACTGCACCGACAGCAGCAGGCCGAACGAGCCGGGGTCGAAGAACCCGTTGACCACGAACAACAACGAGCCCGCCACACCGGCGTAGAACGACGACACGGCGAACGCCAGCGCCTTGTACCGGGTCAGGTCGACGCCGATCACGGCCGCCGCCAGGTCCCGGTCCCGCACCGCCGCGAACGCGCGCCCGATCCGCGACCGCACCAGGTTGCGCGCGAGCACCGCGAAGATCACCAGCAGCACGAACATCAGCAGGTAGAGCTGCTGCGGCCCGCTGAAGAACTCCGAGGGTCGGTCCAGCCGCACGCCGAACAGCTCCGGCACCGCCGCCGGCCGCCCCACGCCCGGACCGCCGGTCAACGACGTCCACTCGCGGAACACGTGCTCGCCGAGGAACACCAGCCCCAGCGTCACGATCGCCAGGTACAGGCCCCGCAACCGCACCGCGATCGGCGCCACGACCAGCCCCGCCAACCCCGCCACCAGGCCGGACGCCAGCAACCACACGGGCAGCGACGTCACGCCGAACCCGAGGACCCGCCCGTCCGGGTCGCCCGACAGCGCCGCGCCCGTGTACGCGCCGATGGCGAGGAAGAACGCGTGCCCCAACGACACCTGCCCCGCGTACCCGGTCACGATGTTCAACCCGATCGCGCCGATCGCCGCCACGAATCCCGTGGCCAGCAACATGAGCAGGTCGTCCGTGATGGCGAACGGCACCAGCAGCGCCACCACCACCAACGCCCCCGTCCACGTCCGCTTGGGGCGTGTGTTGAGGAACGCCATGTCCTGCTCGTAGGAGGTGTAAAGCTCCGGACGACCCTTCACAGGCGCTCAACCTCCTTGCTGCCGAACAGCCCGTAGGGCCGCAGGAGCAGCACGACCAGCATCAGCACGTACGGCGCGACGAGCGCGAAGTTCGGTCCGAGCCACGGCGCGACGTCACCCTGGTAGGTGCCGACCAGCGACTCCACCACCCCGACCGCGAGCCCGCCGACGACCGCGCCGCCGAGCGAGTCCAGGCCGCCGAGGATGATCGCCGGCAACGCCTTCAGCGCGATCACCCACAACTGCTGGTCCACGCCCGCGCCGGTGGCCACGAACACCCCGGCCAGCGCCGCCAGGCCACCCGCGATGGCCCACGACAGCGCGAACACCGAGCCGACCGAGATGCCCTGCGCCAGCGCGACCTCCTGGTCGTGCGCCACCGCGCGCATCGCCAGCCCGACCCGGGAGAACCGGAAGAACGCGAACAGCACCGCGACCACGGCGACCGTCGTGCCGAACATGACCAGGTACCGCTGCTGCACCTCGACGCCGAGCAGCGTCACCGTGGACAGGCCCCACGGGTCGCCGACCTGCCGCACGTCCAGCCCGATGAACGCGTTGGTCACCACGCGCACCACGACGTCCACGCCGATGGTGATGATCGCGACCACGAACACCGGCTTGCCGATCATCGGCCGCAGCACGGTCCGCTCCACGCCCAGGGCCAGCACGGCGATCAGCACCGCGGCGATCGGCACGGCGGCGAAGAAGCCGACGTCCGCGGCCAGGTAGCTGACCAGCACCGCGCCCGCCAGCATGAACGCCGGCTGGGCGAAGCTGATCACCCGGGTGGACTTGTAGATGATGACGAAGCCCAGCGCCAGCAGCGCGTAGATCGACCCGGAGCCCAGGCCCCGGACCAGCGATTGCAGGAACTCGGTCATCCGCGCCCCCCGAGGTACATGTCGTCCACGAGCTCGCCGAACACCTTGGCCAGCGCCGACCGCTTCACCTTCTGCGTCGCGGTCAGCTCGCCGTCCTCGTGGTCGAGTTCCTTGGGCAGCATGCGGAACTTCTTGACCTGCTCCACGGACGCGAACCGCTCGTTGACCTCCGTCACGATGCCCTGCACCAACTCGCGCACCTCGTCCTTCTCCGCGAGGTCGCGGTAGGTGGTGTAGGCGATCCCGCGCTGCCTGGCCCAGTGGCCGACGGTGTCCTGCTCGATGCCGATCAGCGCCACCAGGTACGGGCGCTGGTCGCCGAGCACGACGGCTTCCTTGATGTACGGCGAGGTCTTCAGCGCGTTCTCGACCTCGGACGGCGCCACGTTCTTGCCGCCCGCGGTGATGATGATGTCCTTCATCCGGTCGGTGATGCGCACGTGCGTGCCGTCGACCCACTCGCCGACGTCACCGGTGCGCAGCCAGCCGTCCGGGGTCATCGCCCGCCGGGTGGCGTCCTCGTCGCGCCAGTAACCCGCGAACACGCCCGCGTGCCTGGTCTGGATCTCGCCGTCGTCGGCGATCCGCAGCTCCACGCCGGGGTGCGGCTCGCCCACCGTGCCGACCTTCACCCGGCCGGGCCGGTTGCCGGTGGCGACGGCGCTGTTCTCGGTCATCCCGTACACCTCGTGCATCGGCACGCCGATGCCCATGAAGAACCGCAGCACCTGCGGCGAGATGGGCGCGGCGCCCGACGACGCGTACCGGACGTGCCGCATGCCGATCCGCGTCTTCAGCGCGCGGAAGCAGAACAGCCAGCCCACGCCGTACTTGAGCCGCGTGGCGACGGTGTGGTTGCCGCCGTTGCGCACGAGCTGCTCGCCGAGCCCGTCGGCCACCCGCAGCCAGAACCGGGTGGTCGCCCGCTTGGTCCGGGTGGCACTGGACGCGCTGATCGTGATGGCCGCCAGCACCTTCTCCCAGATGCGCGGCACGCCGAACAGGATCGTCGGCTGCACCTCGCGCAGGTTCGCCTGCACGGTCTCGATCGACTCGGCGAAGTGCACCTGCACCCCGGCCGACGCGCTGAACCAGGTGGTGAAGATGCGTTCGGCGACGTGGCACAGCGGCAGGTAGGACAGCGTGATGTCCTCGGGCGACGGCGGCGGGTCGGTGAAGCCGCCGCCCTCGATCAGCGACTCGACGGCGAACTCGACGTTCGCCACGGTCAGCATCGCGCCCTTGGGCGGACCGGTCGTGCCCGACGTGTAGATCAACGTCATGACGTCGTCCGGCTCGACCTCGCGCATCCGGCGCGCGACCGCGTCCGGGTTGCCCGCGCGGTGCTCCTCGCCCAGGGCCAGGAAGTCGTCCCACGACAGCAGCTTCGGGTTGTCGTAGCGGTGCCGGATGCCGCGCGGTTCGAGGTAGACGATGCGCTCCAGCTCCGGCAGGGCGTCGAGCACGGTGAGCGCCTTGTCGACCTGCTCCTGGTCCTCGGCGATGAGCACCCGCGCCCCCGAGTGCGACAGCAGGTAGGCGACCTCACTGGCCGGGTTCGTCGGGTACAGGCCCACGGTGATCGCCCGCACGGCCACCGCGCCGATGTCGGCGTAGAGCCACTCGCGCCGGTTCTCGGAGTGGATCGCGACCCGGTCGCCCGGGTCGACGCCGAGCGCCAGCAGGGCGTGCCCGACCAGCTCGGCCTGCGCCCAGTACCGCGCCCAGGTGACTTCGCGCCAGATCCCGAAGTCCTTGGCCCGCAGCGCGACCGCGTCCGGCGTCTTGAGGGCCCGGTCGCGCACGCGGGTCACGACGGTGGTGAGCCCGGTGGTGGTCGTCGTGGTCATGCCGGACCTCCCACGCTCTGGTGCGCCTCGCCGAGGTAGGCGCGCACGACGTCCGGGTCGCGCTGCACCTCGGCGGGCGTGCCGGTGCGGATCGGCTTGCCGAAGTCGAGCACCATCACGCGGTCCGCGAGGTCCATCACCAGGCCCATGTCGTGCTCGACCATGATCATCGCGATGCCGAGCTCGTCGCGGACGTCGAGCACGAACCGCGCCATGTCCTCGGTCTCCTCGACGTTCATGCCCGCGACCGGCTCGTCGAGCAGCAGCACCTTCGGCTCCATGGCCAGCGCCCGCCCCAGCTCCACGCGCTTCTGCACGCCGTACGGCAGCAGGCCGACCGGCAGCCGCCGCCACTGCTCCAGTTCGAGGAAGTCGATCACCTCTTCGACGGCCGCCCGGTTGGCCAGCTCCTCGCGCCGGGCCCGACCGACCCACGCGAACGCGGCGAGCGCCCCGTACCGCATGTGGTTGTGGCGGCCCAGCATCAGGTTCTCCACCACGGTGAGGTGCGCGAACAGCTCGATGTTCTGGAACGTCCGGGCGATGCCCATGGCGGCGATCCTGTGCGGGCGCCGGCCGAGCACCTCCTCGCCCCGGAACCGCACCGAGCCCCGCTGCGGCCGGTACACGCCCGACAGCACGTTGAAGATCGACGTCTTGCCCGCGCCGTTGGGCCCGATGATGGCGAACAGCTCGCCCGCGGCGACGTGGAACGACACGCCGTCCACGGCCGTGACGCCGTCGAACGCCAGCGTCACGTCCTCGACTTCCAGCACGTTGCCCTCGTTCGCGAGGCTCACGACAACCACCGCTTCCGCCGCTTGTAGTGCTTCACGTCGCGGAACGACTGCGCGCTGCCCTCACCGCGCAGGCCCAGGTAGAACTCGCGCACGTCCTCGTCGGCCAGCAGCGCGGCCGCGGGCTTGTCCATCACGACCTTGCCGGTCTCCAGCACGTAGCCGTGGTCGGCGATGGACAGCGCCATGGTCGCGTTCTGCTCGACCAGCAGCACGGTCGTGCCCGCCGAGTTGATCTTCACGATGAGGTCGCGGATCTGCTGGACCATGAGCGGGGCCAGGCCGAGGCTCGGCTCGTCCAGCAGCAGGTAGCGCGGCTCGGACATCAGGGCCCGGCCGATCGACAGCATCTGCTGCTCGCCGCCGGACAGGTAGCCCGCGCTCTGCCGCCGCCGCTCGCGCAACCGGGGGAACAACTCGTACATCCGGTCCAGGTTCCGCTTGATGCCGCGCGGCCTGCTGTGCCCGCCGATGCGCAGGTTCTCCTCGACGGTCAGCTCGGCCAGGATGCGCCTGCCCTCCAGCGCCTGCTTCACGCCGAGCGTCGCGATGCGCGTCGGCGACGAGCGGTGGATCGGCTCGCCGTCGAGCGTGATCCGACCGCGGGTGATCTTGCCGTCGTGCACGTCGAGCAGGCCGGACAGGGCGCGCAGCAGGGTGGTCTTGCCCGCTCCGTTCGCGCCGAGCAGGGCGACGATCCGCCCTTCGGGAACCCTCAGGCTCACGCCGCGCAGCACCAACATCACGTCGTCGTAGACCACCTCGACGTTGTTCGCCTCCAGCACCAGGCGCCTCCGTGGGGGTGTCGGGGAGGCGATCAGTATGACTCCGATCACAGGGTTACCTACCGCTGTTCGCAAACCGTGATGAACCAGCCCACGGCATGTTCGGCTTTCTCGATTCTGTTGCTCAGTCCTGTGTGGACTGGTGTAGCGGCCGAGGTCGGTGGGTATGCCCCCCGCGACCGACGACGACGGTGTGAGGAGCGTTCGCCACACATGGACGGCTCGGAGGTGGAGCTCAGGGTGGCGGCCAGGCCCGCTTACCTCTCGACCGTTCGCGCGGTCGCCGCCGCGATCGCGAAGCGCACGCCGGAGATGGCCATCGACCTCGTCATCGCGGTGGACGAGGCGTGCAGCGCGTTGATCTCCCGGACGCTCGACCCGTCCGCCGTCCTGCGGTGTCGGTTCGCCCGGGAAGGTGATTCCGTGCGCTTCCGGGCGGAGGTCCGCTCATCGGCCGTCACCGTTCCCGATCATGACTCGTTGTACTGGCGGGTTGTCAGTTCCGTGACCGATGCGGTGGCCACCTGGGTTGACGGGGAGGGCCGGTTGCGGGTCGAGTTGAGGTGTCGGGCATGAACGCCGTGGACTACCAGCCGCTGTTCCACGAGCTGGCGGAAGCCGAGCGGGACGGCGCGCACTACCAGCGGTTGCGCGACCGCCTGGTCACCGAGCACCTGCCGATGGCCAGGCACATCGCCGACCGGTTCGCCGAGCGCGGCGAGTCGGTGGAGGACCTGCGGCAGGTGGCGGCGGTCGGGTTGATCAACGCGGTCGACCGGTTCGACGTGACGCGCGGGATCGACTTCCTGGCGTTCGCCGTGCCGACGATCACCGGCGAGGTGCGGCGGTACCTGCGCGACCAGGGGTGGGCGGTGCGCGTGCCCCGGCGGTTGAAGGAGCTGTGCGTCGCCATCGACACGGCGCGCGTCGAGCTGTCCCGCGTGTCCGGGCGGACGCCGACCCCCAGCGAGGTCGCCCGCCACCTCGGCATCGGCGTGGACGAGGTGTACGAGGGCCTGCACGCCACCTCGGCGTACCACCTGCTGTCGTTGGACGAGCAGTCGATCAGCGAGGAGCTGAACCACGCCGACCGCCTGATCAGCGACGATCCCGCCCTGGAAGTGGTCGAGCTGCACCACGCGTTGGATCCGATGCTCCGCGGGCTACCCAAGAGGGAGAGGCGCATCGTCGTGCTCCGGTTCTTCCGGGGGATGACGCAGAGCCAGATCGCGGACTCGGTCGGCGTGTCGCAGATGCACGTGTCGCGGCTGCTGAGCCGATCACTGGCCCGGTTGCGGTCGCTGCTCGACGATGAGTAGCGCCCGGTGACCGGGGTCCTTCGGACACGGGCCGGACGAGAAGGGGTGGTCGCGGTGGTGACGGGCCTGGCGAAGTTGTCGTGGCCGCAGCGGACGGCCCTGTCCTTGGGTGTGCTGCTGGTGGCGTGGGGGTTGGTGGACTTCGCGCGCGCCGAGCCGCGGTTGGGCGTGCTGCACGTGGTGACCGGTGCGGTGATCGGGGCGGCGGCCGTGCGGACGCGGGTGGCGCGGTTGGTCGGCTCGTTGATGGGCGTGGTGTTCCTGGTGGTGTTCGCGTTCGGGGTGGGAGAGCCGGGTGGCGCGATGGACGCCGGGTTCGTGGGCAACGCGGTGCACCTGCTGATCGGCTTCGCTTCCGTGGCCGTCGCCGAGAGCTGCGCGTGGTGCGAACAACGCGCCCGCCGCATCGCCGACTCCCGCTGACCCCTCCCGGCTACTCCTTCCCCTGCTTCTCCTTCCCCGCGCGTCTCGACGGGCGATTCGGCCGGCGTTCGGATGAGCGCTTCGGTGGACGTTTGGATCGGCGCTTCGGTGGGCGTTGGGACGGGCGCTTCGGTGGGCGTTTCGCGACCGCAGCGGGACGGCGTTCCCTTGCCGGTGAAGGCGATTGCACCACCCCCCTTTCGGGTATCAACCGTATGACCCGAACGGGGAGGACCGATGCACACGGCGAGTCTGCAGAACCTGATCGACGTCGAAGGGCCATTCGTCTCCGTGTTCCTCGACGTCGGTGATCACGTGGACCTGCGGTGGCGGGCGATGCGCGACCAACTGCAGGCCATGAACGCCGACCCGTACCTCGTGGCGTTGGCGCACAAGGCGATCATGTCGGGCGTGACCCCCCGCGGCCTCGCCGGCCGCGGCCTGGTCGTGGGCGGCGGCCGCGTGCTGGTCGACCAGTACGTCCCCGTCCCACCATCGGGTTACACAGCCCGCTGCGGTCCGCTCCCGTACGTCCTTCCGCTGGTCGACCTGTCCGAGCCCCTCCTGCCGCACGTCGTGGTGCAGGTCGGCGAGCACGGCGCGGACCTGCGCGGCGTCGACCCGACCGGCCGCCCGGTGGCCGTGGCCTCGGTGGGCGCCCGGCGCCCGGGCCGCCGCCTGGAAGCCGACGAACTGGCCGACGTCGCCGAGGAAGCCACCACCCTGGTCGACCGCCTGGGTGCACCGCTGCTCGTCCTCGCCGGTCCCCTGGCCGGCCGACGATCCCTGCGCGTCGCCCTCCCCACCCGCTACCACCACCTCGTGGTGGAGGTCGAGGGATCACCCGATCGAGCCGTCCTGCACCTGGCCGGCCGGGCGAACCAGGACGCACGCCGCGCAGTCGTCGAACGCTTCCGCGACGAGTCCACCCGCATGACGGGCCGCGCCGTGCACGGCCTCGTCCCCGTCAGCCAAGCCCTCACCGAAGGCCGCGTGGAAACCCTCCTGCTCACCGACTCGCTCGTCGGCTCGCAGGAGATCGACGGCGGCCGAGCCGACGAGGTGCTGCCACTGCGCGCGGTCGAGTGCGGGGCCGAGATCGTGCTCGTCGGCGGGGCCGTCCGACTGCACGAAGACGTCGGAGCCCTCCTCCGCGACTGACCCGCACCCGCCCGGCCGGCCCGGCCGGCCCGACGACTCCGGACCCGATGACGCCGGCCCGCGACCTCCGGCCGGACGACCTCCGGCTCGGCGGCACCGACACCGGCAGCACGATCGCGACGACTCGGGCCCGATGGCTCCGGCGCGACGACCCGGGCCAGACGATCCCGGGGCGCGATGACTCCCGGTCCGGCGGCCATCGATCCGGCGACGTCCGACAAGCCGCGGTCGGCCCGGCAACATCCAGTCGGACGACATCCGGCTCAGCGGCGGTCCATCCGGTGGCGGTCCACCCGGTGGCGGTCCACCCGGTGGCGGTCGGCTCGGCGAAGCGCAAGCCCCGCGGCGGTCGGCCGGCACCGTCCAGCGCGGCGGCGGCCGTGCCCGCATTGCCCAGCCCGGCGGTGGTCGACCGGCGATCCAGGTCGGCGATGGTCGGACCACGCCGTCCAGCCCGGCGGGACGTGGGGTCGGGGCGGTGTGGTGCGGGCGGTGAGCGGGAGTGGGCGGGGGTGTGGTTGGCGAGGGCTCCTCATGGTTTCAACCGAGGATCGGTAACAGTGTTTCCGTACGTTTCCGGCCATTGATCACCCATAAGTGTGACCCGATCGCCGGACCGAGCTGGAAAACACCGAACAAGCGAGACCCGCTCACTTCCTCAGCAGTCGCAGCACGGCACGTTCCACCGTCTCACGATCAGCCGACTTCGGCCTGATCATCACCCCTTCGTGGAACAGCCGCACCACCCGCGGGTCGACGTAGGACTTGCGGGCGACGGCCGGGGTGTTCCCCAGGTGCTCCGAGACCTCCCGCATCACCTCCGCCTCCACCCGCTTGCGCCCCCGCTTCGTCTCCGGCCGCCCCTCCCGCGCGAACGCCGCCGCCGCCAGCACCGTCGCGTGCCACGTCCGCAGGTCCTTCACCGAGAACTCGGCCCCGACCATCTCCTTGAACCGCTCGTTCACGTCATCCGACCCCACCGCGCACCCCCGCGCGTCGACCAGCAGCCGCTCGTCCCCGCCCCTCCCCCGCAGCAACCCCCGGACCGCCCGCGCCAACGACGGGTCCTCCACCGCCGTCGTGAACTGGATCCCGCCCTTCGCCGGGTAGCAGAAGTCCACGGTTGATCCCCGCACCGCCACGTGCGAGCACAGCAACGTCGCCACCCCGTGCGTCCCGTTGTCCGCCGCGTACGTCTCCCCACCGACCCGGAACACGCCCTGCTCCAACACCGCCAACGCCACCGCCAGCACGCGCTCCCGCGACCGCCCCCGCCCCCTCAGCTCCCGCGCCAGCTCCGCCCGGAACCCCGGCAGCAGCGGCGCGAGGGCGAGCACCCGTTCGTGCTTCTCCTCGTCCCGGTCCTGCCGCCACCGCTCGTGGTACAGGTACTGCCGCCGACCGGCCGCGTCCGTGCCGACCGCCTGGATGTGGCCGTTCGGGTGCGGGCACACCCAGACGTCCCGCCACGCGGGCGGGATCACGAGGGACTTGACGCGGGCCACCTCGTCGGGCGGCAGCGGGCGGCCGTCGGCGTCGGTGTAGCTGAAGCCGCGGCCTCGGGCGCGGCGGCGCCAGCCGGAGCTGGACGGATCACTGCGGCGCAATCTCACCCCGGCGAGGTTCCCAGGGACGACGCGGTGAAACGACCAGGTGGGACGGCGTCCGCCAAAAGTGCGGCAAGTCGGTGGTTGAACTCGTCGCCGAGTGGGTATGGGACCGGCATGACCGAGCCGTGGACCGTGGGCGTCGAGCAGGAGTTCCTCCTCGTGGACCCCGAATCACGCCGACCCGTGCCCCTGGCCGAGTCGGTGGCGCAGCACGCCGGCGCGGGCTACGACGTACAGCGGGAGCTCACCCCGTTCCAGATCGAGGTCGCGACGCCGGTGTGCGGGACGGCCGAGGAGCTGGCGGAGCAGGTGCTGGCCGGCCGGGTGCACCTGGCGAAGGCCGCGCACGCCGCCGGGTGCCGGCTGATGGCGTCGGCGATCCCGCCGATCGGCACGCTGGGTCCACCGCCGGGCACCGACGACCCCCGCTACCGGATGATGGAGCACTCGCACCGCAAGGTCATCGGCGGGCAGGGCGTCTGCGGGATGCACGTCCACGTGGGGGTGCCCGACCAGGACGTGGCGATCAAGGTGTCGAACGCGCTGCGGCCGTGGTTGCCGACGCTGCTGGCGTTGAGCGCGAACTCGCCGATCGAGCACGCCGAGGACACCGGGTACGCGAGTTGGCGCTCGATCGTGTGGTCGCGGTGGCCGATCAGCGGCCCGCCGCCGCACCTGGGGTCCGCCGACGAGTACGACCGGCTGGTGCGCGCCCTCGAGGGGACCGAGGTGCTGCTGGACCGGGGGATGGTCTACTGGGACGTGCGGCCGTCCGTCCAGCACCCGACGGTCGAGGTGCGGGTCTCGGACATCCCGCTGACGGCGCGCGACGCGATCGTCATCGCCGAGGTCATCCGGGCGTTCGCCCGCACGGCCGCCGAGTCGGGTGAACCGGAACGGGTGGACGACGTGCTGCTGCGCGCCGCCTACTGGCGTGCCGCGCGTGACGGCGTGGACGGCCTGGCGGTCGATCCCCGCACGGGTGACCTCGTGCCGGCGCGGGACCTGGTGGCGGAGCTGGTGTCGTGGTGCGAAGGCGCGCTGGCGGACGCCTCGGCGTTGTCCACTGTGGAGGATCACGTGACGTGGCTCGGTGCGCACGGCAGCGGCGCGGCGCGGCAGCGCCGGGCGTTCGGCGGTTCGCCCGACGCGCGCGGTCTGGTCGACCTCGTCCTGGCGGAGACGGTCCGTGCGGCCGACTGAGGTCTACCGTGAAGGTTTCGACGCCGCGCCGGCGTCGCTGAATGAGAGGAGTACCGGCGTGCCAGAACCCGCGGCGACGCTCGCTTCCGTGCGGGTCGACAGACCAGCGGACGGCGTGGTGGTGCTGCACGTGTCGGGCGAGTTGGACACGAGCAGCGCGGACGAGTTGACCAGGCCGCTCACCGAGCACCTGGTCGAGAACGTGCGGGGTGTGGTGGTGGACCTCGGTGGGGTGCGCTTCCTCGGCTCGGCCGGGTTGGAGTCTTTGGTCGTCGGCAACCAGCGGGCGAGTGCCCTGGGCATCCCGCTGGTGCTGGTCGCGACGAGCCGGGCGACGCAGCGCCCGATCGAGGCGACCGGGCTGAGCTCGGTGTTCACCGTCGTCGGTTCCGTGGACGAGGCCCTGACCCGGTTGTAGGGCCCTAGAGGGATCGGCGGACCGTCCTGATGGCGCAGCGCACCGCCCCCACCGGGGGCAGTGCGCCCGCCGGGGGCACCACCCAGCGCGACGCGGCCGCCGGGATGCGGCGCGGCCCGTGCCAGTAGCGGACGTCGGGTGGCGGCACGTGGCGCGGTTCGGGTCCGGGATCGGGTCTGGCGAGGAACAGCCAGCGCAGGCGTGCGCCGGGGATGGCGAGGATGGGGCCGAGCGGTCCGGCGGAGCGCAGGTGGGTGCTGACCTCCGCGCCCCAGCTGGCGGGTACCTCGACCGCCACCGCGCCTTCGGCGAGCACCAGGGAGTCGAGCGTGTCGTCGACGTGCCACGGTTCCATGCCCGACGATGGTGGCGTCGGCCCGTGTCGGGATTGTGTCGGTGCGCGGCGCGGCGCGTTAATCCTGGCCGATGTCCTCGAACCACAGCTCCGGCTTGGCGGCGATGAAGTCGGCCATCATCCGGACGCACTCTTCGTCGTCCAGCAGGGTGATCGCGACGCCGTGTTCGGCGAGCCAGTCGTGACCGCCGTGGAACGTTTGCGCCTCGCCGATCACCACTCGGGGTATCCCGAACTGGCGAACGAGCCCGCTGCAGTACCAGCACGGTGACAGCGTGGTGACCATGACGGTGCCGCGGTAGGTCGCCCGCCTGCCGGCGGCCCGGAACGCGGCGGTCTCGGCGTGCGTGGACGCGTCACCGTCCTGCACCCGCCGGTTGTGGCCCCGGCCGAGGAGTTCGCCGTCGGCGGAGAACAGCGCCGCGCCGATCGGGATGCCGCCCTCGGCGAGCCCGGCGCGCGCCTCGGCCACCGCCACCGCCAACATGTCGCGTTCGTCCACGTCCGCCAACCTACGGCGTCACGCGCCGAAGCACAGGAACCCGGCGCTCGCGGCGAACGCGGCGTCGCCGTCCTCGCGGTGCGCTTCCTGCGCGCCGGCCAGCGCCACCGACGGCTCGTACCCCGCGTCGAGCCTGCGGTGCAGGTCGACCATCAGCGGTGTGGTCACCTCGGCGGGCACGGGGATGACGGGTGCGACGAGCGTGCGCGTACCCAGCCCGAGCAGGGCCGCGGTGAACCCCATCAGCTCGTCGCCGGGCCGCACCGCGGACAGGCCGGAGTCGCACGCCGACAGCACGACCCGGGCGGGCGGTGTGCGCAGCCGTTCCAGGTCGTAGACGGTGAGCGGGCCGTCGGCCAGTTCCAGCGCGGAGAACAGCGGGTTGTCGGCGCGGAACGAGCCGTGCGCGGCGACGTGGGCCAGCGGTGCGCCGTCCATGGCGGTCGCGACCGCGTCCACCGTCGCCGCCTCGTCCACCAGCACCGAGGCCGCGACCCGGCCCAGCGCCGCGATGGCGGCGATCTCCGTGGGCGCGGCCGGCAACCGGGGCCCCGCCGCGAGGACCGCGCGATCGTGTGACGCCGGGGTGGACGTGGTGGCGCGCAGCCACACCGCGGCCGACGGCACGACGGTGACCGCGCGGCCGCGGCACGCGGGCAGCGCCGACCAGGGCAGGCCGCCCAGCCGCCCGGTGGGCGCGAGCACCAGCGGCCGGTCGTCCAGCCGCCGCCGCAGCGGCTCCAGCAGCCGGTTCTGCAGCAGCGCGGCGGCGTGCTCGGCGCCCGCGCGCACGGGTGTGCGGTCGACGTGCCCGGGCAGCGTCACGAGCCGGTGCAGCGCGAACCGCAGCAGCCGCAGCTCGCGCAGCGCGCCGTCCAGCGGGCCGAGCCGGTGCAACGACGCCCGGCCGCCCGCCACCACCACGGCCAGCAGCGCGCCGTCGTGGTCGACGTACTCCACCAGCGCCGAGGTGCCCAGCACCTGCGCCAGCTCGCCCACCTCGGGGGGCTTGACGACCGCGCCGCCGCCGCCGGTGCGGCGGGTCAGCTCGCGCACCCGCTGCTCGCCGCGCACCTGCCGCTGGCGCAGCGCCGCCGTCGGCCGCCCCGCCGTGGACGCCACCTCCAGGTCCGCCGTCACGGCGCGCAGCTCGGCCAGCGCGTCGGCGAGCCCGGAGTCCTCCGGCGGCCGGGCGGGCGTCATCCGCAGCGCGCCGGCCCGCCACGCCTCCGCCCAGCTCAGCACCCGTCCGGCCCGACCGCCCGCGACGGCCGTGCGCAGTCCTTCCGAGGCCAGTGCCGCGCCCTGCGCGCCGGTCAACGCCCGCAGTTCCGTCGCGCCCAGCGACACGCGGTACTCGTCCAGCAGCGCCAGCCCGCGCCGCAGGGCGATCTGCGCGCCCCGCGCGTTGCCGAGCAGGTCGCGCCGCAGCGCCTCGGCGTACCAGCCCTGCACCCGGTGCGCGGCCGGTCCGCCGCGCCGGGCCGCGCCCGCCGTGGTCAGCTCGGCCACCGCGCGGGCGTGGTCGCCGAGGTCGCGGGCGACCAGCGCCGCGTCGACCCGCGCCTCCAGGCCGGCCATGCGCCACCCGAGCGCGTCGAGCCGGGACGCCACCCGGGTCAGCGCCGCCACCAGCGCCCTGGTCCGCTGCCCGCTCAGGTACGCCGCGCGCAGCTCCACGTGCCGCGCGCCCTCGGCCCACACGTCGCGCTTCTCCCGGCGGAAGCCCTTGCGCGCGGCCACCGCGACCGCGACCGCGCGGTCCAGGTCGCCTTCCAGCAGCGCGACCCTGGCCCGGTAGAACAACGCCTCGGACCGGGCGAGCACGAGGTCGCCGCCCAGTTCCTCCAGCGCCCGGTCGGCCGCCGCCCGCGCCTCCTCCAGCAGCGGCACGGACACCAGCAGCTCCAGCCGGTTGATCAGCAGCGCGGGCCGCGGCACGGCCAGCCGCCGGTACTCGCGCTCGGCCTCGGCGAACATGGTCAACGCGCGCGGCACGTCGCCCGCGCGCGACGCGGAGATGCCCGCGTTCCACCGCACGTCGGCCACGGCCAGCGCCTGGTCCAGGTCCTGGTAGAGCACGGCGGCGCGGTCGAAGTCCTCGTCGGCCGCGCGCAGGCCGCCGGTGTAGGCGCGCAGGAGCCCCCGGTTGTTCAGCGCCCGCGCCTCGACGAGCCGTTCGCCGAACCGGCGCACCACCTCGATCGCGCCGTTGTACTCGCGCAGCGCCTCGTCGTACCGGCACAGGTAGTGCAGCACCAGGCCCCGCTGCATCCGGCCGCTGCCCGCGTCGACGCCGCGCAGGTGCGGCAGGGCTTCGTTGATCGCGCGCAGCGCCCGGGCGTGCCGCCCGGTGTTGGACAGCACGAACGCCAGGCTCATCCGGGCCAGGGCCGCCGCGCGCGCCGAGCCCGCCCGTTCGGCGGTCCGCACGGCGCGCCGCAGGTAGCGCAGCGCCGCGTCGAAGTCGTGCAGCTCCCGCCAGGCGAGACCGATCGCGCGTTCGGCGGCGGAGGCTTCCTCACCGTCCCCCGTCGCCCTCGCCGCCCGCAGTGCGGACCGGCCCATCTCGATCGCCGCGCGCGGGTCCCGTTGCCGGGCTTCCAGCGCTGCGGCGGCGGAAACCCCTGCCACGAACCCACCTTATTACCCGCGGCGCTGTGGTAGCTTGCTCAGGCTCAGCACCCGTCGACGCTGCTGTGAGGCCTCGGTGTCCGAACCCGATCGCTCCGAGCTCTACCAACAGGCGTTCCACCAGGCCATCCGAGCGCACAAGAGCTACCGGCTCTACCCGGAGCGCGGCCGCGAGTTCCTCTTCGTCTCCGGTGAGCTGCTGACCATCCCCGAGGACGTCGACCGGGTGAGCCGCAAGCTGGCGCAGAACAACATCGGCACGGTCCGGGGCCGGGACTTCGCCCGGATGAGCCGGTTGCTGGTGCCGCGGACCCCCGACGACATCCCGGAGATCGTGCGCCTGCTGCGCGACCCGAGGCAGTGGCCGGGCGAGCGCGTGCCGTTCGTGCAGCCGCACCACGTGCTGGTCGGTCACGGCGGCAACATGCACGGCAACCCGGGCCAGCCGCCGAAGGTGGGCCAGCCGCTGGCCGCACCGGACCCGGGCTCCACCGGGCTCGGCAAGGGCGTGGTCGTCGGCGTCGTCGACACGGGCATCTCGGCGACCGCGGCGACGGACCACCCGCTGTGGCTGGGCGACGCGTTCCTGCCCAGGGCGGCGGAGGTCGACGCGGCCTACGCGCACGACGACGTGTTCGCGCTCGAGGGCGGGCACGGCACGTTCGTCGCGGGCGTGATCCGGCAGGCCGCGCCGGGGGTGCGGTTCGACCCGGAGAAGGCGCTCGACCCGACGGGGCTCGGCACCGAGGAGCAGTTCGTCGCGGCGCTGGCGTCGTTCGACGAGAAGGTCCAGGTCGTGAACATCTCGATGGGTTGCTTCACCCAGGACGACACCGCCTCGGAGCCGGTGCGCCAGGCGGTCGAGGCCCTGCCGAAGGACGTCGTCGTGGTGGCGTCCGCGGCGAACCAGGGCACCACCCGGCCGAGCTGGCCCGCCGCGCTGCCCACCGTGGTCGGCGTGTCCGCGGTGGCGAAGGACCTCGCGGGCGTCCTGGCGCCCGCCTGCTACGCCAACCACGGGCACTGGGTCGACGCGTGCGCGGTCGGCAACCGGACCAGCACGTACCTCAAGGGCCGGTGGGAGCTGCCGGGTCTGCCGGTGGACGTCTACGACCGGTTCGCCTACTGGCTGGGCACGTCGTTCGCCGCGCCGCACGTGGCCGGGCGGATCGCCGCGACGATGACCCAGTACGGGCTGTCGGCGGTCGAGGCGCGGAACAAGCTGATCGGCGGCAAGCCGGAGTTCTTCTTCGGCTACGGCGTGCTGGTGGAATAACCCGATCGCGCGACGCGTGTATCTGGCGGACGGGTCGCGCCTCCGTAGTGTGTGGCAGCGAAGAACGCGAAGTCCGTGACCCGGCGGGGGTCCGTGCCGGCGGCCCGCGCGCAGCATCCCCTGGACAAGAGGAGGGGACGTGACCCCTGCATCCCCCATCGCCGAGCTGGTGAGCGCGGCGGCGGAGGGCGACCAGCGCGCGTGGAACGAGATCGTCGTGCGCTTCACGCCCCTCGTGCTGGCGGTGGTGCACCGGCACCGGTTGCGCCACGCGGACGTGGCCGACGTGCACCAGACGGTGTGGTTGCGGCTGGTGGAGCAGCTGGGCCGGCTCCGCGAGGCGGACGCGCTGCCCGGGTGGATCGCCACGACCGCGCGCAACGAGTGCCTGCGGCTGCTGCGGGTGCAGCACCGCACGCAGCCGTACGACCCGCAGTCGGAGGACGAGCCGGCGAGCCCGGACGACGCGGTGGCGGACCTGGACGAGGAGCTGGAGGCCGCCCAGCGGCGGCAGGCGCTGCGCGAGGGCTTCCGCTCGTTGTCCGAGCAGTGCCGGGTGCTGCTGACCAAGTTGATGGCCGACCCGCCGCCGAGCTACGCGGCGGTCGGCGAGGAGCTGGGGGTTCCGGTGGGCAGCATCGGGCCCACCCGGATCAGGTGCCTGGAGAAGTTGCGCAAGACTCCCGCGGTGCTGAAGCTGGTCGACCCGCGGCCGGTGGGCGGAGGAGGTGTGGTCGGTGTTGAGGGACGATCCGGGGTGGGAAAGCGATGAGGTGCTGCTGCGGGAGCTGGGCGCGGCGCTCGCCGAGGAGCGCGACGTGCCCGAGCACCTGCTCGAAGCCGCCCGGGCCGCGTTCACGTGGCGCACGGTCGACGCCGAGCTGCGGGCGCTGACCAGCTACGACTCGGTGCTGGACGAGGAGTTGGCGGTGCGGGCGCGTGCCGCGCAGACCGCGCGGCAGCTCGTGTTCGACGCCGAGGGCGTGTCCGTGCAGGTCGAGGTGACCGAGGCGGGGATCGCGGGCCAGGTGCTGCCGGCGGGGCCGGGCCGGGTCGAGCTGGTCACGCCGACCGGGCCGGTGGAGGAGGCGGAGCTGGACGAGCTGGGCCTGTTCCTGCTCGGTCCGCCGCCGTCGGGGCCGGTGCGGTTCCGCTGCGAGGTCGGCGGCACGACGGTGCTGACCGACTGGGTCTGCGTGTAACCCGGCCGGGTGAAACCTTGACGGCGGTGGCCGGCGGTCCGGAAGATGCACTGACCTGATCTTCACCCACCGCCGCACACCCCCACATGACCGAGCCCGCCCGAGTCACCCCGGCCGAGGGAAGCGCTCCCGCGGCGGTCGAGGCGTGGGCGCTGCCGGAGCTGTTCCGGCAGGTCTTCGTCGGCTCCACGGCGGGCATCGCGATCTTCGACGCGCGCGGCGCGCTGGTCGGCGCGAACCCGGCGCTGGAGGCGATGCTGCCGCCCCCGGAACTCGAAGCCCTGGTCACCGCGACGCCGTTCGCCGGGGACGAGGTCCGGGTGCAGCGGCGGTTCACCGACGCGGCCGGCGATCCGCTGTGGACGACCGTGGCGCTGTCGGTGGTGCGCGACGCCGACGGCGGGCCGCGCTGGTACGTCGCCGTGGTCGAGGACACCACCGAGCAGCGGGTGCTGAGCGACTACCTGCGCCACCAGGCCTTACACGACGTGCTGACCGGCCTGCCGAACCGGCAGGGCTTCCTGCCCCGGCTGGAGGAGGCGCTGGGCCGGCCGGGGTCGATCACGTTGTGCTACCTGGACGTGGACAGCGTCGCCATCGTCAACGACGGCCTCGGCTACGAGGCGGGTGACGAGCTGCTCAAGGTCGTGGCGCGGCGGTTGACCGCGGTGGTGGCCGGCGAGCGCGCCGCGGTCGCGCGCATCGGCGGTGACGAGTTCGTCGTGCTGATCGAGGACTCGCCGACCACGCCGGGGATCTCCGCGCTGGCCGAGGCGATCGAGGCCGTGCTGGTCGAACCGGTGCCGTTGGGCGGGCACGGCGTCGGCGTGTCCGCGGGCATGGGTTTCGTGCGCACGTCGGCCCGCGGTTCGGACGCGATGGCGCTGCTGCGGCAGGCGCACAGCACGTTGCGCCGCGCGGAGACCGGCGGCAAGGGCCAGTGGGGCATCTACGACGCCCGGCAGGACGCCCGCGACCGGGCCCGGCTGTCGTTGATCGCGACCATGCCGGGCGCGCTGCAGAACGGCGAGATCGCGCTGGACTACCTGCCGGTGGAACGGCACGGCGAACGGGTCGCGTTCGCGGCCAGGCTGCGGTGGCACGAGGCGGAGTACGGTCCGGTGTCGCACCCCGAGTGCCTGCGGTTCGCCGACGAGCTCGGCATCGGCGGCCGACTGGCCGAGTGGGTGCTGGAGGAGGCGTGCGGCTTCGCCGCGGCCGAGGACCTGCCGGTGCTCACCCACCTGTCCCCGGACCAGTCGCGCGACCCCGACCTGACCGCGCCGGTCGCGGAGGCGGTCCGCTCGTCGGGTGTCGCGCCGGAACGGCTGTGGCTGAGCCTGTCCGCGCGCGCCCTCGCCGAGGACCCGGACGCGGTCGAGGACAACCTGTTCGCGTTGGCGGGCATGGGGGTGCGCCTCCTGCTGCACGACTTCACGTTCGCGCTGCCCGAGCTGTCCGCCGTGCAGCGGCACGGGCTGCACGGCGTGGAACCGGACGTGCCGCTGGAGGAAGCGCTGGCGCACAAGGCGTTGGCGGCCGTGCTGCCGCTCGTGCGGGCGGCCGGCGCGCTGGTGGTCAGCGACGGCCGGCTGCCGGAGGCGGACCTGGTCGTGCGATCGTGATGATCTCGCGGCTCCCGCCGGTGAGCGGGCTCCGGTCCCAGTACCCGTAGCGCTCGGCCACCTCGAACCCGGTCTCGCGCAGCAACCCGTCGATCCGGTCCGCCGTCATGAACCGCAGCGCGCCCCGGTCGACGCGCGGTTCGGGCCAGTCGGGGCAGCTGAACGTCTCGGTCATCCACACCACGCCGTCCACCACGCTCTCCACGCGGTGCTCGACGCGCACCCGCTCGCCGTCGGGGCCGACGATGTCCGTGCCGTTCTCGGGGGTCCACCGCTCCCACGCCCGCGCGCCGGGGTTGCGGGTCTCGAACGCGAACCGGCCGTCCGGCCCGAGCGCCCGCCGGACGGCGGTGAACTGCGCGCGCACCTCGTCGTCGGTGAGGAAGATCTGGAACACGTGACCGGTCATCACGACCAGGTCGAACCCGCCGTCGAACGCGACCGTGCCGAGGTCGCCGCGCACCCACTCCACGTCGGGGGCGTCGCGCGCCTGGAGCAGCATGCCCTCGGCCGGGTCGAGCCCGACCAGCCGGCCGCGGTGCCCGGCGGCGCGCGCCCCCTTGAGCAGCGTGCCCGTGCCGCAGCCCACGTCCAGCACGGCGTCCGCGGCCAGCACCAGGTCCAGGTAGAAGCGGTCGTCCTCGCCCCACCGGTTGATGAGGTCGTAGTAGGCGGCCAGGTCCGGGTCTTCGAAGGCGTCTGCCACCCGGCCGAGTGTGAACCGGACGGCGGCGGGCCGCGACCGGATTTCCGGCCGCGGCCCGCCGCGCGGTGGATCAGGCGAACGTCGGCTGCCGCATCGCGTGCTGCACCAACGTGATCAGCGTCTGCTTGGTCGACTGCCGGTTGCGCGCGTCGCAGGGCACGATCGGCACCGACTGGTCGATCGTCAGCGCCTCCCGGATGTCCTCGATGCGGTGGTGCAGCAGGCCGTCGAAGCAGTTCACGCCCACCACGTACGGCAGCTCGCGGTCCTCGAAGAAGTCGATCGAGGCGAACGCGTCGGACAGCCTGCGGGTGTCGACCAGCACCACGGCGCCGATCGCGCCGCGCACCAGGTCGTCCCACATGAACCAGAACCGGTGCTGGCCCGGTGTGCCGAACAGGTAGAGGATCAGGTCGCTGTCCAGCGACACCCGGCCGAAGTCCATTGCCACCGTGGTGGTCATCTTGTTCGGCGTCGCCGACAGGTCGTCCACGCCGACGCTGGCCTCGGTCATCACCGCCTCGGTGGTCAGCGGCACGATTTCCGACACCGACCCGACGAAGGTCGTCTTGCCGACACCGAACCCGCCGGCCACCACGATCTTCGTCGACGTGACGGTCAGGCTCGCCGCGGGTGACCCCGGCCGTCCGGGAGCGCCACCGCTCATGTTGCTCTGCTTTCCCTAGTAGTAGGACCTCGCCGGGTGGTGGGACCTCAGCCGCGCATGGCGACGTGCAGCTGCGAGCGGATCTCCGGGGTGAGCTGGACGCCGACCCGCTCGACCAGCCGCGTCATGGCGTAGCCGATGAGGCCGATGTCGCAGTTCGGCGCGGCCAGCACGGCCAGGCACGAGCCGTCGCTGATCGACATCAGGAACAGGTAGCCCCGCTCCATCTCCACCACGGTCTGCTTGACGTCGCCCGCCTCGAAGCAGCGCGCCGCGCCGAGGTTCAGGCTGACCAGGCCCGACGCGACGGCCGCGAGCTGCTCGGCGCGGTCGATCGGCAACCGCTCCGAGGACGCGAGCAACAGGCCGTCCGCGGAGACCACGATCGCGTGCGCGACGCCCGCGACCCGGGCGACGAAGTCATCGACCAGCCAACTGAAGTTGTCGAGTTCCTCGGTTGCGGTGGTCACTTCTGCTCCTTGGTCTGATTACCGGTGTTGTCCTCGTTGCCGAACGGCAGGCCTTCCCACGGCATGCCCGTGTCGTCACCCGCCTGGCGGCCGAGCTGCACACCGCGCTGGTAGGTGGCGAAGCGCTGGCGCAACCGGTCGGCGGACCGGCGCGGCGGTGCGGCGGTCGCCACGCCCGACGGCGCGGCGCCGTTGGCGGGCTGCGCCGCCGGGGCGGCACCGGCGCGCGGCGCGGGCGCGGAGAGCGACCCCGGCATCAGGCGCGCCTTGGGGACCCGCTTGGGCAGGCCCGCGGTCGTCGTGTCGTCGACCGGCGCCTTGAGGGCGCTGGACGCCGCGGTCCAGCTGTCGTCCGCCGCGGCGCCCCAGCCGGGCGTCGACGACGCGCCGGACGAGGGGATCGCCGAGGGCGCGGGCTCGCGCTTGGGCAGACCGGCCGGGGTGGACCCGCGCGGCGCGGGCGGCGTCGGCTTGGCCGCCGGCGCGGGCGGCGTGATCAGGTCCGACCGGTCGGTGTAGGCGGTCTGCTCCGACGCGGTGCCCTCGTGGCCGCCGCCGTCCGTGCCCATCAGCTCGGCGCGGTCGGCGAACATCGTCTTCTCGGACGCGGTCTCCGGCGGCGCGGCGGGCTGCCGGTGCTCGCCCAGCTCGCCGCGCACGGCGCCGTTCTCGGCCTCGCCGCCCTGGAACCAGCGCGACAGCACGTCCTCGTAGATCGGCAGCCGCTGGGTGGAGGCGTCGTCCTCCTCCTCGACCACGACGGGCGCGGGCGCGGCAGCCGCGGCGGCCTGCGGCGGGTAGGAGTAGTCCGGCACCTCGTCGCCGGGCGGCGGCACGGTCTCGGTCACGGTGGCGGTGAACAGGTCGTCCACCGGGGTCTGCTCGAGCTGGAAGAACCCGCCGGGCTCCACCTCGTGCGTGTGCACGACCTGCGGGCCCGTCGTCGCGGGCAGGTCCAGCGGTGCGTAGCCGCCGGGCGCGATCTCCGGCGTCCACTTGGGCACGCCGGCCAGCACGCCGACGCCGCTGTCCTCCAGCTGCGGCACGGCCTGGCGCTGCGGCAGCGCCGCGGGCACCGGGCGGGGCGCGACCGGCTCGGGGCCGCGGTGCAGCAGGTCGACCGGGAGCACGACCTGCGCCGTAACGCCACCCTCTATGTCGTCGTTGTTGCTCAACGTGACCCGGATGTTGTGCCGCTTGGCGAGCTGGCCGACCACGTACAGGCCCATCTCGCGGGCCACCGACACGTCGACCTCGGGTGGGTCGGCGAGCTTGGTGTTGGCCTCTACGACGTCCTGCTCCTGCATGCCGACACCGCGGTCGTGGATGCGGATGGACACCTCGCCGCGCCGGGTCTCGATGGCCCGCACGGTCACCTTGGTGGTGGGCTTGGAGAACGCGGTCGCGTTGTCCAGCAGCTCGGCGATGAGGTGCGCGAGGTCGTTGACCACGCGGCCCTGGACCTTGAGCTCCGGCGCGGGCGCGATCTGGATCCGGGCGTACTTCTCGACCTCGGACACCGCGGCGCCGAGCACCTCGGAGATCGGCACCGGCCGGGTGACGCGGCGGTTGACCGTGGTGCCGGAGAGCACCAGCAGGTTCTCGCTGTTGCGGCGCATCTGGGTGGCCAGGTGGTCCAGCTCGAACAGGCTGGCCAGCTGGTCGGGGTCCTGCTCGTCCTGCTCCAGCCGGTCGATGACGGTGATCTGCCGCTCGACCAGCGCCTGCGAGCGCCGGGACAGGTTGATGAACATGTCGTTGACGTTCGCGCGCAGCGCCACCTGCTCGACCGCGAGGCGGACGGCTTCGCGCTGCACGGCGTCGAACGCCCGCGCCACCTGGCCGACCTCCTCGGTCGTGTTGATCGGCACCGGCACCAGCGCCTCCTCCGCGGCACGGGCCGGGTCGCGGTGCGTCCGGATCCGCTTGATCGCGTCGGGCAGGCGGTTGCGGGCCACGTCCAACGCGGTGCGGCGCAGCACGCGCAGCGGCGTCAGCATCGAGCGGGCGACGAAGGCCATGAGGGCGAACGCGATCACCAGCGCCGCCGCGACCAGTGCCGCGTCACGCCACGCGGACGCGCGGGCGGCCTCGGTCAGCTCGATCGCCGCCTTGTCCGCCTGCCGCTCGATGTCCTGCGACACCTCGCGCAGCAGCGCGGCGGTCTGCTCGCCGACCGCCATCACGTCACCGTCCGAGATGGACACCTCGTTGGTGTCGTTCTGCTGCACCAGCGCGAGCTGCACGAGGCTGTTGCGGGCGTCCACCGGCGTGCCGGACACGGTGTCCGACAGCAGCTGGCGGTTCTCCTGGCTCGCGGTGCCGGCGAAGTCGGTCATGGCGGCGTCCAGCCTGGACTGCGCGGCGCGCAGCGCGTTGGCCTGGCCGGGCGCGAACTCGCCGCGCTTGGCCGCGGACAGCAGGATCGAGTTCTGCTGGGACAGCTGCTCCTTCGCCGAGTACAGCGCGAGGTTGGCGCCCGCCAACGGCGTGATCGTCTCGTTGCTCAGGCTGCTCGCGGTCGCCCGGTGCACCTGCGCCAGCGCGGCCAGCACCTGGCCGTAGGCGCTGTGCACCGAGATGTCCGGGTACTTGGTGGTGGTCACCGTGTTCCGCAGCGCGTTGAGGCCGTCCAGCGACTGCAACGACTTCTGGAACGACTCGCGCACCGCGTCGTCGACGCCCGTCGTGGCGGCCGCGACGTCGCGCAGCCTGCCCACCTCGGCGTCGACCTTGCTGGACCGCGTCTGCAGCTCGCCCGCGTTGTCCCGCCGACCGCCCGCGACGAACCAGACCGCGGCGTCGCGCTCCAGTTGCAGGGCGTCGGACACCGCCGCCACCTGGGCGGACAGCTGGAGCTCCCGCTGGACCTGGCCGAACAGCTCCACGTCGTCCAGCTGGGTGTTCAACCTCAGCCCGGCGAGGGTCAGCGTGCTCAGCGCGGGCACCAGGAGCACCACGGCCAGCTTGCTGCGCAGGCGCCAGTTCCGCAGTCGCCACCGGGACACGCCCCGGTCGGCGGGCACGGCGCCTGTGCTCGGTCCCGAGTCGGGCGGACCGCTGCTCGCGGCGCCCGCGTCGAGTTGAATCCGCTCCGGATCTCTCCCGGAGGCGTGGTCGTCGTGACCGCGCACCGTCAGCACACTCCCCAGCCCGGGTGAAACGACACATCCCTACAAACCCGGTGGATCTTGGTGGAAAAATCCGCCGAGTCATACCGCCGTTCGGACGAGGAAGCCGGTAGTTTGCGAATCAACCATTGTCGCGCGAGCCACACCTGGACGCGCTAAACGATCGCTAACCGGCGGTCATGGTTATTTCACGCCCTCGACCCGAACAGGAAACACCCGAGGGGGAGCCCGGCCCCGACGACGGGCTCCCCCACCGGATCAGCTACCCGACGTGGCGACCAACATCGGCTTGACGTCGAAGTCCTTCTCGAGCAAGCCGTAGGTTCGCATCAGGCCCGCCACGCGCTGCAGGCGGGTGGCGTCGAGCGTGGTCGGGAACTCGCCGAAGTGCACGAGGCTGGCGGTTTCCTTGTCGACCTTCGCGTACTCGACCAGCAGCGGCTCGACCGTGGGGCGGTCCGCCGCGTCGCGCTGGCCCTTCGCCATCGCGCGCTGGAACGCGGCGACGGTGTTCGGGTTCTCCTTCACGAACTTGCCGGTCGTGGCGTAGCCCGCGATCGGGATGTCCGCGGTCGGGCCGGACGCCGCGTCGAGCACGGTGATCTGGCCGCTGGACCGCTGGGCCCGGCTGATGAACGGCTCCACCATGAAGGCGGCGTCCACCGTGCCGTTCTGGACCGCGGCCTCCATGTCGGGGAACGCGAACTCCTTGAACGTCACCTTGGAGGGGTCGACGTCGTTGGCTTCCAGCGTGGCCTTGGCGGTGAGCTCGGCGATGTTCTTGAACGTGTTGATCGCGATGGTCTTGCCCTCGAGGTCCTTGGGCGACTTGATCGGCGAGTCGGACTTGGCCAGGATCAGGAACATCTCCGGCTTGGCCTGGTAGCCGTCGCTGACGAGCTTGAGGCCGTCGACGCTCTTCGCGGTCTCCTTCGCCTCGGCGGCGAAGAACGACACCCAGTTGCCGAAGGAGATGTCGAGCTCGCCGTTGACCAAGCCGGGGATGGCCGCGGCGCCACCCTGGATGATCTTGGCCTCTACCTCGAGACCCTCCTCCTTGAAGTATCCCTTCTGGATCGCGACGTGGACCGACGCGACGTCGAGGATGGGGAGCAGGCCAAGGGTGATCTTGGCCTTTTCGACCTTGCCCGGTGCGGCGGCGGCCTCGGTGGGCTTCTCCTCGGAACCGCCGAGGAGTCCGCAGCCGGAGACGACGGCGAGCATCGCGACCGCGGAGACAACGCCGAAGATCCTTCGTGCCGAGAGGCCGACTCTTCGAGTCATGGGGGGCATCTCCTGTTGGAGTGACGACTTTGCGGGGGCAGGATGCACGGGCGACAGAGGCACTGCGGAACCACTCAAAGTGACACGAGCGGTTCGGCAAGACCCCAGTCGACCGACACTCGAAGGCTGATCCACTACCTTCGGTGAGCATCTTTGCACAGGCTGTCCAGAGGTTGGGGTATGCGGTGAGCGATCTTGACGCGGAATGGGCCGTACAGAGCAACCGGCGCCCGGTGGGCATCGTCGGAGCGGGCCCCGCGGGATTGACCTTGGGGAACCTGCTCCGCGAGGCGGGAATCCCCTGCGTGGTGCTGGAAAAAGGCACCCGCGAGTACATCGAGACCCGGCCGCGCGCCGGGGTGTTGGAGCACCGTGCGGTGCAAATGTTGACCGAGCACGGCCTCGCGGACAGGTTGCTCCAAGAGGCGGACAGGCACGGCGCGTGCGAATTCCGGGTGAACGGCGAGGCGTACGAGGTGGACTACGCCACCCTGTACGACGGCCAGACCCACTACATCTACCCGCAGCAGGAGGTCGTCCAGGACCTCGTGCGGCACTACGTCGACGAACGGGGAGGCGATGTCCGGTGGGGTGTCACGGACGTCCAGCTGCACGGCATCGAGTCCAGTGAACCGGCTCTGACCTGGACGAACGCCGACGGGACGCGCGAGCGGCTCGACTGCTCGTTCATCGCCGGCGCGGACGGGTTCCACGGCGTGACGCGGCAGAGCATCCCGGCGGGCGCGGTGCAGGAGTTCAGCCACCAGCACGGCATCGAGTGGCTGAGCGTCCTCGCCGAGGCCCCGCCGTCCACCCACAAGGTGATTTACGCGCTGCACCCGGACGGATTCGCGGGTCATATGCTCCGCAGTTCCACGGTCTCGCGCTACTACCTCCAGGTCCCGGTGGACGACACGGTGGACAACTGGCCGGACGAGCGCGTGTGGTCGGAGCTGCACAAGCGGCTCGCGCTGCGGGACTCCGACTGGAAGCTGACCGAAGGCCGCATCGTCGAGAAGCGCATCCTGGACATGCGCAGCCACGTGGTCGAACCAATGAACCACGGCACGCTGTACCTGCTCGGCGACGCCGCGCACATCATCACCCCGGTGGGGGCAAAGGGAATGAACCTCGCGTTGCACGACGCCGAGGTGCTCGCCGACGCCGTGACCCGCTACCACCGAACGGGTGATGAGACGGGCCTGCGGAGCTACTCCGAGGTGTGCCTGCGACGCGTGTGGCGTGCGCAGGAGTTCTCGCAGTGGATGGTGTTCATGATCCACCGTTCGCCGGAGCCGTTCCTGAGCCGTTTGGGTCAAGCCAGGCTCGAACACCTCATCGCCTCCGGTTCGTCCGCCGGCTATTTTGCCCAAAACTACGTGGGGCCCTGAGAAGAACACCTCACGATTAGCGGGGGCGGTTTCCCCGGAAACTCCCCGCGATAAGGCCGGATTACCGACGCCTTGTTCTCCGCCGACGCACGCGGAAGTGCCCGACCCGGAGAACAAGGCGATGGCCGGACCGCTAGGCGCGCCTATTCGGCATCCAGCGGCGCCCGACTTCGCGCCGGCCGCGCCGGATGCATTCGCCGCCGATTCCACCCGGTGGACGGCCACGCGCGCCCGTCGATATCTTCCGGGCGAACCGCCGGAGCCATAGGAAGTACCGATGGAATGTCCGCAATCAGCGGGGAAAAAGCCCCCGGCGGGCACGGCGGGTAATCACGCGATGACGTCCCGGTGATCATGGTGACGGGCCGGCGCACGGCGGGAAAGATGTCGAATCGTTGCGAACGACCGCCGTCGAAACCCACGCCCATAACCGTCCCGGACACCCCCGCGCACGACAACGGGCGACCCCCGGCGCCGCCCCTGAGAGGGCCGACAAGCCGCGGATCGCCCGTCCGGCGTTCCCTAGTCCAGGAATGCGCCCATCACGTCGTGGCGCGTTCTTCGGCCTCCGCGCGCGAGGCCTCCGCCCGCTCCGCCTCGGCCCACTTCGCGGCCTGCTGCTCGTTCGCCTTGCGGCGCGCCCGGACCTCCTCGGAGGTCTTGCCGACGTTGAGCAGCCGCGCCACCTCGGCCCGCAGCGCGACGAACGCCTCGGACTCCCGGGTGGTGATCTGGTCGCGCTGCGCGGGCAGGTCGACCTTCAGGTCGGCCACCACGGACGCGGGCGACGTGGAGAGCACCAGGATCCGGTCGCCCAGGTAAACGCTTTCGTCGATGTCGTGCGTCACCACCAGCACGGTGGTGTCCTGCTCGGTGCGGACCTTCAGCAGCAGGTCCTCCAGCTCGAACCGGGTCTGCGCGTCCACCGACGCGAACGGCTCGTCCATCAGCAGCAACGCGGGCCGGTAGGCCAGCGCCCTGGCGATGGCGACGCGCTGCTGCATGCCGCCGGACAACTGCCACGGGTACTTGCGGCCGGCCGCCGACAGGCCGACCCACTCCAGCGCCTCGGCCGCGCGGACGCGGCGCTCGGCGCGGCCCAGGGTGCGGCGCAGCGGGAACTCCACGTTCTTCTGCACCGTCAGCCACGGGAACAGCGAGCGGCTGTAGTCCTGGAACACCACGGCGAGGTCGTCGGGCACGCCGCGGACCTCGTTGCCGTGCAGGCTGATCTCGCCGCGGGTGGGGCGGATCAGGCCGGAGATGGTGCGCAGCAGCGTGGACTTGCCGCAGCCGGACGGGCCGACGACGCAGACCAACTCGCCGGTGCCGACGGTGAACGACAGGTCGGCGATCGCGGTGTGCGCGCCGTCCTTCGCCTGGTAGGTGTGGCCGAGGTCGGCCACTTCGAGCATCGCGGTCATACTGCTTTTTCCTCCACCGTCGCGGGGGTGCGCTCCTGCTTCGGTTGCCACGCAAGGGCTTTGCGCTCGAAGAAGAGGAGCACGGTGTTGAGGGCATAGCCGAGGACACCCAGGAGGATGATCCCGGCCCACATGTCGGGGAAGTCGAACTCCCGCTGTGCGACGAGGAGTTGCGACCCGATCCCGTTGTCGGTTCCGACGAGTTCGGACACGACCATGAGCACCAGCGACAGCGACAGGGAGACCCGCAGCCCGGCGAAGATCTTCGGCGCCGCGGAGGGCAGGACGACACCGAGGATCCACTGTGGCTTGGGGATGCGGAACACCGCCGAGGTCTCGAACTTCGTGGCGTCGACGGAGCGGGCGCCGTCGATGCTGTTGAGCAGGATGGGCCACAGCACGCCGAAGACGATCGTGGCGAGCTGCATGGTGGTGCCGACGCTGAACACGAGCAGGAACACCGGCACCAGCAGGGGCGGCGGGATCGAGCGCATGAACGTCAGCAGTGGCCCGGCGTACTCCGCGGCCGCCGCGGAGCGACCGAGCGCCACGCCGAGCGAGATTCCGACGACGGCCGCGATGCCCCAGCCGGCGAGCAGCCGGCCGACGCTCGGGAACACGTGGTCGAACACCGTGTCGGTGAGGAACAGGTCACCGGCCGGACCCGAGAACCACAGGTCGTGCGCGGCCTCGGCGATCTCGGTGGGGCGGGGGAAGAACGTGTCGTCGGCGTACCAGGTGAGCAGCTCCCAGACCACGACGAGGCCCGCGAACACCGCCCACCGCTGCAGGAATCGACTCACGACCGACCTCCGGTGACCGCGCTCCAGCCGACCCAGCGGCGCTGCGCGCGTTCCAGCCCCTCGTTGAGCAGGTAGCCGATGACGCCCGCGACCACCGTGCCGGCCAGGACGATGTCCATCCGGCCCGCGCCGCTGCGCGCGATCGCGATGTACTGCCCGATGCCGCCGGAGCCGCCTTCCAGCAGCTCCACGCTGACGATCACGACCAGGCTCGTCGTGGCGGCGAGCCGGATGCCGGTCAGCACGAACGGCAACGCGCTGGGCAGGGCGACCGACGCCAGCACGCGCACCCGGCCGGAGCCGAACGCGCGGGCGGTCTCGACCAACAGGGGGTCGAGCTCGTCGAGCGCGTAGATGGTGTTGAACAGGATGGGCCAGATCGCCGCGTACACCGCGAGGGTGATCTTGGTTTCCGGCCCGATGCCGAGCAGCAGCACCGCCAGCGGGATCAGCGCCACCGACGGGATGGGGCGCAGGAACTCGACGACGGCGCGGGTGGCGTGCCGGACGGACGCCACGCTGCCCAGGACGAGGCCGAGCGGGACCGCGATCCCGACCGACAGCGCCACGGCGATGAGCACGGCGAGGACCGTCGCGACGACGTCCCGCAGGAAAGCCTCATCCCCCAACAACTTCACGAGTTCCACCGCTACGACGGACGGCGGTGGCAAGTACTCCGAGGGCACCAGCCGGGACCGGCCGAACAGCTCCCAGATGACGAGGAACCCGGCCACACCGAGCAGTCCTCGGGTGAGCGCACGCACGCGCAAACGCCTCTTCCCAGTTGATCAACCCCAACTAACCCGGCTCAATCTAGAGAGTGAAGTGCCCCGCCACAATGAGTGGCGGTAAAACTTCATGATGTGATCTTGCAAATTGCTGTCAGCGGCCGCTGAAGCACCGCCCGGACGGCGGGTGGGCACGGAGGTGGGCGGCTCGGGAGCGGGCCGGCACGGGTGGGGTCCGGCGCCGGCGGGGCCCGGCGCTAGCGACCGGTGCACGGCGGCTCGTGGGGCAGGTCGGGGAAGTAGCCCGCCCACTGCTGCGCGGTGATGCCGGGGTGGGCGGTGGCGCAGATCCGGGTCACCACCGCGCCCAGGTCGGTCTCCCAGAACCGCAGCACCGCGTCGCCCGCGCTGACGAGCGTGTGCCCGTCGGGCGCGAACGCCACCGAGTTGGTCCCCGACGTGTGCCCGGCGAACACGGCCACCTGCCGCGCGGGCCCGCCGTCCGCCACGTCGTACAGCCGCAGCGTCCCGTCGGCCCCGGCGACCACGACCGAGTCGTCCGCCACCGCGACCGCCCGCGCCGCCGACCCCAGCGGCTCGGCGGAGGTGAAGCGCACCTCCGGGTCGCCTCGGGGGTCGCCCAGCTGCTCGGGGTGTCGCCACAGCACGGCCCGGCCGTCGGGCTCCACGGTCACCATCCCGCCCGGCACCGGCGCCACGGCGCTGGGGTACCGGACGTCGAGCACGTCACGCCGCCACCGCTTCGGCCACATCGGCACGGTGGTGTCCCACTCCTCGACCGACCCGCCGAGCTTGGCGACCACCAGCCGGTCGCCCGCGGCGTCGAACGCCAGCGCGGCGGTCGGCGCGTCCGGGTGGTGCTTGTCGCGCATCTCGGCGATCTGGACCAGGGTCGCCACGTTCCACAGGCGCGTCACGCCGTCGTCGAGCCCGCCGGTGGCGAAGTGCGTGCCCTTCGGGCTGAACGCCACCGTCGTCGCCCGGCCCGCCTCGCCGACCAGGTCGGGCGAGGCCGGGTTGGTCGTGCGCCACACCCGCACCCGCCCGTCGGCGGCGACGGTGACCAGGTGCTCGCCGTCCCGGCTGAGCGCGGCCACCCGCACCCGCCCCGGGTGCGCGGTCAACGGCCACGCGGTGCGCGGGCCGCGCGGCTCGGAGATGTCCACGAGCCGCAGCACGCCCTCGACGTCGACGGTGGCCGCCAGGCCGCGGTCGGCGGCGACCGTGACCGACCGCAGCGTCACGGGGTGCGCCACCGGCAGCTCCGTGAGATCGGTGAGCCGGACCGTCCGGTCGCTGCCCGCGGTGACCAGGGCCAGTCCCCCGGCCGCGAACGCCACCGCGGTGACCGGGCCGAGGTGCCCGTCGAGGGCCGCCGCCTCCACCGGCGCCCGCCGGACGGTGACGTCCCACAGCCGGGCCGAGCGGTCGTCCCCCGCCGTGGCCAGCACCCGTCCGTCCTGGTTGAACGCCAGCGCGCGCACGTCGCCGCCGTGCCGGAGCGCGGCGGTCTGCCGGGCGCTCCCGGAGGCGTCGGCGACCTCCCACAGACGCACCACCCGGTCCTCCCCCGCCGTGGCGACCACCCGGCCGCCGTCGCCGACCGCCAGCGCGGTGACCGCGCCGACCCCGCTCACCAGGACGCCGGACGCCCCGGTGGCCAGGTCGACCGAGAGCACCCGGTCACCGGACACGACCGCCACCACGTGCCCGGACAGGAACGCCACCGCCGGCGACCCGCCCGGCAGCGGCAGCGCCACCGGCACGCCTCCCCCGGCCAGGTCCCAGGCCCGCGGCGGACCGGCCTGGAACCCCGCCACCAGGTACCGGGAGTCGGGCGGGAACGACAGGGCCACCACCGGCTCGGCCGGCAGGTCGCCGAACCGGTGCACGACCACCGGGTGGCGCGGGTCCGCCACCCGCCACACCACGACCTCGTCGGCGGACGCGCCGGCGAGCCACTCGCCGTCCTCGCTGAACGTCAACGCCCACGGGTCGACCAGCCCGGCCAGCGGGCCGAGGTGCTCCGGGCGGTGGGGGTCGGCGATGTCCACCAGCCGCACGTCCATGACGGTGGTGTCGTCGGCGACGGCGAGCAGCGAACCGGTCGGGCTGACCGCCACCGCGCGCACCGCGCCGATCCGGGTCGCGTACGGCTCGGCGAACGCGCCGTACAGCGCGTCCCGCGTCTCGGGCAGCGGTGTGAGCCGGTGCGCGGCCAGGGTGAGCTGCAACGACAGCGCCGGGTCGGTGTCGCGCAGCGCGGCGGCCTGGGTGATCACCTTGTGCGCCAGCGCGATGTTGCGCTGCTCGGTCGCGGACCGCTCGGCCCGGAACGCGTGCACGATCGCGCCGCCCGCCAGGAGCAGCAGCACCGCCATCACCGACACGAGCTGCCGCAGCCTGCGGGTGCGCCGCTGCTCGATGGCGCGCACCGCGTCGTCCGCGGCGACGCTGGCCTCCAGGAACCGGAGCTCACCCGGCGTGAGCCGGGGACCGCGCGTGCCGTCCACCCACTCGCGCACCAGCGCCAGCCTCGTGCCCCGGTACAGCGCGCCCGGGTCCCGCTCCAGCGACTCCCACGTGTGCGCGGCCTCGGTCAGCATCCGCTGCACCCGCAGACCCGCCCGGTCCTCGGCGATCCAGTCGCGCAACCGCGGCCAGTTCCGGATCAGCGCCTCGTGCGCCAGCTCCACCGAGTCCCGGTCCAGCACCACCAGCCGCGCCTGCGCCAACGCGGCCAGCACCTCGGGGTGGTCGACCTCGGCGCGGGAGACCCGCCGCTTGGTGTCCTCGGTGCCCTCGCCGACCGCGATCAACCGCAGGAACACCTCCTTGGCCACCTGCCGCCCGGCCGGGCTCATCGCGGTGTAGACCTGCTCGGCGCTGCGCGCGATCGAGTGCTCGACCCCGCCGACCTCCTCGTAGCCCGCCAGGGTCAACGCGACACCGCGCCGCCTGCGCCACGTCTCCAGCAGCGCGTGCGACACCAGCGGCAGCACCCCGGGCTGGCCCGCCGCGTCCGCGACCAGGCGGGTGACCAGCGCCGTCTCCACCTTGCAGCCGACCGCGACGGCGGGCGCCACGATCGCCTCGCGCAGCTCGTCGGCCGTCATCGGCCCGACCAGCACGTGCCCGCCGCGCAACGCCTCCACCAGCTCCGGGTACTGCCCGCAGTGGCCGAGGAAGTCGGCGCGCACACCCAGCACGACCCGCGTGCGGCTGGTCGGCGTGGTGGCGGCGGTGGTCAGCGCGGCGATGAACGCGGCCCGCTCGGCCGGCTCCCGGCACAGCGTGAAGACCTCTTCGAACTGGTCGACCACGACCAGCAGGTCGTCGTCGCCCTCGACGAGCGCCTGTCGCACGCGCAGGTGCAGGTTCTCCGGGTGGGCCGTGAACTCGGCGGCCAGCGCGGCGGCGTCCCGGCCGGTGCACGCCGCGGCCCGCACCGCCAACTCCTCCACCGGGCGCGCGCCGGGCGTGAGCACCAGCGAGGGCCGGCCCCACGTCGCCACCAGGCCCGCCCGCAGCACCGACGACTTGCCCGAACCGGACGCGCCGAACACCCCGGCGAACCGGCGGCGCGCGAGCAGGCCCAGCAGCTCCCGCACCACCCGGTCGCGGCCGAAGAACCGGTCCGCGTCCCGCACCTGGAACGCCGCCAACCCCGTGTACGGGGCGTCGGTGTCCTTCGGCGGGGTGCGCGGGTTCGCGTCGGCGGCCCGTTCGGCCAGCTCGCGCCAGCGCGCCTCCCACGCCACCACGTCGCCGCCGCAGGCCCGCACGTACGCGAGCGTGACCGCGAGGCTCGGCAGCCGCCGCCCGTTCGCCGCCTCCGACAGGGCCGCCGCCGAGTAGTGCGCGTCGTGGGCCAGCCGCCGGTAGGTGGGACCGCCCGCCCGTTCGCGCAACGCCCTCAGGCCGGCGGCGAACTCCCCCAGGTCACCGCTGTCGGCCCGTAACGGGCTCTCCCGTCTGGCCATGCGTCGCCCTCCCCTTCGACGCGGCCGATTGTTCAGAAAAGCCTGTTCAGCGTCCACGCGCTGACACTGAACAACCCGTCTGCCGTAGGAATGGCGGTGGAACCGGTAGGGGTTCCGCCAGGGGGGAGGGGCGCTTGGTGGGGAAGGGGGACCCCGCCAAGCGCCTGCCCCGGCTACAGCCCGACGGCCTTGTACAGGGAGCCGACTTCCTGCCGGTTGAGCACCCGCATCGAGCCGGGGCGCTGGTTGCCCAGGCGCACCTCGCCGACCGCGGTGCGGACCAGGTGCTCCACCGGGTGGCCGACGTGGTCGAGCAGGCGGCGCACGATGTGCTTGCGGCCCTCGTGCAGGACCACCTCGACCAGCGCCTTGCCCGGCATGGAGGAGATCAGCTTGAACGAGTCGACCGCGATCGGGCCGTCCTCCAGCTCGACGCCCGCGCGCAGCCGCTTGCCCAGGTCCTTCGGGATCGGGCCGGGCACCTCGGCGAGGTAGGTCTTGGTGATCTCGTAGGACGGGTGCATCAGCCGGTGCGCGAGGTCGCCGTCGTTGGTCAGCAGCAGCAGGCCCTCGGTGTCGGCGTCCAGCCGGCCGACGTGGAACAGGCGCTCCTTGCGGTTGTGCAGGTAGTCGCCCACGCACGGCCGGTGCGCGTCGTCGTGCATGGTGGACAGCACCCCGCGCGGCTTGTTGAAGGCGAGGGTGACCACGTCCTCCTTGAGCACCACGCGCACACCGTCGACGTGCACGACCGCGGTGTCCGGGTCGATGCGGCGGCCCTGCTCGCGGACCACCTCGCCGTCGACCTGGACGCGGCCGAGTTCGATCAGCTCCTCGGCGACCCGCCGCGAGGCGATGCCCGCCTTGGCGAGCACCTTCTGGAGCCGGATCCCCTCGGGGTTGGCCTGGTCAGACATCGTCGATCGCATCCACTTCGGGCAGGAGGGGAGCGATCGGCGGCAGGTCGCCCAGCGACGACAGCCCCAACCGCTCCAGGAACAGTTCGGTCGTGCGGTAAAGGATGCCACCCGTGTCGGAGTCCGTGCCCGTCTCGGCGATCAGGCCGCGCGCGACGAGCGTGCGGATGACCCCGTCGACGTTCACCCCGCGCACCGCCGCGATCCGGGCCCTGGTCACGGGCTGCCGGTAGGCGATGACCGCGAGTGTCTCCAACGCGGCCCGGGTGAGCTTGGCGCGCTGCCCGTCGAGCAGCAGCTTCTCCACGAATGGCGCGAAGCGGTCCCGAGTGTAGAACCGCCAGCCGTCCCCGATTCTACGCAGGTCGATGCCGCTGCCCTGCTCGGTGTACCGGGCGGACAGCCGGCGCAGGGCCGCCGTGACGCGCTTCACCGACTGGTCGAGCACGCCCGCGAGCTGCTCTTCGGCGATCGGGCTGTCCACGACCAGCAGGATCGACTCCAACGCGCCCTCGAACTCGGCGTCGTCGGCCAGGTCGGGCAGCCCGCCGGTTCCGGCCTCGCCCTCGTCCTCGGCTTCCGGCCCGACCACCGGCGGCAAGGGCAACGGCGGCACGGGCTCGGCCGCCTCGTCGGTCCCGGCCCGTTCGAACCCGGCCGCCACCGACTCCACCGCCACGTCGGGCCCGACCACCGGCTCGTCCGACCCGGCGGGACCGGTTGCTCCGCGGTCGCTCACCCGTACTCCTCGTCCTCGTCCCGGGCGTGCGCCCGCGCCTGCTCGACCGTGCCGCCGACCCACGTGATGCGCAGCTCCCCCAGCGGGTCCGGCTGCTCGAAGGCCAGCGCCTGCTCCCGGTACAGCTCCAGCAGCGCCAGGAACCGCGCCACGACCTCCATCGTCTCCGTGCACTCGGCGATCAGCTCGGCGAACGTCACCGTCCCCAGCTCCGCCAGCCGCGCCCGCAGCACGTCGGCGTGCTCGCGCACCGACACCCGGTGCTGGTGGATGTGCGACGTGGACACCGTCGGCGGCGGTTTGGGCCGGAACACCACCGCGGCGATCTCGGCGAACCGCCGCGCGTCCACGCCCAGCATCACCTCGGGCAGCAGCCCCTCGTACCGCTCCTCCAGTGCCACCGACCGCGGGTACCGCCGGTACGCGCCGCGCTCCAGCTCCCCGAACAGCGCCGCCACCTGCTTGTACGCCCGGTACTGCAGCAGCCGCGCGAACAGCAGGTCCCGTGCCTCCAGCAGCGCGAGGTCTTCTTCGTCCTCCACGTCGCCCGCGGGCAGCAGCCGCGCCGCCTTGAGGTCGAGCAGGGTCGCCGCGATGACCAGGAACTCGGTCGTCTCGTCCAGGTCCCACCCGTCGCCCAACGCCCGGATGTAGGCGATGAAGTCGTCGGTGACGGTGTGCAGCGCCACCTCGGTGACGTCCAGCGTGTGCTGCGAGATCAGTTGCAGCAGCAGGTCGAACGGCCCCTCGAAGTTGGTCAGCCTGACCTTGAACCGGCCGTCGTCGACCGCCGCCGGCTCGGCCGCCTCGACCGGCGCGGGTTCGATCTCGGGCGCGTCACCGCTCACCGCTCGCGCAACCTGCGCACCAGCAGCGAGTCGTCGCCGTGCCCCTCGAGGTCGTCCAGCACGATCGCGATGGCCTCGCGCACCACCCGGCCCCGGTCGACCGCCAGGCCGTGCTCGCCGCGCAACGCCAGGCGCGCGTGCTCCAGCGCCAGCAGCTCCTCGTCCGACACGTACACGGTGATCTTGGTGGAGTGCTTCTGCCGCCCGGTGCCGCGCCGCTGCGCGGGTGCCTCGGCCGCAGGCGCCCCGGCTGGGGGGACGCCGTCGTCGGCAGCGCCGGTGGTGAGGCGGAACAGCTCGGACGCGCCCGGCAGTGATGGGCGTCGGGTCACCGGGCGATCACCTCGCGCGCCAACGCGCGGTAGGCCTTCGCGCCGCCCGAGCGCGGCGCCCAGCGGGTGATCGGCTCGCCGGCGACCGTCGTCTCCGGGAACCGGACGGTGCGGTTGATCACCGTGTCGAACACGACGTCGCCGAACGCCTCGACCACGCGCGCCATCACCTCGCGGGAGTGCAGCGTGCGCGGGTCGTACATGGTGGCGAGGATGCCGGTGATCTCGAGCTTCGGGTTCAACCGCTCCCTGACCTTCTCGATGGTGTCTATCAACAGGGCGACCCCGCGCAGGCTGAAGAACTCGCACTCCAGCGGGATGAGGACGCCGTCGGCCGCCGCGAGGGCGTTGACCGTGAGCAGGCCGAGCGACGGCTGGCAGTCCACCAGCACGTAGTCGTAGTGCTCGATGACCGGGCGCAGCGTGCGGACCAGCGTGTGCTCCCGGCCCACCTCGGAGACCAGCTGGATCTCCGCGGCGGACAGGTCGATGTTGCTGGGCAGCAGGTCCATGCCCTCGACCGGGGTGCGCATGATCACGTCGCCGACGCCGACGTCGCGCTCCATGATCACGTTGTAGATCGTCTGGTCGAGCTGGTGCGGGTGCACGCCCAAGCCGACCGACAGCGCGCCCTGCGGGTCGAAGTCGACCAGCAGCACCCGTCTGCCGTACTCGGTCAGGGCCGCGCCGAGGTTGATGGTGGACGTGGTCTTGCCGACCCCGCCCTTCTGGTTGCACACCGCGAGGATCTTCGCCGGGCCGTGCCGGGCGATCAGCGGTGGGTCGGCGACGTGGCGCAACGGGCGGCCGGTCGGCCCGATGTCGCCCGCGACCTGCTCGGTCGCGTCTTCGTCCGCGGGTGCGGCGTGCGGGGCGAGGCTCAGCTCGACCGAGGCGCGCGGCACACCGGACGGTGGCGGGGGTGGTGGGGGTGCGCCCCACGGCTGGCCCGCGTGCTCCGGTGTCGACATCGCCCTTCCCGATTCCTAGTCCTCTGCCTGGGCGCAGCCTAAGCACACGGAGGGCGACCAGCAACGCGCCCCGCCGAAGCGCGGTCGACCGTTCTCGACGCGTTGAGCCGGCGGGTCAGCGCGCCGCGGCGGCCGGGTCGCCCGCCGGGTCGTCCACCGGACGGCCGTTCCGCTCGGCCGCGCGGAGCACCACGTCGAGCAGGCCGGGGAACAGCTCGTCGAGGTCGTCCCGCCGCAGCGACACCCACCGCTGGTTGCCGCGGGCCCTGGTGCGGGTGATGCCCGCTTCCCGCAGCACGCGCAGGTGCTGCGACAACGTGGACTTGGCGACGTCCACCATCAGCGCGCCGCACAGGCGCTCGCCGTCGGCTTCGATCTGCCGCACCACCGCCAGCCGGGTCGGGTCGCTCAACGCGTGCAGCACGGCGCCCAGCTCGATCGCGGTGCGCTCGGGCTCGTCCAGGTTCGGCACCGGGTCGGCACCTCCAGCTCGTCGGGCTCGTCGATGACGTGGGGCGGGCGAGCGCTCACGCTACCCGTGGGCCGCTCACGTTCCACCCGTTGCGCGAGGATGGGCCGTCGCGTAGACCTCGCGCAAGGTGTTGACGGTGACCAACGTGTAGACCTGCGTCGTGGTGACCGAGGCGTGGCCCAGCAGTTCCTGCACGACGCGCACGTCCGCGCCCCCTTCCAGCAGGTGCGTGGCGAACGAGTGGCGCAGCGTGTGCGGCGACACTTCGGCTCGGACACCCGCCCGTTCGGCCGCGGTCTTCAGCACGTGCCACGCCGTCTGCCGCGACAACCGCCCGCCCCGGGCGTTGAGGAACAACGCGGGCGTGCCCCGCTTGGCCAGCACGGGCCGGGCCCGCACCAGGTAGGCGTCCAGTGCCCGGAGCGCCGGGCGTCCGACCGGCACGATCCGCTGCTTGCCGCCCTTGCCGTCGAGCAGCACGGTGCGCTCGTCCGCGTCGACGTCGTCCACGTCCAGACCGACGACCTCGGAGATCCGCGCGCCGCTGGAGTAGAGCAGTTCCAGCAGGGCCCGGTCGCGGAGCTGGGCGGGGGTGTCGGCGGGCCCGTCGAGGAGCTTGAGCACGTCGTCGACGGGGAGGGCTTTGGGCAGCCTGCGGGGCGGCGTCGGAGGTTGGACGGCGCGGGCCGGGTCGTCGGCCGTGATGCCTTCGAGGTGCGCGAACCGGTGCAGGCCGCGCACGGCGACCAGGGTGCGCGCGGCGGAGGACGCGGCCAGGCCCGATTCGCGCAGGGCGGCGAGGAAGTCACCGACCAGGGCTTCGGTGACGTCGGTCAGGTCGTCGACGCCGGCGGCGGTCAGGTGCTCGGCGTAGCGGCGCAGGTCGCGGCCGTAGGAGTCGAGCGTGTTGCGCGCCGTGCCCCGTTCGACGGCGAGGTGGTCCAGGTAGGCGCGCATCGCACGGGTCGCCGGGGTGGGTGGGGGTGGGCCGGTGGGGGTCATCGTGCCTCAAGGTTAGGAGCGTCCTCGCCGAACGGGCGGATCGGCGGGATGCCGACCAGCGGGTTCCGGCCGGTTCGGCGGCCGCGGGCTGTTAGCGTTCCACCCGTGTCGGAACCACACCAGGTGCGGATCGGCGACCAGCAGCGCGAAGAGGCGATCAGCGCCCTGAACGACCACTTCGCGGCCGGTCGGCTGGAAATCGGTGAGTACGAGCAGCGCGTCGGCTACGCGTCCGCGGCCCAGTCCGCGCAGGAGTTGGCCGCCCTGTTCCACGACCTGCCGCAGCCGCACCCGGCGTTCCTGCCGCCGACCTACCCGCCGACCGCCGCGTACCAGGCGCCGCCGCCACCGCCGGGCTATGCCGCCACGCCCGGTCAGGGCATCCCCGGTTATCCGCCGCCCGGCTACGCCGACCCGTCCCGGACCCACGGCACGGCGTACGGCTACCCGCCCGGGTTCAACCCGAACGCGCCGTACGGCGTGGACCCGCTGACCGGGCAGCCGCTGTCGGACAAGTCGCGCATCGCGGCGGGTGTGTTGCAACTGGCGTTGCCGTTCGGCATCGGCCGGTTCTATATCGGGGACACGGCGATCGGCATCGCGCAACTGCTGACGTGCGGCGGGTGCGGGATCTGGTCGTTGGTCGACGGGATCATCCTGCTGGTCAACGGCGGCACCGACAGCCAGGGCCGCAAGCTACGCGACTAGGTTCCGCGCGACCATCCAGGTCACGGCCAGGGCCACCACGGGCACGCCGACCCCCCGCGACACCGGGGGTGTCGGCCGCCCTTCCCGGGCCGCCCGGAACCACCGCGTCCACAGCCAGAGCAGCAACGGCAGCCCGACGACCAGCATCACGGCGTTGAACTGCCAGGCGGCGACCAGGTCACCGCGCAGCAGGGCGTGCACCATCCGCGTCGACCCGCACGCCGGGCACTGGATGCCGGTCACCGCGTAGAGCGGGCACGGCGGCAGCAGCGACCCCGGCTGGTTGGGGTCCACGAACAGCAGCACCCCGCACCCGCCGACCGCCGCCGCGGCCACCGCCAACGGCCCTCGCACACCCACGCCGCCCATTATCCGCCGCTCCCGGTCCGGCACACTCGCCGACCATGAGCTTCTCCTGGTACGCGCGCCGGGCAGGCGACGCGACCGTGCCGCTGCCGCACCGCGTGTCGTCGTTCCGGTCGTGCGTGCGGAGGTTCCACGCCGCGCCCTACGCGGTCAGCATGCGTTACCTGGAGCTGGAGGCGGGCCCGTTCGAGCGCGACGAGCGGGCGTTGGCGGCGGCGTTGGAGCTGCTCCTGGCGCTGCGGGCCGAGTGGAAGGCGGACCTGGCGGCGTACGCGGCGACCCGCCGGGCCGAGAAGCGGCGCGGCCTGCGCACACCGCGCGGCGCCACGCCGTTCGACCGCGACCACCCGCGCCCGCCGCTGCCCGTCCTGCGCCTGAGCGTCGAACTCAGGGGTCCTGAGCGTTCGACTCTCGGGTCCTGAGCGTTCGACTCTCGCGAGAGTCGAACGCTCAGGACCCGAGAGTCGAACGCCCGGGTACCCCGAGTTCAACGCCCAGGTCAGTCGGAGCGGGCGGCGAAGCGGGTCGGGCGGTCGGTGAACGGGGCGTCGGAGGGGCGCCCCGTCCCGCCGCCGGTGACCACGACGTGCGCGGCGAGCAGGCCGGACACGGCGGGGCCGTTGACGATCTCCCCGGCCAGCACCATGTCCACCGCCTCGGCCAACGGGAAGCGCTCCGCCTCCAGGTCGGCCTCCTCATCGCCTTGCACGTCGCGGTCCACCTCGGTGAGCCCGCGTGCCAGGAACACCCGCACCACCTCGTCGGTGAACCCCGGGGAGACGGCGACGTCCACCAACGTCGTCCACTCCGCCGCCGCGAGCCCGACCTCTTCGGCCAGCTCCCGCTTCGCGGCGGCCAGCGGCGCCTCGTCCCCGGCGTCCAACAGCCCGGCGGGCAGCTCCCAGAGCCGCCTGCCGAGCGGGTGCCGGTACTGGTGGATGAGCGTCACCGCACCGGCATCGTCCAAGGCCACCACCGCCACCGCACCGAGGTGTTCCACCACCTCGCGCGACGCCGTACCGCCACCAGGCATGGCGACCTCGTCCACCCGCAACGCGACGACGCGCCCGACGTGCACGTCCCGCGACGAAACAGTTCCGAACTCGTGCCGAGGAGTCACTGCGCGGCCCCCGCGGGCTCGGGCAGCGGCAGCCGGTCGGCCAGCCGGTAGCCCAACGCCGCCTTCACGAACGCCGCGAACAGCGGGTGCGGGCGGGTCGGGCGGGACTTCAGCTCCGGGTGCGCCTGGGTGGCCACGAAGAACGGGTGCACGTCGGCCGGCAGCTCGACGAACTCCACCAGCCGCCCGTCCGGCGACGTCCCGGAGAACACCAGCCCGGACTCCGCCAGCTTCGCCCGGTAGGCGTTGTTGACCTCGTACCGGTGCCGGTGCCGCTCGGACACCTCCAGCGACCCGTAGGCCGCCGCCACCTGCGAGCCCGGCAGCAACGACGCCGGGTACGCGCCGAGCCGCATCGTGCCGCCCATGTCCCGCTGCCCGGAGACGACGTCCTCCTGGTCGGCCATCGTGCTGATCACCGGCGACCCGGTGTCCTCGAACTCCGCGGAGTTCGCGTCCGCGATGCCCGCGAGGTTGCGCGCCGCCTCGATGACCAGGCACTGCAACCCCAGGCACAGGCCCAGCAGCGGGATGCCGCGGGTCCGCGCGTAGGTGATGGCGCCGATCTTGCCCTCGATGCCGCGCACCCCGAACCCGCCGGGGATGAGGATCGCGTCGAGCCCGCCCAGGGCGTGCGCCGCGCCGGACGGCGTCTGGCACTCGTCGGACGGCACCCACACGATCTCGACCTTGGTGCGGTGCGCGAACCCGCCCGCGCGCAGCGCCTCGGTCACCGACAGGTACGCGTCGGGCAGGTCGACGTACTTGCCGACCAAACCGATGCGGACCCTCTCGGACGGGTTGTGCACGCGGTCGAGCAGGTCGCCCCACACGGTCCAGTCGACATCGCGGAACGGCAGGTCCAGCCGCCGCACCACGTACGCGTCCAGGCCCTCGCCGTGCAGCACCTTGGGGATGTCGTAGATGGACCGCGCGTCCACCGCCGCCACCACGGCCTCGGTGTCCACGTCGCACATCAGGCCGATCTTGCGCTTCAACGAGTCCGGGATCTCCCGGTCGGCCCGGCACACGATGGCGTCGGGCTGGATGCCGATGTTGCGCAGCGCGGCCACGGAGTGCTGCGTCGGCTTGGTCTTGAGCTCACCGGACGGCGCGAGGTAGGGCACCAGCGACACGTGCAGGAAGAACACGTTGTCCCGGCCCACGTCGTGGCGCACCTGCCGGCACGCCTCCAGGAACGGCAGCGACTCGATGTCGCCGACCGTGCCGCCGACCTCGGTGATCACCACGTCGGGGACGACGCCGTCGGGGCCCGGCTCGGCCATGGCCCGGATGCGCCGCTTGATCTCGTCGGTGATGTGCGGGATGACCTGGACGGTGTCGCCGAGGTACTCGCCGCGCCGCTCCTTGGCGATGACCTCGGAGTACACCTGCCCGGTGGTGACGTTCGCGTCACCGGACAGGTCGCGCGCCAGGAACCGCTCGTAGTGGCCGATGTCGAGGTCGGTCTCCGCGCCGTCGTCGGTGACGAACACCTCGCCGTGCTGGAACGGGTTCATCGTGCCCGGGTCGACGTTGAGGTAGGGGTCGAGCTTCTGCATGGTCACGCGGAGACCGCGAGAGGTGAGCAGCTGACCGAGGCTGGACGCGGTCAACCCCTTGCCGAGGGACGACGCCACACCCCCGGTGACGAAAACGTGCTTGGTCGTACGTGCCTGCTGCACCAAGGAGGCTCCCCGTGGTCTGGATGTCCGCTAGGGGCAGGCTGCGGTGGTTCCGCACAGCTCAGCGCCCTGTCCACGGGCCCTAACGCTAACACGCCGACGGTCACCCAGCGCGCCGGCGGGCACGCAAGCGGGTCACTCGGATGGCCTATGGGGAGTCGAACAGGCGATCACGGGCCCGCGAACCGCCGGGGAACGGCGTCCGAACGCCCGCCGCGGCGGCGGGAACCGCGCTGCTCAGCCCGCCATCCCGGGCGCGGGACCTTCGGCGTTGCCCGCGACCCCGTACCGGCCCGCCCTGCCCTCCACCTGCTCACGCAGCGCGAGCACCACGACCACGCGCCCGGCCGCCGTGTCCGCGTGGTCGACGGTGGACAGCACGGACGTGGCCGCCGTGTCGGCCCGCGCGACGCCGACCGCGCCGGTGCCGTCGGCCGCCCCGGTCCCGCCCGCCAGCACCACGCCCGCGCCGGACCGGTCGAGCTGGGTGGCGAACCGCGCCACGACCGCCGCCCGGTCGGCCGCCGCGTCGCCCGCGACCGCACCGCCGGTGAGCACGACGGCCAGGTGCGCGGGTTGCGGCACCTGGCCCGCCTTGACGAACCCGGAGCTGGCCAGCCCGCCCAGCGCCGCCGCCGCCTCGTCCGGCGTGGCCCGCGGCTGGTTGGTGGCCTGGTCGAGCAGCAGCACCGAGCCGAACAGGCCGCCCGCCCGGGTGCCGGGGTCGGCGCCGGTGGGCAGCCGGGTGCCCGCGGGCTGGAGCCGGGCGACCAGGTCGAGCACCTGGTCGGCCTTGCCCGGGTCGGTGAACGAGTCGGCGAGCTGCACTTCGCCGGTGACCTTCGCGCCCGCCGCGCGCAGCAGCTCGACCAGCCCGTCCCGGTCGCCCGGCCGGGTGTCGGCGGTGGTGATGAGCACGACGGTCCGGTCGGCGAGCTGCTCCCGCACGGCGAGCGGGCCTACGGTGCCGGCGAACCGGTCGGCGTCGGCGAGCCGGGCGTCCAGGCCGTCGCGCTCGACCCGCAGCGCGGTGACCTCCCGGCCCAGCGAGCCGTTGTCGTCGGCGAGCCCGGACAGCAGCCGGCCGCTGATCGCGGTCGAGCCGAGCACCACCCCGACGGCGAGCGCCAGGAACACCGCGGTGATGGAGACGACGTGGTAGCGCATCGAGATCACCCGAACAACCCCCTGAACCAGTCGACGACGGAGCGGAACGCGTCGGCCACCAGGTCGACGTGGGCGTGGGCGACGCCCGACACCGCGAGCGCGGCCACCATCGCCGCCACGGCGGCCAGCACCAGCAGCACGACCAGGCCGGTCGACACGCGGCCGCGGTGCAGGGTGGCGACGGCGTGGCCGTCCACGAGCTTGTTGCCGAGCTTGAGCCGGGTCAGGAACGTCGACGGGGTCGACCCCGCGTTGCCCCGGTCCAGGAACTCCCGCAGGCCCGCCTGCAGCCCCACGGTCACCACCAGGGTCGCGCCGTGCGCCTCGGCCAGCAGCAGCGCCAGGTCCTCGGAGTTGCCGGTGGCGGGGAACGTCACCGCGCCGATGCCGAGGTCCTGGATGCGTTCCAGGCCCGGCGCGTGGCCGTCGACCTGCGCGGGCACCACGACCTCCGAGCCCGACCGCAGCGTCTCGGTGCCGATGGCGTCCGGGTCGCCGACGATGACGTCCGGGGCGAACCCGGCGTCGTGCAGGGTGTCCGCGCCCGCGTCCACGCCGATCAGCACGGGCCGGTGCTCGCGGATGTACCTGCGCAGCTTGCGCAGCTCCTCGGCGTGGCGGGGGCCGCCCGCGACGACCAGCACCTGCCGGTCGCGGATGGGCACGAACAGCTCGGGCACGCCGACGCCGTCGAGCAGCAGTGCCCGTTCCCGGCGCAGGAACTCGATGGTGTTCGCGGAGAACGCCTCCAGTTGCGCGGCCATGCCCGCCTTGGCCTCGATCATCGAGTCGGCGATCGACTCGGCGGTCTGCTCGACGCCGCGCGCGACCTCCTTCCCGCCGACGAACACGCCGCCGTCGTGCAGCCGCAGCTCGGTGCCGTCCTTGATCTCGCGCAGCACCGCCGTGCCGACGCCGTCGACCAGCGGTACGCCCGCCTCCACCAGCAGCTCCGGGCCGAGGTTGGGGAACCGGCCGGAGATGGACGGCGAGGCGTTGACCACCCCCGCCACCTCGGCGTGCACCAGGGCTTCGGCGGTGCGGCGGTCGAGGTCGACGTGGTCGAGGACCGCGACGTCACCGGGACTCAGCCGGCGCAGCAGGTCGCCGGAGCGGCGATCGACCCGCGCCACACCGGTGACGCCTGGCAGTTCCTGGTGCGTGCGGCCGAGCAGCCCGGAGAGCTTCATGAACCGATGGTGACTCACATCGCCCGCGGTCCGCGGTCAACACGCCGAGCCGATCGAGGCTGGTCAGTGACACCGTCAATCCACAGTGGACGGATTACCCCCGGTCGGGTGACGTCGCCCGTCGGCCGGCCGGTGGGGCAGCTCCACCACCGGCGGCAGCTCGGCCACCGGCGGCGCGACGGGACCGGCCGGCGGGACGTCCGGCTCGGACACGGGGATGGCGATGCCGAACGGCGGCGTGTCGTCGTCGTCCACCTGGTACACCGACACGCCGGTGGGCCGCGGCACGCGCGCCGGCCAGTCGTGCGCCACCGCCGCGCCCGCGAGCAGGGCCAGCGCCCCCGCGCCGACCAACCAGGTGCCCCCGCCGAAGAACGCCTCCGAGGTCCCGTAGGAGCTCGGCACGTCGCGGTCGCCGAACAACGTCCGCAACGTCTCCAGCGCCGACCACAGCGCGCCGACGACCACCCCGAACGCGGCCAGCACCCCGAACCGGCCGATCGCCGCGAGCAGCGGCGACCGCAGTTGCAGCAGCCCGCCCACGGCGGCCAGGGCCGCGCCGAGCACCAGGCCGTACCCGTAGACGGGGTGGTCGAACGCGACCCCGGCCGGGCGGCCCGGCGGCGTCGGCTCCTGCACGTACTCCCACCCGGTCAGCGCGACCAGGCGCGGCACGTCGCCCGGCACGCCGTTCGGCCCGGGCCGCATCTCGGTCTCCACCCCGTACAGGGTGAACAGCGAGCCCAACACCACCACGAGCGCGCCCGCGCCGATGGTGAGGACGGCGATCGCGCGCCGGGTCATGTGGCGTTCTCCTCCGCGTCCGGTGACGTGCCGCGGTCCGGCGGACCGGCCGACCCGTCACCTACCAGCAAAGCCGCGCCGCGCGCCCCCGCCAACGTCCGACCGGGTGCCGTTTCAGGGGTCCGTGCTCAGGAACCGTCGTCGCGGCGCTCGTACCCGGAGTCCGGTAGCTGCGCCACCTCGACCACCGGGATCCCGAACGGCGGGGTGTCGGTGTCGTCGTCGGCCTCGACGCCGTCCACCCGGTAGACCACCGCCCCCTCGGGACGCGGCTCGGGCCGCCGCGCGTGCACCAGCACCGCGCCGGCCGCCGCGAGCAGCACCGACGCCCCCAGCACCGCGACACCCTCGCCGACCTGCGCGGTCAGACCGCCGCTCGCTTCCTGCTGCCCGGCGTTCCCGATCACGGACACGACGACCGCCACCACCGCCCAGACGGAGCCGACGAGCAGGCCCGTGCCGCCGATCACCAGGTACCGGGCGATCAGGCGCTGCGACTCCGGCAGGAACGCCAGCGCCGCCGCGATGGCCAGCAGCACCGCCGCCACCACGATCGGCACCCCGTACTGCGGGCTCTGCACGGGCGGGAACTCCACGCCCCCGGGGAGGTTGCTGAAGACGTACTTCCAGGACGTGACGGTGACCAGCGGATCGCTGCTGTCGCGGCCGGACGTCTGCACGTACAGCGGCAGGAACGTGCCGACCACGGCCGTCACCCCCGCCGCCACGAGCAGGGCCACGCCGAGCAGCCGTCTGCTCACTTCTTCTTCGCCTTGCGCCGCACCACGGGCACGGCGTCCTTGTCGGCCTTCGCCGCCGCCAGCAGCTCCTCGGCGTGCGCGCGACCCGTGTCGGTGGAGTCCATGCCCGCGAGCATCCGCGCCAGCTCCACCACGCGCTGCGACTCGTCCAGCTTCCGCACACCGCTGCGGGTCAGCACGCCGTCCGCGGTCTTGTCCACCACCAGGTGCCGGTCGGCGAACGCGGCCACCTGCGGCAGGTGCGTGACCACGATGACCTGGTGGCTGCGCGCCAACCTCGCCAGCCTGCGGCCCACCTCGACCGCCGCCCGGCCGCCGACACCGGCGTCGACCTCGTCGAACACCAGCGTGGGCACCGGGTCGGAGTGCGACAGCACGACCTCCAGCGCCAGCATCACCCGCGACAGCTCACCGCCGGACGCGCCCTTGTGCACCGGCAGCGCGGGCGCGCCGGGGTGCGCGATCAGCCGCAGCTCCACGTCGTCCACACCGCTCGCACCCGCGTGCAGCGACTGCCCGCCGACCTGCAACGCCTGCGGGTCGCCCTGCTCCGCGACCCGGGGCCGCACCGCGACCTCCACCGTGGCGTGCGGCATGGCCAGGCCGGTCAGCTCGTCGGACACCGCCCGACCCAGCTCCTCGGCCGCCGCGACCCGCTCGGCGGTCACCTGCCGCGCGTACGTGGCCAGTTCCGCGGCCAGCTCGTCGCGCCGCGCCGCCAGCGCCGCCAACGCCTCGTCGGACGTGTCGAGCCCGGACAGCCGCGACGACGCGTCCTGCGCCCACGCGATCACGCCGTCCACGTCGGCGGCGTACTTGCGGGTCAACGACTTCAGCTCGGCCTGGCGGGCCAGCACCTGCTCCAGCCGCGCCGGGTCGGCGTCCAGGTGCTCCAGGTACGACGCGATCTCCGCGCCCACGTCGGCCAGCAGCGTCTCCGCCTCCACCAGCCGGGGCTCCAGGTCGCGCAGCTTCGGGTCGTCCGACGCGGTCAGCCTGCGCCGCGCCTCCCCGATCAGCCCCAGCGCGCCCGGCACGTCCGGATCGCCGTCGGGCGAACCCGACACCGCGTACTGCGCGCCCGACGCGGCCTCCCGCAACTGGTCGGCGTCGGCGAGCCGGCGCGCCTCGGCGACCAGCTCCTCGTCCTCGCCCGGCTTCGGGTCGACCGCGGTGATCTCGGCCAGCCCGTGCCGCAGCATGTCGGCCTCGCGCGCCAGCTCGTGCGACCGCGCAGTGCGCTCGGCCAGCTCGGTCGCCACCCGCAGCCACTCGTCGCGCACCTTCCGGTACGCGCGCAACGGCTCGGCGACCTCGTCACCGGCGAACCGGTCGAGCACCGACCGCTGCTCGGCGGGCCGCAGCAGCCGCAGCTGGTCGTTCTGCCCGTGCACCGCCAGCAACTGCTCGGCCAGCTCGGACAGCACGCCGACCGGCACGGACCGGCCGCCCAGGTGGGCCCGGGACCGGCCGTCGGCGCCGACGGTGCGGATCGCGATCACGCTGCCGTCGTCGTCGGGCTCGCCCCCGACCTCCTCGGCGACCTTCGCCGCCGGGCTGCCCGCGGGCGCGACGAACCGCCCCTCGACCACCGCCTTGTCCGCGCCGTTGCGCACGCGGGACGCCTCGGCCCGGCCACCGCCCAGCAGGTGGAGCCCGGTGACGACCATGGTCTTGCCCGCGCCGGTCTCGCCCGTCACCACGGTGAAACCGGCATCGAGCTCAAGGGTGGCCTCGTCGATCACACCGAGGCCCTGGATGCGCATCTCGGCCAGCACGCACGGAACACTACTGGGCGACGCGGACGAAGCGTGTGTTCGGGGGCCGGTGTTCTGCTGTTGATCTAGCGGGCGTCACTTGGCCGAAGGACCGCGCCACCCCTGCACGGGCAGCTCGAACTTCTCCACCAGCCGGTCGGTGAACGGACCGGGCCGCAACCGGACCAGCCGCAACGGCGTGCTGCCGCCGACCACCTCGACCCGCGCGCCCGGCGGCAGGTTCACCGTGCGGCGACCGTCCGCGCACAGCACCGCCGGATGCCCCTCCGGGTCGACCTCCAGCGCCACCACCGACGCGGGCGACACCACCAGGGGCCGCGCGAACAGCGCGTGCGCGTTGCTCGGCACCACCAGCAGCGCCTGCACGTCCGGCCACACCACCGGCCCGCCCGCGGAGAACGCGTACGCCGTCGACCCGGTCGGGGTCGCCACCAGCACGCCGTCGCAGCCGAACGCCGAGACCGGCCGCCCGTCCACCTCCACCACGACGTCCAGGATGCGTTCCCGGGTGCTCTTCTCCACGCTGGCCTCGTTGAGCGCCCACGTGCCCTCCAGCACCTCGCCGTCGACCGACGCGGTGATGTCGAGCGTCATCCGCTCCTCGACGTCGTAGTCCCGGTCGACGACGTGCGTGATCGCCTCGTAGAGCGCGTCGGAGTCCGCCTCGGCCAGGAACCCGACCCGACCCAGGTTCACCCCGAGCACCGGCACGCCCGCCTCGCGCGCCAGCTCGGCCGCGCGCAGCAGCGTGCCGTCACCGCCGAGCACGAACACCAGCTCGGTGCCCTCCGCGGCCTTCTCGTCGGCCGGCACGGCCTGCGCGAAGCACGACGGGTCCAGGTCGGGCGCCTCGTCCTCCAGCACCCGCAGCTTCACCCCGCCCGCCGCGAACCGCGCCGCGACCTCCTGCGCCACCAGCACGTTGCTGCGCCGTCCGGTGTGGACGACCAGCAGGATCTCCCTCGTCACCGGACCAGTGCTCACTGCGGTCCTTCCGCTACGGCGGCGCGCACGAGCGCGGTGGCGTCCGCCGCGTCCAGGGGCTCACCCCGGCGCAGCCAGACGAAGAACTCGACGTTGCCCGACGGACCGGGCAGCGGGCTCGCGGTGACGCCGCGCAGCCGCAACCCCAGCCCGGCGGCGGACGCGACCACGTCCAGCACCGCCTCGGCCCGCAGCTCCGGGTCGCGCACCACGCCGCCCGACCCGAGGCGTTCCTTCCCGACCTCGAACTGGGGTTTCACCATCGGCAGCAAGTCGCCCTCCTCGTCGAGGCACGCGGCCAGCGCCGGCAGCACCAGCCTCAACGAGATGAACGACAGGTCGGCCACCACCAGTTCAACCGGGCCGCCGATGTCTTCGGGCGTCAGGGACCGCACGTTCGTCTTGTCCTTGACCACGACCCGGTCGTCGGTGCGCAACCGCCAGTCCAGCAGCCCCCGGCCGACGTCGGCCGCGACGACCTGCCGCGCGCCCGCGCGCAGCAGCACGTCGGTGAACCCGCCGGTGGACGCGCCCGCGTCCAGGCACCGCCTGCCCTCGACGGCGACCCCGGCGAACGCCTCCAGCGCGCCGACGAGCTTGTGGGCACCCCGCGAGGCGTAGTTCGGGTCGTCGGTGTCGCGGACCACCAGCGCGGTGTCCAGCTCGACGGCGGTGGCGGGTTTCGTCGCCACGGTGCCGCGCACGGTCACCCGGCCCTCGGCGACGAGTTGGCTCGCGTGCTCCCGTGACCTGGCCATCCCGCGGCGGACCAGTTCGGCGTCCAGCCGAGCCCTGCGCGGCACCGGTCAGACCTTGTCGATGCTGGAGAGCGCGGCCGTCAACGCCGTGTGCGCGTCGTCGAACCGGGCCACGTGCTCGACCACGTCCAGCCCGTCCAGCCCGTCGAGACCGGCCAGGGCGTCGTCGATCCCGGCCACGGGATCACGCGGCGGACCGGGGAGGGGAACCTCGAAGCTCACGGAATCAAGGTAGCCGATGCAGCACCGACAGGTCGGCAGCCACGTAGGTCGGCCGGCGGTCCTCGGGCAGCTCGTCCGCCTCCGCTCGGGTGGACACGCCGGTGAGCACCAGCAGCGAGTCCATGCCCGCGTTGACCGCGCCCGCGATGTCGGTGTCCAGCCGGTCGCCCACGACCAGCGGCCGTTGCGCGCCGGCCGACTTCGCCGCCTGCTCCAGCAACGGCGTGGCCGGCTTGCCCGCGACCAGCGGTTCCACGCCGGTCGCCGTCCGCAGCGCGGCGACGAGCGAACCGTTCCCGGGCAGCAGGCCGCGTTCGGTGGGCAGCGTGGCGTCGACGTTGCAGGCGATCCAGTGCGCGCCGCCCTGGCGGATCGCCACGCACGCCTCGGCCAGCTCACGCCACCCCAGGTCCTGGGACAGGCCCTGGACGACCGCTCGGGCGTGCTCGGCGTCACGCGTCGGCCGGTAGCCGCGCAGCCGCACCTGCTCGGCCAGCGCGTCCGTGCCGAGGACCAGCACGTGCTCGCCTTGCGGCACCAGGTCCAGCAGCATCGCCGCGCCCGCCTGGGCGCTCGTGCTGACCTCGTCCAGCGCGGCGGTGAACCCCAGCTCGGTCAGGTGCTCGGCCACCGTCTCCGGCGAGCGGGACGCGTTGTTCGTGACGAACCGGATGGCCGTGCCGCGCGCGCGGGCGGCCGCGACCGCCTCGACGGCACCGGGCACGGCCTCCCGGCCCCGGTAGACCGTGCCGTCGAGGTCCAGCAGCAGGGCGTCGTAGCGGTCCAGCAGCACAGGCGTCTCCGTTCGGGGTGGTCCGGCTGGGAACAAGTCTGAAGGCTCGGCACCGGGTGGTGCCGAGCCTTCAGGTGTGACTTCGGTCGGTGCCGCTCAGTCCTGCGGGCTGAGGTCGAACGCGCGCTCGGCGGCGTCGGTCTCGTTGTCGTCGTCGGCCTGGGCGGCGTTGAGGAACCACTTCACGGCTTCCTCGGTGCGCCCGGCGGCCTCCAGGTTGTCGGCGTAGGCGTAGAACAGCCGCGCGCTCCACGGGTCGCGCCGCTTCTCGTCCAGGTCGTCACCCTGCAACGCCACCACGGCCGCGTCCAGCTGCCCCATGTCCCGCCGGGCGCCGGCCGCGACGATCCGCAGCTCCACCGCCTCGTCGGGGGACAGCGCCGCGCCCTGCGCCTCCCTCGCCAGCTCGATGGCCCGCTCGGGGCGCCCCAGCGCCCGCTCGCAGTCGGCCATCACCGCGAGGTGCCCGGTGCCGTGCGACATGCGCCGCGCGGCCCGCAGCTCGGACAACGCCTCGGCCCACTCACCGGCGTGGTAGGCGGCCAACCCGGCCGCCTCCCGGACCACCGCGACCCGCGCCGCCTTCGACCGCGCGTACCGCGCGTGCTCCAGCGCCGACTCCGGCTCGCTGTCGATCAGCATGCCCGCCGCCGCCAGGTGCCGGCCGACGATCTCCGCCAGCCCCTTGGGCAGCCCGCGCAGCTCCTGCTTCACCTCGGGGTCGAGGATGGAGATGTCGGCGTCCTCGGGCAGCTCCGGCGTGCGCGCCCGAACGAACACGCGCTCGTCGCCATCCCCCTCACCGACCGCGACCGCGGGCTCCTCGCCCTCTGCCTCCACGTCCGCCTCTGCTTCCGCGGCCTCTGCTTCGTCAGCTTCGTCCGCGTCAGCTTCGACCGCGTCGTCCTCGGCGTCAGCCGTCACCGACTCCTCGGCGACCGCGGGCGCAGCCTCGACGGCTCCCACCTCAACAGCTTCCACCCGGGTGCCGGCCTCGACATCCGCTGCGGTGTCGGTCGAGGGGTCCTCGACAACCTGCTGGTCCTCAGTCTGGGAAACCCGCTCCTGGAACCGCGCGGCCCGCTCCCGGCTGCGCTCGTCGCGCCGGTCGTTGCCGGGCTTGTCGTGCCCCTGCTTGGGCTGATCCGGCCGGTCGTACCGGGGCCGGTCATCCCGACGCTGGTACCCACCACGGTCCCCACCGCGCTCATCCCGGCGCTGGTATCCACCGCGCTCGCCACTGGACCGGTCATCCCGACGCTGATAGCCGCCACGGTCACCGCTGGGCCGGTCGTCGCGACGCTGATAGCCGCCACGATCACCACTCGGCCGGTCATCCCGACGCTGGTAACCACCACGATCACCACTCGGTCGGTCATCACGGCGCGGGTAGCTGGGCCGATCACCACCAGAACGCTCGTCCCGGCGCTGATAGCCACCACGGTCACCGCTGGGCCGCTCGTCGCGACGCTGATAGCCACCACGGTCACCGCTAGGCCGGTCGTCGCGACGCTGGTAACCGCCACGGTCACCACTCGGCCGCTCGTCGCGACGCTGGTAACCGCCACGGTCACCACTCGGCCGGTCATCCCGGCGCTGGTAACCGCCACGGTCACCACTGGGTCGGTCGTCGCGGCGCCGGTAACCGCCACGGTCACCGCTGGGCCGGTCATCCCGACGCGGGTAGCTGGGCCGATCCCCACCAAAACGCTCATCGCGTCGCTGGTAGCCCCCGCGGTCCCCACCGCGGTCATCCCGACGCTGGTATCCGCCGCGGTCGCCACTCGGCCGGTCATCCCGACGCGGGTAGTTGCTGCGCTCGCCCCTGTCGGAGCCGCGGTCGTCCCGCCGGTCGTAGCGGGGACGCTCACCGCGGTTGTCATCACGCCGGTTCTCGTCACGCCTGTTGTCGTCGCGCCGGAACCCGCCCCGGTCACCGGTGCGGTCGTCGCGACGCTGGTAGCCCCCGCGGTCCCCGCTGGGCCGGTCATCGCGGCGCGGGTAGCTGGGCCGGTCGCCGGAATCCCGGCGGAAACCACCACTTCGGCTGTCATCCCGTCGTGGAGCCGCACCACGGTCGTCACGGGGCTTGTCGTAGCGAGGACGCTCGCCTCGGTTGTCATCACGCCGGTCGGCACCACGAGGCTTGTCGTAGCTCGGCCGGTCGTCCCGACGTGGATAGCCACCGCCGCTACCGCTCGGCTTGCGGCTTCCCTGGGCACGGCCACCGTCGTCGGATCGGCGCGGTCGGTCTCCCTGGCCACGCTGACGGTCGCCGGGTCGATCCCCGAACCTGGACACTAACTCCTCCTACTGTGGACACGCCGAAAGGGCTTGCGATCGGAGCACAACTCACTGTGCCCCCACCACAAGCCCTTTCAGGGAAAAATTGTTCGGCGGCGTCCTACTCTCCCACACCCTCACGAGTGCAGTACCATCGGCGCTGGAAGGCTTAACTACCGGGTTCGGAATGGGACCGGGTGTTCCCCAACCGCTATGACCACCGAAACACTATGAAATTACCAACCCGTAGGCACCCGACCAGACACTCTCGTGCCCGACCAGATGGTCCGGTTCGGTTCTTTCAGAACCGCACAGTGGATGCGTAGCGTCTTCATGACAAGTCCTCGGCCTATTAGTACCGGTCAACTCCAGCCGTTACCGACCTTCCATCTCCGGCCTATCAACCCAATAGTCTCTTGGGGGCCTTAACCCACAAAGGGTGGGATACCTCATCTAGGAACAGGCTTCCCGCTTAGATGCTTTCAGCGGTTATCCCTTCCGAACGTAGCCAACCAGCAATGCCCTTGGCAGGACAACTGGCACACCAGAGGTCCGTCCGTCCCGGTCCTCTCGTACTAGGGACAGCCTTCCGCAAGTATCCTACGCGCGCGGCGGATAGGGACCGAACTGTCTCACGACGTTCTAAACCCAGCTCGCGTACCGCTTTAATGGGCGAACAGCCCAACCCTTGGGACCTACTCCAGCCCCAGGATGCGACGAGCCGACATCGAGGTGCCAAACCATGCCGTCGATATGGACTCTTGGGCAAGATCAGCCTGTTATCCCCGGGGTACCTTTTATCCGTTGAGCGACCACGCTTCCACAAGCCATGGCCGGATCACTAGTTCCGACTTTCGTCCCTGCTCGACCCGTCGGTCTCACAGTCAAGCCCCCTTGTGCACTTGCACTCGACACCTGATTGCCAACCAGGCTGAGGGAACCTTTGAGCGCCTCCGTTACCCTTTGGGAGGCAACCGCCCCAGTTAAACTACCCACCAGGCACTGTCCCTGATCCGGATCACGGACCGAGGTTAGACATCCAGTACGACCAGAGTGGTATTTCAACGACGACTCCACCATGACTGGCGTCACAGCTTCACAGTCTCCCACCTATCCTACACAAGCCGAACCGAACACCAATACCAAGCTATAGTAAAGGTCCCGGGGTCTTTCCGTCCTGCCGCGCGTAACGAGCATCTTTACTCGTAATGCAATTTCGCCGGGCCTGTGGTTGAGACAGTCGAGAAGTCGTTACGCCATTCGTGCAGGTCGGAACTTACCCGACAAGGAATTTCGCTACCTTAGGATGGTTATAGTTACCACCGCCGTTTACTGGCGCTTAAGTTCTCAGCTTCGCCCCGAAGAGCTAACCGGTCCCCTTAACGTTCCAGCACCGGGCAGGCGTCAGTCCGTATACATCGTCTTGCGACTTCGCACGGACCTGTGTTTTTAGTAAACAGTCGCTTCTCGCTGGTCTCTGCGGCCGAAAAATCCTAGCCCGCAAGGGGCTTCAAATCCCTCGGCCCCCCTTCTCCCGAAGTTACGGGGGCATTTTGCCGAGTTCCTTAACCACAGTTCGCCCGATCGCCTCGGTATTCTCTACCTGACCACCTGTGTCGGTTTGGGGTACGGGCCGCATGAACACTCACTAGAGGCTTTTCTCGGCAGCATGGGATCACCCTACTTCGCCTCAATCGGCTATGCATCACGTCTCAGCCTATATGCAGCACGGATTTGCCTATGCTACGGCCTACACGCTTACACCAGTACTACCACTCACTGGCGGAGCTACCCTCCTGCGTCACCCCATCGCTTGACTACTACAAGTTCAGGTCCCGCGCTCCACGTCACCACGTTCCCGAAGGAACGAAGCGGGCTTCGGGCGGTTAGTATCACAAGGTTCGCCATGGGCGCGTTCACACGGGTACGGGAATATCAACCCGTTGTCCATCGACTACGCCTGTCGGCCTCGCCTTAGGTCCCGACTTACCCTGGGCGGATTAGCCTGGCCCAGGAACCCTTGGTCATCCGGCGGCAGAGTTTCTCACTCTGCTTTCGCTACTCATGCCTGCATTCTCACTCGTCCAGCCTCCACCACTAGGTTCCCCTGCAGCTTCAGTGGCTGAACGACGCTCCCCTACCCATCCAGAGACAAGCTCTGAATGACACGGCTTCGGCGGTGTGCTTAAGCCCCGCTACATTGTCGGCGCAGGACCACTTGACCAGTGAGCTATTACGCACTCTTTAAAGGGTGGCTGCTTCTAAGCCAACCTCCTGGTTGTCTGGGCGACCCCACATCCTTTCCCACTTAGCACACACTTAGGGGCCTTAGCCGGCGTTCTGGGCTGTTTCCCTCTCGACTACGAAGCTTATCCCCCGCAGTCTCACTGCCGCGCTCTCACGTACCGGCATTCGGAGTTTGGTTGATTTCGGTAAGCTTGTGGGCCCCCTAGACCATCCAGTGCTCTACCTCCGGCACGAAACACACGACGCTGCACCTAAATGCATTTCGGGGAGAACCAGCTATCACGGAGTTTGATTGGCCTTTCACCCCTAACCACAGCTCATCCCCCAGGTTTTCAACCCTGGTGGGTTCGGGCCTCCACGCGGTCTTACCCACGCTTCACCCTGGCCATGGCTAGATCACTCCGCTTCGGGTCTAGACCACGCGACTCTGTCGCCCTATTCGGACTCGCTTTCGCTACGGCTACCCCACACGGGTTAACCTCGCCACGCAGCACTAACTCGCAGGCTCATTCTTCAAAAGGCACGCCGTCACCCCTAAAGGCTCCGACGGATTGTAGGCACACGGTTTCAGGTACTATTTCACTCCCCTCCCGGGGTACTTTTCACCTTTCCCTCACGGTACTAGTCCGCTATCGGTCACCAGGGAGTATTCAGGCTTAGCGGGTGGTCCCGCCAGATTCACAGCAAATTCCACGAGCTCGCTGCTACTTGGGAACATCACTAGGAGATGTCGGGTTTTCACGTACGGGACTTTCACCCTCTACGGCCACGCTTTCCAGACGCGTTCCGCTAACCACGACATTTTATGACTCCTTGCCAGTCCGGCAGAACCGGCCAGTAAGTCCCACGACCCCGTACACGCAACCCCTGCCGGGTATCACACGAATACGGTTTAGCCTCTTCCGCTTTCGCTCGCCACTACTCACGGAATCACGGTTGTTTTCTCTTCCTGCGGGTACTGAGATGTTTCACTTCCCCGCGTTCCCTCCACATACCCTATGTGTTCAGGTATGGGTGACCCCACATGACTGGGGCCGGGTTTCCCCATTCGGAAATTCTTGGATCTCAGCTCGGTTGACAGCTCCCCAAGACTTATCGCAGTCTCCTACGTCCTTCATCGGCTCCTGGTGCCAAGGCATCCACCGTGTGCCCTTAATAACTTGCCACAAAGATGCTCGCATCCACTGTGCAGTTCTCAAAGAACAACCAGACACCACCCCGCTACTGCCAACGCCTACCCAGTCACCTGAGCGGTTCGAAGGCGGAGGTCGCCCTGTCGTTTCTCGCTGAAAGAGACACTCACGTGTTCCCTCAGGACCCAACAGCGTACCGAACAGAAACCCCAAGCCCTCGATGATCCCTTCCACGCTCCCAAGAGAGCAGTACTAACACCATCGACAACAAGCAGTCCTGCATACAGCCAGCATCCACATCATTGAGCGACCATCCGACGATCGTTCGCCGCCGGCATGGCTCTCCACCGACCACCCGAAGATGACCGATGAGGAATGCTCCTTAGAAAGGAGGTGATCCAGCCGCACCTTCCGGTACGGCTACCTTGTTACGACTTCGTCCCAATCGCCAGTCCCACCTTCGACCGCTCCCCCCAGCAAGCTGGTTGGGCCACGGGCTTCGGGTGTTACCGACTTTCGTGACGTGACGGGCGGTGTGTACAAGGCCCGGGAACGTATTCACCGCAGCGTTGCTGATCTGCGATTACTAGCGACTCCGACTTCACGGGGTCGAGTTGCAGACCCCGATCCGAACTGAGACCGGCTTTGTGGGATTCGCTCCACCTCACGGCTTAGCAGCCCTCTGTACCGGCCATTGTAGCATGTGTGAAGCCCTGGACATAAGGGGCATGATGACTTGACGTCATCCCCACCTTCCTCCGAGTTGACCCCGGCAGTCTCCCATGAGTCCCCGCCATTACGCGCTGGCAACATGGAACGAGGGTTGCGCTCGTTGCGGGACTTAACCCAACATCTCACGACACGAGCTGACGACAGCCATGCACCACCTGTACACCAGTCCGAAGAGGCCTACATCTCTGCAGGTTTCCGGTGCATGTCAAGCCCAGGTAAGGTTCTTCGCGTTGCATCGAATTAATCCACATGCTCCGCCGCTTGTGCGGGCCCCCGTCAATTCCTTTGAGTTTTAGCCTTGCGGCCGTACTCCCCAGGCGGGGTGCTTAATGCGTTAGCTGCGGCACGGAGGACGTGGAAGTCCCCCACACCTAGCACCCACCGTTTACGGCGTGGACTACCAGGGTATCTAATCCTGTTCGCTCCCCACGCTTTCGCTCCTCAGCGTCAGTATCGGCCCAGAGACCCGCCTTCGCCACCGGTGTTCCTCCTGATATCTGCGCATTTCACCGCTACACCAGGAATTCCAGTCTCCCCTGCCGAACTCAAGTCTGCCCGTATCGACTGCAGGCTCCACGTTAAGCGTGAAGTTTTCACAGCCGACGCAACAAACCGCCTACGAGCTCTTTACGCCCAATAATTCCGGACAACGCTCGCACCCTACGTATTACCGCGGCTGCTGGCACGTAGTTAGCCGGTGCTTCTTCTGCAGGTACCGTCACTTGCGCTTCGTCCCTGCTGAAAGAGGTTTACAACCCGAAGGCCGTCATCCCTCACGCGGCGTCGCTGCATCAGGCTTTCGCCCATTGTGCAATATTCCCCACTGCTGCCTCCCGTAGGAGTCTGGGCCGTGTCTCAGTCCCAGTGTGGCCGGTCACCCTCTCAGGCCGGCTACCCGTCGTCGCCTTGGTAGGCCATTACCCCACCAACAAGCTGATAGGCCGCGGGTCCATCCTGTACCGCCGGAACTTTCCACCCACCACCATGCGGAGGCAGGTCATATCCGGTATTAGACCTAGTTTCCCAGGCTTATCCCAGAGTACAGGGCAGGTTACCCACGTGTTACTCACCCGTTCGCCGCTCGTGTACCCCGAAGGGCCTTACCGCTCGACTTGCATGTGTTAAGCACGCCGCCAGCGTTCGTCCTGAGCCAGGATCAAACTCTCCAATAAGGAATGAGTTCGATCGCTCCGAACAACACTGACAAGTAATGTCAGTTGTCCAGTAACAATCTCAAAGGAAACCTCTTGACGAGGTTCATAAATTTACTGGCTATTCGGCACGCTGTTGAGTTCTCAAAGAACACGCGCACATCATCACTCACCGCTCGCGCGGCTCGATCCGAGGCTTGTGATTCAGCTAAAGCTTGTGTTGGAAGCTAGACGCCCTGGTCACAACGGCTCAGACGAGCGTGGACTGGGTCTTCCGTTCCGCGGTCACCCACTCTACCACCTGCGTGGGAGCTTGGTTCGTGACCTGCCGCACTCCGTTCCGGTGTTCCCGGCCCGTTCCGCGCTGACATGGAGAAAGTTACACGCACCCGAACCGGAGGTCAAATCGGGGGCGCAGCACCACACCACAGGCTGAAACCGCAGGTCAACAGCCCGTGCCGCAGTCCACCCCACGCTATCCGACCCGGTCCACGCGCAACAGTGTGACTGCGATCACACCAGAACGACGCGAAGGCCGCCGGTCCCACCAGGACCGACGGCCTTCGACGTCACTCTCCGCAGAGCTGTTCGTGCAGGTCAGAGCTGCACCCGAACGCCGGCGGTGTTGCGCTTGCCGCGTCGGACCACCAGCCACGAGCCGTGGAGCAGGTCCTCCTTGGCGGGCACCCACTCCTCGTCGGTGACCTTGGCGTTGTTCACGTACGCGCCGCCCTCCTTCACGGTGCGCCGCGCCGCGCCCTTGCTGTCCGCGAGCCCGGAGCTGACCAGCAGGTCCACGATGGTGGGCCCGTCGGCCAGTCGGACCTCGCCGGTCGGCGCCTCGGCCATCGCCGCCTCCAGCGTCGACAGGTCCAGCTCGCGCAGCTCGCCGCGCCCGAACAGGGCCTGGCTGGCCGCGATCACCTGCCGCGTCTCGTGCTCGCCGTGCACCAGGTCGGTGAACTCCTGGGCCAGCTTCTTCTGCGCGGCCCGCAGGTGCGGCGCCTCGGCGGTCTGCCGCTCCAGCTCGGCGATCTCCTCCCGGGGCAGGAAGGTGAACAGGCGCAGGTAGCGCAGGACGTCGGCGTCGCCGACGTTCACGAAGTACTGGTACCAGGCGTACGGGGAGGTCATCTCCGGGTCGAGCCACACGTTGCCGCCGCCGGTGGACTTGCCGAACTTGCGGCCCTCGGCGTCGGTGACCAGCGGCGCGGTCAGGGCGTGCGCGGTCTTGCCGTCCACCCGGCGGATCAGGTCGACGCCGCCGATGATGTTGCCCCACTGGTCCGAGCCGCCGACCTGGAGCCGGGTGCCGTACTGGCGGTTGAGGTGCAGGTAGTCGTGCGACTGGAGCAGCAGGTAGCTGAACTCGGTGTAGGACATGCCGTCGCCGTCGAGGCGGCGCTTGACCGTCTCGCGGGCGAGCATGACGTTGACCGAGAAGTGCTTGCCCACGTCGCGCAGGAACTCCAGCGCGGTCATCGGACCGGTCCAGTCGAGGTTGTTGACCACGAGCGCGCCGGTGGGGCTGTCGTCGAACTCGACGAACCGCTCGAGCTGGCCGCGGATGCGGCCGACCCACTCGGCGACGGTGTCGAGGGGGTTGAGGGTGCGCTCGGCGGTGTCGCGCGGGTCGCCGATCATGCCGGTGGCGCCGCCCGCCAGGACCAGGGGCCGGTGCCCGGCGCGCTGGAAGCGGCGCAGCATGAGCAGGGGCACCAGGTTGCCGGCGTGCAGGCTGGGCGCGGACGGGTCGAACCCGGCATAGAGGGTGAGCGGGCCCGAGTCGAGGTCCTTGCGCAGTGCGTCGAGGTCGGTGGATTGCGCGATCAGGCCGCGCCAGGTCAGCTCGTCGAGGATGTGCTCGCTCACGGAGGCCATTCTCCTCTACCTGCGCAAAGCAGTTTGAGGCGGTGTCGCTGCCGGGTAGTCGGCGTGAGGGCCCTAGTGAGAGGACCGCAGCGATGACCTACCCGAACCGCGACCGACGTCCCGCTGACCGTCCCACCGAGTTCATGGACCGCGCCGAGCCCGTGTACCGCCAGGAGCCCCTGTACTCGGGGGAGGAAGAGGTCGTCGAGCGGGGTGACGGCCGGGTGCGCGCGGTGCGCGTCGTGTGCGCGGTGATCGACCTGCTGTGCTGGTTGTTCGCGATCGTGCTGGCCATCCACATCTTCCTGGTGATCGGCGGGGCCAACCAGGCGAACGGGTTCGCGCAGTTGATCGACTCGTGGTCGGCGGCGGTGTCGTTGGGCTTGCGGGACCTGTTCACGCCGGCGAACGCCGGGTTGCGGACGTTGTTGAACGACGGTCTGGCCGCGTTGCTGTGGCTGCTGATCGGGGCCGTGCTGACCAGCGTGATCAGCCGGGTGGCGCTGCCCGCGCACGAGCGGCGGGTGTGGTACCGGCGGAGGGTGCGCTAGCCGTCGATCTTCACCCTGCCCACCGCAGTGGCGCTACCGAACGTCACCACCACGTCACTCGGGCGCGCGGAGGTTTGCCCCGGCTGGTCAATTGTCCTCCGCGCGTTCCCCGGCCAAGTTTGCTTGCGTGGCCAGCGACTTGCAGCGGAAGAAGACCTCCATCGTGTTCACCGCCATGGACTCGAACGGTGACGGGTTCCTCGAGCGGGCGGATTTCGAGGCGTTGACGGACCGGTGGGAGCACATCCGGGGCGGCGCGGACCAGGGCAGGCTGCGCGAGATCATGATGAGCTGGTGGGACACGCTGCGGTCGGCGTCCGACCACGACCGCGACGACCGGGTCACGGTCGACGAGGTGCTGTCCGTGGTGAGCGACCTCGGCACCATGCTCGACCTGGTGGTGGCGACGGCCGAGTCGATGTTCGAGGCGGTGGACGAGGACGGTGACGGCCTGGTGTCCGCGCCCGAGTACGGCCGGATGATCCACGCCTGGACGGGGAACGACGCGCCGACCGACGCCGTGTTCGCCCGGCTCGACCTGGACGGCGACGGGTCGATCTCGAAGTCCGAGTTCGTCCGGCACTGGGTGGAGTTCTGGGCGGGCGACGACGCGGACGCGCCCGGCACCCACGTCTTCGGCGAGGTCTAGGCCGGTCGGGAGGCGACGACGCGGGTTCGGCGGGTGCCGCGGCGGTAGGTGCTGACGGCGGGCGAGTCGACCCAGAACCGCCAGGGGACGTCCACCGCCACGGCGACGCCGACCCGCGGGCCGGTGCGGATGTCGGATTCGGCCACCCGCTCGCCCGCGAGCAGCCGCACGGACGCGTCCGGTGCGGTCAGGTCGACGCCGTTGTGGCCGCGGTCCAGGCCGAGGACGCCGGTCAGGCGGGCCGGGCCCTTGGCCAGTTCGGCTGCGTTGCGCGCGGACGGTCGGCGGGCGTGCGCGAGGGCCGACCCGGAGATCACCTCGCCCGCCCTGAGCAGCACCGCGCCGGGCACGCCGTCGGTCAGCGACACCACGTTCGCGCAGAAGTGCATGCCGTAGACGAAGTACACGTAGAGCCGCCCGGCGGGGCCGAACATCACGTCGTTGCGCGGGGTGCGGCCGCGGTAGCAGTGCGACGCCGGGTCGTCGCCGCCCCGGTACGCCTCGACCTCCACGATACGCACGCCGACCGTGCCCTCGTCGGTGGTCGACTCGATGACGCCGCCGAGCAGGAGCCGCGCGGCGTCGACGGGGTCGACCGCGAGCTCCTGCTCGGTGAACTGCCTAGGCGTTGCGGACAACGGACACCTTGTCGCGCAACCTCTTCAACTGCTCGGCGACCCGGTCGGGGGCGGTGCCGCCGTGCGCGTCCCGTGACGCGATGGACCCTTCCACGGTCAACACGCTACGCACCTCGGGCGTCAACGCGGGCGAGATCGTGGCGAACTCCTCATCGGTGAGGTCCTCCAGGCCGACGCCGCGCCCCTCGGCGACGCGGACGCACTCGCCCGCCGCCTCGTGCGCCACCCGGAACGGCACACCCTGCCGCACCAGCCACTCGGCGATGTCGGTGGCCAGGGTGAACCCGGCGGGCGCCGCCGCGGCCATCCGCGCGGTGTCGAACCGCATGGTGGCGATCATCCCGGCCAGCGCGGGCAGCAGCAGGTCGAGCTGCTCGACCGAGTCGAACAGGGGCTCCTTGTCCTCCTGCAGGTCCCGGTTGTAGGCCAGGGGTTGCGCCTTCAACGTGGCCAGCAGGCCGGTCAGATTGCCGATGAGCCGACCGGACTTGCCCCGGGTCAGCTCGGCGACGTCCGGGTTCTTCTTCTGCGGCATGATCGAGCTGCCGGTGGCCCACGCGTCGTCCAGCACGGCGAAGCGGAACTCGGCGGTCGTCCAGATGATCACCTCTTCGGCGATCCGGGACAGGTCCACGCCGATCATGGCCAGCACGAACGCGATCTCGGCGGCGAAGTCGCGCGAGGCGGTGCCGTCGATGGAGTTCTCCACCGGACCGTCGAAGCCCAGCTCCGCGGCCACCGCCGCCGGGTCCAGGCCCAGCGACGAGCCGGCCAGCGCGCCCGAGCCGTACGGCGACAGGGCGGTGCGCTCGTCCCAGTCGCGCAGCCGGTCGACGTCGCGCAGCAGCGCCTGGCCGTGGGCGAGCAGGTGGTGCGCGAGCAGCACGGGCTGGGCGGACTGGAGGTGCGTGCGGCCGGGCATGACGGCGGTGGCGTGCGCGGCCGCCTGGTCGGCGAGCGCGTCCACCACGTCCAGCACGCCCGCGGCGACCCGCCGGGCCGCGTCGCGCAGCCACATCCGGAACAGCGTGGCCACCTGGTCGTTGCGGGACCGGCCGGCGCGCAGCTTGCCGCCCAGTTCGGTCCCGGCGCGCTCGATCAGGCCGCGTTCCAGCGCCGTGTGCACGTCCTCGTCGGCGAGCGTCGGCGTGAACGACCCGGACGCCACGTCGGCTTCCAGGGCGTCCAGCGCGGCCAGCATGCGCTCCAGCTCGTCGGCGGTCAGCAGGTCAGCCCGGTGCAGCACGCGGGCGTGCGCGCGGGAACCCCTGATGTCGTACGGGGCGAGTCGCCAGTCGAAGTGCGTCGACGCGGACAGCCGCGCCATCGCCTCCGCCGGTCCCCCGGCGAACCGGCCACCCCACAATGAACTCACGTGATCGAATCCCTACGTCGCGGCGATCTTGTCCGGCAGGCGCCGCGGTCGTCCCGCGCCCAGGCCGGGGTCGGGCAGCGGCTCCTCGCCGCGGCGGCCGGTGACGACCGCGCGGCCACCGTGCAGCACGAGCCGGACCTCGCCGGAGACGTGCTGCTGGGTGGTGTCGATGAAGCTGTCCAACGCCTGCTTGAGCGGGGAGAACCACAGGCCGTCGTGCACCAGTGCACCCCAGCGCCGCTCGACCCGCCGCTTGAAGCGCAGCAGGTCGGGCTCCAGGGTGACGTCCTCCAGCTGGTGGTGAGCGGTGGTCAACGCGCTCGCGCCCGGCGTGTCGAAGGCCCGGACGCCGGTGAGGCGGCCGACCCCCGACACGCCGGCCCTCCGGTTCAGCTCCCGGACGGCTTGCGGCATGGTCACGGTCTCGCCGTCGATGGCGACCGGCGTGCCCCGGTCGAACGTGAGCACGAGCTCGTCGGGGTCGCCCGGCTCGATCCGGCCCACCGGTGGGTGCCCAGCCGGGTCGTCGGCCGGTGCGACGGCGACGACGGCCAGGCCGGGTGCGAGGGCGGCGACACCGGCTTCGAAGCGGATCCGGTCGGCGCCGGCGCGGTCGTGCGCCACGGTCGTCGCGCCGTGCCGGCGGGCGGCCTCGACCACGTGCTCGGCGACGAGCGGCGCGACCAGCGCGGACGCCGACCTCAGCGCGTTCGCGCGCAGCGCGGGCAGGCAGTAGCGGTCGGTGAGCTCGTCGCGGGCGTCGGCGAGGACGGCCTCGACCGCGCCACCGGCCAGCGCCCGGCGGCGCAGCGCCTCCCAGTCGCCGCCCCGGCCGGGGTCCACCACGACGGCGACGACCTCGGCCCGCCCGGCGAGCCGGCGCAGCGCGTCCGACCCGGCGGAGCAGGCCAGGACGACCCGTTCACTCATGGGGCCCGTCCTGCCGCTGCTGGTCCTCGCCCGCGGCCAGCGCGGTGACCCGGGCGGCCAGGTCCGCGCCGGTCAGGGGGTCCCGCGCCACGGCGAGGATGGTGTCGTCACCGGCGATGGTGCCGACGATGTCGTGCAACGCCGCCCGGTCCAGCGCGCTGGCCAGGAACTGGGCCGCGCCCGGCGGGGTGCGCAGCACGGCCAGGTTGCCGGAGTGGTCCACCGACACCAGCAGCTCGCCGAGCAGCCGGGTCAGGCGGGACGTGCCGCCCTGCACGCCGCGCACCGGGCTGCCGTCCTCGGGGATGACGTAGACGGGCGCGCCGCCGTCGGGTCCGCGCAGCTTGACCGCGCCCAGTTCGTCGAGGTCGCGCGACAGCGTGGCCTGGGTGACCTCGATGCCCTCCACCGCGAGCGTCTTCGCCAGTTCCGACTGGCTGCGGATGGCGCGCTGGGAGATCAGCTCGACGATGCGGGCCTGGCGCGCGGTCCTGGTCATCGCGACTGCTCCAGCAGCCACACGAGCAGCGCTTTCTGGGCGTGCAGCCGGTTCTCGGCCTCGTCCCACACCGCGCTGTCCGGACCGTCGAGCACGTCGTCGGTGATCTCCTGGCCGCGGTGGGCGGGCAGGCAGTGCAGCACGGTCGTCTTCACGCCGGTCGCGGCGACGAGGTCGGCGTTGAGCTGGTAGGGGCGGAACGGGCGCGTCCGGTCGCGGCCGTCGTTCTCCTGGCCCATCGACGTCCACGTGTCGGTGACCAGCACGTCCGCGCCGTCCACCGCCTCGCGCGGGTCCTCGATCACGGTCACCGAGCCGCCGGTGTCCGCGGCGCGCTTGCGGGCGTCCTCCAGCACCCACGGCAGCGGCTGGAACAGGGCGGGCGCCGCGATCCGCACGTGCATGCCCGCGGTGACGCCGCCGAGCAGCATCGAGTGCGACATGTTGTTCGCGCCGTCGCCGAGGTAGGTGACGGTGAGGCCGGCGAGCCCGCCGTGCACGCGCCGGATGGTCTGCAGGTCGGCCAGCACCTGGCACGGGTGGAACTCGTCGGTCAGCGCGTTGATCACCGGGATGCGGGACACCGACGCCATCGCGTCGATGCGCTTCTGCGCGAACGTCCGCCACACCACGGCCTCGACGTACCCGGACAGGATGCGGGAGGTGTCCTCGATGGTCTCCTCGCGGCCGAGCTGCATGGACCGGCCGTCGATGATCACCGGGTTGCCGCCGAGCTGGGCGATGCCGACCTCGAACGACAGCCGGGTGCGGGTGGAGTTCTTCTCGAAGATCACCGCCACGGACTTGGGCCCGGCCAGCGGCTTGGCCGTCATGCGGTCGGCCTTGTAGTCGTCGGCGAGGTCGAGGACCGCGGCCTGCTCGTCGGGGGTCAGGTCGTCGTCACGCAGGAAGTGGCGCACCATCACGGCTCCTGGCCTGGGGTCGGGAGGAACGACGGCAGGTCGGCCACCAGCCGGTGGGCGTCCGCTTCGTCGAGCACCAGCGGCGGCGCCAGGCGGATGACGTCGGGCTGGATGGGGTTGATCAGATAACCGGCCTGCTGCGCGGCCGCCGCGGCCTTCGCCGAGACCGCCTCGCGCAGCGTGATGCCGAGCAGCAGGCCGGCTCCCCGCACACCGGAGATGAGCGGGTGGTCCAGCGCCTCGACGCCGGCCGCGATCTCCTTGCCGACCGCGGCGGTGTGCTCCAGCAGGCCGTCGGCGGCGATCGTGTCCAGCACCGCCAGGGCGGCGGCGCAGCACACCGGGTTGCCGCCGAACGTGGTGCCGTGCTGGCCGGGCTCGAACAGGTCCTTGGCCGGGCCGACCGCGATGCACGCGCCCAGCGGCAGCCCGCCGCCGAGGCCCTTGGCCAGCGTGATCACGTCGGGCACGACGCCGACCTGCTGGAACGCGAACCAGGTGCCCAGTCGGCCGATACCGGTCTGCACCTCGTCCAGGACGAGCAGCGCGCCGTGCTCGGCGGTGATCCGGCGGGCCGCCTGGAGGTAGCCCTCGGGCGGCACGACCACGCCGTTCTCGCCCTGGATCGGCTCCACCACGAACGCGGCGGTCTCGTCGTCGATCGCGGCTTCCAACGCGGCCACGTCACCGAACGGGACGTGCACGACGCCGGGCACCAGCGGCTCGAACGGCGCGCGCTTGCCGGGCTGGCCGGTCAGCGCCAGCGCACCCATGGTGCGGCCGTGGAAGCCGCCGTCGGTGGCCACGACCTTGGTGCGGCCGGTGCGACGGCTCAGCTTGAACGCGGCCTCGTTGGCCTCCGCGCCGGAGTTGCAGAACAGCACCCGGCCGTCGCCGTCCACACCGGACAGGTCGAGCAGCCGCTCGGCCAGCTCCAGCGCGGGCTCGTTGATGTAGAGGTTGGAGGTGTGGCCGATCCGGCCGATCTGGTCGGTCACCGCGGCCACGATCGCCGGGTGGGCGTGGCCGAGCGCGTTGACCGCGATGCCGGTCAGCAGGTCCAGGTACCGGTTGCCGTCGGCGTCCCAGACGTGCGCGCCCTCGCCCCGGACCAGGGCCAGGCCGGGCGTGCCGTAGTTGTTCATCATCGCGGCCTGCCACCGCTGCTGGTGCTCGCTCATGCCTCGTCCCCGTCCCCGTCCTCGTCCCCCAGCACCATCGTTCCGACGCCCTCGGAGGTGAAGACCTCCAGCAGCACCGAGTGCGCCAGCCTGCCGTCGATCACGTGCGCCTCGGGGACGCCGCCGCGCACCGCGCGCAGGCAGGCCTCCATCTTCGGCACCATGCCGCTGTCCAGGCCCGGCAGCATCTCCTCCAGTCGCGCGGCGCGCACCCGGTGCAGCAGCGAGCTCCGGTCCGGCCAGTCCGCGTACAGGCCCTCGACGTCGGTGAGCACCACCAGCTTCTCGGCCTTCAGCGCCACGGCCACCGCGCCCGCCGCCGTGTCGGCGTTCACGTTGTGCACCACGCCGTCGGCGTCCGGCGCGACCGTGGACACGACCGGGATGCGGCCCGCGCGCACGATGTCCAGCACGGCGTCCGGGTTGACGTCGACGATGTCGCCGACCAGGCCGATGTCGACCGGTTCACCGTCCACCACGGCCGGTCGGCGCGCGGCGGTGAGCAGGTGGGCGTCCTCGCCGGACAGCCCGACCGCGAGCGGGCCGTGCGAGTTGATCAGGCCGACCAGCTCGCGCTGCACCTGGCCCACCAGCACCATGCGGACCACGTCCATGGCCTCCGGCGTGGTCACGCGCAGGCCGCCGCGGAACTCGGACTCGATGCCGAGCCGCTTGAGCATCGCGGCGATCTGCGGCCCGCCGCCGTGCACCACGACCGGGTGCAGGCCCGCGAGCTTGAGGAACACCATGTCCTGCGCGAACGCGCGCTTCAGCTCGCCGTCCACCATGGCGTTGCCGCCGTACTTGACGACCACGATCGCGCCGCGGAAGCGCTGCAGCCAGGGCAGCGCCTCGATCAGGATCCCGGCCTTGGCCTGCGGCGTGATCACGAGCTGTACGCGCTGTTCTCTTCGACGTACGCGTGCGACAGGTCCGTGGTGAGCACGGTGGCCGTGCCGTCGCCCAGGTTCAGGTCGACCACGATCTCGACGTCGCGGCCGGACAGGTCGGCCTCGCTGCGGTCGGCGGCCTTGTGGCCGTCGGCGAACAGCGTCACGCCGTTGATCGCGATGCCGAGCCTGTGCTGGTCCACGGTGGCCTGGGAGCGGCCGACGGCCATGGCGATCCGGCCCCAGTTCGGGTCGGAGCCGAACAGGGCGGTCTTGACCAGGTTGTCCTCGGCGACGGTCTTGGCGACCACGACGGCCTCGGCTTCGCTGAGCGCGCCGTTGACCGTGATCGAGACTTCCTTTGTCACGCCTTCCGCGTCCCCTTGGAGCTGCTTGACCAGGTCGTGCGCCACGGCGGTGAGCACGTCGGCGAACTGCTCGGCGCTCGGCTCGACGCCGGAGGCGCCGGAGGCGAGGACCAGCACCGTGTCGTTGGTGGACGTGCCGCCGTCCACGTCGAGCCGGTCGTAGGTCTTGGCGGTGACCGCGCGCAGCGCCGCGTCCAGGGCGTCGCCGTCGATCACCGCGTCGGTGGTGATGACGCTGAGCATCGTGGCCATGTTCGGCGAGAGCATGCCCGCGCCCTTGACGAACCCGCCCACCGACCAGCCGTCCGGGTGGTCCTGCCAGCTCTGCTTGGGGTGGGTGTCGGTGGTCATCACGGCGGTGGCGGCGTCGAGGTCCGCCCGGTCGCCCGCGGCGAGCTCCTGGGCCGCCTTCTCCACGCCCGCCTTCACGTTGTCCATCGGCAGGCGCTCGCCGATCAGGCCGGTGGAGCACACCGCGACCTCGATCGCGCCGACGCCGAGCACCTCGGCGACCTTCTCGGCGGTGGCGTGGGTGTCCTGGAAGCCCTCGGGGCCGGTGCACGCGTTCGCGCCGCCGGAGTTGAGCACGACGGCGTGCAGCTTGCGCTCCTCGAGCACCTGCCGGGACCACAGCACGGGCGCGGCCTTCACCTGGTTGGTGGTGAAGACGCCCGCGGCGGCCTGGCCCGGTCCTGCGTTGACGACCAGCGCGAGGTCCAGCGCGCCGGACTCCTTGATGCCGGCGGCGACACCGGCGGCCTTGAAGCCCTTGGGCCCGGTCACGCCCTTGTTGCGGTTCACGGTGCGACTCCCACGGTGGACAGGCCGGTGGTCTCCGGCAGGCCGAGTGCCAGGTTCATGCACTGCACCGCGGCGCCCGCGGTGCCCTTCGCCAGGTTGTCGATCGCGGCGACCACGACCAGCCGGTTCGCGTCGCGGTCGACGGCCACCTGGAGCTGGACGGCGTTCGAGCCGAGCACCGCGCCCGTGGTCGGCCAGTGGCCTTCCGGCAGCAGGTGCACGAACGGCTCGTCGGCGTAGGCCTTCTCGTAGGCCGCGCGGACGTCCGCGTCGCGGTCGCGCAGCGTCGCCGAGCAGGTGGCCAGGATGCCGCGCGGCAGCGGGGCCAGCACCGGGGTGAACGACACCGAGACCCGTTCGCCGGCGACCTTGGCCAGGTTCTGCGCGATCTCCGGGGTGTGCCGGTGCGTGCCGCCGACGCCGTAGGCGCTCAGCGACCCCATCACCTCGGAGCCGAGGAGGTTGGGCTTGAGCGCCTTGCCCGCGCCGGACGTGCCCGACACCGCGACCACCGCCACGTCCGGCTCGACCAGCCCCATCGCGGGGGCCAGGGCCAGCGAGGACACGGTCGGGTAGCAGCCCGGCACGGCGACGCGGCGGGTGCCGCGCAGCTCGTCGCGCTGACCGGGCAGCTCGGGCAGGCCGTAAGGCCAGCTGCCCGCGTGCGTGCCGCCGTACCAGCGGTCCCAGGCGGCGGGGTCGGTGAGCCGGTGGTCGGCGCCGCAGTCGATGACGAGCGTGTCGTCACCCAGCCGGGCGGCGATCTCGGCGGACCGGCCGTGCGGGAGGGCGAGGAAGACGACGTCGTGGCCCTTGAGGGTGTCGGCGGTCGTCTCCTCCAGCACCCGGTCGGCCAGCGGCAGCAGGTGCGGCTGGTGGGCGAGCAGGGTCGAGCCCGCGTTGCCGCCGGCGGTGAGCGCGCCGATTTCCACGTCGGGGTGACCGAGCAGGAGGCGCAGCACCTCTCCCCCGGCGTAGCCGCTGGCTCCGGCGACCGCGATCCGTACCGTCATGCGGATAAGTATGCACGCTGATGCAAAGTCACTCAAATCCGTTCGGGTGTTCCGCGAAATCGGCGGCGCGGTTCCCGGTGTCGTGCTTTCCTGTAGGGGAACTGGGGGGTTCATCGTGATGCACGCTTCGCAGGACCACGCTCGGGGGCACGTCCCGCACGGCCGGCCACGTCGTCCGCACGAGGACGGCCCGGACCTGTCGACCGCGCCGCCGTGGGTCAAGGCGCTCGTCTGGGTCGGGGTGCTCACCGCGCTGCTGGGGCTGACCGTCATCGGCCTGGCCGTGGTGTGCGACTCCGCCCCGGCGCCCGACCTCGCCGCGGCGAGCGTCGACGGGTTCCCGGGCCGCGACCCGTTCCCGGGAGCGCCGATCCCGGCCCGGGACGGGCTCGACGGCGCCACCGGCGGTCGGGCCGCGCAGCCGGGCGACACGGGCTTCGGCATCGGGCTGCTCTTCGCGGGCTTCACGCTCGCGGCGGCCGCGGCGTTCGCGCACACGCGGCGCGAACGTCACCAGGTCACCGGCAGCGCCGCGAGGCCGTAGACGATCTGCTGCGCCCGGAACGCCGGCTCCCCGTCCACGGCGCGCAGGCCGGGGAACCGGCGGGCCAGGGCGGGGAACGCGATCCGCAGCTCCATCCTGGCCAGCGGCGCGCCCAGGCAGTGGTGCACGCCGTGGCCGAACGCGACGTGGCTGCCCGCGTCCCGGGTGATGTCCAGCCGGTCCGGGTCCGGCACGAGCGCCGGGTCGCGGTTCGCGGCGGCCAGCGCGCAGACGACGACCTCGCCGGGCCCGACCGCGTGGCCGCCCAGTTCCACGTCCGCGGTCGTGACCCGCGGCACGCCGGTGTGCACGACGGTCAGCCACCGCAGCAGCTCCTCCACCGCGGCGTCGGCGCGGTCGGGCTCGTCGCGCAGCAGCCGCAGCTGGTCCGGGTGGCGCAGCAGCGCGTACGCGCCCAGGCCCAGCATGTTGGCCGTGGTCTCGTGACCGGCGAGGAGCAGCAGGTCCGCCATGCCGACCAGCTCGCCGTCCGTGAGGCCGGCGGACTCGTCGCGCACGAGCACGCCCAGCAGGTCGTCGCCGGGTTCGACCCGGGCCCGCGCGACGAGCCCGGTCAGGTAGGCCCGGGACTCGAGCTGCAGGGCCAGGCGCTCGTCGGGCGACAGCGACGCGTCGAAGTACCTCGCGTACCGCTCCTGGAAGGCGTCGCGGTCGGCGTAGGGGACGCCGAGCAGCTCGCAGATCACCAGCGCCGGGATCGGCAGCGCGAAGTCGCGGACCAGGTCGGCGGGCGGGCCCTGGCGCTCGATCGCGTCCAGGTGGTCGTCCACGATGTCGCGCACGCGCGGTTCGAGCAGCCGCATCCGGCGCCCGGTGAACTCCCGCGCCACCAGCCGGCGCAGGCGGGTGTGCTCGGGCGGGTCGTAGGCCAGCATGTTGCCCGGCCGGGCGGCGGCCAGCTCCTCGTCGGTCAGCGCGGGCGCGCCCGGCACCAGGTGGCGGGCGGACTGGGCGAACCGCCGGGCGTCGCCGTAGACCCGCCGGACGTCCTCGATCCGGGTGACCAGCCAGACCGGGATGCCCATCAGCGGCGAGTCGACCCGGGTGACGCCGTCGCGGTCGCGGACCGCCGAGAGCTCGGCGTCGGGGTCGAAGCCGACCCGGCGCATGTAGAGGGGTGTCGCGGCCATGCCACCTCCCACCGTCGGGGGTCCTGCGAAAAAACGTAGCCACGCGGCGGAGTGGTGCGGCAGCCTTCGCACGAGTGAGTCGTCGACTACCGAACGTGACTACGAGGGAGTGCGTCGATGCGCCTGCGGGCCGTGATCTTCGACTGGCGGGGGACGCTGGTGCTCACGCCGACGTTCCGGGGCTGGGTGGCGGAGGCGTTGCGCCGGATCGGGCGTGACACCGGCCAGGCCGCGGAGGTGGTCGCGGCGCTGGACGTGGACCGGCTGGACGCGCCGGGCGTGGACGCGGACGCCGCGCTGCACCGGGAGACGTACCACGGGGCGTTCCGGGACGCCGGGTTCGACGCCGAGCTGGCCGACTCGCTGTACGCGGTCGAGTCGGACCCGACGTTCACCCCCTTCGCGGTGGACGCCGGGCCGACGGTGCGGGAGCTGCACGCGGCCGGCGTGCGGATCGGGGTGCTCAGCGACATCCACTTCGACATCCGGCCCGCGTTCGGCGACCTGCCCGTGGACTCGTTCGTGCTGTCGTTCGAGCACGGCGTGGTCAAGCCCGACCCGGCGATCTTCCGCATCGCGCTGGACGGGCTCGGCGTCGCGCCCGGCGACGCGCTGATGGTCGGCGACCGGTCGACGCACGACGGCGCGGGCGTCGAGGCCGGCCTGCCGACGCTGCTCCTCCCGCCGCTGCGGGACGTGGACGACGCCCGCCTGCACCTGGTGACGAACCTGGTCGGCTGATCAGGGCTTGAAGCGCTCCAGCGCGCGGATCTTGTTGGTGGCGTCCAGCGCGGCCACCTTGTACGCCTCGGACAGCGTCGGGTAGTTGAAGACGGTGTCCACCAGGTAGTCCACCGTGCCGCCGCACGCCATGACCGCCTGGCCGATGTGGACGAGGTCGGTCGCGCCGGTGCCGAACAGGTGCACGCCCAGCAGCTTGCGGTCCACGGTGGACACCAGCAGCTTGAGCATGCCGTAGGCGTCGCCGACGATCGAGCCGCGCGCCAGCTCCCGGTACCGCGCCAGGCCGACCTCGTACGGCACCGCGGACGACGTCAGCTCGGCCTCCGTCGCGCCGCAGTAGGAGATCTCCGGGATGGTGTAGATCCCGATCGGCTGCAGCGCCGACAGCTCGCGCGCCCGCTCGCCGAACGCGTGGTAGGCGGCGAGCCGGCCCTGGTCCATCGACGTGGCGGCCAGCGCCGGGAACCCGATCACGTCGCCGACCGCGTAGATGTGCGGCACGGGCGTGCGGTAGTGCTCGTCCACGGTGAGCCGACCGCGGTGGTCGGCCGCCAGGCCCGCCTTGTCCAGGTCCAGCGCCTCGGTGTTGCCCTGCCGGCCGGCCGAGTACATCACCGCGGCGGCCGGGATGCGCTTGCCGCTGGCCAGCGTGGTGACCGTGCCGGTCTCGGACACGTCGACGTTGACGACCTTCTCGCCGAACCGGAACGTCACGGCGAGGTCGCGCAGGTGGAACTTCAGCGACTCCACGATCTCGGGGTCGCAGAAGTCGAGCATCCGCTCGCGCTGCTCGACCACCGTCACCCGGCTGCCCAGCGCGGCGAACATCGACGCGTACTCGATGCCGATCACGCCCGCGCCCACCACGACCAGGGACGACGGGATCTCCTCCAGGGCCAGCACCTCGTCGGAGTCCAGCACCCGCACCTCGTCGAAGTCCACCTGGTCCGGTCGGGCGGGACGGGTGCCGGTGGCGATCACGACGTGCTCGGCGGTGACCGAGTGGTGCTCGCCGCGGTGCGCGCCGTCCACCGCGATGGTGTGCGGGTCGAGGAACCGGGCGGTGCCGGTGAGCAGGTCCACCTGGTTGCGGTGCAGCTGGGCGCGCACGACCTGGACCTCGCGGCCGATCACGTGCTGCGTGCGGGCGAGAAGGTCGGAGATGGTGATGTCGTTCTTGACCCGGTAGCTCGCGCCGTACAGGTCGCGCTGGCTCATCCCGGTCAGGTACAGCACCGCCTCGCGCAGCGTCTTCGACGGGATGGTGCCGGTGTTCACGCACACGCCGCCCACCATGTCGGCGCGGTCCACGATCGCGACCCGCTTGCCGAGCTTGGCGCCCGCGATGGCGGCCTTCTGCCCGCCGGGGCCCGACCCGATCACGACCAAGTCGTAGTCGTACTCGCTCATGCCCCGAAGCGTCGCACACCCCGCCCCTCTACGGTGGCCGCGTGGACGGACTCGTGCCGGCGATCCGGCGGGCGTTGGCCGAGGTGGCCGATCCGGCGAAGGCGCCGGCGATGCGGCGGTACATGAAGTCCGCCATGCCGTTCCTCGGCGTGCCCAAGCCGGTGCGCGCGCGGGCGTTGCGCCGGGTGTTCGCGGACCACCCGTTCGAGTCACGGGACGCGTGGGTCGCGGCGGTGCTGGAGGTGTGGCGCGGCGCGGAGTTCCGGGAGGAGCGGTACGCGGCGCTGGACCTGGCCGGCCGCCACCCGCGGTGGCGGGGCGTGGACCTGCTGCCGGTGTACGACGAGCTGGTGGTGACCGGCGCGTGGTGGGACTTCGTGGACGAGGTCGCGTCCCGGCTCGTCGGGCCGCTGCTGCGGGCGTTCCCCGAGGAGGTCGCGCCGGTGATGCGCGCGTGGGCCCGTGACGACGACCGGTGGCGTCGGCGCGTGTCGGTGATCTGCCAGTTGGGGTCGAAGGCGGCGACCGACCTCGACCTGCTCACCCACGCCGTCGAGGCCAACGCCGAGGACCCGGACTTCTTCCTGCGCAAGGGCATCGGCTGGGCGTTGCGGCAGCACTCGCGGGTGGACCCGGCGTGGGTCAGGGCGTTCGTCGGGTCCCACCCGGAGCTGTCGCCGCTGTCGCAGCGCGAGGCGCTCAAGCACCTGTGACGGGGTTCTCCGACTCGCGCCGGGTCAGCACCAGCGGCTCGTCGTCGGTGATGGCGATGGTGTGCTCGGAGTGGGCCGTGCGGGAGCCGTCGGCCGACCTGATGGTCCAGCCGTCGTCGTCGTAGACGATCCGGTCGGTCGTGCGGGTGAACCAGGGTTCGAGCGCGAGGGTCAGCCCGGGGCGCAGCGTCAAGCCGCGGCCCGCCTTGCCCTTGTTGGCCACGTGCAGGTCCTCGTGCATGGTGCGGCCGATGCCGTGGCCGCCGAACTCGGTGTTGACCGGGTAGCCGTGGTCGCGCGCCACCGCCCCGATGGCGGCCGAGATGTCGCCGAGCCGGTTGCCCGGGCGCGCCACCGCGATCGCCGCCTCCAGCGCCTCCTCGGTGGCACGGATGATCCGCAGGTCCTCCTCGTCGGGGGTGCCGACGACGATCGTGCGGGCCGAGTCGGCCACCCAGCCGTCGATGCCGACCGCGAGGTCCGCGCTGAGCACGTCGCCGTCGCGCAGCGCGTAGTCGTGCGGCAGGCCGTGCAGCACGGCGTCATTGACCGACAGGCAGATGACGTTGCGGAACGGGCCGCGCCCGAACGACGGCGCGTAGTCCCAGTAGCACGACTCCGCGCCGCGCCGCGCGATCATGCCGCGCACGTGGTGCTCCAGGTCCAGCAGGTTGACGCCCACCTCGGCGAGCCGGCCGACCTCGGACAGCGCCTCGGCGACGAAGCGCCCGGCCACGTGCATGCGGTCGACCTCGGCGGGCGTCTTCAGCTCGATCACGTGCAACCTCGCGTCACCAGGGGGCAGTATTGTTATACCGCCACCGTAGCAGGTGTCGGTATTTGAATACCAACCCGGTCCTCGGGCCCTATCCTGGGGGCATGGTCCGCCAACCGCTCACCCCGGAGCAGGTCGAAGCCGGCCGGCGCCTCGGCGCCCTGCTGCGCCGCGCGCGAGCCGGACGGGACCTGGCGGACGTCGCGCACGCGGCCGGCATCTCGCCGGAGACCCTGCGCAAGATCGAGACCGGACGACTGCCGTCGCCCGGGTTCGGCACCGTCGTCCGCCTCGGCGACGCGCTCGACGTGCCGGTCGGGGACCTGGCGGCCACCTGGCGCGGCGACGGCGACGTGCCGCTGGAGGCCGCGTCCTGAGTCAGGCGCGGGCCGCGCGGCCCGAGTAGGTCAGCGGGAACACCAGGTCCGTGCACGCGCTCGGCACGTCGTGCGCGATCTGCACGACCATCTCCACCTCGACCGCCCCCGACGGGGGGATCGTCACCGGCTCCGCCATCGGCACCACGGTCAGCACACCGCGCGGGCAGCCCGGCACCTGGTTCTGCGCCGCGTCCAACGGCTGGCCCGGCTCGGCTTCCAGCGTCAGCACCACGATCTCCACGCTGTTCGGGTTCGACAGCCGCACCACGCGGGCGCCCTCGCTGCCCGGCGTCAGCTCCACCGCGCCACCGCTCACGTCGGTGATCTCGAACGACTGGAGCTCGGTCACCTCACCGCCGCTCACCGAGTACGCCATCGCGGGCAGTTCCGGCTCCGGCCAGGTCAGGTGCATGGCAGCCACCACGGCGGCACCCACGCCGAGGATGGTCATGGCGACGGCGACTTCCATCCGCGGGCCCAAGCTGCGCATGAGGCAACCTCACTCGATTGCTGCTCCAGGCGGTGGGTTCGCCGCTAGCTCCCCGTCGGACCGGCGACCAGACTCGCCCGGCGGTTCATCGCTTCGCCCCTCGGCCCAGCGGGCCGCGAAGCCAATCTTGGAGAACGTTCAACCTGTGCGCAAGGACCTGGCCGACCCGGAAAGAAAGGTCTTTGTACCCCTTGACACGTTCCGCGACACCGCGTGAACTGCGCGTTCCCACTACCTCCACCACCGGGCGATTCACCCGTGCGGTGTAAACCTGGACCCGCACCAGTGCGGGTCCAGGCCTCGCGTCAGCCTCTCAGCACGGCGCCGAAGCGCTCCGCCGCGGCGGCCACGGCCGCGTCCCGCGCCGCCGTCGCCTCCTCCACCGTCAACGTGCGGTCCGGCGCCCGGAACCGCAGCGAGTACGCCAGCGACCGCTTGCCCTCGCCGACCTGGTCGCCGGTGTAGACGTCGAACAGCCGGATGTCCTCCAGCAACGCCCCACCGCCGCCGCGCAGCACCCGCGCCACCTGCTCGGCGGGCACGGCCGCGGGCACGACCACGGCCACGTCCAGCAGCACCGGCGGGTACGCCGACACCACCGGCGCGGGCCGGTGATCGGTCAGCGGCAACGCGTCGAGGTCCAGCTCCAGCGCCACGGTCCGCTTCGGCAACCCCAGCGCCTCCACGACCTTGGGGTGCAGCTCGCCCGCGTGACCCACGGGCCAGTCGCCGACGCGCAGCTCCGCGCACCGACCGGGGTGCCACGGCGCGAGGTCGGAGGCGACCACGGTCAGCTCCACGCCGTAGGCCTGGCCGACCAGTCGCGCGGCCTGCACCGCGTCCGCCCAGTCCGCCTGCCTGCCCTTGCCCCACCAGCCCGCCTGCTCGCGGTGGCCCGCCAGCACGGCCGCCACGTGCACCGGCTGCTGCGGCAGCGCCGCCAGCAACGACGCCACCTGCGCGTCCGACGGCCGCTCGCCCACGCCCACCTCGGGCACCGGCACCTGCTGCGTGCGCGGCAACGTCACCTGCGCGACGGTGTAGACCGCGAGGTCCTTCTGGCCGCGCGCCAGGTTCCGCTGCACCGCTTCCAGCAGGCCCGGGACCAGCGTGGTGGCCAGCGCGTGCTTGTCCGACTCCAACGGGTTCAGCACGCTCACCGTGTTGCGCCGCACGTCGCCCTCGGGCAGGCCGAGCGCGTCGAACACCGACGGCGCGACGAACGGGAACGGCTTGACCTCGACGAAACCGTTCTCCGCCAAGGCGCGCGACACCGTGCGGCGACGGCGCTGCTGCTCGGTCAACCCGCGACCGGCGGGAGCGGGCGGCAGCGTGGACGGGATCGTGTCGTAGCCCTCCAGCCGCAGCACCTCCTCCACCAGGTCCGCGGGCTGGGTCAGGTCCGCGCGCCACGTCGGCGGCACCGCGGTGACCATGGTGGTGCCGTCGTCGCCCGTGGTGACCTCGACCTGGCAGCCGATCTGGCCGAGCCGGCGCGCGGTCACGCCGCGGGCGTAGTTCACCCCGGCGACCCGGTCGGGCAGGTTGATCGGCATCGACACCGGCAACGGCTGCGCGGGCGCGCCCACGTCGGTGCGGCCGGGCTTGATGCTGCCGTCGCCGAACATGTCCAGCAGCCGGGCGGCGCGCTCCAGCGCGACCGGCGCGAGCGCCGGGTCGACCGTGCGCTCGAACCGCTTCGCCGCCTCGCTGGGCAGCTTGTGCCGGCGGACCGTGCGGGCGATGGACGCCGGGTCCCAGTTCGCCGCCTCCAGCAGGATGTCCGAGCTGGCCGCCGACACCTCGGTGCTCGCGCCGCCCATCACGCCGGCCAGCGAGATCACGCCCGTGTCGTCGGCGATCACGATGTCGTCCGGGTCCAGCGCGCGGACCTGGTCGTCCAGCGTGGTCAGCTTCTCGCCGGCCGCCGCGCGCCGCACCACCAGGCCGCCCTTGACCGCCTGAGCGTCGAACGCGTGCAGCGGCTGGCCCAGCTCCAGCATCACGTAGTTGGTGACGTCCACCGGCAGCGAGATCGACCGGATGCCCGCCAGCATCAACCTGCGGCGCATCCACCACGGCGTGGGCGCGGTCGGGTCGACACCGCTGACGCGCCGGGCCACGAACCGCGGGCACGCCCGCTCGTCCTCGACCGTGACGGGGATGACCTCGCCCTCGCCCTCGGGCACCTCGGCCGTGCCGGGGTCGCGGTAGGGCACGTCGAACGCGCACGCGATCTCCCGGGCCAGGCCGCGCACGGAGAACGCGTAGCCGCGGTCGGGGGTCGGCGCGACCTCGATCACCGTGTCGCCCAGGCCGAGCAGCTCGATCGCGTCGTCACCGGGCTGCGCCGTGCCGCTGGGCAGCACCATGATCCCGGAGTGGTCGTCGCCCAGGCCCAGCTCGGCGGCCGAGCAGATCATGCCGTTGCTGGTCCGGCCGTAGGTCTTGCGCGCGGAGATGGTGAAGTCGCCGGGCAGCACCGCGCCGGGCAGCGCCACCACGACCGTGTCGCCCTCCCGGAAGTTCGTCGCGCCGCAGACGATGCCGTTGACCTGCTCCGGGCCGACCTCGACCTGGCAGTAGCGGATCGGCTTCTTGAACTCGGTCAGCTCCTCGATCTCGACCACGCGGCCCGCGACGAGCGGCCCCGTGACCGAGTCGAGCTCGTGGACGTCCTCGACCTCGATGCCGATCCGGACGAACGCCTCGGCGAGCTGCTCGGGCGTGGGCGTCTCGGCGAACTCGAGGTTCTCGACCAGCCAGGTAACCGGAATGCGCACCGGTCAGGCCTCCGTTCCGAATGGCTGGGTGAAGCGGACATCGCCTTCGACCATGTCCCGCATGTCGGGCAGGCCGTTGCGGAACTGCAGCGTGCGCTCCAGGCCCATGCCGAACGCGAACCCGGAGTACACGTCCGGGTCCACGCCGCAGTTGCGCAGCACGTTGGGGTTGACCATGCCGCAGCCGCCCCACTCGACCCAGCCCGCGCCGCCCTTGCGCTCCGGGAACCACACGTCCACCTCGGCGGACGGCTCGGTGAACGGGAAGAAGCTCGGCCGCAGGCGGGTCTTGGAGTCCTCGCCGAACATGGCGCGGGCGAACGCGTCGAGCGTGCCCTTGAGGTGCGCCATGGTCAGGCCCTTGTCCACGGCCAGGCCCTCGACCTGGTGGAAGACCGGGGTGTGGGTGGCGTCCAGCTCGTCGGTGCGGAACGTGCGGCCGGGGCACACCACGTAGACGGGCGGCTCGCGGTCCAGCAGCGTGCGCGCCTGCACCGGGCTGGTGTGCGTGCGCAGGACCAGACCGGAGTCGGCGGGGCCCACGTAGAACGTGTCCTGCATGGTGCGCGCCGGGTGGTCCTTGCCGAAGTTCAACGCGTCGAAGTTGAACCACTCGGTCTCCAGCTCCGGGCCCTCGGCGACCTCGTAGCCCATGGCCACGAACACGTCGGCGATGCGTTCGGCCAGGGTGGAGATGGGGTGGCGGGCGCCACGCGGCACCCGGTCCCACGGCAGCGTGACGTCGACCGTCTCCTCGCGCAGCACCCGTTCGTCGCGCTCGGCCTGCAGCCGGGCGCGGCGCTCCTCGAACGCGACCTTGACCGCGTTCTGCGCCTCGTTCACCCGCTTGCCCGCCTCCGCCTTCGCGGCGGGCGGCAACGCGCCGATCTCGCGGCGGGCCAGCAGGACCGGCGAGCGGTCACCCAGGTGGCTCGACTTCACGGCGGCGAGCTCGTCGAGGTCGGCCGCCTTCGCGAACGCCTCCCGAGCCTGCTCGACCGCCGCGCCGAGCGCCTCGGGTGAGAGCGCCGCGACCTGCTTGGGGTCGTACGGGTCGTTGGCTCCGGACATGGTTGGTGGACAGCTCCCGTCACGGACAACTGGTGGTCAGCCCTCCGCACGGCATGCGGAGTAGCGGCTCGATCCTAGGTGATCCCCCCTCCACCACCCCCACCGCCGTCCGACCAGGTGTTCCCCACCTGTTCGAGTGAACGCGGAGCTAGGCGGGGGTGTCCGTGGCGCGGATCTCGGCGGCCCGTTCGAACAACGGCCGCGCCTCATCGGCACGTCCCAGCTCAATCAGCAGGTCGGCGACCGCGTCGAGGTCGTCGGCCACCTCGACGTGATCGGGCCCGTACGTCGCCTCGTCGATGGAGAGGACCCTCCTCATCGACCACAGCGCCTCTTCCAGCCGCCCGAGGTCGCGCAATACCGCACCCAGACCGGCCAGGTCGGCGGCCACTTCTACGTGATCGGGCCCGTAAACCGCCTCGTCCATGGCCAATGCGCGTTCGAACACCGCGATGGCCTCCTCCGGCCGTCCGAGGTCTCGCAACGCCAAACCCAGGTGGACGAGGGCCGTAGCCACCTCCGGGTCGTCGGGTCCCAGCACCGCCTCTTCGATGGCCAGCGCCCGCTCCACCAGAGGCAACGCCTCTTCCGGTCGCCCGATCTTGCGCAACACCCAAGCCAGGGCGCCGAGGTCGACCGCCACCTCCAGGCTGTCCGGCCCGCACACCACCTCATCGATGGCCAAGGCCCGCTCGAACGCCGACCGGGCCTCGGCCAGCTCGCCAAGGCCGTCCAACACCAAACCGAGGCTATTGCACAGACGGGCGATCACGGGGGCGTCGGCTCCATGCACCACCTCCGCGATCGCGTGCGCTTGCTCGAGCAGTGGCCGGGCTTGAGCAGAACGGCCGTAGGTCCAGAGGAAGATCGCGGCGCGGTCGAGCAACAGCGGCACGAACTCGGTGATCCTGCGCTCGTCCGCGCGGACGTCGTCGCGAACCGCCAGGACGTGCGGCAGCAGCGCCCTCCACCTGGGCCACTCCTCCGGCCTCCGGATGATGGCCCAGGGCAGGTCCTCGACCAGCAGTTCCTGCACCGGCGGAGGTTGGGAGACGTGCCGGGCGCGCAATGCCTGCTGCAACAGCCGGTGGGCAATGGTGATCTCCCCCGACCCGCGCCGGACCAGGGACTGCCCCACCAACGCGCCGACCGTCTCGGCGAACGCGATCGGGTCGGTCACCACCTCCGCCAGGGGCGAGGGCAGGACGCCGGGGTGGCCGCTGAACAGGTCCAGCGGCACCGGCTCAGGTGCCAGCCAGGCGAGCAGGTGCAGCAGTTGGACCGCTGCCGGGTCCTCCTCCGCCAACGCCGCCAGCGACAGGTCCCACAACGTCGCCAGGGTCTCCTCACGGTCCGCGACCTTCCCGCGCCCGATCATCTTCGCGGTGTGCTCCCGCAGCAGCACCAGGTACTCGGGCACGGTCAGCCCGGTCGCCTCCAGGTAGGCCGACGCCTGCTCGATCGCCAACGGCAGGTCGCCCAGCCACTCGGCCAACTCCTCGACGTCGGTGGCCGCGGGCACCCTGCGCCGCACCAGCGCCATGCTCTCGGCGCGGTCGAGCACGTCGACGTCCAGCACCTCGCCGAGCCCGCCGAACCCGCTGCGCCGAGTCGTGACCAGCACGCGTCCCGCACCTCTGGGCAGGAAGTCGCGCAGGGCCGCGGCGTCCTCCGCGTTGTCGAACACCAGCAGGGACCGCCGGTCCCGCAGCGCGTCCAGCGCCGCCTCCGGACCTTCGACCCCCAACCTGGTGCCCAACTCGGTCAAGTGCCCCGGAATGGCGGCAGGCTGCTCCGCGGGCACCCACCACACGACGTCGAAGTCCGCGGCGTACCGGTGCGCGAACTCGATCGCCAGCTGCGACTTACCGACCCCGCCCATCCCCCGGATCGAGTGCACGGTCACCGTCCCCGGCGCGCGCAGCGCCTCCCGTAATCGGGCCAGCGACTCGGCCCGGCCGGTGAAGTTCGGGTTGCGGGCGGGCACGTTCCACACCGCGGGCAGCGCGCCGGGGAACCGCCGTTCCACCGGCACCGCCCGTCCCGGGAACCCCGGCGGCCGGGAAGGCTTCAACCGGCCGTCCACCGCACCCCGAACGGCCCGGTGCAGCCGTTCCCGGGCATCGGCCTCCGGCACCCCGAACAGGTCGACCGACACCACCGACCCCAACAACCCCGGCCGTTCGCAGTCCTCCACGCGCAGCACCAGCAGCTTGTGCTGCTTTCCCAGAGGGTCGTCGCGCCACGCCACCTGCCACTCCGCCGCCCCGTACACCGACGACGTGTAAGAACCCGACAGCACCGCGATCGTCCGCGAAGCGCCCCGCACGCCCTCGTGCATGCCGTCGACCCAGTTGCTGCCCGGCACCATGTCCCACGCCTGCACCAGCACCCGGTACCCGGCCTCTTCCAGCTCCCAGGCCACCCACTCGGCCCAGGCGCGGTCGTCCTGGGTGTAGGAGACGAAGAAGTCCCACCCGTCCGGCACCGGACACCACCTCTCACCGTCCGTGGTGACATCGTGCCGGAACCGCCATCCGCAACCGCGCGAACCGGAATTGTCGGTGGGCCGTGACAGTCTTGGCGACGCGAGCAGGACCCCGGCGGGCGATCAGCGGAAAACCGGGTCACAAGCCGCAGGCACGCCCTTAGAATCGTCCCTCCCCCGTGACCTGACCCGAGGTGAACTCCAGTCCCATGGCACACACCTTCGGTGTCGACCTGCGCGGGATCATCGACCTGCTCAGCCACCACCTCTACAGCAGCCCTCGCGTGTACGCGCGCGAACTGCTGCAGAACGCGGTGGACGCGATCACCGCCCGCCGCGCGCTGCAACCGGACGCGCCGGGCGAGGTCGTGATCGAGCCGGTCGGGTCCTCCGGCGGCACCTTCCGCATCTCCGACACCGGCCTCGGCCTCACCGAGCGCGAGGTGCACGACCTGCTGTCCACCCTCGGCCGCACGTCCAAGCGCGACGACCTGGGCTTCGCCCGCCAGGGCTTCCTCGGCCAGTTCGGCGTCGGCCTGCTGTCGGCGTTCCTGGTCGCCGACCGCATCCGGCTCGTCAGCCGCTCGGTCAAGGGCGGGCCGGCCGTGCGGTGGACGGCCGACGCGGCGGGCAACTACGAGGTCGAGGTCGACGACGACGCCCGCGCCGACGTCGGCACGACCATCGAGCTGGTGCCGCACCGCGACTCCGAGCACTGGCTCGAGCACGAGGTGGTCAAGGCGCTGGTCACCGAGTACGGCGAGCTGCTGCCCGTCACGGTGCGGGTGGGCGACGAGGTCGTCACGCACGGCGACCTGCCGTGGGTCGAGGACGCGCTGTCCTACGGCGAGCGGGTGCTCGGCGTGCGGCCGTTCGACGCGATCCCGGTCGAGGTGCCGACGGTCGGCCTGCGCGGCGTGGCCTACGTGCTGCCGCGCGGCGTGCACCCCGGCGCGCGCCAGTCCCACCGCGTCTACCTGAAGCGGATGCTCGTCGGCGACGCGATCGAGGGCCTGCTGCCGGAGTGGGCGTACTTCGTGCGGTGCGTGGTCGACTCGACGTCGTTGCGGCCGACTGCGAGCCGCGAGTCGCTCTACCAGGACGAGACGCTGCTGGCCGTGCGCGAGGAGCTGGGCCGCCAGGTCCGCGACTGGCTGGTCCGGCTCGACGCGACCGACCCCGACCGCACCCGGGCCCTGCTCGACGCGCACCACCTGGGCATCAAGTCGCTGGCCCGGGTGGACGACGAGATGCTGCGGCTGGTCGAGCGGTGGCTGCCGTTCGAGACCACCGACGGCCCGCAGTCGCTGCGCCAGTTCCGCCGCAAGCACGGCGTCATCGCGCACGTGCCGGACGTGGACGAGTTCCGCCAGCTCGCGCCGGTCGCGCACGCCCAGGGCATGGGCCTGGTCAACGCGGGCTACGCCTACGACGCGGAGATCATGGAACGGCTGATCGCCCTGGACGGCCCCACGACCGCCCGCCGCGTCGCGCCGAGCGAGGTGCTGGCCGCGCTGGGCGACCCGGACCCGGAGCTGGAGCGCGCGTTGCGCGAGCGGTTCACGCTGGCCGAGGACGTGCTGGAGCGGCACGACTGCGAGGCCGTGCCGCGCGACTTCGACCCCGGCTCGCTGCCCGCCCTGCTGGTCACCAACGCCGACGCCGAGCGCAAGCGCGACGCGCAGCAGGTCGGCGAGCAGGCCGACCCGCTGTGGGCGGAACTGCTGGGCAGCCTGGTCGAGTCGACGTCGGACGCGGCGCAGCGGCTCGTGCTCAACTGCCGCAACCCGCTGGTGCGTCGGCTGGCCCAGCTGACCGACCCGGCGCTGGTGGAGCTGACCGTGGAGTCGCTGTACGTGCACGCCCTGCTGCAGGCACGGCGTCCGATGCGCCCGAAGGACACCGCGGCGCTGAACCGTTCGTTCCTGGAACTGCTGGACCGCGCTGTGGGGGATCACCCGTGAACGAGGAGAAGGAAGCCGCCGAGCGGCAGTTCGTCGAGGCCTACCACCTGCCGGAGGGCATGCCGCGGCACGAGGCGCTGGAACGCGCGGCCCGCGCCGCCGACGCCCTCGACCACCTGCCACTGGCGGTGAGCTGCCGGATCGCGCTGATCCGCTCCGCCTACGACCTGGGCCGCTACGACCTGATGCTGGCGCCGTTCGCCTGGTGCGGCACGGCCGAGCAGCGCGACGCCACCGCGTTCGACGAGTGGGAGCTGCACAGCTACGACTGGGCGCACAAGTGGATCGTCAGCGGCCTGATCGCCGACCCCCGGTTCACGCTGGAGCAGATCGGGTCGTTCGTCGACCAGCTCGCCGAGCGCTACCAGCGGCTGGGGTACTCGATGCAGCCGGTGCACGGCGTGCGCGCCGACCTGGCCGCGCACGTCGGTGACGACGACGCGTACCGCGAGCACTTCGCGAAGTACCTGGCGATGGACCGCGGCCCGATGAGCGACTGCGAGGCGTGCGTCGTCGAGGAGCAGGCCGGTCACCTGATCCGGCAGGGCAGGCACGCCGAGGCGGTCGCGCACGCCGAGCAGCAGCTCGCGCAGGACACGGGCTGCGCGACCCAGCCGCAGGGCATCCTGACCACGTTGACGCCCGCGTTCGTCGCGCTCGGCGACGTGGACCGGGCGCGGGAGGCGCACGTCGTGGCGTACCGGCTGGTGCGCGACGACCTGGTCAGCGGCTACCTGGACGACCACCTGGAGTTCTGCGCGACGTCGGGCAACGTGCGGCGCGGCGTGGAGCTGCTGCGCGGCCACCTGCACCGGGTGCACCACTCGACCAGTCCGTCCCGGGCCATGCACTTCGCCGCGGGCGCGGCGCTGCTGCTCAGCCGGGTGTCGCCGGACGAGGAGTTCGCCGTGCCGCGGGACGGGCGGACGACCGTGCTGTCCGCGCCGGAGCTGCGTGAGCTGCTCGAAGCGCAGGCGCTGGAGGTCGCGGCCCGGTTCGACCGGCGCAACGGCAGTGACGCGGTGAGCACCCGGATCCGGGCGACGCTGGCCGCGCCGGACACGACCCCCGTGCCGCTGGCCGTGCCGGTCGCGTCCTCGTCCCCGGCGGTGCCCGCGGTCGACGAGGAGCCGGTGGAGGTGGCCGACCCGGTCGAGCTGGCGCGGCAGCTGTGCGACGCGTTCGACCAGGGCGAGTTCATCGTCGGCATGCGGCTGCTGCGGTCGTTGCCGGAGGACCTGGACCCGTTGCTGCCGGAGTCGCTGGGCGCGCTGGTCGCGGCACGGCGGGCGATCGCGGGTGGGCACGTGCGGCCGAAGGAGGAGGTGCTGGCCGAGCTGGACGCGGCGGTCGAGCGGCTGGTGGCGTGCGGCGAGCACGACCTGGCCAACCGGTTCCGGGCGCGGGGCGCGGGGCTGCGCGCCGAGGAGGGCGGTTCGGCGGAGAGCACGGCGATCGCGCGCACGTGCCTGGCCGAGGCGGACGTCACCGGCACCCCGTACACGCGGGTGCTGACCAGGCTGCTGCTGGCGGACCTGCTCGCGGACGCGGACGAGACCGACGAGCACGGCGCGTTGACGGCGGAGGCGCTGGACCTGGCCCGCGCCGAGGCGCCGGGGCTGGTGGCGCGGGCGCGCTGCGACCGTGCCCAGTACCTGGCCACCACCGGGCAGCTGGACGAGGCGCACGCCGAGGTGGTGGACCTCCTGTCGGGCGCGCAGTCGGCTTCCGTGCGGTTCGACGCGCTGCGCCTGCTGCTGAAGATCCAGACCGTGCGCGGTGACGAGGAGGCGGTGCGGACGGCGGCCGGGTTCGTCGACGCGTTCAGCACGCCGCGCGGCCCGTGGACGGCCGAGACGCACCGGCAGCGGGTGGCGTCGGTCGAACGGCTCGGCCTGGAGGCCGAGCACCTGGCGGAGCTGCGTGACGCGGTGAGCGCCGGGCACGAGGTGGGCGTGCCGGACGACGTGGCCAAGGCCTGCTACGCCCTGGCCGGGGGCTACCTGAAGGCGGGCCGGTTCGTGGAGGCCGCCGAAGCCCTGGAGGAAGCCGTCCGCGTGATCGAGGGCGGCGAGGTCGACCCGGACGTCGTCGTCCCCGTGCGCTACCGCTTGGGCCAGGTCTGCGCCCGCCTGGACGAGACCGAGGCCGCCCGCCGGCACCTGGAAGTGGCCCTGGGCCTCGTCCCCGCCGACGAGCCGTGGCGCCGGGCCATGGTCCTCGACGTTCTGGCCGGCGTCCTGCGCCGCCTCGACCTCCCCCTCGAAGCCGCCTCCGCCTACCAAGGCGCCGCGGCCGCGTGGCAGGAGGTCGACGAACCGGCCGAGGCCGCCGGCTCCCTGGTCGAAGCCGCCGCCGCCCTGCCGAACGAGGAGTCGGCCGAGTGCGCCACCACCCTGACCGAAGCGGAACACCTGCTGCCGTCGGTGGACGACCCCGACCACCGCACCCACCTGACCGCGAGGATCGCCGCGATCCGCGCGTTCCTGCACATCCAGGCCGGCGAGCACGCCGCGGCCATCGAGCAGAACGGTGTCGCCGAAGAGCTGGCCGCCCGACTGGGTGACCTGGACTGGCAGACGTTCCTGGTGGTCCGCGGGGCGCGGTTCCTGCTGGACTCCGGCGACCCGACCAACGCCGAAGCCGAAGCCCGCCGTGCCGGCACCCTGATCACCGACGAAACCCCACCCCAGATCCTCGGCGACACCGCGAACGTCCTCGAAGAAGCCCTCCGCAGCCAGTCCAAACCGACCTCGAGCGACCCCCTGCTCCGCGCCCTGACCGCTCGCCTGGAAGCCTGACGAAGCGGCGTGCTGACCACTAAAACACCAGGTCAGCACGCCGCCACTCACCATCGCCACATGTCAACCATGATCACCACATCGAGCGAACCCATGTCCCACCGAGAACCAGATCGAACCTCGCGCGTCGCCTAGGACAAGCAAGGAGGCCGGCCAAGGCACCACACCACCCAGCACCCCCGCCCCGCCCCGGACTCCAGCTCAGACTCGCGCCCCAGACCTCCAGGTCCCCCGGCCCCGCCACACTCTCCGGCCGCAGCTTCCCGATCGCCCGGCCCACACCCCGCAACCTGCCAGCCGCAGGCCGGTCACCACGCAGCCACCGGACCAGCCACAGGCCGGCAGCCTCCAGGCAGATCACCACCGGCCAGCCTCCGGGCACACCAGCCCCACCGGCAGCTTCGGTCCCGCCGGGGGCGTCGGTCCCGCCGGCAGTGGGATCGGTGAGCACGAGGCCACCGACCACCAGCCGCCGGCCGCCCTCAGACCCGCTGGGCTCGAGCCGAAGCGTAAAGACACACCGCCGCCGCCGTCGCCAAGTTGAGGCTCTCCGCCCCGCCGTAGATCGGCACCTTCAACGCGGCGTCCAACCCGGCCACGACGTCGTCCGGCAACCCGTGCGCCTCACTGCCGAACACCCACCCCGTCGGCACCGCCAGGTCCCCGCGCAAGTCGGCCGTCACCAGGTCCTCGGGCGCGTACCCGTCCGCCGCGACCAACCGCAGCCCCGCCTCCCGGCACGCCGCGAACGCCTCCCCCGCGTCCCGCACCCGCGCGATCGGCAAGTGGAACACGCTGCCCGTCGACGCCCGCACGCACTTGCCGTTGTGCGGGTCGACCGCGTCACCCGCGAAGATCACCGCGTCGGCACCCGCCGCGTCCGCCACGCGCACGACCGTGCCCGCGTTGCCGGGGTCCGCCACCCCGTGCAGCACGGCCACCAGCCGCACGCCCGGCGTGAGCGCGGCCGTCAGCGGCACGTCGACCAGCGAGCACACGGCGACCAGGCCCTGCGGCGTCACGGTCTCCGACAGCGCCGCGGCGGCCTTGTCGGTCACGGTGCTCAGCGGCACGCCGGCGTCGACGGCCGCGGCGACGAGGGCGTCGTTGCGGGTGGCGGCGTCGGCGGTGAGGAAGAGTTCGTGCACCCGGCCGCGGCCGGCGGCGGCCCAGGCCAGGGCTTCGCGCACGGCTTGCGCGCCTTCGGCCAGGAAGCGCTCGGCGCGGTCGCGGCCGGAGCGCCTGGTCAGCCGCCTAGCGGCAACGACCCGGGGAGTCCGTTCGGTGAACGGAGCTTCCCCGGGTCGTGGTGCGCGATTGTCCGCGCTCAGGCCTTGTCCTCGACGGGCGCGTTGACGTCGTTCGGCAGGGCGGCGCGAGCGGCCTCGACCAGCGCGGTGAACGCGCCGGCGTCGCTGACGGCCAGCTCGGCGAGGATCTTGCGGTCGACCTCGATGCCGGCGAGCCGCAGACCCTGGATGAAGCGGTTGTACGTCATGCCGTTGGCGCGGACACCGGCGTTGATGCGCTGGATCCACAGCTTCCGGAAGTCACCCTTGCGGGCGCGACGGTCCCGGTAGGCGTAGTTGAGCGAGTGGAGCACCTGCTCCTTGGCCTTGCGGTACAGCCTCGAACGCTGGCCGCGGTAGCCGCTGGCGAGCTCAAGGGTGGTACGGCGCTTCTTCTGGGCGTTCACTGCCCTTTTGACGCGTGCCACGGGTCCATCCTGTCGATCTCGTGGGGCCGGTGGGGGCCGACCCCGGTGTTCAAAGGGGTGAAGGTCTGGTGCTCAGGCGCTCGGAGGCCGAGCGCTCAGAGGCCGAGCAGCTTCTTCAGCCGCGGCACGTCGTTCTTCGCGACCTCGGTCGTGCCGGAGAGGCGCCGCGTCAGCTTGCTGGACTTCTTCTCCAGCAGGTGGCGCTTGCCGGCCTTCTCGCGGACGAGCTTGCCGCTGCCGGTGACCTTCACGCGCTTGGAGGTCCCGCTGTGGCTCTTGTTCTTGGGCATTTCCGTCCTCAGTCTCGTGCAGCCACCGGGGTTGGGGGCGGCCATGCTTGCTCCCGGCCCGGAGGCCGGGAGATCACTCCTCGACAGACTCCGACTCAGCCGGCGCCTCGTCGGCGCTGTCGTGCTTGATCGGTCGGGTCTTCGTGGTCTTGTGCGGGGCCAGCACCATGATCATGTTGCGGCCGTCCTGCTTCGGGTTGGACTCGACGAACCCCAGCTCCGCGACGTCCTCGGCGAGCCTCTGCAGCAGGCGGTAACCCAGCTCCGGCCGGGACTGCTCACGGCCCCGGAACATGATGGTCACCTTGACCTTGTTCCCGTGCGACAGGAAGCGGGCCACGTGGCCCTTCTTCGTCATGTAGTCGTGCGGGTCGATCTTCGGCCGGAGCTTCTGCTCCTTGATGACCGTGAGCTGCTGGTTGCGGCGAGACTCGCGGGCCTTCTGCGCGCTCTCGTACTTGAACTTGCCGTAGTCCATGAGCTTGCAGACCGGCGGCCGAGCCTGCGCGGCGACCTCGACGAGGTCGAGATCCGATTCCTGGGCGAGTCGGAGCGCGTCCTCGATGCGAACGATCCCGACCTGCTCGCCGTTCGGCCCGACCAGACGAACCTCGGGCACGCGGATGCGGTCGTTGATGCGCGGCTCGGTGCTCGCGGGAGCACCTCGGTTCGAGGGACTTGTCATTCACGTCCTTTGTGACTCGTTGTGCGCCAAAGACAAGAGGCCTCACACCTGCCCGGTGTGAGGCCCGCTTCCGACCGATCGCACAACGAAGGGCGCAGTCCACCCCTCGAGGGACCGGACCCGGCCACCTGCTCGAAGCGGCAGACTCGGGTGGGAGCGGGGCTCCACTTGCCGTCCCCACAGGTGCGGGGACTGGTCGCGCGGAGAATAGTAGCAGATGGCCTTGTCAACCCCCGAATCGGCGACCGGTCCGGTGTGGTTGCGAGAATGGCTCCCGTGACCGACCTGCCTTCGAACAACGTCCGCGACCTGTCCGATGTTCCCAGCGTCGAGGTGATCAGCAAGGCGGCGATCATGCTGCTGTCCTCCGCCGCCGAACGCCTGGGACTGGCCGACGAGGACCCCGAGCACAGCCCCCGCCGCGACCTCGACGAGGCGCGCCGCCTGATCACCGCGCTGGCCGGCCTCGTGACGGCGTCGGCCGAGTACCTGGGCCCGCACGCGGGTCCGCTGCGCGAGGGGTTGCAGTCGGTGCAGCGGGCGTTCCGCGAGGCGTCGGCGTACCCGGACGAGCCGGGCCAGGGTCCGGGCGAGAAGTACACCGGCCCCGTGTACTGAGCGTTGATTTCAGGGGTCCTGGACGTGGGGCTCTCGAGACCTGAGCGTACGACTCCCGGGGTTTGGGCGTTGTCCCGCCGGTAGGACACGCGGGGCCGAATGCGCGCGGCACGGGTTGTGGACGTGGGGCCGGGGGGCGTGCCAGGGTCGGAGGGGTTCGCGCGAACTCTTGATCTTCTTCGACACCTGCACGAGGAGAACCCGACATGGGAGAGTTCCGCGCGCCCTGGGCCCGCTTGGCTTCGGTGGTCGGCGCGTCGGTGGCGCTGGCGGCCTGGACGGTGACACCGGCGGGAGCCGCTGAGGCGTCGATCCGCGACGCCTCCGGTCCGGCGGCCGTTCCGGGCAGTTACATCGTGGTGCTGGAGGACGGCGTCGGCGCGGAGGGTCCGGCCGCGGCGGTCGGCGCCCGCGTCACGCACCGGTACCGGTCGGCGTTGAACGGTTTCGCGGCGACGATGAGCGAACGGGCGGCGAAGCGGTTGGCGGCCGACCCGGCGGTGGCGTACGTGGCCCAGGACCAGCGGTTCAGCGTGCTGGCCGACCAGCCGAACCCGCCGTCGTGGGGCTTGGACCGGGTCGACCAGCGCGACCTGCCCCTCAACGCGAACTACCGCTACGCCACCGCGGCGGGCAACGTGCACGCCTACATCATCGACACCGGCATCCGGACGTCGCACGGGGACTTCGGTGGTCGGGCGAGCTTCGACGTCAACACGACAGGTGATGGCACGGACACGGACTGCAACGGTCACGGCACGCACGTGGCGGGCACCGTCGGTGGCGCTGCGCACGGTGTGGCCAAGGGCGTGCGGCTGCACGGCGTGAAGGTGCTCACGTGCTCGGGTTCGGGCACGCTCGCGGGCGTCCTGGCCGGTGTGGACTGGGTCACGGCGAACGCGCAGAAGCCGGCGGTGGCGAACATGAGCCTGGGCGGTGGCGCGAACGACACGCTCGACGAGGCTGTGCGCCGGTCGATCGCGTCGGGTGTCACGTACGCGGTCGCGTCCGGCAACTCGAACGTCGACGCCTGTGCCTTCTCCCCCGCCCGGGTGGCGGAGGCGATCACGGTCAACGCGACGGACAGCGCGGACGGCCGGGCGGCGTTCTCGAACTGGGGCACCTGCACGGACGTGTTCGCGCCGGGTGTGAACATCACGTCGGCGTGGCACACGAGCGATGGCGCGACGGACACGATCAGCGGGACGTCGATGGCGTCCCCGCACGTCGCGGGGGCCGCGGCGCTGCACCTGGCGGACAACCCGGGTGCGTCGCCGCAGCAGGTGCGGGACGCGCTGGCGGCGGCGGCCACGCCGAACCGGGTGGGCAACCCGGGCACGGGTTCGCCGAACGCGCTGCTGTTCACCAACGCCGGTCCGCCGCCGCAGCCGGGTGGGGACACCCTGGTGCGGGGGGAGAGCCTGCGGGCGGGGCAGAGCAAGGTGTCGCCGGACGGCCGGTTCACGCTGGTGATGCAGGGTGACGGCAACCTGGTGCTGTACACGGCGGCGGGCCAGGCGCTGTGGCACACCTACACGAACGGCAGGGGCGCGACGCACGTGATCCTGCAGGAGGACGGCAACCTGGTGCTGTACACGGCGGCCGGTCAGCCGCTGTGGCACACGCACACGTACGGCACGGCGGCCAACCGGTTGGTCGTGCAGAACGACTCGAACCTGGTGCTCTACGGCCCGGCGGGCGCGGTGTACTGGCACCGGATGGCGTGATCACGCGGCCGTGGCACCCGGGTCCGTCGGGGCCCGGGTGTCACGGCCGGACACCGCTGGCGCGCAGCCTTCGGGCGGCCAGCGCGCGGATGACCTCGGGGTCCTGGCGCCGCCAGCCCTCGACCGGGTCGCCGGGGAACGCGGCCAGGTCGCGCAGGGAGAGCGTGTTCAGGGCGTGCAGGGCGAGCAGGTCGAGGCGGCCCTGGTCGCGCAGCCGTCGGGCGACGGCCGCGCGGCGGGCGAACCGCAGCCGCAGTGGCAGCCAGGTGATCAGCGCGAACGCCAGCGGGATGGCGATCAGGGCGATGGTGAGCCACAGCGCGGTGGACTCGACGGCGGTGACCTGGGCCTGGCCCGCGTCGGTGAGGGTGCCGCCGGCGGCCCGGCCGCGTTCGAGCGCGTCGGCGAGCTTCCCGCCGACCAGGGGCACGTCGCGGGCTTTGGCGGCGGCGTCGCCGAAGGTGTCGGTGAGGTTCCGGCCGGCGGTGGACAGGCCGTCGCCGGGTGCGCGCAGGGCGCGGACCGCGTCGCCGACCGCGGTGGCGACCTTCACCCAGAACCACGTCCAGGCGACGGCGAGCAGGTCGGCCAGGACTTGCCACACGAGCCGGGGCGGGCGATCCGCGTACCACTTCATGGTGTGTGGTCTTACCACCTCGGCGTTACCGGAAACGGACGTGACGGTCGTCGCGAGCCGTGCCCACCTCCGGTGGCACTACTGTCGAAGCGTGGGGATGACGTTCGGTGAGCTGCTGCGTGCGCACCGGCTGCGGGTGCGGTTGACGCAGGAGGAGCTGGCGGAGGGTTCCGGGGTCAGCGTGCGGGCGATCAGCGACATGGAGCGCGGTCGCGCGAAGGGGCCCCAGCGGCGCACGGTGGAGGCGCTGGCGGGTGTGCTGTCGTTGGCGGAGCAGGAGATCCGCGAGTTGTTGGACGCGGCGAAGGAGGGTCGGGTGCGGCGGGTGCCGTCGCCCGTGACGCCGTCGGCGTTGCCGCCGGACGTGGTGGACCTGACCGGTCGCGAGGGTGAGCTGGCCGCGTTGGCGGCGGTGGCGGAGCGGACGCGGACGACGTCGGTGGTGGTGGTGCACGGTCCGCCGGGTGCGGGGAAGACGGCGTTGGCGGTGCGGGCCGCGTATCGGTTGGCGTCTCGTTTCGCGGACGGGTGCTTCTTCTTCAACCTGCGCGGGATGGACGTGCGTCCGGTGCACCCGTCGGAGGTGGTGCACCGGATGTTGTCGGCGTTGGGCGTGCCGGAGAAGGAGATCCCGGCGGGTGAGGCGGAGCGGTCGGACCTGTACCGGGCGCGGTTGCGGGAGCGGTCGACGTTGTTGGTGCTGGACAACGCGTCGGACGAGGCGCAGGTGCGGCCGTTGTTGGCGACGGGGTCGGGGTCGTTGGTGCTGGTGACGTCGCGGTTGGTGCTGGGCGGGTTGGAGGCGGGCCTGCGGTTGGGGTTGGACGTGCTGGGGCCGGGTGAGTCGTTCGACCTGCTGGGTGCAATCGCGGGGCGGGCGCGGGTGGGCGCGGAGCCGGTGGCGACGGCGCGGGTGGCGACGTTGTGCGGGCACCTGCCGCTGGCGCTGCGGATCGCGGGCAACCGGCTGGCGAGTCGTCCGAAGTGGACGATCGGGCACCTGGCCGGGCAGCTGGTGGACGAGCGGCGCCGGTTGTCCGCGTTGACGGCGGGTGACCTGCAGGTGCGGACGGCGTTCGAGATGTCGTACCGGCAGCTGGGCGGCAAGGCGGCGGCGTTGTTCCGCCGGTTGTCGTTGGTGCCGGGCGCGGACTTCGGGCCGGAGGTGGCCGCGGTGCTGGCGGACCTGGACCGGTTCGCGGCCGAGGACACGTTGGAGGAGCTGGTGGACATGAGCCTGCTCGACACCGCGGAGGTGCCGGGCCGGTACGTGTTCCACGACCTGATCCGGGTGTTCGCGGGTGAGCGGTTGGCCGACGAGGAGCCGGCGCCCGTGGTGGGTCGGGCGCGGCGGCGGGTGGTGGACTGGTTGCTGGGCACGGCGGTGGCGGCGGCCGGGTTCTTCGGGCCGGACGCGCGGACCACGCCGTCGGGGTCGTTGCGGGGTCAGGAGGACGCGGACGCGTGGCTGACCGCGGAGGCGGGGAACTGGCTGGGCGCGTTGCGGTGGGCGGCGGCGAACGGGTTGCACGCGGAGGTGGTGCGGCTGGCCACGGCGATGCACTGGTACTCCGACCAGCGGGGGCGGGCGGAGACGTGGGCGGAGGTGTTCACGGCGGGGGTGGCGGCGGCGCGGGCGTTGGGCAGCGTGCGGGACGAGGCCGTGCAGTTGAACTTCCTGACGTGGACGTTGTCGGTGTTGCTGCGCCGGTACCCGGAGGCGTTGGCGTTGTACGACGAGGCGTGGCGCGCGTCGGTGGCCGCGGGTGACGTGGTCGAGCAGGGTTGGGCGGTGCACTACCGGTCGGTGTCGGAGTTGCGCACCGGGCGGTTGGAGGAGGCGCAGGTCAGCGCGCGGCGGGCGCAGGAGCTGTTCCGGCTGGCCGGGTTCGGGCTGGGTGAGCAGATCTCGTTGTCGTGCCTGGCGCTGGTGCTCGACGGGTTGGCGCGGCACGAGGACGCGGTGCGGGTGCACCGGGAGCTGCTGGCGAACGTGCGGTCGGGGAGGTTGGAGCTGGCGCCGGTGATGGCGACGGAGATGTCGGCGACGTTGCTGGTGCGCACGGCGGGCAGCCTGGGCCGGTTGGCGCGGTGGCCGGAGGTGCTGGCGGCGGTGGACGAGGCGTTGGAGCTGCTGCGGGTGACGACCGCGCCGTCGAGCCTGTGCGACGCGCTGTACCTGCGGGGGGTGGCGCTGCACGAGCTGGGTGACGCGGAGGGGGCGCGGGCGGAGCTGGTGCGGGCGGCGGCGGTGGCCGAGGAGCACCGGCACCCGCGGTTGGCGGTGGTGCTGGGTGCGTTGGCCGACGTGCACGAGGCCCTGGGCGACCCGGTCGAGGCTGGGGTGTCCCGCGACCGGGCCGCGGCCGTGGAGTCAGCCGATCGGTGATGCGTTCCTAGCCATCGCCGGGTCCTTCCCTACGTGCTTTCGGGGGTGCCTCCAGTCAATCGCGCGCACGCGTCCGGCACCACGCAGAACAACCGGCAGAAGTACACGAGGTCACCCGTTCGGTACCTGCGGCGGCCGGCACTGTGGTCCGCATGAGGGATGTCCACCCCGCCTGGTCGCGCAAGCGCGAGACCGCGGAGCGGAGCAAGAGGGCGCGGCGGGTCGCACGGCGGGTCCTGCTCGCACTGGCCCTGCTCGCGCTGGCGGTGGCGCTCGCGCCGCCGGGTGTCGTGCTGCTGAGGCACGTCGCCGAAGGGCTGGCGGCGTTCCTGGGTGCGAAGACGAGCCGGGGCCGTGACCTGGCGGCCTTGGTGGTGGCGGCCTCGGTCGTGGGTGTGCTGCTGTGGCTGGCCGCCCGGCGCTTCCGGGAACCCGCGGCGAGCGGTGGGCGGAGGTCCGCCTGGACGTCGATGTCGGTGTCGGAGCGGACGTCGCTGATCACCTCGGTGACCGCGGTCGTGGCGCTGATCGTCACCGCGTTGTCCGTGCGGGCCACCCTCGAGCAGGTCGAGCTGTCCGCGCGGGGCCAGGTGAACGACCGGTACGACAAGGCGTTGGGGCAGTTGGCGTCGGACAAGCCGGAGGTGCGGGTCGGCGGTGTGCCGGCGCTGGAACGGGTGGTCGCGGACGCGCCCGACGAGGTCGGGGTGGTGGCCGGGCTGATCGCGGCCTTCATCCGGTCGAACGCACCCCGGCGGGACCGGCCCTGCGCTTCGGCCGACGACGTGCGGGTGGCGGTGTCGGCGCTCAGCCGGTTGACGATCTACCACGGCGCGCCCGGGCTCGACCTGCGGAACTCCTGCTTGTCCGGTGCCTCGTGGCACATGGTGTACCTGGCGGGCGCCGACCTGAGCGGAGCGGACCTGGGGGGCGCGCGGTTCTCGAACGCCGAGCTGCGCTACGCGCGGTTCGTCGGCGCGAACCTCGACGGGGCCGTGTTCGCGGAGAGTTCGCTCGCCCACGCGGACCTGAGCGGCGCCAGTCTGCGCGGCGCCGACCTGACGGGCACCGACCTGATCGGCGCGGTCCTGGGCGGGGCGGACGTGGCGCAGGCGAGGCTGCCCGCGAACGCCCCGGCTCCGTGACGGCTACTCGACGACGGCGAGGGCGTCGATCTCGACCAGCAACTTGTCGGGCAGGCCGACGTAGACGGTGGTGCGCGCGGGGAACGGGGCTTCGGTGACGAACTCGCCGTAGGCGGCGTTCATCTCGGCGAAGTGGGCGGTGTCGGTGAGGTAGACGCGCAGCATGACCACGTCGGCGAGGGACGCGCCGCCCGCCGCGAGCACGGCGAGGACGTTGCGCATGGCCTGCCGGGTCTGCTCGGCGACGGTGTCGCCGACGACGTCGCCGGTGGCGGGGTCGAACGCGACCTGGCCCGCCACCTGGAGGATCGGGCCCTTGCGGACGCCCTGGGAGAACGCGGCCACGGGGGTGGGCGCGTCGGGGGTCCTGATCTCGGTCTTCGCCATGGGGTGTGCGTGTCCTTCCTGGTGATCTTCGGTCGGTGGGTCGTTCAGTCGCGCGGCGTCCAGCCGCACTCGATCGAGGCCGCCCGCGCGGTGGCGAGCAGGTCGGGCAGGTGGCCGAGCAGGCCGTCGTAGTCGAGCAGCACCTTGGGCACGGACATCGACACGGCGGCGACGACCTCGCCGCGAGCGCCGCGGACGGGTGCGGCGATGCAGTGGATGAAGTCCTCGTGCTCGGCGTTGTCGACCGCGTACCCGGCGGTGCGGACGCGGTCGAGTTCGGCCAGGTAGGCGTCGGGTGTGGTGATGGTGTTCGCGGTGAGCGGCACGTAGTCGAGGGACCGGGCGACTTCGCGGCGGCGTGGTTCGGGCAGGTCGGACAGCAGCACCTTGGCGACGGCGGTGCAGTGCAGCGGCGCCCGTCTGCCGATGCGGGAGTACATCCGCATGGGGTGGGTGCTGTCGTACTTGTCGATGTAGATGACCTCGCCGGCCTCGTAGGACGCGAGGTGGACGGTGTAGCCGGTGCGGGCGTTGAGGTCGCGCAGGGCGTTCTCGGCGCTGCGGCGCACGTCGCGCTCCTCCAGGGCCCGGTTGGCCAGGTCGAACAGGGCGGTGCCGAGCCGGTAGTGGTGCACGCCCTCGCGCTGCACGAACCGGTGCGTTTCCAGCGTGCGCAGCAGCCTCATGGTGGTCGACTTGTGCACCGCGATGACGCCGGACAGCTCTTCCAGCGTCTTCGGTCCGGTGGCCAGTTCACCCACCAGGGTCAGCGCCCGGTCCAGGCTTTGGCTCATCGACGTCTCCTCAGGTGTGCGGCGGCCCACGTGCGGGAATCGGCGTCCAGCAGTGGCACGGTCACCGCGGGCGGCAGCGACTCGCCGACATCCTCCCTGGTGAGCAGCGCGGAGGCGGCTTGGAGGTGCCCGGCGCGCAGCCGGCGCGCCGGTGGGTCGCCCGCCAGGTGCGCGGCGAGGTAGCCGGCGGCGAAGGCGTCACCGGCGCCGACGGGTTCCACCACGTCGACCCGCAGTCCGGGCTGGAACGCGGTCTCGCCGCCTTCGACCACGGTCGCGCCGCGCGCGCCGTGCTTGACCACGAGCGTCGTCGGGCCGGGCAGCAGCGCCCGCAGGTCCGCCGGGTCGCCCACGCCCCACACGGCCTGCGCCTCGTCGGAGCCGGCGAGCACGATGTCGGCGGCGTCGGCGAGGTCGCGCAGCACGGACGGGTCGCGGTCGCGCCACAGCGCGGGCCGCCAGTTGAGGTCGAACGACACCGGCGCGGGGTGCGGCCGGCGCAGCACCGCGCGCAGCAGCTCCAGGCAGCTGTCCGACAGGGCGGCGGTGATGCCGCTGACGTGCACCAGCGCCACGTCGTCCCAGGGCAGCCGGTCCAGCGTGCCCGGGCCCATCGCGGCGGCCGCGGAGCCGTGCCGGTAGTAGCGCACGGGGCTGCCCGCGGCGTCGGCTTCCTTGACGTAGAGACCGGTGGGCCGGTCGGGGTCGACGCGCACGCCGGTGACGTCGACACCCGCGCCCCCCACCGCGTCGAGGACCGCGCCGCCGAACGCGTCGTCGCCGACGGCGCTCACCCAGCGGCTGCGCACGCCCAGCCGGGCCAGGTGGACGGCCACGTTGGACTCGGCGCCGCCGACGGCCCGGGTCCACGTGCGGGCCGCGCGCACCGGGCCGGGCTCGGCCGGCACCAGGACCGCCATGGTCTCGCCGAGGCACACCACGTCGCCGGGCAGGTCGAACCGCATGCGGACTCCTCGCTCGACGGGGCCGTCGCACCGGTGGTGTGGGCCGATTGACGGCTGGGCCACCGAATGTTACACACTTCAGCATCACATCGCGCAATAGCCGTTGCGTTATATGCAACGTGAGGAGCGACAGACGTGGACCTCGACGCTGTGGCCGCCATCCGCGACGAGCGGGTCGACTGGCGGTTCAAGGGCCTGCCCGCCGACGTGTCCGGCACGACGATCGGCGACGTGGCCGACCGCCGGCTCGACCTGTTCGCCGACGGGTTCGTCGGCCCGCTGGTCGTGCTGGACGCCGCCGCGCTGGAGCACAACCTCGCCACCATGGCCCGCTGGTGCGCCGACCGCGGCGTGCTGCTGGCGCCGCACGGCAAGACGACCATGGCCCCGCAGCTGTTCGCCCGCCAGTTGGCGCACGGCGCGTGGGGCATCACCGCGGCCAACACCAGCCAGTTGCGGGTCTACCGGGCGTTCGGGGTCACGCGGGTGCTGCTGGCCAACCAGCTCGTGGACCCGGCCGGGCTGCGGTGGCTGGCCCGGGAACTGGCCGCCGATGACACCTTCGAGTTCACCTGTTGGGTGGACTCCGTGGCGGGCGTGGCGCGGATGACCGAGGCGCTGGGCTCGGTCGAACGGCCGGTGGACGTGCTGGTCGAGCTCGGCGCGCGCGGCGGGCGGACCGGTGCGCGGGACCAGGCCACGGCGCTGGACGTGGCCCGTGCCGCCGCCGCGAGCCCCGCGTTGCGCCTGGTCGGCGTCGGCGGCTACGAGGGCGCGCTCGCGCACGACGCGTCACCCGCGGCCCGGTCCACTGTGGATTCCTACCTGGACTCGGTGCGGGAGTTGGCGATCGGGCTGCGCGACCTGTTCGCGGTGGACGAGCCGATCGTCACGGTCGGCGGCAGCGCGTACTTCGACCAGGTGGCCGCGAAGCTCACCGAACCGTGGCCGTTCCCGGTGCGGCCGGTGCTGCGCAGCGGCGCGTACATCACCCACGACGACGGGTTCTACCGCGGTATCTCGCCACTGGGCCGCACGCCCGGCGCGCAACCGTTCCGCAGCGCGCTGCGCGCCTGGGCGCAGGTCACCTCCAAGCCGCAACCCGACCTGGCGCTGCTGACGCTGGGCAAGCGCGACGCGTCGTTCGACGAGGGCCTGCCCGAGCCGCAGGTCGTGCGCGGCCGCGACGGCGTCGAGCGGCCGTTCCGGGCCGAGGTCACCGCGCTCAACGACCAGCACGCGTTCGTGCGGCTGTCCGACGACGACGTCGAGGTGGGCGACTGGCTCGGCCTCGGCCTGTCCCACCCGTGCACGGTGTTCGACAAGTGGCCGCTGATCCCGGTGGTCGAGGGCACCACCGTGGTCGACCTGGTCCGCACCTACTTCTAGAGAGGACCGGGACGTGGACATCGTCTTCAGGGGTGCACGGGTCGTCGACGGCACCGGCGCGCCCGCCTACCGCGCCGACGTGGGCGTGCGGGACGGGCGCGTCGCCGCGATCGGCGACCGGCTCGACGGCCGCCGGGTGGTCGAGGCCGACGGCCGGGTCCTCGCACCCGGTTTCATCGACATGCACTCCCACTCCGACCTCCAGCTGCTGGCCAACCCCGACCACCTCGCCAAGGTCTCGCAGGGCGTCACCACCGAGGTCCTCGGCCAGGACGGACTGTCCTACGCGCCCGTGGACGACGACGTGCTCGCCGTGCTGCGCGCCCAACTCGCCGGGTGGAACGACGACCCGCCCGGCTTCGACTGGGACTGGCGCAGCGTCGGCGGGTACCTCGACCGCCTGGACCGGGGCATCGCGGTCAACGCCGCCTACCTCGTGCCGCAGGGCACGCTGCGGATGCTGTGCGTCGGCTACGACGACCGGCCCGCCACCGACGCCGAACTGGACCGGATGCGGGAACTGCTGGCCCGGTCGCTGCGCGAAGGCGCCATGGGCATGTCGTCCGGCCTCACCTACACCCCCGGCATGTACGCCGACACCGCCGAGCTCACCGCGCTGTGCCGCGTGGTCGGCGAGCTCGGCGGGTTCTACAGCCCGCACCACCGCAGCTACGGCGCGGGCGCGCTGGAGGCGTACGCGGAGATGGTGCGCGTGTCGCGCGACTCCGGCTGCCCGCTGCACCTCGCGCACGCCACGATGAACTTCGAGGTCAACCGGGGCCGGGCGGGCGAGCTGCTGGACCTGCTCGACCGGGCCGTCGCCGACGGCGCGGACATCACCCTCGACACCTACCCGTACCTGCCCGGCGCCACCTACCTGTCGGCGCTGCTGCCGAGCTGGGCGGGCGAGGGCGGCCCGGCGGCGACGCTGGCCCGCCTGGCCGACCCGGCCACCCGCGAGCGCATCCGGGTCGAGATCGAGGAGACCGGCTCCGACGGCTGCCACGGCGTGCCCGTCGACTGGGACACCATCGAGGTCAACGGCGTGCGCGAGGCCGCGAACGCGCACCTGGTCGGCCTCTCGGTCGCCGAGTCCGCGCGCCGCGCCGGACGTCCGCCCGCCGAGCTGTACTTCGACGTCCTGCTCTCCGAGCGGCTGGGCACCTCGTGCCTGATGCACGTCGGCCACGAGGACAACGTCCGCGCGATCATGCGGCACCCCGCGCACACCGGCGGCAGCGACGGGCTGCTCGTCGGCGACCGGCCCCACCCCCGCGCGTGGGGCACGTTCCCCCGCTACCTCGCCCGGTACGTGCGCGACCTCGGCGTGCTGGGCCTGGAGGAGTGCGTCGCCCACCTGACCGGGCGGGCCGCGCGGCGGCTGCGGCTGGCCGACCGCGGGCTCGTGCGCGAGGGCTACGCCGCCGACCTCGTGCTGTTCGACCCCGACACCGTCGCCGACACCGCGACGTTCGACGAGCCGCGGCAGGCCGCCGCGGGCATCAGCCACGTCGTCGTCAACGGGATACCCGTCCTCGACGACGGCCGGCGCACCGACGCCCTGCCCGGCCACTCCCTGCGGAACCCCCGGAGCCACCCGTGATCGACTGGTTGCAGCACACCACCGGAGGCCTGCTGACGCTGTCCGCGCTCAGCATCGCCCTCCTCCTGGCGATGATCATCAGGTGGAAGGTCGAGCCGTTCATCGCGCTGCTGGTCGTCGGCCTGCTCGTCGCGCTGGCCGCCGGCCTGCCGGTGGAGACGCTGGTCGGCTCGGCGCAGAAAGCGTCGGAATCCCTGGTCGAGAAGGGCTTCGGCGGCATCCTCGGCCACGTCGCCGCGATCATCGGCCTGGGCACGCTGCTCGGCTCGATCCTGGAGGCCTCCGGCGGCGCGGAGGTGCTCACCCGGTCGCTGCTGCGGGCGTTCGGCGAGAACCGCGCCCCGCTGGCCATGGGCCTGGCCGGGTTGATCTTCGGCGTGCCGGTGTTCTTCGACATCGGCATCTTCGTGCTCGCGCCCCTCGTGTACGTGGCGGCGAAGCGCAGCGGCCGGTCGATCGTGCTCTACGCCATGCCGCTGCTGGCCGGCCTGTCGGTGATGCACGCGTTCATGCCGCCGCACCCCGGCCCCGTCGCGGCGGCCGGGATGCTCGGCGTCGAACTCGGCTGGATCATCGTCATGGCGCTGGCCGTGGCGATCCCGTCGTGGTTCATCGGCGGCGTGCTGTTCTCCGCCTGGATGGGCAAGCGGCTGCACGTGCCCGTGCCGGAGGAGATGCTGGCCGCCGCGGAGAAGATGCGCGGCGAGCAGACCAAGGGCGAGCCGCCGCTGTCGCTGGTGCTGGGCATCATCGCGGTGCCGCTGGTGCTGATCCTGGCGGGCACGTTCGGCAGCATCCTGCTGCCCAAGGGCTCCACGCTGCTCGGCGTGTTCACGTTCTTCGGCACGCCCGCGGTGGCGTTGACGATCGCCGTGCTGCTCGCGTTCTGGCTGCTCGGGTTCCGCCGCGGCATGAGCCGCGAGCAGGTGACCGAGCTGTCCGCCGCGTCGCTGCGGCCGGTCGCGATGATCCTGCTCGTGGTCGGCGCGGGCGGGTTCTTCGGCGCGGTGCTGTCCGCGACCGGCGTGGGCAAGGTGCTCGCCACGTCGCTGACCGACGTCGGGCTGCCGGTGATCGCGCTCGCGTACGTGATCAGCTGCGGCATGCGCATCGCGCAGGGCTCGGCCACGGTCGCGATCGTGACGACCACCGGCATCGTCGTGCCCGTCGTGGCCGACCTGGACTACTCGCAGCCGCAACTCGCGCTGCTGGTCATGTCCATCGCGGCCGGCTCGATCATCGCCTCCCACGTCAACGACGGCGGGTTCTGGATCGTGTCCCGCTACTTCGGTCTGTCGGTCAAGGAAACCCTCCAGACGTGGACCGTGCTGGAGACCATCCTGTCCGTGGTCGGCTTCGCCGTGGCCGCGCTGCTCAGCCTGGTGGTGTAGCCGGCGGCGCGCTCGCGGCGGTCAGTCGAGGCCGTGGTCGCGGAACGCCGCTCGCTTGAGCGGTGGCACGGCCTCGAACAGCCGCAGCACCGACTTGAACGCCACCCGGCCGAGCGCGTTGCCCGACACGAACTGCCGCGCGCTGCGCAACGACGCCGTCACCGCCGCGAACCCGTACTCCCGCATCCGCCGCTCGTAGTCCGCGACGGCGTCCAGCGGTTCCCGCTCCACGAGGTTGCGGCACAACGTCATCGCGTCCCGCAAGGCGGTGTTCGCCCCGATCCCGCGCATCGGCGTCATGCTGTGGATCGCGTCGCCGAGCAGCGTGACGGTGGTCGCGGGCCACGGGTCGACCGGCACGGACGTGCGGATCGGCCACCGCGACACCGCGCCGTGCGGCGACTCGCGCACCACCCGCAGCAGGTCCGGGTGCCAGCCCGCGACGGCGTCGGCCACCACGTCGCGCGGCGGACGGCCCGGCGGCAGCACCAGGCCGTCCGCCGCGTAGGCCCACATCAGGTAGCCGTCGTCGGCCGACTCGTGCGGCGCGAGGAACATCCCGGCCGCCGCGCGCGGGATCACCGAGTGGGCGTGCGCCAGGAGTTCCGGCGGCAGCCAGGCGCGGGTGCGCGGGGTCAGCGGCAGCCTGCCCGCGACGGCGGTGATGCCGGTGTCGACCCGCTCGGCGTGCGGCAGGTACTGGGCCCGCACCGCCGAGTTCGCGCCGTCCGCGCCCACCAGCACGTCGCACCGGGTGCTCGTGCCGTCGGCGAAGTGGACCGTGACGCCACCGTCCACGTGCTCGTAGCGGGTGAACCGCCGACCGAACCGCACCACGTCGTCCAGGCCGGTCAGCAGCACCTCCCGCAGCGTGATCCGGCTGACCGAGTGGTGGGCGCGCGACGGTTCGGCGGCCGGGTTGTCCACGGTGAGCAACCGGCGCAGCCGCTCGTCCACGAACCCGAACCCGTCACCGCCGCGCCCGGACGTGGCGACGAACCGCTCCCACAGCTCCGGCGGCAGGCACTCGTGCAGCGCCCGTGCCCCGACCGGGCTGATGTGCAGCCGATACCCCTGCAACCGGTCGGTCGGCGTCACGTCCCGTTCGTGCACCGACACGCTCACCCCGTTCCGCGTCAAGCCCTGGGCCAGGCACAACCCGCCCACACCGCCACCGACAACCGCCACGTGAAGACTCATGCGGACCACTATCATCCGCTTGTTTGATTAAGTCAACCAGCCAGTTGATACGGGGTGATCGGCTACCGTGGGCCCGTGCCCCGCCGCTCCCCCGACCCCGCCGAACGCAAGCGCGACCCCGAGCGCACCAAAGCCCGGATACTCGACGCGGCGACGGTCGAGTTCGGCGCGAAGGGCTACGCGGCCGCCCGGGTGAGCGCCATCGCCGACCGGGCGGGCGTGAACAAGCAGCTGATCTCGTACTACTTCGGCGGCAAGGAAGGCCTCTACCGGGAGCTGGCGGGACGCTGGCACCAGCAGGGCGGGCAACTCGCCGAAGGTCCGCTGGCCGAGGTCGTGCGCGGGTTCGTGCTGTCCACGCGGGAGCGGCGCGACTGGGCGCGGTTGATGGTGTGGGAGAACGTCTCGGGCGACGACACACCGGACGAGGGCGACGGGGAGTTCCTGCGCGCCCAGGTCGACGCGCTGCGGGCACGGCAGGAAGCCGGCGAAGTCCCTGCCGACCTCGACCCGGAGTGCCTGCTGCTCGCCCTGACCGCAGCGGCGAGCGCGACCCTGTTCATGCCGAAGATGGCCCGCCGCATCACCGGACAGGACCCGACGTCCGACGAGTTCGCCGAGCACTACGCCGACCAACTGGCCCGCCTCGTCCGCCACCTCACCTGACCACCACCCCGCTACACCGCCCGTAATCCCGCCACACCGCCCGTCGCCACACCGCCCGCCATCCGTCACCACAGCCCAGCACCCGCCCACCACCACCACCACCACCACAGCCGGAACCCCACCCGCCACCACCGCCGGCGATCACTGCCCGCGATCACCGCCCGCCGCCACTGGCGTCTCCCGCCTCAGCGGCTCACCACCGCCCGCCCCGCACCCCTCGGCCGGCCAAGGCCCCAGCGTCTGCGGCCGGTCGCCCACCGCCGAGGCCCGGGCATCCGCGACCTCTACCCGCCACCGCCACCCGGCTCGCCTGTCCACCACCCTGGCTGGCTTGCCCGCGACCTCCGGCCGGCGCCTCGACTACTCGTTCCCCGACGCCGCCTGAAACCCCGCCAGGTAGGCGCGCAATCCTCGCTGGCCACTGCGCATCATCAACTCGTGGTTCGCCTTGAGCAGCGGCCGGCCGAGCAGGGCCAGTCGACGCAGCAGCGGCTTGCGCACCACCACCTCCTGGTCGTAGACCAGCCGCGACCCGGCATCCTCACCGAAGATGCGCCAGCTCACCGTGCCGTCCAAGTCCCCGACCAGGTCGGCGCGCAGCAACCCCGCCTCGGGCTCCCGGGCGTTGTGGTGCGCCTGGAACACCAGCTCGTAGGGCAGCACCGACCGGCACCGCAGCTCGGCCGCCTGCTCGGCGACCTGCCGAGCGTCACGCACCTCACGCCACCAGCTCGGGTAACTCCCCAAGTCCGCGAGCACCTCGAACGCCCGCTCGGGCGGGCAGTCCACCGACCAGACGCTGCGGAAGCGGTATGAGTTCAGCGGCATACGACCATGGTCACGCACACCGGCCGCGGCCGCGACCAGCCGCAGGCACCGGGTCTCGCCATTCCAGCCGCGCTCGACCGCCCCGGAGGCCGTCACGCCTTTGTGACCGTGATCGACCGCTCCGGCCGACCGCTCTCCGGCCGACCGGCTGCGGGTGACCGGCTGCGGGTGATTGCGTCTGCTTCGGCGGTGGCTGACGGCGACTGGTCGGTATGGCGCGGCGGGGGTTTGGGTGCGGTCGGCGGCGATCGGGCCGGGGTTGGCATGGTGATGTGCCTGGCCGTGCGCCTCCTTCATTTCCGGCAACGCATTCCGCGTTTCCATTCATACCCGGGAGGCCGTCACGCCTTGGGGTGATCTTGGGTCAGCCGGCGACCGCTTCGGTGGGCAGGACCTGTCGCAGGAACTGGCCGGTGTAGCTGTCGGAGACTTCGGCGACCTGTTCCGGTGTGCCCTCGGCGACCACCGTGCCGCCGCCCGAGCCGCCCTCCGGACCCATGTCGACCAGCCAGTCCGACGTCTTGATCACGTCGAGGTTGTGCTCGATCACGATCACCGTGTTGCCCTTGTCGACCAGACCGTTGATCACGCCGAGCAGCTTGCGGATGTCCTCGAAGTGCAGGCCCGTGGTCGGCTCGTCCAGGATGTACACCGTCTTGCCGGTGGACCGCTTCTGCAGCTCCGCCGCCAGCTTCACCCGCTGCGCCTCACCACCGGACAACGTGGGCGCGGGCTGGCCCAGGCGCACGTAACCCAGGCCGACGTCGACCAACGTGCGCAGGTGCCGGTGGATCGCGTTGATCGGCTCGAAGAACGTCGCCGCCTCCTCGATCGGCATGTCGAGGACCTCGGAGATCGTCTTGCCCTTGTAGTGCACTTCCAGCGTCTCGCGGTTGTACCGCGCGCCCTTGCACACCTCGCACGGGACGTAGACGTCCGGCAGGAAGTTCATCTCGATCTTGATCGTGCCGTCGCCCGCGCACGCCTCGCAGCGCCCGCCCTTGACGTTGAACGAGAACCGCCCCGGCTGGTAGCCGCGCACCTTCGCCTCGGTGGTGGCCGCGAACAGCTTGCGGATGTGGTCGAACACACCGGTGTAGGTGGCCGGGTTGGACCGGGGCGTGCGGCCGATCGGCGACTGGTCGACCTGCACCAGCTTGTCGACCTGGTCGAGCCCGCGCACCCGCGTGTGCCTGCCCGGTACCTGCCGCGCGCCGTTGAGCTTGTTCGCCAGCACGGTCGCCAGGATGTCGTTGACGAGCGTGGACTTGCCGGAACCGGACACGCCGGTGACCGAGACCAGGCAGCCGAGCGGGAAGGACACGTCGATGCCGCGCAGGTTGTGCTCCCGCGCGCCGACCACGGTGAGCTGCCGCTTCTTGTCGACCTTGCGGCGGGCGGCGGGCATGGCGATCTCCTTGCGCCCCGCCAGGTAGGCGCCGGTGATCGACTCCTTGTTCTTCAGCAGCTCCTTGTACGGGCCGCTGTGCACGACCTTGCCGCCGTGCTCGCCCGCGCCGGGGCCGATGTCGACCACCCAGTCGGACGTGCGGATGGTGTCCTCGTCGTGCTCGACCACGATCAGCGTGTTGCCGAGGTCGCGCAGCCGGGTCAACGTCTCGATCAGCTTGTGGTTGTCACGCTGGTGCAACCCGATCGAGGGCTCGTCGAGCACGTAGAGCACACCGACCAGGCCGGACCCGATCTGCGTGGCCAACCTGATCCGCTGAGCTTCTCCACCCGAAAGTGTGCCGGACGCGCGGTCCAGTGACAGGTAGTTGAGGCCCACGTCGAGCAGGAAGTGCAGCCGGGCCTGGATCTCCTTGAGCACCGCGCCCGCGATCATCGACTCGCGCTTGCCCAGCTTGAGCCCGTCGAGGAACTCGGAGCACTCGGCGACCGACATCGCGCACACCTCGGCGATGGACTTGTCGCCCTTGCGGCCGTGGTGCAGCGTCACGGCCAGGATCTCCGGCTTGAGGCGGGTGCCCTGGCACGTGGGGCACGGCACCTCCCGCATGTAGCCCTCGTACTTCTCCCGCATGTACTCGGACTCGGTCTGCTCCTGCCGCCGTTCCAGGAACGGGATCACGCCCTCGAAGTTGGCGTAGTAGGAGCGCTCACGGCCGTAGCGGTTCTTGTAGCGGACGTTGACCTGCTCGTCGACGCCGTGCAGCACCGCCTTCTGCGCCTTGGCGGGCAGTTGGCGCCACGGGGTGTCCATCCGGAACCCGATGGCGAGGCCGAGCGACTCGAGCAGCCGGGTGAAGTACTCGGCGGTCTGCCCGGACGCCCACGGCGCGATCGCGCCCTCGGCCAGCGACAGCTCGTCGTCCGGCACGACCAGCTCCGGGTCGACCTCCTTGCGCACGCCGATGCCGGTGCAGGCCGGGCACGCGCCGTAGGGCGAGTTGAACGAGAACGACCGCGGCTCCAGGTCCTCGATCGCCAGCGGGTGGCCGTTCGGGCAGGCCAGGTTCTCGGAGAAGCCGCGCACCCGGCCCGGGTCGCCTTCCGGGACGTCCACGAACTCCAGCTCGACCAGGCCGTCGGCCAGCCGCAGCGCGGTCTCCACCGAGTCGGTCAGCCGCTGCTTGGCGCTCGCCTTCACGCTCAGCCGGTCGATCACGACCGCGATGTCGTGCTTCTCCTGCTTCTTCAGCTTGGGCACCTCGCCGAGGGCGTGCACGACGCCGTCGACCTTGGCCCGCGAGTAGCCCTGGGACTGGAGGGTGGAGAACAGGTCGAGGTACTCGCCCTTGCGGCCGCGGATGACCGGCGCGAGCACCTGGAACTTGGTGCCCGGCTCCATGGCCAGCACCTGGTCCACGATCTGCTGGGGGGTCTGCTTGCTGATCGCCTCGCCGCACTTCGGGCAGTGCGCCTTGCCGGCGCGCGCGTACAGCAGCCGCAGGTAGTCGTAGACCTCGGTGATGGTGCCGACGGTCGAGCGCGGGTTGCGGCTGGTGGACTTCTGGTCGATCGACACGGCGGGCGAGAGGCCCTCGATGAAGTCGACGTCCGGCTTGTCCATCTGGCCGAGGAACTGCCGCGCGTACGCCGACAGCGATTCGACGTAGCGGCGCTGGCCCTCGGCGAAGATCGTGTCGAAGGCGAGGCTGGACTTGCCCGAGCCGGACAGCCCGGTGAACACGATGAGGCTGTCCCTCGGCAGGTCGAGGTCCACCCCTCGCAGGTTGTGCTCGCGCGCCCCGCGAACGACAAGCCGGTCGGCCACAACGGTTCCCTTCGGTTTTTGACCTTCCCCCGAACAGACGTTCGAAAAGCGTATCGGACCACTGCGTCGGCCCTGTCGGGGAGGGCGACCACCATGCTAGGGGCGGGCACCGACAATTCGTGACGGGCACAGTCCCACGATCGTGCGCCAACGGCTCTACCGGTCGGTAGTGAACGCCCCTACGCTGGGGTGATAGGCCGTTCGGCCGCAAACGCCGGGATGAGGTGCCCATGAGCTTCGCTGATGCCGCCCAGGTCCGATCCGCCCAGACGAGCGTACCCGCGCCCCGCGAGCAGTCGGCCGCGGTCCAGGACGCGGTCGCCGGGCTCGCCGAGGTCGAACGGGCGACGCGGGCGTTGTACGAGGTCGTCGGCGGCCTCGACCTGCCCTCTTTGCGGGGTCCGAGCCTGCTTCCCGGGTGGAGCCGGGCGCACGTGGTGACGCACCTCGCACGCAACGCCGACGCCCTGGTGAACCTGCTCACGTGGGCCAAGACGGGGGTCGAGCACCCGATGTACCCGAGCATGGCCGACCGCGACGCGGACATCGCGGAGGGCGCGGGCCGGCTGCCGCAGTTGCTGCGGGCGGACCTGGACGCGGCGTGCCAGCGGTTCGCCGCGTTCGCCCGCGACCTGCCGCCCTCGGCGTGGGAGGCGGAGGTGGCGCACCCGAAGGCGGGGCCGTTCCTGGCGCACCGGGTGCCGTGGCTGCGGCTGCGGGAGGTGTGGTTCCACCTGGTCGACCTGGACGGTGGTGTCGGGTTCGACGACCTGCCACCGGAGCTGCTGGAGCACTTCCTGGAGGACGCCGTGGGCCAGTTCGCGGACCGGCCCGACGTGCCGGACGCGCGGGTGGCGGCGGTGTTCCCGGACGGTCGTCAGCGCAGTTGGGGGCTGACCGCGGACAGCGCCACGTCGCCCGCGGTGAGCGGCGCGGCGGCCGACGTGCTGGGGTGGTTGACCGGCCGCCACAGCGGTGCCCGGCTGAACGGGACGGCGCCGACGCTGCCCAGGTGGCTCTGAGCCGCGTGCAGGCGGGCGGTGAGCAGCAGGCCGGCCACGGTCGGCCGGCTGGCCGTGAGGGCGCGGTGCGCCGGGCGTTCGACGAACGCGGTGAGCAGCCAGCCGAGGACGATGGCCGAGCCGGTGAAGGCCGCCAGCTCGAGCCACGGTCCGCCGTGGGGTGCGACCCGGGCCATCACCAGGTAGCCGAGTTCCTGGTGGACCAGGTAGACGCCGTAGGAGATGCCCGCGAGCCACCGGATGGGCCGGGAGAGCAGGCGGACGGGGGCGACGTCCCAGTCCCGGCCGCCCGCCGCGGCGCACACGGCGATCAGCAGGACGCCGAACCCGACCGTCGACGGCAGGTCCGCGGTGTGCCAGGCCTGGGCCAGCAGGGCGGTCGTGAGCAGGGCGAACAGGTGCCGGTCGCCGAGCCGGCCCCTGGACCAGAGCCAGATGGCGATGCCGATGGCGAACAGCTGGGCGCGAGGCGCGCCGACGCCGTTGTAGAGGGTGTTGAACAGGCCTTGGGGGATCGCCCAGTCCTTGACGACCACGGGCACGACCACGAGGGTCCACAGCAGCGCCTTCACCGAGCGGCCGCGGAGGCGTGAGGCGAGCAGTGCGCCCGCGAGGAAGCCCGTGACCTGGATCGGGAGCGTCCAGTGGGAGGCGTCGACCAGGCGTGCGTCGGGGAACCAGCTCTGCAGCATGAGGACGTTCACGAGCAGGTCGCGCGAGGTGAGCTCGCTCCAGCCGTCCGGCGCGAGGTGACGCAGGACGGCGTAGGTGCCCAGGACCGCCACCAGGTAGGGCGGCAGCAGGCGGGCGAGGCGGTTGCGCAGGAAGCGGGCCGGTTCGCCCTTGGACAGGGAGACGCAGGCGAAGAAGGCGGAGATCACCACCAGGGTGCTGGCGCCGAACTCCAGGCCGAAGACGAAGTGCGGCCGGTCGAGTTCCGGGTGGTTGGCGGGTCCGACGCGGGTGGCGTGCTGGAGGAGCACGCACAGCACGGCGAGGAGGCGCAGGACGTCCCAGTTGATCCGGCGTTTGGTAGGCACGAGGTGGAAGAACCCTAATCAGGTGACATCGGACGAGCGGCGGTGAGGCGTTACGGGCCGGTAGCCAACCCTAGGGGGTCGACCTGCGGGCGACTTGAAGGGTGTCCGGTCGGATACGGTCGGCCATTGTGGACGTACTAGAGGACTACACGGGTCATGTATCGCCGGGCGGCCCTGCGGCACGGCGCACCCTCGACGCGCTGACCATCACGAAGGTCTCGGTGGGACCGATGGACAACAACGCGTACCTGCTGGTCTGCCGTGCGACGAACGAGGGTCTGCTGATCGACGCGGCGGCCGACCCCGAACGGCTGTCGGACGTGGTCGGCCACTCGGTGGACCGGCCGAGGCTGAAGACCGTGGTGACCACCCACCGCCACCAGGACCACTGGGGGGCTCTCGGCGCGGTCGCGGGCGCGAACGGCTCGAACACCATCGCGCACGCCGCGGACGCCGAGGTCCTGCCGATCCCGCCGGACGTCCTGGTCGGGCACGGTGACACGGTGCACGTCGGCGAAGTCCCCCTGACGGTGATCCACCTGCGCGGCCACACCCCCGGCTCGATCGCCCTGCTGTACCGCGACCCGGCCGGCCACCCCCACCTGTTCACCGGGGACTCGCTGTTCCCCGGTGGGGTGGGACGGACTACGTCGCCGGAGGACTTCACGTCCCTGTTCAACGACGTGAAGTCGCGGATCTTCGACGTGCTGCCGGACGACACCTGGTTCTACCCCGGTCACGGGGATGACTCCACGCTCGGAGCGGAGCGTCCCAAGCTTGACGAGTGGAGGGGACGCGGTTGGTGAGCTCACAGATTCCGGAACACCGCCGCGAGAGCGTCCGCGATCTCCTCGGTGCCGAACTGATCCGCGCGGGTGACCGGTTGCGGTTCGCCCGACCGAGAGCAGGCGAAGAGCACGTCGCCACGGTCTCGCCAGAAGGGCGCATCGTCCTGACGGGTGGCGCCGAGTACGACACCCCGTCGGACGCCGCGAGAGCAGTCACCGGAACACAGATCAATGGTTGGATCGTGTGGCGCACCGACGCAAACCGGACCTTGGCGTCTCTGCGCAACGAACTGCGTGACACCACGACGGGCACCGCCCACCCAGACACGCCACACCAGTACCTCAGCGAAGTCAGAGAACAGCTGGGAGAAGGCGAGGAGGTCTCGGTCACGGTCCGCGAACTGCTCAGGCACTGGAACGCGCGGAGCCGCGGAACCCGCATCACCCGACGTATCGAGAAGGACCTCACGAGTCAAGGGCTACGGACATTGACTCAAGGTCGGCAACCTGCCGTCCGCGCTTGGCGGGGTCATCGCCGTGACGCGGGAGAGCACCATCGAGCAGGCGATCACGCTGATGCAGATCGACGACTTCTCCCAGTTGGCCGTCATGTCTCCCAACAAGCGCAACCTGTCCGGGGCAGTCACCTGGAAGTCGATTGCCGTCGCACGGCACATCAATCCGAGCGCAACACTGCGAGATTGCATCATCGACGCCCCGGAGATCTCCTACAACCAGGAACTCGTGGACGTTCTGGGTGTTCTGCAAAGCGCAGGATTCGTCTTCGTTCGCAACGAGTTGAACGAAGTCAGCGGCATCGTGACGGCGGCCGACCTTGCGCACGCCTACGGCGACATGGCAACACCCTTCTTCCTGATCGGAGAACTGGACCGACTACTGCGCCACGTGGTGAGCAGTCATGTCCCTCTTTCGGATGTCGTGACCTTGTGCGACCCTTCGGGATCTCGCGATATCAAGTCGTTCGACCAATTGACAATGGGCGATTACGAACGCACCCTGCAGAACCCGGATGCATGGACCCGGTTGAACACCAAGCTGGATCGGACCCTCTTCTGCAAACGCCTGGAAATAATCCGGGACATCCGCAACGACATTATGCACTTCAATCCGGAAGATATCCCGTCGAACACTGTCGACATACTCCGCAACCTCTTGCGCATGATACGACTCAATATGCCCATCTGACCGCAGCAACAACCGCCGAGATCACTGTCAAAATATTGTTGATGCCGCTAGGTTCCCGGTCGACCCGTCGGGTGCGGGCACGACGGGTCGACCAGGCGGTCAGACGTCCGACCGCCACAGGGCAGAGACCGGAACGGCCCAGATCCGGTCGCCCAGCGGCAGCACTTGCGATCCGGCGTGGATTACCAGACCTGTCGTGAACCGGCTCCCCAACTTGTCCCGCAACATCACCAGGTGCTTGGCATGCCGAGCAGTCGGCGTGCTGGTCAGCTTGATTTCCAAGCCAGCCAGCTCACCAGACCTGCGGTCCTCCACGATGAGGTCCACCTCGGCCCCGTCACGGTCACGGAAGTACGACAGGTCCACGCTCCGCTCGCTCCACGTGGCCTGCTTGAAGACCTCGGTGATCACGAACGTCTCGAACAGCGCACCTGCCGCAGTCCCATTGGCGGTCAGTGAGAACGCCTGCTCGCCGAGACCGCAGAGATCCGCCGCGAGACCCGTGTCCACGACAACGACCTTCGGGCGACGCTTCGCCCTGTTCGTGATGTTGGTTGACCACGCGGGCAGCAAGGTCACCAGGTGGAGAGCCTCCAGCAGGGTTACGTAGTTCGACGCGGTCTCACGGCCGACCTCGGCGTCGCCGGCAACTCCGGCGACAACCAGCTCCTGACCGGTGCGAGCGGCCAGTAGACGCAGCAGCTTCCGCAGCTCGGCCTCCAACCGGACCTCGGCGATCGGGCGAAGCGCCTCTCTCGACACGACGTCGTGCACGTACGCCTCGAACCAGTTCCGGCGCTGACGTCCGGCAAGCCCTTCGGTGACGATCTCGGGGTACCCGCCCTCCAACAACGTGCTGATCAACTCCGCACGCGGCAACGGCTCGAACCGACCCGGCCACCGGGTCGACTCGAACAGCAGGTCCAGGAAGGTCTCCCGCACTCCCAGCCGCTCCCCCATCGACAACGGCCAGAGCAGCAGCCTGCCGGCGCGGCCTGCCAAGGTCTCCGAGAGGCCCTTGTCGGCCAGGTAGTTGGTCGACCCGGTCAACAGCAGTTGACCTCGCGCGCGGTCGCGGTCGGCCGCCTGCTTCACCGCGAGCAGGAAACCGCGGCCGGCACGCTGGAACTCGTCAACCGCCGCCGGTCGCGGCAAGGCGTCCACGAAACCGACCGGATCGTCCTCCGCACGGGCGAGCACGGCCTCGTCGTCGAAGCTGAACCACGCGTGGCCAGGCAGGTCGAGCAACTCGCGCGCCAGCGTCGTCTTCCCGGTCTGCCGCGCGCCGCCGAGGAGGACCACGCGGAACGAAGCTAGTAGCTCGGTCACCCTTGCCGCTGCGTTGCGCTGTACGAGAGCACTCACAGGGCGACTCTAACCGACAAAACGCGGTCTTCCTAATGGGCAAAACGCGCCACACCTGGGCCTTACTCTGCCGAACCGCTTGCCGGCAGTGGTGGCGCTGACACCGACCAGAACGACTGTTCGCGGAGAATCCCGCTGTTCCCGGGAGGGGTGGGCGGGACCACGTCGCCCGACACGTTCAGTTCCTTGATCGACGACGTGGAGGCGCGGATCTTCGCCGAACTGCCGGACGACACCCGGGTGTACCCGGGTCACGGGGACGACACCACTCTGGGGAGTGAACGTCCACACCTGTCCGAGTGGCGCGAGCGCGGCTGGTGAGCACGGCGCCGGTGCCGACACCCGACGCTGCCGGCACCAGCGCCTCACCCGGTGGGCGACGTCCGGCGGCTGGGTGGGACCGGAGACCCGTGATCAGCCGACGACCGTCACGAAGCCCTCGGTCCACGCGTCCTCGTCGACCACGTGCCGGACGACCGTGAAGCAGTCCGGCTCGTCGGCGAAGCCCGGTGTCGTCCTGGCCCGCTCGATCCGTTCGCGGGCGCGGGCCCCGGTCGAGTAGACGCCCGGGATCTTCAGGTCGTCGCCGTCTTCCTCGTCCCACCGCAGCTCGCCGGTCCCGTCGACGTGCTCGACCGAGCCGTCGAGGTTCCGGGCGTGCCGCACGTGCCACAGGATGTAGACCTCCACCCCCGGGAACCCAGCGGGTCGGCCGGCGCCCGAACGGATTTCGGGGCCGGGTCCACGCCGGCCGCCGGTCCCGCACCGGCCCGGGCCGGTCGTGGGTCAGGCGGTGGGTCCGGTGCCGGTCAGCACGGTGACGTGGACGTGCTCGGTGAACGGCGCGTGCGGCTCGAGGGCGCGGCGGATCCGGTCGGCGAAGGTGGGGCGGTCCGCGGGGAGCCGGTCGGCGGGCAGGGCCGACAGGACACCGCCCACGACCGACTCGACGTCCAGCGTGTCGGTGTAGTCGACGCCGTGCACGTCGACCCGGAACCCGGCGTCCGCCAGGCTCCGGCGGTAGCGCGACCGGCTCTCCTCGTCGGTGCCGCACGCCCCGCCGGCCGGTGCGCCCAGCCACTCCTCCAGGAACGCGCGCAACGCCCGCGACCAGTCCGCGTCCTGGAGCCACAACGGCGTGCCGTTGGTCAGCACCGCCACCCCGCCACCCGGCCTGACCAGCGAGGACGCCTCGCGGAACAGGTCGTCGTGCCGCATCCAGTGCAACGCCTGGCCGATCGTCACCGCGCCGACCGACCCGTCGCCGAGCGCGGCGCGCAACGCGGGCACGTCCGCGTCCGTCCCGACGACCCACGACACGTTCGCCACCCCGCGCTCCGCGGCGGCACGCCGACCGTGCGCGAGCATGTCCGGCTCCGGGTCGACGCCGACCACGGCGCGGACCCGGGTCGCGAGCGGGACGGTCACCTGGCCCGTGCCGCAGCCGAGGTCCACCGCCACGTCGTCCGGGGTCAGCCCGAACACGTCCACCACCACGTCGAGCGCCTCCGGCGGGTAGCCGCGCCGGTAGCGGTGGTAGTAGTCGGCGACGTCACCCCGGAATCCCAGTGCCATGGCCCCAGGGTGCCCGGGGCCCCGAACCGGCGACAGCGATTGCGCTCACGGCCGAAATCCGTCACCGGACCGGTGGGTATCTTCCCGGCATGGAGCAGGTGGTGGAGATCTACACCGACGGCGCGTGCAGTGGGAACCCCGGACCGGGAGGGTGGGGCGCGGTGCTGCGGTACGGGGCGCACGAGCGCGACCTGTTCGGCGGCGAGTCGACCGCCACCACCAACAACCGCATGGAGCTGATGGCCCCGATCCGCGCGCTGGAGACGCTCAAGCGGCCGTCCGCGGTGCGGATCTACACCGACAGCACGTACGTCCGCAACGGCGTGCTGTCGTGGATGGCCAAGTGGAAGGCCAACGGCTGGCTGACCGCGGGCCGGCAGCCGGTCAAGAACGTCGACCTGTGGCAGCGCCTCGACGCCGCCGCCACGCCCCACCAGGTGGAGTGGCACTGGGTGAAGGGGCACGCCGGGCACCCGGAGAACGAACGCGCGGACCGGCTGGCGGTTCGCGGCGTCCGGGCGGCGATGGAGTCGGAGCTGCGGGCGGACGTCGTCCACGACGCGGAACAGGCGTGAGGACCGAGGACCGGGGTCGGAGCCACCCTTGGTCGTCCGCGGTCAGGCGGACCTCCGAGCGGCCGGGCACGCCGAGCTCCGCCACGGCCGCGGCCAGGTGGTTGCGCACCGCCCCGGCGGACGGGTGCGTCTCGCGCGCGATCACCGCGACCGGCGTGTCGTGCCCCGGCCGGGCGCAGCACGTGAAGCTCACGTGGCGTTCCCGCCTCCCACACCGCCGGCACCGCCACCGTGCGCCTACCGCAGCACGGCCGCCAGCCGCCGCATGCCCTCGGCGATCTCGTCGACCGTGTTGGTGGTGAACGACAGCCGCAACGCCGACCGGTCCGGCGTGGTCGCGTAGAACGGCGCGCCGGGCACGAACGCCACGTCACGCGCCAACGCCGCCGTGATCAGCTCCGAGGTGTCCACCCCGCCGGGCAGCGTCACCCACACGAACATCCCGCCGTCCGGGTCGCTCCACCGCGTCCCGGCGGGCACCGTCGACGGCAGCGCGGCGATCATCGCGTCCCGCCGGCCCCGGTAGGCCGCGCACAGACCGCGGATGTGCTCGTCCAGGTCGTTCGCCTCCAGGTACACCGCCGCCGCGGCCTGGTCGACGGTGGACGTGTGCAGGTCCGCCGCCTGCTTCACGATCACCAGCGTGCGCATGATGGACGCGGGCGCGCGCAGCCAGCCCAACCGCATGCCCGGCGCGCCGACCTTGGAGAAGCTGCCCGCGTACAGCACCCGGTCGCTCATCGAGGCCAACGACGGCACCGGCTCGCCCCGGTAGCGCAACTCGCTGTACGGGTCGTCCTCGACCACCCACAGGCCGTGCCGGTCGGCGAGCGCGGCGATCTCCGCCCGCCGCGCGGCGCTCAACGTCCGGCCGGTCGGGTTGGCGAACGTCGGCACCAGGTACAGCAGCTCGGGCCGCTCCCGCTCGACCACCTCCGCCAGCGCCGCCGGGTCCATGCCGTGCTCGTCGCCCGCGACGGGCACGACCCGCGCGCCGGCGAGCTGGAAGCACTGCAGCGCGGCCAGGTAGGTCGGCTCCTCGACGGCGACCACCGCGCCGGGCTCCAGCAGCGCGGTCACGACCAGCGTCAGCGCCTGCTGCGAGCCGGAGGTGACGAGCAGGTCCCCGGCCGCGGTCGGCAGGCCGCGGCGGGTCAGCCGGTCGGCGACCAGCCCGCGCAGGTCCAGGTCGCCCTCGGTGGGCGCGTACTGCAACGACCGGCGGGACACGGCTCGCGCGTAGGCCTCGCGCAGGTGGTCGGCGTCGAACAGCTCGGGCGCGGGCAGGCCGCCCGCGAACGAGATGACCTCGGGCCGGGAGGTCAGGGCGAGCAGGTCGCGGACGGGCGAGCCGGTGAACGTGCGCGGCATGGAGGGCTCCTCGAAGCGTCGAGCGGAGAACGTCCGCGCGGTCGTGCCACGCGTGGAGAGGGCTGCACTGGGGTCGAGGCGCCGCGGTCATCCTAACGTGTGATGGGTGGGTGTGGCCGGGATACGCACCGCCGTTGACAGCGTATATGCCGATCTGGCTATATTGCCGACATGGCATCCACGTTCGCCGTGCTCGCCGACCCGCAGCGACGACGCATCCTCGACGTGCTGCGGGACGGGGAACGGCAGGTCAACGACCTGGTCGACGGGCTGTCGGTGAGCCAGCCGACGGTGTCCAAGCACCTCAAGGTGCTGCGCGACGCCGGGCTGGTCGAGGTCCGGCGGGACGCCCAGCGGCGGCTCTACCGGCTGCGGCCCGGGCCGCTGGCCGAGGTCGACGCCTGGCTGGCGCCGTACCGGCGGATGTGGGAGGACAGCCTCGACGCCCTGGAACGCCGACTGGACGGGATGGACTCATGAGCACCGAGTTGCGGCGGATCGACGGCAAGCCCGTGCTGAGGTTCGAACGGGCGCTCGCCCACCCACCGGCCAAGGTGTGGCGCGCGATCACCGAACCGGCCGAGCTGGCGCACTGGTTCCCGGCCGCGGTCGCGGTCGACGGCCGGGAGCTGACGTTCTCCTTCCCCGACCAGATCACCACCGGCGAGGTGCTGGAGTCCGACCCGCCCCGGGTGTTCGCGTTCCGCTGGAACACCGACGTGCTGCGGTTCGAGCTGCTGCCGCACGAACGCGGCTGCCTGCTGGTGTTCACCCACGTCCTGGGCGACGAGCACGGCGCGGCGCGCAACGCCGCCGGCTGGGACACCTGCCTCGCCGCGCTCGAAGCCCGCCTGGACGACCGGACGTTCCAGTCGCCGACCGACGTGCTCGCGCCGATGGAGCGCTACACCCGCGAGTTCGGGTTGGACGAGGGCCGGCTCGACGACGGCGTGGTGCGGTTCGTCCGCGACCTCGTCTGGCGCCCCCTGGACGAGGTGTGGGCGCTGCTCACCGAGGACGAGGACGGCGTGGGCGAGGACGGCGTGCCGACCCGCGCGACCAACCCGGACGTCCCGCCGGGCCCGCTGGTCGAGCACGAGCCGCCCCGCGTGCTGGCGTTCGACTCGCCGACCGGCCGGGTGCGCTGGGAGTTCCACCACGACCCCGACCACGGCACCACGGTCGAGCTGACGCACGCCCTGGCCGACCCGGCGTTCGCGCCGCGTGCGCTCGCCGCGTGGCACGCCCACCTGGAGCTGTTCTTCGCGGCCACGTTCGGCGAGATCCGCTGCCCGTGGCCGGCTGACCGGGTCGCCGAACTCCTCGACCACTACCGCAGGTGAGCGTCCACCCGGGCCAGGTGGTCGCGGCCGAAGGGGCCGTTCTCCAGGCCGTCCAGCAGCGCCCGGGGCAGGTCGGCGCGGATCTCCGCGGACCGTGAGGCGGCGGCCAGGGCGACCGTCGCGACCGTGTCCACGTCCCCGGTGAACGCCACGCACGCCCGCAGCACCGAGCTCAGCGACCCGCCCGCGGCCAACGCGGTCAAGGCCGCGCGCACGCTCATCACGCCCTTCGACCCGACCTTGCCGCGCCACGGCCGCGCCCACACCCCGGAGCCGAGCCGGTCGGCGATCCACGGGCCCACCTCCGCCACCGGACCGAGCCCGTGGTGGCAGTAGTGCACGGCCAACGCCGCCGCCCGCGCCGCCGCGATGCCGTCCGCGGTGTCGTGGGTGACCCGGGCCTGCACGTCGGTGTGGTGCAGCACCTCGGCCGCGGTGGGCAGCAGCCCGGCGGGTGAGGCGCGCATCGCCGCGCCGCTCTTGTCGCTGTCCGGCCGGATCCGCGCCAGGAACTCGGCGCCGGTGCGCACGGTACCCAGGAAAGCCTGGAACCCCCGCGCGTAGCCCTCGCGCGGGTCGCGGTGGAACGCGGTGACGAACGCCGACGCCACCGACTCGGGCGTCCACTCGACGCCGGAGGCCCGCAGTTCCGCCAAGGCCAGCGTCATCTGGGTGTCGTCGGTGTAGGCGCCGGGCCGGATGCCGTGGTGCCGGGGGTGCCGCACGTACCCGTCCAGGGTGTTGTGCCTGGTCACGAACGCGGGGTCGGCGTACTCGAAGCCCGCGCCGTACGCGTCCCCGATGGCCAGTTCGACGAGCATGCCGCACACGCTATAGCCCGCGTTATAACCGATTCGATATATCCCTTTTCACCCGGTCGAGTGGTACGAATCTCGTGACCCAAGACACCCCTGTGCGCGAGCAATCGCGTGTCTTCGGAATCGAGGAAACACTTGCGAATCACCAGGTTGATCCCTGCGCTCGCAGCCGCCCTGCTGTCCCTGCTGGCCCTCGCCCCGTCCGGGTCGGCCGCGCCGGCGACGGCGGACGGCGGCGTGACGCCGTACATCATCGGCGGCGGCTACGCGAGCAACGCCCCGTGGGCGGCCCGGCTGTTCTCCAACGGCAGGCAGACGTGCAGCGCGACCATCATCGCGCCCACGTGGATCCTGACCGCGAGGCACTGCGTCAGCGGCGGCGGGCTGTCGTTCCGCATCGGCAGCCTCGACCAGACGACCGGCGGCACGGTCGCCAACGGCGTGCAGACCTACAACCACTCGTCGGACCTGTCGCTGGTCCGGCTCGACCGCTCCGTGTCGGCGACCTACGCCCGGCTCGGCCAGCCCGGCTCGGTCACCGTGGGCCAGTCCGTGCAGGTCTACGGCTGGGGCGCGACGTCCCAGTGCGGCTCGGAGATCAACTGCCAGTCGCAGTACCTGAAGGTCGCGAACGTGACCGTCACCGGCGGCTGCACCGACGCCTACGGCGGCAACGCGATCTGCGCCCGGCGCGGCAACGGCATCACCGCGGGCGGCGACTCGGGCGGCCCGATGATGGCGGGCGGCGTGCAGGTCGGCGTCGCGTCCACCAGTGACCGGCAGACCACCACCGCCTACACCAACGTCACGCGGTACCGGTCCTGGATCCAGTCCATCGCCGGCGTCTGATCACCCCGATCGGCCCGCTCGCGCGACGCGGTCACAGCACACCCCAGTCGCGCGAGCGGGCCATCAGGTGCCCGTGCACCAGCGCCACCGACGGGTTCGCCAGCCCACCGACCCGGGTGGCCAGGAACAACGTGTTCAACGGGGGCACCGCCGCCTGGTGCGCCAGCTCCACCGACCCCGCCGCCAGCGCCGGGTCGGCGAGGTACCGCGGCAGCGCCGACACCCCCGCCCCCGCGACCACCGCCGCCAGCACCGCCCGCAGGTCCGGCACCACGACCGCGACCGGGTTGGGCGGGCGGCGGCCGAACTCGCTGCGCCAGTACCGCCGCACGATCGGCAGCTCCTCCGCGTACGCGACCAGCGGCAGGTGCGCCAGCGCCCGCACCGGGTCGGCCGCCAGCAGAGCGCGGTCGATCGTGCGCACCAGCGTCGGTGCGCCGACCAGCACGAACTCCTCGTCCACGAACGGCGTGGCGACCAGCGCGCGGTCCGCGGGCCGCACCGCGGACACCACCAGGTCCAGCCGGGCGTTGGCCAGCGCGGCGAGCAGGTCGTCGGCGAGCCCGAGCGTGATCCGCAGCCGCAGCCCGCGCGCGGTCAGCGGCGCCAGCGCGGGCAGCACCCGCGCGGACACCACCTCCACCGCGCCACCCAGGTGCACGGTGCCCGCGCACGCCTCCCGGTCGTCCACTTCGGACAGCGCGGACCGCAGCCCGTCCACGTGCGCGCCGACCCGGCGGGCCAGCGCGTCGGCCCGCGCGGTGGGCGTGACGCCGCGGCTGGAGCGCACGAACAGCGGCTCGCCCAGCTCCCGCTCCAACCGGGCCAGGTGCCCGCTCACCGCGGGCTGGGTGAGGCCCCGGCGCCCGGCGGCGGCGGTCAGCGAGCCGGCCCGGTAGATCTCCACGAACGTGGACAGCAGGTCGAGATCGGTCACCGCGCAACCCCACAGCTATAAGCACAGTTATGGCTCGTCGAACGCTACCGGATGAAACGTGATGGAGTGGTCGCTGTCCGACCTGGACAGCGACTTCTCGAAGGGAACGAACGATGAGCAAGGTCCTCGTGGTCGTCTCGGCGGCCGACGCACTGGTGCTGGCCGACGGGTCGAGCCACCCCACCGGGTTCTGGGCGGAGGAAGTGGTCGAGTCGGTGCGCGTGCTGCGCGACGCGGGCGTGCGCGTGGACATCGCCACGCCTGGCGGCGCGCGCCCGACCGTGGACGCGGCCAGCCTCACCGACGAGTTCGCCGCCTACCTGGCGTCGATCGACGACGAGCTGGCGGCGCCGCTGCGGCTCGCGGACGTCGACGCCGCCGACTACGACGCCGTGCTGCTGCCCGGCGGGCACGGCCCGATGGCGGACCTCGCGTTCGACGCGGACCTCGGCCGGCTGCTGGTGGCGTTCGACGACGCGGGCAAGGTCGTCGCCGCGCTGTGCCACGGCCCGGCCGGGCTGCTGGCCGCGGTGCGCGAGGACGGCACGTTCGCGTTCGCCGGGCGGCGGCTGACCGCGTTCACCGACGAGGAGGAGCGCCAGGGCGGCCTGGCCGTGCCGTACTCCGTGGAGGGGCGGCTGCGCGAGCTGGGCGCGGTGCCCGAGACCGGCCCGGCGTGGTCCAGCACGGTCGTCGTGGACGGCAACCTGGTCACCGGCCAGAACCCTCAGTCCAGCGTGGACACCGCGCGGCGGGTGCTCACCTCCCTGTCGTAGGCCGACCGCGCGGCCTCGATCTCGGCCTCGTGCCGCAGCACCCACCGTCCCAAGGGGACGACCAGCTCCAGCAGGGACCGGCCCAGCGCGGTCGCCGCGTACGTCACGCCGGCCGCCCTGCCGGGCCGCACCTCCCGGCTGACCAGGCCGTCGCGCTCCAAGGCGCGCAGCGTGCGGGTGAGGATGCGGCGGCTCAGCCCGTGCACCGCGCGGTCCAGCTCGTTGAAGCCGTAGGGGCGTTCGGCGAGCAGCACCAGCACCAGCAGGCTCCACTTGTCGCCGACCCGGGCCAGCAGCCCGGACACCGAGCAGGCGGCTCGGTCGGCGGCCGTGACCGGCACCGGGACCAGTGACATGGATGTGCCTTCTTCCGGGTCGTCGCGACGCGCTGCAAGCTCCAGGTTATGGCGAACGCGGTGATCACGGGCGGCACCAACGGCATCGGCCGGAGCTTGGCGGAACGACTGGCGCGAGAGGGGCACCGGGTCGCGGTGGTGGGCCGGTCGGCCGCCGCGCCGGACGGGGTCGAGCTGATCCGGGGCGACCTGAGCACGATCGCCGGCACCGCCGCGGTGGCCGAGGAGGTGGCGTCGCGGTTCGACGTGGTCGACCACCTCGTGCTCGGCGCGGGCCGGTTCACCCGCCGCCGCGAGGTCACCGCCGACGGCTTGGAGCACTCGTTCGCGCTCTACGCGGTGAGCCGGTTCGCGCTGGTGGAACGCCTGCTGCCGGTCCTGGAGCGGTCGGCCGCGCCGGTGGTGGTGAGCCTGTGCGGCGTGGCCGGGCTGAAGGGGCCGGGCATCCGGTGGGACGACCTCGCGCTCAGCCGCGGGTTCCGGCCGCTGCGGGCGGTCAGCCAGGGCGCGCGGGCCGCGGACCTGCTCGGCGCCGGTTTCGCCGACCGGCACCCCGGCAGCGCGGTCCGGTACGTGCTGCACAACCCGATGTTCGTGGACAGCGGCCTGGGCGCGCAGGTCGGCGGGCTGCGCGGCCGGGCGCTGGACGGGGTGGCGCGGCTGGTCGCCCGGTCGACGGCCGGCGCGGCGGACCAGGTGCACCGGTTCCTCTCCGACCCGCCCACCGCGCCGCTCACGGCGTCCCGCGCGGGCAAGCCGGTGGACCTGGGCCGCCCCGAGTTCGACCGCCCCACCGCCGCCCGCCTCTACGCCGTCCTGGACGGCATCACCGCCTCGGCGTCGTGACCGGGCACGGCGTCACCGCAGGACGCGGAACCGCAGGTGCAGCACGTCGTCGGCCTCGGTCACCCCGACCCGCTCCAGCTCGGTGGGCCGCAGCCCGTCCAGCAGCCGCGTGCCCGCACCCAGCAGCACGGGCACGAGCTGGAGCCGGACCTCGTCCACCAGCCCGGCCCGCAGCACGTGCTGCGCGGTCTCGGCGGCGGCCATCACCAGCACGTCCCTGTCCCCCGCCGCGGCCCGTGCCCGGGCGACCGCGCTCTTCGGCCCGTCGGTGACGAACGTGAACGCCGCCGACCTCATCGCCAACGGCGGGCGCTCCTCGTGGGTCAGCACGAAGCTGGGCACCGGGAACGGCGTGTCCTGCCAGAACCGCAGCCCCAGGTCGAACGTCCGCCTGCCCAGCACGACCGCGCCGACCGTCGCCGCGAACGCCGCGTCGCCGTCCGAACCCTCGGCGAACAGCCACTCGTGCAGCCGCTCGCCGCCCTCGCCCATCGGGTGCTCGTCGCTCACGTTCGGCCCGGCGCTGTACCCGTCGAGCGACACCGAGCCGTTCAACACCACCTTCGTCATGACCGTCCTCCGGCGAACTCGGCCCGCACCCCCAGCAGGCGCACGGCGCGTGTGTCGTCGAATCGTGCCAGCGCCGCCACGGCCGCGGCCTCGATCGGCTCGACGTCCGCCGTCGGCTCGGCCGGCGCCACGCCCCGCGTGTACGTGAAGAACGGCACGAACCGCACCTTCACCACCACCCGGACCGCGGGCCGCCCCTCGGCGCGCACGTCCTCCGCCACCCGCCGCGCCAGCAGCCGCACCTGGTCCCGGATCTCGTCCGGGTCCGTCAGGTCCTGTTGGAACGTCGTCTCGCGGCTGCGCGACTTCGCCACCCAGGGCGTCGCGGTGACCACCGGGTCGCCCGCGCCCAGCGCCAACCGCCGGAAGTGCGGCCCCATCGCCGGGCCGAACCGCCCGGCCAGCACCTCCGGGTCCGCCCGCGCCAGCTCCTCGACCGTGCCGACGCCCAGCCCGGCGAGCTTGGCCGCGGTCCGCGCCCCGATGCCCCACAACGCGGTCACCGGCCGGGCGGCCATCACCTCCACCCAGTTGTCCCGGGTCAGCCGGTACACCCCGGCCGGCTTGGCGAACCCGGTGGCGAGCTTGGCGCGCAGCTTGTTGTCGCCGATGCCGACCGAGCACTCCAACCCGGTCCCCGCCTTGACGGCCCGCCGCGCGGTGTCGGCCAACGCCTCCGGGTCGTCGGTGCGCGCGCCCAGGAACGCCTCGTCCCAGCCGAGCACCTCGACCACCACGGGCAGCTCGCGCAGCACCTCCATCACGTGCGCCGACACCTCTTCGTAGGCGGCCGCGTCGGACGGCAGGAACACCGCGTCCGGGCACTTCTTCTTCGCCATCCGCAACGGCATCCCCGAGTGGACGCCGAACTCGCGCGCCTCGTAGGACGCGGTCGCCACCACGGCGCGCCGCGTCGGGTCGCCCGCACCGCCGACGACCACCGGTTTGCCGCGCAGCTCGGGCCGGCGCGCCACCTCGACCGCCGCGATGAACTGGTCGAGGTCGACGTGCAGCACCCAGTCCGTTCCGGACACCCCGCCAGTATCGCCGTGGCGGGCCGGTCCCGTGCGACCGGAAGAACCGGCCCACCTGCGCCGGGCACGCGACCTCACGGACCGCGAGTACGCCCGGCCGCTCGACTGGCCCGCCCTCGCGCCCGGCAGTTCGAGCCGGCCCCGGCGAGACGCCGTACCACCACCTCAGTACCGCCGGCCGTCCGTGGGACCCGCCGCCCGACCCCGACGTGGGGAACGTGCCGGAGGACCCGGGCATCGGCCGGCCCGCCGCCGACGCGACCGCGATGAGGGAGCTGACGGCCGAGGGCTCGCTCGGCGCGGTCACCTTCCGGGTGGACGACCGCGACGCCGAGTTCGAGCGGATCCGCGCGGCGGGCGCGGAGGTCATGCAGGAGCCGACGGACCAGGTCCGCGGGGTGCGCGACCGCGCGTTCCGCGCCCCTCGGCGACCACACGCGCTTCTCCGCGCCGCTCGGGCGCACCGGCCGTGCCGTTTCGCGGTGGCGGTGTTCGTGACACGATCAAGACGTGCCGACCAGTTCCCGCGATCGCGACGAGCAGGGTCGGGCCCGCAACGCGCGACCGCGCGACGGGCTCGGCCGGCCCCTGCCCTACGGGCTCCCGGGCGTCGAACGCCAGCCCGAAGGCGTGCCCCGCACGCCCGCCGAAGCGCTGGCCGAGGCACAGCGCCTGCTCGACCTCGGCCGGCCGTTCCACGCGCACGAAGTGCTGGAAGACGCGTGGAAGGCCGCGCCGGAGGCCGAGCGGGAGCTGTGGCGCGGCCTGGCGCAACTGGCCGTCGGCCTGACCCACGCCGCCCGGGGCAACCAGGCGGGCGCGTCGGCGCTGCTGAGCCGGGGCACCCGCAACATCTCCCCCTACCTCGACGACCCGCCGCACGGGGTGGACGTGGCGGGCCTGGTCGCCTGGGCCGCGTCGGGCACCGGCGTGCCGCGGCTGACCGCGCCTTCGTGACCGTGCCGACCACGCCTCACCGGGACGGACGACGTCCCTCGGCGCGCTGCGGCCGGGCTGCCACGAGATCGCTGCGGCGGACGCGGCACCGGTTGACCCACCCGGGCCTCGAAGTTGGACCGAACGCCCGCTTGGGGTCACCGGCGGCGGGGTAATCGGTGCTCACCCATCCCCACCTGGAGGTTCCCGTGCTCGCGATCATCGCCGCGGTCATCTTCGGCCTCGCCCTCCTGCTCGACCTGGCGAACGCCTCCCTCGGTTCCGTGCTGGACGGCGGGACGCTGCTCCTGGCCGGTCTGCTCTGCTTGGCGCTGCACCTGGCCGGCGTCGGCGCCGGCGCGCGGGCGCTCAGCTTCCGCCGCCGCCGCTGAACCGACCGCATCGAACGGGCACCGCCCTCGCCCGGTGCGGGGGCGGTCCCGGATGGACGATCGGCGCGTGGACGTGTCCGCGCGCCGATCGATCGCCCGGTCACCGGAGGTGGTGGCGCGCTACCGCCGTGGACCGGCGGCACGACCACGAGTGGACCCCGGGGCATCACGCACGCCGAGCTGAGAGCGCCCGCGCCCGGCGGTGGGTTCGGCGTCGGCGCGGAGGCCACCCGGGCGGGCACTACCCGCTGGTCGGCCCGCTGCTCGCGCGGTCCGTGCGGGCGAACCTCCGCGAGGACCTCTGCGAGTCGGACCGCCACGTCGGCTGACGGGTCAGCTCCGGGGCGTCGCCGACAGCAGGCACGCCACGCACGGCATGCCCTCCGGCTCGGGCAGCAGCTCGGCCGCGCCCACCTCGATCCGCTCGCCGCACAACGTGAGCAGCGTCGAGCGCGTGCCGTCGTCGGGCAACGCCGCCAGGTGGCAGCTGCGCTCCCACTCGCCCACGAGGTCGGCGCGCTTGCGCACGAGCAGGACGGGTTCGGTGTGGTGGTGGTCCAGTGCCATGACGGACGTCCTCTCCCCAGAGACCAGCAGTCTGGCACCGCTCCCAGAGTCGCGCGACCGTCGGTTCGGGACTCCGCCACGCTCTCCGCCGATATGCTCCGGCGGTGATCAGGGTGCTGCGGGACTTCTCCACCGGTGTCAAGCTGCTCGGCCAGGGGTTCGCCCTGGTGTTCCGGTCGCCGAAACTGCTGCTCATCGGCGCGATCCCGGCGTTGCTCACGACCGTGCTGCTGATCGGCGGCCTGGTCGGGCTCGCGATGTGGATCGACGGGATCGCCGCGTGGGTCACGCCGTTCGCCGACGACTGGAACGACGGGCCGCGCACCGCGATCCGGTTCGCCGCCGGGTTCTCGATCATCGGCGCGTTCGTCGCGATCGGACTGCTGCTGTTCACCGCGATCACGCTGATCATCGGTGGCCCGTTCTACGAGCACATCGCGGAGACCGTCGAGGACACGCACCTCGGCGGCGTGCCCGAGGCCGAGCAGGTGACGTGGCTGAGGTCGGCGGCGGTCGGCGTGCGGGACGCCGTGCTGCTGGTCGGCCTCGCGATCCTGTGCGCCATCCCGCTGTTCGCCGCCGGGTTCATCCCCGTCGTCGGCCAGACCGTGGTGCCGGTCATCGCGGTGCTGGTCAACGCCACGCTGCTGTCGATCGAGCTGACCGCCATCCCGTTCACCCGCCGCGGCCTCAAGCTCGACGTGCGCCGCCGCACGCTGCGCAAGCGGCGGGCGGTCACGCTCGGCTTCGCCGTGCCGGTCTACCTGCTGTGCCTGGTGCCGCTGGCGGCGCTGGTCGTGCTGCCGGCGGCGATGGCAGGCGGCACGGTCCTCGCGCACCGCCTGCTCCACGACCAGGTCGGATGAGGAAGCAGCATCAGGTGAACGGCACCCACGCCTGGCGCGCCAGCCCGTCGATCCGGCTGACCTGCACGCCCACCGCCGACACCGTCCACAGGTCGTCGCCGATCACCAGCGCCCGGCGGATGCCCGGGTCGTAGGCCGACCCGTCGTGCCGCACCGTGCCCAGCGCGGAGAACGCGCCGTCGCCCAGCCGCAGCACCAGCAGGCCGCCGGTCGCCTGCACCTCCCGGCCGGCGGCGCCCGACCCGGTCACCGGCAGCACCACCAGGTCGCGGGCCGGCCAGTACAGGAACGCGTGCGGGTCGAACTCCACCTCCGAACTCGCCCCGGGCAGGTGGTGCCCGGCGACCTTCGTCGGCGCGGCGGGGTCCGACACGTCGAACAACGACACCTGCGTGCCGGTGACCCGGCCCTGCCCGGTGGCCTCCTGCCCGACACCGATCAGCTTCCCGCCACCGGCGGGGTGCAGGTACGCCGAGTAGCCGGTGATCTTCAGCTCGCCGACCTCGCGCGGCCTGGCCGGGTCGGACAGGTCCAGCGTGTACAGCGGGTCGACCTGCCGGAACGTCACCACGTAGCCGACCGGCCCGACGAACCGGACGCTGTAGATCCGCTCGCCGACGCCGAGCCCGTCGAGCCGGCCGACCTCCACCAGCGTCGTGCCGTCCCGCTTGAGCACGGTGACCGAGCTCTGCGTCGCGGGCGCCTGCCCGGGGATGCCCGGCGCGTCCCCGGACGTGGTCGCCACCCGGAGGTGGCCCTGGTGCTCGGACAGCGAGTACTGGTTGAGCAGCGTGCCCGCGACCGACCCGGACGCCACGTGCCGGGGCGGCCCCGGCCGGGACACGTCGAACTGGTGGATGGCGGTGGAGGCGGGGGTGTCCGGCGCGAACCGCGTCATCGGCCGCAGGTGGTGGTCGTCGGCCACGTACAGCGAGCCGCCCGTGCCGTAGACGGTGTCGCCGTCCGCCATGATCGTCACCGCGTCGCCGGTGCCCAGGTCGCCGGGGAAGTCGAACGTCAGCACGGACAGCATCGACGTGGCCGAGTGGTGCTCCGGGTGGCTGACCCGGTCGCACGCCACCAGCAGGCCCTCGGAGGTCGCGCCGTCGGCGTCGGTCAGCTCGTAGTGCGGCAACCACGCCTCGATGGGCGCGGTGGCGACCAGCTCCCGGTTCGCGATCAGCGACTCCGCCTCGCTGCGACCGTCCATCGGGTACACCCACGGCAGGCGCGGCCCCGAGTGCACGACCACCCGCACCACGCCGTCGACCTGGCGCGCGTCGACGTAGCGGCCGTCCACGGTGAGCGTGCCCAGGACCCGGGGCGCGCCGGACAGGTCGACCAGCGTCACCGACGAGTCCTCGGCGTACCCCCCGGCCGGGCCGTCGACCACGATCCCCCGGCCCGCCAGGCCCTGGCCCGCGCCGATGACGAGCGCGCGATCGCCGTGCAGCAGCAGTTGGGAGGCGTGGCCCGCGGGCACGTCCAGCGTTCCGGTGAGCTGACGCGTCGCCACGTCCAGCACGCGCAGCCTGCCGTCGGCGACCGTGACGACCCGCTTGCCGTCGGTCTTGACCAGGTCGGGCTCGTCCACGCCCGACTCGTGCGCGTTGGTCCTGGAGTGCTCGGGCACGGCGGCCGCGTCACCGGGCGCTTGTCGCGCGCTCCCGGCCCGCGCGTCGGCCTGGCTCTCCATCGCGACCTCGCCGTCGGCCTTGGTCAGGAAGCCGTGACCGCCCAACCCGTACACGCCGACGTGCGGCGCGATGGCCGTCCTCAGCTCGGCCAGCGCGGCGTCGCACGTGTCGAACGCCACCAGGTCCACCGGCACCGCCTCGATCGGCGGCACCGCCCGCCGGTCCTCCGCCCCGGTGGGCACGGCGGAGGCCGCGCTCACCCCGACCACCAGTGCCGCGCCGCCGAACAGCGCCGCCCGCGTACCCCAGGACCATCGCCTCATGCACCCAGGACGGGACGGAGCGGGCAAAGGGTTGCGCGTCCGTGTCGGCGACGACGTGATTGAGTAGGGGCGGACCGATTGCCCAACACCCCCGGTCCGGGTGGAGCAGCACAGGAGAGTCACATGGCCCCGAGCAAGCCCGTCGTCGAGCCGTACGAGGGCGCGCCGCCCGCCGACCTGGTGATCGAGGACATCACCGTCGGCGACGGGCCCGAGGCGGCCCCCGGTCAGCTCGTGCACGTGCACTACGTCGGCGTGGCGCACTCGACCGGCGAGCAGTTCGACGCTTCCTGGGACCGCGGCGAGGCGTTCAGCTTCCCGCTCGGCGGCGGCCGGGTCATCGCCGGCTGGGACCGCGGCGTCGCGGGCATGAAGGTCGGCGGCCGGCGCAAGCTGGTCATCCCGGCGCACCTCGGCTACGGCGACCGCGGCGCGGGCGGCGTGATCAAGGGCGGCGAGACGCTGATCTTCGTGGTGGACCTGCTCGGCGTGAACTAGCGCGTCACCACGGCCCGGTTCCGCCTCCCTGCTCCGTTCGGAGCATTTGACCCGGAGGCGGAACCGGGCCGTTCACCACTGCGTCATCCTGGACGGACCGAGTCGGAGGGGGTAGGCCGTCGTGCCGGAGGACATCGGCGCATCGGAGCGGATGCTCAGCCAGTGGCAGCAAAGCATCGAGCAGAAAGCCGAGCGCTACCAGGAGATGGCCGCCCGCGTGCAGGGCATGACCATCTCCGAGGCGTCCCGCGACGGCTCGGTGCGGCTCACCATCGGCTCCAACGGCATCCTGACCCACCTGGAGATCGCCGAGTCCGCGCGGGACAAGCGGATGGCCGAGGTGTCGGCCGAGGTGATGAGGACGTTGCAGCGCGCCCAGTCGCGCATCCCGGAACTGCTCCAGCAGGCCATGGCCGAGACCATCGGCACGCAGGACGAGACGGCCAACGTGCTGTTCGACGAGGCCAAGCGCAACTTCCCCGCCCCGCCGCACGAAGAACCCGCGCCGCCGCCGGTGGGCCGTGAGATCCGGTTCGGCATCGAGGACGACGACGCGCCCGCCCCGCCGCCCTCGCGCCCCGCGCCGCCGGCCCCGCCGTCACGCAGGCCGGCGCGCCGACCGGACGAGGACGACGACTTCGGCGGACAGTCCTTCCTGTCGTAAGCAGCACCTAGGGGGAACGCATGGCCGGTTTCGAGATCGTCGCGGACACGCTCGAAGCGCACAGCAAGCAGTTGGACGACCTGGGGGCGCGACTGCAGGGCGCGGTGGACGCCGCCAAGACGGTGAGCATGCCGACCGACGCGTACGGCATCATCTGCCAGCCGTTCCGGATGATGCTCGACCCGGTCGAGCAGTACGGGCTCGACGCGCTGCAGGGTGCCGTGGAAGCGATGGACGCCGCCGGCAAGGCCGTGAAGCACACCGTCGACCAGTACCGGGAGATGGAAGAGGCGATCCGGGACAGTTTCAAGGCCGGTGACTGATGGCGGGCGAGAACCCGTTGGTGGTCACGCCCGACGCGGAGCCGGGTGGGGCGTTCAACGCCGGTACGGGTGACAACGGGTGGGCGACGGGGATCTCCATCGCGGAGTCGGCGATGGACACGTTCAACGGGATCAAGGACGGGAACTGGGTCGAGGCCGGCCTGGGGATGGTCGGGTTGGCCGCGGACGCGGCGGCGATGGCGATCGATCCGTTCGGGACGTTGATGTCGTCGGCGGCGTCGTTCCTGATGGAGCACGTGCAGCCGTTGAAGGACATGCTGGACTGGCTGGCCGGTGATCCGCCGGTGATCGAGTCGTACTCGGCGACGTGGGGCAAGGTCGCCGAGGAGCTGGGCAGGATCGCGGAGGAGTACTCGTCCGGTGTCCAGCGCGGCACGGAGGGGTGGACGGGCGCGGCGGCGCAGACCTACCTCGAGAACTCGAAGGTGCACGGTGACGCCCTGGCGGGTGCCGCGTCGGCCGCGGGCACGGTGGGCACGGTCGTGGGCCTCATGGGCATGGTGGTGGCGTTCGTCCGCGAGATGGTGCGCGACCTGATCGCCGACCTGGTGGGCAAGCTGATCGCGTGGGTGCTGGAGGCGGTGTTCTCGCTGGGGTTCGGGACGCCGGTGATCGTGGCGCAGGCCGTGACGGCGATCTCGAAGTGGGCCGCGAAGATCGCGAAGATCATCCAGGACCTGCTGAACACGATCAAGAAGGTCTCGCCGATGCTGAAGCGTCTGGTGGAGGTCTTCGAGAAGATCATGAAGGTGGTCGGGAAGCTCGCGGGCAAGGCGACCGGCCTGGACGTGCTGGACCCGGGCAACATCAAGAAGGGCGGCTTCCTCCAGACGGGACGGGCCGACATCGACACCCCCTCCGGCAGCCCGGACACGAGCCCCTCGGGCACCGGCCGCGACACCGGCACCGGCGATCCGTCCACTTCGGACACCGGGACGCCCCCGTCGAACCGCCCCACCGACACCACGTCCACCTCCAGCACCACCACCGCCGACCCGACCTCCACGGCGTCGAGGCCGGGCCGGGGCGACCCGACCGACGTGCCACCGCCGACCTCCCGCCCGACCCGCGACCCGAACACCCCGGACCACGACCTCCCCCGCGGCACCACCGCACCCGGTGGCAACACTCCCGGCACTACGCCGGGCAACACCCCCGGCGGCAACACCCCCCTCGGCGAACACCGCGTCGGCCCGGGCGGCAACGCACCCGTCGGCGAACACCGGGGCGGCGGCCCGGGCGGTCAGCCCGCGTCGGGCGGTCACGGCACTCCGAGCTCCGCCGGCACGCACAGCGGCGGCACCGGGTCCAGCGGCGGCACTGGCGGCTCGCACAGCTCCGGCGGCAACCCCGGCGGGGGTGGCGCACCGAGCCCCACCGGCTCACCACAGCGCACCGACCAGACCTCCGCGGCCACCGCCGCGGCTCCCGAGGCCCCTCCGCGCCCGGACCAGCCCCACACCGGCGCTCCCAACGCGGGCAACCCCAACACCGCCACTCCGCAGTCCGCGCAACCCGGCCCCGGCGGCACGGGCGGCGCGCCAAGCGGTGGAACACCGGGCGGCGGTGCACCGGGTGGCGGCGGCCCGCGTCCGGGCAGTGGCGGGGGCTGGACCGGGACACCCGGCAGCCGGGGCGATGTCGGCTCCGGCCTCCCGACCTCGCGCGGCCCGGAGAACCTCTCCCCCTCCTCGCGCGGCCCGTCGGGCACCGGCCCGACCCACGCAAGCCCATCGCACGGCGGTCCGACCCACGGCGGCCCCACCCACACCGGCCCCACCCACAGCGGCCCCACCCACAGCGGCCCTTCACACGCCGGCCCTGCCCACGGCGGTCCGTCGCACGGCGGCCCCTCACACGCGAGCCCCTCGGGCACCAGCCCGTCGCACGCGGGCCCCTCGCACGCAGGCCCAGGCTCGCCGCACAACGCTCCGAACCACGCCCCGACCGCACCTCACACCGGTCCGGGCACCCCGCCCAGCGGCCCGCCCCACACAGGTCCCGGCAACCCCGGCCCGGCTCACGGCCGACCCGCCGGCGGACCGACGCCATCCTCGGCCGGTCCGCCGCACCCCAACGCGTCGCACTCCGGCCCGCCGCACACCGGGCCCGCGAACCCGTACACACCTCATTCACCGAACGGCCCGTCCCAGCACACCCCGCACAACGGCCCTCCGAACCGAGGCTCGGCGAACGCACCGCACCAGCGCGACGGCAGCCCCGACTTCACCCGTCCCCGAGGCGGCGACGGCCCCGGGCCGCACGCCCCGAACCGGCCCGACGGTCCGCCACCCCCGCGCCACCCCGACGCGCACACGCCCACCCCACGCCGCGACTTGGACGGGCAACTGCCCCCGCGCCGCGACCCGGACGGCATCCCCACCCAGCGCCGCGACCCGGACGCGTGGACCCCGCCCCACCGCGACACCGACGCCCCGAAACCGCACTCCCCCGACGGCGACACCCCGCACCGCGACACAGACCGACCCGACAGCGACCGGACCGATACCGATCGATCCGACGCCGACCGGCCCGACATCGACCAGGCCCACGCCCGGCACGGGGAGACCACCCCCGCCGGCATCTCGCACCACCGCGGCGACAGCGACATGGGCGACCTGCCCCACCGCGTCCCACCCGACCCCCGCTACTTCACCGCCGACGTCCACATCACCCCCGACGGCCGCGCCCGCATCGGCAACCACACCTACACCCCCGAGGACTACGGCGACCTCCTGCGCCGCAACGGCTGGGACGGCAGAACCCCCCTCCGACTCATCGGCTGCGACGCCGGCAGCAACGACTTCGCCAACCGCCTCGCCCGCCACACCGGCGCCGACGTCCTCGCCCCCACCAAACCCGCCTGGACCGACACCCACGGCCGCGTCTACACCAGCGACGCCCACACCGGCCCCGACGGCACCCGCCAACCCCGCATCCCACCCAACGGCGAGTGGAACACCCACCACCCCGACGGCACCACCACCAAAACAGGCACCGACGGCTTCGCCCCCGGCACCGACGACACGGACAAGACCGACCTCGACCCCACCGACGCCCAAGACCGCGGCGAAGACCCGGACCGCACCGACGACAAGGACGGGGACGAGGACCCGCCCGTCGACACGTCCAGCCCCGAGTACCAGCGGCAGCGCGAGCAGGACTTCGAGGACCTCGTCGAGCGCAACCGCGAACTGCGCGAGGAAGGCGCCCGCAACGTCGGGGAGATGAACGGGGGCACCGACCCCGACCTGGACATCGAACGCCGGCCGAACGAGCGCGCGCTCACGACCATGCGCTTCCGCCCGGACGACGGCACCGACCCGTCGGACCTGCACGGCTACAGCGGCAAGTCGCACGACTGGCCCCCGGCCGACGAGACCGCGGAACGCCCGCCCAAGAACCGCCGGCTGTTCGAGGACAAGGACGCGGGCCCCTACGACCCGGACTCGCCGACCGGTCGCAGCGAGAACACCTCGCCCCGCACCAACGACTCCGAGGTGAAGCTCCTGGAGGAGATCACGCGGCAGCGGTTCGAGGCGCTCAGCGGCCTGACGCGGCACGACGTGGACGTGGCCATCCAGCGCGCCTGCAAGGACGTCGCCAACGATGTCAAGTTCGGGCGCAAGGAGTACCCGGACCACCTCGAAGGCGAGGTGGAGCGGGTCCGGGACCGGGTCGAGAAGACGATCGAGAACCTCAACAAGATCGGTCAGCGCAACGCCGACCGCAACGGCACCGAGTACACTCCGTTCACCGTCGAGGACATCAAGGGAGACCTCCGGCTGGCGGTCGACCTGCCCTCCGGTCGCAACGACCCGGTGGAGACCCAGATCTGCCAGTCCTGCCAGGACGCGATCACGCAGTTCGAGGCGGTCTTCCCCGGCGTCCGGGTCGAAGCGCGCAACCTCGCCCAGGAGATCCTCATCTGATGAACACCGAAGAGCAGCAGGCGGTGGAGGCGGTCCGCGCGACGTTCGAGCGGGTCGTGTCCGAGGGGCTGCGGGCCGAGTCCGTGGCGGGCGCGTCGGACGAGGAGATCGACGCGATGGCCGCGGCCCAGGGCGTGGACCGGGTGCCGGCGGCCGTGCGCGAGGTGCTGCGGCACATCGGGGTGAGGAACGGCCTGTGGCTGGGCGGCACGGCCCTGGGCGTGCACCGGATCGGCGAGAAGCAGAAGCGCAACGCGCTGGCCACGCTCGCCCAGCTGGGTGGGAACCCGTTCGTCGACGCCGAGGGGATGCTGGTCCTCACCGAGCACCAGGCGTACACCTACGACGTGGTGGACGGCGCGGACCTCGACCGGGCGGACCCGCCGGTGTGGGTGATCTCCGAAGGCGAGTACGCCGAGGTGCGCTGGCCCGGTGTGACGAACTGGTTCGAGGGCAACGCGCCCAGCGCCGCGGAGTACCGCTCCCGGCTGCGGGTGCTGCGCGGTCTCGGGAAGACCCGGCTGCCACCCTGGGCCGCGGACATCCGCACCGACTGAGCCGGCTCCGCGAGCCGCCGGTGGCGGCGCGGCCGGCGGCGGGACCGGCTCCACCGACCGCCGGCACCGGGCGGCGGGGTCGGCCAAGCGGACCACGGGGGTGTGTCCTGGCCGTTAAGATCAGCCCACCGTGTCCGGGGGGGAGCCAAAGGGGTGTTCGACGCATGAGCCAGCCAGCCACACCGCTGACCGAGCAGGAGCAGAACCAGCTCGTCAAGCAGATCGGCCGGGCCATGCTCCCCGCCCTGCCGCCCGGCTGGCAGCGGATCCGCGCCGAGTACCGGGCCGCGGGGCGGCACATCGAGGTGGACCTGGCGTTCGCGGGCCCGGACGGGCAGTGGCGGCCGGTGCGGCCGCCGATGGACGTGGTGCAGCTGTTCGGCCAGTTGCGGGCCGGGATGTACGAGCCGGTGCGCGGCACGTGGCTCAGCGCGGTGTACGAGATCGAGGCGCCGGCCGCGTTCTCGGTGGACTTCAACGCCGACGACGAGCCGCGCTGGCGCAACGCGCCGCCGGTGATCGGCTTCCAGGACGAGCTGCGCACGTTCCCCCGCCAGGACGACCGCATCCCGCCGTGGCTGCGCCTGCGGGTGGGCCTGCCGCCGCTGCCCGAACCCGAACCCGAGGCCCGGCCGGACGGCGAGCTGCGCACGGCGCACGTCTACGACGGCCGCGACGAGGCGGGTCGCCCGGTGGTGAACCGGCAGATGATCGACCCGCAGCTGGCCGACGCGCTGCTGACGTACCTGGAGGGCGCGCCGGTCGTGCTGGCCGCGCGCCACCTCGACGTGGACGAGTTCGTGCCCGGTGACCAGGACGTGCCGCTGAACTTCCGCACCGACGGCGCCTGGATCTGGGCCGGCGCGGTGCCGCACTACCTGCGCAAGCACGGCCTGCCGCCGGAGCCGGAGCTGGTCGCGCACATCGTGGCCCGCGGCTTCCGGCTCGGCGAGGTGGACGAGGCGACCCGGGACCGCGCGGTCGCGCTGATCACCGGCAGCGCCTGACCGGCCCTCACCCGCCCTCACCTCGCCTCACACTCGAATGAGGCCGAGGTCACCGTGCTCGACCTCGTTCGTTTACGTAGAGTCAGTGATTGTGCGCACTCTGTCGACAGCCTCCGACGATCGGGTTACGTATGCGCACAGAAGCGCACGCACGGGATACCCTGTGCGCATGAGTCCCGCGCTGGAGGCGGTCTTGGCCAAGGCAGGCTTGCAGGTCACCCCCGACGAGTTCCTGTCGCTCGTGGCCGACGCGGCGAAGAAGCTGGCCCCACCCCATCCGGACCCGGCGAGCTACTTCCCGCCCGACCAGCGCGACGCGCTGGAGGACGTCGGCCTCGACCTGAGCCCGCACCGCGTCACCGACGACCAGGGACGCGCGCGGACCGTGGTGGCGCACGCCGTGCTCCGGGACTCCGCGTTGACCGTCGCCGAGGCCGCGCGGCAGCTCGGCGTCGACACCAGCCGCATCCGGCACCGGCTCGGCGTCGGCCGCCTGGTCGGCTGGAAGGACCGGGGGAGCTGGCGGCTGCCCGCCTGGCAGTTCGCGGGCGCCGGGGTCCTGCCGGGCCTGGAGGCCGTGCTCGCGGCCGTGCCGCCGGACCAGCCCGCGCTCGTGGTCGCCGGGTTCATGACGACCGAGCAGGAGGACCTGGTGGTGGACGGCGCGCCCACGACACCGCGCGAGTGGCTGCTGGCCGGCGGCGAACCCCGTCGCGTGGCCGCGCTGGCCGAGCAGGTGGGCACGCCCGCCTGACCCCGGCCGGCCCATCCCGCCGGACCGGGCCCACCCGACCCCGGCCGCCGATCCCTGTCGCCGAGAACCTTGGACACGCATGTCACGGCTACCCCAGCCGCCTTCTCCCGCTGTGCTCCAGGCGAACCTGCGCCGCACCGAGGACGTCGTGGCGGTGCACCGCGCCACCCGGCTGGTGCGCGTCTTCGCCGCGAAGGGGCTGCACCCGCAGCGGTGGAACAGCTTCCGCTACACCGGTCCGCTGCCGCACGCGCGGTTCGACACCCAGCAGCCCGGCCCGGACGGCTCGCCGACGCACGCCCACGACCAAGGGGTGCTCTACTTCGGCCTGACCGTGCGGACGTCGGTGGCCGAGGTGTTCCAGGCGACGTCGGTGGTGGACCGGCGCACGCGCAGCCCGTTCCTGGTGATCCTGCGGCCCCGCCGGACGCTGCGGCTGCTCGACCTCACCGGCCTGTGGCCGACCCGCGCGGGCGCGTCGCAGGAGATCAGCTCCGGGCCCAAGGCGCTCACCCAGCAGTGGGCGCGGGCGATCCGCGCGGCCTACCCCGAGCTGGACGGCCTGTGGTACCGCTCGTCGATGGACTCCGGCGCCCCGGCGGTGTGCCTGTGGGACCCGCCGGGCGGCACGGGCCTGCCCGCCTCGCCGGACGTGCTGCTGCCGCTGGAGCACCCCGGCCTCGACCTGCCGCTGGCGCGCGTGTGCGAGGAGCTGAACTACACCCTGCTCGGCTGACGCCGCCGGCGCGGCGCGGGGAGGAACCGGCCGTAGCGGACCTCGGGCAGTTCCTGGCCGCCCAGCTCGTAGCGGTGCACCAGCCCGTCGTGCCGCCAGCCGTGCGACTCGTAGAACCCGCGGCTGCGGGCGTTGTCCTGGAAGACCCACAGGACCGCGTACCGGAACCCCTGGTCCATCAGGTGGCGCAGCCCGGCCTCGTGCACCTCGTGGCCCGCGCCCCGACCGTGGTAGCGGGGGTCGGCGTAGATCGCCACCAGCTCGCCGGTGTGCAGGTCGGGGTGCGCGTCCTTGGCCTCGCGGACCGCGTCGACCGCGCAGTACGCGCCGATCCGGCCCGTGCTCTCGTCGACCGCGACGAACACCCGACTGGGTTCGGGCAGCCGCAGCACGCGCGCCCACGCCGGGAGCCTGCTCTCGGGCAGCATCCGGTCCAGCACCGGGTCGTCCACTATCCCCCGGTACGAGTGCTGCCACGCGTCCACGTTGATCCGGGCGATCTCGGGCGCGTCGTCGGGCCGTCCGGCCCGCACGGTCCACTGCATCCTTCAGAGCGTGCCGCAACCACCACGTGGTCCGCTAGCCATTGGGCCAACCCCGCCGGGGCGCGCCCGCGCACAGGTAGCCCGCGTACACCTGGTTCTTCACCCGGAAACGGGTCGGGCGGAACCGGGACGGGTCCAGGTCGTGGAACCGGGTGCGCACGACGTCGTCGTGCAGCTGCTGCGAGATCACCAGCACCAGGTCCTCGTCGGCCGCGCCGGCCAGCGCGTCGCGGACCACCTTGGCGTCGAGCAGCCGGCAGGTCACGATCGGCGCGTCGCCGACCAGGCCGAACGCGCCGGCGGTGAGCGGGCCGCAGTGCATGGCCACGCGCATCCGCAGCGGCGTGCCCGCGCGGCGCAGGTCGGCCAACGCCTCGACCAGCTGCTCGGTGAGGTGGGCGACCACCCACGCGGCGTCGGCGTCGGTGGGCAGCACGGCCAGTTCGCCGTCGCCGCGCACCTGCCGGTACCACAGGTCGCGGTCCAGCCCGGCCTTGCGGGCGGCCACGTCCAGCACGTCGCTCAGCCGCGACTGGACCAGCGACTGGTCCAGCGCGTCGAGCTTGCTGTAGCCCTCGACGTCCACGGCCACCACGAGGCGGTACACCAGGCCGCGGAGGGGCGTCACCATTTCCAGCGTCACACGAGGAGCATCGCGCCCGTCCGCCCCCGGAAGTAGGGCGATCACCGGGTTTCCCGTTTCACAGCTCGGCGATCTGCCGCAGCACGTCCCGATCCACGATCGTGGTGGCCCGGTACCCCATGGTGATGACACCGCGGTCGCGCAGCGTGCGGAACTCCCGGCGTGCGGTGTCCTCCTCCACGCCGACGAGCGACCCGATCTCGCCCTGGGTCAGGTTGAGCTTCAACGCGATGCCGTCGGGGCCCTGCTGACCGTAGGCGTCGGTGAGGTAGGCCAGCACCCGGGCCAGCCGCACCGACGCCGGGTAGCCGTTGAAGTCCATGCGCCGCTGCTCGCCCCACTCCAGCGTGCGCAGGATCATCTTGTCGAGGTCGAAGTGGGCGGCCGGGTACCGGGTGAGGAAGTCGGTGAACTGCGCGGAGGTGATCACCCGCGCGCGGGTGTCGACGCACGCGGTCACGGTCGCCGAGCGCGGCTTGCCGCTCAGGAACGCCATCTCGCCGACCAGGTCGCCGCCCACCTTGACGTTGAGCAGCGCGACCCGCCCGTTCTCCAGCGTCACCGTGGCCTTCACCAGGCCTTGGACGAGCAGGATCAGGTGGTCGGACGCGTCGGACTCGCGCACCAGCGGTTCACCGCGCCGGAACACCTTCTGCACGCCCAGGCGCAGCAGCGCCTCGCGGCCGGTGGCGGACACCGTCGCGAGGTACGTGCCGGTGGGCCAGGTCGATGGGATCACCATCACGTCGGACCTCCTCCGCAAGGGACCAGTGTGCCGCTCGCGGAGGAGGGAGACCCGTGATTCCGACCGGTTCAGGCCAAGTGGCGCGCCCACCAGTCCAGCACGGCCTCGAACCGCTGCGCCCGGTGGCGCGGCTTGCCCGAGCGGGTCAGCTCGTGGCCCTCGCCGGGGAACACCAGCATCTCGGCCTCGACGCCGTTGCGGCGCAGCGCCACGAACAGCCGCTGCGCCTGCTCCAGCGGGCAGCGCCAGTCGTGCTCGGAGTGCACCACCATGAACGGCATGGTGATCTTCTCGGCGTAGGTCAGCGGGCTCATCGCGCGCTGCGCCTCCAGGCCGGGCCCGCAGTAGGCGTCGGTGAAGAACCAGCCGATGTCCGACGACCCGGCGAACGAGTCCCACGCGTTGACGGCGCGCTCGCTCCACGCGGCGCGGAACCGCTCGCCGTGGTGCGCGGCCAGCCAGGAGGTCATGAAGCCGCCGTAGGAGCCGCCCATCACGCCGACGCGGTCGGCGTCGAGCCCGGGCCGCTCCAGCGCGACGTCCAGCACGGCGAGGATGTCGTCCACGTCGACCGTGCCGAAGCCGCCGATCACGGCCTGGCCGTGCGCCTGGCCGTACCCGGCGGACCCGCGCGGGTTGGGCAGCACGACCGCGTACCCGGCCGCGGCGTACACCTGCGCCTCGTCGAAGAAGCCCCAGCCGTGGTACATGAACGGGCCGCCGTGCACGGCGAGCAGCACCGGGTGCGGCCCCTCGCCCTCGGGCAGCACGAGCCAGCCGTGCACCGGGTAGCCGTCCGGCGCGGTGCCGGTCAGCTCGACCGCCGGCCGCAGCGGCACGGCGGAGCCGAAGTCGGTGAGCACGCCGCCGCCGACGAGCTCGACCTCGCCGGTGTTGTCCGCCCGCGACACCACGGCCACGACCCGGTCGCCGTCCGCGGCGAACGACTTCACCTCGGCCTGCTCGCCCGCGAGCAGCTCCAGGTCGGCCAGCACGGCGTCGACGGCGTCCAGCGGCACGCGGCGCAGCTCGACCGCGCCCCGGTTGCGGACCGCCACCAGCACGCCCGCGTCGGTCACCACCGGTGCGCCGGCGGCCTTCTCGCAGTCGACGGTCTCCGTGTCGGTGAGCCGGGTCAGCCCCTCGCCGTCGAACCGCCACAGGCTCGTGTTGCGCGCGACGGCCGACGTGCTGGGCGCGTGCTCGGGCGAGTAGAAGAGCAGGCCGCCGTCGGGCAGCGCGACCGGGAGCATCGCCGCGCCGGGGGCGCGCACCACCAGCTCGGGCTCGCCGCCGGTGGCGGGCACGCGGTAGACGTCGTTGTGGAAACCCTCGGCCGCGCCGAGGTCGCGCTCGGCCAGGAACAGCACGGCCGCGCCGTCGGCGGTCCAGGCGGGGTCCGCCGCGGAGAACGTGCCGCCGGTCAGCTCCACCGGCTCGGCGTCCGGGTCGAGCGCGTCGACGGTGAACAGGCGCGCGTGCCGGTCGGCGGTGAAGCCGATGTCGTCCATCCGGTAGTCGAGCCGGGTGATGTGCCGCGGCGCCTCGGCGTCCGGCGTCGGCGCCTCCCCGCCGTCGACCGGCGGCGTGCCGTAGCGGCCGGGTTCGGGAACCCGCGAGGTGAACGCGAGCCGCCGCGAGTCCGGCGCCCACACCGGCACGCCCGCGCCCAGCCCCAGGTCGGTCAGCGCGCGGGCCTCACCGCCGTCGGCCGGCATCACGTGCAGCTGCGGCGGCTCGCCCCGCCCGCTGACGCGCAGGAACGCGACCCAGCGGCCGTCCGGTGAGATCCGGGGTGCCAGGTCGCGTTCCGCCCACGTCCACCGTGTGGCCCCGCCGCCGTCCAGGGCGACGCGGTGCAGTCCGCCCCGGTAGGCGTTCGCGGCGACGTCCGGGATGGAGACGTTCACCAGGACGAGGTCCCCACGCACCGCCACGGAGCCGGGCTGGGTCAACGACTGCAAGTCATCGGGGCGCACGCTTCAGCACGTTACCCCACCGATCATTAGCAAGGCTCACGAGATTTTTGACGCTCACAGATGGTCACTGGGCGTCGGAACCGGCTTGACCGCCTCCGGGTGCCGGCGCACCTTGACCAGGCTGGCGACGGTGGTGATGGCCAGCACGCCGATGATCACCGCCAGCGACACCTCGATGCCGATCGTGGGCACGTGCAGCGGCTCACCGCCGTTGAGGAACGGCAGCGAGTTGGTGTGCAGCGCCTCCAGGATCAGCTTCACGCCGATGAAGCCGAGGATCACCGACAGGCCGATCGACAGGTACACCAGCTTGTTCAGCAGGCCGCCGAGCAGGAAGTACAGCTGCCGCAGACCCATCAGCGCGAACGCGTTCGCGGTGAAGACCAGGAACGGCTCCTTGGTCAGGCCGAAGATCGCCGGGATCGAGTCGAGCGCGAACAGCAGGTCCGTGGTGCCGATGGCGACGATGACGATGAACATCGGCGTGACGAACCGCTTGCCGTTGATCTTCACGAACGACTTCGAGCCCTGGTAGCTGTCGGTCACCGGGTAGACCTTGCGGACGACCTTGAGCGCCACGTTCTCCTTGTACTCCTCTTCCTCCTCGTCGTGGTCCGTGCGCGCCAGCTTGTAGCCGGTGTAGATGAGGAACGCGCCGAAGAGGTAGAAGACCCAGCTGAACTGCGCGATGACCGCCGCGCCGACGGCGATGAAGATGCCGCGCATGACCAGCGCCATCAGGATGCCGATCAGCAGCACCTTGTGCTGGTGGATCGCGGGCACCTTGAAGGTGGTCATGATGATCAAGAAGATGAACAGGTTGTCGACGCTCAGCGAGTACTCGGTGATGTACCCCGCGAAGAACTCACCCGCGTAGACACCGCCCGAGAAGTACCAGATGCCCAGGCCGAACAGGACCGCCACGCCCACGTAGAAGGTGACCCACCGGGCGGCTTCGCCGATGGTGACCTCGTGCGGTTTGCGGTCGACGATGAAGAGGTCGATGGCCAACAAGACCACCAGGCCGGCAATCGTGGCGAACCACAGCCACACGGGGACAGACATTGAACGAACCTCCGGTGCATCGCGCGCGCACGCCAATGACCGGAGGTCTCCTCCGCCGGTCCTGAACGACCGACCGGCGGCACCGGGAACCTCACGCCAGGTTCCGTGCTGACGACACCGCCGCTAGGGAGTACTCCCCTCCACGCCTACACAGTCTCACGCATGAACGCGGTCCCGCGCCAGCGGAGGTGATCAGGGGCACCCGACCGGGCCGCCGGAACCAGCGGGTTCCGCTGAGAGCGTGACGCACGGCCGACAGCCCGTTCTCAGCTAATCCCGCCTATGGTCAACTCCGTGGCCTCCCTCAACCGCCTCCGCGGCAGGTGGTCGCTCCCCGCGCTCGTCGTGCTGGTCGCCCTGGTGGGCGCCATCGTGGTCTTCACGCGCCAGGGGGACGACCCCGTCCCGGTGAGCACCCGCGACGCGGTGATCGACGTGCCGGAAAGCCCGGACAGCGACCGCACCGTGCAGATCGACACCACCCTGTACCTGCCCGAACGCACACCCGCACCCGCCATCCTGCTCCCGCACGGCTTCGGCGGCAGCAAGGCGAGCGTCGCCTCCCAGGCCACCGAACTGGCCCAGCGGGGGTTCGTCGTGCTGGCCTACTCGGCGCGCGGCTTCGGCCGCAGCACCGGCCAGATCGCGCTGAACTCCCTGGACCACGAGGTCCGCGACGCCCAGAAGCTGCTCGACTGGCTGGCCACCCGGGAAGAGGTGGTCACCGACGGTGGCGGCGACCCGAAGGTGGGCGTGACCGGCGGCTCCTACGGCGGCGCGCTGGCGCTGTCGCTGGCCGGCGTCGACCCCCGCGTCGACACCATCGCCCCCGTCATCACCTACAACGACCTGGCCCAGGCGCTGCTGCCGAACTCGGCGCGAGCCGAGGACGTGGCGGACGGCACCCCGGCGGCGGGCGCGTTCGCCGACGACGGCGTGTTCAAGCGGTCGTGGGCGGGCATCTTCTTCTCCGCCGGCCTGTCCGGCGCGGACGCGACCAACCCCGGTCAGGAGGCGAGCGAGCCCGGCCAGGACGACGACAGCCAGGGCCTGGACAACGCGGCGGCCGCGGTCGCCGCGCCGCCGCAGCAGGCAGGCGACGACCGCCCCGCCGGACCGCTGAACGGCGCGTGCGGCCGCTTCCAGGCCGACGTGTGCGCCGCGTACACCGAGGTCGCGACCACCGGCAAGGCCGGGCCGCAGACCCTGGAGGTGCTGCGCCGCGCGTCGCCGTCCTCGGTCACGAACAAGATCACCCAGCCGACGCTGCTGGTCCAGGGCGAGCAGGACACCCTGTTCGGCCTCGACCAGGCCGACGCCAACGCCCGCCAGATCGCCGCCAACGGCGCGAAGGTCAAGGTCGTCTGGTACGCGGGCGGCCACGACGGCGGCTCGCCCGGCCCCGAGCTGCGCGGTCAGATCGCCGACTGGATGGCGTTCCACCTCGACGGCGAGGGCACCGACCCCGGCACCGGTTTCGAGTACACCGTGGTCGGCGCGTTCCGCAGCAGCGGCGCGCCCTCGCTGCGCAACGTCGTCGCGCCGGGCTACCCGGGCCTGGGCGACTCGGCCGCGACGCAGCGCCGCGACGTGCCGCTGACCGGCCGCGAGCAGGTGGTGGTGAACCCGGCGGGCGGCAACCCGGCGGCGGTGTCCAGCCTGCCCGGCCTCGGGTCGGTGGTGTCGCGGTCCAGCTCGCTGTCGTCGCGGCTGTCGATCGACCTGCCCGGCCAGGCCGCGGTGTTCCAGAGCGAGCCGCAGACCGCGCAGACGCTGCTGGCCGGCGCGTCCACGGTGCGGCTGCGGGTGGCCGCGGTGCCCGGCCAGCCGGTGCCCGCCGACGGCGCGGTGCTGTTCGTCAAGCTGTACGACGCGGACGCGAGCGGCGTGCGGACGCTGCCCGGCTCGGCGGTCGCGCCGGTGCGGGTGACCGACCTGCCCGCCGACGGCACGCCGGTCGAGGTGACCGTCACGCTGCCCGGCGCGGTGCGCCCGGTGGAGACCGACCACCGGCTGCAACTGGTCGTGTCGACCACCGACATGGCCTACGCCAACGCCCCGGAGCCCGCCGCGTACCGGATCTCGCTGGCGTCGCCCGCGCTGTCGGTGCCGGTGGTGCCGGGCGTGAACGCGACCAGCGAGGTGCCGGTCGGCGCGCTGTGGGGCATCGCGGTCGTGCTGATCGCGTGCGTCATCGCGGGCGTGGTCGCCTGGTTCCGCCGCCGGCTGACCGCCGACGTCGAGCCGTCGCTCGAATCGGTGCCGCTGGTGATCGAGAACCTGAGCAAGTCCTACCCCGGCGGGTTCGTCGCGGTGAAGGACCTGTCGTTCCGGGTGGAGCACGGCCAGGTGCTGGGCCTGCTCGGGCCGAACGGCGCGGGCAAGACCACGACGCTGCGGATGCTGATGGGCCTGATCCGGCCCACCGAGGGCGGCATCAGGGTGTTCGGCCACCGGGTGACGCCCGGCGCGCCGGTGCTGTCGCGGATCGGGTCGTTCGTGGAGGGCTCCGGGTTCCTGCCGCACCTGTCCGGCGCGGAGAACCTGCGGCTGTACTGGGCGGCCACCGGCCGCCCCCTGGAGCAGGCGCACGTCGAGGAGGCCTTGGAGATCGCGGGCCTGGGCAACGCGGTGAACCGGCGCGTGCGGACCTACAGCCAGGGCATGCGGCAGCGGCTGGCCATCGCGCAGGCCATGCTCGGCCTGCCGGACCTGCTGGTGCTCGACGAGCCGACCAACGGGCTCGACCCGCCGCAGATCCACCAGATGCGCGAGGTGCTGCGCCGCTACGCGGCCGCCGGGCGCACCGTGCTGGTGTCGTCCCACCTGCTCGCCGAGGTCGAGCAGACGTGCACCCACGTGGTCGTGATGCACAAGGGGTCGCTGGTCGCGGCCGGTCCGGTCGACGAGATCGCGACCGGTGGCGGCGAGGCGAGCTTCCGGGTCGACCGGCCGGACGAGGCGGCCGCCGTGCTGCGGAGCCTGGCGGGCGTGCACGACGTGCACGTGGACGGCGAACAGGTCCACGCGAGCCTCAACGGCACACCGCGCGCGTCGGCGCTGCAAGCACTCGTGGCCGCGGGCGTGGCGGTGGACCAGGCCGGTCCGCGCCGCCGGTTGGAAGACGCGTTCCTGGAGTTGGTGGGCGAATGAGCGAGAACGGTGTGCACACCGACCCGGCGGCGATCTCGGACCTGACGGACGCGGCGCGGGCCGAGCACTCGTCGGTCGCGCCCGACGGGTCCAAGGTCGGGTACCGGGCGTCGCGGACGCTGCCGGTGCGGGTGGAGCTGGTGCGGCAGTTGCGCCGCAGGCGGACGCAGTTGGTGCTGGGTTTCCTGGTGCTGCTGCCGTTCATCCTGGTGGTGGCGTTCGAGCTGGGGCAGGCGTCGCCGAACCGGCGGGCCGGCGGGTTCGTCGACCTGGCCACGGCCAGCGGCGTGAACTTCGTGATCCTGACGCTGTTCGTCAGCGGCAGCTTCCTGCTGCCCATGATCGTGGCGCTGTTCTTCGGCGACACGATCGCGAGCGAGGCGTCGTGGTCGTCGTTGAAGTACCTGCTGGCCGCGCCGATCCCCCGGCACCGGCTGCTGCGGCGCAAGGCCGTGGCGTCCGGGCTGATGTCGGTGTTCGCCCTGGCGCTGCTGCCGGCGGTGGCGCTGGTCGTCGGCGTGGTCTGGTACGGGGCCGGGGAGGCGGTGTCGCCGACCGGTGAGGCGGCCTCGTTCGGCGCCGGGGTGTACGGCGTGGCGCTGGCCGTCGTCTACATCTCCATCCACCTGTTCTGGGTGGCCGGGCTGGCGCTGTACCTGTCGGTGTCCACGGACGCGCCGCTGGGCGCGGTGGGCGGCGCGGTGCTGGCGTCGATCGTGTCGCAGATCCTCGACCAGATCACCGCGCTGGAAGGGTTGCGGGACTACCTGCCGTCGCACTACGCGCTGGCGTGGGCCGACCTGCTGTCGTCCGACGTCGACTGGTCGCAGATGGCGAAGGGGACGTTCTCGGCGCTGGCGTACGGGGCGTTCTTCACGCTGCTGGCGGCGCGGAAGTTCGCGCGCAAGGACATCACCAGCTGACGTCGTGCCCTGCCGAACGGCGCACCCGGGACGCTCCGGGTGCGCCGTTCCCGTTCCGCCCGGCGGTCGTCCCGCTAGGACGGCGTGGGTCGCTTCGACTTCGGCAGCTTGGCTGCGATCAGGTCGTAGGACAGGTCGAGCAGCTCGCGCACCTCGTCGGCCGGGACCGCGCCGTCGAGCCGGACCCGGTTCCACCCGTAGCGGCCGATGTAGGCGCTGACGGCGATGTCGTCGGGGTACCGCTCCCGCCACTGGCCCGCCTCTTCGGCGGTGGCGCCGGACTTGACGCCGACCGTGCCGCCGTCCAGGCCGATGAACGCGAAGATCCTGCCGCCGACCTTGCAGCACAACTCGGCGTCGCCGAACGGGTAGGTCTCCTCGGCGCCGGGCTTGGCGAGGCAGTGGGCGATCACGTCGTCCACCGTCATGGCGTTCGCCGTCATGCCCTCACGCTAACCGGCCGGCCTCTAAGGTGATCAGGTGAGTGTGTACACGGAGGACGAAGGTCGGACGCTGCGCACGGCCGTCTTCGGCGCGATGGTGCTGGTGTCCACCGCGGAGCCCGGTTCGTTGGACGAGGAGAGCCACGCGGGCATCCGCGCCATGGCGACGTTCTCGCCCGGGTTGCGGCAGGTGTTGGGCGCGGCCCGGCCCGAACTGCCCGCCGGTTCCACCGCCGACGTGGAGGCCGGGGTGCTCGACGCACTGCGGCGATCGGTGCGGATCCTGGCCGCGAAGGCCCCGGCGGAGGCCGAGGCGTTCCCATCGGCGGTGCTGGCGGTGTGCGAGGAGGTCGCGGCGGCGGACGGGAACGTGGGCACGGCGGAAGGTGCCGTCGTGGGCAAGGTGCGAGCGGCCCTCACCACCGACGGCTGACGCCACCCGACGCTGACACCGACCGACGCTGACACCGACCGATGCAAGTACCCGGCACGGGCCGACGGCGTTGACGAGCACCCGGCTCACCGGGCGTGCGGCGGCGGTCCCGGGGTTCGTCGACGACGAGGTCGGGACCGCCGCGGCCGGTCACTTGACGCCGGCGGCGTCCATGCCGCGCAGCTCCTTCTTCAGGTCCTGGATCTCGTCGCGCAGGCGGGCGGCCAGTTCGAACTGCAACTCCCGGGCGGCGTTCATCATCTGGTCGGTCAGTTGCTGGACCAGGTCGGCCAGTTCCGAGCGGGCCATCGTGGTGGTGTCGCGGTCGGCCAGGACGCCCGAGCTGGCGCGGCCCGAGGCGCCCGGGTCGCCGGTCGGCTTCTTGCCCCGGGACGTGTTGCGGCCCGAGCCGCCGGGGGCGATGGCGTCCTCCGCCTCGGCGTAGACCTGCTCGAGGATGTCGGTGATCTTCTTGCGCAGCGGCTGGGGGTCCAGGCCGCGTTCCTCGTTGTAGGCGATCTGCTTGGCGCGGCGGCGGTTGGTCTCGTCGATCGCGTGCCGCATCGAGTCGGTGATCCGGTCCGCGTACATGTGGACCTCGCCGGACACGTTGCGGGCCGCGCGGCCGATCGTCTGGATCAGGCTGGTGCCCGAGCGGAGGAAGCCCTCCTTGTCCGCGTCCAGGATCGCGACCAGCGAGACCTCCGGGAGGTCCAGGCCCTCGCGGAGCAGGTTGATGCCGATCAGGACGTCGTACTCGCCGAGGCGCAGCTGGCGCAGGAGTTCGACGCGGCGCAGGGTGTCGACCTCCGAGTGCAGGTAGCGCACCCGGATGCCCAGCTCCAGCAGGTAGTCCGTGAGGTCCTCGGCCATCTTCTTGGTCAGCGTGGTGACCAGGACCCGCTCGTCGCGCTCGGCCCGCGCCCGGATCTCGTGCACCAGGTCGTCGATCTGGCCCTCGGTGGGCTTGACCACGACCTCCGGGTCGACCAGGCCGGTCGGGCGGATGACCTGCTCGACGAACTCGCCGCCGGTCTGGCCCATCTCGTACGGGCCGGGCGTGGCCGACAGGTAGACCGTCTGCCCGATCCGGTCGGCGAACTCCTCCCACGTCAGCGGCCGGTTGTCCAGGGCGCTGGGCAGGCGGAAGCCGTGGTCGACCAGGTTGCGCTTGCGCGACGCGTCGCCCTCGTACATGCCGCCGATCTGCGGCACGGTCACGTGCGACTCGTCGACCACGAGCAGGAAGTCGTCCGGGAAGTAGTCGATCAGGGTCGCGGGCGCGGTGCCGGGGCCGCGGTCGTCGATGTGGCGCGAGTAGTTCTCGATGCCGTTGCAGAAGCCGACCTGGCGCATCATCTCGATGTCGTACGACGTGCGCATGCGCAGCCGCTGCGCCTCCAGGAGCTTGCCCTGCCGCTCGAGCGTGGCCAACCGCTCGGCCAGCTCAAGCTCGATGTTGCGGATCGCCTTCTCCATGCGCTCCGGACCCGCCACGTAGTGGGTGGCCGGGAAGATGCGCAGCTCGTCCACCTCCTTGACCACGTCACCGGTCAGGGGGTGCAGGTAGTAGAGCTTGTCGATCTCGTCGCCGAAGAACTCGACCCGCAGCGCCAGCTCCTCGTACGCCGGGATGATCTCCACCGTGTCGCCGCGCACGCGGAACGTGCCGCGGTTGAACGCGATGTCGTTGCGCGTGTACTGGATGTCGACCAACGCGCGCAGCAGCAGGTCGCGCTCGACCTCGACACCCACCTCCAGCTTGATCGACCGGTCCAGGTACGACTGCGGCGTGCCGAGGCCGTAGATGCAGGACACGGACGCGACCACGATCACGTCGCGCCGGGTGAGCAGGCTCATCGTGGCGGAGTGGCGCAGCCGCTCGACGTCCTCGTTGATCGAGGAGTCCTTCTCGATGTAGGTGTCGGTCTGCGGGATGTACGCCTCGGGCTGGTAGTAGTCGTAGTAGCTGACGAAGTACTCCACCGCGTTGTCCGGGAAGAACCCCTTCAGCTCGTTCGCGAGCTGCGCGGCCAGCGTCTTGTTCGGCGCCATCACCAGCGTGGGCCGCTGCACCTTCTCCACCAGCCACGCCGTGGTGGCCGACTTGCCCGTGCCGGTCGCGCCGAGCAGCACGACGTCCTTCTCCCCGGCGCGGACGCGCCGTTCGAGCTCCGCGATCGCCGCGGGCTGGTCGCCCGCCGGCTGGTAGTCGCTGACCACGCGGAACTTCCCGTCGGTGCGGGGGATGTCACCGACGGGACGATGCGACGAGTGCGCCTTGACCGGGATCTCGGTTGGGAATGCCACGGGTACGACGGTACGCCGGTGGTACGACAATTTCCGACCCGGCCCAGGTCAGGGCCTTGTCAGCAGTTGCAGTCGCACCCGCAGCAGTCGCAGCCCGGACCGCAGTCGCAGTTGCACCACGCCTCGCGCGGCTTGCCGCTGAACGGGCCGGGGTACGGGTCGCGGCAGCAGTACTGGCAGGTGCCGCACTGGTACAGCACGGCCAGGCAGCCGAGGAACGCGCCTCGGGTCACCGGCGGCTGCTTCAGCTTGGGCCAGCACCACAGGCCGCTGCCGGGGCGGAGCGGCTCGCCGCCCCGCTTGCCCTTCTCGCCGCCGGTCGGCGGACCGGGCGGACCGCCGTGACCGGGTGCCGACGGTGGCGGCACGGGACCGGGAGGGGGCACGGCACCGGAGGCCGGACCCTGGTGGCCGTACGGGCCGGGCTGGGCCGGGGGCGGGTACGTGCCCGGCGCGGGTTGCCACCCGGGTGGTGGCTGAGGTGTGTGAGCGTGCGGGTGGGGGTCGCCGAACGCCCGCCGGATCGACTCCCGCACCTCGTGCACCAGCAGGACGTGCACGAGCCGGTCGTCGGCGAACTCCACCTCCCGCATCGCGAGCTCGATGCCCAGCGCGGCGTCCTCGCACAGCCGCCGTGCCTCGGCCGGCGTCGTGCCGGTGACGACCAGCGGGTTCCACGCCCCGGACGCCCGGTCGGCCGCCAGGTCCCCCACCGCGTCCACCAGGTGCGCCAACCGCCCGAACAGCCGTCCCACCTCGCGCAACGGGGCCGCGTTGCCCGGTCGGCCGGCCAGCACCGCGGTCTGCGCCACGGCCTCGCCCGCCGCCGTCTCGGTCGGCTCGGTCACCGCCAGCACGGACGAGCCGAGCCCGGCGGAGGCCTCCACCGCCGACTGCCGCCGCACGGCGTCCACCAGCACCGCCGTGTCGAACCCCAGGTCGACGCCCGTCTCCGACGCCTGCGCCGCCCACCGCCGCGCCACCTGCCTGCCCACGCCGCGCATCGGGGCCCGCGCGAACACGCCGTCACCGTCGACCACGTGGTCGTCGACCTTCGCCGACGCCAGCACCAGGGACACCGACGCGGCCAGGCGCGCGCCCGCGCCCACGGCGACGTCGGCCGACTGCATGCCCCTCAGGGCGCACGGCCCGGCGGACCGCCGCGACCGCCCCGCCTGCGCCTCGACCAGCGCGGAGATGACGAGGCCGTCGTAGTTGGTGACCACGCGGGCCAGGTGGCCGTGGTCGTCGCGCAACGCCAGGCACAGCCCGCACAGGTGCGCCAGCCACGACTCGCGCAGCTCGGGGCCCAGGCGGTTGCGACAGGGGCGGATGATGCCGAACATGGCGGGAAGAGTAAGCGATCATCCTACTTTTGGGTGACAGAAAGGAGCATCTCGCCGATGTCGGTGCCTAAGGTCGGCGCTGTGACGTCGAGCACCGCCGGGACCCGCATGCACATCCACCCGCCGAAGATCGAGTACTTCGACCTCGACGCGAAGAGCAACACCGATCCCAAGGGCCACCTGCGCGGGGTCGAGGAGTACCGGCTGACGGCGGCCGGCCTCTACATGTACCGCCCGGTGCCCGGCCACCCGCACCTGTCGCACTTCGAGTCGTGGCTGCTGCCCGCGCACGGCCTGCGCGTCACCCGGCAGTCGTGGCACCCGGGCCACGAGCGCGACTACGACCTGTACGTGGACGTGGTCGAGATCAGCTCCAGCGGCTCGGTGTGGAAGACCGTCGACCTGTACCTGGACCTGGTGGTGCGCACCGGCCGCAGCGTGACCGTGCTGGACACCGACGAGCTGCTGACCGCGCTCGACCACGGACTCATCCGGGCCGACCGCGCGCAGTGGGCGCTGGAGACGACCTACCGCGCGGTCGCCGGCATCGCCGCGCACGGGCACGACGCGGTGCGGTGGCTCGCGGCCCTCGGAACGATCACCACCTGGCGTCGGCGGTAATACAGAGGGTCACACTCGCAGGTCAACCGCCATCCGTGTCCGTCACCTGATAGAGACCGCTTCCCATACAGACCGTGATATAACGAATCAAACCTGATAGTTACCAAGGACACATCTGCGTCTACCTTGGGTCGGGTGGGAGCGGTCATCACACCTCAGCTCGTCGACGTGGTCGACACCGTCAGCGCAGTTCGCAGCTACTCCAGCGGCATGTCGCGGCACCTGTCCACGTGTCGGGTCGAGCCGTGGGGACTGCGGCTGGAGTGCCCGACGCCGGAGGACCCGTTCTCCGATTCGGAGGTCACCTGGTTGATGCCTTCGCTGGGTCTCCGGTTGACGCACCAGCGGCCCCGGTCCCGGCACGCGCGCAGCGGCCCCAGCGTGCTCAGCGCGGTCCGCGTGCAGCGCGACGGGCGCGCCTGGCGCACCACCGACCTGCTCCTCGGCCTGGCCGTGCCCGGCGGCACGACCGCGCGGATCGTGCGCTGCGAGGAGTTCGCCGCCGCCGTCGCGGGCCGCGTCCTCGGACCCGGTGACGCCGACCAGGCGCTGCGCACCGTGCACCGCACCCTGGAGGAGGTCAGCCTCCACCGGCACGACCTCGGCTCGTGGCTGACCCACCGCGGCATCTACGACGTCTGGCCGTCCCTGTAGAACGCGTCCACGCGCGCGGTCGCGGCGGCCATCCAGGGTTCCTTCGCCTCGCCGTAGGCGAACCCGTCCGCGTCACCCCGGTGCGCGCGCGCCAGTTCCAACTTGAGCGCCGCGTACTCCTCCCGCGCCGCCGCGTCCGCCCGCAGCCAGTCGCGGAACCGGATCGCCCAGGTCCACGCCGGTCCGCCCTCGACCCGGACGTGCAGGTTCACCCGCCGCCCCGGGTCCGTGCCCGCGTGCAGCCGCTTGTGCCAGTCCTCCGGGGCGTCACCCTCGTGCCGCACGGTGTCCTCGGCGACACCCAGCAGCGGGAACCCGGCCTGCGCCAGCGCCTCCTCCAGCTCGGCGGCCTCGTCCAGCGACCGCACGCCGAGCTGGAAGTCCAGCACGTCCTTCGCGGCCAGGCCGGGCACGGACGTCGAGCCGATGTGCTCCACCGCGCGGCCACCCGCGGCGAGCCGGATGCGCGCGGCGACCCGCGCGGCCTGGGCGGGCCACGTCGCGTCGTAGGGCACCACGACCGGCGCGCCGGAGGCGTAGCGGCGCAGCCGGACGTTCGACTCGTACCGCACCAGCCGGTCCGCCCACAGCGCGTCGACCTGCGCCAGCACCAGGTCGGGCGTGCCGGAGTTGTCCAGCCACACGTCCGCCACGGCGCGGCGGCGCCCGTCGTCGGCCTGCGCGGCGATCCGGCGGCGCGCGTCGTCCTCGGGCAGACCCCGGTCGCGCAGCCGCGCGAGGCGCTGGTCCAGGTCCGCGTGCACGATCACCACCAGGTGGTACAGCGGCGCCATGTCCTTCTCCACCAGCAACGGGACGTCGTGCACGATGATCGCGTCCTCGGGCGCGGCGGCGATCAGCTCGCCGGTGCGCGCGGCGATCCTCGGGTGCGTGATGCCGTTGAGGGTGGCCAGGGCCCGCTCGTCGCCGAACACCTTCGCCGCGAGCGCGGGCCGGTCCAGCGCGCCGTCCGGGCCCAGCACGTCCGCTCCGAACGCCTCGACGACCTCGCGCAGGCCGTCGGTGCCGGGTTCGACCACCTCCCGGGCCAGCCGGTCGGCGTCGATCACCACCGCGCCGTGCTCGGCGAACCTGCCCGCCACCGTCGACTTGCCCGACCCGATGCCCCCGGAGAGCCCCACGCGCAACATGGCGACCAGCCTGCCACGCGGGGGATCTTCAGGCGCCCTCGACGGGCGTCATCGCCTGCTGGGCCAGGGCCGCCAGCGCGCCCGCGACCGCGTCGTCCGGCAGGACGCCCGCCTTCGCCCGGGCCACGTACGTGGTCTTGCCCAGCGACCCCATGACCAGCCGCTCGTCCTTCGTGCTGACGAACTGGCCCTTCTTCTTGCCCACGTCGACCTCGCGGACCGACGCGCCCTCCTGGCGCTCGGCGTCCACGCTCTCGGTGACCCGACCACCGGCCGTGGGCTCGTCGTTGTAGGTGGCCAGGCCGATGATGACCGGCGCGGCGGCGATCGGCTGCCGCTCCGGGACCCCGTAGTAGCAGTCGATCTTGCCGGTGCGGCCGAGCGACGGCTCCGGGATGCCGATGATCGTCTTCAGCTCGCCGGGCAGCTCGCGGCCGAGCTTCTGGTGGAACAGCTCGACCGGGACGACCAGCTCGCAGTCGTCGGGGATCGGCCGGTCCACCATCTGCGGGATCCGGCTGATCGTGGTGGGCGGCACGATCGTCGGGATCTGCGGCTGCACCACCGGCTGCGGCTGCACCGCGGCGCAGCCCGCGCACACGAGCACCGCCATCGCCGCCACCGCCGTCCGCATGCCCATAGCATTCTCAACTTAGCGCACGACGACGCCAACTCACCCCGAAGGAGTGAACGACGATCGCCCCCCGCCCGAGGTGGGCGAGGGGCGACCGTGGTCGTTCAGTCAGCCGGCGAGGATCCGCCGGCCGGTGCTGCTCAGGCGCCGCCCGACAGCTTCTCGCGCAGCGCGGCCAGCTGCTCGTCGCTGGCCAGCGTGCCACCGGCCTGAGCCGGGGCGCCCGTGCTGCTGGACGACGCGGCGGCCGGGGCCTCGCCACCGGACGAGTAGTTGGTCTCGCCCGCGGCCTCTTCCTCGGCCGCGGCGGCCTTGGCGACCTGCTTCATGTGGGCCTCGTAGCGCGTGTGGGCCTCGGCGTACTGCCGCTCCCACTCCTCGCGCTGCTTGTCGAAGCCTTCCTGCCACTCCTGGGTCTCCGGGTCGAAGCCCTCGGGGTAGATGTAGTTGCCCTGGTCGTCGTACTCGGCGGCCATGCCGTACTGGGTCGGGTCGAACTCGGAGTCGACCGTGAAGCCCTCGTTGGCCTGCTTGAGCGACAGCGAGATGCGGCGGCGGTCCAGGTCGATGTCGATGACCTTGACCATGACGTCGTCGCCGACCTGCACGACCTGCTCCGGGATCTCGACGTGGCGCTCGGCCAGCTCGGAGATGTGGACCAGGCCCTCGATGCCCTCGTCCACCCGGACGAACGCGCCGAACGGAACCAGCTTGGTGACCTTGCCCGGCACGATCTGGCCGATCGCGTGGGTGCGGGCGAACTGGCGCCACGGGTCTTCCTGCGTCGCCTTGAGCGACAGCGACACGCGCTCGCGCTCCATGTCGACGTCCAGGACCTCGACCGTGACCTCCTGGCCGACCTCGACGACCTCGGACGGGTGGTCGATGTGCTTCCAGGACAGCTCCGAGACGTGCACCAGGCCGTCCACGCCACCCAGGTCCACGAAGGCACCGAAGTTGACGATGGAGGACACGACGCCCTTGCGGACCTGGCCCTTCTGCAGCTGGTTGAGGAACTCGCTGCGGACCTCGGACTGCGTCTGCTCCAGCCACGCGCGGCGGGACAGGACCACGTTGTTGCGGTTCTTGTCCAGCTCGATGATCTTGGCTTCGAGCTCGCGGCCGACGTAGGGCTGCAGGTCGCGGACGCGACGCATCTCCACGAGGGAGGCGGGGAGGAAGCCGCGCAGGCCGATGTCCAGGATCAGGCCGCCCTTGACGACCTCGATGACCGTGCCCTTGACGGGCTCGTCCTTCTCCTTGAGCGCCTCGATGGTGCCCCAGGCGCGCTCGTACTGCGCGCGCTTCTTGGAGAGGATCAGCCGACCTTCCTTGTCCTCCTTCTGGAGGACAAGAGCCTCGACCTCGTCACCGACCTTGACGACCTCGTTGGGGTCGACGTCGTGCTTGATCGACAGCTCGCGCGAGGGGATGACGCCCTCGGTCTTGTAGCCGATGTCGAGCAGGACCTCGTCCCGGTCGACCTTGACGATGGTTCCCTCGACGATATCGCCGTCGTTGAAGTACTTGATCGTCTTGTCGATAGCAGCGAGGAAGTCCTCCTCCGTCCCGATATCGTTGATGGCGACCTGCTTCGGCGCAGCGGCAACCGGGACAGTGGTGGTGTCGGTGGACATTAGGTAGGTGGCTCCGGTACGGATTGGGGTTTGTGGCCTGCGGGTTCAACGCTTGCGCGCCAGGGCTCGCCCCACCACGAAGACCGACTCACGGTGATCACCGATCGAGGACAGCGCGAACCCACTACGCGGGCGATATCGTACGCGGCTTCCGGCCCGCCGGGCAAACCGGCACCCTTGAATGGAGCAGTGTGTCCGACCAGCACGCGAGCGCCGAACTGGCGCTCGGCACCACCGGCATCGCCAAGCGGGGCGTGGACGCGGCCGAGTCGCGCGCGGCCAACCGCATGTGGTGGGACGCCGACGCCGACGACTACCACGCCGAGCACGGCGACTTCCTGGGCGCGGCGGACTTCGTCTGGTGCCCCGAGGGCGTCCGCGAGCAGGACGTCTCCTACCTGGGTGACCTGCGCGGACGCCGGGTCCTGGAGGTCGGCTGCGGTTCCGCGCCGTGCGCGCGGTGGCTGACCGCGCGGGGCGCGCGCGCGGTGGCGTTCGACATCTCCGCCGGGATGCTGCGGCACGCGGTCGCGGCGAACGCGGCGACGGGCGTGACCGTGCCGCTGGTGCAGGCCAGCGCCGACCAGCTCCCGTTCGCCCCGGGCAGCTTCGACGCGGCCTGCTCGGCGTTCGGCGCGGTGCCGTTCGTGGCGGACGTGGGCGAGGTGTTCCGGGAGGTGGCGCGGGTGCTGCGGCCGGGCTCCCCGTGGGTGTTCTCGGTCACTCACCCGATCCGGTGGATTTTCCCGGACGACCCGGGGCCGGGCGGGCTGACCGTCACCCAGTCGTACTTCGACCGCACGCCGTACGTCGAGGTGGACGACACCGGCCGGGCGACCTACGTCGAGCACCACCGGACCACCGGGGACTACGTGCGGGCGCTCGTCGGGGCGGGGCTGGAGCTGCTGGACGTGGTCGAGCCGGAGTGGCCCGCGGGGCACACCCGGACGTGGGGCCAGTGGAGCCCGCTGCGCGGCCGGCTGTTCCCGGGTACCGCGATCTTCCGCACCCGGAAGCCGTAGCCTGCCCCGCATGACCGTCGGTCAAGGGCTGATGGAGGCGCAGAGCGCGCGCTTCGCGAGCGTCGACCCGTTGCTGCCGGCGGTGGTCGCGCCGCCCGACGGCGACGTCATCACCGCGGCGCTGCCGGACGGCACGAGGGTCGCGGGCGTGCTCCAGCGCCAGGTGCACGACCGCCGGTCCCCCGCCCGGCTCTGGTCGGCCACCGAGGTGTGGGAGCTGACGCCCCTGCTGGGCAACGCGGGCGCCGCGGGCATGGACGTACTGCTGCGCGCCTGGCGCAAGCGGCTGGACCTGCTCGGTCCGGCGGAGCGGGACTCGGCGTGCGTGCTGACCTGGCCGAGCCGGGACGCCGAGGCCACCCGGGCGCTGCTGGACCACGGCCTGGTGCCGCTGACCGTGATCGCGGTGCGGCAGGCACCTCCCCCGCCGGTGACGGGTTCGACCACGATCCGCCGGGCCACCCCCGCCGACCTGGAGACGGTGCTGGCCCTGGCGCTGGCGGAGCTGCGCTACTCGTCCATGGTCGGCTCGACGGTCCACCGGCCGGACGCGGCGGCGCTGAAGCGGCGGACGCTGGCCGACCGGCTGGCCGCGGGCGGGCCGGCGTGGCTGGCCGAGCGGGACGGCATCGCGGTGGCGCTGGCCGAGTGCTCGCTGGTGACGTCGGAGCCCGGCAACTGGACGGCGACGCGGCTGCCGCCGGGCCGCTGGGGTTACGTGAACTGCGTGTCCGTGCTGCCCGGCGCGCGCGGCACCGGGGTGGGCCGCCGGCTCATGGCGCACGCGCACCGCGAGCTGCACCGGCTGGGCACGGTCGGCACGTACCTGTACTACAACCCGCCGAACCCGCTGTCCTCGGTGTTCTGGCCGCGGCAGGGCTATCGTCCACTGTGGACGATGTGGGAGGTCCGCCCCGCCGGGGCGCTGCGCTAGGCGTCACACCGCGTCGAGTTGCGACGCGTCCCCGGCCGGACCACTATTTGAACTGACCGGTCAGTTCAAAGGAGGTCCGACGGTGCGCATCCACGCTCGGCGCGTCGGCGTCACCGGGCCGCACGGCCCGCTGCTCAAGCCGACGTCACTGCTGGTGCGGCCGGGTGAGCTGGTGCTGGTGGCCGGTGACCCGGGCTCCGGGCACACCGCGCTGGGCCTGGTGCTGTCCGGCCGGATGCGCCCGAGCACCGGCGAGGTCTCCCCCGCCGCGGCCGACCTGCGCCGGCACGTCGTGCTGGTGGACTCCCCCGACGTCAGCGAGCCCGAGGCGTCGCTGCCGCTGGCCGGGGTGGTCGGCGAGGAGCTGGCCGTGAACGGGGCGCGCAGCGGACGCCGGGCGGTGGCCGACTGGCTCGTCGAGCGCGGTGCGGACGAGCACCTGGACCAGCGGTTCGAGCAGGTCCCGGCCGACGTCCGGTGCGCGTTGATGCTGGAGCTGGCCGCGGGCCGGCCCGGCGCGACGACCCTGGTGCTGGACAGCCCGGACCGCTACCACGGCGACCCGGAGGGGTGGGCGGAGCTGGCGCGCCGGCACGTGACGCCCGAGCGGTCCGTCGTCGTCCTGTGCACCACCACCAGCGCCGCCGTGCTCGACGTGCCCGTCGCGCGCATCGGCGCGGACAACACCGCCGCGGAGAGCACCGGCGCGGACAACGAGGAGTCGGAGTGACCGCCGTCCGGATGGCGTTCAACGAGCTGCGCCGGATCACCTCCGGCAAGCTGCCCAAGCTCGCGGTGCTGGCGCTGACGCTCGTGCCGCTGCTGTACGCCGCGCTGTACCTGTACGCGAACAAGGACCCGTACGCGCACCTCGACCAGGTGCCGGCCGCGCTGGTCGTGGAGGACAAGGGCGCGACCGCGAGCGACGGCACCCGGCTGGACGCGGGCGACGAGGTGGCCGAGGAGCTCGTCCACGGCGGCAAGTTCGACTGGCAGCGGGTCGACGCCGCGCAGGCCGAGGCGGGGGTGCGCAACGGCACCTACACGTTCGCGCTGACCCTGCCCGAGGACTTCTCCCAGGCCCTGCTGTCGTCCGGCGACTTCACGCCCCGGCAGGGCGTGATCGTGCTGACCACCAACGACGCGAACAACTACCTCGGCTCCACGATCGCCAACCAGGTCGTGGCCGAGGTGCGCCGGTCGGTGTCGGTGAAGGTCGGCGCGGAGGCCGCGGACAAGCTGCTGCTCGGCTTCTCCACGATCCGGCAGAAGACCGTCGAGGCCGCCGACGGCGCGACGAAGCTGGCCTCCGGGCAGCAGGACGCCCTGGCCGGAGCCCAGCGGCTCGCCGACGGGACCGTGCCGCTGGCCGACGGCGCGGCGCAGGTGTCGGCCGGCCTCACGCAGCTGCGCGACTCGACCGCCGACCTGCCGGTGAAGTCGCAGCAACTGGCGTCCGGGGCCAAGCAGGTCGCGGACGGCAACGAGACCGTCGCCCGCACCGCCGAGGACTACGCCGCCAAGGCGCAGGACCTGGTCAACCGGTTGGACGCGGTCAACGGTGACGTCGCGGCCCGGCTGCGCGCGCTCGGGTTCACCGAGGAGCAGGTGCAGCGCGTGCTCGGCGTGCTGGGCGAGGCCCGCCGGCCCGTGGACGACGCCAACGGCAAGGTCCAGGGCACGGCCGGGCAGTTGCGCGCGCTCGCGAACGGCGCCCAGCAGGTCTCCGCCGGCGCGGCGCAGTTGGCCGCGAGCACGCCCGCGCTGACCAGCGCCATCACGCAGCTGAACGACGGCGCGGCGCGGGTGTCGGCGGGCGCGGCGCAGGTGCGCGACGGCGCGGCCGGGCTGCGCGACGGCGAGGCGCAGCTCGTCGACGGGGCGAACCGGCTGCGGGACGGCCTGGCGTCCGGCGTCTCGCAGATCCCCAACCCCGACGACCCGACCCGCGAGTCGACCGCGCGGACGATCGGCGACCCGGTGAGCGTGCACGGGGTGAGCCAGACGTCCGCGGGCAGCTACGGCGCGGGACTGGCGCCGTTCTTCCTCGGGCTGGCCACCTGGATCGGCGCGTTCGTGCTGTTCCTGCTGCTCAAGCCGCTGCCGCGGCGCGGCCTGGCGACGAGCCAGGCGCCGTTGCGGGTGGCGGTCGGCGGCTGGCTGCCCGGCGTGCTGCTCGGCGCGGCGCAGGTCGTGGTGATGTACGCGGTGGTCACGCTGGTGGTCGACATCCGGCCGTCGCACCCGCTGGGCGCGCTGGCGTTCCTGCTGCTGGTGTCGGCGACGTTCGTGGCGGTGCTGCACGCGTTGAACGCCCTGTTCGGCGCGGTCGGCAAGTTCATCGGCCTGGTGCTGCTGATCCTGCAGCTGGTGAGCGCGGGCGGCACGTTCCCGTGGCAGACCATCCCGGTGCCGCTGTACCCGCTGCACTACGGCCTGCCCATGGGGTACGCCGTGGACGGCCTGCGGCACCTGATGTACGGCGGTTCGCTGGGCGGCGTGGGCCGGGACGCGCTGATCCTGGTCGGCTACCTGGCGGCAAGCCTTGCCTTGGCGACGCTCGCCGCGTACAAGCAGCGGGTGTGGACACCCAGCCGCCTCAAGCCCGAACTGGTCCTGTGACGGGCACGCGCCCCGGCCGCACCGCCGCGACCAAGCAGAAGCTGTTCGACGCCGCCCTGCGGCTGGTCGGCGAACGGGGCGCGGCCGGGGTCACCGTGGACGAGATCGCGGCCGAGGCGGGCGTGGCGAAGGGCACCGTCTACTACAACTTCGCCAGCAAGGACGCGCTGGTGGACGCGCTGCTGCGGCACGGCGTCGACCTGCTGGCCGCGCGGCTCAAGGTCGCCGAGGAGGAGGACGAGACGGCCGCGGCGATGGCGTCGCTGGTGGACGGGATGCTCGGGTTCTTCGCCGAGTACCCCGCGTTCGGGCAGTTGCTGGTCTCGGAGCTGTGGCGCACGCCCGGCCAGTGGCACGACACGTTGAGCCTGCTGCGCGACGACATCGTGTCGATCGTGCGCGGCCAGATGCAGCGGCTGTCCGACGCCGGCCGCCTGCCCGACGGGGTGCAGGTGGGCACGGCGTCGGCGGCGCTGTTCGGCACCCTGCTGGTGACCGCGCTCGACTGGCAGGTGTTCCAGCCGGAACGCAGCCTCGCCGACGTGCGCGAGTCGGTGCTGAACCTGGTGCGCGGCCTGCGACCGGCCTAGTGCCGCGTCACCCACGTGTCGACGTCGCCGACCTGGTGGATCGACGGGGGTCGGCCGGCCAGGGCGCGGTGGACGGCTTCGAGGACGCCGGTGGAGGTCTGCTCGTGGCTCAGCCAGCGGGTGGTGCCGCCGTGGCGGGTGAAGCCCAGCACGACCTGTTGCGTCGGGTGGCCGTCCAGGGCCGGGTCGGGCATGCCGCGCACACCGTCGATGGAGCCGCTGTCGTGCACCTCCACCACCGGGGCGTGCGGTGCGAGCAGGGGTGCGACGGCACGCAGGACGGCGTCCCGGTAGCTCGCGTGCACCCAGGCCACCAGCAGGTCGGCGGGCCGGTCCACCACCTCGCGGACCCGGTCCGCCAGCTCGGCCGGTCTGGCCCAGTCCGCGGCCACGGCGATCCGCGACCCGTCCGCGCCGCTCGCGTGCGGCACGTGGGCGCGGCCGCGCAGGGCGGCCTTGGCCGCGCTGCCCAGCAGCCCCTCGGGCCGGCGGCTGGGCAGCACCACCCGCCAGCCCCGCGCCACCAGCTCGTCCGCGCACCCCTTCAGCATCCCGGTGCCACCCAGCACCAACGCCGTCCGCTCGCTCATCGCACCGACTCCTCGCCGCGTTCGGCGGCCCGCCGCAAGGGGCCGGACCGCCACTGGTCGACCTCACGCTGCCCGCGCAGCCGCACCACCGCGAGCCGGTCGGCGTGCTCGCCCCGGAGCACCGCGCGGACCCGTTCGCCGGTGCGGGCGTGCGACTTCCACGCCCACCGCAGCAGGTGCTCGGGATCGGTGAACACCGTGCGCAGCGGCGGTTCGACGTTGCCGTTCCACAGCTCCTGGCGGCGCAGCCGGCGCACCGCGGTCCGCACCGCCACCCGCCGCATCACCACGTGCCGCGGGTGGTCCAACCAGACCAGCGTGTCGGCGTGCTCCAGCAGCACCGGCCGCGCCAGGCGGTACTGCCACTCCGTGGCCCACCCGTCGCCCTTGACGAACCGGCGCACGTCGTCCTCGAACTCGACCCTGGGCGTCCACTGTGGACCGTGGAACAGGGAGTCCATCTCCACGTAGGACAGGCCGAGGGCGCGGGCGACGAGACCGGCCAGGGTCGATTTCCCGGAGCCGGACGTGCCTGCCACGAGCACCCGGCGCGGCGGGTGCGGCAACTCGTCGGCTGGTCCCAGGAGCGGCACCGAGCCAGGCTACCGCCAACCGACGGCCGGCAACTCCGCCACGCGCACGGGTCCTCCGGTCTCGAGGCTGCGGTTCGCGGCGAAGCCCGTGGCCAGCGACAACGCCCCGTCGCGGTGCGTGGCGCGGCGGCCGAGCGGGTCCGGCAGGCCGGGCGGGCCGTACAGCGCGGCGGTCATCCGGGCGTCCGCCCCGCCGTGCCCGGCGCCACCGGCCTCCAGTGGCACCTCGACGGCCCGCCCGAACAGCGGCTGCACGGTCAGCCGGACGTGCCCGGACTCGGGGTTGGCCTCCTTGCCGTGCACGGCGGGCCGCTGGCCGCTGACCCAGTTGTTCTCCACCACCTCCAGCTCGAGCCGGCCGCGGCTGCCGTTGACCATCAGCCGGTAGCCCTCCCACGGCGAGTAGGCCGTCAGGTGGTAGGTCAGGTTCGCGCCGTTGGCGTAGCGGACCAGCACCGACATGTCGTCCTCAATGGACACGCCGGGCGCGAAGGGGTTCCGGTCGCGGTGGTAGCCGTCCTCGTGCTCGGCGTCGAGGTAGAGCCGGCGCAGCCAGTCGTCGCGGCCGATGTGCAGGGCGAACGGGTCGTCCGCTGCTTCCGGCGAGCCGTGCACCCGGTCGTAGGGCCGGTGGTGACCGTGCCGCTTGCCGTTCTCGTCGCCGTAGAAGAACAGCCGCCCGTGCGCGTAGACGACCTCCGGCACCGAGTCGACCCACCAGTTGAGCAGGTCGAAGTGGTGGGTGGCCTTGTGCACCATGAGACCACCGGAGGCGGCCTTGTCGCGGTGCCAGCGGCGGAAGTAGTCGGCGCCGTGCCGCACGTCGAGCAGCCACTCGAAGTGCACCGAGCCGATCTCGCCGACCGCGCCGCCGGTCAGCAGCTCGCGGACCTTCTCGTGCACCGGGTTGTACCGGTAGTTGAACGTGACCGTGACGCGGCCGTCGGTGCGCTCCACCGCGTCGAAGACCTTGTCGACGCCCGCCGGGTCGACCGTCATCGGCTTCTCGGTGACGACGTCGCACCCCGCGTCGAGCGCCTCGACGATGTAGGTGTCGTGGTGGCGGTCGACGGTGCAGACCACGACGACGTCCACCCGCTCGTCGGCGATCATCCGCGGGAAGTCCTCGGCCGCGTAGGTCGGCACGGGCCGGTCGAGGCGCGCGTTGTGCACGGCCATGCGGGTGGGGTTGACGTCGCAGAACGCGACCAGCTCACCCTGGTCCGCGTGCCCGACGATCGCGTCGACGTGCAGCTCGGCGCGGGCGCCGGTGCCCACGACCGCGTAACGCCTGCGTGCCATGCGCGCCTCCTGGTAAGCGTTTTCCACCACGCTAACCCGCACCGGCCGTACACCGTCAAGGTCGCGATCCCCCCGGTGGTCGACGACACCAGGTGCCGGCGCAGCACGGCGCGCATGACCTCCGGCGTGGTGAGGTCGGGCTGGAGCACGCCGCCCAGCGGGAGGCCGTCGAGGAGCACGGCCAGCCGTTCGGTCTCCACCTCCACGTCCGCCACCCCGCCGCCACCAGGGCCTTGCCGACGATCATGCGCAGGCCTTCGTGCCGCCGCCGGGCCTATGGCCGCAGGGCGGGCGCCGGTGCGCGCGGCGCTTGCCGCCGCCCCGCGGGGGTCGCCGCCGCCCGGACCTCCGCGACGTGGCCCGTGATCCGGCGTTCGAGCCGGTCGCTGAGCTTTTTGAGGGCGGATCGGAGCGGGTCGTCGTGGTCGGCGACGTCGCGCAGCGACGCCTCCGGGCCGCGGCGGCGGACGTACGCGCTGAGGGACGTACACCTGACCGCGGTCGACTGGACGTCACGGGCTCGGTGGTCAGGTTGGCGCTCGGCGAAGGCCGCCTAGCAGGGCGGGAAGAAGCGGCGCGTGCTGTTCGGCGCGGTGTAGGCGGCCGGGTCGGTGAACCGGCAGCCGTAGGTCGGCGCGGCCACGACCGCCGGGTCGTCCACCACGTCCGCGGCGGGTCGGCGGCCGGTGTCCGCCCAGGTCACCAGGTCGTCCCAGGCGGCACCGACCTCGTTCGGGCTGAACTCGCAGTGGCCGGCCGCGCGGATGGCCCGCTGCGCGAGCAGGTGGCCGCGGCCGTTGCGCTCCACGTCGCGCTCGTAGGCCTGCTCCATCGAGAACGGCACGAACAGGTCGCCCAGGTCGTGCAGGGACAGCACCGGCGCGGTCGGGCGACCGGCGACGCGCGGCACCTCGGTCAGCTTCGGCGTGAGGCGGGCCTTCGGGTTCTCCGGCAGCACGCGCTGGACCTCGCGGTTGACGTCGACCGGCGCGTTCGGCTCGTACCGGGTCAGGACGTTGGTGGCGATCTGGCCCGGGTCGGCCGCCAACCCCTCGCCCTCCGACGGCGCGGCGAGGCCGAACAGGTAGTCCTTCCAGTACGCCAACGCGGGCGCGAAGCCCGGGCGCGGTCCGCCGCTGCGGTGGGCGACGATCGCGGCGAACTGCGCGCCCCGCTCGTTCGGCGTGCCGGTCAGCCCGAGCTCGCCCTGGATGCGCGGCACCACCGCGGTCAGGTAGTCGGCCGGCGCGGGCCACGCGCGGATGCCGCTGAGGGCCTGGGCGGTGAGGTTGTAGTCGAGGAAGAAGTCGAACAGCTCCTGGTCGCCGAGCACGCCGCACAGCGGCAGCGCGGCCCGGTAGAAGCCGGGGAACTGCTCCAGCGACCGGCCGATGACGTGACCGCCCATGGACACGCCGACGATGAACGTGTCGCGCGGCTTGCCCACCAGCTTCCGGAAGTGCTCGGCCAGGGCGTGCGTGCCCAGCACACCGGCCTCCACGTCGTAGCCGTTGGCGTAGTAGCTGGACGCGGCCCACGCGAAACCCTGGTCGAGCAGCTTCTGGCGCAGGCCGTAGGCGGGCGGGTCGACGGTCAGCACGGTGCTCGCGCCGCGGTAGCCGTGCGCCCACAGGACCAGCCGGCCGTTCCAGCGCGGCGGCACCTCGATGGTGTACGCGGCGTGCTCGTGCACCCCCTGCGACACCCGGGACGGTTCGCCGCCGACCTGCGCGGGTGGCAGTGGCGGGTTGTCGACCGTGTAGCCCGGCAGCGGCCGGTCACCGGGCGGCGTCGACGCCGCGGCCGGCGGCGCCAGCAGGACCAGGACGAGCGCCAAACCGAAGATCCGTCGCATACCGGCCATTGTGCTCACCACCGCAGGTCCGCCACCAGTTCCTCGTGGGTCAACCGGTAGTTCAACGGATAGCTCACCCGGAGCACGTCGTCCTCCTCCCGGGTCAGGCGCGCACCCGGGAGGACGCGGGCCACCAGGCGCAGCATCGGCTGGTTCTCGCCCAGGACGTCGCCGTGCAGCTCGTCGTAGCGCAGTTCCGCGGCCAGCCGGGCGAGGGCGTTCACGAGCTCGGTGCCGACACCCCTGCGCTGCCACGGGTCGACCACGGCGAGGGAGATCTCGGCGGTGTCCTCACCGGTGGCGATCAGCCGGCCGATGCCGATCGGCGTGCGGTGGGACTCGGCGACGACGGCGACCTTGCGGTGGCCGTCGAGGTCGGTCAGCCGCCGGCGCATGGACGCGGTCAGGCGCGGCACCGGGGCGTGGAAGCGCAGGTAGCGGCTCCGCGGGGACAGGCCGTGGAACACCGTGTCGACGGCGTGGCCCGCCTCGGCGGCGTGCAGTTCGCGGACTCTCATGGCGGGCGCCCCCTGGGTTCGGAATCCGAACCCTAGCTGGATCCGTTTTCCGAACGCAAGGGGTATCGTGGGTGGACATGGCCCACGTGAAGGTTGCCGACGAGCTGTGCACGGTGTCGCTGCCCGCCGCCCTGCTGGGCGAGCGCTGGACGTTGTTGCTGCTCAGGCAGGCGTTCCTGGGCACGCGGCGGTTCGAGGACTTCCAGACCGCCATGGACATCTCGCGCAGCGTGCTGACCGAGCGGCTGGGCACGCTGGTCGAGGAGGGCATCCTGCGCCGCGAGGCGTACAAGGACGTGCGCACGCGGTACGAGTACCGGCTGACCGAGAAGGGCCTCGACCTCTACCCGGTGCTGATGGCGCTGCGGAAGTGGGGCGACCGCTGGATGTCACCGGCCGAGGGGCCGTCGTTCGACCTGCACCACCGCGCGTGCGGCGGCGACGTCGGCGTGCACGTGGCGTGCGAGGGCTGCGGCGCCGAGCTGACCGCGCGCGACGTCCGCGTCACGCCGCTGCGCGACTCAGGCGCGTGAGCGCAGCACCTGCTCCACGGCCGAGACGACGTGGATCAACCCGAGCAGCACGGCGAACATGACGAAGTAGACCGTGTGCTCCTGGAGCTCGGCGCGGTCTGCCGCCCACACGTCCATGGCGCTGAACGCGGTGAACCACGCGAGCCAGCCGAGCACGGCCGCGGCGAGCCACTTCGCGCTGCGCCGCACCACGGCCGCGCCCGCGATCACGCCCAGCACCAGCTCGACCAGCTTCGCCAGCCAGATCACCGGCAGCACCCAGTCCGGGCCCAGGTCCAGCGTGGCGTCGAGGTAGCGGCCGACCTGCTGCTGCCGGTCCTTCCAGCCCAGTGGCAGCTCGGCGAAGTTCAGCAGGCCGAACAGCGCGAGGAACACGCCGATCGGCGTGAACAGCCTCGACCACCGGACACCGCCACCGAACACCGACCCGTCGGCCATGGCCACCCCCTCCGCCACCACGAATGATGACCCGCGGGCCCGGCGAGCGAAGTACGGCTGTCCGCACCCCCGCGCCGGTGACACCCGCAGCGGTCAACCACCTGGAAAAGCGTCACCAACCGTGCGCGTTACCGTCGCGGATCATCTCTTTCCGGTGATTATCCCGTTCCATCGGACAACGGTGCGGCACTCTAACCGGGCATTGCTGACACGGAAAGTCCACTCCTATATTCGGACGGACTCGGTGCGCCAATACCGAGCCTTTCCCCCGATGAGGAGAAAACACGATGATGAAAACGGCAAAGGCGTTGGCGGTGACGGCACTGGGTATCGCGCTCGCGTTCGGCCCGATGGTCGCCGCCTCCGCGGCGCCCGCCACACCGGACACCGCGACCACCGCCTCGGCGAGCCCGCGGTACGAGTACCTGGGTGGCGTGAACCTCTGGGAGTTCTGCCGCAAGCTCGGCCACCGCGACGTCACCAACGAGTCGCCGCACACCGTCTACACCTGGTACTGCGTCCGGCAGGACGGCAGCCTCGAGGACATCAACATGTACGCCGCCTGTCAGTGGCAGTACAACAAGCAGTGGGCCAAGCCCGCCTTCTGGGACGAGCAGGACGAGTACAGCTGGTACTGCTACCTCGACTGATCGGGGCCGGTCCTCAGTGGGCGGCGGCATCCCAGGAACGGCCGACGCCCACTGAGACCTCCAACGCCACCGACAACGCGTAAGCCCCGCCCATCTGCGCGCGGACCAACTCCTCCACCTGCTCGCGCTCACCCTCGGCGATTTCCAGCACGAGTTCGTCGTGCACCTGCAACAGCATTCGCGACCGCAGCCCCGAATCGGCCAACGCGCGGAACACGCCGAGCATCGCCACCTTGATGATGTCCGCCGCGCTGCCCTGGATCGGCGCGTTCAACGCCATCCGCTCGGCCATCTCCCGGCGCTGCCGGTTGTCGCTGGTCAGGTCGGGCAGGTACCGCCGGCGGCCGAGGATCGTCTCGGTGTAGCCCTTCTTCCGCGCGTCCTCGACCACGGCGTGCAGGTAGTCGCGCACCCCGCCGAACCGGGCGAAGTACGCCTCCTTCTGCTCCCGCGCCTCGGCCGCCGAGATCCGCAGCTGCTGCGCCAGCCCGTACTCCGACAGCCCGTACGCCAGGCCGTACGACATGGCCTTCACCCGGCGGCGCTGCTCGGCGGTGACCTCGGAGGTCGGCACCGAGAACGCGCGGGACGCGACGAACGTGTGCAGGTCCTCCCCGCTGCGGAACGCCTCGATCAGGCCCTCGTCCTCGGACAGGTGCGCCATGATCCGCATCTCGATCTGGCTGTAGTCCGCGGTCATCAGCTCGGCGTAGCCCGGCCCGACCACGAACGCCTCGCGGATGCGCCTGCCCTCGTCCGTGCGGATCGGGATGTTCTGCAGGTTCGGGTCGGTGGACGACAGCCGCCCGGTCGCCGCGATCGTCTGGTGGAACGTGGTGTGGATGCGGCCGTCGTCGGCCACCGACTTGAGCAGCCCGTCCACGGTCGACTTCAGCCGGGTCACGTCCCGGTGCGCGAGCAGGTGCTGCAGGAACGGGTGCTGGGTGGACTCCAGCAGGTTCTGCAGCGCGTCCGCGTCCGTCGTGTACCCGGTCTTGGTCTTCTTCGTCTTCGGCATCCGCAGCTCGTCGAACAGCACGGTCTGCAGCTGCTTGGGCGAGCCGAGGTTGATCTCCTTGCCGATCACCGCGTACGCGTCCTGCGCGGCCTGCTTCACGCCCGCCGCGAAGTGCGCCTCCAGCGCCGCCAGGTGCTCGGCGTCGATCGCGATGCCGACCGCCTCCACCTCGTCCAGCACCATCATCAGCGGCAGTTCCAAGGTCGCCAGCAGCGACTCCTGGCCCGTGGCGACCAGCTCCGCGTCCAGCGCGTCGGCCAGCTCGGCCACCGCGAACGCCCGCACGATCGCCGCCTGCGCGGTCTTCTGCCGGTCCTCCTCCTCGTCGGCCAGCAGCGACAGCTGGCCGTCGTCGGGCTCCTCGGCCCGCAGCTCGCGCTTGAGGTAGCGCAGCGCCAGGTCGTCCAGCGCGAACGACCGCTGGCCGGGCCGCACCAGGTAGGCGGCCAGCGCCGTGTCGCTGCTCACCCCGCGCAGCGTCCAGCCGCGCGCCCGCAACGCCCGCAGCGGCAGCTTCAGGTCGTGCGCCGCCTTGGCCACCGACTCGTCGGCCAGCCACGCGGCCAGCGCGTTCTCGTCCGCCTCGGTCAGCGCCGCGACCTCGACGTACCCGCCCTCGCCGCCGACCGCGGCCAGCGCCAGGCCCTCCACGTCCCCGCCGGACGTGCGCAGCGCGACGCCGACCCGGCCGGAGCGCGCGTGCGCGTCCAGCCACGCCGCGAGGCCGCCCGCGGGCACCACGCCGCCGCTGACCGCGAAGCCCTCCTCGGCCTCCGGCTCGGCGGTGGACAGGGTGGAGAACAGCCGGTCGCGCAGGACCCGGAACTCCAGCTCGTCGAACAGCCGGTGCACGGCGTCGCGGTCCCACGGCCGGGCCTGCAGCTCCGCCGGGCCCAGGGGCAGCTCCACGTCCCGGACCAGCTCGGTGAGCTGCCGGTTCAGCATGATGTTGGTCAGGTTGGCGCGCAGCGCGTCGCCCACCTTGCCGGGCACCTCGTCGATGTGGTCGATCAGCCCGTTGAGCGAGCCGAACTGGGTGAGCAGCTTCACGATGGTCTTCGGGCCGACGCCGGGGGTGTTCGGCAGGTTGTCCGACGAGTCGCCGCGCACCGCCGCGTAGTCGGCGTACAGCTCGGGCGGCACGCCCTGCTTCTCCAGCACCAGCTCGGGGGTGTACCGGGCCAGCTCGGACACGCCCTTGACCGGGTACAGCACGGTGACCTGGTCGGTGACCAGCTGCAACGCGTCGCGGTCGCCGGTGCAGATGAGCACCTCGAAGCCCAGCCCGGTGGCCTGCGTGGTGAGCGTGGCGATGAGGTCGTCGGCCTCGAAGTTCGCCTTGGACAGCACCGGGATGTTCAGCGTGCCCAGGACGTCGGAGATGAGGCTCACCTGGCCCCGGAACTCGTCCGGTGTCTCGCTGCGGCCGGCCTTGTACTCCGCGTAGGCCTCGGTGCGGAAGGTCTTGCGGGAGACGTCGAACGCCACCGCCACGTGCGTCGGCTTCTCGTCCCGGAGCAGGTTGATGAGCATCGAGGTGAAGCCGTAGACCGCGTTGGTGGTCTGGCCCGTGCCCGTCTTGAAGTTCTCCTTGGGCAGCGCGAAGAAGGCGCGGTAGGCCATGGAGTGACCGTCGACCAGCAGCAGGCGGGAGGCTTCTGAAGTGCTCACGGGCCGAGTCTAGGGTGGGGGTCCGACAGTGCCGCACCGACTGGAGCAACGCGTGACGCCAGCACCCGAGGACATCCCCGGCGCCGACCAGGACGTCGCCCACGAGCAGCTGACCTCGAAGCTGGGCATCGAGATCACCCGATGGGATGCCGACCGGCTGGTCGGCACCATGCCGGTGAAGGGCAACCGCCAGCCGTACGGGCTGCTGCACGGCGGCGCGAACGCGGCGCTGGCCGAGACGCTGGGCTCGATCGCGGCGGCCATGCACGCGGCGCCGGAGCGGCTGGCCGTGGGCCTGGAGCTGTCCTGCACGCACCACCGGGCCGTCACGGAGGGTCTCGTCACGGGCGTGTGCACGCCGATCCACCGCGGGCGCAGCACCGCCACCTACGAGATCGTCGTCACCGACGACCAGGGCCGCCGCGCGTGCACGGCCCGGTTGACGTGCTTCCTCAAGGACGCGCCGAAAGACCAACCGAAGGTGTGAAGGTGCGGTTCGGCCGGCCGAGGTGTGCAATTCAGGGTGACCCGGTGAGTCGGAGGTGGGCGTGCGGCGCGTGGTGGCGGTGATGGCCGTGGTGCTGGCGGCGGCCGGGTGCGGTGACGCGCCGGTGGTGGCCGGCCCGGAGACGACGGCGACGTCGGCGGAGACCTACCCGGTGCCCCCGCAGACCGTGCGGCCGGACGAGAAGCCGCTCAAGGTCCCGACCACCTCGGACGGCGACACGGCGTTCACGCTGGTCGGCCTGACCTCCGAGATGCCGACGCTGATCGGCAGCCACGCCGAGTTCCACGCCAAGGGCCAGTTCGTCCGGCTCCGGATGAGCGTGATCAACAACGGCCGCAGCAGCGTGTCCTTCGCCGCCCGCAGGCACGTGCTGATCGACGACCACGAGGTCGAGCACCAGGTGGACGCGCAGGCCATGACCATCAAGCGGCAGCCGGAGACGATCGACCTCGGCGCGAACGTGCGCCTGGAGTACGACGTCTACTACGACCTGCCCGACGACGCGAAGCCGCTGGCCCTGCGCGTGTACGGCGGGCCGACGCTGACCGACCTGCAGGACGAGTCGGGCACGGAGATCCGGCTGGCCCAGCCGTAGCCGGGCCGGCCGGATCCCCGGTGACCGTCAGTGACCGCCGAGGTACGCGGCGCGCACCTGGGGGTCGTCGAGCAGCTCCGGTCCGGGAGCGCTCTTCACGACCCGGCCGGTCTCCAGCACGTACGCGCGGTCGGAGAGCTTCAGCGCCTGCTGCGCGTTCTGCTCGACCAGCAGCACGGTCGTGCCGCGCTTGTTGATCTCCTTGATGATCTCGAAGATCTGCGCGATGAGCATGGGCGCGAGGCCCATCGACGGCTCGTCCAGCAGGAGCACCTTCGGCTTGGTCATCAACGCCCGGCCGATGGCGATCATCTGCTGCTCGCCGCCGGACATCGTGCCGCCGAACTGGCTCTTGCGCTCCGCGAGCCGCGGGAACAGCTCGTAGACCTCGGCCAGGTCGGCGTCCAGCGCGTCCTTGCGGGTGTAGGCGCCCATCAGCAGGTTCTCCTGCACCGTCATGCCGGGGAACACCCCGCGGCCCTCCGGTGACTGGCCGATGCCCGCCACGACCCGCTTGTGGCCGGGCATCTTGGAGATGTCCTGGCCGTTGAACAGCACCTGGCCGCTGGTCAGCGGCCGCAACCCGGAGATGGTCTTCAGCGTGGTCGTCTTGCCCGCGCCGTTGGCGCCGATGAGCGAGACGATCTCACCTTCCTGGACCTCGAGGCTGATGCCCTTGATCGCGGCGATCTTGCCGTAGTGGACGTGGATGTCCTTGAGCTCAAGAAGCATCTTCGGACACCCCCAGGTAGGCCTCGATGACCTTCGGGTCGTTCTGCACTTCTTGCGGGAGCCCTTCTGCGATCAGCTGGCCGAAGTCCAGCACCGCCACGCGGTCGCTGACGCCCATGACCAGGCTCATGTCGTGCTCGATCAGCAGCACGGTCCGGCCGCTGTCGCGGATCTTGCGGATCAGCGCCTGCAACGACTCCTTCTCGGCCGGGTTCATGCCGGCCGCGGGCTCGTCGAGCAGCAGCAGCTTCGGGTCGGTGGCCAGCGCGCGGGCGATCTCCAGCCGCCGCTGGTCGCCGTAGGGCAGGTTCTTCGCGGTCTCGGTCATCCGGCCGGGGATGCCGACGAAGTCGAGCAGCTCCCGGGCCAGTTCGCGGCCGCGCCTCTCCTCCTTGCGGTGCCACGGCAGGTTGAGCGTGGCGCCGATCGCACCGGTCTTGTGGTGCGCGTCCGCGCCCACCATCACGTTCTCCAGCGCCGACATGTTGTGGAACAGCCGGATGTTCTGGAACGTGCGGGCGATGCCCTGCTTGGTGATCTTGAACCGCTTGCCGCCGTCGATCCTCGTGCCGTTGAACAGCACCTGGCCCTCGGTGGGCTGGTAGACACCGGTGACCACGTTGAACACCGTGGTCTTGCCCGCGCCGTTGGGACCGATCAGGGCGAAGATCTCGCCCTGGCCGACGCTGAGCCGCGCTCCGCGCAGGGCGACCACGCCGCCGAAGCGCATGGTCACGTTGTCCAGCTGAAGGACGGGAGTGCTCACTTGGCCGCCTCCGTCGTCGAGACATCGGTGTCCGGACCCGCGACCTCGGCACCCATGGTGCCCATGCCGCCGGTGCCCTCGTGCAGTTCGGCCTTGCGCCGCCGCGACGGCAGCAGGCCTTCCGGCCGCAGCGCCATCATCAGCACCAGCACACCGCCGAACAGCAGGATGCGGTACTCGGCCGGGTCCTTGCCCAGCGCGTGCTTCAACCAGTCGACCTCGCGGAACCGCTCGGGCAGCCAGGCGATGACGAACGCGCCCAGCATGACGCCGGGCAGGTTGCCCGCGCCGCCGAGCACGACCGCGGCGAGGATCGTCGCGGACAGGATGAACGGGAACGTGTTCGGCTCGATGAACACGGCCTTGCCCGCGTAGATGCCGCCGGCCAGGCCGCCGATCATGGCGCCGATCGCGAACGCGAGCAGCTTGAACTTGAACGTCGGCACGCCCATCAGCTCGGCCGCGTCCTCGTCCTCCCGGATCGCCGCCCAGGCGCGGCCGACGCGGCTCTTCTGCAGCCGCACCGAGAAGATGATGACCAGCACGATCGCGATGACCATCAGGTAGTAGTACGGCGCGGGCAGCACGCCGAACTCGATGCCGAGCGACGGCATGTCCGTCGGGTGCGGGATGTTCGGGATGCCGCGCGCGCCACCGATCTCGTCGGTGTTGTTCGCGGTGATCCGGATGATCTCACCGAACCCGAGCGTCACGATCGCCAGGTAGTCGCCGCGCAGCCGCAGCGTCGGCGCGCCGAGGATGACGCCGGACACCGCCGCCAGGAAGATGCCGAACACGACCGTGGGCCAGTACGACCAGCCGTGCTCGGTGGCGAAGTAGGCCAGGGTGTAGCCGCCGATGGCGAAGAACGCCACGAAGCCGAGGTCGAGCAGACCCGCCTGGCCGACCACGACGTTCAGGCCGACCGCCAGCAGGATGTAGGTGCCGATCGGGTAGATCAGCACGGTCGTCCAGTCCGCGCCGGGCGACATGAACGAGCCGATCCACGGCGCGGGCAGGATCAGCGCGAAGACGATCGCGCCCAGGTACACGAGGTACCGCTGCCAGGTCTTGGCGCGTTCCCACCAGTCGCGTGCGCCGTCGAACAGGGCGCCCACGCGCCTCAACGGATTCGCGTTGCCAGTCACTCCGTTGCCTTTCATGCGCGGGCCTTCTGCAGGGATTCACCGAGGATGCCGGTCGGCCGGAACATCAGCACGACCACCAGGACGGTGAACGCGATGACGTCCTTCCACTCCGAACCCAGGAAGATCGCGCCCCAGTTCTCGATGAGACCGAGCACGATTCCGCCGAGCAGCGCGCCGCGGAGGTTGCCGATACCGCCGAGCACGGCGGCGGTGAACGCCTTGATGCCGAGCACGAAGCCGACGTTGAAGACGGTGTTCTCGAACTCCATCAGGTACAGCGCGCCTGCCACGCCCGCCATCGCGCCACCGAGCAGGAACGTCACCCGCACGATGTTGTCGATGCTGACGCCCATGAGCACCGCGGCCTCGGGGTCCTGGGCGGTGGCGCGGATGCCGCGACCGATCTTGGTCTTGTTCACCACGCGGTCCAGCGCGATCATCATGATGACCGCGGCGACCACGACGATGATGTGGTCGGTGCGCACCGCCGCGTTGCCGATGGTGAACACGGTGTCGCGGTCCACGATGCGCGGAGCGGACTGCTGGTTGCGGCCCGCGTTCCCGGTCAGCCACGGGATGATCACGAGCGCGAACAGCTCCTGCAGGAACAGCGACGCGCCGATCGCGGAGATGAGCGCGGTGAGCCGGGTCGCGCCCTTGCGGCGCAGCGGCCGGTAGGCCACGACCTCCAGCAGCATCGCGGCGCCGCCGGAGATGGCCGCGGACGCCACGATGATCAACAGCATCACGCCGAACAGGGCGATCCCGGTCAGCGGCGACGCGGGCGCGATCGCGGTGATCACCACGAGCGACGTGAACGTGCCGATCATGAAGATCTCGGAGTGCGCGAAGTTGATCAGACGCAGCACACCGTAGACCATCGTGTAGCCGAGGGCGATGAGCGCGTAGATGGAGCCGAACACCAGTCCGCCCACCGTGCTGGGCAGGAACTGGTTGAGGAAATCATCAAGCATGACAGGTTTGCCTCACGAGACGGGCGGGGAGAGAAACTTCGCCATAGTGGTGGGGAGCGGGAGCTGTCGTTCCCACGACACTCCCGCTCCCCAGCGCGCTAGCTTGCTTGCCTGATCCGGCCCGGATCAGCCCTCGAGCTTCGCTTCCTCCGCGGCACCCAGCAGCTTCACCTTGCCGCCGACGACCTGGTAGATGAAGATCGCGTTGTTCTCGGGCTCGCCGTTCGCCTTGAACTTGATCGGCTTGGAGACGCCCTCGAAGCTGACGGTCTTCAGGAACTCGTTGATCTTCTCGCCGGTGGTGTTGCCCGCCTCGACGGCCTTGATGAACCCGGTCGCGGCGTCGTAGCCCTCGGTCGCGTAGATGGCCGGGTCGACGTTGGCGCTCTTCTTGTAGTTGTCGAAGAACGTCTTCAGCGGGCCCGTGACGTCGGACGTCGGGATGTTGCACGGGCAGGCCAGGACGGCGCCCTCGGCCGCCTCGGTGCCGGCGCCGGTGACGAGCTGCTGGTCGAGCGAGCCGTCACCCGAGGCGAAGATGGTCTTCACGCCACCGTCGCGCAGCTGCTTGAGCAGGCGGCCCGCCTGCGCGTAGTACCCGCCGAAGACGATCACGTCCGGGTTCGCCGCGGCGACCTTCGTGACCGTGGACGAGTAGTCCGACGCGTCCTTGGCGAACTTGTCGCGCTCGACCGTGACACCCGCGGTCTCGAACGACTTGGCGACGGCGTCGGCCAGGCCGACGCTGTACTCCTGGTCGTCGGACAGGACGAACGCCTTCTTCGGGCTCTTCGCCTTCACCAGGAAGTCGGCGATGCCGGGGCCCTGGTCGGCGTCGTTCGCCACGACGCGGTGCCAGTAGGTCCAGTTGTTCTTGGCCAGATCGGGGTTCGTGGCCGACGGCGAGATGCTGGGGATCTTGCCCTCTTCGAGCTGACCGCCGATGGCCTTCGACTCACCCGAGAACGCCGGGCCGATGAGGCCGACGATCTTGTCCTGGGTGATGGCCTTCGTGATCAGCGAGGTGGCCTGGTCGGCCTTGCCCTGGCTGTCGTACTGGACCAGCTCGATCTTGACCTTGGGGTTCTTGGCGTTGTACTCCTCGACCGCCATCACGGCCCCGTTCCGGGGCGGGATCACGATCGCCGCGTTCTCACCGGTGAGGTCACCCATGAACCCGATCTTGACCGAGGTGACGTCGCCTCCCGCTTCGCCACCGCCGCCGCCTCCAGCGCAAGCCGCGAGCACCAGCGACGAAGCCGCCGCCAGCGCCAGAACTCGGCCGAGTCGTGCTCCTGACACCGGAATACCTCCCATGACACCAACCATCCCGCCGGTAGGCGGAGCCCTCACACGAGGGCGTGGGTTAGGGAGGGAACGTAGCTTCAGTTGAGTTCGATGAACAGGTGGTCTTACTGCTCTGTGTCCACATCGTGACGCTAGTCACCGGAAAATGCCCCGACGTTAACAAGCTTAAATCCAGCTCAAATCGCCGCAGGTCACAAGGCCAATGCGGGCAGTAACCGAGAATGATCGAGCGGACTGTCCGATACTCGAACGTGTATCACTCGCGGGGATAGTTCACCCGAAGTTTTCGATGACGGCTTCGGCCACGGCCTTCATGGTCGTGCGCCGATCCATCGCGGTGCGCTGCACCCAGCGGAATGCCTCGGGCTCCGACAGACCCTGCTTGGTCATCAGCAATCCCTTGGCGCGCTCGACGACCTTGCGCGTCTCCAGCCGCTCGGTGAGCCCGGCGACCTCGTTCTCCAGCGCCTGCAGCTCCGCGAACCGGCTCATCGCCAGCTCGATCGCGGGCACGAGGTCGCGCTTGGCGAACGGCTTGACCAGGTAGGCCATCGCGCCCGCGTCCCGCGCGCGCTCCACGAGGTCGCGCTGGCTGAACGCGGTCAGGATCACGACCGGCGCGATGCGCTTGCCCGCGATCACCGACGCGGCCTCGATGCCGTCGACCTTGGGCATCTTCACGTCCATGATGACCAGGTCGGGACGCAGCTCGGTGGCCAGCGTGACCGCCTCGTCGCCGTCGGCGGCCTGACCGGCCACCTCGTACCCCTCCTCGCGGAGCATCTCGACCAGGTCGAGGCGGATGAGGGCTTCGTCCTCGGCCACGAGCACGCGCCGGGGCGCGACCTCGGCCCGGGCCTCGGCAGCCTGTTGGGTCACCGGGGTCCTCCTGACACTTCGACGGCGGCTCGACGCGGTCGCGTCGGACGAAACCGCAGTCTACCGGCGTGCACCGCCGCGTCCGCGCGGTTGGGCCGTGATCACGGCCACCGGCGACGACTTCGTCGGATCGGACGGACCCGCTGCGCCGAACGCCGTGGGTGAGCGCCTCCCCGGGCAGGTGTCACTCGCCCGGGGAGGCGTCGCTCACCTCACCGCCTGCGGCGGCTCCCACCACCCCGTGACGCCCTCCGGCCACTCCATCGCCGCCAGCGCCGGCTCGTGGTCGGGGTCCGGTCCGTCGACCTCGCGCAGGAACAGGTCGTACCAGCCGGTGGACACGCCGAGGCCGCCGCCGGCGCTGGGCGTCTCCACCGCGCCGGGCAGGCCGAACACCGGGTGCAGCAGTCGGTCGGCGACCGTCGGCACGCCCAGGCTCGCGGGCCACTCGACCCACCACCGGTCGCCCTGCGCCAACGCGCGCACCCACGGCGCCGCGCTGAACAGGTGGTAGCGCCGCAGCACGGCGCTGCCCACGCCCGTCGGGTACGGCGTCTCGTCCAGGTGGTCCCGCTCGACCCCGGTCAGCGGGCCGTCGATGAACGTGCCGCCCAGGTTGCGACCCTTGAGCAGGGTGCGCACGTACTTCATGCCCACGGCCCAGGCCCGCTCGTCCACGCCCGCGAGGTGCACCGCCGCGTCCAGCCCGGTCAGCCGCAGCTCCACCGACCGGGGGTGGTGCACCACGCGCAGCCCCGGCACGCCCGCCACCCACGACTCGTCGTGGCGCGGCAGCAGCTCGTACAGCAGGGGGCCCAGGGCGTGCTCGGTGAGGTGCACCCGCGGGTGGACGCCCGGTTCGACGGTGCGGAACGCGTGCGCCGGGCGCAGCATGCTCGCGGGCGGGCGCAGTTGCAGGTGCCCACCCGCGTCCAGGCCGGCCTTGAGCAGCACGCACTCCAGCGCGCGCTGGTCGTCGTCCTCGGCGTCGGGCAGGAACAGGCCGCGCACGTCGGCCTTGCCGCGCAGGGCGTCGACCACGCGTTCGCGGCGGTCGTCGGGCAGGCCGTGCAGCACGGCCTTCACCGCGGGCACGGCCTGGGTGAGGTTCTCGCCGGTGTAGCTCCGGCGGAGGTCGACCAGCTGTTCGGTCAACGACGATCGCGCCATGGCAGTCCTCGCTCCCGCCGCCCGGCTCGGCGCGACAAGGACGCATCACGCGTCGGTCGACGGTCATCGGTGGTACCGCAATGAGCAGGGGTGCCCTCACCCCGCGGCGGATCACGCCACCCGGTTGCCGGGGAGTGGCTCCAGCCTCACGTCTGCCCACACACGCCGATCCCGACGATAGCAAAGCTCAGTCCGATGCCGCCGCCACGACCAGCCGGTAGCGGACGGTGGTGCGGAACCCCTCGCCACGGCCGTCGATCACCAGCTCGTGCTCGCCGGGGGAGGGCGGCGGCACGGTCACCCACAGGCCGCACGCGTAGGTCTGCCGCGCGCTCGCCGAGCCGGTCACGACGTTGCCCGCCACACCCCGGATCGTGACGCGGGCCGGTCCGAGCCGGCGCGTCCCCAGCGGTTCGCCGTCGAAGGTCACCTCGCCGGAACCGTTCGCCAGCGCGCCCTCGCAGCCCGCCGCGGTGGCGGAGGTGAAGTTGACCACCGGCCCGACGAGCGCGCGGCCGGCGGGCACCTCGCACGTGCGCTCGACCGCGCCGCCGAACGTGCCCGCGACGAACCACAGGTCGGCCGGCTGGTCCTCCGCGCAGTGCGCGCCCGTGGCGTCGAGCACGGGGTTGCGCTCCTCCGTGCTCGACGCGGCCCACGTCCACCAGCGCGCCTGCACGTCGGGTTCGGCGGCGGTCGTCGGTGTGCCGGGCACGGCGGAGGTGCAGCCGGCGACCAGCGCGGCGAGGAGAACGGGCAGGAGGCTGCGCACGGCGCATGATGACACGACCGGGTGACGTTGCCGGGGAAGCGTCGCGTCCCTAGCGTCTCGCGCATGGTGAGCGGGGCGGAGCGGTTGCTGGCGGTGCTGGCCGCGCACGGCGTCGAGGTCGTGTTCGGGTTGCCCGGTGTGCACAACCTGCCCGTGTGGGAGGCGCTGCGGACCTCCGGCATCCGGTTGGTCGGCGTCCGGCACGAGCAGACGGCGGTGTACGCGGCCGACGGCTACGCCCGCGCCACCGGTGGGCTGGGCGTGGCGCTGGTGACCACCGGGCCGGGCGCGGCGAACTGCCTGGGCGCGACCGGCGAGGCGTACGCGTCCGGGTCGCCGGTGCTGGTGGTCGCCACCGACATCCCGTCGACGCTGCGCCGTCCCGGCGAGTACCGGGGCACCCTGCACGAGACCCGCGACCAGCGGGCGATGTTCCTGCCGGTGGTGAAGGGCGGCTGGACGCTGCGCGCGGCCGAGTCGATCGGCGTCTACGCCGACAGCGCCGCTCTGCTGGCCACCACCGCGCCGCAGGGACCGGTGTACCTGGGCGTGCCGACCGACTTCCTCACCGCGGACGCGGGCGTGTGGAACCGCATCCCGACCCGCGCGCCGTCGACGCCGGACGTGACGCCGGGGGTGGAGCTGGTGGCGGCGGCCGAACGACCGCTGATCTGGGCCGGCGGCGGCGCGGCGCGGTCGGGCGCGGGGGCGGCGGTGGGCGCGTTGGCGGCGCGGATCGGCGCGCCGGTCGTCACCACGTACGGCGGGCGCGGCCTGGTCGACCACCCGCACGTGGTGCACGGGCCGGTGCACCTGCCGGAGGTCGGGGCGCTGTGGGACGAGGCCGACCTGGTCATCGGGGTGGGCAGCGACTTCGACGGGATGATGACGCAGAACTGGCTGCAGCCCGCGCCGCCGAAGCTGCTCAACGTCAACGTGGAGGCGATCCGCAACTACCGGCCCGACGTGACGCTGCGCGGCGACGCGCGGGTGGTGGTGTCGGCGCTGGCCGACGCCGTGCCGCCGCGGCCGGGCAACGGCGTCGCCGACCGGGTCGCCGAGCTCAACGGCCTGGTGCGCGCGGCGGTGGCGGCGGACGAGCCGCGGGCCGTGCCGCTGCTGGAGGCGGTGGAGGGGTACCGGGTGGTGGCCGACATGTGCGTGGCCGGGTACTGGGTCGGCGGGTTCGGCCGGATCACCCGGCCGCGCGGGCTGGCGTACCCGGTGGGGTGGGGCACGCTCGGCTTCGGGTTCCCCGCGGCGCTCGGCGCGGCCGTGACCGGGCGGGTGGTGGCGGTGTGCGGTGACGGCGGTTTCCTGTTCGCGGTCGGCGACCTCGCCACGGCCGCGCAGGAGCGGCTGCCGGTGACCGTGGTGCTGGTGGACGACGGCGGGTACGGGATGCTGCGGCACGACCAGGCGCGGGCCGGGCACGAGCCGTTCGGGGTGGACCTGCGGTCGCCGGACTTCGTCGCGCTGGCGGGCAGCTTCGGCGTCGAGGCGTCCGCCGTGGACGGGTTCGGGCCGGAGTTCCGGGCGCGGCTGGACGAGTACGCGGCGCGGTCGGGCCCGAACGTGCTCGTGGTGCGGTCGGCGGCGTTGAGGCCACCGGTCAACACGTCACCGCGCTGGTACCGGCGGGTGTCGTAGGGTGTCGAACATGAGTTCGAACGAACGCGTGTGGCCTGCGGTGGCCGCCCACGACGAGCTGCGGTTGATGACGGAGTTCCTGACGTTCCTGCGCCTGACGGCCGTGGCGAAGGTGGAGGGCTTGAGCCGGGAGGACGCCTCCGCCACGCCGATTCCGACGTCGCCGGTGGTGAGCGCGCTGGGCGTGCTGCGGCACTTGACGGCGGTCGAGCGGTGGTGGCTGTCGATCGAGGCGGGCGGGGTGGAGCTGCCGTCGCTGTGGGGCGAGGACGCGGACGCGTCGTGGCGCCTGCACGACGGCGACACGGTCGAGTCGGTGATCGCCGAGTACCGCGCCGAGTGGGCCCTCTCTGCCACCGCGCTGGAGGGCCTGGGCCCGGACGACCGCACCCGCGGCGACCACGACGGCCGGGGTCGGACGGTGCGCTGGGTGCTGGCCCACCTGGTGCAGGAGACGGGCCGCCACGTCGGGCACCTGGATTTCCTGCGCGAACTGGCGGACGGTGAGAAGGGCGAGTAGCGCCCCCCGACATCGATCGCCCGCCGATTCCCCACCGCGGTCACCGCTCACCCCGGACCGCGGGTGGAAGAACCGATCACCGGCGGCGCCGGAATTGCCGGCCGAGCTCCGGCCGGGGATTCCGATGGTGATCCGGTGGCGAGCCGGCCCACCATCGGAATAGCGCCACGGCGTCGGAGTGGACGGGCCGGGACGGGTGGCGCGATCGGGGGTTCCGGCCGATCGTCCCTTGGCACCCGGGCGACGCTGGGGGGATGGCGACCTACGCGTCCACCAATCCGGCCGAGCTGTCCGATGTCGTCACGCGCGTCGAGCCGGTGCCGGCGGAGGAGTTCGCGGGAGCGGCGCGGCGGGCGAAGCGGGCGCAGCGGGCGTGGGCCCGGTTGCCCGCCCCCGTCCGGGGGCAGGTGGTGGCGAACATCGGGCGGTTGGTGGAGGCCAACGCCGAGGCGCCCGCCCGCGTCGTCACGCGGGAGATCGGCAAGCCGCTGGTCGAGGCGCGGGGTGAGGCGCAGGAGGTGGTGGACACCTGCGCGTTCTTCTCCGGCGAGGGCCGCAGGCTGTACGGGCGGACCGTGCCGTCGGAGATGCCGGACGAGCACCTGTTCACCTTCCGCGAGCCCGTCGGCGGCACGGTGGTCGTCACGGCGGGCGACTTCCCGGTCGCGGTGCCGTCGTGGAGCATCGTGCCGTCGTTGCTGTGCGGCAACTCGGTGGTGTGGAAGCCCGCCGAGTACGCGGCCGCGTCGGCGCAGGCGTTCCACGACTGTCGTGAAGCGCGCCGGCGTGCCGCAGGACGTGTTCCGGATGTGTTCGCCGACGGCGAGGAGACGTTCCGAGGGCTCGAACTGGCCCTGGAGCAGCGGGTCTCCGGTTCCGGTACTGCGGGCCGGCGGTGCACGTCGTTGGGCACGGTCGTCGTGCACGAGGACGTGCACGACGAGTTCGTGCGGCGGTTCGCGGAAGCCGTCGCGACCGCGGTGGTCGGCGACCCGTTCCACGAGGGCGTGCTCTACGGGCCGTTGCTGGACGAGAAGTTCGCGGTGGGCTTCGAGGAGCACCTCGGCCGGATCGGCGACCACCACGTCACCCACGGGTCCACCGGGTCGGGCCGCATCACGAACGCCAACCCGCGCACCGGTTTCCGCGGCGACCCCGAACGCGGCCGCACGGCTGCGGACCCGGCCGGGCTGCCGCTGGTGCCGAACCCGATCCGGCTGTCGGCGACCCCGCCGACCTACCGGCTGCCACCGCCGAGGCTCGGCGATGACGCGAGTGGGTGAACGGGAGTGCGCCGTCCGGCGGCGGCTGATTGGATCAACGCCCATGCGCCACCTGGTAGCGGTGCTCGCCGCGCTCGTGCTGTCCGTGTCCGCCGCCCCCGCGTCCGCCGCGCCGTCGGCTCCCGCGCGGGCCGCCGTCGACTTCACCGGGACCGTGTCGTTGAGCGGCTGCTCGGGCGCGGTGGTCCGGCCGCCCGAGCACCGGCCGTCCGACCCGGCGCTGGTGATGACGAACGGGCACTGCGTGCGGTTCATGGAACCCGAGGAGGTCGTCGTGGACGTGCCGGCCGACCGGAAGTTCACGCTGCTCGCGAGCAACGGCGAGGGCTCGATCGGCACCCTGCGCGCGTCGTCGCTGGTCTACGCCACGATGCACCGCACCGACGTCGCGCTGTACCGGCTCACCGCCACCTACGGCGAGGTGGAGGCGATGGGCGGCCGGGCGCTGGAGCTGTCGCCGGAGCACCCGGGCCGGGGCATCGACATCAGCGTGGTGTCGGGGTACTGGCGGCAGGTCTACTCGTGCCGGGCGGACGGGTACGTGCACGAGCTGCGCGAGGGCCGGTGGACCTGGAAGGGCTCGATGCGCTACACCGAGGCGTGCGACACCAAGGGCGGCACGTCCGGCTCGCCCGTGGTGGACGTGGCCACCGGCAAGGTGGTGGCGGTCAACAACACCGGCAACGAGGACGGCGACCGGTGCACGGACAACAACCCGTGCGAGGTCGACGAGCAGGGGAACGTCACCGTGCACCAGGGCATCGGGTACGGCCAGCAGACCTACCTGATCGTGCCGTGCCTGACCGGGGGCGGCCGGGTGGACCTGACCGCCCCCGACTGCGGGCTGCCGCGACCGGCCCCGGGCCGGAGCCGCTCGCCGGGCTAGAACCGCTCGCCGGACAGGGCCGCGACCGCGGCCATCGCGTTGCCCAGGTGGTAGTGGTCCACGGCCAGGTAGGTCGGGGTCTTGCGGGCGGCCGGCTCGCAGAACCGGCGGGCCCGGTCGGCGAGCTTGCCGTTGTCGGTGGTCGCGGTGCCGGTGAACGGGACGTCGCGGAAGTGGTTCATCACGAACAGGGGCCGGAAGCCCGGTTCGGTGCGGGTGAGCGGCGTGGCCCAGCGGCTGTGGCAGGACCAGTCGGACGTGCCCAGGCCCGAGCCCATCGACCAGTGGTTCTCCACCGTCCACTCCGGCTGGTACATCACGCCGAAGCTGTCGCGCGGCACGGCGTCGCCCGACCGGCTGTGGTCGGTGAAGATCATGAGCCGCTTGTCGGTGGCACGCAGGGTGTTCAACGTCGGCCAGCCGGTGGTGCGCACGCCCGCCCGGTCCGGGCGGAACAGCACGTCCGCCAGGCCGGTGACGCGGCCCAGCTCGGCGCGCAGCACCTCGGCGGAGACGTAGTCCTCCAGGAAGACCGTGACGAACTCGGACGGGTTGCGGCGCAGGAAGTCCACGATCCGCTGCACGTCCACCCACAGCGCGACCGGGCGGCTGACCCACGTGCAGCTGTTGTGGCACAGGATCGCGCCGTCCGGCGTCTGGTGGACGTCGAGCTGGAACCCGCGCACGCCGTCGGCGAGCTGCCGCTCGATGCCGCGGGCCTGGTTGGGCGCGAGGTTGACGAACGGCGGGGCGAAACCGCCGTCCACGCCGTTGGCGTAGGCGTTGTGGGCGGTGAGGAAGGTGACCTGGTCCAGCCGCCGCTCCCCCTCCGGGGGGACGGGCGTGCGGCGCGGTGACACCGGGGTCAGGTACCACAGGTCGGCGCCCGTGCCGACCCGCACCCCGTCCGTGCCGGAGGCGACCAGGTAGCGGTCGGCGCCGGGAACCTTGAGCCGGTGCCGGTCGCCGTCGGGCAGCACGTCCCACACGGCGTCGGCGCTGCCGCAGTCCAGCACCACGGCCTGGTCGCCGCTGCGCCCCAGGCACCGGGTGCCCTCGCGCAGCGTGCGGCCGGACAGGGTCCACTGCTGGTGGTCCTCGTCGCCCTTCGGCCGGCGCTGGAGCACGGACGTGCCCGAGACGCCGGCGTTCAGGCCGGTGGTGACGCTCTGCACGTAGTAGACGCCGTCGGCGGGCGCGGCTTGGGCGGTGAGGGGTGGCGACAAGGCTGCGACGAGCGTCGCGATCAGGACCGATCGGGTGGCGCGCATCAAGAAGTCCTCTCGAAGGCTCCGCGGCGGCGGCAGTCCACAGGGTAAACGCGAAAGCCCTTCACGTCAGCCCGTCCTAGGCTGGTCCCATGAGCGAACCTTGGGGCGACCCCGACAAGATCCGCCGCGTCCTGGCCGACGGCGACACCTGGGCCGTGGTGGGGCTGGCCGACAACCCGCAGCGCGCCGCCTACGGCGTGGCGAAGTTCCTCCAGCAGCACGGCAAGCGGATCGTGCCCGTGCACCCGGACGCGGCGACCGTGCACGGCGAGCAGGGCTACGCGTCCCTGGCCGACATCCCGTTCCCGGTCGACGTGGTCGACGTGTTCCGCCGGTCCGAGGCGGCCGGGCAGTTCGCCGACGAGGCGGTGGCGATCGGCGCGAAGGCGGTGTGGTTCCAGCTCGACGTGCTCGACGAGGCGGCCTACGAGCGGGCCACCGCGGCCGGGCTGGACGTGGTCATGGACCGCTGCCCGGCCATCGAGTGGGCCGCCCACGGGCCGCGCTGATCACCGCCGGACCGCCGGGAAGCCGTGCGCGCGGGCGGCCACGACGACGGCCGATGCGGGCACGAGGAGCACCAGCGCGCTCCACGGCAGCGAGCCCGCGCCGAGCCCGCCGAGCAGCAGGCCGCCCGCGACGCCGCCACCCGCCATGGCCGCGTTCCACAACGTGACCAGCAGTGCCTGCGCGGAGTCCGCGGCCTCGCCGCCCGCGTCACCGGCCGCCGTCGTCAGCAGCGTCGGCACGCCGCCGAACGCCAGGCCCCACAACGCCACCGCGACGTGAACCCAGGGCGTGAGGGCCAGCGCGGCGACCGCGACCGCGAACAGCACGGCGGCGGCGATCATCAGCACGCGCAGGCGCCGGTCGATGTGCGCGCCCACGACCCAGATGCCCACCACGGACGCCACGCCGAACACCAGCAGCACCGCGTCGACCCGGTCGGCCAGGCCGAGCCGGGCCAGGTAGGCGGCGATGTAGGTGTAGAGGATCGTGTGCGCGAGCACGAACACCAGCGTCACGACCAGTACCGGCACGACGCCGGGCAGGGCCAGCGCGCGGACGACCGGGACGCGGGCGCCGCGCGGCTGACCGGGTCGGTCCGGCACCGCCACCACCACCCACGCGAGCAGGACCACGGCCAGCGCGGTCATGGCCCAGAACGCGGCGCGCCAGCCGAGCAAGCCGCCGAGGAACGTGCCCGCGGGCACGCCGAGCGACAACGCGACCGGGATGCCTGCCATGACCAGCGCGGTGGCCTTGCCGCGCAGGTGGTCGGGCGCGACCCGGCGGGCGTACCCGGCCAGCAGCGCCCACACCACCCCCGCGGCCACCCCCGCGACGAACCGGGCCGCGAGGGTCAGCGGGAAGAGCGCGGACGCGGCGGTGACGGTGTTGGCGAGGGCGAAGCCCGCGACCCCGGCCAGCAGCAAACGCTTGCGCGACCAGGTGGACGTGACGGCCGACAGCGGGATCGCCGCCGTGACCGTGCCCAGTGCGTAGACGGTGACCAATTGACCGGTCGCCGACTCGCTCACGCCCAGGCCCGCGCTCATGCCGCGCAGCACGCCGGCGGGCAGGGCTTCGGTCAGGACGGTGGTGAACGCGGCCGTGGCCAGGACGAGCAGCGGCCGCAGGGGCAGCCGCCCGGTGGGCGACGGGGCGTCGGTTCGAGGAGCTGTGGTGCGCATACCGCATGGTCGAACCTGACACCGGTGTCACTTTCAACGCGCGGTCGGCGTGAGCCGGCGCACACCTCGCGCTAGGCCCCCCGGCGGTGGGCCGTGACCTCGATCTCGATGCGCATCCTCGGGTCGGACAGGCCGCACTCCAGCATGGTCGCCGCCGGGCGCACCTCGCCGAACGCCGCGCGCAGCACCGGCCAGCACGGCTCGAAGTCCTTCCTGTCCGGCAGGTAGTACCGCACCCGCACCACGTCGGCGAACCCGCTGCCCGCCTCGGCCAGCGCCGCGCCGATGTTGGCCAGGCACTGCTCGGCCTGCGCCACCACGTCGTCGGAGATGGTCATCGTGGCGTAGTCGAAACCCGTGGTGCCGGCGACGTGCACCCACTCGCCGTCGACCACGGCGCGCGCGTAGCCGACCTGCTCTTCGAACGTGGAACCGGACAGGATCACTCGCCTCATGGGATCACCCTAGGCCTCCACGACGCCTTTCCCCCCACGGTTTCCGCGCGGCGATAGCGGCTGTGCGGAGCCGGTCAGTACCCTGCCGCCCATGCCGGTCGTCGCGCTCAACGGGATCAACCTCAGCTACCACGTGGAGGGCGAGGGCGACCTCGTCGTGATGGTGATGGGCACCGGCAGTCCGGGCCGGGTGTGGCACGCCCACCAGGCGCCCGCGCTGCGCCGGGCCGGGTTCCGGGTGGCGACCGTCGACAACCGGGGCATCCCGCCGACCGACGAGTGCGCGTCCGGGATGGTCATCGGAGACCTCGTCGGCGACGTCGCGGCGTTGATCGAGTCGCTCGGCGGGCGGGCGCACGTCGTCGGCACGTCCATGGGCGCGCGGGTGACGCAGGAGCTCGCGCTGGCCCGGCCCGACCTCGTGGCCAAGGCCGTGATGCTGGCGACCGCGGGCCGCAACGACCCCGTGCAGACCGCGTTGTCGCGGGGCGAGCGCGCGCTGCACGACCAGGGGATCACGTTGCCGTCGCGGTACTTCGCGGCGGTGAACGCGGTGCTGAACCTGTCGCCCGCGACGCTGCGCGACCCGGTCGGCGTGCGGGACTGGCTGGACGTCTTCGAGTTCACCGGGTCCGCGGTGGGCAAGGGCGTGCGGGCCCAGATGGAGATGAACGAGTTCGAGAACCGGCTCGACGCCTACCGGGCCATCACGGTGCCCTGCCTGGTGATCGGGTTCGCCGACGACCGCGTGCTGCCGCCGCACCTGGCGCGCGAGGTGGCCGACGCCATCCCGGGCGCGCGGTACGAGGAAGTGGCCGACGCGGGCCACTTCGGGTTCCTCGAGCAGCCGGCCGCGGTCAACCGGCTCCTGGTGGACTTCCTCGCGAACTGAACCGGTCCGGCCCGGCCGCCGTTGTGCACGGTGGGCACCGACGGTGACGGGCCGACCACGTTAACTCGCCTACCCCCGCGCCGCGAACGCCGTTACCGTCGATCGCGGACCTGGTGGGAGGGCAGATGGACGCGCGACGGTTCGGCCGCACCACCCGTCTGGTCGCCCTGGCCGCGGTCGGCGGGGTGACGCTGCTGGTGCTCGTCCCGGTCGCGATCAACGCCGCCACCGGCGGGTCGGCGCTGCCGGTGCTCGGCCCGCACGCGCGGTGGCTGTGGCCGGCGCTGGTCGGGCTGTCCGCGCTCACCGCGTGCCTCGCGGCGTGGGACCGGCTGGGCGCGCTGCTGCTGCGAAGACGTCCCGCGCACCCGGCCAACCGGCGGGCCGCGCTGGACCGGGTCGAGCGGTACGTGCGGGCGCGGGTGGACGGTTCGCTGGCCGAGCAGCTGCGCCTCAAGCTCGGCGTCGTGCCCCGGGTCGGTCCGCGCCTGTCGACGCGCCTGCGCCACCCGGTGGTCGTGGCGGGCGAGCCGGGCGCGGGCAAGACGACGTTGCTGCTGGAACTGGCCGAGGCGCTGCTGGCGCGGGCCGCGCTCGACCCGGTCCGGCCGATACCGGTCGTGGTGGACCTCGGCGGGTGGCGGCGGGACGACGACTTCGGCGTGTGGCTGCTGGACGTGCTGGCCGAGCGGTACCGGATCGCGCCGCGGGTCGGCCGGGCGTGGCTGCGGGAGCGCAACCTCGTGCTGCTGTTCGACGGGCTGGACGAGCTGGCCCCCGCCGACCGGGTCGAGTGCCTGGCCTGGATCACCGCGCTGAACGTGCCGCAGGTCGTGCTGTGCACCGGGAGCGACGAGCACGAGCACCTGCCCCGGTACGACGTCGTGCGGGTGGAACCGTTGTCGCGCACGGTGGTGCAGGAGCTGATCGCCGCGTGCGGCCCGCGGTTGGACGGCCTGCACGACGAGCTGGAGAAGAACCCGGAGCTGTGGGACGAGCTGCGCACGCCGCTCGCGTTCGGCCTGCTGGCCCTGGCGTACCGGGCGGGGCGGGCGGAGTACCGGGGCGTGCTCGGCACCTACCTGGTGGAGTCGGCGGCACGGGGAGCGGTCCGCCCGGAGCGGACGGTGCGCGCCCTGCGGTTCCTGGCCCGCATCGCGCAGCGCAAGCACGACCTCGTGGCCCGCTCGCGGCTGCCCGCGCGGCACGTGTGGCTGGACTTCGTCGGCCCGGAGGCGGTGTGGCGGTTGTTCCGGCGGGCCGCGCCGAGCGCGTTGGCGGGCGCGGCGACCGCGGTGTCCTTCGTGGTGGGCGTGCGGCTGGGGCTGGTGGCGGCCGGGGTCGTCGCGGTGGCGGCGGTCCTGGTGCCGCGCAGCGCTTTCCGCGTGACGCGCGGGAACCCCCGGCGCGGGAACGTCTGGGCGGCAACGGGTTTCGCGGCCGGTGCCGTGGTGGCCGGTGGTGTGGCGGCGCTCGGCGGGCTGCTGGGCGCGCAGGTCGCGCGGTGGCCCGCGGCGGTCGGCTACGGGCTGGTCGTCGTCGTGACGGTGCTCGTCGGGTACGGCGTCACCCGGGACCGGTACTGGGCGGTGGTGTGCGCGCTCGTGCCCGCCGGGGTGATGGTGGTGACGGGACCGTCGCCGGACCTGCTGACCGGGCTGGGCATCGGGCTCGGCTCCGGCGCGGTGACGGGGGCGTTCATCGGCGGTCTGCGGGAGGTGTGGTTCGGCGTGCGGGTCCGGCCGGTCGCCGGGCTGCGCTGGCTGCCGGCGGCGGGCGCGGTCGGGGTGGGACTGGCGGCGTTGGCCGGTGCGGGCGTGCGGCCGTCGGCGTGGGGCGCGGTGACCGGGCTGCTGGTCGGCCTGGCCGGCACGCCGATCGCGAACCGGCCGGCGCACCTCGTCGCCGAACTGCTCGCCCGGCCGCTGGCGCTGGACGAGTTCCCGTTGCGCCGCAAGGCGATCCTCCAGTCCGCGCGGGACCGCGTGCTGCTGGTCGACGAGCACCGGTTCCCGCACGACCTGGTCCGCGACCACCTCGCGGAGTGCGACCCGGAGGACCTGGCGGCCGACGTGGAGCGCCGGCGCGGCGAGCTCAGCCCCACCGGGTCCGGCCCCACGGCTTGAACACCGACAGCACGGTGTTGACGGTGTAGAGCGTCAGGGACACGCAGGCCGCCGCCAGCACGTCACCACCGGCCGTGCCCACCGCGCCGTCCGCCGCCTCGTGCAGGCCCGAGCGCAGCGAGAACGTCGTGGCGACCACGGCGACGACGGTCAGCGCGAACTTCACCAGCACCCACTTGTGCTTCACCAGGCCCCACTTCGTGCCCAGCGACAGCACCACGCCGGTGATCAGCGCGCCCAGCGCCAGCGGCAGCACCACGAGGTCGCCCAGCAGCTCCATCGCCTGGTAGAGCTGCGGCTCGTCGAACGCCGCCAGGGCCAGCACGAGCATCCCGATCGTGACGCCGAGCCAGCCCACGGACGTGATGACGTGCAGCAGCAGCCACGTCTTGCGCGCTCTCGGTTTCATGGCGCACAGCGTGGCGCCCGCCGTGCCGTCACCGCGTCGGCCCGGTGGCGGCTCGCGCGCCTACGCCTGCCGACGTACCCAGTGCGCCGGGCGGGTCACCGACCTCGGCAGCTTCGTGGCCTCGTCGCCCCTGGCCGCGTCCACCTGGGCCTGGGTGAGGAAGAAGCCGCCGGTCAGGTTCGCCCCCGACAGGTCGGCGCCGCGCAGGTCCGCGCCGATGAAGTCGACCAGCCGCAGGTCCGCGTTCACCAGCTTCGCGCCGATGAGGTAGGCGCCGCGCAGGTTGGACGCCCGCAGGTTCGCGCCCTTGAGGTCCTTGCCGATCAGGTCCGCACCCCGGCGGTTCTTGCCCTTGCCCCTGGTCAGCTCGCTGGCGCGCAGCAGCAGCGCGTTCGCGCGCTCCCAGTGCGGGCCGACGTCCAGCGCCAGCAGGTCCTCGGGCGTGCCGGTGGTGAGGTCTCCGATCGTCGCCCTCAGCTCGCGGACGGCGGGGTGCAGGGCGCGGGCCGGTTCCAGCTCCAGCGCCTCGGTCAGGTACCAGAGCAGCTCGTGCAACTGCCGCATGACCGGGAAGACGTCGAACATCGCCCGCGCGGACGACGGGTCGGCACGCCAGCTCGTGCCGCCGAACGTCACCTGCGCCACCTGCTGGCCGGCGCCGAAGCAGTCGTACACCGTGCAGCCGGTGAACCCCGTGTCCCGCAGCTTCGTGTGGATGCCGCAGCGGAAGTCGTCGCGCAGGTTCGGGCACGGCGTGCGGGCCGGTTTGTCGATGGCGAAGTCGACCGACTCGGCGAAGGCGGGCACCACGCAGCACAGGGCGAAGCAGCGCGTGCAGTCGGCGCGGAGGTCGTTCATGCGCTCAGGGTGTCCAGGATCTGCTGACCGTACTTGGCGAGCTTGTTCTCGCCGACGCCGCTGATCGCGCTCAGCTCGTCCAACGTCGACGGTGTGGTGGCGGCGATCTGCCGCAGCGTGGCGTCGTTGAAGATGATGTAGGGCGGGACGCCCTGCTCGCGCGCCTGCGCCGTGCGCCACGTGCGCAGCTTCTCGAACACGGGCGCGGCCTCGGCGGGCAGGTCCACCGGCGCGCTCTTGGCCGCCTTGGCGGTCTTGACCCTGGCCGCGCGTTCCGCCTCGCGCCGCATCAGCACCTCGCGGCCCTGGTAGAGGACCTCGTCGCTGGCGGGCGTGAGCACGAGCGTGGAGTACTCGCCCTCCACCGCGAGCAGGCCCTGGGCCAGCAACTGGCGGACCACGCCGCGCCAGCCGCTCTCGTTCAGCTCCGTGCCGATGCCGAAGACCTTGAGCTGGTCGTGGTCGTGCTGGATGACCTTCGCGGTCTTGCGGCCGAGCAGGATGTCGATCGTCTGGCCGGCGCCGAACTTCTGCCGCCGTTCGTTGCGCAGCCGCACCACGGTGGACAGCACCTTCTGCGCGGCCACCGTGCCGTCCCACGTCTCCGGCGGGGTGAGGCAGGTGTCGCAGTTGCCGCACGGCGTGCTCGACTGGCCGAAGTAGTCCAGCAGCCGCACGCGGCGGCACTCGACCGTCTCGCACAGCGCCAGCATCGCGTCCAGGTGGGCCATGAGCTTGCGGCGGTGCTGCTGGTCGCCCTCGGAGTCGTCGATCATCTTGCGCTGCTGCACGACGTCCTGCAGGCCGTAGGCGAGCCACGCGGTGGACGGCAACCCGTCGCGGCCCGCGCGGCCCGTCTCCTGGTAGTAGCCCTCCACGGACTTCGGCAGGTCCAGGTGGGCGACGAACCGCACGTCCGGCTTGTCGATGCCCATGCCGAACGCGATGGTGGCGACCATCACCAGGCCGTCCTCGCGCAGGAAGCGCGACTGGTTGCGCGCACGGGTGCCCGCGTCCAGGCCCGCGTGGTAGGGCAGCGCCGGGATGCCGTTCTGGGTCAGGAACTCGGCGGTCTTCTCCACCGAGTTGCGGGACAGGCAGTAGACGATGCCCGCGTCGCCCGCGTGCTCGGTGCGCAGCAGCTCCAGCAACTGCTTCTTCGGCTCGTTCTTGGGCACGATCCGGTACTGGATGTTCGGGCGGTCGAAACTGGACACGAAGTGCTTCGCGGCGCCGAGGTTGAGGCGTTCGGCGATCTCGGCGTGCGTGGCCGGCGTGGCGGTCGCGGTGAGCGCGATGCGCGGCACCTCGGGCCACCGCTCGTGCAGGTGCGACAACGCCAAGTACTCGGGCCGGAAGTCGTGGCCCCACTGGGACACGCAGTGCGCCTCGTCGATGGCGAACAGGGCGATCGTGCCGCGTTCGAGCAGCCGGGTGGTCTGCTCGGTGCGCAGGCGTTCGGGGGCGAGGTAGAGCAGGTCCAGCTCACCGGCCAGGAACTCCGCCTCGACCAGGGCGCGCTCGTCGGGGAACTGGGTCGAGTTGAGGAACCCGGCCCGCACCCCGAGGTCGCGCAGCGCGTCCACCTGGTCCTGCATCAACGCGATCAGCGGCGACACGACCACACCGGTGCCCTCGCGCACCAGGGAGGGGATCTGGTAGCACAGCGACTTCCCACCCCCGGTGGGCATGAGCACCAGCGCGTCCCCGCCCGAGACGACGTGGTCGACGATGTCCTGCTGGTCCCCGCGGAAGGACTCGTACCCGAAGATCCTTCGCAGCACCTCTTGCGAAGCCATCGCGCGATCCTAACGGACCCCTCCGACGCTCCCCCCGCTCCGACGCTTGAACTGCGGCGACGGACCCCGGGTGGTGTGCCGGGCGACACCCGCCGGGCACACCACCACAGTTCACCTCCATGTCGCTGTCCACCGCCGCCTGAGGCGGCGTTGCCGCCTCTTCGACGCCTGACGGCGACGGACAGCGCCGGGGTCAGGCCCCGCCCGTCCCCCGGAACACGTTCTCCCGGTGCCAGCGGAAGTACTTCGCGGACCGGTCGGTGAACGCACCGCTCCGCCGGCCCTCCAGCAGTCGCAGGTGCAGGTCGAGCGGTCCTCCGGTGGAGGTGGTCAGCACCACGCCCCGCTCGTCCACGGCGACGTAGCCCAGCTCGAACAACCGGTCGCAGCCGAACGAGCAGGCGAGCATCGCGATGTTCTCCAGGTCCTGGCGCTCCGGGGATGACGCCACCTTCCTCGCCTTGATGTGGGCGGCGATCAGGAATTCCACCGGGAACGGTCGTCCGCACAGCGCGCACTCGGCCTGTCCTGCTCCCCTGACCAGCAGTTTCCGCAACGCGCCCTGTTCTTTGCGGTACTTGGCGAACGCCCTGCCGTCGAACCCGGCGAACTGCCGGTTCGTGCGCTTCGGCGGTGAGACCACGGCTTGTCCACCGTCGACCTCGGCACCGACCGCCACTGCGACCAGCGCGTCCACCAGGCCGCTGACCGGCGCCTTCCCGTTCTCGGCGAATCGGTCGAGCCCCGCCTGCACCTCGTCGAGCGGAATCTCCTCGAACCCCCGGGAGGTTTCCACCACCACGGCGCCTCCGGGCACCGCGACGATCCGACCTCCACCCGGCAGCTCCTCACCGATGCGCACGCGCAGTTCGTCCTCGGCCCTGGCGGCGAACTCGGCCCGGCCCGTCGGCCACACGACGTCCTGCCGGACGCCTTCCAACTCGCGTTGCAGGCGCGCACCGTCCGGTGGCCCGTACCCCGGCACTTCCAGCCGGAGCCGGATGCGCTTGCTGTTGTTGCCCGCCTTCGGCGCGCCCTCTCGCTGGCCGATGCGCCCCTGGGCGCTGGTGAGTCGCATCCGCAACCGGCCGAAGTCGAGGCTCGAGGTCAACCGCAGCGGCTCGTGCACCAGCAGCCGGTCTGCTTCGGCGAGCCTCTGTGTGGCGCGGGAGTCGACCAGCGCCGTGCGGACCACGGCGCGCCGGTCACCGAGCCGGCGCAGCAAGAGCTCAAGCGCATCGTTGTAATCCGCGTTACGCACGCCCCCACCGCGCTTCTTCCCGCCTGCGCTCTCCAGCACGAGCGACAACCCGCCCCCCTCGGCTTCGATCGAGAAGTCGGCGTTCAACGGGCGTCCCCAGTCGTCCACGAGCATCCGTACACGTTGTCAGAAAGCAACGGGTCAGGTGCACCGGATCCGGGCATGATGGGTGCATGGGGGACGCACCCGACAGCGAGGACGCCAAGGCGTTGGCGGCCGGTTTGCGGCGGTTGGTGCAGGCGGCGGCGGAGGTCGTCGAGCAGGACGGTGAGGCGGCGCCGTCGGTGCGGCGGGTCCGGGAACACCTCGGGTGTGAGTTGGCGCAGGTGCTGTCGGTGTCCACGCGGTTCGAGGTGTGGGAGCACGTCAACCTGCACCTGGGGGTGGAGGCGTACCTGAGGGCGCACACGCCGGAGGCCGAGTGGTTCGGGGTCGGTGGGCAGCACCGCGGCCACGAGGACATCATGGGCATGCTCCTGGCGGCACGGCACTCCGGCGGGTACGCGCTCGGAGCGGCGGACTACGCGACCGCGGCGGTCGGGCCGGAGGACAGCGTCGAGGTCGTCCAGGTCGGCCTGGTGCCGACGACCGCGCCCGACGGGACGCCGGTGCTCGTCGGCATCCGCGGACCCAACGACTTCGGGCCGCCGGCGTGCCGGTTGGAGGTGCTCGCGGCCGACCGCGCGGCGGCGCGGGCGGTCGGTGGTGAGGTCGAGCGGTTGATGCGGGAGCACGACGCGTTCCGGCGGCAGGTGCTGGCGTTCGGGGTGAGCGAGCACCGGGGCAACGAGCTGGTGACGTTCCTGCCGCGGCCCGCGCTGGACGCCGACGACGTGGTGCTGCCCGACGGCGTGCTCGACTCGATCGAGCAGCACGTCGTCGGCATCGCCGAGCACTCCGAGCGGCTGCTCGCGGCGGGGCAGCACCTCAAGCGCGGCCTGCTGCTGCACGGCCCGCCCGGCACCGGCAAGACGCACACCGTCCGCTACCTCATGAGCAGGCTGCGCGACTGCACGGTGATCCTGCTGACCGGCCCGGCGATGCGGCTGATCGGGCAGGCGGCGGCGCTGGCGCGGCGGTTGCAGCCGTCGATGGTCGTGGTGGAGGACGTGGACCTGATCGCCCTGGACCGGGGTTTCGCGGCCGGCCCCACCAACCCGCTGCTGTTCACCCTGCTCGACGCGATGGACGGGGTCGGCGCGGACGCGGACGTCACGTTCGTCCTCACCACGAACCGCGCCGACGAGCTGGAACGCGCGCTCGCCGACCGACCGGGCCGGATCGACCTGGCCGTGGAGGTGCCCCGCCCGGACGCGGACGGCCGCCGCCGGCTGATCGAGCTGTACGGGCGGGACGTCGACCTGCGCGCCGACCTCGGGCCGGTGGTCGAGGCGACCGAGGGCGTCACGGCGTCGTTCATCAAGGAGCTGCTGCGCCGCGCCGTGCTGGACGCGGTGCGGGCGGACGGCGGGGGCGGCGTGCCGGTGGTGGGCGACGAGCTCGTCGACGTGGCGCGGGCGATGGCCGACGAACGCGCGTCGCTCACCGGCATCCTGCTCGGTGGCTCGGACGGTCCGCCCAGGGGTCCCGGCGGACCGGATCTACCGCAACCCGGACTGGCGCCGCACATCACGCGCCACCGGTATTCGTGGTGAGGGCGCCCAAGAGCTGCTGAAGGTCGGACGCCGCCGACCGGGAGCAACGCCTGCTGCGCACGCTGAGCCAGTTGGAGCAGGTTATGCCCCTCGGTGAAACGCTTACGCCGGCGACGTCGAAGACTGACAACGCATACGAGCTACTGCTCGCGGCCTTCGCTCTTCACCCTCGCGATGAACGTCCTGAAAGAGTCGACAGGGACCGCGATCCCGACACCAGGACGCTTGGAGTCGCGGAGTCCCACCAGACTGTCGACGTAGGCCACCTCGACGCAGTTCGACCCGCCGCCGCCGTTGCTGCCACCACTTCGACTGCTCTTGCGCCACGAAGCCGCGTTTTCGATCACCGAGGATCACGCTCCAACTCTTCGATCACCTTGCCAATCAGCGCGATCGAGTCGGCCGCGTTGACGGCGATTCCGAGCAGGTGCCCGAACATCAGCGTACAGCGCCGCACGTCCTCGGAGTCTTCGAGATACAGGCTTCCGCCAGGACCGTCGGTGTAGCCGACATCCGCCGTGTCGTCGGAGAACCCGAAGATCGTGAACCAACCGGACAAGCCGGGGTGCGCCCCCCGCGTCGGCTGCCACCACCTGGAGTGTCACGTTGCTCCACGACGCCAGTTCCACCAGGCGACGAAGCTGTTCGAGACGCACGTCGACCGAACCGATCCGCGCCCGGAGAACGCGCTCGTCCAGCAGCACCCACAGCTCTTGCGGATCTTCACGTGAGAGAACCGCCTGCCGGGCCATCCGCGTGGCGACACGCCGTTCCAGCTCGTCGTGGTCAATGCTCGGTTCAATACCGGAGATCACCGCGCGGGCGTAGCCCTCCGACTGGCAGAGGCCGGGCACGAGTAGCGGCTCCCAGACGCGCTGTACAACCGCCCGGTCCTCGTACTCGCCGAAGTCCGCCATGTTGTCCGGCAGACCTCGTCGGCCTTTCTGCCAATAGCCCTTGTCGCGGGCGGCTCGCGCCCACAGCTTGAGCCTCGCGAGTTCCTCGGGGTCGTCGTGCCCGTAGATGGTCAGGAGGTCTTCAACCACATCAGGTTGCACCCGTGCTTGATCGTTCTCCATCCGGCTGAGCTTCGTGACAGACCACCTGCCGCTGCCCGGGATCGCCTGAAGCGCGCGGACGACGTCCTCTTGGCGGCGATCACCGCGCAACTCCTTGAGCCTGACCGCCAGCCGCTTGCGCACGTTGGGCGGGATGTTCTCCGTCGCCACGCTTTCCCTTCCTCGCCGAACTACATCCCACAGCACCTTACGGCCGCACTTGACGGCAGCAGGTCACTCGATCGAGCGGAGAACCTGCAATCTCCCGGTTCGACACTTGCGGAGTCCGCAACTTGCGATCCACTCTGGTGCTGCGCACGTGATCAGTTGGAAACCAAGCGTAACGAGGAGGCTTCCGGTGACGATCGCCACGGCTACCCATGCCGTCGCTATCACGCCTCATCCCGGCCCAGGCCGATCAGCGATGGCGGTGCGCCTCTGCTCGACTCCCCACCCAGGTCGCCCCTGATGGGAATCCGACCGTTCCGCTGGCTGCCCTACCAGGGACGTCGTCACGCGATCCCGGACTCCATGGCGGCCAGGGACGAAGGCCGGACTTTGTGCGGGGTGGCCGTGACGGTGCCACACGAACCGCCACCACGCTGCCCTGACGGCTGCTGGCCCACTTGCCGCGATTGCGACCGGAGATGGCGGGAGCAGGAAGGCATCCCCGTGTTCCCCTGGCCTCGCGAGGCGGCGGACAACGCGTCAACCGCCACAGCGCAACGGGGCTCTCACCGAGGTCGGTCGTGATGGTGGCACTGAACCACGGTCCCAAGCCGTGTGCTGATCGAGTCCAGCTCGCGCACCCGGACACCTGTCAACGACTCGGAGAGTGAAGATGATCAGGCACGATGGCCAGCTGCCTCCCTCGGCACCCAAGCCGTCACTGCGCGGTCGCGTGCTCGGGATCGAGCTGCGTCGCGTCCGTGAAGCCGCCGGCCTGACGGTGGCGGAACTCGCGGCTCGCAGCGGCCGATCCCCCGACGCCGTGCAGCGACTGGAGAAAGGGCTCACGGACGACCCGACGCCCGACCCGACCGTGCAGTGCGCGTGGGGCTCCCCGGCCACGAGCATGGTCAACATCTTGTGCCGCGTCTCGGAGCGGATCGACATCTTCGCGCCGCTCGGCATCCACCCCGCCCTCGAAGATCTTGGCGTCCACCGCTGCACCGCCTACGTCCTCGAGAGCACTACCGTCGACCGCCACGACGTGGTCGTGCGTGTGCTCCGGCACGAAGCCGGCGTGTTCCCCGGTATCGAGTACCACCCGCTGACCCGCTTCTGCCTGCCCGACAGCACGGCGGTCGTCTTCTACCCCTACCTCCACGCGGCGCACTTCACCGAAGAGCCGGAGCACCTCCTGGCGGCGTACACGCTGTTCGAACGGCTCGCCGAGTTCACCGGCACGGACAATCCGGCCCAATCCGGCTGACAGCGGCGGACTCACCGCATCGCCGACCTGAGGAGAACGGCATTTCCCCCGCGCGTCCCGTCGTGCCATGGTGACCGGAGGCGAAATTGGTCTGGACCTTCGACGGAGAGGAGTCCGACGATGCGCGGCACGACCGTGTTACCCGGAACGCCCTGCCGGGCACCGCGCGACGGTGAGCTGCCCCTGCACCGGCTGGAGGTGCCGGTGCCCGAGGCGCTGCCGTTCGCGGTCGGCACGTTCGACTCGATCGGGCCCCTGTCCCGCGCGTCGTTCCCGCACCGGCACACGTTCCACGAGATCGTGCACGTCACCGGCGGCACCGGCACGCACGTGGTCGACCTGGCCCGCTGGGAGCTGCGCCCGCCGCACCTGTGCGTGATCGCGCCCGGCCAGGTGCACCACTGGGACGACGCGCGCGACCTGCACGGCTCGGTGCTGCTGTTCACCGACGACTTCCTGCTCGACCACCCCGGCGACCGCGAGCTGCTGCGCCGGCTGAGCGAGCGGCCCTGGCTCACGCTGGACGAGCGGACCCACGCCCGGATCGGCCGGTCGATCGCCGAGCTGCACGACGAGTACCGGCGGGGCGAGCCGGGCGTGGAGACCGTGCTGCGCGCGCTGCTGCACGTGCTCGTCGTGCGCGCCGCCCGGCTGCCCGGGACACCGGCCGCGCCGCCGCCCGCCCGGCCCGGAGCGGTCGCGGAGGAGTTCGTCCGGTTGTCCGGCCGCACCGACCACCGGCTGTGGTCGGTGCGCGCGTACGCGGAGCGGATCGGCGTCACGCCCGGCTACCTGACCGAGGCGGTGAAGGCGGCGACCGGCCGGACGCCGTCGCAGCTCGTCCGCCAGGCGCGCACGCAGGAGGCGCAGCGGCTGCTGGTGAAGACCGACCTGAGCGTGCGGCAGGTGGCGAACCGGGTGGGGTTCGACGACCCCGCCTACTTCTGCCGCTTCTTCCGCCGCGAGGCGGGCGTGAGCCCCGGCGCCTTCCGGCGCGCGGCCGGCCGTTCACAGTGAGCGCGACCGGCAACGCCGACCGCGAGGATCACCACGAACAGCCGTGTCAGTCCATCGTCCGCGGCCGGGAGCCGTCCGTACGTTCGTGGTGATCCCGAACCGACAGCCCCACGAGGAGCTGGCTCAAAGGAGCAGGCATGGACGCATCCACGGACGGCGACCGCGGCACGCCCGAGAACGCACCCGGCGACGAGGCGGACCCCCGCCACCTCAGCCGCAAGACGGTGCTGCGCGCCGCGGTGGCCGCGGGTGTCGCGCTGCCGGTGGCGATGATGGGCGTGCCCGCGCTGGCCCGCACGATCGGCGCGGACGGCGGACCGCTGGAGCTGACGCCGGCGTGCGACGACGGCGACGACCCGACCCCGCCGCAGACCGAGGGCCCGTACTTCAAGCCGAACTCGCCCCGCCGCACGTCGCTGGTCGACGCGGGCACCCAGGGCACCCGGCTCACCGTCACCGGCTACGTGTTCGGCCTGGCGTGCCTGCCGCTGGGCAACGTGCTGGTGGACTTCTGGCAGGCCGACGTCAACGGCGTCTACGACAACACCGGCTACCGGTTCCGCGGCCACCAGTTCACCAACCCGGACGGCACGTTCTCGCTGACCACGATCGTGCCCGGCCTGTACCCCGGCCGCACCCGGCACATCCACGTGAAGCTCCAGGCGCCCGGGCGGCCCGTGCTCACCACCCAGCTGTACTTCCCGGGCGAGCCGCGCAACAACACCGACACCATCTTCGACCCGCGGCTGCTGATGGAGGTGCGCACGGTCGGCAACGCCCGCGAGGCGAAGTTCGACTTCGTGCTGAACGTGCCGCAGAGCAGCACCACGCGGCCGACCTCCACCACGACCACCCCGTCCTCGCCGGGCGGCGGCACGTGGGCGGCGGGCACGAACTACGCGATCGGCGCGACCGTCACCTACAACGGCGTCGGGTACGTGTGCTTGCAGGGGCACCTCGCCCAGCCGGGCTGGGAACCGCCGAACGTGCCCGCGCTGTGGCGCGCGGAGTGACCACCGCCTGACCGGCCCCCCGGTGTTGCACGGCACCGGGGGGTTCCGCCCGCCCGCAGAGGTCGGTACAGGGGTCGGTGCAGGGGTTGTGCTGGGGTTCCCACGGCGCTCGGGTGCGGCCATATTCCGTCGTGACACCACCTGGCACATCGGGGGAACCATGACGGCGCAGACCGTGCCCGCCCACGTCGGGGCGCGCGAGTCCGAGACCGATTTCCGCGCGCCCGCCGTCCGGCTCGGCCGGCTGCTGGACGCGGGCTCCGCGCGGCCGCTGCACCCGGCGGACGACAGCGGCGTGAGCGCGGTCAGCGGCCTGGTGGACGGCGAGCCGGTGATCGCCTACTGCACCGACGCCACCCGGATGGGCGGTGCGCTGGGCATGTCCGGCGCGCTGCACATCGTGGACGCCATCGACGCGGCGGTGGCGGCGGGCGTGCCCGTGATCGGGTTGTGGCACTCCGGCGGCGCGAAGCTCGCCGACGGTGTCGAGTCGATGGACGGCGTGGGCCGCATGTTCGCCGCGATGACCCGCGCGTCGGGGGTGGTACCGCAGATCTCCGTGGTGCTCGGCCCGGCCGCGGGCGCCGCCGCGTACGGCCCGGCGCTGACCGACGTGGTGGTGATGTCCGAGGACGCGCGGCTGTTCGTCACCGGGCCGGACGTGGTGCGCACGGTCACCGGCGAGGTGATCGACATGGAAGGGCTGGGCGGGCCGACGGCGCACGGCCGCAAGTCCGGTGTGGCGCACGTCGTGGTGCCGACGGAGGACGAGGCGTACCGGCGGGTGCGGCGGCTCACCGGGTTCTTCACCCGGCCGGGCGTGGTCGAGGTCGGCGCGGCGGGCGAGCCCGCGGACCTGCGCGCGTTGCTGCCGGAATCACCGCGGCGCGCGTACGACGTGCACCCGGTGGTGCACGGGCTGCTGGACGACGCGGTGTTCGAGGAGCTGCAGGCCGGCTGGGCGCCGAACGTCGTGGTCGGCTTCGGGCGGCTGTGCGGGCGCTCGGTCGGCGTGATCGCGAACAACCCGCTGCGCAAGGGCGGCTGCCTGGACTCGCTGTCGGCCGAGAAGGCCGCGCGGTTCGTGCGGATGTGCGACTCGCTGGGCGTGCCGCTGGTGGTGCTGGTGGACGTGCCCGGTTACCTGCCCGGCGTCGGCCAGGAGTGGGGTGGCGTGGTGCGGCGGGGCGCGAAGCTGCTGCACGCGTTCGCCGAGTCCGCGGTGCCCCGGGTCACCCTGATCACGCGCAAGTCGTACGGCGGCGCGTACATCGCGATGAACTCGCGGTCGCTGGGCGCGACGGCGGTGTTCGCGTGGCCGGACGCCGAGGTGGCGGTGATGGGCGTGGAAGCCGCGGTGGGCATCCTGCACCGCAAGAAGCTCGCCGCGGCCGACGAGTCCGAGCGGGACGGGCTGCGCGAGCGGCTGGTCGAGGAGCACCGGCGCATCGCGGGCGGCGTGGACCGGGCGATGGCGCTGGGCGTGGTGGACGAGGTGATCGCGCCCGAGGAGACCCGGGTGCGGATCGCGAAGGCGCTGGCGGACGCGCCGTCCGGACGGGGACGGCACACCAACATCCCACTGTGAGGCCGCGATGTCGCACCAGGACGTGAGCGCCCTGCGGGCGCTGATCGAACAGGCCCAGGCGCACGTCGAGTCGTTGCGCCGGGCGTCACGCGACCACCCCGGCGTCCGGCGGCTGGTCAACGACCTGGACCGGCTCGCGATCGACGTGGACGAGGTGGCGGGGACCGCCGTCGTGCCCGCGCCGACGCCGCCTGCCGAGCCGGTGCCCGTGCCGGACACGCCGTACGCGCCGGACTTCTGGCACGGCGCGGACGACGAGGGCGTGGGCGGCTACCGCCCGTTCTACCGGTGAGACCGGACTGCGGAACGGGCGGTCGCGGCGTCGGTCAGGAGGTGCCGCCGGTGCTCTGCGACGGCACCTCGGCCGGCTCGCGGAACAGGTCGGTGTAGGACCGCTGCTCGTCCCGGCGCACGACGCCGATGTCGTCGGGCCGGTCCGTGTCCGGGTGGCTGAACAGCTCTTGGTACGTGGATGACATGTGCTTCCGACTTTCTCCGCGCCCGCTGCGTGCTCACGGTCGGCGATGCCGGTCCGGAGATCCCCGCACGGCGCGAGGGGTGTTCGGGGGTGTGAAAGTGAACTTCCCCGATGGCACCCACGCTACACGTCGTGACCCCATCGGGCTCCCGCTTTTCACAACGGTGATCCGGGTCACCTGAATCGGACCTGCCGGTCACGCGGGCCGGAACGCGTCCGCCACCCGGCGCTCCCATTCCGGCGCGAGCACCGTGGGTTCGCCGAACTCCGCCCGCAGGTAGTCGCGCCGCCCGAGCGCGTTCGCGGTCTCACGCCACCGCCGCACCACCCACCCGGCCAACCGTCCCGTCACCAGGGCCGCGGTGGCCACGCGCGTCGGCGCGACCACCACGGCCTGCCTGGTCCAGCGGTGCAGCTCCTCCGGCGTGCCGGGCAGCGGGTCGGGCAGCGGCACGTCCCACTCCAGGTCCATGACGTCCTTGTTGCGGGACCGCTCCTCGGCCACCCGCTTCTCGTAGGCGGCGCGCACGGACGCGACCTCGGCCAGTGCGAACGGGATGGACACCGCCGAGGCTGCCCAGTCCCCGGGCGTCGCGCCGGCCGTGCGCTCCAGCTCCCGCAGGATCGCGATCGGGTCCGCCGGGTCCCACGCCAGCACCGCGCGCCGCCGGCAGGAGGCGAGCAGCCGCCGCGCCGCAGCGCGCCGCCGGTGTCGACGTGCCAGACGGCGACCGCGTCCACGTCGCCCGCCCCGCCCCCTCGGCACACCACGACGTGGCCGATCATCATCCGCCCGTCCCCGGCACGGGTCAGCGGCGCGCCGACCGGGTCGTGCCGCGCGTCGGTCGTCATGAGACCTCCCGCACCCGGACCGCGTCGAGCAGGCGCTCGAACGCGTCCTCGGCGACGATCGGAATGCCGTAACCGTTGGCCTTCTTCGCCTTGCCCGACAACGAGTCCGGGTCCGCGGCCACGACCAGGCGCGTCTTCTTGGTGACTTGGTCCCGCACGGTCAGGCCGGCGGCGACGGCGCGTGCCTCCCACGTCTCCCGGGGCAGGCTCATCTGCCCCGTGAAGACGACCGCGTCACCGGCCCCGAGCCGAAAGCCGCCCCAGTCTGCGTCGGCGTGCGGTCGTTGCGCGTCACGGGCCGTCGCCAGTGCTTCGTCGGCCTCGGCCTCGGACAGTCCCAACAGGACGGCGACCAGCCGCAGATCGGCCTGCTCCTCCCTCGTGACCACCTCGTCGGCCCAGGCGCGCCGCGCCAGCGCCACGAGGTACTGCCCGTGCAACCGCTCCACGTCGGCGCGGCCCAGCCCGAGCGAACCCGCGACGCTCACCAGCTCGGCCTGCTCGGTCGCGGACAGGTGCCGGTCGAGCAGCGCGCCGTCGAGCACCGACAGGTACTCGTCCGCCCGCGGCGGGTGCGGCACGCGCGGCATGCCGTCGACCAGCCGGGCCAGGAAGTGCGCCGGCGGGGTGTGGTTCGTGCCGCGCGGCAGCACCCGGCCGGTCGGCGGCGGGAGGACCGGCCACGGCCGCAGTTCGGCGTCGTCCAACCGGTCGCGCCACGGCTCCGGCCGGCCCGCGGCCCGCAGGAAGTGCCCGAACAGGGCCGCCGCGGCGTGGGCGTCGTGCAGCGCCGAGTGCGCCCGCCCCACGTCGACCCCGGCCGCCTCGCAGCACGCGGCCAACGAGCGGGTCGCGGCGGCCAGGTACCGGCCGGCGAGCTTCATGGTGCACAGGCCGGCGCCGACCGTCAGCGGCACGTCCAGCCCCGCCCGACGGAACTCCGCGGACAGGAAGCCCAGGTCGAACGACACGTTGTGGCCGACCACCACGTGCCCGGCCAGCCGCCCGCCGAGGTCGCCGGTGATCTCGGCGAACGTCGGCGCCTGCCGCGCCTGCCCCGCCGTGATGCCGTGGACGTGCTGCGGGCCGAGGTCCCGTTCCGGGTTGACCAGCGTGCACCACTCGTCCACGACCCGACCGCGCCGGTCCACGTGCACCACCGCCACCTCGACCACCCGGTGGTGGAACCCCGGGTGGAGGCCGGTCGTCTCGACGTCGACCACCGCATAGCCTGCGACCACTGCGCCTCCTCCGTACCGTGCCGCGCGCGGGAGCGTGTCGGGCGCGGCGGTTGACCGGACATCGGCCGGGTGGCGGAAAGGCGTTACCGGGAGAGATCACCGACGGTGGCACATCACCCGTCCGGCGCAACCGCGGTTCGAGGGGCGGAAATCCATCACTCCACAATGGACCGGTTCCCGGTGGTCGCCTGCCCTGGTGATCCACTCGCGTTACGATTCGGCGCCGACCTGGGGGCCATGGGACACGCGGGGTACAGCTATATCGGCAGGCGCAGTGCCCGCGCAGGCGTTCGGCCGAACCGGCTTCGTGCCTCAGGGCGTCCGCCGGGTCGCGGACGCCGTGGCCGCGAGGAGCGAGCGGGTGCGGGCGGGCGCGGTCGGCGGCAGCTCGGCCAGCACGTCGGCGAGGGACTCCGCAGCCAGGGTGCGCCGCCACGCGGCGTGCGCGTCGGCCATCTTCGCCGCGAGCACGCACGTGTCCCGGCAGTCCTCGGCGGGCAGCGCGCCCCGGCCCCGCTGCCGGATCTCCTGGCACTCGTACGGCGAGGACGCCCCGTCGACCGCCTCCACCACCTGCAACAACGTGATCTCGGACGCGGGCCGGGCGAGTCGGAAGCCGCCGCGCGGGCCGGTCGTCGCGGCCAGCACGCCCGCCTTGACCAGCGCCTGCAACTGCTTGGCGAGGTAGGGCGCGGGCAGGTCGTAGTACGCCGCGAGCTGGGCCGCCGACGCGGTGGCCCCCGGTTCGAGCTGCGCCAGGGTGGTGGCGCAGTGCAGTACCCACTCCGTGCTCACAGGCAGCTTCACCCGGCCAGTCTATCCAAGACATTGCGGATCTATTTAGTCCTCGATACGGTCGAGGCAGGTACTCGGCAGTGGAAGGATCGTCATGCGTATCGCAGTGGCCGGCGCGACCGGCAACATCGGCTCCCTCACCGCGGCCGCCCTGGAGCGCGGCGGGCACGAGGTCGTGCGCATCAGCCGTTCGGCGGGCGTCGACCTGCGGACCGGTGAAGGGCTCGACGCGGCGTTGGCCGGCGTCGACGCGGTGGTGGACGCCACGAACATCGCGGCGGTCGACCGCGCCCGGACGGTGGAACTGTTCGGCTCGATGACGCGCACGCTGCTCGACGCCGAGGCACGCGCCGGCGTGCGGCACCACGTGCTGCTGTCCATCGTCGGCATCGCCGACATCGAGGGCAACGCGCACTACGCGGGCAAGCGCGAGCAGGAACGCCTGGTCACCGAGGGTCCCGTGCCGTGGACGATCGTGCCGGCCACGCAGTTCCACGACTTCGCGGAGATGGTCGCGGGCTGGGCCGAGCAGGACGGCGTCGCGACCATCGCGCCGCTGCTCGTGCAGCCCGTCGCGCCGCGGGACGTGGCCGACGTCCTCGCCGAGATCGCCGCGGGCGAGCCGCAGGGGCGTTACGCGGACGTCGCGGGCCCGCAGACGCAGGACCTGGTGGACATGGCGCGGCGCACGCACCAGGCGCGTGGCCGGGACGTGCGCCTGGTGCCGACGTGGTCGGGCGTGTTCGGCGTGGAGATGGCCGGCGACGCGCTGCTGCCGGGCGACCGCGTCCGCATCGCGCCGACCACGTTCGAGGAGTGGCTGGCCGAGTCGGTCTGAGGTCGCGGGACCGGTCCGGCGCCGGGTTCGGCGCCGGACCGGCGGCGGTCAGCGCGCCGCGTCGACCAGGACCTTCCGGTCCTCCTCCAGCGCCGCGCCCTCCACGTCGAGCGCGGGCAGGCGGCGCAGCCACTTCGGCAGCCACCAGGCCTTCTCGCCCAGCAGGGCCAGCGCGGCGGGCACCAGGACCATGCGGACCACGAACGCGTCGACCAGGATGCCGATGGCCAGCGCGAACGCGATGGACTTCATCGGGCCCTCGCCCGCCGGCACGAAGCCCGCGAACACCGAGAACATGATCAGCGCGGCGGCCACGACCACCGGCGCGGCCTGGCGGAACCCGGTGTCGATCGCGGCCAGGGGCTGCCGGCCGCGGTGGTGCGCCTCGTGCATCCGGGACACCAGGAAGATCTGGTAGTCCATGGCCAGGCCGAACAGGATGCCCACCATCAGGATCGGGGTGAGGCTGAGCAGCGGGCCCGTGCCGTCGAGGTTGACCGCGTCGGCCAGCCAGCCCCACTGGAACACCGCGACCGTCGCGCCGAGCGACGCGCCGATGGTCAGCAGGAAGCCCAGCACGCCCACCAGCGGCACCAGGATCGACCGGAACACCAGGACCAGCAGCACCAGCGCGAGGCCGACGACCAGCGCCAGGTAGACCGGCATGGCCTCGTCCAGCGCCACGGCCACGTCCACGCTGACCGCGGTGGCGCCGGTGACGTAGGTCGTCGCGCCGTCCACGTCGGCCAGCCGGTCGCGCAGGTCGGTGACGAGCTGCTCGGTGGCCGCCGTCGCCGGGCCGGACTCCGGGATCACGGTGACCATCGCGGCCGTGCCGTCGGCGTTCGGCCTCGGCGGCGTGACCAGCGCGACGTCGTCGGCACCCTGGATGGAGGGGACGGCGGCGGCGGCCGTCGCGGCGGCGTTGTCGCCCTCGAACAGCACGATCAGCGGTCCGTTGAAGCCCTCGCCGAAGCCGTCCGCGAGCATCCGCTCCGCGCGGGCCTGGCTGGAGTCCGCGGCCGGCGCGGCGACCAGCGTCGTCTCCATCGACAGCACGGGCACGGCGATCGCGCCCAACCCCACGACGGCCAGCAGCAGCGCCACGACCCGGTGCCGGGACACCGCCCCGATCCAGCCGCGGAAGAAGCCGCGCCCGTCCGGCTCGACGTCCGCGGGAGCGGCGGGCGCGGCGGCGCGCTCCTTGCGCGGCAGCACGCGGCGGCCGAGGTAGCCGAGCACGGCCGGCACGAGCGTGACCGCGACGAGCACCGCGACCACGATCGTCAGCGCGGCGGCCACGCCCATCTGGGTCAGGAACGGGATGCCGACCACGGCCAGGCCCGCCAGCGCGATGACCACGGTCAGGCCGGCGGTGACCACGGCGGAGCCCGCGGTGCCCACGGCGGTGCCGATGGCGTCGCCCACGTCCCGGCCCCGGCGCAGCTCCTGCCGGTAGCGGTTGATGATGAACAGGGCGTAGTCGATGCCGACCGCCAGGCCCAGCATCGCGGCCAGGATCGGGGTGGTGGACTGGAGGTCCATGAAGCCGGTGGCGATCGTGACGCCCAGCGCGCCGATGCCCACGCCGACCGCGGCGGTCAGCAGGTTCATGCCGGCCAGCACGAGCGAGCCGTAGGTGACCGCGAGCACCAGCAGCGCGATGATCACGCCGATGACCTCGGCCGGACCGCCCACGTGCGGCGGCGCCTGGGTGGCCTCGCCGGTCGCCTCGACGGTCAGCCCGGACACGCCCCGCGTGGCGTCGAAGAGGGCGTTGCGCTGCTCCTCGGTGACGTCGCCGGGCTTGGCCTCGTAGGTCACGGTGCTGTAGGCGACGTCCTGCCCGGCGTTCACGGTGGGCGCCTGCGGGTCGAGCGGGTTGCTCGCCGACGTCACGCCGGGCAGCTTCGCCAGCTCCTGCACCAGTTGCGCGAGCTTCGGCGCGTTCTCCGGGGACGTGACCTGCTGCCCGTCCGGCGCCTGGACGACCACGCGCGCGGTCGCGCCGCCGCCCTGGCCGAACTCGTCGGAGATCTTGTCCAGGGCGGTGGTGGACTCCTGCCCCGGGATGGAGAAGGAGCCGGACGTCGTCCCGGCCAGGGTGCTCGCGCCGACCGCCGTGCCGCCGAGCACGAGCAGCCACAGCAGGACGACGACCAGGCGGCGGCGGTGCGCGCCGGAGCCGAGTCGGTAGAGCAGACGTGCCATGGGGGTCAGGCCTCCCGATGGGATGGGTCGCGGGGGGATGGGTGGAGAGGGGGTGGTTCGCGGTGCCCGAGCGCGTCGAGGCAGGTGGCGATGATGTGCGGCCGCCACGCGGTCTTCTCGCCCGCGTGGTTGGCGGCCAGGCTGAGCACGGCCAGGGCGCTGAGCATGCCGATGACGCGGACCAGCCGTTCGGTGTCGCCGCCGTCCTCGTCCGCGCCGAACACGGCGAGGACGTGCTGGGACAGGGCGTCCAGGCGGTCGCCGTCCACGTCGTCGGCGCCCAGCAGGCTGATCGCGCGGGACTCCAGCGCGATCAGGCCGGGCCGGTCCAGGGCGAAGTCGACGAGCAGCTCCACCGCCCGCCGGTCCCGCGCCGGACCCACCGGCACCCTCGTGGCCTGCGCGAACAGCTCATCGCTGTGCGTGCGGCCGACGTCACGCGCGGCGTCGAACAACGCCTGCTTGCTCGGGTAGTGGTGCAGCAACCCCGCCTTGGACAGCCCGACCGCGTCGGCCAGGTCCTTCACCGACGTGTGGTCGAACCCGTGCCGGGCGAACACGCCGGCCACGCGGTCCAGCAACTGGTCCTCGGTGAGCGCTCGCGCCATACCTCCACGGTACGCACGGACCTACCGATCCGGTCGGCTTACCGACCGGATCGGTAGGTGGCTTCCGTCACGGGCGGGCGGCGCGGTCGTAAGCGTGGTCCAAGGCGCGGTCGGAAGCGCCGTCAGCCGAGGAAGCGCAGCAGCTCCGCGGCGACGAACTCCGGGTTCTCCTCCACGAGCCAGTGCCCCGCGCCCGGCACGTCCACCGCGCGCACGATGTTCGCCATGCGCGGCGCGGCGGTGGCCCGGATGGCGTCGAGCTGCCCCTGCGCGGCCATGAGCAGGGTCGGCGCCTTGACCGGCGCGGCGGCCACGGTGTCGCGGACGTCCTGGTCGAGCGCGCGGTACAGCTCGAAACCGCTCGTCAGCGCCTCGGGCCTGCGGTAGGTGCGGGCGTACTCGTCGACCTCCTCGTCGCTGAACGGTGACCGGTCCGCGGTGCCGCCGAACGCCGTTCCGCCGAACGCGACCTGCGGGTAGAAGAGCGCCAGGTACTCCCGGACGTCGTCACCCACGACCGCCTCGGGCACCCGGCGCTGGGAGTGGAAGGCGATGTGCCAGCTCAGCGTGCGGTAGGTGGCCGCGTCGACCGCCGGTCCGGGCAGCGGCAGGTCGAGGTAGCCGAGCCGGGCGGTGTCGGCGGGGAACCGGCTCGCGTACTGGAACGCGACCGCCGCGCCGAAGTCGTGCCCGACGACGGCGGCGTCGCGGATGCCGAGCCGGTCGGCGATCAGCGCGTGCACGTACCGCGCCAGCGTGGCCTTGTTGTACCCGGTCGGCGTGCCCGTGCCGTCACCGAGGCCGGGCAGGTCGACCGCGTAGACCGTGTGGTGCTCGGCGAGGGCGGGCATGATCGGCCACCAGCCGTACCAGGTCTGCGGCCACCCGTGGAGCAGCACCACGGGCGTCCCGGCGCCACCGGTCACGTAGTGCAGGCGGACGCCGTCGACCTCGGCGTGCTCGTGCCGGAAGGTGCGCTGGAACACCGGGTCGTCGCGGGTGGCGGCGGCGTGCGGCGGGCCGGTGTCGGCGTTCGGCGAGGCGTTCGGCGAGGCGCAGGACGTGGTGCCGATCGCGAGCAGTACGGCCAGCGCCCACGCGAGCAGGCGCGTCGATGTCGTCATCGGTGCTCCTCAGGTCGGTGTGGGGCCCAGTTTTCGCAGCCGCACACCGACCTGGCACGAGAACTTGCCGTTCCGGCAAGGGAGCGGGTCAGCCGATGGCCACCACCCGTGCCCACGCCGGTGGGTCGTCGGGCACGTGGTTCGGGTCGTCCTCGTCGTACGAGCGCTCGCGGGGGAACAGGCCCACGACCGTCCGACAGGGTGGGCGGTCGGCGGGCCAGGGCGTCTGCCCGTCGGTCAGGACGACGACGACGTCCGGCTTGGGGTTGCGGCGCAGAGCCTTGGCGAAGCCGGAACGCAGGTCCGTGCCGCCACCGCCCACGAGCGTGATGCCCTCGGCGCGGCACAGCGGACCGGTGACGTGCGCGGCGGCGTCGCACGACAGCACCGAGACGAGGTCACGTCGACCGCCCACCGCGTGCACGATCGCCGCGATCTCGACGAGGGCGCTCCCCAGCTCGCCGTCGCTCACCGACCCGGAGGTGTCGACGACGACGCACACGCGCGGCGGACGGCGGCGCAGGCTCGGCAGGACGACACCGGGCAGACCGGCCGACCGGCGCGACGGTCGGCCGTAGCTGTAGTCCTCGCCCGCGCCGGGACCGGACACCGCCGAGCGGACCGCCGCACCCAGCAGCTCGCGCCACGGCTGCGGCGGGTGGAACGCGTCCTCCGCCCACCGCCGCCACCCCTTCGGGGCGCTGCCCGGGTGGGCGGTGAGGCCTTGCGCCACCCGGAACCGGACGGCGTCCCGTTCCTGCGCGCTCAGCCCGTGCGCGCCGTCCGGCCCCGGGTCCCAGTCCCGCTCCAGCCCGTCGGCCCCGCTGCCGCAGTCCAGCCACGCGAACCCGTCGGTGCCGGGCCCGAGCCGGAACCCGCGCAGGTAGTCCTCCATCAGCTGCCCTTCGGGCAACCGGAGCGTCCCCGGGCGGACGGCGCCCTCCGGCTCGGGCAGCCCGTCGCCGAACACGTCGTCGTTGATCTCGCAGTCGGCGGCGATGTTCATCCGCAACCGCTCCCCCGGCCCGGTCAGCCCGTGCTCCGCCGCGAACCGGTCGCTGCGGCCGTGGTGGTCGCGCAACAGGTGGGAGACCTCGTGCACCCAGACCCCGGCCAGCTCCTCCACCGGGGTGCGCGCCACGAACGCCGGCGAGGCGTAGCAGCGCCAGTGCCGGTCCACGGCCATCGTCGGCACCCGCCGCGATTCGACCACGTGCAACGCGAACAACGCCGTCGCCAGGTAAGGCCGGCTCCGGACGGCGTGCAGCCGTGCGGCGAACAGCTTCTCCTCGTCCAAGCCCTCCGGCGTCATCCGCGGGCACCGACGGCGACCGCCGCCCGGTCGGCCCGCCGCGACACCGACACCGCGCCGGCCAGTCGCTCGATCGCCGCCGGCACCTCCCAGTCGTCGCGGCGCAGCGAGGCCAGGGTGGACGCCGGCACGACCACCAGGTCCGGCGCGCCGGTGTCCAGGGCCAGCACGAGCAGCGACCACGCCGCGTCCCACCGGGACCGCTCCGGCCGCTCGCGCACCGCCTCCACCACGCCGTCGAGCACGGCCTGGCGCAGGTCGCCGCGCTCGGGCAGGACGGCCGCGGCCGGATCGGCGAGCAGCGCCTCCGGGTCGGGCAGGTCCATCCGGTCCAGGCTCGCCAACAGCTCCAGCCCGGGCCCGTCCCCCACCGTGCCGCGCACCAGCACCGACAGCACCTCGCGCGAGGCGCCCGCCGCCGTGGCGAACGCGATGAGCCGCAGTGCCATCTCCCAGCTGCGCGGCGACGGCCAGGGACCACCTCGGCCCGCTTCGCTCCTCGGCAGCTGGTGCACGAGCCGGGGACGTGCCGCCAGGAGTTCGCACACCGCACGGCGGGCGAACGCGACCGCGTCGGTCAGCCGCGCCGGGTCCAGCCGGGGCAGCGCCGCCCTCGGCCAGGTCCCGCCCAGCCCGCGCACCACCACGTCGTGGTCGTAGGTCCACTGCACGTGGACGAACCGGTTGGCCAACGGCGGGCTCAGCTCCCACCCGTCGGCCGCGGAGGACCGCGGGTTGGCGGCGGCCACGACCCGGACGCCCGGCGGCAGCTTCAGAGCGCCGATCCGGCGTTCGAGCACGACCCGCAGCAGCGCCGCTTGGACGGCCGGGGGCGCGGTGGACAGCTCGTCGAGGAACAGCAGGCCGCGGCCCGCCCGGACCAGGCGCACGGCCCAGTCGGGTGGGGCCATCGGCACGCCCTGCACGGCCGGGTCGTCACCGACCACCGGCAGGCCGGAGAAGTCGGACGGCTCGTGGACGCTGGCGATCACCGTGGTCAGCGGCAGTTCCAGGGCGTCGGCGAGCTGGGTCAGGGCCGAGGTCTTGCCGATGCCCGGCTCGCCCCACAGCAGCACGGGCAAGTCGGCGGAAACGGCCAGCGTCAAGGCTTCCAGCCGGGTGTCGGCCCGCGGCTCCGTGGTCGTTTCCCGGAGCAGTGCGAGCAGGGCGTCGGCGGTGTCCATCGGCCGGACGTGAGCCGCTCCGGCAGAGGGATTCGGGGAAATGGGCATGTTCTCGTCCACCTTGGAAGTCGGGTCGCGGCCGTGCGCCGTGTGCCGTGCGTCGGCCGGATGAGGGAAGTGCGCGGGTCAGCGGTCGGTCGCGTGACGCGGGCGGTTCCGGGTGCGGCGGTGACCGTCCCGGGCGGCGGGTCCGGGGCCGAGCCCGACCAACCCGGCCCGGTACAGCCCGTGCGCCACCCGGCGGTCGCGGGCCGCCTCCAGCTCGTCCCGCACCATCCCGTCGCGCAGCACCGCGTCCGGTCCGAGGAGGCCCTCGACGACGGCGAGGGCACCCGCGGTGTCACCGTGGTCGAGCAGCGCGCGAACGTCCACAAGGGACTCCGGACGCCGGTGCGCGTCGTCGATCGCCCGCAGGCAGGGCAACGGGGTGCCGCCCAACGCGACCAGCAGCTCCTCGCGGCCGATCTCGTCGGGGTCGTGGTCGAGCGGGACGAGCACGCCGTCCACCACACCGATCCGGTGCGTGACGCCGCGGCACTCGACCAGGCGCACGGTCCCCGGACCGTCCCGACCGCGCCCCGCACGGGCCGCCCGGTGGTCCGGCACGAGCGCCGACGCCACGAGGGGGTGCAGGCGATCGGCGTCGATCAACCCCGCCCGGAGCAACTCCAGGTCGGGCAGCACGGACGTCGCGGCTTCGGGCAGCACCGGCAGCGGGCGACCGCCGGGACGGGCCGCCACGACCCGCGCCTCCCCCCGCTCACCGACCTCCAGCACCAGCCGCCGCTTCCCACCGAGCCGCACGTCGACCTCACCGGCCGCCCGCCCCTCGGCACGCAGCAGCAGCGAGGCCTCCGGCCCCCACCGGTCGACCGCGAACCCACCCCACCGCGGGTCCACCGCGGGGTCGTCCCCGGCGGGCCGCCGCCCCGCCCCGGACCGTTCCGCCAGCTCACCGACCCGGCGCACGTCCCACAGGTGCCGGTGCAGGTCCAGCCGGAACCGCCGGTCGGGCCGGGGGTGGGGATGCGGGCCGGGCCGGGACCTCTCCCACAACGCCAGGCTGATCCGCTGGCCGCCGTCCGCCCACGCGGGCGGCGTGCGCGCCACGAGGTGCACCGACACGTCGCCGGCGACCGACGGCAGGTCGTACCGAGCCAGGGGAACCGTGACACCGGGCCGCACCAGCCCGTCCGGCGCGATCCTCGGGAAGTGCCACCGCAGCAGGTCCGGCGCCAAGTGGCGCACATCGTCCCGAACCCGTTCCGCACCCCACCGGCCGTGGGCGCGGCGAACGGCTCTCAGGTCCAGGTCCACATCGACACGGGCGGCGGCACAGGCCCCGGCCCAGTCGCCCGCGGTGCGGCGGGCGGTAGCCGTCTCGATCATCGACGGCGGCACGGCGAACTCGCGCACGCGTGCCCAGAAAAGGAGGCGGACGTTCTCATTCGCGGTCAAGGCGGGCATCAGCACTCACCTTGGGCGAACGGAACCTCCGATCTGCTGACGTAGGTAACCATCCCGGCAAGCGTAGCAGCACCACCGGCCAGGATGATCACTTCCGCCGCACGCCGCGCGGACGCCGAACCGCCACCGACCGACAACCGAAGTGGTCCACCACAACGACTTGCCGCCCGAGAGCACCATCGGGTCGGCAGCCGGGTGCGACCTCCCGTACGCCGTCACGCCGTCAACGACCGGACCGCCGTCCGCGAGGTCGCCGCAATGGATCATCACCCACCGGAGTGGTCGCACCGCAGAACCGCGGGAGCCGGTCAGCGCCCCCGCATCCGCGGTCCGGTAACCGCCCTTGCACGCCGTGGGCGCCCGCCGGGAGTCCGAAGAGGAGCGACCACGGCTGCGGGGAAGCTCGCGGACACGGCTCGCGAGCGGGACAACGGCCCGCCGGAGACCCCGGCCGAACGTCGGGACCGGCTGTGCACCCTGTTCCGACCGTCGATCACGGTCCACCACAAGACCGACGAAGCGACCTCGGAGCTGATGCAGCCCGCCAAGACGCAGGTGACCCAAGACCGCAGGTGACGACCCGCGCGCTTCCTGTGAGTGCCCCCGGTGCGACTCGAACGCACACTGGACGGATTTTGAGTCGGCCACGTAGGCACGGCACCGATGGCGACCTGGGGTTGAGGCCTCACAAGGGGCGCCACTCCTGGCATCCAAGGGCCCCAACGAGGGCTGTTCATGGACACGTTCATGGACGCTGTGGAGCGACTGACCATCGAGTGATGAAGATCCACTTTCACGACCACCGACCAATCAATGCGAGAAGGTCTCACATACAAACCCTGAAGTCACAGACCCCTAACAGCGAGATGTCGTGAGCGCGGCATCGCAACGGAGCATCTCGAGCCACTGTAGACTCGACCTTTCATCAACTGACGAGACGGATTCGAGAAGTGAGCTACGAGCGTGATTAGTCGCCTCAGACTCGTACATTACAAGGGCTTCAATGACTTTACTTTGAGCCTAAAAGGCTCATCCGTGATCGTCGGCCCAAACAACGCAGGTAAGACAACTATCATCGGCGCAGTGCGACTGTGCGCATACTTGATTAATCAGGCTCACTCGCGCAAGCCTGACGTTCTCGTCTTTGACGAAACACGAGACCGGAAAATCCCAGGCTTCACTCTCGCTTTGCCCGAAAGTCAGTTCACACAGGAAAATATTCGCCACGAGTTCCGCGAAACCGAAACGAGACTGGAACTAGAGTTCACAAATAGGGCCAAATTGTTTGCAGTCTGGCCAGTTGAGGATGATGCATACTTCTATTTGGAGCAACTCGAAGGAATGCCGGTTCGTGACAAGAATGCTGCACGCCAGCATTTCGGATCTATCGGTGTCGTGCCAACAATTTCGCCGGTCGAACACCGCGAAGTAGTGTTGACTTATAAACACGTTAAGGAAAATTACAACACTAGACTAGTAAGTCGTCATTTTCGAAACCAAATTTACCATCTTCGTGATCGCGAGCCGGATAAGTACCCGGATTTCGTCGCATTCGCTCTCGAGAATACACCCGAGATCGAACGATGTGCACTGAATCTCTCAACGACCAGCGGCGAACCTGAACTGGATTTTTTCTACCGCGAGACAAGCACCCACACTGAGAAAGAGATTTATTGGGCTGGAGATGGGCTCCAAATTTGGCTTCAAGTACTCTTCCACATCTGGCGACAGCCCGACGCTTCGGTTCTTGTCCTAGATGAACCAGACGTCTTTCTTCACCCCGACCTGCAACGTAGATTAGTCCGAGTTCTTGAGGACGTGAATAGCCAAGTTATCTTGGCCACGCATGCACCGGAAGTCTTGGCAGAATGGAGCAGAGAATCGGTCGTTATTGTGGACCGAACGAAAGGCAAGTCGCGACGCGTCAACGACGATAGGGCGTTCGCTAAACTAAACGACGCCCTAGGTTCCGGATTTAACCTAAGGCTCGCAAAGACTCTCCGCTCGCGTGTAGCCCTTTTTGTTGAGGGCACCGATATGAAGATACTTCGCAATGTCGCCAAGACGGTGGGGGCTCACCGATTCAGCAAAGAAAAGGGGTTGGCCGTCGTCCCCATGGAGGGCTACTCGAAAAGAGGAATGTCCAGCGCATTCGGCTGGCTTAATGAAAGCTTCCTCAACAACGCCGTGGACGTCTTCGTAGTTCTCGATCGCGACTACAGAAGTGACCAAGCCGTCGAACAAGCGAATGCCGAACTAAAAGCGTTCGACGTACGCGTACACGCATGGAAACGCAAAGAGCTTGAAAGCTACTTTCTTGAGGCGTCCACCATTGCACGAATGACAGGCCTCGACCTGGATACTATCGAATCCCTGCTGGATGAATGCGTGCAAGAAACCAAAACCGATGTTCTTTCGAGATACTTGTCCGAACGCTACCACGAGGAAAAGGGGCCCAAACAGCACCTGGTTTCGACAAATCAGAAGTATTTGCCAGAATTCGACACTCTGTGGGCTAACCAACAGTGGCGCCGCCACGCCGCACCGCCTAAGGCCGTGATTAGCGCACTTAACGAGAAGCTACAGGAGATAGGCAAGAAGCCCGTAAGCGCCCGGGGCATATCGTACGCGATGCGACGTGATGAGGTTCCGGCCGAAATGCGGGACTTGATCTTGAACGTCGAGCAACTACTGCACACTTCGCACCTGTAATCCCAGCACGCAAACTCTATCTGTACAGTAGACTGAGAAAGTGATTGAACCACCAGAGCACCTTCGCTGGACCGTTCACAATGAACGGACCGTCTATGACAATAAATGGGTCAAGCTGAACCTTGTTGATGTCGAACCACCGGACGGTAGCCGGTTTGAACATCACGTCGTCAAGTTGCACCACGTGGCGGTCGCCCTGCTTTTGAATGAACGCGAAGAAGTCCTGACGCTGTGGCGGTATCGGTTCGCCATTGACGAGTGGGGTTATGAGCTTATCGGCGGATTGGTCGAGGAAGGCGAAGATCCAGCCTCTACTGCTGCACGTGAAGCCGAGGAAGAGACAGGTTGGCGGCCGATTGGCGAGCCTGAGCACATCGCTACGTTTCAGCCGTTGCCCGGCATGGTGGACGCCCCGGTGAACGCCTATATTTGGCGGGACGCTGAGAAGGTGGGCGAGCCGACCGACGCTGAGGAAGCTGCGCGGATTGAGTGGATTCCGATTGATCGGATGTTGGAGCTGATCAAGCGCGGCGAAGTGCTTGGGTCGGGGGCGATTGTGCCGCTGTTGTTCTACCTGGCTTCACGCAACGCCGGGTCCGCCGATCTCGGGTAGTTGGAGCTTCGCCAGTCGCTGGCGCTGGCGGTCGGAGCCGATGCGGGAGGCTAGTTGACGGGCCTTGGCTGCGTAGTTCAGTGCTCCCTTGCTGTCGCCTGCGGTGGCGTAGGCGAAGGCTAGGTCGGCGTACATGTGGAGTTGGGCGCGGATGGCGGAGTGTGGGGACGTCTCCAGTTCCCGCACTGCCGCTTCGAGGTTGGTGACGGCGTTGTGGTCTGCGAGGCGCACGAGTGCGCTGCCACGCCACCTCGCTAGATGTCCGTCGTTCAGGAGCAGGTGCGGCAGCTCCGGGTCGATCGGGTTGGTGGGCAGAAGTGCTTGTGCCGCATCGAAGGCGCGTAGGGACTCGTCGTGGCGTCCGGCCGCTGCGAGTCCTTCTCCGTGTGCTGCGGCGAGCCAGCTCCGGAGGAGGGACGGGGCGTGGTTGTCGGCTACCTTCCGGGCGTACTCCAGCAGCTCGACTGCGGCGGCCGGTTCGCCAATGTCCAAGAGGATCACGGCTTGTTGTGCGGTGGCGTGGGCCAGGAGGTGCGGTGAGTCTGCTTCGCGGGCGGAGACCTTGGCGTCCTCGTGGTACTGCCAAGCCTGGAGTTGGGAGCCTCGGTCGAGTGCTGTCCAGCCAGCGAGAGTGCGCGCGTCGGTGAGGATGGCTGCCATGCGTTCGCGGAGTTGGGTGCTCACGCTGAACGTCTTGACGCTTTCCATTTGGCGGACGAGGTTGTTCAGCTGGTCGAGAACCACGACGGCGCCGAAGCGTGCGTCCGAGTTGCGTAGGTCGTTGACTTGACGTTGGAACAGGTCGAGTGTTTCGCGATCGATGTTGCGTGCGATGACCAAGCGGTCGCGAAGTTCTTCGGCGGATTCGTTCAGATGTTCTGGTGGGAAGCCAAGTTCTTCGTTGGTTCGGCCGTAGAACTCGCGGAAGAGGCGTTGATAGCCGGGGTCGGTTACTTCTACGCGGCCGTTCTCCCAGCGGGACAGCATGACGGACAGGGCCGACTCGCTCGCTACGGGTATGCCTAGTGCCTGTCCCCTGGTGAGGAAGTAGCGTACGACTTGCGCTTGGGTGCGTCCGGACTCACGCCGGACGGCTTGCAGCCGTGTCGGCGGTCGGTCGCCTCGTCGTCGCTGTCCTGCCACGTTCTCCCCCGTCCCCTGAGGCCGTGAACTGCGAACTTAACTCCACCTAACACGCGGGGCGTTAGCCGCTGACAATTATTTCTACCCCCTGTTCGGCGGTCTGCTGTTGTCATGACAGCGACGCAGGAGCCGCCGAACGACTACCCCGAACTAGTCCTTTCTTCTCGACTCGTCGTCAAGCCGGTTGGTGAGCGTGCCGAGTTGGGCGCGCAGTCCACGAATCTCGCGGATGATGGTGTTCAGCAGCGGGATGACCGGGTTGTCGACCTGTGCCGCGGTCGGGTCTGCTTCCGGCGGGTTCTGGCCGGTGAGAACCGCGGTCAGGTGCTGCGGGTGCCAGTCGAGCGCGATCGACAGCGCTTCGAGAGTGCGCGGGTTGCGTCGGCGTTGGATTCGGCCTTGCTGGATCTCTCGCACGATGGCAAGCGAGACTCCCGACTTCTCGGCAAGTTCCCGCTGCTTCAGCGCCAGCTCGGTCGCGCGGGCGTTGACTGCCTCCGCGACTGCCGACCAATCCTCTTTCACGTACGCCTCCGTGCTCCGCCCTCAGCGCCGACGTTAGCGCGCGGTTCGGACGGATTCCGGAGCCATGACTGAGATCAGCGGTGATTGACCGATAATCAACGCTTATGTCAGCGCTCCGAGCGGTGAAATCAGTCTTTCGGAGGCGTGACTAATGAGTACAACCATCGGGGCGAGTACTGGCTCGCCCACCTTCTACACGGTGCCGGAGGCTGCCCGCCTCATGCGCATCGACCCATCCACGCTGTACCGGGCGATCCGGGAAGACGCCTTCCCGGCTGTCCGGGTGCGGACCCGGTACGTCGTCCCGGCACGAGCGGTCGAGGAGATGGTCCGGCGGGCGGTCGACTCGGGCGGCGTGGTCGACGTGGCCGGTATGGCTGCCGAGCGGCGGACGGCCCGTGAGGTTGCTCGGCTGACCGGGGGTGCCTCGTGGTGAACCCGGAGGAGTACTTCGAGGTGATCGCGGCGGATCTTGACCGGTTCGCGGCGGTGCCGGATGAGGTGTTGTGGGAGATCGTCACGTTGGACGGTCGGTGTCTGTGGTTGGTTCCGGCCGACGAGGTGCCTGAGTGGGACGAGGAGGAGTCGACCGATCAGGAGTTGGCTGCCCGGTTGTGCGTCGAGTGCCCGGTACGGCGTGCGTGCTTGGAACTGGAGTTGCGTACGGCCGGTGCTGACACCGTGGGTGTGTGGGGTGGGTTGTCCGAGGAGGAGCGGCGTGCCCTGTACCCGGTGTGGCTGGCGCGGCGTGGCCGGATGGGTGGGCGGTCGTCATGACGATCAATCTGACGGTTACGCAGGTGCTCGCCGGTGTCGGTGTGTTGTTGGCGTTGGTGATGGTGTGGCGGGCCGGTTCGCGGAAGGCGAAGGCTGCGGCGGATACGGCACGGGCCGGTGCGCGGTTGCTGTCGCTCACGGGCCGTGTGCTCGTGACGGCTGGCGTCATCGTGGGCGTGCAGTGGTTGGTGATTACACACGGTCAAGACTCCACGCTGCTGTGGGTGGTGCTCGGTCTCCCGACGCTGTTCTCGGCCTACACGCTCACCAGAGCACTGACGGTGACTGCGGTGGACGGACCGCGTCGCAGGAGTGATCGACGGTGAGCACACCGAAGGGTGTGGGAAGGGTGGTCGCCTTCGGGCGGCCACCCGCCGCGCCGGACGAGAACACGGCGGACAGGTTGGCGCGGGAGGCTGCCGAAGCGGCTGAACTGCGGGCGCACCAGGCGCGGCCGGACGTGGTCGCGTTGCGGGTCGAGCGCGTACGGGCGCAGGTCGACCGGCTGTGCTGGGCGGGGATCGTGCTCGGTCTCGGCTTCACCATGACCAACGTCCAGCACTTCGCGGCCGGTGACGCGCCCGTGTGGTCTCTGCCGTGGCTGGCGGCGTGGCTGCTCGATCCCACGGTGTCACTCGTGTTGCTCGCGATCCTGCGGGCGGAGCAGGTGACGGCGCGATACCGGGTGCGGACCGGGCCGTGGGTGCGGCGGGCGAAGTGGTTCACGCTCGCTGCCACCTACGTCATGAACACCTGGGCGTCCTACGCGGCCGGTTCGCTGTCGGGGATCGTGCTGCACTCGGTCCCGCCGCTCGTGGTGTTCGTCGCGGCGGAGGCGGTCACGGACCTTCGGGACAAGCTGACCGAAGCGGTGTCGGCAGCGTTCACGGAAGCCGACCGGCGTGCTCCGGCGACCGTTCATGAACCGCGGTCGCGAACGAAGGCCAGGAGGACCACGTTCGAGGAGTACCTGTCGGCCGCACGCGCAGCGTGGACACCAGGGACCACGGTGACGCCGTCATGGGTCCGTGAGGTCACCGGGTGCTCGCGCGGGCTGTCCTCGCGGCTCGCCGCCACGCTCCTCCGCGAAGTGGGCGGGAATGAGTCATGAACGGCAGGGAGGTCGTGAGCGCGGTTCTTGAAGGCGAGTTCATGAACGACGGGGCACCGCTTCGGCGGGCGTCGTGGGCACGGCGGCTGACGGACTGGTGGCTGCGTTCGCCGCGTGTGCCCAGCGCCCTGAAGTCACGACGGCTCATAACGCAGGCTGTCAAGGATTTCGTGGTGGCGCTGCTGCGGTCGCCGTTCCGGTTCGTCGGCGCGGTCGTGCGTGGGTTCGTGGTTGCGCTGCGGTGGTGGCGGTCGTGGGTGCGGGTTGCCGACTACAGGGCGGCTGCGGAACAGTCGGAGAAGTTGGCGGACAAGTTCACCGACATCCGGGCGCTGGGACTGTTCCGGTGGAAGGTCACCGGCGCCACCCTCGCAGCCACCGGTGTGGCGGTCGCAGTGCTCGATCTCGTCTACGGCCACCGGGTGCTCTGGACTGGCGGTGGTGCGGTCGCGGTCGCGTTGGCGGTGCTCGGTCGCCGCAAGGACGGCTCACCGGGGCGCAAGCCGGTGCTGTCCGGACCACGGACGCTGACGTGGACTATGGACCCTCAGGTACTCGTGGACGCCTTCCGAGACGCGAAGCTGATCGGCAAAGACGAGTCGCTACGGCTGGTCGAGCGAGCCACGAGGCAGGGTGACGGGTGGGCGGTCACCGTGGACCTGCCCGCGACCCGCAAGGCGGCCGACGTGGTGAAGAACCGGGAGGCGTTGGCATCGGCGCTGGCGGTGGACGAGGTACAGCTCATCGTGGAGCGCGTACGCGGCAACGGCGGCCACGCGGGCAGGGTCGCACTGTGGGTCGCCGACGAAGACCCCTACGGCTCGCCTCCACTGCGGACGCCGTTGCTCACCGTGGAGCGGTGGGACGCGTGGCGGCCGGTGCCGTTCGGCCGTGACGCGCGACAGCGGCGGGTGGACTTGCCGTTGGTGTGGACATCGTTGCTCGTGGGCGCAATTCCCAGGCAGGGCAAGACTTTCGCGGCACGGTTGGCAGCCGCGGGGCTGATCCTGGACCCGCACACACGGCTCTACGTGGCCGACTTCAAGGCTGGAAAGGACTGGCACGCGGCGGCACAGGTCGCGCATCGGTTCATGGCCGGTGACGAACCGGCGCACGTTCTGGCGCTCGTGGACTGGCTCGTGGAACTCGTCGCCGAGGTGCAGGGCCGTTACCGGCGGATGCAGGACCTTGACGACGAGGTGTGCCCGGAATCGAAGATCACGCCCGCCATGTCCCGTGACCCGAACCTCGGCATGCCGGTGACCGCGATCTTCATTGACGAAGTGCAGATCCCGCTGGAGGACCGGACCTCGCTGGAGGTGCAGGACAAGAAGCTCACCGCAGGCGAGTACGTGGGCGAGCTGCTGACGTGGCTTGCCCGCAAGGGACCGGCGGCGGGAATCGTGCTCGTGTTGGCCACCCAGCGGCCGGACAGCAAGACCATCCCGAGCAACCTGCGGGCGGTGCTCGGCTCACGGTTCGCGCTGCGGGTCATGGACTGGCGTGACAGCAACATCGTGTTGGGCGAGCAGATGAACACACGCGGCTACGACAGCAGCCGACTACTGGCAACGCACAAGGGCGTCGGCATCCTCCGCCCGGACGGAGAGACCACAGCAGGAGCCGACGTACTCGCCACAACCGTGCGGACCTACTACATGCCCAACGAGGACTGGCGAGCCATCTGCGCCCGTGGACGCGCGCTGCGAGAGGCAGAGGGCACGCTGTCCGGCCACGCGGCCGGACAGCACAACCGGCCGATGCTCGACCACGCCGCAGTGGCCAAAGCGGTCGGGACAATCACCGAACGCACGACAGAAGCCGAGGTACCCGAACCACTGGCGTCCGTTGTGGACTACCTCGGGGACGATCTCCAGCCCGGTCGCCGTGACTTCGTTCCCACGGCGGAACTCGTGGACGCGCTGAACGTCGAGCCCACGGCGTTCGGTCTGCGCATGGGCGAGTTCGGGTGCCGCCCGACCCGTGACCGGATCACCACCGAAGACGGAGTGCGCCAGGTGCGCGGCTACCTCGTCGCCGACATCCGCGCGGCGCTCGCCGCAGTCCGAGAAGGCTCGATCGTGGACGGGGAGGTGGTCGAGGATGACCACTGACCCGTCCCAGACCCCGTCCCACGCCGGCGGACCCGTCCCACCGGTTGTGACACGGTTCAAAGTGCGTCTCACCAGCGCAAACAAGCCGTCGTGACGCGTGACGGGCGGGACGGGACACCCGTCCCAAGCAGCACGAAACGGCCGTGTGCGGCCCATCCGAGTGGATGGTTCGCACACGGCCGTCCCGTCCCACAGGTGCCGGGGGAGGCGTCCGGCACCTCATGCCCAACCGTCGAAGGCGCGGTCAACGACGGTTGGAAGCCTCCAGCGCCAACAGGCGCGCCAACTCCGGGCCGCTCATCAACCCATCGCAGTCGGCAGGCGACACGAGCCACCGCGTCGGCTCACCCTCGACCACCGCCGGCGGCAACGGCAGCAACCCGCCCGAAGGGAAGACCAACTTCTCGTCCAGCCCATCCGCCGACGACACCACGACCACGGCGGACTCGATCATCAGGCCGAGAGTCGGAACCGGAAGCAGGACCACCGGCGACGGCGACGCACGGAACGCCTCCGAGGTGACCACTCGCCGCGCCAACTCGGGCTCGACCACTACCGCAGTCATCAGCGACCCGAGCACCGCCAACGCTGACCGCGTGACGTTCCCTTCCGTCACCGGCCACAGCCGCCGAACCTCCGCCGGGTCCAACGTCGCCATAGCCGAAGACGACAGGGCCAGTGCGTCCCGCTCGGAGTTGGTCACCGGGTCGACGTAGATGTCACCGACCCACAGCGCACCCGGCACCACCGGCCACCCACGCGCGACGCACTCCAGTGCGGTCTCCAGCCCGTTACTCCCCACGCTCGCCCCCGACCCAGAAGATCCGGGGAATCGCACTCCCACCGGCCCGGTAGAAGATCAGCGCGTTCTCCGCAGACTGCAGACCCATGCGCATCCCGCCGTGCACGCTGATCACCTCGACACCCGTCTTGGTGGTCATCCCCCACGCCACGATCTGCAAGTCCTCCGGCGGCCCGAACGTCTCCTGAACCACCGCGAACACGCGCGGAGCCTGATCGTCCACGAACTCCTGCATCTCACCGACGACCTTCGGGTCATCGAGCAGCGAGACGCGGGTCTTCTCGCCGTCCTCGTCATCCACGAGCGTCAGGCTCATGGCCACCCTCCCTCTGTTCCTCGCGGATCTGGCGCACCTCGTCGCACGCCCACACCGCCGTTCGAGCGCTCTCCTGGCATTGCCGGACGTACCGCCGACCGATGACGACGAGGTAGAGCAGAGGGATCACGAGCCACACCAGGAACAGCCCAACCCCACCGAGATCACCGGCCAACTCACTCCACGCCACGATCATCACCACCTTCGACGATTCGCTGACTTCAGCTTTCCCGGTGGTCCAGTCGCGGGAAATAACCTGCCAAGGACCTACGCGGACCTATGGGGTCGTATAGTCGTCAGCGCTGACATTGGTGACATGGAGATCATCCGATGGGGTCAGGGCACCGAAGCACGCTGCTGGGCGAGCTGCTCCACGAGCGCGGGCTGACGCCGGAACAGTTCAGCGAACAGGCCAACCTGTTCGCCCACGAACACGGCATCGACGCCACCCTCAGCGCCCGCCACGTCAACCGCCTGGCAACCGGCCGACGCACCGACGGCCGACCCCTCGGACCTGTCCGAGCGGGCACCAAGCGACTGCTTGAGGAAATGCTCGGCGTGCCGATCGACCGACTGTTGAAGCCAGCCGCGCCCTCTCCGTCCGAAGCGCAGGCGTGGTCAAGTGAGGCGTTGGAGCTGCGGGCGCGGATCAGGTCCGGTCGCGCCGTCGATCGAGAGACCGTGTCACTGCTTCAGCAGAAGCTCGACCTCACGCGGGTCATTGATCGACGTCTGGGCGCGTCGGAGTTGCTCGGCGAGCTGCGGGCACAGATCAGCCAGATGTGGAGTTTGCTCGGGAACGTCCTCGACCAACGGTCGAGGACGGCACTCGCGCGGGTACTGGTCGACGCGTCGACGCTCGCGGGTTGGCAGTCGCTCGACCAGGGGTTGTTGCGTGAATCCTGGGAGCACTACGACCAGGCACGGAGCGCGGCACGCGTGGCGGAATCGAGCGCTCTGGAGGCTTACGCCTGCGCCGGACAAGCCGTCGTGCTGCTCGACATCGGCGAGTCGGAATCCGCGGTCGAGTTGACGCGGTACGCGTGCGCTGTTGCAGAACACCGCGCACCGGGATTGCTGACCTCGTGGCTGCTGGCCGGTCACGGCGAAGCGTTGGCGGCAGCGGGTGATCGTGACGGCAGCCTTCGCACGTTCGACCACGCCGAGTGGGTCTTGCCCGCCGACGCCGACGACACCGAAGCGCCGTTCCTGGTGTTCGACGGAACGCACCTCACCAGGTGGCGAGGTAGTGCGCTTGCGCGACTCGGCGAACCCGAGGCGGTGGACGTGCTGTCGAGCGCCCTCGACCGACTACACCCGGATTTCGCACGGGCGGAAACGGCGCTGCGTGTCGACTTGGTGCAGGTGTTGTCGGTGCACGGCGAACGGCGTGATGCGTCCGCCCATGCCGAACGCGCACGACTTCTCGCCGCACAAGTCGGGTCCGTCCGACAGCGCCGGAGGCTGGAAGCTCTAACCGGCTGACATCACTTGCGCGCCCGCTTCGGCATCCGTGACCCGAGGATTTCGGCTGCCTTGCGGTCCGACGCTGCGACCCACGCGGCGTAGACGCGCAATGTGGTCGCGCCTCCCCCACCGTGGCCGAGACGTCCGGCGACCGTGCGGAGGTCCACGCCGGCAGTCAACAACTCCGTGGCCGAGTAGTGCCGTAGTGCGTGCAGGTGGGTGTCGATCCCCAGCCTGGTTGCCATGTCCTTGTATCGCTGGGTCACGGCGTTCGGCGAGTACGGCTCCTTGTGGTCGAGAGTCCGCGTACCGCTGAACACGAACAGGTCTTCGGTGAACTCGCCACCGACCGAACGCACCCGTTCAGCCACGCGCTCACGATGCTCGCGGAGCAGCGCGACCGTTTCGGAGTCCAGCGCGATCCGGCGATTCTGGTGCGTCTTGGTGTCCTTCTCCTTGCCACCAACCCAGTTACGACGTAGGTCGATCAGCTCCGCGTCGAGGTCCACTCGGTTGAACCGCAGGCCGCACAGCTCGCCGCGACGCATCCCCGTCGTCATGACCAGCCACACCAAAGTGCCCCAGTCGTCATCCATCCGGAACGCCTCTTCGACCAAGCGAGCGGCTTCGGCAGGAGTGGGCGGGTCCGGCTGTGGCGGCTTCTGCTTCGGGCGTCGGGCGAGCTGCGCCGGACTGGCGTCAATCCACTCCCACCGCGCGGCGGCATCCAGTGTGCCGCTGAGGATCGAGTGAATCTGACGGACCGTCGAGGCAGCCATCCCCTTGCAAACATGAGGCTTGCACTTCTTCTCCACACAGTCGTGCGGCTCGTCGGTGACGTGCTTTTCGACGTACGGCTTGCCGTCACAGCGCACCCGGCAGCGGCGAAGTTCCGTGTAGAAGCTCTCCAGGATGCGCGGAGTGATCTTCTTCACCGGGAGACCACCGACCGCCGGCTTGATGGTGCGCTCGATGTACCCGACGTAGGTCTTGCGCGTGCTGTCCTCGATCTCGCTGGTCCGCATCCACTCGTGCAGCGCATAGGACAGCGAGACGCTCGACTCGGCGGAGCGCTGCTTGTTCACCTGGGTGCGGAACTCGGCGAGCTTGTCCTCAGCCTTGCGGTAGGCCGCGTCGTCGCGGCCGGGGATCGTGGCGGTGAGGTAGACGTCCTTGCCCGTGACCGGGTCTCGTCCGGCGAAGTACCGGACCTGAAGAGAGTTCCCGCGCTCCCGGATGTTGCCCTTCGGGCGGCGCGCAGCACTGACTCTGCCCATGTCACTCAGTGTACTCAAGGACACCGCCATGGACAGAGATCATCAACTCTGCGTGATCTTCAGTTGTTCGGCCTGGTCAGACCTGGTGCCCCCGGTGCGACTCGAACGCACACTGGACGGATTTTGAGTCCGCTGCCTCTGCCGATTGGGCTACGGGGGCCGGCGGGAGCACTGTACTCGATCAGGTCGCCCGGCCGCCGTTCGGGGTGGCGGCCGGGCGGGGGCGGTCAGGAGCGGACCAGGCGGGTGATGGCGGCGGAGGCTTCGGCGATCTTCTCCTCCGCCACTTCGCCCCCTTCGGCCACGGCCTGGGCCACGCAGTGCTTCAGGTGCTCGTCCAGCAGACCCAGGGACACCGCCTGCAGCGCCTTCGTGGCGGCGGAGATCTGGGTCAGCACGTCGATGCAGTACTCGTCGTTCTCGACCATCCGCTGGAGGCCGCGGACCTGGCCCTCGATGCGGCGCAATCGCTTGAGGTACGCGTCCTTGTCCGCCGTGTAACCGAGCATCGCTCCCGACCTTCCCTACCCTGGGCGGGTATCCGGGTCCAGGATAGGCCACTCGACCGGGTGTGACGGGCACCACGGAGTGACCGCGGGCGGGCCGCACATTTCGGCTCCGTGCGGTTTGTGTCGCGAAATGACCCGTCCGGGGGCATCAGTCACATTTTCACCGCGAAAGGTTAGGCGATATTCCTCTCGTGCACTATGGTGGCGACCTAAGCGTGTGGCGCAGAACAAGTCGAGGGCAGCACGCGCTATGCGAGCACACACGGAGGAACAGTGGCACAGCAGACCGTCGTCCAACTCATCGACGACCTCGACGGCAGCGAAGCCGCCGAGACCGTGACCTTCGCGCTGGACGGTGTGGAGTACTCCATCGACCTCTCGAAGGACAATGCCGACAAGCTCCGCGAGTCCCTGGCCGACTTCGTCGCCAAGGCGCGCCGCGCGGGCGGCCGCAAGCAGCGCAAGGGCACCGGCAAGAGCACGGTAAAGGCTGGTGACAAGGCGCAGGCGCAGGCGATTCGGGACTGGGCGCGCGCGCAGGGCCACCAGATCTCCGACCGGGGCCGCATTCCCCAGGGCCTGGTCGTGCAGTTCCAGGAAGCCCACGCTTCCTGACTCGCCTCGTTTTCCCCTGCGGCGGACCACGTCTGCCGCAGGGGAGAACCGCAGGTCAAGGGCTACTCGGGCGGGGAAGCGCGGCCCGGGAACCCGACGCCTGCCAGCCTGAGCAGCGCGGTTGCCTTGACCGCGGTCTCCTCGAATTCCGCCACGGGGTCCGACAGCGCGATGACCGCGCCACCGACCCCGAAACTCACCTTGTCCCGGTCCACCACCAGCGTCCTGATGACGATGCTGAAGTCGGCCGTTCCGGACAGTGAGAAGTAACCGAGCGCCCCGGAGTACACACCCCTGGGCCCGGCTTCCAGCCCGTCGATGATCTGCATTGTCCGGATCTTGGGCGCGCCGGTCATGGACCCGCCGGGGAACGCCGCCCTAACCACCCGCACGGCGGAACTACCGGAACGCAGTCGAGCCTGAACGGTGCTCACGAGCTGGTGCACTGTCGCGTAGGTCTCCACCTCGAAGATCCTGGGCACCCGCACGCTGCCGACTTCCGCGCAATGGCCCAGATCATTGCGGACCAAGTCCACGATCATGAGGTTCTCCGCGCGGTCCTTCGCGCTGGCAGCCAAGGCCCTGCGCAAACGCTCGTCCTCGGCGGGGGTCGCCCCGCGGGGGCGCGTGCCCTTGATTGGCTCGGATTCGACGACACCCTGTCGGTCGACCCGGATGAACCGCTCGGGTGAAGTGCTGAGCACGGAGAGCGCACCGAAACGGAGCAACGCGCCGAACGGCGCCGGGCTTTCCGCGCGCAGGAACCGGTAGGCCTCCCACGGGTCCAGCCCGCCGCGCCACGTCACCGTGTTCGTCAAGCACACCTCGTAGGTCTCGCCCGCCGTGATGGCCTCCTGGCAGGCCGCCACCAGCTTCAAGTAGTGCGAACGGCTGTGCCGCGCCTGCACGGAGTCGGCCCGCACCCGCCGGGGCGGCGCGGTCGGCGCGGCGGCGAATCGACGCAGGAAATCCGCCGTTCGGCCCAGCCAGCCGTCCTCGTCGGACAACGCCAACAGGTACGCGCACCGCGAAACGTGGTCGAAAACCAGCGCCCGGTCGGCGAACACGAATGCCGCGTCGGGTTGCTCCGAACGGTGCGCCGCCGCGCCGCCGCATTCGGCCTTCAGCTCGTAGCCGAGGTAGCCCACCCAGCCGAGCGCGAACTCGAACGGCACGTCCGGCGGCCGCACGCGCCACGCCGCCAGGTCGGCCTCCAGCCAGTCGAAGAACGGCCCGGGGTGCGCCACCCCGTCCACCGTGACCTCGCCGGTCCACACGTCGTACGTCGCCACGCGCGCCAGCGGCCCGGACGCGTCGCCCATCACGGAGAACCGGCCACGTCCGCCCTGGAGGCTGCTGTCCAGCCAGAACGCGTCCTCGGACGCCCCGAACAGGGCCGCGAACACGTCCTCCGGCGGTGGGTGCACGTCCACCCTCCGCACGAGGACCTCACGTCCGGGCGCGGGCGGGGGAACCGGCGCGGGCGGCGGCGGCGAGGGCGAGCCGGCCGACGCCTCGGTCAGGTCGCGGAAGTTGGCGAGCAGCTGGTGGCCGTGCGACGTGCACACCGACTCGGGGTGGAACTGCACGCCCCACGCGGGCCGCGACCGGTGCCGCACGCCCATCAGCACGTCGTCGGACGCCGCCCAGGCGATGGGTTCCAGCGACGGCGGCAGGTCGGACACGGCCAGCGAGTGGTAGCGCACCACGGGCAGCGGCGACGGCAGGCCGGCGAACACGTCGACCCCGGTGTGCCGCACGTCGTCCACCACGCCGTGCCGGGGCGTGACCAAGCCCACGGTCGCGCCGTGCGCGAGGCACAACCCCTGGTGGCCCAGGCAGACACCCAGGAGGGGGATCCCGGCGTGCTCGACCACCGCGCGGCACAGGCCGAAGTCGGCGTCGCGCTGCGGCCGGCCGGGGCCGGGCGAGATCACCACGTTGTCGAAGCGCCGCAGGTCGGACAGCCGGAACCGCGGGTCGTCGTGCGTGATGACGACCGGTTCGCGCCCGTTCACCTCGGCCAGGTACTGGAACAGGTTGAAGGTGAACGAGTCGTGGTTGTCGATGAGCAGCGTCCGCATGGCAAACAGCACGGTACCTGCACGAACACTCGAACGGAGGACACTCGGACGAGCGACGGTGGGCACACCGGCGCACACACCGAAGAGGCCGGGCGCACTCGCGCCCGGCCTCCCCGTCCAAGGCGGTGGCCTCAGTCCAGGTGGAACTTCGGGTCGGCGGCGATCGCCGCGAGCTGCTGACCGGTCAACGCCGGCCGCGACAGCGCCGGGTGGCCCGACTCCAGGAACTCGCTCGAGTACGCGACGGTCACCAGCGTGCCGTCCGGGTGCCGGTAGAACGCCGCGGAGTCCATCGTGTTGCGGTCGGCGTCCGGGGTGGCCCCGGTGACGAGGGCGACCTGCTTGCCCCCGACGTCGACCAGCGCGCACGTGCCGCCCGCGACCGGGTAGGAGTACCTGGTGGCCGCCGCGCACCCGACCAGGTCGCCGAGCCGGGTGTTGCCCTTGGTCTCGACCTGGATGGACAGCTCGCCGACGCCCGCCTCACCGGTGACCACGACCGGCGTGCGCGCCTCGTAGTCCCAGACCTCCAGGTCGCCGACGTACTCGGCGAACTGCGCCTGGCGCCACGTCATGGGCCCGTGGTCGGCGTACCCGATCCGCTGCCGGTCCTCGGCCTGCACGCCGGGCGGCAGCGACGAGGCCAGGTCGTTGAGCAGCTTGACGCCCTTGTCGGCGCGCGGCCCGTTCTTCGCGGTCCGATCGCTCTGCCCGTTCGGCCACCGGGTGCTCGTGTCGGCCGGCGATCCGCTGGGCGGCGGCATCACGGTCGCCCGCGGCGAGTCCGACGGCGGCCCGTCCGTGGGTGTGACCGACGGCGCGGACGGTGACGACGACTGCCCTCCCGCCACCCGCACCTCGGAGCCGCCACCGGTCAGCTGCGGCACCAGCACCGCGCCCACCGCGATGGCCACCACGGCGAGACCGGCGAGACCTCCGCCCAACGCGGTCTGCCTGCGGCGCTGCGCGCGGCGGCCGTGCTCCAACGCAGCCCCGGGGCTCATGGGTGGCGGCGGGCTGCTCGCCACCATCACATCCTGCAACGCGCTCTTCAGCTCGTGCTCGTTCATCGCACCTTTTCTCCCTGCTGAGGGGTGATCAGGCCGCGCAGCGTCTGCAGCCCCCGCGCGGCCTGGCTCTTCACCGTTCCTTCGGAACAGCCCAACGCCCTGGCGGTCTCGTCGATCGACAGGTCTTCCCAGTACCGGAGCACGAGCACGGCCCGTTGCCTGGGCGGCACCTGCGCCAGCGCCGCGAGCAGCACCAGCCGGTCCTCCGCCGAACCACGCGAGACGTCCGCCACGTCGGTGGTCGTCTCGCTCACCCGCTCCTTGCGGAACCAACCCCGGCGCAGGTCGGACACGAACGTCCGGACCAGCGTCCGGCGGGTGTAGGCGTCGAGTGCCTCGTGCCGGTTGATCCGCCGCCACGCCACGTAGAGCTTGGCGAACGTCGCTTGGACCAGGTCCTCGGCACGGTGCCAGTCGCCGCACAGCAGGTACGCCGTGCCGCGCATGGCCTCGGACCGCGCCGCGAAGTACTCCGCGAACGCGGCGTCCCGATCACTCATTCGTCCTCCCCCGTGCTGCGGTACGAGGTAATCACGCCCACGGGTCCCCGGGGGGTTGCATGCCCGCGCCGAGATTCGTGGAAACTGGACCCATCACCCCCGGGAGGCCCCGCGTTGTTCTTCTTCGTGCTGTTCGCGGTCGTGATGGGCGCGGCCCACTACTACATCTGGAAGCGGGCCGTGCGGGCCACGACCCGGCCGGGGCGCGGCCGGCGGGTGGGCACCGGCGTCGTGGTCCTCCTCTACCTGCTGGTGATGTCGGCGCTGGCGGTGAGCAGGCTCGGCGGGTCGTTCGCGACCGTCGTGGCGTGGCCGGGGTTCATCTGGCTGGCGGGCGCGTTCTACTCCTCGTTGATCCTGGGTGTGCTGGAGATCCCGCGGCTCGTGCTGAACCGGGCGACGCGCGCGCACGAGGCGCCCGTCGCCGTCGGCGCTCCCGACGCCCCGGTGGAGGCTCCCGAGGGAACGCTCGGAGGGCGGCCCGCCGACCCAGGTCGACGGCTGTTCATCGCGCGGTCGCTCGCCGTCGCGGGCGGGGTGGCCACGGCGGGCGTCGTCGGCTTCGGCACCACGCAGGCGCTGGGCGACCCGGTGGTCAAGCGGGTGCCGGTGACGCTGGGCAAGCTCGACCCGCGGCTGTCCGGCTACCGGATCGCGGTGGTGAGCGACATCCACCTCGGACCGCTGCTCGGCCGCGGGCACACCGAGCGGATCGTGCGGATGATCAACGAGCAGCGGGTGGACCTGGTCGCGGTCGTCGGCGACCTGGTGGACGGCACGGTGGACGAGCTGGGCGAGGCGGCGGCTCCGCTGCGCGACCTCGTGAGCACGCACGGCAGCTTCTTCGTCACCGGCAACCACGAGTACTACTCCGGCGTGGAGCCGTGGCTGGCGGAGCTGGAGCGGCTCGGGGTCAACCCGCTGCGCAACGAGCGACTGCGGATCGAGCGGGCCGGCGCGTCGTTCGACCTCGCGGGCGTCAACGACGTCACCGGCGAGGCGTTCCAGGACGGTCCGGACTTCGCCCGCGCGCTGGACGGCCGCGACACCTCCACGCCGGTGGTGCTGATGGCGCACCAGCCGGTGCAGGTGCGCGAGGCCGCCAAGCACGGCGTGGACCTGCAGCTGTCCGGGCACACGCACGGCGGGCAGATGTTCCCGTTCCACCTCGCCGTGGGCTTGCAGCAGCCGGTGCGCAGCGGGTTGGAGACCGTCGACGGCACGCAGGTCTACACCAGCAACGGCGCCGGGTTCTGGGGTCCGCCGGTGCGCGTCGGCGCGGCGCCGGACATCACCGTCGTGGAGCTGCGTCACAAGTTCGCCGGCCGATAGCGCATTTTCCGCCTGCACCACCTAGAGTGGACGGCCGTGCCCGAACACGGTCTGACCATGCCTGCTCATGGTTGCGAAGGGGGACCCCTAGCGAGATGACGACGAGCTTTGCCGACGACCGGCTCAACGAGGCAATGGCTCGTATTCGTCGTTTCCTGGACCACGACCGACCGGACACGCCCTGCCTGGTCATCGACCTGCCGACGGTGCGCGACCGGTTCGCGGCGATCCGCGCGGCGCTGCCCCGGGTGGGGATCTTCTACGCGGTCAAGGCGAACCCGACGCCCGACGTGGTCGAGCTGCTGGCCGCCGAGGGGTGCCGCTTCGACGTCGCCAGCCCGGCCGAGATCGACCTGTGCCTGGCCCGCGGCGCGGCGCCGGAGGCCATCTCCTACAGCAACCCGATCAAGAAGGCGCGTGACATCGCCTACGCGCACGGGCGCGGTGTGCGACTCTTCGTGTCCGACAGCGAACAGGACGTGCGCACGCTGGCCGAGCACGCGCCCGGCGCGTCGGTGCTGCTGCGGATCCTGGTCAACAGCAAGGGTTCCACCTACCCGTTCGGGAAGAAGTTCGGCTGTTCGCCCGAGATGGCGGCGGACCTGCTGCGGTTGGCCGCGGAACTCGGTCTCGTTCCGCTGGGCGTGGCGTTCCACGCGGGCTCGCAGCAGTTGGACCCGAACGGTTGGGACGGCGCGATCGCCGACGCCGCCGACATCATCGGCAAGCTGCGCGCCGAGGGGCTCGCGCCGACCACGGTCAACCTGGGCGGCGGCCTGCCCGCGGGCTACCTGGAGCAGCCGCCGCCGCTGGTGGAGTACGCCGCGGCCATCACCGCGTCCATCGCCCGGCACTTCGGTGACTTCGCGCCCGAGGTGATGATCGAGCCGGGACGCGCTATCGTGGCCGAGTCGGGTCTGATCCGCTCCGAAGTGGTGCTGGTGTCCCGGAAGTCCTATTCGGACGAACGCCGCTGGGTCTTCCTCGACATCGGCCGCTACGGCGGCCTCGCGGAGACCGAGGGCGAGGCCATCGCGTACCCGCTGGTCACCAGCAAGGACGGTGGCCCCGTCGGCCCGGTCGTGCTGGCCGGTCCGACGTGCGACGCGGACGACGTGCTGTACCAGAACACGTGCTACGAGCTGCCGCTGGACCTGCGCGCGGGCGACCACGTCGACCTGCTCGGCGCGGGCGCCTACACGGCCAGCTACTCGTCGGTGGCGTTCAACGGCTTCCCGCCGTTGGCCACCCACTGCGTGCGATGAGCGCGCTCCCGCCTGTCCGCTGCTGTGCCCCCTCCTGAAGATGTTTGGAGTGATTGATGTCCGAACTCCCGTGCGAATCCGAGCCGGTTGGCTTGTTCGCAGGACAGCACGTGCTCGCCGAGCTCGAAGGCGTGAGCCCGGAACTGCTCGACGACGAGCAGTTCCTGCGACACGCGCTCGGCGAGGCGCTCACCCAGGCTGATGCCACGGTGTTGGAGGTGGTCTCCAAGCAGTTCGAGCCGCAAGGGGTCACCGTGCTGGCCCTGTTGTCGGAGTCGCACGCGTCCATCCACACGTACCCGGAGGTCGGTGCCGTGTTCGTGGACGTGTTCACGTGCGGCACGCGTGCCAAGCCCGCGCTCGCGGTGCAGTTGTTGGCCGAGGCCCTGGGTGCGGTGTCGGCACGGACGGACATGGTCAGCCGGGGCCACCGGGTCCCCGCGCTGGTCGGTGAGGAGAAGGCATCGTGATCCGCGAACCGCTCGCGGCCGGCATGACCAGGCACTGGGACGTCGAGGAGGTCGTGGTCGACACCAGGACCGAGTTCCAGCACCTGGTGATCGCCCGCACCGCCCAGGGGTTGTCGCTGTTCTGCGACGACGACCGGCAGAGCACCGAGTTCAGCCAGCTGACCTACCACGAGGCGCTGATGGTCCCGGCGCTGCTGCTCGCCGACCGGGTCGACCGGGTGCTGGTCATCGGGTCGTCGGAGGGCGTGGTGTGCCAGATGGCGGTGGCGGCCGGCGCTTCGGTGGTCGACCACATCGACATCGACTCGCAGGCCGTGCGGCTGTGCGCCGAGCACCTGCCCTACGGCTACACGCTGGACGAGCTCGCGCTGGCGGAGAAGGGCGAAGGCCCGATCCGCGTGCAGTACATCGACGGGTACGAGTACATCCGGACGACGTCGGAGCGCTACGACATCGTCCTGGTGGACCTGCCGGACGAGCGCGAGGAGGAAGCGCAGCACAACCGCCTGTACGGCGCCGAGTTCCTCGCCCTGTGCAAGGCGCTGCTGACGCCCGGCGGCGTCGTGGTGTCCCAGGCGGGCTGCCAGACGATGTGGCGCAACACCACGCTGACCCGCATGTGGCAGCGGTTCAACGAGGTGTTCGACACGGTCGCGTACTACGGCTCGGACGAGCACGAGTGGGCGTACCTGTTCGGGCGCGCCGACGAGGTGGCCGACCCGACCGCGCTGATGGTCGAGCGGCTGCCGGGGTGCGGTTACCAGCCGGAGACGATCGACGACCTGGCCCTGGTCGGCAACTCGATCCCGCCGTACCTGGTCCGCCACTCCTTGGCCTGACGCCACGCTCGAACGGGGCCGTCCTCCTCGCCGGGGGACGGCCCCGTTCCGCGCTCAGGCCAGCGCGCGGCGCAGGAAGTCGACCTGGAGCAGGAGCAGGTTCTCGGCCACCTGTTCCTGCGGGGTCATGTGGGTGACGCCGGACAGCGGCAGCACGGTGTGCGGCCGGCCGGCGGCGAGCAGCGCGGACGACAGGCGCAGGGTGTGCGCGGCCACCACGTTGTCGTCCGCCAGGCCGTGCACGATCATCAGCGGGCGCTCCAGCTTCGGCGCGTCGGCGATGAGCGAGTTGGCGTCGTACACCTCGGGCCGCTCGGCCGGGTGGCCCAGGTAGCGCTCGGTGTAGTGGGTGTCGTAGAGCCGCCAGTCGGTGACCGGCGCGCCCGCGATGCCCGCGTGGAACACGTCCGGGCGGCGCAGCACGGCCAGCGCCGCCAGGTAGCCGCCGTAGGACCAGCCGCGGATGCCGACCCGGGTCAGGTCGAGGTCGGGCTCGATCCCCGCGACCGCGTGCAGGGCGTCCACCTGGTCTTCGAGGGTGGCGCCGGCGAAGTCGAACGCGATCTCGCGCTCCCACGCCGGGCCGCGACCGGGCGTGCCGCGGCCGTCCACGACGAGGACCGCGAAACCCTGGTCCGCCAGCCACTGCGAGGCCAGGTAGGCGTTGCGCGCCGACACCACGCGCTGCGCGTGCGGGCCGCCGTACGGGTCGAGCAGGACCGGCAGCCTGGTCCCCGGCACGTGGCCGCGCGGGAACAGCAGTGCCGCGCGCAGGTCGCGCTCGCCGACGGTGAGCAGCCGCACTTCCGGTGCCAGCACGGGTGTTTCGGCGAACGAGCCGATCCCGCCGCCGGTGGAGACGGTCACCTCCGGCCCGAAGTGGTCCAGGGACGACCGGGACAGCACCAGCACGCCACCGGCACGGGTCGCGCCGTGCACACCGTCCTGAGTGGACAGTCTGGTGATGTCGTCGCCGTCGACCAGGAACACGTGCGTCTGGGTCGGGTCGTCCACGGACGCGGTGACCAGCACGCCGTCCTCGGCCACGTCGAGCACCGCGCGCACCTGGAAGCCGTCCGGCGTCCACGGCCGGTCGCCGACGACGAGCCGGTTCGCGTCGCCGATCGGCAGCACGCGCAGCAGCTCGCCGGCCGGGGTCCAGCGCGGCGCGCCCGGCACGACCTCCAGCCAGTGCGGGTCGGTGTCGTCGGCGACGACCTCGGTGGCGCCCGTCGCCGGGTCGACCGCCAGCACCAGCACCCGGCGCTGGTCGCGCGACTGGACCTGCACCAGCGGCTTGCCGTGCGACGTCCACGAGACGGTGGTGACGTACGGGAACGCCTCGCGGTCCCACGTCACGTCGGTGCGGTCGGCGCCGAGGACCGCCAGCTCCACCACCGCGTTGGCCTCGCCCGCGGCGGGGTAGGCGATCCCGGTGGCGGGCCGGTCGGGGTTCGCCGGGTCGGCGATGTGCCAGCGCGGCACGGGCGCGGTGTCCACCCGGGCCGCCAGCACCCGCTCGCCGTCCGGGGAGAACCAGTAGCCCCGGTAGCGACCCATCTCCTCGGCCGCGATGAACTCCGCCAGCCCCCACGTGACGTCCGGGCCGTCCGGCTCCGCGACCACCCGGTCCGCGCCGGTCCCCAGGTCCACCACGTGCAGCGCGCCGTCGGCCACGTAGCCGACCTTGCGCCCGGTCGGGTCCAGGCGCGGGTCGACGGCCGCGCCGGCGACCGGCAGCTCGCGCACCGCCGCGGTGGCGAGCTCGACCACGAACAACCTGCCGGACAACGCGAACACGGCCTGCCGCGCGTCGCCGTCGGTGGCGTAGCCGACGATGCCGGCGGCCGACTCGCGGGTGCGCTCGCGGCGGGCCCGTTCCTCCGGGGACAGGTCCTCGGGATCGGTCAGCAGCACGCCGGGGTCGGCCAGCAGCGTCTCGGTGCGGGTGGCGGTGTCGAACGCCCACAGGCCGTTCGCCCGGCTCGTGGCCGTGGCGGTGCGGAGGAAGTACACCTTCGTGCCGTCCGGCGCGGCGGTGAACGTCCGGGGTGCGCCGAGGGTGAACCGCTGGGTGCGCGCGTGTTGGCGCGGGAAGGAGATCTCGTTGCCCACCAGGACACCCTATGTCCCCGGTGCGGTCCCACGGGCAGGGATGAAAGGGGTGGGCGGGTCCGCATCCGGCCGGCGCCGCTTCCGGTGCGCCTTTATGGTGACGAAGTGGAGTCGGAGAATGGACGGGCGCTGCACCGGACCATAATCGTCGTCGACGTGGAAAAATTCACCCACGGCAGCCGCACGAATGCGGACCAGCTCGCGGTCCGCGCCGCTCTTTACCGGTCGTTGCGCCGGGCGTTCGACGATTCCGGCATACCGTGGGACGACTGCCACCGGGAGGACCGCGGCGACGGCGTCTTCCTCCTGGTGCCGCCCGAGGTGCCGAAGGCCCTGGTGGTGGACCGGCTGCCGGGCGCGCTGGCCGAGGCGTTGGCGGAGCACGGCCGCGCCGCGCGACGGGACGCCGAACGGGTGCGGGCCCGCATGGCGGTGCACGCGGGCGAGGTCCTCCCGGACCCGCACGGCTTCACGTCCGCGTCGATCAACCTGGCGTTCCGCCTGGTCGAAGCGCCGCAGCTGAAGAGCGCGCTGGCGGGGTCGCCCGGTGTGCTGGCGCTCGTGCTGTCGTCGTGGTGCTACGAGGAGGTGGCCTGGCAGAGCCGGGTGGTCGACCCGCGCACGTTCCGGCGGGTCGACGTGGCGGTGAAGGACACCGCCGCCACGGCGTGGATCGCCCTGCCGGACCACCCCTACCCGCCGGCACGGCCCGGGGAGGCGCCGCGGCGCGGGCGCGCGGCGGTGGTCCTCGCCTCGGTGGTCGCGTTGTCGATGACGGCGGTGGCGGACCGTCCGGGCACCGGCGGCGGCGCGGTCAGCGGTATCGGGGAGGCATTTCCCGGCGACCGGGAATTCCTCGCTCACGTGATCAACCTGAAGACCGGGAAATGCCTCGCCCGCAACGGTGCCTACACCCAGCCGGACGATTCGGAGTCCGAGGGCGGGGACATCTACCAATGGGAGTGCGCCGACTCGCACAACCCCGGTCACGTCGTGGTGCTGGCACCGGCGGGCGGGGGCGACTGGGCGATCCGCAGCAGCGTCCGGGCGGACCTGTGCCTGACGGCCGACGACGAGCCGGAGACCGACCAGCACTTCCACGCCTGCCGGCCCGGCGACGACCACCAGCGGTGGCGGGTGCGGCGGATCCGCGGGCGGGCGCCGGACGCGGTGGTGGTCGAGAACCGGGGCGCGGGCGGGTGCCTCGCCCACCAGGGCGGTCGGCCGGACGTGCACATCCAGGTGTTCCGGCGCGAGTGCCGACCGTTCGGGCAGGACGAGGTCGGCTGGTCGATCCGGCCGTACGCGATGCCGGGCCGCCGGTCGTGCGGCGAGCCGTGGCGCGGCCCGGTGCGGAACAACGCGACCGGGCTGCACCTGACCGACTCCGACGGCGCGGCGCACCGGACGGCGGCGACGGCTCCCGCCGTGTCGGTCGTCGCGCTCGGCGAGTCCGCGCACGGCTGCCACGTGTCGATCTCCGGCGCGCCGGGCACGTGGGTCCTCGAATCGCTGGCCGCCGAGGGCTGGGTCCGGGTGCACGCCGCCGAGGACGTCAGCCGGTGCCTGGCCGCGGTGGACGGCGCGGTGACGACGCGGCGGTGCGACGGGAGCCGGTCGCAGCAGTGGGAGCTGGGGTAGGTCCGACCCCTGTCTTCGGCGGCGGCTGAACCGCGGCGGCGGGCGCGCCGTAGTCGTCGGTGGAGCGATTGACGGACCAAGGAGGAGTGAGTGTGATCCGACGAAACCGCATCGCCATCGCCGTCGCGGGCGGCATGGCGGCCGTGCTCGCGCTGGTCATGTGGACTTCCAACGCCACCGGCCTGCAGGGCAGGACGGTCGCGCAGACCGAGCAGGTCGCCGCCGCGGCCCAGGGCGACTACGGCGACGTCCCGGAGCCCCTGGCCCCTCCGACGAGCGAGGAAGCGGCACCCGTCGAGCAACCCGCGGCGGACGCGCCGGAGGGCCAGGCCGCGCCCGCGCCGTCCGGGCCGCAGGTGACGCTGGTGGGCAAGAGCGTGCCCAAGATGGGCGAGGTCGTGCAGGACGGCGACGGCCGCACGCTGTACCGGTTCGACAAGGACACCCCGGACCCGGCGAAGTCCAACTGCGAGGGGCAGTGCGCCGTGACGTGGCCGCCCGTGCTGTCCGACGGCAAGCCCGAGCTGCAGGGCGTCGACCCGGCGCTCGTGTCGACGGTGAAGCGGGCCGACGGCAGCGAGCAGGTCACGCTGGACGGCTGGCCGCTCTACACCTACGCCAAGGACGAGGCGCCGGGCCAGTGGAAGGGCCAGGGCGTGGGCAGCACGTGGTTCGTGGTGCGGCCCGACGGCAAGCGCAACGTCGAGTGCCTGCCGCCGGGGGTGACGCCGCCCGCCGCGTAGTCCACTGTGGAACGCCCTGGTCCCCCGGCCCGAAGGCGGCCGGGGGACCAGGGCGTCACGCAGCGGGCGTCAGATCGTGCGGACGGCCTCGGCGTAGTCCAGGCGCGGGTTGCGCGGGTGGGTGCCGGCGTGGTCCGGGTGGCCGATGTTGACGACCACCAGCGGCACCCGGGGGGTGTCGGCGAAGAACTCGCGCCGCACGCCCTCGGCGTCGAAGCCGCTCATCGGGCCCGCGGCGAGACCGGCCGCGCGGACGCCCACGATGAAGTAGCCGACCTGCAGCAGGGCGTTCGCCTTCGCCGCCTCGGTGCGCCGCGCGTCGTCCGCGAACGCCGCCTTCGCGCCCGGGAAGTGCGGGAACGTGGTGGCGAGGTGCTCGTGGAAGTCGGTGTCGGCGGCCAGGATCGCGGTCACCGGCGCGGCCAGGGTCTTGGCGCGGTTGCCCTCGGCCATGTGGGGAGCCAGGCGGGCCTTGGCCTCCTCGCCGCGGACGAACAGCACGCGCAGCGGCTGGCTGTTCATCGCGGTCGGACCCCACTTCACGAGGTCGTACACGGCGCGGAGCTGCTCGTCGGTCACCGGCTCGTCGGTGAACGCGTTCGCCGTGCGCGCCTCGCGGAACAGCAGGTCCTGGGCTTCGCCGGGAAGTTGCAGCGCGTCGAGGGTGGCGGTCATCGTGCCTCTTTCGGTTGTCCCGTACGGGTCGCGTACGGGACAACCTCCAGCATGCGCGAGCTATTTCGTAACGTCGTTCACAGGGTCGGGTACAGCGGGTGCTTCGCCGCCAGCACCTCGACCCGCGCGCGCAGCTCCGCGAGGTCCGGCGAGGGCTGCAACGCCGTCGCGATGATGTCCGCCACCTCGGTGAAGTCCGCCGCGCCGAAACCGCGGGTGGCCAGCGCGGGCGTGCCCACCCGCAGGCCCGAGGTCACCATCGGCGGACGCGGGTCGTTCGGCACCGCGTTGCGGTTGACCGTGATCCCGACCTCGTGCAGGCGGTCCTCGGCCTGCTTGCCGTCCAGTTCGGACGCCACCAGGTCCACCAGCACCAGGTGCACGTCCGTGCCGCCGGTGAGCACCTTCACACCCGCCGCGGCGGCGTCGGGCCGGGACAGCCGGTCGGCGAGGATCTTCGCGCCCTCGACCGTGCGCCGCTGCCGGTCGGCGAACTCGGGCGACGCGGCGTGCTTGAACGCCACCGCCTTGCCCGCGATCACGTGCTCCAGCGGACCGCCCTGCTGGCCCGGGAACACCGCCGAGTTGATCTTCTTGGCCAGGTCGGCCTCGTTGGTCAGGATCACTCCGCCACGCGGGCCGCCGAGCGTCTTGTGCGTGGTCGTCGTGACGACGTGCGCGTGCGGCACGGGGCTCGGGTGCAGGCCCGCCGCCACCAGGCCGGCGAAGTGCGCCATGTCCACCATCAGGTACGCGCCCACCGAGTCGGCGATCCGGCGGAACTCCGCGAAGTCGAGCTGCCGCGGGTACGCCGACCAGCCGGCCACGATCAGCTTCGGCCGGTGCTCGGCCGCCAGCCGCTCCACCTCGGCCATGTCGACCCGGCCGTCCTCCGCCGACACGTGGTAGGGCACCACGTTGTAGAGCTTGCCGGAGAAGTTGATCCGCATGCCGTGGGTCAGGTGGCCGCCGTGCGCGAGGTCCAGGCCCAGGATCGTGTCGCCCGGCTGGAGCAGGGCGAACATCGCGCACGCGTTGGCCTGCGCGCCCGAGTGCGGCTGCACGTTCGCGAAGCCCGCGCCGAACAGCGCCTTGACCCGCTCGATCGCCAGCCGCTCGATCACGTCGACGTTCTCGCAGCCGCCGTAGTAGCGCCGGCCGGGGTAGCCCTCGGCGTACTTGTTCGTCAGCACCGAGCCCTGCGCCTGGAGCACCGACACCGGCGTGAAGTTCTCCGAGGCGATCATCTCCAGCGTGCTCTGCTGCCGGTGCAGCTCGGCGGCGACGGCGTCCGCGACCTCCGGGTCGAACTCCGCGAGGGAGGTGTTGAAGTGCTCGGACATGTGTGGGGTCTCCCTTACGAGGTGCGCTTGTAGAAGGGCAGTGCGACGACTTCGACCGGCTCGTGCCTGCCCCGGACGTCGACGGACAGCTGCGTGCCGGGCTCGGTGTGGCCGACCGTGACGTACGCCATGGCCACCGAGTACCCGAGGGTCGGCGACAGCGCGCCGCTGGTCACCTCGCCGATGCGGGCACCCGAGGCGTCCAGCACCGGGTAGCCGTGCCGGGGCGCGCGGCGCGAGGCGGTCTTCAGGCCGACCAGGACCTGCCCCACGCCCTGCTCGGCGACGGCGGCCAGGGCGTCGCGGCCGACGAAGTCGCCCGGCTTGTCCAGCTTCACCACCCGGCCGAGGTTCGCCTGGAACGGCGTGCGGTCGCGGCCGAGCTCGTTGCCGTACAGGGGCATGCCCGCCTCCAGCCGCAGCGTGTCGCGGCAGCCCAGGCCCGCGGGCTTGAGGTCGTGCGGCGCGCCCGCCTCCAGCAGCGCCCGCCACACGTGCGCGGCGTCGGCCGGCGCGACGAACAGCTCGAAGCCGTCCTCGCCGGTGTAGCCGGTGCGCGCGAGCAGCACCGGCTTGCCCGCGACCTCGGTCGGGTACGAGGCGTAGTACTTCACCGCGCCGAGGTCGGTGGACGTGAGGCCGGCGAGGATCGCGGTGGCCTTCGGGCCCTGCACGGCGAGCAGCGCGTAGTCGGTGGACCTGTCCTCGACGGTGGTGTCGAAGCCCTTGGCCCGCTCGACCAGCGCCTCGTGCACGACGGCGGCGTTCGAGGCGTTCGCGACGACCAGGTACTCCTCGTCGCCCGTGCGGTAGACGATCAGGTCGTCGACCACGCCGCCGTCGGCCTCGCAGATCATCGTGTAGCGGGCGCGACCGACGCCGATCGCGGACGCGTGGCCGACCAGGGCGTGGTCCAGCGCGGCGCCGGCCTCCGGGCCGGTGAGCACGATCTCACCCATGTGGGTCAGGTCGAACAGGCCCGCCGACGTGCGCACCGCGTGGTGCTCGGCCAGCTCGCTGTCGTAGCGCAGCGGCATCCGCCAGCCCGCGAAGTCGGTGAACATGGCCCCCAGCGCCTCGTGCTCGGCGTGCAGGGGCGTGCGGCGGCTTTCCATCAGGCGGGTCCTCCCTGGGTGCGGGCATGCCGAGGCGCCGACCGGTCGGGTCGGCGGGCGGGCACGTCCGAGAGATTCACGAGCGAAAGGATGACACGGCACATCGGAGACTCCTCGTCGAGTGAGCCTCCCCCTCTGCCATGAGCCTGAGAGCTTCGCCACCGGGTGAGGGCGGCTTGCACCGTGGGCGAGGCGCACCGGGTGCGCCTGCTTTCCAGAGTTGCCTTCGTCGGGCGGTACCTGTGCCTGAGAGATTCCGGGGAGGAGTTGCTCCTTCGGCGCCCCGGTCGGGGACTCTCCCGCTCGACATCGACGGCCGTGTTCAGTTGGTACCGCCAGACGCTAGGGGTGGCCGGCGGGCGGGGTCAACCCCGGTCACAGGCTCTTCTCGGCCCGGACGCTCTCGACCACCTTGCGCTCGGCGTAGAACGACACGAACGGGATCGTGCCCGCGAGCAGCACCAGCACCGTGCCCTTGATCGACCACCGGGCCTTGAGCGCGAGGTCGACGGTGAGCACCAGGTACACCGCGTACAGGAAGCCGTGCACGGGGCCGACGACCTGCATCATGCCCTCGGTGCCGCCCGCGTACTTGGCGATCATCGCGACCACGAGCAGCAGCAGGCCGACACCGACCACGTAAGCCATGAACCGGAACCTGGTCAACGCGCCGCTCATCGCCCTACCTTCGCTTCACCGCTGGTCCCGCGCGTGGAGCTCGGCGAGCATGCGGTTGTAGGCCGCGAGCTCGTCGTCCTCGTCGTCGTGCGCGGGTGCTCTGACGGGCTCAACGGTAACGACCGGCCGGGACGGCACGGCCACCGGCTCCGGCGCGGCCCCGTCGGCGGCACCGCTCGCCGCGGCGGCGTCCTCGGCCTTGCGGCGGGCGTCCAGCCTGCGGATGCGCCACACCATGAACGCGGGGAAGAGGCCGAACAGCGGCCACTGGAAGACGTACCCGAGGTTCTGGAAGGTGCCACCGGCCTCGGAGAACCGCTCCCACTGCCAGTACGCCAGGCCGCAGCACACGACCAGCGACGCCAGGCAGACGGCCGCGATCGCGAGCCGCCGGGGGGTGATGAGGCCTCGCACGCCTCAAGGGTACTTCGTGCGTCGCACAGGGCCGGGGCTCCCCGCACAGGAGCCCGCCCCTGGAAGGTGAGGGCTCCCGAACCCCAGGAGCCCGCCCCGACTCGTCGGACCTAGGCCACGCCGTCCCGGCGTTGCCTCTGCAGCCTGGCCACGCACCAGGCCGCCGCGCTACCCCGACGCAGGTGCTGGAGCACCGTCATCGGGCCGAGGCGACGACCGAGGTCGGCGGGCGTGAGCCCGGCCGCCCGGTAGTCCAGAGCGCGCTGGTCCAGCGGGCTGATGCCCACGTCCCACCACTGCTCCGCCTCGGACAGGTCACCCACCAGCTGCCAGTAGCTGGCGGCGGCCGCGAGCAGGGCGTCGGGCACCTCGGGCGCCCGCTTCCGCATCGCCGCCACGTACGCCGGATCCGCGGACTCGACCTTCACCAGGCCGCGGGGACCGCCATTCGCCCGCTGCACGGGGATCCCCGGCGCGGACGGCGGGGCTTCCGCGAGCCACGCGTCCTTGATCCGGTTCACCTCCTGCAGCTCGGCGTCGTCCGAGCGCTCAGCCGCCCACTGCCGCAACAGCTCGTCGACTCCGGAGTCCTCGACCATTCTGCCTCCTCATCGGTCGAAGATCAGCCAATGCGACGCACCGTATTAGCGGGTACCGACAACCGCTAGACCCCGGTTTGTCCAAAACCCTGTTACCAGGGCGTTATAGCCCTCATTCCACCCGTACGGTGCAACGACCAGGACGCATAGTCACCGATCGTGACCGCATTGAGCGGAGTTCGAGGGGGCGCGGCGAGCGGGTCAGGCGAACAGGCTGCGGACGAAGGTGATGATCGACTCGGCCGCGGACTGGAGCCACCCGAGCGCGGTCCGCACCGCGTCGGCGGACTCGTTCGGCTGGGTGATCAGGAGGAACAGCACCAGCGCGACCGCCGCCAGCGTCACCACCTTCTTGACGTTCACTGATCGGTCTCCGTCCGTGTCAGCGGGCAGGGCGGCCGAACGCCGCCCCGGTCGTGTCAACGGTCATGGTCCCTCATTCACCCGGATGATGACGATCGAACCCGCCGCCATCCCTCGACCGGTCGCACGATCGCCACGCAACCACGCCTGGAACTGCCCGAGCGTCACCCGAACGGACGATCAAGGGGGCCAGCGGTCCCGCCGATCACCAAGGTACGGGCACTCGCCCACACCCCAGGCACGGACACCGAGGTACTGAGACACCGTCATCCCTTCGCCGCCCATCACCTGATTGCGCCGAGGCACGCACCGAGCGTGACAAAGGTCGATGACGGCTGCCACTCATTTACGGTCCCCCTTCAGGTGATTTCCCGCGCCCTTTTCCGGGTCGATCCGGCGGGCCGACCGGGCGCGGGGTCAGGCGATCACCCCGGCTCGCCGCAGCCCGGCGAGCTCGTCCTCGCCCAGTCCCAGTTCCCCCAGCACCTCGGCCGTGTGCTCGCCCACCGCGGGCGGCGGTGCGGGCACGGCTGCGGGCGTGCGCTCGAACCGGGGCGCGGGCGCGGGCTGCGCCACCCCTCCCACCTGCACGAACGTCCCGCGCTCGGCGTTGTGCCCGTACCCGGGCGCTTCACCGGGCGCCAGCACGGGCGCGAGGCACGCGTCGGTGCCCGCCGCCAGCGCCGCCCACTCGTCCCTCGTCCGGGTGGCCACGGCCGCCGCGATCCGGGCGCGCAGCTCCGGCCAGTTCGCCGGGTCGTGGCGGGCGGGCAGGTCCGCGTCGGCCAGCCCGAGCACCACCAGCAGCTCGGCGTAGAACTTCTCCTCCAGCGCGCCGATGCTGACGAACCGGCCGTCGGCCGCCTCGTACACGTCGTAGAACGGCGCGCCGCCGTCCAGCAGGTTCTCGCCGCGGCCGCCGGGCCACGCGCCGGCCGACGACATCCCGTGCAGGAACGTGGTCAGCAGCGCCGCGCCGTCGACCATGGCGGCGTCCACCACCTGCCCGCGCCCGGACCGCTCCCGCTCGTACAGCGCGGCCAGCACGCCCATCGCCAGCAGCAGCCCGCCACCGCCGAAGTCGCCGACGACGTTCAGCGGCACCGTCGGCGGCGCGCCCGCCCGGCCGATCGGCTCCAACGCGCCCGCCACCGCGATGTAGTTGATGTCGTGCCCGGCGCGGTCGGCCAGCGGGCCGTCCTGGCCCCACCCGGTCATCCGCCCGTAGACCAGCCGCGGGTTGCGGGCCAGGCACTGCGCCGGGCCGATGCCGAGCCGTTCGGTCACGCCCGGCCGGAAGCCCTCGACCAGCACGTCCGAGTCCTCGACCAGCCGCAGCACCAGCTCCGCGCCCTCCGGCCGGCGGACGTCCACGCCGATCGACCGCCGCCCGCGGCCCAGCAGCGGGACCTCGGTGGTGCCGCCCACGCGGTCCACCCGGACGACCGACGCGCCGAGGTCGGCCAGCACCATGCAGCCGAACGGCGCGGGTGCGAGGCCGGCCAGCTCGACGACCTTCAACCCCTCCAGCGGCCCCGGCACTAGAGGGACCTCGCGATGATTTCCTTCATGATCTCGTTGGTCCCGCCGTAGATCTTCTGCACGCGCGCGTCCGCCCACGCGCGCGCGATCGGGTACTCGGTCATGTAGCCGTAGCCGCCGAACAGCTGCACGCACTCGTCCACGACCTGGCACAGCCGCTCGGTGGCCCACCACTTGGCCATCGCCGCGGTGGGCACGTCGAGGCGGCCCGCCAGGTGCTCCTGCACGCACTCGTCCACGAACGCCCTGGTCACCCGCGCCTCGGTGGCGCACTCGGCGAGCTTGAACCGGGTGTTCTGGAACTTGATCAGCTCGCGGCCGAACGCCGTGCGGTCCTTGACGTAGGCCAGCGTGAGGTCCACCGCCGCCTCGATGCCCGCCACCGACGCCACCGCGATGATCAGCCGCTCCTGCGGCAGCTGCTGCATCAGCTGGATGAAGCCCTGGCCCTCGCCCGTGCCGAGCAGGTTCGCCGCGGGCACGCGCACGTCGTCGAAGAACAGCTCGGCGGTGTCCTGGCCGTGCATGCCGAGCTTGTCCAGCACCCGGCCGCGGCGGAAGCCCCGCGCCTGCACGGTCTCCACGACCAGCAGCGAGATGCCCGTCGCGCCCTGGCTGGGGTCGGTCTTGGCGACCACGACCACCAGGTCGGCCTGCGCGCCGTTGGTGATGAACGTCTTGGAGCCCGACAGCACGTACTCGTCGCCGCGCCGCAGCGCCCGGGTCTTGATGTTCTGCAGGTCGGAGCCGCCGCCCGGCTCGGACATGGCGATCGCGCCGACGTACTCGCCCGAGGCCATCTTCGGCAGCCACCGCTGCTTCTGCTCCTCGGTGCCGTAGGCGTTGATGTAGTGGGCGACGATCCCGCTGTGCACGCTGTTGCCCCACGCGCTGTCGCCGCAGCGCGCCTGCTCCTCCAGCAGCACGGCCTCGTGCGCGAACGTCCCGCCGCCACCGCCGTACTGCTCGGGGATGGACAGGCAGAGCAGGCCCAGTTCACCGGCCTTGTGCCAGAAGTCCCGGTCCACCTGCTTCTGGGCGGCCCAGCGCTCCTGGTGCGGGACCACCTCCCGGTCGAAGAACGTCCGGGCCAGCTCGCGCAACTGGTCCAGGTCCTCGGTCATCCATGCGGAACGGCGAGTCGGCATGGCACCGACGGTGCCACCGGCGGGACCGGACCGCCATGACCGCAGCGCCCACCGGTGGGTGGTGATCGTGAGCGGATCGGTCAGGGTTCGCGGGACACTGGGGCCATGCGACTCCGACGGCTCGGGCCCGACGACTGGGTGACCTGGCGCGACATCCGGCTGACCGCGCTGGGCAGCGAGCCCGAGGCGTTCGGCTCCACGCTGGCGTTGGAGGGCGGGTACGACGAGGCTCGGTGGCGGGAGCTGCTGTCGGCCGAGCGCGGGGTGAAGGTGGTGGCGGAGGACCCGGAGCCGGTCGGGCTCGTGGCCGGTGTGCCGCACGACGTCCACTCGGACGTGTTGTACCTGTACTCCATGTGGGTCAAGCCGGGGTTCCGGCGGCGCGGGGTCGGGGAGGCGCTGGTCCGCGACGTGCTGGCGTGGGCGCGCGAGCACGGGTGGGCGCGGGTGCAGTTGCGGGTGTTCGAGGGCAACGAGACGGCTCGGCGGCTGTACGAGCGGCTCGGGTTCGCGGGCGAGGGCGAGATCATGGACCGCCCGTCGGCCCCGGTGAGCTAATAAGTCACCTCACGCGGTCATGGGCAGGCCACCCGCCGGTGGTTACCGTTGAGTACATGAGCGAAGCCTTGATCTTCGACGCGGTGCGCACACCGCGTGGCAGGGGAAAGCGCGGTTCGCTGCACAGCGTCAAGCCGATCACCCTCGCCTCCGGGGTGCTCGCGGCGCTGGCGCGGCGCAACGACCTCGACACCTCCGCGGTGGACGACGTGGTGCTCGGCGTCGTGTCACCGGTCGGCGAGCAGGGCGCGGACATCGCCCGCACGGCGGTGCTGGCGGCCGGGTGGGACCTGCGGCCGGCGGGCGTGCAGCTCAACCGGTTCTGCGCGTCGGGCCTGGAGTCGGTGAACCTGGCCGCGGCGAAGGTCGCGTCCGGGTTCGAGGACCTGGTGGTGGCGGGCGGCGTCGAGTCGATGTCGCGGGTGCCGATGGGCTCGGACGGCGGCGCGTGGATGGCCGACCCGGAGACCAACATGGCGACCAACTTCGTGCCCCAGGGCGTGAGCGCGGACCTCATCGCCACGCTGGAGGGGTTCAGCCGCGAGGACGTGGACGCCTACGCGCTGCGCTCGCAGCAGCGCGCCACCCTGGCCCGGGACAAGGGGTACTTCGACCGGTCGCTGGTGGCCGTGGTCGACCGGAACGGCTCGGTCGTGCTCGACCACGACGAGGCGATCCGCCCGGAGACCACGATGGAGGCGCTGGCCAAGCTCAAGCCGAGCTTCGCGTTCCACGGCGACCTGGGCTTCGACGCCGTGGCCATCGACCGCTACCCCACCGTGGAGCGCATCGACCACGTGCACACGCCGGGCAACTCGTCGCAGATCGTGGACGGCGCGGCGGCCATGCTGATCGGCACCGACCGCATCGGCCGCGAGCTCGGCCTGACGCCCCGCGCGCGGATCATCGCGACCGCGGTCGTCGGCACCGAGCCCACGATCATGCTGACCGGTCCCGCCCCGGCCGCGCGCAAGGCGCTGGACCGGGCCCGGCTGACCGTCGAGGACATCGACCTGTTCGAGATCAACGAGGCGTTCTCCTCGGTGGTGCTGAGGTTCCAGCGCGAGCTGGACCTGCCCGACGACAAGGTCAACGTCAACGGCGGCGCGATCGCGCTGGGCCACCCGCTCGGCGCGACCGGCTGCATGATCCTCGGCACCCTGCTCGACGAGCTGGAGCGCCGGGACCTGCGGCGCGGTCTGGCCACGCTGTGCGTGGGCGGCGGCATGGGCATCGCGACGATCATCGAGAGGGTCTGATGGCTATCCACTTCGAGCGGGACGACGACGGGATCGTCACCCTCACGATGGACATGTCCGGCTCGGCGAACGTGATGAACGCCGAGTACCACAAGGACATGGGCGAGGCGGTCGCGCGGCTGGAGGCGTCCCGCGACGACATCACCGGCGTGGTGCTGACGTCGGCCAAGAAGACGTTCTTCGCCGGTGGCGACCTGAACGTGCTCGTCCGGATCACGCCGGAGAACGCGGCCGAGGCGCTCGGGTTCCTGGAGGAGATCAAGGGCCAGCTGCGGCGGTTGGAGCTGCTGGGCAAGCCGGTCGTCGCGGCGATCAACGGCAGCGCGCTGGGCGGTGGCCTGGAGATCGCGCTGGCCTGCCACCACCGGGTGGTCCTGGACGACGACCGGATCAGGCTCGGGCTGCCCGAGGCGACGCTGGGCCTGCTGCCCGGCGGTGGCGGCGTGACGCGCATGGTGCGGCTGCTGGGCGTGCAGCCGGCGTTGCCGCTGCTCATGGAGGGCAAGCAGCTGCGGCCGGCGCGCGCGTTGCAAGCCGGGATCGTGCACGAGCTGGCGTCCTCCCGCGAGGAGCTGATCGCCAAGGCGCGGGCGTGGATCAAGGAGAACCCCGCGCCGCAGCAGCCGTGGGACAAGCCCGGGTACACCGTGCCGGACGTGCGGGTCGGTGACCCGAACCTGTACGGGCTGCTGGCCGCCGCACCCGCCGTGCTGCGGAAGAAGACGCACGGCGCGTACCCGGCGCCGGAGAAGATCCTCGCCGCCGCGGTCGAGGGCGCGCTGGTGGACTTCGACACCGCGTTGAAGATCGAGGCGCGGTACTTCGTGGAGCTGGCCGCCGGCCAGGTCTCGAAGAACATGATCACCACGTTCTGGTTCCAGCTCAACGAGATCAACGCGGGCGGGTCGCGGCCGGCCGGGGTCGAGCGGTCGAAGGTGGCCAAGGTCGGTGTGCTCGGCGCGGGCATGATGGGCGCGGGCATCGCCGAGGTCAGCGCCAAGGCCGGGATCGAGGTCGTGCTGAAGGACGTGACGCTGGAGGCGGCGCGGCGCGGAGCCGGTGACACGCCGGGCATCACGCCGACCGACTCCGACGCCGACCTGGCCGGGTGCGACCTGGTGGTCGAGGCGGTGTTCGAGAACCGGGAGCTGAAGAACGAGGTGCTGCCGGCGGCGGAGGCCGCGGCGCTGCCGGACGCGGTGATCGCGTCGAACACCTCGACCTTGCCGATCACCGGCCTGGCGTCGGCGGTGGGCGACCCGTCGCGGTTCATCGGGCTGCACTTCTTCTCGCCGGTGCCGAAGATGCGGCTGGTGGAGATCATCCGCGGGGAGAAGACGTCGGACGAGACGTTGGCGCGGGCGTTCGACTACGTGCTGCAGATCGGCAAGACGCCCATCGTGGTGAACGACAGCCGAGGCTTCTACACGTCGCGGACGTTCGGCACGTACGTCACCGAAGCCGTGTCGATGGTGGCGGAGGGCGTGTCGCCCGCGTTGATCGAGAACGTGGCCCGCCGGGCGGGCATGGCCGTGGGCCCGCTGGCGGTGTCGGACGAGGTGACGTTGACGCTCCAGCTGAAGATCCGCGACCAGGCGCTGGCCGACGACCCGTCGGTGGCGGGCGCGTTGGGCGACCACCCGGCGTTCAAGGTGCTGGAGGAGCTGGTCGCCGAGGGGCGCACGGGCAAGTCCGGCGGTGCCGGGTTCTACGAGTACCCGGAGGGTGGCCGGAAGTTCCTGTGGCCGGGCCTGTCCCGGTACGCGCGGGCCGACGCGGGCGTGACGGAGCAGGACGTCGAGGACCGGCTGCTGTTCATCCAGTCGCTGGAGACGCTGCGGTGCCTGGACGAGGGCGTGCTGACGTCGGTCGGTGACGCGAACGTGGGCAGCGTGTTCGGCTTCGGCTTCGCCCCGTGGAGCGGCGGCACGGTGCAGTTCGTCAACTCCTACGGGCTCGGCGGGTTCGTGGAGCGGGCCGACTACCTGGCCGACACCTACGGCGAGCGCTTCCGCCCACCGGCCTCCCTGCGCGACCGCGCCGCCCGCAACGCCCCCTTCTGACCCGGGAGTCCCGCACCCGGACCGCGGGGGTCCTACGTTCACGGGTTCCGAACGCAGGACCCCCGCGGCGCGGACCTGGGACTCCAGGGACGGTGGGCCGCGGCGTGGTCAGCCGACCGAACCGCCGCGGTAGGTGCCGGGGCTGGTGCCCGTCCACCGCTTGAACGCCCGGTGGAACGCGCTCGCCTCGGAGAAGCCCAGCCGCAGCGCCAACTCCTCCACCGACTCACCACCGCGCACCAGGCTCGCCACGGCCTGGTCGCGCAACAGCTGCTCGCGCACCTCGCGGAACGACGTGCCCTCGGCGGCCAGCTTGCGCCGCAGCGTCGGCGCGCTCACGCCCAGCCGCGCGGCCACGTTCTCCAGCCCGACCACGCCGCCGCCGAGCATGCGCCGCACCTGGCTGGACGCGTCCGCGCCGTAATCGCGGCGGGACAGCAACTCGGCGGGTGAATTGCGCAGGAACCGCCTCAATGCGGCTTCGTCCTGCACCACCGGCATGCGCAGGAAACGTGCGTCGAAAGTCAACGTGGTGGCGGCTGCGGAAAACCGCAGCGGCGCGCCGAAGATCAGGTGGTATTCCGCGCCGTGCGGCGGCTCGGGATAGGACAGGTCGACCCCGCGCAGCGGGATGCGCCGCCCGATCAGCCACGACGAGAACCGGTGCCACAGCACCAGCAGCGACTCGACCAGGAACCGGTCCGGGTCGTCCACGCCCGCGGTGGACAGGGTGAACGCGGCCACGCCGTCGTGCTCGCCCAACGTCATCACCGGCCGCACGTCGAACAGGTCGTAGAACGCCAGACCCCGCCGCAGGGCGTCACCCAGTGACGCGCAGTGCACGGCGAGCAGGCACATGGTCGGGAACGTCCCGCGCTTGCTCGGCCGCGGCCCCAGGCCCATGAACTCGTCGTCCAGCGCGTCCCACAGCGCCTGGACCAGCTTGGTGTACTGGGCGGGCGTGACCCGCGCGCGCTCGTCGGCGAGCAGCGCCTCGGCGATGCCCGCGGTGGCGAGCAGGCCGGTGACGTCGTGACCACGCCGCACCGCACCGCGCAACGCGGCGTTGACGTAGTGGATGGCGATGGTCCTGGTGAGCATCACTCACAGTGTGCATCACGGTCGGGCGCGGGCCGTGTGCGGCGGCGCGGAACGGGGAGAGAAAGCGCCGCGCCGCCGCCAACGGTTGGCCCACCCCAGTGAGCCGGCTCCTCGTCGGTGGGGCATCCGCCCGCCCACCAACGAGGGACGTTGTGGTGCTCACCACTGTATGTGGTCTAGACCAGATACGTCAATACGGCGAAACGGCTACTAATCGCTCGACCGCCGCGCATTTGTTTCCCGTATGTGTCACCCCTGTTCCAACGGCGCTACCGCGAAACCGGCGGAAAACCTCTTGCACCAGATCACGACGCTGCGCACGGTCGCGAGGTCGGTGCCCGCGGGCACTTCGTAGACCTGGTTGCCGCGGTTCGCCTTCAGCGGACCGAGGTTCGTGAAACCGGAGCCGAACGCGGCTTCGGGCGAGTCCGAGGGCTTGTCCGACAGGTAGACGTAGAGGTCCGGCCCGTCGCTGGTGTCCAACGCCTCGAACTGCACCGCGTGCCCACCGCCGGGCAACCGGACCAGCGTCGCGCTCCCCGTCGTCGCGTGCTCCAGCGACCGGAACGGCCCGGCGGCGAGGGCGACCGGCCCCGCGGGCGGTGGGGGCGTGGTCGTGGTCGTGGTCGTGGCGGTCGCCGCCGTCGTGGTCGCCGCCGTCGTGGTCGCCGCCGTCGTGGTCGCCGCCGTCGTGGTCGCGGTGGGCACCAGCAGTGCCTCGTCCGCGGTCCGGTCGGTCACCAGCCGCCACGGCTGGAACAGGTACAAGCCCACCACCAGGGCGACCACCAGCACGCCGGCCACCCCGACCACCACTACCCGCTTCGACATCCCCGGCCTTCCTCCGTCGTACCGTTCCCGGACAACTCTGGCGAACCGGGCGCCGGGACGCGGGCGAAACCCGATTACGAAGTTCTGACGTCTGCCGGGCCGGCGTTGTTAGGGTCGCCGCGTGGGTGAACGGGCGGGGTTGGCGGTCGTGTGCGCGCTGATGGTGGGCTGCGCCGCGTTCGGCCCGTTCCCGCACCCGGTGCCGCTGCTGTTCGGCATCGCGGCCGTCGGCGCGGCCAACGCCGCGTTCCCGTTGATGCGCACGTTCGGGTCCGCGCTGCTCGGCGGGGTCGCCGCGACCAGCGTCGGGCTGGCCTCCGTGCCGTTCGTGACCTGCTCCTCGGACAAGTTCACGGACGTGTTCACCTGTACGGGTGACGCGCCGACCTGGCACATGACCGGCGCGGTCCTCGTGGCCGGGCTGTCGGGCGCCGGCCTCGTGCTCGCCCGGGTGCTGGGCACCGCCGTGCTGGAACGCAGGCTCGCGGCCGTGCGGCCCCGGGAGGAGCACCGTTGAGCGTGACCTGGCGGCAGGTCGCGGCCTGGCGCACCCGTCGGCACTTCCTGGACGAGCGCCGACCGGCCGGTGAGGCGCCGGACGTGGTGTCGCGGCTGTGCGGGCTGCACGCGCAGCTCATGTCGTCGGCCGAGGCCACGTTGCGCGCCCGCGTCGACGGGCTCGCGGACGACGCCGTGGCACGGGCGCTGTGGACCGACCGCACGCTGGTCAAGACGTGGTCGATGCGCGGCACCCTGCACCTGCTGCCCGCCGCCGAGTACCCCCTCTGGCAGGCCGGGTTCGCCACCTACGAGCACTACCTCAAGCCGGTGTGGCTGCGGAACTTCCACGTCACCGCCGACGAGCTGGACGCGCTGGTCGACGCGGTCGGCGAGGCGTTGCGCGACCGCGTGCTGACCCGCGCCGAGCTGGCCGACGAGGTCGCCGCCCGCACGTCCGCGCACCTCGGGGAGAAGCTGCGGGAGAGCTGGGGTGCGTACCTCAAGCCGGCGTCGTTCCGGGGCGCGCTGGTGTTCGGGCCCGGCGAGGGGCGGTTCGTCCGGTTCACCCACCCGCGCACGTGGCTCGGGGTCGGGCCGGTCCCCCGGGCGGACGCGGTCGAGGAGGTCGCGCTGCGGTTCCTGGCCCAGCAGGGGCCCGCCACCAGGGAGGACTTCGCGCGCTGGTGGGGGGTGAGCCCGGCGGACGGCGGGCGGGTGGTCAAGGCGCTGGGCGAGCGGGTCGTGCCGGTGGACGTCGAGGGCGTGGCGCACTGGGCGCGGGCGGAGGACGTCGAGGGCTTGCGCGAGGCCGAGCCGGTGCGGACCGTGCGGCTGCTGCCGGCGTTCGACCAGTACGTCGTCGCGGCAACACGCCACGCCACGCATCTTCTCGATGGTGGGTCACCCGACAAGGTGTACCGACCGCAGGGATGGCTGTCCCCGGTACTCATGGTGAACGGGATGCTGGCCGGGACGTGGTCGCAGGAGCAGAAGGGCGGGCGGGTGTGCGTCACCGTGGAGCCGTTCCGCTCGTTGTCCGCTGCGGCCCGGAAAGCCGTGCTCAGCGAGGTGGAGCGGATTCCGGGCCCGACCGAGGTGCACTGGGTCGGGTGAGCACGCCTCGACGGGCGGTACTGTTCAGCCGCTCACCGTTGCGCCACGAGTACGTTCTGTTAGGAGGCTTGCTGTGCGGGTGCTGTGGGCCACGTGCGGCTTGGCCGTCGCGGCGTCGGCGCTGGTCGGTGTCCTCATCGGCGTGTACATCGACGGGGTGAACGACGAGCAGCAGGCCGACACCCCCGCCTCGACGTGGATCACGGATCGGCCGTCGACCAGCAGCTCGACGTCGGCGCCCACCTCCGTCACCACGGACGCGATATCGGCGGCGCCGCGCTCGACCACCACCGTCCGCACCACGACGACGACGCCACCACCGGCCGCGCCGCCACCACCTCCGGAGACCTCCACCGAGGCCGCCGTGACGACGACCACCACGACGACGGTGAAGAACACCGAGTGGCCGTGCAGCCCGCTCAACCCGCTGCCGCCACCGCACTGCCGCGACTGAGCACGGGCGGGACCGAGCACGGGCGGGCGATCCCTCACGTCGCCGAAACGCCGGCGTCCCCGCGCGGCAACGTGGGGCCGACAACCTGGGCTCATGGACACCACACCGAAGACCTGGCGCCTGCGCGTGGAGCTGGACGACAGCCCCGGAGCCCTGGCCCGGGTGACCGTCCGGCTGGCCGACCAGGACTGCAACGTGCTGGCCCTGTCGGTGATCCCGGTGCCCGGCGGCGTCCTGGACGAACTCGTGGTCCAGGCCGCGCCCGGCCTGCTGCCCGCCGACCTGGTGGCCGCGGTGCGCGCCGAGGGCGGCCGGTGCGTCGGCATCACGGCCGCCGACCTGCACGACCTGGTCGACGCCCCGACCGCGGCCCTGCGCGCCGCCGCCCTCGCGCTGCACGACCCCAACGCCATCGCCGAAGCCCTGCGCATCGTCATGGCCGCCGACTCCGTCGTCCTCACCCCCACCTCCCGCGACACCACCGCCCCGGACCGCGAGGTCGACTTCCCGGCGTCCTCGCCCGCGACGCCGGAGGCGGCGCAGTCCTACACCGCGCGGCGCGGGTGGTCGTCGTTCACGCAAGTGGAGCGGGCCCGGGGACAGGCGTTGATGGACCTGCTGGCCGCCCGGGGCGTGGCCGCGCCCCAGCCGACCGCGCTGCTGACCGACGACGGCATGGCGCTGGTGCTGCGGCCCGGCCGCGCGGGCGACGAGGACGCGGTGGCCGACCTGCACTCCCGCTGCTCGATGGGCACCCTGTTCCACCGCTACCACGCGGGTGTGCGGACCGTGCCCCGCCGGTGGCTGCACCGGCTGCTCAGCCCGCCGCGCGGCAGCACCGCGGTGGCGCAGTGCGCGGACCGCGTGGTCGCGCTCGGCCAGCTCATCCCGATGTCCACACCGGACTCCGCCGAGGTGTCGTTGCTGGTGGAGGACGAGTGGCAGGGTCGTGGCGTGGGCACCGCGCTGCTCGGCGCGCTGGCCGGCGCGGCACGGGCGGCCGGTCGCCGCGAACTGGTCGGCTGGTGCCTGCCCGCCGAGACCGGTCTGGTCCGCACGGCGGCCCGCGCCGGCCTGCCGACGTCGGTGCGCCGGGAGGACGGGCTGCTGCGCGTGTCGATCGCCACAGGCGGTGCGCGGGCCACCGGTCCGGGTCGTGCTGAGAGCGCTTCCCGGCAGGTCGCGTCCGGCTAAGCTGGGCTCGCAGGCCGATCGTCGAGGAGTGGTGCTCGTGTCCGTTCAGTCGCACTCAGGCACGAGGCCCACGCTGGAGGACGTGGCAGCGAAAGCCGGCGTCTCCCGTGCGACGGCGTCACGGGTGCTCAACGCGTCGCCCCGGGTCAGCCCGGAGGCGCACGAGGCGGTCACGGCGGCGGTGCTGGAGCTGGGCTACCAGCCGAACCAGGCCGCGCGGGCGCTGGTGACCCGGCGTTCCGGCGCGGTGGCGGTGGTGTTCTCCGAGCCCGAGCCGAAGATCTTCGACGACCCGCACTTCGCCTGGCTGATCCGGTCGGCGGCGCGCTCGCTGGCCGACGCGGACGTGCAGATGGTGCTGATGCTGGTGCACTCGACGCAGGACCAGGCGCGGGCCGAGCGGTTCCTGGCGGGCGGGCACGTGGACGGCGCGTTGTTGTTCGCGCCGCACAAGGGCGACCAGTTGCTGTCCGTGGCGCGCAAGCTCCCGCTGCCCGTGGTGCACGCGGGCCGGCCGTGGGGTTCGCTGCGCGGGCTGCACACCGTGGACCACGACAACGAGGGCGGCGGGCTGCTGGCCACCGAGCACCTGATCTCGTTGGGGCGCAAGAAGGTCGTCTCGATCACCGGCCCGCTGGACGAGCACTCGGCGATGGACCGGCTCAACGGGTGGCGCACGGCGGTCGGCGCGGACGACGAGACCACGGCGCTGATGACCGCGGACGGCGGCTTCTCCCGCGAGGGCGGCCGGCGGGCGATGGAGGCGCTGCTGGCCCGCGTGCCGGACCTGGACGCGGCGTTCGTGGCGTCCGACTACATGGCGGAAGGCGCGCTGGACGCGTTGCGCGAGGCGGGCAAGCGGGTGCCGCAGGACGTGGCCATCGTCGGGTTCGACGACCACCCGATGATCGCGCCGCACACCAAGCCGGCGCTGACCAGCGTGCGGCAGGACACCAACGCGCAGGTCCGCCACATGGTGACCCACCTGCTGCGGCTGCTGCGCGGCGAGAAGATCCGGGCGCGCCGCGAGGTGCTGCCGACGGTGCTGGTCCGCCGCGAGTCCGCCTAGGTCTTCGCCGAGCGTGAACGCCCGGTCACACCGGGCCCGGGATCGCGCATGATCGAGGTCATGGAGGACGTGCCCGCGCGGACGGTGACCCTGCCCGACGGACGACGGCTGGCGTACTACGAGTTCGGCGATCCGGCGGGCGTGCCCTGCCTCTACACGCCGGGGTGGCCCGCGTCCGGGCTGCTCGGCGGGGTCTACGACGACGCCGCGCGCGAGGCGGGCGTGCGCTGGATCTCGATCGACAAGCCGGGCGCGGGCGCCTCGGACTTCGACCCGCGCCGCTCCCTGCTCCGGTACGCCGACGACATCGCCCACCTGGCCGACGAGCTCGGGCTGGACCGGTTCGCCTCCGTCGGCGAGTCCGGTGGCGGACCGCACGCGGCGGTGCTCGCGCACGCCCTGCCCGACCGCCTGACCACCACGATCTTGCTGGCCGCCATGGGTCCGGCGCACGAGAAGTGGGTGCGGGAGGGGATGCAGCCGGTCAACCGGCGGTTGATCATGATGGCGCAGCGCGCGCCGTGGCTGCTCCGGGCGCAGACGCTGCTGCTCAGCCGGATGATGAACAACCCCACCAAGGCGCGGCGGTGGGAACGGTCGTTGGTGGAGCAGGCCTCCGAGGCCGACCGCCGCGCGCTCGCGCGGATCGACACCGGGTGGCTGACGGCCGCGGCCGCGGCGGCGTTGCGCGACGGCGGGCGCGCGGCGGCGCAGGAACTCGCGATGATCGCCCGGCCGTGGGGCTTCGCGCTGGCCGACATCACGTCGCCGGTCGAGGTGTGGCACGGCACGGCGGACACCAACGTGCCGGTGGCCATCGCGCGCCGGGTCGTGGCCGAGATCCGCACGTGCACCGCGGTCACCTACGTCGAGGGCGAAGGGCACATCGTCGGTCTGCTCGTGCGGCACGACGTGATGGCCTCGGTGGTGCGGGCGTCGGGCGGGGGCCGCCGCGGCGACATGCGGCCCCCGTCCGACCGGTCACGACCGACCGGTCACCCCAGGTCGTAGCCGTCGACCGGGACGGCGTTGGCGCCGATCACCCGGGCCAGCGTCCGGCCGCTCCGCTTCACCGTGCGCACCTGGGTGTCGTAGTCGACGTGCACGATGCCGAACCGCTGGCTGTACCCCTCCGCCCACTCGAAGTTGTCCAGCAGCGACCACGCGAAGTACCCGCGCAGGTCCACGCCCGCGGCGATGGCCGCGTGCGCCGCGCGCAGGTGGTCGACCAGGTACCGGGTCCTGGCCTCGTCCTCCACCCGACCGTCCTCGACCACGTCGGGGAACGCCGAGCCGTTCTCGGTGACCACCAGCGGCACGCCGACGTCGCGCTGGAGGCGGCGCAGCAGCCCGGTGAGCCCGGTCGCGTCGACCTCCCAGCCCATGCCGGTCACCTCGCCGCGCGGCGGCAGGAACTCCACGCCGCGCAGCCCCGGGAACGGGCCGCCGGTGACCACCAGGGGGTCGGCCGCGGCGGCGACCCGGGTCGGGCTGTAGTAGTTCACGCCCATCCAGTCGATCGGCGTGGCGATCGCGTCCAGGTCGCCGTCGCGCACGACGGCCGTCCAGTCGCCCAGCCAGGCCGTGTCCTCGACGACGTCCGCCGGGTAGCCGCGGCCGGCCAGCGGGTCGAGGAACAGCCGGTTCTGCAGGCCGTCGACCTTGCGCGCCGCCTCCCGCGACGCCTCGTCGTCCTCCGCCACCACCGCGCAGAAGTTGAGCACGATGGAGAACCGGTGGTCGGCGGGCGCCTGCGCGCGCAGGGCCCGCGTCGCCAGGCCGTGCCCGAGCAGGAGGTGGTGCGCGGCTTCCAGCGACGCCTTCGGGTCGACCACGCCCGGCGCGTGGACGCCGTTGGCGTACCCGAGGAACGCCGAGCACCACGGTTCGTTCAGCGTCGTCCACGTCGTGACGCGGTCGCCCAGGCGCTCGTGCACCAGCGCCGCGTACTCGGCGAACCGGTGGGCGGTGTCGCGGTCGCGCCACCCGCCGCGGTCCTCCAGCGCCTGCGGCAGGTCCCAGTGGTACAGCGTGGCCACCGGCTGGATGCCCCGGCCCAGGACCTCGTCCACCAGCCGGTCGTAGAACGCCAGACCCCTGGGCTCCACGGGGCCCGCGCCGAGCGGCTGGATGCGCGGCCAGGCCACCGAGAACCGGTACGCGCCCAGCCCCAGCTCCGCCATCAGCTCCACGTCGGAGGCGTAGCGGTGGTAGTGGTCGCACGCCGGCTCACCGGTGTCACCGCCGAGCACCGCGCCCGGCCTGGTCGCGAACGTGTCCCAGATGGACGGACCGCGCCCGTCCACCCCGGTCGCCCCCTCGATCTGGAAGGACGCCGTCGCCGCACCCCACAGGAAATCCGGTGGGAAGCGCAACAGGTCCCGCCCGACCTCGGTGTCCGGGTCGGTTGTCGTCATCTACGAGCTCACCCCTTCACAGCGCCCTGCATGATCCCGCCGACGATCTGCCGCGCCAGCAGGATGAAGATCGCGACCACCGGCAGCACCGCGAGCGACGCGCCGGAGAGCATCAGCGAGTAGTCCGTGTAGTAACCGCTGGCCAACGTCGACAATGCCACCTGCACCGTGGGGCTGTCGTTGGGGTCCAGCACGATCAGCGGCCAGAAGAAGTCGTTCCAGGCGGTCATGAACGTGAACATGCCCATCACCGCCGCCTGGGGCCGCACCGCCGGGAACGCGACGTGCCAGAACGTCTTGAGCACCGAGCAGCCGTCCACCCGTGCCGCCTCGACCAGCTCGTACGGCACCGACTCCTCGCACGCCTGCCGCATCCAGAACACCGAGAACGCGCCGATCAGCGCGGGCACGATGACCGCTTGGAGCGTGCCGTACCAGTCCAGGTCCGACATCAGCATGTAGAGCGGGATGACGCCGAGCTGCGTGGGCACCATCGAGGTGCCGACCACGACGAGGAACAGCGCGTTGCCGCCCCGGAACCGCAGCCGGGCGAACGCGAACCCCGCCAGCGTGCCCAGCACCACGTTGCTGATCGCCACCGTGCCCGCCACCACCAGCGAGTTCTGCATGGCGAGCCAGAAGTCGACGGTGTCGAACACCCTGGTCAGGTTGTCGAACAGGTTCCCGCCGGGCACCAGCGACGGCACCGCGTCGCCCAGCGCGGAGTTGTCCTTGCTCGCGATGAGGAACGAGTAGTACAGCGGGAACACCGACGCGAGCAGCACAACCACCAGCACCGCGTACGCGACCGGTCCCGAGCGCGTGAGACGTTTCGTGCCCACCGGCCTCACCCCTTCGACGCGATGCGCCGCGCCACCGCGAAGTTCACGACCGCGACCACCAGGATCACCAGGAACAACACCCACGCGATGGCCGAGGAGTAGCCCGCGTCGAACAACCGGAAGCCCTTCTCGTACAGGTACATCACCAGGGTCTGGAACTGCCGGTCGTCGCCGCCGGTGCCGGTGGCCGTGCCGCCCGGGTCGAACAGCTGCGGCTCCACGAACAGCTGCATGCCGCCGATGGTCGACACGATGACGGTGAACAGGATCGTCGGCCGGATGCTCGGCACGGTGATCGACCAGAACACCCGCCGGCGCGAGGCGCCGTCCAGCATGGCCGACTCGTACATGTCCTTGGGCACCGACTGCATCGCGGCCAGGTAGATCAGCGCGTTGTAACCCGTCCAGCGCCACATCACCATCGAGCTGATCGCCAGGTGCGAGGCCCACGTCTCCGCGCGCCAGTCCACCGGGTCGATCCCGACGAAGCCGAGCAGGGCGTTGACGATGCCGAAGTCGCGGCCGAACAACTGCGCGAACACCAGCGCCACCGCCGCCACCGAGATGACGTTGGGCAGCAGCACCCCCGCCCGCCAGAACGCCCGGCCGCGCAGGCCGCGGTCCAGCAGGGTGGCCAGGCCGAGCGCGGCGAACAGCTGCGGGACCGTGGAGAGCAGGAACAGGCTGACGGTGTTGCCCAGCGCGTTCCAGAAGTTCCCGTCGGACAGCAGCGCGGTGTAGTTGGCCAGGCCGGTGAAGCCCTGGTCGCCGTCGATGAGCTGCCAGTCGTGCAGCGACACCCAGGCGGTGTAGAGCAGCGGGTAGAGGCCGAAGATCCCGAACACCACGAAGAACGGCGCGATGACCAGGTACGGCGTGTACTTCGTGTCGAGCCGGCCGAGCTTGTCCCGCCACGACAGGCGCTGCGCCGACGGCGGGGCGGGCGTCGTGCCCCGCCCCGCCGTCGCCCGTTCCGGTGCGACCGTCACTTGGCGGCGTCCCGCGCTTCCCGGACGGCCTGGTCGAACGCCTCCGCGGTGGACTGCTTGCCGGTCTCCACGCGCGACAGGGCGTTGTTGAAGACCGGGGTCACCTTGGAGTCCTTGGTGCCGCGGTAGGTGGGCTTGAGGCTCTCGGCCGAGTCGCCGAAGATCCGGCCGACGGGCGCGCCGTTGAAGTACTCGTTGGTCGTCGCGGTGACCTCGGGGTCCTTGTACGCGGCGGGCTCGCTGGGCAGGTTGCCGGTCTCCTTGAAGATCCGCTTCTGCTGCTCCGGCGCGGTCAACCACTTGGCCAGCTCGTAGGCTTCCTTCGGGTGCTCGGTCTGCTTGGGCACGGCCAGGAACGACCCGCCCCAGTTGCCGCCGCCACCGGGCGCGGCGGCCACGTCCCACTTGCCCGCCGCCTCGTCACCCGCGCCGGCCTTGATCAGCGCGAGCGCCCAGGCCGGGCACGTGGTGGTGGCGAAGGACGCCTGCTTGAGCGCGACGTTCCAGTCCTGGCTGAACGGGGCCAGCGCGCCGGTCTGCTTCTTCTCGCCCAGGCTCGCGGCGAGCGTGAAGGCCTGCTCCACCTTGTCGTTCTTGTCGCCGATGAACGAGTCGTCGGCCTTGGCGAAGTAGCCCTCCTCGGTCTGGTCGAGGATCGCCTTGTAGACGTTCTGGGCCGTGTCGACGAACTTCACGTTCGGCGTCTTCCGGCTGAAGGTGTCCGCGACCTCCAGGTACGCGTCCCAGGTCGGCCACAGCGCGCCGACGGCCTCCCGGTCGGTGGGCAGCCCCGCCGCCTCGAACAGGTCACGCCGGTAGCACAGCGCCAGGCTGCCCATGTCCGTGCCCAGGCCCAGTACGAAGTCGCCTCCGTCGGCGGTGCCCTGGTTCCACTTCCAGGCCGCCCACTGGCCCTCCAGCTCCTTGGCCCCGTGGTCGGCGAGGTTGACGAACTTGTCCTTGGACTGGCGGAACTGCGTGATGTTGCCTTCCTCGATGGCCACGATGTCCGCCGCGCCCCGGCCGCCCGCGAGCTGCGTGGCGAGCTGGGTGTGGTGCTGCTCCATCTTGACCGTGCGCTGCTCGACCTCGATGTCCGGGTGCGCCGCCTGGTACTCCTTGATCAGGTCGGTGTAGCCGAAGTCGGAGAAGATCCCGATCGACAGCTTGATCTTGCCGTCCCCCGCGTCACCTCCCCCGCCACCGCAGGCCGCCACCAGCGTGGCCGCCAGGGCCACCGCGGTGATCGACGTGGCCCGACCGGCCAGAGTCCTGCTCATCCGTCCTCCTCGACGCACTCGCCGGGTACGACCCGACACCGTGAGAGCGCTCTCATGAGAGCGCTCTCACACTTGTGAGTCCAGGCACCGACTGTCAACCCGGGAAAGACCGGTCGACATCGTTCCGCAACAATCTGAAGCGCTCTCGTGCGCCGACCGTGATGGCGGATCCACCGAAAGTGAGACGGGGGAGGCCGGGTGGCCCGGCCCTCGCTCGGGCCACCCCGCACCCTGTTAGAGGCGATCCGAGGCCGGACGTGACGCGCGCTCGCAAGAAATTCTGTGACCCCCGCCACCCCGATGAACGCGTGAAGCCCGGTGGCCCGGCTCCTCCCCCGAAGAAGAGCCGGGCCACCGGGCCCCTCTCACGCCTCGGCCATCCCCGCGACCACCGAGGTGCGAGCGGCCCGCCGCGCGGGCAGCGCGGCGGCCACCACAGCCGCCACCACGGCACCCGCGAGCATCACCCCGATCTGCCCGAACGGCACCACCAGGTCCACCGAGAGCGTGTCGTTCGACAGCGCCTCCGTGATCACCCAGCCGAACCCGATCCCGAGCAGCAGCCCGATCGCCGCCCCCATCAGCGCCATCAGCACCGACTCGACCACCAGCATCAGCCGCAGCTGGCCCTTCGTCAGCCCCAGCGCCCGCAGCAACGCCGACTCCCGCGTCCGCTCGAGCACCGACAGCGTCAACGTGTTGGCGATGCCGAACAACGCGATCACCACGGCCAGCCCGATCAGCGCCCAGATGAACCCGAGCACCTGGTTGAGCTGCTTGTTCAACTGCTCCTTGGTCTCCGCCGCGCTGTCGACCAGCGCCAGCGGCGACGGGTCGGTGACCTTCTCCACCGCCGCGCGCCCGTTGGTCGCGCTGTCCTTCAGCTTGACCAGGATGCTGTCGTAGCCCTCGGCGGCACGGGGGAAGCGCTGCGCCGTCTCCGCGGTCATGATGCCGTCGGACAGCCGCTGCCCCTCGACCACCGCGACCACCTTGAGCTGCTGCGACTCGTTCGACCCGCCCTCCTTGAGCGTCACCGTGGAGCCGACCGACACGCCCTCGCGCTTGGCGTACTCGGCGTTCACCGCGATGGTGCCCTCGCGCAGGTCGGCGAGCGACCCGCTGGTGGCGGTGGGCCGGAACAGGGTGCCGATCGCGTCCTGCGGCACGCCGGTGAAGTAGCCGCGCTCGCCGTAGATCACCGTGGTCGGCGCGACGCGCGCCACCTCCGGCACGGCGGCCAGCTCGTCGGCCAGCTCCTTGGGCAGCGGCCGGTCGTAGACGGCGGACGTCACCGTGTAGTCGGCGGGCATCCGCTGGTCGATCTCGGCGTTGGCGGTCTCCTTGGCGCTGTTGGCGACCACGGTCACCAGCGACACGATCGTCACGCCGATCATCAACGCCGCCGTGGTCGCGGCGGTGCGCTTGGGGTTGCGGCCCGCGTTGGCGGACGCGAGCTTGGCGGGCACGCCGAGCAGCGCCCGCGGCACGGCGCCGAGCACCCGGTTGACCGGGCCGACCAGCAGCGGGCCGAGCACGAGCACCGCGGCCAGCAGCGCCATCGTCCCCGCGCCGCTGATGAACATCGCGGCGTCCTCGTCCTCCAGGTTCATCCCGAACACGACCGCGCCGACCCCGACCACCGCGAACAGCACGGCGGTCAGCACGCGCAGCACGCCGGTGCGCGAGACCTCCTCGCCGCTGTCGGGCTGGCTGCGCAGCGCGGCCACCGGGGCGACCCGGGTCGCCTTGCGGGCGGGCAGCACCGCGGCGAGCACCGTGATCAGCGTGCCGACGGCGAACGCGGCGAGCACCGTCGTCACCGTCACCGGCAGCTGCACGGTCCCCTCACCGCCGTCGAACGAGAAGATCACCCGTTGCAGCAGGGCCGACACGCCGATGCCGCCGAACAGGCCGATCACCGACGCGGTCAGGCCCATCACCAGCGCCTCGGCCAGCACGCCCCGGAACACCTGGCCCCGGCTCGCGCCCACGCAGCGCATCAGCGCCAGCTCGCGGGTGCGCTGGGCGACCAGGATGGTGAACGTGTTGTAGATGACCATGGCCGCGACGACGAGCGCGATGATCGCGAACGCCAGCAGCACCGTGGTGAACTCACCGGCCTGCGACTCGACCCGTTCCAGGGTCTCCTTCGTCAGCTCGTCGCCGGTCTGGATGCGGTAGCCCTGGCCCCCGATGGCCTGGCGGACGTTGTCGGCGACCTGCTGCTGCGTGAAGCCGGGCGCGGCGGTGGCGACCACCTGGTACGGCGGCCGTTCCGGCTCCAGCGCCTGGAACGCCTCCGGCGTCAGCCCGACGTGGTCGAACCCGGACAGCGACAGCGGGTTCGTGCCCTGCTGGTACGTGCCGACGAGCGTGTACGTGTGCCGCACGTCCCCCTTGCCCAGCAGCACGACCGGTTGGCCGATCGTCAGCTTGGCCGTGGTGGCGGTGCGCTGGTCGACCGCGATCTCGTCGTCCCCGGCCGGGTAGCGGCCGTCCACGAGGTCGAACTCGCGCAGCTTCTCGTTGCTCGCCAGCGACACCGCCCACGCGGTCTTCGCCTTGCCGTTGGCCGCGACGAGCGGCACGGTGTTCGAGTCGCGCGGGTCCGCGCCCGCGACGCCCGGCGCCTGCCGGATCCTGGCCAGCGTCTCGGGGGTGATGCCCCGGACTTCCTCGGCGGAGGACGGTTCGCCGGACACCGTGACGGAGACGTCGACGTTGCGCGCGCTCTTGGCGAACTCGTCGCGCAGGCTCGCGTTCATGGCGTCGCCGAGCACCAGGGTGCCGGTCACGAAGGCGACGCCGAGGGCGATCGCCACCGAGGACAGCACGAGCCGCGCGGTGCGGGCCTTGAGACCCGCGATGATCGTGCGCAGCATCAGGTCACGCCCCCAGGTGCTTGAGCGCGGACAGCACGGAGTCGGCGGTCGGGTTCTCGATCTCGCCCGCGAGGTGGCCGTCGGCCATCAGCACGACGCGGTCGGCGTAGGACGCGGCGACCGGGTCGTGCGTCACCATGATCACGGTCTGGCCGAGCTTGCGCACGGACATGCGCAGGAAGTCCAGCACCTCGGCGCCGGACCGCGAGTCCAGGTTGCCGGTCGGCTCGTCGGCGAACACCACGTCCGGCCGGGCGACCAGGGCGCGGGCGCAGGCCACGCGCTGCTGCTGGCCGCCGGACAGCTCGGTCGGCTTGTGCTTGAGCCGGTCGCGCAGGCCGAGCACGTCCACGATCGTGTCGAACCACTCGCGGTCGGGCTTGCGGCCGGCCAGCTCCAGGCCGAGCAGGATGTTGGCCTCGGCGGTGAGCGTGGGCAGCAGGTTGAACGCCTGGAACACGAACCCGACCCGGTCACGTCGCAGCCGGGTCAGCTCCTTGTCACCCAGCGAGGTGATCTCGGTGCCGCCGATGTGCACGCTGCCGGCGTCGACGTTGTCGAGCCCGGCCAGGCAGTGCATCATCGTCGACTTGCCGGACCCGGACGGGCCCATGATGGCGGTGAAGCGGCCCGCCGCGAACGCGACGCTGACCCCGTCCAGCGCCCGCACGGCGGTGTCGCCCTTGCCGTACACCTTCACCAGGTTCGCGGCGGCTACTGCGGTGCGGGTCCCGACGTCGGACACCAGTGCGGACATGCTCCCTCGATTCCTCGGGTCTGGTTGACGTCGAGAAAGCTAGGGGGCACGCGCCTCGGCAGGCGTCACCTCGGCGGCGGAACCGGTGGTCAACCGGCGGGATGACGCCACCTAGTCCCGAGGTCTGACCCCCGCGGTTCCGACGTGGGGAGCACGAGAGTCGTGCGTTCGGAACACCCGGATCCGACGCTCGGGCCTGACGCCGTTCGTCGTGAGCGTCGGACCCGGGGTGACGGGACGCAGGACGCACGCGTGCCGGAGGTAGGGCTCACGCGGGGTCGGGTGGGGGTGGCAGGTCCAGCAGGCCGCGGTCGAAGGCGTTGGCCACGGCCTCGGCCCGGCGGCTCGCGCCCAGCTTGGACATGATCCGGCTCAGGTGCACGCTGACGGTCTTCTCCGAGATGTAGAGCTCCTCGCCGACCTGCCGGTTCGTCCGACCCAGCGCGACCAGCTCCAGCACCGACCGCTCCCGCGGCGTGAACGGGTCCACCCGGTCGCGCGGCCCGACGTCGCGCAACGCCACCCGGGCCCGTCGGGCGACCAGGTCCAGCGCCTCCCGCAACGGCACCGCGCCCAGCTCCTCGGCCACCGCGCCGGCCAGCCGCAACTCCGCCGCCGCCGCCTCGCGCCGGTCCGCGCCCAGCAGCGCCTCGGCCAGCCGCCACCGGCAGACCGCCTGCTCGAACACCGACCCGAAGCCGAACCCGTCCACCACCTGCCGCCACAGCTCCGGATCGCCCGACCCGGTCAACCGGGACTCCTCCGCCGCCACCCTCAGCAGCCACGCGCGGCCCTCCGGACCCAACGCACCCGAACGCGGGATGCCCAGCTCGGCCGTGGTGCGCGCGTACTCGCCCAGCTCCCGACCCGCCCGCACGGCGGCCTCCTCGGCCGCCCGGTCCTTGCGCCGTCGCGCCCGCGCCGCGATCTCCCCGTGCCCGGCCACGCCGAGGGCGGCCAGCCGGATGCCCGCCAGCAGCCACTCGCCCTCCTTGCGCGACCAGCTGATCGCGTCCGCGACCCGCTCCACGGCCAGCTCGGGCTGCCCCCGCCACAACGCCAGCTCCGCACCCGTGCCACCGGTGATCAACGCGATCTGCAGGTCGCGGTGCCAGTCCGCGCGCAGCTCCCGGATCATCCGCTCGGCCTGGTCGAACTCGCCCCGGCTGACCGCCACGTGCGTGCCCGCCGCGGCCAGCCGCGCCGACACCGTGCTGGACACCCGCAGGCCGGGCGGTTCGGCGGCGGTCGCCGCGCGGTCCCAGTCGCCGCGGTAGTACTCGGTCAACACCTGCAGGATGCGCAGCTCCAGCCCGAACGAGCTCCACGTCAGGCCGGTCGCCTTGGCCCGCGCCACGCCCTCGCCGAACACCCGCGCGGCCTCGGCCAGCTCGCCGAGGTCGTAGTGGTGCATGCCGAGGAAGTACCGCGCGCGCAGCTCGGTGCTGACCGCGTCGGCCTCCATCGCGCACGCCACCGCGGCCGTCAGGTGCTCGCGGGCCCGCGACACCTGGCCGTCGGGCTCGTCGAGCAGGCCCAGCGTCGTCAGCGCGTCCGCCACGGCCGACTCCGCGCCCGCCGCGCGGCCGTCCGCCACCGCCATCTCGGCCCGCTCCCGCGCCTCGACGTACTTGCGGTCGTGCCGCAGCGCCGCCGCCCACACGGCCAGCACCCACGCGCGGGCCGGGCTGGCGGGCCGGTCCCGGACCAACCGCCACGCCTCCTCCACCGCGTGGTACTTCTCGTCGTCGGTGCCGTCGATGACCTGCAACGCCTGCGCGAAGCGCCGCCACATCTCGGCGGCCTGCTCGCAGTCGGACCCGTCCACGACGGTGGTGCCGGTACGGGCGAACGCGATGGCCCGCTCGGGCTGGCCCGCCGTGCCCGCCGCCCACGACGCGCTGCGCAACAGCGACAACTCGGTCAAACCGGGCGGTCGCTGGTCGGCGGGCACCGCGTGCCACAGCTTCAGCGCCTGCTCCAGGTGTCGCAACGACTCGGCGGGCGCGCCCGCGGCCTGCGCCTCCTGCCCCGCCTCGACCGACGCGCGCAGGGCACGGGCCAGGTCGTGGGACTCCAGGCTGTGGTGGGCCAGCGCGGCGGCGGCGCCCCGGTCGTCGGACGACGCCAGCCGGTCCGCGTACGCGGAGTGCAGCCGCACGCGCTCACCCGGCAGCAGGTCGTTGTAGACGGTCTCGCGCAGCAACGCGTGCCGGAACGTGTACACCTCCGCGCCGTCGACCACCAGCACGTGGTGCTGCACGGCCTCGCGCAGCGCGGTGTCGAGCACCACGTCGTCCATGCCGGCCACGTCGCGCAGCAGGTCGTGGCGCACCGACCGGCCGCCGACCGACGCGACCCGCACCACGCGCTGCGCGTCCGGGGAGAGGCGTTCGATGCGGGCCAGCAGCACCTCGGCGAGCGTCCACGGCACCTCGCGGTCACCGCAGGCGGCGACCGCGATCAGCTCCTCGGCGAAGAACGGGTTGCCGTCGGAGCGCTCGGCGACCTCCAGGACCAGCTCGTCGGACAGGTCGTCGGCCAGCGCGGCGACGAAGGAGCGCGCGTCGATCGCGCTCAACGGCGTCAGGTCGAGCCGGCGCACGGCGGGCAGCCGCACCAGCTCGTTGAGCAGGGGGCGCAGCGGGTGGCTGCGGTGCAGGTCGTCGGAGCGGTAGGTGCCGACCACCAGCAGCCGCTGCGCGCGCAGCCGCGAGAGCAGGAACGACAACAGGTAGCGGGTGGAGGCGTCGGCCCAGTGCAGGTCCTCGAGCACCAGCAGCACGGGCCGCTGCTCGGCCAGCTCGCCGAGCAGGCCGTGCACCGCGTCGAACAGCTGGAGCTGGCCGATGTCCTGCTCGGGACGGCGGCCGACCAGGTGCGACGGCAGGCCGGAGACCGACGTGCTGCCGTCGTGGCCCGCGGGCAGCGCCAGCTCGGGCAGCAGCAGGGCCAGGGCCGGCCGGGCGGCGACGTCGAGCAGACCGGCCCGCCGCACCTGCCCCAACGCCTCGGTGAAGGGGAGGTACGGCAGGCCGGTCTCGCCGACGTCCAGGCAGCGCCCGGTGAGCACGAGCGCGTCACCCGCGGTGGCGGACAGCTCGTCCACCAGCCGGGTCTTGCCCACGCCCGCGTCGCCTGCCAGCAGGATCGCGCCTGCCTCGCCGCGCGCGGCGTCGTCCAGGGCGGCGCGCAGCCTGGTCATCTCCCGGCTACGCGCCACCAAGGGGATTCCGGAACCGAGGCGTGCCACACCAGGCATGCTGTCACACCTCAGGCGGCGTCGCGGTGGTCATTTCCCCCGGCGGGCAGATCCGGGCCGGGACGATGGCCCAGGCGCCGCCACCAGGACCGCTTCGCCGCGTGCGCCTGCCGGCCGACGCGGTAGTGCGCCGCGTCCGCGCGCAGCGCGGCCTGCCGGTAGTCGATCTCCGCCTTCAAGGACTCGGGCGTCCACTCCATGATGACCTGCTCCTCGTGTCGTCTTGCTTCCCTGATGACACGAAGAGTCGTCCTGAGGCGGGCCCGCGGGCATCGGGCGTTCACGTTGGTTGCGGCGCTGGTGCCCTTACCCGCCGCCGTAAGGGGTGGCAGACGGCGGGTAAGGGATGCCTCAGGCGCAGGTCGGCGCACGTCAGGAACCCTCAGCAGGCGCCGAGGTCGCGCCAGACGCCCCACTCGCCGGTCGTACCCGGCTCGTCGCCCTGCGTCCACCACTTGGCCTGCCAGCGCTTGCCCTTGTGGGAGACCTCGTTGCCGCCGTTGTAGACCTTGGCGCGGTCCCACGCGGGCGCGGTGCAGCTCGGTTGGCTGGTCGTGGTGGTGGTCGTCGTAGTCGTAGTCGTAGTCGTGGTGGTGGTCTGGTCGGAGCCGCCGCCGCGCGGGTGGTCGGAGGCGATGGCGTAGGACTGGCCGCCGAAGGTCAGCTTGAAGTTCGACGGCGACGCGATCGGTAGCTGGTAGCTCAGCGCGACGTCCACCGACGCGCCGGGCGCGAGGGACTGCCAGGTCGGCAACGTGAGCTCGACGTGCTGGAAGTCGCCCTTCAGGCCGCCGACGTTGCTGCCGGAGTGGCCCTTGGCGGTGACCCGCAGCCCGAAGCCGGACTGGTCGGCCATGCTGCCGGGCGCGCTGGTGCCGTAGTCGAACTCGATCTTCGTGCCGCCCGGCAGGGTGGTGGTCGAGTTGTTGGTCAGCTTCAGCTTCGGCGTGATCGGGTAGTTGTTGTCGCCGAGGGCGAACCCGGAGACGGTCGCGCTCACGTTCAGCACCTGGCTCGGCGTGGTCCCGGAGGCCTTCCGCGCGCCGTAGGGCGCCGCGCCGCGCAACCCCTCGTTGATCTTGGTGAGCAGGGTGTCGCCGACCGTGTACTGCCCCTTGGCGCTGTCGAAGCGGTAGTCGCCCGCCAGCTCCCAGATCATGATGCCGCCGATGCCCTTGTCCGCCACGTACTTCGCCTTGGCCGCGATGGACTGCTCGTCCTCAGTGGACAGGAACACCTTCTTGTCGGCGTTCCACAGCCACGGCGAGGCGAGCGTGCTGTCGTAGAAGCGGTTGTAGGAGCCGGAGATCCGGTCGGTCGGGTCGTTGGCCGGGTCCAGGCCGTGCTGGGCCAGGTAGTCCGGCGTGATCTCGTTCTCCAGGTTCTTGGCGTGCCACATGGGGTTCACGCCCGACGGCACTTCCGCGCCGCCCGCGGTGGAGTCGTGCCACAGGTTGTCGATGCCGACCGCGCCGTTGCCGCACGGGGTGGTCGAGCCGACGCTGGAGCCCGTGCCGGGCGGGCACTTCGTCTGGTCCGGCAACGCGGCCCGGCCCCACAGCCCGTTCGTGCCGCCGGTGACGCCCTGCCAGCCGCGGCTGTAGAACGGGACGCCGATGTTGATCCGGCCGGCCTGCATCGCACCGCGGTAGTAGTGGTAGGACCAGTCGGTGTTCAGGTAGCCCATGCCCTCGTACTGCGGCGCGGTGTAGACGCCGCCGGCGGCGAGCTCGCCGTCCTTGCCGTCGTCGTAGAGCGCGGCGTTCGGGCCGACGAAGTGGTTCCACGAGCCGTGCAGGTCGTAGCTCATCACGTTGAGGTAGTCGAGGTAGCGGGTGACCTGGTAGGCCTCCTGGCCGCGCAGCAGCCAGCCCGAGGCGGGCACGGCGGCGGTGAGCAGGTAGTGCCTGCCGTCCTGCGCCGAGGCGCGGTCCAGCTTCTCCCGCAACGTCTTCATGATCTTCTCGTAGCCCGCCCACAGCGTGCCGCGGTTGGCGTTGGAGATCCAGAAGTCGTCCGGGTTCCCGGCGTGGTTGTTCGACGTGGCGTACTCGTAGTCGATGTCCACGCCGTTGAAGCCGTACTTGCGGATGAAGTCGACGGCGGAGTCGGCGAACGCGTCCACGGTGGCCTGCGGCTGCGCGCCGAGCTTGTAGAAGCCGCCGGAGGCGTTGCGCGTGCCGTCGGCGTTGAAGAAGCCGCCCGTCTCCGCCCAGCCGCCGACCGAGATCAACGTCTTCACGTTCGGGTACTGCTTCTTGTACTTGTTCAGCAGGTTGAAGTGACCCTTGTACGGCAGCGACGGGTCCGGCTCGACGCCCGGCCACGTCATGCCGGTGGAGGCGTTGTCCGGGCCGTCGGGCCCGACGGACACCCGGTTCTGCGCGTCGATGTGCGCGAACGCGTAGTTCAGGTGCGTGACCTTGCTCCACGGGATGTCGGACGCGAGGTAGGCGGGCGCGCCGTTGCGGCCCGTGCGCCAACTGGTGAAGTAACCGATGACGCGGCGGGAGTGGTTGGCGCCCAACGACTCCCGACCGTCGGTGTCGTAGACGGAGCAGTACGGTACGGCGACGCCGGGGGTCTGGTAGAGGCCGTCGGGACGGCACTCCTCTCCCGCGGCGGCGGCAGTGGGCGACGACGGGGACACGACGGCGACGACGAGTCCGACCACCCCGGCGAGCAACGCCACGAGCGGCGAGAACCTGGATCTCCTGGACAAGACCAGCACACCTCCTGCACGAGGCGGCGGCCACGACGCAGCCACCGAACCGTAAATAGGTCTAGACCTCTCTGTCAATAGGTCCAGACCATCTAGGGGGTGGTGCGGTCAGACGGTCGTGGTGGCGCGGGCGCGGGCCAGCCGTTCCCGCACCTGGTCGGACTCCGGCGCGCCCAGCTCGGTGAACAGCGCCAGCGCCCGCTGCCAGTGCGCCACCGCGCCGGGCAGGCCCTGCCGGTCGAACACGGTGGCCAGCCGGTCGTGCGCCATCGCCTGGTGGTACGGGCTCGCCGCCGCCGACGCCACCGACAGCGCCGTGCGCGCCGACGTGACGGCGTCGCCCACCTCGCCCGACTCCAGCAGCACCATCGCGAGATCGGTGTGGCAGGTCGACTCACCGCACTGCTCGCCGACCTCGCGGTACATCGTCACGGCCGCCCGCAGCCACGTCTTGGCCTCGTCGTACCGGCGTGACGCCAGGTGCAGCAGCCCGAGGTTGTGGTGGGCGTTGGCCTCCGCCCACCGCGACCCGGCCGCCCGGCTGACCTCCAGCGCCTCCCGGTAGGACGCCTCCGACTCGTCGACCCGGCCCAGGAACGCCAGCATGTCCGCGACCGCCGTCAAGGCCCTGGCCTGCGCGTTCACGTCGCCGGACGCCCGCGCCACCTCCAACGCCTCGCGGTGGCGGTCGAGCGACTCGTCCATCCGCTGGAACTGGGCCAGCGCGATGCCGAGGTTGAACAGCATCACGAACCGCGCCTCGGGGTCGCCGAGCCTCGTGGCGGCCCCCAGCGCGGCCTCCGTCGTGCGCAGCCACGTCGCCCGGTCCGCCCGCAACCACAGGAACCGGGACAGCGTGTAGGGCAGCTGCCAGGCGTGCACCAGCCACCCCGGGTCCGAGCCCGGCGCGGCGGCCAGCTCGGCGGCGGCGATGATGTTGCCCTGCTCGGCGTCCAGCCAGGAGCTGGCCTCGGCCGACGTGGTGAGCTTCGGCGTCTCCGCAGGCACGTGCTCGGGCGCGACCCGCACGTTGCTGCCCCTCGTCACCGGCAGCCGGCCGTCGGCCAGGTCCGCGCAGTGCAGGTAGTGGTCGAGCATCCGGCCGGTCGCCTCGTGCCGCTCGGCCTCGGGCAGCTCGGCGGCCAACGTCCGCATGTAGACGCGCACCAGGTCGTGCGCCCCGTACCGGCCGGGCTCGTTGACCGACAGCAGGTTCGCCGCCGTCAACGCGTCCAGCGCGCGCTGCGCGTCACCGACCCGCACCTGCGCCATGGAGGCCGCCACGAACGCCGTCACGTCCGGGCCGGGGTGCAGGCCGAGCAGCGCCAGCAGCCGCGCGGGCAGCGGCGACAGCGCCCGGCGTGACGCGTCCAGCGCCGCCCGCACCGTGGAGTCCTCGTCCTCCAGGCCCAGCGCGGCCAGCCGACCGTGCTCGTCGTCCAGCTCGGCCACCAGTTCGGCCACCCGCAACGACGGCGCGACCGCCAGCCGGGCGGCGGCGATCCGCAGCGCCAGCGGCAGCCCGTCGCACAGCACGGCCAGCCGGCGCAGCGCCGCGGCCTCCGTCGCGTCCCGGCCCGCGACCCGGCTGACCACGGCCACCGACGCGTCGGGGTCCAGCATGTCCAGTTCGACCAGCCGCGCCTCCGCGTGCGCGACCAGCCCGACCAACCGCCGGCGGGACGTCACCAGCACGCACGACGGCGGTCCGGGCAGCAGCGGCAGCAGCTCGGTCGAGCCCCGGGCGTTGTCCAGCATCACCACCATGCGCCGGTCGGCGATGAGCGTGCGGAACAACGCCGACCGCTCCTCCACCGTCACCGGGATGTCCGGCGACGGCACGCCCAGCGTGCGCAGGAACCGGCTCAGCACCTCGCCCGCGCCCAGCGGCTCCTGGTTCGGGTCGTAGCCGTGCAGGTCGACGTAGAGCTGGCCGTCCGGGAAGTCCTCGCGCACCCGTTGCGCCCAGTGCAGGGCCAGCGCGGTCTTGCCGACGCCCGCCGGGCCGGTGACGACGAGGACCAGCCCGCCCTCCGGGTACGACGCCAGCAGGCCGTCCAGCCGCTTGAGCTCGTCGTCGCGGCCGATCAGTGACGCCGAGGCGCGCGGCAGCTGCGCGGGTGTGATCGCGGGCGCGGACTCGCCCACCGGGCGCAGCGCCATCGGCCGGGTCGGGCGGTCCGGCTCCGGGTCCTCCCCCGCCAGCACGGCCTGCTGGAGCTTGCGCAGCTCCGGCCCCGGCTCGACGCCCAGCTCCTCCACCAGCACCCGGCGCGCCTCGCGGTAGACCGCCAGCGCCTCCGCCTGCCGCCCCGCCTGGCACAACGCGCGCATCAGCAGGCCGTGCCCGCGTTCCCGCAACGGGTGCTCGCCGACCAGCGTGGTCAGCGACGGCACCAGCTCCGCGCCCCGCCCGATCAGCAGCAGCAGCTCCGCCCGCTCCTCCAGCACGGCGAGCCTGCGCTCGACCAGCCGGCCGCGCTCGACCTCGGCGAACAGGCCCGCGACCCCGCCCAGCGGCTCGCCGCGCCACAGGCCGAGCGCCTCGTCCAGCGCGGTGGCCGCCGCGATCAGGTCGCCGGCCGCGCGCGACCGGGCCGCGGCCGCCACGCCCAGCTCGAACTCGTCCAGGTCGACCTGCTGCGGCTCGACGCGCAGCAGGTAGCCGTCGCCGACGGAGGTCAGCAGCTCGGCCGGGGCGCGGCGGGCCCGGCTGGGCTCCAGCGCGCGGCGCAGGCCGGCCACGTAGGTCTGCACCAGGTTGACCGCGCTGGTGGGCGTGTTGTCGCCCCACACCGCCTCGATGATCTGGTCGCGGCTGACCGGCGTGTTGCGGGCCAGCAGCAGCACCGCCAGCACGGCGCGCTGCTTGGCGGCGCCGAGGTCGACCTCCCCGCCACCGCGCACCGCCCGGAGCAGGCCGAGCACCTCGAACCGCAAGCGCTCGCCGCCGCCGTCTGCCACCGACCGATCCTTCGCCGACACGTTGAGACCCAGACCGAGCCTAGGAGATCACTTCAGTCCGGCTCCAGTCGTCCTGTAGCCGCATTCTTACGCTAAGCGTGTCCGATCAACCACACAGGGCGAACCCCGGTGAGCGAGGTTGGACCAGACAGCGGAACATCCGCTGCTCTCCCTGAACGACGAGGGCAGGCCGGCGTGCAAGGGGCATCCAGCCCGCGGCGGCGGAACGCCGGCCCGCCCTCGTCCCCTTCTCCACCCGGAGACGGGTCGTCCGGTAGGGGACGGCCCACCTCCATTGCCCTCCCCCCAGTGGAAGGGGCCGCGCCCGGGACCGAACCCCCGGGCGCGGCCCCTTCGACCACGTCCGGGGTCAGGCGACCTCTTCGAGCTCACGCGGTTCGACCGCGGCCCTGGCGGCCTTGCGGCGGCGACGCAGCACCACGAGGACGCCGACCACGACCGCGACGCCCATCAGGCCCCACATCGCGCCGTTGAACACCGACTCGATGTACTTCGCCGACGCGCCCGCGGCCGAGCCGATGCCGATGTGCAGCGCCGACCAGCTCACCGCGCCCGCGATCGACGCGGGCAGGAACCGGCGGTACTCCAGCTTCGACGCGCCCGCCGACGCGGGCACCAGGGTCCGCACCACCGGCATGAACCGGGCGAAGAACACCGCCCACGCGCCGCGCCTGCGCAGCAGCGCCCCCGCGGCGTCCCAGTGCTCCTGGCCGAGCTTGCGCACCACCTTGCTGTCCCGCAGCCGGTCGCCGTAGCGGCGGCCGAGGAAGTAGCCGATGCTGTCGCCCGCCACCGCGCACACCGACACCACCAGCCACATCACCAGGAACCGGGACACGCTGGTGACCGTCGTGGCGGCCAGCAGCAACGCGCTCTCCCCCGGCGCGATGAAGCCCACGCCCAGCGTGCACTCCGCCAACGTCAACGCGCCCGTCACCGCGAGCACGGCGGGCTGCGGCAGCCCGGCGAGCCCTTCCAGGGCGTCGGTCAGCAAGGCCATGGTTCATCCCCTTGTGGATCATGACGAGCACCGGAGTGCAGGCTAGGGGGAAGTCCACCGCAACCACGCCGGGGGGCGCATCGGACCGGGGGCTGACCGGCCACCAGACCGAGGTCGTACGGGAAGGTGGTCGAAAGTCGGGGGCGCGCCCTACGGCACACCCCCGAGGTGAACGACCGGTGGTCAGCGGCGGTCGGCCGTGCCGCTCTTCGCTCCGTCCACGAATCGCGACCACTGCGCGAAACCGAAGTCCAACCCGCCACCGGTTCGGTTCTTCGAATCGCGCACAGCCACCCCGTTCGGGTCGAGCGCGATTTCCACGCACTCCGGACCACCCGCGGACGACCACGTGCTCTTGCGCCACTGGCGTTGCATGGCAGTTCACCTCGGATTCAGGCGAGCTCCCGCGCCACCCTCCCGATCAGCGCGGACGAGGCGGCCGGGTCGAGCGAGTCGGCGCTGAGCCGAGCGAACATGTCGGAATACCGGGCGACGTCCGAGGGCTGTTCCCAATAAACGTCGCCCTTCGGGCTTTCGATGTATACCACGGCCGGATCCGACTGCTCGGGAAACGACAGGATGACGAACGGACCGTCCATCGCCGCGTGACCGCCCGCCTCGAATGGGACCACCTGGAGGGTGATATTCGGCAATTCCCCGACTTCGTTGAGTCGCGTCAGCTGCTCCGCCATCACCTGCCGGCCGCCCACCAGCCTCCGCAAGGCTGCCTCGTCCACGACCGCGTGCAAGGACAGCGGGTCGTCCTCGACGAGCAACGCCTGCCGCGCCTTGCGCAGCTCGACCCGCCGGTCCACCTCGGCCGGCGCGGCGTCCGGCAGCACCGCCCGGATCAACGCCCGCGTGTACGCCTCGGACTGGAGCAGTCCCGGCACCATCAGGCCCTGGTAGGTGCGCACCCGCTCGGCGTCGGCCTCGAACCCGACGTAGCGGCCGGGCGCGATGTCGCCGAACTCGTCCCACCACGCCCGCCGCCGCGCGTCCCGCGCCAACTGCACCAGCTCGTCCAGCGTGGCCCGGTCCGCGCCGTAGGCCGACAGCATGTCCCGCACGTCGCGCGGGGTGACGCCGACGCGGCCGGTCTCGATGCGGCTGATCTTCGACGCCGAGCACTCCAGCCGCCCGGCGACGTCCTCGATGGTGAGGTCGGCCGCCTCGCGCAGCCGGCGCAGCTCGCTGACCAGCCGTCGCTTGCGCAGCGTCGGGCTGCTGCCCCGTGGCATGCGGACACCCTTTCGTCGACGACCCCGACCCGGGGGCCGCAGCCAGTCTGTGGCCGTGCGCCAACGGAGCAAAGTGACGTCATCCATTCGTGTACTGCAACTTGCAGCCGGCCGGACGCGGGAACAGGCTGCGGTGAGCACACCGCCCCCAGGGAAGGAGCGCTGAAGGTGTCCACCACCGTCTTCAGCCAGCTCGACCGGTCCCTCCGAGAACACCTGGCCACGCTGGTCCGCCTCGCGTCGACCGGCGACGACGAGACGGCGGTCGAACTCGCCCGCTGCGAACTGCCCAGGGTGGTGACCGCGGTCAAGGCCCTCCTCGACGAGCACACCCCCGACGAGCACGGCCGCTGCCCGACCTGCCGCACCCGCCGCTGGAGCCGCCGCCTGCCCTCGCCGTGCCGGGCGTACCTCGGCGCGCAGCTCGCCCTCACCGTCGGCGGCGACGAACCGTCCGGCGACCACCGTAAGCACCTGCGCAGCGTCGGCTAGCACCCAGCCCGGTCGGGCGACGCACCTCCCCCGCAATCGAGCCCCACCAGCGCCGCCCGACCTCATCCGAGCCCCCACCGAACCGATCCCGTGCCCCCGACCGGGGCCGGCTCGGTGGGCGGGCTCGGCACGGGGTGGTCGGTCCGGTGAGGGGGCCGACCACCCCGTGTTCAATTGCCGCTGCTCCGCAGACGGCGGGCGAGGTCGCCTGGAAGTCGACCGTTCGCGCCCTGATTTCCGACGATCGAAAAGCGTGATCGTCGGAAATGAGGACGCGAACGGTCGACGCGACCTCGCGGTCACGGGGGCAGGGAGCAGGGCAGGGGGTGGGGCAGGGGGTGGGGCAGGGTGGAGGAGCGGTGGGGGTTAAGCGTGGACCGGGTGGAGGTCGTCGCGGGTCGGGTCGACCAGGTAGACGCGGGCGGTGGAGATGTCGAAGTACATGCCGACCAGGCGCAGGGAGCGGGTGGACACGGCCTCGCGCACGCTGCGGTAGGCCATCAGGTTGTCCAGTTGCTGGGCGACGTTGGCGACGGAGAGGCGTTCGACCACGGGGAGGTCGGACCCGCCCGCGTGGAAGCGGATCAGGCTCGGCTCGACCGCCTTCAGCCACGTGTGCAGGTGGGTGCCCGGCCGGGTCGAGCCCTGCACGACCGCCTTCATCGCGCCGCAGTCCGAGTGGCCGCACACGGCGATCGTGTCGACCGCGAGCACCTCCACCGCGAACTCGATCGCCGCGCCCACCGAGTCGTCGCCGTCCAGCGGCACGAGGTTGCCGATGTTGCGCACGCAGAACAGGTCACCCGGACCGCTCGTGGTGATCAGGTTGGGCACGACGCGGGAGTCGGCGCACGTGATGAACAGCTGGCGCGGGCGTTGGCCGCGCGCGGCCAGCTCGGCCAGGAACGGGCGGACCAGCGGCGCGGTGGTGCGCTCGAACTCGCGCATGCCGCGGATCATCGGGTCGACGTCCGCACGCGGCCGCGGCACGGTCACGTGCCGGTGGCGCTGCCAGTGCGACCACGGCGCGAACCACCTCGGCAGCGGTGACAGCGGTGTCTTGCGCAGCGCGGGGATGCCCCTGGTGGCCTTGCTGAACCAGGTGTCGTGGACCTCGTCCACCTCGACGTGGCCGCCGAGCCGCTCGTAGCCGACGCGCCAGTCGTCGATCGCCTCGTACGCGCCGTGGTCGAGGAAGTCGATGTGCAGCTCCAGGACGACGCGCTGCCCCAGCGGGATGGCGCGCAGCCCGCGGACCAGGCGCCCGGCCCCGAAGAACACCAGCGAGCCGCGGATCACCACGCGCCATCCGTCGGGCTCCTGCTCCACGCGCACCGAGGCGCGGGTCAGCCGGTGCAGCGACCGCAGCGCCGCCAGCGCGACGCCCAGCAGCACGCCCTCCACCAGGCCGAGCACCACCACGCCCACGAGGGTGACCGCGTAGGCGGAGAACTCGCCGTGCCGCCACAGCGCGCGCATCCGGCGCACGCTCACCAGCCGCACGCCCACCACCAGCAGCACGCCCGCCAGGGCGGCCAGGGGGATCAGCTCCAGCACCGAGCCCAGAGCGATCACGAACAACGCGATCCACACGCCGTGCAGCACGGTCGACGCGCGGGTGCGCGCGCCCGCGGCGACGTTGGTCGAGCCGCGCGCGATGCCCCCCGCGATCGGCAGCCCGCCCAGCGCGCCCGAGACGGCGTTGGCGGTGCCCTGCGCGATCAGCTCGCGGTCGAGGTCGGCGCGCGGCCCGGTGTGCAGCTTGTCGACCGCGACCGCGGACAGCAGCGACTCCATGCTGGCCACCACGGCCACGGTGAGCACGGCGAAGGCGATCCCGCCGAAGCCGCCGGACGGCAGTTCCGGCAGCACGACCTGGCTGAGCACCTCGCCGGGCAGGTGCACGCGGGCCACGTCGAACCCGCTCGTCGCGACCGTCGCGACCAGCACGGCCACCAGCGGCGCGGGCACGACACAGGCACGCGGCACCCGCGGCCACAGCACCAGCACGGCCACCGTCAGCGCGCCGACGAGGACGGCCGACCACCGCACCTCCATCGTGGCCACCCTGGTGAGGTTGTCCGGGACGGAGGTGGCCGCGGTGCCGCCCAGCACGACGGCCAGTTGCCCGACCGCGATGCTCAGGCCGATGCCCGCCAGCATGCCGTGCACCACGGCGGGCGAGAGGGACAGCGCCATCCGGCCGAGCTTGGCCAGGCCGAACAGCAGTTGCACGGCGCCCGCGGCGAGCGTGATGGCCGCGGTGGCGGGCCAGCCGTACTCGGCGACGAGCCCGCCGGTGATCACCACCAGGCCGGTGGCCGCGCCGCTGATCTGCAGCGGCGCGCCGGACAGGGAACCGGCCACGACGCCGCCGACGACGCCGGAGATCAGCCCGGCCATCAGGGGCGCGCCGGTCGCGGCGGCCACGCCGAGCGAGAGCGGCACGGCGACCAGGAACACCACCACGGACGCGGGCAGGTCGTGCCGCAGCACGGTGCCGAGACCACCCGGAGGGCCTGCCGTGGTGTGCTCACCCGCGTGGGACTTGTTGGGGCGCGGTCGGTTCATGCCGGGGCCAACCTTTCGGCAAGGGGGTATCGCCCCACGCGGTGCGCGGGGTGTCGTCGCTTCCGGAGAAGGGGTGTGCCTAGTGACGCGCTAAGGGCGGCAACAGGCGCGGCCAGAAGGCGGCGAGTCGGAACTCGGCCCCGGCGCGGTGGTGAGGGTTCGCCACGGTGGCACCTCCGTGTCGGCACAAGGTGTCGGCACAGCCCGCGTCGCACAGGTCGCGTCCGGACCATGATGACGGAGGAGGTGGGCGGTCTGACAGCCGTTCCACCCGGACGTGTTGATCACGAACGGGTCGTCACCCCTGGTGACGGACCTACCGGCCGACGGCCGCGTAGGCGCGGCCGACCGCGACCGCGCCGCCGCACAGTCCGAACAGGACGGCCGCCACGTGCCCGACGGCGGCGAACTCGGGTACCCAGCCGAACCACTCGGCACCCGCCAGGGGGTACGCGACGAGCAGCGCCAGCCACGGCACGCGCAGCACCACCGGCCCCAGCACGGTGATGGCGCCGGCGGCGGTGAACGCCACGTAACCGGCACCGACGTCGACCACGGCGGTCAGATCGGTCGGGTAGACACCCGAAGAGATGACGAGGGCCGTGACGAGGACCGCGCCGACGTGTCCGATGAGGACCACGGCGACCGCGCGCCACGGCCCGACCTCGCGTTCCAGCACGCCGAGGCAGACCAGCACGGCGACCACGGCCAGGGCGGTGGCCACCAGCCCGTCGCCGACGGGGTCGAGCACGAACGCGCTGCCCAGCACCGCGTTCACCGGGTGGTCGGCGAGGTTGGCCGCGTTCGTGCTCAGCGACGCCCGCACCTGCGCGGACATCCCGTCGGCGAACACGAACCGCATCAGCAGCGCGAGCCCCGCCACGGCCGACAGGTAGCCGGCCGTGACGGGGCGGCGCCGGAAATGCTCACGCACCCGGCCATGATCGGGCCGGTGGTCTCAGGCGTCCACTTGAGACCTGTCACCCGACCAGAGGGTGTGGAAGCTGCCCTCGCGGTCGGTGCGGCGGTAGGTGTGCGCGCCGAAGAAGTCGCGCAGGCCCTGGATGAGCGACGCGGGCAGCCGCTCGGACCGCAGCCCGTCGTAGTACGCCAGCGCGGACACGAAGCCGGGCGCGGGCACGCCCGCGGTCACCGCCTTCACCGCGACCCGCCGCCACGCCTCCTCGGCCGAGCGCACCGCGTCGCGGAAGTAGTCGTCCACGAGCAGCGAGGCCAGCTCCGGGTCCTTGTCGTAGGCCTCGCGGATGCGGTCCAGGAACCGGGCCCGGATGATGCAGCCGCCGCGCCAGATCGTGGCCATCGCGCCCAGGTCGAGGTCCCAGCCGTACTCGGCGCTCGCCGCGCGCATCTGGTCGAAGCCCTGCGCGTACGCCACGACCTTCGACGCGTACAGCGCCTGCCGGACGTCCTCGACCAGCGAGTCGGTCGCACCGCCGACGACGTCGGCGGACCCGAACGCGGCCCGCACCGCCTGGCGCTGGCCCGCCCGACCCGACAGCGACCGGGCGAACACCGCCTCGGCGATGCCGGTCACCGGCACGCCCAGCTCCAGCGCCTCCTGCACGGTCCAGCGGCCGGTGCCCTTCTGCTCGGCCTCGTCCGCGATCACGTCGACGAGCGCGGCGCCGGTCGCGGCGTCGACGTGGCCGAGCACCTCGGCGGTGATCTCGACCAGGTAGGACTCCAGGTCGCCGGTGTTCCAACCGCGGAAGACCTCGGCGACCTCGGCGGGCGCCAGGCCGCCGACCCGGTGCAGCAGGTCGTAGGCCTCGGCGATGAGCTGCATGTCGGCGTACTCGATGCCGTTGTGCACCATCTTCACGAAGTGCCCGGCGCCGTCCGGCCCGACGTGCACGCAGCACGCCACGTCGTCCACCTTGGCCGCGATGTCCTCCAACACCGGCCCGAGGTGCCGGTAGGACTCCTTCGACCCGCCCGGCATGATCGACGGCCCGTTGAGCGCGCCCTCCTCGCCGCCGGAGATGCCCGCGCCGACGAAGTGCAGCCCGGCTTCCTTCAGCGCGGCCTCGCGCCGGCGCGTGTCGGCGTAGTGCGCGTTGCCGCCGTCGATCACCATGTCGCCGGGCTCCAGCAGCGGCACCAGCTCGTCGATGACGGCGTCGGTGGGCGCGCCCGCCTTGACCATGATGATGATCTGGCGGGGTGTCTGGAGGCTCGCGACGAGCTCTTCCAGGGTTCTGGCCGGCACGAAGTCGCCCTCGTGGCCGTGGTCGGCGATCAGCGCTTCGGTGCGGGCGTGGCTGCGGTTGTGCACGGCGACGCGGTAGCCGTGCCGGGCGAGGTTGCGCGCCAGGTTGCTGCCCATGACGGCGAGCCCGGTGACGGCGATCCGCGCGGGTGCCTCGGAGGTGGTCATCCGCACAGCCTGCCGAAATCCGCGCGCGAGCGCACCTGTGCCGAACCCCTCGATGCCAGGCGGGTCGGACTACGCCCGGTACCCTGTAACATCCTGAAACAACGGGTGGAACGGGGGCGCGGATGGCCAGGGCGACGGTGCGGGACGTGGCACGGGCGACCGGGCTTTCCATCGCCACGGTGTCCCGGGTGCTCAACGGGCAGGCCAACGTCGCCGAGCACACCCGCGAGCTGGTGCTCAAGGCCGTGGCCGGGTTGGGCGGGGAGGCGCCGCGGACGCGGGGCGCGAAGCCGGCGGGCCCGGTCTACGTGCGCTGCCCGTACCTGCTCACCGACTACTTCGGGCTGATCGTGTCCAGCGTCGCCGAGACCGCGGCCCGGCACGGTCGGCAGGTCGTGCTGAGCGCGGGCGTGTCGGCGCAGCGGGAGTCGGCGCTGCCGGGTCTCGCGGCCCGCTCCGACGTGGGCGGCGCGATCCTGATCCTGCCGCCGGAGCCCGCCGAGGAGCTGGTCCGGCTGCGGGACCGCCGGTTCCCGTTCGTGGTGGTGGACCCGCGCACCGAGCTGCCGCGCGACGTGGCGTCGGTGTCGGCGGCGCACTTCGCGGGCGCGCGGCGGTTGATGGCGCACCTGGTGGAGCTGGGCCACCGGCGGATCGGGATCCTCGGCGGGCCCGCCGACTGGCAGGCGAGCGACGGCAGGCTCGCCGGGTACGCGGCGGCGTTGTCCGACGTCGGCGTGCTGCCGTCTGCCGAGCTGCTGCGGCACGTGGACGAGCCGACCGAGGAGGACGGCCACCGGGTCGCCCGCGAGCTGCTCGGCCTGGCGGACCGGCCCACGGCGCTGGCCGCGTTCAACGACAAGATGGCGGTCGGCGCGTTGCGGGCGGCCCGCGAGCTGGGCCTGGACGTGCCGGGTGACGTGTCGGTCGCGGGGTTCGACGACCTCGACCTCAGCCGCGCCACCCGGCCCGAGCTGACCACCGTGCGGCAGCCGTTGCAGGAAATGGGCCGGATGGCCGTGACGCTGCTGATGCGGCTGCTGGACCGGCACGAGCTGGAGGCGCTGCACGTGGAGCTGGCCACGGAACTGGTGGTCAGGGCGTCCACCGGGCCCGCGCCGCACGTCTGACGTCCCGCGTTCCACCCCTGGTTCACGGTCTTTACCGGTATAAATCCGCGCTCTTGACACGCGTTCGGCCGGCTTGTTTCCTTCACGTGCGGACAAGTTCCACAAATGTTCCACATTGTTTCAGACTGCCGACCCCTGCCCACAACGTCGTGAAAGGAGTCCGGGGTGCCCTCTTCCCACCGTCGGGCTTTCACCAGCGCCGGCATAGCCGTGGTCACCGCCGCCGCCGCCCTCGCCGCCTCCCAGCCCGCCGCGGCCGCGGGCGAGACCGTGACCGTCCACCTGACCACCACCTCCGACAGCGGCGGCCGGGTCGTCACCCGCGGCCTCCAGCAGCAGCCGTCCGTCGCTTTCGGCACCAACGGCGGCGGCGCGACCCACACCATCACCGTCAACGAGGGCACGACCTACCAGCAGTTCGAGGGTGGCGGCGCGTCGATCACCGACACCACCGCCTACCTGCTGCGCGGCGGCCCGGTGTCGGCCGCGACGCGGGACGCGGTGATGCGCAAGCTGTTCCACCCGGTCGACGGCATCGGCCTGTCGTTCGTGCGCAACCCGATCGGCGCGTCGGACCTGTCCCGGCCCGGCAACGTCTCGCTCGACGACACGTGCTGCGACCTCAACGACTGGGGCGCGAACGGCTACGACACCGACGTGCGGCTGCTGACGCAGCAGGCCAAGCAGCTCAACCCGCAGCTGCGGGTCAAGGGCGTGCCGTGGAGCGCGCCGGGCTGGATGAAGGACAACGGCCGCATGGACCAGATGGGCTGGCTCAAGTGGGAGTACGCGCCGATGTACGCGCAGTACTTCGTCAAGTACGTGCAGAGCTACCAGGCCGCGGGCATCCCGGTCGACTACGTGTCCGTGCAGAACGAGCCGAACTGCTGCCAGGCGTCCAACCCGACCGCGATGAACTACCCCGGCATGAGCTGGAACCCGGCGGGCCTGGTCGAGTTCACCAAGAACAACCTCTACCCGGCGTTCCGCGCGGCCGGCATCACCACCAAGGTGCTGGTGCACGACTGGAACTACGGCGACTACGCCAACTTCGGCTCCGGCGTCCTCAACGACGCGGGCGTGCGCAACGACCCGCTGTTCGGCGGCATCGCCTGGCACGGCTACTTCGGTGACCCGGCCGTCGGCACGCAGGTGCGCAACCAGTACCCGAACGTGAAGCAGTTCAGCACCGAGCACTCCGGCGGCACGTGGATCTCGAACCAGCACAACGAGGACATGGCCGACATCGTCAACTACGCCCGCAACCACAGCTCCAGCCTGGTGAAGTGGAGCCTGGCGCTCAACCAGAACATGGGCCCGCACAACGGCGGCTGCGGCACGTGCACCGGCCTGATCACCGTGCAGGAGGGCGGCTCGCGGGCCGGCCAGGTGGACTACACCGTCGAGTACTACACGACCGGCCACCTGACGAAGTTCGTCAAGCCGGGCGCGTACCGGATCGACTCGACCGCCAACGGCACCGTGCAGAACGTGGCCTACCGCAACCCCGACGGCTCCAAGGCCCTGATCGCGCACAACGGCGGCACGTCGGCCCAGTCGATCCGCGTGAACTGGGGCAACCAGTCGTTCACCTACACCCTGCCCGCCCGCACCTCGGCGACGTTCACCTGGCAGGGCACGCCCGGCTCCGGCAACCCCGGCGGCAGCGGCGGCGCGATCACCGGCCTGGCCGGCAAGTGCGTCGACGTCGCGGGCGCGAGCAGCGCGGACGGCGCGGCCGTGCAGCTCTACACGTGCAACGGCACGGCGGCCCAGCAGTGGTCCCGGCCCGGTGACGGCACGCTGCGCGCGCTGGGCAAGTGCCTCGACATCAAGGACCGCGGCACGGCCGACGGCGCGCAGTTGCAGCTGTGGAGCTGCGGGGGCGGCGCGAACCAGCAGTGGACCTACACGGCGGGCCGCGACCTGGTGAACCCGGCGACCGGCAAGTGCGTGGACGTCACCGGCAACACCAGCGCCGACGGCACCCGGTTGCAGATCTGGACGTGCACGGGTGGCGCGAACCAGAAGTGGACCATCGCCTGACCGCTGCCGGTCTCGCGTCGCCGTGCCCGGCCCGCCGCTGCTCGACCAGCGGCGGGCCGGTACCGCGGAGCGCCCGTCGCCGCACGACCGGCTCCGGGCGCTCGCCTAACCGGTGGCGCGGTAGGCCTCGCCGGCCCGGTTCGGCGTCCCTCCGGGCAGGTACAGCCCCGTGCCCGGTTTGTCGGCGGGGAGCGCGAACCACGCGTAGCGCTCCAGGTAGGGCAGGTCTTCGAGCATCCGCGACGAGGCGCCGGCGAAGTCGGCCAACTGCTGCGCGTCGGGGTAGCGCACGCCGCCGCCGGAGAAGTCCATCAGCGAGTACTCGGTCAGCCAGACGGGCAGGCCGTAGCGGGCGTGCACGGCGTCCAGGTAGTCCTCCAGGTGGCCCACGGCGGCCGGGCCGAAGTCCGAGCCGTACCAGTGCAGCGTGATGAAGTCGACCCGCAGGCCGCGCTGCCGCGCCCCGGCCAGGAACCGGTCGAGCCAGCCGCCCGCCCGGTCACCGCTGTGCGCGACGGCCGGGCTGCCCAGGCGCATCCCGGTCGCCTGGAGCTGCGGCCAGAGGTCCAGCGCCTGGTCCACGGTCATGTTCGACTGCTCGGCGAGGTCCGGTTCGTTGAAGCCGAGCAGGGTGGTGCCCTGGCCCCGGACCGCCTGGAGGTTCGCCGGGGTCACCGCCTTCGCGCCCCAGATCATCGGCACGTACTCCACGCCGGCGGGCGGCTGCACGTTCTCCCTGGTCGGGGCCCAGTTGTAGAACCAGCCCGCGCCCACGTCGGACAACGCCGCCGTCACGCCGTCGAAGTGCCAGGTGCTGACGCCCTTCTTCACCGACTTGGCGACCGGTTGGACGACCGGTGCCGGCGCGGTGGTGGTGGTCGTGGTGGTGGTCGTCGTCGTCGTGGTTGTGGTGGTGGTGGTGGTGGGGATGGTCGAGGGCATCCGGGTGGTCGTGACGGCGACCGGGGCGGCGACCGGTGTGGGCGGCGTCCGGTCACCGGGCAGCAGCACGACCGCGCCCACCACCGCCGCCACGGCCGCCGCCGCGACCAACGGCTTGGTCGCGGCGCCTGCCCAGAAGCCCTTCTTCGCCACCACGACGAGCGGTTCCGCGCCTAGGTCGAACCCCGCGGGCAGCGGCACGAGCGGGATCCGGGCCAGCAGGCCGTCCACCGCCGCCAGGTCGTCGAACCCGCGAACGCACCGGGCGCACTCCCGCGCGTGCCGCACGATCCGCTTGCGCCACAACGCGCTCGGCCGCCCGTCCCAGTCGGCGACGACCTCGGCCAACCCGCCGCAGCGCGGCAGGGCGAGCACCCGCACGACCACGCGCGCCCCGTCGAGCTGGGCCTTCATCCGCTGCACCCGCACGGCCGCGTGCTGCGGCGTGAGGTCCAGCGCCTCGGCCAGCTCGGCGCGGGTGATCCGGCCGACCTGCTCCATCCACCACAGCGACAGCAGCTCGCGCTCGTCGTCGCCGATCCACCGGGTGGCCGCCAGCACCTCGCGGCGCTGGCCGGTGAGCTGGAGCCGGGTGACGGCCAGGTCGGCGAAGTCCGCGCCGGGGTCGGGCAGGTCGGCCGGCTCGGCGTCGGCGAGCGGCGCCCGGCTCCGGTGGTGGTCGCGCACCTGGTTCATCGCGATGGCCAGCAGCCAGGACCGGAACGCCTCGGGCTCGCGCAGCTTCGGCAGGCCGTGCAACGCCCGGAGCATGGTCTCCTGCACGACGTCGTCGGTGTCCGGGTGGCCGGCCAGCGCGTGCCCCACCACGTTGTAGACCAGCGGCAGGTAGGCGGCGACCAGCGCGTCCAGCGCCCCCGGCTCGCCCCGCACCGCGGCCGTCACCGCCGCGGCGTCCCCTGGTGTGCGCATACCGTTCCTCTCCGCCGGGTCGGGCCTTACCTCACCGGAGACTCCTCGGCCGCGCCACGATAACGAGAATCAGGCGGCGAGCACCGAAGCCGCCATGCCGATCAGCGCCGTGCCGCACAGCCGCTCGAACACCGGGCGCACCTTCGGCCGCGTCAGCAGCGCCGCCAGCCGTCCCGCCAACGGCACCACCGCGGCCCAGAAGCACGCGAACACGCCCACCGCGACCGCCGAGAGCAGCGCGGCCTGGGGCAGCGGCGGCGCGGACGGGTCCATGGCCTGCGGCACCAGGCTCAGGAACGTCAGCATCACCTTCGGGTTGAGCAGGTCGCACAGCAGGCCGCGCAGGAACAGCGACCGGTCCGACTTCGGCGCCCGCCGGATCGGCCCGCCGCGCCGGGCCGCCCGCAGCGTGGTGACGCCCAGGTACAGCAGGTACAGCGCGCCCACCGCCTTGACCGCGAGCAACGCCGCCGGGGCCGCCGCGACCAGCGCGGACAGGCCCACCGTGGCCAGCAGGGCGTGCACGAGCAGCCCGGTCACCACGCCCGCCGCCGTCAGCGCGCCGTAGCGCACGCCGCGCACCGCGTTGCCGGTGACCAGCACGAAGTCCGGGCCGGGCACGACGGTGATGACCACGAGGGCGAGCAGGAAGGAGGTCCAGGCGATGTGCACGGCGGCATCGTGCGGCAACCGTTCGGGTGTATTCCACCTGACGGTTACAGTGTTCGGTTGTGAGCGAGACAGCCGAACTGGATTCGGTCGACTGGCTGATCCTGGAGGCGTTGCAGAACGACGCGACGCTGCCGAACCGGAGCCTGGCCGAGCGGGTCGGCATCGCGCCGTCGACGTGCCTGCAGCGCGTGCGCCGGCTGCGGGACCTGGGCGTGATCACCGGGTTCCACGCCGTGGTCGACCCGCGGACCACCGGGCTGCCGCTGGAGGCCGTGGTGTCGGTCAACGTGCGGCCGCACACCCGGCCGGTGGTGGCGGCGTTCCGGCGGTTCGTGATGGCGCAGCCGGAGACGCGGTCGCTGTTCCACGTCAGCGGGCAGGCGGACTTCCTGGTGCACATCGCGGTGGCCGACAGCACGCACCTGCAGGCGTTCCTGATGGACAAGATCGCCTCGCGGGCGGAGGTGCGGAACCTGACCAGCTCGGTGGTGCTGGAGCGGGTCGAGACGCGGGCCCTGACCCCGCCCGACGACCAGCGCCCCACCCACCGCAGGCGGCGCGTATAGATTTCCGGCCATGGACCCCGACGAGTTCCGCCGGATCGGCCACGAGGTGGTCGACTGGATCGCCGACTACCGCTCGCGCGTCGAGGACTTCCCGGTCCGGTCGCCGGTCGAGCCCGGCTGGGTGCGGGGGCAGCTGGCCGGGCTGCCCGAGCGGGGTGAGGGCTTCGCCGGGCTGCTCGCCGACCTGGACCGGGTCGTGCTGCCGGGGACGACGCACTGGCAGCACCCGGGCTTCTTCGCCTACTTCCCGTCGAACGCCTCCCTGCCGTCCGTGCTCGGTGACCTGCTGTCGTCCGGGTTGGGCGTGCAGGGCATGTTGTGGTCCACCTCCCCCGCGGCGACCGAGGTCGAGCAGCACCTGATGGACGAGCTGGTCGGCGCGTTCGGCCTGCCGTCGTCGTTCGTCGGCGGTGGTGTCATCCAGGACACCGCGTCGTCCGCCGCGCTGGTCGCGATGCTGGCCGCGCTGCACCGGGCGTCGGGCGGGAAGTGGCGGCGGTCCGGCGTGGACGGGACCGAGACGGTGTACGTGTCGTCGCAGACCCACTCGTCGCTGGAACGGGCCGCGCGGATGGCCGGGCTCGGCGAGCAGGCCGTGCGGGCGGTCGACGTGGACGCGCGGATGGCCATGCGGGTGGACGACCTGGTGTCACGCATCCGGTCCGACGTGGCCGAGGGCCGGCGGCCGGTGCTGGTGTGCGCGACCGTCGGCACCACGGGCACGGGCGCGGTGGACCCGGTGCGCGAGATCGCCGCCGTGTGCGCCGAGCACGGCATCTGGCTGCACGTGGACGCCGCGTGGGCGGGCCCGGCGGCGCTGTGCCCGGAGTTCCGCGACCTGTTCGACGGCGTCGACCTGGCCGACTCGTTCACCGCGAACGCCCACAAGTGGATGCTGACCGCGTTCGACCTGTCCCTCTTCTGGACCGCGCACCGGGACGTCCTGGTCGACGCCCTCACGATCCTGCCGGAGTACCTGCGCAACACCGCCACCGACTCGGGCGCCGTCACCGACTACCGCGACTGGCAGATCCCCCTGGGCCGCCGCTTCCGGGCGCTGAAGCTCTGGTCGGTGCTGCGCTGGTACGGCCTGGAGGGCATCCGCGACCACCTGCGCGGCCACGTCGAGCTGGCCACCCTGCTCGAATCCTGGGTCGAGGCATCCGACGACTGGGAGCTGGTCGCCCCCCGCACCCTGTCCCTGCTGACCATCGCCCACCGCTCCGGCGACACCGCCACCCGCGCCGCGATGGACCACGTCAACGCCTCGGGCCACGCCTTCATCACCCACACCGTCGTCAACGGCCGGTTCGCGATCCGCGTGGCGATCGGCGCGGAGGCGACCAAGGAGCACCACGTGCGGGCGCTGTGGGAGGCCCTGCGGCTCAGGGGTTGATCAGCGCGTCGAGGTCGACGGTGATCGGGTAAGGCTCGGGGACCTCGACCTTCCCGGTGCCCTGTGCGATCTGCTTGTACCTGCCAGCGACCAGGCTGAACGCGATGAGCGTGGCCGGCTCGTCCAGCTCCACCACCCAGTAGTGCGGGATACCGACCTTGGCGTACTCGATCGGCTTGAAGACGCGGTCTGTTCGGCCCGTTCCCGGCGACACGATCTCCACCGCCAAGTACAGGTCATCGGGGTTGAACCGACTCGGGTGCTCCCAGTAGCGCTCGGCCGGCACCACTACGACATCCGGTGCGCGCAGCGAGAGCGGAGGCCCGGGGTCTATCACGACATCGACGTCCTGGACCGCCACCACCTCCGCGGGCAGTTGCTCTTTCAGGCAGCTACGGAGGTTCGCCATCGCCACTTGGTGCTTCGGTGCCGGCCTGGGTGCCACCAGCAAGACTCCTTCGACCAGCTCGAAGTGGCGCGACTTGTCCTCCGGAAGCGCGTCCCACTCCTCAAGCGTGAACAAGTGGTCAGGCCAGGGCATGGTGCTCATCGCGGCCACCTCTCTTGCTCTATTGGCTGCGTAGCGTAGCCGGTCGACTACAGAACTCGGAGCAGACCCTCCTGGACCACGGTAGCGACCAGTTGGCCGTCGTGGCTGTAGAAGCGGCCCGTGGCCAGGCCGCGCGCGCCCGAGGCGGACGGTGAGGCGCAGTCGTAGAGGAACCAGTCGTCCGCGCGGAAGCGGCGGTGGAACCACATGGCGTGGTCCAGGCTCGCGCCCAGGACCTTGTCCGTGCCCCAGTACACGCCGTGGCGCACCAGCACCGAGTCGAGCAGGGTCATGTCCGACGCGTAAGCCAGCACGCACACGTGCAGCAGGTCGTCGTCCGGCAGCTTGCCGTCCGCCCTCATCCACACCTGGCTGCGCGCCTCACCCGGCCCGTCCTCGCGCGCCCGCCACGGCGGCTCGGTCACGTACCGGATGTCGATCGGCCGCGGCAGGCGGGCCATGCCCACCTTCTCCAGGTAGCCTGCGGCGGCTTCGGCGTAGGTCGGCAGCGAGTCCGGCGCCGGCACGGACGGCATCGGTTCCTGGTGGTCCAGGCCCGGCTCGTCCAACTGGAACGACGCCGACAGGGTGAAGATCGCCTTGCCGTGCTGCACGGCGACCACGCGCCGGGTAGTGAAGGACCGTCCGTCCCGGACGCGGTCCACCTCGTACACGATCGGCACGCTCGGGTCGCCGCCGCGGATGAAGTACGAGTGCAGCGAGTGGACCCGGCGCTCGGGCGGCACGGTGCGCCCGGCGGCCACCAGCGCCTGGCCGGCGACCTGCCCGCCGAATACCCGCACGGGCGATTCGGCGGGTGACACGCCGCGGAAGATGTTCTCCTCGATGCGCTCCAGGTCGAGCAGCGCCACGAGGCGGTCGAGCACGGGCTGCCCGTGGGGCACGCCGTCGGCGTCCAGGGGAACGTCCGAGAACTCGGCGGTCGCCGCGGCACGGGCAGCCTCGGTCACGTCATCTCCTAAGCGTGGTCGTCCTCCCCCAGGCGGTGCACCCGGATGAGGTTCGTCGAGCCGATGGTGCCGGGCGGGGAGCCCGCCACCACCACGACGAGGTCGCCGGGCTGGTACCGGCCGATGTCGATCATCGACAGGTCGACCTGGCGGACCATCTCGTCCGTCGAGTCCACCTTAGGCACCAGGAACGTCTCGGTGCCCCAGGTGAGAGAAAGCTGACTGCGCACGCTGGGCTCCGGCGTGAACGCCAGCAGCGGCAGCGGGGTGTGCAGGCGGGCCAGCCGCCGCACGGTGTCACCGGACTGGGTGAACGCGACGAGCGCCTTGGCGTTCAGCCGCTCGCCGATGTCGCGCGCCGCGTACGAGATCACGCCGCGCTTGGTGCGCGGGACGTGGGTCAGCGGCGGGACCACGGTGGACTCGGTCTCGACGGCCACGATGATGCGGCTCATGGTCTTGACCGACTCGATGGCGTAGCGGCCGACCGAGGTCTCGCCGGAGAGCATCAGCGCGTCGGCGCCGTCGAGCACGGCGTTGGCGACGTCCGAGGTCTCGGCGCGGGTCGGGCGGGAGTTCGTGATCATCGAGTCGAGCATCTGGGTCGCCACGATGACGGGCTTGGCGTTCTCGCGGGCGATCTGGATGGCCCGCTTCTGCACCAGCGGCACGTGCTCCAGCGGCAGCTCGACGCCCAGGTCGCCGCGGGCGACCATGACGCCGTCGAAGGCGAGCACGATCGCCTCGAGGTTGTCGACCGCCTCGGGCTTCTCGATCTTGGCGATCACCGGCTTGCGGCCGTGGCCCACGCGGTCCATGACCTGGTGGACCAGGTCGATGTCGGCGGGCGAGCGCACGAACGACAGGGCGATGAAGTCCACGCCCAGGTTGAGGGCGAACTCCAGGTCCTCGATGTCCTTCTCGGACAGCGCGGGCACGGACACGTCCATGCCGGGCAGCGAGAGGCCCTTGTTGTTGCTGACGGGGCCGCCCTCGGTGACCTCGCAGACCACGTCCGGCCCGTCGACCTCGATGACGGTCAGGCCGACCTTGCCGTCGTCCACCAGCAGCCGGTCGCCCGCCTTGGCGTCCTGCGCCAGCTGCTTGTAGGTGGTGGAGACCCGGTCGTGGGTGCCCTCGACGTCCTCGACCGTCACCCGGACGACGTCACCGGTGCGCCACTCGACGGGGCCGTGGGCGAACCGGCCGAGCCGGATCTTCGGTCCCTGGAGGTCGGCGAGGATGCCGACCGCGCGGCCCGACGCATCGGCCGCGTTGCGGACGAGGTCGTAGACCTGCTTGTGGTCGGCATGGCTGCCGTGGCTGAAGTTCATCCGGGCAACGTCCATACCGGCCGCCACCAGCTCGTTGACCTTGTCCTCGGTCGCGGTGGCAGGACCCATCGTACAGACGATCTTCGCGCGTCGACTCACGTCTAGTCAGAGTAGTCCCTGTCACTGGACCGATCAGGATGTACCGGGAAGTAATCTCCGCGAAACAGGCAGAATCTGCCCCGTGGGCCCCAGAATCCTTCCGTTCGTGGTCGCGGTGTCGCTCAGCGTCATCGTGCTGTTCACCCCTGCTTCAGGTGTGCCCACGGCACCGCCCGGCACGGACAAGGTGGTGCACTTCGTGCTGTTCGCCCTGCTCATGGGCACCGGGCGCTACGCGCGGCTGCCATCCGGACCACTGGCCGTCGGCTTGTCGGGTTACGCCGCGGTCTCGGAAGTGTTGCAGTGGCTCATCACCGCGCTGCACCGCGGCGGGGACGTCCTGGACGCCCTGGTGGACGTGGCCGGCGTCGCGTTCGGCTACCTCGTCACGCGGCGCCTCGCGGTCAGCGGCGGAAGCCGACCTCGGTGAGGCCGATGTGGTCGGCGCACCAGTCCACCAGCGGCGTCACCTGCCGCCAGGCCTCGCGGACGCGGTCCAGGCAGCCCGGCTCGTGCAGCACGTCGTCGGGCGGCCAGACCTTCGCCACGTAGACGCGCTTGTGCTTGAGCAGCTCGATCCGCGGGTGCTCGGGGTCGAAGCCGCGCGGGGCGCGCTTGAGCTTGTCGCCGCGCAACTCCCAGCCGGCCCGGTCGAGCTTCGCGAGCAGCTTCTCCAGCGCACGACCCCGCACGTCGTCCGCGACCGACTCGCGGTAGCGGGCGAGCTGGTCGGAGGCCATGGCGAACGACCCGCCGGCCACGAACAGGCCTTCGGTGCCGATCTGCACGTAGTGCGCGCCGCCGCCGCGGCCGAGTTCGACCACGCCGCCGCAGTGGTCTTTGTAGGGCGTCTTGTCCTTGCTGAACCGCACGTCGCGATAGGGCCGAAAGACCTTTCCTTTCCCGAACGCGGGCTCCATCGCGGCCAGCAACGCCTCCATGGGCGCACGCACATCGCGCTGGTAGACGTGCTTGTTGTCCTCCCAGTACGCCTTGGAGTTGTCCGCGACGAGCCCGTCGTAGAAGTCGATGGCGTGTTCGCCGAAGCCGGTGAATTCCACGAGGCACAGCTTACGTTCGTCCATTCGTGGCTCATTCGAACGCTCTATCGCAACGCATCACCGCGCGGTCACGTTCTGTGCATAATCGGCCGGGTGGGTAGGAAAACGGCGCTGGCCGGATGGCTGCGCGAGCTCGACGCCGGCCAGATCCGGGACCTCCTGGCGCTGCGCAAGGACGCCGCCGACCGCCGACCCCCCTCGTTGCGGGCGCTGGCGGACGAGCTGACCACGACGGCGTCGGTGCGGGCCGCGGTCGACGGGCTCGACCAGGGGTGCCGGGACGTGCTGGACACCGCGCTGCGGCTGGGCGACGAGGCCGGTGTGGAGGCGTTGGCGGAACGGTTGCGCTGCAACGGGAAGGCCTCGCGGGCGGAGCTGAAGCGGGCGCTGGGCGCGTTGCGGGCCAGGGCACTGGTGTGGCCGGCGGCGGGTCGGCTGGTCTGCTCGCCGGGGTTGCGCCCGCTGGAGGACGAGCCGCCGCGCCGCATCACGCCCGCGCCGCGCACGCCCCGCCGCGTGCCGCAGGACCGCGGTTTCGCCGACCGGGCCGCGATCACCCCCGCCACGTCCACTGTGGACGGCGTCACGCGCCTGGTCGACCTGTGCGACGTGGAGCTGGTGGCGTGCCGCGGTGTGGTGGGGTTGCGGGAGCTGCGGCGGCTCGCGGCCCTGCTGCGGGCGGACGAGGGCCGGGCGCGGCTGTGGGTCGGGTTGGCCGTGGAGGCACGGCTGCTCGCGGTGGACGACGGCAGGCTGGTGCCGACGGTCCGGTCGGACGCGTGGCGCGCCGAGTCGCCCGCGGACCGGCTGGCGTCGTTGGCCCTGGCGTGGCCGCGGCTGACGTGGACGCCGGGCAGGCAGCGGCCGGCGTCGGCGGAGGTGTCCTCGGCGGACTCGGGCGACCGGACCCGGCGCGGGTTGCTGGAGCGGTACGCGCGGTTGGGCGCGGACGAGGCGTACGAGCACCGGCACGAGGTGGTCGCCGAGCTGGTGTGGGCGTTGCCCGCCGCGCACGGGCGCGCGGCGACCGAGGCGGCGTTGGTGGAGGCCGAGTCGGTGGGGTTGGTGGCGCTGGGCGCGGCGACGGCGCTGGGCCGCGCGGTGCTGGCGGGCGGGGTGGCGGAGGTGGCGGCCCGGTTCGTGCCGCCCACCGCGACGACCGCCCACCTGCGGCCCGACCTGACCGCGGTGGTGGGCGGGTTGCCGTCGCGGGAGCTGAGCGCGGTGCTGGACCTGGCCGCGGACGGCACGGCGGGCGGCTGGCGGTTCAGCGGCGCCAGCGTGCGGCGGGCGTTGGACGCGGGGCACGAGCCGGACGCGCTGCTGGCTCGGTTGGTGTCGGTGGCCGAGCACGGCGTGCCGCCGACGCTGGCGCACCTGGTGCGGGAGGTGGCGCGGCAGCACGGCCGGATCACGGTGACGCCGGTGGCGTGCTGCGTGCGGGCGGAGGACCCCGCGCTGGTGGGCGAGATCGCCGCGCACCCGGCGTTGGCGCAGTTGGCGTTGCAGCCGCTGGGTCCGACGGTGCTGGCTTCGGCGAAGCCCGCCGCGGAGACGCTGGCGCTGTTGCGCGCGGCCGGTTACGCGCCGACGACGTCGACCGCGGACGGCACGGCGGTGGTGGAGCGGGTGCCGCGGCGTCGCGTCGAGCCGCCGCCGGTGCGCGGTGCGACCGGTGGGTGGCGTGCGCCGCTGACCGAGCAGGAGCTGGCGAAGCTGGCGGCGGCGCTGGTGGAGCGGGAGCGGCCGAGGCCGAAGTTCGTGCTGCCGCCCGCGGAGTCGCAGCGGATGGGGGCGGTGCGGCTGCTGCGGGACCAGTCGCTGGTGCTGCGCGACTCGGAGGTCGTGCTGCTGGCGGAGGCGCTGGTGAGCCGCACGTCGGTGGAGATCGCGGTGGCCAGCGGCCCGCGGACCACGGTGAAGCACGTCATCACGCCCGTGGACCACGCCGCGGGCAACCTCAAGGCCAACTGCGCCCCGCGCGGCGAGCACCGCGAGTTCCCGGTCAGCCGCATCCGCTCGGTGCGCGCGGTGACCGGCGTGTGACGGCGTGGCCCGCACCCGGGTCCTCGGGTCCGGGCCACGCGGGCGTCAGGGCAGGCGGAGGTCGAGTTGTTCGACCCCGCCCACGGCAGCGGTCACTTCGGCCGGTGTGCCGGCGCGGTCGTCCTTGGTGGCGGTGAACTCGTACCGGCCCGCGGCCAGGTGCCACGCGTAACGGCCGTCCGGTCCGGACAGCACCGCCAGTTCCGGCACCGGGTGCGCCGGGTCGTCGAGCGACTTCGGCTGCACCAGCGCACCGGTCACGGGTCGCCCGGCGGAGTCCGTCACCACGCCGGTGACGGTGGCCTGCGCGGTGACGGGTGGCGGGGTGCCGGCGTCGGACGTCGGGCTCTCCCCGCCGCACGCGCCGAGCGCCAGCACGCCGATCAGCAGCGCGAGGTGTGCGCGTCTCACGATCCGCTCCTCTCGGTCACCGCTGGGACGGAACGGGCGGCGTTCGGGGTTGCCGCACCCCGGCGACCCTCACCGGATCGGGTCAGCGCCAGCCGATGACCAGGTTGAACCGGCTCTCGGTGATGCGCGGCCCGCTGTTGTGGCCGTTGGAGCCGACGCCGTAGGCGTGGAACGCGAGCGAGCACCGGCCCGAGCAGCCCGACGAGCCGGAGGCCCGCACGGTGTGCACGGAGCTGCCGCTGTTGCCGCCCACGGTGTCGTTGTCGTAGTAGAGCCGCAGCGACCCGCTCTCCCGCACCTGGTCGGTGTGGGTCCACTGCTGCTGGGCCTTGTCGCCGGGGTAGCCCTGGATCGTGGTGGAGGTGCCGTTGAGCGACGCCGTGGTCCAGTACGCGCCGTACCAGCCGGTGGTGTTGCCGACCGAGCAGTTCAGCGTCGCGCCGCCGTAGTCGGCGTCGGCGCTGCCGTCGGTCGTCCAGCCGGTGTTGGACCGCAGGGTCGCCGCGGTGCAGGAGCCGTACGGGTAGGTGGTGCCGTTCGCGCCGGGGTAGAACTTGAGCTGGCCGGTGTACCAGCCGCTGGTCTGGTTGTAGACGCAGTGGCCGGCGGTCAGCACGAGGCTCGCGCCGAACATCCAGCCGGTGCAGTGCTGCCGCTCGACGCCGTCGACGGTGCGGGTGATGAGCACGGTGGCGCCGGCCGGGAAGCTCGTGGTCGGGTTGACCCGCACCCGGTTGTCCGCGCCGATGATCGACTGGATGCCGACGTCGCCGGTGGGCGTGGCGTAGCCCCGGATGCGGTGGCCGGCCGGCACGCGCTGCGCGCCGTACGCGGTCACGTCGGCGGGCACGCCGGTGCCCTCGTACGCGGAGACGCCCCGCAGCCCGCTGTGCCGGGCCGCCGTCACCCCCGCCTCGGTGTCGCTGGAGCCCAGCTCCACGCCCTCGGGCGTGCTCGCGGACGCCGTCGAGACCAATCCGACGGTGGCCAGCAATGCGCCGGCGAACGCCATTCCAACCCGTGTCGAAAATCTTGGTACGATCACGGGGATCCCCTCAAGCGGAAACGGTTGTCGTCCGCTTGAGTCCGCCCGGAACCCCGGATCGATACAAAACGGGTAAAACTTCCCCCGCCCGCCGGCTCAAATGGGCACAACGGCCCTCCGCACACCACCCGATGCCCATGCCATGCGCTACGGGGACGAATATCAGCCGCGACCCGGTGCCTTCACCAACTGGTCGAACGCCACCGGGCTCACCCGCAGCACGTCACCGTGCGGCACCTTGCTGTCCCGCACCGCCACCGACTCCGCCGTGCGCCACACCTCGACGCAGTTGTTGCCCTCTTCGCCGCTGTAACTCGACTTACGGAACACCGCCGCCTCCTAGCTGTAGTCGGCGGGGATCTTGCGCAGGAACCGGCGGGTCTCCTGGAAGCCCAGCGCCGCACCGCTCAACCTGGCCCACTCGGTGTACGCGAAATCCAGCGGCCCGGCGAGGCCCGGCAGAGGCCGCCCCGACGTCGTTGTCGGGGCGGCCGGGTATCCAGCGAAACGGCGGTCTGAAGGGGTTACACGACGGCCAGCGGGAGCATGTTGGGGATGACCGGGGACGGCAGGTCGGACGAGCCGGTCAGGAAGCGGTCCACCGCGTTGGCCACCGAACGGCCCTCCGCGATGGCCCACACGACCAGCGACGCGCCGCGGTGCGCGTCACCGCAGACGAACACGCCGGGCGACCGGGTCTGCCAGTCCGAGCCGCACGAGATCGTGCCGCGCGTGGTGAGCTCGATGCCGAGCCCGTCGAGCAGCGGCATGTGCTCGACGCCCTCGAAGCCGATGGCCAGCAGCACCAGGTCCGCCGGCAGCACCTCGACCTCCTCCGACGTCGGCACGACCTGGCGGCGGCCGGAGGCGTCCTTCTCCACCCGCACCTTGCGCAGCCGGATCTGCCGCACGTGCCCGTCCTCGTCGCCGATGAACTCCTCCACCGCGACCGCGAACTTCCGCTCCCCCGCCTCCTCGTGCGCGGGGTAGGTGCGCAGGATCCACGGCCACGTCGGCCACGGCGAGCGCGCGTCGTCCCGGTTGGACGGCGGCATCGGGTACTGGTCGAGCTGGAGCACCGATGCCGCGCCCTGCCGGGACGCCGTGCCATAGCAGTCCGCGCCGGTGTCGCCGCCGCCGATGATCACGACGTGCTTGCCCGCGGCGTCGATCGCGGCCGGCCCGTCGCCCTCGCAGGCCCGGTTCGCCGGCACGAGGTGCTCCATGGCCAGGTGGATGCCCCGCAGGGAACGCCCCGGCGTGGTCGTGTCGTCACGGCCGCGCAGCGCGCCGACCGCGAGCACCACCGCGTCGAACTCCGACCGCAGCTCCTCCACGGTCAGGTCCACGCCGACCTCGCAGCCGGTGACGAACTTCGTGCCCTCCTTGCGGAGCTGCGCGAGCCGCCGGTCGAGGACCTTCTTCTCCATCTTGAACTCGGGGATGCCGTAGCGGAGCAGCCCGCCGAGCCGGTCGTCCCGCTCGAACACGGTGACCTCGTGGCCCGCCCGGGTGAGCTGCTGGGCCGCCGCGAGCCCCGCCGGACCGGACCCGACGACCGCGACCCTGCGACCCGACGACACCTGCGACTGCGCGGGCTTGACCAACCCCTGGTCCCAGGACACGTCGGCGATGGCCTGCTCGACCCGCTTGATCGCGACCGGGCCGCCCGCGTCGTGGCTGATCGACAGCACGCACGCCGCCTCGCACGGCGCGGGGCACAGCCGGCCGGTGAACTCGGGGAAGTTGTTCGTCGCGTGCAGCCGGTCCGCCGCGGACTCCCAGTCGCCCCGGCGCACCAGGTCGTTCCACTCGGGGATCAGGTTGCCCAGCGGGCACCCGGCCGCCCCGGAGTGGCAGAACGGGATGCCGCAGTCCATGCAGCGCGTCGCCTGCGTGCGCACCTCGGCGTCCCGCTGCTCGGCGGGGACGTCGAGGTACACCTCGTTCCAGTCGCCGAGCCGCTCGGCGGCGGGCCGCTTCTTCGGCTCGGAGCGGGAGTGCTTGAGGAAACCGTACGGGTCAGCCACGGGAGGCCTCCATGATCGCCTGGTCGACGTCCCTGCCTTCCGCGCGGGCGAGCCTCATCGCTTCGAGCACGCGCTGGTAGTCACCGGGCATGACCTTGGTGAACGACGCGGAACGCCGGGGCCAGTCGCCGAGCAGCGACGCGGCCACCGCCGAACCGGTGAGCTGGTGGTGGCGTTCCACCACTTCGCGCAGCCAGCGCAGGTCCTCCGCGCCGGGCCGCTGGAGCTCGACCATCGCGGTGTTGACCGCGGCCGGGTCGAGGTCGAGCACGTAGGCGATGCCGCCGGACATGCCCGCGGCCAGGTTGCGGCCGGTCGGGCCGAGCACCACGGCCCGGCCGCCGGTCATGTACTCGAACGCGTGGTCGCCCACGCCCTCGGCGACGGCCAGCGCGCCCGAGTTGCGCACGCAGAACCGCTCGCCGACGCGTCCGCGCAGGAAGATCTCGCCGGCCGTGGCGCCGTAGCCGATCACGTTGCCCGCGATGACCTGCCGCTCGGCCGCGAACGGCGCGTCCGGGTGCGGCCGGACGACGATCCGGCCGCCGGACAGGCCCTTGCCGACGTAGTCGTTGGCGTCGCCGATCATCTCCAGCGTGACGCCGCGCGGGATGAACGCGCCCAGCGACTGGCCCGCCGAGCCGGTGAACGTCACGTGGATCGTGTCGTCGGGCAGGCCGTCGCCGCCGAACCGGCGGGTGACCTCCGCGCCGAGCAGCGTGCCGACGGTGCGGTTGACGTTGCGCAGCGGCAGTTCCAGCCGCACCGGGCGGGCGTCGTTGAGCGCCGCGTCGGCGAGCTGGAGCAGCGTGCGGTCCAGCGCCTGCGCCAGGCCGTGGTCCTGCTCGCGGACCTTGCGCTTGGCCGTGCGGTACGGCGTCTCGGGCACCTCGAACACCGGCGACAGGTCCAGTCCGGCCGCCTTCCAGTGCTCGATCGCCTCGTCGGTCTTGAGCAGCTCGGCGTGGCCCACGGCCTCGTCGATCGTGCGGAAACCCAGTGACGCCAGCAGTTCCCGCACTTCCTCGGCCACGAAGTGGAAGAAGTTGACCACGTGGTCGGCCTGGCCGGTGAACCGCTTGCGCAGCTCCGGGTTCTGCGTGGCGATGCCGACCGGGCAGGTGTCGAGGTGGCAGACCCGCATCATCACGCAGCCCTCGACGATCAGCGGCGCGGTCGCGAAGCCGAACTCCTCCGCGCCGAGCAGTGCGGCCACCACCACGTCGCGGCCGGTGCGCATCGCGCCGTCGACCTGCACCGTGATCCGGTCGCGCAGACCGTTGAGCAGCAACGTCTGCTGGGTCTCGGCCAGCCCGATCTCCCACGGCGTGCCCGCGTGCTTGAGCGAGTTCAGCGGCGACGCGCCGGTGCCGCCGTCGTGGCCCGAGATCAGCACCACGTCCGCGTGCGCCTTCGCCACGCCCGCCGCGACCGTGCCGACGCCGACCTCGCTGACCAGCTTCACGTGCACGCGGGCCTGCTCGTTGGCGTTCTTCAGGTCGTGGATCAGCTGCGCCAGGTCCTCGATCGAGTAGATGTCGTGGTGCGGCGGCGGGGAGATCAGGCCGACGCCCGGCGTGGAGTGCCGGGTCCGCGCGATCCACGGGTACACCTTGTAGGCGGGCAGCTGGCCGCCCTCGCCGGGCTTCGCGCCCTGCGCCATCTTGATCTGGATGTCGGTGGCGTTGACCAGGTACTCGCTGGTGACGCCGAACCGGCCGGACGCGACCTGCTTGACCGCGCTGCGCCGCTCCGGGTCGTACAGGCGCTCCGGGTCCTCGCCGCCCTCGCCGCTGTTGGACCGGCCGCCGAGCCGGTTCATCGCGATGGCCAGCGTCTCGTGCGCCTCCGCCGAGATCGACCCGTACGACATGGCGCCGGTGTTGAACCGCTTGACGATCGCGGAGACCGGCTCGACCTCGTCGATCGGGATCGGGGTGCGGCCCTCGGCGGCGAACGAGAACAGCCCGCGCAACGTGCCGCCCTCGCGGGACAGCCGCTCCACCTCTTCGGTGTAGCGCCGGTACACGTCCTGCTTGCCGGTCTTCGTGGCGTGCTGGAGCAGGAACACCGTCTCCGGCGTGAACAGGTGCAGCTCGCCCTCGCGGCGGTAGGCGTACTCGCCGCCCACCTCGAGCCGGCGGTGAGCCCGGTCGGTCGGGTTGTCCGGGTGCGCGCGGCGGTGGCGCTGCGCGACCTCCTCGGCCAGCACGTCCAGGTCCGCGCCGCCCAGCTTCGACACCGTGCCGGTGAAGTACTCGTCCAGCAGGTCCTTCGACAGGCCGACGGCCTCGAACACCTGCGCCGCCGTGTACGCGCCGACGGTCGAGACGCCCATCTTCGACATGATCTTCAACGTGCCCTTGACCAGCGCGGTCACGTAGTTCCGCACGGCCTTGCGCGGCTCGATGCCGGTCACCGCGCCGGTGCTGATCATGTCTTCGATCGTCTCGAACGCCAGGTACGGGTTCACCGCGGCCGCGCCGTAGCCCAGCAGCGCGGCGATGTGGTGCACCTCGCGGGCGTCACCGGTCTCCACCACCAGCGCCACGCGCAGCCGCTCCTTGGTGCGCACCAGGTGGTGGTGCACCGCGGAGACCAGCAGCAGCGACGGGATCGGCGCCATCCGGTGGTCGGAGTCCCGGTCGGACAGCACGAGCGTGCGGGCGCCGTTCGCGATCGCCTCGGACGCCTCCCGGCGCACCCGCTCGACCGCCGCCGCCAGCGCCGCGCCGCCACCATCCACTTCGTACAGTCCGGAGAGGACGGTGCAGGCGAAGCCGGGCAGGTCGCCGTCGTCGTTGATGTGGATGAGCTTGGCCAGCTCGTCGTTGTCGATCACCGGGTAGGTCAGCTTGATGTGCCGGCAGCTGACCGGGCCCGGCTCGAGCAGGTTCTGCTCCGGCCCCATCACCCGGGACACGCTGGTGACGATCTCCTCGCGGATCGCGTCCAGCGGCGGGTTGGTGACCTGGGCGAAGTTCTGCACGAAGTAGTCGTAGAGCAGCCGGGAGCGCTGCGAGAGCGCCGCCACGGGCGTGTCGGTGCCCATGGAGCCCAGCGGTTCCGCGCCGTTGGTCGACATCGGGGCGAGCAGGACCCGGAGCTCCTCCTCGGTGTAGCCGAACGTGAGCTGGCGGCGCACGACGGACTCGTGGCTCTGCACCACGTGCTCGCGGTCGGCCAGGTCGGCCAGCTCCAGCAGACCGGCGTGCAGCCACTCGTCGTAGGGCAGCTCGTCGGCCAGCTTCGACTTCACCTCGTCGTCCTCGACGAGGCGACCCTCGACCGTGTCGACCAGGAACATCTTCCCGGGCTGCAACCGGCCCTTGGCGACCACCTGGTCCGCCGGCACGTCCAGCACACCGGTCTCCGAGGCCAGCACCACGCGGCCGTCGGCCGTCTGCCACCAGCGGGCCGGGCGCAGGCCGTTGCGGTCGAGCACCGCGCCGACCAGCGAGCCGTCGGTGAACGTGACGCAGGCCGGTCCGTCCCACGGCTCCATCAGGCTCGCGTGGAACTCGTAGAACGCGCGGCGCTTCGGGTCCATCGAGGTGTGGTTCTCCCACGCCTCGGGGATCATCATCAGCACCGCGTGCGGCAGGCTCCGGCCGCCCAGGTGCAGCAGCTCCAGCACCTCGTCGAAGCTCGCCGAGTCCGAGCCCTCCGGGTGGCAGATCGGGAACAGCCTGCTCAGGTCGCCCGGGATGAGGTCGGAGGCCAGCAGCGCCTCGCGGGCCCGCATCCGGTTGCGGTTGCCCCGGACCGTGTTGATCTCACCGTTGTGGGCGACGTACCGGAACGGGTGCGCCAGCGGCCACGACGGGAACGTGTTGGTGGAGAAGCGGGAGTGGACCAGGGCGATCGCGCTGGCCAGCCGCTCGTCGCGCAGGTCGGGGAAGAACGCGGGCAGCTGGCCCGTGGTCAGCATGCCCTTGTAGACGATCGTCCGCGACGACAGCGACGGGAAGTACGTGCCGACGTCGGCCGCCGCGCTCTCGTGCTCGACCCGCTTGCGCAGGGCGAACGTGAGGCGGTCCAGCTCGACGTCGCGCGGGCCGGTCTCACCGCGGACGAGCAGCATCGCGAAGTGCGGCATCACCGACCGGGCGGTCGGGCCGACGCCGGCGTGGTCGGCGGCCGTGGGCACGTCGCGCCAGCCCAGGACCTCCAGACCTTCCTCGGCGGCGATGCGCTCGACCAGCGCCACGGCCTTCGCGCGCTGCTCCCCGTCTGCGGGGAGGAACGCGATGCCCGCCGCGTACGCGCCCGCCTCCGGCAGCTCGAAGTCCAGCACCTCGCGGAGGAACGCGTCCGGCAGTTGCAGCAGGATCCCGGCACCGTCGCCGCTGGTCGGCTCGGCGCCCGCGGCGCCGCGGTGCTCCAGGTTGGCCAGCGCGGTGAGCGCGTCGACGACGATGTCGTGCGAGCGCCGGCCCTTGATGTCGGCGACCATCGCCACACCGCAAGCGTCACGTTCCGCGGCGGGGTCGTAGAGCCCCTGCGGGGACGGGATGGCGGAGAAGATCACTGCGCAGACCTCCTTCGTCGTCCTTGGTGAAAGAACGAGTCCTCGTGTCCAGGTCCTGGAATCCGGGTGCTGGGCACGGGACGACGATGGCCCGCGTGTTGACGAGACTTTAACAGTCGCGAAACGGATCCACACCATCCTTCGGGTGATCTTCGTCGGCGACGGGTAACGATTCGACCGGGTCGAGCGATACGTCGGCCGGCTTGTTACGCGTTGTTAAGCATAACGGAGCCATGCCCTCCGCGCGCGCCGGTGAGAGCCAGCCGACACGCCGGGCCGCGTCGCACACCCGGCCGTACCCGCAGGTGAGCCCCCGTGCGCGCCGCCGGTGGGCGACGGCACGGGGGCTCCGGCGACGACTCAGCGGGGGCCGACCGCCACGGCGTCACGCTCCGTGACGTCCTCGTCACCGTGCTGCCGGTCCAGCAGCGCGTCCACGTCGACCGCCGACGGGTCGTCCATCACCTCGCGCAACCGGTCGCGGTCCAACTGGCCCTGCCACCGTGCCACCACGAGGGTGCCGACGCCGTTGCCGATGACGTTGGTGATGGCCCGCGCCTCGGACATGAACCGGTCGATGCCCACGATCAGCGCGATGCCGACCGCCGGGATCGCGCTGTTGCCCTCGAACGCGCTCAGCGACGCCGCCAACGTGACCAGGCCCGCGCCGGTCACGCCCGCCGCGCCCTTGCTGGCCAGCAGCATGAACAGCAGCAGGCCGATCTGCGTGCCCAGCCCCACGTCCGTGCCCGTCGCCTGGGCGATGAAGATCGCGCCCATGGTCAGGTAGATGCACGTGCCGTCGAGGTTGAACGAGTAGCCGGTCGGGATGGTCAGGCCCACCACCGACTTGTCCGCGCCCGCCGCCTCCAGCTTCACCAGCATCCGCGGCAGCACCGTCTCCGACGACGACGTGCCGAGCACGATCAGCAGCTCGTCCTTGATGTAGCGGAGGAACTTGAAGATCGAGAACCCGGCGTACAGCGACACACCGCCCAGCACCACGACGATGAACAGCAGGCACGTCGCGTAGAACGAGCCCATCAGCCACGCCAGCTTGCCCAGGATCGAGCCGCCGAACTTGCCGATCGTGTAGGCGATGCCGCCGAACGCGCCGATCGGCGCCGCGTACATGACGATCTTGATGACGCCGAACATCACCTTGGCCGTGGTGTCCAGCGCGGACACCACCTTCTCACCGCGCTTGCCCATGCCCGCCACGGCCACCGCGACCAGGATCGCGACCACCAGCACCTGGATCAGCTGGCCGTCGGTGAACGCGCCGAGGAACGACTTCGGCACCAGGCCGAGGATGAAGCCCGTGACGCCCGTCTCGGCGGTCTTGGCCTCGGCGAGCGTCTTGTCCGCCGCGCCGTCGCCGATCGGGACGGACGCGCCGTGGTGACCCGGCTGGACCAGGTTGACCACGATGAGGCCGATCGCGAGGGCGACCGTCGTCATCGCGGTGAAGTACAGGATGGTCCGCAGCGCCAGGCCGCCCGCCTTGGCCAGGTTGCCCAGGCCCGCGATGCCCACCACGACGGTGCAGAAGATCGTCGGCGCGATGACCACCTTCACCAGCGCGATGAAGAAGTCGGCCAGCCACTTCATGCCCGACGCCTGCGCCGGGAAGGCGTAGCCGACGATCACGCCCAGCACGATCGACACCAACACCCAGAAGTAGAGGTGCTTGTAGATCGGTTTGCGCTCAGGTGTCCGCGCGCTGACCACGTCTCCTCCAAGGGGGACCGATGGGAGTTGGTTGGTGATCCTGAGCACAGCGCGCGACCACGACAAGGAGTCCGCCGGAAACTTCAGATCCCTCTGACGTAACACCCCGTTCACCCCCCGCGGCGGGGTTAGTCTGCTGGTCGTGCGGGTGTCCCGGCGTTCGGTGCTGCGCGCCGCCGTCACGGCGGCCGTGCCCGCCTGGGCCGCCGGCTGCACGTCCACCGCACCGCCCGCGTTGGCCGAGCTGATCCTGGCGACCGGCCCGGACGGCGCGGTGTTCCGCGAGATCGGCGGCGCGCTGGCGGCGGCGTTGGCGGACGAGCTGCCGGCCACCCGGGTGGTGGAGCGCCAGACCGGCGCGTCGGTGGAGAACGCACGGCTGCTGCGCGCGGGCGAAGTGCACCTCGGCCTGTCCTCTTTGGACCCGCTGGTCGACGGCGCGCTGCTCAGCGCCGAGGACCCGGGCGGCATCAGCGCGGTGGGCCGGCTCTACGACAGCTTCATGCAGGTCGCCGTGCCCGTCGACTCACCGGTCCGGACGCTGGCGGACCTGGCCGGCCGACCGGTCTCGTTCGGCCCGTCGGAGTCGGGCACCGAGTTCACCGCGACCCGGCTGCTGGCGTTGCTGGGCATCGAGGTGGACGCGCGCCGCATGGCCCACGCCGACGCGGCCGAGGAGCTGATCGCCGGATCGCTGGACGCGTTCCTGGCCCTGACCGGCATCCCGACCCCGGCGATCGCCGACCACCTGCCCGAGTTCCCGCTGAGGTTGCTGGACCTGCCCGCCGAGGCCGAGCAGCTGGCCGAGGCCTACCCGGGCCCGTACGTCCCGGCCACGATCCCCGCCACCACCTACGGCGACCTGGGTCCGTGCCACACGTTCGCCGTGCCGAACCTGCTGCTGGCGAGGACCTCACTGGACCCGGACGTGGTCGAGGTGGTGACGCGAACGGTGTTCACGCAATCGGCCCGCATCGCCGCCGGCCACCCGGAGGCCAGCCGGATCAACGTGCGCACGGGCATCGCCACGGGCCAGATCCCCCTGCACCCCGGCGCCACCCGCTGGTTCCGCTCGACCAAGCGCTAGCAGGCACCGGGACACCCCTCCTGATCACCCGATAGGGCGAAGCGTCGTGAAGGGAGAAACTTCCGGCACACCATTGACGTTGCCGGGATGGAAGGAGGCGGCACCCACGGCGAGCGGCACGACCCCGGGCGGGCTCGCGGCCGGACCCCAGCGCGACAGGGCTGCACAGGACGGGGCCGCACAGGACAGGGCCGCACGCGCCGACACCGCCCGCCCCACGGGACAGGCGGGCACGACGGACCGGTCGAGCGCGCAGGACGCGCACGCAGGCCCACGCACGCAGGACCACGACGGACCGGTCGGGCGCCGGACCTCTCGCAGCCGACCCCGGTGAGGAGGCGGCTTCGGGAGGGGAAGCGGCCCCGGTCCGCACCGGAGCGGAGCGGCCTCAGGCGAGGACGCCTCGGACGGGGGCGGTGCGCAGGTGGACGACGGCGTCCAGGCCGTGCGGCTCGGCCGGGTGCAGGCTGAGGTCGCCACCGGCCGAGGCGATCAGTTCGGCGCAGATGGCCAGCCCCAGGCCGGTGCCCGCGACGTTCTGGTGGCGCGGTGCGCGCCAGAAGCGGCTCAGGGCGGAGGCTCGCTCGTCCGGTGACAGGCCCGTGCCGTCGTCGGTCACGTGGAGTTCGACGCCGCCGTTCACGGCCCGGCCCCAGACCCGCACGGTGGTGCCGCCGGAGAGGCGGATGGCGTTGCCGACGAGTTCGTCCAGCACGCTGCCCAGGCCGCCGGGTGGTTCGAGGGCGCGCAGGCCCGGTGGGACGGCGACCTCCAGCCGCATGGCCCCCGCCAACGCCCGCCAGCCGGGGACGTGGGTGGTGAGCAGGCCGTCCACGTCGACCGGTTCGGCGGCGGAGGCGCTGTCGAGGCGCGTGGCGGCCAGGAGGGTGTCCAGGACGCGGCCCATCTCCTCGGCCTCGTCGACGGCGATGCGGTGCGCCTCGCGGCCCTCGTCGTCGGCGACGTGGGGTGCCAGGTTGTCGACGGCGAGGCGGAGGCTGGCCAGCGGGTTGCGGAGCTGGTGGGAGGCGTCGGCCACGAACGCGCGTTGCCGACGCAGCGCGCGGCCGACGACGTCGACCATGGCGTTGAAGCTCGCGGCCAGTCGGCGCAGTTCGGGTGGGCCGCCGAGCTCGTCGGCACGCGCGTCGAGCCGGCCGCCCGCGACGGCGGCGGTGGCCTCGTCCAGCCTGCGGACCGGGCGCAGCACCCAGCGCGACATCGGCCACGCCACCGCGACCACGCCCAGCATCGGGACCAGGCCGATCAACGCCAGGACGCCCCACTGCCGCAGGACCGCGGACCGCAGACCGTCGGTCGGGGAGATGGTCACGACGGCGGCCACCACCTCGCTGTCCCGGCCCACCGGTTCGACCACGACGAGGTCGACCCGCTCCCACGGCCACACCGACTGGTCGGTCTCGCCCCGGTAGCCGCCGAACGCCGCCTCCAGGCCCACCTCGACGTTCCGGTCCGTGAGGGGGAACGGGTGGCGCGAGGCCTCCAGCACCGTGCCGTCGGTGCCGACCAACGCCGCCGAGATGCCGTAGAGCCGGTCGTACCGCACGAGTTCCTCCCGCAACGCGGTCAGCCGGCCCGACGCCAGGGCGTTCTCGGCCAGGGACGCGAACCGGCTCGCGTCACCCAACCGGTCGAGGTAGGTCTCCTGGCTCTCCCGCTGCACGACCGCGAACGCCAGCGGCACGCCGAGGGCCGCGACCAGGGCGACCAGCAGCGGCACGATGAGGACCAGCAGGCGGCGCAGCACGCGGGGGCAACCTCCCGGGGGTGACGTGCGTCATATCGACGGCGGGCCGATCCGGCCCGCGGAAGGGGGAATCAGCATGCTACGCACAGTTGCGGTGCTGCTCGCGGCGATGACGGCGTTCGCGGTGGCGTCCCCGGTGGTGGCCTCGGCCGCGCCGGTCGCCTGCGCGCCGGTCACCTGGGGGTCGGGCGCGAAGTACGCGACCCAGACGACGACCGGGTCGCTGACCAACGTCCGCGCAGGTCAGCAGGAGTGCTACGACCGGCTGGTGTTCGACTTCGCGGGCACGAACGACGGCTACACCGTGCAGTACGTGCCCGAGGTGACCCACGAGGGCTCGGGCAAGCCGGTGCCGTTGCGCGGCGGCGCCAAGCTCCAGATCACGGTCAACTCGCCGGCCTACGACCAGGACGGCAACCCGACCTACACCTACCCGAACGCGGCCGAGCTGGTCGACGTCACGGGCTACCAGACGTTCCGGCAGGTCGCGTGGGCCGGGTCGTTCGAGGGGCAGACGACGGTCGGGCTGGGCGTGCGCGCCCTGCTGCCGTTCCGGGTGTTCACGCTGAGCAACCGGGTCGTGGTGGACGTCGCCCACGTGTGGTGATCGCCGGTCAGGTGTGGGCTGCCACCCGGTAGCCCACACCCCGGATCGTCTCGATGCGCACCGCGTCGCCGAGCTTGCCGCGCAGGGCGGCGATGTGGGTGTCGAGGGTGCGTGACGGCGCTTCCCAGTGCGCCTGCCACACCTGGTCCACGATGAGGTCGCGGCTGACGACCGTGCCCGCGCGGCCGACCAGCAGGGCGAGCAGGTCGAACTCCTTGCGCGTCAGCGGCACCGGTTCGCCGTGGAGCCTGGCTTCCCGGCCGGCCGGGTCGAGGGTCAGTGGGCCGAGGGTGATCTCGTGCTCGCGTTCGGCGGCACGGGCGGCGCGGGTGCGGCGCAGCACGGCTTCGATGCGGGCCAGGAGCTCCGCGGTGCCGAACGGCTTCACCACGTAGTCGTCCGCGCCGAGCCGCAGGCCGAGCACCCGTTCCCGCTCCTCGCCGCGGGCGGTGACGGTGATGATCGCGGTGCCGGTGCGGTGGCGCAGCTCGCGCAGCACGTCGAGGCCGTCACCGTCGGGCAGGCCCAGGTCGAGCAGCACGACGTCCGCCGGTGGTGCCGTCAGCGCGGCGGCGGCCGTGCCCACGCGGTGGACCTCGTAGCCTGCGTGCCGGAGCGCGGTGAGCAGGCCACGCGCCACCCGGTCGTCATCTTCGACGACGAGGATGCGCACGGCGTGCTACTGGTCCGACCTGTTGCCGGTGTCCGCGGAGTTGTCGGGTGCGGGCGTCGCGTCGGGTACGGTCGTGTGCTCGGCGTCCGGCTCGTCCACGTCGGTCTTCGAGCTCGCCGACATCGTGCTGCTCTTGCTCGCGCGGCCGGACTCGGAAGGCTCGGCGGCGGGCTCCTCGCGCACGATGACCTCGCGCTCGCCCCTCTTCGCGGCGATCAGGAAGTACGCGACCGCGCCGAGGAACACCACGGCGGAGGTGATGACGTTGATCCGCAGCCCGAACACCTCGGTGGCCGGGTCGGTGCGCATCAGCTCGATCCAGAACCGGCCGGCCGTGTAGCCCGCGACGTACAGCGCGAACACCCGGCCGTGGCCCAGCCGGAACTTCCGGTCGGCCCACACGATGAGCAGCGCCACGCCGAGGTTCCACAGCAGTTCGTAGAGGAACGTCGGGTGCACGATCTCGATCGGCGTGTGGTCCAGCGCCACGCCGCCGAGCTCGTCCTTGAAGCCGGTGTCGGGGTCGACGCGCTCGTAGATCTCCAGACCCCACGGCAGCGTGGTGGGACCGCCGTAGAGCTCCTGGTTGAAGTAGTTGCCGAGGCGGCCGATGGCCTGCGCGGCGACGATGCCGGGCGCGAGCGCGTCGGCCATCGCGGGCAGCGGGATGCCCTTGCGCCGGCACGCGATCCACGCGCCCACGCCGCCCAGCGCGATGGCGCCCCAGATGCCGAGGCCGCCGTTCCAGATGGCCAGGGCTTCGAGCGGGTTGCGCCCCTCGCCGAAGTACTTGTGGTAGTCCGTCGCCACGTGGTACAGCCGCCCGCCGACCAGGCCGAACGGGACCGCGAACACGGCGATGTCGGTGACCTCGCCCTTCAGCCCACCACGCGCCACCCAGCGGCGCTCACCCCACCAGATGGCCAGGACGATGCCGAGGATGATGCACAGCGCGTAGGCGCGGATCGGGATCGGTCCCAGTTGCCACACGCCCTGGTCGGGGCTGGGGATCGTCGCGAGGTAAGTCGTCACCACGGCCACCACCGTAGTGGGTGCGGCCGTTCGTCCTACGGCGACAGCTCGATTGTTACCGGGAAGGGTTGTTCGAGCTTGAGCACGCCGCCGGTGCTGCGCGCGGATTCCCGGTACTCGACACCGTCGAGTTCGAACAAGGTCGCGGCCGGTTCGCCACCTCTCGGGTCAACGACGAGGTAGAACGGTACCCCGGCCTCGCCGTAGAGCGTCCGCTTGAGCGTCAGGTCCTGGAGACGTGTGCTCGGGGAGAGCACTTCAACCGCCAGCAGCAGGTCCTGCACCGGCAACAGGAGACCACGGAACCCGGCCCTGTTGACGGTGACGTCCGGGATCAGCATCCGGCCACCGGACAGGCCGACGTTGAGGCCCGGCATCACCTCGTGGTCCGGCGGACAGGCCGCTCGCAACGCGGCGTAGCAGTCCCCGACCAGCTTCTGGTGCCGACCCGTGCCGAGGGGGCTCACGAGCAGAGTCCCGTCGACGAGTTCGATCCGCTGCGACAGGTCCTCGGGCAGTGCGAGGACTTCGTCGAGGGTCCACGGTCCTTCGTGGTGGAACGAGGGAGCGGAATGACCGACGTCGTGTTCGTAGTCCGCCGGCAGAGCCATGCGTCATCACCTCCGGGGGCAGCCCGACGCACGCCAGTGTGGCACGCCGGGTCGTGGTTGAGCTTGATCACGAGCCCAGCATGCCGACGCGCACCGACGATTTCGGGCCGGAGGAGCGGCCGAACGGACTAGTTCACTCGAACGTGCGTGCTACACGGCCGCTGCCGCTTGGCGCACCCCGCCGGCCAAGTCGACCGCCAGGGCTTCGACCGTCCCGTCCTGCACCGCGGACACGAACGCCGAGCCCACGATGACCCCGTCCGCGAACGCCGCCAGCTCCGCCGCCTGAGCCCCGTTCCGCACGCCCAAGCCCACGCCGATCGGCATGTCCGTGTGCTCGCGCACCCGCTTGACCAGCGCCGGAGCCGCCGACGACACCACGTCGCGCGCACCCGTCACGCCCATCACGGACGTCGCGTACAGGAAGCCGCGCGACGACCGGGCCGTCAGCGAGATCCGCTCCTCCGTGGACGACGGCGCGACCAGGAAGATCCGGTCCAGGTCGTGGGCGTCCGTCGCCTCGATCCAGGCAGCGCCCTCGTCGGGCACCAGGTCGGGCGTGATGACGCCCAGCCCGCCGGCCGCCGCCAGGTCACGCGCGAACCGGTCCACCCCGTAGGCCAGCACCGGGTTCCAGTACGTCATCACGACGGCACGCCCATCGGCCGCCGCCACCGACTCGACCACGCCGAACAGGTCGCGCACCCGGAACCCGCCGCGCAGCGCCTGCTCGGCCGCGCGCTGGATCGTCACGCCGTCCATCACCGGGTCGGAGAACGGCAGGCCGACCTCGACCAGGTCGCACCCGGACGACACCATCGTCCGCAGCACGTCCTTCGACCCCTCGACAGTCGGGTACCCGGCGGGCAGGTACCCGATCAGGGCCGCCCGCGACTCCGCCCGACAAGCCGAGAAAACCGGTTCAAGCCTGCTCACGACTCCACCCCCAGCCCGAACCACTTGATCGCGGTGTCCATGTCCTTGTCGCCGCGCCCGGACAGGTTCACCAGGATCAACCCCTCCGGGCCCAGTTCGCGGCCGAGCACGAGCGCGCCGGCCAGGGCGTGCGCGGACTCGACGGCCGGGATGATGCCCTCCTCGCGCGACAGCAGCGCGAACGCCTCCATCGCCTGGGCGTCGGTCACCGGCCGGTACTCGGCGCGGCCGCTGTCCTTGAGGAACGCGTGCTCCGGGCCGACGCCGGGGTAGTCCAGGCCGGCCGAGATGGAGTGCGCCTCGGCGATCTGCCCGTCCTCGTCCTGGAGCACGTACGACATGGCCCCGTGCAGCGACCCGGGCGTGCCCGCGGTGAGCGTGGCACCGTGCCGGGCGGTGTCGATGCCGTCACCGCCGGGCTCCAGGCCGACCAGCCGCACGGACGGGTCGTCGATGAAGCCGTGGAAGATGCCGATGGCGTTGGAGCCGCCGCCCACGCACGCGGCCACCACGTCGGGCAGCCGACCCGCCTTCTCCAGGATCTGCTCGCGCGCCTCGATGCCGATGATCCGGTGGAAGTCGCGCACGAGCACCGGGAACGGGTGCGGCCCGGCGGCGGTGCCGAGCAGGTAGTGCGTGTCGTCGACGTTGGCGACCCAGTCGCGCAACGCCTCGTTGATGGCGTCCTTCAGCGTGCGCGAGCCGGTCTTGACCGGGATGACCTGCGCGCCGAGCAGCCGCATCCGGGCCACGTTGAGCGCCTGCCGCTCGGTGTCGACCTCGCCCATGTAGACGACGCAGTCCAGGCCCATCAGGGCGCAGGCGGTGGCCGTGGCCACGCCGTGCTGGCCGGCGCCCGTCTCGGCGATGACCCGCTTCTTGCCCATGCGCTTGGTCAGCAGCGCCTGGCCCAGCACGTTGTTGATCTTGTGCGAGCCGGTGTGGTTGAGGTCCTCGCGCTTGAGGAAGATCCGCGCGCCACCCGCGTGGGCGGCGAACTTCGGCGCCTCCGTGAGCAGCGACGGGCGCCCGGCGAAGTCGCGCAGCAGGCGCGCGAACTCGTCCAGGAACTCGGGGTCGACCCGCGCCTTCTCGTAGAACGCGGCGAGCTCGTCCACCGCGGCGATGAGCGCTTCCGGCATGAACCGGCCGCCCCACGGCCCGAAGTGGCCCCGCTCGTCCGGGTCGTGGGGTGTCGGAGCCAACTGGCCGCGCGCCATGCGCTCTCCTCCTACGGGGTCTTACCGGCTGGGCCGGGGGCACGCGGGGTGCGACCCCGCCGTCACCAGCTTGTTCACCGCGACCTTGGGGTCGCCGCTCGTCACCAGGCTCTCGCCGACCAGCACCGCGTCGGCGCCCGCCCCCGCGTACGCCATCAGGTCGCCCGGCCCGGTGACCCCGGACTCGGCGATCTTGATGGTGTCGAAGGGCAGGCCGGGCGCGATCCGCCCGAACACGTCCTTGTCCACTTCCAGGGTGTGCAGGTTGCGTGCGTTCACGCCGATGACGCTCGCGCCCGCCTCCAACGCGCGGTCGGCCTCCTCGGCCGTGTGGACCTCGACCAGGGCCGTCATGCCCAGCGACTCCACCCGGTCGAGCAGGGAGACCAGCGCGTTCTGCTCCAGCGCCGCCACGATCAGCAGCACCAGGTCGGCTCCGTGCAGGCGCGCCTCGTGCACCTGGTAGGGGCTGACGATGAAGTCCTTGCGCAGCAGGGGGACGCCCACCGCCGCGCGCACCGCGTCGAAGTCCTCCAGCGACCCGCCGAAGCGGCGCTGCTCGGTCAGCACGCTGATCGCCCGCGCGCCGCCCAGTTCGTACTGCACGGCGAGGTCGGCGGGCTCCGGGATGTCGGCCAGCTGCCCCTTGGACGGGCTGCGCCGCTTCACCTCGGCGATGACGCCGACACCCGGCGAGCGCAGGATCGACATCACGTCCTGCGGCGGCGGCACCTTCGCCGCCTTCTCCCTGAGCGCGTCGAACGGCAGTGCCGCCTCGCGCGCGGCGAGATCCTCGCGGACGCCCTCGATGATCGACTCCAGCACGGTCATCCGAGCACCTCGCTCGACTCCGTCAGACCTTCCGGTTCAGTCGCAAGCTCCCGCACGTCATGCTCCCCTTCCCGCCACGAGGATGCTAACCCCGCCGCGAACCCCGTCCGGCCACCGGGTGGGCCCGTTCCCGCAGTTGACCAGGGCCCTTGCGAGCCGACGTGCGCAAACGTGCGGCGTCGGCGCGTCAGCGGGCCGTCAGCGGGCCGTCAGTCCCGCTCCGTGGGATCGTCGCCGCGTTCCAGGGCGTTCCACAGCTCGCGCTCGGGATCGGCGGTGCGCTTGGCCGCGCCGGGCGTCTGGTAACCGCCTCCCAAGCGCGGCATGGCCGATCCGCGCACGAGGAGCAGCACGCCCGCCGCGACCGCGAGCACCGCGCCCAGCAGCACCAGGCCGCGGCCGGTCAGCGGACCGTCGGCGTCCACCCCTTGGAACGCCGTGGCCGCGCCCGCGAGCAGCACGACGACGCCCAGCACGCGCCGCACCCAGCCGCTCAACGCCACCACGGCGGCGATCGCGGCCAGGAACAGCAGCGCCAACGGGGTCAGCGCGGGTGCGACGTCACCGCCGCTTCGGTCCGCCGAAGCGTCCCAGGACATCGCCGAAGCGCCCCACAACGCCACCGCGGCGAGCAGCAGCAGCGCCACCACGATCCACAGTGGACGCCTCGCGGTCGACCGCTCAGACACGGGCCGGGTCCACCGCCGGGGCCATGGTCTGCGCGGTCGCGATCGCCGAGAGCACCGCGCCCGCCTTGTTCAGGCACTCGTTGTCCTCGGCGACCGGGTCGGAGTCGGCCACGATGCCGCCGCCCGCCTGCACGTACGCCACGCCGTCGCGCACCAGGGCGGTGCGGATCGCGATCGCGGTGTCCGCGTCGCCCGCGAAGTCCAGGTAGCCGACGACGCCGCCGTACAGGCCGCGCCGGGTCGGCTCCAGCTCCTCGATCAGCTCCATCGCGCGCGGCTTGGGCGCGCCGGACAGGGTGCCCGCAGGGAAGCACGCCGCGACCGCGTCGAACGCCGTGCGGCCCTCGGCGAGCTCGCCGCTGACCGTGGACACGATGTGCATGACGTGGCTGTACCGCTCGACCTTGAAGAAGTCGACCACGGTCACCGAGCCGGGCTTGCACACCCGGCCCAGGTCGTTGCGGCCCAGGTCGACCAGCATCAGGTGCTCGGCGCGTTCCTTGTGGTCGGCCAGCAGGTCCTTCTCCAGCAGGGCGTCTTCCTCGTCGTCGACGCCCCTCCACCGGGTGCCCGCGATCGGGTGCGTGGTGGCCTTGCCGTCGCGCACGGTCACCAACGACTCCGGGCTGCACCCGACGATGTCGAAGTCGTCCAGCCGCAGCAGGTACATGTACGGGCTGGGGTTGGACGTGCGCAGCACGCGGTAGATGTCGAGCGGGTCGGCGGTCGTGCGCATCTCGAACCGCTGCGACAGCACGACCTGGAACGCCTCGCCCGCCCGGATGGCCTCCTTGGCCTTCTCCACGACGGCGTAGTGCTCCTGCTGCGTGCGGCGGCGGACGAACTCCGGCTTGGGCCGCGCGAACACCGCGACCGTGGGCGGCGCGGGGCTCTGCAGGTCCTGGGTCATCGCGTCGAGGCGGGCCACCGCGTCGTCGTAGGCCGCGTCCACCCGTTCCGGTGAATCGTCCCAGTTGATGGCGTTGGCGATGAGCGTGACGGTGCCCTCGTGGTGGTCCAGCGCGGCCAGGTCGGTGGCCAGCAGCATGACCAGCTCCGGCACCTTCAGGTCGTCCTCGGCCAGCGACGGCAGCCGCTCGAGCCGCCGCACGGCGTCGTAGCCGATGTAGCCGACCATCCCGCCGGTCAGCGGCGGCAGGCCGGGCAGCGGGTCGGTGCGCAGCACCTCGATCGTCTCGCGCAGCGCCACCAGCGGGTCGCCGCCCTCGGGCAGGCCGACGGGGTGCGGTCCCAGCCAGAACGCCTCGCCGCCGGTCGCGGTCAGCGCTCCCGCGCTGCGCGCGCCGACGAACGACCAGCGCGACCAGGAGCGGCCGTTCTCGGCCGACTCGAACAGGAACGTGCCCGGCCGGTCCGCCGCGAGCTTGCGGTACAGCCCGACGGGCGTCTCCGCGTCCGCCAGCAGCCGCCGCACCACCGGGATGACCCGCCGCTGGGCGGCGAGCTCGCGGAACTCCTCGCGCGTCGGGCTGACCTCGCCCAGACCCGCACCTGCACCGATGACGCTCACCATGGCGACATTGTGCCGGTTGGACATATACGGATGTTCGGCCGGGCCCTATTTCAACATACGTTGAAAAAAGGGCGGCGTTATCGCATGATGATGGCGTGAACACCGGCTCGAACCAAACCGAACCCAAGCGCCGCGGACGACGGGCGGGCGGCGAGGACACCAAGGCCGCGCTGCTGGCCGCCGCCCGCGAGATCTTCGTCGAACGCGGCTACGAAGGCGCCACCGTCCGGTCGATCGCGTCCCGGGCCGGGGTGGACGCGGCCATGGTCAACCACTGGTTCGGCGGCAAGGAAGCCCTCTTCGCCAAGGCCGTGCTCCAGGTGCCGGTGGACATCAACGCGCTGGTCGACCGCATCCTCGACGGTCCGGACGACGAGATCGGCGAGCGGATCGTGCGCAACTTCATCGGCATCTGGGACCCCATCGGCGGCGGCCAGTTCGCCGCGATGGTGCGCAGCGTGACGTCGCACGACCAGGTGGCCGAGGTGCTGCGCGGCTTCTTCGTGGGCACGCTGCTCAAGAGGGTCGTCGCGCACCTGGCCGTGGCGGACGGCGAACTGCGCGCGACGCTGGTGGCCAGCCAGATCTTCGGCATGGGCATGGTGCGGTACGTGGTCCGGTTCGAGCCGCTGGCCTCGGCGGACGTGGAGACGATGGTCAAGGCCATCGCGCCCAACCTGCAGCGCTACCTGACCGGCGACCTCGGCTGAGCCGTGTCAGTCGGCGGGGCCGAGCAGCACGGTCGCGTCGAAGCAGGTCGCGTCACCGGTGTGGCAGGCGGCACCGACCTGGTCCACGACCAGCAGCAGGGTGTCGCCGTCGCAGTCCAGCCGCACCTCGTGCACGTACTGCGCGTGCCCCGACGTCTCGCCCTTCACCCACAGCTGCTGCCGGCTGCGCGAGTAGTACGTGGCGCGGCGGGTGGTGAGCGTGCGGTGCAAAGCCTCGTCGTCCATCCACGCCACCATCAGCACCTCGCCGGTGCCGCGCCGCTGCACCACCGCGCAGACCAGGCCGTCCGCGGTGCGCTTGAGCCGTGAGGCGATGGACGGGTCGAGCGCGCTGGTCAACGCTGTCCTCCGAGGAAGTGGATCCGGGCGGGCTTGGTGTTGAGCATCACCACGGCGAAGACGTGCGCGGCGGACAGCACGCCCGACAGCACGCGGATCCACACCGGGCCTTGGTTGAGCACCGCGAGCAGGTGGACGAGCGCCACCAGGCCGAACAGGAACGCGGCGGTCAGCCGGGCCGGGCGCAGACCCGCCACCAGGCCGCCGACGGCGAGCAGCTCGAGCACCGCGACGATCACCGGGAACCTGATCCACGTCGAGTCGTCCTCGACCTGCCACTGGACCAGCCCCATGAGCACGAACACCAGGCCGCCCGCCGCGCCGACCAGCGTCGCCAGGAACACCTCGGTGGCCGCGTTGCGCGGGTTGAGCATCAGCGCACCTCCACGCCGGCGTCGCGCAGGCTCCGCTTCACGTCACCGATGCGCAGCGTGCCGAAGTGGAAGACGCTGGCCGCGAGGACGGCGTCCGCGCCCTCGGCCACCGCGGGCGGGAAGTGCTCGACCGCGCCCGCGCCGCCACTGGCGATCAGCGGCACGTCGACCACCTCGCGGGTGAGGCGGATGAGCTCCAGGTCGAACCCGGCCTTGGTGCCGTCGGCGTCCATCGAGTTCAGCAGGACCTCGCCGACGCCCAGCTCCTGGCCGCGCGCGGCCCACTCGACCGCGTCGATGCCGGTGCCCTTGCGGCCGCCGTGCGTGGTGACCTCGAACCCGGACGGGGTCGGCCGCTCCCCCTCGGGCACGCGCCGCGCGTCCACCGACAGCACGATGCACTGGGCGCCGAACCGGCGGGACAGCTCGCCCAGCAGCTCGGGCCGGGCGATGGCGGCGGTGTTCACGCTCACCTTGTCCGCGCCGGCGCGCAGCAGCTTGTCCACGTCCTCCGCGCTGCGCACGCCGCCGCCGACGGTGAGCGGGATGAAGACCTGCTCGGCCGTGCGGCGGACCACGTCGAACGTGGTCTCGCGGTCGCTGGACGACGCCGTCACGTCCAGGAACGTCAGCTCGTCCGCGCCCTCCGCGTCGTAGGCCCGCGCCAGCTCGACCGGGTCGCCCGCGTCGATGAGGTTGGTGAAGTTCACGCCCTTCACGACCCTGCCCCGGTCGACGTCCAGGCAGGGGATCACGCGCACCGCGACCGCCATGGCCGGAAGCCTACGTGGAGGCGTCGAGCCGCCGGCTTCCGGTGCCCGGCCGCCTGAAACGTGGGGCGTGCGACACCTGAAAGTGGGATTCCCGGCGGTGAGCGGGCGACGTGGCGGCAAAAGTGTGGTTGACTGGTGGAGGTCGAAAGTTTTGTGTTCGTGTCATCCACGCTCGCGAAACGCGTTTGAGCGTGTGATTCCTCAGGGTCAGCGTTTGGACCGGCCTCAGCGGGTGCGTTCGCCCCGTTGGTAGCTGTATGAGGAGTACAAAGATGGCGCAGGGCACCGTGAAGTGGTTCAACTCGGAGAAGGGCTTCGGCTTCATCTCCCCCGAGGATGGCGGCGCGGACGTGTTCGTGCACTACTCGGAGATCCAGAGCGGCGGCTACCGCAGCCTGGAGGAGAACCAGCGGGTGAGCTTCGACGTCGGCCAGGGCGCCAAGGGCCCGCAGGCGACGAACGTGACGGTCATCTGACCTGAGCGTGACCGGAAGAGCCCCGTTCCCCCTCCAGGGAGCGGGGCTCTTCCGCATCCCGGCGGCTAACGTTGCCGGACATGGACCTCGCTGCCGGCAAGTACCTGTTGTTGACCACCTTCCGCAAGGACGGCACCGCCGTGCCGACACCCGTGTGGGTGGCGGGTGACCAGGGCGTGCTGTTCGCGTGGTCGGCCGCCGACGCGGGCAAGGTCAAGCGCATCCGCCGCAGCGGCGACGTCCGGATCGGACCGTGCGACGTGCGCGGCAAGCCCACCGGCGAGCAGGTCCCGGCCACCGCGCGGCTGCTCGACCAGGCGGGCAGCGACCGGGTGCGGTCGCTCATCGCGAAGAAGTACGGCGTGCTGGGCAGGCTCACCCTGCTCGGCAGCCGGTTGCGCCGCGGCCGTGACGGCACGATCGGCATCGAGATCACGACCGCCTAGCGTCAACTCCAGGTTGACGGCTTCTCCGGCGTCAACCTACAGTTGACGGGTGGTAGCGCCGCCCGTCCAGCTCACGGACCTCATCGTCACCGTCGCGTCGGAGCACGCCGACGTGCTGGGCAGGCTGACCGCGGCCGTGGAGCTGAGCGGTCAGCTCGACGAGCTGGGCGACCACCTCATCGGCCACTTCGTGGACGAGGCGCGGCGCGCGGGCGCGAGCTGGACCGAGATCGGCGATAGCATCGGCGTCACCAAGCAGGCCGCGCAGAAGCGCTTCGTGCCCCGTGAGTCGCCGGACCTGAAGCCGAGCTTCGACCGCTACACCGACCGGGCACGGCGGGTCGTCGTGCTGGCCCGCCACCACGCCCGGTTCAGCGAGCACATCGGCACCGAGCACCTCCTGCTCGGCCTGCTCGACGAGTCCGGCGGGCTGGCCGCCAAGACGATCGCCGCGCTGGAGGCGGCGGAGGGCACCACGCGCCTGGCCGTGCTGACCGAGCTGGACGGCGCGGTCCGGCAGCGGCCCGACCCGCAGCCGTTCACCGCGCACTGCAAGAAGGCGCTGGAACTGGCCGTGCGGGCGTCGCTGCGCCACGGCCACACGTTCGTCGGCACCGAGCACCTGCTGCTCGGGCTGCTGGCCGAGGGCGAAGGCGCCGCCGCCAGGGCCCTCGACCGCACGGGCGTGACCCTGGAGGCGGCGCAGTCCTACGTCGTCCGGGAGATCGAGGCGGCGATCAGCCGCGGACCGCGGCCAGCGCCTCGGGGAGCGTGAACGCGCCCGCGTAGAGCGCCTTGCCCACGATCGCGCCTTCGACACCGTCGCGGGACAACGCCGCCAGCGCCACCAGGTCGGCCACGCTGGACACACCGCCGGAGGCGATCACCGGCGCGTCGGTCCGCGCGCACACCTCGCGCAGCAGGTCCACGTTGGGGCCCTGGAGCGTGCCGTCCTTGCCCACGTCGGTGACCACGTAGCGGGCGCAGCCGTCGCGGTCCAGCCGCTCCAGCACCTCCCACAGGTCGCCGCCGTCCTTCGTCCAGCCGCGCGCCGCCACCCGGTGGCCCTGCTCGGTGATCCGCACGTCCAGGCCGACCGCGACCTTCTCGCCGTGCTCGGCCACGACCTTCGCGCACCACACCGGGTCCTCCAGCGCGGCCGTGCCCAGGTTCACCCGCGCGCAGCCGGTCGCCAGCGCGGCGGCCAGCGACTCGTCGTCGCGGATGCCGCCGGACAGCTCGACCCGGACGTCCAGCTCGCCGACCACGCGGGCCAGCAGCTCGCGGTTGCCGCCGCGGCCGAACGCGGCGTCGAGGTCGACCAGGTGCACCCACTCCGCGCCGTCGCGCTGCCACGCGCGCGCGGCTTCCAGCGGGTCGCCGTAGTTGGTCTCGGTGCCGGCCTCGCCCTGCACGAGCCGAACGGCCCGGCCATCGGCCACGTCAACGGCCGGGAGCAGCGTGAAAGTCACGCGTTCAGCCTAGTTGACGCTCTTGAGCCAGTTCTCCAGCAGGTGCGCGCCCGCGTCGCCGGACTTCTCGGGGTGGAACTGGGTCGCCCACAGCGGCCCGTTCTCCACCGCCGCGACGAACTCGTCACCGCCGTGCTCGGCCCACGTCACCGTCGGCGCGCGCAACGCGTCGGACCCGGGCAGGTCCCACCTGCGCACGCCGTAGGAGTGCACGAAGTAGTAGCGGGTGTCCGCGTCGAGGCCGGCGAACAACCGGGTGTCCTCGGGCGCGCGGACGGTGTTCCAGCCCATGTGCGGCACGACGGGTGCCTCCAGCCGCTCCACCGTGCCCGGCCACTCGCCGCAGCCCTCGGTGAGCACGCCGTGCTCGATGCCCCGCTCGAACAGGATCTGCATGCCCACGCAGATGCCCAGCACGGGACGGCCCCCGGCGAGCCGCTGACCGATGAGCCGGCCGCCCTTGATCGCGTCCAACCCGGCCATGCAGGCGGCGAACGCGCCGACACCGGGCACGACCAGGCCGTCGGCGTCGAGCGCGGCCCGGTGGTCGGCGGTCACCTCCACGTCGGCGCCGACGCGCTGGAGCGCGCGCTCGGCGGAGCGGATGTTGCCGAATCCGTAGTCCAGCACAACGACCTTGGGCACGGGACCAGCCTACTAGGCCGACCAGCCCAGACACGGATCAGGCGAGTCCGCCCTGGGTGACGGGAACCACCGGCAGGACGGTGTTGATGGGCAGGCCGGCGCGGTCCGGCAGGGCGGTCACCCAGGTGTCGGCGCGGCCCTCGTCCACCAGGGACCGCACCTCGGCGACGTCCGCGGGCAGGTCGACCGGGCGCGGCCGGGCCTCCAGGCGCCACCAGCGCAGCAGGCCGACCAGCCGCCGCGCCGAGCCGGTGGAGCCCGCCCGGTCACCGTCGGTCCACACCTCGGCGGTGGGGGACCAGCGCAGCAGCAGTGCCGCCACGCCGGTCTCCCGCACCTGCTCGGCCAGCCGGCACGCCGCCGGGAACCCGATCTGCCTGCGCGGCAGCAGCACCGTCCCGGAGGCCACCGGGACGAGTGCCGCGGGGCCCGCGGCGGCGCGGTGCAGGTTCAGCTGCAGCTCCGCGGTCGGCGCGGGTGTCCAGATGAGGGTTCTCGGCACGCTCACAGGCAGAGATCATGCCGCAGCGACCGGGTGCCCGAACATCCGACGCACGGCCGCGGCGACGCCGAGCACGTCCAGGTCGTGCGCCGAATCGTGGTCCTCGGCCGTGCCGTAGGCCCGCAGCTCGGCGTCCCGCCGCACGCCCAGCGACCGCAGCCGGTGCGGCACGTCGGCCAGCGCCTCGGCCGCCGGGTGCGCGGACGTGCCCTCCAGGTACGGCTCGACCAGCAGCACGTCTGCCCGGTCGGCGCGGTCCACCGCCGCCCGCAGCCCGGCCGCGTCGAACGGCCGCACGGTGGTCGCGTAGAGCACCGTCACGTCGGCGTCCCCGGTGGCCTCCAGCACCGTGTCGAGCATCGGTCCGACCGCCACCACCACGCCCCGCGCGCCGCGCCGCACCTCCGTGAACCCCTCGACCACCGGGTGCGGCGCGGCGTTCTGCCGCAGCGAGAGCCGGATGTAGAGCCGGTCCTCCCGCGCCAGCGCGTCCCGCACGATCGGCGCCACCTCCTCCGGGTGGCCGGGCACGCGGACCGTCCACCCCGGCAGCGTGTCGAACAGCGCCACGTCACCGGGCGCCTGGTGCGTGCGGCCCCACACCGGGTCGTCGTACGAACCGCCGATGCTGACCAGCACGCCACCCAGGTCCTGGTGCCCGAAGTCCAGCTTGACCTGCTCGAACGGCCGCTCGACCAGGAACGGCGCGTAGGTGTGCACGACGGGCCGCAGCCCGCTCAGCGCCAGGCCCGCGCCCACCCCGACCATGGCCTGCTCGCGGATGCCGACGTTGATCACCCGCTCGTGCGGTGCGAACGCGTCCCGCGAGATCTCCGCGAGCACGACCGCGACCCGCGGGTCGTGCCGCATCACGTCCTCGACGGTGTCCACGAACACCTGCCGCATCGACGTCATCGTTGTTCCCCCTCGCGGATCTCCGCCACCACGACCAACGGCCGGCCGGGGTGCTCCTGCGTGAACGCGGCGTGCAGCGCCTCCTGGTCCCGCCCGTCCACTGTGGAGGACTGCCAGCCCTCGACCTCGAACCGCTTCGCCACCCCGCCGGGCCACCCGTGCGTACCGGAGGCGTTGTCCACCACCACGGTCACCAGCCGGTCCAGGCCGAGCCGCCCGGCCAGCGCGATGGCCTCGTGGTTGCTCCCCTCGTCCAGCTCCGCGTCGCCGACCAGCACGAACGTCCGCGCCGTCCGGCCCTGCAGGCGCAGGCCGAGCGCGGTGCCGACGGCGATCGGCAGGCCGTGCCCCAGCGAGCCGCTGCTGATCTCCACCCCGTTGACCAGCACGCGGTCCGGGTGCTGGCCCAGCGGCGAGTCCCACGCCGTCCAGGTGTCCAACGTGGACGGCTCGAGGTAGCCCTTCGCGGCCAGCACGGCGTAGTACGCCATCGGGCCGTGCCCCTTGGACAGCAGGAACCGGTCGCGGTCCGGGTCGTCCACCCGGTCCGGCGAGACGTCCAGCACCCGGTCGTAGAGCACCCACAGCACGTCCAACGTGGACGCCGCCGCCCACTCGTGCTTCTCGTCCCCTGTCATCCGCCGGAACAGCGCGGGGATCTCCGCGAAGCCCGACTTCTCCTTGACTGCCATGACCCCACGAGACAACTTCGACTTAAGTCGAGGTCAAGCACTACCATCCGTTCGTGAGCAAGTTGCCGGATATGTTGACCATCGGTCAGGTGGCCGAGCGCAGCGGGGTGCCGCACACCGCGCTGAGGTTCTACGAGGAACGCGGGCTGATCACGTCCGAGCGGACGTCGGGCAACCAGCGCCGGTACCCGCGGCACGTGCTGCGGCGGTTGGCGTTCATCCGCACCGCGCAGCGGGTGGGACTGTCCCTGGAGGACGTGCACGCCGCGCTGGCGACGCTGCCGGACAACCGCACGCCGACCAAGTCCGACTGGAGCAGGCTGTCGGCGACCTGGCAGTTGGAGCTGGACGCCCGGATCGACGCGCTGCGGCGGCTGCGCGACCGGCTGACGTCGTGCATCGGGTGCGGCTGCCTGTCGCTGCGCAGTTGCACCCTCCACAACTTCGACGACGAGCAGGCCGCCGACGGGCCGGGCGCGCCCAAGCTCAAGCCCGCGCTGGAGGGCGGCACCTGAAATGCGGTTGTGGGCCGTGGTGCACTGGAGGTCGTGCAAGAGAAGAAGCAGATGGTCCGCTTGTCGAAGCGGATGGCGAAGGCGCTCCGCCACGACCCGCAGCGGCTCGGCCTGACCCTGGACCCGGCGGGCTGGGTGGACCTGGACGAGTTCGTCCGCGCCCTGGGCGTGACCGAGGCGCAGGTGCTGGAGGTCGTGGCGGACAACGACAAGCAGCGGTTCGCGATCGAGGACGGGCGCATCCGCGCCAACCAGGGGCACACCGTCGAGGTGTCGCTGGACCTGCCGGTGGCCGAGCCGCCCGCCGAGCTGTACCACGGGACGGTGGGCCGGTTCCTGCCCGACATCTTCCGCGACGGGCTGCGGCCGATGGCACGGCACGACGTGCACCTGTCCGCGACCGTCGAGACGGCCGTTCGGGTCGGGTCACGCCGGGGCAAGCCGGTGGTGCTGGCGGTCGACGCCGCCGCGATGGCCGCCGACGGCCACGAGTTCCGGGTCAGCGCCAACGGCGTGTGGCTGGTGCCCGTCGTGCCCGCTAACTACCTGCGAGAACACGTCTCGTGAGCCAGTCGAGGCCCGCGACGACCTCGTCCGGGCCGAGCCCCCGCACGTGTCTTTGGTACTGGTAGACCTCGGGGGCCAGCGGTGCCATCAGGGCGTCCACCACGGCGGTGGGCGCGCCGTCCACCAGCGCGGCGACGTGACGCCGCCAGAAGCCGTAGGCGCCCGCCCGGAACCGGGCCCGGCCCGTCTCCGCGCCGAGCACCAGGTGCAGGTGCCGTTCCAGCAGGCCGACCATGGTCCGGTAGAACGCGGCCAGCCGCTCGTCGGGCGGCGCGCCCGGCCCCAGCGGCGGCGGCCCGGTGAGGATGCGGTCCTGGATGTCGGCCTCGTGCTCGTCCAGCAGCGCCTGCGCGATCGACGTCGTGTCCGGGTAGCGCCGGTAGAGCGTCGCCCGACCCACGCCCGCGGCCCGGGCGATGTCCTCCATCGTCACGCCGACCGCCCCACCGGCCGCGGCGAACACCTCTTCCGCGGCGGCGAGCACCCGGGCCCGGTTGCGGGCGGCGTCGGCCCGCTCCCGACGACGACCGACGATGGTGGCGGCCTCAGCCGGTGACGACATGTGACCAACCATACGCAGAACGCCGAACCGCCCGCGCCCAACCGTCCCGAACGTCGAACTCACCGGTCCTGAGCGTTCGACTCTCGGGTCCTGAGCGTTCGACTCTCGGGACCTGAGCGTTCGACTCTCGGGACCTGAGCGTTCGACTCTCGCGAGAGTCCGACGTCCGGGTCAGAGCAGCCAGGCGATGGCGGCGCCCACGGCGACCACGGTCAGGACCAGCAGGACGACCGCCAGGCCGCGGGCCGTCTTCCACGTGCTGTAGACGCCGCCGCCCAGGAAACCGGCCAGCGCGATCAAGCCGATGACCACGTACTCCTTGGGCATCTACAGGACGCCCTTGGTCGACGGCACGCCACCCACGCGCGGGTCCGGCTCGACGGCCGCGCGCAGCGCCCGCGCGATCGCCTTGAACTGCGCCTCGGCGATGTGGTGCGGGTCGCGCCCGTACTCCACCCGCACGTGCAGCGCGATCCCCGCGTGGAACGCCAGCGAGTCGAACACGTGCCGGTTGAGCACGAACGGGTAGTTGCCGCCGATCGTGAAGGTGGTGAACTGCTCCGGCTCGCCCACGTGCACGCAGTACGGCCGCCCCGACACGTCCACCGCCGCGTGCGCCAGCGTCTCGTCCATCGGGATCCACGCGTCGCCGAACCGGCGGATGCCCGCCTTGTCCCCCAACGCCTCCCGCAACGCCTGCCCGAGCACGATCGCCACGTCCTCCACGGTGTGGTGCGCGTCGATCTCCACGTCGCCGGTCGCCCGGACGACGAGGTCCAACGACCCGTGCACGCCCAGCGCCGTCAGCATGTGGTCGTAGAACGGCACCCCCGTCGCGATCTCGACCCGCCCGGTGCCGTCGAGGTCCACCTCGACGTACACCGACGACTCCTTGGTGGTCCGCTCCACCTTGCCGACCCTGTTCACCGGCCAACCTCCTTGCTCGCCGCGAGGAACGCGTCGTTCTCCTCCGGAGTGCCGACCGTCACCCGCAGATGTCCGGCGATGCCGACGTCCCTGATCAGCACACCGCGTTCCAGATACGACCGCCACGTGGCGTGCGCGTCCTCGAACCACCCGAACAGCACGAAGTTCGCGTCGCTCGGGACCACCGAGAAGCCCAGGCCCACGAGCGAGTCCACCACCCGGTCCCGCTCGGCCGCCAGCTTCGCCACCGACCCGAGCGTCTCCGCCGCGTGCCGCAACGACGCCCGCGCCGCAGCCTGCGTCAGCGCCGACAGGTGGTACGGCAATCGCACCAGCTGCAACGCGTCCACCACGGCGGGCGCGGCGGCGAGGTAGCCCAGCCGGCCGCCCGCGAACGCGAACGCCTTGCTCATGGTCCGGCTGACGATCAGCTTCGCCGGGTGGTCCGCCAGCAGCGCCACCGCGCTGGGTCGCGACGAGAACTCCGCGTACGCCTCGTCCACCACGACCACGCCGGGCGCGGCCTCGATCAGCACGCGCAGGTCGGGAAGCGGCAGGCTCTGCCCGGTCGGGTTGTTCGGGCTGGTCACGAACACGACGTCGGGCGCGCGTTCGGCCACGATCGAGGCCGCCTTCGCCACGTCCAGCGAGAAGTCCGCGCGACGCGGTGTCGGCGCCCACTCGGTGCGCGTGCCCGCGGCGATGATCGGGTGCATCGAGTACGACGGCTCGAAGCCCAGCGCCGACCGGCCCGGCCCGCCGAACGCCTGGAGGATCTGCTGGAGCACCTCGTTCGACCCGTTCGCCGCCCACAGGTTCGCCGAGGTCAGCGGCACGCCGGTGGACGAGCCCAGGTAGGCGGCCAGGTCCTCGCGCAGCGCCACCGCGTCCCGGTCCGGGTAGCGGTGCAGCTCGCCCGCGATGGCCGCCACCTCGCGCACCACGTCCTCCACCAGGGCGGGCGTCGGCGGGTACGGGTTCTCGTTGGTGTTCAGCCGGACGGGCACGTCCAGCTGAGGCGCGCCGTACGGTGTACGGCCGCGCAGGTCGTCCCGCAGGGGCAGGTCGCCGATCTCGACCCGGTCGCCGATCGGCCTCATGCGCGGAACCTCGCCGTGACCGCCTGGCCGTGCGCGGGCAGGTCCTCGGCGTTCGCCAGCGCCACGACGTGCGGCGACACCTCGCGCAACGCGTCCGCGCTGTAGTCGACGACGTGGATGCCGCGCAGGAACGTCTGCACCGACAGCCCCGACGAGTGCCGCGCGCACCCGGCGGTGGGCAGCACGTGGTTTGAGCCCGCGCAGTAGTCGCCCAGCGACACCGGCGAGTGCGCGCCCACGAAGATCGCGCCGGCCGCGCGCACGCGGGCGGCCACCTCGCGCGCGTCGGCCGTCTGGACCTCCAGGTGCTCGGCGGCGTAGGTGTCCGCCACCCGCAACCCCTCGTCCAGGCTCGACACCAGCACGGTGCCGGACTGCCGGCCGGCCAGCGCCGTGCGCACGCGCTCGCGGTGCTTGGTCGCGTCGACCTGCCGCGCCAGCTCGGCGTCCACCGCGTCCGCCAGCTCCGTCGACGTGGTCACCAGCACGCTCGCGGCCAGCGTGTCGTGCTCGGCCTGGCTGATCAGGTCGGCGGCCACGTGCACCGGGTCGGCCGTGTCGTCGGCCAGGATCAGGATCTCGGTCGGCCCGGCCTCGGCGTCGATGCCGATCAGGCCGCGCAGCAGCCGCTTGGCGGCGGTCAGGTAGATGTTGCCGGGACCGGTCACCAGGTCCGCCGGCTCCAGGAGCCGGCCGTCGGTGTCCGTGCCGCCGTACGCCAGCAGCGCGACGGCGAGCGCGCCGCCCACGGCCCACACCTCCGTGACGCCGAGCAGCGCGGCGGCGGCCATGATCGTCGGGTGCGGCAGGCCGCCGAACTCCGCCTGCGGCGGGGAGCACACCACCAGCGACTCCACGCCCGCGATCTGCGCCGGCACCACGTTCATCACCACGGTGGACGGGTAGACGGCGAGGCCACCGGGCGCGTACAGGCCGACCCGGGACACCGGCACCCAGCGCTCGGTGACCGTGCCGCCGGGCACGACCTGGGTGGTCGTGTCGACCCGGCGCTGGTCGGCGTGCACCTCGCGGGCGCGGGCGATCGACTCCTCCAGCGCCGCGCGCACGGCCGGGTCGAGCTCGGACAGCGCGCGCTCCAGCTCGGCGGCGGGCACGCGGATCGACGCCGGGCGCACCTTGTCGAACTTCTCGCCGTGCTCCAGCACGGCCTCCACGCCCCGTTCGCGCACGTCGTCCACCAGCGGCCGGACGTGATGCAGCACCGCGTCCACGTCGACCTCGGCGCGCGGCAGCGCGGCACGCAGTTCGGCGGGTGACGGGACACGACCTCGCAGGTCGATGCGGTTGAGCATGCCCACAAGGGTAAGGCGTCGCCAATTCCGTCAACTGTCAGCCTGGCCACGGGTGGTGAACCCGACAAACGGCGGCTACCTCGATCCGTGACCGGCGCGCCACTCTGCGTACGCATCCGTCGCAAACCCTGCTGATGATGGAGGCTTGATGTTCACCAAGCGGCGCGGCCTTGTGGCCGCCGCGCTGGTCGCGAGCGTGGCCCTGGTGCTCCCCGCGCACCCCGGGTCCGCTCAGACGGCGACCGCGCACCCCACCGAGCGGACCGTGTTCGAGGTCACCGCCACCACCCCCGAGGCGCGCACGAAGGTCGCCCGCACCGGCGTCGACGTGCTGGGCCGGAACGGCGACACGCTCACCGTGATCGCCGAACCCCGCCAGCAGTGGCTGCTGCGGGCCACGGGGCTGCCGATGCGCGACACCGGTGACGCGGACGCCCAGCTCGCGGGCCTGGGCAAGGCGGACTTCACCGACCCGCAGCTCGGCGCGCTGGACTTCCCGTCCGGCTACACCGGTTACCACAACTACGCGGAGATGGTCACCGAGCTGAACCAGACCGTCCGCGACCACCCGAACCTGGTCACGCTGCGCAGCATCGGCAAGTCGTACCAGAACCGCGACCTGTGGATGATCAAGATCAGCGACAACCCGTCGGTCGACGAGGCCGAGCCCGAGGTGCTGTTCACCTGCAACCAGCACGCGCGCGAGCACCTGACCGTGGAGATGTGCCTGCACATCATCAAGCGGTACACGGACAACTACGCGTCCAACGCGGCCATCAAGGGCGCGGTCGACAGCCGGGAGATCTGGGTCATCCCCAGCGTCAACCCGGACGGCGCGGAGTACGACATCGCCACCGGCTCGTTCCGGGCGTGGCGCAAGAACCGGCAGCCGAACTCGACGTCGACCGGCACCGACCCGAACCGCAACTGGGGCCACCAGTGGGGCTGCTGCGGCGGTTCCAGCGGCAGCGGGTCGAGCGAGACCTACCGCGGCCCGTCGGCGTTCTCCGCGCCGGAGGTCGCCCGCGTCCGCGACTTCGTCAACGGCCGCGTGGTCGGCGGTGTGCAGCAGATCAAGTCGCACATCGACTGGCACACGTTCTCGGAGCTGATCCTGTGGCCCTACGGCTACACCTACGCCGACACCGCCGCCGGCCTTGACGCCACCCAGGCCAACGTGTTCCAGACCATGGGCAGGCGGATGGCGTCGCTGAACGGCTACACGCCGCAGCAGGCCAGCGACCTCTACATCACCGACGGCAGCGTGGACGACTGGATGTGGGCCGCGCACAAGATCTGGAGCTACACGTTCGAGATGTACCCGGCGTCGGCGAGCGGCACCAGCGGCTTCTACCCGCGCGACACCGTGATCGCGGCGCAGACCTCGCGCAACGACACCGCGGTGCAGCTGTTCCTCGACTACTCCGACTGCGTCCCGCGCATCACCGGGCGCACCTGCTGACGGCCGCCACGGCCTGATCGACCTGCGCGGGTTCGACGAAGTAGTGGGGCGAGGCCCGCACGACCTCGTCGAGCCCGCGCCGGGTGATGTTTCACCCAAGACCCGAGGTGAACTTGGCCAGGGCGCTCGCCAACGTCGTGTCGAGCACCTCGACGACTGTCGCCCACTGGTCATCAGGTGAGTGCGTCCAGGTCCAGGTCACCGTCTCGGTCGGTGACGACTCGACGATCGGATCCGCGACCGAGGAGCCGTCCTCACTGCTGTCGGAACTCAACATCTCGGCGTAGACGGTCAGTGTCAGCACACCCGTCTCACCGATACCGGTCTTCTGCAGGAAAACCAGATAGCGCAGCTTCTGCTCAAAAGCCACGAGGTGCAGCCGTGTCCACCACACGCCTTCCCGGAGGTTGGTGTAGAAGTCGACACTCCGCGCCGCTCGGATAACTTGCCGTCGCCAATAACGTGCCTCGGCACTGGGAGGCGCGGCGCTCACTACGGTGGCTTTCGCATCATTGTCGATGCCTTCACGGAGGAGTGCGCCGATCTTATCTTTCATACCTTCGAGCCACGAGTGGATCTTTTGCTGGATTCCGTCAGCCAGCGCACCGACCCTGGCCGAACGATCAGCGGTGCCACTCGCGGACCGTAGTTCGCGGAGCCGGCCGATCCCGGCCTCGAGCACGGTCAGCGCGCCTGCCCCCTCGGCGAGGGCGTGCTCGGCGGCTACCGGACGCTCCAACTCACTTCGCAGCGCACCGATTTCGAGTTCCGCGAAGAACCGCACCAAGGGGCGCAGATCGCCCTCGTTGGCCCGGTCCAAGCACTGCAGATAACGCGTGCGCTCACGACGGTCGACAACCAGCGGCGCCAAGTCGTGCTTAAGGAGGATGAGCAACGTCAGGCAGCGCGCGACACGACCGTTACCGTCCTCGAACGGGTGAATCCGGACGAAGCGGTGATGCAACCACGACGCCTGAACGATCGGATCACGGTCGCCGTAGTCACGGTACAACTCGACCAATCGATCCATCTGCGATGCCACTTGTTCCGGTGGCGTATATTCCAGCAGTGACCCGTCCGGACGGGTTACGTGGTTGACTTGCTGCTTCCACTCGCCATGGTGCAGAGTCGCCTGGAACACCATGCCGGTGGGGCCTGTCGCCGTGTACGTAGGCTGCCGCCTCGTCAGTGCCACGTGCAGTTCTTTGATCAACGACACGGAAAGGTCACGACCTTCACGCGCGGACTGCACCAAAAATTCCAAAGTCTCGTACTGCGATCGCACGACTTCAAGAACGTCCTCGTTGACTGAGCCGTCACCGACGCGAGCCACCGCGTCGGCTGTCAGCCCTTCAGCGACCAACGCCTCGGTGACGCCCCAGTCGATGTCGTACAGCCGCTCGATGATGCCCGTTTCGATGGCATGGCGCCGCAAAGACCTGCGACGCGCCTCGTGGAATGCCTCGTCATTGGCCGCAACTACCGACTTCCAGGCACCCTGAATAGCACGTACCGTGTCGAGCAACGACTGAAGATCGCCGTTGAGCACCGGAAGGGGTTCGACCTCAGTCCACGGCATGTCTGCCATCGTCACCGTCGAATGGTATCGCCGGTCAGTCAGGACAAATCACCGGGCGCACCTGCTGACGGCCGCCACGGCCTGATCGACCTGCGCGGGTTCGACGAAGTAGTGGGGCGAGGCCCGCACGACCTCGTCGAGCCCGCGCCGGGTCATGTCCAGCAGCGTGGACGACGCGCCGCTGACGGTGACCGTGACGCCGTCGCGGGCCAGCCGGTCCCGCACGTCGGCCGCCGCGACCCCGTCCACCGTGAACGTGACCAGGCCGGCCTTGCGCACGCCGGGGTCGCGCACCGTCACGCCGGGCAGGGCGCTCAACCCGTCACGCAGCCGCTGCGCGCGCTCGCCGACCTCGCGTTCGATCACGTCGATGCCCTTGGCCAGCGCGTACCGCGCCGCGGCGACGAGCCCGAGCCGGTCGGCGACGCTGCTCTCCCAGATCTCGTGAACCCGGGCGTCGTCGCGCAGCCGGATCTCGTCGGGCGCGACCCACTCGGCGCTGTGCAGGTCGACCAGCCTGGGCCGCATCCGCGCGGCGGCCTCGCGGCGCACGACCAGCACACCGGTGCCCCGCGGCCCGCGCAGCCACTTGCGGCCCGTGCCCGCGATCAGGTCCACGCCCAGCTCGTCGGCCCGCACCGGCAACTGCCCGATCGACTGGCAGGCGTCCAGCAGCACCAGCGCGCCCACCGCGTGCGCGGCCTCGGCGACCTCGCGCGCCGGGTTGACCAGCCCGCTGTTGGTGGGCACGTGCACGAGCGAGACCAGCTTCACCCGCTCGTCCAGCATCTCCTTGAGCGCGTCCACGTCGACCTGCCCGAACGCGTCGGACGGCACCGCCTCGGCCGTGGCGCCCACCTCGCGCGCCCGGCGCAGGATGGGGATGGCCGTGCCCGCGTACTCGGCCTCGCTGAACAGCACCCGGTCCCCCGCGACCAGCGGCACGGCGTCGAACGCGGTCAGCCACGAGCGGGTGGCGCTGTCGGTGAACGCGACCTCGTCCGGCCGCGCGCCCAGCAGCTCGGCGAACACCCCGTACCCGGCCTCCAGGTCGTCGGCCCGCTCCCGCGCGGCGACGTACCCGCCGACCTCCGCCTCCCGCCGCAGGTGGCCGATCACCTCGTCCAGCACCTCACGCGGCGGCAGGGAGGAACCGGCGGAGTCGAGGAAGATCGTCACGGCGTCCCCTTCAGCTCGTGGACCACACCACTATCGCCACAAGGATGCAACAACATCGGCCCTAGCGGGGCGTCCACTTCTCCAGGTTCCACCACGGACCCCACGACAGCGCGCCCCGCGCGTGCGGGTCGACGACCTCCTGGTAGCCGTTCCAGTTCTCCCGCACCACGTAGGTGTGCTGCACCGACGCCAGCACGACCATGCCCGGCGCGGCCGCGTACGCCCGCTGGAACTGCTTGTAGGCCGCCGCGCGCTGCGCCGGGTCCAGCACCGTGCGCCCGATGTCCAGGGCAGCGTCGACCTGGGGGTTCGAGTAGCCCCACGGGTTGGGCGTGTGCAGCTCCTCGTAGGTCATCAGGTCCGGGTCGAACGGCGTGCCGCCGCCGTGCAGCAGCGCGTCCGCGCCCAGCCTCGGCGTGACGGCGTCCCAGCCCAGCCCGGCCAACTGCACGTCGACGCCGACCGCCTTGGCGTCCGCCGCGAACGCGGTGGCCAGGTCGGCGCGCACCACGTCGCCGATCGGGTACATCAGCGTGAACCGGGCTGCCACCCCGTCGCGCGCCCGCACGCCGTCCGCGCCGCGCACCCAGCCCGCCTGGTCCAGCAGCAGCTCGGCCAGCGCCTTGTCGTGATCGAACCGCGCCCCGGTCTCCACGAACTCCGGCAGCGCGTCCGGCACCGGCGTGGTCGCCACCGCGCCCTTGCCGCCGAGCAGGTTGTCCACCATGCCCTTGCGGTTGACCGCGTGGTTCAACGCCATCCTGATCGCGCTGTCCCCCGTCACGGGGCCACCCGGCAGCGTGACGGCACGCAGGTCGGCGGTGCGGTGCGTGATCACCCTCATGCCGTTCGCGGTGCCGAACGACGCGGCCAGCCGGGGCGGCAGCTCGGTGCCGTCGAACTCGCCCGCCTGCATCCGCTGCGCGCGCGTGTTGTCGTCGGGCACGAACACCACGGTCAGCTTGCGGATCTTCGGCTCGCCGCCGAAGTAGTCGGTGTTGGCCTCCAGCACCATCCGGTCGCCCTTGCGCCACTCCACCAGCTTGTACGGGCCCGTCCCGACCGGTCGCACGTCGGGCAGCGGCCCGCCGAGCGCTTCGCTGGGCAGGATGCCGAGCACCAGCGTGTGCGGGAACGCCGCCCACGGCCGGGACAGCGTGAAGCGGACCGTGCGCACGTCGAGCTGCTCGACGCCGGTCAGCTCCGGGTACGCGGCCCGCTCGGTCGAGCCGGACGCCGGGTCCAGCAGCGCCCGGTAGGTCGCCACCACGTCCTCGGGCCCGAACGAGGTGCCGTCGGTGAACCGGACGTCGTCGCGCAGCCGGACGGTCCAGCTCAGCCCGTCCGGGGCGGGCGCGGGCGGGTCCGCCGCGAGCTGGGGCCGCACCGAGCCGTCCGCGCGGTGCTCCACCAGGCCGTCGTACAGCTTCGACACGCCCTCGCGGCCGTAGCCGAGCAGGGGGTTCACCGTGGTCGGCTCGATCGGGTCGGCCAGCACGAGCGCGCTGTTGTCCGAGGTGCCCTCCGCGCTCGGTGTCGTCGTGCCCGTGCACCCCGCGGCGGCGAGCGAGGCGACGAGGACGAGCGGGGGCAGGAGGGAGCGCACGAGACCCGACACTACCTAGAGTGGGCCACATGCGTGTCGCCCTCTGCCAGATCACCTCGTCCAGCGACCCGGCGGCGAACCTCGACCTGGTGCGGTCGCAGACCGGGCGCGCGGCGGCCGCGGGCGCCCGCGTGGTCGTGTTCCCCGAGGCCACCCTGTGCCGCTTCGGCGTCCCCCTCGGCCCGGTGGCCGAGCCGCTGGACGGCCCGTGGGCGAGCGCGGTGCGCGACATCGCCGACGAGCACGGCGTGGTCGTGGTGGCGGGCATGTTCACGCCCGCACCCGACGGCCGGGTCACCAACACCCTGCTGGTCACGGGCGCCGGCCACCACGTCGGCTACGACAAGATCCACCTGTTCGACGCGTTCGGGTTCACCGAGTCGCACACGGTCGCACCCGGCGCGGCGCCGGTGGCCGTCGAGGTCGACGGCGTCACGTTCGGCCTGGCCACCTGCTACGACGTGCGGTTCCCGGAGCTGTTCCGGGCGTTGGCCGACCGCGGCGCGACGGCCGTGCTGCTGTGCGCGTCGTGGGGCGCGGGACCGGGCAAGCGGGAGCAGTGGGAGCTGCTGGTCCGCGCCCGCGCGCTGGACTGCACGTCGTGGGTGCTGGCCTGCGGCCAGGCCGATCCGGGCGTCGACCACGGCGCGCCCACGGGCATCGGCTACAGCACCGTCGCGTCGCCGTTCGGCGAGGTGGTCGAGCAGTTGGCGGGCGAGCCGGGCCTCGTGCTGACCGAAGTGGACACCGAGAGTGTCACGCGCGCGAGGAACGCCTTGCCCGTCCTGGCGAATCGCCGGCTCTGAAGTTCTTTCGAGGGATGTTGCCTCACACGAACAGGTGGCAGCCGAATAGGTGGCCCTTCGCGCCGGGAAGCCCTCCGCGGGACCAAAACGACACGCGAAGGGACCCGGCCATGATCAACCAGGCCGAAGTGGACCGCTTGTACGACTGCGACGTGATCGACGAGCACGGCGAGCGCATCGGCTCGGTGAAGCAGGTGTGGCTCGACGATCGGGACGGGCGCCCGATGTGGGCGTCGGTGCACACCGGCATGTTCGGTCTCAAGGAGTCGTTCGTGCCGATCCAGGACGCGACGCTGGGCAACGGGGTGATCACCGTCCCCGTGGACAAGCAGCAGGTCAAGGACGCGCCGAAGATCGACGTCTCCGACGAGCACATGTCCGACAAGCAGCAGGACGAGCTGTACGCGTACTACGGCCTGATCCCGTCGCACCGCTCCGGCGACCACGACCGGCTGCCGGGCCGCGGGCGCGGCGAGACCAAGCCCACGCCGATGCCGGGCGCCGGCCGGACGTCCGGGGTGACGCGCGGCGAGACCCGCGGCACCGGGATGCCCGGTGAGACCCGCGCCGAGGGGATCGGCGACGTGCGCCGCGAGGCGACGACCTCGGGCCGGGCCCCGGCCGCCGGGCAGGGCGGCCGCCACGAGGCGCGCTCCGGCGACTCGGTCACCCGCTACGAGGAAGAGCTGGACGTCGGCACGCGCGACGTCGAGGCCGGCCGCGTGCGGCTGGTCAAGCACACCGTGACCGAGCAGAAGGACGTGACGGTGCCGGTGTCGCACGAGGAGGTGCGCGTGGTGCGCGAGCCCGCCGACGGCGCGCCGACCGACCGCGCGTTCACCGACGAGGAGACCGAGGTCACGCTGCACCGCCAGGAACCGGTGGTGGAGAAGAGGACCACACCGGCGGAGAAGGTCCGGCTCGACAAGCAGACCGTGACCGAGGAGCAGCACGTCCGCGGCGAGGTCCGCAAGGAACGGGTGGACGTGGAGCGCGACGACCGGACCGGGCGGCGCGACTCCTGACCAGGTCGCGCCCGTGCCCCGTGCCCCGGGCTCGGGCGCGACCCCACCGTCGGCGGCTAGCGCAGGTCCAGCCCGAGGTCGAGCGCCGGGGCGGAGTGCGTGAGGCCGCCGACGGCCAGGAAGTCCACGCCGGTCTCGGCGTAGGACCTGGCCACGTCCAGCGTGAGCCCGCCGGACGCCTCCAGCGCGACGCCTCCCGCCCGGCGCACCGCCTCCGCGCACCCGGCGGCGGTGAAGTTGTCCAGCAGCACGAGTTCCGCGCCCTCGGCGACGGCCTCGTCGAGCTGGTCCAGCGAGTCGACCTCGACCTCGCACGGCAGGTGCGGCGCGTGGGCGCGCACGGCGGCCAGCGCCGCCCGGACCGAGCCCGCGGCGCGCACGTGGTTGTCCTTGATCAGCACCGCGTCGCCGAGGCCGAGCCGGTGGTTGACACCGCCACCGCAGCGCACCGCGTACTTCTCCAGCAGCCGCAGGCCCGGCAGGGTCTTGCGGGAGTCGCGCACCCGCGCCTTGGTGCCCGCCACCTCGTCCACCCAGGCGGCGGTGAGCGTGGCCACGCCGGACAGGTGGCACAGCAGGTTCAGCGCGGTGCGCTCGGCGGTGAGCAGGCCGCGCACCGGGCCGCGCAGCACCAGCGCGGGCTCGCCCGGCACGGCCTTGTCGCCGTCCCGCCGCTCCTCCAGCACCTCCACGTCGGTGACCTGCCGGAACACCTCCAGCGCCACCGGGATGCCCGCGAGCACACCGGCCGCGCGGGGCGTCAGCTCCGCCACGGCCACCGCGTCCGCGGGCACGGTCGCCACCGTCGTCGCGTCCGCGCCGTACCGCAGGTCCTCCTCCAGCGCCGTCGCGATCACGCGCCGCGCGTCGTCCAGATCCAGTCCGAGGTTCATGCCACTCCCCTGGCCACTGCCGGATCGGCCAGCACCGGCTGGCCGGACGGGTTGAGCCGGACCACCTGGCTGCGCTGCCAGCGCAGGTCGTCCCGCTCGGTGAAGTCGGTGCGCACGTGGCAGCCGCGCGACTCCTCGCGCTCCGCCGCCGCCGCGATCAACGCCCGCGCGGCCACCGTGAGCGCCGCGTCCTCGACCAGTTCCCGGCTGTCCAGCGTGCGGTCCGCGGTGGACAGGTCGAGCACCGAGCCGACCACCGCCAGGCCCTCGGCGTCACGGCCGATCGCCGCGTACCGGGACATGACGCGCTGCAACGAGTCCCGGGCCGCGACCGGCGCGGTCGGCAGCTCCACCGCGGCCGACGCCGACGGCTTGGCCAGCACGCCCAGCGCCAGGTCCGCCGCGACCGCCTCGGCCACCCGCGTGCCCACGACCAGACCTTCGAGCAGGCTGTTGGACGCCAGCCGGTTCGCGCCGTGCAGCCCGGTGCGGGCCACCTCACCCGCCGCGTACAGGCCGGTCACGCCCGTCCGCCCGTCCACATCGGACACGACGCCGCCGCACGCGAAGTGCGCCGCCGGCGCGACCGGGATCGGCCCGGCCGCCGGGTCGATGCCCGCCGCGAGACAGGCCGCGTGCACGGTCGGGAACCGGCGCGCGAAGTCGGAGATGCCCGTGGCGTCGAGGAACACGTGGTCGTCCACGCCGCCCGGACCGCCCGCCATGTGCCGGGTGATCGCCGCCGCCACCACGTCGCGCGGTGCCAGGTCCTCCAGCGGGTGCACGCCGCGCATGACCCGCGCGCCGGTCGCGTCGACCAGCACCGCGCCCTCGCCGCGCACCGCCTCCGTGACCAGGGGGCACCGGCCACGCGCGCCGCGCCCGGTGTAGAGCACGGTCGGGTGGAACTGGACGAACTCGACGTCCGCCGCCACCGCGCCCGCGCGCAACGCCAGCGCCAGGCCGTCGCCGGTGGCCACCTCCGGGTTGGACGTGGCCTGGTAGAGCTGGCCGAGACCGCCGCTGGCCAGCAGCACGGCGGGCGCACCGAGCACGCCGGGCACGCCGTTGCCGTCCAGCACCAGCAGGCCGCACACCTGGCCGAGCGGCGTGCGCACCGCGTCCACCGCGACGTGGTTCTCCAGCACCGGCACCCGACCGTCCGACACCGCCGCCAACAGCGCGCGCTCGACCTCCGCGCCGGTCGCGTCACCGCCCGCGTGCACCACCCGGAACGCGCTGTGCCCGCCCTCCCGCGTGCGGGCCGGCCCACCGGTCGGCCCGGCGTCGAACACCGCGCCCCGCTCGCGCAGCCGCGTCACCGCGGCCGGGCCGCCGGCGATGATCGCCTCGACCGCGGCCTCGTCGCACAGGCCGGCCCCGGCCACCAGCGTGTCGCGCACGTGCAGCTCGACGGTGTCGCCTTCGTCGTGCTCGCCGGGCAGCACGACGGCCACGCCGCCCTGCGCCCACCGGGTGTTGCCGTCCTCGCCGGCGGCCTTGGTCACCACCAGGACCCGCAGCCCCAGCTCACGCGCGCGCAGCGCCGCCGTCAGACCGGCCACACCCGTGCCGACGACCAGCAGGTCGGCGCGGGCCTCCCACGCGGGGGTGCTCATTCCCCGCCGCCGGGCTGCCCGATCTCGATCATGCGCTGGACCGCGCCCTGGGCACGCTTCGCGGTTTCCAGGTCCACGTGCACCTCGTCCTTGCCCTCGCGCAGCCCGCGCAGGAGGGCGGCCGGGGTGATCATCTTCATGTACCGGCACGACGCCCGGTCGTTCACCGCGCGGAAGTCGATCTCCGGCGCGGCCCGGCGCAGCTGGTGCAGCATGCCGATCTCGGTGGCGACCAGGACCGACTTCGCGCTGGTCCGCCGCGCGGCGGTGATCATGTCTCCGGTCGAGAGGATCTTGACCTTCTCCGCCGGGACGGTGCCCTCGCCCGCGAGGTAGAGCGCCGAGGTGGCGCAGCCGCACTCGGGGTGGATGAACAGGTCGGCGTCCGGGTTGGCGGCCGCGCGCTCGGCCAGCTCCGGGCCGTTGATACCGGCGTGCACGTGGCACTCGCCCGCCCAGATGCGCAGGTTCTCCCGGCCCGTCTCGCGCTTGACGTGCGCGCCGAGGAACTGGTCCGGCAGGAACAGCACCTCCCGGTCCGCCGGGATCGACCGCACCACGTCCACCGCGTTCGACGAGGTGCAGCAGATGTCGGTCTCCGCCTTCACCTCCGCCGTGGTGTTGACGTAGGAGACGACGACCGCGCCGGGGTGCTCGGCCTTCCACGCGCGCAACTGCTCGCCCGTGATCGAGTCGGCCAGCGAGCAGCCCGCCCGCTCGTCCGGGATGAGGACCGTCTTGTGCGGCGCGAGGATCTTCGCGGTCTCGGCCATGAAGTGCACGCCGCAGAACACGATGGTGGACGCGTCGCTCGCGGCCGCGATGCGGCTGAGCGCCAGGGAGTCCCCGGTGTGGTGGGCGATGTCCTGGATCTCGGGCAGCTGGTAGTTGTGCGCCAGGATGACCGCGTCCCGCTGCCGCGCCAGCTCCAACACCTCGTCCCGCCATGCGGCGTCCGGCGCGATCCCGTCGTAGGCGCCGTCCGAGGTTCGCTCCACGTAGGCGGTAGCGACCATGGGTTCCTCCCTAGAGCCAGGTTTTCGCCTATCGGTCGAAAACGTGGCCGATAGTATCAGCCGAGTGGGACTGGCGGAACATGAAGTACTGGCCGCGGTGCTCCAGGTGAGAGCCGGATCACTCCAGGTCATGCTGTGGGAGCGGGCCCGCGAACCGCACGCCCACCGCTGGTCACTGCCCGGTGGCGGGCTGGGCGACGACGAGGACGTCGAGGCCTCGATCCGCCGTCAGCTGGCGGAGAAAGTCGACGTGCGACAGTTGTCACACGTCGAGCAGCTGGCCGTCTTCAGCGCCCCCTCGCGGGTGCCCGGACCGCGCGTGGTGGCGACCGCGTTCCTCGGCCTGGTGCCCTCGCACATCGACCCGGTGGTGCCGTCGGACACCGCGTGGTACCCGGTGGACGCGCTGCCCGCGACCGCGTTCGACCACGAGGCGATCTGCCGCCGCGCCCGGCACCGCCTGGCGTCGAAGCTGTCCTACACCAACCTGGGTTTCGCGTTGGCGCCACCGGAGTTCACCATCTCCGCGCTGCGCGCGCTGTACTCGGCGGCGCTGGGGTACAAGGTGTCGGCGACCAACCTGCAACGCGTGCTGGCCCGGCGGGGTTTGCTGGAGCCCACCGGCGGGACCGTGCAGCCGGGGCCGTCCGGCGGCCGGCCCGCCGCGCTGTTCCGGTTCGTGTCCGGCGAAATGCGGGTCACCGACCCGTTCGCCGTGCTGCGACCACCGTCCACCCGTAGCTTGGGTTCGTGACCACGACGCTCCCCCTGTTCCCGCTGGGTACCGTGCTGCTGCCCGGGGCGTCCCTGCCGCTGCACGTGTTCGAGCCGCGGTACCGGCAGTTGACCGTCGACCTGGTGACGGGCGCGGTGCCGGAGAAGACGTTCGGCGTGGTGTCGATCAAGCAGGGCTGGGAGGTCGGCGCGGAGAACGTCGAGGCGCTGTCCGACGTCGGGTGCACGGCCGTGCTCCAGGAGGCGCGGCGGCTGCCGGACGGCCGGTTCGACCTGACCACGAAGGGTGGCAGGCGGTTCCGGCTGCTGGAGGTCGACGAGGAGAGCGCGCCCTACCTGGTGGCGACGGTGCAGTGGCTGCCGGACACGGCCGCGCCGCCCGAGGTGGAGGCGGTGCTGCCGCTGCTGGCGGACAGCGCGCGGGCGGCGCACGGGCGGTACCGGCAGGCGGCGTACCAGAGCGTGGGGCGACCGCCCGGCCCGGACACGGGGGTGGCCGAGCTGGCGTACGCGTTGGCCGGGGACTGCCTGCTGACCCTGGAGGACCGGCAGCGGCTGCTGGAGGAGACCTCGCCCGCGCGCCGGCTGCGGATGGTGCGGAAAGTGCTGCACCGCGAGGCGGGCATTCTCGACGCGTTGAGCGCGGTGCCCGCGCCGTTGTCGGAATTGGGCCACCTGCCTCATCGCAACTAGCCGTTCCGGTGGCCGGTGTAGGATCCCGCGGATGAACGGCATGCGCGCGCTGCTCGGACTCGGCATCCCCCTCATCGCGGTGAGCTTCTCCGACGACGACAGCGAGCGGGCGGCCGCGGAGGCGCGTTCGGCCGGGGTCGACGTGGCCGAATTGCGCATCGACCGGTTCTCCCGGACCGACGCCGGGCACGTGCGGGCGCAGGTGCGGGCGTTCGACGGCCTGCCGGTGCTGGCGACGGTGCGCTCGGCGGCGGAGGGCGGCGGGTGGACCGGCGGCGAGGAAGCCCGGCTCGAGCTGTTCCGCGAGGTCGCGCCCCTGGTCGACGCGGTGGACGTGGAGCTGTCGGCACGGGCGATCGTGGCCGACGTGGTGGCCGCGGCGCACGCGCACGACGCGGTGGCGATCGTGTCGTACCACAATTTCGACCACACGCCCGACATCGCCGAACTCGACGCCGTGGTACGGGGCGCGAAAGAGGTCGGCGCGGATATCGTGAAGATTTCCACGATGGCCACCACAACGGCCGACCTGAAGGTGTTGGCATCATTGTTGGTCAATTCGGGTGATACCGAGATGATCGTGATCGCGATGGGCGCCATCGGCACCGCGTCACGCATCTTCTTCCCCGCGCTCGGCTCCCGGTTGACTTACACGTTCATCGGCCACCAGCCCACGTCGGGCCAACTCGACTACGCCGAGACGTCCGCGTTGATCCGCAAGTTCCACCCCGCGTACGACGAGCGGAAGGGCGCGGTCGACGCCTGAGCGGCGCTGACCCCCGCCGACGGCTCACTCCGCACGCACCGGGCCCGGAAGGGCGCCGCCGGTGCCGCGCTACGCCGTGAAGCGGGTCGTGACCACCGAGGACGGGCTCGACCGGGAGCGGGAGTACGCCGCCTCCTCGCAGCCGGCCTGGGCACCGAGGCCTGGGCACCGAGCCTGGGCACCGAGCCGGCCTCCCACGACGGGGTCCGCCACCGCGGCGGGCCCCGTCGTCGTGTGCGCGGGGTGCGCGCGGTCACTCGGACGAGTGCGTGTTGATTCGTCCTATTGCCCTCTAGTGGGATTGTTCAACAATCCTCTACCGTGTGGTCCACGGCACACCCTCTCGGCTGCGAGGTGACCCCCGACATGAGCACCCCCGACACGAGCACCCCCGACACGGGCCCCACCGACCCCACCAAGGAAGACCGCGGTCCGTTCGCCTGGTTCCAAGCCCTGGGCCGCAACGGCAAGCGGGCGTTCATCGGCGCGTTCGGCGGCTACGGCCTGGACGCCTACGACTTCCAGGTCCTGCCCCTGAGCCTGGTCGCCATCACCGCCTACTTCGGCCTCACCACGGGCGAAGCGGGCCTGCTCACCACCGTCACGCTGGTCGTCTCCGCCCTCGGCGGCGCCATCGCGGGCATCCTCGCGGACCGCATCGGCCGCGTCCGCACCCTGGTGATCACCGTCATCACCTACGCCGTCTTCACGGTCCTGTGCGGCTTCGCCACCAGCTACGAGATGCTGCTGGTCTTCCGCGCCCTGCAGGGCCTGGGCTTCGGCGGCGAGTGGGCGGCGGGCGCGATCCTCGTCGCCGAGTACTGCAAGCCGCGGTACCGGGGCCGCACGGTCGCGTTCATCCAGAGCTCGTGGGCCGTCGGCTGGGGCCTGAGCGTGGTCGTCTACACCGCCGTGTTCAGCTTCCTGCCGCCGGACCTGGCCTGGCGCGTGCTGTTCTGGACCGGCGCGATCCCCGCGGTCCTCGTCTTCTACGTCCGCCGCAACGTCAAGGACGCGCCCCGGGCCGAACGGGCACTCGCGACCGACCCGCCCAGGGGCCGCATCAGGGACGTCTTCCGGGGCGAGCTCGGCCGCACCACGCTGTTCGCCGCGCTCCTGGCCACCGGCGTCCAGGGCGGCTACTACACGCTGGCCGGCTGGGTGCCGACGTTCCTCAAGACCGAACGCGGCCTCAGCGTCGTCGGCACCGGCGGCTACCTGGCCCTGCTGATCAGCGGCGCGTTCGCGGGCTACCTCACCGGCGGCTACCTGACCGACCGGCTGGGCCGCAAGCGCACGTTCACCCTGTTCGCCGTGCTCAGCGCGCTGCTCATCGTGCTGTTCACCAACATCCCGGCCGGCGCGAACGGCCTGATCCTGCTCATCACGTTCCCGCTCGGGTTCACCACGTCGGCGATCTTCAGCGGTTTCGGCTCCTACCTCGCCGAGCTGTACCCGACCGAGCTGCGCGGCACCGGCCAGGGCTTCACCTACAACTTCGGCCGCGGCGTCGGCGCGTTCTTCCCCGCCCTGGTCGGGTTCCTGGCCGGGAGCATGGGCGTCGGCGGCGCGATGATCTTCGGCGCGGTCGGTTACGGCATCGCCGTGCTCGCCCTGCTCGGCCTCCCCGAGACGAAGGGCGTCGAGCTGCGATGACGACGACGACACCGGAGCAGGTGCGCGCGCACCACGACGGCCCGACGGCCGGGCTCGCGGACGGCTACGCCCAGGCCAACCTCATCGCGGTCCCCGCGGAGTGGGCCTACGACGTGCTGCTGTTCACCCAGCGCAACCCCAAGCCGTGCCCCGTCCTCGACGTCACCGACCGGGGCGGCACCACGACCGTCCTCGCGGGCGGCGCCGACCTGAGGCGCGACCTGCCCCGCTACCGGATCTGGGAGCACGGCGAGCTGGTCGACGAGCCCACCGACGCCTCCGCGCACTGGCGCGACGACCTGGTCGCGTTCCTCATCGGGTGCAGCTTCACGTTCGAGTCCGCGCTCCGGCGGGCGGACGTCCCACTGCGGCACGTCGAGCAGCGGGTCAACGTGCCGATGTACGTGACCGACCGCGAGTGCCGCCCCGCCGGCCGCCTGCACGGCCCGATGGTCGTTTCCCTGCGCTACGTCCCGGCCGACCTGGTCGGGACCGCGCGGGAGGTCACGGCCCGGATGCCCGCCGTGCACGGCGCGCCGGTCCACGTGGGCGATCCGGGCGCCCTCGGCATCGCGGACCTGGACCGGCCCGACTTCGGCGACCGGACCGCACCGCACGAGGGCGACGTGCCGGTGTTCTGGGCGTGCGGCGTGACGCCGCAGGCGGCCGTGATGGCGTCGGAACCGCCGTTCGCGATCACCCATGCGCCGGGGCACATGTTCGTCACCGACGTGCCCGACACCGCCTACCGGCTCTAGCCGAGCCGGCGGCCGAGGTCGTCCAGACCGTTCCACGCGGCCAGGCAGCCGTACGCCAGCGCCGTGCCCAAGGGCCACGCCAGCAAGCCCCACCACGTCTCCAGCACCGGGGCCAGGGCGATCACGTCACCCACCGCGGGCGCGGCGTCGACGGCGTACCGGCTGCCGGCCGCACCCGTACCGGTCAACTGCGCCAGGTAAGCCGCCAGCCCACCGCCGAGCGTGGCGGCCAGCATCACGACCGGGCCGCGCCGCTCCCGCAGCAACCACACCGCGATGCCGGTGATCAGCCCGGCGGCCAACCCCATCAACACGAACAGCATCAACCCGTCGAGCCGGTGGTAGCTCTCGCCGGTGACCGGGATCAGCGACCCGTCCTGCTGCGCCACCACGTTCTGCGGCGGCGCGAGCCACGCCCACAGCCAGCCCAGCGGCAGGCCGAACAGCGAGATCGCCGAGAGCACGGAGAACGCGGGCAGCAGGTCGCGCTTCACCACGACGCGCGGCCGCTGCACCACGTAGTAGTACTCGAACGCCGGCGCGGGTGGCACCCGAACGGGCGTCGCCCGCTCGTCCACCGGTTGCTCCGCCACCCGACGACCTCCCTGCACCCGTGACCAGATGCAGGGCAGGTTACCGCGCGGAGGTGATCTCGCCGTGACGGCTGCACGTGGCCGTCCACCCGGCGGGTGTCACCTGCACCACCATCCGGCGCGCGCACTCCGCGCAGAACCGCGGCGGGTCGATCACACCCAGCCGGGACGCGCACGCGGAGTGGTCGCCCTCCGCGCGCGCCTTGCCGCAATACCCGCAGTACGTCACCGCACCCAGTCCCGTGGTCACAGGGTCTTGCTCAGTTCCTTGATCGGCATGGACAGCTCGGTCAGCATGTCGAGGTCCTGCTGCGCGGGCCGGCCGAGGTTGGTCAGGTAGTTGCCGACGATGATCGCGTTGACGCCGCCCAGCATGCCCTGCTTCGCGCCGAGGTCGCCGAAGGTCAGCTCCCGGCCACCCGCGAAGCGCAGGATCGTGCGCGGCAGGGCGAGCCGGAACGCGCCGACGGTCCGCAGCGCCTCGGGGCCCTCGACCACCGGGTAGTTCTCGTACGGCGTGCCGGGGTTGGGGATCAGGAAGTTCAGCGGCACCTCGTCGGGCTCCAGCTCGGCGAGCTGCACGGCGAACTCCGCGCGCTGCTCGAGCGTCTCCCCCATGCCGATGATTCCGCCGCAGCAGACCTCCATGCCCGCCGCGCGGATCATCTTCAGCGTGTCCCACCGCTCTTCCCACGAGTGCGTGGTGACCACGTTCGGGAAGTGGGAGCGGGCCGTCTCCAGGTTGTGGTTGTAGCGGTGGACGCCCATCTCCACCAGCTCGTCCACCTGCTCCTGGGTGAGCATGCCGAGCGAGCACGCGATCTGGATGTCGTTGCCGTCCTCGCGGATGGCCTTGATGCCGTCGCGGACCTGCGACAGCAGCCGCTTGTCCGGCCCGCGCACCGCGGCCACGATGCAGAACTCGGTCGCGCCGGTTTCGGCGGTCTGCCGGGCGGCTCGGACCAGGCCGGGGATGTCCAGCCACGCCGAGCGCACCGGTGAGGGGAACTGCCCGGACTGCGAGCAGAAGTGGCAGTCCTCGGGGCACCCGCCGGTCTTGAGCGACACGATGCCCTCGACCTCGACCTCCGGCCCGCACCAGCGCATCCGCACCGCGTGCGCCAGCTCCAGCAGCTCCGGGATGCGGTCGTCGGGCAGGCGGAGGACTTCGAGCACCTGCTCCTCGGACAGCCCGACGCCCTGCTCCAGCACCTGCTCGCGGGCTACGCCGAGGACATCGACCTGTTCGGGGGCTGCGGTCACGACTTCTCCCTGTCAACTCCGGCGGTGGTCCGCCGTGCAGTCTGCCGCACGGAGCCCGGCCCGCCCCAGCGACGTGCGTCACTGGTTCGGTCAACCCGGGCCGGGACGGGTCAGCAGGTGTGCGGCGCGGCGAACTTCTCCGGGTCGAACGTGCCGCCGAACCACGGCGAGAGGCCTTCGCGGGCGGTCGCCACGAACCCGTCGCGGCCCAGCGCCGCCGCGCCGTCGGGCAGCACGCCCAGCAGCGGCGCACCCGCGGCCTCCGGCAGGTCGACCAGGTTGGTGCGGGTGGCGAGGTCGGGGACGGCGGGCCAACGGCCCACCACCACGCCGACCGACTCCAGGCCGCGGCGCAGCAGGGCCTCGGCGGTCAGCGCGGTCATGTTCAACGTGCCCAGGCCGGGGTGCGCGACGACGAGCACCGGCGCGTTGAGCGCCCACGCCGCGTCGGCGATGGTCGAGCCGGCCTCGTCGAACCGGACCAGCAGCCCGCCCGCGCCCTCGACGAGCACGAGGTCGTGCGTCTCGTCCAGCGCCACGGCCGCCGACGCGACCTCGCTGGGGTGCACGGTGGGCAAGCCGGACCGGCGCGCGGCCGTGGCGGGGGCCAGCGGTTCGGGGTAGCGGCGCAGCTCCCGGGTGGTGACGGGGCCCGCGAGGCGGACCACCTCGGCGAGGTCGCCGGGTTCGCCGTCGGCGATGCCGGTCTGCGCGGGCTTGAGCACGGCGACCCGTCGACCTTCGGCCGCGGCCAACGCCGCCAGGGCGGCGACGACCACGGTCTTGCCGACCTCGGTGCCCGTGCCGGTGATCACGAGGACGCTCACGGCCACTCACCCTAGGCCTATACGGAGCGTCGCGGTCCTCCGCGTTCTACAGTCACCACCATGAGTGAGATCGTTCTCTACGGGGCGAACTGGTGCGGCGACTGCCGGCGGGCCAAGGCGTGGCTGCGGGAGCACGAAGTGCCCTTCACCGAGGTCGACGTCGAACACGACGACGCGGCGCGCGACAAGGCGATCGAGATCGCCGGCGGGCGCAAGAACATCCCGGTGGTCGTGCTGCCCGACGGTCGCGTCCTGGTGGAGCCGACCGACTCCGAACTCGCCGCCGCGGTCCACGGCTGACGTGGGCAAGAACGGCAGGCGCAAGCGCCGGCAACAGGGTTCGCAGCGCGCCCGCGACACCGCGTCGGTCCGCACCGCGACCCGACCGGCCGACAAGCCGAAGAACTGGTTCCAGCGGCAGCGCGGCGGCGTGCGGACCCTCATCATCCTGGGTGTCACCGCATCGGTGGTGGTCGGGCACTTCGTCCTGTGGGGCTCGATCTTCCCCGCGCTGGGCGCGGCGGTCGGCCGCGTGCCGGTCGTCTCGACCGTGACCGGCTGGCTGTTCGGCGGCGGCGCGTTCGTGGCGTGGGGCGTGGTGGCGATCAACCACGACACCGCCGAGCCGGAGGCGGTGACACGGCTGCGGACCGTGGCGTGGGTGTGGTCGGCGGTCGCGGTGGGGTTGTTCCCGACCGGGTACGCCAACGGCATCAGCCTGCCGGTGGACTTCTGGGCGGGCGTCTACGCGGGCGCGTACGGCGTGATCCTCTCCCCGGTGGCGCTCGCGGTGGTCGCGCTGGGCTGGTGGCTGCTGGTGAACAAGCTGGCCGGGCACAAGAAGGAGCCGACCAACCAGGCGGTCGGCTGGATCTGCGTCGGCTACGCGGCGCTGCTGCTCGTGTGGGGCTCAACCCTGCTGCGCATGTGACGCCTCGGCGGCGGCCACGACGGCGGCGGCGACAGCGGCCACGTCGTCGTCCGTGCTGATGAACGGCGGCATGGTGTAGATCAGGTCGCGGAACGGCCGCAGCCACACGCCGTGGTCGACGGCCGCGGCGGTGGCGGCGGCCATGTCCACCGGGTGGTCCAGCTGCACCACGCCGATCGCGCCGAGCACCCGCACGTCACCGGGCGCGTCCGCGAGGCCCGACCGCAACCCGGCCTCGATCCGCCGCACCGACGACCGCCAGTCCTGCGCCAGCAGCAGGTCCGTGGAGGCCAGCGCGACCGCCGACGCCAGCGGGTTCCCCATGAACGTCGGTCCGTGCGCCAGCACCGGTACCTCCCCGCGCGAAATGCCGTCCGCCACCCGGGCCGTGCACAGCGTCGCGGCCATCGACAGGTAACCGCCGGTCAGCGCCTTGCCCAGGCACATGATGTCGGGGCTGATGCCGGCGTGGTCGGCGGCGAACAGCTCACCGGTGCGGCCGAAGCCGGTGGCGATCTCGTCGAAGATCAGCAGCACGTCGTGGGCCAGCGTCAGCTCGCGCAGCACGTGCAGGTAGCGCGGGTCGTGGAAGCGCATCCCGCCCGCGCCCTGCACCACCGGCTCGACGATCACCGCGGCCAGCTCGCCGGCGTGCGCCTCGACCAGGTCCGCGAGTTCCTGCACGTACGCGGTGTCCAGGTCGCGCGGCGGCGCGGAGGCGAACACCTGCTCCGGCAGCACGCCCCGCCACAGCGAGTGCATCCCGCCCTCCGGGTCGCACACGGCCATCGGCTGGAACGTGTCGCCGTGGTACCCGCCGCGCCACGTCAGCAGCCGCCGCTTCTCCGGCCTGCCCCGGGACCGCCAGTGCTGCAACGCCATCTTGATCGCGACCTCGACCGACACCGACCCCGAGTCGCACAGGAACACGTGCCGCAACGGCTCGGGCGTGATCTCCACCAGCCGTGCCGCCAGCGCCACCGCCGGCTCGTGGGTCAGGCCGCCGAACATGACGTGGCTCATCCGGCCGAGCTGGTCGCGCACCGCCGCGTCGAGCACGGGGTGCCGGTAGCCGTGGATCGCGGCCCACCACGACGACATGCCGTCGACCAGCTCGCGCCCGTCGTCCAGCCGGAGCCGGACACCCTCGGCCGAGGAGACGACCAGCGGCTCGTGGGTGCCCGGCATCGGGCCGTACGGGTGCCAGACGTGCGCCTGGTCCAGCTTCAGCAGCTCATCGCGCTCCACGAGGCGTCAGGCTAACCGGCAGCTTCTCGAGGCCGCGGATGAGCGTGCCCTGCCGCCACGTCAACGCGTCCGGGTCCGCGGCGAGGGCGACGTCGAACCGGTCGATCACCGCACCGATGGCGATCTCGCCCTCCATCCGGGCCAGCGGAGCGCCCAGGCAGTAGTGGATGCCGTGGCCGAACGCCAGGTGCCCGGCGGCCTGGCGGGTGATGTCGAGCCGGTCGGGGTCCGGGAACCGGGAGGCGTCGCGGTTGCCGCCGGACAGCGCGACGACCACCACGCTGTCCTTGGGGATCACCACGTCGCCCAGCTCGACGTCCTCGTTGGTGTAGCGGAACGTCGCCTGGTTGACCGGGCTCTCGAAGCGCAGGACCTCCTCCACCGCGCCGGGCAGCAGCGACCGGTCGGCGCGCAGCGCCGCCAACTGCTCGGGGTTGCGCACCAGGTGGTACACGCCGTTGGCGATCAGGTTGACGGTGGTCTCGTGCCCGGCGACCAGGAGCAGGAACGCCATGGCGATCAGCTCCATCTGGTCGAGCCGGTCGCCGCCCTCGTCGGCCTGCACCAGCGCCGAGAAGAAGTCGTCACCGGGCGCGTTCCGCTTGTGCTCGACCAGCTTCGCCAGGTAGCCCGCCATCTGGGCGCCCGCCTGCTGGAGCTGCTCCGGTTCGCCGTTGCCGGCGACCAGGATGTTGGACCACACCCGGAACTCGTCGCGCTCGTCCATCGGCACGTCGAGCATCTCGCAGATCACCGTGATGGGCAGCGGGAACGCCAGCGCGTCGACCAGGTCGACGTCGCCCTTCTCCCCGGCCTCGTCCAGCAGCCGGTCGGTGATCTCCCGGATCCGCGGCCGCAGCTGCTCGACCCGCCGGGCGGTGAACGCCTTGGTGACGAGCTTGCGCAGCCGGGTGTGGTGCGGCGGGTCCATGTTCAGCATGTGCTGCACCAGGGCCTCGTCGAACTTGGGCGCCTCGCCCCGTTCGACCCGGTTGAGCTCCATCACCTCGGGGAACCGCTCCCAGTGCTTGCTGAACCTCGGGTCGGCCAGCGCCGACCGCGCCTCCTCGTACCGCGTGACCAGCCACGCCTTCGTGCCGCGCGGCAGCACGACCGGGCTGGCCGCCGCCTGCTCGCGCAGCCGCGCGTGGTAGGCGTGCGGGTCGGCGAAGTACTCCTCGCCGAGCACGTCGAGACCGGCGATCTTCTCCCCCACAGGGATCCCCTCCTCGTTTGAGTTAACCCTGTTCACTCAAACGATCCGAGGTTCGCTCTTGTCCCCGATCGCCCGGCTTGTCACCCGATCAGCCCAAGCAGCCCGGTCCGAGCAGAGCCTTCAGATCACCCATCAGGGACGGGGTGGGAGTAACCCGAAGGGCGTCGTCCAGCTTGAGCAACGTGTTGCGGCTGCTGTTGATGACCAGGTTCAGGTGCACCTCGGTCGTGCCCGGGTGGTTGGAGAGGACTTCCTTCAACGACGTCACGAGCTTCGGGTCGCAGCGCGACGCCGCCACCTTCAGCCGCAACGCCTGCGCGCCCAGCTCCGACAGGTCCGGCACGACCAGGTCGTTGGCGATCAGCGAGATCCGGTCCTCCCGCTTGGCCACCCGCGCCTTCACCAGCACGATCGCGTCCTCGGCGACCGACATGCCGTGCACCACGTAGCTCTTGGGGAAGAACAGCACCTCGATGCCACCGGCCAGGTCCTCGAGCTGCGCGGACGCCCACGGCTCGCCGTTCTTGTTCACCCGGCGGGTGACCGAGGCCAGGATGCCGCCCAGCGTGACCTGCGTGCCGTCGGGCACGTCGCCTTCCAGGATGCGCGGGATCGTGGTGTCGGAGTAGGAGCTGAGCACCTGCTCCACGCCGTTGAGCGGGTGGCCGGACACGTACAGGCCCAGCATCTCCCGCTCCAGCGTGAGCTGGTGCTTGGACTCCCAGTGCTCGTCGGGGATCTTCACGTCGAACACCGACGCGCCGTCGCCGTCACCGCCGCCGTCGCCGAACAGGTCGAACTGGCCGCGCGCCTCTTCCTTCTTGGTCAGCATGATCGCGTCGACCGCCTCGACGTGCACCATGTGCAGACCCTTGCGCGGGTGGCCGAGCGAGTCGAACGCGCCCGCCTTGATCAGCGATTCGACGACCTTCTTGTTGCACGCCTGCACGTCGACCTTGCGCAGGAAGTCGGAGAAGTCGGCGAACTTCCCCTTCTCCGTGCGGGTCTTGATGATCGCGTCGACCACGTTCGCGCCGACGTTGCGGATCGCGCCCAGGCCGAACCGGATGTCGTCGCCGACCGCGACGAACTCCCGTTCCGACTCGTTGACGTCCGGCGGGAGCACCGTGATGCCCATCCGGCGGCACTCGGCCAGGTAGACGGCCGACTTGTCCTTGTTGTCCGAGTTCGTGGTGAGCAGCGCGGCCATGTACTCGGACGGGTAGTTGGCCTTGAGGTACGCCGTCCAGTACGCGATCAGGCCGTACGCGGCGGAGTGCGCCTTGTTGAAGGCGTAGTCCGCGAACGGGACCAGGATGTCCCACAGCGTCTTGATCGCCTCGGGCGAGTAGCCGTTGGCGATCATGCCCGCCTCGAAGCCCTCGTACTCCTTGTCGAGGATCTCCTTCTTCTTCTTGCCCATCGCGCGGCGGAGCAGGTCCGCTTGGGCCAGCGAGTAGCCCGCCACCTTCCGCGCGATCGCCATGACCTGCTCCTGGTACACGATCAGGCCGTACGTCGTGTCCAGGATCTCGGCCAGCGGCTCGCGCAGCTCCTCGTGGATCGGCACGATCTCCTGCTGCTTGTTCTTGCGCAGCGCGTAGTTCGTGTGCGAGTTCGCACCCATCGGGCCGGGTCGGTAGAGCGCGATGACGGCGGAGACGTCCTCGAAGTTGTCCGGGCGCATCAGCCGCAGCAGGTCGCGCAGCGCGCCACCGTCGAGCTGGAACACGCCGAGCGTGTCGCCGCGGCCGAGCAGCTCGTAGGTCTTGCGGTCGTCCAGCGGCACGGTCGCGATGTCGACGTCGCCCTTGCCGTTGAGCTTGATGTTCTTCAGCGCGTCGTCGATCGTGGTGAGGTTGCTCAGGCCGAGGAAGTCCATCTTCAGCAGGCCGAGCGTCTCGCACGTCGGGTAGTCGAACTGGGTGATGATCGACCCGTCCTGCGGGCGCATCCAGACCGGGATGTGGTCCGTCAGCGGCTCCGCGGACATGATCACCGCGCAGGCGTGCACGCCCGCGTTGCGGATCAGGCCCTCCAGCCCGCGGCCGGTGTCGATGATCTCCTTGACCTGCGGGTCGGTCTCGTACAGCGCGCGCACCTCGGCGGCCTCGGAGTACCGCTTGTGCGCCGGGTCGAACACGCCCGCCAGCGGGATGTCCTTGCCCATCACGGCGGGCGGCATGGCCTTGGAGATCCGGTCGGCCACCGCGTAGCCCGGCTGCCCGTACAGCACGCGGGCGGAGTCCTTGATCGCCGCCTTCGCCTTGATCGTGCCGAACGTGATCACCTGGGCGACCTTGTCGACGCCCCACTTCTCGGTGACGTACCGGATCACGTCGCCGCGCCGGCGCTCGTCGAAGTCGATGTCGATGTCGGGCGGGCTGACGCGGTCGGGGTTGAGGAACCGCTCGAAGATCAGGCCGTGCGCCAGCGGGTCGAGGTCGGTGATGCCCATCGCGTACGCGATCAGCGCGCCCGCGGCGGAACCGCGGCCGGGGCCGACGCGGATGCCGTTCGCCTTGGCCCAGTTGATGAAGTCGGCGACCACCAGGAAGTAGGACGGGAAGCCCATCTGGAGGATGACGCCGATCTCGAACTCGACCTGCTGCCGGTGCACCTCGTCCACGCCCTCGGGGAACCGGCGGTGCATGCCCTCCCACACCTGCTCGCGGAAGTAGTCGGCCTCCGTCATGCCCTCGGGCACTGGGTAGCGCGGCATCAGGTTCTGGAAGGCGAACATCCCGGTCGTGTCGACCTTCTCGGCCACCAGCAGGGTGTTGCGGCACCCCTCCTGCCAGGCGTCCGACGAGTCGATCGCGCGCATCTCGTCCGGCGACTTGAGGTGGTAGCCCGTGCCGTCGAACTTGAACCGGGTGGGGTCCTGGAGCGTCTTGCCGGTCTGCACGCACAGCAGCGCGGCGTGCGCGTCGCGGTCCTCCGCGTAGGTGTAGTGCGAGTCGTTGGTCACCACGAACGGGATGCTGAGCTTCTTGGCGATGTCCAGCAGCCCGCCCCGGACCCGGCTCTCGATCTCGATGCCGTGGTCCATCAGCTCGACGAAGAAGTTGTCGGCGCCGTAGATGTCGCGCCACTTCGCGGCGGCCTCCAGGGCCTCCTTCTCGTGGCCCAGCCGCAGGCGGGTCTGCACCTCGCCGGACGGGCAGCCGGTGGTCGCCATCAGGCCGGCCGAGTGCTCGGCGATCAGCTCGGAGTCCATCCGCGGCCACTTGCCGAGCTGGCCCTCGGTGGAAGCCCGGCTGGAGAGCTTCATCAGGTTGTGCAGGCCCTCGTTGGTGCGGGCCCAGATCGTCTGGTGGGTGTACGCGCCGCTCGCGGAGACGTCGTCGGCCTTCTGCCCGGGGTCGCCCCACAGCACGCGCTTCTTGTTGAAGCGCGACTCCGGCGCCAGGTACGCCTCGATGCCGATCACCGGCTTGATGCCCGCCGAGGTCGCCTGCTTGTAGAAGTCGTACGCGCCGTACATGTTGCCGTGGTCGGTGATCGCGGCGGCGGTCATGCCCATCCGCTCGCACTCGGCGAACATGTCCTTCAGCTTGGCCGCGCCGTCGAGCATCGAGTACTCGGTGTGCACGTGGAGGTGCACAAACGAGTCGGACACCCAAACCCCCCTGAAGATCGCAGCGGGCCCGGGACGAAGCGCGGGCAAGACGTCGGCGAGCCTATCCCGAAAACTCTCCGTGGTCGGGAGAAGGGGTCTGCGTGTCGCCCGGGGCGATGACGCGAAGATCGCCGCAGACGGGTAGCGTTCGAGGTGTGGTAGCGCCGGACCCCGTCGACGCCCGTCTCCTGGCCATGATCGCCGAGATGGGCCGTGCCGCCGTGCACGAGGTGGCCGCACGGCTCGGCATGGACCCGCGCGAGGCCGCCACCCGGCTGATCACGTTGTCCGGCAGCGGGTTGCCGCTGCTCGTCGGCGTGGAGTGCGACCCGAACGGCATCCGCAAGGCGCTGGCCAACAGCGTGGCGTGGGGCAACTACAACGGTCCCGGCGGCCAGGCCGTGCGCGGCACGCCGAGCGGGCCGTACCCGCCCTCGCCCGGCGCGGCGCACGGCACGCCGTCCGGCTCCTACCCCGGCTACCCCGTCCCGCAGGGCCCGCCCAGCACGCCGTTCCCGGCGCAGCCCGGCACCGGCCCGCAGCACGTGCCGTCCGGCCCGGTGCGCGTGCCCGAGCCGATCAGCACGTGGGGCGTGCCCGGCACGTCCGGGTGGGCCCGCGGCGACCAGGCGCCCGCGCCGCGCTCGCGCACGGGCAAGATCGGCAGCACGTTGGAGACCGAGGGCCTGGAGGGCGCCCGGTTCACCATCCAGCTGGTCGAGGTGGTCGACCCGGCGGACTTCCTGTTCACCGCGGCGGGCTACAAGCTCGCCGACGGCGAGCGCGCCGTGGTCGTGCACACCGAGCTGTCGAACATCGGCCAGGTGCCGTTCAACGCCCTGCCCGACATGTACCTCGTGCTGATGACCAACAAGGGCGAGACGGTGAGCAAGGCGCCGGTGTCGCTGTCGTCACGCCCGCCGCACAAGATCGGCGTGCAGCCGGGCGAGACGGCGGGCGGGCACACCGTCTACGTGCTGCCCGAGGACACGGTGATCTTCTCGGTGCGCTGGAGCTCGCGCCCGGAGACCGACCTCAACACCCTGGTCTGGACGATCGAGGACTGACGCCGGTTCAGTCCGCCAGGACGGCGGCCACCGCGTCGACCACGACTTGGCGGCGGCGCTCCCGCGGGATGCCGGCGGCCTGCCCGGCCATCTCCGGTGTGGTCGAGCCCCACAGCGCGGACAGGTGCACGACCAGCGCGAGCAGTTCCACTGGCGTGAACCGGGTCGTGACCAGCCCTTCGTCCTGCGCCTTCGCGATCGCCGCGATCTTGTCCCGGGTGCCCGCCACCACGACCTCGACCGCCGCGTAGCCCGCGCCCTCCAGCCGGTACCACTTCGCGAGCCGTTCCTTGACCGGGTCGTCGGTGAAGCGGTCGAACAGCCTGCCCGCGTACTCGGCCAGGTTCGCCGGGTCGATCGGCGCCTCGCGCAGCGTGTCCTGCGCCAGGTCGCTCATCACCGCGTCGAACAGGCCGTCCTTATTGGTGAAGTAGTGGTAGATCTGCGCCTTGTTGCTCTTCGCCGCCGCGGCGATCCGGTCGACCCGCGCGCCCGCGATCCCGTGTTCGGCGAACTCCGCGGCCGCCGCGTCCAGCAATCGCCTCCGGGTCGCCCCCGCGTCACCAGCCATGGTCGGCACGCTACCTGACTAACCGTCTAGTTGACAGCTTGAGGTCGGGGTGCTTCCCTGGCGACAGCAGCTAACCAACTAGTCAGTTAGGAATCGTCATGAGCAAGGTCTTCCTCGTCACCGGCAGCTCGCGCGGCCTCGGCCGGCAGATCGCCGAACGGGTGCCGGCCGCGGGCCACTCGCGGTCGCGACCGCCCGCCGGCCCGAGCAGGTGGCCGACCTGGTCGAGCGGTACGGCGACCGGGTGCGCGTGGTCGCGCTGGACGTCACCGATCCCCTGGCCGCGCGCGCCGCCGTCGACACCGCGGTCACCGCGTTCGGCCGGCTCGACGTGGTGGTCAACAACGCCGGGTACGCCAACTCGGGTTCCGTCGAGGACACCCCGGACGACGACTTCCGCGCGCAGGTCGAGGCCAACCTGTTCGGCGTCGTCAACGTCACCAAGGCCGCGCTGCCCGTGCTGCGGGCGCAGGGCTCGGGCCACGTCGTCCAGGTGTCGTCGGTCGGCGGGCGGGCGACCACGCCGGGGCTGTCGGCCTACCAGGCCGCCAAGTTCGCGGTCGGCGGCTTCTCGGAGGTGCTCGCGAAGGAGGTCGCGCCGCTGGGCATCAAGGTGACCGTGCTGGAACCGGGCGGCATGCGGACCGACTGGGCGGGCGCGTCCATGACCGTCCACCCGGTCTCACCGGGCTACGAGTCGACCGTCGGCGCGGTGAACGAGTTGCGGACCACGCTCATGGCGCGCGCGGCGAGCGACCCGGCGAAGGTCGCGGACGTCGTGCTGCGGGTCGCCGAGCTGGCCGAGCCGCCGGTCCGGCTGCTGCTGGGCAGCGACGCGGTCCGGTTCGCCGGGCAGGTGGACCGGGCGCGCGCCGAGTCGGACGCGCGGTGGCGCGAGTTGTCGGTGTCGACCGACTACGACGACCTCACCGAGGACGACCTCGACCCGCTGGCCACGCTGAAGGGCTGAGCGGTGGGTCAGGCCGGGGCCGGCGTCGGTTCACCGTCCCGGGTGATGCCGACGTCACCCCTGGTCAGGGTGGCGAACACGAGCACCGCCAGGAGCGTGGCACCCGCCATCACGGTCACCATCGGCAACACGCTCGCCGAGCCGCCCGCGCCCACCAGCGGCGCCATCAGGCCGCCCACCATGAACGTCGTCACGCCCAGCACGGCCGACGCGCTGCCCGCCGCCTCCGGGTGCCGCGCCATCGCCAGCGACCCGGCGTTCGGCATGAGCAGGCCCACGCTCATCGTCAGCACGAACAGCGGCGGCAGGAACGTCGCCAGCCCACCGCCGACCAGGCCGCCGACCAGCAACCCGACCCCGCCGACCGCCGCGCCCGCGAGCCCGACCTTGAGCAGCGGGCGCGGCATGATCCGCCCGGTCAGCCTGGTGTTGAGCAGGCCGGCCACCACGATCGCCACCGAGTTCGCGCCGAACACCAGGCTGAACTGCTGCGGGCTCAACCCGTACACGCCCTGGAGCACGAACGACGCGCCCGCGACGTAGCCGAACAGCGAACCGAGGGCCAGCGCGGAGGCCAGCGCGTAGCCGACGAACGTGCGGTCGGCCAGCAGCCCGCCGAACACCTTGATCGTGAGCAGCAGGTTCGCCGGCCGCCGCTTGGCCCGGGGCAGGGTCTCCGGCAGGCCGATCGCCAACGAGATCAGCAGGGCCGTGCCGATCAGGGCGAGCACCACGAACGTGCCGCGCCAACTGGTGAAGCGCAGCAACTGGCCGCCCAGCACCGGCGCGGCCACCGGCCCCAGGCTGTTGATCAACATCATCACCGACATGAACCGCGCCATCGCGAGACCCTCGAACCGGTCGCGCGCCACCGCCATCGCCACCACGAACCCGGCCGCCACGCCGAGGCCCTGGAGCAGCCGCAGGCCGGCCAGGGCGAACGCGCTGGGCGCGACCGCGCAGACCAGCGAGATCACGACGTAGCTGCCGATCCCGACCAGCAGCGGCCGCCGCCTGCCCCACGAGTCGGAGAGCGGACCGACCAGCAGCTGCCCGACCGACAGGCCGATGATGAACGTCGTCAGCGACAGCTGGATCTGCGACTCGGTCGCGCCGAAGTCGGCGGCGATCGACGGGAACGCGGGCAGGTAGGTGTCGATCGAGAGCGGCCCGAGCAGGCACAGCGTGCCCAGCAGCACCACCAGTCGGGACCTGTTGTCCATGCCGCACACTCCCCGCGCTCGTCTGGCAAAAGCTTCGCAAGCCAAACGATCCCGGGAAAAGCGATATGGCACACGTCACGCGTTCAGCGCAAGACTTTCGGCGAAATGGGGCGGAAAAGGTCAGTAACCCTCTGCCCGCAACAGTTCCAGCGCGTTCGCGAGGTCGTCGGGGTACTCGCTGGTGAACGACACCCACTGGCCGTCGGCCGGGTGGTGGAAGCCCAGCGTGCGGGCGTGCAGCCACTGCCGCGTCACGCCGAGGCGCTTGGCCAGCACCGGGTCGGCGCCGTAGGTCAGGTCGCCGACGCACGGGTGCCGCAGCGCGGAGAAGTGTACCCGGATCTGGTGCGTGCGGCCGGTTTCCAGGTGCACGTCCAGCAGCGACGCGGCGCGGAACGCCTCCACCACCTCGTAGTGGGTGATGCTGGGCTTGCCGTTGGCCATCACGGCGAACTTGTAGTCGTGCTTGGGGTGCCGGTCGATCGGCGCGTCGATGGTGCCCTTGATCGGGTCCGGGTGGCCCTGCACGAGGGCGTGGTAGAGCTTGTCGACCGTGCGCTCCTTGAACGCGTGCTTCAACGCCGAGTAGGCGCTCTCGCTCTTCGCGACGACCATCACGCCGGTCGTGCCGACGTCCAGCCGGTGCACGACGCCCTGCCGCTCGGCCGCACCGGACGTGGCGATCCGGATGCCGGCCGCGGCCAGGCCGCCGACCACGGTCGGGCCGGTCCAGCCGGGGCTGGGGTGCACGGCCACGCCGACCGGCTTGTCGACCACGATCACGTCGTCGTCCTCGTGCAGGACGATCAGGCCTTCCACGGGCACGGCCTGCACCTGCACCGGGCGCTCGGGCTCGGGGAGGGTGACCTCCAGCACGGACCCGGCGACCAGACGGTCCGACTTGCCCGCGGGCTGCCCGTCGAGCACGACGTCGCCCGCTTCGGTCAACGCGGCGACGACCGTGCGGGACAGGCCGAGGAGCTTGGCGAGGCCGGCGTCGACCCTCATCCCGTCCAGGCCGTCCGGGACGGGGAGGGTCCGGTAGTCGCCGCTCATGCCTTCTTCTCCGACTCCGGGCTCGGCTTCTTCTCCACGCGGGTGCCGTCGTAGTCGCGCTGGAGCAACGCCATCAGCACGATCACGCCGCCGCCCACGCAGATGGCGGAGTCGGCCAGGTTGAACACGGGGAAGAAGTTGCCCCACGGGTCGAGGACCGAGATGAAGTCGACCACGCCGCCGCGCAGCGGGCCGGGCGCGCGGAAGATCCGGTCGACCAGGTTGCCCGTCGCGCCGCCCAGGACCAGGCCGAGGCCGATGGCCCAGCCGACCGACCGCAGCCGGCGCGCGATCCACAGGATGAACACGACCACGCTCGACGCGATCAGGGCGAGGATCACCGTCCAGCCCTCGGCCAGGCCGAACGCGGCGCCGGTGTTGCGGATCAGCGGCAGGTAGAGCAGGCCGCCGAACAGCTCGACCGGCTCACGCCCCTCCAGCTTGTCCACCGCGATGATCTTGGTGACCAGGTCGAGCGCCAACACCAGCGGCGCGATCACGGCCAGCAGGAGGACCCGCCGCTTCGGCAGCGGTGCGTCCGGCTGGTCCGGCGTGTCCGGCTCGGTGCTGGGATCGGTGCTCACCGGGCCATTGTCCAGTATCGGCGTCAGCGCAGGAACGGCGGGAGCGCGCGCTGGTCGTCGAGCGGGGCCCAGCGACCGTCGCGGACCTCGTACTCCCACCGCGAGCCCTCCACGACGAGGCTGCGCAACGCGGCCACGAACCGGTCCACGTGCGCCTCGGTGGTGCCCAGCCCGATCGAGGCGCGCAGGGCCCGATCGCCGTGCGCGAGGCGGTGCACGGCGACGTGGGCGCAGAACGCGCCGTCGCGCACGCCGATGCCGTGCTCGGCGGACAGCGCGGCGGCCAGGTACCCGGCGTCCTGACCGCCGACGGTGAAGCTGACCACGCCCACGCGGTCGTGGTCCGAGCCGAACAACGTCAGCTCGTGCACCCCGGGAACGGTCTTCAGACCCTCACGCAGCCGTGCCAGCAGGGCGCGTTCGTGCGCGGTCGTCTGCTCCCAGTGCCTGCCCAGCACGTCGCACGCCACGGCCAGGGCGTGCACGCCCACCACGTTGGGCGTGCCGGCCTCGTGCCGCTCGGGCACCGCCGACCAGGCCACGCCGAGCCGGTCGCCGTGGTCGGTGACGCGGGCCGTGGCACCGCCGCCCACCAGGTACGGCTCGGCGGCCTGCAACCAGTCGGAGCGGCCGACCAGCACACCCGCGCCGAACGGCGCGTAGACCTTGTGCCCCGACAGCACGGTGTAGTCGACGTCCAGCGCGCGCACGTCCACCGGCCGGTGCGGCGCGAGCTGGGCGGCGTCCAGGGCGATCCGGGCGCCGTGCCGGCGGGCCAACCGGGCCAGCTCGGCCACGGGCCAGACCTCACCGGTCACGTTGGACGCGCCGGTCACCACGACCAGCCGGGGGCCGACGGGGGCCGCGCCCAGCGCCCGGTCCAGCTCCAGCACCGCCTGCGCGGGCGAGGACGGCGTCCGCAGCCGGCGCACGTTCGGCCCGCGCCACGGCAGCAGCGCCGCGTGGTGCTCGGTGTCGAACAGGAGCACGGCGGTGTGCCGGGGCAGGCTCCTGGCCAGCAGGTTCAGCGCGTCGGTGGTGTTGCGGGCGAACACCACGGCGTCCGTCCCGCGGGCGTTGAGGAACCGGCGCACGGCCGCGCGCGCCTGCTCGTAGACCCTGGTGCTGACCTGCGAGGCGAAGCCCGCGCCGCGGTGCACGCTGGCGTACCAGGGCAGCACCTCGTCCACCGCGTCGCGCACCTGCTCCAGGCACGGCGCGCTGGCCGCGTGGTCGAGGTTGGCGTACTCGACGCGCTCGCCGGTGACCAGCGGCACCCGCAGCGACGAGCCGACCACGCGGGGCAGCGCCTGCTCAGGGCGGGCAACGGTGGTGGTGGCGGGAACTGCGATCGTCATGACGCCCTCCGGGGTCCGGGACCCCACCCGAGGGAGCCCGCGCTTGCCGGACGCCCTGCGCGCCGGCCAGGTCCTCACCAGGGGCACCCCACCGCGGTAGGAGGGTTGCCGGCCAGCAAGCCCGGGCTTAGCGCTGGCACTCATGACCTTCGGGCCGACGTTAACCCGGACCGCGCGGCCCCGTCGAGGGGCGTTCACATCCTGGGAGCGTCACGGCAGGCCGACGTCGCCCTTCCAGCGGGCGAAGCGGCCCGCCCGGTCCACGGCCCGGATGCGCTGCTCCGTCGCCGTGCGCATGGCCTCGGTGCACACCACCAGCAGCTGGTCGTGCTCCTGCAGGCGGGTCGTCGGCTGCGGCGTGAAGCCGTTGTCGTCGCGCACCACCAGGCTGACCGAGGAGCCCGGCGGCAGCCGCAGCTCGGACAGGTACACGCCGTGCAGCTTGGAGCCGCGCTGGATGCGGACCTGGAGCAGCTCCGCGCCGAGCTGGTCCAGCGCGGACGAGTCGACCTGCACCTCGTGCGCCTCGCCGGACTTGACCAGCCGCAGCCACTTCGCCAGCCACGGCAGGGACGTGCCCTGCACCAGGGTCAGCACCACGACCAGCACGAACACCGCGTCCACGAGCCGCTGCGCGCCCGGCACGCCCTGGATCAGCGGGATCAGGGCGAACACGATCGGCACCGCGCCGCGCAGCCCCGACCACGAGACGAACACCTGCTCCCGCCACGGCACGCGGAACGGCAGCGCGGCGAACAGCACCGACAGCGGCCGGGCCAGCAGCACCAGCACCGCGCCCGCGACCAGCGCGGGCACCAGCGCGTCGAGCAGCCGGTCGGGTGAGGCGTACAGGCCGAGCAGCACGAACAGCCCGATCTGCGCGATCCAGCCCAGCCCCTCGGCGAACGACAGCGTGTCGGCCCGGTGCGGCAGGCGGGCGTTGCCGAGCACGAGGGCGGCGATGTAGACGGCGAGGAAGCCGGACGCGTGCGCGAGGTCGCCGACGGTGTAGGCGAGCAGGCACACCGCGACCGTGGCCAGCGGGTACAGGCCGGTGGAGGGCAGCGCGGCCCGGCGCAGCCCGAGCCCGCCGAGCCAGCCGAGCACGACCCCGACCACCCCGCCCGCGACCAGCTCGTAGACCATCAGCAGCGGCGCGGTCCACGTGATCGGGTCGGGTGCGGCCAGCAGCACGACGGCGATGTAGACCGGCGCGTCGTTGATGCCGGACTCCAGTTCGAGCGCGCCGATGAGCCGCTTGCCGACGCCGACGCCGCGCAGCACGCTGAACACCGCCGCCGCGTCGGTGGACGACAGCACCGCGCCCCACAGCAGGGCCGTGCGCCAGTCCATGTCCAGCAGGAAGTGCAGCGCGAACCCGGTCACCGCGATGCTCACGCCGACGGCCACCGTGGACAGCGTGATGCCGAGCCCCAGCGCGGGTTTCACCGCGCTCCACCGGGTGGTCAGACCACCTTCGGTGAGGATCAGCACGAGCGCGACCGTGCCCAGCGAGCGGGTCAGGTCGGCGTCCTCGAACTGGATGCCCACCACGGCTTCGCCGAGCAGCAGCCCGATGCCGAGGTAGAGCAGGAGGGACGGCAGACCGAGCCTGATCGACACCCTCACCGCGATGACCGAGAGCAGGAGTACGCCGGCGGCGATGCCCAGGTAGCCCGTCACACCGCCCACTCGACCTCCAGGCCGTCGTCCCGTGACATCACTCGACGGTGTCATTCTCCCCCGACGACACCGAAATGGACGAATCCGGCACCCCACGCAGCGTCACCAGCCGAACGTCGCTAGCGCGAACCATGCGAACCCGTGCATGTTGACGATCGGGTCCGCCGCCCCGGTCACCTCCACACCCTGCGGGAGACACACCGTGAAGCTGCGAACGATCTCCACCGCGCTGGTCGTCACCGGCGCGCTCCTCGGCTCCGGCCTCGGCTCGGCCACCGCCGCGCCGCCGTCCACCCTGGCCGGGCCCGACATCCCGGTCTCCGCCGTCCAGGCCGACCTGGGCCGGCTCCAGAGCATCGCCACCGCCAACGGCGGCAACCGGGCGCACGGCCGCCCGGGCTACCTCGCCTCGGTGAACTGGGTGAAGTCCAAGTTGGACGCCGCCGGGTTCACCACCAGGGTGCAGTCGTTCACCAGCAGCGGCGCCACCGGCTACAACCTGATCGCCGACTGGCCCGGCGGCGACCTGAACAACGTGGTCATGGCCGGCGGGCACCTCGACAGCGTGTCGGCCGGTCCGGGCATCAACGACAACGGCACCGGCTCGGCCGGCCTGCTGGAGGTCGCGCTGGCCGTGCGCTCCAGCGGGTTCCAGCCCACCAAGCACCTGCGCTTCGCGTGGTGGGGCGCGGAGGAGCTCGGCCTGGTCGGCTCCACGTACTACGTGAACTCGCTGTCCACAACGGACCGGTCGCGGATCGACGCGTACCTCAACTTCGACATGATCGGCTCGCCGAACCCCGGCTACTTCGTCTACAGCGCGTCCGGGCAGCCGTCGGGCTCGCTCGCGCTCCAGCAGACGTTGCAGGGCTACTTCGGCTCGATCGGCGTGCCGACCGAGCTGACCAGCGTGGGCGGCCGGTCCGACCACGCGGCGTTCGCGCGGGCGGGCATCCCGGTCGGCGGCACGTTCACCGGCGCGGAGGGCATCAAGACCTCCGCCCAGGCGCAGAAGTGGGGCGGCTCGGCGGGCGTGGCGTTCGACCGCTGCTACCACCGCTCGTGCGACACCTCGTCGAACGTGAACGCGACCGCGCTGGACCGCAACACCGACGCCATCGCGCACGCGGTGTGGACGCTGGCTGCCTAGCCGTCCAGCAGCCGCGCCAACACCTCGGCGGCACCGGCCGGGGCCGGGTCGACCTGCACGACCTTGTCCCGGCCGCGCTCGCCCGCGACCACCTCGACGTCCTGCCTGCGCACGCCGAACGCCTTGGCCAGCGCCCTGCGCACGGCCTCGTTCGCCTTGCCCTCCACGGCGGGCGCGGCGACCGCGACGACCAGCGCGCCGTCACCCCACCGACCGCCGACGGCCTCGCGCTTCGCGCCCGGCTTGACCCGGATGCCGAACCGGAACGGCTCAGCCACGGCACAGCACCGCGGTCAGCGTCTCCTCCACCAGCGCACGCCGGGCGGCGACCACGTCCGGTGCCGCCGACAGCAGTTGCGCCTGCCCCAGGTAGACCGAGTGGGCGAGCACGGCCCGCCGCCGGGCCACGTCGGCGGCGAACCCGAGTCCGGCGAACAGCTCCTCCAGGCAGGCGACGCGGCGCTCGGTGACGCGGCCGAGCACGGGCGCGACGGCCGGGTCGTCCTTGGCCGCGAGCATCGCCAGCTCGACCGCGCTGTGCCCGACGTCCTCCAGCACGGTGGCGAACAGCAGCCGCAGCTTCTCCAACGGCCCGGAGGCGGCTTCGACCAGCTCGGTCACCGCCTCGGTGTGCTCGCGCTCCCACCGTTCGAGAGTCGCCTTGAGCAGGGCTTCCCGGTTCGGGAAGTGCCAGTAGGCGCTGCCCTTGGTCGCCCCGATGCGCGCTGCGAGCGGCTCCACCGCGACCGCCGCCACGCCACCCTCGGCGAGCGCCCGCAGGGCCACCTCGGTCCAGTCGTCACGCGTCCGCCGTGCCACGCCTTCCGACGCTACCGTACGGTGCCGTACGGAGATGGCGGTCGAGAACGTCCACCCCTGTGCCGGAAGCGGTCCCGGTCGGGTTGCGGCACACTTCCGACCGGTCGACCGCACGCCTGACGCGGGCCGTCCGGTGGCCGCACGACGCCCGCGGCCCGCGCCGCCGGCCACCCGCCTGACCGGATTTCCTCCACAACCCCCGGTCTCGTCCGTCTACCCGGTACCGGGACCAGAGGGGGGAGGGTTCGTGACGGCGGACGATCCCGACGACCACGCGGCCACCTTCAGCGACTTCTACCACCGGGAGCGCACCCGGCTGTTCCGCTTCGCGGCGGTGATGTCGCCCCACCTGGACCACGAGTCCGCGGTGCAGGAGGCGTTCGTCGGCGCGTGGCGGCACTGGCCGGTGATCGCCCCCGGGTCCAGACGTGCTTGGCTGGTGAAGACGATCCGCAACCTGCTGGTGGACCAGGCCCGCCGGCGGGAGCGGCCGGGCGACCTGACCGACGAGGTGGTCGCCCGGCAGCGCGGCACGTACCGGATCCTGGTGCCCAAGCAGCGGGACGCCGAGACGTGGCACGAGCTGGTCAGCACGCTGGCCGCCGTCGCGAACCTGCCGGACCACCTGCGCACCGCGCTGGTGCTGCGGTTCTGGGACTTCGACGACGACGAGATCGCCGACGTGCTGGGCTGCCGGCGGGCGTCCGTGCGGCGGTACGTGTCGCAGGCACGGGCGCGGGTCAGCGTGCAGGTCGGCAACGAGGAGCGTCGGGTGCGCGGCTCCCAGCGCGGGAAGGAGACGTCATGACCGACGAGCTGGATCCCCGACTCGACCACCTGCGCGCCGAACTGGCCGAAGCCATCCCGGAGGACCCCGGCACCGACGACCTCGGCGTGGCCGCGATCATGGCCCAAGCGTCGCGGTACGAGCGCCAAGCCGCCCTCGTCGAGGCCGCGCGCGCCGGTTCCCGGCAGGCACTGGACTCCCTCGTCGCCGAACTGACCCCGCTGGTGTGGCACGTGGCCAGGGGCAACGGCCTGGACCAGGCCACGGCGGAGGACGTCGTGCAGACCGTGTGGCTGAGCCTGCTGCGGCACCTGGACCGACTGGCCGAGCCCCGGGCCGTGGCCGGCTGGCTGATCGTCGCCACCCGCCGCGAGGCCCATCGGGCGTGGCGCGACCTCAACGGCCGCCCGGCCCTGTCCACCGACTCGGCCGTCGACATGCCCGACGACCGTTGGCTCCCCGAGCCGGAAGCTCTGCGCGACGACCGCGACCGCCGGCTGTGGCGCGCTTTCAACTCCATGCCGCGCCGCTGCCAGGAACTCCTCCGCCTGACCGTTCTCGCGGGCCGGGCCGAATACCGTGCCGTGTCCGAGGCCCTGTCCATGCCGCGCGGGTCCATCGGCCCGACCCGGGGGCGTTGCCTGAACCAGTTGAAGGCCCGGCTCGAGCAGGACGACATCCGCTGACCGCTCGACCGCACTACTGCGTACCGGTCGAGGCCGCGCACGGCGCAGGCTGACCACACCGGCGACGCACTCGCGCCGGTCGGCGATCGTCCAGCGGGAAGGTGCGGCAGTGGGTCGGACGACAAGAGGGCGAGCGGTCCGGTCGGCACTCGTGGTGCTCGCGGGCCTGGTGGCAGCCGCGCCGGCGGCGTCAGCGCTGGACGAGGTGCCGCGGTTCAGCCTGTCGGCGAGCTCGGCGTGGCCCGGAGCCGTGATCACCATCGGTCAGGTCGACCCCTGTCCCGCCGACGACCGCGACGAGCAGTTCGTCCACCTGTCGTTCGTCGACGCCGACGGCGCGGTCTTCCCCATCGCCATCCACCCCGCCTATGCCGGTCCCTGGAGCGGGCCGGTCCGGTTCACCGTGCCACGACGCTTCATCAGCGGCCTCGATCCCGTCACGTACTCGCCGGGCCCCGCGATCGGCGCGGGGACGGTGAAGGCGCAGTGCGGTCGCCGCGGGCAGGTGACGCAGGAGTACGCCTCCGAGGTCTTCACCGTCGAGGGCCCCACGTTGAACCTGCGCGTGTCGCCGAAGGTCGTCGGCCTCGGCGACACCGTCCAGGTCGGCTCGGTCGACCCCTGCCCGCCGGGTCGCGACTTCGTGACCGGGGCCATCACGAACGGCGGCGGGGGCCAGGTCGGGTTCACCGCCGCGGTCGACCCGGTGACCGGGACCTGGACCGCGGACGTCGTGATCCCGCGCAGCGTGCCGGGACCGATGCCGGGCAGTCCCGGCGCGGAGTTCCCGCTCGGCAGGTACCAGGCCTTCGGGTCGTGCGGCGGGGGCGCACCCGAGAGCGGGGCGGCCTACGTGGGACAGCGGCTCGAGGTCAAGCGGGTGGCCACCACACCGGTCCCGTACGTCGCCCTTGGCGATTCCTACAGCTCGGGGGAAGGGACGTTCGACTACACCGACCCCTCGGGCAGCTGCCACCGGTCGACGCGGTCGTACCCGTACGCGCTCGCGGACGAGTACGAACTCCTCGGCACGCCCAACCTGGCCGCCTGCTCCGGCGCGGTCACCGACGACATCGGCGATCCCGGCGATCCCCACACCTCCGGCCAGTTCCGGCAGCTCTCGCTGGACACCCGGCTGGTGACGATCACCATCGGCGGCAACGACGCCCACTTCGCGCGGGTGATGGACCGGTGCGTCCAACGGCCCGGCCACGACGGCTACGGGTGCGCGCAGGACGAGGCGCTCCGCTCCCTGGTGGCGGGCCAACTCTCCGCTCTCGCGGGCACGACGGCGGGCACCGTCGAGGTGGGCGGGGTGCCGAGGCCCGTGCACGCGCTCGACGACCTCTACCGGGAGGTCTTCGACCGCTCGCCGGAGGCGAAGCTCGTCGTGGGTGGCTACCCCCGGCTCTTCGCCGACGACCCGGCCGGCTACGCCGAGGACGAGGCCGCCCCCGGCGGTCGGACGTGCGCGGTGGCCCCGCCGCTGGCGTACGTGAGCTACTCGGACGCCCAGTGGATCAACGAGCGGGCCGACGAGCTGAACCGGGTCATCGAAGACCGGGTGGACGCCCTGAGAGCCGAGGGCAAGGACATCGCGTTCGCCTTGCCGACGATGTTCCAGGGACACCGGGTGTGCGACGCCTGGCCCTGGATCAACTCGCTGCACCTCGACGGGGAGCTCCCGCCGAACCCCCTGCCGGAGAGCTTCCACCCCGACGCGACCGGCTACGAGATCGCCTACGCGCAGGCGTTCGAGGACGCCCTCTCGTGAGGCACGGGTGAGTTCCGCCCGTTGCGGTGAGGACGCGCTGGTCGACAGCACGCCCTCACCGCAACGGCCTCCGGTCGATCAGACCCGGGCGACCGCGACCCGGACCTTCCAGCCCTCGCCGACCACGCCGTCCGACCCCTCCGCCACCTCGCCGTAGGAGACCGACTCGGCCAACGTCTCCTCCTTCACGAACGCCTCGAACCGACGCACCGCGTCCTCCACCGCAGCCGGCGGTTGCAGCGTCAACGCGATCCGGTCCGACACGTCCAGCCCGGCGTCCTTCCGAGCCTGCTGCACCACGCGCACCAGGTCGCGCGCGACGCCCTCGGCCGCCAGCTCCTCCGTCACCGCGGTGTCCAGCACGACCAGCCCGCCGCTGTTCGGCAGCGCCGCCGTCGCACCCTGGTCGGTGGCGACCAGCCGCTGCTCGTACTCCTCCGGGAACAGCTCGATCCCGGCGGCGACGACGCGGCCGTCGACCTCCTGCCAGTCACCGGCCTTCACGGCCTTGATGACCTTCTGCACCTCGGGCCCGAGGCGCGGGCCGGCGGCGCGCGCGTTGACCGCCAGCTGGAAGTGGCCGTGCGCGTCCACGTCCGTGGTCAGCTCGACCTCCTTGACGTTCACCTCGTCCCGCAGTACCTCGGTGAACGCCTCCAACTGGGCCACGTCCGCCGCCGCGATGACCATCCTCGCCAGCGGCAACCGCACCCGCAGCTTGTTCGACTTCCGCAGCGACAACGCGGTCGACGCCACCTGCCGCACCTGGTCCATCGCGGCCACCAGGGCGTCGTCGGCGGGCAGGTCGGCGGCCGTCGGGTAGTCGGCCAGGTGCACCGACCGGCCACCGGTCAGCCCGCGCCACACCGACTCGGTGGTCAGCGGCAGCAACGGCGCGGCCACCCGGCACACGACCTCGAGCACGGTGTGCAGCGTGTCGATGGCGTCCTTCTCGCCGGACCAGAACCGGTCGCGCGAGCGCCGCACGTACCAGTTGGTCAGCACCTCCAGGAACTCCCGGATGGACGCGCACGCGCCGGAGACGTCGTACGCGTCGAGCTGCGCCGTCACGCCGACCACCAGGTCGTGCGCCTTCGCCAGCACGTACCGGTCCAGCACGTGCTCCGAGTCGGTCCGCCAGGTGCCCTCGACACCCTCCGCGTTGGCGTACAGGGCGAGGAAGTACCAGGAGTTCCACAGCGGCAGCACGGCCTGCCGCACCGCGTCGCGGATGCCGCGCTCGGTCACCACCAGGTCGCCGCCGCGCAGGATCGGCGACGCCATGAGGAACCACCTCATCGCGTCGGACCCGTCGCGGTTGAACACCTCGTTGACGTCCGGGTAGTTCTTGCGCGACTTGGACATCTTCTGCCCGTCGTCGCCCAGCACGATCCCGTGCGCCACGCAGTTGCGGAACGCGGGCCGGTCGAACAGCGCCGTCGCCAGCACGTGCATGGTGTAGAACCAGCCGCGCGTCTGGTTGTTGTACTCGACGATGAAGTCGCCCGGGTAGTGGTCCTCGAACCACTCGCGGTTCTCGAACGGGTAGTGCACCTGCGCGAACGACATCGAGCCGGACTCGAACCAGCAGTCCAGCACCTCCGGCACCCGCCGCATGGTCGACTGCCCGGTCGGGTCGTCCGGGTTCGGCCGGGTCAGCTCGTCGATCGTGGGCCGGTGCAGGTCGGCCGGGCGCACGCCGAAGTCGCGCTCCAGCTCGTCCAGCGAACCGTAGACGTCCACCCGCGGGTACTCGGGGTCGTCCGACACCCACACCGGGATCGGCGAGCCCCAGAACCGGTTGCGGGAGATGTTCCAGTCGCGGGCGTTCTCCAGCCACTTGCCGAACTGGCCGTCCTTGACGTGCTCTGGCACCCAGTTGATCTGCTGGTTCAGCTCGACCATGCGGTCCTTGAACCGCGACACCGCGACGAACCACGACGACACCGCCCGCTGGATCAGCGGGTTGTCGCACCGCCAGCAGTGCGGGTACGGGTGGTCGTAGGTCTCGTGGCGCAGCAGCAGGCCCGCTTCCTTCAGGTCGCGGATGATCGTCTTGTTCGCCTCGAACACCTGCAGGCCCTCGTACGGCGGCACCTCGGCGGTGAACCGGCCGTGCGCGTCGACCGGCACGACGACCTCGATGCCCGCCGCGTCGGTGACGACCTTGTCCTCTTCACCGAACGCGGGCGCGATGTGCACCATGCCGGTGCCGTCCTCGGTGGTGACGTAGTCCGCGACCAGCACCTGGTGCGCGTTCTCCCGGCCGACGAAGAAGTCGAACGGCGGCGCGTACTTGCGCCCGACCAGGTCGGCGCCCTTGCAGCGGGCCACCACCGGCGGCTCCTCGCCCAGCTCGCGGGCGTACGCGGCGACGCGAGCCTCGGCGAGCAGGTAGCGCTCACCGTGGGCCTCGACCGTCACGTAGTCGACGTCCGGGTGCACGGCGGCGGCCAGGTTGGACGGCAGCGTCCACGGCGTGGTCGTCCAGATCAGGGCCAGCTCGCCGGTCTCCAGCCGCAGGCCGACGGTCACCGCCGGGTCCTGCCGGTCCCGGTAGGTGTCGTCCATCTTCGTCTCGGTGTTGGACAGCGGCGTCTCGCAGCGCCAGCAGTACCAGAGCACCCGGAAGCCCTCGTAGACCAGGCCCTTGTCCCACAGGGTCTTGAAAGCCCACATGACGCTTTCCATGAAGTCCAGGTCAAGCGTCTTGTAGTCGTTGTCGAAGTCCACCCAGCGCGCCTGCCGGGTCACGTAGTCGCGCCACTGGCCGGTGTAGCGCAGCACCGACGTGCGGCAGGCCTCGTTGAACTTCTCGATGCCGAACGCCTCGATCTCGCTCTTGGACGAGAACCCGAGCTGCTTCTCCGCCTCCACCTCGGCGGGCAGGCCGTGGGTGTCCCAGCCGAAGCGGCGCTCGACGTGCTTGCCGCGCATGGTCTGGTAGCGCGGGATGAGGTCCTTGACGTAGCCGGTGAGCAGGTGGCCGTAGTGCGGCAGGCCGTTGGCGAACGGCGGGCCGTCGTAGAAGACGAACTCGTTGGCCCCGTTGTCCCCGGCGGGCCGTGCGTCGATCGACGCCTGGAACGTCCCGTCGGACTTCCAGAAGTCGAGCACGCCCTCTTCGAGGGCGGGGAAGGACGGCTGGGAGGGAACGGAACCCTCGCCTGCCTTCGGGTAGGCCATCGTGCTGCTCCTCGCGTGCGTCGACCGGCTCACGGGGACGACACGCCGGGCACGGCGCACCGCGGTACCACCCCGCTTGCCAGGGCGCGAAGGCACTGGCCTCTCTTCGACGGCTGTGACGGGCCGCACCCGTCCGGTTCTACTGGGGCACACGTGCCCGTTCTTCCGGAGGCTCCCCGGTGATGGCCGGATCAACGCCGTGCTACCACCCAGGGTAGCCGAACGACGCAAACCACTTCACGCGGTCGTCCTCCTGCCCGACCGGGCTAGGCGGGCTCGGCCGGCTGCCCGGGCTCCGCTCGCCCTGCCCGCTCGCGCGCCGCGAGGCTCGCGTCGGGCCGGCACACCGCGCACGGCGTGAAGCCGAGCCGGCGCGCCTCGCCGATCGGCAAGCCCAGCGACGGCCGCGCGGCGAGCCAGGAGCACTCCGCCAGGTGGTAGCGCGGACGTTCGTCGAGCACCCGTACCTCGTCCGTGAGCTCGCTCACGACCAAGGCGTCGGCCGCGTCCACGTCCTCCTCGGCAGGCTCGAGAAGTGCCTGATCAGGTGGACTTTTCGCGGTTTCGCCCCCGGCACCCTCCGACACCGCCGGGTGATCACCACCGCTAACCTGGTGATCGACAACTGCGGCGCCGGCAGCCCGGGGGCCCGACCGGCGGCGAAGCCACCAGTCGAGCACCAGGACCGCGGCAGCGGCCCCGCTCGCACCCACCGACAACCACGCCCAGTGCGTCTGGGCGCTGGTCAGCGCGGGCACGAGCAACCCCAGGGCTGCCAGCACCAACAGCAGGACTATGTAGAGCACGTGCAGCAGACTAGATCAGCAACGCCGATCAGCCGGCCTCGGCGCGCGCCCCGAACGAGTACCCACCCTGCTGACGGCCGTCGGACGGCGCGGCGGGGCCGCGGTCCTGCAGGTCGCGCAGTGACGACTCGAGCATCGTCTTGAGCCTGGTCCGGTACTCGCGCTCGAAGGTCTGCAGCTTGTCGATCTGCTTCTCGAGCGTGTTCTTCTCCTGGGTGATGTTGCCCATCACCTCGGCGTGCTTGCGCTGCGCGTCGCGGTCGAGCGCGCTGGCCTTCTCGCGGGCCTGCCGCTCCAGCGTCTCGGCGCGAGTCCGCGCGTCGTTGAGCATGGTCTCGGCACGCGTGCGCGCCTCGTTGACCATCGTGTCGGCCTTGGCTCGCGCCTCGGACAACAGCTGCTCGGACTTGGTCCGGGCCTCCGACAGCATCCCGTCGGCCTCGGCCTTGGCCTCACCGGTGAGCCGGTCGGCCATCTCCTGGGCCAGGCCCAGGACCTTGGCGGCCTGGACGTGGTGGTCGCCACCACCGCCGGGCGAGGTCTGCTCCAGCGCCGAAGGGGGCGGCACCGGTGCGAGCCTGCGGGGCTCGTCCACGACGCGGCTCGGGCCGACGCCTGCGGCAACCTTCGCCCGGGCGTCTTCGAGGTCGGCACGCGCGGTCTCGACCTGCTGGTCGAGCTGCTCGACCTGCTGGCGCAGGTCGTTGTTCTCCTCGATCAGGCGGGCCAGTTCGCCCTCAACCAGGTCGAGGAACGCGTCCACCTCGTCCTCGTTGTAGCCCCGCTTGCCAATCGGCGGCTTGCTGAACGCGACGTTGTGCACGTCCGCGGGGGTCAACGGCATCAGATCACCTCACGCACTCCTGGGCTGTGGACATCCCTGGTCCCCTCACCTGGGATCGGCTACTCGCATCAGAATGATAACGACCAGCAACAGCACAATAATGGACAAGTCCAGACCGATGCCGCCGATCCGCACGGTCGGGATGATCCGACGCAGCAAGCGGACCGGAGGATCGGTCACGGTGTAGACGGTCTCGAGCGCCACCGCGACCCCGCCCGCAGGCCGCCATCCCCTGGCGAAACTACGGACGAGCTCCACGACGACACGCGCCGTGAGCAGCAACCAGAACGAGAACAACACGTAGTAGACCACGAGCCAGAGGGCATCCACATGCTCAACTGTGCCACCACTCAGCCCTGGTTGAGGAACCCGCCCTCCGCGAGTCGCCTGCGGTCCTCCGCTGTGACGTCGATGTTGGGAGGTGAGAGAAGGAACACCTTGTTGGTGACCTTGTCGATCGAGCCGCGCAGCGCGAACGCCAGACCGGCCGCGAAGTCCACCAGCCGCTTGGCGTCCGCGTCGTCCATGTCGGTGAGGTTCATGATCACCGGCGTGCCGTCGCGGTAGTGCTCGCCGATCGTCCGCGCCTCGTTGTAGCTGCGCGGATGCAGCGTGGTGATGCGGCCGAGCGGGGTGCTCGCGGGTTCCGGGGCGGGCCGCAGCCTGCTCGCGGGCTCGCGCTGCGGCTCCACGGCCAGCGCGCCGTGGGTGTCCGGGGTCCACGGCCGGCGCGGGCGGGCGCCGCGCTCCGGCTCGTAGCCGTCCGCGTCGTCCAGCTCGGCGCGGTAGCCGTTGAACGAGCGCCGTCGGGCCGTGCGCTGCTCCGGGTACGGCTCGTAGTCGTCCGGGTCGGCGTACTCGGACCGGTAGTCCGCGTAGCGCCGGTCGTCCTCGTAGGCGGCCGGGTCGTCGGCGTACTCGGCGGGAACCATCCCGAAGTAGGCCTTCAGCTTGTGAAACCCGCTCATGGCTTGAGCCCTTCCTCCGCCGAGATCCCTACCCGAAGGACGTCGCGGCCGTCCCAGAGGTTCCGGACAGTTACGGCGAGGCTAGTCTCCGGCTGCCCAGCAACGCTGTTCCGACACGCACGCACGTGGATCCGTGCGCTATCGCATCCTCCAGGTCACCGCTCATCCCCGCCGAGATCACGGTGGCATCGGGATGATCGACCCGCAAGCGGGTTACCGCTTCATATAGAGCAGCAAACGCCTGCTGTGGAGACATCCCAAGGGGTGCGACGGTCATCACACCCCGCAAAATAAGTTCACTCGAACGTGCTACGTGATCGGCGAGTCGCGGAAGGTCACCGATCGGGTGACCGCCGCGGGTCTCGTCGCCGTCGATGCTGACCTGGACGAGCACCTCGGTGGGTTCGGTCGCGGCCTTCGCGATGGCGTCGGCGAGCCGGGCGGAGTCGACCGTGTCGATCCGGTCGGCCCAGCGCAGGACGGACCTGGCCTTGTTGCGCTGGAGCGAGCCGACCATGTGCCACCTGGCCGCGGCGTCCGGGCGCAGTTCGGCGAACTCGGCGGTCTTGCGGCTCGCCTCCTGGTCGCGGTTCTCGGCGAACGCGGTGAGGCCGAGGTCGCTGAGGATCGCGACGTCCTCCGCCGGGAACGTCTTGGTGACGGCCAGCAGCTCGACCTCGTCGGGCGACCGGCCGACGGCCGCGCAGGCCGCGGCGATGCGGTCCTCGACCTCGGCCAGCGACAGGGCAAGCTCTTCGCGCCGGTTCACGACTCCATCCAGATGACGCCCGCGAGCCGTCCCGTTCCCGGGTCCCGGCGGTGGCTGAACAGGGACTTCTCCTCGACCGTGCAGCGGGGGTCGACGCCGATCCGGCCGACGCCCGCGTCCGCGAGCTGCTGCCAGATGCCGGCGCGCAGGTCGAGGGCGGGCTTGCCGGAGCGGGTCTTGGCCGCGCTGCCGGGCAGGTGCTGCTCCACGTCGTCGCGCATGGCGGCGGGGACCTCGTAGCACTGGCCGCAGACGGCCGGCCCGAGCAGCACCTCGATGTCCTCCTTGTGCGCGCCCAGCTCGACCATGCGCTCCAGGGTGGCCGGGACGACGCCGACCCGTGCGCCGACGCGGCCGGCGTGGACGGCGGCGATCACGCCCGCCTCCGGGTCGCCCAGGAGCACCGGCACGCAGTCGGCCGTGAGGACGACGAGCGCGAGGCGTTCCTGCCTGGTCACCACGGCGTCCGTGGCCTCCAGCGGCTCGGTCACCGGCCCGTCCACGACGCCGACCGTGCGGCCGTGGACCTGTTCCATCCAGACCAGCCGGTCGGGTTCGAGCCCGATGCCCTCGGCCAGCCGCTTCCGGTTGGCCTCGACGGCCGCCGGGTCGTCACCGACGTGGTCGCCGAGGTTGAAGGAGTCGTACGGGGCTTTCGACACGCCGCCTTCGCGGGTGGTCACGACACGACGGATGCGCACCCCCCAAGCTTCCCAGACCCGCGTGTCGAACCTTCAGGCCCCGCGTGTCGAACGCTCGCGTCCCGCGTGTCGAACGCTCAGGACCCGAGTGTCGAACGCTCAGGACCCCCGAGTTCCACGTTCGCGTCGGCGGGTGCCGTCCTGAACGTAGAACTCGGGGGTCCTGGAGGTTCGACTCGCGGGACGCGAGCGTTCGACTCTCGGGTCAGCGGCGCATGAAGGGGGGGACGTCGACCTCGTCGTCGGGGTCGTCGGTCACCGGCACGGCCCGGTTCGGCAGCGAGCCGCTCCCCGGCACACCCGGCGTCAACGACCGCGGCATGGTCGGCTGCGGCGTGGCGTAGGGCGACTGGCCGTTGCCCTGGCCGGCCTGCGGCTGCTGCGGCACGGTCGGCCTCGGCGGCACGACCGGCTGCTCCGCCTGCGGCACGGGCTGCGGCTGCACCTGCGGCACCTGCTGCACCGGCGGGGGTTGCTGGACCTGCTGCACGGGCGGCTGCTGGCTCACCTGCCCCGCCGTGGCCGTCGCGACCGGCGTGCCCCGCTGCGGGCTGGACAGGGCTTGCGGCTCCAGCTTCTTGTGCGTCGGCCCGCCGCTGTCAAAACCCGCCGCGATCACCGTCACCCGGACCTCGTCGCCGAGCGAGTCGTCGATGACCGTACCGAAGATGATGTTCGCGTCCGGGTGCGCCGCCTCCTGCACCAGCGAGGCCGACTCGTTGATCTCGAACAACCCGAGGTCGCTGCCACCGGCGATCGAGAGCAGCACGCCGTGCGCACCCTCCATCGAGGCTTCCAGCAACGGCGAGTTGATGGCCTTCTGCGCGGCCTGGACCGCCCTGCCCTCGCCGCGCGCCGAGCCGATGCCCATCAACGCGCTGCCCGCGCCGGACATGACCGACTTGACGTCGGCGAAGTCGAGGTTGATCAGACCGGGGGTGGTGATCAGGTCGGTGATGCCCTGGACACCGGACAGCAGCACCTCGTCCGCGGAGCGGAACGCGTCCATCAGCGAGACGCCGATGTCGCCGAGCTGCAGCAGCCGGTCGTTCGGGATCACGATGAGGGTGTCGCACTCGTTGCGCAGCGCCTGGATGCCCTCTTCGGCCTGCTTGGCGCGGCGCTTGCCCTCGAACGAGAACGGTCGCGTGACCACACCGATGGTCAGCGCGCCGAGCTTGCGGGCGATCGAGGCGACAACGGGCGCGCCACCGGTGCCCGTGCCGCCGCCCTCGCCGGCGGTCACGAACACCATGTCCGCGCCCTTGAGGACTTCCTCGATCTCCTCGCGGTGGTCTTCGGCGGCCTTGTGGCCGACTTCGGGATTGGCGCCTGCACCGAGGCCGCGGGTGAGTTCGCGGCCGATGTCGAGCTTCACGTCGGCGTCCGACATGAGCAGCGCCTGGGCGTCGGTGTTCACCGCGATGAACTCGACGCCCTTGAGCCCGACCTCGATCATGCGGTTGACGGCGTTGACACCGCCACCGCCGATGCCGACGACCTTTATCACCGCGAGGTAGTTGTGCGGGGGCGTCATCGGTCCGCCTTCCTGATCGTGTCCGTGCTCATGTGCTGGAGTGGATGACCACCGGTGTCACAGCCCGGACGGATCTCCACCCGGATTGAAACTCTCAACCAGAGGTTCAGAGTTATGTCAACCCCGTATGTTCCTGCTGGACGTTATGCATCGCGAATGCCTCGGTCCAGCAGCCACGCCGTGTTGTGTCCTGACCGGGTGAGCGGTCTCTACTCGCCGGTCACCCCGTCGAGCAGTTCCCGCACCACGTCCAGGTGCCCCGCGTGCCGACCCGTTTCCTCGATCATGTGGATCAGCACCCAGCGCGCGGAAAGCCGCTTGTCGCCGCGGAACACCACCTCGTGGTCGAGGTCGAGGCCCGCGACGAGTTCCCGACTCACCGCGCACTGCTCAGCGTAGTCGGCGATCAATCCCGAGATCGTCTCGCCCGGCTCGACGCGCCAATCGGCGTCCGGGTCCTCGCGGGTGTAGGGGGCGCGCGACGGCCGTCCCGACAGCGCCACCTCGAACCAGTAGTGCTCGACCCAGCGCAGGTGCTTGACGATGCCCGCGGCCGTGTTGAGCTGCGACGGGAGCACCGAGCGGGCCGCGTCGGCGTCCGACAGCCCGGCGCACTTGAACTCGATCGTCCCGCGCAGGAAGTCGAGGAACCCGCCCAGCAGCGCGCGTTCGTCACCGGAGTACGGGAGTTCGATCCGGTTGTCCACCGGGCTCTGCGTCATCGTCGAAGTATCGCCGGGGAACGACGGCGGGACGACGGACTTTCGCGGATACGTCCTGTGGCGGGTTTCACCGCGTCACGGCGTTTAGGAGACGGTCGGCAGCTCCGGGCTGGACACGTCGAACACGCTGCCCTTGCGGGTCAGCAGGACTTCCAGCACCGCGGCCTTGCGGGCGGTGTCGGCGGGCGAGCCCCAGCGCGCCTCGCGACCGCCGCCCAACGCCAGCCGGACGTCCGACGGCGAGTCCGCGGTGACGCCGAGCACGTCCCGGCGCAACGACTCGGGAACCTGCGTCAGCACGGCCACCGCCGCGCCGAGCGCGTCCGGCGTCACCTCCAGCTCCGGCAGGCCGTCCGGCGGCTGCGCGACGGTCGCGTAGTCCTTGCCGGTCGCGTCGACCAGGTGCACGCCTCCGGGTGACTTGATCACGGCGACCGGTTCCCGCTCGTCCACGGTGAGCCGCACGGTGCCCGGCAGGACCCGCTCCACCTCGACGCCGGCGACGCGCGGCAGTTCGCGGACCCGCGCGGCGACCGCGTCGACCTCGAGCCGCACCAGCGGGGTGCCGGGTTCGATCGCCGCGGCGACGCGGACCTCGTCGGCGGTCAGGTCGGCGGTGCCCAGCACCTCGACCTCGCGGACGCCGAGCGCGGGCGTGAACCAGACCGTGCAGACGACGACGGTCACCACGAGCATGCCGAGGATCGCGCCCACCCGGCGGCGGACCACCTTGCGCCGGTACAGGTCGGCCCGCGTGGGACGGCGGGACGGGCGACGGCGCGCCGCCGCCGGGCGGGAACCCGGGTGGCCCCCGCCCGGACGACGACGCGGCGCCTGCGTGCTCATGTCACGCCTCGCCGGCACTCGGCGTGGCCAGAGCACGGAGCACTGCGCCGAACGACTCGCTCGCGAACTCGCTCATGCCTTGTCCAGTTCCCCGACGATCTCCGGCCCGAGCATGGTCACGTCGCCCGCGCCCATGGTCACCACCAGGTCGCCTTCCTCGACCATGCCCGCCACCAACGCGGGCACCCGGTCGAACGACGGCTCGTAGACGACCTTGCCGACGTCCAGCGACACCAGACCCGACAGCAGCGCCCCGCTCACACCCGGCTCCGGTTCCTCGCGCGCGCCGTACACGTCGAGCACCACGACCGCGTCGGCCGTGCTGAGCGCGGCGGCGAACTCCTCGGCGAACAGCCGGGTCCGCGAGTACAGGTGCGGCTGGAACACCACGACCAGCTTGCCGTCCCCCGCGACCGGTCGGGCCGCGGCGATCTGGGCGGCGACCTCGGTGGGGTGGTGGGCGTAGTCGTCGTACACCCGCACGCCCCTGGCCTGCCCCTTGAACTCGAACCGCCGCCGCACCCCGCCGAACGCGGCCAGACCGACCAGCACGCCCTCGCGGTCCGCGCCGAGTTCCAGCGCGGCGACCAGGGCGGCGATGGCGTTGCCCGCCATGTGCTCGCCGGGCACGGCCACGCGCACGTCGAGCACCTCGCCGTCCAGCTCCACCCTCGCCACACCGCCGGAGTCGGCGGGCCGGTAGTCGACCAGGCGGACCGAGCCGGGGCCGGTGGCCGTGCGGCCGTACGCGCGGACCCGGATGCCGAGCTTGGCGGCCCGCTCGGCCAGCGCCGCCGAACCGGGGTCGTCCGCGCACGCGATCAGCACGCCGTCGGGCCGGATGCGCTCCAGGAACGAGTCGAACACCGCCACGTACGCCTCGACCGTGCCGTGGTGGTCGAGGTGGTCGGCCTCGACGTTGGTCACGACCGCGACCGACGGCGAGAAGTAGAGGAACGAGCCGTCGCTCTCGTCGGCCTCGGCGACGAACACGCCACCGGTGCCCTGGTGGGCGTTCGCGCCGGACTCGTTGAGGTCGCCGCCGATCGCGAACGACGGGTCCATCCGGCAGTGTTGCAGGGCGACCGTGAGCATGGAGGTGGTGGACGTCTTGCCGTGCGTGCCGGCGACGCACGCCACCCGGTGGTCGAGCATCAGCGCGGCCAGCGCTTCGGCCCGCCGCAGCACGACCGCGCCGCGGGCGCGTGCCTCCACCAGCTCCGGGTTGTCCTCGCGGATCGCGGTGGACACCACGACCGCGGTGGGTCCGCCGGGCAGCTGGTCGAGGTTCGCGCCGGCGTGGCCGATCGCGATCGACGCCCCCTGCGCCCGCAGCGCGAGCACGGTGCGCGAGTCCTTGGCGTCCGAGCCGGACACCTGCGCGCCCCGGGCCAGCAGGATGCGGGCGATGCCGCTCATGCCGGCCCCGCCGATGCCGACGAGGTGCACCCGGTCCAGGACGTTGCTCACTTCTTGATCACCTCGAGCACCATGCGGGCCAGCACCTCGTCCGCCTCGCGGTGGCCGGTGCTCAGCGTGGCCGTGGTCATCGCGGCCAGCCGGTTGCGGTCGGACACCAGCGGGACGACGTTCGCCGAGATCCACTCCGGCGTGAGCTGGTCGTCGGGCACCAGCAGGCCGCCGCCCGCGGCGACCACGGCGGCGGCGTTGAGCGACTGCTCGCCGTTGCCGATCGGCAGCGGCACGAACACCGCGGGCAGCCCCACGGCGGACACCTCGGCCACGGTCATCGCGCCGGACCGGCACAGCACCGCGTCCGCCGCCGCGTAGGCGAGGTCCATCCGGTCCAGGTACGGCACCGGCACGTACGGCGGCGCGCCGGGCACCGACTGCACCGCGACGGTGTTCTTGGGCCCGTGCGCGTGCAGCACCGCGATGCCCGCCTGGGCGAACGCGGGCGCGGCGCCCGACACGGCGTTGTTGATCGACCGCGCGCCCTGCGAGCCGCCGAACACCAGCAGCGTCGGCGCGGTCGGGTGCAGCCCGAAGTGGGCGCGCGCCTGCTGCCGCAGCTCCGCGCGCTTGAGCGAGGTGATCGAGTAGCGCAGCGGGATGCCGATGATCTCCGCGTCGGTCAGGCCCGAGTCGGGCACGGCGGCGGCGACCCGTTCGGCGAACTTCGCGCCGACCTTGTTGGCCAGGCCCGCCTTGGCGTTGGCCTCGTGGACGACGATCGGCACCCGGCCGCGGGCGGCGAGGTAGGCGGGCAGCGCGACGTAGCCGCCGAAGCCGACCACGACGTCCGCGCGGACCCGTTCCAGCACCTCGCGCGTGTGCTTGACCGCGCCGCGGACCCGCAGCGGCAGCTTGAGCAGGTCGGGCGTCGGCTTGCGCGGCATCGGCACGGGCGGGATCAGCTCCAGCGGGTAGCCGCGGGCCGGCACGAGTCTGTTCTCCAGACCGCGCTCTGTGCCGAGCGCGACGACCCGCGCGTCGGGCCGAAGCCGCATGACCGCGTCGGCCAGGGCCAGGGCTGGCTCGATGTGCCCGGCGGTGCCGCCTCCGGCGACCACCACGCACGGTCCGGCCTGCTGGGGAACCCCGGTCACGCATTTCCTCCTCGCGTCGATGTACCGCTCACGCCGGTACCGCTAACGCCCGTCACGCCGCCTGGACCGGGCGTCCCGGTCCTGGCCTGCCTTTCGGGATTCGCGACGACGGTACTCCGACGGCGGAGCGTGACGGCCGGCCATCCTCCGCTCGTCGACGGGCGGCGGTGCGCCCTTGCGCGTGCGGGGCGGCGGCGACGGGCGCACGGGGCGGCGCTTGGGCGGTGGCTTGTAGACCACGGGCGCGGGCAGCTTCAGCATCCCGCCCACCCGACCTGGTCCGAGCGACCGCAACGCCGAGACCGCTTCCGGCTCGTGACGCGCGCAGTTGGCCAGGATGCCGAAGACGAACATCGTCGTGACGACCGACGTGCCGCCGGAGGAGATCATCGGCAAGGTGATGCCGGTCACCGGCAGCAACCGCACGACGTAGCCGATGTTGATCGCGGCCTGCGCGACCAGCCACACCGTCAGCGTCGCGGACACGATGCGGATCCACGGGTCGGTGTTGCGCGCCGCGATCCGCAGGCCGACCACGGTGAGCAGCGCGAACAGGCCCAGCACGAGCACGCAGCCGATGAAGCCGAGTTCCTCGCCGATGACGGCGAAGATGAAGTCGCTGTGCACGTTCGGCAGGTAGCGCCACTTCGAGCTGCCGTTGGTCAGGCCCTTGCCGAAGAACCCGCCCTCCGCCAACGCGTACATCGCCTGCAACGCCTGCAGGCCGGAGCCCTGCGGGTCCGCCTCCGGGTTCAGGAACGTCTGCACGCGTTCCAGCCGGTAGTCCGCGCCGAGCGCCAGCACCAGCGCGCCGGTGACCGCGCCGATCGCGATGATCCCGAAGATCCGCGCCGGCGCGCCGACGAACCACAGCAGGCTGATCAGCACGACACCGAGCGTGATCGTCCCGCCGAGGTCGGGTTGCAGCATCACCAGCGCGAACACCAGCATCGCCACCGGGACGACCGGGACCAGCAGGTGCCGGTACTGGTCCAGCAGGGCGCGCTTGGTGACCAGCACGTGCGCGCCCCACAGGGCCAAGGCGAGCTTCGCCGGCTCGATCGGCTGGAACGAGGCCGGTCCGACCTTGAACCAGGACTGCGCGCCGAAGTCCGTCGTCCCGAGCGGGGTGAGGACGAGGACCAGGAGGATCACGCAGACCAGCATCGCCATCGTGCTGCCGTGCCGGATCGTGCGCAGCGGTATGCGCAGGACGACGAGGAAGACGACCGCGCCGACGCCCACGTACAGCAGTTGCTTCTTGAACACGCTGTAGGCCGACGCGCCCACCGCCACCTCGCCCGGCGCGGACGCGGACAGCACCATGATCAGGCCGAGCACGGTCAGCACACCGAAGATCGCCAGCAGCAGGTGGAAGTCCGCCAGCGGACGGCCGAGCCAAGCGGTCAACGACGTCCGCACCGCGACCGCGCGCTTGCGCTGTGCTCTGGGCGGTCGCTCCCCCACCGGCTTCCGGTCCACCGCAGTCATGCGCCCATCGTCTCCCGCGCGACCCGGCGAAACCCGCCAATCGGCCGCGTGTCAGCGAGATTTATCCCCGCTTGACGCCGGCCAGGAAGATCGCCATGGCGCGGACGTCGAACTCCAGGACCGGCCCGGCGGCGTTCTTGCTGTCCCGGACCCGGAACGCGTCAGCCGACACGGCCACCTCGACGCAGTTGCCGCCCGCGCCGTTGCTCCGGCTGCTCTTGCGCCATTCCGACCACATCGCGCGCTCCCAGGACGAGCTAGAGATCCGCGATCACCCCCTTGATGAACTCGGCCGACTCCCGCACGTTGAGCGCGGCGGCCCTGAGGTGATCCAGCACCAGGCTATACCGCTCCAGGTCGGCTTCCTCGTCCAGATAGACGCCGCCGGTCAGGTTGTCCACGTAGACGATGCTCGGGTAGCCGTGGAACCGCAGCAGGGAGAAAGCGGTGCCCATCGCCATGTGCAGGCCCTTGCCGAAGGGCAGGATCTGGAGCACGACATTGGTCAGCAGCGACATCGCGAGCAGCCGCTCCAACTGCCGCCGGTCGACGGCCGGATCGCCGGTGGTGCGGCGGAGCGCGGCTTCGTCCACGATCGCCCAGACCGACAGAGAGCCATCGGTAACCCTGTTCTGGCGTGTCTGGCGCAGAGCCACCTTCCGCTGGACCACGTCGTCCGGGACATCGGGCGAGTAGGCGCGCAACACCATCGCGGCGTATTCCTCGGTCTGGAACAGGCCCGGAATCAGGTCTATCTCGAAGGTGTTGATCATCGAGGCCTCGGATTCGAGGACCACGAAGTCCGAGAACCAGTCGACCAACCCGTCACCGAACACGTGCCATCGACCGCGCTGCTTCGCGATCCTGGCCAGCCGCTCCAACCAGGCGAGCGTGTCGGCATCCGCGCCGTAGAGCTGGCCGAGCGCCCGTGCGTCCACAATGGACACACCGGTGCCGCCTGCCTCGATCCGGCTGATCTTCGACTTCGAGAAGGCCAACGCCTCGACCACGTCGTCGAAGCTCTTGCCGGCCTGCTCGCGGAGCTGGATCAGCGCCTTGGCGAGCAGTCGCCTCCGGACACCCGGGCCGGTGTTGCCTTGCGTCATGCATGGAGGCTATCGGCAATACGCCATCCCGAAAGGGTGAACTTCGGGATATCCCCATCCGAAATATTGCAGTTTGATGCGGGCTGGAGCACCGTGGAGGCCATGATCTCCGCTGCGCTCGCTCGCGCCCACCACCTGCTGAACCAGGAGATGCTCGGCTACCTGGACACCGTCGAGCTGCTGACCAACGAGCACGACACCGACGACGAGACCGTCCTCGCCGTCGCACGCGCCGAAGTCCCCCGCCTGGTCGCCGCCCTGCGCGCGACCGTGGCCACCCACAAGGCCGACCCCTCCGGCGACTGCCCCGCCTGCCACACCACCTGGCCATGTGCCGTGATCGACTCGGCCCACTCCTACCTGAAGGACCCGGACAGCATCTACTCGGCCGGACCGGCCATCTCCAGCACGGCGTCGGTGAACGCCTGACCGCGGTGGGCGTAGTCGGTGAACATGTCCATCGACGCGGCGGCCGGGGCGAGCACCACGGCGTCACCCGGCTCCGCCAGCGCACAGGCCTCGCGCACGGCGTCGGCCATGGAGCCCTCGTCCAGCACCACCACGGGCACCGACGGCACGTGCCGGGCCAGCGCCGCCGCGATCACCGAACGGTCCGCGCCGATCAGCACCGCCCCGCGCAGCCGGTCCCCTTCCTCCCGCACCAGCTCGTCCACCGACGCGCCCTTGAGCAGCCCACCCGCCAGCCACACGACGCTCTCGTGCGACCGCAACGACGCCGCCGCCGCGTGGGGGTTGGTGGCCTTCGAGTCGTTGACGTACGACACCCCGTCCACGGTCGCCACGAGCACGGCCCGGTGCGCGCCCGGCGTGAAGTCGCGCAGCCCTTGGGCCACCGCCGCCGCCGACACGCCGTGCGCACGGGCCAGCGCCGCCGCCGCGAGGGCGTCGGCGATACCGGGAGGTCCACCGGGATGGACGTCGGCGACCGGCAGCAGCACCTCGTCGGACGGCCCGAACGCCCGGTCGACCAACTGGCCGTCGAGCACCCCGAGCTGGCCTTCCTCCGGCGACCCGAGCGTGAACCCGACGTGCGCGGCGGCCGGTGCGGCGGCCAGCAGTTCCGCCACCACGAGGTCGTCCACCCCACCGACGGCGACCTCACCGGTCAGCACGCCGGCCTTCGCCGCCGCGTACGCCTCGAACGTGCCGTGCCAGTCCAGGTGGTCCTCGGCCAGGTTGAGCAGCACCCCCGCGAACGGCCGCACGGACGGCGACCAGTGCAGCTGGAAGCTCGACAGCTCCACCGCCAGCACCCGCCGCCCGGCCAGCAGCGCGTCGACCACGGGCAGCCCGACGTTGCCGCACGCCACCGCGTCGATGCCCGCCGCGCGCAGGATCGACTCCAGCATCCCGACCGTCGTGGTCTTGCCGTTCGTCCCGGTCACGGCGAGCCACGTCGGCGGGTCGGCCAGCTCCAGGCCCATCCGCCAGGCCAGCTCGACCTCGCCGATCACCTCGATCCCCGCCGCCGTCGCCGCCGCGAGCAACGGGCTCGACGGCCGCCACCCGGGGCTCGTCACGACCAGGTCCGTCCCCGGGGGCGGCGACGCCAACCCGGGGGTCAGCGTCACGCCGGGCAGGAGCTGTTCCAGCGCGGCGAGCCGGTCGGCCGAGCCGTCGGTCACCGTGACGACCGCGTCGGCCGCCAGCAACGCCTCCGCCGCGGACCGGCCGGTCACCCCGGCGCCGGCCACCAGGACGTGACGACCTGCGAGGAATCCCATCGTCAGCTCTCGACCGCGGTCAGCCACTCGCTGTAGAACAGGCCGAGCCCGAGCATGCAGCACATGCCCGCGAGCAGCCAGAACCGGATGATCACCGTGGTTTCCGCCCACCCGGCGAGTTCGAAGTGGTGGTGGAACGGCGCCATGCGGAACAACCGCCGTCTCGACGTGCGGAACACCGCGACCTGGAGCACCACCGACAGCGCCTCGACCACGAACAGACCGCCGATGACGACCATCAGCAGCTCGGTGCGGGTGGCGATGGACAGGCCGGCGACCAGGCCGCCCAGCGCGAGCGAGCCCGTGTCACCCATGAAGATCTTGGCGGGCGCGGCGTTCCACCACAGGAAGCCGATGCAGCCCGCCATCGCGGCGGCGGCCACCAGCGCCAGGTCCAGCGGGTCGCGCACGTCGTAGCAGCCGGCCACGAGCAGGTTGGAGCAGTTGTAGCGGAACTGCCAGAAGCTGATCACCACGTAGGTGCCGAGCACCATCGCGGACGTGCCGCCGGCCAGGCCGTCGAGGCCGTCGGTCAGGTTCACGGCGTTGGACCAGGCGCTGATCGCGGCGTAGCAGAACACCACGAACCCGACGACGCCGAACGACACCACGGTGATGTCGCGGACGAACGACAGGTGCACCGAGGCGGGGGTGAACCCCTCCTTGTTCGGGAACTGCATGACCAGCACCGCGAAGATGATCGTGGCGACGAACTGGCCGACGAGCTTCGCGGTCTTGTTCAGACCCAGGTTGCGCTGCTTGCGGATCTTGATGAAGTCGTCCAGGAAGCCGACGATGCCCAGCGAGGTGGTCAGCATCAGCACCAGCAGGCCGGACGCGCTGGGCGTCTGGTCCTGCGCGGACGCCGACATGGAGTTCACCAGGTGCGCGCCGAGGTAGCCCGCCCACATCGCGACCAGGATCGCGACGCCACCCATGGTGGGCGTGCCGCGCTTGGTCTTGTGGCTCTGCGGTCCCTCTTCGCGGATCTCCTGGCCGAAACCCTGCCGGGAGAAGATCTTGATCAGGTACGGCGTCAGCATGATCGACGTGATCAGGGCGATGGCCGCCGCGATCAGGATGCTCTTCACTTGCTGCCCGCCTCCAGGAGAGCCTCGGCAACCCGCCACAGGCCGTATGAGTTGGATGCCTTCACCAGGACGACGTCGCCGGGCCGCACCTGGTCGCGCAGCAGCTCGACGGCCGCCGTCACGTCGGGCACCAGAATCGCTTCTTCGCCCCAAGATCCTTCCAGGTGCGCCCCTTGGTGCATCGCGCGGGCGTCCTGTCCGACCACGACCAGCTTGTTGATGTCCAAGCGGACCGCGAGCCGGCCGATCTCGTCGTGCGCGCGGACCGAGTCCGCGCCGAGTTCGGCCATCGGCCCCAGCACCGCCCAGCTGCGGCGGGCGGGCGTCGCGGACCGGGAGATGGTGGCGAGCGACTTCAGCGCCGCGCGCACCGACTCCGGGTTGGCGTTGTACGCGTCGTTGACGACAGTCACACCGTCGGGACGTTCGGAGACCGCCATGCGATGCGCGGAGACCCGTTCGGCGTTGCCGAGGCTCGCCGCGACCTGCTCCGGCGTCGCACCGAGCTCCAGCGCGATCGCGGCGGCGGTGAGGGCGTTGCCGACCTGGTGCGGCCCGTGGACGGCCAGGCGCACCTCGGCCTCGCCCTGCGGCGCGACGAGCGTGAACCGGGCGCGGGCCTGCTCGTCCAGCACGATGTCCTTGGCTCGAACCCGCGCCGACGGGTTCTCGCCGACGAGGACGACCTTGGCCTTCGTGCGGTCGGCCATGCCCGCGACGAGCGGGTCGTCGGCGTTGAGCACGGCGATGCCGTCCTCGGGCAGCGCCTCGACCAGCTCGCCCTTGGCCAGCGCGATGTTCTCCCGCGAGCCGAACTCGCCGACGTGGGCGCTGCCGACGTTCAGCACCGCGCCGACCCGCGGCACCGCGACCTCGCACAGCTCGGCGATGTGCCCGATGCCGCGGGCGCTGAGCTCCAGCACCAGGAACCGGGTGTCCTCGTCGGCGCGCAACGCCGTCCACGGGTGGCCCAGCTCGTTGTTGAACGACCCCGGTGGTGCGATGGTCCCGCCGAGCGGTGCGAGCACCTGGGCGATGAGGTCCTTGGTGGAGGTCTTGCCGGACGAGCCCGTCACGCCGATGACGGTCAGGTCCTCCAGCCGGTCCGTGACGTGCCGGGCGAGCTTGGCCAGCGCCGCCAGCACGGCCGCGCCCGCGCCGTCGGCGTCGCCGGACAGCACGTAGGCGTTGCCGCCCTCGCGGTCGACCGGGGGCGCGATGACGGCGGGGGCGTCGACCTCACGGCCCGCCAGCACACCGACCGCGCCCCGGGCGACGGCGTCGGCGGCGAAGTCGTGGCCGTCGACCCGCTCGCCGGGCAGCGCCAGGAACAGGCCGCCGGGTGTCACCTCGCGGGTGTCGAACTCGACGCTGCCGGTGACGACCTCGTCGCCGGTGGCGCGGTGCAGCGTGCCGCCGACGACTTCGGCGATCTCGGCGAGGCTGAGCTGGATCACCGGGTGGCTCCTCTGATCGCGTCGGTCAGTGCGTCCACGTCGGAGAACGGGTGCACGACACCCGCGACCTCCTGACCGGTCTCGTGGCCCTTGCCCGCGACCACGACGACGTCACCGGTGCGTGCGAGGGACACGGCGTGCTCGATGGCGCGACGGCGGTCGCCGACCTCCACGACCTCGCCGCGCTCGTCGTCCGGCACGGCCAGCGCGCCGTGCAGCATCGCGGCCCGGATCGAGGCCGGGTCCTCGCTGCGCGGGTTGTCGTCGGTGACGACCAGGACGTCGCTGCGGCGCGCGGCCTCCTCGCCCATCAGCGGGCGCTTGGCCGTGTCGCGGTCGCCGCCGCAGCCCAGGACCGTGATGACCCGGCCGGTGGCGCGGGCGCGGACGGCATCGAGGGCGAGCGCGACGGCGGCGGGCTTGTGGGAGTAGTCCACGACGGCGGTGAAGTCCTGGCCCTCGTCCACCCGCTGCATGCGGCCGGGCACCTGGACGTCGCGCAGGCCGGCGCGGATGGCGTCGAGGTCGACGCCCTGGGAGCGCAGGCAGGCGATGGCCAGCAGGGCGTTGGCGACGTTGAAGTCACCGGGCAGGCTGAGCCGCACGTCGAGGGTGACGCCGTCCGGGCCGTGCGCGGTGAACGCCTGCTCGCCGGTGGCGGAGACGGTGACGTCGGTTGCCGTCCAGTCGGCGGGCTTGGTGGTCGCGACCGTGACGGTGGCGTCCTCGACCAGGCGCGGGCCCCACTCGCCGTCCACGCAGACCACCTCGGTGCGGGCCCGGCCGTCGAACAGCTCGGCCTTGGTCCGGAAGTAGTCCTCCATGTCCGGGTGGAAGTCCAGGTGGTCCTGCGAGAGGTTGGTGAACGCGCCGACCGCGAACCCGACGCCGCCGACCCGGCCCAGGCGCAGCGCGTGGCTGGAGACCTCCATGGCCACGTCCGTGGTGCCGCACTCGACCATCACGGCCAGCAGCGCCTGCAGGTCGGGTGCCTCGGGGGTGGTGAGGGCGCTGTCGAGGCGGTCGCCCGCGACGCGCGTCTCGACCGTGCCGATGAGCCCGGTGACGCGACCGGCCGCGCGCAACGCCGAGTCGATCATGTAGCTGGTGGTGGTCTTGCCGGACGTGCCGGTCACGCCCCACACGGCGAGCTTGGTGGACGGGTCGCCGTAGACCCGCGCCGCGAGCCGCCCCAGCACCGCGCGCGGGTCCGGGTGCACCAGCACGGGCACGCCGCGGACCTTCTCCGCGCCCTCGGCGTCGGTCAGCACGGCCACCGCGCCGTGCTCGACGGCCTGGGCGGCGAAGTCGGCGCCGTGGACCCGCGTGCCGGGCAGCGCGGCGAACAGGTCGCCGGGCCGCACGTGCTGAGCGCGCAACGTCACGCCGCTGACCTGGACGTGCGCCCGGTCGGGGGCGGTCAGGCGCGCGTCGACCGTCGTGGCGAGGTCGGACACGGCAACGGGCTGGGTGCGGGAAGGGCGAGGCGGAGCGGTCGCGACCTTGCCCTCGAGCTTGGCAGGCACGCGCGGAAGGCTACCGGCGCACGGAGAGTGGTCATCCGGCACGTCCACTCCGGACCGGTTTCCGCGTCCCACCACACCACCGAACCTGAATCGTTTTGCACATCGGCGAGGGTGGCGTCGGCGGGAACCGGCCGCTCAGTGCACCAGCGGCACGATCGGGCTCTGCTCGGCCGACATCGGGATCTGGTAGCGCTGGGTCAGGTACGAGGCGATGTCGTGGAACAGCGGCGCGGCCGACTGGGGGCTCCCGGTCGGGTTGTCGAGCATGATGCCGACGACGAACCGGGGGTTGTCGGCGGGCAGGATGCCGGCGAACGTGATCCAGTACTGCGAGGTGCTGTAGCAGCCGCACTTCGGGTCGATCTGCTGCGCGGTCCCCGTCTTGCCGCTGATCTGGTAGCCCGGCAGCGCCGCGGGCACGCCCGTGCCGCTCTGCGCGAACGAGTTGGGCCCCGGCACGTTCTGCGTCACCGCGCGGAACATGTCGCGGACCGTCTTGGCCGTCTGCGGCGACACGACCCGTTCCGTCTCCGCCGGCTCGATCTCCTTGCGGCTGCCGTCGGCCGACACCTCGGCGCGCACGATCCGCGGCGCGATGCGCACGCCGTCGTTCGCGATGGCCTGGTACATCCCGGTCATCTGCAGCAACGTCATGTTGAGGCCCTGGCCGATCGGCAGGTTGCCGAACGTCGACCCCGACCACTGGTTCAGCGGCGGCACGTACCCGGGCTCCTCGCCGGGCAGCCCCGACCGGGTCCGCTCGCCCAGGCCGAACTTGCCGAGCATCTCGGAGAACCTGTCCTGGCCGATCTTCTGCGCCGCCATCAGCGTGCCCACGTTGGACGACCGCGCGAACACCCCGGTGAACGTCATGTCCAGGGGCCCGTGCTGCCACCAGTCCCCGATCACCCGGTCGGCGACCTTGATGCTGCCGTCGACCCGCAGCACGCTGTCCGGCTGGTAGACGCCGTCCTCGATGGCCGTCGCCGCGGTCACCAGCTTGTTCACCGAACCCGGCTCGAACACCGACGTGACGGCGATGTTGCGCAGCTGGTCCTCGCCGGCCCGGCCGAAGTCGGCGGGGTCGAACGTCTTGTCGTTGGCCATGGCCAGGATCTCGCCGGTGCGGCGGTCCACCACCACCGCGGACCCGCCGCGCGCCCCCGTCTTGACCGTGTAGTCGGTGACCATGCGCTGCAACGCGTACTGCGTGTCGACGTCCAGCGTCAGCTCCAGGCTCTTGCCCGGGACGGCGGCGGCCAGCTCGCGCGAGCGGTTCGGGCCGGGGATGACGACGTCGTCGTTGCCCTGCATGGTGTCCACGACCCGCTGCCCGCTGCGGCCGGCGAGCAGGTTGTCCTGCGCGATCTCCAACCCCAGCAACCCCTGCGTGGCGGGCGGCTCGGCGTCCTTGCGCCAGTTCGCCGCGCCGATGATGTTCGACGCCAGCTCGCCGTTCGGGTAGACGCGCACGGCCCGGTACTCCGAGCCGACGTTGTGGTACTTGTCGGTGATGACAGCGGCCTTGGCCGGGTCGACGTTGTCCACCAGCTCGACGTAGGTCGTGTCCCGGGAGAGCTTCGCGAGCATGGTGTCCCGGTCGGTCTTCTGCCCGGCGACCTCCCTGCCCAACGTCTGCTCGATGAACGCGGCGATGTCGGCGATGCGGTCTTCGAAGCTGCCGATGTCCGGGTCCGCCTCGAGCGCCTTGGCCCACTCCTGGCGCATCACGTGCGGCACGACGTAGAGCGCGCGCGCCTCCACGCTGAACGCCAACTGGTTGCCGTTGCGGTCCAGGATCGAGCCGCGCGGCGCCGGGATGTCGATCTTCGTGGCGCGTTGCTTCTCGGCCTGCGCGGACAACGCCTCCGCCTGGAAGCCCTGCACCTGCACCAGCTTGACGCCGGCCAGCAGCAGCGCGCCGACCAACAGCAGCCGGCCCACCACGAGGCGGACCCGGCTGTTGCCGCCGCGTCGTCGGCGGGGGGCGGGCCCCCGGACGGACAACGGGCGTCGCACGGGCCTGCCCCGGCTGGGCCCCGGCATCACTGACCTCCTGGTACCGGCTGTTCCACGGTGTCGCTGGTGTCGCGCTCGCTAGCCCTGCGGCGGCGGCTGCCCGGTCTCCTGGCCCTGCGCGGGCGGCTGCCGGTCACCGGTCTCCTGCCCGGCCTGACCCTGGCCGGTCTGCTCCGACCCCGTCTGCTCCGGCCCGGCCTGGCCCTGGGCGGGCGGCTGCTGCGCGGTGGACCCTTGCGTGGCCGGCTGCTGCGTGGCCGGATCGGGCTGACCGGAGGGCGGCGTCGTCGAGGTGGGTGGCGGCTGGACCGCGGACGGCTTGCCGTGCACCTCGACCGAGCCGTCCGGCAACTGCCGCAGCCGGGCCGGGTCGCCCGCGGGCACCAGGCCGAGCTTCGCCGCGGCGTCGGCCAGGCTCGGCGGCGACTCCGCGAGCGCGACCTCCCGCCGCAACTGCTCGACCTGCCGCGCCAGCCGGGTCTCCTCGGCCCGCGCGTCCTGCAACCGGTACGAGTCCGCGGTCGCCTGGGTCGCCAGCCACATGATCGCCGCGATGCCCACGCCGAGCACGACCATCACCATCACCACGAACGGCGCCTTGGGCGCCACCGCGGGATGACGGGTCACCGCCGGACCGCGCTTGGCCGACGTGCGCCGGTCGCGCCGGGCGTACGCCCGCTCCGCCGCGGCCGAGCGGCGGCGCTCCGCCGGCACGGCCTTCAACGCGCGCTCACGGGGCTTCGAGGACCGGGACGAGGACGGCACGCCGCCACCGGTCCGTGCCGGTGCGGTCATGTCGCCTCCCGGATGCGTTCCGCCGCTCTCAGTCGCACCGAGGCGGCCCTGGGGTTCTCTTCGATCTCCCGCTCGTTCGCCTGCTCCGCGCCCCGGGTCACCAGCTTGAGCTGGGGGCCGTGGCCGGGCAGCTCGACCGGCAGGTCCTGCGGCGAGGTCGACGTGGCCAGCGCGGTGAACGCCCGCTTGACCATCCGGTCCTCCAACGACTGGTAGGACTCCACGACGATCCGGCCGCCCACGGCCAGCACCGACAGCGCGGCGGGCAGCGCCAGGCGCAGCGACTCCAACTCCTGGTTCACCTCGATGCGCAGCGCCTGGAACGTCCGCTTGGCCGGGTGGCCACCGGTGCGGCGGGTCGCCGCCGGCACCACGTCGTAGAGCAGCTCGACCAGCCGGCCGCTGGTGGTGAACGGCTCGCGCTCCCGTTCCCGCGCGACCGCCCCGGCGATCTTGCGGGCGAACCGCTCCTCGCCGTAGTCGCGCAGGATGCGGGTCAGGTCGTCCACCGAGTACGTGTTCAGCACGTCCGCCGCCGTCGTCCCGGTGCCCGCGCTCATCCGCATGTCCAGCGGCGCGTCCTTGGCGTAGGCGAACCCGCGCTCCTCGGCGTCGAGCTGCAACGACGACACCCCGAGGTCCATCAGGATCCCGTCGACCTCCGCGCCGTCGACCGCCTCGGCGATGCCGTCGTAGGTGGTCTGCACGAACCGCACGCGGTCGCCGAACGGCGCCAACCGCCGCCGCGACAGCTCGATGGCCTGCGGGTCGCGGTCCAAGCCGACCAGCCGCACCCCCGGGTGCGCGCGCAGGACCGCTTCGGAGTGCCCGCCCAGGCCGAGCGTGCAGTCCACGAACAGGGCGTCCCGATCGGCCAGCGCCGGGGCCAGCAGGTCGAGGACGCGGTCGAGCAGCACCGGCACGTGACGCGCCTGCTCCACCATGTCCCCTCCCTCGATGGTCCCCCCTCACAAAGACAAGAAATTCGGGTGTCGTCAGGTCCCCGCCCGCCCGTCGGACCTGGCGCCGGGGAAGGTGCGCCAGGGCCGAAAGCCGAGCGGACCGAGGCCTCACGGCACCCGAAACCTCGAAACAACGGCCGAGCCAGCCGATCTAGAAGACGCCGGGCAGCACCTCCTCGCGCGCCGTGGCGTAGCTGTCCTCGTGTTCCTCGAGGTAGCGCTGCCACGCCTGCGCGTCCCAGATCTCCAGGCGGTTGATCGCGCCGATGACCACGCACTCCTTGGTCAACCCCGCGTACCGCCGCAGCTCCGGTGCGATCGACACCCGGCCCTGGCCGTCCGGCCGCTGCTCGTCGGTCCCCGCGAACAGGTAGCGCTGGTAGGCGCGGACCGCCTCGTTGGTGAAAGGAGCCTCCGCCACCTTGCGCGCCATCTGCTCGAACTCGGCCCGGGGGAACACGTAGAGGCAGTGGTCCTGGCCCTTGGTGACCATGAGACCCCCCGCTAGCGCGTCCCGGAACTTCGCAGGCAGCGTCAGTCGGCCCTTGTCGTCCAGCCTCGGGTAGTGCGTGCCCAGGAACACGGCGCCCACCTCCCGACGCCGGAAGCGTCACTTCCGACCGGCAGTGGAGCCCCCGTCTGCCCCACCGGCCGCCACAGTACCCCACTTTTCACCACAGTCAACGCTGAAACGGGTGGTTGCCCGGCCCGCCCCGCAACGTTTACGCAGGTAGAGCGAAGATGACCGCCGTGGAGCGTGGTGGGGGACGCGGCGCGCGACCACCTCCGCGAGTGAGCCGATCCGGCCCGAACTCCACCCGGATGGCGCAACGAAATCGGGCAAAACCGGTTCATCGCGGGCCGTGGTGGGGAATCGTGGCGGGGTGGGGCGGACCGGGCGGTCGCGCGGGGCGTGGAAACCACGAGCACGAAACTGTTCAATCGGTGTAGGGCGCTTCGCCCTGGTTTGACACACTGCGTGAAACGCTCACCGCCACCGCGAACCGGTCGCGGTAGGGCCGCGCCCTGCTCCAGGAGGTCGAGTGACTCCGAGTACACAGCCAGCCGCGCTGCCAGAACACGCCTACGGGAGCGGCAACGGCGCGCCCGCGGCGCCGGTCCGGACTGAGGAAGCGCTCGGGGAGCTGCACGCCGCGGTCGGGCGGATCGCCGCCAACGTGGAGAAGGTCATCGTCGGCAAGCCGGACGTCGTCCGGGTCGCGCTGGTCACCCTGCTGGCCGAGGGGCACCTGCTGGTCGAGGACGTGCCGGGGGTCGGCAAGACGTCCCTGGCCAAGGCGCTGGCCCGGTCCATCGACTGCACGGTGAGCCGCATCCAGTTCACCCCCGACCTGCTGCCCAGCGACATCACCGGCGTGTCGATCTACAACCGGCAGGACAACGACTTCGAGTTCCGCCCCGGCCCGGTGTTCGCCAACATCGTGGTGGGCGACGAGATCAACCGGGCTTCGCCGAAGACCCAGTCCGCGCTGCTGGAGTGCATGGAGGAGCACCAGGTCACGGTCGACGGGCAGACCTACCCGCTCGGCTCGCCGTTCATGGTGATCGCCACGCAGAACCCGATCGAGATGGAGGGCACCTACGCCCTGCCCGAGGCGCAGCGCGACCGGTTCACCGCGCGGGTCTCCATCGGCTACCCGGACCCGCAGGCCGAGCTGGCCATGGTGGACGAGCACGCGGGCCACGACCCGATGGCCGACCTGCGGCCGGTGTCGGACGCCGAGCAGGTGCTGCGGCTGGTCGCCGTGGTGCGCCGGGTGCACCTGTCGCCGGAGATCCGCCGGTACGCGGTGGAGCTGGTCGGCGCCACCCGGCGGCTGCCCGAGCTGCGGCTGGGCGCGTCGCCGCGCTCGACGTTGCAGCTGGTGCGGGCGGCGCGGGCGCAGGCCGCCCTGGCGGGCCGCGACTTCGTGGTGCCCGACGACATCCACGCCGTCGCCGTGCCGGTGCTGGCGCACCGCCTGGTGCTGACCGCGGAGGCGCAGGCCGCCCGCCGCTCGTCCGCCGACCTGGTGCGCAACCTGCTGCAGCGGGTGCCGGTGCCGCAGGCGGCGCTGGACCCGACCGGGCAGTTCCTGCACAACGTCAACCCGAACCACCACCGCTGACATGCGCGGAGCCCTGTCCGGGCTGACCACCCGGGGCCGGTGCCTGTTGGCCGCGGGGTTCGCGGCCGGGTTGTGCGCGATCGTGCTCAACGAGCGCGACCTGCTGCGCGTGGCGGCGTTCGTGGTGGCCCTGCCGCTGCTGGCGGCGTGGTTGGCGCAGCGGGCCAGGGTCGGCCTGCACGCGAACCGGATGATGCACCCCAGCCGCGTGCAGGTGGGCTCGGCGACGGACGTGCGCGTGGAGCTGCGCAGCGCGGGCCGGTTGCCGACCGGCGGGCTGCTGCTGGAGGACGCGGTGCCGTACGCGCTGGGCGCGCGCCCGCGGTTCGTGGTGGAGCGGCTGCCGCGCAACACGGTGACCGTGCTGCGGTACCCGCTCAAGCCGGTGATGCGCGGCATCCAGCAGGTCGGCCCGCTGATGGCGCGGATCACCGACCCGTTCGGCCTGGCCGAGTTCGACCGCGAGATGGCGGGCCGCAGCAGGCTGGTCGTGGTGCCCCGGGTGGTGGCGCTGGCCGGGTTGCCGAGCGGGTCGGGGATGGGTTCCGGCGACGACGGCTCGATCCGGCTGCGCGCCGGGCAGGGCGAGGACGACGCGGTGGTCCGCCCCTACCGGCACGGTGACGACCTGCGGAAGGTGCACTGGCGCTCGACCGCGCGGCGCGACGAGCTGATGGTGCGGGTCGAGGAACGGCCGTGGCGCGGCGGCACGACCGTGCTGCTGGACCACCGGCTGGTCGCGCACCGCGGCAGCGGTCCCGGCGCGAGCCTGGAGTGGGCGGTGTCGCTGGCCGCGTCGATCTGCCTGCACCTGCACCGGTACGGCCACCAGGTGCGCCTGGTCGGCGACGACGGGCGGGTGCTGGCGGGCGGGCCGGGCGACAGCGGGTACAGCGACTCGGTGGTGCTCGACGCGCTGGCCGCGTTGACGCCGTCGCACCGCCGTGAGCCCGCCGCGGGCGTGGACCCCGGCGCGGGCCAGGAGGTCATCGCGATCCTGGGCGGCAGCACGCCCGCCGTGGTGGACGCGCTGGTGCGCAACCGGCCGCGCGGGGTGCGCAGCCTGGCGGTGGTGATGGACGTCGGCGCGTGGGCGTCCGCGGCGGAGGACCCGGCGCCGGACCCCGCCGAGGCGCAGCGGTTGCTGAGCGGCGCGGGGTGGGGCGTGGTCGTGGCGCGGCCCTCGACGCCGATGGGGCAGGTCTGGCAGGAGCTGTGCCACAGCGCGGGCAACCGCGGCCCGGTGGTGCGCACGGAGGTGGGCTAGGTGACCGGCAGAACGGCCGCGGCGGGCGACGGCAACTGGGTGGTGAGCGCGACACCCGCGGTCGCCGGCCTGGCCACGCTGTGCGCGGCGACGGCGTTGTCCAGCGTGCTCGCGGGCGTGCTGTGGCTGGTGTACCTGGCGGTGGCGGTCGCGGTGATCGGCGGCACGGGCGTGCTGCTGCGGGCCGCCCGCGTGCCGGCCCCGGTGGTCGTCCTCGGGCAGCTGCTGGCGCTGACGTGCCTGCTGGTGACGATCTTCACCCGCAGCGGTGTGCTGGTCGTGCTGCCCGGTCCGCAGTCGTTGCAGGACCTGGTGTCGGTGCTGGCCGACGCGATGGGCGAGGTGCAGACCGGTGTGCCGCCGGTGCCGGACAGCCCGGCCATGCGCTGCCTGGTGATGGTGGCGATCGGCATCGTCGCGATCATGGTGGACGCCCTGGCGGTCGGCATGGCGGCCCCCGCGGCGTCCGGTCTGGTGCTGCTGTGCGTGTTCGCGGTGCCGGCGTCGTTGGCCGACGAGATGCTGCCGCTGTGGACGTTCGTGTTCGGGGCGGGCGCGTTCGCGCTGCTGCTGGCCGTGGACGGGCAGCACCGGCACGAGGCGTGGCGCGGCAGGTTGCCCGGCGGCGGGCAGAGCGGGTCCGGGCCGGCGGCGACCGCGGTGGCGGGCCTGGCCGTGGTGGTGGCGCTGGTGGCGGGCGCGAGCCTGACCCTGGTCGGCACGGTCGGCCGGCTGCCGGGCACCGGTGAGGAGATCGGCGGCGGCAACGGCGGGTTGGGCATCGACCCGATGACGCAGCTGCGGGGCATGCTCAACCAGGGCGCGCCGCGCGAGCTGTTCCGGGTGCGGAACATGCCGGGCACCTCGGCGTACCTGCGGGCGATGACGTTGCGCCAGTACGTGCCGGACAAGGGCTGGGAGCTGGGCGGGAACATGCCGGAGGGCGTGCCCGCGAACGGGCCGCTGCCCGAGCAGCCCGGCGACCGGGGCGACGGCGAGGTCACCGACGTCCGGATCGAGCCGGTCAACTGGGTGGACAACTGGCTGCCGGTCTACGGCAGGCCGCGGGCCATGCAGGAGGTCGACGAGAACTGGCGGTACGACCCGGGGCGCGGGATGGTCTACAGCGTCCGGCCGCGCAAGTCCGAGCCGTACACGCTGGAGACGGTGTTCGCCACGCCGTCGGCGGACACGCTGCGCCGGGCCACCGGCCAGGTCGACGTCGACCCGGCGTACCTGGAGGCGCCGGGCGTCGGCGGCCGGGTGGCGGAGCTGGCGCGGGAGATCGTGGCCGGCCAGCCCACCCAGTTCGACCAGGCGACCGCGCTGTTCCGGTACTTCACCGACGGCACGCAGGGCTTCCAGTACACGACCCAGACCGCGGACACCGACACGTCGGCGGACGCGTTGGAAGACTTCGTGCTCAACGGCAAGAAGGGGTTCTGCGAGCAGTACGCGTCGGCGATGGCGATCATGGCGCGGTCGGTCGGCATCCCCTCGCGGGTGGCGCTGGGCTTCACCGCCGGGTACGCCACCGGTGACGTGCAGACGATCACGTCGCAGGACGCGCACGCGTGGGTCGAGATCTACTTCCCCGGCCACGGCTGGATGACGTTCGACCCCACGCCGCTGTCGGACGGGCGCGGCGTGACACCGCCGTACATCTCCGGCCTGGACGCGGACGACGAGGAGGACGGCTCCAGCGCGGGCCAGACGACCACCACGACCACCACGACCGCTGCCGGCCCGTCGGCGTCGGCGTCGGCCGTGCCGGACGCCCAGGGCCGGCAGGAGGGGCGGGCCAGGTGGGAGCCGCCGTTCGTGCTGCTGCTGCTCGCGTTGGCCGTCGTCCTGATCGTCGCGATGCTGCTGACGTTCCTGGGGCTGGTGGCCGGTGACTCGGCGGCGCCGAAGCCGTGGCTGCGCCCGACGTGGGTCCGGGCGGTGGTAATGGTGCTCGCGGCGGCGACCTGGGTGTTCGGGCTCCTGCTCGCGGCGGGCCTGCTGAGCTGGTTCATCGGTGGCCCGCTGGTCGTGGCGCTGGCCGCGTCGACGCCTTCCGGCGTTCGGCAGTGGCACCGGCGGGCGCGGCTGCGGGTGGTGGCCGGTCTCGGCCCGAGTGCGGCGAGCGCGGCGTGGCAGGAGTTGCTCGCGGAGTCCGTGGACCGAGGCACGCGGGTGCCGCGCACGGAGACCGTGCGGGTGGCCGCGCGGCGGTTGGTGCGGACGCACAACCTGGACGAGCAGGGGCGTGACGGGCTGCGCGCGGTCGTCGGGGCGGTCGAGCGGTCCTGGTACAGCAGGCAGGCGGCGGCGGACCCGTCCCTGCCGGGCGCGGTGGACAGCGTGCGCCGGAGCCTGGACCGCAACGCGCCGCTGGCGTTGAAGGCGAAGGTGCTGCCGCGGTCCGTGCTCCAGCCGAAGCCGCCGGCCGAGCAGGACTCGGACGAGTGACCCGGCGCCCCCGGCGGGGTGATCGGGCGCTGTGATCGGGCGGTTCGCGAGGCCGGGGGCTCACTCCCCCGGCCTTCGTGCGTCCGGGGAATCGGGGCCTCGGCACGCACACGGCCCGCCCCGGAGGATTCGGGGCGGGCCGTGTGCGTCGTTCAGTCGTTCGGTCGGGCTGTCGCGCGGACTACTCGTCCTCGAAACGGCGACGGAAACGTTCTTCCATCTTCTGTGAGAACGAGCTGCGGCTGGGCCGGCTTCCCTCCTCGCTGGGTTCCTCGGCACCCTGGTCACCACGACGCAACGTCGTCACGGTGAGCAGCACGCCGAAGAACATCAACAGGAAGCCGACCACGCTCACCACCGGGATACCAGCGAGCTTCGGCAACATCACACCCGTCACCAGCAGTGCCACACCCACGGCGAACAACGCGATGCCTTGGATGCGACGCCGTCGTGACGGCTTGCGCAGCTTGGCACCGCGCACAGTGGATGCGAACTTCGGGTCCTCGGCGTAGAGCGCGCGCTCGATCTGGTCGAGCAGTCGCTGCTCGTGCTCGGAGAGTGGCATGGCTCCTCCTCCGGCACAGCGGTCGCGGGCGCCGGGTAATCACGGTTGCCGCCGGTCCCGGCGGACGCCCCGCCCTGGGGGCGTCACAACCAGGATACGATTCGGGAGGCTCGCCGACTACCCAGTCCGTGCCCCTAAGCGGTTCGTTCTGTCACCATCATCCTCACGGGTCAACGGTCAGGCCACCGTGAGGTCGCACAAGTCGGTCCGAGGTCAACTGTCAAGGCCCCGGTGAGCCCCACCGTTCACTCCCCTGCGCGGGTGATCGGGGGGTCCGCGCCGATCGATTCACACCCTCCGGCGCCCACCTGCGCCGCCTCACCCTCCCGTCGTCCCCCGTTCCCCACCGTACGACTACGTTCGGTGACCGACCTTGAGGGCCGGCCGAGACCGAAATCACAGGCCCGTACCGGCCCGGCCACCTGCCCGCGCGCCATCGGACGGCCGGGTACGGAACCACGAAGCCGATCACTCCCGGCGTCTCCGGGAGCCCGTCGCTCATGATCGGGACCACGACGGGTCGGGTGGATCCGATTCCTCCTTCGGGTCGGGCGGTCCGATGGCTGATGCCCGCGGTCGGACGGGGGGACGGGGTGCGGCGGCCCGGGCTCGGGCCGGATGCCGGATGGACTCCTCTCGCTCCGACACGCGGGTCGGAGGGCAGTCACCGGCCCGGGAACCGGCGAATCGCTCGGGGGCGGTCGGGAGCGCTCGCGATCGGCGGGAGATCGGTCGGAGGGCTCGGTGGTCAGGGGCACCCGGCGAGCCCGCGCGTCGATGGATGAACCGGTCCGTGGTGATCGGAGGCCGGGGTCAGCAGTGGGGTGGGAAGGGTCGGGGTAGGCGGTGGGTGGGGGTTATCCGGGGTTTGGGGCGGGTGGCGGCTCGGGCGGCGGCGGTGAGGAGGTCCTGGGCGACGGAGGTCGGGGATCGGCGCAGGCGGACCGGGGTGGTGTGGAGGACCACCGCGCCGGCGGCGGTGAGCATGCCCCGGTGGGGTGTCGGGGTGGTGAACTGCCAGGCCAGTGCGCGGTCGTCCCACCAGGCGTCGGCGATGCCCAGGTGGCGGCCCTCGGCGTCGACCAGCGGCACGCCCCACGCCGGAGGTGGGAGGGGCAGGTCGTCCAGGACCGCCCTGGCCCAGGCCTGGGGTGCCGAGCGGACGCCGTCGGCCAGTTCGGAGATGACCTGCCTGGCCTGGTCGGACGCCCTGGCCAGACCTCGGCGCAGGTCGCCCACCGGCACGCCGCCGTGGCGCACGACCTCGGTCAGGACGGCCCGGATGTCGTCGGGCAGGCGCAGGACCCTCGCGGTGTCGACGGCGGCCCTCGCCAGGGGTGCGGTCAGGAAGCCGCGGCGCAGGACCGGGTCCGGCAGGTGGCGGATCCGGGTGATGCGGACCTTCGCGGCCGGTTCCAGCGGGCGGTTGACCAGGATCTGGACCGGGCCGGTGGCGGGCAGGGCGCGCAGGCCGTGCAGCTGGAGGGCGTCCACGCCGGTGAGCAGGGTCTGCGGGCCGCCGTAGCGCAGGGCGGCCCGCACGAGTTGGGCGCGGCTCGGCGGTGTTCGGGACAGCAGCAGGATGCCGGGCAGGAGGTGCTGCCACGGGCCCTGCGGGCGGCAGCGGAGCGCGAGTTCGGCGCTCGGCAGGCCCAGGGCCAGCAGTTCCGACGCCGTGGCCACGCGCTGGGGGAAGAGGCCGCCCAGGGCGTCCAGGTCGATGGTGGTGCGGTTGGTGGTGCGCATGTGTCCACGATCGGCCGGGCGGGCCGGGTGGGCCAGGACGACCTCGCGGACTGTGGACAACTCGGAGGGCTGTGGACGACTCCGGACGAAAGGAGGCCTTCCGCGGACCCGACCAGTCCGCGGAAGGCCTCGGAGGACGGCGGCCACCCCTCGTTGGCCACCGCTTGGCTCACAGGCGGACGAGCTCCTCGTGGATCTCCACGTCCAGCTCGCGACGGACGGAGCGCACCTCGCGCCAGGCGTCGTACACGGCCACCAGGCCGCCCGCGAGGACGAACGCGACGGCGAGCGCGACCACGCCGTCGACGTCGGACTTGACGATGATCACCACGGCCGCCCAGAGCATGACGGCGGTGAAGACGAGGGTGCTGGCGAGGCGCTCGGTGAACCGCCGGCGAGACCTGGCGGGCTCCTCGATGTGGTTCATGACTCCCCCTCCGAACTCGGCTGATGCCTCATTTCTAGGCGGATCGGAGCCGGCGTTCTGCGTCAGATGACGCACAAGGGGAACTCAGTTGGTGAAGTCGTAGAGCCGGCTCACCCGGTGGATGTCGATCTTTCGCCGACCCGTGCTGATGATGCCCTCCTCGCGCAGCGCGCGCAGCACCCGCACGAGCGATTCCCGCGACGTCCCCGCGATGCCCGCGAGCTCCTCCTGGCTCAACGCGATGGCGCCCTGGTCGGCGATCCCGCGCTCCAACGCCATGTCGATGAGCACGGCGGCGACGCGTTGCGTGGCCGTGCCGCTGATCTGCATCCGCTGCCGGTCCGTGTCACGTTGCCGCGCCACCACGACGATCAGCACGGACCACGCGATGCGCGGGTGGCGCTGGCACAGCGCGGCGAACGCGTCGGCGGACAGCACGAGCGCCCGCACCTCGCCCAACGCCCGCACCGTCGCCGAGCGCGGCCGACCGTCCACCGCCGAACGCTCACCGACGATGTCCCCGGCCCCGCGCACGGCCAGCACCTTCTCGCTGCCGTTCGCCGTGGTCGCGGTCACCCGCAGCAGGCCGCGGCGCACCACCAGGACGTGCCGAGTCACCTCGCCCTCGTGGCAGATCACCGAGCCGGACGGGTAGTCGCGCTCGACACCCGTCGACGCGAGCACCTCGTGCTCGGAGGGCGCGAGCAGACCCCAGAACCGATCCACGGGCTCCACTGTGCCCGGTGATCCGCGCGCGAAGGCCCGATCAGGCCCGTGACCACCCGAACGGCGCGCTCAGCCGGGCCGGGAAGCCGCATCGCCCCGGTCCGGCTTGGGCTCGTTCAGCCCGGACCGCCCCGGGCCCTGCTCCAGCAAGGAGGCCGGCCGGATCGCCGCCGTGCCGAACCGGGACCGTGCCTGGTCGGCGGCCTGCTCGGCTTCCCGCCAGCCCCGTTCCGGCGCGTCGAACATGAGCTGCTCGCCGTCGTCACCCTCGACCAGCTGCTCGATCCGCACCCCGATCAACCGCACCGCGCCGGGCGGCACCTGCTCGTCCAGCAGGGTCGACGCGGTCCTGTAGACCTCCTGCGCCACGTCCGTCGCCACCCGCAACGTCCTCGACCGGGTGATCGTGGTGAAGTCGGCGAACCGCACCTTGATCGACACCGTGCGCCCGCGCAGCCCCCGCGCCCGCAACGTCGCCGCCGAACGCTCCGACAGCCGCAGCAACTCCCGCCGCAGCAGCTCCCGGTCGAAGTGGTCGACCTCGAACGTCTCCTCCGCGCCGATCGACTTCTCCCGCGTGGACGGCACCACCGGCCGGTCGTCGTGCCCCTGCGCCAGCGCGTGCAGGTGCTCGGCCAGCGCCACCCCGATCAGCCGGCGCAGGCGCGGCAACGGCGTCGCGGCCACGTCCGCCACCGTCTCCAGCCCCACCCGGTCCAGGTGCTCGGCCGTCCGCTGCCCCACGCCCCACAGCGCCGACACCGGCAACGGGTGCAGGAACGACAGCACCTCGGCCCGCGGCACGACCATCAGCCCGTCCGGCTTGCACATCCCGGACGCGAGCTTGGCCAGGAACTTCGTCGGCGCCACGCCCACCGAGCAGGTGACCCCCTGCGCCTGCTCCACCTGCTCCCGGATCAGCTGCGCGATCTGCGCCGGGCTGCGCCGCATCCGCTTCAGCGCCCCGCCGACGTCCAGGAACGCCTCGTCCAGGCTCAACGGCTCCACCAGCGGCGTGATGTCGCGGAAGATCGCCATCACCCCGCGCGAGACCTCCTGGTAGCGGGCGAAGTTCGGCGGCACGAACACCGCGTGCGGCGCGAGCCTGCGCGCGTGCGAGGTCGGCATGGCCGAGCGCACGCCGAACTCGCGGGCGATGTAGTTGGCCGACGCGACCACGCCCCGGTTCGCCGTGCCGCCCACCACCACCGGCTTGGTCGCCAGCTCCGGCTGGTCGCGGATCTCGACCGAGGCGTAGAAGGCGTCCATGTCCACGTGCAGCATCGAGCAGCCGGTGTCGTCCGGCCAGACGTCGCCGCGCGCGCGGAAGCGGTCCACCAGACCGCGCGGCAGGTTGGCGCTGCGGCCCACAGACCACCCCCGTCCAGAGCCGAACACCCGTTCGAGACTCTACTCCAAGCGGTAGACCCGCTGCGCGTTCTCCCACCCGATCAGGCGAGCGATCCGCTCCGCGTCCGCCAGGGCGAAAGCATGCTCCCGCAGCCCGGCGGACAGGAAATCGGACAGCGCGCGGCGGAACGTCAGCGCGCCCAGGTAGTACAGCTCGGCCAGCGCGTACGCGTCGGTGGAGAACAGGAACTTCCCGAACGGCACGACCTCCAGCGCCTCGGCCAGCACCCGGCTCGCCTGGTGCGCCACCGCGTGCGTGGCCAGCCCCACGTCCACGAACACGTGCGGGAACACCTGCGCCAGGTACCCGGCGGTGCGGTGGAACGGGTAGTTGTGCAGCAGCACGACCGGCACGCCGAGCGGCTCCGTGGCCCGCAGCAGATCGGTGAGCAGCGACGGGTCGCACCGGTGCAGCGTCAGGTCCGCGTCCCCGTACCCGACGTGGACCTGCACGGGCAGCCCCCGGTCCAGCGCCTCCCACACCAGGAACCGGCTGATCACGGCGTCCGCGCACCGGCCGGACCCCGAGGCGAGCCACCGGTCGGCCGCCGCCACCACCTCGGCGTCCGACGGCCGGGCCGGGTCGAGGTCCAGCCCCACCCGGTAGGCCGCGATCGACTTCGCCGCGACCGCCCCGGTCGAGTTCAACGCCTCCCGCACGCGGGCCGGGAACACCGAGGCACCTGCGGGCACGACGTCCTCCGCCAACCGCTCCAACCGCAGCACCGCAAGTTCACGCGAACCGGTGAACACGGCGGGCCCCGCGAACCCCTCCGGCCACAGGCCGCGGTCCACCAGGAACATCGAGATCTCGGCCGCCGACACCAGCGTCCGGTTCACCTCGGCCGCGCCCAGCGACCGCCGCCGCGCCAGGTACTCGTCGGCCGGCGCGAGGGGTGGCAGGTCCAGCAAAGGCCCACACCAGCGCCGTACCGCCAGGCCCAGCGACGAGTCGAACAACGACGTGCCCAGCGGCGACACCGACCCGGCCTCGGTCAGGTTCGACTCGAACCCGGCGCGATCCAGGTCGACGCCCAGCACCCCGTGGCAGTGGTGGTCCACGAGGCGCAACGCACCCACGCAAGGCAGCAACCGGTCCACTTGTTGAACAGTAGTGAGCTGGTGTAACCACGCCAGATGGACACAGCGGAACGGGAGCACCGTCGCGCGCTGGCGGCCGAGCTGGTGGACGACCTGCTGGAGCAGGACGTGGTCGCGGTCGCGCTCACCTGGGTCGACCACAGCGGCATCACGCGGGTCAAGTCCGTGCCGCTCGCCGGGTTGCCCAGGGCCGCCGCGGACGGCGTCGGCGCGTCGCCGGTGTTCGACGCGTTCCTGCTGGACGACACGATCGTCGCCGGGCGGCACGCGGGCGGCCCCGTCGGCGACCTGCGGCTGCGCCCCGACCTGGACCGGCTCACCGTGCTCGCGGGCCAGCCCGGCTGGGCCTGGGCCCCGGCCGACCGCTTCGACCAGCGGGGCGAGCCGCACCCGCAGGACGAGCGCGGCCTGGCCCGGGCGGTGGCCGACCGGCTCACCGTGCACGGCTACGAGGTGCGGGCGGGCTTCGAGGTGGAGTGGGTCGTCGGGCACGGCGACACCGACGAGTTCCGGCCCGCCGCCACCGGGCCCGCCTACGGCCACGCCCGCCAGGTCGAGCTGTCGGACTACGCGGCGGACCTGCTGTCGGCGCTGGCCGAGCAGGACGTCGAGGTGCTGCAGTTCCACCCCGAGTACGCGCCGGGCCAGTTCGAGCTGTCCACCACGCCCGAGGACCCGGTGCACGCGGCGGACACGTCCGTGCTGGTGCGGGAGACGGTCCGGGCCATCACCCTGCGGCACGGCCTGCGCCCGTCGTTCTCGCCGAAGGTCACCGCCGACGGCGTCGGCAACGGCGGCCACCTGCACCTGAGCCTGTGGCGCGACGGCCGCAACCTGTTCGACGGCGGTGCCGGCTGGTTCGGCCTGACCGAGGACGCCGAGGCGTTCGCGGCGGGCGTGCTGCGGCGGCTGCCCGCGCTGTGCGCGATCGGCGTGCCCTCGGTGGCGGGCTACCTGCGGCTGGTGCCCCGGCACTGGGCGGGCGCGTTCGCGGTGTGGGGCCTGGAGAACCGGGAGGCGGCGCTGCGCCTGGTCGCGGGCCGCGACCTGGAGGTCAAGTGCTACGACCTGTCGGCGAACCCGTACCTCGTGGTGGCGGCCACGATGGCGGCGGGGCTGGCCGGGGTCGTGGACCGGGCGCGGCTGCCCGAGCCGGTCGGCGTGGACCCGGCCTCGGTCCCGGACGCCGAGCGCCTGCCGACGTGCCTGGAGGAGGCGGTGGCGGCGTTCGAGGCGGACGAGGTGCTGGCCGAGGCGTTCGGCGCGGAGTTCGCCGCGACCATCGTCGACGTGCGGCGCGGCGAGATCGCCCGGTTCGCCGACTGCTCACCGGAGGAGGTCGCCGCGCTGACCCGCTGGCGGCACTGAGGCGCGGTCACGCGCCGTGCTGCGCCTCGTCCAACGCCTTGCGCAACCTGGTCAGGGCCCGGTGCTGGGCCACCCGGACCGCGCCGGGCGTGGAGCCGACGGCCGTCGCGGTCTCCTCGGCGGACAGGCCGAGCACGACGCGCAGCACCAGGATCTCGCGCTGCCGGTCCGGCAGGACGTTGAGCAGCCGGCCCATCCGCTCGGACAGCTCGCCGTGCAGCGCCCGCTGCTCGGGGCCGGGCTCGACGCCCGCGCCGTCGGGCAGCTCCGGCACGGACTCGGCCCGGTTGCGCGCCGAAGCCCGGTGCGCGTCGGCGACCTTGTGCGCCGCGATGCCGTAGACGAACGCCAGGAACGGCCGGCCCTGCTCCCGGTAGTTGGGCAGCGCCTTGAGCACGGCGAGGCAGACCTCCTGGGCCACGTCCTCCGCCGACGCCGACGACCGCTGACCGTGGCCGACCCTGGCCCGGCAGTACTTCACGATCACGGGTCTGATCTCGGCCAGCAACGCCTCGACCGCCCGCCGGTCACCCCTGACCGCCGCTTCGACGTACGACTCCGGACCCCCTTCCCCACGTGCCGATGAGGAGGACGGCGCGTCCTCGCCCGGCACGGACACCACCGCCCTCCCCGCGTTGCCGCGAAGTGACGGCACCACCGAAAACCCAACCACCACAGCTGTCATCACGAGCTCCTCGGCGTCCGCGCGCTGGACGACCCTCGGGGGCACATGCGAACGCGACGCCGGTCCCACGCGCAGATGACGCGACTCACAGAAAGTTACCCCGAATGGCGGCGTTTGGACCGCTAACGGAGTAACCCACACCGGGTTAGCGGCTGCGCTGCGTGACGAGAGCTCGGTCGATCTCCCGGCGGAGGCGGGTCAACGCGCGGTGCTGCGCGACCCGGACCGCGCCGGGCGTGGCGTCGACGGCGTCGGCGGTCTGGTCGGCCGTGAGCCCGACCACCACCCGCAGGACGAGGATCTCCCGCTGCTTGTCGGGCAGCAGCCGCAGCAGCTCGCCCATCCGCTGCGACAGCTCCAGACGCAGCGCCGACTGCTCCGGGCCCACGTGCTCGTCGTCCGGGGTGTCGGGCAGCTCGGGCACCGGCTCGGCGCGGTTGCGCAACGCCGCGCGGTGCGCGTCGGCGACTTTGTGGGCCGCGATGCCGTACACGAAGGCCAGGAACGGCCGGCCGTGGTCCTTGTACGTCGGCAACGCGGTCAACAAGGCCAGGCACACGTCCTGGGCCACGTCGTCGGCCGACGTGGCCGACCGCTCCTGCCGGCCCACGCGGGCGCGGCAGTAGCGCACCACCAGCGGCCGGACGGCGGCCAGCACCGCGGCGACCGCCCGCTCGTCACCGGCGACCGCGGCGCGGACGTCGTCCTCCAGGTTCTCGGGCGCGGGTCCGGCCATCAGCCGGCCCCGGCTAAGTGCGGGTCTCCCATGGCGGTCGTCCTCTGCGGTAGGCGGCGGAACCTCCGTTCTACCGCACTCAGGCGGGCTTTCGGCCCAGGACGTGCAACCGGGCGGCCACGTCGCGCAGCGGCGAACGGGTCGACGCGGCCAGCTCCAGCTCGGCCAACGCCTCCGCGGCGCCGGGGCTGGTCTCCAGCACCGAGCCCGGCACCAGGTCCGACACCACGCCGTGCCCCTGCACCAGCTCCACCTTCAGGCCCGCGGCCAGCACCAACGCCTCCAGCCCGGCCACGTCGAACCGGCGCAGCAACGGGTCGCGCGTGCCCGCGAGCTGACCGGCCTCGTCGTCCAGCAGCCGCCGCGCGTCGACCAGCCGGCCTGCGATGGCCCGGTGCAGCACGGCCGCGTACCGGTTCGCCACCAGCAAGGACACCGCGCCGCCCGGCACCGTGGCGGCGGCCAGCGCGGCCAGCGCGGCACCGGCGTCGTCCACGACCTCCAGCAGGCCGTGCCCCAGCACGAGGTCCGCCGAGGCGTCCCGGTCCAACGCGTCCGTGTCGCCCTGGACAGCGGTGACGCGGTCCAGCACGCCCTCGTCGGCCGCACGGCGGTGCAACGTCGCCAGCGCGTCCGGGCTCGGGTCGACCACCGTCACCGAGCACCCGGCCACGGCCAGCGGCACGGCCCACACGCCGCTGCCGCCGCCCACGTCGAGCACGCGCGGCGGTTCACCGCCCCGGCGGTCGCGCGCGGCGGTCAGCTCGGCGTCGAGCACCCTGTGTACGGCGTCCGGTCGCATGGACGTAGAGCGTAAGGGCCGTAGGCTGCACTACGTGCATACGGTGGCGGTGCTCAGCCTCAAGGGTGGCGTTGGGAAGACGACGGTCGCGCTCGGCCTGGCGTCGGCGGCGCTGCGGCGCGGCGTCCGCACGCTGGTCATCGACCTCGATCCGCAGTGCAACGCCACTTCGACGCTCGAACCCGACGACACCGAGGCCAGCATCTACGACGTGCTGCAGGACCCGAGCCGCGACACGCTGGACAAGGCCATCGCGCCCAGCGCGTGGGGCGACGGCGTGGACGTGCTGGCCGGGTCGGAGGACGCGGAGTCGTTGAACCACCCCGACCCGGGCGAGACGCGGCTCGGCCGGCTGCGCGAGGCGCTGCGGCTGCTCCAGGACGACGAGGAGCCCTACCAGCTGGTGCTGCTGGACTGCCCGCCGTCGCTGGGCCAGCTGACCCGGTCGGCGCTGGTGGCGGCGGACCGCGCGCTGCTGGTGACCGAGCCGACGATGTTCGCGGTGGCCGGTGTGCAGCGGGCGTTCGAGGCGGTGCAGGCCGAGCGCGAGCACAACGAGGACCTGCAGCCGCTGGGCGTGGTGGTGAACCGGGTGCGGCCGAGGTCGCACGAGCACCAGTTCCGCATCGACGAGCTGCGCGACATCTTCGGGCCGCTGGTGATGCCGGTGGCGTTGCCGGACCGGCTCGCCGTGCAGCAGGCGCAGGGCGCGTGCATGCCGATCCACGAGTGGGGCACGCCGGGCGCGCGCGAGGTCGCGCTGGCGTTCAACCTGCTGCTCGCCCGGATACTGCGGATCAGCCGCAGCAGGCGCCGGGCCGTGCACCACGACTTCGACGACGAGGAGATCGAGGAAGCGGTGGACGCGTGAGCACGGCGGCTCTCCTGGCGTTCACCGTCGCGGCCGTCCTGCTCACGATCACGCCCGGCCTGGACACCATGATGCTGTTGCGCATGGTGCTGGGCGGTGGCCGCAAGGCCGGTGTGATCGGCGGGTTCGGCACCACGTTGGGCTGCCTGGTGTGGGGCGCGGCGAGCATCGCCGGGCTGACCGCGCTGCTGGTGGCGTCCCGGCTCGCCTACGACGTCGTGCGGTACGCGGGCGCGGCGTACCTGCTGTGGCTGGGCGGGTCGGCGCTGTGGAAGTCGTGGCGCGGCCGGCTCGAACGGCCCGTCGACGTGCCGTCGACCACCTCCGCGCAGGCGTTGCGGACCGGGCTCACCACGAACCTGCTCAACCCGAAGATCGGTGTGTTCTACCTGAGCCTGCTCCCCCAGTTCCTGCCGGCCGACCAGGCGTCGGCCGGGTGGGGCGCGCTGCTGGTCGGCGTGCACGTGGCCATCGGCCAGGTGTGGCAGCTCGTGGTGGTGTGGCTGGCCGGGCGGGCGGTGGTCGTGCTGACCAGGCCCGCGGTGCGGCGGTGGACCGAGCGGCTCACCGCGTCCGTGCTGGTCGGGTTCGGCCTGAAAGTGGCCTTGGACAGCGGTGCCCGAGGGTGACACGGTCTTCCTGGCCGGCCGCCGCCTGGACGAGGCGCTGGCCGGCCGCACGCTGCTGCGCGGCGAGCTGCGCCACCCGAGGTGGGCCACCGCGGACCTGAGCGGGCGGGACGTGCTGGGTGTGCGCTCGGTCGGCAAGCACCTGTTCACCCGGTTCTCCGGCGACCTGAGCCTGCACAGCCACTTCCGGATGGACGGCGCGTGGCACCTCTACCGGCCCGGCGAGCGCTGGCAACGGCCCGGGCACCAGGTGCGGGCGCTGCTGGAGGTGCCGGAGCGGGTCGCGGTGGGGTTCGCGCTGCACGACCTGGAGCTGCTGCCGACCGACCAGGAGTCGCGGCTGGTCGGCCACCTGGGGCCGGACCTGCTGGGCGGGTGGGACGACGAACGCGCCGCCGAGGCGGTCGCCCGGCTCGTCGCCGACCCGGACCGCGAGCTGGGGCTCGCCCTGCTCGACCAGCGCGTGGTGGCGGGCGTGGGGAACCTCTACAAGGCCGAGGTGTGCTTCCTGCTCGGCGTCTCCCCGTGGAGCCCCGTGTCGGCGGTGGACCCCGCGGAGGTCGTGCGGTTGGCGCGCAAGCTGCTGCTGGCCAACGCGTGGCGGCCGGAGCAGAGCACGACCGGTCTGCTGGGACGGGGACGGCAGCACTGGGTGTTCGAGCGCGCCGGCAAGCCGTGCCTGAGATGCGGGACGAGGGTGCGCGTCGGTGGGCAGGGCGCGGGCGTGCTGGAGCGTCCCGCGTACTGGTGCCCGCGCTGCCAGCCAGGGCCGATCGCTTAGGGTTGCCGGCGTGGTCTACAAGAGCGTGGTGCGCAAGGCGTTGTTCCGGATGCACGGCGGCGACGCGGAGCGGGTCCACGAGACCACCCTCGGCGTGCTGGCGCGGCTGAGCCCGGCGGCGAAGCTCGTGCGGCGCAAGCCGGCGGCCGGGCGCACCGTGTTCGGCGTCCGGTTCCCCAACCCGGTCGGGCTGGCGGCCGGGCTGGACAAGAACGGCCGGGCGCTGCCCGCGTGGGGCGCGCTCGGGTTCGGGTTCGTCGAGGTCGGCACGGTCACCCGGCACCCGCAGCCGGGCAACCCGAAGCCGCGCCTGTTCCGGTTGCGCGACAGCGAGGCGATCATCAACCGGATGGGCTTCAACAACGACGGCGCCCTGGAGCTGGCCAACCGGCTCGACCGCCTCGGCCCGCTGGCCGTGCCGCTGGGCATCAGCCTGGGCAAGTCCAAGGTGACGCCGGTCGAGGACGCGGTGGAGGACTACCGGACGTCCCTGCGCGCGCTCTACCGCCACGGCGACTACTTCGCGATCAACATCAGCTCGCCGAACACGCCCGGCCTGCGCAGCCTCCAGGACCGGGGTGCGCTGACCGAGCTGCTGTCCGCCCTGAACGACACCGCGCGCGAGCTGGCCGGGGCGAAGCCGGTCAAGCCGATCCTGGTCAAGATCGCGCCGGACCTGACCGAGCCGGCGATCGCCGAGCTGCTGGAGGTGTGCGCGGCGCACGGGGTCAGCGGCCTGATCGCGACCAACACCACGGTGTCGCGCGACGGGCTGGCCCCCGCCGACCGGCGCCTGGCGCACGAGGCGGGCGGGCTGAGCGGGCGGCCGCTGGCGGCGCGGGCCCGCGAGGTGGTGCGGTTCGTCAGCCGGGAGACCGACGGCAGGCTGCCGATCATCGGCGTCGGCGGCATCGCGGGCCCGGACGACGCGAAGCGGATGCTGGACGCGGGCGCGAGCCTGCTCCAGGTCTACACGGGCTTCATCTACGAGGGCCCCGGGCTGGTCCGGCGCATCAACCGCGCCCTGCGCTGACCGCTACGCCTTGCGGATGGTGCCCAGCCAGCGCAGGAGCGGGTGCAGGATGACCACCAGCAGCGAGCCCCAGACCAGGCCGCCCAGCTCCATGTCGCCCAGCTCCAGCGTCAGGTCGCCCACGCCCGCGACCAGGGCCGCGCCGCCGACCAGCGCGTTGCCCGGGTTGGCGAGGTCGACCCGGTTGTCCGTCCACACGCGCACGCCGACCAGGCTGATCAGGCCGAGCAGCACCAGCGTCGCCCCGCCGACCACGCCCGCCGGGATGGTCGCGAGCACGGCGGTGACCTTCGGCGAGAACGACATCAGCACCGCGGCCACCCCGGTCACCGCGTACGCGGCGGTGGAGAAGACCCTGGTCACGCCCATCACGCCGATGTTCTCGGAGTAGGTGGTGGTGCCGGACCCGCCGCCGAACCCGGCCAGCGCGGTGGACACGCCGTTGGCGATGATCGAGTCGCCGACGTTGCCGTCGAGGTTGCGGCCGGTCAGCGCGCCGATCGCCTTCACGTGACCAACGCCCTCCGCGACCAGCACGATCACCACCGGCAGCACCAGCAGGGTGACCGACGGCCGCAGTTCCGGCGCGTGGAACTCGGGCAGCCCGAACCACGCGGCCCGGCCCACCGCGGCCGTGTCGACCAGGCCGAGCCAGAAGCCCAGCGCCCACCCGGCGAGCACGCCGATGAGGATGGAGAAGCGGAACGCCGTGCCGCGCCCCAGCACGCCGCACAGCAGGATCACGCCCAGCGTGACCGCGGCCAGCAGCGGCTGCTCGGAGAACGAGTCGGTGGCCCGGTGCGACAGGTTGAGCCCGATCAGCACGACCACCGCGCCGGTCACCGCCGGCGGCATCACGGCCTCCAGCAGCCGCACGCCCAGGGCCTTCACCGCCACCCCGATGATGATCACCAGGAGGCCGGCCGCGAGCACGCCGCCGAGCTGCGCGGCGATGCCCTCGTCCCGGGCGGCGGACAGCGGCGCGATGAACGCGAAGGACGCGCCGAGGTAGCTGGGCACGCGGTTGCGGGTGATCAGCAGGAACAGCAGGGTGCCGACGCCGGAGAACAGCAGGGTGGTGCTGACCGGGAGGCCGGTGGTGGCGGGGACGAGGATCGTGGCGCCTGCCATGGCGACCAGGTGCTGGGCGCCGAAGCCGATGGTGCGCGGCCAGCTCAGCCGCTCCTGCGGCGCGATGGCATCACCATCGGTGGGGCGGCCATCGCCGCGCACGGTCCACAACGCCACTCAATGACCTCCCCGGCGACCAGGACGGACCACGCTGTCCGACCCAGGGATCCTGCCACGCCAAGTAGTGGCAGCGGCTAGATAACGGTCTGATAATCACACGATCGCAGCAGCGCACGCCACTGCGGCTGCGAGAACAGCCGAACTCCGCTACGCAACGTGACGTAATTGCGTTCGTGCAGATGGCCGCGCGGCCGACGGTGCGGAGATCCGCAGCCGTTCAGCGCGACAGCTCGCGCAGCGCCGACGCCAGGCCGGCGAGGTGGTCCGTGGCGTCGCCCAGCACCTGCCGGGGGTTGGACGCGGTGCTCTCGGCGAGCACCCGGCCGGCCGCGGCGACCAGGCCGCAGTACCCGTCCACGCCCTCGTCGAGCTGTGCCCTCAGTCTTCGCACGCCCTCGACCAGCGGGGCGCGGTCCAGCGGCGGGGCCGTGTCCCGCGCCCGTTCCACGGCCTGGAGCTGCCGCGACACGGCCCGGATCGCGGCGGACGCCTCGGTGCCGGTGGCGCGGGCCTGCTCGACCGAGTCGGTGGGGACGGACGTCAACGCCGCCGAGTCGAGCTGGCGCAGCAGCTCCCGCAACGTGTCCTCGGCCTCCTCTAGCCGTTCCATCGGCTGCCGCGCGCCGGAGGAGCGGGCGGGGAGAGGCTCACGCACCGGCGCGGCCTGCAACTCCCGCCGCTGGGCGTCGATGGCCCTCATCCTGAAGTTCGTGCGGACGGCCAGCACGGAGGTGCCGGCGAACCCGAGGGCCGCGCCGACACCGATGCCTGGCGCGATCACGCCCACGATGGCGAGCGTGCCGACCGCGGTGAGCAGGGCCAGCACGATCAGCCAGAAGGTGAGCACGCGGCTCGACCGGCGGTACCGCCGGTCGAGCTTCGCGCGCGGGTCGTTCCAGGCGGCGTACCGCCGTTTCACCTGGTCCGCGAGCTGCCCCTGGAGTTGCCCCTGGAGCTGGCCGCCGATGATCTGGGCGATCTCGCCGGCCACCTTCCGCCGGGGTTCCATCGCGGACACCACCCTCTCAGCCCTGGCTCGCCGGCGGGTTCTGCTGCATCTGCTGGGTCGGCTGCGCCTGCGTCTGCTGCACCCGCTGCTGGATCTCCTGCTGGATGCTCGCGCTCGCGCCGGCCGGCTGACCGCTGGTCACCTCGCCCGCGACCTTGCCGCCCGCCATCGAGGCGCGGATCTGCTCGAGCCGCGACTGGCCCGCCATCTCGGTGGTCGACTGCTGGACCTCCAGCATCCGGCCCTGCACCGAGTTCTGCGCCAGCTCCGCCGAACCGAGCGCGGTCGTGTACCGCTTCTCGATCTTGTCGCGGACCTCTTCCAGCGACGGCGTGTTGCCCGGCGCGGCCAGCTCGGTCATCTGGCGCAGCGAGTGGGAGACCTGCTCCTGCATCTTCGCCTGCTCCAGCTGGCTGAGCAGCTTGGTGCGCTCGGCGAGCTTGTTCTGCAGGACCATCGCGTTGCGCTCGACCGCCTGCTTGGCCTGCGTCGCCGCCTGCAACGCCTGGTCGTGCAGCGTCTTGAGGTCCTCGATGCTCTGCTCCGCCGTCACCAGCTGCGTGGCGAAGCCCTGCGCGGCGTTCTCGAACTGCGTCGCCCGCTGCTCGTCGCCCTTCGCGCGGGCCTCGTCGGCGAGCACGAGCGCCTGGCGTGCGGATGCCTGGAGCTTCTCCACTTCGCCGAGCTGGCGGTTGAGCTTCATCTCGAGCTGGCGCTGGTTGCCGATCACCGCGGCGGCCTGCTGCGACAGCGCCTGGTGCTGCCGCTGCGCCTCCTCGATGGCCTGCTGGATCTGCACCTTCGGGTCGGCGTGCTCATCGATCTTGGACGAGAACGCCGCCATGAAGTACTTCCACGCCTTCACGAAAGGGTTGGCCATCTCCTACGCCTGCCTTCTCCGCACTTCCCTGGCTCGCGCTCGTGATTGGCAACGACCCGGTGCCGGTGTTGGTTCCATCGTGTCAGTTGTCCCGCGCTGCTTCCACCGACCTGGGGAGATATCCGGGATCACCCTGAGTCACCCCCCGACTTTCGTCGGCATGGTCATCCTGCCCGCCCGCTCCCGGGGCGACGCGGCGACCCCGCGGGGGGTTGCCAAGTCGTTGCACGCGCCGGCCTTGGTGAACGCCGAAAGCCGAGCCGGTCGGACCGGCTCGGCTTCGGCACGTGTGGGCTGGGGTTACGCCGCCACCACCGCGTTGCGGGGCTTGCTGATCGAGGTGGGCAGCCGGTGCGTGAGCACGGGCTGCAACCGCAGGTCGGACAGGTCGTTGCCGATCACCGCGGGCACCATGGTGCCGCCCTCCAGGCCGGCCGACGCGGACGCGGGCGCCCGTTCGGCGAGCTCGGCCGGGGTCGGCACGGGCTGCTGGACGGCGCCGATGTCCGAGGCGACCAGGTGCAGCAGCTCCCACAGGGGCAGGTCCAACGCCTCGCAGATCGCGGCCAGCAGCTCGCTGGACGCCTCCTTGCGGCCTCGCTCCACCTCGGAGAGGTACCCCAGGCTGACGCGGGCGGTCCTGGAGACCTCGCGCAGCGTGCGGCGTTGGGTGGTGCGGGCATGGCGGAGCCGATCACCGATCGCCTCGCGTAGCAGCACGGTCATCGCGCGCCTCCTTCCGGCCGGCCGTGCCACCACGTTACCGACCCGTCCCGTCGACGGGCAGTGACTTCCCGACACGTCCGCCAAGGGCGAACGAGTGAACCCGCCGGTAAGTTCCCGCGTCCGTGTCCGGGTGTGACGGGGAACGCGCTGCTCACGTCACTCGACGGGGATCTTGAGGTGGTCGCGCAGGAAGGTCAGCGCGGCCGTTGTCGAACTCTTGCGGACTTCGTCACGATCACCACCGAGAGTGAGCGATCGGACGGAGGAACCGGACGGACCGGACAAACCGATGTGGACGGTGCCGGGTGCGACCCCGTCCTGCGGGTCGGGGCCGGCCACGCCGGTCAGCCCGAGGCCCCACGTGGCCCCGCAGCGCTCGCGCGCGCCCTCGGCGAGCTGCCGGGCCACCTCGGGGTGCACGGCGCCGTGCTCGGCCAGCAGCGCCGCGTCCACGCCGGCGAGCGTGTGCTTGAGGTCCGTGGCGTACACCACCAACCCGCCGCGCACCACGGCGCTGGAGCCGGGCACGGAGGTCAGCTCGGCGGTCACCAGGCCGGCGGTCAGCGACTCGGCGGCGGCGACCGTCTCGCCGCGCTCCCGGAGGGCCCGGACGACGTCGGCGGCGCTCATGCCCCGGCCACCGCCCGCTTGCCGCGGGCACGCAGCCGGAAGGCGCGGATGACGTAGTCGACGCCCGTGACGACGGTCAGCACCACGGCCGCGCCCATCGTGGCCACCGACACCACGTCCAGCCACGAGGGCAGGGGCAGCACGTACAGGCCGATCGCCACGATCTGCACGAGCGTCTTGGCCTTGCCGCCGCGACTGGCCGGGATCACGCCGTGCCGGATGACCCAGAACCGCAGCAGGGTCACGCCCAGCTCGCGGACGGCGATGACCACCGTCACCCACCACGGCAGTTCGCCGAGCAGGCTCAGGCCGACCAGCGCGGCGCCGGTCAGCGCCTTGTCCGCGATCGGGTCGGCGATCTTGCCGAAGTCGGTGATCAGGCCGTGCTTGCGGGCCAGGTTGCCGTCGACGTGGTCGGTGACCGACGCCACCGCGAACACCCCGAACGCGGCCAGCCGCCACCACGGCTGGTGGCCGTCCTCGGCGAACAGGAGGTAGAGGAACACCGGCACGAGCACCAGCCGGGACATCGTCAGCACGTTGGCGATGTTCAGCACCGGCACGCGCGCGGGTTCGGTCACCTCGGGAGCACCTCGATCGCGGAGACCACCAGGTCGACGCCCTCGGACCCGTCCACCCGGCAGCGCACCAGGTCGCCGACCTTCAGGCCGTCGGCGTTGGTGATGACGCACTCGCCGTCGACCTCGGGCGCCTGGTGGGCGGCGCGGCCGACGCAGTCGTTCTCGTCGTCCTCCTCGGTCTCGACCAGGACGACGACCTCCTCGCCCACGCGCTCCTCGGCGCGCTGGGACGTGAGCTCCTCGACCAGGTTCGAGATCCGGGCGACGCGCTCGGCGACGGTGTCGGCGTCCAGCTTGCCGGGCAGGTTCTCGGCCTCGGTGCCGTCCTCGTCGGAGTAGCCGAACACGCCGACCGCGTCCAGCCGCGCGGCGGTGAGGAACCGCTCCAGCTCGACCACGTCCTCCTCCGTCTCGCCGGGGAAGCCGACGATGACGTTGCTGCGGATGCCCGCGCGCGGCGCGAGGGAGCGGATCTGCTCGACCAGGCCGAGGAACGACTCGGTGGAGCCGAACCGGCGCATCCGGCGCAGCACGGCCTCGCTGGAGTGCTGGAAGGACATGTCGAAGTAGTCGGCGACGCCGTCGGTGGTGGCGATGGCCTTGACCAGCGTGGGCTTCGTCTCGGCGGGCTGGAGGTAGGAGACCCGGACGCGGTCGATGCCGGGCACCTGCGCCAGCCGCTGGACCAGCAGCTCCAGGCCGCCCAGCTCGCGCGGCAGGTCCTTGGCGTAGGAGGTGGAGTTCTCCGAGACCAGGAACACCTCGCGGACGCCCTGCTCGGCCAGCCACATCGCCTCGGCCACCACCTCGTCCGGGTGGCGGGAGACGAACGCGCCGCGGAACGACGGGATCGCGCAGAACGAGCAGCGGCGGTCGCAGCCGGAAGCGATCTTCAGCGGCGCCACCGGGGTGTCGGCGAGCCGCGTGCGCAGCACGCGCGGGCCCCACCCGTGCCCCGGCACCTGCACCTCCTCGGCGGCCTTCGGGCGCTGCACGGGGGTGAGCGGCAGCAGCGTGCGGCGGTCGACCGGCTGGTGCGACTCGATGGTCTGACCGGCCAGGACGTCGTCGAGGCGGTCGGCGAGGTCGGTGTAGTGGTCGAACCCGAGCACGGCGTTCGCCTCGGGCAGGCTGTCGGCCAGCTCGGCGCCGTAGCGCTCGGCCATGCACCCGACCGCGACCACCTTCGCACCGCTGTCGGCGGCGGCGAGGAGCGTGTCCACGGAGTCCTTCTTGGCGGACTCGACGAAGCCGCAGGTGTTGACCACGACCACGTCGGCCTCGTCGTCGACCAGCTCCCACCCGCCTGCGGTGAGGCGGCCGGCGAGCTCTTCGGAGTCGACTTCGTTGCGGGCGCACCCGAGGGTCAGCATGGCGACGCGCTTGGACGTGGTGGGGGAAGACACGGTGCTCAGCGTAACCGGCGCCCGCCCCTCCCCCACCCGCCCGTGCGCCGTCACGCACGCGCGGGCCGTGCGGCACGAGGGCCGCGGCGGCGATCGCGGCCGGCGCGGGCGGGCTCCCGGACGCCGGGCGGCCCGTCGGCGCGGGGGGCCGGTGCGACTCGGGTTACCTCCGCGTTGGTCGCGGAACCGGCTGGGCATAGCGTTTGCACCGTGAACGACTCGATCAACGTGCGTCGCGCCCGCACCGGCGACGTTCGGGCGATGAAGGCCCTCATCGACGCCTACGCCGGCAAGGTGCTGCTGGCCAAGCCGCTCGTCACGCTGTTCGAGGACATCCAGGAGTTCTGGGTCGCCGAAGAGGACGGCGTGGTGCTCGGGTGCGGTGCGTTGCACGTGCTGTGGGAGGACCTCGCGGAGATCCGCACGGTGGCCGTGTCGCCGCACGCGCTGGGCCGCGGCATCGGGCACCGGATCGTGCACCGGTTGATCGAGACCGCCCGTGAGCTCCAGTTGCGGCGGTTGTTCGTGCTGACGTTCGAGACCGACTTCTTCGGCAGCCACGGGTTCGTGGAGATCGACGGCACGCCCGTCTCCCCCGAGGTGTACGAGGAGATCATGCGGTCGGCCGACGAGGGCGTGGCGGAGTTCCTCGACCTGTCGTACGTGAAGCCGAACACGCTCGGCAACTCCCGCATGCTGCTACACCTGTAACTCTTCGAGTAAAAACTCGAACAGTCTTGACTCCACGAGCGCCGACCTCCACCATCGGTGCCGTGGAGCAGCTGACGGTCGACGAGCTCGCGGTCCGGGTGGGCCTGCCGGGCAGCACCATCCGCATGTACCAGACCAAGGGCGTGCTGCACCCGCCCCGCCGGCAGGGCCGCGTCGCCTACTACGACGCCTCCCACCTGGAACGCCTCACCCTGGTCCAACGCCTCCAGTCGCGCGGCTTCTCCCTGCCCGCCATCGCCGAGCTGGTGAAGGCGCGCGAGAAGGGCGCGAGCGTCGCGGCCGTGCTGGGCGTCGGCGAGGCCGAGGGCCCCGACGACTGGGTCCGGATCAAGGTCCGCGACATCAGCCGCCTGGTCCCGCTGGGTGACGTCCGGCCGCGCGTCCTGCGCCGCGCCTCCCAGCTCGGACTGGTCCGCTGGCGCCGGGGCTGGCCGCACGTCCGCCGGTGGGCGCTGGAAGCGGGCAACCGCTTGGCGGCGCTGACCGTCCCGAGCGACGACGTGCTGGACAAGTTCGCCAACCTGCGCACGGCCACCGACGGCATCGCGGCCGACTTCGTGGAGGTCTTCGAACGGCGGCTGTGGCCGCAGTTGGCCGACAACGCGGGCCAGGACGACCAGCTCGACCGGATGCGGGCGCTGCTGGTGGAGCTGACCTACACCGCCGAGACGGTGGTCATCGGCACGTTGCGCGAGTCCATCCGCGAGGCCGCCGAGGAGTTCGCCCGCCGCCACCAACTGCTGCCCGGCGACGACTTCCGGCCGGCGTGGGTCGAGGAACCGGTGCCCATCGCGGAACGTCTCATCGAGACCGAGGAGGACCACGAACTCCCCGACGAGCCCGCGATCCGGCGGTTCCTCGACCGGGGCGACGAGCACGACGAGCCGATCAGGTGACCGCGCTCGTGCCCGACCCCGGCCGGCGGGCCCGGGTGCAGGACGAGGGCGTGGTCGTGCACGCCGGGGCGGACCCCGTCCACCTCCTCCCGGACGTGCCCGGCGCCGAGGCGCGGGTGCTGGTCGAGCTGTTCGAGCCGGTGCGGAGGGGTTCGGCTCGCCCGCTCGACCCGGATCGGCTCACCGCGCCGGTCCGCGAGCACCTGCGGGCGCTGGGTGCGCTGCGCCCGGCGGGCCTGCCCGTGCCGGGTGCGCCGCCGAACGTCGGCGTGCGCGTCCTCGGCACGGAGCCCGCCGGGCTCGGCGCAAGCGCTTGCCTCGGCTGCCTGGCCGTCCGCGCACGGCACCGCTGGGGCGATCCGGAGCCACCCGGCCGCGACGACCGCCGAGTTCCGGTTGCGCTGGGCCCGGCACGCACTCGACCGGTTCGCCGGCGCTGCTGGACCGGGTCGTGACGCCGCACCTGGACGAGTTCACCACCACCGCCGAGGACGTGCTGCCGGCGGCGGACCGCGAGACGTGCCCCCGGTTCGAAGTGGGCCGGGTCGACCTGCCGTGGGGATGACCGATGACGACCGCTCTGCGCCTTCCTGATCCGTTCACACCCGACACGACCACCGCGACACCGACGTGGTGCTGCTGCCGTTGCCGCTGCGCGGTCCCGGCGGTCGGCGGAGCGATCGCGCTGCCGGCGTCGCTGTTCCTGCCCTGGGTGCTCGCCTCGCCGTTCCTCGACGTCGGCGAGCGCCGGCCCTTTTACGCCCTCGCGGGCGCGGTCGGCGCGCTGCTGCGGGCCTGTTTCGCGGCCGAGCCCGGTCGCGGGGTGAAGCGGCTGGCGGTGGGGATGGCGTTGTTCGCCGCCGAGCCGGTCCCGGCGCTGCCCGTGCTCGGCCTGCCCGCCCGGTTGGGCGAGCCCTTCGCGATCCGGGGGTACGGCGCGGCGGTGGCCGTCGTCGCGTGGCTGGTCGTCCGGCACTACGCGTGGAGGTGGGCGTGATCGCGGTGGTCGGCGCGCTGGTCGGCTTGCGCGCGGGGTACCGGTACGACCGCTCGATCGGCAGGCACCCGCTGCGGTCGGGGGTGAAGCGGCTGGTGTTCTGGGTGTTGCTGTTCGCCGCCGAGTGCCTGCTGGTGCCGCGGGTCGCCGCGACGGAGGGCCCGGTGGTGTTCATGGCGGCGTTCGCGTACCTGGCGGCGGTGTGCCTGGCCGGGCCGTGGGTGTCGGAGTACTACCGCCGGCGTGCCACGTGACCACGCCCGCGGCCGCGCTGCTGGAACGGGCCGTCGGGTGGCGGCAGGGCGTGGTGTCGCGGCCGCACCCCCGTGCCGCGCACCCTGTCCGGTGTGGACGTTCGGGGTTCGCCGCGGCGCCGGGGCCGTTCGCGACCGGCGGCACGTCCGGTGGCGCGGCGTTCGAGCCCGAGCAGGCGGAGCGGGCCGTGATCGCCGAGGCCGCGGACCGGTACCCGGCCGCGCGCAGTCCACTCGGGACGGTCAGTGAGCCGGAGGGCCCCTGCCGGCCGCTGGACGAGGTCACCGACTTCGACCGGCACGCCCTGTACTACGCGGACCACTGGGACGAGTGGCGCGCGTCGCCGTGGTGGTGGGGCGAGCGGGGCCGCGCGACTCCGCGGCCCGCGGTGACGCCGCCCGGCTGCGCGAACTCGTGGACGCGCTCAACGTGCGCCCGGCGTACCGGGAGCCGACCACGCCCGAGGCGGCGACCGCGGGGCTGCGGTGCGTGCGCGTGCTGTCCCCCGACCTCGCGCCGCTGCACGCCGACCACCGGTGGCCGCACTTGGGCGGGCGCGCGGCGGACGTGGCGTGGCGCTACCCGGGCCGGTCCGGCCGGTTCCCCGATCCCGCACCACATCCGCTGGGGTGACGTCATGACGCCGGTCGAGCCGCCGACCGAGCCGCAGCCGCTCGACCGGCCGCAACGGCTGTTCCGGGCAGCTCGAAACGCGGTGCCGGCGGCATTGGCCGAGGACGACGGCCGGTCCTGCCCGTCGGCCGGTGGTTTGCACCCGGTGCGCTGCTACGCGTTCCCGCGCAACGTGCGGCACGGGCTGAACGGGCGGGTGGTCCGGTACGACGCGACGAGGCACGCCGTGCAGGACGTGGGGCCGGCACCGGACTGGGTGCGGCTGCGCGAAGTGCCGGCCGCCGACGCCGAACCGGCGGTCGTGCCGGCGCTCGTCCTGGCGGACCAGCCGGTGTTGGCCGGGTACGGGCAGCGCGGTGGGCGGTTCGGGCCGCTGGAAGTGGGCGCGGCGGCCCAGTCGGTCTGCCTCCGGATGGCCCAGCAGCGGCTCGGCGGGTACCTGCTGGGCGGTGCGGCGGACGCCGATGTGTTGGCGTTGCTGGGACTGCGCGGTCAACCGGTGCGGCCGGCCGCGGCGATCGCGTGCGGCGCGATGTTCACCCGTCGTTGACGCGGTATGAGCCGATCGGGGCTGTTGTGCGTTGATCCCCGGCCGGTAAGAACCCCTCAAGCCCGAGAACCGAGGGGAAAAACAGTGCTCGCGAAATCCCTGCGCAACGCCTTCGCCGTCGTGGTCGCCTCGCTCGCCCTGCTGGCCGGCGCCGGTGTCGGCCAGGCGGCGATCAACGCGCCCGCCGTGACCGACGACTACCTGTTCAGCAAGTCGCTGGCGCAGTTCAGCTCGCTGCGGGCGCAGCGGCCGTACAGCGACCAGCTCGACTGGTCGTCGGACGGCTGCTCGTGGTCGCCGGACAACCCGTTCGGGTTCAAGTTCCTGCCCGCCTGCCACCGGCACGACTTCGGCTACCGCAACTACAAGCGGCAGGGGCGGTTCAACGAGACGACCCGGCTGCGCATCGACAACAACTTCAAGTCCGACCTGTACCACCAGTGCGCGGGCAACTGGTCCTGCAACCGCACGGCGGACCTGTACTACCAGGCCGTGCGGGAGTTCGGCGCGAGCTGATCCCCTTTCGGCGGGTGGACAACGCACTCCCGCCGAAAACGCGTGACGCCGCAACGCTTCGCAGGGGTCCCCGGCAAGGGGACCCCTGCTTTTATTGTGCCCGAAGGGTCTGACGATTCCGGGCGCGTGAGCGGGTGCGGGCGGGAATCAGGTGGTGATCGAGAAGCTGTTGGACCGGAAGTCCATGCCGCCCGACGACGAGGTGATCTCGAAGCCGAACTGCACGTCGCCCACGGTCACGTCGCCGTACCAGCCGCGCGACCCGATCCACCTCAGCACCGCCAGCACGTCCACCGTGCCGGCGTCGGTGTTGCTCGTCCGCACGAACGAGAACACGGCGTTGGAGCCGTTGGAACCCCGGTACACGTCCCACGTGTGGCCACCGACCGACGCCGTGGTCTGCCTCGACCCGATCGGGCCGACGGCGCCCTGCTTGTTCATCCAGATCATGATCTCGTAAGCGTGGTTGTCGGCCCAGATGTCGTAGGCCGTCGCGTAGGCGCCCGAGCCGGGCCTGGTCACGTTGAACGAGCTCGACAACCTGCTCAGGCCGCTGAGCTTGCGGTTGACCATCTTCGCCGAGTGCGGGTACGACTTCACGCCCCCGGTGTTCGGGTGGTTCGCCCACACACCCCAGTTGCTGTAGGAGTTCGCCCAGATCGACTGGAACCCGGCGCCGGAGCCCCAGATGTTGTTGCGGACCGTGTACCCGCCGTTGGACCACGTGGCCCACTGGTCGCTGGACGACCAGGTCGCGGCCTGCGCGACACCGGTGGAGCCGAGGAGGAACCCGACCAACGCGACCGCCACGGCGGCCGAACGCATCCTGTTCATGACGCTTCTTCCCGGGCAACGCTGCCCACTCGGCGCACTGCGAGTCGAATCGCTTCGACTCGTGGTGCACGGGGATACCTGGCGACGCGGCGGTGGATGAGCGAACTATTGCAGCCCAATGGTCACCGGGTCAACGCCCGGAAAGCGAACGCGCGCGCATTCGATTGTTCGACCGCGCTATTCGATGGCGCATTCGACATCGGCATTTCCGCCCGAACGCGCGCTCAGTCGTCGTCCGCGTCGTCGTCCGGGCCGGAACCGCCGCGGATCAGGTAGACGACGGAGTCCAGCTCGTCCGGCTTGATCAGCACCTCGCGCGCCTTCGACCCCTCCGACGGGCCGACGACGCCGCGCGTCTCCAACAGGTCCATCAGCCGGCCCGCCTTGGCGAAACCGACCCGCAGCTTGCGCTGCAGCATCGACGTCGAGCCGAACTGGGACGTGACGATCAGCTCGGCCGCCTGGATCAGCAGCTCCAGGTCGTCGCCGATGTCGGCGTCGATCTCCTTCTTCTCGCCCGCCTTCGCCGCCGTGACGCCGTCGGTGTACTCGGGCTGCGCCTGGTCCTTGGTGAAGTTGACGATCTCGGAGATCTCGTCGTCGCCGACGTACGCGCCCTGGATGCGCACCGGCTTCGACGCGCCCATCGGCAGGTACAGGCCGTCGCCCATGCCGATCAGCTTCTCGGCGCCCGGCTGGTCCAGGATGACCCGCGAGTCGGTCAACGACGACGTGGCGAACGCCAGCCGCGACGGCACGTTCGTCTTGATCAGACCCGTGACCACGTCCACCGACGGCCGCTGCGTCGCCAGCACCAGGTGGATGCCCGCCGCGCGGGCCTTCTGCGTGATCCGGACGATGGCGTCCTCGACGTCGCGCGGCGCGGTCATCATCAGGTCGGCCAGCTCGTCCACGATCGCCATGATGTACGGGTACGGCCGGTAGGCGCGTTCGCTGCCCGGTGGCGCGGTGATCTCGCCCGACCGCACCTTCCGGTTGAAGTCGTCGATGTGCCGCACCCGGTTGACCTGCATGTCCTGGTAGCGCTGCTCCATCTCCTCGACCAGCCAGGCCAGCGCGGCGGCGGCCTTCTTCGGCTGGGTGATGATGGGCGTGATCAGGTGCGGGATGCCCTCGTACGGGGTCAGCTCGACCATCTTCGGGTCGATCAGGATCATCCGGACCTCGTCCGGGGTGGCGCGGGCCAGCAGCGACACCAACATCGAGTTCACGAAGCTCGACTTGCCCGAACCGGTGGAGCCCGCGACCAGCAGGTGCGGCATCTTGGTCAGGTTCGCGGTGACGAAGTGGCCCTCGATGTCCTTGCCCAGCCCGATGACCATCGGGTGGTTGTCCTTGACCGTGGACGGCGAGCGCAGCACGTCGCCCAGCCGCACCATCTCGCGGTCGCTGTTGGGCACCTCGATGCCCACCGCGGACTTGCCGGGGATCGGGGCCAGCAGCCGGACGTTGTCCGTCGCGACGGCGTAGGCGATGTTCTTGGTCAGCGCGGTGATCTTCTCGACCTTCACGCCGGGGCCGAGCTCGACCTCGTAGCGGGTGACCGTCGGGCCGCGGGTGAAGCCGGTGACCTGCGCGTCGATGGAGAACTGGTCGAGCACGCCGGAGATGGCCTCGATCATGAGGTCGTTGGCCTTGCTGCGGGCCTTCGGCGCGTCGCCGTCCTTGAGGATGGTCGGCGGCGGCAGCCGGTAGTCGCCCTCCACCGCGCGCACGGCGATCGCGGCGGGTTTCGGGGTCTCCGGCGTGGCCTTGGGCTTGGGCGCGGGCTTGGCGACCGGTGGTGGCGGTGGCGGCTCCTCGTCCAGCGGCAGTTCGGGCTGCTGGTCGGCGACGTCCGCGACGGCCTGGCGGCGGCTGCGGGACGGGCGGCGCAGCTTGGCCGGCTTCTCCTCGACCTCCGGCTCGAGGTCGTCGTCGTCCGCGCCGAAGCCGTCGAGCTGGTCGGGCTTGCGGTGCAGCAGGCTGCCGAGCCTGCCGGGCACCTCGCGGACCGGCAGGTGCACGAGCAGCAGCACGCCGTAGGCGAAGATCAGCACGAGCAGCGGTCCGGCGACCCACGACGTGAGGCCCTGGGCGAGGAACCCGCCCGAGAGGTAGCCCAGCGCGCCACCGGCGTCACGGCGGGCGACGGGGTCCATCGGCAGGCCGCCCGCCAGGTGGAACATGCCCAGGAACCCGACCAGCACCAGGATCGTGCCGATCACCAGGCGAGGTCGTGCCTCGGGGTTCGGGTCGGTGCGCATGAGCATCACGCCGACCGCCAGCAGCACCACGGGCACGATCACCGCGGGACCGCCGACGGAGCTGCGCACGGCCACGTCGACCCACTGGCCGACCGGTCCGCCCGCCTGCCACCACACGCCCGCGGCGGTGATCACGGCCACCGAGATGAGCACGAGCGCCAGCCCGTCACGGCGGTGCGCCGGGTCGAGCTCCTTGCCCCGGCCGACCGCGCGGACCACAGAGCCGACACCGCGACCGAGCAGACCCCAGACCCGGCCGACGGATCCGGAGGACTTCTTCGCGGGCGCCCGCCGGGCGGGTGGGCGCTTGGCGGCCGGTCGGGACGCGCCGGCCCGCGGCTTCGACCCGGATCCGGTGCGACGGGTCGTGCCCTTGCGCGAGGTCCCAGTTCGGCCGGCCATGTGTATACGGTAGTCCCTCAAGCCTCAGCGGCCCCACGGTTCACAGGGCGACGTGACGTGCGCTGCTCGACGCCCATGGTTGCCCCGAAGCCGGTGCGCCGACACCTCGACACGCCGTAGCCTGTCGCGCTGTGCCCACACCACTGCTGTGGCGCGTGCTGACCGCCGTCGACCAGGGGCTCGTCGGTCTCAGCGGACGACTCGAAGTCACCGGTGACATCCCGGCGGACCTCAGGGGACGTCCCCTGCTGCTCGCGTCCAACCACATCGGCAACCTCGACCCGTTCGTGCTGATCGCCGCGTGCCGCCGGATCGGCGTCGCGCCGCGCTTCCTGCTCGCGGGCGGCCTGCTCGACGCGCCGGTCCTGGGACCGCTGCTCAAGGCGTCCGGCCACGTGCGCGTCGACCGCTCGGCGGCGGACGTCGGCGACGCCTACCACCGCACCGTCGAGGTGTTGCGGCGCGGCGGTGACCCGATCGCCATGTACCCGGAGGGCCGGATCAGCCTCGACCCCGGCCTGTGGCCGGAACGGGGCAAGACCGGCGCGGCGCGGCTCGCGCTGAGCGGCGGCATCCCGGTGGTCCCGGTCAGCCAGTGGGGCGCGCACGAGGCCGTCTACTGGGGCAACACCCACGTCGGCGGGTGGGCCGACGCCAAGCCCTACCTGACGTCCTACGTGCGCGGCCTGCGCAAGCGGCCGACGTTCAAGGTGCACTTCGGCAAGCCGGTGGACCTGTCCGGGCTGGCGGACGGCAAGCCGGGCGACGCGCGGCGGGCGCACGAGCGGATCATGCGCGCGATCACGGCCGGCCTGGTGCCGTTGCGGGTCGACGAGCCGGACCTGCCGAAGTTCCACGACCCGACGCGGCCGACGACGGGCAGGAGCCCGTGGCGGCCGGACCAGGGCTGAGCGCGGCTCCCCCACGAGAGCGGGACCCCGGTCCGGTGGGCGATCGGCCCACCGGACCGGGCGCCTAGTTCAGGAACGCCAGCACGCGTTCCATCAGCAGCACGGCGGCCACCTCGTCGTACGACGACAGGCTCGGGTCGGCGAAGAGGTGCTTGTCGCCGGAGTACAGGAACAGCTCGCCGTCCGCCGCGCCCGCCACCAGGGCACGCGCGGCGTCGAGGTCGCCGTCGTCGACGAACGAGCGGTCGTCCGCCATGGCGTGGACCTGCACCGGGACGCTCGCGGGCCACGCCGGGCCGAACTCCGTCACCGGCACGCACGCGCCGACCAGCAACGCACCCGCGGCACCCGGTCTGGTCTGGGCCAGCAGCTGCGCGGGCAGCACCCCCAGCGAGAACCCCACGTACACGAGGTCGGACCGCAGCCCCTCGGCGGCGAGCCGGCCGCGTTCGGCGATCGTGCCGAAACCGACCTCGTGCGCGTAGTCCATGCCCGCGCCCAGGTCCACGAACACCCGGCCCTCGTACAGGTCGGGCACGTGGACCGTGTGCCCGGCCTCCGCCAACCGCTCGGCGAAGGCCGTGACACCGGGCGTCACCCCGTGCGCGTGGTGGAACAGCAGCACCTCGGCCACGTCAGGTCCTCCCCGCCACGCGCCGCACGCGGATTCAGTTCACCGGGATGATGGTCGGCACGATCATCGGCCGGCGGCGGTAGGTCTCGGCGACCCAGCGGCCCACCACGCGGCGCACGGCCTGCGCGATGCGGTGCGAGTCGGTGATGCCCTCGGCCTCCGTGCGCGACAACTCCATCTCCACCAGCGACACCGCCTGGTCCAGCGCCTTCGGGTCGTCGGAGAAACCGCGGCCGGACACGGTCGGCGGTGCGACCGCCCGGCCGCTGTTGGAGTCCACGGCCACGGTGATCGCGATGAAACCGCCCTCGCCGAGCACGAGCCGGTCGGACAGGGTCGACTCGCCGACGTCGCCGACGGACAGGCCGTCCACGTAGACGTGGCCCACCTCGACCTTGCCACTGATCGCCGCCTTGCCGTCGACCAGGTCGACCACCACGCCGTCCTCGGCGATGACGACCCGTTCGGCCTTCACGCCCGTCGCCACGGCCAGCGCCGCGTTCGCCCGCAGGTGCCGCCACTCGCCGTGCACCGGCATCACGTTCGACGGCCGCACCGCGTTGTAGAGGAACAGCAGCTCGCCGGCCGGCGAGTGGCCGGACACGTGCACCTTGGCGTTGCCCTGGTGGATGACCGTCGCGCCGAGCCGCGCCAGGCCGTTGACCACGCCGAACACCGCGTTCTCGTTGCCCGGGATGAGGGAGGACGCCAACACGATCGTGTCCCCGGCCTTGATCGAGATCTGCCGGTGCTCGCCGCGCGCCATCCGCGACAGCGCCGAGAGCGGCTCGCCCTGCGACCCGGTCGACACGAACATCACCTGGTCCTCGGGCATCTCCATGGCCTCGTTGAGGTCCACGAACAGCCCGTCGGGCACGTTCAGGTAGCCCAGCTCGGCCGCGATGCCCATGTTGCGCACCATCGACCGGCCGACCAGCGCCACCCGCCGCTTGTACTGCACGGCCACGTCCAGCACCTGCTGCACCCGGTGCACGTGGGAGGCGAAGCACGCCACGATCACCCGCTGGTTGGCCTTGCGGATGACGTTCTCCAGCACCGGCCCGATCTCGCGCTCGGGTGCGACGAACCCGGGCACCTCGGCGTTGGTCGAGTCCACAAGGAACAGGTCGACGCCCTCGTCGCCGAGCCGGGAGAACCCGGCCAGGTCGGTGAGCCTGCCGTCCAGCGGCAGCTGGTCGAGCTTGATGTCGCCGGTGTGCAGCACCAGGCCGGCCGAGGTGCGGATGGCGACCGCGACCGCGTCCGGGATGGAGTGGTTGACCGCGAAGAACTCCAGCTCGTACGGCCCGAACGCGCGCCGCTCGCCGTCGGTGATCTCCATCAGCTTCGGCGTCTGGCGGTGTTCCCTGCACTTGGCCGCGAGCAGCGCCAGCGTGAACCGCGAGCCCACCACCGGCAGGTCGGGGCGCAGCTTGAGCAGGAACGGCACCGCGCCGATGTGGTCCTCGTGCCCGTGGGTGAGCACCAGCGCCTCGATGTCGTCCAACCGGTCCTCGATGGCCCGGAAGTCCGGCAGGATCAGGTCGACGCCAGGCTGGTCGTCCTCGGGGAAGAGCACGCCGCAGTCCACGACGAGCAGCCGGCCGGCGTGCTCGAACACCGTCATGTTGCGGCCGATCTCGCCAATTCCGCCCAGTGCGACGACGCGCAGACCTCCGTCGGGCAGTGCGGGCGGGGGTGAGCTCGGGTTGATCACGCGTTGACTCCCAATTCGGCCTCGACGGCCTTGATGTCCTCGGTTGAAGCGGGTACCAGCGGCAGCCTCGGGTCGCCCACGTCGAGGCCGCGCAAACGCAGCGCGGTCTTGGCGTAGGTCACGCCGGGCATCCGGCTGAAGGGCCGCAGCAGCGGCAGCAGCGACTGGTGGATCGCGGTCGCGCCGGCGACGTCGCCGGACTCGAACGCGTCGAGCAGGTCGCGCAGCCGGTCCGCGGCGATGTGCGAGATGACGCTGACGAAGCCGACCGCGCCGACCGACAGCCACGGCAGGTTCAGCGGGTCGTCACCGGAGTAGTAGGCCAGGTCGGTGGCCGCGATGACCTTGCTGCCCGCGAGCAGGTCGCCCTTGGCGTCCTTCACCGCGACGATACGCGGGTGCTCGGCGAGCCGCAGCAGGGTTTCCACCTCGATGGGCACCACCGAGCGCGGCGGGATGTCGTACAGCATCACGGGCACGCCGACCTGGTCGGCCACGGTGGTGAAGTGCGCGGACACACCCGCCTGGGTGGGCCGCGAGTAGTACGGCGTGACCAGCAGCAGGCCGTGCGCGCCCGCCGCCTCGGCCTGCTTGGCCAGGTGCACGCTGTGCGCGGTGTCGTACGTGCCCGCGCCGCTCACCACGGTGGCGCGGTCGCCGACCGCTTCGACCACGGCGCGGATCAGGTCCGCCTTCTCCGCATCGGTGGTGGTCGGGCTCTCGCCGGTGGTGCCGTTGACCACGAGGCCGTCGTTGCCCAGCTCGACCAGGTGCTCGGCGAGCCGCTGGGCCTTGCCCAGGTCCACCGCCCCCTCCGCGTCGAACGGGGTGACCATGGCGGTGAGCACGCGGCCGAACGGTCGGCCGGGCGCGGCGGCAGGACTTGCGGTCATATGCGGAAATCTACCGCGTCACCCTCGGCAAGCTGCGACTACATGCTCCGGTCGAGGTCGCGCACCAGCCGCACGGCCTCCGCCGGGCCGTCGTACTCCACGCGCGCGGCGGACCGGCCGAACGCGTGCACCACCAGTTCCGAGACGTGGCCGGTCAGCACCACGGGGTCCGCGCCACGCCTGGCCACGATCGCCTCACCGTCCGGGCGGCGCAGCACCACCCCGGCGGGGCTCTTGCGGTACATCATCCGGGCGGTCGGGGCGAGCCGCCGCCACAGCACCGCGTCTCGTACCGGATCGGGTGAACGCGGCTCCCAGTCGTCCCGGGCCCGGCGGACGTCCTCGTGGTGCACGAAGTACTCGACGGCGTTCACCAGCTCGTCGGCCGGCGCGTAGGGGGACAGCCGGGGCGGGCCGGAGCGGACCAGGTCGACCAGCTCGTCCCACGGCCTGGCGGCGTAGGCGTCCTGGACCCGCCGGGTGTGCCCGGCCAGGGCCTTGACCAGGATGCCCGCCGCCGCGTCGGGCCGGCGTTCCCGCAGCACGAGGTGCGCGGCCAGGTCGCGGGTGCGCCACGGGTCGCACAGCGTGGGCGCGTCCGGCCCGACCTCGGCGAACAGCTCGGTCAACAGCCTGCGTTCGTCCCGCGCGACGCCCATGGCCCCACGTTACTTGGCGTAGACCTGGTCGTTCAGCGCGGTGCCGTCCTTGTTCCACAGCACGCACGCCACGTCGCGGTAGCGCTTGTCCGACGAGGAGGCCTTCGCCGGGTCTTCCAGCCAGATGCCGGAGGTCGGCACGATCGCCACGTACCGCAGCTTGGACTCCTTGTCCTCGGCCGGCACGCGGTCGGACATGAAGTGCAGCGTGCAGAAGTCCTCCGCGTACCCGCGCAGCCACTCCTCGCCCGGGTAGGCCATCTTCGCCGACCCGAACGGCTCGGCCGCCGCGTACACCTCGACCCGGTGCGGCTCGTCGCAGTCGGTGTAGTTGACCGTGGTGTTGGGGTCGACCAGGTTGTCGCCGCACTGCTCGTTGCCCGCCTTGAACTGCGAGGCCTCGATCGTGCCGCCGGGACCGTAGGTGACCGTCTCGGCCATCGCGGCGGGCGGCTGGTCGGTGAACCACCACCGGCCCAGGAAGACGCCCGCGACCAGCAGCGCCACCGCGGCCACCGCCGTGCCGGTGATCAACAGGCCCTTCAGCCACGGCTTCCGCACCGCGGTGGGCGGGGTGTAGTGCATGGTCGCGTTCGGCGGCGGCGCGCCGAACCCGGTCGGCGGCGTCGGCTGGGCGACCGCGCGCTCCAGCATGGCGCGGGCCTGCGGGCCGGTGAGCCGGGCGTTCGGGTCGGGCATCATCAGGCCGGTGATCACCGCGCCGAGCACGCCGTGCGCCCTGGTCAGCCGCGGCATCTCGTTCATGATCGCGTGCAGGGTGGACGCGGTCGTCGAGCGCTCGTAGGGGTTCGCGCCCTCCACGGCGTAGCACAGCGTCGCGCCCAGCGCCCACAGGTCGGAGGCGGGCGAGGCCTCGTTGCCGTGGATGCGCTCGGGAGACATGTAGGCGGGCGAGCCGATGAGGCTGCCGCTGGTGGTCAGGCGCGGGTCGTCCACGGCCTGGGCGATGCCGAAGTCGGTCAGCTTCACCCGGCCGTTCGGCGTGACCATGAGGTTGCCGGGCTTGACGTCGCGGTGCACGATCCCGGCCTGGTGCGCGGAGTCCAACGCGGACAGCGCCTGGATCGCCATGGAGACGACCCGGTCCTGCGGCATCGGGCCGTGCGCGCTGATCAAAGTGGACAGCGTGGCGGCCTCGACCAGCTCCATCACGATGAAGTTCGTGCCGTGCTCGGCGACCACGTCGTAGACGGTGACCACGCCGGGGTCGTTCAGCCTGCCCGCGGTGCGGGCCTCGCGGAGCACCCGCTCCTCCAGCACCCGGCGCTCGTCCGGCGCGATGCCGTCGGGCAGGTGCAGCTCCTTGATGGCCACCTGGCGGCCGATCACGTTGTCCTGGGCGCGCCAGACGACGCCCATGCCGCCGCGCCCCAGCTCGGCGAGCAGGGTGTACCTGCCCGCGATCACGCGGGGTCGGGCGCTCACACCTTGCGTCGGACCAGTCACCGTCACTCCTCGAAACCCCGACCGCGGACCGGGCGGAACGCTACTTCAGACCCCGTCCCGCCCGATCCGGTTTCACGGTTTCGTGACTTCGTGCCCCGAGGCGCGCAACGCCTGCACGGCGCGGGCCAGGTCGGCCGCCTTCACCAGCAGGTGGTCGGTGTCGTATGTGGACAGCGCGAACAGGCTCACGCCCGCCGCGGCCAGCTCGCCCGACAGGGCGGCCATGATGCCGGTGAGCGTGAACTCCAGGGGGCCGCGCACGGTCAGCAGCCGCCAGCCGGGCTGCGCGGTGTCCGCCTCGGGCGCGTGCGCCGACGGGCACACGATCGACAGCTCGTCCGGCGTCCTGGTCACCGAGACCAGGCCGGGTGCGTCGAGCAGCCCGGCCGGGACGGCGGCGTCGGCGGGCAGCCGGGCGACCGTGTACTCATCCGGCCGGACGTCGACGATCAGCCGCTTCACCGGCCGTCAGCCTTCGGTGACCAGCGGGCTGGAGGCGACCTCGGTGCCGTCGGCCAGGGTGGAGATGGTGAAGTCGGCGAACACGTTGGCCGCCGCCTTCTGCAACTGGCGCAGGCACTCCACGGCCAGGGCGCGGATCTCCACGTCGGCGTGCTCGGTGGCGCGCATCGCGATGAAGTGCCGCCACGCGCGGTAGTTGCCGGTCACCACGATGCGGGTCTCGGTGGCGTTGGGCAGGATCGCGCGGGCCGCCTGGCGGGCCTGCTTGCGGCGCAGGGTCGCGCTGGGCACGTCGGAGAACTTCTCCTCCAGGCCTTTGAGCAGCTCGTTGTAAGCGTCGAGGCCGGCCTGGGCGGCGGCGAGGAACTTCTCGTGCAGCTCCGGGTCGTTCGCGATGACGTCCGGCTCGACCATGGCGGCGTTGCGCTCGGGCACGTACCGCTGGGACAGCTGCGAGTACGAGAAGTGCCGGTGCCGGATCAGCTCGTGGGTGAGCGACCGGGAGATGCCGGTCAGGTAGAAGCTGACCGAGCCGTGCTCCAGCACCGAGAGGTGGCCGACCTCGATGATGTGCTTGATGTAGCCCGCGTTGGTGGCGGTCGCGGGGTTCGGCTTGGTCCACGACTGGTAGCACGCGCGACCGGCGAACTCGGCCAACGCCTCGCCGCCGTCGGCGTCGGTCGACCACGGGACGTCCGCAGGCGGGAAGAACTCCGTCTTCGCGATCAGCTGGACGTGCGGGGACACCGTTTCGGTCACGACGAACCTTCCTTGCACTTGGTTTCGCCGGGCAGCCTAGTCGAGCAGCGAGAGCAATCTTCCAGCGTATCGCTCCCGCCCGCCCGCTCTCGGCGCCTCCGCACCGTGCCGTCAGGGACGACATCACCGGTTCCCTTGACTGATGTCATGAATGGCGTCATGGTGGTGTCATGGATCTGTCGCCGTACATCGCAGCACTGCGCGAGGACCTCGCGACGGCCGCTTCCGCCGGGGACGACAGCACGCGGCGCACCGCGGCCCTGCTGTCCGCCGCCTTGGAGCCCGCCGCGCGGCTCGCGCTCATGAACGCACTGTCCGACCTGGCCGCGGAGGTCACCGCGGCCCTCGACGGCCCCGTGGTCGACGTGCGGTTGGACGGACGGGACGTGCAGGTGGTCGTCACCGGCGCGGCCGCTCGGGAGGAGCACGAACCCGAGCCGCAGGAAGTCCCCCGGCCCTCCGCCGGTGACGCCACGCGCGTCACGCTGCGGCTGCTGGACGAGCTGAAGGCCAAGGCGGAGCAGGCCGCCGCGGCGCAGGGGATGTCGCTGAACACGTTCGTCGCGCAGGCCGTGCAGGGCGCGGTCGGCGGGCGGCGCGGCGGGGGTGGCGGTGGCCACAAGCACTGGGGGCCGCCGAGGGAGCAGGCGGGGCGCGAGTCGTCGTCGTCCTCGCGCGTGCGCGGCTGGGTGCAGGGCTGAGGGGGGATCATGGAATCGGATGTCGTTCGGCAGCAGAGCTTCGAGGTCGACGGTGTGGTGGAGGTCGACGTGGCGCTGCTCGCCGGCCGGGTGCGGGTGCACCTGGTCGACGAGCCGGGCGTGCACGTCGAGGTCAAGCACGACCCGTCGCCGGGCGAGTCGTGGTCGGCGGGCCTGAACGGGCTGCTGAACTGGGTGAACAACCAGTTCGGCGGCGCGCAGGGGCAGCCGAGCGGTCCGGCGGACGCGGTGCGGGACGCGCGCGTCGAGCTGTCCGGCGGCCGGGTGAAGGTGCACTCGTCCAAGGCGCTGCCGCTGCGCGCGGTGCCGTTGGGCGTCACGGTGCGCGCACCGGTCGGCTCGCACGTGATCACCAAGGCGGGCTCGGCGGACGTGACCGTGACGGGCGCGGCGGGCCGGCTGGAGGTCCAGACCGGTACCGGTGACGTCACCGCGGACCGCGCCGAGGCGTCGTCGCAGGTCAACTCGGGTTCGGGCAAGGTGCGGCTCGGGCCGATGCCCGGCGGGCTGCGGGCGAAGACGGGCAGCGGCGACATCGAGGTGTCGTCGGTCGGCGGGAACACCGTCATCTACACGGGCACCGGCGACGTGTGGCTCGGCGCCGTGCAGCACGACGTGCAGGTGCGCACGGGCGGCGGTGACGTCACGATCGCCGACGCCGCCGCGGGCCGTCTCCAGCTCGGCACCGGCTCGGGCGACGTGCGCGTGGGCGTGCGGCCGGGCGTGGCGGCCCAGGTCGACCTGGTGTCCAGCTCCGGCTCGGCCCGCAGCGACCTGGACGTCTCCGACACCCCGCCGGTCGACGAACCGGCCCTGTTCATCACCGGCCGCACCGGCAGCGGCGACGCCCTGGTCACCACCGCGACCACGGCCTGACCCGCCGCGAACCAGGCCGCGGCGTGCGCACCCCCGATGCGCGCGCCGCGGCTTCCTAGTCCCGGGATCGGAGTCCGGCCACCAGGAGCGACACCACGGCGTCGAACGCGGCGTCGACGTCCGGGGCGGACCAGTCGGCGGCGTGGGCCGGGTCGTGGAAGCGGGCCGTGGCGTCGAACACCGCCTTCGCGCTCACCGCCGGGTCCGGGGTGGTGAAGTCGCCCGACGCGACGCCGTCGGCGACGATCCTGGTGAGGTCCTCGACCATCGCGGCGATGTGGGCGGCCACGACGGCGCTGTTCTCGTCGACCAGCACGGAGAACGTGGCGAACAGCTCCGGGTCGCCCAACGCCTTCCGGCGCTTGGCCTCGAACAGGGCGGACAGCCAGTCCCGCAGCCGCCGCGGCGCCGGGGTGTCGGCGGCGGCCAGCTCGCTGAGACCCGCGTGCGCCCGGTCGAGCCAGCGCTGGGTGACGGCCTCGCGCAGCGCCGTCTTGGTCGGGAAGTGCCGGTAGACGCTGCCGTGGCTCACGCCCAGCGCGCGTGCCACGTCCACGACGGTCGCCTTGGCCGGGCCGAAGCGGCGCAGGACGTCCTCGGTGGTGCTGAGGATGACCTCAGCGGTCAGTGCGCCTTCCGCCACGTGCCGCTCCCCTGGTGTCGCCCGTTCGTCCGGTCAATTGTGCGCGCACCGGCGGGCCACCCCGTCCCCGGTCAGCGTTCGCTGTCCAGGTGCGCCATCAGGGCGGGCGCGTACCGGTCGCCCGCGGCGGCGTCGGCCGGGACCGCCGCCTCGATCCGGGCCAGGTCCGCCTCGGTGAGCGTGACGTCCTGCGCGCCCAGCGCCTCGGCCAGCCGGTCGCGGCGGCGGGCACCCACGAGCGGCACGATGTCCTCGCCCTGCGCCAGGACCCAGGCGATGGCGAGCTGGGCGACCGTGGCGCCCTTCTCCGCGGCCACCGCGCGCAGCGCCTCCACCAGCGACAGGTTGTGGTCGAGGTTGGCGCCCTGGAAGCGCGGTGAGACCGCGCGGAAGTCGTCGGTCCGCCGGGACGCCGTCCAGTGGCCCGAGATCAGGCCGCGCGACAGCACGCCGTACGCGGTGATGCCGATGCCGAGCTCGCGCGCGGTCGGCAGGATCGACTCCTCGATGCCGCGCGAGAGCAGCGAGTACTCGATCTGGAGGTCGACGATCGGGTGGACCGCGTGCGCCCGGCGCAGCGTGTCCGCGCCGACCTCGGACAGGCCGATGTGGCGGACCCGGCCCTTCTCGACCTCCTCCTTGATCGCGCCGACGGTCTCCTCGATTCCGACCGCCGGGTCCAGGCGGGCGGGGCGGTAGACGTCGACGTGGTCCGTGCCGAGCCGGCGCAGCGTGTAGGCCAGGAAGTTGCGCACGGCCTCGGGCCGGTTGTCGTTGCCGTGCCAGCCGCCGTCCGCGTCGCGCAGCGCGCCGAACTTGACGCTGATGGCCACGTCGTCGCGGTGGCGGTCGCGCAGGGCCCGGCTGATCAGCAGCTCGTTGTGGCCCATGCCGTAGAAGTCGCCGGTGTCGAGCAGCGTCACGCCCGCGTCGACGGCGGCGTGGATGGTCGCCACGCTCTCCGCCTCGTCGGCCGGGCCGTACAGGTCGGACATGCCCATGCAGCCCAGGCCGAGCGCGGAGACCTCGGGACCCGTCGTGCCGAGGACCCGACGACGGGTGACGCGCGGAGTGGAGTTCGTCATGAACTCCACTATGGGACTTGGGCTGACAGATTTCAACATCTGTCAGCCCGTCAGGTGGCGGACGTCACCCCACCACCGCGCCCAACGCCGGCGCCAGGTCGCCCTTCGGCACCACCACGACGTCGTCCAGCTCCAGCCAGTCCGCCATGTGCCGCAGCTCGGCGGCCAGCTCGACCGCGACCCGGCCCACGTCCGCGGTCGGCTCGGAGTGCGCCGCCTGCACGCGCAGCACGCCCGCCGCCCGGTCCGCCTTCAGGTCCACCCGGCCGACCAGCTCGCCGTCCAGCAGGAACGGGAACACGTAGTAGCCGTGCACCCGCTTCGGCGCGGGCACGTAGATCTCGATCCGGTAGAAGAAGTCGAAGATCCGCTCGGTCCGGGCCCGCTCCCAGATCAGCGGGTCGAACGGGCACAGCAGCGCCCGCCCGGTGATCCGGCGCGGCACGCGCGCCTCCACGTGCCGGTACGCGGGCACGCCCCAGCCCCGCACCTCCACCGGCTCCAGCACCCCGGCGTCGACCAGCTCGGCCACCGCCTGCCGGCTGCGCGCCGGCTGCAACCGGTAGTAGTCGCGCAGGTCCGGCTCCGTCGCCACGCCCATCGCCGCGGCCGCCCGCGCCACCAGCTCGCGCGCGCCCTCCTCCGCCGGGATCGTCAGCCGCCGCGCCACCACCTCCGGCGGCAGCACCCGTTCGGTCAGGTCGTACAGCCGCTCGAACCCGCGCCGCGACCCGGTCGTCAGCACGCCCTCGCCGAACAGGTACTCGCAGACCTTCTTGACCTCCGACCAGTTCCAGCCCCAGTGGTCCTTCGCCCGCGGCCCGCCGCCTGCCAGCGCCCGCTCGATCGCGCCCGCGCCGACCGGCCCCAGCTCCTTCACCACCGCCAGGATGTCGTCCACGAGCTGCGGGGAGCGCTCGGCGATCTCCGTGTAGTTCTTCCACCAGCCCGACCGCTTGGCCCCGGAGTGCAGCAGCGGCCAGTCCTCCACCGGGACCAGGCTCGCCTCGTGCGCCCAGTACTCCACCAGCAACCGCGGCTTGCGGGCGCTGTGCGACCACGCCGCGTCGTCCACCAGGGACGGCGCGTAGGCGCCGAGCCTGCTGAACAACGGCATGTAGTGCGCGCGAACCGCCACGTTCACCGAGTCCAGCTGCAGCAACCGGATCCGCGACAACGCCTTGAGCAGGTGCCGCCGGGACGGCTCGGTGACGGGCCGGGGATCGGCGAAACCCTGTGCGCCCAGCGCGATCCGGCGGGCGACGTCAGCGCTCATCTTCTGCACGGACGGATCCTCCCACCGGGGTACGACGTTTCCGCTCGGCCCGCACCACGAGCACCACCGCGACCACCACCAGCGCACCGCCGAGCAGCTGCAACGGCCCGAACCGCTCGTCGGCCAGCCACACCCCGAGCACCACCGCGATCACCGGGTTCACGTACGCGTAGGTCGCCACCGTCGACACCGGCAACTGGCCCAGCACGTAGACGTAGGAGCTGAACGCCAACAACGACCCGAACACCACCAGGTAGACCCACGCCGCCCACGACGACGTGGTGATCTCCCCGGGCGACACCCGTTCCCCCGCGGCCAGCCCCACCACCGTCAACGCCACCCCGCCGGCGAGCATCTCGACCGCCGACAACGCGAACGGGTTCGCGGGCGTGTCCAACCGGTTGCTCAGGAACGACCCCAGGGCCCACCCGAACGCCGCCAGCAGCACCACCCACGGCCCCCACCACGACGACTCCCCCATGTCGTCCGACAACAGCACGGCCAGCCCGCCCAGCCCGATGGCCACACCCGCGTACGTCACGCCGTGCGGTCGTTCCCCGGCGATCCGCCGCATCAGCACCACGTACAGCGGCACGACCGCCACCAGCAGCGCCGCCAGCCCCGACGCCACGGACTGCTCGGCCAGCACCACGAGCCCGTTGCCCCAGGCCGGCAGCAACAACCCCAGCAGCACCGCCGAGCCGAACTGCCGCCGCGTCATCCGCAGCCCGCCGCGCCACGCCACCACCAGCGCGAGCACCGCGCCCGCGACGAGGAACCGCGCACCCCCCGACACCAGCGGCGGCATCGACTCGATGGTGAACTTGATGCCCAGGTAGGTGGAACCCCAGACCACGTACACGACGCCCAACGCTGCCCAACGCACGTCACCGACGCTGTCACGCCGACCCGCCCGGGATCACGCGGATTTCCGCCACCGGTGCCCGAAGGCGAGCCGATCACCACGCGCCCGCCCGCCACCGGGCGGCCGATAGGGTGCCGACATGGCCGACGCCACCGTGCGCACCGCGCAGCCCGACGACGTGGCGGAGATCGCCCGCATCCACCGCGACACCTGGCGCACCGCCTACCGGGACCTGGTGCCCGCCGAGGTGCTGGACGGGCTGGACGTGGACCGGACCGCGCCCGCGTGGGCCGAGGCGGTCGCGCACGGCCAGGTGTTCGTCGCCGCCGAGGGGCAGTGGACCGTCGGGTTCTGCGTCGCCGGCATGGCGCCCGAGGACGAGGTGGCGCGCGCGGACGGCTCGCTGCCCGACGACGCGGCCACGACCGCGCTGCTGCACGTGCTCGTGGAACCGCGCTGGGGACGGCGCGGCCACGGCGGCAGGTTGCTCGCCACCGCCGCCCTGCGCCTGCGGGAAGCGGGTGCGACCAGGGGTGTCGCGTGGGTCCCGGAGGCGGACAAGGCGTCGATCGGCTTCTACGGCCGGGCCGAGTGGGCTGCCGACGGCACCGTGCGGACGCTGGACGCCGGTGGGCGACCGTTGCGCGAAATCAGGGTTACCGGGGGGTTGTCCCTACTGCTGGAGCCTTGACCGCACGGGTAGCGTCGCCGGGGTGCTCGCGTGGTTGTGCCTCACGTTCAGCGTCGCCTTCGGCTCCGCCCTGTTACCCCTGATCAGCATCGAGCTCTTCGTGCTCGGCCTGGTGACCCAGCAGCCGGGCATCTCGTGGTGGTGGATCGGGCTCGCGGTGGCGCTGGGCCAGGTGCTGGGCAAGATGGTCTACTTCCTGGCCGCGCGCGGGTCGCTGCGCCTGCCCGCGTTCCTGAAGCGCGAGGAGAAGAAGGCCAAGCCGCTCTCGCCGCGGCGGCTGAAGTGGAGGGCGCGGCTGGAGTGGGTGCGCGTGCGCTGCCACCGGCACCCGCACTGGATGTTCGGCACGCACGCGGTCAGCGCGGTGGTCGGCCTGCCGCCGTTCATGTTCACCACGGTGCTCGCGGGACTGGCGGGCATGTCGTCCTGGTTGTTCGTCTCGACCAGCGTGGTCGGCCGGTTCGCCCGGTTCAGCGTGCTCGCCGCCTCACCTGCCGCGGTGGCTGGCTGGTGGGTGCACTAGCGCCGCGCCGGTGGCGCACCAACCGCTGCTCGGGCAGCGTCAGCCCGTAGTGGTCGTGCAACTCGGCCTGCTCGGCCTCGGAGAGCTCCCGGTCGCCGACCTTCGGCGCGTCCTCCACCTCCCGCTTCTCGACCGGCACCACGAGCCTGCGGTCGCGCACCTGGGCACCCCGGATCGGCACCAGCGTGGTCCCGCCGTCGCTGCGCACGGTGGCCCACAACGGGCGGCCACCGGCCAGCCACAGCTCCGCGACCGGTCCGATGGGCCGGCCGTGCCGATCCAGCACGTCGCAGTCGTAGAGGCGGTCCACCGCTGATCGATCCATGCCTCTTCGGCTACCCGGCCATTCGGGTGATCGCACGGTGAACCACCCGGTCGTGTGACCGCCTACCGTCGCTCGCCGGAGTGGTCACCCACCCGCCCGAGGTGGCGGCGCACCACCAGCAGGACGGCGATGCCCACCGCCGCCACGAGCAGGCTGATGACCAGGCCCAGGCGCAGCGCGTCCACCCCGCTCTCGGGGCTGATGTCCGCGGACAGCACGACCGCGGGTTTCGGTGACGCGGTCGGCCAGTCGAACGTCCCGGAGGCCGCCGCCGACTCGGAGGTCGAGCTCGTGGCCGACGCCGAGGACGAGGACACCGACGTCCTGGTGGTGGTCGTCGTGGAGGCCGTCGTCGCGCTCGTGGCGGACGGTGCCGCGGCGGTCGTCGTCGTTGCCGACGGCTCCGGAGCGCCACTCGTCGGGGCCGCGGTCACGACCGAGCCGGTGCACGGCACGCCGTCCACGGTGAACGAGGTGGGCGCGGGGTTGCTGCCCGACCAGGTGCCGTTGAAGCCGACCGTCACCGACCGGCCCGTGCCCACCGCGCCGTTGTGCCCGGCGTTGCGCACCCGCACGGCGGCGCCGGCCTGGGTGAACACGCCGTTCCACGTCTCCGAGCTGATCTTCTGCCCGGCCGTGAACGCCCACTCCAGCGTCCAGCCCGACAGCGGGTCGCCCAGGTTCGTGAGGGTGACCCGCGCGCCGAACCCGCCGCGCCACTGGTCCGTGATCGCGTAGTCGACGTCGCAGCCCACCGCGGCCCGCGCGGTGGCGACCGGCAGGACGAGACCGGCCGCGACCAGGGCCGCGACGACGGCGAGCGCCGCCCGGACGATCCGAGCGAAGTGCATGGGGACTCCAGGGGAGGACGTGCGGCGGTTCGCCTGATTCTTCCCCAGGAGATCGGCTCGGTCAGCCCAAGGTGAGCGCAACGCCCAGGGCGATGGCGACGACCACGCAGGCGACGGTCAGCCGCAGGTTCTCGCAGGTTTTGACCATGTCACCTACGGTAACCACGCTCACCGAATGATCCAAGGCAAGAGAACGTTAAGTCCGAATGAATCACGTCTCACCCGGCTGGTCTACACCGGATTCGTCGGCGACCCGTAGAGGTCGATCGCCTTCCGCATCGTCTCCCGCGCCCGGCCGCGATCCCCGGCCAGGTCGTAGGCCTGCGCCAGCAGGAACCACGTCCGCCAGTCCCGCGGGCGCGCCTCCACGTCCGCGCGGCGCTGCTCGAACCACGCGTCGGCCGCGTCCCGGTCCACCCGGCCGGACGGGCGGCGCGGCAGGTCCGACGTGTCGAGGAGACCGCCCTCGGCGTCGAGCTGCCGCGCCATCCGCTGGGTGGTGAAGCCGAACCTCAGGTTCGTCCACGCGATCCACGCGCCGATCAGCGGCAGCACCAGCACGCCGACGCCGAGGCCGATGCCGACCGGGTCGCCGGTGCCCAGCAGCACCACGGCCCGGCCGCCGAGCAGCACGAAGTACACCACCAGGGCGGCGGTGACGAGGAACGCGACGGTCCTGGTCTTCACGACTGCTTCCGCTCCATCGGGCTTCGCCCCATCGGGCGGATCAGAGGTCCATGTACTTGTCGAGCCCCACGGACAGCCCCGGGTGCCGCGCGATCGACCGCACGGCCAGCAGCACGCCCGGCATGAACGACTTGCGGTCCAGCGAGTCGTGCCGCAGCGTCAGCGTCTCGCCCTCCGTGCCGAACACGACCTCCTGGTGCGCGATCAGCCCGGCCACGCGCAGCGAGTGCACCCGCACGTCGCCGACGAGCGCGCCACGGGCGCCGGGCGCCTCCTGGGTCGTCGCGTCCGGCATCGGGCCCGACCCGGCCGCCTCCCGCGCCTGCGAGATCAGCCGGGCGGTGTGCGCGGCCGTGCCGGAGGGCGCGTCCACCTTGCGCGGGTGGTGCAGCTCGATGACCTCGGCCGACTCGTAGTAGGGGGCGGCCAGCTCGGCGAACCGCATGGACAGCACCGCGCCGATGGCGAAGTTCGGCGCGACCAGCACGCCCAGCTCCGGCTTCCGGTCCAGCCACTCCGACACGGTGCCCAGCCGCTGGGCGTCGAACCCGGAGGTGCCGACCACGGCGTGGATGTCGTTGTCGACGCAGAACCGGATGTTGTCCATCACCACCTCGGGGCTGGTGAAGTCGACCGCGACCTGCGCCCCGGCGTCGGCCAGGTTGAACAGCCAGTCGCCCGCGTCGACCATCGCGACGACTTCCATGTCCGGCGCGGCCTCGACCGCGCGGCACACCTCGGCGCCCATGCGGCCCCTGGCGCCGATGACGCCCACGCGGAGCGGTTCGGCCGGAGACCTGGTGGCAGGGTCGAGCGGGGACTGGGCAGTCAAGAGATCACCTCGTGCACCTGGGGCGGCAGATCGTCGGCGTGAGCGTAAGGGCCGACCACGGCGGCGGCGACGGGGCGTCGCAGCAAGTCCCGCGCCAACGCGGCCACGTCGGCCGCGGTGACCGCGTCGATGCGCGCCAACGTCTGCTCCACCGACAGGTAGTCGCCGTAGTTCAGCTCGCCCTTGCCGATGCGCGACATCCGCGAGCTGGTGTCCTCCAGGCCCAGCACGAGCCCGCCGCGCAGCTGGCCCTTGCCGCGGGCCACCTCCGCGTCGCTCAACCCCTCGCGCGCCACGGTGGACAGCACGTCGCGCACCACGCCCGCCACGTCGCCGAGCCGGTCCGGCTGGCAGCCCGCGTAGACCGACCACGTGCCCGCGTCCGCGTACAGGCCGACCGACGAGTACACCTGGTAGGCCAGGCCGCGCCGTTCCCGGACCTCCTGGAACAGCCGCGAGCTCATCCCGCCGCCCAGCGCGGCGTTGAGCACGTTCAACGCGAACCGGCGCTCGTCGTGCCGGTCCAGGCCGCGCACGCCCAGCATCAGGTGCGCCTGCTCGGTGTCGTCGGAGTGCAGCACCAGCTTGCGCGACCCCGGGATGCGGGCCCGGCCGGCACGCGGCGCGACGGGCGTGCCGACGCGGTCGAGCCGGTCGCCGATCTGCTTGCGCACCAGGCGCATCACCTGCGCGTGGTCGATGTTGCCCGCCACCGCGAGCACCATCCGCGGCAGCGTGTACCGCTTCTTGTAGAAGCCGAACAGCGCGTCGCGGTCCATGTCCCCGATGGACTGCTCGGTGCCCAGCACCGGCCGGCCGAGCGCGTGCTCGCCCAGCAGGGCGTCCAGGAACGCGTCGTGCAGCAGGTCTTCCGGGTCGTCGTCGCGCATGGCGATCTCTTCGAGCACGACGCCGCGCTCGGTCTCGAAGTCGCGCGGCTCGCACAGCGCGTCGAACACCACGTCGCACACGAGGTCCATGGCCAGCGGCAGGTCCTCGTCCAGGACGTGCGCGTAGTAGCAGGTGTGCTCCTTGGCGGTGAACGCGTTCAGCTCGCCGCCGACCGCGTCGATCTCCTCCGCGATCTGCGCCGCCGTGCGCCGTGCCGTGCCCTTGAACAGCAGGTGCTCCAGGTAGTGCGCGGCGCCCGCGACCTCGACCCGCTCGTCGCGCGACCCGACCTGCACCCACAGGCCCACCGACGCCGACCGCACGCCGGGGATGCGCTCGGTGATGACCCTCAGCCCCGACGGCAGCACGCTGCGGCGCACGGCCAGACCCGCGTCACCGCGTTCCAGCGACACCGTGCTGCCGGGCTTCTGGAGGTGCCCGAGCCTGCGCGGAAGCGGACGGCCGCGAGTGCTGGAAGCACCCGCGGCCGTCCCGTTGACGCTCGTCGTCACTGCGCGGAGGCCTCGGCCTCGGCGGGTGCGGCGTCCTGGGCGGGGTTGTCGGCAGCCGGGGCCGCGTCCGCGTCCTCGTTCACCAGCACCAGGCTGATCTTGCCGCGCTGGTCGATGTCCGCGATCTCGACGCGGAGCTTGTCGCCGACGTTGACGACGTCCTCGACCTTGTTGATGCGCTTGCCGTTGCCCAGCTTGGAGATGTGGATCAGGCCGTCCTTGCCCGGGAGCAGGGACACGAACGCGCCGAACGCCGCGGTCTTCACCACGGTGCCCAGGAAGCGCTCGCCCACCTTCGGCAGCTGCGGGTTCGCGATCGCGTTGATCAGGCCGATCGCGGCCTCGGCCGACGGGCCGTCCGCCGCGCCGACGTAGATCGTGCCGTCGTCCTCGATGGAGATGTCGGCACCGGTCTGCTCGGTGATCGAGTTGATCATCTTGCCCTTCGGGCCGATGACCTCGCCGATCTTGTCGGTCGGGATCTTGACCGACGTCACGCGCGGCGCGAACGGGCTCATCTCGTCCGGGCTGTCGATGGCCTCGGCCATGACCTCCAGGATGGTCAGGCGCGCGTCGCGAGCCTGGCCCAGCGCGCCCGCGAGCACGTCGGACGGGATGCCGTCGAGCTTGGTGTCGAGCTGGAGCGCGGTGACGAACTCCTTGGTGCCGGCGACCTTGAAGTCCATGTCGCCGAACGCGTCCTCGGCGCCGAGGATGTCGGTCAGCGCGACGTACTCCGTCTTGCCGTCGACCTCGTCGGACACCAGGCCCATGGCGATGCCCGAGACCGGCGCCTTCAGCGGCACGCCGGCGTTGAGCAGCGACATCGTGGACGCGCAGACCGAGCCCATGGACGTCGAGCCGTTGGAGCCCAGCGCCTCGGACACCTGGCGGATCGCGTAGGGGAACTCCTCGCGCTTGGGCAGCACGGGCATCAGCGCCCGCTCGGCCAGCGCGCCGTGGCCGATCTCGCGCCGCTTGGGCGAGCCCACGCGGCCGGTCTCACCGGTGGAGAACGGCGGGAAGTTGTAGTGGTGCAGGTAGCGCTTGTGCGTCTCCGGGGACAGCGAGTCGATCTGCTGCTCCATGCGCAGCATGTTCAGCGTGGTGACACCCAGGATCTGAGTCTCGCCGCGCTCGAACAGCGCCGAGCCGTGCGCCCGCGGGATGACCTCGACCTCGGCCGACAGCGACCGGATCTCGGTGAGGCCGCGGCCGTCGATGCGCACCTTGTCGCGCAGGATGCGCTGGCGCACCAGCTTCTTGGTCAGCGAGCGGAACGCCGCGCCGACCTCCTTCTCGCGCCCCTCGAACTGCTCGGCCAGCTTCTCCAGCACCGACGCCTTGACCTCGTCGATGCGGGACTCGCGCTCCTGCTTGCCCGCGATGGTCAGCGCCTGCGCCAGCTCGCCCGCGCCGGCCTGCTCGACGGCCTCGAAGGCGTCGGGCTGGTAGGCCGGGTAGGTCGGGAACTCGCCGGTGGCCTTCGCCGCGACCTGCGCGAGCTGCGCCTGCGCGTCGCACAGCACCTTGATGAACGGCTTGGCGGCCTCGAGGCCGGCGGCCACGACCTCCTCGGTGGGCGCCTGCGCGCCCTCGCCGATCAGGTCGATCGCCTTCTCGGTGGCCTCGGCCTCGACCATCATGATCGCGACGTCGTCACCCACCACGCGACCGGCGACGACCATGTCGAACACGGCCTTCTCCAGCTGCTCGTGGGTCGGGAACGCCACCCACTGGCCCTCGATCAGCGCCACCCGGACGCCGCCGATGGGGCCGGAGAACGGCAGGCCCGCGAGCTGCGTGGACGCCGACGCGGCGTTGATCGCCACGACGTCGTACAGGTCGGCCGGGTTCAGGCTCATCACCGTGATGACGACCTGGATCTCGTTGCGCAGACCGTCCACGAAGGACGGGCGCAGCGGCCGGTCGATCAGCCGGCAGGTCAGGATCGCGTCGGTCGACGGGCGGCCTTCGCGGCGGAAGAACGAGCCGGGGATGCGGCCCGCGGCGTACATGCGCTCCTCGACGTCCACCGTGAGGGGGAAGAAGTCGAAGTGCTCCTTGGGGTGCTTCGACGCCGTCGTCGCCGACAGCAGCATCGTCTCGTCGTCCAGGTAGGCGACGACCGAGCCCGCCGCCTGGCGCGCCAGGCGGCCGGTCTCGAAGCGGATGGTGCGCGTGCCGAACCGACCGTTGTCGATCACAGCGGAAGTCTCGTGGACCTCGATGTCCGTCATATGGGTACTCCTCGTCATGCGGGTCACAGCGCGCTCGTGGCGCGGGATCGCGGTTCGGACGAGGCCGGTCTTCGATCGAAGTCCCCTGGGTGTCGTCCACCAGGGGGCCACTACCGAGGACCGGCGAACTGTCGTCCCGTTCGCCGCGCGTGCTTCCCTCGTCTTGTTTTCGATAACGCCGAGGGGGAGTGACCGGACGGTCACTCCCCCTCGGCACGTCTCACCTGCGCAGGCCGAGCCGCCCGATGAGGGCGCGGTAGCGCTGGATGTCCACCTTCTGGAGGTAGTTCAGCAGCCGGCGACGCCGGCCGACCAGCAGGAGCAGGCCACGACGCGAGTGGTGGTCGTGCTTGTGCTTCTTCAGGTGCTCCGTCAGGTCGGCGATGCGCTTGCTCAGCAGCGCGACCTGGGCCTCGGCGGAACCGGTGTCCGTGTCGTGGACGCCGTACTCGGCGAGGATGGTCTTCTTTTCCTGGGTGGTCAGTGCCACGTGCTTGTTACTCCTTGTGCTGGTTAAGTGCCGTGCGGCCCCGCCCGCGAGCGGGGTAGTCGGTGCTGGCCGCCACGGACCGCAGCCAGACCCAAATGTCGAGGCTACCAGCAGTGGCCACCCGCTACGCGTTTGACGTGCTCAAGGGCACTCGGTCGAGCACCGCGTAGCCCTCCACCGGACGGCTGCGGACCAGCACGACCTCGGTCGCGGTCCACTCACGACCGGTGAACTCCACGTGCGGCAGCGGTGCACCGCGGGCGACGGTGAGGTGCGGGCGCCAGTCCGGCGGCACGTGCGCCGCCTCGCCCAGCTCGGCCAGCGCGCCGTCCACGCCGATCCACAGCACCTGGCGGAACGTGCCGCTGCCGCGCAGCCGCAGGACGGGCGCGGTGACGCGGTCCAGGCCGGCGAGCTGGTCGGCGGGCTCGGCCTCGCCGAAGAACCGGACGGTGACGTGCCAGCGGGCCGGGTGTTGCCAGCGCAGCCGCGGGTGGGCCCGACGGATCGGGAGGAGGGCGTCGTGCAGCTCGTCGACGACGTCGGCGGGCGGGAAGATCGCGGAGAACAGGCTCACGGGCGGTCGGGTCGGGGTGGTCAGGCGTCGCGGCCCTTGCCCGCGCGGCGCAGCAGCTCCGCCAGGGCCGGGAAGTCCTCGCCCAGCACGTCGGCGGCCTGCGACAGCTCGCGGCGGTCGGCCAGGCGGCGCAGGAACGGGAACACCACGGCCTCGTCGTCCGCGCTGCCGTTCACCGGCAGTGAGTCGCGGCTCACGGTGGGCTTCGACTGCCGCACGTCCTCCAGGGCGAGCTGCAAGGCCTCGGGCGAGCCGGACGCCACGTCGGGGGTGAGGACCTTGCGCTCCAACATGATCATCCGCGCCAGCACGGACGGGTTGCCGATCTTGGCCCGGCGGCCGCTCATGACCTGGCTCAGCATGGGGGCGCTGATGCCCAGCACGTCGGCGAGCTGCGCCTGCGAGACGTTGAACGCGACCACCAACCGCCGCACCCGGTCGCCCAAGGGCTCCCCGTACCACTCCCGCTGCAACGCGAGGTTGCGCTGGACGATCTTGTGGTCCTCCACCTTCGCCTCTCCCCTGACCGACGGACGTGACAGGCATCTTGCCAGGTCGTCAGGCGTCACACGGCCGGTTCCACCCACCTGGTTCAACCCCTCAGGCGTCACCCGGATCCGTCAGGAGGTCACGGGTCGTGGCCACGTCGCGGTGCATCTGCTCCAGCAGCGACTCGACGCCGTCGAACTTCTCCATGTCCCGCAGCCGGTCCACGAAGTCGAGCGCCACGCGCTGGCCGTAGAAGTCCTCGTCCACGTCGAGCACGAACGCCTCGACCCGCCGTTCCCGGCCGGAGAACGTCGGGTTGGTGCCCACGCTGACGGCGGCCTTGAGCCGGCGGCCCGACCCGTGCACGAACCAGCACGCGTACACGCCGTCCGCGGGCACGGCGGCGAACCGCGTGGTGGACAGGTTGGCCGTGGGGAAGCCGAGCTCCTTGCCCCGGCCGTCACCGCGCACCACGATGCCCTCCAGCCGGTGCGGCCGGCCGAGCGCCTGCGCCGCGGCGGCCACGTCGCCCGCGTCGATGCACGCCCGGATGTAGGTCGACGAGTACGTCACCCCGTCGTCGGTCACCAGATCCGCCCCCTCGGTCACGAAACCGAACCTCTTGCCCAGCGCGCGCAGCAGCTCCACGGTGCCGGCCGCCTTGTGGCCGAACGTGAAGTTCTCCCCCACCACCACGGCCGCCACGTGCAGCTGCTCCACCAGCACCTCGTGCGCGAACTCGTCGGCCGGGGTGCGCGCCACCTCGGCGGTGAACGGGATGACGCAGAACACGTCCACGCCCAGGCCCTCCACCAGTTCCGCGCGGCGGCGCAGGCTGGTCAGCTGCGCCGGGTGGCTGCCCGGTCGGACCACTTCGGACGGGTGCGGGTCGAAGGTGATCAGGACGCTGGGCACGCCCTTCTCCTCGGCCAACCCGACCGCACGGTCGATCAGCGCCTGGTGCCCGCGGTGCACCCCGTCGAACACGCCGATGGTCACCACGCAGCGGCCCCAGCCGCCGGGCAGGTGGTCGAGCCCTCTCCAGCGTTGCACGCGGGCAAGCCTAGGCGGTCGACGCCGCCGTGCCGCCCGAGGTCGGGCTAGTCGCGGCGCACGTCACGGCCGGCCTGGTGGACCGTGCCGCCGTCGCGCGCGACCGCGGTCTGGTTCACGGTGGTCGGCGAGTTGACCGTGAGGCCGCCGGCGATGTCGCCCGCCTGCACCACGGGACCGGTCACGGAGCCGGTGATCGAGTTGTGCACGGTCGACCTCGGCGGTTCCGGAGCGGGCGGCTTGGCCGACGACGCCTGCACGCGCAGCGCCACGACCACGCCCAACGCGGTCAGCAGCACGACCGCCACCCAGGTCCACGGGTTCGCCCCGCCGTCCGTGGCCAGGTTGATCGCCACCCCGGTGGCCGACGTCACCACACCGGCCGCGGCCGGCCACACCCATCTCGCCATGGCACCCACCGTAGGCCTCATCCGACCGGCGCGAGTACCACCAACGGCTTGGCGATCGGGCCCTCGTCCTTGGCCAGCGCGACCACGTGGCCGTCCGGGCCGAAGACGCCGTACGTGCCGTCCAGGCCGCCCGCGGCCAGGCGCTGGCCGTGCGACAGGGCGATCGCCTCGCGCGGCGCGATCTCGCGGCGGGGGAAGGCGGTGGACACGGCGGCGTCCAGGTCCAGCGACAGCCCGGGCGCGCTCTCCAGCTGCTCCAGGGTCTTGGCCACGCGCAGGTCGAACGGGCCGACGCGGGTGCGGCGCAGGGCCGCCAGGTGGCCGCCGACGCCGAGGTCCGCGCCCAGGTCGCGGGCCAGCGCGCGGACGTAGGTGCCGGACGAGCACTCCACCATCACGTCGAGCTCGGTGGCGGCCTCCTCGCGGCGGATCGCCAGCACGTCGAAGCGGTGCACCGTCACCGGGCGCGCCGGGATCTCCACGGCCTCGCCGGCGCGGACCCGCGCGTACGCGCGCTTGCCGTCGATCTTCACCGCGCTCACCGCGCTGGGCACCTGCTCGATCGCACCGGTCAGCTTGGCCACGCCCGCCCGGATCGCGTCCTCGTCCACTTCGGACGCGTCGGTGGTGGACAGCACCTCACCCTCGGCGTCGTCGGTGGTCGTGGCCGAGCCCAGGCGGATGGTCGACAGGTAGGCCTTGCTGTCCAGCGCGAGGTGGCCGAGCAGCTTGGTGGCCCGCTCGATGCCGAGCACGAGCACGCCGGTCGCCATCGGGTCGAGCGTGCCCGCGTGCCCGACCTTGCGGGTGCCGAGGATGCGGCGGACCCGGGCCACCACGTCGTGGGAGGTCATGCCGTCGGGCTTGTCGATCACGACGAGGCCGGGCGGGACAGGAGGACGAGAGGTTGCGGACACGGACGAGGATCCTAAGCCTCGACCAGCACGTCCCACCGACGGCGGCGCAACTGCACGGGCACGGCCTCGCCCCGGTCCACGGCGGCGAACACCGCGGCACGCGCGCGGCGCCACCACACCACCGTCCGCCACACGCCCACCAGCAGCACCGAGACCACGGACAGGAACGCGACCCGGTACGCCTGCGGCGCGGCCAGGTGCGGCTCGACCACGTCCAGCAGCACGCCCACGGCCAGCGCGGTGGACGTGACCGCGCCGAACCCGCCGACGTTGGCCACACCGGTCGCCGTGCTCACCCGGTGCAGCGGGTTGTAGTCGCGCACCAGCGCGAACGCCACGCCGGACGCCGGGTTGCCCAGCGCCAGCACCGCGAACACCGGGTACAGCACGGGTGTCGGCAGCACGCCGCCCGGCCAGCCCAGCAGCACGGCCCAGCACAGCACGGCCACCGCCAGGTAGGTGCCGACGATCGGCATCCGCCACTCGGGCCGACCGCCGATCACCGTGCCCATCACCGGCCCGGTCACGATCGCCACCAGCACCAGCGTGCTCAGCACCGCCGACGCCGACGGCCGCGACAGGCCCTGCGCCTCGACCAGGTACGGGAACCCCCACAGCAGGCCGAGCACGGCGGGCGTCGACATCGACGTGAAGTGCACCCAGAACCCGAGCCGCGTGCTCGGCTCGCGCCACGCGTCGCGGACCTTCGCGCCCACCGCGCGCAGCGGCACGGGCTCGACCACCGGCTGCGGCACGCCGTCGGGCACCTCGCGGACCCGCCACGAGACCACCGCCGCGTACGCCGCCGTGCCCAGGCCCGCGACCAGGAACGTCACCGTCCAGCCCGCGTCCTCCAGCAGCAACGTCAGCGGCACGGTCGCGACCAGGTTGCCCGCGCCGCCCAGCGCCGCGGACAACGTCATGACCAGGGTGAACCGGCGGGGCGGGAAGTGCGCGGCGGCCAGGCGCAGCACGCTGACCCACGTCATGGCGTCGCCGACGCCGAGCACGGCGCGGGCGGCCAGGCCGAGCGGGTAGGAGTCGGCGACCGCGAACAGGACCTGCCCCAGGCCCATGAGCAGGGCGGCGGCGGTCAGCACGCGGCGCGGGCCGAAGCGGTCCACCAGCAGGCCGGTGGGGATCTGCATCAGCGCGTAGAGGCCGATCTGCAGGACCGTGAACGTGCCCAGCGCGGCGGGCCCGACGGCGAAGCGGTCGCCCGCCTCCAGGCTGGCCACGCCCAGCGAGGTGCGGTGGAACAGGGCGGCGATGTAGACGAGGACGGCGGTTGACCAGATCAGCCACGCTTGTTTCGTGGCACGATCGACCGGCAAGGCGGGTCTCCTAGGCTTCCGTGCGGCAGCACTCCCAGTATCGAGAAACACTTGCCTCGTGTTAACGATTCCAGGGGGTGCCGCTCACCACATCACGCCTGGTCACACCGCCCCTACGCGCGCCCACTCCCCGGACCGGGTCCGCACGAGCACCAGCACGAGCCGCAGCACCATGAACGCCGACAGGCCGCTCCAGATGCCGACCAGGCCCCAGCCGAACGCGGAGGACGCCCACACCAGCGGCAGGAAGCCCAGCGCCGCCGACGCCAGGGTCGCGGTCCGCAGGAACTTCGCGTCGCCCGCGCCGAGCAGCACGCCGTCCAGCGCGAACACCACGCCCGCGATCGGCTGCAACCCGACGAAGAACCACCAGGCGTGCGGGATCTCGTCCAGCACGGCCCGGTCGGCGGTGAACAGCATCGGCAGCGGCCCGGACACCGCCGCGAACAGCACCCCGAGCAGCACGCCGAACCACAGCCCGTACCCGGTGACCTGCCAGGCGAACCGGCGCGCCTGCTCCCGGCGCCGCGCGCCCAGCGCCTCGCCCACGATCGACTGCGCGGCGATCGCCAGCGAGTCCAGCACCAGCGCGAGGAACGTCCAGAGCTGCAGCACCACCTGGTGCGCGCCGACCGCGCCGACCGACGTGCGCGCGGCCACCGACGCGGCGGACAGGAAGCACGCCTGGAACGCGAGGCTGCGCAGCACCAGGTCCCGCCCGAGGCCGAGCTGGGCCCGCATCCGGTGCCGGTCGGGCCGCAGGCCCACCCGTTCCGCGCGCAGCGCGCGGAAGAACAACCCGGCCGACAGCACCTGCGCGATCACGTTCGCGACGGCCGAGCCCTCCAGGCCCCAGCCCGCGCCGTGCACGAGCAGCGGGCACAGCACGGCCGAGATGCCGTTGCCGACCAGCACGTACCGCAGCGGGCGGCGGGTGTCCTGCACGCCGCGCATCCACCCGTTGCCCGCCATCGTGACCAGCACGAACGGCGCGCCGAACAACGCGATCCGCAGCCACGAGGCGGCGTTGTCCGCCACCTCGCCGCCACCGGCGAGCAGCCGTGCGGCGGGACCGGCCAGGAGCTGCCCGAGCACGATCACCAGCGCGCCGACGGCCAGCGCGAGCCACGTCGCCTGCACGCCCTCCTCGACGGCCTCGGGCCGCCGCCCGGCGCCGAACAGCCGTGCCGTGCGGGCCGTCGTGCCGTAGGACAGGAACGTCAACTGGGTCGCGACCTGCGTGAACAGCACACCGCCCAGCGCCAGCCCGGCCAGCGGCAGCGCGCCGAGGTGCCCCACGACCGCCGTGTCCACCAGCACGTACAGCGGCTCGGCCGCCAGCACCACCAGCGCGGGCGCGGCCAACCCGACCACCCGCCGCGCCGGAACCCGCTCCTCCACCCGATCCCCTCAATGCACGACACGCGCGTCCCGGACGCAGGACTCCCGCGTGAGCCCTGCGTCCGGGACGCGGGAGTCCTGCCGTTCGGAACACCCGAGTCCCACGCTCAGGACGCGGCCACGGTCTCCAGCGCCGCCCGCAGGTTCGCCAGCACCGCGTCGGCCGGGCCGGTGGCGGTGAAGCCCGCGGCCAGCCGGTGGCCACCGCCGCCGAGCAGCTGCGCCACCTCGCGCACGTCCACCCGGCTCACCGCGCGCAACGACACCGACCACGACGACGGACGCAGCTCCTTGAGCACCGCCGCCACCTCGGCCTCGGCCGTGGTGCGCACCAGGTCGACCACGCTCTCGACCTCCTCGGGCCGCAGCCCGGAGGCGTCCTCCAGCGTCACGACCGCGTGCACGAACCCCAGCCCGCCCGCCGCCTCACGCTCCAGGCACGCCCGGCTCAGCACCTTCGCCAACATCCCGAGATACCCGAACGGGTGAGAGTCCATCAACGGCCGCGCCACGGCCTCGGCGTCCACCCCGGCCGCGAGCAACCGGGCCGCCACCTCGTGCGTGGTCGCCGACGCGTGCCGGAACGACCGCGTGTCCGTCACCAGACCCGCGTACACGCAGCGGGCCACCGGCTCGTCCAGCTCCACGCCCAGCTCGTCCAGCAGCCGCAGCACGACCAGCGCGGTCGCCTCGGCCCGGTCGTCCACCACGTTCACGTGCCCGAACCGCGGGTTCGACACGTGGTGGTCCAACACCACCACCACACCGGCGGTGGACACCCGGTCGGCCAACGGACCCAGCCGCCCGACACTGCCCGTGTCCAACGCGACCAGCACGGGCGGCGCGGCGGGCACCGCCGAAGCGGGTACCAGCAGCCCCGCCACGTCCAGGCCCCGCAACGTCTCCGGCACCTCGTCCGGCGCGCCGAACGACACCCGCACCGCCACACCGCGGCGGTGCAGCGCCAACCCCAGCGCCAGCGCGCTGCCCAACGCGTCCGCGTCGGGGTTCACGTGCGCCAGCAATGTCACGTCGGTGGCGGCGGACAGGACGCGAGCGGCCTCGGCGAGGTCCGCGCCCAGGTCGTCGGACGGACGGGCGCCGCCGGACGGGCCCGGGTCGATCAAGCTCGGATCGTTGTGCACGACGAGAACGCTAGTCGGCGTCCTCGGCCTCGCGCGCGGGCTTGTACGGGTCGGGTTCGCCCGCGGGCTCCGCGCCGTGCGCGATGCGCGCCACCTCGGCGTCCAGCTCCCGGGCCTTGGCCAGCAGCTCGTCCATCCGGCGTGCCTCGTCCGGCACGGTGTCCGTGACGAACGACAGCGTCGGCGTGAACCGGACACCGGTCTGCTGGCCGACCATCGTGCGCAGCACGCCCTTGGCGCTCTCCAGCGCCGCCGCCGCACCGGCGAGGTCGGGCTCGGCGTCCAGCTTCTCGCCGAGCACCGTGTAGTAGATCGTCGCGTCGTGCAGGTCGCCGGTCACCCTCGTGTCCGTGATGGTGACGCGGGCCAGCCGCGGGTCCTTCACCTCGTGCTCCAACGCGGAAGCGACGATCTGCGAGATCCGCTTGGCCAGCTTGCGAGCCCGTGCCTGGTCGGCCACGGCGCTCCCCTCCTGTCGTTGCGCTGTGTCGCCCGCGGGGCGACGTCTGCTAGTCGTCCTCCGGCCCGACCAACCTGTGGCGGGCGGAGAGAAGTTCCAACTCGGGGCGTCCGGCCACCAGCCGCTCGCAGGCGGCCAGCACGTCCCTCACATGCTCGGCGTCGGCGGCGACGGCCGCCACTCCGATCAGGGCGCGGCGGTGCAGGTCCAGGTGGCCCGCCTCGGCGACCGACACCTCGAACTTGCGCCGCAGCTCGGCCACGATGGGCCGCACCACGGACCGCTTCTGCTTCAACGAGTGGACGTCGCCGAGCAGCACGTCCAGCTCAAGGGCACCGACGAACACAGATGATCACCAGGGTGTCCGGGGGTGCGGGGCCGCCGCTCGCGACGGCCCCGCACCTCGGGTGAGGACGATCAGGCGCGCGGCTTCTCGCGCATCTCGAACGTCTCGATGATGTCGCCGACCTTCAGGTCGCTGTAGTTGCCGAGCGTCAGACCGCACTCGAAGCCCTCGCGGACCTCGGTCGCGTCGTCCTTGAACCGGCGCAGCGAGCTGATCGGCAGGTTCTCCTGCACGACGTTGTTGTCGCGCAGCAGGCGGGCCCGGGCGTTGCGCCGGATCTCGCCCGACATCACGAGGCAACCCGCGATCGTGCCGACCTTGGAGGACTTGAAGACCTCGCGGACCTCCGCGCGGCCCAGCTGAACCTCTTCGTACTCCGGCTTGAGCATGCCCTTCAGGGCCTGCTCGATCTCGTCGATCGCCTGGTAGATCACCGTGTAGTAGCGGACGTCCACGCCCTCGCGGTTGGCGAGCTCGGTGGCCTTGCCCTCGGCCCGGACGTTGAAGCCCAGGACGATGGCGCTACCCGCGACGGCGAGGTTGATGTCGCCTTCGGTGATGCCACCGACGCCGCGGTGGATGACCCGCAGCTCGACGTCGTCGCCGACCTCGATCTTCATGAGGGCGTCCTCGAGGGCCTCGACGGTACCCGAGTTGTCACCCTTGATGATCAAGGTGAGGGCGCTGGTCTCCTTCAGCGCGGCGTCCAAGTCCTCCAGGCTGACGCGCTTGCGCTTCGCGGCGTTCATCGCGTTGCGGTTGCGCGCCTGGCGGCGCTCGGCGATCTGCCGCGCGACCCGGTCCTCCTCGACCACGAGGAACGTGTCACCCGCGCCGGGCACCGACGTCAGACCGATGACCTGCACCGGACGCGACGGGGTCGCCTCCGTGACGTCCACGCCGTGCTCGTCCACCATGCGGCGCACGCGACCGTAGGCGGCGCCCGCCACGATCGAGTCACCCACGCGCAGCGTGCCGCGCTGCACCAGCACCGTGGCCACCGGACCGCGACCGCGGTCGAGGTGCGCCTCGATGGCGACGCCCTGCGCCTCCATCTCCGGGTTGGCCCGCAGGTCGAGCGAGGCGTCGGCGGTCAGCAGGATCGCTTCCAGCAGGCCGTCGATGTTGATGCCCTGCTTCGCCGAGATGTCCACGAACATGGTGTCGCCGCCGTACTCCTCGGCGACCAGCCCGTACTCGGTGAGCTGCTGGCGGATCTTGGCGGGGTTGGCCCCCTCCTTGTCGATCTTGTTGACCGCGACCACGATCGGCGCGTTGGCCGCCTGGGCGTGGTTGATCGCCTCCACCGTCTGCGGCATCACGCCGTCGTCGGCCGCCACCACGATGACCGCGATGTCGGTCGAGTTCGCACCACGCGCACGCATGGCGGTGAACGCCTCGTGACCCGGGGTGTCGATGAAGGTGATGAGGCGCTCGTTGCCCTCCAGCTCCGTGCGGACCTGGTAGGCACCGATGTGCTGGGTGATGCCACCGGCCTCGCCCTCGGCCACCTTCGCCTTGCGGATGGTGTCCAACAGGCGCGTCTTACCGTGGTCGACGTGACCCATGACGGTCACGACCGGCGGACGGATCTGGAGGTCCTCCTCGCCGCCGGCGTCGTCGCCGTAGGTGATGTCGAACGTCTCCAGCAGCTCGCGGTCCTCCTCCTCGGGGGACACGACCTGCACGTTGTAGTTCATCTCGGAGCCCAGGAGCTCCAGGATCTCGTCGGAGACGGACTGCGTCGCGGTGACCATCTCGCCGAGGTGGAACAACACCTGCACCAGCGAGGCCGGGTTGGCGTTGATCTTGTCGGCGAAGTCGGTCAGCGAGGCGCCACGCGGCAGGCGGATCGTCTCGCCGTTGCCCTTGGGCAGGCGGACGCCACCGACCGACGGCGCCTGCATGTTGTCCATGTACTCCTGGCGCTTCTGCCGCTTCGACTTGCGGCCGCGACGCGCCGGACCACCGGGACGGCCGAAGGCGCCCGCGGCACCGCCGCGTCCACCGGGACCGCCACCACCGGGACGACCGCGGAAACCGCCGCCACCACCGGCCGGGGCGCCACCGCCACCGCCGCCACCGCCGCCGGGGCGGAAGCCACCGCCGCCGCCACCACCGCCACCGGGACGGAAGCCACCGCCGCCGCCACCACCGCCACCGGGACGGAAGCCGCCACCGGCGCCACCGCCACCACCGGGACGACCGCCGCCGCCACCGGGACCGCGGCCACCGCCGCCGCCACCGGGACCACCGGGGCCGCGACCGCCGCCACCGCCGCCACCGGGGCGGGGCGCCGGGCGACCGGGCATCATGCCCGGGTTCGGCCGCGGCGGCATGTTGCCGGGGTTGGGCCGGGGACCGCCGGGCGCGCCGCCCGAACCACCCGGACGGGGGGCCGGACGCGAGTCACCGGGCTTGGGGCCGGACGGCCGCTCGCCGCCACCCGGCGCGGCCGGGCGCGGTGCCTGCGGACGCGGCGCCGGAGCGCCACCGCCGACGCCGAACGGGTTGTTGCCCGGACGCGGGGGCCGCGGACCGGCGGGCTTGGGGGCCTGCGGGCGCGGCGGGACCACGGACGGGGTGTTCTGCGCCGCCGCGGGCTGCTGCTGCGGTGCGCGGGGGCCGGGACGGGGGCCACCGGTCTTCGGCGCCTGCTGCGGCTGCTGGGGCTGCTGCTGCGGCGCGGGGGCCGGCTTGGGCGCCTGGGTGGGCGCCGGAGCCGAGGCCGCGGCCGGAGCGGGAGCCTGGGACTGCGCGGCGGGCGCGGCCGGCGCCGCGGGCACCGGTGCGGCGGGCTTCGCCACCGGCTTGGGCGCCATCGGCTTCGGACCCGGCACGGGTCGCGGGCCCGGCTTGCCGGCGGGAGCCGCCGGACGCGGGGCGTCGCTCTTGGTCTCGTTCGAACCCGCGCTCGACGGCGCGGGCTTCGGCGGCGCCGGGCGGGCGCCGGACGGCTTGGGCTTGGACTCGCCCTTGGCGTAGGCGTCACGCAGCCGCCGGGCCACCGGGGCCTCGACGGTGCTGGACGCGGACTTCACGTATTCGCCCTGGTCGGCGAGCTTGCTCAGCAGTTCTTTACTCGTGACTCCGAGCTCTTTGGCGAGCTCGTGCACGCGGGCCTTACCTGCCACTGCACTCCTCTGTGAGGGAGGCCGGCGGGCAAGTCCCGTCGACCTCGTCTTAACGTCGCGCGTTCATGTCTTCAGCTTCACGGCTGACTCATGACGGGTCGACCTGCTTCCTTGCTTCCTGCTGGTCACGGGGCGATCCCATGACCTCCTGCCCACACTGCTCGAGGTGACCGCGCACGCGTTCCACGTCGAGCGGTCCCTGGACCCGGAAGGCCCGGGGGAACGCCCGCCGCTTCTCGGCGTTGCGGAGGCAGTCCGGATCGGGGTGCAGCCATGCACCCCTACCGGGCAACCGTCGACGTGTGTCCGGGACCACGGCCCCGTCCACGACCACCACGCGCAGCAGCTCGGAGGGCAACGTCCGAGCGCGGCATCCGATGCACGTACGAACCGGGCCGATGTGCGTGAGATCCGATCCCCGACGTTGAACCACTGAGAAGTCTATCCCCTATTGCTTATTCAGCCGAACCGGATGTCGATGCGCCCGCCGGAGCGGACCCGCCGGCCTCCGCATCACTGCGGATGTCGATGCGCCAGCCGGTGAGCCGCGCGGCCAGCCGGGCGTTCTGCCCCTCCTTGCCGATGGCGAGGGAGAGCTGGAAGTCCGGGACCACGACCCGTGCCGTCTTGGCGCGCTCGTCGAGCACCCGGACAGACACAACCTTCGCCGGTGAGAGGGCATTCCCGACGAACGTGGCGGGGTCGTCGGAGTGGTCGATGATGTCGATCTTCTCGCCGGCCAGCTCGCTCATGACGTTGCGCACCCGGGCGCCCATCGGCCCGATGCACGCGCCCTTGGCGTTGACGCCGGGCACGGTCGTGCGGACCGCGATCTTCGAACGGTGACCTGCCTCACGTGCCACCGCGGGGATCTCCACGGTGCCGTCGGCGATCTCGGGCACCTCGAGCGCGAACAGCCGGCGCACCAGGTTCGGGTGCGTGCGCGACAGGGTGATCTGAGGGCCGCGCGCGCCGCGGGACACGCCCACGACGTAGCACTTGAGGCGCGAGCCGTGCTCGTAGGACTCGCCGGGCACCTGCTCGGCGGGCGGCAGCACGCCCTCGGTGTCGCCGATCTGGACCACGACCATGCCGCGCGCGTTGGCGCGGGCGTCCCGCTGCACCACGCCGGCGATGATCTCGCCCTCCTTCGCGGAGAACTCGCCGAACGTGCGCTCGTGCTCGGCGTCGCGCAGGCGCTGCAGGATGACCTGGCGTGCGGTGGTGGCGGCGATGCGGCCGAACCCCTCGGGGGTGTCGTCCCACTCCTCGGCCACGGTGCCGTCCGGGTTGAGCTCCTGCGCGAGCACGCGCACCACGCCGGTCTTGCGGTCGATCTCCACGCGCGAGTGCGAGTGGTGGCCCTCGGTGTGCTTGTAGGCGGTCAGCAGGGCGGTCTCGATGGCTTCGAGGACGGTGTCGAAGGGGATGTCCTTGTCCCGTTCGATCGCCCTGAGAGCGGCGATGTCGACGTTCACTCCGACTCCTCCTTCGGGTGCTTGCCTTCGAGGAGCGCGAGCTCTTCGACCGGCGGCTGCTTGAACTCGACTTCGACGACGGCGCGCTCGATCGTCCGGTACTCGACGCGGCGCAGCTCGCCCTTGACCAGCAGCACGACGCCCGTGTCGTCGGCCTCGCCGACGCGGCCGAACCACTCGACCTGCTCCGGCTGCTTGACCTTCACCAGGCGCAGCCGGTTGCGCTTCCAGTGGCGCGGCCTGGTGAGCGGGCGGTCCGCGCCGGGCGAGGTGACCTCGAGGGTGTACGGCCCGGCGATCAGGTGCTCGTGCGCGTCGAGGGCGGCGGACACGGCGCGGCTGGCCTGCGCCACCTCGTCCAGGCCGATCCCCTCGTCGCCGTCCACGACCACCTTGACCAGCCTGCGACGCCCAGCCTGGTTCACGTCGAGCAGCTCGAGGTCGAAGCCGATCGCCTCGACCGCCTCGCGCACGACGGGTGCTAGCTGCGCGGCGAGTTCTCCGCGCGGCGGGCTGGACACGTGGTGACTCCAAGTTCTCTTCGAGTGCAGAGGGCACGGCAACCCCGGCCGACGCTGCACTTCGCCGGCCGTGGTCGCCCAGACTATCTCGTTCGGCGGCCTCCCACGTGCCACGGGCGAGCGCGCGGCGGCGACCGGGCGGCGGCGCGGCTCTGGCAGGATCGGGACACGTGATCGGAAGAACGGCGTTCAGCAGGCGCGCGGTGCTGCTGGCGACGGCCACGGCGCCGTTGGCAGTCGCGTGCACCACATCCCCTCCCCCTCCGCCGCCACCGGACCCGCTGGCGGAGTTGGTGAGGGCGGCGCTGTCGGACGCCGCGCTGGCCACGGCCGCCGGTGCGCCGGAGACGGCCGCGGCGCGCACCGAGCACGCCACGCGGCTGCAGGCCGAGGTCGACCGGGCCACGCCCCGGGTGCCGGGCTCGTCCGCGCCGCCGACCACGTCGGCCCCGGTGGCGCCGCCCGCCGGCGCGACGCGGGAGGCGCTGGTGCCCGCGCTGCAGGCGGCGCGCAAGCAGGCGGCGGACCTGGTGGCGACGGTGGAGTCGCACCGGGTGGGGTTGGTCGCCTCGGTGGCGGCCGGGTGCGCGAGCCTGGTGGAGGCGTTGTCGTGAGCGTGGACGCGGTGCAGGACGCGTTGGCCGCCGAGCACGCGGCGGTGTGGGCGTACGGGTTGGTGAGCGCGTTCATCTCGACGCCGCAGCAGTCGGCGGCGGTGGCGGACGGCGCGACGGCCCACCGGGCGCGGAGGGACGCGACGGAGCGGTGGTTGCGCGACGCGGGCGCGACGCCCCGGCCCCCGGCGGCGGCCTACCTGCCGCCACAGCCGGTGGACAGCGCGGCTTCGGCCGTCGCGGCGCTGATCACGGTGGAGACGGACGCGTGCGTGGCGTGGCGCGGCGTGCTGGAGCGGACCGACGACGGCCCGTTGCGGGCGTCGGCGCTGGACGCGCTGACGGTGTCGGCGGTGCGGGCCACGCGGTGGCGCAAGGTGGCCGGGGTGACGCCGACGTCGATCGCGTTCCCGGGCGCCGGGGTGGGGTGACGCCCCGGCCGGTCAGGCGGTCAGGTCGGCGGCGAGGCGGAAGGCGTCGTTGCTGATCCGCTTCATCAGCTGGTTGTGCGCGGCCGCGTCGGGGCCGTGCTCGACCGAGTCCGACTCGATGATGATGACGTCGCGGTCCTGCTGGCGGGCCGCGAAGCCGCCGTTGGCCAGGGTGGTCAGGTTCGGCACCTTCACCGCGCCGTCCTTGACCAGGTCGTTGACGTTGCCGGTGCCGTCGCGGGTGGTCAGGTCCTTCAGCTTGGCCGCGTCCTCGGCGGTCTTCATCCGCACGATCGACACGGACGTGTAGACCTTCACCCCGTCGGGCGTGGTCGTCGTGTACATGCCGCGAGTGAGCTGCTGGCACGGCGTGGCGGTCAGGAACGCCTTGGTCTGCCCGTAGGCGTGCGACGCGCAGTCGCTGTCCTTCAACGGCTCGGGCACGTCCGGCGAGACGGCGAACGCGAACTCACCGGCCGGTGCGGACGTGGTGGTCGGGGTCCCGGTCTGGGTGTTCTTCGGCATCACGACCAGCCAGACCAGGCCGGACACCACCGCCACGCCGAGCAGGCCCAGGCCCTTGAGCACCAGGCCGCGACGGGAGCGCGCCGCGGCGGGCGCGGGACGGCGCGGTGGCTGCGGCGGTGGCGGGGCGAGCAGCGAGTCCAACTGCCCGATCTCCGACCGCCACAGCGGCGCGGTGTCCGACGGACGGAGGGGCGGGATCCGCTGCGTCACCTCTTCGGGTGATTCGGGAGGAACCGACACAAAGACCCACGGTAACGGACGAGGGTCAGTCGAGCGCCCTGAGCACCTGATCGACGTCCTCGGCCGTGTTGTACAGGTGGAACGCCAGCCGCACGCGCCCGGCGCGGATGCTGGACCGCACCCCGGCGGCGGCGAGGCGGTCCGCGGCGGCGGGCAGGTCGAGCGAGACGATCGCCGAGCCGCGCGGTGCCTGCCCGAGGGCGCTGAGCAGGGCATCCGCCAGCCCCGCGGTGTGGTCGCGGACGGCCGCCAGGTCCAGCGAGGCGAGGTAGGGCAGCGACACCGCCGCGCCGAACTGGGACAGCCAGACCGGGGAGAGGTCGAACCGCCGGGCGTCGGGCGCGAGCCGGAGCGGGAGGCCGTACACGGTGTTCCAGGGGTCTTCGCCGGCGTGCCAGTTCGCCGCCACGGGCACCGTGCGCTCCAGGGCCGACGGCGAGCAGGCGAGCCAGGCGCAGCCGCGCGGCGAGAGCAGGAACTTGTAGCCGACGGCCACGACCCAGTCGGCCCACCCCAGGTCGAGGGGCAGCCAGCCGACCGCCTGGGACGCGTCCAGCAGCACCGGCACGCCGGTCGCGCGCAGGCCCTCCAGGTCCACGACCCGGCCGTCGGCGGACTGCACGACGCTGACCGCGACCAGGTCGTGCGCGCCCGCCTCGGCCACGATCCCGTCGAGATCGACTTCGGTGACCCGCAGGCCGCGGGCCGCGAAGGGGAACGTCAGGCTGGTGAACTCGCCGCGGGCGACCAGGACCGAGGCGTCGGCGGGCAGCCCGGCCGCGACCAGGGCGACGAGCTGGGACGCCGACGCGCCCATGGCGACCCGTTCGGGCGGCACGCCGACGAGCCGGCCGAACGCCCCGCGCGCCGTGGTGGCGTGCTCGTCGGCCGCGCCGGGTCCGTCCGCGCCGACCGTCCACCGGCGCACGGCGTCCGCGACGGCGTCGGCCGCGGGGGTGGGGGGCACGCCGACGCTGGCGGTGTTCAGGTAGCCGAGGGGGACGTCGAAGGTCGTGCCGAAGGCTGAACGCATGGGATCATCACACGGTCCCGACGACCCCGCCGTCCACCGATTTGCGGTTCTTGCGCCGGGCGTAGACCTGCTTGCGGGTGCGGGCGACGACCTCTCCGGTGGAGTCCACGACGTCGGTGGCGAACCACACCAGCGCCTTGTTGTCGCCTTCGGCCAGGGAGCGCAGCTCGTCGAGGTGCTCGTCGGTCAGGTGGAACTCGGCGTGCACGGTGCCGCGGCCGGGCTTGACGAACTCGATCTCGCCCGCCCGGTCCCACACCACGTGCTCGCGGCCGAGGTGGTGCAGCACGAGCAGCATCCAGAACGGGTCGGTCATCGCGAACAGCGAGCCGCCGAAGTGGGTGCCGACGTAGTTGCGGTTCCACCAGTGCATCCGCATCCGGACCTTGACGTGGCGGTAGTCGTCGGACAGCTCGACCACGCGGATGCCGGCGAACAGGAACGGTGGCCACAGGTTCATGCCGCGGCGCAGACGGGATGCCTTCACGGCGGCTATGTTACCAGCGGGTAATGTCGGGTCGGGTGGACTCAGTGCAGGGTGATGACGTTCTTCGTCACCTTCGCCGCGGCGTCCGAGCAGAGGAACGCGACGACGCCCGCGACGTCCTCGGGCTGGGAGACGTCGTGCTGGGCGCGCACCGCGTCGTTGACCCAGCCGGTGTCGGTGACGCCCGGCTTGACCACGTTTGACGTGATGCCGTGCGGCCACAGCTCGGCCGCGGCCGACATGGCGTAGTTGTCCAGCGCCGCCTTCGCCGCGCCGTAGGACACCTCGCTGGGGAAGCCGAGCGGTCCGCCGGAGGTCAGGCCGACGATGCGGCCCCAGTTGCCGCCGCGGGCGATGTGCCTGCGGGCGAACTCGGCGATCAGCAGCGCGCCCGCGCGGGCGTCGACGGCGAACTGCGCGTCGAACGTCTGCGGCGTCACGGCCTGCAACACCCGGCCGAACTGGTCGGTCTCCACCGCCAGGAAGGTGTCCTGCACCCAGCCGGACGCGTTGTTGACCAGGATGTCGACCGGCCCGAACACGCGTTCCGCGGTGTCGAACAGCGTGGCGGGGGCGAGCGGGTCGGTGAGGTCGACCTCCAGCGCGTGCGCCCGGCCGCCCGCTTCGGTGATGGCCGCGACCACGTCCTCGGCGTCCGACTCCCGGGCGGTGAAGTACTCGCGCGGCAGGCTCGGGTCCGGCGCCGGGGCGAAGCGCAGGAACGTGATGAGGACGTTGACGCCCCGGGCGGCGAGCGCCTTGGCGGTCGCGGCGCCGATGCCCTGGTTCGCCCCGGTGACGATCGCGGTGTGGATCACGGACGGCATCGTGCCTGATCGAGCGGCACGGCCGCACCGCGTTTTAAGCTCTCCAGGCATGCGCAGCGAAGAGATCGAGATCCGCACCGGCTCGACGGAGGTCGTGCACGACCTCACCCGCGCCTGCGAGGACTTCCTGGCCGACGTGGACGGCGACGGGCTGCTGCACGTCTGGGTGCCGCACGCGACCGCCGGCCTGGCGGTGCTGGAGACCGGCGCGGGCAGCGACGACGACCTGCTGGCCGCGCTGCGCGAGCTGCTGCCCGCCGACGGGCGGTGGCGGCACCGGCACGGCACGCCCGGTCACGGCCGTGACCACGTGCTCCCCGCGCTCGTGCCGCCGTACGCGACGATCCCGGTGCTAGGCGGTGTGCTGGCGCTGGGCACCTGGCAGTCGGTCTGCCTGGTCGACACCAACGTCGACAACCCCGTCCGCAAGGTCCGGCTGACCTTCCTCGCCGGGTAGCAGCAGCACGACCAGGCCGGCGGCGGCCAACCCCAGGAAGACCCACACCTGCGCGGTGTCCAACGACCCGCCGTGCAGCAGCGCCCGCAGCCCCTCGGTGGAGAACCGGAACGGCGTCCACGACCACAGCAGTGCCCGGTAGACCGGGTCGATCAGCTCCGGCACCTGGCCCGCGACGGTGGGCGCGACGAGGTACAGCGGACCGAGCAGCGCCATCGCGCGCAGCCCGAGCAGCCGCAGCAGCGCGCCCTGGACCAGGGCGAACGCCGCCGCGACCAGCGCGAGGTAGCCGAGCACGCCCCGGTCGAGCGGCAGGGACGAGTCCCAGAGGGCGAAGAAGCCCGCCACGACGGCGACGCCCAGCGCGGTCGTGGTGGCCACGCCCGTCAGCCGGCCGACCGCGGTGCCCCCGCGGGCCAGCACGGTGAACGCCGCACCCGCGACCAGGCCCGCGATCCACAGCAGGGCGGTCGCGGCCAGGGGCGCGGTGCGGCCCGCCGCCGAGGCCGGGTTCAGCGTGACGACCCCGGCCTCCATCCCGGCGCCCCGCGCGACGCCGCCGAGCACCTGCTGGGCGACCTGCGTACCGGACGGGTTCACCGCGCCGGACAGCACCACGGTCGCGCCGCCGGGCGCGAGCTCCAGCACACCGTAGACCTCCTGGCGGGACAGCAGGTCCCGCGCCTCGGCGGGCGTCGCCACCCGCCACGAGACCTCCGCGGCGCCGCTGCCGGCGAGCTTGTCCGCGACGCCGCGCAGCTGCGGCGGGGCGTCGGCGCCGACGGCGACCGCCAGCGGCACGCCCTCGGGGTGTGCCGTCGCCTGGACGCCGAACGTCACCAGCCCCAGCACGAGCGCGATCACCGCGCCCACGACGGCGGTGGCCACCGCGATGACGGCCGGCGGCCGGTCGTGCAGTGCGGCCATGGTGCGCCTCCCCTGTAGTTCATCATGTGTTGAATTGGAGGCTACGTCCGATCGGGCGAGGAAGTCAACGCGTGCTGAATTAATCGGAGCGGTCCGGGTCGCGGCCCCCATCGGTTACCGTTCGGTCCGTGACTTACCCAGGTGACGGGCAGTCCGGCTGGGGCGGCCAGCCCAACCAGGGCGACTGGGGCCGGCAGGACCAGGGCTACCCGCAGCAGGTCTACCCGCAGAACTACGGCGGCTCCTACGGCGGTCTCGGGGTCTTCTCCGGCGGTGACGAGCCCCCGCCGAAGAAGAGCAGGACCGCGCTGTGGCTGGTGATCGGCGCGGTGGTCGTGGTGCTGGTCGGCGGCGGCGTGACCGCGTACGTGCTGACCCGACCGGACGGCTCGGCGCCGGTCGCGCAGGGCACGAGCAGCAGCCAGGCGACCACGACCACCACGACCAAGCCGCCCACCACGGCGAAGTCGACGCAGGCGACCGAGCCGCCGCTCACCTGCGAGCCCGCCAAGCCGGGCTGGAACTGCCTGCCGGTGCCGAACCTGTCCTACAGCTACGACGTGCCCAAGGGGTGGACGCCGGTGTCCAGCTCGGCGCCGGTCGAGGGCATGGAGGACGTGAAGCTGATCGGCCTCACCGTCACCGGGGCGTACGACTGCGAGGGCAACGACTACACCCGCGGCGGCGCGGGCGGTGTCGTGGTGCCGCAGACCGACCTGACCGCGGTGGCCAAGGACTTCGCCCAGAAGCTCGCCACCCAGTACTACAAGTCCGCGCCGAAGTCCGAGGTCAAGCTCGGCGAGCCGAAGCCGGTGAAGGTGGGCACGATCGAGGGCGTGCAGGTCGACGCCACCGCCACCACTTCCGGTGACGCGTGCCTGGCGACCAAGGGCATGGTGAAGGTCCTGGTCCTGAAGGGCGACAAGGGATACCACGTGTTCATGGCCAACGGCGACCTCGAAGGCGGGCCGGCCGAGCCGAAGCCGCCGACGGAGGCCGACCTCCAGGCGATGGTCGACTCCGTGAAGCCGCTGAGCCGGTGAGCTACTCGGGGCTGGGCGTCTACCAGCAGCAACCGCCGAAGCGACCGAGCCGCGCGCCGCTGTGGATCGCGCTGGCCACCGCCGTCGTGCTCATCGGTGGCGGCGTGACGACCTTCGTGCTGCTCAACGCGGGTGACGACCGGGCCGCGCCGACGCCGACGTCGGCCTCGTCGGCCGCGCCGGAGCCGGACTGGCAGCCGGTGGACGACGACCAGACGGGGGTGGCCTACGAGCTGCCGCCGTCGTGGGAGTCCGGCGGCGGCGGCGCGTCCGGGCGGATCAGGCTGAACACCACGTACGTGTCACGGCCGTTCGAGTGCCAGGGCCGCAGCATGATCCAGGCGCAGGCGATGGCCGGTTCCGTCGTCGACGACGACCCCGAGCAGGTCGCCACCGAGCTGGTGAACCGGATCGCGGCGGGCGGGTACACCGTCAACGGCGCGCCGCCGGAGATCGGCGAGCCGCGGGTCGAGTCGGGCGACGACGACGCGGTCCGGCTCAGCGTCGAGGTGACGCCGAAGTCGGCCAACGCCTGCTACGCGCCCAAGGCCACGGTCAGCGCCGTGGCGCTGCGCGACGGGGCGAAGGTGTGCGTGTTCGTGCTCAACGTGGCCGAGGGCGGGCCGCACGCGGCCGAGGGACCGTCCGAGGGCGACGTGCGGCGCATCCTGCGGAGCGTGCGGCTGTCGTGAACACGCTGGTGCTGTGGGACATCGACCTGACGTTGATCGACGCGCGCGGCCTCGGCCACGACTGGTACCGGACCGCGTTGCGCGCGACGACGGGCCTGGACCTCGTGCACGTGCCGAGCTTCCCGGGCCGCACCGAGCGGGCCATCACCCGCGAGCTGCTGACCTCGCACGACCTGGAGCCCACCGAGGAGCTGGTGGCCCGGCTGCACGCCGGGCTGATCGACGTGGCCACCCGGGAGCGGGAGCTGCTGCCGGCCCGCGGGCGCGCGCTGCCGGGCGCCGCGGCGGCGCTGGGGGCGTTCGCGGAGCGGCCGGACGTCGTGCAGTCGCTCGTCACCGGGAACCTGGTGGAGATCGCCCGGTACAAGCTGGCCGCGTTCGGGCTGGACGAGCACCTGGACTTCGGGATCGGCGGCTACGGCTCGGTGTCCGAGCACCGGCCCGCGCTGGTGCTGGAGGCCGTGCGGCTGGCCACGGCCAAGCACGCCCGCGAGTTCCGGGCGGTCGTCATCGGCGACACGCCCCACGACGTGCACGCCGCGCTGCACCACGGCGCGGTCGCCGTGGGCGTGGCGACGGGCCGCAGCAGCGCCGCGGACCTGAGGGGAGCGGGCGCGCACGTGGTGCTGGACGACCTGTCGGACACCGCCGCGGTGCTCGAAGCGGTGTTGGCGCGGCCCTGAGCCCGGGCAGGCGGCGTGCCTGCCCGGGCGGGGGTTCCTAGCCCTTGACGACGGACAGCAGGTGCCCGACGGCGTCGGCGACCGGCACCTCTTCGCGCTCGCCCGTGCGCCGGTCCTTGACCTCGACCAGGCCGTTCGCCAGGCCGCGGCCCACCACCAGGATCGTCGGCACGCCGATCAGCTCGGCGTCGGCGAACTTCACGCCGGGGCTGGCCTTGCGGTCGTCCAGCAGCACCTTCAGGCCCGCGTCGGACAGCTCGCCCGCCAGCTTCTCGCCGCCCGCGAGCAGCGTCTCGTCCTTGCCCGCCACGACCACGTGCACGTCGGCGGGTGCGACGTTGCGCGGCCAGACCAGGCCGCGGTCGTCGTGGCTCTGCTCGGCGATCGCGGCGACCAGCCGGGACACGCCGATGCCGTACGAGCCCATGGTGATCCGGATGGGCTTGCCGTCCGGGCCCAGCGCGTCCAGCGAGAACGCGTCGGCGTACTTGCGGCCGAGCTGGAAGATGTGCCCGATCTCGATGCCGCGCGCGGCGACCAGCACGCCCTTGCCGTCCGGCGACGCGTCGCCCTCGCGCACCTCGGCCACGTCGATCGTGCCGTCGGGGGTGAAGTCGCGGCCCACGACCAGGTCCACCACGTGGTGGTCGGCCTTGTCGGCGCCGGTCACCCACGCCGTGCCGCGCACCACGCGCGGGTCGACCAGGTACCGCACGCCGTTGGCCTGCACCGCGCCCGGGCCGATGTAGCCCTTGACCAGGAAGGGGTTGCGGGCGAAGTCCGCCTCGTCCAGCATCGCCACCTCGGCGGGCTCCAGCGCCGCCTCCAGCCGCTTGAGGTCGACCTCGCGGTCGCCGGGCAGGCCGATCGCCAGCAGCGTCCAGTCCGACTCACCGGGCTTCTTCGTCTTCACCAGGACGTTCTTCAGGGTGTCCGCGGCGGTGAACACGCGGTCGGTGTTGGCGTTGAGGAAGTCCACCATCGTCTTGATGGTCGGCGTGTTCGGCGTGTGGTGCACCTGCGCCGCGGGGTGCGCGGCCGGGTCCTGCTCGGCGGGCGCGGGCGTGACGACGGCCTCGACGTTCGCCGCGTAGCCCGACTCCGTGCTGCGCACGAAGGTGTCCTCGCCGGTGGGTGCGACCGCCAGGAACTCCTCCGACGCCGAGCCGCCCATCGCGCCCGACGTGGCGGAGACGATCACGTACTCCAGGCCCAGCCGGTCGAAGATGCGGATGTAGGCCTCGCGGTGCTGCCGGTAGGACTGCGCCAGGCCCTCGTCGGCGAGGTCGAACGAGTAGGAGTCCTTCATCAGGAACTCGCGGCCGCGCAGGATGCCCGCGCGGGGACGCGCCTCGTCGCGGTACTTGGTCTGGATCTGGTAGAGCGTGACCGGGTAGTCCTTGTACGAGGAGTACTCGCCCTTCACGGTGAGCGCGAACAGCTCCTCGTGGGTGGGGCCGAGCAGGTAGTCGGCGCCCTTGCGGTCCTTCAGGCGGAACAGGTTGGGCCCGTACTCGGTCCACCGGTTCGTCGCCTCGTAGGGCTCCTTCGGCAGCAGCGCGGGGAACTGGATCTCCTGCGCGCCGAAGGCGTCCATCTCCTCGCGCACGACCTGCTCGATGTTGCGCAGCACCCGCAGCCCCAGCGGCAGCCACGAGTAACCGCCCGGCGCGACGCGCCGCACGTAGCCTGCGCGGACGAGCAGCTTGTGGCTGGGTACTTCGGCGTCGGCCGGGTCCTCGCGCAGCGTGCGCAGGAACAGCGACGACATCCTCGTGATCACGGTGGGGCGCTCCTCGTGGGCGGGTTGTCCGGGAAAGGGTAGTGAACCCGCCCTGATCAGTTCCAACGGGTTGTCGCTCGGGGCGCGGCGACCGGAATCGTCGGTGGGCCGGTCTAGCCTGCCGGGCCATGACCTTCAGCATCGGCATGATCACCCTCGACACGACGGACCCGCGGCGGCTGGCGGACTTCTGGACCGAGGCGCTGGGCACGTCGGTCCAGCACGACTGGGGCGAGTTCCTGGTCCTCGCGCCGGCCGGGGAGAACGGGGTCCAGCTCGGGTTGCAGCGCGTCGAGGACCCGACACCGGGCAAGAACCGGGTGCACTTCGACGGGCACGTGGAGGACCGGGCGGCCGAGGTGGCGCGGCTGGTGGCCCTGGGCGCGACCGAGGTGGGCGAGCACACCGTGCCCGGGCTGACCTGGACCGTGCTGGCCGACCCGGACGGCAACCAGTTCTGCGTCGGCCAGCCCGACGGCACCGAGGAGCCGTGACGGCGGGCGCCTAGGCTTGCCCGTCGTGTTGGTACTGCTGCCCCCGTCGGAGACCAAGGCCCTCGGCGGCTCCGGCGCGCCGCTCGACCTCGACCTGCTGTCGCACCGGGAGCTCACGCCGGTGCGCGGCAAGCTGGTCGACGCGCTGGTCGACCTCGCCGCCGACGTCCCCGCGAGCCTGGCCGCGCTGGGGCTGTCCGAGCGCCAGGCGGGCGAGGTGGAGCGCAACGCCGAGCTGCGCCGCTCGCCCACGCTGCCCGCGCTGGCCCGGTACACGGGGGTGCTGTACGACGCGCTCGCGCCGGCCGAGCTGACGAGGACCGAGAGGTCACGGGCGTTCGCCCGCCTCTCGGTCGCGTCGGCGTTGTTCGGCGTGGTCGGCGGTGGCGACCCGATCCCGGCCTACCGGCTGTCCGGCGGCAGCGCGCTGCCGTCGGTCGGGCCGCTGGGCGGGCTGTGGCGGCCCGCGCTGGAGCCGGTGCTGGCCGCGGCCGACGAGTTCGTGGTCGACCTGCGGTCGAGCCCGTACACCTCGCTGGCGCGCATCCCCCACGCCGCCGTGATCCGGGTCGTGACCGAGGACGGCAAGGGCCGGCGCAACGCGGTCAGCCACTTCAACAAGGCGCACAAGGGGCGGCTCGCGCGGGCGATCGTCAAGTCGCGGTCCGAGCCGGGCGACCTGAGGGGGTTGATCAGGCTCGCGGTCCGGGCCGGGCTCCGGGTGGAGCCGACCGGTCCCCGGACCGCCGACCTGATCGTCTGACCCTCCCGCGGGGGTTCAGGCCGACCGGGCCGGTCGCATCGAACGCAGGGGCGTGACCTCACCGCGGTGGGCGGCGCGGGCGGCGGGCGCGTGGGCGGCCGAGGCCCGCACGTCCGCCGTCACCCGGGACAGGTCGCGGTCTTCGGTGTTCGTGCTGCCCGCCAGGCGGGAACCCGGGCCGGGCTGCCGGCGGTGGTTGCGCTCCACGCCGTAGACGGTGAGCGCCACGACGGCCAGGGCGAGGATGATCGCTGTCATGGCACTAATTGTGCGCTACGCAAGATCCTGCCACCACTGGCAGACTTGCCGTTGTGCATCAAAATCCTGCCAAGTAGGGTGGCGGCATGCTGCGCACCGTTGCCGCCGTCGTCATGGACGGCCTCGCGCCGTTCGAGTTCGGCGTGATCTGCGAGGTCTTCGGCATCGACCGCACCGACGACGGCGTGCCGCCGATCGACTTCCTGGTCTGCGGCGAGCACCCCGGCGAGCCGATCCGCACCAACGTCGGCGCGTCCCTGATCCCCGAGCACGGCCTCGACGCGCTCGTCGAAGCCGACCTGGTCGCCGTGTCCGCCGTGACGACCCGCGACGAGTACCCGCCACGCCTCCTCGAGGCCATCCGCGAAGCGCACGCCAGGGGCAGCACGCTGCTGTCGGTGTGCAGCGGCGCGTTCCTGCTCGCCGAGGCCGGCCTGCTGGACGACCGGCCCTGCACCACCCACTGGCACCACGCCGCCCAGTTCGCGCGGCGCTACCCCCGCGCCAGGCTCGACCCGGACGTGCTGTTCGTGGACGACGGCGACATCGTCACCAGCGCGGGCACCGCCGCGGGCATCGACGCGTGCCTGCACGTCATCCGCCGCGAGTTCGGCGCCACCGCCACCGCCACCGTCGCGCGCCGCATGGTCGTCGCGCCGCAGCGCGAGGGCGGCCAGCGCCAGTTCATCGCGCTGCCCGCGCCGCCGAACCGGGCCGACAGCCTCCAGCCGCTGCTGGCGTGGCTGCAGGACCGGCTGGACCAGGAGCACACCGTCGCGAGCCTGGCCGAGCGGGCGAGCATGTCGGAGCGCACCTTCGCCCGCCGCTTCGCCGCCGAGACGGGCACGACACCGCACCGCTGGCTCACCACCCAGCGGGTGCTGCGCGCCCGCCAGCTCCTGGAAGAGACGGGGCTGTCCGTCGAGGACGTGGCCCACCGCTCCGGCTTCGGCACCGCAGCGTTGCTGCGCCACCACTTCACGACCGTGGTGGGTGTGCCGCCAAAGGATTACCGGCGGTCTTTCGCCCACCGCTGACCGCCGTTTGCGTGACGGAGCGTCGGGATCTGTCACCTGTCGTGAGGGTGGTGACAGAATGGCCGGGTGACTCCCGACACACCCGGCGACACCTCGTCCCCCACGTCCCCGGAGCCGGTCACCCCCGGCCGGTTGCGAGAGGTCGTCGAGGACCTGAAGACCGACGCGCTCGACGCGCCGGAAGCGCTCAAGCGGGTGTGGTCGGGGCTGTGCCTGGCCCGGCTGCTCGGCCTGCGCCTGGCCGGGACCGACCCGACCTGGCAGCAGCGGCGGCTGAACGCGGAGTCGGTGGAGCACCAGCTCGCGCACGACCTGGGCACGTCGGCCACGTTCGCCGACACCGCGCTCACCTTCCCCGACGGCCCGACCCCCGACCCGCTCGCGGCGGACGAGGTGGACGACGCCGTGGCCGCGCTGGTCGAGTTCAGCGGCACGGCCCGGCAGCGGATGCTGGCCGTCGCGCCGCGCGCCACCCAGTGGCACGACGAACGCGTGCTGCGGCACGACTCGCTGGTGATCCGCCAGCTCGGGGCCGCCTGGCTGGGCGAGCGCGGCAGCTACCGGCTGGAGACGCGATAAATCGGTTGCGCCCGCGCCGAGCGGCCGGGCACCCTCTGCACGTACGCGCAGAGCGCCGGTGGTGGCAGACCACGGCGGAGTCGAGGAGGTGCCAGATGGCGACAGCTGTCCGGGACGTGGCACCGACCCGTCCGCTCGCCCCGCTCGCCTGACGCGAACCCGCGCGAAGGACCACACCGCGCCGGGTGGGGGCGATCACTCCCACTTCACCTGGAGCACATCCAGTGCGCGAGCACGAGCAGTACACCGAGTTCGAATCCGAGTTCGACCACGCCGACGACCTGAAGTGGCGTGCCAAGAAAGCGAAGAAGGCCGCCTCCCGCCGGGAGGGCGAGGTCGAGCCGGGCCGTCGCGGCCGGCTCACCGAGGAGGCCAAGGACCGGCTCGCCCAGATGCGGGAGGACGCCGTCGCGGCGGACACCCCGCCGGAGGGTGACCGCTGGTCCACCTGGGGTGACGCCGACCAGGGCCCGAAGCCGCACCCGGAGTGGCTGGTCACGGACCTGTCCGCGGTGGACCGCGAGCTGGGGGTCGTCAAGACCGGCAAGGAGGCGGACGTCTTCCTGCTGGAACGCGCGATGCCCGGCACCGACCGGTCGTGCCTGCTGGCCGCGAAGCGGTACCGCAGCAACGACCACCGGCTGTTCCACCGGGACGCGGGCTACCTCGAAGGCAGGCGCATGCGGCGGTCGCGCGAGATGCGCGCGATGGCGAACCGCAGCGCGTTCGGCCGCAACCTCATCGCCGAGCGGTGGGCGGTGGCCGAGTTCGCCGCGCTGGCGACGCTGTGGCAGCGCGGCGCGCCCGTGCCGTACCCGGTGCAGCGCGACGGCACCGAGCTGCTGCTGGAGTTCGTCGGCACGGACGGCGCCGCGGCGCCCCGGCTGGCGCAGCTGCGGCCGGAGCCCGAGGAGCTGCTGGGCCTGTGGCGGCAGCTGGTGGACGCGTTGAGCGTGATGGCGTCCGCCGGGCTGGCGCACGGCGACCTGTCGGCGTTCAACCTCATGGTGCACGACGGCCGGCTGGTCGTGATCGACCTGCCGCAGGTCGTGGACCTGGCGGCGAACCCGCGCGGGCCCGAGTTCCTGGAGCGGGACGTCCGCAACGTGGCCGGCTGGTTCACCGCGCGCGGCCTGCCGCCGGAGCTGGCGGAGCCGCGCGAGGCCACCGAGATGCTGCTGGACGTGGCCGGCCTGCGCTGACCGGCGGGTCGTGGACGAGCTCCGGGCCGGTGCCGGCCCGGAGCTCGCACCTACGGGAGGTCGAACGCGCGGGGCGGTCACCGCGCCGATCGCCGTTGCTCCGTTCAGTTGGTGGGTGCTCCGTCGACCCGACCGGGTGACAATCGCGGCGCACCCCCTCCCAAGTGCTCTTTTGCGCTTCACGGTGATCGTCGGCGGGGCACTCGGGATCAGCCGGCCCACCACCCGTGTGCGCGAGAACACCGCCGGGATGACGAACCACGGCCCGTGATCAGCTAGACTGAGTGGTGCACCGCCCGGTGGCGCCACAGAGCGCCCCAGGCCGCCAGAGTGGCCGGTGGTGCTTCCCAACCACTATCGGCGCGATCCGCGCGCCGGGCCCGTCCCCGCGATCGCGCCTGCTCAAGCAGAGCAATCCTCGAGACGTGCCGTGTCCCGGAGGTTTGTTTTGCCGACAATGTCCCAAGGCCGTTCCGAGCGCCCGCAGTTCCGCAAGCCCCGCAGCAACAGGCGCCCTGGCCAGGGCAACCGTCGTCCCGCTCCCGCCGTGGAGCAGGCGACCACCATTCCCGAACACGTCGAGAGCACCGTGCCCGAGGGCCCGCTGCCCTCGTTCGCCGAGCTGGGCCTGTCCGACGAGCTGCTCCGCGCGCTCGAGCAGGCCGGCATCACCGAGCCGTTCCCGATCCAGGCCGCCACGCTGCCCGACGCCATGGCCGGCCGCGACATCCTCGGCCGCGGCCAGACGGGCTCCGGCAAGACGCTGGCGTTCGGCCTGGCGCTGCTGTCCCGCCTGACCGGTGGCCGGGCCAAGCCGCTCAAGCCGCGCGCGCTCGTGCTCGTGCCCACCCGTGAGCTGGCGATGCAGGTCGAGGAAGCCCTCAGCCCGTTCGCCCGGTCGCTGGGCCTGTGGTGCCGCACGGTCGTCGGCGGCACGTCGTTCCCGCGCCAGGTCGACGCGCTGCGCCGCGGCGTCGACCTGCTGATCGCCACGCCCGGTCGGCTGTCCGACCACGTGCGGCAGGGCACGGCCGACCTGTCCGAGGTCATGTTCACCGCGCTGGACGAGGCCGACCAGATGGCGGACATGGGCTTCATGCCCCAGGTCCGGGCCATCCTCGACCTCACCCCGCAGAACGGCCAGCGCCTGCTGTTCTCCGCGACGCTGGACGGCGACGTGGACAAGCTGGTCCGCCAGTACCTGCACGACCCGGTCGTCCACTCGGTCTCGCCGCCCACCGGCAGCGTCACCACCATGGACCACCACCTGCTGTTCGTGTCCGCCGAGGACAAGCAGAACGTGGTCACCGAGGTCGCCGCGCGCGAGGGCCGCACGATCATGTTCGTGCGCACCAAGCACCACGTGGACCGGTTGGCCAAGAAGCTGCGGTCGATGGGCGTGCACGCGGGCGCGTTGCACGGCGGCAAGGCGCAGAGCGCGCGCACGCGCGTCCTGACCCAGTTCCGCGAGGGCACCATGCCGGTGCTGATCGCCACCGACGTGGCGGCGCGCGGCATCCACGTGGACGACGTGAGCCTCGTGGTGCACGTCGACCCGCCGGCCGACCCGAAGGACTACCTGCACCGCGCCGGCCGCACGGCGCGCGCCGGGCAGTCCGGCACGGTCGTCACCCTGGTCACGCACGACCAGCGGCGCACCGTGCAGGGCCTGACCGCGCGGGCGGGCGTCCGACCGACCTCGACCAAGGTCCGTCCCGGTGACGAGGAGCTGGTCCGCATCACGGGCGCTCGCGTGCCGAGCGGCATCCCGGTGGTCGAGCCGGAGGTCCCCGTGCGCGCTCGTCGCGGCGGTGGCGGTGGGCCTCGTCGCAGTGGCGGCGCCGGGGGTGGCTTCGGCGGGTTCCGCGGTGGCCGGTCCGACCGCGACCGGAGCGGCTCCGGCCGTCCGCGCCGGGTGGCGCAGCACTAGTTCTCCGATGTGACAACGGCACCCCGTCCGGTTGGGCGGGGTGCCGTTGTCGTGCGCGGGTCAGTGCAGGCCGTTGGACACCTGGCGGACGGTCTTGTGGGGGAAGCGCTTGCGGACGTGGGCCTCGGCGGGGGAGCCGGGGACCACGTAGACCGGTTCTTCCTTGTCCTGCAGGGGTTTGACGACGTCGGCGAGGAAGGCCCTGCGGTCGTCCAGGAACGGCCCGATGACGTCCTCCCCCGCCGGGCACGCGGCCATGCAGTAGGCCGCCTTGTAGTTCGGGCGGAACGCCAGGCTCTGCCACATCGACGCGGACTCCGACGGTGACACGCGGCGGCGGTAGTCCTCGCGGTCGGTGCTGTCGGCGACGTTCTCCACCCAGTCGGTGAAGCCGCTCATGAACTCGCGGTAGTTGTGGGTGTAGCAGTCGAGGACGTTGAAGGCGCCGTCCTTGGAGATCGCGCCGACCGGGCACGCCGCCACGCACAGCTTGCACTCCAGGCACGGGTTGAAGTCGAGCGGCGTCGAGTGCTCGTCCACCTCGAAGTCCACCACGACGGTGCCGAGGAGGACGAAGTTGCCGAACTTCGGGTGGATCAGGTTGCGGTGGATGCCGATCCGACCCAGCCCGGCCGCCTGGGCGACGAGCTTGTGCGAGATCACCCAGCCGCGACCGGGGAAGTCGTCCATCTCCTGGGGGAAGGCGGAGGCCGGGTGCACGGCCCGGTGGCCGGCTTGCTGGAGCGCCTTGGCGAGCCGGTGACCGACCGCGTCGGCGTCGTCCAGGGTGTGGTGGAACTCGGTGTTGGCGATGCTGCGCAGGGGGCTGCGGACGTTGTCGCGGTTCATCCGGACGCAGAACGCGATGTAGGTGCGGGCGTTGGGCAGGGCCGTTCGGGCGTGGTCGCGGTCGACGGCCAGCTCGGGGAGGTCCACGGGGACGAAACCGACGTCGTCGGCGCCGGCTCGCCGGGCCAGGTCGCGCAGCCAGGCGGTGGTCGGCGGTGGTGTCGGGGTGCCGGGGTTGGCCCGGACTCGGCGCGCGGTCGGGTGGTCTTCGATTCGCATGACTGCCCCTTGGCTGAGTTTCTATCGTGAACTTAGCGTGGCTGGGTTTCGATTGACAACCCTGCGGTAGGGTCGGGGTATGGGAGTCGTCATCGAGAACGACCGGTGCTCGATCGCGCGGGCGCTGGTGCTGCTCGGGGAGCGGTGGTCGTTGCAGATCGTGCGGGACGTCTCGAACGGGGTGCGGCGGTTCGAGGAGCTGCGGGAGCACCTGGGGGTGGCGCGGAACGTGCTCAGCAGTCGGCTGTCGTCGTTGGTGGACGCCGGGCTGCTGGAGCGGGTGGCCTACCGGGAGTTCGGGGCGCGGCAGCGGTACGAGTACGCGTTGACGGCCGCGGGGCGTGAGCTGTGGCCGGTGTTGATGGCGTTGATGGCGTGGGGTGACCGGCACCTGGCCGACGGGCCGCCTCCGGTGGAGCCGGAGCACGTGGGGTGCGGGGGGAAGGTGTCGCTGGTGCCGGTGTGCGAGCACGGGCACGTGGTGGAGGCGGGCCGTGAGCTCGGGCTTCGGCTCGGCGGGGGTGGCGTGGGGAGTTGAGACCCCGGACGGTCCGGTGCCGGCACTCGATCGGGGGAAGCGTGCAACCCCTGACAACCCGAACCGCATTTCTCACGTTAGCCGGAGAAAACGGCCGGCCCGGCGGCGAGGAGGCGTGGGCGCGGACAGCGGGGAGCGGGTGGCGGGGCCGTCACGGGGGCGACGTGGCCCGGTCGGAACCGGGTGGCGCGCTCACGACGGGGCGGTACGGGACGGGCAGCCGGAGCGGGCTGGGTGGCCCGCGATAGCGGGACGGTGCGGCCAGGGCGGGATGGTGATGGCGCGGTCGTGGCGGGAGCGGTGGCGGGTGGTCAGGTGATGAGGGCGTCGGCGCGGGTGGTGCGCATGTGGAGGACGTGGCGGCCCTCGCGGCGGGTGGTGATCAGGCGGGCGGCGCGCAGGACGGCGATGTGTTGGGAGACCGCGCCGGCGGTGACGCCCAGGGCGGTGGCCAGGTCGGTGGTGCTCTTCGGGGCCTCGAGCAGGATCAGCAGGTGCGCGCGGGTGCGGCCGATCAGGGCGGCCAGGTCCTTCGGGGTGTCGCGGTCCTCCCAGAGGGTGCCGATGCCGCGCGCCGGGTAGCGCAGGACGCCTTGGCCCACCGGGTCCAGGGCGATCCAGGCCTTCGGCCAGCAGAAGACGCTGGGGCACAGCACCAGGCCGTGCTCGGTCAGGTCGACCCGGTGTTCGGGCTTGCGGTGCAGGATCAGTTCGCCGTCGGACCAGGTGACCTCCGGGTGGAGGTCGTGGAGGACGGCTTCGACGCCCTTGTCGGCCAGGGTGGCGGCGCGGGTGGCGATGTCGGCTTCCAGGACCGCCGTGATGCGCTGCCAGTGGGGTGCGATGAGCCGGTCGTGGCAGTGGCGCAGGGTGGTCGCTTCCGGTTCCGGGACGTGGCGCAGTTCGGTGTCCAGGTCGGGCATGCGGGCGTCCGGCACGGGCATCAGGTCGGCGGGTTTCACCCGGCCGTCGAGCCGGTCCAGCAAGCGGTCCAGGTCGGGGATGTCGGCGAGGCGTTCCCGGGCCCAGCGCACCCAGGGCAGGTGGACGGCGTGGGCGCCGGGGGTGCGCAGGCCGTCGACGGCCATCACGGTCTCGAACACCGGCGAGTAGGCGAACCTCAGCCTGGCCAGTCCCACTCCGGCGAGCCGCACCCACACCGCCACGACGTCCTCCCGCGACCATTGTCCCATCCGGACTGCGGCGCCCCCCACCTCCCACGGGCGTCTTCCCCACCTCCCGCGGTGGCCTGCCCCACCTCTCGCGGCGGCCTGCCCCACCTCGCATGGCCGGGTTGGCACCAGTGATCCCGGGCGGGCGCCCGACCAGGCTTTGCGGCATGACGAAGACCTGGCACCGGCCCACCCTGTGGTTGGCCGTGGTGATGGCGGTGGGCGCGGTGGGGTGCGCGGTGGCGATGGTGCTCGACGGGAGGGTGCTCCAGGGATCACCGTTGTGGGCCAAGCCGTTCAAGTTCGCCGTGTCGTTGGCGGTCTACTCGGCGACGCTGTCGTGGATGCTCTCCCTGCCGCACCGGGCGCGGCGGTGGACGTCGGGGGCGGCGACGGTGATCGCGGTGATCATGTTCGTGGAGGTCGGGCTCATCGCCTTGCAGGCCGGGCGGGGCATGTTCACGCACTACAACAGCTCCGACGACCCGTTGAACCGGTTCGTGCAGCTCACGTTCGGCACGGCGATCCCGGCGATGTTCCTGACCAACGTGGTGCTGGCGCTGGTGCTGTCGTTCCAGCGGTTCGCGCGGCCGGACGTGCGGTTGGCCGTGCGCAGCGGGCTCTGGCTGGCGATCCTGGGCATGGCGTCGGGGTACCTGATGGTGGGGCCGCACGAGCGCGTCCCGGCGGTGGACGCCGGTGGCCGCGAGGTGGAGCTGGTGGGCGGGCACAGCGTCGGCGTGGCCGACGGCGGCCCGGGGCTGCCGCTCACGGGCTGGAGCACGACCGGCGGTGACCTGCGGGTGCCGCACTTCTTCGGGATGCACGGGTTGCAGGTGATGGTGCTGCTGGTGCTGGGCCTGGCGGCGTCGGGCCTGGCGGAACGGGTGCGCACCCGGGTGGTGGCGGTGGCCGCGCTGGGCTGCACCGGGCTGTTCGCGCTGCTGGTCTGGCAGGCGTTGCGCGGTGAGCCGCTGGTCCACCCCGGCGGCACGACGTGGGCGGCCCTGGGTGGGCTGGTGGTGGTCGTGGCCGCCGGGGTGGGCTTGGCGCTCAGGAGCGGAAGGGCAGTTCCGCCGCCAGCGCGGCAACCGGTCCCACAACGATGATCGCGGGCGGGCGGATGCCGTGCTCGGCGATGTCGTCGGCGAGGGACGCGAGCGTGGACCGCACGACCTTCTGCGTGCGGGTGCTGCCCTCCTGGATCACCGAGACCGCGGTGTCGCCCGGCCGGCCCGTCATGAGTGCTTGCGCGAACGCCGCCGCCCGCTCCACACCCATGAGGATCACGACCGTGCCGGACAGCCGGGCCAACGCCGACCAGTCGACCAGGGATCGCTCGTCGTCGGGTGCGACGTGCCCGGACACGACCACGACCTCGTGCGCGACGCCCCGGTGCGTCACCGGCACGTCGGCCAGGGCCGGCACGCCGAAAGCGCTGGTCACGCCGGGTACCACGGTGACGGGCACGCCTGCCTCGGCGCACGCGATGAGCTCCTCGAAGCCGCGCCCGAACACGTACGGGTCGCCGCCCTTGAGGCGGACCACGAACCGGCCGGCCTTGGCGTGGTCGACCAGCGTGGTGTTGATGAAGTCCTGCGTCGCGGCGCGCCCGTAGGGGATCTTGGCCGCGTCCACGACCTCGACGTGCGGTGGCAGCTCGTCCAGCAGCTCGCGCGGCGCGAGCCGGTCGGCGACCACGACGTCGGCCCTGGCCAGGAGCCTGCGGCCGCGCACGGTGATGAGGTCGGGGTCGCCGGGTCCGCCGCCGACGAGGGCGACGCCGGCGGGCTGGTCGTGGTGGTCGGCGATCGAGCCGTCGCGCAGCGCGGTGAGCAGGCCGTCGCGGACGCCCGCGGAGCGGCGGTGCAGGCCGCCGGCGAGGACGCCGACGAGCAGGCCGTCGTGCTCGCCGACCGCCGGTGTCACGGCGGTGCCCTTCACGGCCACGTCGGCGCGCACGCAGAACACGCGGCGTTCTTCGGCGTCGGCGGTGATGCGGGCGTTGACCTCGGGTGACGACGTGCAGGCCAGCACGTACCAGGCGCCGTCGAGGTCGCCGTCGGCGTACTCGCGGGCGTGCCAGACGGCTTCGCCGCCGTCGACGATGCCCTGGACCGCCGGGGTCACGTCGGGGGAGATGACCTCCACCCTGGCGCCCGCCGCGACGAGCCTGGGCAGCCTGCGCTGGGCGACCGTGCCGCCGCCCACGACGACGACCCGCCGGCCGGTCAGGTCCAGGCCCACGAGGTAGTGCTGTTCACCGTGCATGGGTAGAAGCATCCACACCAGGCATGTCCTGTCCAACCCGGGTGCTTCACATCACGAGAACCTCGAAGGTGGTGGCGAGGCCGCCGCCCGACCGGAGGCCCGCCCGTTCGGCCTCGCGGCGCAGGAACGGCTCCGGTTCGGCCATCTCGCCGCTCAACGCCGCCAGGTACGCGCGGTGCTCGCGCAGGGACGCCACGCCGAGTGCGAACGTGTCGGTGATGTCGACGGCGTGCCCGGCCCGGGGTGAGCCGCTGACCGCGACGAACCGGACGCCGTTCCAGGGTTCCAGGTCCAGGTCGCGGAACACCCACCGGTTGGCGGCGTCGCGGACGGCGTCGATGACGGCCTGGCCGACGACCCGGTGGTCGGCCATGTTGAGGAACCCGCCGGGGAACGTGTCGTGGTGGTTGCCGGTGATGACGACGTCGGGTCGGTGCCGGCGGATGGCGGCGGCGATGTCGCGGCGCAGCGGCAGGCCGGGTTCGACCACGCCGTCGGCGTGGTCGAGGAACTCGACGTGGTCCACGCCCACGACGGCGGCGGCCGCGACCTGTTCGCGGACCCGCAGCGGACCGGCTCGGTCGGGTGGCAGGGTGTCGATGCCGGCTTCACCGCGGGTGGCCAGGACGTAGGCGACGTGCTTGCCCTGGGCGGTCCAGCGGGCGATCGCGCCGGACGCGCCGTACTCCAGGTCGTCGGGGTGGGCGACGACGGCGAGCGCCCGTTCCCAGTCTTCCGGCACCGGTTCGAGGTCGGCCATGGTGCGACGCTACCGCTGTTCGATCCAGGCGTTGGTGGCGGTGGAGCGGCAGCGGATCCTGGTCCGGCCGGTGCCGTTGCTGATGGACAGCCACGAGCTGTCGACGGTCGTGCCGTCGGCGCAGGAGGCGAGCAGGCGGAACGTGCCGCGGCCTTCGCAGCGTCCGGTCGCGGACGTGCCGTCGACCGCCGTGGAGCACGAGTGCAGTCCTTCGGCGGCGGTGGCGACGCCCGGTGCGGCGAGCAGCAGGAGCAGCATCACGAGTAGTTGGCGCATGGTGCGGATCGAACACGCCGGACGTGCCCACGGCCGGGAGGACACCCGGTCGTGGGCACGTCGCGGGTGGTTACAGCTGCGCGGTGATCACGGAGTAGTAGGAGGCGATCCGCGCGTACACGCCCGGGTAGCCCGCGAGCGCGCAGCCGCGGCCGAACGAGGTGGCGCCGATCAGCTTGCCGCCCGCGACGAGCGGGCCGCCGGAGTCGCCCTGGCAGGTGTCGGTGCCGCCCTGCGGGTAGCCGGCGCAGACCATCGAGGTCGGGCTGTAGTTGGAGTAGGCGGTGCGGCAGGTCGAGTCGGACGTGACCGGCACGGTCGCGCCGAGCAGGTACCGCGACGCCGAGCCGCCGGAGGACGTGGTGCCCCAGCCGTAGATGCGGGCGCTGGTGCCGGCCGCGTACAGGGCGGTGTCGCTCGGGGTGGCCAGCGGCAGGTAGGTGGAGTTGATGTTGGTGCCGAGGGTCAGCACGGCGACGTCGTAGCCGGAGCTGGCGGTCCGGTAGCTGGGGTGGACCCAGATCCGGCTCACCGTGGCCACGGTGCCGGCCGTGCTCTGCTTGTCGTCGCGGCCGTGCACCACGCGGGTGCTCGACGCGCTGCGGCCGCTGACGCAGTGCGCGGCCGTGACGACCTTGTTGGCCTTGACGAGCGTGCCGCCGCAGAACTGGCCGCCGGTGCTGGTGGCCAGGTACACCACCCACGGGTAGGTGCTGGTGGACACGCGGGAGCCGCCGACGATGAACGGCGACACGCCGGTGTCGGACGAGGTCTCGGCCGAGGCGGGCGCGGTGGTCATGAGACCGACCGCGGCCACGGTCGCGGCCAGGACGGTGAACAGGCGACGCAGGGTTTTCGCCATGTCGATCCTTCCGGTGCAGGGGCGCCCGGTGCGGGCGCTCCTCCAGCTAGGACCAAGACGACGGAAGCGACAACCGCCTTTCGACGGTCCGTCGGAACTTCACAGTTGACGAGCGACTCCGGTCACGCGGACGACATCCGCGCGAATCGGCCCGGAAACAACCGGCCCGGCACCGGCCTCGACGAAGGCCACGGCCGCGCCCTCCTCGGCCAGCCGGACCGCGCCGTCGGCGGCGACCCGCGTGCCCGGCCGCAGCAGGTGCCGCACCTGGTCCACGCACTCGGCGCGGCCGACCACGACCGACGCGCGCCTCAGCTCGGCCTCGGCGCGCGGCGTGCGCTCGTCCGCGTCACCCGGTCCGAGGCCGACCAGCGCGAGCCGGCCGCGGGGCAGGACGCGGGCGGCGGCGACGGTCACGCCGGCGCCCTTCACCTTCTCCGCCGCGATCTCCACCCGTCCTCCGGCGGACAGCTCCATCGCGCCGCGCAGCGCCGCCGCCTCGGCCACGCTGGGGATGTCGATGGCCAGCTCCGCCGGGTTCGGCACGGGGATCACGGCCAGTTCCTCGCCGGGGTAGGCGAGCAGCGGCGCGGTGGTCGAGTCGTGCCAGAAGCCCCAGTCCTCCAGCGCGTCGGCGATGCCCTGTTCGGCGACCTTGCGGTCGAGCGTGGCGAACGCGCGGACGGCGCGCAGGTCGAGCCCGCGCTTCTCCTCCAGTTGCGCCAGCGCGGCCGACACCGCCGAGGCCGGCACGCCGGTGCTCGACCCGACGCCCACGACGAGCGTGCGCGGCACGACCCGCACCACGCGGTCGTCGGCCGGTCCTTTGGGCACGCGGTCGTCCACGAGCACGGTCCACGCGGTCTCGTGGCCGGATCCGACGACGTTGTCCGGCAGCGCGGGCAGGGGGAAGCCGAGCGGGTTGGCCAGCAGCACGGGCTCGCCGAGCCGGATCGCCTCGCCGCACGCGGCCAGGTCGCCCTCGACCGTGGCGTCCAGCAGCTCGACGAGTTCGTCGAGCGGTGAGCCGGCCGACGCGGACGTGGTCACGGCGTGGGCGCCGAGCACGTCGGCGACCCGTTCGGCCAGGGTGTCCGCGCCGCCGAGCAGCGCCACGGCGAAGCCGCCGTCGACGCACACCACGCCGGGGTCGGCCCGTTCGTCGCGCAGCAGCGGCGCGACCAGCCGCACGGTCGGTTCCGTGCCGAGGAAGAGCACCGCGGAGCCCAGCCGGGGCCACAGGGCGCGCAGCGCGGGTCCGATCGGTCCGTCGGGCACGACCGCGTCGGGGCCGAGGAAGCCGGCCAGTTCGACCGCGGCGCGTCGGTTGCGCTCGCCGGCGGCGAACACGCCGATCACGCCTTCTTCACCCCCCACAGCACGGTCACCGGGTTGGTGGCGAGCAGCGTGCCGCCGGTGAGCCGCGCGGCGGACACCTGGCTGCCCTCGACCTCGTACCCGGCTTCCAGCAGGGCGTCCCGGGCGGGCAGCACGCGGTCCAGGTCGGGGGTCGCCACGACGACCCGCCGCGCGCCGGAGCGCACGCTCTGCCGCACCACGTCCGCGCCGCCGCCGCCGACGAACACCGCGTCGGGTCGGGGCAGTTCGCCCGCCTGGCCCAGTTCGGCCTCGACCACGCGCACGTCCACGCCGTGCGCGGAGGCGTTGGCGATGATGCGCACGCACTGGACCGGGTCGCGTTCCACCGCGACGACGGCCGCGCCGAGCCGGGCGCACTCGACGCCGATCGCGCCGGGTCCCGCGCCGACGTCCCAGACCAGCACGCCGGGGCGCGGCGCGAGCCGGGCCAGCACGAGTGCCCGCACCTCGGCGACGGCGGTCATGCCGTCGCGCTGGGCGAAGTCGCCGTCGGGCAGGGCCCAGCCCTCGCCGGTCGGCGCGAAGGTCTGCTCGGCCAGGCACAGGACCGCGCCGGGCTCGGTCCACCGGCGCGTGACCGCGTCCGCCGGGTCCACAGTGGACAGTCCGGCGGCCGAGGCGACCACCAGGGATCGCCGCCACCCGGCCAGGTCCCGGGCCAGTTCGGCCGGGTCGGCGCCGGAGACGACGACGGCGGGCCGGGCCCGGCACACGTTCACCGCGTGCCGCAGGCCCAACGCCCCGGCGTCCACCACGGTGACGTCGTCCCAGGACCGACCGGCCTGCTCGACGAAGCGGTGCAGCGCGACGACGTCCATGTCAGTTCACGCGCTTGTTCTTCTTGGCCCGCGTCCCGGACGGCTTGCGGGGTGTCGTGCTCGCCCGCACGGTGGTGGGAGTGCGCTTCGCGGCGGCGGCCACCACGGGCTTGGTCTTCGGCTTGGCCTCGTCGTCCGCCGGCTGCTCGGCCCCCTCCGGCAGGTCCTGGTCCGTGACGAGGTGGAGCATCGGCTCGCCGACCGGTTCGGGCTTCGGTCGGGCCGCCGAGCGCTTGGTGCGCGCCGTTTCCTGCCAGTCGTGCACGGCCGACCACGCCGCCGCCGACGGCGACTCGCCCGGCTTCGCCGCCGGCCTGCCCGCCCGCTTGGCCCACTTCGACGGCCGGGCGCGGCGCACCGGCTCGTCGCCCTCGACCACGGCGACGCGGCGGCGGGACGCGGGCGGCGCGAGCACCTCGCCGACCAGGAACAGCGTGGTGCGGTAGAGCTTGTGCTCCTTCACGCACGCCTCCAGCTCGCCCACGGTGGTCTGCGCGACCGTCTCGTCGGGCAGGGAAACCTTGTACGCCACCACGACCGGGGTGTCGTCGGCGTAACCGCCCGCGCGCAGCCGTTCGACCAGCAGGCCGGCCCGGGCGCCGGACGCGGAGATCGCCATCGTGGTGCCGTGCGCGGCGAACTCCTCGACGTGCTCGGCGCTCTCCGGGCCGACCAGCAGCAACGACTGGGCGACGTCCGAAGTGGTCAGCTCGCGGCCGACCGCCGCCGCCGCGGCGGACACCTGTGACACGCCCGGCACGACGTCGGTCTCCAAGCCGAGGCGGCGGCACGCGTCCTGCTGGTCGCGCAACCCGCCCCACAGCGACGGGTCGCCCGCGTGCAGCCGCACGACCTTGAGCTTGCCCACCGACGCGCGCCGGTACACCTCGACCACGTCGGCGTCGGTGACGCGGGAGAAGTCGACCAGTTCGGCGTCGGGGCGGGCGTGCTCGCGCACGCACTCGACCTCGATCACGCTCGGGGCCCACAGCACGACGTCGGCCTCGGCTATCCGCTTCGCGCCGCGCACGGTGATGAGATCGGCGGCACCGGGACCGGCGCCCACGAAGGAGACCCGACCAGTCATCACAACTGCTCCCCACGACGTGTTCGGCTTGGTGGGCAAGGACCGTACCGCGCGAGCGCGATCCACTAACGAGTGGCCTCGGAGCGCACGGACTCGCTCGCGCAGGCCCGGACGAACCGCGTCACGGCCTCCGGCGCGGACGCCGGGTGCGTGTGCAGGTACGACGCGTGCACCCGGCCGAGGACGAATCCCTCGGCCACCGGGCGCAGGTCGTGGCCGCGCCACCGCCAGGCCGGTTTCACGCCGTGCGGCACGCTCAGCGCGGTGCGGTGGAACTCGTGCCCGGTGATCCGGGAGCCCGCGCGGGCCAGCACCGAGTCCTGCGGCGCGACGGCGTCGCGGTAGCCGAGGGTGAGCCGGGGTGTCATCGCGCCTTCGGCGTCGATCACGCCGCACATGGGCGCGCCGTCGAGGGAGTTCGCCAGGTACAGCAGGCCGCCGCACTCGGCGTGCACGGGCCCGCCGCCGCGGGCCAGTGCGGCGACGGCGGCGCGCAGCCCCTCGTTGGCGGACAGCTCGGCGGCGTGCTGCTCGGGAAACCCGCCGGGCAGCACGAGTCCCGCCGTGCCGTCGGGCAGGGTCTCGTCGCGCAGCGGGTCGACCACGACGACGTCCGCGCCCGCCGCGGCGAGCAACTCGACCTGCTCGGCGTAGCCGAACGTGAACGCCGCGCCGCCCGCGACCGCGATCGTGGGCGTGCCGGCGACCGGTTCGACCTCGGCGCGCGGGTCCCACGTGGGCACGGCCATCGCGGGCGCCTCGGCGGCGAGGCGGCGCACGGCGTCCAGGTCGACGTGGCGTGCGACGGCGTCGGCGATGGCGGACACGGCGGCGGTGGCGGCCGGTCCGTGCTCGGCGGCGGTGACCAGGCCGAGGTGCCGGGACGGCAGGGCGAACCGGTCGTCGCGCGGCAGCACGCCGAGCACTTCCAGGCCGACCTCGGCGCACGCGCCGCGCAGCACGTGCTCGTGCCGCGCGGAGCCGACCTGGTTGAGCACCACGCCGCCGAGCCGCACGGTCGGGTCGTAGCCCCGGAAGCCGTGCAGCAGGGCGGCGAGGCTGCGGCTCTGACCCCGCGCGTCGACCACGAACAGCACGGGCGCGGACAGCAGCTTGGCGACGTGCGCGGTGGACCCGACGCCCTCGGTGTCCACCCGCCCGTCGAACAGGCCCATCACGCCTTCCACCACGGCCAGGTCGCAGCCGCGGGCGCCGTGCGCGAACAGCGACGCCACCCGGTGCTCGCCGACCATGACCGGGTCGAGGTTGCGGCCCGGTCGGCCGGTGGCCACCGAGTGGTAGCCGGGGTCGATGTAGTCCGGGCCGACCTTGAACGGCGCGACCCGGTCGCCCGCGCGCCGCAGCGCCGCCATCAGGCCGGTGGCCACGGTGGTCTTGCCGCTGCCCGAGGCGGGTGCGGCGACCACCAGCCGGTTCACCACTCGATCCCCTTCTGCCCCTTCTGGCCCGCGTCCATGGGGTGCTTGACCTTGGTCATCTCCACGACCAGGTCGGCGGCGTCGACGAGCTTGTCGGGCGCGTACCGGCCGGTGATGACGACGTGCTGGTGCCCGGGCCGGCCGGTCAGCGCCTCGACCACCTCGTCCACGTCGATCCAGCCCCAGTGCATCGGGTAGGTGAACTCGTCGAGCACGTACAGGCCGTGCCGCCCGGCGGCCAGCCGGCGGCGGATCTCCTGCCAGCCCTCGCGGGCGGCGGCGGCGTGGTCGTCCTCGGTGCCCTGCTTGCGGGTCCAGGACCAGCCCTCGCCCATCTTGTGCCACTCGACCGGTCCGCCTTCGCCGGTCTGCTCGTGCAGCCGGCCGAGCGCGCGGAACGCCGACTCCTCGCCGACCTTCCACTTGGCCGACTTCACGAACTGGAAGACGCCGATGGACCAGCCCTGGTTCCAGCCGCGCAGCGCGAGGCCGAACGCGGCGGTGGACTTGCCCTTCATCTCGCCGGTGTGCAGCACGACCAGCGGCCGGTTGCGGCGCTGGCGGGTGCTCAGGCCGTCGTCGGGGACGACGGAAGGTCGACCTTGGGGCATCTCGGCGCTCCTACGCGGCTCGGGCCGCGCGCACGACGCCGGCCACCTGGTCTGCGGACAGTTCCTCAAGGCGCACGCACGCCGCGTCCAGCGCGCCCGCGACCCGTGCGGCCAGGCCGAGCCGGACCGGGCCGTGCTCGCAGTCGACCACGACCGACGCCACCCGGTCGGCGGCCAGCAGGCCGGCGGCCCGCAGCGCGTCGCGCAGGGGGTCGCCGCCCGTGCCGGCGGCCGTGGCGCGGCCGTCGGTGAGCAGTACGAGCAGCGGTCGGCGGCGCGGGTCGCGGACCCGTTCGGCGGCCAGCACCCGGTGGGCGCGCAGCAGGCCGTCGGCCAGCGGCGTGCGGCCGCCGGTGCGCAGGGAGCGCAGCCGGGCCGCCGCGGCGTCCACCGAGTTCGTCGGCGGCAGGGCGACCTGCGCCTCACGGCCGCGGAACGTGACCACGCCGACCTTGTCCCGCCGCTGGTAGGCGTCGCGGAGCAGGGAGACCACGGCGCCGCTGACCGCGGACATCCGCTGCCGGGCGGCCATCGAGCCGGACGCGTCGACCACGAACAGCACGAGGTTGCCCTCCTTGCCCTCCCGCACGGAGAGCCGCAGGTCCTCGCCGCGCAACCGCAGGCCGGGACCGCTGCGCCCCCGGGCGGCCTGGTGCGGCGCCGCGGCGGCGAGCGTGCCGACGAGGTGCAGCCCCGATCCATCCGCAGTGGACGGTCGGACCACCCGCCCGGTGCGGGCACGGGCCCGGGAGCGCTTGCCCGGCGCGCCTTCGCCGACCCCCGGCACCTGCAACAACCGGGCGCGGAACGCGGGGGCGGGGGCGGGGGCCGGCGCGGGCGGGCGCTCGGCCGCACCGCCGCCGGCACCCGCACCGGAATCGTCCGGAGTGGACTCCGATGGCTCGTCGGGCAGCGACGAGCCGCCGCCGTCGTCGTCCGGGCCCTCGGGCTCGCCGTCCTGCGCGGCTTCGGCGCCCTGGCGGAGGGCGTCGTCCAGCTGCTCCTCCTCCAGGCCGGGCTCGTCGAACGGGTCGCGGCGCTTGCGGTGCGGCAACGCCAGCCGCACGGCCGCCTCCACGTCCTCCTCGGCCACCTCGACGGCTCCGCGCCAGGCGGCGTGCGCGGTCGCCGTGCGGGCCACCACGAGGTCCGCGCGCATCCCGTCCACCTCGAACGCGGCGCAGATCGCGGCGATGCGGCGCAGCTCGGCGTCCGGCAGCACGACGTCCGCGAGCCGCTCGCGCGCGGCCACGATCCGCCGGGCCAGCTCCCGGTCCGCCTCGGCCCACCGGGCGGCGAACCCCTCGGGGTCCGCTTCGTAGGCCAACCGCCGCCGCACGACCTCGGTCCGCGTCGGCACGTCCCGCGACGCGCGCACCGCGACCGTGAGGCCGAAGCGGTCCAGCAGCTGTGGCCGCAACTCGCCCTCCTCCGGGTTCATGGTGCCCACCAGGAGGAACGACGCGGCGTGCGAGACGGATACGCCTTCGCGCTCGACGTGCGCGCGGCCCATGGCGGCGGCGTCGAGCAGCAGGTCCACGAGGTGGTCGTGCAGGAGGTTCACCTCGTCCACGTACAGCACGCCCCGGTGGGCGGCGGCCAGCAGACCCGGCTGGTAGGCGCGCACCCCCTCGGTCAAGGCGCGTTCCAGGTCGAGCGAGCCGATCAGCCGGTCCTCCGTCGCGCCGACCGGCAGCTCGACCAGGCGCGCGGGGCGGCGTTCGGCGACGTCGCCGTGCGGCCCGTCCGGGCAGTCGGTCGGCACGGCCGGGTCGCAGCCGAACCGGCAGCCGGGCACCACGTCCAACGCGGGGAGCAGCGCGGCGAGCGCGCGGACCACGGTCGACTTCGCGGTGCCCTTCTCCCCTCGCACGAGCACCCCGCCGATACCGGGGTGCACGGCGTTGAGCAGCAGGGCCGTGCGGAGGTCGTCGTGGCCGACGACAGCGGAAAAGGGGAAACGCGCGCCCATGCGGCGGTGTCCTTCCTCGGGTGTCCACGCCCGTGTCCGGTCGATGAGTCGGGGGTCGAGTTCCTGACTCCCGGCTCCTCGGTCCGGTCACAGTGGCGGGACCGTGCCGGATTCGCACCGGCTTCCTCGCGCACCCCTCTGCAGCCTGGGCATCGTCGCACCTCGAGCCGGCAGGTCCAAGCTCCGGGCGGGCGAGGACGATCACACCGGCGGCGTGGCCGCCCACCCGGCGGTCAGCACGTCCCGCGCGAGCGACAGCACGCCGGCGCGCACGCGGGGCACGCCCAGGCCGCACTCGTGGACCAGGTGGCGCAGCACGTCGGCGCGGAGCTGGGCCAGCAGGGCGTGGGCCAGGTACTCGGCGTCCGCACCCGGCCTCACCTGGGCGATCAAGGCGACCAGGCGCTGGTGGGTGAGGTCGGAGCCCGAGTCGCAGGCGATGCTGCGCGAGGACACCCGTTCCAGCGCGGTCACCAGGGGCAGCGCGGCCAGCACGTGGTCAAACAGGGTGGCCACGAACGTGATCACCCTTTCCTGCGCCGGGACGTCCGACGCTTCCAGCAGCGCCGCGGACTCGGCACGCCAGGTCTGCGACGTCTCGTCCACGACGGCCCGCACGAGCCCGTCGCGGTCGCCGAACCGGCGGAACACCGTGCCCTTGCCCACCCCCGCGGCGGCGGCCACGTCCTCCATGGAGAACCCGTCGGGGCCGTGGTCGGCGATCAGGCGCGCGGCGGTGGCCAGGATCGCGGCGCGGTTGCGCTCGGCGTCCTTCCGCATCGCCGTCCTCCCGGAGCTTGACAAAAGTGGACCGGCGGTCCGTATCGTAGCGGACATGAAGCGGACCGGCGGTCCGCTTGAGCTCACGGGAGGCGTTGTGCGAGCGGTGCGGTTCCACGGGTTCGGTCCGGCGGACGTGCTCGGCGTCGAGGAGGTGCCCGAGCCGGTCCCGGGCCCGGGCCAGGTGCTGGTCCGCGTCACGGCGATCGGCGTGAACTACGGCGAGACGCTCATCCGGTCGGGCAAGGCCACGGAGGTCGTGCCCTGGTACGACCTGGCGCCCGGCGCGCTCGGCGGCGAGGTGGTCGGCGTGACCGAGGACGGCAGGCGGCTGATCGGGTTCGCCCTGGGCGAGGGCTACGCGGAGCTGGCCGTGCTGCCCGAGGACGCCGTCGAGGTGCCCGACGACCTGTCCGACCACGAGGCGCTGGCGCTGTACCTCCAGGGCGCGACGGCCATCGCGGCGGTGGACGCGGTCCGGCTCGCCGCGGGCGAACGGGCGCTGGTCGAGGCGGCGGCCGGTGGTGTCGGCAGCCTGCTCGTGCAGGTCGCGGCACGGGCGGGCGCGACCGTCGTGGCCGCCGCACGGGGTGAGCGGAAGCTGGCGCTGGCCCGGGACCTGGGCGCGCACGAGGTGGTCGACTACGGCGAGCCGGACTGGCCGGCCCTGGTCGAGCCGGTCGACGTGGCGTTCTCCTCGGTCGGCGGCGCGGCCGGCCGGCAGTCGTTCGAGCTGTTGCGGGACGGCGTCGGCCGGATGGCCGTGTTCGGCTTCGCGAGCGGCGAGCCGCTGGACGTGACGGCGGCCGACGTGTTCCGCAAGGGCGTCGCGCTGGTCGGGTTCGGCATCCCCATCACCCCGGCCAACGTGCGGCGGGCGTTCACGTCCGGGCTGCGCCCGGTGCTGGGCGAGGCGCTACCGCTGGCCGACGCCGCCCGCGCCCACGAACTGCTGGAAGGCCGCGCCACCACCGGCAAGGTCGTCCTGGTCCCCTAGCTCGACCACCACGCTCACCGGCGCGCGGAACGACAGCAGCCCCAGCATCGGCGGCCGGTCCGCCGAGGCCAGGCGCAGGCGCGGGAACCGCCGCGCGGTCTCCCGCAGCACCACCTCCGCCTCCAACCGGGCCAGCCCCGCGCCGAGGCAGAAGTGCCGGCCGAAGCCGAACGCCAGGTGCCTGCGGGCGTGCGGCCGGGCCGGGCAGAACCGCTCGGGCTCGGCGAACACGGCCGGGTCCGAGCCGCTGCCCGCCAGCATCAGCAGCAGCGGCGCGCCCGCCGGGACCGCCACCCCGGAGAGCGTGACCGGCTCGGCGGCGACCCGCCGCCACGTGCTCACCGGCGGGTCCCGCCGCAGCACCTCCTCGACGCACCCGGCGGCCACGCCCGGCTCGCCCAGCCGCGACCACAGCCCGTCCTCGCGCAGCACCGCGTGGAACGCCGCGCACAGCAGTTGCGTCGTCGTCTCCTGCCCCGCGATGAGCAGGAAGTAGCACAGCCCCGCCGCGTCCCGGATCGGCACGTCCTGCGCGCGCAACGCCGCGAACAGGTCGTCGCCGCCCGGGTCGGCGGCCTTGATCCGGGCCGTCAGCCACTGGTGGAACGCGGCGGCGGGCCGCGCCAGCTCGTGCTGCCGCTCCGGCGTGACGTCACCCCAGAACAGCTCCAACGACGCCGTGCTCCACGCCTTGAGCGCGTCGACGTCCACGTCCCGGATGCCCATGACCTCCAGCAGCACGGTCGCGGGCAGGTCGCGGGCCAGCGCCGGGTGCAGGTCGACCCGCCCGCTCAGCCGGTCCAGCCGCTCCGCCGCCAGCTCGGCGATCCGCGGCCCCACCGCCGCCACCCGCGCCGGGGTGAGGAACCGGGCCACCAGCCGCCGCAGGTCGGCGTGCGTCGCGGTGCCGTTGTTGGCCAGCGTCGGCGGCAGCGAGAACCCGGCGCGGGCCAGCACCCGCAGCACCGGCCGCGGGATCGGCACCACCGCGGTCAACGCGTTGTCCGGGTGGAAGCGGCGCGGATCGGCCAGCACCGCGCGCACGTCGTCGTAGCGGCTGACCAGCCACATTCCGGTGCGCTCGTCGCGGTGGACCGGCGCGTCCTCCCGCAACGAGCGCAGGTCGGCAGGCTCCGGCTGGAAGAGGTCCACGCCGGCACGGTAGCCGCCGGATGCGACACTGCCGGCGTGAGTGTGCGCACAGGTGACTCGGTGTTCGACTGGATCGACACGCGTGCCGAAGCCCGCGCGAAGGCGGGCCTGGCCCGCCGGGTCCGACCCCGACCGGCCGACTCGACCGACCTCGACCTGGCGTCGAACGACTACCTCGGCCTGGCCCGCGACAAGCGGGTGACGGGCGCCGCCGCCGCGGCCTCGCTGCGCTGGGGCGCGGGCTCCACCGGGTCGCGGCTGGTCACCGGCTCCACCGAGCTGCACACCGAGCTGGAGTACGAACTCGCGAACTTCTGCGGCGCGCAGTCCGCGCTGGTGTTCTCCTCCGGCTACGCGGCGAACCTGGGCGCGCTGACCGCGTTGTCCGGTCCCGGCACGGCGATCGTGGCCGACCAGCACATCCACGCGTCCCTGATCGACGGCACCCGGCTGTCCAAGGCGGACGTCGTGGTCGCCGGGCACTGCGACGTCGGCCAGGTCACCCACGCCCTGGCCACCCGCGGCAAGCGGCGGGCGCTCGTGGTGACCGACTCGGTGTTCTCCGTGGACGGCGACCTCGCGCCGCTGGCCGAGCTGGCCGCCGCCTGCCGCGAGCACGACGCGGCACTGGTAGTGGACGACGCGCACGGCCTCGGCGTGATCGGCGAGGGCGGGCGCGGCGCGGTGCACGCGGCCGGGCTGGCCAAGGCGCCCGACGTGGTGACCACCGTGACGCTGTCGAAGTCGCTGGGCGCCCAGGGCGGCGCGGTGCTCGGGCCGAGCCGGGTGATCAAGCACCTGGTGGACACCGCGCGCACGTTCATCTTCGACACCGGGCTCGCGCCGGCCAGCGCGGCGGCGGCGCTGGCCGCGCTGAAGGTGCTGCGCGAGGAGCCGGACCGGCCGGCGCGGGCCCTCGACGTCGCCCAGGACCTGGCGTTCCGGCTGAAGGAGAAGGGGCTGCGGGTCAGCTCGCCCACCGCGGCCGTCGTGTCCGTGCAGGCGCCGTCGCCCGAGGCGGCGTTCGACTGGGCCGAGGCGTGCCGGGCGCAGGGCGTGGTCGTCGGCTGCTTCCGGCCACCGTCGGTGCCCGACCGGATCTCCCGGCTGCGCCTCACCGCCCGCGCCGACCTGTCCGAGGGCGACGTCGAGCGGGCCGTGCGGGTGATCACGGAGACCGGCGCATCCGCAGGTGCGGTATCCCGTCCTCGATGAACTCCGCGCCCTGCGGCTCGAACCCGAACGACGCGTAGAAGTCCGCCACGTAGGTCTGCGCGTCCAGCACGCACGCCACCGGCCCCACCTCGGCGAGCGCCGCCTCCACCAACCGGCGGCTGTACCCGCGGCCCCGGGCGGCGCGGGCCGTGCAGACCCGGCCGATGCGGAACGTGCCGCCGGGCTCCTCCAGCAGCCTCAGGTAGGCCTGCGGGCCGGGTGAGTCGTCGGCCTCCAGCCAGAAGTGCCGGGTGCCCGGCTCCAGGTCACGCCCGTCCAGCTCCGGGTAGACGCAGTTCTGCTCCACCACGAACACGTCGGAGCGCAGCTTGAGCACGGCGTAGAGCTGGTCGGGCGTCAGGTCGGCCGACCACTGCCGGCGCAAGGTCGCCGGGTACGGGTGTGAGCGCACCCCACTGTGGTACCACAGTCTCAGATTCGGTCGGCGTACCGGCTCAGCCGCGTGTAGACGCCCGGCTGGCCGGGCCGGGCGCAGCCGCGACCGTAGGACACGACGCCGACCAGCTCGCCCGCCACCGTGAGCGGTCCGCCCGAGTCGCCCTCGCAGGCGTCCTTGCCGCCCTCCGGGTAGCCCGCGCACAGCATGCCGTCCGGCCGGTAGTCGGGCACGTCGGCGGAGCACTCGGCGTCCGACCGGATCGGCACGTCCACCTCCCGCAGCCGCCGGCTCGGCGCGTCCAGCTCGCCGGTCCGGCCCCAGCCGTGGACCCGGGCCAGCCCCGACGTGGCGGCCGCGACGCGGATCGGCCGGTACGGCAGCGCGGTGGCGAGGGTGAGGGTGGCCACGTCGTCGCCCCGGGACACCGCGGTGAACGCCGGGTGCCGCCACAGCGCGGCGACCTTCACCGCCCGGCCTTCCGCCGTGTCGAGGTCCGCGCGGCCGGCGACGACGGTCAGGTCCGCCGGGCGTCGGTCACGGGTGCCGAGCGCGCTGCGGGACAGCGTGCAGTGGGCGGCCGTGACGACCTTGTCCGGCGCGACCAGCGCTCCCCCGCAGAAGAACGTGCCGCCGTCGTACAGCGCGACCGCCCACGGCGTGGACGGCGCTTCCCGGCCGCCCACGACCGCGTCGGCGGGCAACGCGGACAGGACCAGCACGAGGACGGCGAAGATCGGCGCGCTGATGCGCATGGACCACCCCTCTACGACATGTGGTCGAACGGGCACCGACGGTAGCGGACTGCCGCAGACTGCGACAGCGGGGTATGAGATCCGGAAAATCTGTTGTTAGAGTGCTGTAGCGCCGAAGATTCAACGGCCAGTGAGGCAGATCACGAAGGTCTGTCCGGAACATGAGGGAGGTTTCCATGCACTTGGACTTCACCCAGCTGCCCGCGTTCCTGCTCGCCTGCGCGGTGGTCGTGCTGACCCCGGGCGTGGACGCCTTCCTGCTGCTGCGCACCTCGATGCGGTCCGGCACCCGCGCCGGGCTGCTCGCGCTCGCGGGCATCCACACCGCGGCCTTCGTCCAGGTCGCGCTGGTCATCTCCGGCCTGGGCGTGGTGATCGCCCGCTACCCCGCCGTGCTGACCGGGCTGCGCTGGATCGGCGCGGCGTACCTGCTCTACCTGGCCGTGACGATCACCCGCGGGTTGCTGCGGCGCGCGGACGGCGAGGTGGCGGTGGCCGCCGCGCCCCGACCGTTCCGGCAGGGGTTCCTGACCAACATCACCAACCCCAAGATGCTGCTGTTCTCGCTGGCGTTCCTGCCGCAGTTCATCGGCGCGGGCGACCCGGCGTTCCAGCTCGGGATGCTCGCCGCGGTGTTCCTCGGCCTGGCCGCGCTGTGGGAGCTGACCATCGTGGTGGCCGCCGCGCGCGTCGCCGGATCGCTGCGGCGGCCCGGCGTGACCACGGCGCTGGACGCGGTGTGCGCGGCGGTGTTCCTCACCATGTCGGTCGGGCTCGTGCTGTAGGCCGACCACGAGCCGGCGTGCGGACCCCCGCGACCCGGGGGCCCGCACGCCGCCCGGTCAGATCCGCAGCTGCGCCTCGATGTCCTCGGCGTACCGCTTGACCTCGCTGTAGACGCCGGGCTTGCCCTCACGGGCGCACCCCTCACCCCATGAGGTGATGCCGATCAGCCTCCCGCCGGCCACGTACGGACCGCCCGAGTCGCCCTGACAGGTGTCCACACCGCCCTCGGGGTAACCGGCGCAGGTCATCTCGTCCGGGTCGAACTGGGGGTAGGCGTTCTCGCAGTGCCCGTCGTCCATCACCGGCACCGTCGCGCCCATCAGGTACCGCGACGACGAGCCCTGCTCGCTGGTCCGGCCCCAGCCCAGCACCAGGCCGCTCGTGCCCGGCTCGTACAGCTCCTCGTCGGTCGCCCGGGCCAGCGGCAGCGACGTGAAGCCCACCGCGTCGCGCAACGTCAGCACGGCGACGTCCGAACCCTGGTCGGCGCTCACGTAGTCCGGGTGCACCCAGATGTCGGTGAGCCGGGCGACCACGCCCGCGGAGCTCTGGCGGTCCTCGCGCCCCAGCACCACCCGCGTGTTGCGCGGCGTCCGCATGGCCGCGCAGTGGGCGGCCGTGACCACCTTGGTCGGCGAGACCAGCGTGCCGCCGCAGAACTGGTTGCCGCTCGCGTCGGTCACGTAGACCACCCACGGGTGGTCGTCGATCGACACCCGTTCACCACCCACCACGCGCACGTCCACCGCCGTGGCGGTACCCGCGAAGACCACCATCAACGTCATCAACAACCCGGCTAGCCGCATCGGCCCCTCCTCCTGATCAAAGGCGTCAGGAGGAGGTTAGCCAGAACAGCGCAGCCCGCTGGGCCAAGCAGACTAGTCCGCCCCGGTGAACTTGTCGCGCACCCGGCCCGCCGCACCCGCCAGCACGTCACCGACCTCGTTGAACACCTTCATCAACGGGTCCTCGGACTGGGCCGCGGACTCCTTGTACGACCGGGCCGCCGACTTGATGTCCTCGGTGAACGAGCTCGTCGGCCGGTCGTCCTCGCGGCGGGCGTACGCGCCGGTCAGGATGGCCCGGTACTCCTCGCCCGCCGCCCACTTCTGCAGCTCCGCGGCGCGGACCACGGCCATCGGGTGCGTCAGCGGCCACGTGCGGATCAGCTTGAGCACGCTGTCGCGCACGTCCTCGACCTGCTCGTACTCCTTGGCCTGCTTGAGGAACTCGGCCGTGTCGACCTGGCTGAGGTCCATGCCGCCCGCCATGGCCACGTGCACGCGCAGCGCCGCCGACGGGTCCTGCACGCACAGCAGCCCTGCCCGGTCGCAGGACAGCTCGGTCTTGCGGTACCACTCGCGCAGCGCCGCGATGATCGCGGTGATCGCCCAGTAGCCGCCCGGCATCCAGCCCAGGCCGTGCTGCAACTGCATCAGCCGCTGCAGGATCGTCTGGTACAGCGCGTGCCCGGACAGCACGTGCCCCATCTCGTGCCCGATGGCGAACCGCAGGCCCTCCGCGTCCAGCAGCTCGATCAAGCCCGTCGTGAGCACGATGAACGGCTTGTCGATACCCAGCGTCAGCGCGTTGGGCACCGGGTCGCGGCGGACGAACAGCTCCGGCACCGGGTCGATGTCCAGCGTCGCCGCCGCCTCCAACCGGAGCCGGTCCAGCTCCGGGTACTGCTTCGGGCCGACCCGGATGCTCGACGCCAGGTACCCCAACCGCTCGCCGCGCTCGGTGAACGCGCCCGCCACCGCCTGCAGCACCGGGCCGATGCCCGGCACCGCGCGCAAGACCGCCAACGCCCCCCGGTCGACCGGGTGCTCGTACGCCCGCGGGCTGATGCCCGGGAACCGCACACGCGCGCTCGACCGCTCGATCTCCTCGCTGCTCATGCCCCCACAGTGCCACGACCCGAGCCTCGCCTGTCCCCGATCGAGCGAATCGGCGTGCACACTGACCGGGTGAACGCAGACGTGCTCGGCACCGACTACGAGACCCGCGCGCTGCCCCTGGGCGGCGGCGACGCCACCGCCACCCTGGTCCGGCGGCGCGCGCAGCCGGCCCTGCGCGGCGCGGTGCTGTACGTGCACGGGTTCGCGGACTACTTCTTCCAGCGGCACGTCGCCGAGCACTTCACCGCCCGTGGCTTCGACTTCTACGCCCTCGACCTGCGCGCGTACGGGCGGTCGCTGCGGCCGGGGCAGGTGGCGAACTTCGTCACCGACCTGGCCGAGCACTTCGAGGAGATCGACGCCGCGGCGCGGGTGATCCGGGAGGAGGACGGCCACCGGCACCTCGTCGTGATGGGGCACTCGACCGGTGGGCTGATCACGAGCCTGTGGGCGCACGAGCGGCGCTCGGACGACGTGCTGGACGCGTTGGTGCTCAACAGCCCGTGGCTGGACCTGGCCGAACCGTGGCTGCTGCGGACGGTCGGCACGGCGGCGATCCGCGGCATCGGCCGGGTCGCGCCGAAGCTGGTGCTCAAGCCCGGCCTGGGCCCGGTGTACGGCGAGAGCATCCACCGCGACCACCACGGCGAGTGGGACTTCGACACGACGTGGAAGCCGATCGAGGCGTTCCCGGTGCACGCGGGGTGGCTGCGCGCGGTCCGCCGCGGGCACGCCCGGCTGCACCGCGGGCTGGACGTGCGGGTGCCCGTGCTGCTGCTGCGGTCGGCCCGCAGCCACCTGCACGCGAAGCGGTGGACGCCCGAGGCGATGACCGCGGACACCGTGCTGGACGTCGAGCACATGCGGGTCTGGGGGCCGAAGATCGGCGGCCGGGTGCGGATCGTGCCGGTGGACGGCGGCATGCACGACCTGTTCCTGTCCGCCGAACCGGTGCGTCGGCGCGCGCTGGCCGAGGTGGACGAGTTCCTGGACGGGATCTGACCGCGGCGGTCACTCCGGCGGGGTGAGGCGGAGGTCCGGGTCGATCGGCGGCTCGCCGTCGAACGGGCCGTCGGGCACCGCGCCCAGGGCGTCGAGGGTGAGGCCGACCTCGCGCGCGTGCGGGTCCGTGCCGGTCGGCGGGGTGGCGAACCAGGCGTGCAGGTCCTCGGGGATCCGGTAGCGGGCGGTCAGGTCGCGGTAGAAGGCGGCGCGCTCGTCGGACTGCCCGGCCAGCTGCCGGTACTCCCGCATGGCCAGCCGCATCCGGATCCAGCGGTAGCGGTCGGTCTTGGTGGCGTCGTCCTCGGTGAACCGGGTGCGCAGCAGGCGGCCGGCCTCGGCGCCGCGCTCGGCCAGGGCGAGGATCGTCTCGGGGCGCATGAACAGGTTCGTGCCGCCCTCCAACGCGCCGACGCGGACGTGCGCGATCCGGCCCCGGTAACCCGGCAGCGCCGACTGCATGGTGTCGCGCCAGTCCAGCATCGTGTTCAGGATCGCCGAGACGAACTGCCCCGCCAGGCCGATGCCGCGCCACGGCGTGCCGGCGGTGGACGCGTCCTGCTCGGGCAGCCACACGTCCCGGTCGTCGCCGGGCGGGTAGGACTGGAGGCTGAGCCCGAACGTCGGCCAGCGCGGCAGCAGGTGGTCGAAGAAGTGGATCGGGAAGTTGCTCGTGATGCCGCCGTCGGAGAACCAGTGCACGCGCGGCTCCGGCTCGGCGCGCACCAGCGGCACCGCGGCGATCAGGCCCGGCAACGGCATGCTCATCCGCACGGCCAACGCCACCGGCAGGTTCTCCGGCAGCACGTGCACGGTCTCGTCGGGGTGCAGCGGGCAGCGGTGGGCGGTGGCGTCGTGGCCGAGCTTGTCCACTGTGCGCCGCGGCAGCACGGTGAGCAGGCACGTGCGGCAGTACAGCCACTCGGCGCGCGGTGCGGTGAACGGCAGGCGGTAGGGGCGGCCCTCGGACAGGTCCGTCGTCATCAGGACCAGGTTGGTGGTCAGGTCGCCGAACGTGAGGTCGGTCGTGCCGGACAGGTCGTCCAGCACGTCGGCGACCCAGTCGCTCAGCGGCGGCACGCCCGTCGACGCGGGCACGCCGCAGCGCCGGTCCCAGAAGTTCGGCCGGAACCCGCCGGTGCCGGGCACGAGTCCGAAGTGGATGGTGGTGGCCATCCGGTCGAGGAACCGCTTGGCACCCAGCCCGTACGTGACCGCGACCGCGCTGACCAACGCGAACCCGAGCACCAGCCACCACACCGCCGCCGTGGCCGCGCTCGCCAGGTCCGGTGCCGTCCACCGCGTGCTCAGGGCGACGGGGATCAGTGGGACCACCACCAGCAGTCCGGTGCCGACGCGGCGCAACCAGGCGTCCCGCCCCCTCGGCAGGACCTTCAGCACGATCCCGGGGACGGCGACCAGCACGACGACCGCGAGGCCGACGAGCACCCACGTCGGCGTCGAGCCCCATTCGACGGCGCGGAACCACAGGGTGGGGCCGACGAGCCACAACGCCAGTGCCAGCGCGAGGAACACCCTGGCGCGCCACCCGATCGCGCTGACGAGCGCGAACAGCAGGCAGGTGAGCGGGCTGCGGCCGGTGGAGTCGCGGCGCTGCATGGAGGCCGCCACGATCCGGTAGAGCTTGCGGGTGTGCTCGCCGGGCTGGAAGAGCTGCGCCAGCCGCCACCCCGGCGCGGCGAACCAGTCGACGACCTCCTTGAGCTTGCGGAAGCCGCCCTGGTCGCGTCCCTTCTCCGCGGCGGCGGTGAACGCGGCCCCGATCGCACCGGCCGACGCCCCGCCCAACGACCGGAACCGGTAGTGCTCGGCCAACTCCACCACGGCCCACGGGTAGACCACGCCACTGGCCGCGCCGCCCCGCATGGTCAGGTCGCAGTACCGGTTGAAGTCCTCGGCCATGGCGAACCTCCCGCCACCATGATCCCCCGCGTCCGCCCGGCGTGGCGCTAGACCAATCGGCTTCTCCCGCGTGTCGAACCTTCAGGACCCGCGTGTCGAACCTTCAGGACCCGCGTGTCGAACCTTCAGGCCCCGCGTGTCGAACCTTCAGGCCCCGCGTGTCGAACCTCCAGGACCCTTGAATTCCACGTTCACGACCCCCGCGCGGGGACCTGAACGTCGAACTCGGGGGTCCTGAGCGTTCGACACGCGGGACCTGAGCGTTCGACACGCGGGACCTGGGGGTTCGACTCACGGGGTGAGGTGGTTCGAGCGGGCGATGTGCTCGATCTCGGCCGGGGTGCCGGACATGATGGTGCGGACGTGCTCGGTGATCAGGTCGATCGGCCAGTCCCACCACCTGGCGCGCAGCAGCCGGGCCACGTCCTCGTCGCCGAACCGCCGCTTCACCGGCCGAGCGGGGTTGCCGCCCACCACCGCGTACGGCGGCACATCCGACGTCACGACCGCGCCGGTGGCGACGATCGCGCCGTCGCCGATCGTGACGCCCGGCATGACGAGCGAGTTGTAGCCGAACCAGACGTCGTTGCCGACCACCGTGTCGCCGCGCGTCCCCATGTTCGTGATCAGGTCCATCGTCCGCTCGGCCCACGTGCCGCCGAAGATCGTGAACGGGAACGTGGACACGCCGGTGGTGAGGTGGTTCGCCCCGGCCATGATGAACGTCGTGCCGGTGGCCAGCGCGCAGAACCTGCCGATCACCAGCTTCTCCGCGCCGTACCCGTAGAGCACGTTGCGCGTCTCGAACTCCAGCGCGTGCTCCGGGTCGTCGTAGTAGGTGTACTCGCCGACCTCGATCGTCGGCGACGTCACCAACGGCTTGAGCTGGACGACGCGGTCGGCGTGCGGCAGCGGGTGGAGGACGGTGGGGTCGGGGATCAACGCGGACGGCTCCTAACGCGACTTGTGTTGCGTTAGAGTGGCATATCTCGCCCACTAACGCAACTGGAGTTGCATTTGACGTCCCGACCCGGCGGTCGCTCGGCCCGCGTCCGCGAAGCCGTCCTCCACGCCGTGCACACCGAGCTGGTCGAACGCGGCTACCCCGGCCTCACGGTGGAGCAGGTCGCCGAACGCGCCGGCGTGCACAAGACCACCGTCTACCGCCGCTGGGGCACGGTCGACGTGCTCATCGCCGACGCGCTCGACCACACCCGCGAGACCGAGTGGCCCGTCCCCGACACCGGCACCGTCGAAGGCGACCTGATCGCCATCGCCACCGAGGTCGCGGACACCTTCGCCGACCCCGCCCGCCACCCCCTGCCGGTCGCGATCGTCGTCGCCGCCCTCCAGTCACCCCGCGCGCGGGAAGCGAAGCGCGCCTTCTACGCCGCCCGCCACACCGAAGCGGCCAAGGTCGTCACCCGCGCCATCGACCGCGGTGAACTGCCACCGCACACCGACCCGGTCGAGCTGATCCGCCTGACCTGCGCCCCGCTCTACTACCGGGTCTTCGTCACCGGCGAACCGGTCGACCGCACCACCGCCGAACGCGCCGCCCGCGCCGCCCTCACCGCCGCCCGCGCCGGCCTGCTCTGAGCACCGGTCGGCTCACAGGTCGTACCAGCGCAGGACCTCCGGGTCGAGCACGCGGGCCGCCAGGCCGATCCGCCGTGCCGTCGCGGTCAGCTCGGCCGCCGCGGCGGGGTTGCCGCGCGGCGGCAGGGCCGGGTCGTCCAACTGGGTCACCATGTCGTCGTGGTGGCTCGGGATCAGCAGTTCGGGCCGGGTCGCCCGCAACGCCCGCGCGGTGTAGTCGAAGACGTTGGCGTGGCCGCTCATGCCGAGCACGAGGACGTCCGGCCGCAGGCCCGCGATCTCCCGCTCGACGTAGTTGGCCGTGCCCGACAGGAACAGCACCGAGAAGCCCCGCGCGGTCACCATGTACGCCAGCGAGCCGCCTTCCACGAGGTCGCTGATGGTGGTCGGCCGGGGCGGCGGCGCGGTCAGGCTGCCCGGCGCGAAGTAGCCGTACGAGCCGAACTGGCTGTGCAGGCTGCGGAACACCTGGACGGTGAAGCCGTGGAAGTCGAGGTGCTCGCCGCCGGACGCCACGACCACGGCGTCACCCGGCACGCCCTGCGCCGTCAGCAGGTGCCGGTGGGTTTCCGTGCCGATGACCCGCGACCCGTGCTTCTCCACCACGTACGGGACCTCCAGCAGGTGGTCGTAGTGCCCGTGCGTGGCCAGCACGAGTTCCGACTTCTCGCCGAGGTGCCGGTCCACCAGGTCCTCCCGCACCGTCAACGGGTGGTCCGGGATGAACTGCCCGCCCTCGTCGAACACCGGCAACCGGCTCAGGTACGGGTCGACCAGCACCCGCCGACCGTCGACCAGCAGCTCCCACCCGGCCACGCCCAGCCAGCGCAGGCTCACCCCGCTGCGCCCCGACGCGAACGCCACCCCCGGCGACGCCGCGCCCGCCACCGCGACGGCCGCCGATCCGATCAACACCTGTCGTCTGCTCACGCACATGCCACCGACAAGATCAGCACCCGACCACACGTGTCCAAGTCCGATATCACCACGCCTGCGATATCCGAACGGCTATCCTCCCAGCTCGTGGACCTCCTGCGGCACCTGCGGTACTTCCTGGCCGTGGCCGAGGAGCTGCACTTCGGCCGGGCCGCGGCCCGCCTGCACATGTCCCAGCCACCGCTGTCGCAGAGCATCCAACGCCTGGAACGCGAGCTCGGCGTGCGCCTGTTCGACCGCGACGCCCGGCACGTCGCCCTGACCGACGCGGGACGGCAGATCCTCGCCGAGGCGCGCGCCCTGCTGTCCGGCGAGGACAGGCTGCGCGCGCTGGCCGGGCGGTTCCGGCACGGCGAGGTCGGGTCGCTGCGCGCGGGCGTGCCGCCGGACCTCGGCGGACGGGCGGTGGCCGCGCTGCTGCCCGCGTTCCGCCGCCGCAGCGCCGTCGAGCTCAAGCTGCGGGAGATCGGCACCGCCGAGCAACTGCGCGCGCTGGCCGACCGGAGCCTGGACGTCGGCGTGCTGCGGTTCCCGTTCGACGTCTCGTGGCTCACCCTCGGCCCGGTGCTGACCAGCCCGTTGGGCGTGCTGCTGCCGCGCGACCACCCGCTGACCACCGCTCCGGACGTCCGGCTGGCCGACCTGAACGGCCTGGCGCTCGTGCTGTTCCCGCGCGCCACCGCGCCCGCGTTGCACGACGAGGTGCTGACCACGTGCGCGCGGCACGGCTACACACCCGTCGAGGTCCACCAGGCGGGCAACCCGGAGTTCGCGCTGGGACTGGTCCTCGCCGGCGGTGCCGTCGCGTTGCACGACGGCGTCGCACCCCCACCGGACGCGGTCTGGCGCCCCCTGCGCGGCACGCCCCTGCTCTGGCGGACGTCGGCCGCCTGGCCGCGCGGCCGGCAGACCCCGGCCGTCACCGCCTTCGCCGACGCCGTCACGGAAGTCCTGACCGCGCAGGGGATGCGGCACGCCGAGGGCACGCTCCCGCGCTACCCCCGCCCGGCCGCGGAGTACCTGTCATGACCGCCGCACGGGTCCGCGCCGCGTTCGCCGACGCGGGCGTCACCGGGCACCTCCACGCCGTCGACCTCGACGACCCCACCCGCGACCTGTCCGTCGGCGCGGACGACCCCGTGGTCCTGGCCAGCGTCTTCAAGATCCCCTTGCTGGTCGCCCTGCACCACAGCGCACACGACCTGACCCGCCGCATCACCCTCGACCGGGACCGCAGCACCGGCCCCACCGGCATCGGGGGCATGCTCGACCCGGTCACCATGTCCCTGCGCGACCTCGCCTACCTGGCCGTCACCGTCTCCGACAACGCCGCCGCGGACGCCCTGGTCGACCTGATCGGCCTGGACGCGGTCAACGACACCCTCGACGGGCTCCACCTCCGGCACACCCTGGTCGTCCACCGGGCGAGGGACTTCATGCGCGCCCTGGCCGAGGACGCCGCCCCCGACGAACCGCCGGCCGCGTTCACCGACCCCGTCGTGCTGTCCCGGCTCCGCGCCCTGGACCCGGACCACACCAACCGCGGCACGGCGCGGGACCTGACCACCCTCCTGCGCCACGTGTGGCGGCACGACGACTGCGCCCCGATCCGCCACGCCATGGCCCGCCAGGTCTGGCCGCACCGCCTGGCGTCCGGCTTCCCGTTCGACGACGTGCGCGTGGCCGGCAAGACGGGCACCCTGCCGACCGTCCGCAACGAGATCGGCGTGGTCGAGTACCCCGACGGCGGCCGTTACGCGGTGGCCGTCTTCACCCGCAGCGCGAGCACCGCGTTCACCCTCCCGAAAGCGGACGCGGTGATCGGCACGGCCGCCAGGCTGGCGGTCGAGCACCTCAGGCTTTCCGGCCGACCCCCGCGTACGCGCTGATGTAGGCGTCGTCCGAGTCCGGCCGCCACTCGCTCAACGGCACCACACCGGGCTCCACGACCTCCAAGCCGGTGAAGAACGCCGCGATCTCCGCGCCCGTGCGCAGCACCAACGGGCTGTCCGTGCGGCGGTAGATGGCGTTGACCTGCTCGCCGCTCTCCCGGCCCTCCTGCGACACGCCGTCCCAGCTCGCGTGCGAGATCGCCACGTGGCTGCCCGGCGCGAGCACCTCCCGGTACCGGGCGATCGCCTCCTGCGGCACGTCCGAATCGGGCACGAAGTGCAGCACGGCCACCATCAGCAACCCGATCGGCCGGTCGAAGTCGAGCACGGACCGCACTTCCTCGTTGCCCAGCACCGAGTCCGGGTCGCGCAGGTCCGCCTGGATCGCGCTGGCCAGCGGGTTGTTCGCCAACAACGCCGTGCTGTGCGCGACGGCGACCGGCTCGACGTCCGCGTAGACCACCCGCGCACCCGGGTTGGTCTGCTGCGCGATCTCGTGCACGTTGCCGACCGTCGGGATGCCCGACCCCAGGTCCAGGAACTGGTCGATGCCCTGCGACAGCAGGTACCGCACGGCCCGCCGCAGGAACGACCGGTTGGCCCGCGCCGCGCCGGACATGCCGGGGAAGATCTGCTCCACCGACTTGGCCGCCTCGCGGTCGACCGCGAAGTTGTGCGACCCGCCCAGGAAGTAGTCGTACATCCGGGCCGCGCTCGGCCGGTCCAGGTCCACCGACGACGGGACCCAGCTCGCCTGCTCCATGCGCCATCTCCTCGTGAGTCGACCGCGTGATCGTGTCGGCGCCGCACACCGGGCACAACCCCCGAATGGACGCTCGCTCTGGGCGAACACCTACCGGAAACAATCCCGGGCTCATCTTGGTTGAGCCAGTCAGACTCAACTTTGGAGGGACTCATGGGCGAGACGTTGGCGCTGCCGGTGCTGCCGCTGGACGACGTGGTCGTGCTGCCGGGCATGGTCGTGCCGATCCGGATCAGCGGCTCGGACGCCACCGCCGAGGCCCGCGCCGCGATCGAAGCCGCGACGGCCGCGGGTGGTCGGCAGCAGGTCCTGCTGGTGCCCCGGCTGGACGGCAAGTACGCGAAGGTCGGCACGCTGGCGCTGATCGAGCAGGTCGGCAGGCTGTCCGGCGGCGAGCGCGCGGCCGTCGTGCGCGGCACGGAGCGGGTCCGCATCGGCACCGGCACCACGGGGCCCGGCGCGGCCCTGTGGGTCGAGGCCACCATCACCGACGAAGCACCGATCGACGACCGCACCCGCGAACTGGCCCGCGAGTACCGCGCGCTGGTCACCACGATCCTCCAGCAGCGCGGCGCGTGGCAGGTGGTCGACTCGGTCCAGCAGGTGGACGACCCGTCCGCCCTGGCCGACCTGGCCGGCTACGCCTCGTACCTCAGCGACGAGCAGAAGGTGTGGCTGCTGGAGACCAGCGACGTCACCGAGCGGCTCGGGAAGCTCCTGGAATGGGGCCGCGAGTACCTGACCGAGCTGGACGTCGCCGAGACCATCCGCAAGGACGTCAAGGAAGGTGTCGAGAAGCAGCAGCGCGAGTTCCTGCTGCGCCAGCAACTGGCCGCGATCCGCAAGGAACTGGCCGAGCTCGACGGCAAACCCGCCACCGAGGAACAGGACTACCGGGCCCGCGTCGAAGGCGCGGACCTCCCCGACAACGTCCGCGAGGCCGCCCTCGCCGAGGTCGACAAGCTGGAACGCACCGCCGAGCAGTCCCCCGAGGTCGGCTGGATCCGCACCTGGCTGGACACCGTCCTCGACATGCCGTGGAACGAGCGCACCGAGGACGCCTACGACATCGCGGGCGCCCGTGCCGTCCTCGACGCCGACCACGCCGGCCTGGACGACGTCAAGGAGCGCATCACCGAGTACCTGGCCGTGCGCCGCCGCCGCGCCGACCGCGGCCTGGGCGTCGTGGGCGGTCGCCGTTCCGGCGCGGTCCTGGCCCTCGTCGGCCCTCCCGGCGTCGGCAAGACGTCCCTGGGCGAGTCCGTCGCCCGCGCCATGGGCCGCGAGTTCGTCCGCGTCGCCCTGGGCGGCGTCCGCGACGAAGCCGAGATCCGCGGCCACCGCCGCACCTACGTCGGCGCACTCCCCGGCCGGATCGTCCGCGCCATCTCCGAAGCCGGCTCGATGAACCCGGTCGTCCTCCTCGACGAGATCGACAAGGTGGGCGCCGACTACCGCGGCGACCCCACCGCCGCCCTCCTCGAAGTCCTCGACCCGGCCCAGAACCACACGTTCCGCGACCACTACCTCGAAGTCGAGCTGGACCTCTCCGACGTCGTCTTCCTGGCCACCGCGAACGTCCTGGAATCCATCCCGGGTCCCCTGCTGGACCGCATGGAACTGGTCCGGCTCGACGGCTACACGGAGGACGAGAAGGTCACCATCGCCCGCGACCACCTCCTGCCGCGCCAGGTCGAACGAGCCGGCCTGACGCCCGACGACGTCACGATCACCGAAGCCTCCCTGCGCAAGCTGGCCGGCGAGTACACCCGCGAGGCAGGCGTCCGCCAACTGGAACGCTCCCTGGCCCGGATCCTGCGCAAGGTCACCGCCCGCGTCGCCCTCGACCACACCGCACTGCCGGTCGCCGTCGACGTCCCCGACCTCCGCACCTACCTGGGCTCGCCCAAGCACACCCCGGAGTCCGCCGAGCGCACCGCCGTCCCCGGCGTCGCGACCGGCCTGGCCGTCACCGGCGCCGGCGGCGACGTCCTCTTCGTCGAAGCGTCCCTGGCCCCCGCCGAAACCGGGGCCCCGGGCGTCACCCTGACCGGCCAACTGGGCGACGTGATGAAGGAATCGGCCCAGATCGCCCTGTCCTACCTGCGCTCCCACGACGACCGGGCCGAAGCGCTGGCCAACCGCAACGTCCACATCCACGTCCCCGCCGGCGCGGTCCCCAAGGACGGCCCCTCCGCCGGCGTCACCATGACCACGGCCCTCGCCTCCCTGCTCTCCAACCGCCCGGTCCGCTCCGACGTCGCCATGACCGGCGAAGTCTCCCTGACCGGCCGCGTCCTGCCGATCGGCGGCGTCAAGCAGAAACTCCTCGCCGCCCACCGCGCCGGCATCACCACCGTCCTCATCCCCCAACGCAACGAACCCGACCTGGACGAGGTCCCCGAGTCGGTCCGCGGCGAACTGACCATCCACCTGGTCTCCGACGTCCGACAAGTACTGGAACTGGCCCTGGAACCGACTTCCGCCGCAACCACCGCTGCCGCCTGACCACCACAACGGACCCGCAGCCGCCCACGAGGCTCGGCTCGACGTGGGTTCGGGTGCTCCGGCCCGCCTGGAGTGCCCGAACCCACGTCACATCGAGCCGAACCCGACCACCGAGCCGCACCGGACCGGACGACCTGCCCTCACCTCAGGTTGCACAAGTCCACCGGCACCCGATCCGCCGACAGACACGGCAGGTACCCCGCGTCCTTCATCCGCACCCGAGCCCCGTCGTGCTCCCGCACGTACCCCACGAACCGCCCCACCAACGACTCGCCCGCCGGCTCGGACCGCGTGTACAGGTACTCCACCGTCCAGAACGGGTAACCCGCCTCCACCCCCGCCGCCGCGTCGAACACCTTGCCGTCCAACGCCAACGCGGTCAGCGCGTTCGTCTTGCGCGCCTCCGCCACCGAAGGCGCGTCCGCATACCCGATCGCGCCCTCGACCGCGCCGACCTCCCGCACCACATCGGCGTTCTCGTCCCTCTCGCACCGGATCACCGGCGCCTCCGGAGCCCGGTCCTTCACCCGGCAGTCGTTGGACGACAACGCGCTCTCGCTCCCGCCCAGCACCCGCCGCTCGAACAGCTCCCGCGTCCCCGACTCGCCACCCCGCCCCACGATCCGGATCGGCAACGACGCCCCGCCCCGCAACTGGCTCCAATCCGTGTACGCGCCCGCGTAGATCCCGCGCAACTGCTCCACCGTGATGGCGTCGAGCCCGACCGAGCTGTGCACGACCACGTGGTAGACCACGATCGCCACCTGCTGGGCGAACACGCCCCGCACCTCCTGCTTGCCGTCGGACAACGCCACCACCGCCTCCCCCTCCTTCCCACCCGCCACCTCGCGCACGCCCTGGATGCTCCCCGTGGCGGTCGTCGTGATCTCCGCACCGGGGCACGCCCGCTCGTACTGCTCCGCGATGGCGGCCATCGTCGGCATGAACACGCTCGACCCCTCCACCCGCACCTTCCCCGTCGCGCACGCCACCGTCGCGTCCGTCGAACCGGGCGGCCACGCCAGCACCAGCACCAGGACCGCCGCCAGCAACGCGGCCAGCCCACCGGTCAGCCTGGACAGGGTGACCAGCCGCTCCGGGCGCTCGTCGTGCACGATCCCCGTGCCGCCCAGGCTCCCGACGACCTTCACGTCCTTGCCGAGCTCACCGTCCCGGTTGGTGTCCGGCTCGCGCAGCACCACCAGCAGCTTGAACTTCTGCTTGCGCCGCAGCACCAGCTTCTCCAACCGCACGCCGTGCCACACCGGCTCACCCGGCGGCTCCACGGGCACCGCCAACCCACCCCACCTGGCCACCCGCTGCGCCATCCGCTCCCGCACCGTCGGCAGCGACGCCTTCGCCGGCCCGACCTCCGCACCCGCGCCCGAGCCCGAGTCGGAGCCGAAGAACTGCAGGCTCCGCCGGATCTCGGCCTTCATCTCCTCCGAACCCGCCTCGGACACCCTCGCGTTCCAGACCACCCGGTCGCCGAAGGTGAACGTCAGCGGCTTGTCGAAGTCCTCGGCGTCGATGTCGTAGCTGCCGGTGTTGCGGACCCGGACCACCACGATGCTCATCCGGTCCAGCACCCGCACCAGCTCCCGCAGCTGCGGCGAGTTCGGCTCGGTGCCGTCGTGCAACCGCTCCGGCCCGAGCCCGATCTTGGAGTTGTAGAGCACCCGGAACCCGAGCCTCTTGCGGCGCACGAACAGCCGGTCGATGACCGGCGTCGCGAACAGCAGCCCGATCGCGAGCAGCACCGGACCGGGACCACCGAGGAAGTCCAACGCGGACCGCAGCACCTGCACACCGGATTCTCGGTCGGCGAACCGACCGAGAACCGGGGTGATCACCGGGTGTTCACGGTGACTTCATCCCGACGCCACCGCCACCCGTCGAGCGGGGTTTCAGTGACCGGCGTCGATCACCACCCGCGTCGGCGAGTCGAGCAGGAACACGCGGTGCCAGGACTCGCGCCGCATGCCGAGCCCGACCGTCAGGTTGGCCTCGAAGTCACCGGTGACGGCGACCGCTCGCACGTTCGTCAACGCGGGCGTGTCGAACTGCCGGGGACCGGTGTAGGTCGGGTTCCCGCTGTCGTCGTGCGCGGCGGCCGGCGCGAGCCGCACCTCCAGGAAGTACGCGCCGGGCAACGGGACCGGCTCGCCGGACCCGTCGTAGTGGAGCTGGTCGACGCACCGGACGAAGAACTCCGGCCGGTGCCCGGCGAGGTCGAGCACGACGCGGTCGAAGTCCACGTGCCTGCCGGTGCGGATGCCGGTCAGCACCGGCGTCTGCGTCATCGAGGACGCCGACGACGCGGCCGGGACCACGACCCCGACCGCGGCCAGGACGAACACGAGCAGGGCGAGTCTTCTGAGACGACTGTTCATGGCGGCCCTCCAAAGGGGCTTCCAGGGCTCCGGCACGTGGCTCGCGCCGGTACACCCGAACAGACGTGTCGCACGTCACACGGTTGCCTTCGGATCCGCCAGGAAGTCGTCGAGCACCACCGGCGTCAGCCCGTCGGCCTTGCACCGCTCCAGGAACGCCAGGAAGTCCTCCACGAACGTGTGCCGGAAGTGCATGAGCACGATGTCACCGGCGTTGAGCCGAGCACCCGCCTGGAACTGCACCACCCCGTCGTTGACCGCCGCCGTCCACATCACCAGCGCCGTGAACCCGCAGTCGGCCGCCGCCCGCCGCGTGGTGAGGTCGAAGTTGCCGAACGGCGGGCGGAACAGCTTCGGCCGCGCCCCGAGCCGCGTGCGGAGCAGCTCGGCGTTGCCGCAGATCTCCTGGCGCTGGAACTCGTACGGCGTGCCGGTCAGGTCCGGGTGCGTCGCCGTGTGCGCGTGCACCGGGGCCAGCCCGTCGAACCCCTTCCAGTACTCCGCGTACCCGTCCACGTGCTTGGAGTTGAGGAACAGGCTCGGCTCGACGCCGCTCTTGCGCATCAGCTCGGCCGCGGCCGGGTGCCGGACCGCGCCGTCGTCGACCGTGATGAACACGTACGGGCGGTCGGTCTCGATCCGCCGGACGACGGGCACCATCCCGTCCACGATCGGCGGCGCCTGCCGCTGGGGCGTGCCGAACGCGTAGGGCTGCTGGAACACGGGAATGGTGGTCCCGCCGGGCCCCGGCACGGCCGTGGGCGGCGCGGTGGTCGTTGTCGCCGTCGTGGTCGTCGCGGCGGCGCTCACCGGCGCCGGCGGCTCCTGCCGAGCCTCCGGCCGCGACGAACAGCCGCCCACCACCGCGACGACGGCGACCAGAACCGCCACTCCCCTGGGTCTCATCCCGGACTCCCCCTCGACCAGGCGTCACCCACTCGGGTGACGCTCGCTCGACGTGAGACGCCAGGACGATCACTCAGGTTGCTCGCACCTCCACACCGACCCACCACACCACCCCTCTGCGTTCCCCGCACGCCGGCGATAGGGTCGTCCGGGTCTGTCCCGCAAGATCACGTGTGGAGGACCCGATGAGCCTCGAACGCCCCGTAGCGCCCGACCCGTACCCGCTGCTCCCGCAGGTGGCGTCGTTCACGGTCAGCTCGACCGACGTGTCCGACGGCCAACCGCTGGCGGACGCGCACGTGTTCGAGGCGGGCAACACCTCCCCGCAGCTGAGCTGGACCGGGTTCCCGCCGGAGACCAAGAGCTTCGTGGTCACCTGCTTCGACCCGGACGCGCCCACCCCGTCGGGCTTCTGGCACTGGGTCGTCGTCAACCTCCCGGCGTCCGTGACCTCGCTCGACACCGGCGCGGGCGCGTCGGACGACACGCTGCCCGGCGGCGCGTTCCACGTCCGCAGCGACTTCGGCACCCGCGCGTTCGGCGGTGCCGCCCCGCCGCCCGGCGACCAGGTGCACCGCTACTTCTTCGTCGTGCACGCGGTGGACGTCGAAGAGCTGGACGTCGACGGTGACGCGTCCCCCGCCGTGGTGAGCTTCAACCTGGCGTTCCACACCCTGGCCCGCGCGATCATCGCCCCGACCTACGCCCACTGATGACCCCCGCACCCCACCGGGAACACCATCGGGCACGCCCTCGGGCGGACCAGCGGGAACAAGTGCCTCACCTCACGGGTTGCAGCACGACGTGAGGCACTTCGACCTGGTCATCATCGGCACCGGTTCCGGCAACTCCATCGCGGACGAGCGGTTCGCCGGCTGGAACATCGCGATCGTCGAGAAGGGCGTCTTCGGCGGCACGTGCCTGAACGTCGGGTGCATCCCCACCAAGATGTTCGTGCACACCGCCGACGTCGCCGCCGCACCCGCCTCGGGCGCGCGGCTGGGCGTGGACGCCCACCTGGACGGCGTGCGGTGGACCGACGTGCGGGACCGCATCTTCGGGCGCATCGACCCGATCTCCGCGGGTGGCCGCCACTGGCGGGCCGAGGAGAACGCCAACGTCACCGTCTACGAGGGCACGGCCCGGTTCACCGGGCCGAAGACCCTGGACACCGGCACCGGCGAGGTGATCACCGCGGACCGGTTCGTGCTGGCCGCGGGCAGCCGCCCGGTGGTCCCGGACGTGGCCGACCTCGACTCCACCGGCTACCACACCAGCGACACGATCATGCGGCTCGACGCCCTGCCCCGTCGCCTCACCATCCTGGGCAGCGGTTTCGTGGCGGCGGAGTTCGCGCACGTGTTCTCGTCGTTCGGCGTGGAGGTGACCGTCGTCGGGCGGTCCGACCTGCTGCTGCGCCACGAGGACCGCGAGGTCGCGACCCGGTTCACGCAGGTCGCGTCGGAGAAGTGGGACGTGCGGCTCAAGCGCAAGGCGGTGCGGGCCGAGCGGGTCGACGGCTTCGTGCGGCTGCACCTGGAGGGCCCGGACGGCGCGGAGGTCGTGGAGTCCGACGAGCTGCTGGTCGCGGTCGGCCGCACGCCGAACTCGGACCTGCTCGACCTGGCCGCCACCGGCGTGGACGTGCACCCCGACGGGCGCGTGGTCGTCGACTCCCATCAGCGCACGTCCGTCGAGGGCGTCTACGCGATGGGCGACGTCAGCTCCGAGTACCAGCTCAAGCACGTGGCCAACCACGAGGCGCGGGTCGTGCAGCACAACCTGCTGCACCCGGACGAGCCGATCGAGTCCGACCACCGGTTCGTCCCGGCCGCCGTGTTCTCGTCGCCGCAGATCGCCTCGGTCGGGCTGACCGAGCAGCAGGCCGTCGAGCGCGGCGTGCGGTACGTGGCCGCGTCGCAGGCCTACGCGTCGATCGCGTACGGCTGGGCGATGGAGGACGACACGGGGTTCGCGAAGGTCCTGGCGGACCCGGACACCGGCCTCATCCTCGGCGCGCACGTGATCGGGCCGCAGGCGTCGAGCGTGATCCAGCCCGTCATCCAGGCGATGAGCTTCGGCCTGGACGCCCGGACGATGGCCCGCGGCCAGTACTGGATCCACCCGGCGATGCCCGAGGTCATCGAGAACGCGCTGCTCAACCTGCCGTTGGCGCACTGAGCGGCACGCCCGTCACGGACCGATCAGCGGGAGACCCGGTCGTACCCCTCGTGCGACCGGGTCTCCCGTTCGTGTCCGTAACCGACACATCGCACGGCGAAGACGAGGCGTTATCAGCTACCGGGTCCGGCGGCGCCGGCCACCGGGCCCGGGGCACCGGCTACAGGGTCCGCGGTCGACCCGCCACCCACCCCAACGCCGTCAGCGCGACCAGCAGACCCACCAGGACCAGCATCGACAGCGTCCACGTCCCGGTCGCGCCGCGCAGCACGCCGAACGCGAACGGCCCGGCGGCCGAGATCAGGTACCCGATGCTCTGCGCCATCGCGGACAGCCGCGCGGTGTCCGCGCCGGACGACGTCCGCAGCGAGATCATGACCAGCGCGAGCGGGAACATGCCCATCCCGACGCCGATCAGCACGATCCACAGCCCGGGTGCCGCCGCGGGTGCGAGGGCCAGGCCCAGCACACCCAGCACCGACAGCACGCCCAGCGCCAGCACCAGCCACGACTGCCCGGCCCACCGCGTCGCCAGCGGCGGCACGACCAGGCTCACCGGCACGCCCAGCACCATCGTGATGGCCAGCAGCAGCCCGGCGGTCGTCCGGTCCACCCCGGAGTCGACCAGGATCTGCGGCAACCAGCCCATCACCGTGTAGGCCAGCAGCGACTGCAACCCGAAGAACACCGTGATCACCCAGGCCAGCGGGCTGCGGAGCAACGACCGGCCCGCCTTCACCGACCGCGTCACCGGCCGCGCCGACAAGCCGTGCCGCGCGCCCGCCAGCCACACCAGCAGCGCCGCCAGCGACAGGAACGCCCACGCGCCGACCGCCGGCCGCCACGACCCGAACACCGACTCCAGCCCCGGCGTGAAGGCCGCGCCGACCGCCGCCCCGGCCGCCAGCGCGGCCGTGTAGACGCCGGTCACGAGCCCCACCCGCCCCGGGAACGACTCCTTCACGACCACCGGGATCAGCACGTTGCACACCGCGATCCCGGCACACGCGACGAACGTGCCGCCGAGCACCGCCGCCGGGCCGTCCACGATCCGCAGCACCAGGCCGACCGTCAGCACCAGCAACGACAGCGCGACCGCGCGCGCCATCCCGAACCGCCGACCCAACCACGGTGCGAGGAACGCGGCGAAGCCGAAGCAGAGCGTCGGCACGGCGGTCAGCAGGCTGGTCCACGCGGTCGACACGCCCAGTGACGCGCGCACGTCGCCCAGCACGGAGGCCAGGCTCGTGACGGCCGGGCGGAGGTTCGCGGCGGCCAGCGCTACGCCGATCGCCAACAGGGTGCTGCCGACCAGGGCAACTTGGCGGTTCCGCCGCACCACACCGGCAGCAGTGCGGCCAGGATGGTCGGCGATCGTCGCATTGGCACCGCCATCGGTGGCAGTGTGGGCAGTCGACGGTGACCAGTCTGGCCGGGTCTGCTGGATTGGCACCCGGCTACTATCGCAGACATGGGATGTTCGGATGAAAGGATGACGCTGTGCCGTTGGCCACTACTCGGCGGGCCGGGCTCGTCGACCAGGTGATCGACCAGATGAGGGGGGCGATCACCGCCGGTGAATGGCCGGTCGGCCGGCGCATCCCGCCGGAGCCGGAGCTGGTCACCGCCCTGGGCGTGGGTCGCAACACCGTGCGGGAGGCGGTGCGCGCGTTGTCCCACGCCGGGCTGCTGGAGGTCCGCCAGGGCGACGGCACGTTCGTCCGCGCGACCAGCGAGCTGTCCGGCGCGGTCCGCCGGCTGTGCGGCAGCGAGCTGCGCGAGGTCCTGCAGGTGCGCCGGACGCTGGAGGTCGAGGGCGCGCGCCTGGCCGCGACCCACCGCACCGACGACGAGGTCCGCCGGCTCGAGGAGCTGCTGGCCGAGCGGGACGAGGCGCTGGCCGCCAAGGACTGGGCGCGGCTGGTCGAGCGGGACACCGCGTTCCACGTGCTGCTCGTGCAGTGCTCGCACAACACCCTGCTGGCCGAGCTGTACCAAGGGCTCACCGAAGCGGTCCGGGCCAGCATCACGGCCACGGTGGAGAACGACCACGAGGACGACCACGTGTCGCACACCGGCCTGCTCGACGCCGTGCGCGACCGCGACGCGGCCCGTGCCACCGCCGAGGCGGGCGGCTTCCTGGAGGACCTGCTGGAGCGGCACAAGGACCAGGCCTGACCGCGCGGAGTCGCACCAACCCCGCGACCGGGGCCATCACGCCGTTCCGGGTCGAGATCCCGCAGGTCGACGTCGACGACCTGCGGGCACGCCTGGCCGGCGCGCGCTGACCGACCGACGCGACCGGCGCGGGCTGGGACTACGGCGTGCCGGTGGCGCACCTGCGGGAGCTGGCCGACCACTGGCTGCACCGCTACGACTGGCGCGCCCGGGAGGCGAAGCTCGACGCCCACGGGACCTGCCGCTGACCAACGTGTCGGTCCACTGGTTCACCGGCACCGCCGGGTCGTCCGCCCGGCTGTACAAGGAAGCCGCGGCCACCTGGGGCCGGCCGCGCCCGTCGACCACGCCCACCGCCGTCGCCGTGTTCCCGCACGAGACAACGCTCCCGGTGCGGTAAGGGCTTCCACGTCGGGGCGGAGACCTCCCGCGGCGGCGGATTTCCGCAGGAGGCCTCCTGGTGAGTGGCTTGACCGGGCCGAAGCACCCGCTGCCCCCGACGACCCACACCCGATAGTCGTCGCTTTCCGGCCCGCCGCAACCACGGGATGCCCGATCGTTACCTCACGCGGTCTCCCGTTGCTCCCAACAGTCGCGCAACGCCGCCAAAGTGGCGGTCACGGCGGGACGACGACCGGCCTGCGTGCGCCACACCGCGAACACGCGACGGGTGGGCGTCGGCCGGAACGGCACCGCGCGCACGGAGTCCGGCAGCGCGCCGCGGCCGAGCCGGGGCAGCAGCGCCACCCCGATCCCCTTGCCCAGCAACGCCAACTGCGTCTCGTACTCGGCGATCCGGTACGCCAGGTCGGGTTCCATGCCCGCGCCGCGGAAGGTGTTCACCAGCCAGTCGTGGCAGATCGTGCCCTCCGGCTGGCAGATCCACCGCTCGCCCGCCAGGTCCTCCGGCACCACGTGGTCCCGGTCCGCCAGCGGGTGCGAGACCGGCAGCAGCACGTCCGCGACGTCCTCGCCGAGCCGCGCCCGCGACACCGGCTCGGGCACGGCCAGCGGCGCGTTCACCCAGTCGTGCGTGACAGCCAGGTCCAGCTCGCCGCGCGCCACCGCCTCCAGGCAGTCCGGCGGGTCGAGCTCGACCAGCCGCACGTCCAGCTGCGGGTGGCGCTCGGCCAGTCGCACCACGGTCGCGGGCAGCAGGCCGCGCGCGGCGGTGGCGAACGCGCCGACCCGCAACTGCCCGACGGCCGCGCCGCGCTGCTCCTCCAGCGCCACCTCGGCGTGCTCGACCAGCGCGAGCACCTGCTTGGCCGTGGCCGACAGCAGGTGCGCCGCGTCGGTCAGCACGACGCCGCGGCCCCGGCGTTCCAGCAGCCTCGTGCGCGTTTCGCGTTCCAGCTTGGCGATCTGCTGCGACACCGCGGACGGCGTGTAGCCCAACGCCGTGGCCGCCGCGCCGACCGAGCCGTGCTGCGCGACCGCGTGCAGGGCGCGGAGGCGTCCGAGATCCAGCATGTAGCGATCCTAAACCGAAAACTTCAGAACTCGTCGCTGGTGCTAAACGATGTTGCCGCTGAGACTCGGAGGTGTGAAACCACGCCACGTCGCGATCGCGGTGCTCGTCGCCACCATCTGGGGGGTCAACTTCGTCGTCATCAAGGTGGGGCTGCGCGATTTCCCGCCGCTGTTCTTCTCCGCGCTGCGGTTCCTCGCCGCCGCCGTGCCCGCGCTGTGGTTCGTCGGCAAGCCCAAGGTGGCGTGGAAGTGGGTCGTCGCGGTCGCGCTGGCGCTCGGCGTGGCCAAGTTCGGGTTGCTGTTCGTCGGGATGGCGGCCGGGATGCCCGCCGGGTTGTCGTCGCTGGTGCTCCAGAGCCAGGTGTTCTTCACCGTGCTGTTCGCGGCCGTGCTGCTGCGGGAACGACCGCGGGCCGTGCAGCTCGCCGGCATGGGCGTGGCGGCGGCGGGGATCGTGCTGATCGCGGTCGACTACGGCGTGGGCAGCCCGATCACGGCCTTCCTGCTGGTGGTCCTCGGCGCGGTGGCGTGGGGCCTGGCCAACGTCGCCACCCGGTACGCCCGGCCGCCGGACCCGATCAACTTCATCGTGTGGGTCAGCGCGGTCGCCGTGCTGCCGCTGTTCGCCCTGTCGCTGGTGTTCGAGGGCGCGGCCGCGGACCTGGCCGCGTTGCGCGGCCTGAGCTGGACCGGCGTCGGCTCGATCCTGTTCATCGCGTGGGTGTCCACCCTGCTCGGCTTCGGCCTGTGGAACCTGCTGCTGCGGACCTACGAGGCCGGCACCGTCGTCCCGTTCGCCCTGCTGGTCCCGGTGGCCGGGATGCTGTCCGGTTGGCTGCTGCTCGACGAGGCGATCACCACCGTGCGCCTGGGCGCCGCCGCACTGGTGATCATCGGCATGGCCGCGACCACGTTGAAGCGCCGGGAACGCCGCGTGGCAGAACCGGAGCTGGTCGGCTCAGCGGCGGCGTGACTCCGCCAACCGCTTGCGCACGCCGCGCACCATGTCGTCCTGCCCGAGCTCCTCGTAGCGCCCGATCGCGTCGAGCCACCAGCATCGCGCCGGCTCGTGGTCCCGCACCCGGCGGACCGGGATGCCGCGGGCCACCCGCGCCTCGGGCAGCCGGTCGCCGTGCTCTGAGCTCGTGCAGCACCCGGCAGTGGTCCCGGTGCCGCCGGTGGAACAGGAAGCCCGTGAGCGGGAACGCCCGGCCTCCCAACCGCCCGCATCGGTGATTGACGGCCCGCCGGCGGTGCGTTGGGCTGGAGGCCGTGGAGCACCGCGTGCTGTCGGCCAGGACGATCGTGTTCTGGGCGGTCGGGTTGGGTGGCGTGGCGGCGGGGTCCGTGGTGCTCCTGCTGGTCACGCTGGGGACCGGTGAGCCGCAGGACGGGGTTCGGCTGGACGTGGTCCGCACCGCTTCCAGCATCGTGCTCGGCACGGGCGGTGCGGCGGCGTTGCTGCTCACCGCGCGCCGCCAGCGGTACGCGGAGCTGGACCTGGTGCAGAAGGACCACGACGCGACCGAGCGCCGGGTCACCGAGCTGTACGGCAAGGCCGCCGACCAGTTGGGCAGCGACAAGGCTCCGGTGCGGCTGGCCGGGCTGTACGCGCTGGAACGGCTGGCGCAGGGCAACCCGGCGCACCGGCAGACGATCGTGCACCTGATCTGCGCCTACCTGCGGATGCCGTTCACCCCGCCACCCGAGGCGAGGGTGCGGACTCGGGTCGGGCCGCGGGACGCGCACCGGTTCCAGGAGCTGGAGGTCCGCCAGACCGCGACCGCGCTGCTGGCCACCCACCTGCGCCCGGACCGGCCCGAGGCGTTCTGGCCCGACATCTCGCTCGACCTGTCCCACGCGACGCTGGTCAAGCTGACCCTGACGCACGCCCGGATCAGGTCGGCGTCGTTCGCCGGCACCACGTTCGTCGGCGCGACGGCGTTCCGCGGCACCGCGTTCACCGGGACCGCCGACTTCCGCGACACGCGCTTCCGCGACGTGGCCGACTTCCGGCGGGTGGAGTTCGGCGACTCGGTGTTCCGCGGCGCGGAGTTCGAGGGCGGCACGGACTTCGGCGTGCGCACCGCGGCCAAGCTGGCCGGAGCCCGGACGCGGACCCGTGACGTGCGGCGGAAGTGGCCGGCGGGGTGGGTGGAGCGGGCGGCGGAGGCCGACTGGGCCGTGCTCACGGCCGTCCGCGACGCACCCTGATCCGACGGGCGACGTATCCCCCGGCACACCGCCCGCACCTTCACTGTGTGACTACCCGTGAGCGGAGGTGTGACATGTGCGCCTTCTTCCGCCTGTCCCTCCGCGGTAGCGCGGACAAGTGAGCGGACGTCCACTCGGACCACGCCGACTTCCCCACGCACGGATGCGACCGCACGGTCCTCGACGGGCCGACGCGGGCAGGTCCGCCCGGCTTGCAGGTCGAGCTGCCGCCCGCTGACCGTCGAGGAACCCGGTCGTCGACACGGCTCCCGCCCACCAGTGGCACCACCGCGCGGCTTGCCGGTCGCGCGCGCCCCGGGGTCGGAGGTCGTCAGGCGACAGGCGGAGCACCCGCCGGGGGGATCACCGGCAGTCCCGGTGGCGCACCCCGTTCCAGCAACGCCCACACCGCGTCGGTGTCGAGGTGGTCGGCGACCAGGTCGCCGAGCAGGTCGAGCTGCGCGGCCCGCCGCCCGGCGAAGTCCACGTCCGGGGCGGGGGTGAAGCCGTCCCGGCCCGCGTGGCCGGCGGCCCAGCGCAGCAGCGCGCGGCGGAAGGAGTCGTTCTCCAGCAACCCGTGCCAGTGCGTGCCGGCGACCCGGCCGCGCACCGCGCCCTCCGGCGTGCCGTCGGGCAGCGTGACCAGGCCGGACTCCGCGTTGCGGGTCACCACGCCGTGGTGGATCTCGTAACCCGTCACCGGTTCGCCGAACGCGTCGCCGGCCGGCCGGCGCAACGTCTTGTCCGGCTCGAACCGCACGTCCAGGTCGAGCAGGCCCAGCCCCGCGACCACGCCCGCGCGCGACTCCACCGCGTCCTCGATCCTCCGGCCGAGCATCTGGAACCCGCCGCAGATGCCGAGCACCGGCCCGTCGTGCGCGGCGATCGCGTCGGCCAGGCCGGTGTCGCGCAGCCACCGCAGGTCCGCCACGGTCGCCTTCGAACCCGGCACGACCACGAGGTCCGCGTCGGCCAACCGGGACGGCTCGGTCACGAACCGCACCGACACGCCCGGCTCGCACGCCAGCGCCTCCACGTCCGTGGCGTTGGAGATCCGCGGCAACCGCACCACGGCCACCCGCAGCCACTGGTCGCCGTGCGGCGGCTCCGGCCGGCCGATCACGCCGTCCGCCGCGTAGGACAGCGAGTCCTCCGCGTCCAGCCACAGCTCCTCCCGCCACGGCAGCACGCCCAGCACGGGCCGCCCGGTGAGGGCGTCGAGCTGCCGCAGGCCGGGTTCGAGCAACGCCGGGTCGCCGCGGAACTTGTTCACCACGAACCCGCCGACCAGCGCCTGGTCGGCCGGGTCGAGCAGCGCCAACGTGCCGAACAGGTGCGCGAACACCCCGCCCCGGTCGATGTCGCCGACCACCAGCACCGGCAGGTCGGCCGCCCGCGCCAGGCCCATGTTCGCGATGTCGTTCGCCCGGAGGTTGATCTCCGCGGGAGACCCGGCGCCCTCGCAGACCACCACCTCGAAGTCGTCACGCAGGCCGTCCAGGGTCTCCAGGACGGTGGCGAACAGCTCGGCCTTGCGCTCGCGGTAGGACAGCGCGGACACCTCGCCCACGGCCCGCCCGAGCACCACGACCTGCGAGCTGCGGTCACCGCCCGGCTTGAGCAGCACCGGGTTGAACCGCACGCTCGGCGCCAACCCGCACGCGGCGGCCTGCAACGCCTGCGCCCGACCGATCTCGCCGCCGTCCGGCGTCACGACCGAGTTGTTGGACATGTTCTGCGCCTTGAACGGCGCCGTCCTCACCCCGCGCCGGGTGAGCCACCTGCACAGACCCGCCGCCAGCACGCTCTTCCCGGCGTCCGAGGTCGTACCGGCCACCAGCAACGCACTGCGCACAATGTCCCCTAGCTGTCGGTCCCGGCTGACATCATCCACGGCATGGTCGACGTCCCCGCCACGGCGGTCCTGGTGCACAGCCCCTACCTCGGGCCCGCGAGCCTGCGCCCGCTCGCCGGTGCGCTGGCCGCGCTCGGCCACCCCGTCGTGCTGCTGGACCTGCGGGTCACGGTCAACGCCGCGCCCGTGCACCAGCGGCTGCTCGGCGTGTTCGCCGACGCCGTCGAGGACGCCCTGGTGGAGGGCGACCTGGTGCTCGTGGGGCACAGCGGCGCGGGACCGCTGCTGCCCGCGTTCGCCGACGCGTTGGAGACGCCCGTGCGCGGGCTGGTGTTCCTCGACGCCGACCTGCCCACCCCGGGGCGCAGCTGGCGCGACGACGCGCCCGCCGAGCGGATGGCCCACCTCAAGGCCATCTCGCGCGACGGGCTGATGCCGCGCTGGGACCTGTGGTTCGCGCCCGAGGCGCTGTCGGCGATGGTGCCCGACGTGCGGCTGCTGGAGGAGATCGTGTCGGAGGCGCCCGAGGTGCCGCTGGCGTTCCTGAAGGAGCCCCGGCCCACCGTGGCGTGGACCGGGCCGTGCGCGTACCTGAGGCTCAGCCCCTCCTACGACACCGCCGCCGCGGCGGCACGGGAGCTGGGCTGGCCGGTGGTGGAGCTGGACAGCCACCACCTGGGCGCCGTGACGTCACCCGAAGAGGTGGCCACCGCGCTGGTGCCGCTGCTCAGCAGACGGTGAGGATCTCCGCGCCGTCCGCGGTGACCACGATCGTGTGCTCGAACTGGGCGGTCCAGCTCTTGTCGCGGGTGGTGACCGTCCAACCGTCGTCCCACAGGTCGTGGTCGATGCCACCGAGGGTGATCATCGGCTCGATGGTGAACGTCATGCCCTCCTCGATGATCGTGGGCACGTGCGGCGCGTCGTAGTGCAGCACGACCAGGCCGCTGTGGAACGTGCGGCCGATGCCGTGACCGGTGAAGTCGCGGACCACTCCGTACCCGAAGCGGTTGGCGTAGGACTCGATGACGCGGCCGACCACGTTGAGCTGCCGTCCCGGCTTGACCGCCTTGATGGCGCGCATGGTGGCCTCGTGGGTGCGCTCGACCAGGAGGCGAACCTCCTCGCTCACGTCGCCCGCGAGGAACGTGGCGTTGGTGTCGCCGTGCACGCCGCCGATGTAGGCGGTCACGTCGACGTTGACGATGTCACCGTCCTCGACCACGGTCGAGTCGGGGATGCCGTGGCAGATGACCTCGTTCAGCGAGGTGCAGCAGGACTTGGGGAAACCGCGGTAGCCGAGCGTGGACGGGTACGCGCCGTTGTCGCACAGGAACTCGTGCGCGACCGCGTCGATCTCGTCGGTGGTCACCCCGGGCACGATCACCTTGCCCGCTTCCTGCAACGCCTGCGCCGCCAGTCGACCCGCGACCCGCATCGCCTCGATCACCTCGGGTGGCTGCACCCAGGGATCGGTGTTGCGCTGGGGTTCGGGCCGGTCGACGTACTCGGGGCGCTCGATGTGGGCGGGCACGGGACGGCGCGGGGACAGCACACCTGGCTGGAGGACGGCACGCACGGACATGCCCTCCAGGTTACGGCTCAGCGTGATGAGGCATGCGCCACGTGTCCCCTACGCGGTCGCTTCGCTCGTTCCGGGGGAGGCGATCGGCAGCCCCATCTCATCGGCGGCGGTGAGGAGCCGCTTGTCGTAGGCCACGAACGCGTCGAGGTCCACGCGCAGCCGCAAGGCCGACGCGAGGTGGATGGCGTCGAGGCTGCGCAACTCGGCCGACAGGGTGCCTGCCTCGCCGAGGAGGTCGAACGTCATGGGGATCATGTCGACCCCTGACAACACCCGACGTGCCTTGTCCGCCAGTCGGGTCGAGTCGCGCCGGACCGCGCGGAGCACCTCGGTGCGGGCGAGGGCGCTGCTGGCCACGGGAGCGGTGGATGACCCGAGCCAGTCGTGGAGCGCGGCGCTTTCGGCCTCGGCGCGGACGAGCTTCACCAGGGCCGACGAGTCGAAGTAGATCAAAACCGGTCCTCTCGCTGCCACTGCAGCTCTGCCGACACGTCGAGGTCCGACTGGACGGGCGGCTCGAGGAGCACGTTCCGACCGGCGTCCGCCGGGATCAGCTCACCGCTGATCCTGAGACGCTCCCGGAGGGTCACCTCCGGCGGAGGCGGACTGATCACCGCGACCGGCACACCGTGGTCCGTCACGGTGATCGACTCCCCCGCCGCGACCCGACGCAGGTACACGCTGGCGTTCTGCCGCAGCTCGCGCACACCGATCGATTCCATGTGCTACATGGTAGCACATTGCTCCGTTCAGCCCAACGCGGCCAGGAAGCGGGCCGAGGCGTCGACCGCCGGTGCCGAGCTGTTCGTGCCGAGCAGCAGGGTCGCGAAGGCCACGTCGCCGCGGTAGCCCACGAACCAGCCGTGGGAGTTCGTGCCGTCGCCGAACTGGGCCGTGCCGGTCTTCCCCCGCACGTCGCCGTAGGGCTTGAGCTGCGGCGCGGTGCCGGTCTGGACGACTTCCCGCATCATCGCCCGCAACGGCTCCAGCACGGCGGGCGCCGGCGGTGGCGGGGTGCGGTCGACCTTCGTCTCCCGGCCCTTCAGCAGCGTCGGGACCGGCATCTCGCCCGTCGCCGTCGTCGCCGCCACCACCGCCATGCCGAACGGGCTGGCCAGCAGCTTGCCCTGGCCGAAGCCGTCCTCCGCCCGCTCCACCACGTCGGTCGCGGGCGGCACGGAACCGGTGATCGTGGTGATCGCCGGGATCTCGAAGTCGACGCCCAGGCCGAACCCCTCCGCCGCCGCGGGCAGCGCGTCCGGCGCCATCCCGGCGGCGAGCTGCGCGAACGTCGTGTTGCACGAGAACGCGAACGCCGAGTGCAGCGGGATCGTGCCCTTGTCGAACTCGTGGTCGTTCGGCACGACCCGCCGCCCGTCGATGACCGCCTTGCCCGGGCACGGCAGCGGGGTGTCCGCGGTGACCTGCCCGGACGCCAGGGCCGCCGCCGCCGTCACGATCTTGAACGTGGACCCCGGCGGGTAGCGGCCGGTCAACGCCACCGCGCCCTCCGCGTCGGCCGGGCCGTTCTGCGCCACGGCCAGCACCTCGCCGGTCGACGCCTGCAACGCGACCAGCATCGCCGCCTGCGGCACGGGCTCCAGCGCGTCCTCCGCGGCCGCCTGCACGGTCCGGCTCAACGCGGTCGAGATCGCCTGCGCGGGCTCGGGCGCCTGCTCGTGCAGGGTCTCCACCTCGTCACCGGCCGCGTTCACCGTGTACACGCGCAGCCCCGCCTTGCCGGCGATCTCCTCCTCCACCGCCTCGCGCACGGCGGGCAGCACCTGGGAGCCGAACGTGCGCGACGGCGCGAGCAGGTTCGTCTGCGTCGTGAACCGCACCCCGGGCAGCTCGTAGATCACGGGCTTCACGGTCTGGTAGTCCGCGTCGCGCAGCGCCGCCACCTGGTAGACCTGCCCGGCGGGCACCTTCGACACCCCGTCCAGGATCGACGCCTGCGTGATCGCGGCGTCGATCGGGGTGAGCGCGGCGGCCAGCGCGGCGGCCACCGCGCCCACGTCGCCGGCCTCCTTGGCGTCGAGCAGGATCGACACGACCTGCTCGGGCGCGAGCAGCGGCGTGCCGTCGCGGTCCAGCACCGGCGCGAGCGCGGGCTTGACCTCGGCCACGCCCAGCGTCTGCTGCACGGCGAGCTTGGGGTGCACGACCGAAGGGGCCCAGTGCACCTTCCAGTCGTCCTCCGCGCGCCGCAGGTCGAACCTGGTCTGGTAGCTCCACGCGTGGTCGTGCCCGAGGTTCCAGTCGAGCTGCGCGGTCGCGTCGGCGTTGGACGACTCGCCCGTCGAGCGCACCTGCTCGACCCGGGCCGTCAGCCCCTCGGGCTTGAGCACCTCGCGGACCTTGCCCAGCACGTCCTTGGCGCCGCCCGGGTCGTCGGTCAGGCCGGCGGCCCCGTCGACGTCGCCCGCGGCGATCCTGGCCAGGAAGTCGCCCGCCACCTGGTCGGGCCCGGGGCGGGAGGAGAACAGGCCGCAGCCGCTGACGAGCAGCAGGACCACCCCGGGAAGAACCACCCTGGCGAGGGCCACCTTGCGCGCGATCACGGCGCCGAGTATGCCGTGCGGTCCCGACGCTCAGAACAGCACGGTGGCGTACTGGCCGACCTGGGAGAACCCGATCTTGCGGTACGCCGCCTTGGCCACGTCGTTGTAGGAGTTCACGTACAGCGACGCGGTCCGGCCCAGGCCGCGGACCAGGCGTTCGGCCACCGCCGCGGTGCCCGCCGCGCCGATGCCGCGACCCCGGCGGTCCGGCCGCACCCACACGCCCTGGATCTGGCCGACCCGCGCCGACATGGCCCCGATCTCGGCCTTGAACACCACGTCGCCGCCCTCGAACCGGGCGAACGCGCGACCGCCCGCGATCAGCTCGGCGACCCGGGCCCGGTAGGACACGCCGCCGTCCTCGGCGCACGGGTCGACGCCGACCTCCTCGATGAACATCGCGATCGCGGCGGGCAGGTACCGGTCCAGCTCATCCGGGCGCACGGGCCGGACCAGCGGGTCCAGCGGGATCGACGGGCTGCCGCCCAGCGCCATCAACGGCTGGTCGGCGCGCACCTCGCGGGCCGGGCCCCAGTCCGGGGCCAGCTCGTCCCACAGACCGAGCACCTGCTCGGCGGGTCCGACCAGCGACGAGCACATGCGGCCGCGGCGACGGGCCCGGTCGGCGAAGCCGCGCAGCGCGGTCGCGTTGCCGCGCAGCGGGATCAGGTTGGGCCCGGCGAAGCACAGCGCGTCGACCCGGCCGCCGCGCAGCGACCGGTGGTCGTACGCCCACACCTCACCGCCGAGCCGCCACGGGTCCAGGCCCGCGACCTCGACCCGGGCGGCGACCATGCAGGACGCCACCGGGTCGGCCGCCAGCACCGCGAGAACCTCGGACAGGTCCCGCTCGTCGAGCAAGCGCGCGCCAGCCAACCTCAGCACGCCGTCAAGCCTGCCAGATGGACACCGTTACCCGCGCGTCTGCCACCCGCTCAGCCGACTCCGGGGCCGTTCAGCCGACGGTGACGACGGGCTCGCCGCCCTCGACGGTCTCGCCCATGTCCTCGGCGATGCGCATGGCCTCCTCGATCAGCGTCTCCACGATCTGGTGCTCGGGCACGGTCTTGATGACCTTGCCCTTGACGAAGATCTGGCCCTTGCCGTTGCCGGACGCGACACCCAGGTCAGCTTCGCGCGCCTCACCGGGGCCGTTGACGACGCACCCCATCACGGCGACCCGCAGCGGCACCTCCATGCCCTCCAGACCGGCCGTGACCTGCTCGGCCAACGTGTAGACGTCGACCTGGGCACGCCCGCAGGACGGGCACGAGACGATCTCCAGCTTGCGCGGGCGCAGGTTGAGCGACTGCAGGATCTGGTGCCCGACCTTCACCTCCTCCACCGGCGGCGCCGACAACGACACCCGGATCGTGTCCCCGATGCCCTGCCGCAACAACGCCCCGAACGCCACCGCGGACTTGATCGTGCCCTGGAACGCCGGACCCGCCTCCGTCACACCCAGGTGCAACGGGTAGTCGCACTGCTCGGCCAACAGCTCGTAGGCCCGGATCATCACCACCGGGTCGTTGTGCTTCACGCTGATCTTCAGGTCGTGGAAGTCGTGCTCGGCGAACAACGACGCCTCCCACAACGCCGACTCCGCCAACGCCTCCGGCGTGGCCTTGCCGTACTTCGCCATCAACCGCGGGTCCAACGAGCCCGCGTTGACCCCGATCCGGATCGGCGTGTCGTGGTCCCGGGCCGCCTGCGCGATCTCCTTGACCTTGTCGTCGAACTTCTTGATGTTGCCCGGGTTCACCCGCACCGCCGCGCACCCGGCCTCGATCGCCGCGAACACGTACTTCGGCTGGAAGTGGATGTCCGCGATCACCGGGATCTGCGACTTGCGCGCGATCGCCGCCAACGCGTCCGCGTCGTCCTGCGACGGACACGCCACCCGCACGATGTCGCACCCCGCCGCCGTCAGCTCCGCGATCTGCTGCAACGTCGCGTTCACGTCCGCCGTCACGGTCGTGGTCATCGACTGCACCGACACGGGGAACTCGCTGCCGACACCGACCGACCCCACCATGAGCTGGCGGGTCTTGCGCCGCTCCGACAACACCGGAGGAGGCATCGCCGGAAGACCGAGCATGACGCCGTCACTCATGAACTGGCACCTCTCACGTTGATCACTGGAAGAGCTTGATGGGGTTGACGATGTCCGCGGTGATCGTCAGCAGCGTGACCGAACCGCCGATGAAGATCACGAAGTAGGTCAGCGGCAGCAGCCGCAGGTAGTTGACCGGCGCTCCCTCGGGCAGGCCGCGGAGCTTCCGGATCCAGTTTCGCACCCGTTCGTACAGGTTGACGGCGATGTGACCACCGTCAAGCGGCAGCAGCGGCAGGAGGTTGAACACACCCACGAAGAAGTTCAGCCCCGCCAGCATCAGCCAGAACAGCTGCCACAGGCCCCGGTCGACGGCCTCGCCGCCGAGCCTGCTCGCGCCCACCACGCTGACCGGGCTGTCGACGTCGCGCTCCCCGCCGCCGATGGCCTCGATCACGGCGGGGATCTTCTGCGGGAACCGCAGCAGGCCCTGCCAGGTGTTCTCGAACATCACGCCGGTGAACTTGGTCGCCCCGCCGACCGCGGTGAGCGCGTTGTACTCGAAGACGCGCTGCTGGACGACGCCGATCGCGCCGACCTCGGACGTGTAGCGCGTGCCGTCCTTGCGCTGCATCTCGCGCTCGACCCGGGCGACGTCGGCGGTGAGGGTCAGCTCCTCGCCGTCGCGCAGCACCCTGAACTCGGTCGGGCCGGCCTGCTCGCGCGTCTTGGTCAGCACGTCACCCCAGGTGGGGGTGGTCACGCCGGCCACGGCCACGATCTCGTCGCCGACCCGGAAGCCCGCGTCCTTGGCCGGTGCGGGCGCACCGGGCGCGCACTCGGCGTCGGTGCTGCTCTGCACGCACGGGGTCACCTCGGCGACCAGCGCGCTGTCGCGCAGGTTCGGGATGCCCATGGTGAAGGCCATGAAGTACAGGATGATGAAGCCCACGATGAAGTGGGTGATGGAGCCCGCGGAGAGCACCACCACGCGCTTCCAGGTCTTCTGCCGGTTGAACGCGCGGTGCCGGTCTTCCGGCGCGACGTCCTCCAGCGCGGTCATGCCGGTGATCTCGCAGAAGCCGCCCGCGGGGATCGCCTTGAGGCCGTACTCGGTCTCACCGCGGCGGAAGGACCAGATCTTCGGCCCGAACCCGATGAAGTACCGGGTCACCTTCATCCCGAACATCTTCGCCGTGGCCAGGTGGCCGAGCTCGTGCAGCGCGATCGAGATGCCGATGAGCAGGGCGAACAGCAGGATGCCCAGAAAAACGAGCACGTCAGTCCCTTCCAGACCCCACCGAAGTGGCCACGAGTTCCCGCGCCCGCGCCCGGGCCCATTGCTCCGCCGCGAGGACTTCGTCGACGTCGACCGGCTCGTGCGCCCAGCCGTCCGCCTCCGCGAGCACCCGTTCGACAGTGTCCACGATGGAGGTGAACGACGTGCCGCCGTCGAGGAAGACCGCGACCGCTTCCTCGTTCGCCGCGTTGTAGACCGCCGGCAGGCAGCCGCCGCCGGAGCCCGCCTGCCTGGCCAGTCGCACCGCCGGGAACGTCTCGTCGTCCAGCGGCTCGAACGTCCACGCCGTCGCGACGTCGAAAGTACACGCGGCGGCGGCGTCCGGGACGCGGTCGGGCCAGCCCAGGGCCAGGGCGATGGGCAGCTTCATGTCCGGCGGGCTGGCCTGGGCGAGCGTGGAGCCGTCGGTGAAGGTGACCATCGAGTGCACGATCGACTGGGGGTGCACGACCACGTCGATGCGGTCGTAGGGCACGCCGAACAGCAGTTGCGCCTCGATCAGCTCCAGGCCCTTGTTGACCAGGGTGGCCGAGTTGACGGTGATGACCGGGCCCATCGACCACGTGGGGTGGGCCATGGCCTCACGCGCCGTGACGCCGTCGAGCTCGGCGCGGGCGCGGCCGCGGAACGGGCCGCCGGAGGCGGTGAGGACGAGCCTGGCGACCTCGTCGGCCCGACCGCCGCGCAGGCACTGGGCCAGCGCGGAGTGCTCGGAGTCGACCGGCACGAGCTGGCCGGGCCGGGCCGCCTTGAGCACCAGCGGGCCGCCCGCGATCAGGGACTCCTTGTTCGCCAGGGCGAGCGTGGCGCCGGTCTTGAGCGCGTGCAGCGTCGGCGCCAGGCCGATGGAGCCGGTGATGCCGTTGAGCACCACGTCGGCGGGCGTGGAGTCGACCAGGTCGGTCATCGCGGTCGGGCCGGCGAGGATGCGGGGCAGCTCGAAGGCGCCCTCGGCGTAGCCGCGCTTCTGCGCCTCGGCGTAGAGGGCGAGCGTGACGTCCTCGACCGCGGTGGCGCGCGCGACGGCCACGGCCCGGACCCCGAAGTCGACCGCCTGGGAGGCGAGGGCGGCCGGGTCGGCGCCGCCCGCGGCCAGGCCGACCACGGTGAACCGGTCGCGGTTGGCGGCGATGACGTCGAGGGCCTGGGTGCCGACCGACCCGGTTGACCCGAGGACCAGGACCGTGCGTGGTGTGCTCATCACCCACCATTGTGGCCGAGCCGACCTGATAGGCCGCACAGCGGTACTTCGATAACAGAACGGTAACGGAGGCGTGGTCTCACTCGAACGTGGGCATTCCTCGATCAAGCGCCCGACGGATCCGCCCGTCGCGGCCATCAGGAAGGAGAGCCCCCGTGGGCATCTTGGGTTGGATCGTCCTCGGCCTCATCGCGGGTGCCATCGCCAAGGCCATCATGCCAGGTCGCGACCCGGGCGGCATCATCATCACGATGTTGCTCGGCATCGTCGGCGCCATCATCGGCGGTTTCGTCGGCCGCGCGATCTTCGGGACCGACATCAACACGTTCTTCGACCTGAGCACCTGGCTGCTCGCCATCCTCGGCTCGCTGATCGTCCTCGGCATCTACCGCATGGTGACCGGCAACCGGGGCAACCGCGCCCGGGCATGACGCTCGGAGCTGATGACCACTTCGGGTGTGCCCCGTCGAGACATCGACGGGGCACACCCCTTTGCACGGCCTAGTTGGCCAGGCCGGCGTCACGCGCGAGCAGGGCCGCCTGCACCCGGTTGGTGAGCCCGAGCTTGGCCAACAGCCTGCTCACGTAGGTCTTCACGGTCGCTTCGCTCATGTGCAGCGTCTGCCCCACGTCCGCGTTGGACATCCCCTGACCGAGCAGGGACAGCACCTCGACCTCGCGCTCGGTCAGCCCTTCCACCTGGCGCATGGCCTCCTGCCGGCGCGGCTGGCCGACCTGCGCCACCATGCCCACCACCCGGCTCGTCACCATGGGTGACAAATATGCCTCGCCCGAGTGAACCGCGCGCACAGCGCGCAACAACTCCTCCGGCGCCGAGTCCTTCAGCAGGAACCCGGCCGCGCCGTCGGACAGCGCCCGGACGATGTTGTCGTCCTCGCCGAACGTGGTGAGCATCACCACCCGCACGGACGGCGCCGCGGTGCGCAGCTCGCGCGCCGCGGCCAGGCCGTCCAGGCGGGGCATCCGGATGTCGAGCACGGCGACGTCCACCCGCCGTTCCAGGGCGATCCGGACGGCTTCGCGCCCGTCACCGGCCTCGGCGACCAGCTCGATGTCGTCGGCGGTGCCGAGGATGGCCTTGATGCCCGCGCGCATCAGCGGCTCGTCGTCGGCGATGAGGACCCGGATCAACGCTCACATCCCCTGCAGGTGGGTTTTCTTCTCGACGAGCTTGCCGCCCGCGAAGCAGAACCGCACGATCTTCGTCCCCCGCGAGGAGTAGGTCTGCACGTCGGCCACGCGGTACTGGCACGTCGCCCCGGCCGGTTCGGGCTCGGAGTCGGACTTGATGTCGCCCAGCGGCGGCTCGGCGCCGCCCGGCAGCTTCGCCATCACCTCGGCCTCCGGCTGCCCGACCGCCACCGAGTCGTACAGCTCCTCCGACACCACCTTGGTGATGGGCTGCGACCCTATCCACGTGTAGCCGCCGACGACCACGAGCACCACGATCCCGGCGAGCACGATGGAGCCGACGCCCGCCCACTTGCGGATCCCGGTCGGCTTGGCCGGCGCCTCCACGTCCACCGGATCGTCGGACGGCTCGTCGCCCGCCGCGGCGGTGTCCTCGTAGGGCAGCACGGCCGCGATCCGGAACCCGCCCGCCGGCAGCTCGCCGACGTGCAGCATCCCGCCCGCCAGCCGCACCCGCTCGCCGAGCCCGACCAGCCCGAACCCACCGCCGCTCGGCAGCTTCGCGCGGGGCGGGTTGTTGCGCACCTCCACCACCAGCGCGTCCGGCTCGTACTTCACCGTCACCTGCACGCTCGCGCCCGGCGCGTGCTTGTTGGCGTTGGTCAGGCCCTCCTGGGCGATGCGGTAGGCGGCGTGGCTGACCTTCACGGGCAGCGGCACGGGCTGGCCGCCGCGGACCAGGCTGACCCGCACGCCGGCCCGCCGCGCGCCGTCGACCAGCTCGTCGATCGCGTCCACCGTGCGACGCACCTGGTCCTCTTCCGGCTCCTCGTCGCGCCGGAGCACGCCGATGACGCCGCGCAGCTCCTCCATCGCGGTGAGGGCCGCGCTGCGCAGCACCCGCACCGCCTCGCGCTGGCGCTCGCCGAGGCCGGTGTCCAGGGCCAACGCGCCCGCGTGCACCGAGATGAGGCTGAGCCGGTGGCCGAGGCTGTCGTGCATGTCCTGGGCGATCCGGTTGCGCTCGCGCAGCCGCACCTGCCGCGACACCATCCGCCGCTCGCGCACCACCCGTTCCTCGCGCTCCTGCAGGGCCGCGACCAGCGCGTTGCGCTGCGCCGCGTACCGGCCGACCAGGAACGGCAGCGCCACCACCATGCAGTAGACGGTCAGCATCACCCACTGGCCGAACGGCCCCGAGAGGCCGGGCGTGGACACGCCCCACGCGAACATGTGCAGGGCGAGGGCGAGGACGGCGGTGAGCAGCGACCGCTGCCACGGTGCGATCCGGTAACCGGCGGCGTAGGACAGCATCACCACCAGCGCGATCCCGCCGTGCTCCGCGCTGAAGACGACCCACGTGGCCGTCAGCAGGGCCAGCGCCGGGAACAGCAGCCGGGTCAGGTAGATCAGCACGTACCCGGCGCCCAGGGCCATCGTCATCCAGCCGGACGCCCGCCAGTCGCCCGAGATCCAGCCGGGGAACACGTCCAGGCCGAGGAACACCAGGATGGCCAGCACCTCGCGCCCCACCCGCCACGGCGTGACCTGGCCGAGGCGTTCGGCGTGGTCGCGGAGGAACGCGGCGGGCGCCTCCCGGAGGTCCGGCAGGTCGGGCCGGAGCCGCTGAACGACAGACGTCACAGGACACCACGGTAGGAGACCTACCCTCCCGCGTGCCGCGTTCCTTGGTCTCGACCACCGCCGACGAAAGTTGACGCAGGTGACGCGCGCCGTGCCCGCCAGGCGACCACGAGCACGCCCGCGACCAGCAGGGCCGCGCTCACCGCCACCATCGCCGTGGACAGCGCGACGATCTCCGGCGACACGCCCCGGCGACCGGCCTGCGCGTAGACGAACACCGGCAGCGTGGTCGAGCCGACGCCGGTCGGGTAGCTCGACGCCACCACGTCGTCGAACGACAGCAGGAACGCGAACGCCGCGCCGGCCGCCACCGCGGGCGCCACCAGCGGCAGGCTGAGCAGCACCGTCCACGCGTTCCGGCCGGGGAAGGCGCGGCGCAGGCCGAACGCGGCGAGCGTGCCGATGACCGTGGCGACGACCGCGCTCGCCGCCGCCAGCCGCAGGCTCAGCCCGAGCGCGTCGAGCACGCGCGAGTCGCGCACCAGCTCGGCGTACCAGCGCAGCGACAGTTCCGTCACCCGGCTCAGCGACCGCGAGTCGTTGAACGACACCAGCGCGAGCCACGCGATCGGCGCGTAGAGGAACGCGAACACCAGCGCGGCGACCGCGCCCAGCGCCCACGGTCGGCGGTTCACAGCACGTCCTCCCCGCGCCGGCCGCGTGCCAGGAGCACGACCGCCACCAGGACCAGCAGCACCACCGCCATCGCCGACCCCAGCGGCCAGTTGTTGCCGCCGCGGAACTGGTCGTCGATCACGCTGCCGAACGTCGACTGGTCCACCCCGCCCAGCAGCTTCGGCGTGACGAAATCACCCGCCGACGGCACGAACACCAGCAGCGACCCGGCCAGCACGCCCGGGAACACGCCCGGCTGTTCGGTCAACCTCGTCGCCCTTCTGGGCAGTCGGGCTGCCCGGTCCGGCCTGGCGGGGTGCGGCGAACACGCGGCGAACACGCGCGAGGGCCGAGGGTGGACGCCACGGCGGTGCCGCGCACCTCACGTCCCGGGTGGCGCGGCGGTGTGGGACGATGACGCCGACAGCGAACCTGATGGGGTTGAACGTGATCGGGCAGGAAGGTCGTGCGGCTGTGTCTTCGTCCTCGGAACTGGACAAGCGTCCGTCGGTCGACCCCCACGAGGAGCCTTCGGCCGAGTGGGGTTGGCACGGCACGTTCCCCAAGGGCATCAAGATCGCGGGCTGGCTGTCCACCCTGGGCGTGTTCGCCCTGCTGATCGGCAACCACCACGGCCGCACCGAGAACATCTGGGTGATCGCCACGGGCGTCACCATGGCCGCCCTGCTGATCTGGGACCAGGTCCGCAGCCGCACCTCCTGGCGCCGCTAGGCCCTCACCGCCGCCGGGTCGTCCTGACCCCGGGATACGGCATCCGCGGCGAGGCGCCTGACCCGCTTCACGCCTCGGCGGCATCGTGCCGAGTCCTGTGCCACTCGGTACCCGTGCCACACCTCGTCGAGGCCGCGAACGAGGAGCCGACCTCCCTGACCCCGACCGACGTCGTTCAGCCGGTCCGGATCAACACCATTCGAAACTTCGGACATGGGTTGCGGCTCCTACCGGGATCCACCGCGCGACAGCCCGGTGTCACGCCACTCGTGCTCGTGTTCGCCCATGTACCGCAGTACCGCCTCCCCCTCGGCGGGCAACCGGCCCGGCCGTGCCGGGCAGTCGACGACCAGTTGGCTCAGCGCCACGGGCAACACGCCTCCGACGTACCGCCGGCCGGTGAAGACGACATCGTCGTGCTCGCGCAGCAGTCCCCGCGTCCGGCGAGCCAGTCAGGGAGCGAGCACCAGCAGGTTCGGGCCGGAAAGCTGTTCGATGAGTACCGAACGCGGTAGCGGCTGGTCCTCCACCCGGCGTGGGGTCGACTTCGTCTTCGCTCCGACCGCCGACTGTGCCGGAGCACCACCGTGCGATGGCAGCAGATCAATGACCGCGTCCACACCGCCGTCCCGTACGGGCCACTTTCCGGTCAGAAGAAAGAGGCACTACCAGGAGAGTTGTCGCCCAGAAGGAAGTTTCCAGGCACACGAAACCACTCGATCGAGGAAACTCAGCCCTCGGCGGCGAGCTGGCCGCAGGCCGCGGCGATCTCCTGGCCCCTCGTGTCACGCACCGTGCACGCGACGCCCTGGTCGTTGACCCGGCGCACGAACTCCCGCTCCACCGGCTTCGGCGACGCGTCCCACTTCGAGCCCGGCGTCGGGTTCAGCGGGATGACGTTGACGTGGACCAGTTGGCCCAGGTGGCGGCGCAGCAGCTTGCCCAGCATGTCCGCGCGCCACGGCTGGTCGTTGACGTCGCGGATCAGGGCGTACTCGATCGACACCCGGCGGCCCGTGCGGTCGGCGTAGCCGCGGGCGGCTTCCAGGACCTCGGCGACCTTCCACCGCGTGTTGACCGGCACCAGCGTGTCCCGCAGCTCGTCGTCCGGCGTGTGCAGCGACACGGCCAGCCGGACCTGGAGGTTCTCCTCGGTCAGCTTGCGGATCGCGGGCACCAGGCCCACCGTCGACACGGTCACCGAGCGCTGCGAGATCCCCAGGCCGTCCGGCGCAGGGTCGCAGATCCGGTGCACCGCCTCGACCACGCGCTTGTAGTTGGCCAGCGGCTCGCCCATGCCCATGAACACGATGTTGGACAGCCGGCCGGGACCACCGGGCAGCTCGCCGTCGCGCATGGCCACCGCGCCCCGCCGCACCTGGTCCACGATCTCCGCCGTGGACAGGTTCCGGGTCAGCCCACCCTGGCCGGTCGCGCAGAACGGGCACGCCATGCCGCAGCCCGCCTGCGACGAGATGCACAACGTCGCACGGTCGGGATAGCGCATGAGGACGCTCTCGACCAACGTGCCGTCATGGGCGCGCAGCAACGTCTTGCGGGTCGTGCCGCCGTCCGCCTCGACGCTGCGCAGCTCCGTCCACAACGGCGGCATCAGGTCGCCGACGAGGCGTTCCCGGGCCGCGGCGGGGATGTCGGTCATCGCGTCGGGGTCGACGGTCAACCGGCCGAAGTAGTGGTTCGACAACTGCGCGGCGCGGAACGGCTTCTCACCGAGCGCGGCGACCGCCTCTCGACGCTGGTCGGCGGAGAGGTCGGCGAGGTGGCGCGGCGGCAGGCCGCGCTTGGGCGCGTCGAAGACGAGGGGGAGGGCAGTCATAGCGCCCTCCAGTGTCCCACGTGCGCGGAGTGCGCAGGACCACGCAGGCTGCGACCGCCATCACCGTTGCATCGCGATAGCTTCCGATATATCGTCGACACGTCGCAACCGATCGATACAAGGAGCATGACGATGCGTTTCCACGGACACGGACACCGGCACCACGACCACCGGCTCCACCGCGAGCACGGCTTCGGCGACCCACGACGGGGGTTCGGCGGCGGCGGCTTCGACCGGGGCGGCCCGTTCCCCGGCCCGCCCCTCCCGCCCGAACCGCCCGGCTTCGGCGGTCACGGCCGGGGTCGGGGGCGCGGCGGCAGGCAGCGCAGGGGCAACGTCCGCGCGGCGGTCCTCACGCTGCTCGCCGAACGCCCCATGCACGGCTACGAGATGATCCAGGAGATCGGCCGCCGCACCGACGGCCTCTGGCGGCCCAGCCCCGGCTCGGTCTACCCGACCCTGCAACTGCTGGCCGACGAAGGCCTCGTCGCCTCCACCGAGGAGGCGGGCGGCAAGAAGCTGTTCACGCTGACCGGGACCGGTCGGGACGAGGTCGCCAAGCTCGACGGCGCGCCGCCGTGGCAGCAGGTCAACGACGACCTCGACGCGCACGCCGCGAAGCTGCGCATGGCCGCGCGCCACCTGGGCGCGGCCATGCAGCAGATGGCGCACGCGGGCACGCGCGAGCAGCAGGCCCGCGCCGTCGAAGTCCTCGGCGAGGCCCGCCGCAAGCTGTACGCGATCCTCGGCGAGCTCGACGTCGAGGAGGACGGCCCGGAGGAGTGACCTACCAGCGGTCGTGGACCAGCGGCCGGATCAGCGAGTCGTACACCGCGCGCACCTCGTCCAGCGCCTCCGCCGGCAGCGGCGCGAGGTCGGCGGCGGCCGAGTTGGCCCGCGCCTGCTCGGCGTTGCGCGCACCCGGGATGACCACGGTGACACCGGGCTGGTCCACGATCCACCGCAGCGCGAACTGCGCCATGGTGGCGCCGGCGGGCACGTGGGGCCGCAGCCGCTCCACCGCCTCCAGGCCCACCTCGAACGGCACGCCGGAGAACGTCTCGCCGACGTCGAACGCGTCACCGTTGCGGTTGTAGTTGCGGTGGTCGTCGGCCGAGAACGTGGTCGACGCCGTGTACTTGCCGGACAGCAGGCCCGAGGCGAGCGGGACGCGGGCGATGATCGCCACGCCCGCTTCCGCCGCCGCGGGCAGCACCCGCTCCAGCGGCTTGAGCCGCAGCGCGTTCAGGATGATCTGGACGCTGGCGACACCCGGCCGGGCGATCGCGGTCAGCGCCTCCTCGACGGTCTCCACGCTGACGCCGTACGCGGCGATCCGCTTGGCCTCGACCATCTCGTCGAGCGCGTCGAACACCTCGTCGGTCGAGTAGACCGGGGTCGGCGGGCAGTGCAGCTGGACCAGGTCGAGCGTGTCCACGCCGAGGTTGGCGCGCGACCGGTCGTTCCAGGCCAGGAAGTTCTCGCGGGTGTAGTTCTCCGGCACCTGGTCGACGCGGCGGCCCATCTTGGTGGCCACCGTGATGCCCGCGTCGCCGCGCTCGCGGAGGAACTCGCCGATCAGCGTCTCGCTGCGACCGTCGCCGTAGACGTCGGCGGTGTCGAAGAAGTTCACGCCGGTGTCGGCGGCCGCGTGCAGCACGGCCAGCGCGTCAGACTCCTCGACCTGGCCCCAGTCCGCGCCGAGCTGCCAGCAGCCCAGACCCACGACGCCGACCTGCCGACCCAACCTGACCGCGTTCCTGTTCTCCACGGTCCGAATCCTATGTGAGCGCTATCAGGGCAGCACGATGCCGGTGGGCTTGCGCCGCACGTGCACGCGGTAGCCGACCTCGAACGACAGGCCGGGTGTGTGTGCGATGGCCTTCTCCGCGACCCCCTCGGAGAACTCGATGCGCAACACGGCCTCCAGGTCCGCACGGCGTTCGAACCGCCACAGCGCGCGCACGCGGCGCAACGAGAACCCCTGGTCGGCGAAGAACCGCTCGACGTCCACCGGGTTGTAGCGCGGCTCGTCGGCGCACAGCCACGGCCCGTACGGCTCGGCGAGGCCGTCGAGGTCCACGATCGCCAGCGCGCCACCGGGCCGCAGCACCCGGTCCGCCTCGCGCAGGCCCGGCTCGCAGCCCGGGCCGAAGAAGTACGCCGTCCGCGCGTGCACCAGGTCCGCGGTCGCGTCACGCAGCGGCAGGCGCTGCGCGGGTCCGGCCACCGCCTCGGCGTTCGGCACGTCCGCCACCCGCGCCCGAGCCCGCTGCACCAGCGGGGGGTGCGGTTCGACGCCGATCACCGACCGCGCCTCCCGCGCGAACACCGGCAGGTGGAACCCGTCGCCGCACCCGACGTCGACCACGTCCCGCCCGGTCCAGTCGCACTGCTCCCGCAGCGCGCTCCAGATGGCGCCGTCCACGTCCTGGGCGCGGTTCTCGACCTCGTAGACCTCGGGCCAGTGCCAGATGTTCGGGCTCGGCAGGACGTCGACGGGCCGGACAGCGGCCAAAGCGGCGCGGACGAATCCCTTCACGGGACGACTCTAGAGCCGTAGCGTGATCGAATACTCGGCTCGCAGGAGGTACGTGGTGTCGATCGTCCCCAATTCTCCCGCCCTGGCCGAGCTCCACCACGGCGCGCCGTGCTGGGTCGACCTCGCGACCACGGACCTCCGGGCCACGACCGACTTCTACTCGGGGCTGTTCGGCTGGACCTTCGCCGACGCGCCGGGCAACGCGATCGCGCTGGTCGACGGCGTGCCGGTGGCCGAAGTGGTGGTCGCCGCCCAGCCGAGCGCGTGGACGCTGTACCTCAACACGCCCCACGCCCGCGCCACCGCCGAGAAGGCGTTCGCGCTGGGAGGCGAGGTGCTCGGCGAACCTTCGGACACGGTCACGGTGGTCGCCGACCCGACCGGCGCGGTGATCGGCTTCCGGCACGTTCCACCCGATTGGGTGTTCGGCACGGACGGCCACGGCGCGTACGCGTGGGCCGAGCTGAACACGCGTGACGGGCAGGTGGCGGACGAGTTCTTCGGCGAGCTGTGCGGGTATGAGATCACCCAGATCGGTGACGGTCAGGCGGTGGACTACACGCTGTGGGGCGTGCAGGGGCACACCGTGCTGGGCCGCCAGCGGATGGGCCGCGCGTTCGCGCCGGGCACCCCCGCGCACTGGATGGTGTACTTCACCGCCGCACCGGAGATCGGCACCGACTCCGCCGCCACCCGGGTGCTGGAGCTGGGCGGGCGCGTCACCGTGGAGCCGTACGACACGCCGTTCGGCCGGATCACGGTCGTCGCCGACCACACCGGCGCGGTCTTCTCCGTGATCGACCCGTCCCGGACCACCCCCCTGCCGGAGGAAGACGCCACCGAGACGCGCGTGGACGACCCGTACGACGACTAGCCGGGCACGAACACATGCAGCAGCAGCCAGGCGACCACGGCGGACGGCAGCAGCGAGTCCATCCGGTCCATCAGGCCGCCGTGACCGGGCAGCAGCGTGCCCATGTCCTTGATCCCGAGGTCGCGCTTGATCAGCGACTCGACCAGGTCGCCCGCGGTCGCGGTGACGACGAGGGCCGCGCCGAACAGCACGCCCTGCCACCAGTGGCCGTCGAGCATCAGGCCGACGGTGAGCGCGCCGCCGACCATGCCCGCCACCATCGAGCCCGCGAAACCCTCCCAGGACTTCTTCGGGCTGATGGTGGGGGCCATCGGGTGCTTGCCGAACAACACGCCGGCCACGTAGCCGCCGGTGTCGGACAGGACCACGCCGATCAGGAACGCCAGGACGCGGAACACACCGTCGTCCGGCACGACCAGCATCACCGCGAAGGCCGCGAACACGGCCACGTAGGCGACCGTGAAGATCGACGCGGTGACGTCGCGCAGGTAGCCGTCCGCGCCGTCCTTCAGCCGCCAGATCAGGCACACCAGGATCGTCACCACGAACGCGCCGAGCACGCCGCCGCGCTCGTACGGCCAGGCCAGCCACACCACGGCCTGACCGCCCAGCAGCACGGGCACCAGGCCGACGCGGATGCCCGCGCCCCGCCGCAACGCGCCCGCCAGCTCGTACGTCGACACCGCGACGGCGATCGCGACGACGCCGACGAACAGCTCGCGCACCGTCAGCAGCGCGACGAGGATGACCGCGCCCAAGCCGACGCCCACGGCGATGGCCGCGGGCAGGTTGCGCCCAGCGCGTGACGCGCCCTTCTCCGGCGCGCCCTGGTCACCGCCGCCTGACACCTGTTGTGCTCCCATCACGGCCGTCCACCGACCGAAGCGCGCGGACTGCTGACCCGACCCGTCGACCCCGACGTGATCACCTAGACCTCGAGCAGCTCGGCTTCCTTGTGCTTGACCAGCTCGTCGATCTGGGCGACGTAGCGGTGCGTGACGTTCTCCAGTTCCTTTTCGGCCCTGGTGCCCTCGTCCTCACCGACCTCGCCGTCCTTGACCAGGCGGTCCAGCTCTTCCTTGGCCTTGCGGCGGATGTTGCGGACGGACACCTTGGCGTCCTCGCCCTTGCCCTTGGCGACCTTCACCATCTCCCGGCGGCGCTCCTCGGACAGCTGGGGGATCACCACGCGGATGATCGAGCCGTCGTTGCTGGGGTTCACGCCCAGGTCGGAGTCGCGGATGGCCTTCTCGACGGCGTTGAGCTGGCTGGCGTCGTAGGGCTTGATCACCGCCATGCGCGCTTCCGGGATGGCGACGCTGGCCAACTGGTTGAGCGGGGTGGGCGAACCGTAGTACTCGACCACGATGCGGGAGAACATCGAGGGGTTGGCACGGCCGGTGCGCACCGCGGCCAGGTCCTCCTTCGCCACGGACACCGCTTTTTCCATCTTCTCCTCGGCGTCGAGGAGGGTCTCGTCGATCACGGCTGACTCCCTTGGTGTGCGCAGTTCGGCTCGAATCCCAGCAGGTCTAGAAGGACGGGCGACCACCGGGGGTGCTCACCAGCGTGCCGATCTTCTCACCACGCACGGCTCGCGCGATGTTCCCCTCGGTGAGCAGGTTGAAGACCATGATCGGCATGTTGTTGTCCATGCACAGGCTGAACGCGGTCGCGTCCGCGACGTTCAGGCCGCGTTCGAGCACTTCCCGGTGGGTGATGTTGTCGAACATCAGCGCGTCGGGGTCGATCTTGGGGTCCGCGGTGTAGACGCCGTCCACGGCCTTCGCCATCAGCACGACCTCGCACCCGATCTCCAGCGCGCGCTGCGCGGCCGTCGTGTCGGTGGAGAAGTACGGCATGCCCGCGCCGCCGCCGAAGATCACCACGCGCCCCTTGTCGAGGTGCCGCATGGCCCGGCGGGGGATGTAGGACTCGGCGATCTGGCCCATCGTGATGGCGGTCTGCACGCGGGTCTCGATGCCGTGCTCGCGCTCCAGGAAGTCCTGCAGGGCGAGGCAGTTCATGACGGTGCCGAGCATGCCCATGTAGTCGGCGCGGCTGCGGTCCATGCCGCGCTGCTGCAGCTCCGCGCCGCGGAAGAAGTTGCCGCCGCCGATGACGACCGCGACCTGGACCCCGGTCCGCACGACCGCGGCGATCTGGCGGGAGACGGTCTGCACGACGTCGGGGTCGACGCCGACACCGCCGCCGCCGAACATCTCGCCGCCCAGCTTGAGCATCACCCGGCGGTAGCCGTGGACGGGCTGCTCGTCGGCGTGATCCGCTTTCGGGTGGTCTACCTCTGCGCTCACAGGTGCTCCTCTGGACACGGCAAGGGCGGGGTCGCGACGCCTGCGCGCAACCCCGCCCTCACGCGGATCAAGCCTGGCCGACCTCGAACCGGGCGAAGCGGGTCACGGTGACCCCGGCCTCGTCCAGGACAGCCTTGACGGTCTTCTTGGACTCCGTCACGGAAGCCTGCTCCAGGAGCACGACGTCCTTGAAGAAGCCGTTCACGCGACCCTCGACGATCTTGGACAGCGCCGCTTCCGGCTTGCCCTCCTCGCGAGCGGTCTCCTCGGCGATGCGGCGCTCGTTGGCCACGACGTCCGCGGGGACCTCGTCACGGGTGAGGTAGCGGGGACGCATCGCGGCGATCTGCATCGCGGCGCCGCGGGCGGCGTCCTCGTTGTCGCCGGTGTACTCGACCACCACGCCGACGGCGGGCGGCAGGTCGGCGGCACGGCGGTGCAGGTAGGTGGTCACGGTGCCGTCGAAGACGGCGACCTTGGCCAGCTCCAGCTTCTCGCCGATCTTGGCGGAGAACTCCTGGACGACCGCGTCGACGGCCTTGCCGTCGAGGTCGGTGGCCTTGAGGACGTCGACGTCCGCCGGGCGGGTGGCCTTGGCGACCGCGACGATCCGGGAGGCCAGCTCCTGGAAGTCGGCGTTCTTGGCGACGAAGTCCGTCTCGCAGCGCAGCTCGATCATCACGCCGTCCTCGGCCACGACCAGGCCGTTGGAGGTCGTGCGCTCGGCGCGCTTGCCGACGTCCTTCGCGCCCTTGATGCGCAGGATCTCGACCGCCTTGTCGAAGTCGCCTTCGGCTTCCTCGAGCGCCTTCTTGCAGTCCATCATGCCTGCGGCGGTGAGCTCGCGCAGGCGCTTCACGTCAGCGGCGGTGTAGTTCGCCATCGTGCTGAATCCGTTCCTTCTGCGTATTCGCGCGGGTGTCTGGGCGCGTGCCGCGCCCACCCCGTCGAGGTGGGCGCGGCACGCGTCGGATCAGGACTGAGGAGCGGCCTCGGTGCCCTCGGCCGGCGCGGCGGGCGCCTCGGCGGGGGCGGCAGCGGCGGGCGCGTCGGCGCCGACCAGCAGCTCCTGCTCCCACTCGGCCAGCGGCTCGTCGGTGCCGACGCCCGGCTCGGGTTTGTCGGCGCCGTCGGCGGCCTGGGTGCGCGCGCCGGAGCGCTGCATCAGACCGGCGGCGGCGGCCTCGGCCACGACCTTGGTCAGCAGCGCGGCGGACCGGATGGCGTCGTCGTTGCCCGGGATCGGGTAGTCGACCTCGTCCGGGTCGCAGTTCGTGTCGAGGATCGCCACGATCGGGATGTTCAGCTTGCGCGCCTCGCCGACGGCGATGTGCTCCTTCTTGGTGTCCACGATCCACACGGCGCTGGGCACCTTGGACATGTCGCGGATACCGCCGAGCGTGCGCTCCAGCTTGTCCTTCTCGCGGTTCATCATCAGGATTTCCTTCTTGGTGAAACCCTGGAAACCGCCGGTCTGCTCCATCGACTCCAGCTCCTTGAGCCGCTGGAGGCGCTTGTGCACCGTGGAGAAGTTGGTGAGCATGCCGCCCAGCCAGCGCTGGTTCACGAAGGGCATGCCGACGCGGAGGGCCTCGTTGGCGATGGCCTCCTGCGCCTGCTTCTTGGTGCCGATGAACAGGATCGACCCGCCGTGCGCGACCGTTTCCTTGACGAACTCGTAAGCCCGGTCGATGTAGGTCAGCGTCTGCTGCAGGTCGATGATGTAGATGCCGTTGCGCTCGGTGAAGATGTAGCGCTTCATCTTCGGGTTCCAGCGACGGGTCTGGTGCCCGAAGTGCACGCCGCTGTCGAGCAGCTGCTTCATGGTGACGACGGCCATGGCCGGGTTCGCACCTCTTCGTTCAGGCGCGCCTGGCGGTGGGCCGGCGCGCGTTCCGGTTGATCGCGGCGGACCGGGTCGGACCGCCGCCCTGGTGCCCCTGCCGCCGTCCGAACCGGAGGCAGCTCACCTCAGGACCGCCGGACGCCGTGACTCGACCACGCCGAAACTCGGTCGGATCTGCATTGGCACGCGAAGTCGCCCCGCACTCACACGGGCCGCGGATCGAGTGTACGCCGGTGGACCGGAGAACCACGAACCGGGCCCGCGAGTTGTCCACAGGCCTCCGAGTTGTCCACAGGTAGCCCGAAGCCACTGGTAGCCACGGGTGCGCCAGGCGACCCTGGGCCCATGACTCCCACCATGCGAACACTGCTGGTCCTGGCCTTGACAGCCACCGTCACGCTACCCCTGGCCCCGCAGGTCCAGGCCTCCCGCCCACCCCGCTTCGCCTGGCCACTGGCCCCACCGCACCGGGTCGTCCGCCCGTTCGATCCCCCGGCCACCGAGTACGCCCCAGGCCACCGGGGCGTCGACCTGGCCGCCGCACCGGGCAGCCCGGTCCTGGCCGCCGCCGACGCCGTGGTCGTGCACGCCGGCCCGGTGGCCGATCGCGCGGTCGTCTCCCTGCTCCACCCGGGCGGCCTGCGCACCACCTACGAACCACTGCACCCCACCGTCCACCGCGGCCAACGCGTCCGCCGGGGCACCCCGATCGGCACCCTCGACCGGGGCCACGAGGGTTGCCCGGCCGAAGCCTGCCTGCACTGGGGCGCCTTCCGCCCCACCCCACCCCGCTCCCACACCTACCTCGACCCCCTGCACCTGCTGACCAACGGCCGAGTCCGCCTCCTCCCCCACCCCACCCGCCCCCGCCCGGCTCAACCAGCCACCCACCGCGCCCAGCCACCCACCGCGCCGAGCCGCGTGGTGCCGCCATCCGCCCCTCGCGTCGCACCATCGCGCCCGCCCGACCAACCTCCAACCACCACCTCACCAGCTTCCCGCCGCCTGCTCACCCCACCTCTTCAGCCCAGCCCGTTCACGCCCAACCGGTCACCGATGGCCTGCCACCTTCCCCAGCCGGCTCGCTTACCGACTGGCTCCCGCCGTGGCCGGCCCAGCCAGTGCCGCGACCCACTCACCGCGACTGCTCGACACCAACCCGAGCCCCGCGCACGCACGCCGCGCCACGCCGCCCGAGGCCGACCGTGCGGCCCGCCGATCTACTCGCGCGTCGAGGCGCCGACCGGGTTCCGCACTCGCCACATCCGGTCATCCACCGGGCCGGGCCCGCCAGCTCGCGGCGCGCGTCACCGGACCGTGCGGCGCCATCGTGCCGGGAGTCGACCGACGCCGGTGGCGGTCGGGGGTCAGGACTCCAGCTGCTCGTTCAACTTGGTGCGCAGCCGCAGCACCGCCCGGGTGTGCAGTTGGCACACGCGGGACTCCGTGACGCCCAGGACCTTGCCGATCTCGGCCAGCGTCAGGTTCTCGAAGTAGTACAGGGTGACCACGACGCGGTCCCGCTCGGCGAGCTGGGCGATCGCGTCGGCGAGCTGGCGGCGGCTGTCCTGGTCGACCAGGGTGGCGATCGGGTCCTCCGCGCCCTCGTCGGGCAGGGACTCGGCCAGCGACGATCCCGCGCCACCGGTGCTGCGGCCGGCGGCGATCAGCTCGTCGAGGGCGACCACGCTGGTCAGTTGGAGCTGCGCGTAGAGCTCGCGCAGCTCACCCAGGCCGATCTTCAGCTCGGCGGCGAGCTCGCGGTCCGTCGGGGTGCGCTGGAGGCGACCACCGAGGCGTTCCAGGGCGCGTTCGACGTCACGGGCGCGGCTGCGGACCGAGCGCGGCACCCAGTCCTGTGAGCGCAGGTCGTCGAGGATCGCGCCGCGGATGCGCTGCATCGCGTAGGTCTCGAACTTCAGGCCGCGCTCGGGCTCGAACTTCTCGATCGCGTCGACCAGGCCGAAGATGCCCGACTGGATCAGGTCGGCCACGTCGACGTGCGCGGGCAGGCCGGTGCCGACCCGGCCGGCGACGTACTTGACCAGCGGCGCGTAGTGCAGCACCAGGCGGTCGCGCAGGGCTTGCCGGCGGGATTCGCCGTAGGTGTGCCACAGCGCGATGATCCCGGCTTCCACGTCATCGGCGGTGCGCGATTCGGATGCGGCGTGCGCCGGTCTGCCCGGCACCGCGGGCAGGGCGTGCCCGTTCGTGCGCAGCGGCTCGTCGTCGACGTGGTGACCGTTCGTCCCGGTCGGGGTGCGCGCCGCCGACGACGTCCCGACGTGCGCGGCGGAGGGAGAGGTCACGGTTGCGGTCCGCGAACCTCCCCCTGCGACGTCAGGAGCGGGGGTGGGTTCGGTCATGGATCGCCTTCAGCCGTTCGACGGTGACGTGTGTGTAGAGCTGAGTCGTTGCGAGCGTAGCGTGACCAAGAAGCTCTTGGACGGTGCGCAGGTCCGCTCCCCCTTCCAGCAGGTGCGTGGCCGCGGAGTGGCGCAGGCCGTGGGGCCCGGTGTCGGCCGTGCCGGGAACCGCACCCACTACATCGTGGACAACTCGCCTGGCGGTACGCGGGTCGAGCCGACCGCCTCGCGCACCGAGCAGCAGCGCGCGTGGTGAACGGTCGGTGACCAGGGCGGATCGGCCGTGCTCCACCCAGCGCCGTACTGCCCGTTCGGCCGGAACGCCGAACGGCACGGTGCGTTCGCGACTGCCCTTGCCCAGAACCCGAATCACCCTTTGGGAGTAGTCCACGTCGTCGAGGTCGAGACCGCACAACTCGGCGACCCGGACACCTGTTGCGTACAGCAACTCCACCACGGCTCGGTCACGCAGCGCAACCGGATCGCCCTGTTCCGCGCCTACTCCGGCAACTGCCATGGCGGCGTCGGCCTGCTCCGGCCGCAACACGGCGGGAAGCGTCCGATGGGGTCGGGGTGCGGAGAGCCGCGGGCCGGGATCGGCGGCGAGCAGACCGTCGCGGGCGGCCCAGGCGGTGAACGTGCGGGCGGACGCGGCGCGCCTGGCCATCGTCGTCCGGCTCGCGCCGGCGGAGTGCTGGGAAGCCAGCCACGACCGCAGCCCGGCCAGGTCGATCGCTTCCACGGTGGCGTTGTCGGGCGTGTCCCCGGCTAAGTGGACCAGCAGGGCGACCACGTCGCCGAGGTACGCGCGCACCGTGTGCGGCGAGAGGCCGCGTTCCATCGCGAGGTGGCGCTCGTAGCGGTCCAGAGCCGTCGCGACGTCCCCGGGCAGCGCGCGACGCAGGCGAACCAGGTCGACACGACGTGTCCGAGCGGGCGGCGGCGGGGACATAGCCCCTGACGCTGCGCCCTCGAGCGCTCTTGGTCAAGTATCGCCACGCCAACTCCCGTCCTGGGAGCGCTTCCAACCGCTTTCCGTGCGCTCGGCGAGACTGGCCAGTTCCAGTTGGGGCAACAAAGCGCGCACCCGAGCCAGTTCCACTCCGGACTCCACGGAGATCGCCTCCGGGCTGTGCCCGAACGTCAGCCCGAGCGCTTCGAAGACCCGCATCGCGTCACCCTGCGGCGGTCCGGTGTCGGTGTTCCTGGTGGCCTCGACCAGGTCGACGCCGAGCCGCCCGGTCGACTCGATGATCTCGGCGGCGCTGGTCAGCGGCAGCGCGACCCCGGCTCGCAGCAGTTCGTTGCAGCCGGACGAGCTGATCGACGTGATCGGTCCGGGGACGGCCATGAGCACGCGACCGAGCGCCGTCGTGGACGCCGCCGTGTTCTTCGCACCACTGCGCCGCCCGGCTTCCACCACCACCGTGCCCTCGGCCAGAGCGGCGATGAGGCGGTTCCGCGTCAGGAACCGATGACGTGCGGGCGTGTGCGTCGGCGGGTACTCGCTCACCACCAGGCCTTGGCTCGGGATGCGGTCCAGCAGGGCGCGGTGGGCCGCGGGGTACGCGACGTCGATGCCGCAGGCCAGCACGGCGATCGTCAGGCCGCCCGCCACGATCGCGCCCCGGTGGGCGGCACCGTCGATACCGAGGGCGGCACCGGACACCACCGTGACCCCGGCCTCGGCCAACCCGAACCCGAACTCGCCCGCGACGTGCTGCCCGTACCCGGAAGCCGCCCGACTGCCCACCACCGCGACCGCGCGTTCGGTGATCGCGGCCAGACTGGCGTCGCCGCGGACCCACAGCGCCAACGGCTCCACCCCACAGCGCAGCCCGTTGGCGGCGGCGATGGCCAAGGCGTTGAAGGGCCAGCGGGGCCACTCGTCGTCTTCGGGGATCAGCAGACGCCCACCGATCTCCGCCGCCGCCTCCAGGTCCTGCTCGGCCTGGTCCAACGCCCGCCGCGCCGACGTCTGGCTGTCGACCCCGGGAGGCACCTCACCGGCCCGGACCATCTCCGCCGCCCGCACCGGACCGACCTCCGCGACGAACCGCGCCAACGCCGCCGCCGGCGGTTCCGCCACCCGCGACAGGTAGGCACGCGCCAACCGGACCTCGTCATCGCTCACGACCACCGCCACCACTCGTCCCGACCGGGGCGGGCCGCCGGATCCGCCTTGGTTCCGGGAGGGCCGGGCTCGAGATCTCCCCGCACTGCGGAGGACGGGGAGCAGGACGAGTCGAAGGACGGCGGCGATGCGGGGGGCCGTGAGGTGGAGGGTGGCCGGCCGGGAGCTGAGGCGGTGCAGGGTGGCGACGGGGGAAGCGATGTGGTGGAGGTGGGCGCCGGGGCGGTGGAGGCGGTGGAGGCGGTGGCGAGGATCGGGGGTGCTGCGGTGGAGGCCGGAGGGGTCGAGGTCCGACTGGGAGGTGAGGCGAGGGCGCGGCTGGTGCGGGCAGGTGGGGTTGAGTGCTGAGAGGTGGTGGGTGGGGTGAGGGGTCGGGGTGGTGAGGTCGGTTCGGTGGTCATGACTTCCTGCGCTCTCGGAATTCCAGGGCGGCGGCCACGTGGTCGGCGGTCGGGCGGTCGGCTTCGGCCAGGTCGGCCAGGGTCCAGGCGACGCGGAGGCAGCGGTCGGCGCCGCGGCCGGTCAGGGCGCCCGTGGTCAGGGCTCGGTCCAGGACGGCGGTGACCGGGCGGGGCAGGGCGTACTCGCGGCGCAGGGCCGGGCCCGGAACCTCGGCGTTGGTCAGCCAGCCGTGGGCGGACCAGCGTTCGGTGGCCCTGGTGCGGGCTTTGTGGACCCGTTCGCGGACGGTGGCGGTCGGTTCCGGTGGGGAGACCTCGATGCCGCTCATGGCGGTGAGGGGCCGCATCACGACGCGCAGGTCCACCCGGTCCAGCAGGGGGCCGGAGAGCTTGCTCTGGTAGCGCCTGCGGGCCGCGGGGAGGCAGACGCAGTCGATGTCCTTCGGCGGCGCGCACGGGCACGGGTTGGTCGCCAGCACGAGCTGGAACCGGGCCGGGTAGCGGACGATGCCGTCCCGCCGGGCCAACCGGACCTCGCCCTCCTCCAGCGCGGTGCGCAGTGCCTCCAGCTTGGCCGCGCCGAACTCCCTCGCCTCGTCCAGGAACAGCACGCCCCGGTGGGCTCGGCTCATCGCGCCGGGTTTCGCCATGCCGGTGCCGCCGCCGATCAGCGCCGCGGTGGACGTCGAGTGGTGCAGCGAGATGAACGGGGGCGTGGTGACCAGCGGGGACTCCGGGGTCAGCAACCCGGCGACGGAGTGCACCGCCGTCACGCCCAGCGCCTCCTCCTGCGACAACGGCGGCAGCAGGCCAGCCAGGCGTTGGGCCAGCATCGTCTTGCCCGTCCCCGGCGGGCCGGTGAGCAGGATGTGGTGCCCGCCCGCCGCGGCGACCTCCAGGGCCCACCTCGCCTCCGGCTGGCCGATGACGTCCGCCAGGTCCGGGCCGTCCCGTGGCGGGGCCGGGGCGGGCGGGGTGGTGCGGTGGAGGCCGTGCTCGCCGGTCAGCCACGACAGGACCTCGGTCAGGGTCGCGGCCCCGCGCACCGTCATGCCCTCGACCAGCGCGGCTTCGCGGAGCACGTCCGCCGGGACGACCGCCTCGGTCAGGCCCGCCCGCCGCGCCGCCAGCAACGCCGGCAGCACACCCCGGACGGCACGCACCCGGCCGTCGAGGGCCAACTCGCCCAGCAGGACCGTGCCGGCCAGGCGCTCACCGGGGATCGTCTTCGCCGCGGCCAGCACGGCGCACGCGATGGCCAGGTCGTAGCCGGAACCGTTCTTCGGCAGCGTGGCCGGCGACAGGCCGAGCGTCACGCGCTGGGACGGCCAGTCGTGCCCGCTGTTGCGCACGGCCGCCTTCACCCGGTCCTTCGACTCGTGCAGCGCGGCGTCCGGCAGGCCCAGGAGCTGCGTCTTCACCGTCCCGACGCCGACATCGGCCTCGATCTCCACCGGAACGCCGTCCACCCCGGACAACGCCACCGACCACGTCCGCGCGAGCGCCATCACACGCCCCGCAGGTGGTGCAGCCGGACCCTGCCCTCGGGCGGCCACTCGATCGCGATCACGTCGAACCGGATCTCCACCCGGCCGACCCGGTGGGCGCTCAGCCAGCGCAACGCCGCCCGGCGGACCCGCTCCAGCTGCTCCGGCGTCACGGCCTCCAGCGGCGTGCCCCGCGAGGTGCCCGAACGGCACTTCACCTCGACCACCACCAGCCGCGCGCCGTCGGTCGCCACGACGTCCAACTCGCCGTCGTCGCACCGCCAGTTGCGCGCCAGGATCGACAACCCCTGGTGCTCCAGGTAACGGCACGCCGCGTCCTCGCCGCGCCGGCCCAACTCGGTCGCCGTGCTCATGTCCCGCTCCTCCGCGTTCGGTCCTGGTGTCGACCTTGCCGAGCGGGAGGGGGGCCGGCGACGGGGAGTTCGCCGGCTGTGGACAACTTCAGGGGCTGTGGACAGCGCGCGGAGAATCGTCGGTATCGCGTGCTATGGGCGAAAGACGCAAAGGGGCCCGCCCCCTTCGGGCGGGCCCCTGCGACTTTGCGGGTGTCAGGAGTTGAACGGACCGTCCTCGGGCAGCCTCAGCTCGGGTTTGTCCAGCTCCTCGACGTTGACGTCCTTGAAGGTGATCACCCGGACGTTCTTCACGAACCGGGCGGGGCGGTACATGTCCCACACCCACGCGTCGGACATCCGCACCTCGAAGTAGACCTCGCCGTCCGCGTTGCGGACCTGCACGTCCACCGAGTTGGCCAGGTAGAACCGCCGCTCGGTCTCCACGACGAACGAGAACTGGCTGACGATGTCGCGGTACTCCTTGTACAGCGACAGCTCCATCTCGGTCTCGTACTTCTCGAGATCCTCTGCACTCATTACGCCTCCGCGCGGGTAATCATCGAATCCGCGCCCCTCCTCGTCGCGAGCCTGCCACCGCTGGTCTGCGGGGTTGTCCCATTCTGGACCACGGCGGCGGCGACCACGCCGCGCGCCACCCGGTGCGGCGGTTCCAGCCCGTGCCGTTGCGCCGCGGCGGCCACGTTCGCATACGACCAGCGGTGTTGCGCACTCGGGCCGTGCTCCGCCAGCGCCGCCGCGTGCTCGGGGGTGCTGTAGCCCTTGTGCACGTCGAACCCGTAGACGGGCAGTTCCTCGTGCAACCCGGCCATGATCCGGTCCCGCGTGACCTTGGCCAGCACGGACGCCGCCGCGACGCACGCGGCCACCCGGTCGCCCTTGACCACCGGCATGTTCGGCGCGGTGAGACCCGGCACCGGGAAGCCGTCCGTCAAGACGTACCCAGGATGTGCACCCAATCGTGCGACGGCGCGCCGCATGCCCTCGATGTTCGCCACGTGCACGCCGATCAGGTCGACCTCGGCGGCCGGGACCACGATCACCGCGTAGTCCCGCGCCCGCTTGAGCACCAGGTCGTACATCCGGTCCCGCGCGGCGGCGGTGAGCAGCTTCGAGTCGGTGAGCCCGTCGAACTTCGCCGCGTCACCCGGCTTGAGCACGCACGACGCCACCACCAGCGGCCCCGCGCACGCGCCCCGACCGGCCTCGTCCACGCCGGCCACCGGGCCGAACCCGCGCCGGTCCAGCGCGGCCTCGAACGCCCAGATGCCCGCGGTCTGCCGAACCTGGACACGAGGCGGCTTGCGGATCACCTGTCGACCTTATCCCAGCCGCGAACCCCGGAACCGCGCCCTCACCCGCTTGCCCAGCAGCAGCACGGGCCACGCCGCGGCGAGACCGGCACCGGCCGGCAGGGCGTCCTGCCACGCGGGCGCGCCGATGGCCACGGCCTGCGGGTTGTGGTCCCCGATGCCCTGCCAGCGCGACGGCGGCAGCACGATCAGCCTGGCCTTGCCCACCACGTTGTCCACCGGCACGAGACCGCCCTCGCGGCCGTCGCCCTGGCACCGCGAGTCGCACGAGTCGTTGCGGTTGTCACCCAGCACGAACAGGTAGCCCTCGGGGATCTTCAGCTCGCCGAACGACTCCTGCACGGTGCTGCGGCCCGGCGCCCAGTACACGTACGGCTCGTCCAGCGGCTTGCCGTCGACCAGCACCCGGTTGCGGTCGTCGCAGCACTGCACGGTCTGCCCGCCGACCGCGATGACCCGCTTGACGAAGTCCTCCTCGTTCGCCGAGGGGAACCCCAGCAGCGAACCGAGCCCCTGCACCGCCTTGACCACCGGGTTCGTCGGCTCGGCGGCGACGAAGTCCTGGTTGATCCAGCTGTCCGGGCCGTGGAAGACCACCACGTCACCGGGCTCGGGCTCGGTGAAGTCGTAGGTCAGCTTGTCGACCAGCACCCGGTCGCCGAAGCAGCTGCCGGAGCAGCCGTGCAGCGTCTGCTCCATCGACTCCGACGGGATCATGTAGACCTTCGCCAGGAACGACTGGATCAGCACCGCGAGCACCACCGCGACACCGATCAGGATCGGCAGCTCTTTCCAGAACGAACCCTTGCGCTTGGTCGTCTTGCGCGCACGGGCACGCCACTGCTCGACCTTCTCCTCGTGCTCCGGGTCCCCCTCGTCGGAGGACCCGCGCGACGATGCGACGTCTACCACCCGGTCAGCGTACCGATCAGGGCTGTGAGGCCCTGGTCAACCGCCTCCGGACCTTGCGGCCGAAGAACACCAGCGGCCACGCCGCGGCCAGGCCGGCGCCCGCCGGGATGGCGCCCTGCCACGCGGGCGCGCCCAGCGCGACGGCCTGCGGGTTGTGGTCCCCGATGCCCTGCCAGCGCGACGGCGGCAGCACGATGACCCGGGCCTTGCCGATGACGTTCTCCTCGGGCACGGTGCCCGCCAGGCCGCCACCGCCCTGCTTGCGCGAGTCGGTGGAGTTGGTGCGGTTGTCGCCCATCACCCAGAGGTGGCCCTCGGGGACCTTGACCGGCTCGAACGGGTCGTGGTTCTCCGGCGAGGTGCCCGGCTGCCAGTAGATGTACGGCTCGTCCAGCGGCTTGCCGTCGACCTTCACGCGGTGCTGCTCGTCACAGCACTCGACGGTCTGCCCGCCGACCGCGATGACCCGCTTGACGAAGTCCCGCTCGTCCGGCGGCGCGAGCCCGACCAGCGAGGCGACCGACTGGATGCCCGCCACGATCGGGTTGTCCGACCGGTTCGACGTGAAGTCGTTGTTGCCCCAGGTCTCGGGGCCGCGGAAGACCACGACCTCGCCCGGCTCGATGTCGGTGAAGTCGTAGACCAGCTTGTCGACCAGCACGCGGTCGTTGTTGCACCCCGGGCAGCCGTGGAGGGTCTCCTCCATCGACTGCGACGGGATCACGTACACCCGCGCGAGGAACGTCTGGATCAGGATGGTGAGGACCAGGGCCGTGGCCCCGAGCACGAGCAACTCGCGCCAGAGCGGGGGCTTCTTCTTGTCCTTCTTCGACCTGCCACCCGCAGCCGAGTCCGGAGTGGACTCGACTGCGGGATCCTGACCGTCTTCGTCAGCGGAGCGGTGCACGGGATCTGCCACGTGGGCAGGCTACTGCTTCCGCGTGTGCCCGGCGTCAGGAGGCCGGCTTGGCCTCGCGCTTCTCCTTGATCTTCGCGGCCTTGCCGCGCAGGTCGCGGAGGTAGTACAGCTTCGCCCGGCGGACGTCACCGCGGGAGGCGACCTCGATCTCGGCGATGTTCGGGGAGTGCACCGGGAAGGTGCGCTCGACGCCGACACCGAACGAGACCTTGCGGACGGTGAAGGTCTCACGGATCCCGCCGCCCTGGCGGCGGATCACGACGCCCTGGAACACCTGGACCCGCTCGCGGGAGCCCTCGATGACGCGGACGTGGACCTTCAGCGTGTCGCCCGGCCGGAAGCTGGGGATGTCGGAGCGCAGCGACTGGGCGTCAAGAGCGTCCAGGGTGTTCATCGGTGGTCCGTCCTCGTCCTCACGTGTATTGCGTACTCCCCCAGGGCGCGGAACATCTCAAGTTACACACGCGCACGGGGGCGGGCCTAGCGCACGCCGGATGAGTTGAACCGGGTGCAGCAACCTGTCCAGTGTGCCAGACGAGGGGCGGCGGGGAGAAATCGCCCCTAGTCGAGCCCGTCCAGCAGCTTGCGGTCGTGCTTGTCGAGCGCCCCCTCGGGCAGCGCGTCGAGCAGGTCGGGGCGGCGCTCGCGGGTTCGGCGCAGCGACTGGTCGCGCCGCCACCGGTCGATCGCCTTGTGGTTGCCCGAGCGCAGCACGTCGGGCACGGCCAGCTCGCGCCACACCTCGGGCCGGGTGTAGCTGGGGCCCTCCAGCAGGCCGTCGGAGAACGAGTCCTCGGCGGCCGACTTCGGGTTGCCGAGCACGCCGGGCAGTAGCCGGACCACGGCCTCGACCACGACCAGCACCGCCACCTCGCCACCGACGAGCACGTAGTCGCCGATGGAGACCTCGTCCACGCGCATCCGGCGCGACGCGTCGTCCACCACCCGCTGGTCGATGCCCTCGTACCGGCCGCAGGCGAACACCAGGTGCTCCTCGGCGGCCAGGTCGTGCGCCACCCGCTGGGTGAACGGCCGGCCGGCGGGCGTGGGCACGATCAGACGGGTGGCCGGGGTGCAGACCGCGTCCAGCGCCTCGCCCCACACCTGGGGCTTCATCACCATGCCGGGTCCACCGCCGTACGGGCTGTCGTCCACGGCCTTGTGCACGTCGTGCGTCCAGTCGCGCAGGTCGTGCACGCCGACGCTGATCAGACCCTTGTCGATCGCCTTGCCCAGCAGGGCGGCGCGGAGCGGGTCCAGGTACTCCGGGAAGATCGTGACGACGTCAATCCGCATCGAGCAGGCCCTCGGGCGGGTCCAGCACCACGCGCTTGCCCGCGATGTCCACCGTCGGCACGATCTCGCGCACGAACGGCACGAGGGTCTCGTCACCGTTCTCGCGCTTGACCACCAGCAGCTCGCCGCCCGGCCCGTGCACGACCTCCAGCACGGTGCCGACCCTGGTGCCGTCCACCAGCTCGGCGGTCAGCCCTTCGAGCTCGTGGTCGTAGAACTCGTCCGGGTCGCCGGTCGGCGGCAGGTCCTCGGTGCTGCCGAGCAGCACCGTGCCCCGCAACGTCTCGGCGACGTCGCGCGTCAGCACTTCCTCGAAACGCACCAGCAGCCGCCCGGAGTGGTTCCGGGCGGCTGCGACGGTGAGGTTGCGGGACGTGCCGTCGCGCAGCTTGGCGGCCAACACCGAGCCCTTCGCGAACCGGGTCTCGGGCGAATCCGTGCGCACGTCGACGGCGAGCTCGCCGCTGATCCCGTGCGCCTTGGCCACTCGGCCGACGACGACGTCCATGTGCGCGTTCAGCGGTCGGTGTCGACCACGTCGACGCGCACGCCACGACCACCGATACCGGCCATCACGGTGCGCAGGGCGGTCGCGGTGCGACCGCTGCGGCCGATCACCTTGCCGAGGTCGTCCGGGTGGACGTGGACCTCCAGCGTGCGACCGCGGCGGGTCGTGACCAGGTTCACCCGGACGTCGTCCGGGTGGTCGACGATGCCCCGAACGAGGTGTTCGAGGGCGTCAGCCAACAAGCTCACGCCTCGTCCTTGGCAGCCTCGGGAGCGGCCTCGGCGTCGGCCTTCTTGGCGTCGTCCTTCTTCGCCGACTTCTTCTTCGGCGTGGTCGCCTCGGTGGACGGCGCGTCGCCCGCGGCGGCCAGCGCGGCGGCGAACAGGTCCGCCTTGCTCGGCTTGGGCTCCTTGACCTTCAGCGTGCCCTCGGCGCCCGGCAGGCCCTTGAACTTCTGCCAGTCACCGGTGATCTCCAGCAGGCGCTGGACCGACTCGGTCGGCTGCGCGCCGACGCCCAGCCAGTACTGCGCGCGGTCGCTGTCCACCGCGATGAACGACGGCTCTTCCTTCGGGTGGTACTTGCCGATCGTCTCGATGGCCTTGCCGTTGCGGCGGGTGCGGGCATCGGCGACGACGATCCGGTAGTACGGCTGACGGATCTTGCCAAGCCGCTGAAGCTTGATCTTGACGGCCACGGGTGTGGGTGCTCCTCGTGCTCTCGTGTGCTCAGGTGCGGGCAGTCCTCACCCGAGTGGGGCACGGGTGGTGAAAGCCCAGGTGTCTGGGGCGCCATGGCACGGTGAGAGGGACCGACCTCGGCGAACAACCAACCATTCTGCCAGACCGGTCTACCGGACCACGAATCGGGCCACGGGGACGCCCGCCGCCTCCAGCGCGGCGCGGACCTCGCGCGCGTGCTCGACCGCGCCGGGGGTGTCGCCGTGCAGGCAGACGGAGTCGACCTCGGCCTCCAGCACGGTGCCGTCGGCGGCGACGAGCTCACCGCGTTCGGCGAGCCTGAGCACCTGCGCGAGCACGGCGTCCGTGCCGGTCAGGACGGCGCCGGGCGCGGTGCGCGGCACGAGCGTGCCCTGCGGGGTGTACGCGCGGTCGGCGAACGCCTCCCGCACCGGGCGCAGGCCCGCCCGTTCGGCGTGGTCGAGCAGGCGCGAGCCGGGCAGGCCGAGGACGGGCAGGTCGCCGAACGCCCGCACGCCGTCCACCACGGCCTGCGCCTGCCGGTCGTGGTGGACGGTGGCGTTGTAGAGCGCGCCGTGCGGCTTCACGTACTCGACCCGCGTCCCGGCGGCCTTGGCGCACGCGTCCAGCGCACCGATCTGGTAGAGCACCTCGTCGGCCAGCTCGGCGGGGTCCGCGTCGATGAACCGGCGGCCGAAGCCCGCCAGGTCCCGGTAGGACACCTGGGCGCCCACCGCGACGCCCGCGGCGGCGGCCTGGCGGCACACCCGGCGCATGGTCGACGGGTCACCCGCGTGGAAGCCGCAGGCCACGTTGGCGCTGGTCACGATGCCGAGCAGGGATTCGTCGTCACCCAGTCGCCAGATGCCGAAGCCCTCGCCGAGGTCGCTGTTGAGATCGATCGCGCGGGCGGTCACGCGGGCATCACCCCGATCGAGACGAGCAGGAGGGTCAGGCCGGGCAGGAAGTTGTTGATGACGTGCGCCACCACGCTCGCGGTGAGCCTGCGCGTGATGAGGCGGGCGATGCCGATGGGCAGCGCGATGACGATGAGCAACGACGTCCGCAGCGGTTCGAGGTGGCTGGCCGCGAAGATCAGCGTGGTCAGCACGAACGCCGCCCACCGGCTCCAGCGCTGCCGCTCGATCGCGCCCCACAGCAGGCCGCGGTAGATGACCTCCTCGCACACCGGGCCGAGGAAGCACACGTAGACGAACATCGCGACGGCCGCGGCGACGGGCAGCCCCGCGCCGTCCACGAGCTCGCCGATCGCGGAGGTGGCGTTGCTGTCGCCGACGACGCGCGACCAGATCACCGCGGCCACGTAGGTGAGCACCAGGCCGAGCGCGCCCAGCTTGAGGCCGATCTTGACGTCCGCCCAGTCCCAGGCCAGCCGCAGGTCCCGGAACGGGCCGTTGCCGCGCAGGTAGGTGATGGTGACGGCGACCGCCGCGGCCAGGACCGTCGGGACCATCGAGCCGACCAGGACGAACGTGACCGAGGTGGCGATGTCCGTGCCGGACGTGCGGGCCACCGCGGTGATGAACACCGCGGTGAGGATGAAGACGGCTTCCACCAGCAGGAACGCGCCGAAGCCCCAGCGCTGCCCGGCGTGCACCGCTTCCGGCTCCCGTCCGACCGCGCGGACGCTGGCGATCAGGCTCGGCGGAGGTTCATCCGGTCGTGTCACAGCCATCCACCCTAGTCAGCCGATGTACAGGTAGACGGCGGGCAGCAGGTTGTTCGTGGCGTGCGCCACCACGCTGGAGGCCACCCGGCCGGTGATCATGCGGGCCGCGCCGATGGCGAGCCCCTGGGCGAACAGGCTCAGCATGCGCCAGCTCTCCTCGTGCAGGAACGCGAAGACGACGGCGGTGAGGGCCAGGATCGCGAGCTTGGGGATGCGGTAGTGCGCCAACGCCTGCCACAGGGCACCCCGGGTGAGCAGCTCCTCGGTCAGCGGCGCGCCGAGGAACACGAACAGCGCCGCCGCGGCCAGCCAGATCGTGCGGCCGCCGGAGAGCGCTTCGATCTCGTCCAGCGACCCGGACCGGTCCGGGTTGATGCTCAGCAGCAGCGCGCCCAGCAGCCAGGCGGCCAGCAGCGCCGCGCCGCCGGCGGCCAGGCCGACCTTCAGGTCCCGGGCGGTCGGCCACAGGCCGAAGTCCCTGCCCGGCCCGTCGCCCCGGTACCACGAGATGACGACCGGGCCGAGGCCGAGCAGGACGTTGGGCAGGAAGACCAGCAGCAGGAGCGGGCCGAGCACCGGCGGGTCGGTGATGTCGACCTCGGCGAAGCGGTCGGCCGTGGCGGCGGTGAAACCCAGGATCGCCAGGTGGTAGCCGCCCAGGCCGGTGAAGAACGCCAGGAAGCCCCAGTGCGCCCGGCCGGTGTCCCGGTCCTGCTGTTCCTCCACTCGTCCGAACGTAGTGGTCCGGTGGGGCGGAGTGCTGCCCGAGGCCGTTCAAGATCACCCTGACGGCCGCAGAACTCACTTCGGGTGGCGGAAGAACTCCACGTCAGACGCTCCGATCGAGGATTTCCCACCACCACCGCGGTCAGGCGTGGATGCGGCCGCGCAGCATGACCAGCCTGGGGTGGCGCAGTGCCTCCAGGTCCTCGCGGGGATCCCCGTCGTAGACCACGACGTCGGCCGCCGCGCCCTCGGTGAGCGAGGGGAAACCCAACCACTCGCGCGCGGCCCACGAGGCGGCGCCCAGTGCCTGGATCGGGGTCATGCCGACGCCGTGCAGCGCCTTGATCTCGTCCACGATCCGGCCGTGCCGGATGCCGCCGCCCGCGTCGGTGCCCGCGAACACCGGCACGCCCGCCTCGACGGCCTTGGCGATGGTCGCGGTGTTGCGCGCGTACAGGTCCCGCATGTGGCTCTGGTAGCCCGGGTACTTGTCCGCGCCCGCCGCGATGGCCGGGAAGTTCTCGATGTTGATCAACGTCGGCACGAGCGCGGTCCCGTTGCGGGCCATCTGCGCGATCGTGTCGTCGGTCAGGCCGGTGCCGTGCTCGATGCAGTCGATGCCCGCGTTGAGCAGGGCGGGCAGGGCGTCCTCGCCGAAGACGTGCGCCGTGACCCTGGCCTTGCCCTCGTGGGCGACCTTGATCGCCTCGGTGAGCACGTCCTCGGTCCACAGCGGCGCGAGGTCGCCGGTGCCGCGGTCGATCCAGTCGCCGACCAGCTTCACCCAGCCGTCGCCGTTCTCCACCTGCTCGGCCACCGCGGCAGGCAGGTCGGCCGGGTCCTCGACCTCCACGCCCAGGTACTTGATGTAGCGCTTGGGCCGGGCCAGGTGCCTGCCCGCGCGGATGAGCCGCGGCAGGTCCAGGCGCTCCTGCAACGGGCGCGTGTCCAGCGGCGAGCCGCAGTCGCGGATCAGCAGCGCGCCCGCCCGCCGGTCGGCGAGCGCCTGCTCCACCGCCTCGGGCAGGTCGACCGCGCCCTGGGCGCCCAGGCCGACGTGGCAGTGCGCGTCGACCAGGCCGGGCACCAGGTAGCCGCCGGTGCTGACGGTGGTCGCACCGGGCACCGGGTTCGTGCGGATGCGCCCGTTGACCACCCACACGTCCCGCGGGTCGCCGCCCTCGGGGAGGACGACGCCCCGCAGGTGCAGGCCGCTCACTTGTCGAACTTCAGCTTCGACGGGTCGAAGCCGGGCGGGAGCTGGTCGAAGCCGCCCAGCCCCGGCGGCAGCGCGGGGCCGCCGCCCTGGGTCGGCATGCCGGGCATCCCGGGGGGCAGCATGCCGGGCATGCCGGGGAACCCGCCGCGCACCTTCGGCGGCGTGGGGCCGCGGCCCTTGCCCTTCTTGCCCTTCTTCCCCTTGCCCTTGCGGTTGTTCTTGCCGCCCGCACCGGGCAGGCCGAACCGGCCGGCCATCTGGCTCATCATCTTGCGGGCTTCGAAGAAGCGGTTGACCAGGTCGTTCACGTCGCTGACCCGGACGCCCGAACCGTTGGCGATGCGCAGCCGGCGCGAGGCGTTGATGATCTTCGGGTCGTCGCGCTCGGCCGGGGTCATGCCGCGGATGATCGCCTGCACCCGGTCCAGGTGCTTCTCGTCGAGGTTGGCCAGTTGGTCCTTCATCTGGCCCGCGCCGGGCAGCATGCCCAGCAGGTTCGCGATGGGCCCCATCTTGCGCAGGGCCAGCATCTGCTCCAGGAAGTCCTCCAGCGTGAGCTGGCCGGAGCCCATCTTGACCGCGGCGGCCTCGGCCTGCTCGGCGTCGAACGCCTGCTCCGCCTGCTCGATCAGGGTGAGCATGTCGCCCATGCCCAGGATCCGGCTCGCCATCCGGTCCGGGTGGAAGACGTCGAAGTCCTCCAGCTTCTCCCCGTTCGAGGCGAACAGGATGGGCTGCCCGGTGATCTCGCGGACGCTGAGCGCCGCGCCACCGCGGGCGTCGCCGTCGAGCTTGGTGAGCACCACGCCCGTGAAGCCGACGCCGTCGCGGAACGCCGTGGCGGTGTTCACCGCGTCCTGGCCGATCATCGCGTCGACCACGAACAGCACTTCATCGGGGCGGATCGCGGTCCTGATGTCCACGGCCTGGCGCATCATCTCCTCGTCGACGCCGAGGCGGCCCGCGGTGTCGACCACGACGATGTCGTGCTGCGCCCGCTTGGCCTCCTCGATGCCCTTGCGGGCCACGTCGACCGGGTCGCCGACGCCGTTGCCCGGCTCGGGGGCGAACACGGGCACGCCCGCGCGCTCGCCGACCACCTGGAGCTGGGTCACCGCGTTGGGGCGCTGGAGGTCGCACGCCACCAGCATCGGGGTGTGGCCCTGGCCCTTGAGCCACTTGGCGAGCTTGCCCGCCAGGGTGGTCTTACCGGCGCCCTGGAGACCCGCGAGCATGATCACGCTCGGCGGGTTCTTGGCCAGGTTGAGCCTGCGGGTCTCCCCGCCGAGGATGCCGACCAGCTCCTCGTTGACGATCTTGACGACCTGCTGGGCCGGGTTCAGCGCCTGGCTGACCTCGGCGCCCTTGGCGCGCTCCTTGACCTTCGCGATGAACGTGCGCACCACGGGCAGCGCGACGTCGGCCTCCAGCAGCGCGACCCGGATCTCGCGCGCGGTCGCGTCGATGTCGGCCTCGGACAGCCGCCCCTTGCCCCGCAGGTTCTGCAGGACCGAGGTGAGCCGGTCGGAAAGGGTGTTGAACACGATGCCGCCAGACCTCGCACGTCGTCGGTGGGTTCCTCGCACTCAGGGTAGCCGTTCACGCCGGCGTCACCGACAGGCGCAGGTGGTCACGCCGGGTCAGCAGGGTCAGGCCCTGCCAGCCGCGCGGCGGCACGCCCGCGGCGAACCGGGGCCGCAGCCTGCCCGCGCGGCGCACGTGCCGGGCGAACGAGCGCGACCGGATCAGCCGGCCCCGCTCGACCTGGCCGGACAGCGCCTCCTCGGGGCTCGCGTCCAGCCACAGGAAGTGCCTCGGCCGGTTGGTGAGCACGCCGACGGCGACCAGGCCGGCGCGGGTCGTCGGCCTGGTCGACGGTTCGTGCACCAGCAGCAGTCCGCCGGCGGTGGCCGCGAACCAGACGATGCGCAACCGGTGCACGAGGTGCACCAGCGGGCGGTAGAACCGGTACGGCAGGGCTTCGGGGACCAGCGCGCGGAGCCTGGTCCGCACCTGGTCGGAGTCCAGCACGACGGCGGGCGCGCCATCGGTGTCGGCGGCGGCGAGCAGCGTCGACTTACCCGCTCCCGGCAGTCCGGCCAGCACGACCAGCGAGCGCGGCCTCACGGCGACAGCGGTCATCGCATCCATACTAAAGAGACGTTTCGGACGTCCACGAGTTCCGCCGTGATCGGGGGCGGCCCGACCCCTCGACAGGCCGCTCCCGACCACGTGGTGGCGCGTCCCCCGCCCGTGCACCCGGCGGTCCCCCCGCGCCACGGGAGAAGCTTCTCCCGGCACGGGGGTCCTCCGGCAGCGTGAGCCCCCTTGGTCGGTTGTGCGTAGACCTACGCAACCTCAGCGCGCGGCCAGCAGCACGGCCCGTTCGATCTTGCGGCGCCGGTCGGCGTCCACGCCGGTCGGCACGGTGATGGCGAACGAGTCGACCACCGTGGAGCCCAGCGTGGACACCCGCGCCCACACGATGTCCACACCGGACTGCTCCAACGCGTCCGCGACGTGGTGGAGCAGTCCGATCCGGTCCGCCGCCCGCAGTTCCAGCACCACCGCGCCGGTCGACTCGTCGTCGAACCAGAGCACCTTCGGCGGCGGCGGGTCCAGCGGCGGGCCGCCGTAGTCGCGCTCCTTCGCGGCGAGCTTGTCGGCCAGCGCGAGGGAGCCGTCCAGCGCCCGGCTGAGCTGTTCGCGCAACAGGGTCACGTCCGGCAGCGAGCCGAACCGGGGTGACACGGTGAACACGTCGACCGCCGCGGCCCCGGAAGACGCATCGCCGTGGGAACGCAGCGTCGCGGCGTGCACCTCCAGGGAGTTGAGCGCGAGCACGCCCGCGGCCCGGGAGAGCGTGCCCGGCCGGTCGGGCGCCACCACCGTGACGGTGGCCGCGTGGTCGCCCGGGTCGATCAGCACGTCCGGCTTGCCGCTGTCCAGCACGGCCCGCGCCAGGTCCTGCTGGCGCTGGTCCAACGGCTCCGGTTCCGGCAGCGGGTCGCCCGCCATCGCCGTGCGGCAGCGCGCGACCAGGTCGCTGACCAGCGAGGCCTTCCAGTCCGACCACACGCCCGGTCCGGTGGCCACGGCGTCGGCCTCGGCCAGCGCGTGGAGCAGCTCCAGCAGCACCGGGTCGCCGCCGAGGGTGTCCACCACGCGGCGCACGGTGGCCTCGTCCTCCACGTCGCGGCGGGTCGCCGTGTGCGGGAGCAGGAGGTGGTGGCGCACCAGGGCGGTGAGCGTGACCACGTCCTGCGGCCACAGGCCGAGCCGTTCGGCGATCTGCGTGGTGAGCGCCGCGCCGACCTCGGAGTGGTCGGCCTGCCTGCCCTTGCCGATGTCGTGCACCAGCGTGCCGAGCAGCAGCAGGTCCGGCCGGGACACCCTGGTGACCAGGCGGGCCGCGTGCGCGGTGGCCTGCACCAGGTGCCGGTCCACGGTCCAGGTGTGCGCGGCGTCGCGGGGAGGCAGGTCGCGCACCGCGCCCCACTCGGGGAAGAGCCTGCCCCACAGGCCGGTGCGGTCCAGCGCCTCGACCACGTCGATCAGGCCCGTGCCGGTGCCCAGCAGGGCCAGCAGCTCCTCGCGCGCCTCCCGGGGCCACGGCTGGCGCAGCTCCGGGGCCGAGTCGGCGAGCTTGGCCAACGTGCCCGGCGCGATCGGGTGCTTGCTGCGGGCGGCGGCCGTGGCCACGCGGAGCAGCAGCGCCGGGTCGCGGCTGGGCACGGCGTCACGCGCCAGCGCCACCTCCGAGCCGTGCAGCACGACGCCCTCGTCCAGCGGACGTCGGGCCGGTGCGCGCCGGAGCGGGGAACGGGCGAACACGCCCAGTCCGCGCTTGGGCACCGCGGCGCGCGCCGTGCGCATGGCCACGTCCACGGCGTAGACGATCGTGCGTGCCGCCGACGACATCGAACGGGCCAGCGCGAAGCGGTCCTGCAGGCCCAACGCGGTCGCGACCTCGTCGCCGTCCTGCGCGCGGAGCACGTCACGCGGCTTGCGCGCCACCCGCCGCAGCTCGGTGCGCACGTCCAGCAGCAGCTTGCGCGCCTCGTTGACCTCGGCGGACGGCCGGTCGGTCAGCTGCGCCGCGCTCAACGCGTCGAGCAGCGTGACGTCGCGCAGCCCGCCCCGGCCGTGCTTGAGGTCGGGTTCCACGCGGTGCGCGATCTCGCCGCTGCGCGCCCAGCGGCGCGACGCCGACTCGGCCATCTCGTCCAGCCGGGTGCGCACCCCGCTGCGCCACGCCTGCCGGGCGCTGTCGGTCAGCCGCCCGCTGATCTCCTGGTCGCCCGCGATGTGGCGGATGTCCAGCAGCCCCAGCGCGGTGCGCAGGTCACCGGCGGCGACGCGCAGCGCCTCGCCGACCGTGCGCACCGAGTGGTCCAGGCCGATGCCGGAGTTCCACAGCGGGTACCAGAGCTTCTCGGCGATCCCGTCCACGCCCTTGTGCCCGTTGTGCACCAGGAGCAGGTCGAGATCCGAATAGGGCACCAGCTCGCGCCTGCCCAAACCCCCCACGGCGACCAGCGCGACCCCGCTGCCCGGTCCGCCGACGCCCGCCTGCGAGGCGTGCGCGGTGAGCCAGAACTCGTGCAGGTCCACCAGCGCCTCGCGCAGCGACTCCCCCGTCAAACGGCGCCGACCTGGCGCGAGCAGCCGATCGCGTGCTCGCACCAGGTCGTCAGCCGTGACGACGGCCGTCTCGGTGTTGTCCATCCGGCCGTCTCCCCTGCCTACTCCGGACCCCTATAGGGCATCCGAGCCGCGCTCCCCGGTGCGGACCCGGATGACCGTGTCGACCGGCGTCACCCAGACCTTCCCGTCACCGATCTTGCCGGTGCGCGCGGCCTCCACGACGGCGTCGAGGACCTTCTCCACGGCGGCGTCGTCGATCAGGACCTCGATGCGCAGCTTGGGCACGAAGTCCACGGCGTACTCGGCGCCGCGGTAGACCTCGGTGTGGCCCTTCTGCCTGCCGTACCCCTGGACCTCGCTGACGGTCATGCCCAGCACGCCCAACTGCTCCAGGGACGCCTTCACGTCGTCCAGGGTGAAGGGCTTGATGATCGCGGTGACCAACTTCATGACTTGTTGCTCCCCTCGAGGACCGCAGTGGCGCCGGCGGCGACACTGGGCTTGCTGCCGCTACGGGTGCCGATGCCGCTGCCGAACTCGTACGCGGTCTCCGCGTGCTCGGCCTCGTCGATGCCACCGACCTCGGCCTCCTCGTCGGCGCGGAAGCCGACGGTGAGCTTGACCAGGTAGCCCAGGACCAGGCTGAGCACGAAGGAGTACACGAGCACGGCGAGCGCGCCCACGACCTGCCGCCACAGCTGGTCCACGCCGCCACCGTAGAAGAGGCCGTCGATGCCCGCCGGGGCGGAGGAGCTGGCGAAGAAGCCGATCAGGATGGTGCCGGACAGACCGCCGACCAGGTGCACGCCGACCACGTCGAGCGAGTCGTCGAAGCCGAAGCGGTACTTCAGGCTCACCGCCAGGGCGCACAGGGCGCCGGTGATCGCGCCGATCGCGATGGCGCCCACCGGGGTGACCGAGGAGCAGGCCGGGGTGATGGCGACCAGGCCCGCGACGATGCCGGACGCGGCGCCGAGGGTGGTGGCGTTGCCGTCGCGGACGCGTTCCACGAGCAGCCAGCCGAGCATCGCGGCGGAGGTGGCGACCAGGGTGTTGACGAAGGCGACGCCCGCGGTGCCGTTGGCGGCGACCGCCGAGCCCGCGTTGAAGCCGAACCAGCCGAACCACAGCAGGCCCGCGCCCAGCACGACCAGCGGCAGGCTGTGCGGCTTCATCCGGTCCTTCGGCCAACCGACGCGCTTGCCGAGGACCAGCGCCAGCGCGAGACCCGCCGCACCGGCGTTGATGTGGACCGCCGTGCCGCCCGCGAAGTCGATGGCCATCAGCTTGTTGGCGATCCAGCCGCCCGGGTCGACCACGTTGCCGTCGGCGTCCTTGCCGTCGAAGTCGAACACCCAGTGCGCGACCGGGAAGTAGACCAGCAGCGACCACAGGGCGGCGAACAGCAGCCACGGCCCGAAGCGGGCGCGGTCGGCGATCGCGCCGGAGATCAGCGCCACCGTGATGATGGCGAACATCGCCTGGAACCCGACGAACACGGTCGTCGGGATGGTCCCGAACGCCGACTCCTTGCCGAGCAGGCCGTCCAGGCCGAAGAACTCGAACGGCTTGCCGAGCAGGCCCGCGCCCACGTCGGTGCCGAACGCCGTGGAATAGCCGACCAACACCCAGAGCACACCGACCACGGCGATTGCGCCCAGGCTCATCATCATCATGTTGAGCACACTCTTCGACCGGACCATGCCCCCGTAGAAGAAGGCAAGTCCCGGCGTCATCAACAGCACCAGTGCGGCACTGGTGAGCACCCAGGCGGTGTCCCCTGTATCCACGTCGACCTCCACTGCACGTCGGTTGCAGGGAGCATCGGTATGGCCTGTTTCGCGCGATTGCGCCCGAGGTTTCGCGCAGGTGAACTGTCCGGCCCCTGGTGTTACGGGCGCGTTTCGCGGGCTTGAAGCGGGCCGTTCCGCCCGCGATCAGTCCGCGTCACCGCGGAATTCGCGGTGACGGACCGTGCGAGCCGAACTCGCCTTCGCGGTGGTTCGTGTGATCCCGCGCAGGCCCCGGCGACGCTCGGTCACCGGCTGTCGGACGCGGGCCGGGCCGCCCCACCCCGTGGTCGGGGGACGGCCCGGCTCCAGGGTTACCTCAGCCAACCCGGGATGGCCTGGGTCGGCCCCGCCGGCCGCGGTGCGGCGTCCGGGGACGCGACCGACTGCGGCGCGGGCTCGACCGCCGCGCAGCGCGCTCCGGGACGCGGCGTCTTCAGGTTGATCAGGTAGTCGTCCGTCGCGCCGCGGGTGCAGTCGCTGCGGTCGTAGACGCCGTGGCCCCAGCCCTCGTAGGTCAGCAGGACCGTGGTGTCGCGGCTCTGCCGGTGGGCGTTGACCGCCCACTCGTACCCGGTGGCGGGGTCGTGCAGCGCGTTCAGCATCAGGATCTTCGGCGCGTCCTCGATCTCCAGCCGGTGCTGCGGGTTGTTCACCCGCTCGGGCAGGCCGACGCAGCCCGCCATCGCGGTGTGCCCGAGCGCCGAGCCGCGCATGTGCGGCGCGAGCTGCCGCGCCCGGTCGACCAGGGCGGAGAACTGGCGGTGGTCCTTGACGCGGATCGCCCAGTCCTGGCAGAACACGGCCGGGAACGGGTTGCGCGCGGTCTCCTCGGCGGCGAAGGACTTCGCGGGCGTGCCCGCGCCGAGCTCGACCAGGAAGTCGGAGAGCTGCTGCCACTCCGGCCCGTAGAACGCGCCGAACGCGACGCCGATGACGTCGTCGGCGGTCACTTGGCGGGTCGGGTCGAACGGGTCGGTGATCTCGCCCCGGTCCGCGCGGGCCAGCAGGTCGTCCCAGGCCTTGGCCACGTCCTGGCCGTGCAGCGCGCACGACTCGGTGCGGTCGCACCACTTCACGAACTCGCGGAACGAGTCCTCGGCGGTCTCGGCCTCGGTCTCGGTGAACCGCCACGTGCCCAGGCTGTGGTCCATGTTCGAGTCGATCACCATGGCGCGGATGTGGCGGCCGAACCGCTCGGCGTACTGCTGGCCGATGAGCGTGCCGTAGGACAGGCCGTAGTAGTTGATCTTGCGCTCGCCGAGGGCCTTGCGCAGCGCGTCGACGTCCCTGATGACCGCGCCGGTGTCGGCGTGGTCGTAGATCGGGCCGCTGTGCTCGCGGCAGTCGGCGGCCAGCTCGCGGTTGTACGCGGCGAGCGCGTCGAACTCCCGCTGGTCGGTCGGGTGGACCGACGGCTGGGCGCGCAGCACCTCGACCGAGCACCGGACGGGTTGGCTGCGGGCGACGCCACGCGGGTCGAACCCGATGATGTCGAAGCGCTGCCGCACCTCGGGGCTGAAGTAGCCGTCCGCCCCCAGGGCGAAGTTCACGCCGGAGCCGCCCGGACCACCCGGGTTGACGACCATGACCCCGATCCGCTCGGCCGGGTCGGTGGCCTTGCGGCGGGCCACGGCGAGGTCGAACCGCTCGCCGCGCGGGTTCGCCCAGTCGATCGGCAGGCTCAGCGTGCCGCACTCCACCTCGGCCAGTTCCGGGCACGGCCGCCAGTCGATCCGACCCGCCCCCAGCGCCTCCGGCTCCGTCTCGGCCGACGCCACCGACGTCGTGCCCGCTGCGAGCGCCAGCGCGGTCGCCACACCGCCGAGCGCCCTCATGATCGGTCGCACAGGTTCCTCCCTAGTTCCTGTTCACCCAATCGGGTTTCCGCAGGCTTCCAGGGCGGTCGAACGCGCCACAACCGACTGAAGTCGCACCTGTGATCAGCCCAAGGGCTGACAACCTCGCCGCCCGGTCAACGCACGTCCTGGTAGCGCTCGGTGATCACCCTGAGGCCGTCCGGGGTCAAGCCACCGAACAGCCGCAGCCGTGCCATCCCGCCGTCCGGGTAGATGTCGAGCCGCGCGTGCGTGGCCTCGGGGACGTGCTCGAGTCGGAAGCGGTGGCGGGTGTCGGGCTGCAACCGGGTGCGCGGCAGCACGTCGAACTCCGCACCCGTCCGCGCGTCACGGCCCCGCACGGACGCCCAGCCCGGCGCGTTGCCCTTGAAGTGGCTGGTGTCCAGCTCGGCCAGCCGGATGACGCCCGGCGCGGCCAGCTCCACCTCGACCCAGTCGTTGCCGTCGTCACGGCGGCGCGCGGTCTCCCAACCCTCGCCCATCACGGTCGCCTGGCCGGGCGCGATGAGGTTGCCCGGCGCGCCGTAGAACATGTCGCTGCACCCGGTGACCCGCGCGCCGTGCTCCAGCGCGGCCAGGTCCAGCGCGTCCGGCAGGATCAGGTCGGGGTCGGCGACCGGGCTCCCGTGCACCCGCAGCCTGGCCACCCCGCCGTCCGGGTAGATGGTCAGCCGCACGTGCGTGTAGCGGCGGCGCGCGGACACCGCGAAGTAGTGCTTGCGGTCGCCGCCCAGCGGCGACTTGGGCACCACGGTCTCCCAGCCGGACAGCTCGTCGGGCGCCGGGTGACCCGACGCGGAGGTCGCCTCGACCGAGGCGAACGGCGGGAAGTTGCCGGTGAAGAACGCGGTGTCGACCACGACACCGTCGATCACGCCGGCCATGCCCAGCCGGACGACCGCCCGGTCCTCGCCGCTCTCCCGCCTGCGGCGCGTCTCCCAGCCGTCGTAGACCTGGCCCTTGTGCCCGAACGTGTAGGTCCGGAACCCCGGCTCGGGCCTGCGGATCAGGTTCTCGCGCTCGGCGAACGACTCGTCGTTGGCCCACACCACGCTGCCGCCCACCGTCCGGCACGCCAGGTCGGGCAGTCGGGTCCAGCCGGGGACTTCCGTCATGCGTCTCCTCTGTCCTGGTTCCGGGTCAGCAACCGGCCGCGCGGCCGGCCGTCGACGGGCCGACCGCGCAGCCACGTCTGCCGCACCACGCCCGCCAGCGGCCGGCCGTGGTACGGCGTCACGGGGTTGCGGTGGCGCAGCGCGGCGCGGTCGACCACGAACGCCTCGTCCGGGGCGAAGACGCAGAAGTCGGCGTCCGCGCCCGGCGCGATGCGGCCCTTCGCGGTCAGGCCGACCAGGTCGGCCGGGTTGGCCGCCATCCACCGGACCACGTCGGTCAGCGCGTGGCCGCGCTGCCTGGCCTGCGTCCACACCGCGGGCAGGCCGAGCTGGAGGCTCGCGATGCCGCCCCACGCGGTGGCGAAGTCGCCCCGCTTCAGCTCCGGGGTGCACGGCGAGTGGTCGGTGACGACGAGGTCGATCAGGCCCTCGCGCAACGCGTGCCAGAGCTGCTCGCGGTTGGCCGCGTCGCGGATCGGGGGGCAGCACTTGAACTCCGTCGCCGTGTCGCCGATCTCCTCCGCCACGAACGTCAGGTAGTGCGGGCACGTCTCGGCGGTCACCCGCAGCCCCAGCTCCTTGGCGGTGCGCACCTGCCGCAGGGCCTCTCCGCTGGACAGGTGCAGCACGTGCAGCCTGGCCCCGGTCTCGTTGGCCAGGTCCACCACGGTGGTGACGGCGTGCGTCTCGGCGCGGTGCGGCCGGGAGTCGAGGAACGCGCGGTAGCCGGGGCCGGGCTCGGTGACCTCGTGCGGGTCCTCCGCGTGCACGATCGTCAGCGCGTCACGGGACCGCAGCCTGCTCAGCGCGGTCCGCAGCTCGTCCTCGGTGACGTGCGGGAACTCGTCCACGCCCGAGTGGACCAGGAAGCACTTGAAGCCGAACACGCCCGCGTCGTGCAGCGCCTCCAGGTCGTCCGGGTTGGTCGGCACGATGCCGCCCCAGAAGCCGACGTCGACGTGCACGCGACCGCGGGCCGCGTCCTGCTTGGCCCGCAACGCCTCGACCGTGGTCGTGGGCGGCAGGCTGTTGAGCGGCATGTCGACGATCGTGGTGACGCCACCGGCAGCCGCCGCCCCGGTGGCGGTCTCGAAGCCCTCCCACTCGTCCCGGCCCGGGTCGTTGACGTGGACGTGCGTGTCGACCAGGCCGGGGAGCAGGACCTCGTCGTCGGCGAGCACCACGACCGTCTCCGCGTCCAGGTGGTCGGCGACGGCGACGATCCGGCCGTCCGCGACGCCGACGTCGGCGCGGCGTTCACCGTCGGGCGTGACGACTCGGGCAGCGCGCAGCACCAGCTCCATGCCGGTCACTCTCCCAGCCGGTCGACGGCGATGCGACCGCCCGGACGGCGCAGGGGCAGCGGCGTCGCGGCCGAGGTCGGCGTGCGCGGGCAGCTCTCGGATGGTGGCGCGAGACTTGTTGACAGGCTCGGAGGGCACTCGTACCGTCCCTCCTTGCGGAAATGGGATTCCGCGATACAGAAAAGGGAGCCTCGGTGCCCGATCTGGAAGGGTTCAACTCCGCGCCCCCGGCCGAGCTCCGGCCCCTGCTCACCGCATGCCTCGCCGTGCCCCGCTGGGTCGACGCGCTGCTGGCCGGCCGGCCCTACGCCGACGTGGACGAGCTGCTCGCCGCCTCCGACCGCCACGCCGAGCTGACCGACGACGAGGTGCGCGCCGCCATCGCGGGCCACCCCCGCATCGGCGAGCGGGCCGCGGGCAGCGGGGTGTCGGCGAAGTGGTCGGCCGACGAGCAGTCCGGTGTCGACACGTCGCTCGCCGACCGGCTGCACGCCGCCAACGCCGCCTACGAGGACCGGTTCGGGCACATCTACCTGGTGTGCGCGACGGGGATGAGCGGCGAGCGGGTGCTGGCCGACGTCACGTCCCGGATGGCCAACCCGCCGGACGTGGAGCTGCGCGTGGTCAACCGGGAGCTGGCCGGGATCGCGGCGCTGAGGTTGAGGAAGGTGCTGGCATGACGACGCTGTCCACCCACGTGCTGGACGCCGAGGCGGGCCGCCCGCGCGTCGCCGTCCCGGTCCGGTTGGAGCGCGACGGCGAGGTGCTGGCCGAGGGCGTCACCGACGACGACGGCCGGCTGCGGTTCGCGCGGGACCTGGCGCCCGGCGTGCACCGGCTGGTGTTCGAGGTCGACACGCCGTTCTACCCGGAGGTCACCGTCGCGTTCCGGGTCACCGGCGACCCGCCGCACCTGCACGTGCCGATCCTGCTGAGCCCGTTCGCGTTCACGACCTACCGAGGGAGCTGACCGATGGCCATCGTCCTGGGGCCCAACCAGTACGGGAAGGCGGAGAACCGCCTCGTCACCGTCACCCGCGACGGCGCCGTGCACGCGATCAAGGACCTCACGGTCAGCACCTCGTTGCGCGGCGACCTGGCGGACACCCACCTGACCGGCGACAACTCGAAGGTGCTGGCGACCGACACGCAGAAGAACACCGTGTACGCGTTCGCCAAGCAGGCGCCGGTCGGCGAGATCGAGGACTTCGCGCTGCGACTGGGCCGCCACTTCGTCTCGACGCAGGAGGCGATCACGGGCGCGCGAGTGCTCGTCGACGAGCACTCCTGGCAGCGGATCGAGGGCCACGACCACTCGTTCGTCCAGGGGGGCAACGAGAAGCGCACGACCGCCGTGACGGTCGACGGTGAACGCGCGTGGGTGGTGTCGGGCGTGCAGGACGTGGTCGTGCTCAAGTCGACGGGTTCGGAGTTCCACGGCTTCCCGCGCGACGAGTACACGACGCTGCAGGAGACCGACGACCGCATCCTGGCCACGTCGGTCACGGCGCGGTGGCGCTACCAGGGCTCCGACATCGACTGGGCGGCGAGCTTCACCGAGATCCGGCGGCTGCTGCTGGCGACGTTCGCGGCCAAGCACAGCCTGTCGTTGCAGCAGACCCTGTACGCGATGGGCGAGGCGGTGCTGCGGGCCCGGCCGGAGGTGGCGGAGGTGCGGCTGTCGATGCCGAACAAGCACCACTTCGCGGTGGACCTGTCGCCGTTCGGGCTGGAGAACGACAACGAGGTGTTCTACGCCGCCGACCGGCCGTACGGGCTGATCGAGGGCTCCGTGCTGCGCGACGACGCGGAGGACGCCGGTTCCGCCTGGTACTCGCTGCCGACGTTCTGAGCGGTCACTTCTTGTGCAGCGCCATGCGTTGCAGCCGCCACGCGTGGAACAGGTCGGCCTCCTCGTACCAGTCCACGATCGTCGGCCGGCGGGCGGTGAACATGAACTCCAGCAGGATCTCCCGGTACGTCGTCAGCGGCACGCCCACGCCCGGCGGGAAGTCGGTGTACGTCTCGTCCACGTACGGCGCGTCCGGCTCGCCCTTCGGCCAGCCGGTGAACTCGTCGTCCACGTAGTTGAGGTAGCCCCACCGGCCGCGCACGGCGAGCACGAGGTTGTGGTCGCTCTCCCCTTCCGCGTCGGGCGCGCGGGCGAAGTGCTCCAGCATCCCGTCATTGCACTCGGGCCGCGCCAAGGCGGCGATGAGCACGTCCACGTCCGCCGCGCACGCCACCACCTGGTAGCGGAACTCGGCCCGCTCCAAGTCCGGCAGCCCGGTCCACAACCCGGCCCGCATGGTCATGAACACACACTGGCCGGTGCCGCCGGTTTCGGCCTTTCGCTGATCCGAGAATCACCCCATCAAGCGATGCCAAGATCACTCTCTTCTGGCTAGAGCCCGCAATTCGGTCACGGTGAGTCCCGTCGCACGGCCGATTTCATCCTCGTCCAGGGCACCGCAGTCCAAGGCGCGCAGGAACGACATCGACAACGCCTGGGCCGTCGCGGGCTCGTCCAGCACGGAACCGCCCGCCCGCGACGCGTACGCCCGCAGCCGGCGGGCGTCGGCCTCCACGCCTTCGAGGTGGAACGCGTGCACGGCCGCGTACCGCGTCACGAGCTGCGCCGGGTGCAGGTCCCAGCCCTGGTGGAAGCCGTGCGCCAACGACCGCCGCACCAGCCGGTAGTGCGTGCGCCAACCCCCGTGCACGTCCTCGCCCACCGGCAGCACGTTCGTGGAACCGTCGGACAGCGCGACGCCCGTGCCCGCCGCGGACACCTGCATGACGTTGCGGGCGAAGTCGCACGCGCCGTGCGCGAGGTGCTGGTGCGCCGCGCCCAGGCCGCAGCCCGCCGTGTAGTCGTACGTGCCGAAGTGCAGCCCCGTCACCCGGCCGCGGCCCGCCTCGATGAACCGCGGCAGCGCCAGCCTGCCCTCGGTGTCCACGATCGACCGCGTCGTCTCCACCTGGATCTCGAACCGCAGCGGCAGCCCGAACAGGTCCAGCACGTCACCCAGCACCTCGACCTGCGCGACCGACGTGACCTTCGGGAACGTGATCACGAAACCCCCGGGCGCCCCGCCCAGCGCGGTGAGGAACACGTCCAGCGTCCGGATGCCGCGCTCCCGCAGGGCCCTGGTGTCGAACGACTTCATCCGCAGCCCGAACCGCGGCGGTGCGGTGCCGTCGCGCAGCCAGTCCCGCACCACCAGCGCGGTGCGTTCGGCGTCACCGTCCTCCTCCGCGTCGGACCGGACGCCGTAGCCGTCCTCGAAGTCGATCCGCAGGTCCTCCACGGGTTCGGCGGCCAGCTTCGCCCGCACCCGCTCGTCCACGGCCCGCGCGACCTCCGGCGCGAGGCCGAGCACGTCACCCAGGCCGTCCGGCGCGTGCTCGGCCAGTGCCGCAAGCGCTTGCGCGCCCCACGCGGCGGGCGTGGACGCGCTCACGCGGTCGGCCGGCACGTAGCACGTGTGCACGGGCTGGCGGCCCTCCGGCGCGCGCAGCTCCACATCGGACAGCCGCGCGGTGACCGCCCGCACCGCCTCGGCCGACAACGACGTCCGCGGCACGTCAGCCGATCCGCTCGTAGGCGGGCAGGGTCAGGAAGTCCACGAACTCGTCGGCGAGCGCGACCTGCTCGAACAGCTCCACGGCCAGGTCCAGGTGCTCGCCGTCCAGCTCCTCCCGCACCTGCGCCAGCACTCCGCGCACCAGTTCGGCGGTGACCGGCGTGCCATCCTCCAGCACGACGCCGTTGTGCACCCACTGCCACAGCTGCGACCGGGAGATCTCGGCGGTCGCGGCGTCCTCCATCAGGTTGTGGATGGCCGCCGCGCCGTTGCCTCCCAACCACGACAGCAGGTACCGCACGCCGACGTCCACCGCCGACTCCACACCCGCCCGGGTCGCGCCGCCGCCCGCCGACGTGAAGTCCAGCAACTGCTCCGCCGTGACGGACACCTCCGGCCGCAACTCGTCGAGCTGGTTGGGCTTGTCCCAGAGCTTCTGGTCGAAGATCTCGGCGCACACCGGCACCAGGTCCGGGTGTGCCACCCAGGAGCCGTCGAAGCCGTCGCCCGCCTCGCGGCGCTTGTCGTCACGCACCTTCGCCAGCGCGTTGCGGGTCACCTCGGGGTCGCGCCGGTTGGGGATGAACGCGGCCATGCCGCCGATCGCGAACGCGCCGCGCTTGTGGCACGTGCGCACCAAGAGCTCGGTGTAGGCGCGCATGAACGGCACGGTCATCGTGATGGCGTTGCGGTCGGGCAGCACGGCGTCCGGACCCGCGTCGCGGAAGTACTTGATGATGCTGAACAGGTAGTCCCAGCGGCCCGCGTTCAGGCCGGACGCGTGGTCGCGCAGCTCGTAGAGGATCTCGTCCATCTCGAACGCGGCCGGGATCGTCTCGATCAGCACCGTCGCGCGGATCGTGCCGTGCGGCACGCCGAGCCGTTGCTGCGCCGCGGTGAAGACGTCGTTCCAGAGCCGCGCTTCGAGGTGGCTCTCCATCTTCGGCAGGTAGTAGTAGGGCCGGCCCAGCTCGGCGTTGTGGAAGAAGTGCAGGCCGAAGTCGACCAACGCGCCCACGGCGGGCTTGCCGTCGATCTCGAGGTGCCGCTCGGGCAGGTGCCAGCCGCGCGGCCGGACCACGATCGCCGGGCGGGCCACGTCGTCGCGCAGGGCGTAGCGCTTGCCCTCCGGGGAGGTGTGCTCGATCGTGCCGCGGGCCGCGTCATAGAGGTTGACCTGACCGGAGACGACGTTGCGCCAGTGCGGGGTGTTGGCGTCCTCCAGGTCGGCCAGCCACACCTTCGCGCCCGAGTTCAGCGCGTTGATCGTCATCTTGCGCTCGGTGGGCCCGGTGATCTCCACCCGCCGGTCGCGCAGCGGCTCGGGCGCTTCGGCGACCCGCCAGTCGCCGTCGCGCACCGCTCGCGTCCCGGGCAGGAAGCCGAGCGGGCGGCGGTGCGCGCGTCGGGCGACCAGGTCGTCCCGGGTGGCGGCGAAGTCGCGGTGCAGGCCCGCCACGAACTCCAGCGCGTCCGGCGTGAGGATCTCGTCGCCGCGTTCCACTTCGCCCCCGAGGACGCGAACACCGGACATGGAAGCCCACCTCGTTCCGAGTCGGTTTTCTACTTCGCGGACTATAGTTTTCACCAGACGGAACGGCAACGAAGGAGTGGTGTCGGTGGCACGGGAGTCCACGGGCGGCGTCCAGTCGCTCCAACGCGCCTTCGACCTGCTCGAACGCCTGGCCGACGCGGGTGGCGAGGCGAGCCTGTCCGAGCTGGCCGCCGTCTCCGGGCTGCCGCTGCCGACCATCCACCGGCTGATCCGCACCCTCGTCACGCTGGGGTACGTGCGGCAGAACAGCAACCGCCGCTACACGCTCGGGTCCCGGCTGATCCGGCTCGGCGAGAGCGCGTCGCGGCAGTTCGGCACGTGGGCGCGACCGTTCCTGGCGCGGTTGGTGGACCAGGTGGAGGAGACCGCGAACCTGGCCGTGCTGGACGGTGACGAGGTGGTGTACGTGGCGCAGGTGCCGTCACGGCACTCGATGCGGATGTTCACCGAGGTGGGTCGCCGGCTGCTGCCGCACGGCACGGGCGTGGGCAAGGCGATGCTGTCCCAGCTGCCGCGCGACGAGGTGCGCGCCCTGCTGGCCCGCACGGGCATGCCCGCCTACACCCCGAACACCATCACCGACCCGGACGAGTTCGTGGCGTCACTGGACCGGATCGCCGAGCGGGGTTACGCCCTCGACGAGAGCGAGCAGGAGCTGGGCGTCCGCTGCGTCGCCGTGCCGCTGCACGGCGCGCCGACCCTGGCCGCCATCTCCGTGTCGGGCCCGGACAGCCGCCTGACCACGGACTCGCTGTCCCGCATCGTCCCCGCCGTCCTCGCCACCGCCACCCGCCTCACCACCTCCACCCCCGCGTGAGTCGAACGCTCAGGTCCCGCGTGTCGAACGCTCAGGACCCCCGAGTTCCACGTCCAGGTCACACGAGTGCGTACCTGAGCGTTGAATTCGGGGGTCCTGAAGGTTCGACTCTCGGGACCTGAGCGTTCGACTCTCGGGTCAGGAGAGGAGGGCGTCGACGAAGGCGGTCGGTTCGAAGGGGGCCAGGTGGTCGGCGCCCTCGCCCAGGCCGACCAGCTTCACGGGGACGCCCAGCTCGCGTTGGACCTGGAACACGATGCCGCCCTTGGCGGTGCCGTCCAGCTTGGTCAGCACGATGCCGGTCACGTCGACGACCTCGGCGAACACCCGCGCCTGGGTCAGGCCGTTCTGCCCGGTGGTGGCGTCGAGCACGAGGAGCACCTCGTCCACCTCCGCCTGCTTCTCCACCACGCGCTTGACCTTGCCCAGCTCGTCCATCAGGCCGGTCTTGGTGTGCAGCCGGCCCGCGGTGTCGATCAGCACGGTGTCCACGCCGGCCGCGACGCCCTGCTTCACCGCCTCGAACGCCACCGACGCCGGGTCGGCGCCCTCGGCACCGCGCACGGTCGACGCGCCGACCCGCGAGCCCCACGTCTCCAACTGGTCGGCCGCCGCCGCGCGGAACGTGTCCGCCGCACCCAGCAGCACGGTCCGGCCGTCGGCCACCAGCACGCGCGCCAGCTTGCCCGTCGTCGTGGTCTTGCCGACGCCGTTCACCCCGACCACCAGCACGACGGCCGGCTTCACGCCGCCGGAGCCGTTGACGTGCGGCAGCGCGTTCACCGCGCGGGCCATCTCCGGGTGCAGCGCGTCGACCAGCACGTCCCGCAGCAACGCCCGCGCGTCGTCGGACGTGCGCACACCGCGCGCCACGATCTGCTCCCGCAGCGCCGCGACGATCTGGTCCGTGATCGCCGCACCCAGGTCGGCCATCAGCAACGTGTCCTCGATGTCGGTCCACGAGTCCTCGTCGAGGTCACCCGCGCCGAGCAGCCCCAGCAGGCCCTGCCCGAACGTCGAGCGCGACCGCGACAGCCGCCCGCGCAGCCGCTCCAACCGCCCGGAGGTCGGCTCGATCTCCTCGATCTCGGAGGCTTCCTCGGGCAGGTCGACCTCGACGAACCCGCGCTTGACCGAGTCGCGCGGCACGGCCGCGTCGTCGCCGACGCCCGGCTGCCCGTCGACCTCGGTGCGGTCCGCGACCGGGTGCTCGACGGGTTCGACCGGCGCCGGAGCGGGTGACGCCCCGGCGCGCTCCACCGGCTCGGCCGGTCTGGTCGGTTCGGCCACCGGCGGCGCGGGCGCGTTGAACGTGATCGCACCACCGGCCTGGTACCCCTTGGCGGGCTTGTCCTGCTCGGGCTCGGTGAGGCTGATCCGCCGGCGTCGCGCCAGCACGACGCCCGTCACGAGGGCGACCGCGAGCAGTGCCGCGACGACGACGATGATCCAGATCAGGGACGTGGTGGACACGGCGCAATCCTCGCACGCCACCCAATGTTGACGATCGACGAACCAGATTGATTTCCGGCAACTTTCCAACGAACACTCTTGCGCAGGCGTTCAGTGTGGAATAGACCACAGGGCGTGAGGGTGATCGGGCTCATCTCCGGCACGTCGATGGACGCCATCGACGTGGCCGTGGCCGACCTGTCCATCGACGGCCGGACCGTCGTGCTGACCCCCGTGGAGCACGCCGAGCACCCGTTCCCCGAGGACCTGCGCAGGCCACCGACCAGCGCGGCCGAGCTGTGCGCGCTCGACACCCGGCTCGGCCGGGCGTTCGCCGAGGTCGCCTCCCGCTACCGGGGTGACCTGGTCTCGTCGCTCGGCCAGACCGTGCACCACTGGGTCGAGGACGGCCGCTGCTTGGGCACGCTCCAGCTCGGCCAGCCCGCGTGGATAGCCGAAGCCACCGGCCTGCCGGTGGTGGCCGACCTGCGGGTCCGCGACGTCGCCGCGGGTGGTCACGGCGCGCCGCTGGCGAGCACGCTGGACGCCCTCTGGCTGGCCGACTTCGACGGACCGGCCACCGCGCTGAACATCGGCGGCATCGCCAACGTCACCAAGGTCTCACCCGGAGGTGTGGTCGCCTACGACACCGGACCGGGCAACGCGCTCATGGACGCCGCGATGACCGTGCTGTCCGGCGGGCTGCGCAACCAGGACACCGACGGCGAGTTCGCCCGCCGCGGCCGGGTGCGCGCGGACCTGCTCGACCGCCTGCTGGCCGACCCGTACTACGCGCTGCCCGCACCGAAGTCCACCGGCAAGGAGCACTTCAACAGCGCCTACCTGGACCGCGTCACCGAGGGCCTCACGATGCCCGCCGAAGACCTGCTGGCCACGCTCACCGAGCTGACCGCGCGCACGATCGCCGCCGAGTGCGAGGGCACCGTGATCGGCTCGGGCGGCGGCATGCGCAACCCCGCGCTGGTCGAATCGCTGAGCCGCCGCGTGGACCTGCGCACCAGCGACGAACTGGGACTGCCCGCCGCGGGCAAGGAGGCGTACCTCGCCGCCCTGCTGGGCTTCCTGACCTGGCACGGCCTGCCCGCGAACGTGCCGTCCGCCACCGGTGCCGCCGGTCCGCGCCCGCTGGGGTCGATCACCCCCGGCCGCTACCCGCTGCGCCTGCCCGAGCCCGTGATCACCGCCGTGACGGGATTGACGATCGGCCGCCGTGAGAGGCAGTCAGGCCAACGGTGCCGGGAAGATGGGAGAGGCCATGCGCGCACTTGACGTCGGCATCATCGTGCTGTTCCTGGTGGGCATGCCGCTGCTGGGCGTGTGGATCGCCGGGCGGCAGCGCTCCGCCACCGACTACTTCGTCAGCGAGCGCCGCATCTCGTGGTGGGTCGTGTGCGTGTCCGTGGTGTCGGCGGAGACGTCCACGCTCACCGTGCTGAGCGTGCCGACGGTCGCCTACCTGGGCACGATGACGTTCCTGTCGCTGGCCATCGGCTACCTGATCGGCCGGATCGTGGTGTCGTTCGTGCTGCTGCCGAAGTACATCGCGGGCGAGCTGATCACCGCGTACGGGTTCCTCGGCAAGCGGTTCGGGCGCAACATCCGGAGCACGGCGTCGGTGACGTTCCTCGTCACGCGGCTGCTCGCGGACGGCCTGCGGCTGTTCGCCACCGCCATCCCGATCAAGGTCGTGCTCGTCGCGTACGGCGTGGACGTGTCGTACTGGGTGATCGTGGCGGCGCTGGGCGTCGCGATGGTCGTCTACAGCTTCCTCGGCGGCGTGCGGGCCGTGGTGTGGGTCGACGCGATCCAGATGCTCTGGTACGTCGTCGGCGCGTTCGCGGTGATCCTGGTGCTCAACGGCAAGCTGCCCGACGGGTGGTTCGCGGGTGCCGCCGAGGCGGGCAAGTTCCAGGTCCTCGACTTCAGCGCCAGCCCGCTCACCTCGCCGTACGCGATCGTCGTCGCGTTCGTCGGCGGCGCGGTGCTGTCCATGGCCTCGCACGGCGCGGACCAGTTGATCGTGCAGCGGCTGATGGCCACGAAGGACGTGCGCTCGGCGCAGAAGGCGCTGATCGCCAGCGGTGTGGTGGTGTTCCTCCAGTTCGCGCTGTTCCTGTTCATCGGCGTGATGCTGTGGGCGTTCTACGAGGCGGCCAACCCGGTCAAGGACCTCGGGCTCAACAACAACGACGAGCTGTTCGCCAACTTCATCGTCAACGACATGCCGTCCGGGCTGTCCGGGTTCGTGATCGCGGGCATCCTGGCGGCGGCGCTGTCGTCGTCGTTGGGCGCGCTGGCGTCCTCGACCGTCACGGACGTCGTGCAGCGCGTGGTGCGGCGGCCGATGAGCGAGGCCGAGGTGTTCAAGCAGGGTCGGATCTGGACGGTGGTGTGGGCCGGCCTGCTGATCGTGTGCGCCGGGCTGTTCGCCACGCTGACCCGGCGCGGCAACCCGATCGTCGAGCAGGGCCTGTCGATCGCCGGGTTCACCTACGGCGCGCTGCTCGGCGCGTTCCTGCTCGGCCTGGTGTTCCGCAAGGCCAAGGAACTCGACGCGATCGTGGCGTTCGCCGTCACGGTGGTCGTGATGGCCTTCGTGATCCTGGGCGTGAAGTTCGTCGGTCCGGACGCGAGCCTGGCGATCGACTTCTCACCGGCCGCGCCGGCCCAGAAGATCGTGTCCCTGGCCTACCCGTGGTACACGGTGCTGGGTGTGGTGGTCACGCTGGTCGTCGGCGGGTTGATGTCGTTGCGGCACAAGGGCTACCAGCCGCCGGACGTGCAGGACGACGCGGTGTCGGCCAAGGCGGCGTAACGCGGTCAGGCGGCGTTGGCGCGGTAGGCCACCAGTTCGAGGTGGAGCCGGAAGCCGAGCCGGTCGAAGAGCCGTTGGGAGGAGCGGTTGCCGGCCAGTATCGCGGCGGCGGCCTGGGGTCGTGCCCCGGACTTCTCGGCGAGCTTCCAGACCAGCTCGGTGACCAGCGCCCCGCCGACGCCCTGCCCCCGCACGTCCGGTTCCACGGCCACGAAGTCGAGGTAGAACTCGCCCGGTTCGGCCTTGCCCGAGGCGTAGCCGAGGACCCGGTCGCCGTCCATGGCGACCACCACGGTGTGGTCCCGGCTGCCGTCCACGAGCCTGCGCCCGGACAGGTGGGTCTTGGGGAAGCACCGCTCGTGCAGCACGGCCACCGCCTCGTGCACGGCCGGGTCGGTCGGCAGGACCCGCATCTCGCGGGCCGGCCCGGTCCGGGGGCAGCTCGCCTCGCGCAGCAGCAGGCCGCGCAGGCCGTCGCCGTCGAGGACGTGGATGCCGCACGCGCGTGCGGCGGCGAAGCGGTGCCGTTCGGCGAACGCGGCCAGCCGCCGGTGCCCGGTGTGGCCCAGCAGCTCGCGGTCGGTGACGCCGTCGAGCAGCGGCGCCGCGGCGGCGTAGAGGGCGTCGGCGGTCTGGTCCCAGATCCGGCTGCCCGCCGGGTGGTTGACCGGCACGTCGACGAACGGACCGTGCAGGTAGGCGCGGTGGGACTCGGGGTCGACCTCGACGCTGAGCGCGCCGCAGACCCAACCCGAGTCGTCGGTGGCGACCAGCGTGCACGAGGCCCAGTCGGGCTCGAACTCGGCCAGCTCCGCGGAGATGTCACCGAGCGTCTCGCCGAGGTAGCCGATGTGGTGCGCGTCGTCGGCCTGCAGCCGCAGCACCAACGCGAGCACGGCGTCCAGGTCGTCCTGGGCGGCGGGACGGATGTCGTACATGTCTGGAATGGTCGCCCGCGAGGTCGGTGAACGCGAGGGAGTTTTCGGTGGCGGCCGGACGGGACGTGCGTGGACCGCCGCCCACGCGCGGACTGCCCGTGGCGCGCTCCGCTCTGGGCGAACGTCCGCGTCGCGCTCGACGGCCCGCCGAAGCGCACCGGATGGCGCTGGCACCGCGCTCCCCCGGACTCCTAGCGTCGGGGGCATGACGGACGACGTCCTGGACATCCCCTTCGCCGACGCCTTCGCGTTCGACCCGTCGCCCACGTGGGCGCGGCTGAGGGAGGAGCGGCCGGTGGTCCGGGTCCGCACGCTCGCGGGCGCGCAGGTGTGGTTGGTCACGCGCTACGACGACGTGAAGCTGGTGCTGGCCGACCCCCGGTTCTCCCGGGCGGGCGTGGTGGCGGCGGGCGCGCCGCGCGTCGGCGTGTCCCGGCCGCTGCCCGGCACCCTGCCGACCACCGACCCGCCCGAGCACACCCGGCTGCGCAAGCTGGTGTCCGGCGCGTTCTCGCACCGGCGGATCTCGGCAACCCGGCCGTGGGTGCGGGAGCTGTGCGAGCGGTTGGCGGACGACGTGGTGGACGGCGCGGACCTGCGGCAGGTGTACGCGCTGCCGCTGCCGATCCAGGTCATCTGCACGCTGCTGGGCGTGCCGTACGACGACCGCGAGCGGTTCCGCGAGTGGGTCGAGCTCGCCTACAGCCTGGAGATGTCCGAGCAGCCGCGCGTCGAGGCGGCGATGGCGAGCCTGCTGGAGTACATGGGCGGGCTGGTCGCGGCGAAGCGGCGCGACCCGCGGCCCGGCGACCTGCTCGACGAGCTGTGCGCGACGCCGCTGACGCACGACGAGCTGGTCGCGTTCGCGTTGAACCTGCTGGTCGCGGGGCACGAGACGTCGGCCAACCAGATCACCAGCTTCGTCGCCACCCTGCTGCGCGAGCGGTCGCAGTGGGACCGCCTGGTGGGTGATCGGTCACTGCTGCCCGGCGCGGTGGAGGAGCTGATGCGGTTCACAAGGCTCAGCGAGGTCGGGCAGCTGCGGGTGGCGCTGGAGGACGTCGAGGTGGCGGGTGTCGTCGTCCGGGCGGGCGAGGGTGTGATGGCCGCCATAGGCTCGGCCAACCGCGACCCGCGCGCGTTCGAGTCGCCGGACTCGTTGGACCTCGCGCGCACGCCCAACCAGCACCTCGCGCTCGGCATCGGGCCGCACTTCTGCCTCGGGGCCCAGTTGGCGCGCATCGAGTTGCAGGAGGCGCTGGGCGTGCTGCTGGCGCGGTTCCCCCGGCTGCGGGCGGCGCGTCCGGTCGAGGAGCTGGCCTGGCGGAGGGTCCTGGTCAGCGGTTTGGCCGAGTTGCCGGTCAGCCTCGGATGACCGACATCTCTTGCCGCGCGTTTCGCGTTGGGGAACCCTGGGAGGGTGAGCGAGGAAACGATCCAACTCGAACTCAACGACAGCGGGGTGGCGGTAGACCTACCGATGCCTGCCAACCAGCGGGACCAGGTGCAGGAGGTCCCCTATCGGCCGGTCGAGTTCCGTGACGACGACCTGCCCAACGCGTTGGAGCGCGCAGCCTCCTGGCTGCGGCAGACGCAGGAGTGGCTCGGTGAAGCGGTCGACGTGATCGCGGTCCACCTGGACTACGACGACACCAAGGGTTCGCCGTATTACGCCCTGAAGCTGCTGTGCAATGAGGAGGACCTGGCGGGCGTTCCGCGCGTGGTGCGCGAGCACGATCGCACTACCGACGAGTAACGTACGCTGGGGTTCATGCCAGATCGCGTGTACCCGCCGGTGATCGCCGCGGCCAAGCTGATGTTCCGCGTGCTCGACATGCGGATCACCGTGGAGGGCGCGGAGCACGTGCCGACCACCGGCGGGGCCGTGCTGGCCTCGAACCACGTCTCCTACCTCGATTTCATCTTCGCCGGTTACGGCGCGCTGCCCGCGCGCAGGCTGGTCCGGTTCATGGCCAAGCACGAGGTGTTCCGGCACCGCGTGTCCGGCCCGCTCATGCGCGGGATGCACCACATCCCGGTGGACCGGGCCGCCGGGCAGGCGTCCTACCAGCAGGCCCTGGACGCGCTGCGGTCCGGGGAGGTCGTCGGGATCTTCCCGGAGGCCACGATCAGCCGGTCGTTCACGGTCAAGGACGTGAAGAGCGGTGCCGTGCGGCTGGCCGCCGAGGCCGGCGTGCCGCTGCTGCCGACCGCGGTGTGGGGCACGCAACGGCTGTGGACGAAGGGCAGGCCGAAGTCGCTGACCCAGCGCCACGTGCCGATCACGATCATCGTCGGCGAGCCGATCGAGCCGACCACGGACGCCGCGCTGCGCGAGCGGATGCAGGAGCTGCTGGACGACGCCCAGGCCCGGTACCCGGAGTCGGGCGAGGGCCGGTGGTGGCAACCGGCGCACCTGGGCGGCACCGCGCCCACGCCGGAGGAGGCCAAGCGCCTCGACGACCGCTGAGGTCCTAGGCGGACGGCTCCGGGTCGCCGCCGGTCTCGGGAACGGCCGGGGCGGCGGCGGCCGGGGCGGGCACGGCGGCCTTGGCGCGCTTCGGCTTGTCCTCGCCGCGCAGTCGCTGCGAGATCACCTGGCTGATGCCGTCACCCCGCATCGACACGCCGTACAGCGCGTCCGCGATCTCCATGGTCGGCTTCTGGTGCGTGATGATCAGCAGCTGCGAGTGCTCCCGCAACTGCTCGAACAGGCCGATGAGCCGGTGCAGGTTGGTGTCGTCCAACGCCGCCTCGACCTCGTCCATCACGTAGAACGGCGACGGGCGGGCGCGGAAGATGGCGACCAGCATGGCCACGGCGGCCAGGGACTTCTCGCCACCGGACAGCAACGACAGCCGCTTGACCTTCTTGCCCGGCGGCCGGGCCTCCAACTCGATGCCGGTGGTCAGCATGTCGTCCGGCTCGGTCAGCACGAGCCGCCCCTCGCCACCGGGGAACAGCACCTTGAACACGACCTCGAACTCGCGGGCGACGTCCTCGTAGGCCGACGTGAAGACCTCCAGGATCTTGTCGTCGACCTCCTTCACCACGGTCAGCAGGTCGCGCCGGGTCGCCTTGATGTCCTCCAGCTGGTTGGACAGGAACTTGTACCGCTCCTCCAGCGCCGCGAACTCCTCCAGCGCCAGCGGGTTGACCTTCCCCAGCAGCGACAGGTCCCGCTCGGCCCGCTTGGCCCGCCGCGCCTGCGTGTCCCGGTCGTAGGGCATCGGCTGCGGCGCCGTCACCGGCTCGCCGCGCTCCTTGGCCGCCTCGTACTCGGCGACCTCCTGCGGCGACGGCGGGATGAACACGTCCGGGCCGTACTCGGCGACCAGGTCCTCCAGGCCGATGCCGAACTCCTCGGCGACCTTGGTCTCCAGCTGCTCGATGCGCATCCGCTGCTCGGCCCGCAGCACCTCGTCGCGGTGCACGGCGTCGGTCAGCTTCTCCAGCTCCACCGACATCTCGCGGACCAGGTTGCGCACCTGCGCCAGGAACGTCTCGCGCTGCGACTTCCGCTCCTGCGCCGCGTCGCGCTCGCGTGCCGCCCGCGCCAACGACGCGGCGATCCTCTCCAGCGCGAGCTCACCGCCGCGCACCACGGCCTTCGCCACGACGGCACCGCGGGCACGGGCCGCGTGCGCGCGCTGCGCACGTTCCCGCGCCTCGCGCTCGGCCCGCGCCGCCCGCCGCAACCCCTCCGCCTTGCCCTGCAACGCGCGGGCCCGTTCCTCGGCGGTCCGCAGCGCCAGCCGGGCGTCCACCTCGCCCTGCCGGGCGGCGGCCAGCTCGGCGGCCATCTCGTCGCGGTGCGCGGTGTCCGGCTCGTCGTCCAGCGGCTGCTCCTGCGCCACCAGCAGGCGTTCTTCCAGCTCGGCCAGCTTGAGCAGGTTCTCCTCGCGGGCCGCCTCGACCTTCTCCCGCTGCGCCCGCGCCCGGTCCACCTCGGCCTCGGCCGAGCGCACCGCCGCGGCCAGCCGGTTGAGCCGTTCCGACGACCGGGCGCGCCGCACCTTGGCCTCGTTGAGCTGCTCCTTCACCGCGGCGACCTCGGCCCGCCGCGCCTGCTGCTCGGCCCGTGCGCCTTCGAGAGCCGCCGCGGACCGCTCCAGCGCGCGCTCCGCCAGCGCCAGTTCCTCCGACGCCTCGTCCACCGCGGCCTGGACCTCGATCACGCTCTGGCTGCGCCCGGACCCGCCGACCGCCCAGTCCGCGCCCAGCACGTCGCCGTCGCGGGTCACCGCGCGCACCGACGGGTGCTCGTCCACCAGGCTCCGCGCGGTGGCCAGCGAGTCCACCACGACGACCGCGTCCAACGCCCGGTGCAGCGCGGGCCGCAGCGGCTCCGGCGCCTGCACCAGGTCCACGGCCCAGCGCGCGTCCGCCGGCAGCGACGGCCACCCGGACCGGTCGACGGTCACCGGCGCGCCGCCCACCAGCACGCCCGCCCGGCCGGTGTCCTGCTCCTTCAACAGCTCCAGCGCCGCGACCGCGTCCGCGCCCGACGCCACCGCGACCGCGTCCGCGATCGGGCCCAGGGCCGCCGCCAGCGCGACCTCCGCGCCCGGCTCCACGGTCAGCAACGCGGCCACCGAACCCAGCAGCCCCGGCAACCTCGACGCCAGCAACGCGCCCGCGCCGTCCTTGCGGGTCAAGCCCAACGACAGCGCGTCGACCCGCGCCTTCCACGACGCGATGTCGCGCTCGGCCGTCCGCTCGGCCTTGACCAGCTCCTCGACCCGGCGGCGCGCGGCGTCGTCCGCCTCGACGGCCAGCCGGTGCCGCTCGTCCAGCCCGACGTCGTCCTCGTCCTCGGTCCCGGTCACCTCACGGGCCTCGGCCAGCTCCTGCTGCACGACCTCGGACCGCTCGACCGCCTCGGCCAGCGCGACCGACATCCGCTCGATCTCCTCGGCGGTCGCGCTCGTCTTCGACCGCAGCGCCTCCACCTGGCCGGACAGCCGGGCCAGTCCCTCGCGCCGGTCGGCGATCGCCCGCACCGCGGCCAGGTGCGCCTTCTCCGCCGCGGACACCATGCGCTCCAGCTCGGCGCGGGTCTCCACGGCCTCGGCCAGCCCGACGCGCGCCTCGGTCACGCCGTCCTGGAGCTCCTGCTCCAGCATCGCGGTCTGCTCGGCCTCGGCCTCCAGCTCGTCGGGGTCACGGCCGCCGCGCGGCGCGTCCACCGCCGCCGACAGGTGCCGCTCCCGTTCCACGGCCAACCGGACCGTGCCGCGCAGCCGCTCCTCCAGCGCCGACAGCCGGTACCAGGTGTCCTGGGCCTGCTGGAGCTTCGGCGCGTCCGCCGCGACCTGGTCCTCCAGCTCGTTCTGCTGCACCTGCGCCTGCTGCAGCGACTTCTCCACCTCGGCGCGGCGGGCGCGGGCGGCGGCCTCGTCCTGCTCCTCGCGCGCCAACGCCTCGCGCTGCGTCACCAGGTCGTCGGCCAGCAGGCGCATCCGGGCGTCGCGCAGCTCGGACTGCACCACCTGCGCGCGCCGGGCGATCTCGGCCTGCTTGCCCAGCGGCTTGAGCTGGCGGCGCAGCTCGGCGGTGAGGTCGGTGAGGCGGGTCAGGTTCGCCTGCATCGCCTCCAGCTTCCGCAGCGCCTTCTCCTTGCGCTTGCGGTGCTTGAGGACGCCCGCGGCCTCCTCGACGAACGCGCGCCGCTCCTCGGGCTTGGACTCCAGGATCGCGGCGAGCTGGCCCTGGCCCACGATCACGTGCATCTCGCGGCCGATGCCGGAGTCGCTGAGCAGCTCCTGGATGTCCATCAGCCGGCACGAGTTGCCGTTGATCTCGTACTCGGTGGCGCCCTCGCGGAACATCCGGCGGGTGATCGACACCTCGACGTAGTCGATCGGCAGCGCGCCGTCGGAGTTGTCGATGGTCAGCGTCACCTCGGCGCGGCCCAGCGGCGCGCGGCCGGAGGTGCCGGCGAAGATGACGTCCTCCATCTTGCCGCCGCGCAGGTCCTTCGCACCCTGCGTGCCCATCACCCAGCGCAGCGCGTCGAGCACGTTCGACTTGCCGGACCCGTTCGGACCGACGACGCACGTGATGCCCGGCTCGAAGCGCAGCGTGGTAGCCGAGGCGAAGGACTTGAAGCCCTTCAGCGTCAGGCTCTTGAGGTGCACGCCGGGCAGCGTACCCGTGCGGTCCCCGCACCCGTCGTCGGCACGCTGACCAGCGCGATCACGGCCGCACCGAGACCAGGACCGTCATGTCGACCACGACGTCGAGCCGTTCGATGTCCTCCACCGGGAACGACGTGGAGCCGGGGATGCGCTCGTCCGCCGCGTGGTCGGTGCCCCACCAGCCGCCGACCTCGGTCCGCCCGGCCCGGTCGTGGACGATCAGCTTGCACCTCGTGCCCCTCGGCACGTTCTCCGTGCTCACCCACAGCTCGGTGCCCCACGACCTGCGGACCAGGTCCGCGCTGGCCACCACGCCGGACGACGCGTCGGCGGCGTGCCACGTCACGGCGTCGTCGGGGACCAGGTGCGGCACGACCACCGCGCCCAGCGCCACGAGCACGACCAGCACACCGGCACCGAGCAGGACCGGCCACCTCCGTCGGCGGGTCGGCACCGGCTCGGGCACGGGCTCCGGCGCGGGTGGCAGCGGCCGCAGGTCGGGGTCGGGCGCGGGGTCGTCGAACGGCAGCTCCAGGTCCGACAGCCGCACCTGGCCCAGCAGCCCGGGCAGCGGCGCCAACCGCACCATCTCCCGCCGGCAGGCGGCGCACCCGTCGACGTGCCGCTCGAACGACGACCGCTCCGCCGGGTCGAGCGAACCGAGCAGGTAGGCGCCGAGCGCCACGGTCCGGCCACAACTCATGACTGCGTGACCCCCCGCTCCTCCAACGCGTCGCGCAGCGCGCGCAGGGCGTAGAAGCAGCGCGACTTGACCGTGCCGGGCGGGATGCCCAGCACCACCGCCGCCTCCGCCACCGAACGCCGCCGGTAGTACAGCTCGACCACCACGTTGCGGTGGTCGGCGCTCAACGCGCGCAACGCCTCCGCGACCTGCCAGCTCTGCAGGACGTGCTCGACCTCGTCGGCCACCGGGGGCAGGTCGCCCGGTTCGATCGGCACCTCGCTGTTGCGGCCGCCGCGCTTGCGGAAGCCGGAGATGACCAGGTTCCGGGCCACGGTGTAGAGCCACGGCCCCGCGTCGGCGGGGGTCAGCTCGTCGACGTGCCGCCAGGCCCGCAGCAGCGTCTCCTGGACGACGTCCTCGGCCTGCTGGTGGTCACCGCCGACCATGCGCAGGACGTAGCCGTGCAGCGGGCCGCGCCAACGGCCGTACAGCTGCCTGACGACATCTTCGCCACGGTCCACATCGATGTACTACGCCACCGGGCCACTCGGCGTTCAACGCTCCACGAAACCGGTGAGACCGCCGCGCGCCTCCGACCAGCGCTCCACGATCGAGTCCACCTGACCGGGGGTGTCACCCGAACGCAGCGCAGTCAGCAGGGCGCGGCACGAGGATTCCGGACCTTCGGCGTTCACCTCGACCCGACCGTCACGCAGGTTGGACGCCGAACCGACAAGGCCCAGCTCAAGTGCCCTGGCTCGGGTCCACCACCGAAAACCGACACCCTGCACGCGCCCCCGCACCCAGGCGGTCAGGCGCACGGCCCGCTCTACTCCAGCCACAAGAGCCATCCTGTCATTTCACCCATTAGTGGTACGGTGCGCGACCGTGACAGCACGGCGCGGTAACCGATCCGTGATCGGCGCACTCGTCGGCCTGCTCCTCGGCGCGGCCGGTGCGACCGGCGTCGCCTTCGCCAACCCGGAGCAGCTCGCCCCGTTCGTCGGGGAAAGCGCAGCACAGCGCGCCGGTTCCGACAACACCGGCGTCGGCGGGGTCGGGGGCGTGGGCGGGCCGGCGCAGAGCCGTGCGCCGGAGGTCGTGCCGACCACCGCGGAGACGTCACCGTCCAGCCGGACCACCACCGCGACGACGACCACCACCGGCGAGACCACCACGACGACGGAGACGACGACCACGACGACGTCCGAGCCGTCCCCCGTCACCACGACGACCACCACGCCCGCCGACCTGCCGCAGGCGGAGCAGGTCGTCGCCCTGGTGAACGAGGCCCGCGACCTCGCCGGCTGCAAGCCGCTCAAGGTGGACGAACGGGTGCTCAGGGCCGCGCAGGGCCACAGCACCGACATGGCGCAGCGCGACTACTTCTCGCACACCACGCCGGAGGGCGTCGACTTCGCGCAGCGCATGCGCACCGCGGGCTACCCGAACCCCGGCGGGGAGAACATCGCCATGGGCCAGCGCTCCGCCGAGCAGGTCATGAAGGCCTGGATGAACTCCGACGGGCACCGCCGCAACATCCTGAACTGCGGGTTCACCACCATCGGCGTGGGCCTGGACACCCGCGGCTGGTACTGGACCCAGAACTTCGGCTGGTAGAGCAGACGTCCGACAGACCTTGGGAGAACCGTTGTACGAGACCCCGGAGCCCGAGCGCACCCGCCCGCGCGTGTCGCCCCACGTGCTGCTGGCCGCGTCCGGTGTCGCCGTGTCGACGATCTTCGCCACCATCGCGTCCCTGGCGGGCGCGTCACCGGACGCCGCACCGGCCAACCAGCTGCCGCGCGAGGACGTCGTGTCCCGCAGCACCCTCACCACGGCCCCGCGCACGTCGTCGTCCTCCTCGGTCAGCCTGACCACCACCGCGGAGTCGACCACCACGACGACCGAGGCCACCACGACCACCACCACCTCGCGCCGCACCCGCGTGACCACGGTGACCAGGCCGGACGGCACCACCACGACCACCGTGGTGGACGAGCCGGGGCCGCAGCCCCAGCCGACGACCACCACTGCGCCGCCGGTGATCACGACCACGGTCCAGACGACGACCACCACGCAGCCGCCGACGACCACCGCGGCTCCGACGACCACCACGACGACGGCCGCCGCGACCACGCCGTAACGAGATCATCGGCCGCAGGTGACGGTCCTCCACACCATCGGGTGGAGGACCGCGGCAACGATGCGGCCCGCGACCGGATCCGCCGATAACCCGAACACTGACCATCCGTCCGGATCCCCCACAGGGAGATGGTGTGTTCGAGGAAGATCGACAAGCGCCGCCGAAGAAGAAGCTCTCCTCGGTGGCGCTGCTCGCCGCGGGCGGCGCGGCCGTCGCCACCGTGATCGCCACCCTCGCGTCGGTGCTGGCCGGCGGCGGGTCCACGGCCGCGCCACCGCCCGAGCCGCCGGCCGACGTGCTGACCACGGCGAACACGCCGGCGACCGCCGCGCCGGGCGCGGGCACGGCCACGCTGGTGGTCACGGTGTCCAAGCGCGGGGGCGCGCAGCAGCCGCGCGAGGAGGAGGGCTCGAAGCCGGACGAGCGGTCCGGCCCGACGCCGGAGTCCGTCGCCGCGACGTCGCCGTCCGAGCCGCGGCTCACCAGCCAGCCGCCGAGCAACCCGCCGTCGTCCTTCAGCCCGCCGTCACCCTCGTCCTCCGCGTCCTCGACCACCACCACCGCGCCGACGACCGAGGACGACGAGGGGACGCCGTAGCTACCAGACGTCGCCGTCGCGCCAGTCACAGGTGAGGTCGCCCGCCAGGTCGAGCGGCACGACCGGCAGGACGAAGATCCCGTCGTCCTCCTCCTCGGTGCGCTCGACCCCGGCGGGCGTCATCGCGAACGTCCGCCCGCGCCACCGCTGCCACCCCCGCGCCGCGTAGAACGCCAGGGCGTCCTCCGACGCGCTGAGGGCACCGAGGGGGTACGCGCCGCGCACCACGTCCTCCAAAGCCGCCATCACGGCCCCGCCGACCCCTTGGCGCCGGCGGTCCGCCCGCACCGCGACGCCTTCCACGTACCCGGCCCGCAGCGCGCGCCCGTCGTGCACCAACCGCCGCTGCACGACCGCGCCGTGGCCGATCAGCTCGTCGCCGTCCCACACCAGCGCGTGCACGCCGCCGAGGCTGTGCTCCCAGTCCTCCTCGCCGAAGTCGCCGTCGAACGCCTCGTCCACCAGCTCGCGGACGACGACGAGCGTCGCCTCGGGCAGTTGCCAGGTGTGCAGCACGGATACGGGTGGCACGCCTCACACCCTATGCCGTCACACCTCACGCCCCCGTCCCGCTCCTCTCATGACGAAAGGACTCCGGACATGGCAGAGCACATCGTGGTGGTCGGTGCGGGTTACGCGGGCTTGGCCGCGGCCAAGCTGGCGGCGAAGTGGACCGACTCCCGGGTCACCCTGGTCAACGCGCGGGACCGGTTCGTGGAGCGGGTCCTGCTGCACCAGCTCGCGGTCGGGCAGCGGATGCGCGACGTCCCCCTCGCCGACGTCCTCAAGGGCACCGGCGTCGAGCTGGTCGTCGACCGGGTGACCGAGATCGACCCGGAGGCGCGCGAGGTCGGGCTCACCGACGGCGCGCTGGCCTACGACCGGCTGATCTACGCCCTGGGCAGCTACTCGGACCTGAGCGGCGTCCCGGGCGCGACCGGGCACGCCCACACCGTCTCGACCCGCGAGGACGCCGAGGAGCTGGCCGTGGCGCTCGAGGGCGCCCGCGCGGTCGCCGTGGTGGGAGGTGGGTTGACGGGCATCGAGGCCGCCTCGGAGCTGGCCGAGTCGCGCCCGGACCTGGAGGTGCTGCTGGTCACCGGTGGCGGGTTCGGCGACGACCTGTCGGACAAGGGCAGGCGGCACCTGCGCGGGGTGTTCGACCGGCTCGGCGTCCGGGTGCGCGACCACGCGCACGTCACCGGGGTCCGCGCCGACGGCCTGGTGCTCGACGACGGCGAGCTGGTCGGCGCCGACACGGTCGTGTGGACGGCCGGGTTCGCCGTGCCGGACCTGGCGGCGCGGGCCGGGTTCGCGGTGGACGGCCGCGGCCGCATGCTGGTCGACCAGACGTTGACGTCGATCTCGCACCCGGAGGTGCAGGGCATCGGCGACGCCGCCGCGATGAAGCGCCACGACGGCCTCGAACTGCGCATGGCGTGCGCGACCGGCCTGCCCACGACGCAGCAGGCCGTGCGGGCGCTGGCGAAGCGCGTGGGCGGCGGGGAGCCCGCCGACCGGCTCGACTTCCGCTACCACGTCCGGTGCGTCAGCCTCGGCCGCCGGGACGGCCTGATCCAGTTCGTGGACGCCGACGACACCCCGAAGGAGCGCGTGCTGACCGGCCGGGTGGCGGCGGTGGCCAAGGAGCTCGTGGTGCGCGGCGCGTTGCTGTTCCAGAGCCACCCCACCATGCCGGCGGGGTGAGCGGCCGGTGGGCCGGTTCGGGCCCGGCTAGGGCTCGAACCGGTAGCCCATGCCGGGCTCCGTCACCAGGTGCCGCGGGCGCGAGGGCTCCGGTTCCAGCTTGCGGCGCAACTGGGCCAGGTAGACGCGCAGGTAGTGGGTCTCCTTCGCGTAGGCCGGGCCCCACACCTCCTGCAGGAGCTGCTTCTGCGCGACCAACCGGCCCCGGTTGCGGGCCAGGATCTCCAGCAGGCCCCACTCGGTCGGCGTCAGGTGCACCTCGACGCCGTCGCGGCGCACCTTCCGCGCCGCCAGGTCCACCGTGAACGACGCCGTCTCCACGACCGCGTCCTCACCCTCGGCCAGCGCCGAGCGCCGCACCGCCGCCCGCAACCGCGCCAGCAGCTCGTCCATCCCGAACGGCTTGGTCACGTAGTCGTCGGCACCCGCGTCCAGCGCCTCAACCTTGTCGGCCGAGTCGACCCGGGCGGACAGCACGATGATCGGCACGGTCGTCCAGCCGCGCAGCCCCGCGATCACCTCGGTGCCGTCCACGTCCGGCAGCCCCAGGTCGAGCACCACCACGTCCGGCCTGCCCTCGGCCGCCGCCTTGAGGGCCTCCGTGCCGTCGTGGGCGGTCAGGACCGAGTAGCCGCGGGCCGACAGGTTGATCCGCAACGCCCGCACGATCTGCGGCTCGTCATCGACCACCAGCACTTTTGTCACGCTCAGACACTACGCCCGGACCCGGCCGCGCGGCCCCGCCCGACTACTTTCGGCGAAGTCCCTGACGAAGCCTTGATGCGCGCCTGTTCACCCTTTATGCCGTTTTGACGCTTCCTTCTCCGCATCGGTGCGGAAAGGGTGAGTACATCCGGGTGCGAATGAAACCGTTCTCTGGACAGCAGTACTGCGAAAGTGCGAATGTCCTGTCCGAATTTGGACACGTGCTCACTCACGGTGAGCCACGAGGAGGTCTGATGACCACCAGTGTGACTAATCAGGACGCGTTACAACTCGTGGTCGCCGTGCACCGGCTGATCCGCAGCCTGCGCCAGTCCGCGTCGGTCCGGCGCCTGCAACCCACGCAGTTGCTGGTGCTCGCGGAACTCGCGTCACAAGGGCCGATGCGGATCGGCGAGATCGCGGTGCGGGCGCTGTGCTCGCAGCCCACGGCGACCACGGTGGTGACCGGTTTGGAATCCTCGGGCCTGGTGCGCCGCGAATCCGATCCGGCCGACGGGCGGGCCACCATCGTGGAGCTGACCGGTCTCGGGCGGGACACCATCCTGTCCCTCGCGCACGGCGAGGCGGAGTTGTTGTCCGAACGGATTTCCCGGCTCGAACCGGAGGAACGCGACGCGCTGAGATCGGTCACGCCGCTGTTGCGCAGGCTCGCCGACCCGGCGCGGTGAGCGTCAACCCCTCGGTCGCGGTTGGCAGCGCGGGCACGAGTAGGACGAGCGGTTCATGAACGGCTCGCGCCTGACCGCCGTCCCGCACCGCCGGCACGGCTCGTTCTCCCGCCCGTAGACGGCCAGGGACCGGTCGAAGTAGCCCGACTGGCCGTTCACGTTCACGTACAGCGCGTCGAACGACGTGCCGCCCTCGCCCAGCGCCTCCTGCATCACCTGCGTGGCGTGCGCGAGCAGCTCGGCGGCCTTCGCCCTGGTCAGCTTGTCCGCGGGCCGCACCCCGTGCAGCCTGGCCCGCCACAGCGCCTCGTCGGCGTAGATGTTGCCCACCCCGGAGACCAGCGTCTGGTCGAGCAACGCGCGCTTGATCTCCGTGCGCCGCCTGCGCAGGGCCGCGACCGCCGCGTCCGGGTCGAACGCCGGGTCCATCGGGTCGCGCGCGATGTGCGCCACCGGCTGGGGCAACCGGGTGCCGTCCACCTCGACGATCTCCGCCAGCGCCAGCCCGCCGAACGTGCGCTGGTCGACGAAGCGCAGCTCCGGGCCGCCGTCGGCGAACCGGACCCGCACCCGCAGGTGCTTCTCGTCCGGCGCGCCGACCGGCTGGACCAGCATCTGACCGGACATGCCGAGGTGCGCGAGCATGGCGTCGCCGCCCGACAGGTCGACCCACAGGTACTTGCCGCGACGGCGCGCGGCCTCCAGGCGCCGGCCGGTCAGGCGCACGGCGAAATCCGCCGCACCGGGCAGGTGGCGGCGGATCGCACGGGGGTGCAGGACTTCGACCGCGTCGACGGTCCTGCCCGCGACGTGCTCGTGCAGACCTCGGCGTACGACCTCGACCTCGGGCAGCTCGGGCACGGGTGGGCGGTCAGTCCTCGGTGTTGTCGCGCTCGGCGGCAGCCGCGGCGGCCTCGGCCTGCTCCAGCTCTTCGAGCATCTCGTACGCGGCGGCCTGGGGCTTGGTCGGCTTGAGCATCCAGCCGCCCGCCTGGGCGGTGTCGCGCACGAGTACGAGGCCCTGGATGCCGCCGTTGCGGCTCGCGTTCAGCGGGCGGGACGGACGCGCGTGGCGCGCGCGCCGGGTCCGGACGTTCGTGGCATACATTTCGGCGTCAGTCTTCCTGGGTAGGTGCAGCCTGAGGTGAAGCCTGGGGTGATGCCTGCGCGGCCGAGCCGGGTGCGTGGCCGTTCCCGGACGCGCCGGTCTCCTGCTCGGCGCGGACCCGTTCGTGCAGCACGCGGTAGGCGGCCTCGGCCGCCTTCTGCTCGGCTTCCTTCTTCGTGCGCCCGTCGCCGGTGCCGTGGGCCTGGCCACCGACGAGCACCGTGGCGGTGAACTCCTTGCGGTGGTCCGGGCCCTGGTCGTCCACCCGGTACTCGGGGACGCCCAGCCCCGCGGACGCGGTCAGCTCCTGGAGACTCGTCTTCCAGTCCAGTCCAGCACCTCGCAGCGGCGCTTCGGCCAACAGCGGGTCGAACAGGTGGTGAACGAGTTGACGCGCGGTGTCTATGCCGAACTGCAGGTAGACCGCGCCGATGACGGCTTCGAGGCCGTCGGCGAGGATGCTCGCCTTGTCCCTGCCCCCGGTCAGCTCCTCGCCGCGACCGAGCAGGAGGTGCCCGCCGAGGCCGTCGTCGCCGAGCCCCCGGGCCACGCCCGCGAGGGCGTGCATGTTGACCACGCTCGCGCGCAGCTTGGCGAGCTGCCCCTCGGGCAGCTCGGGGTGCGTGCGGTACAGGTGGTCGGTGACGACCAGCCCGAGCACCGCGTCACCGAGGAACTCCAGTCGCTCGTTCGGCGGCAGGCCGCCGTTCTCGTACGCGTACGACCGGTGCGTCAGCGCGAGCGTCAGCAGCTCGGCGTCCAGTGGGACGCCGAGCGCTTCGAGCAACGGGGCGCGGTCGGCGGACCGACCGCGCGACGACCTACCCCCCACGATTCGCCGCTACCTTCGCCAGAGGGGTGATCAGGCCGGCTGGACGACCTGGCGGCCGTCGTACTGGCCACAGGCCGGGCAGGCGACGTGCTGCGGCTTCGGCTGGCGGCAGGCCTTGTTCTGGCAGGCCACCAGGTGCACGGCAGCGGTCTTCCACTGAGCGCGGCGCGAGCGCGTGTTCGAGCGCGACATCTTCCGCTTCGGGACGGCCACGACTAGTTCTCCTCTGGATTGTCACGATTCCCGTCGAACCGCTCCTGGAGAGCAGCCCACCGGGGGTCAATCGTCTCATGCCCGTGGTCGGGGCCGAGATCAGCCAGCTTGCCGCCGCAGTCGACGCACAGCCCGAGGCAGTCCGGCGAGCACAGCGGCACCTGTGGCAGCGCGAGCACGATGGCGTCGCGCACCACGGGTTCGAGGTCGATCAGGTCGTCGTGCAGACGGCTGATCTCATCCTCTTCGGTGGTCTCGTCGGTGGTGCTGTCCGGGTACGCGTACAGCTCGGTCAGCTCCACCTCGACCTCCGCGGACAGCGGCTCCAGGCAGCGCGAGCACTCGCCTTCGACCACCGTCGCGGCCGTGCCCGTCACGAGCACGCCTTCGACCACCGACTCCAGCAGGAGGTCGAGTTCGACGTTGCCCCCCGCCGGCACCGCGATCACACCGAGGAGGCCGACGCCCTCCGCGGGCACCGTCCGGCGCACACCGCGGCTGGAGCCCGCACGACGCCCGAGGTCCCTGGTGTCGATGACCCAGGGCCCGGTCGCTGTGGGACGCGCGGAGGCGTGACGATGCTCAGACATGATGTTTGGTGTTGCCGTCGGGGACTTACCACGACCAGCCGGTCAAGGGTACGGGACAACGGGCGTCCGCGTGAAATCGGCTGGTCGGGGCCTCGTCCGGTCGGGTTACTCGTGATAGTCGAACGGCGCCGCCGCGCTGGCGACGGCCGGCCCGCGCAGGTGCGAGCGCCCCTTGCCGACGCTGCGCAGCGTGTGCGCGAGCAGGTCCTCGAAGTCGGCCAGCTTGCCGTCCACGTACGCGTCGCACTCGCTGCGCAGCCGGATGGCCTCCGTCTGCGCCGCCTCCAGCACGCGCGCCGCCTCGGCGTGCGCGGCCTGCACCACCTCGGTGCCGTCGACCAGGCGCGCCTGCTCCGCCCGGCCCTCCTCGATCGCGCGCTCGTAGTTGGCCCGCCCGGCCTGGACCATCCGGTCGGCCTCGGCGTGCGCCCGACCCACCAGGTCCTCGTACTCCTGGCGGCCGGCCGCGACGGTCCGCTGCGCCTGGTCCTCGGCCTCGGCGAGGGTCCGCTCGGCCCGCGCCCGCGCCTCGGACAGCATCCGCTCGGCCTCGTGCTGCGCCTCGGCGACCATCCGCTCGGCGTCCGACCGGGCCTTGCTCACCGCCTGGTCCGCGTCGTGCTGCGCCTTGCCGACCAGCTCGTCGCGGTGGTCGAGCACGTCCTGGGCGTCGTCCAGCTCCGCCGGGATCGCGTCGCGCACGTCGTCGAGGAGTTCGAGCACGTCGCCGCGCGGCACGACGCACCCGGAGGTCATCGGCACGCCACGCGCTTCCTCGACGATCGTGACCAGCTCGTCGAGGGCCTCGAACACCCGGTACACGTCACACTCCTCGCGCCCACAGCAGTACCCGTCCTAGTGTGCCCTGCCGATCTCGTCGCCGCCGGGAGATCGGCAGGGCGTGTCCGGCTAACGGGTGATGTCACCAGGACGCAGCTCGCGCAGTGGTCGGCCGTGGGAAGTACGGCTCCGGGGTGGCGTTGCCGGTCGCCACCCGCCGCGCGCCGCGCGTGGAGACGCCGGGCGCCTTGACCGTGCACTCCCTGCAGGAGCCGGTCGAGCAGGCCGGGAGGACGCCCTCGCGGTCGTCGGAGGTCCGGTTGTCCCGCGGGCACGGGTGCGGACCGCCCCGCCGGACCGGGCGCGCGGTGTCCGCCCCCTGGCTCGGCGGAACGGACGGGGCCACGCACCTTCACGGTGCGCGATGTGATCTCGCTCATGCCGGTGAACGCTCACCACACCGGGCGACCACAGTCCATCCGGAAGTTGACCGGGCGTGACGGCTCAGCGACCCTCGGCGAGCCGCGCGGCGAGCCGGTCCTTGATCGACGGCGGCAGCAGGCTGGTCACGTCGCCGCCGTAGGTGGCCACGTCCTTGACCAGGGAGCTGGCCAGGAAGCTGTAGATCGGGTTGGTCGGCATGAACAGCGTCTCGACCCCGGTGAGCTGGTGGTTCATCTGCGCCATCTGCAGCTCGTAGTCGTAGTCGCTGACCGCGCGCAGGCCCTTGACGATGGCCTTGATGTCGTTCTCCAGGCAGTAGTCGACCAGGAGGCCGTGCCAGGCGTCGACGCGGACGTTCGGCCACTGCGCGGTGACCTCGCGCAGCATCTCCGTGCGCTCCTCGACGGAGAACAGGGTCTTCTTGTTCTTGTTGATGAGCACGGCGACGACGACCTCGTCGAAGAGCTTCGCCGCTCTGCCGATGATGTCCAGGTGTCCGTTGGTGGCCGGGTCGTAGGAGCCGGGGCACACGGCACGCGTCATGGTTTCGGACGGTAGCACCCGATCGGACGCATCCACTCAGGTGCGTGGTCGGCATCACCCGGAGGCGTCAACGTGTTCGGCCCAATGCAGCGCCGTGTCGCCGTATCGCTTGCTGCGCAACGATTCCACGGCAGGTGGCCAGATCGGTTCAGCGCTGCGCGCGTCGCGTTCCACCACGACCAGCGACCCCGGTTTCGTCCAACCGTTCGTGACCAGCGACGCGAGCACCCGGTTGAGCTGATCGTCACCCACCGCGTACGGCGGATCGGCGAACACGACGTCGCACGCCACGTCCGCCGCGCCGCCCACCACCGACTCCGCGGTGCGGTTGAGCACCGTCGCCCCGGGCAGCGCGACCACCTTGGCGTTGCTCTTCAAGACTTCGGCAGCCCGCTTGTCCGACTCCACGAACGTGGCCCGCGCCGCACCCCGCGACATCGCCTCGAACCCCAGCGCGCCCGACCCCGCGTAGAGGTCCAGCACCACCGCGCCGTCGAGGTCGACCAACGTCTCCAACGAGCTGAACAACGCCTCGCGGACCCGGTCGGAAGTAGGGCGGGTGCCGCGCGGCGGCACCTGCAATCGGCGGCCACCCGCGACACCCGAGACAATCCTGGTCACCCGGTCATCGTCCCACCGAGAGCGCCTGCCACCACCCGTCGACCGCCGGCGGCCGCGCCACGTCGATCCGCTCACCGGGCCGCGGCACCGCCAACGGCACCTCGTGCGCCTCCGCCTCGCGCCACACCCGCTCCACCGGCTCGGACCAGTCGTGGAACGCCAGGTTGAAGGTCGCCCAGTGCACGGGCACCAGCAGCCCGCCGCGCACGTCCCGGTGCGCCGCGACACCCTCCTCGGGCGTCATGTGGATGTCCGGCCACCCCGGCCCGTACGCCCCGATCTGGATCAACGAGGCGTCGAACGGCCCGTGCTCCTCGCCGATCCGCTTGTACCCGTCGAAGTAACCGGTGTCACCGCTGTAGTAGACCCGGTGCTCCGGCCCCTTCAGCACCCACGACGCCCACAGCGTCGTGTCGCGCTGGAACCCCCGCCCGGAGAAGTGCTGCGCCGCCGTCGCCACCAACGTGACGCCGGCCACCTCGTGCGACTCGTCCCAGTCCAGCTCCACGATCCGCTCCTCGGGCACCCACCACTTCCGCAGGTGCGCCCCGATCCCCAGCGGCACCACGAACACCGCGTCCGTGTCGCGCGTCAGCGCCCGCACCGTCGGCAGGTCCAGGTGGTCGTAGTGGTCGTGCGAGATCACCACCGCGTCCACCGCCCCGACCTCGTGCAACGCGTGCGGCACGGGGTGCAGCCGCCGCGGACCGACCACAGGGGACGGTGAGCACCGGTCGCTCCACACGGGGTCGATCAACACCCGCGCCCCGTCGATCTCGACCAACGTCGACGCGTGCCCGTACCAAGTGATGTGCAACCCGTCCGACGACGCCCCCACCACGGGCGGCACCAACGGCACCTCACCCACCGGCCGCCGCTGCTGCCCGCCGAAGAACATCTCCCGCACGGTCCCCGCAGCCCCGTCGGGCATGGTCCGCGTCGACGCCGCGTTGTGGAACTTCCCCTCGCGGTACCGCGGCGACCTCCGCACCCGCTCACCGTCCGGCTTCCCCCCGAACGCCAACGGCACATCCCGCGCCGCCCACGCGACAGCACCGGCCGTGAGGGCGAACAACGCAGCGGCAACCTTCTTCATGCCACCCCAACGCCACCCCGGACGACCCGGTTCCCCCAACCGCCGGATGTGGCCACAACCACTCGACCCCTCACCCCACCAGCACCACCACCAGCCCACAAGGCTCGATGTGACACGGGTACGGGTGCTTCAGCCCGCCTGAAGCACCCGTGAGGGGCCCATGTCACATCGAGCCGGACCGGACCTCCGAGCCGCCCCTACCCCAGCCCGGACCCACCCCCACTCCCCGTCACTCCAGCACGATCAGCAGATCCCCACCCTCGACCTGCTGCACCCCGCGCACCGCCAGCCGCTTCACCCGCCCGGCCTTGGGCGCGGTGATCGCCGCCTCCATCTTCATCGCCTCGATGGTCGCGATCGTCTGCCCGACCTCGACCACGTCGTCCTCCGCCACGCTCGGCGTGACGACCCCCGCGAACGGCGCCGCGACGTGACCGGGGTTGCCCCGATCCGCCTTCTCCGCCACGGGCACCTCGGCCGCGATCGACCGGTCACGCACCTGGATCGGCCGCAGCTGCCCGTTCAACGTCGCCATCACCGTGCGGATGCCGCGCTCGTCGGCCTCGCCGATGGCCTCCAACCCGATCAGCAACCGCACGCCGGGCTCCAGGTCGACCTGGTACTCCTCGCCGGGCTTGAGCCCGTAGAAGAAGTCCTTGCTGCCCAGCACGCTGGTGTCGCCGTATGCCTCGCGGTGCGCCAGGTACTCCTTGGTCGGCGCGGGGAACAGCAACCGGTTCAACGTGGCGCGCCGGTCGGTCTCCAGCCCCTTCACGTCGTCCTCGGTCAGCTCCGCCACGCCCTTGGGCGCGGCCCGGCCCTGCAACGCCTTGCTCCGGAACGGCTCCGGCCACCCGCCGGGCGGGTCGCCCAGCTCGCCGTGCAGGAAGCCGATCACCGACGCCGGGATGTCGAACCGGCCGGGGTCCGCCTCGAACTCCTCCGGCTTCACGCCCGCGCCGACGAGGTGCAGCGCGAGGTCGCCCACGACCTTGGACGACGGCGTCACCTTCACCAGCCGGCCGAGCATCCGGTCGGCCGCCGCGTACATGGCCTCGATCTCCTCGAACTTCTGCCCGAGCCCGAGCGCGACCGCCTGCGTGCGCAGGTTCGACAGCTGCCCGCCGGGGATCTCGTGCGAGTACACCCGGCCCGTCGGCCCGGGGATGCCCGACTCGAACGGCGCGTAGACCTTGCGCACCGACTCCCAGTAGGGCTCCAGGTCGCACACCGCCCGCAGGTCGAGCCCCGTGGCGTGCTCCGTGTAGTCGGTCGCCGCCACGATCGCCGACAGCGGCGGCTGCGAGGTCGTGCCCGCCATGGACGCCACCGCGCCGTCCACCGCGTCCACACCGGACTGGATGGCCGCCAGGTACGTCGCCAGCTGCCCGCCCGCCGTGTCGTGCGTGTGCAGGTGCACCGGCAGGTCGAACTCCTTGCGCAGCGCCGTCACCAACCGCGCCGCCGCCGGCGGGCGCAGCAGGCCGGCCATGTCCTTGATGGCCAGCACGTGCGCGCCCGCGCCGACGATCTGCTCGGCCAGCTTCAGGTAGTAGTCCAGCGTGTAGAGCCGCTCGTCCGGGTTCGACAGGTCGGACGTGTAGCAGAGGCACACCTCGGCCAGGGCCGTGCCGGTCTCCCGCACCGCCTCGATCGCCGGGCGCATCTGCTCGACGTCGTTCAACGCGTCGAAGATCCGGAAGACGTCGATGCCGGTCTTCGTCGCTTCCTCGACGAACGCGCTGGTCACCGCCTCGGGGTACGGGGTGTAGCCCACCGTGTTGCGGCCGCGCAGCAGCATCTGCAGGGTGATGTTCGGCACCGCTTCCCGCAGGGCGGCGAGCCGTTCCCACGGGTCCTCGGCCAGGAACCGCAGCGCCACGTCGTACGTCGCGCCGCCCCACGCCTCCAGCGACAGCAGTTGCGGCGTCATCCGCGCCACGTGCGGCGCGACGGCCAGCAGGTCCTTCGTCCGCACGCGCGTCGCCAGCAGCGACTGGTGGGCGTCGCGGAACGTGGTGTCCGTGACGGCCAGCGCCTTGCTCTCGCGCAGCCACCGGGCGAAGCCCTCGGGCCCCAGCTCCACCAGCTTCTGCTTCGACCCGGCCGGCGGTTCGGCGTTCAGGTCGACCACCGGCAGCTTGACCCTGGGGTCCACGACGGACGGGCGGGGGCCGTTCGGCTTGTTCACCGTGACGTCGGCCAGGTAGGTGAGCATGCGCGTGCCGCGGTCGGCGGAGTGCCGCGCGGTCAGCAGGTGGGGGCGCTTCTCGATGAACGACGTCGTGACGCGGCCCTCGTAGAAGTCCGGGTCGTCCAGCACCGCCTGGATGAACGGGATGTTCGTGGACACGCCCCGGATGCGGAACTCCGCCACCGCGCGCCGCGCCCGCGCCACCGCCGCGCCGAACGTCCGGCCGCGGCAGCTCAGCTTGACCAGCATGGAGTCGAAGTGCGCGCCGATGACGGTGCCCGCGCCGGTCGTGCCGCCGTCCAGCCGGATGCCCGAGCCGCCCGGCGAGCGGTAGGCGCTGATCATGCCGGTGTCGGGGCGGAAGCCGTTGGCGGGGTCCTCGGTCGTGATGCGGCACTGCAGGGCCGCGCCGCGCAGCTGCACGGTCTCCTGGCTCAGGCCGAGGTCGTCCAGGGTCTCGCCGCTCGCGATGCGCATCTGCGACTGCACCAGGTCCACGTCGGTGACCTCTTCGGTGACCGTGTGCTCGACCTGGATGCGGGGGTTCATCTCGATGAAGACGTAGTTGCCGTTCGGGTCGAGCAGGAACTCGACGGTGCCGGCGTTGCGGTAGCCGATGTGCCGGGCGAACCGCACCGCGTCGGCGCAGATCCGGTCGCGCAGCTCGGGCGCGAGGTTCGGCGCGGGCGCGATCTCGATGACCTTCTGGTGGCGCCGCTGCACCGAGCAGTCGCGCTCGAACAGGTGCATCACGTTGCCCTCGCCGTCGGCGAGGATCTGCACCTCGATGTGCCGCGGTTCGACCACGGCCTGCTCCAGGAACACGGTCGGGTCGCCGAAGGCCGACTCGGCCTCGCGTGACGCGGCTTCCAGCGCCTCCCGCAGCGCACCCGGTTCCTCTACGCGCCGCATGCCGCGCCCACCACCGCCGGCGACGGCCTTCACGAACACCGGGAACGCGATGTCCTCGGCCGCGCGCACGAGGGCGTCGATGTCGCTGGACGGCTCGCTCGACTTCAGCACCGGGAGGCCGGCCTCGCGCGCCGCGGCGATGGCGCGCGCCTTGTTGCCGGTCAGCTCGAGCACGTCCGACGGAGGCCCGACGAACGTGATGCCCGCCTCCGCGCACGCCCGCGCGAGCTCGGGGTTCTCCGACAGGAAGCCGTAGCCGGGGTAGACCGCGTCCGCGCCCGCCTTGCGGGCCGCTTTGATGATCTCCTCGACGGACAGGTAGGCCCGGACGGGGTGGCCGGGCTCACCGATCTCGTACGACTCGTCGGCCTTCAGGCGGTGCAGGGAGTTGCGGTCCTCATGGGGGAAGACGGCAACCGTGCCGGCGCCCAGCTCGTAGGCAGCGCGAAAGGCCCGGATCGCGATCTCGCCGCGGTTGGCGACAAGAACCTTGCGGAACATGCGGCGTTCCCTCCCGGTTACTCGGCGAGTCCCGCCCCAGCCGGGGCGGGACTCGATGAATCAAGGCACGCTACCGTGCGCTTCCCGCCCCTCGGGAGTTCCATCTCACGTGACGGACGTCATCGTGATCGTTCACTCATCCGGTCAAGGCGGGCGCGACCTGGGATCACGCTCCGGGATTCTCCCTTGTGAACCGGTCGAGCGCAGCCCCCGACCGGCGCGGCGCGGCGAGCGCGGGCCCGCGCGGCCCTTGGCGCACGGCCTGCCGGGCGCCCCTCACCCCACACGGTGGATCACCGACTCGTCACGGTGCGTTCGCTGCATCGGGTGACTGCACCGGGCGACTTCTCGGTAGGGTTGGCCCATGGCCGGGGCTGAAGGGACTGGGCAGCCTGCTGCCCGCACCCATTTCGACGTCGTACTGCGCGGGTACAACCAGCGCCAGGTGAACGAACGGGTGACGCGACTCGAGTTCGACCTGAAGAACTCGAACCGGGCCCGGGAGGCCGCATCGGCGCAGGTCGCGGAGTTGAGCAAGCTGCTCGGGTCCACCCGGGCCGAGCTCGACAAGGTCAAGTCCCAGCTCGGCAAGCTGGCCACCAGCCCGGCCAGCGCGTCCAACGTCACCGAGCGCGTGCGCGTGATGATGACGTTGGCGGAGGAGGAGATCGCCGACATCCGCAAGGCCGCGCTGGACCAGGCGAACGCGACCCGCGCCGAGGCCGAGCGGGCGGCGGCCGAGGGCAAGGCGGCGCACCAGCGGGCGATGGGCGAGCTGGAGGAGCGGCGCCGGCAGTTGGAGGCGGCCCACCAGCAGCGGACGACGGAGCTGGAGCGGCAGTACGACGAGCGGCGCGCCGAGCTCGAGCGCTCGCACGAGGAGCTGCGGGCCAAGCTGACCGCCGAGCACGAGGCGCTGATGGCCGAGACCCGCGCCGACCGGGAGAAGCTGACCGCGGAGTTCGAGGCGAAGACCGCGGAGCTGGAGGCGAAGCGGGTCGAGCTGGAGCAGAAGTACAAGGGCTACCACGACGACCTCGACAAGGAGTACGACGAGCTGCGCACCACGCTCCGCAAGGAGCACGAGGTGCACGTGGTCGAGGCCAAGGCCGAGGCCGCGAAGCTGCTCGAAGCCGCCCGGACCGAGGCGGCGGAGCTGCGCGCGGACACCGAGAAGCAGGTCGCCGAGCTGGAGTCCGAGGCGCTGGCCAAGGCCGAGCAGACGATCAGCGAGGCCACCGCGCGGGCCGAGCAGACCATCGCCGAGGCCGACGCCCGCGCCGAGAAGACCGTCACCGAAGCGGACGCGCACGCCGACCGCCGCACCACGGCGGCCGACGAGAAGCTGGCCGAGCTGCACCGCGTGCACCGCGCGTTGAGCGAGCAGTTCGCCGCCGCCCAGGAAGCGGTGTCCCGCGCGGTGGCGACCCTCGCCCCGCTGGACGACGAGGCCACCGCCGACAAGGCAGCCGAGGACGAGGCAACCGACGCCGAACCCTCCCCCGCCGCCGGGACCCCGGCCGCTGCCGACGCCCCCACGACACCGGCCACCGCCAAGCCCGCGCCCGCGAAACCGGCGGCCAAACCGGCCACCAAGCCCGCCCCGGCGAAGGCCAAGGCCGTCGACCCGTCCGAGCAGCCGACCGCCCAGCTACCGGTCCCGAAGGGCAGGCAGTCCAAGTAGCCGGCCGGTCCGGGCGGCGCCGGCTACTGGGGCAGCTGGTCGGCCGGCACGACCTCGGCCTGCGCGGGCACGGTGATCGCGACCGGCTCGCCCCACGCGCGGAACCGGGTCGTGGACCGCTTGACGACCTTGCCGTCCAGCTCGAACCGGTACTCCGCCTGCACGGGCGCGCTCGTGCCGTCCACCCACACCGCCGCCGAGATCTTCACCCCGTACTCGGCGAGCTGGGTGTGCTGCAACTGGATGTCCTTGTCCTCGATGACCTTGGCCATCTTCAGCGCGTCCACCACCAGGTCGAACCGCGTCACCGGCACCCCGTCGAGCTGCTCGGCCGACTTGCCCAGGATCAACGCCGCCCGCGGCTGCACGTAGTCCAGCTCCGCGCCGACCGTCGCGCTCGGCCCGAAGCCGCGCAGCAGCGCGGCCACCTCGCCGCCGCCGTCCGCCGGGTAGAAGCCCCACTTCTTGCCCGCGGGCATCGGCGCGCCTTCGACCTGCACGTACGTGCCGTCGCGGACGACCACCAGCGCGATCTTCTTCGGCTGCCCGCCGGTGGACACGTCCATCGTCATCGACCCGGTCACACCGTCGCCGTCCTGCCGCACCACGCCGTCCACGACGTTGCGGACCTCGGTCGACTGCCCGTCGGAGGCGAACCCCTCGGTGTGGAACGCCGCCGTGCCCAGCTCCGCCCGCCGCTGCTCGATGCGCTCGGCGAGCACCGCCAGATCGCCCTTGGGCAGCGACGACGTGGTGGGAGCCGGATCACCGGCGGGCGCGGCCGTGCACGCGGCGAGCAGCAGCGGAACCAGGGCGATCGGCAATCGGCGCACAAGCCAGGGTAACCGGGTGCCGGCTACGCCTTCTCCAGGTACTCCGCGCGCTCCTCGTCCAGCAGCCCGGCCACCAGCCCGGCCAGCCCCGGGTGCCCGGTCAGCTCCGGGTCCGCCTCCACGACCTCCTGCGCCACCACCCGCGCCTCGGCGATCACGTCCTCGTCGCGCAGCAGCGACAACATCCTCAACCCCGACCGCGTGCCCGACTGCGCCGCGCCCAGGATGTCGCCCTCGCGCCGCAGCTCCAGGTCCAGCTGGGCCAGCTCGAAGCCGTCCAGGGTGGACTCGACGGCCCGCAGCCGCTCCATCGTCGACGTGCCGTCGGGCATCTCGGTCACCAGCAGGCACAGCCCCGGCGCGCTGCCCCGGCCGACCCGGCCGCGCAACTGGTGCAGCTGGCTCACCCCGAAGCGGTCCGCGTCCATGATCACCATGACCGTGGCGTTGGGCACGTTCACGCCCACCTCGACCACGGTCGTGGCCACGAGCACCTGCACCTCGTTGGCCGCGAACGCCCGCATCACCGCGTCCTTGTCGTCCGGCGCCATCCGGCCGTGCAGGACGTCGATCCGCAACCCGCGCAACGGCCCCTCGGCCAACCGGTTCGCCACGTCCACCACCGCCAGCGGCGGCCTGCGGTCCGCACCGTCGCCCTTGCCCGAGTCCTCCTTCGGCGGCGTGTCGGCGTCGTCCTCCGCCGCCCCGTCGCCGATGCGCGGGCACACCACGTACACCTGGTGCCCCTTGCCGACCTCCTCGTGGATCCGCTGCCACGCCCGGTCGAGCCACCCCGGCTTGGACGCCACCGGCACCACGGACGTGCTGATCGGCGAACGGCCCCCGGGCAGCTCGCGCAACGCGGACACCTCGAGGTCGCCGTACACCGTCATCGCCACCGTGCGCGGGATCGGCGTGGCCGTCATCACCAGCACGTGCGGCGTCGACCCACCCGCGCGCCCGCTCAACGCGGCCCGCTGCTCCACGCCGAACCGGTGCTGCTCGTCCACCACGACCAGCCCCAGGTCGGCGAACTCCACCTTGTCCTGGATCAACGCGTGCGTGCCGACCACGATCCCGGCCTCACCGGACACGATCTCCAACAACGCCCGCTTCCGCGCCGCCGCGCCCATCGACCCGGTCAGCAGCGTCACCCGCGTGGCGTGCTCCGCCCCACCCAGCTCCCCGGCCTGCCCGAGATCACCCAACAACTCCCGCAACGACCGCGCGTGCTGCGCCGCCAGCACCTCGGTCGGCGCGAGCATCGCCGCCTGCCGCCCCGCGTCCACGACCTGCAACATCGCCCGCAACGCGACCATCGTCTTGCCCGAACCGACTTCCCCCTGGAGCAGCCGGTTCATCGGGTGCTCGCCGGACAGGTCGCGGGCGATCTGCTCGCCCACCTCGCGCTGGCCCGCCGTCAGCTCGAACGGCAGCCGCGCGTCGAACGCGTCGCGCACCAGGCCGTCCCGGGGCGGGCACGCGGGCGCGGGGCGGGCGGTGGCGGAGCGGCGGCGCTGGGCCAGCGCCAGCTGCACGGCCATGGCCTCGTCCCACTTCAACCGCTGCTGCGCGACCGCGATCGCCGCCCAGCCGTCCGGCCGGTGGATGTCGCGCAACGCCTTCTCCAAGCCGACCAGACCCCGTTCGGCGCGCAACGACCCCGGCAGCGGGTCCTCGGCCACGCCGTCCCACACCGCGAGCACCTGCTCGACGCAGTTGGACACGTTCCACGACTGGATGCCCTGCGCCGCCGGGTACACCGGGATGAGCGCGCCCGCGAAGTCCGCCGCCGCGGCGCCCTCGCCGTCGAGCACCTGGTAGTCGGGGTGGGCGAGCTGGAGCTTGCCGTTGAACATGCCGACCTTGCCCGCGAACATCGCCTCACGGCCGGGCAGCAGCTCCCGCTCGACCTTGCGCGACCCGCGCCCGAAGAACACCAGGTGCAGGTCGCTGCTGCCGTCGGTGATCACGGCCTCCAGCAGCTCGCCGCTGCGCGACTTCATCCGCCGCTGCCGCGCGCTCTTCACCCGCGCCTGCACGGTGACGTGCTCACCCAGCTCCAGCCCGGCGATCTCGGTCAGCTTGCCGCGCTCGTCGTAGCGGCGCGGGTAGTGGCGCAGCAGCTCGCCGACGGTGGTCAGGCCGAGACCGGCCTCCAGCGCGTCGGCGCTCTTCTTGCCGAGCACCGACACCAGCTTCTCGTCGAAGGTCGTCATCCCGGCCCATTCAACTACTCGACACCGACAACCAGCAGGGCGTCGCGCTGCCCGCCCGGGTAGGCGGCCAGCTCCACCTCGGGGTGCGCGACGCGCAGGTGATCCTCCAGCACCCGCTCGACCCCGTCCGGGGCAGCCCGGCCCAGCAGCACGGTGACCAGCTCACCGCCGCTGGCGAGCATCCGGTCGACGAGCCGGCACGCCACCGCGCCCACGTCCGCGCCACCGGGCTCGATGACCACGACCTCGCCGTCCACCATGCCGAGCAGGTCGCCGGGACGGCACCGGCCGACCCAGGTGATCGCCTCCCGGTCCGACACGGCCACCTCACCGCGCCGGGTCGCCGCCGCGGCCTCGGCCATCGCGACCACGTCGTCACCCGCGCGCCGGGACGGCGAGTGCACGGCCAGCGCGGCCAGCGCCTGCACCGGGGAGAACGTCGGCACGACCACGACGTCCTGACCCGCGGCGACGGCTTGCGCGACGGCGTCGTCCAGCGGCTCGCGCCAGGTCGGGTCGCCCGGCAGCACGGTCACCTGCCGCGCCCGCGTGCTCACCACCACGGCCAGCAGGTCGGCCGCCGTCACCCGCTCGCCCGGCTCGAACACCACCGCGCCCTCGGACCGGAACAGCTCGGCCACGCCCTCGCCCTCGACCAGCACGACGATGGCCCGGTCGCGCACGAACCGGGGCGCCTGGGCGGCGATCTGGTCGGCGAACCGGGCGACCGTGACGCGGTGCGGCCGGCCCGCCCGGATGCCCGCCTCGACCGCCGCGCCGATGTCGTTGCAGTGCACGTGCACGGTCCACAGGCCCGCGCCGTCGCCGACCACGGACACGCAGTCGCCGATGGCCATCAGCTCGTCCTTGAGCACGTCCACGTCCGGCGAGCCGTCCAGCAGGTACATGACCTCGTACTCGAACTCCGACGACCCGGCCTCGCGGGCGGTGGTGAGCGAGTCGCGCGGCACGGTGCGGACCGCCGCGACCTCCTCGACCGCCCGTCCGGTGATCACCGCCGCCAACGTGTCCAGCAGCACGACCAGTCCGCGCCCGCCCGCGTCGACCACACCGGCCCGGGCCAGCACGGCCAGGTGGCGGGGCGTGTCGGCCAGCGCCTCGGCCCCGGCCTTCGCCGCGACCGTGACGACCTCGTCCAGCTCGTCGGACGGGCAGTCGCGGGCCGCCTCGGCCGCCGCGCGCAGCACGGACAGCACCGTGCCGGGCACCGGCTCCGACACCGCGGCGGTGGCCAGTTCGTCGGCGCGCCACAACGCCCGCCGCAGCGACGCGCCGGTCGCCGTGGAGGCGCCGTGCGCCGCCTCCGCCAGGCCGCGCAGCACCTGGGAGAGGATCACCCCGGAGTTGCCGCGCGCACCCGCCAGCGCGCCGCGCGCGAGCGCGCCCAACGCCGCCCCGACGGTGTCCACGGGTGTCCTGAGCAGCGCGTCCAGCGCCGAGCGCATCGTCTGGAGGAGGTTGGTCCCGGTGTCGCCGTCGGGCACGGGGAACACGTTGATGCGGTCGATGTCCTCGCGGTTCGCGTCCAGGGACCGGACACAGGCGTCCGCCCACTGGCGCACCGCGACCGCATCGAGAGCCTGCATGCCGGCGAGGGTATTCGACCCGGTTTGGTGGCCGAACGCGCCACCGGCTACCCTGTCCAGGTTGCCATGCCCGGCTGAGGCTTGTGCACGCTTGCGCGCCCGCCGGGGCGTGAGTACCGCTGAAGAAACCTTAAGGAGTGGCTGACGTGGCTGCCGTGTGCGACGTCTGTGGCAAGGGGCCGGGCTTCGGCAAGTCGGTCTCGCACTCCCACCGGCGCACCAACCGCCGGTGGAACCCGAACATTCAGACCGTGCGCGCGAAGGTTTCCTCTTCGACGCGGCAGCGGCTGAACGTGTGCACCTCGTGCCTGAAGGCGGGCAAGGTGGTGCGCGGCTGATAGCCCCGCGCCTGAGCTTGTCGAAAGGCCCCCGGGACTCGTCCCGGGGGCCTTTCGGCGTCTGGATCTCGTGCGGCCGGCCGTTCGCAGCGCGACCGGAGGTGACTAGGGCAGCTTCCAGTCGATCGGCTCGGCGCCCTGCTTCACCAGCAGCTCGTTGGCCTTGCTGAACGGCCGGGAGCCGAAGAAGCCGCCCGCCGCGGACAGCGGGCTCGGGTGGACCGACTCGACGCAGCGGTCGGCGCCCAGCAGCGGCTTGAGGGCGCGCGCCTGGCTGCCCCACAGGATCGCGACCAGCGGCGCGTCCCGCTCGGCCAGCGCCTTGATCGCCTGCTCGGTCACCGGCTCCCAGCCCTTGTTGCGGTGGGAGTTCGACTTGCCCGGCTGGACCGTCAGCGCGCGGTTGAGCAGCAGCACGCCCCGTTCGGTCCACGGGGTCAGGTCGCCGGTGGACGGCTTGGGGTGCCCGAGGTCGGACGCGTACTCGGTGTAGATGTTGACGAGGCTCTTCGGGATCGGCCGCGTCTCCGGCGAGACGGAGAAGCTCAACCCGACCGCGTGCCCCGGCGTGGGGTAGGGGTCCTGGCCGACGATCAGCACCCGGACCGAGTGGAACGGCTGCTGGAACGCCCGCAGCACGTTCTCCCCGGCGGGCAGGTAGGTGCGCCCGGCGGCGACCTCCGCCCGCAGGAACTCGCCCATCGCGGCGATGCGATCGGCCACGGGCGCGAGTGCCGCGGCCCAGCCGGCTTCCATGATCTCCTCAAGCGGACGTGCCACGGCGGGACCCTACCTCAGTCCAGTCGCCGCAGTTCCTTGCGGTACAGCAAGATGTTGTTCACGTACTTGTCCACCGCGAACTGCCACGCGCCGTCCGGCACGACGTAGCCCTCGCGCACGCGGGCGGGCACGCCGAGCGCCATCGACCGCGCCGGCACGTGCCCCTCGAACGACACCACCGCGCCCGCGCCGACGATCGCGCCGGTCTCGACCACGGACCCGTTGAGCACCACCGATCCCGAGGCGATCAGGCACCGGTCGGCGATGGTCGCGCCCTCGATGTGCACGTTGTGCCCGACGACGCATTCCGCGCCGATGAGCGTCGGGTGCACCTCGGTGCAGTGCACGACCGTGCCGTCCTGGATCGACGTCCGCTCGCCGACCTCGATGCGCCCGTAGTCGCCGCGCAGCACGGCCTGCGGCCACACCGAGGCGTGCGCGTCGATCCGCACGTCGCCGATCACCGTCGCGTCGGGGTGCACGTAGGCGTCCGGGTGGATCACCGGCTCGAAGTCGCCCAACGCGTAGATCGCCACCGCGGTCCCTCCCGGCCTCAGAGATCCTTCGCGAAGCAAAGGCTTTCCGGATGATGCCGGTAGACGCCGAAGTTGTCGATGCGCGCGTATCCATTGGACCGGTAGAGCCCGATGGCCTCCGGTTGGCGCAACCCGGTCTCCAGCACCATCCGCTTGCGCCCGGCCGCGCGCGCCGCCGTCTCCAGCGACGCCAGCACGACCCGCGCGAGCCCGCCGCCGCGCATGGCCTCCACCACGTACATGCGCTTGATCTCGGCGTCGCCGGGGCGCAACGAGTGCTCGGCCACGTCGTGGGCGCGCCACCCGCCGCACGCCACGGGACCGCCGTCGACGTAGCCGACCACGAAGTGCCCCAGCGGCGCGGCGAACTCCGCCGGGTCGACCGGCGTGACGTCGACCTCGCCGTAGCGGTCCACGTAGACCTGCTGGAGGTCGGCGATCAGCTTCACCGAGTCTGGATGGTCATACGCGAGCGTGCATAGTTCCACACTCCCCAGGCTACCTACCGCCAGTGCTCCCAGCCAGGGGGTTTCTCGTACGCGCGCCCGTCGACGGTCACACCGCTGCCGTGCCGGACCGTGCCGATGGTGCGCCACCCCTCGGGCACGGCCCCCGGCTCCGGGAACGTGGCCGCCAGCGCGTGGTCCTCGCCACCGGTCAGCGCCCAGTGCCGGGCGTCCGCACCGAGCGCCGCGGCCACGTCGATCAGCCGCGGGTGCACCTCCAGCAGCTCGGTGCGGATGTCGATGCCGATGCCGGACTCGTCCGCGATGTGGCCGAGGTCGGCCAGCAGGCCGTCCGACACGTCGATCATCGCCGTGGCGCCCGCCGCCGCGGCTTGCGGCCCGGCGGCGTAAGGGGGTTCGGGGTTCCGCTGCGCGCCGACGACCGCCACCGGCGACCGGAAACCGCGCTGCAGCACGGCCAGTCCGCCCGCTGCCCAGCCGAGCCGGCCGCACACCGCGACGACATCACCCACTTGAGCACCTGAACGGGTGATGGGCTCCAGTCCGCCCATGTCCCCCATGGCCGTAACGGAGATCACCAGTGTCGCGGACGACACCATGTCGCCACCCACCACGCCGGCCCCCGCGACGGTCGCCTCCTGCCACAGCCCGGCGGTGATCCCCTCGACCACGGCGGAGGGGGTGTCGGACGGGCACGCGAGGCCGATCAGCAGGGCCGTCGGCATCGCGCCCATGGCCACCACGTCGGCCAGGTTCACGGCCGCCGCCTTGCGCCCCACCTGCTCGGGAGACGACCAGTCGAGTCTGAAGTGGACACCCTCGACCAGCACGTCGGTGGACACCACCACGCGACCGTCGGGCGCCGCGACGACAGCCGCGTCGTCACCCGGCCCGAGCAGGGTGGTGGGCGGCTGCGTCCGACCTGCCGTCACCCGGCGGATGAGACCGAACTCACCCACCTCAGCGACCGTGTCCGCGTTGCGCGGCGGCTCCGGACGCAAGATTGCCTCCCGTTCTGAGCATTCGGAACCCCAACTGGGGTACGTTGCTGTGCACGTTCCTACCCCGACCTAACCTGTCGCGACGAAGGGGCACGCCGTGGTGCACGCATACATCCTCATCCAGACCGAGGTCGGGAAGGCAGCCGCCGTTGCGGCGGAGATCTCCGGCATCCCCGGTGTGGCCACCGCGGAGGACGTCACCGGCCCGTACGACGTCATCGTCCGCGCCGAGGCCGACACCGTCGACCAGTTGGGCCAACTCGTGGTCGCCCGCATCCAGAACGTCGAGGGCATCACCCGAACGCTGACCTGCCCGGTGGTCCACCTGTAGGTCCGTGCTGTCATAACGGGGTGGCACCGCAACCGTCACCCGCCCCGCCGCTGCCCCGACCGCTGCTGATCGTGGCCGTCGGGCTCACCGCGCTGCTCGTGGCGGGCGTGGTGGCCGCGGGTCTGCTCGCCGGCGGCGAGGAACCGCCGGCCGCCGACACCCGGCCCGTGGCGCTCGTGCCGGTGCCCGCGCCGGAGGCCGGGTCGGACGAGTGCGGGGCGCTGCTGGGCGGGCTGCCCGCGCAACTGGTGTCCAACGGCTCCCCGTTGCCGCGCCGCGAGCTCGCCGCGCCCGCTCCCGCCGGGGCGGTGGCGTGGAGCGACGGGCTGCGCGAACCCGTCGTGCTGCGGTGCGGGCTGGACCGTCCGCGTGACCTCACCCCGACCTCCCAGCTGCGGGTGATCTCGGACGTGCAGTGGCTGGAGGTGTCCGAGGGCGGTTCGGCCACCTGGTACGTGGTGGACCGGCCGGTGTACGTGGCGCTGACCGTGCCGTCGGACGCGGGCACGGGGCCCCTGCAGGACGTCTCCGCCGCGGTGCGGGACAGGCTCGCCAAGGGCCCCGTGGACACCACGGGCTAGGTCGGCGCAGGTCGGATCAGCGCAGGCCCGTGCCGCGGGCCAGCGCGGTCTCGATCAGCGTGGTCAGCAGCGCCGGGTAGGCCACGCCCGTCTCGGCCCACATCCGCGGGTACATCGAGATCGGCGTGAAGCCGGGCATCGTGTTGACCTCGTTGACCACGAGCTCGTCGTAGTCGGTGACGAAGAAGTCGACCCGGGCCAGGCCCTGGCAGTCCAGCGCGCGGAACGCGGCGACGGCCATCTCGCGCAGGTCGCGCGTGACGTGCTCGTCCAGCTTGGCGGGGATGTCGAACTCGCAGACGTCGTCGAGGTACTTGGCGTCGAAGTCGTACCAGTCGACCTCGCCGCCGACGATGCGCAGCTCGGCGGGCAGCGACGCCTCCACGCGGCCGTCGGGGAACTCCAGCACGCCGCACTCGACCTCGCGGCCGGAGACGGCGGCCTCGACGATGACCTTCGGGTCGGTCTTGCGGGCCAACGCGATCGCGCTGTCCAGGTGGGCCCAGTCCACGACCTTCGAGATGCCCACGGACGAGCCGGCGCGGGCGGGCTTGACGAAGACGGGCAGCCCCAGGCGTTCCCGGTCGGCCTCGGTCAGCGTCTCCTGGTCGCGCCGCAGCACGGCGAACTCGCCGACCGGCAGGCCCGCGCCCTGGAGCAGGCGCTTGGTGAACTCCTTGTCCATGGCCACCGCGCTGGCCAGCACGCCCGGTCCCACGTACGGGATGTCGGCGAGCTCCAGCAGGCCCTGGATGGTGCCGTCCTCGCCCCACGCGCCGTGCAGCACGGGGAACACGACCTCCACGTCGGCCAGCACCTCGGTGGGTGCCACCGGCACCAGTTCGTTGCCGGACACCGGGACCAGCGCGTTGACGGTGGGCAGCTGCCGGTCCCGCACTTCGAGCGCCTTGGTGTCGTCGGCGCCGATCACCCACGCGCCCGTTTCCGTGATGCCCACCGGCACGACGTCGAACCGGTCCCGGTCCAGGTGGGGCAGGACACTGCCGGCGGACAGGCAGGAGACCATGTGCTCGCTGCTGCGCCCGCCGAACACCACGGCGACCTTGGTCTTGCGCTGTGTCATGGCTCGGACCCTACCCGGATGGCGTAACCCCTCGTCCCGAGCGTTGAACTCGGGGGTCCCGAGCGTTCGACACTCGGGACCTGAGCGTTCGACACTCGGGACCTGAGCGTTCGACACACGCGAGTGTCGAACGCCCGGGCGGGGGAGTTCGACGGTCAGGACGGGTGGAGGAGGCGCAGCAGGGTGGGGATGGCGGCGGTCAGCTGGTCACGCGAGCAGGCGCTGTAGCCGATCGCGGCGCCGTGCACCTTCGGCCGGCCGGCGTGGTGGCGGGCCAGGCCGTCCAGGCGCAGCCCGAGGTCGAGCGCCTCGGCCAGCACGTCCCGCTCCGCCTGCGCGGACGGCAGCGGCACGACGATGTGCGCGCCCGCGTCGTCGCCGAGCACCGGGATGCCCGCCTCGCCGAACGCCGCCGACAGCAGGGCGCGGCGCTCCGACAGCTCACGCCGCAGCTTGCGCAGGTGCCGGCCGAGGTCGCCGTTGCGCGCCAGCTCCACCAGCACCCGCTGCCCCGCCGCGGACGGGCTGGTGCCGGTCCGGTCGCGGTGCGCCATCACCTCCGCCGCGATCGGCTCGGGCGCGACCATCCACCCCGCGCCGAGCGTCGGCGTGAGGATCTTGCTCGTGGTGCCCAGGTGCACCACCACGTCCGGCGCCAACGCCGCCAGCAACGGCAGCGGCGCGACGTCGTACCGCAGCTCGCCGTCGTAGTCGTCCTCGACGACCAGCCACCCCTCCGCGCGCGCCCGCTCCACCAGCGCCACCCGCCGCGCCGCCGACATCCGCCCGCCCATCGGGTACTGGTGCGCCGGCGAGCAGTACACCCCGCGCACGCCCGGCGGCACGGCCTCCACCAGCAGCCCCTCGGCGTCCACGGGCGCCTGCACGACCTTCACCCCGGCCGACCGCAACGCCCACACCGCCCGCTGGTACCCCGGCTCCTCCACCGCCACGGCGTCACCGGGCCGCAGCACGGCCGACCCCAGCTCCACCAACGCCGCCGTCGTCCCCCCGGTCGCCAGCACCAGCTCCTCGCGCAACCCGCCCCGCACCGCCAGCCCGCGGTGCCGCAACAGGTGCTCGGCCACCACCGCCCGGTACTCCGGCAACCCGCCCCGGGCCGGCCGGAACATCGGCTGCACGTCCGCCGCCGCGCGCCACGCCCGCCGCCACGCCGCCCGGTCCAACCCCTCGGCCCACGGCGCGCCGGGCGCGAGGTCCACCACGTCCACCGGCGTCACGGGAGCCGCCGCACGCCGGGTCCGCGCCTTCAACGCACCCGGAGGGGTCGTCGTCACGTACGTCCCGGAACCGTGCCGTCCCGCGATCCAGCCCTCGGCGTGCAGCTGCTCGTATGCTGCCGCTGTCACGGTCCGGCTCACGCCGAGCCGTTCGGCCAGCGCCCGGGTCGAGGGCAGCCGGTCACCGCTGCGCAGCCGGCCGTCGGCCGCCGCCGCGCGCAGGGCGTCCGCGAGCTGCACGGCCAGCGGTTCGGCCGACTCGCGGTCCAACACCACCGCCAACGCCGTCTCCGCCACAAGTGGCCTCCTCAAATCACCGAGAATTGGCACTTGAAGAAGGCCACTTTACCGGACAGGCTCGGCCCATGACGCTGTCACCGACGGACCGCAGCACCATCAAGCGGGGCCGCAACCGGGCCGTGACCGAACGCGAGGCGCTGCACGCGGTCCTCGACGCCGCCCTCGTCTGCCACCTGGCGGTCGTCGTGGACGGCGCGCCGCTCGTGCTGCCCACGGGCTACGGGCGCGACGGCGACACGCTCTACCTGCACGGCTCCACCGGCGCGCGCAGCCTCCGCGAAGCCGCGACCGGCGTGCCCGTGTGCGTCGGCGTCACGCTCGTGGACGGCGTCGTCTACGCCCGCTCGGTGTTCGACCACTCGATGAACTACCGCGCCGCCGTCATCCACGGCACCGCCGTCCCCGTCACCGACCCCGACGCCAAGCGGCACGCCCTGCGCGTGCTCACCGAGCACATCGCGCCCGGCTCGTGGGACTACGCCCGACCGCCCACGCCCAAGGAGCTGGCCGCCACCGCCGTGCTCTCCCTCGACCTCGCCGAGGCGTCGGTGAAGATCCGCAGCGGCCCGCCCGGCGACGAGCCCGAGGACGTCGAGGCCAACGCGAAGTGGGCGGGCGTGCTGCCCCTGCGCACGGTGTGGGGCGAGCCCGAGCCGGACCCGGCGCTGGTCGGCGACTGGGACGTGCCGCCGCACGTCACCGCGCGGACGTAGTCCCGGACAGCGGGTCGAACCGCACCGGCCGCACGGTGCGCCCGCCGTCGCGGAACACGTGGATCGTGACGGCGGGATCGCTCCCGTCGTTGCGCACCTGGTGGGCGTAGCCCGGCCCGAACACCCGCGACTGCCCCGCCACGAGGTGGTGCAGCACCTGGGTCGGGCCGGGCGCGACGACCTCGGTCAGCGAGCCGCTGACCACGGTGAACGCGCCGCTGGTCACGCCGTGGTCGTGCAGGTCGGCGTGCTGGCCGGGCAACCAGCTCATCAGCCACACCTCCTGCTCGGGCGTGGCGTCGACCAGCGCGGCGAAGCGGGTCTCGGGGTCGTAGCGGAGCAGGTGTGCCCAGCGCTCACGCCGTGCCGCCGTGTCGAGCGCGATCCGCACCGGGTGCAGCGCGGCGTGCGACTGGGGCAGGGCGATGGTGTTCTCCGGAACGGCGAACATGGTTCCTTCTCGGGACTCGGTGAGTGGCGGGCCTCAGGGGCCCGCGGGACGCGAGACGATCACCGGGAAGGACAGAGCGCGCTGGCGACCAGGCGGAGGTCGATGTGACCCCGCCCGTCGGTCATGGCGCGAAAAGACATGGTGACGAGGGTGGCAGCCGGTTCGCCGCCACGCAACCCCTCCCACGCAGTGGACCCGTCAGAGTGACCGGAGCACGTCCTCGACCAGGTCGGCGGTGTCCTCGCACCCCGCGGACAGCCGCACCAGGCCCTCGGGCACCGGGTCGCCCCACTGCGCCCGCCGGTCCAGGCTGGTGTGCAGGCCGCCGAAGCTCGTGCTCGCGAACACCAACGTCGACCGGTCCAGGAACGACGCCACCGCGTCCGCGTCCGCCAACTCGAACGTCAGCACCCCGCCGAACCGCCGCATCTGCTTCGCCGCGACCTCGTGCGCGGGGTCCTCCGGCGCGCCCGGCCACCGCAGCCCGGTCACCGCCGGGTGGTCCTTCAGCACCTCGTACAACGCCGCCGCGTTCGCCGCCTGCCGGCTCAGCCGCAGGTCCAGCGTGCCCAGCCCGCGGTGCGCCAACCACGCCTCGAACGGGCCGGGGATCGCCCCGCCGGTGGTCCGCGCGGCCCGCACCCGTTCCGCCAGGTCCGCGTCCGCCGTCGTCACGTGCCCCAGCAGCACGTCGCTGTGCCCGGCCACGGCCTTCGTGTCGCTGCTCACGACCACGTCCGCGCCCAGCGCCAGCGGCTGCTGCCCCAACGGCGTCGCGGTCGTGTTGTCCACCGCGACCAACGCACCCGCCGCGTGCGCCGCCGACACCAGCGCCGTGATGTCGCACACGTCGAGGCCCGGGTTGGACGGCGACTCCAGCAGCACCAGCCGCACGCCCTCGAACGACGGGTACGGCCCGGCCGTCGGCGTCTCCACCACCTCCACCGGCATCTGGGCGACCAGCGTGCGGGTCAGGTAGTAGCCGTCGCCCGGCAGCACCACCACGTCACCGGGCTCGAGCACCACCCGCAGGAACGTCGAGATCGCCGCCATGCCGGACGGGAACAGCACGGCCGTGCCGCCGTCCAGCTCGCCCAGCGCCGACTCCAACGCCCGCCACGTCGGGTTGTGCGCCCGCCCGTAGGTGTCCGCGCCACCCAGGTGGTACGCCGAGGCGAACACCGGCCCCGCCAGGAACGGCTCACCGGGCACCGCGCCCGTCGTGTGCACGACGCGCGTGCCGTCACCCCACGTCACTGCCGTTCCGCCTTCCGCTCGCGCCCGAGCAGCGCCGCCGTCAGCACGCGCGGGTCCAACCCTTCGTGGCACACCTGGTGCACGCCGTCGGTGATCGGCACGTCCACCCCGACGCGCGCCGCCAGCTCGCGGATCGACGAGCACGACTTCACGCCCTCGGCGACCTGCCCGTGCGCGGCCTCCTGCGCCTGCGCCAACGACTCACCGCGCCCCAACCGCTCGCCGAACGACCGGTTGCGCGACAACGGCGAAGCGCACGTGGCCACCAGGTCGCCCAACCCGGCCAACCCGGCGAACGTCAACGGGTCCGCGCCCAGCGCCGCGCCCAGCCGCGCCGTCTCCGCGAGCCCCCGCGTGATGATCGAGGCCATCGTGTTGTCCCCGAACCCCATGCCCGCCGCCATGCCGCACGCCAGCGCGATCACGTTCTTGCACGCGCCACCCAGCTCGCAGCCCACCACGTCGACGTTCGTGTACGGCCGGAAGTACGAGTTCGAGCACGCGTGCTGCAACTCCACCGCCCGGTCGTGGTCGGTGCACGCGATGACCGTCGCGGTCGGCTGCTCGGCCGCGATCTCCTTGGCCAGGTTCGGCCCGGACACCACCGCGACCTGGTCCTCCGGCACCCCGGCGACCTCGCGGACCACCTCGCTCATCCGCTTCAACGTGCCCAGCTCCACGCCCTTGGCCAGGCTGACCAGCGTCGCGCCCGACGGCAACCACGGCCGCCACCCGGCCAGGTTCTCCCGCAACGTCTGGCTGGGCACCGCCAGCACCACGGCCTGCGCGCCGGCCAACGCCTTCTCCGCGTCGGACGTGGCGGTCAGGTTCGCGGGCAGCGCCACGCCCGGCAGGTAGTCGGCGTTGACCCGGTCCGCCGAGATGGCGTCGGCCACGTCGGCACGCCGCGCCCACAGCACCACGTCCGTGCCGGAGTCGGCGAGCACCTTGGCGAAAGCGGTGCCCCACGACCCGGCGCCCAGCACCGCGACCCGGTCCACGTCAGGCCTTCTTCGTGTAGAAGCCGTCGGGCGCCTGCTCCTCGCGGATGTCCGCGAGCAGGTCCTTGACCTCGTTCATCAGCACGTCGGTCACCTCGCGCAGCAACGCCAGGCTCTGCGGCTTGTCCCGGTAGGCGCCCAGGTCGACCGGCGGACCGACCTTCGTCACCACGGTCTTGCGCGGGAACGGCCGGAACTTCTTCCGGTAGTGGTCGTAGAGGTCCCGCGTCCCCCACCGCGCCGCCGGCAGCACCGGCACGTCGTGCTCCAGCGCGAGCCGGGCCACGCCGGTGCGCGAGGCCATCGGCCAGCCGTCCGGGTCGCGGGTGATCGTGCCCTCGGGGTAGATGATGACCACGAGCCCCTTCTCCAAGGCCTCGTGCGCCGCGCGCAGGCTCTGCTGGGCGTCCGCGGTGCCGCGGTAGACGGGGATCTGCCGGGCGCCCTTCACCACCGTGCCGACGAACGGGACGTTCCACAGGCTGTGCTTGGCGAGGAAGTGCGGCACACGCCCTTGCTTGTGCGTGAAGACGGCGTCGTAGACGGGGTCCAGGTGCGACACGTGGTTCATCACGATGAGCGCCCCACCGGTCCTGGGCACCCTCTCTCCCCCGTCGTTGCGCCGCCGCGCCATCACCGCGGTGGCGGGGTAGAAGACCGCCGCGGCGAGCCCGACCCAGAAGCCGCCCTTCTCCTTGGCCACGTGCACTCCCTCTTCGTCGTGGACCTGGAGTCTTCCTCGGAGCCCCTGGCCAGGTCCAGCCGGCATCCGGGAGTATGGCGGGGTGGGAGCCGACGTGGACCTGGTGGTGCCGGTCAAGACGCTGGAGCGGGCCAAGTCACGCCTGGTGGGCGCCCGCCTGGACCGCCCCGCGCTGGCCCTGGCGTTCGCCTTGGACACCATCTCCGCCGCGTTGCCGGCCGTCCGCCACGTGCTGGCCATCACCGACGACCCGGCCGTCATCGCGGAACTCCGCACCCTCGGCGTCGAGTCCGCCCCGGGCCCCGAGGGCCTCAACGAGTCCCTCCGCTTCGGCTTCGGCCTCCTCCGCGCCCGCGACCCGGACTCCGTCGTGGGCGCCCTCCAAGCCGACCTGCCCGCACTGCGCACGGCGGACCTGGTGGCGGCGTTGGCCACCGCCCGGGTCCGCTCGTTCTGCCCGGACCGCCAGGGCACGGGCACCACGCTCCTGCTCTCCGCCCCGGGCGGCGACCTCGCCCCCGCCTTCGGCCCCGGCTCCGCGGCGGCTCACACCGCCTCCGGAGCCGCCCCCCTGCTGGGCCCCTGGCCGACCCTGCGCCACGACGTCGACACCGCCGACGACCTCCGCCTGGCCGCGGACCTGGGCCTGGGCCCTCGCACCGCCGCCACCGCGGCCCCCGTCGCCGGCTGACCGGCTCTCAGCAACAGGCCTGCCCCGGCACGCACCTGCCGACCAACATCGGGCACGCGAACCCGTAATCGGGATCCGGCGCCAGCGGCAACCTCCGCCGCGGGCTCTCCACCGGCCGGTACGACGCTCCCACCGGCCCCGTCGTCAGCGTCACCTTGGTGTGCGACGCCTGCGCCTCGTACGCCGCCGCCGTGAGCTTCACCACTTCCACCCCGCGGGAGAGGTCCGCCACGAACACGCGCCCCCGGTGCCAGTACGGCGCGAACGACACCGCGCCCTCGGGCCGCCAGTACGCCACCTGGATCGGGTTCGCCGGGTCGCTGATGTCCAGGAACCGCGTCCCCTGCTCGTACCAGGAGTACGCCACGATCCGCTCGTGCACGTCGAAGTAGTGCGCCGAGCAGAACGTGTCCGGCCCCGGCAGCGTGCCCTCCTGGTCGTCCGGCGACCACACGCCCACCGTCCTCAGGTGGAACGGCCGCTCGGGCGTCGCCCGCCACGACTCGCCACCCGTCGAGCCCTCCAGCGACGAGATCACGAACCGCCCCTGGTCCTCGCACGTCGCCGACCCGAACGCCTCCTCGGTGTGCAGCAGCAAGCTGCCCGCCGGGTGCTCCCGCGACGGCTTGGGCCCGTCCTTCAGGGTCCGCCCGACCGGTCGGAACGAGTTGTGCGAGAACGACGTCGGCATGTCCAGCTTCGGCGCCGCGCCACCCGCGTACGGGACCGGGTCCACCGGTGTCGCCTCGCGCACCCGCCCGCTCAACGGATCGCGGTGCCAACCGCGCGTGTGGTAGCCGCGAGTGCCGCCCGTTCCGGCCACCCACGCCACACCCGCCGCGTCCACCTGGACGTCGTGCGTCATGTGCGTCTCGCCCTGGTTGCGGTTGAGGTCCACGTACGTGCTCAGAGTCTTCGGGTTGCGCGGGTCGCGGATGTCGGTGACGAACACCTTGCCCGAACGCCGGTAGGTGTCCGGGTCGGTGGACGGCGTGCCGTCGTAGCCGGTCGTCCACAGGTACGTGCAGTCGTTGACGCACGACGTGATGTGGCCCGTGCCCATCGGCGCGAAACTCAGCAGCTCCAGCCGGGCCGGGTCCACCGCCGACACGAAGTACACACCCGTCGGCCGGTCCGCGCCCGCCTGGCGGCCGAACGCGCTGCGCTCCCGCGCCAGGAACACCAGCTTGCGGTTCGGGTCGACGGTGACGTCCTCGTTCTCCCAGAACCGCTGCTCGGGGTCGTCACCCGGCAGCGCCAGCTCATGCTTGGTCAGGTGGTCGAGCAGCCTCGGCCGGTCGACGTCGGTCACGTCGTAGGTCTTCAGCCCGAACGTGCCGCTGAGGAACATCACGTCGCGGTGCCGGTACTGCATGAAGTTGATGGAGACGGCTCCCTCGGTCTCCGGGATCGCCGCGCGCAGCTCCACGTTCTTCGCCGCCGCCTGCGGCCCTCCCCCCTGCCCGGCGACCGCCTCCGCGCCCGGAACCGCCTGAGCGGACGCCGTCCCCTGGCCCGCGGTGACCACACCGCCGACCAGCAACGCGGTCAACACCCCTGCCACAACCCTCATGCCGACTCCTTCCGGTGATGGGTCCGATGCGGAGCGTCGCAGCGCCACCCGACCGCCCACCACCCGCCAATCGGCTAGCTTTGGCCCGTGACCGAACACCCGCGCGAGCAGGCGACGGTGAGCGCGCATCACCCGGACGGCTCAGCGACCGTGCTGCGCGACGACGGCGTGCTGGTCGACGTGCCCGCCGCGGCCGTCGCCGAGGGCGGCTGGCGCTCGCTGCGCCCCGGCCAGCGGGTCACCCTCGTGCGGGATGCCGCCGGTGACGTCCGAGGCGTCCTGCGCCCGGTGTGACGCGGAGTTCACTTCCTGGTCGGCTCCGCTCAGCGCGCTGTCGCCCATATTGGGGAACAATGCTGATCGTGAGCACGGACAACACTCCCGAGCAGCCCGCGCCCAAGCGACGGACGAGGACGCCGCGGGCCACCCCGGCGGCGAGCACCCCCCGGCGCGGACCGCGCCCGGCCATCCGCCGCGGCAGCACCCGTGCCACGCCGCTGCAGGACGTCGAGGCGCCGACGCGGTCGTTCCCCGGCTCACCGCCCGCCGTCACCGCCACCGAGGCGCAGGCCGACCTGCCCGACGACCGGTACTTCAACCGGGAGCTGTCCTGGTTGGACTTCAACGCCCGGGTGCTCGCGCTGGCCGAGGACGCCTCCCAGCCGCTGCTGGAGCGGGCGAAGTTCCTGGCCATCTTCGCCTCGAACCTCGACGAGTTCTACATGGTGCGCGTCGCCGGCCTGAAGCGCCGCGACGAGACGGGCCTGTCGGTGCGCAGCGCGGACGGCCTGACCCCGCGCGAGCAGCTGTCCAACATCTCCAAGCGCACCCAGGAGCTGGTCGAGCAGCACGCCAGGGCGTTCCTCGACCACATCCAGCCGGAGCTCGAGAAGCACAGCATCAGCATCGTCAACTGGGCGCAGTTGACCGACTTCGAGAAGCTGCGGCTGTCGAACTACTTCACCGACCAGGTGTTCCCGGTGCTCACGCCGCTGGCCGTGGACGCCGCGCACCCATTCCCCTACATCTCCGGCCTGTCGCTGAACCTGGCCGTCACCGTCCGCGACCCGGAAGGCGGCGCGGAGCGGTTCGCGCGCATCAAGGTGCCGGACAACGTGCCGCGCCTGGTCCGCGTGGAGAGCGACCGGACCAGCCCGACGGCGACGTTCCTCCCCCTGGAGGAGCTCATCGCGGCGCACCTGGGCGAGCTGTTCGCGGGCATGCAGGTGATCGAGTGCCACGCGTTCCGGGTCACCCGCAACGCCGACCTGGAGGTCGAGGAGGACCAGGACGAGGACCTGCTCAAGTCGTTGGAGCGGGAGCTGGCGCGCCGCCGGTTCGGGCCGCCGGTGCGGCTGGAGATCGCCGACGACATGACCGAGCACATGCTGGAACGGCTGCTGCGCGAGCTGGAGGTCGACCCGCACGACGTCGTCCAGGTGCCCGGCCTGCTCGACCTCTCGTGCCTGTGGCAGCTCTACAGCGTGGACCGCAAGCAGCTCAAGGACGCCCCGTTCGTCCCCGCGACGCACTCGGCGTTCGGCGAGCGGGAGACGCCGAAGAGCATCTTCGCCACCCTGCGCGAGGGCGACGTGCTCGTGCACCACCCGTACGACTCGTTCTCCACGTCCGTGCAGCGGTTCATCGAGCAGGCCGCGGCCGACCCGCGCGTGCTGGCCATCAAGCAGACCCTGTACCGGACCTCCGGCGACTCCCCGATCGTGGACGCGCTGATCGACGCGGCCGAGGCGGGCAAGCAGGTCGTGGCGCTGGTCGAGATCAAGGCGAGGTTCGACGAGCAGGCGAACATCAAGTGGGCTCGCGCGCTGGAGAAGGCCGGCGTGCACGTCGTCTACGGCCTGATGGGGCTCAAGACGCACTGCAAGACGGCGTTGGTCGTCCGCCAGGAGGGCTCGCGGATCCAGCGCTACTGCCACATCGGCACCGGCAACTACAACCCGAAGACGGCCCGGCTGTACGAGGACATCGGCATCCTCACCGCCGAGCCGACCATCGGCGCGGACCTCACCGACCTGTTCAACGTGCTGACCGGGTACGCCCGGCAGGACCACTACCGCAGCCTGCTCGTCGCGCCCTACGGCGTGCGGCGGGGGATCGTGGAGCGCATCGAGCGGGAGATCGAGCACGCCCGCGCCGGTGCGCCCGCCGGGGTGCGCATCAAGGTGAACTCGCTGGTGGACGAGCAGGTCATCGACTCGCTGTACCGGGCGTCCCAGGCCGGCGTGCGGGTGGACGTGGTCGTGCGGGGTGTGTGCGCGCTCAAGCCGGGTATCAAGGGCTTGTCGGAGAACATCCACGTCCGGTCCATCCTCGGCCGGTTCCTGGAGCACTCGCGGGTGTTCCACTTCGTCGGCTGCGGCGAGCACTGGATCGGCAGCGCAGACATGATGCACCGCAACCTGGACCGGCGGGTGGAGGTTCAGGTCCGGGTGACCGACCCGAAGCTCACCGCGCAGCTGGACGCGATGATGGACTCGGCGCTGGAGCCGACCACGCGGTGCTGGGTGCTGCAACCGGACGGCGAGTGGGAGGCGTCGCCGGCGGACGGCACCAGGGTGCGCGACCACCAGACCGAGATGCTGCGCAACCACCGCGCGCTGGGGTGACGCGGGTGATCCGGGCAGCAGGCGCCGTGCTGTGGCGCGAGGGTTCCGTGGCGGTCGTGCACCGGCCGCGTTACGACGACTGGTCGTTGCCCAAGGGCAAGCTGGACGACGGCGAGACCGTGCCCGCGGCGGCGGTGCGGGAGGTGCTGGAGGAGACCGGGTTCCGGGCCGTCCTCGGCCGCTACCTGTGCCAGGTGTCGTACCGGGCTTTCGGCAGGCCGAAGGTCGTGGACTACTTCAGCGCGCGGGTCGAGTCGGGCGCGTTCGCGCCGAACGACGAGGTGGACGAGCTGCGGTGGGTGCCGGTCGCCGAGGCGTCCGCGCTGGTGACGTCGGACACCGACCGCTCGGTGCTGGCGGCGTTCGCGGCGGAGCCCGCGGACCTGGCGACGCTGCTGCTGGTGCGGCACGCGAAGGCGGGCAAGCGGGACAACTGGCCGGGTGACGACGACCTGCGGCCGTTGAGCTCGGCGGGGTGGCGGCAGGCGGGCGGGCTGCGGTCGATGCTGCCGCTGTGGGGTCCGACGCGGGTGCACTCCGCGCCGCGCGTGCGGTGCGTGGAGACCGTCCAGGGGGTGGCGGAGGACCTGGGCGTGGGCGTGCTGCTGGAGCCGCGGCTGTCCGAGGAGGGGTACTGGCCGGACCGCGAGGCCGGGTTGGTGCGGCTGCTGGAGATCGCGGACGGGGCGGGCACGCCCGTCGTGTGCAGCCAGGGCGGCGTGATCCCGGACATCGTGGCCACCCTCGCCGACCTGGGCGGCGTGTCGTTGAGCGGCACGCCGTGCAAGAAGGGCAGCGCGTGGCTGCTGGCGTTCCGCCGGGCCGAGCCGGGCTGGTCCACTTCGGACTCGCACACCTCCTGGCCGCGGCTGGTCTCGGCGCACTACTTCCCCACCGCCCTGCCGAAGCCCACCACGTGACCTGAATCGGCCACTCGGGTCACGTCCGGCGTCCGTTCGGGCACGGTCGGTTCCCGGTTTCTCCCGGTTCCAACCGCGTCCTGAGCGTTGGGTCCGGGGGTCCTGGGCGGAGGACTCCCGCTTCGGGGTTCCGGAGGGCTCAGAGCCGCTGTAAGGGGCCGGAGCGGTGTGGCGGGGGTAGAGAGCGCTCAGGGCCCGGTGCGCGTCCGCACCGGGCCCTGAGCGTGTGTTGCGTGCCTGGCCGGTGATCACCCGGCCCGGCTTCACTTCTTCTTGGCCGGGGCCTTCTTGGCCGCGGGCTTCGCGGCGGCGGCCGTGGTGGCCTTCGCCGTCGTCGCCTTCGGCGTGGTGGCCGCCTTCTTGGCCGCCGCCGGCTTGGCCGCCGTGGTCGCCTTGGCCGCGGTCGACTTCGCGGCGGTGGCCTTGGTCGCGGCGCTCTTGGCGGGCGCGGCCTTGGTGGCGGTGGCGGCGGGCTTCGCGGCCGCGGCGGTCCGGCGGGTCGCCGGCGCCTTCGTGGCCGCCGCTGCGGCACGCGTCGCGGTGCCGGTGCTGCGCGTCGCGCGCGCGGTGGTGGCGCGCGCGGTGGTGGCGCGGGTCGCCGGCGCCTTCGTCGCGGCGGCCGGCTTGGCCGCCGCGGCTGCGGCGGGCTTGGCGGCCGTGACGCGCGGCAGCTTCTTCGTGCCGCTGATGACGTCCTTGAACGTCGAACCCGCGCGGAACGCGGGAACGTTGGTCTTCTTGACCTTCACGGTCTCACCGGTGCGCGGGTTGCGAGCGGTGCGGGCCGCACGGGCACGCTTCTCGAAGACACCGAAGCCGGTGATGTTGACCTTCTCGCCCTTGTGGACGCTGCGGACGATGACGTCGACGAGCCCGTCGACAGCGGCAGCGGCGTTCTTCTTGTCGCCAAGGCGCTCGGCGAGCGCCTCGATGAGCTGGGCCTTGTTCACCTTCAGTCCCTCCCAGGACGCTCACGGCCCTAGTCGGGCCGACTGATTGCCCACGGTAAGCCCATATGCAAGGAAATACCAATCGCCACGCCAGATTTCTTGTTGTGGCGTGGGCAATTACGACCTGTCGAGGGACACCCCGGCGGCCCGGGGAGGGATCGAAGGGGCCGGATTCCCGCTGTTGGGGAGGGAATCCGACCCCTTCGGCGTCACCTCGCGGGCAGCGGATCGGTAGTCGGCAACCAACCCTGCCTGCGCTGCTCGAACTCGGTGATGTCATCGGCGTGCCGCAGGGTCAGGGCGATGTCGTCCAATCCCTCCAGCAGCCGCCAGCGGGTGTACTCGTCGATGGTGAAGGGGGCGGTGAAGTCCTTCGCCACAACCGTGTTCGCGGTCAGGTCGACGGTCACCTCGGTGCCGGGCTCGTTCTCCAGCAGCTTCCACAGCAATTCGACATCGGACTGCTCGCACTGGGCGGCCACGAGGCCCTGCTTGCCCGCGTTGCCCCGGAAGATGTCGGCGAACCGGGAGGAGATGACCACCCGGAAGCCGTAATCCATGAGCGCCCAGACGGCGTGCTCCCGGGACGACCCGGTGCCGAAATCGGGCCCGGCGACGAGCACGCTGCCGGCCCGGAACGGCTCCTGGTTCAGCACGAACTGCTCGTCACCGCGCCAGGCGGCGAACAGGCCGTCCTCGAAGCCCGTGCGGGTCACGCGCTTGAGGTAGACGGCCGGGATGATCTGGTCGGTGTCCACGTTGGACCTGCGCAGCGGAACGCCGACCCCGGTGTGCGTGGTGAACGCTTCCATGTTCGTAGAACCTCTCAGACCAGGTCGGCGGGCGACGACAGGGTGCCGCGCACGGCGGTGGCGGCGGCCACGAGTGGCGAGACCAGGTGGGTGCGCCCACCCTTGCCCTGCCTGCCCTCGAAGTTGCGGTTGGAGGTCGACGCGCTGCGCTCGCCCGGCTTGAGCTGGTCCGGGTTCATGCCCAGGCACATCGAGCACCCGGCCTGGCGCCACTCCGCGCCGGCCGCCAGGAACACCTCGTGCAGACCTTCGGACTCGGCCTGCGCGCGCACCCGCATGGACCCGGGCACGACGAGCATCCGCACGCCGTCGGCCACCTTGTGGCCGCGCAGGACGTCGGCCGCCGCGCGCAGGTCCTCGATGCGGCCGTTGGTGCACGAGCCGAGGAACACCGTGTCGACGTGGATGTCGCGCAGCGGGGTGCCCGGCTCCAACCCCATGTAGGTCAGCGCCTTCTCCGCGGCCACGCGCTCGTTCTCGTCGACGATGGCCTCGGGGTCGGGCACGGTCGCGCTCAGCGGCAGGCCCTGGCCGGGGTTGGTGCCCCAGGTGACGAACGGGGTGAGCTCGTCGGCGTCGAGGCGGACCTCGGCGTCGAACTCGGCGTCGTCGTCGGTGCGCAGGGTCTTCCAGTACTCCACCGCGGCGTCCCAGTCCGCGCCGGACGGGGCGTGCGGGCGGCCCTGGATGTAGTCGAACGTGACCTGGTCCGGCGCGATCATGCCCGCGCGGGCGCCCGCCTCGATCGACATGTTGCACACGGTCATGCGGGCTTCCATGGACAGCGCCTCGATCGCGCTGCCCCGGTACTCCAGGACGTAGCCCTGGCCGCCGCCGGTGCCGATCTTCGCGATCACCGCGAGGATGATGTCCTTCGCCGTGACGCCGGGCCTGAGCTCGCCGTCGACCGTGATGGCCATGGTCTTGAACGGCCGCAGCGGCAGCGTCTGGGTGGCCATCACGTGCTCGACCTCGGACGTGCCGATGCCGAACGCCAGCGCGCCGAACGCGCCGTGCGTGGACGTGTGGCTGTCACCGCAGACGACGGTCATGCCGGGCTGGGTCAGGCCCAGCTGCGGGCCCACCACGTGGACGATGCCCTGCTCGGCGTCGCCCATCGGGTGCAGCCGCACGCCGAACTCCGCGCAGTTCTTGCGCAGCGTCTCGACCTGGGTCCGCGAGACCGGGTCGGCGATGGGGAGCTCGATGTCGACCGTCGGGACGTTGTGGTCCTCGGTGGCGATCGTGAGGTCCGGTCGGCGGATCCGCCGACCGGCGAGGCGCAGGCCGTCGAACGCCTGCGGGCTGGTCACTTCGTGCAGCAGGTGGAGGTCGATGTAGAGCAGGTCCGGCTCCGCGCCACTGCCGTGGCGCACGACGTGTGCTTCCCACACCTTCTCCGCGAGCGTGCGGCTCATCGCAACTCTCCCAAGATCTGGACAGTCGATAGATCTGGACTTCCCAGACAGTGGGAAGTTAGTATCGGCTTGTGGGACAGCATAGCGGGATCGGCGTGCTGGACAAGGCAGTGGCTGTCTTGAACGCCGTCGCAAAGGATCCGTGTGGGCTCGCCGAGTTGTGCAACCGGACGGGCTTGCCGAGGGCTACCGCGCACCGGTTGGCGGTCGGGCTCGAGGTGCACCGGTTGCTGCGACGGGGTTCCGACGGCCGCTGGCGTCCGGGCGCGGCACTGGCGGAGTTGGCGGGCGGGGCCACCGACCCGCTGCTCGACGCGGCGTCCTCGGTGTTGCCGAGGTTGCGCGACATCACGGGCGAGAGCGTCCAGTTGTACCGGCGGGACGGGATGCAGCGGATCTGCGTGTCCTCGGCCGAACCGCCGAGTGGTTTGCGCGACACCGTGCCGATCGGCGCGCGTTTGCCGATGACCGCCGGTTCGGGCGCGAAGGTATTGGCGGCGTGGGCGGATCCGGGCACTCAACGTTCCGTTCTGGCCGACGCGGTTTACGGCGAGCGCACATTGTTGGAAGTGCGCCGGCGCGGCTGGGCGCAATCGGTAGCGGAACGCGAACCGGGCGTAGCTTCGGTTTCCGCCCCGGTGCGCGACAGCACGGGTTCCGTCGTGGCCGCCGTCTCCGTTTCGGGCCCGATCGACCGCATGGGCCGCCGCCCGGGCGCCCGCTGGGCCGCCGACCTCCTCGCCGCCGCCGAAGCCCTCCAATCCCGCCTCTGAGAGCCCTGGTCACCGCTACCGGCCTGACCAGCCCTTGCTCGACCCTGGGCAGGCCCCCGCCTTCAACAATCCGGCGGGGGCCTGCCCACTCTCGTCGCTGCCCGGCCGCGCCGGGGGTGCAGGGGGCGAAGCCCTCCTGCGCGGGGTCCGGGGGTCGCACCCCCGGTGTAAATGCGAAAGATCCCCGTTTCGCGTAAGCGAAACGGGGATCTCCCGATCTGTAGCCCCGATGGGATTCGAACCCACGCTACCGCCTTGAGAGGGCGGCGTCCTAGGCCGCTAGACGACGGGGCCAGGATCTTACCGGCGATATTTACTTTATCATGTCTTGCTGTCCTGCGTTGCCCGGGTAGTCTAGCACATCTTTCTTTCCACCCGTGCAGCTGGGGTACCAGGACTCGAACCTAGACTAACTGAACCAGAATCAGTCGTGCTGCCAATTACACCATACCCCATTGGGTTCCCGGCCCGACTCCCCCCGGTCTTGCTCGGTGGGGGCCACTCCGTTCCGCCGGAAGGAATACTAGACCACGGGCCCGGCGGAACGGAAATCGGGGTCACGCCGAGGCGTGCGACAGCTCGCAGACCAGGAGTTCCGGCAGCTCAGCGAGGCTGCTGATGGCGGAGATGCCCGCGGGCAGCCCACCCTCGCGCGGGCCCTGGCGGTTCAGCCACACGCCCTTCATCCCCGCGTCGCGCGCGCCGATCGCGTCGGCGTGCAGGCGGTCGCCGATGTGGACCGTGTCGCCCAACTCCACGCCGAGGTCGGCGCACGCGGTGTCGAAGATCACCCGGTCCGGCTTGGCCGCACCGACCTCACCCGCGATCAGGACCGTGTCGAAGTACTGGGCCAGTCCCAGCGTGGCGATCTTCACGCGCTGGTGCCGCCCTGAGGCGTTGCTCACGGCCGCCATGGGCAGACCGGTGGCCCGCAGCCACTCCAGGCACGGCACCACGTCCGGGAACAGCCGCCAGCCGGACGCGAGGACCTCCTGCCGGTGCAGTTCCCGGCGGGTCGCCTCCTCCTCGTCCAGCTCCTCGCCCAGCGCCGCGAAGAACGCGCGGGTGCGGATGTTGCGCATGGTCTCGTACTCGAGCTCGCCCGCGAGCAGGCGTTCGCAGTGCTCATCGGTGATGCGCTGCCACAGCGGCCACGCGTCGGCGTTGCCGACCATCGCGGCCAGGGCGGCCCGGGACGAGGTGCTGTAGTCGACGAGGGTGTCGTCCACGTCGAGGCACACGGCCCGGATCTCGCCGGTTCTCCGAGGGGTGAAGGTCGGGGCTGCGGTTGTCACCCCGTGAGGCTAGGTGCGGTCGACCCCCGTCCGACTCGACCAGAGAGGTGATATCTAGGGGTTCTTGCACGGTCAAGCACCGCTGAACCGCCCGAAGGAACCAGTCAGATTGCCCCGAGCGCGCGGCGCAATCGCCCGATCGAGCGACTCCGACCCAGTAGTTCCATGGATTCGTACAGTGGCGGCGAGACGGTACGGCCCGTCACGGCGACCCGCACCGGCGCGTAGGCCGTGCGCGGCCTGAGGCCCAATCCGTCCACAAGAGACGTTTTCAGCGCGCCCTCGATCGCGGCGGCCGTCCACTCGGGAAGCGGCTCCAGAGCCGCCACCGCCGCCTCCAGCACGGGGCGCGCGTCCTCGCCGAGCACCGCCGCCACGGCGTCCGCCTCGGGCGCGAAGTCCGGCTCCGGCACGAACAGGAACCGGACCATCCCGGACGCTTCGGACAGCACCACGAGCCGCTCCTGCACCAGCGGCGCGACGCCGGAGAGCACGGCCACCTGCTCCGGACTCGGGTCGGCCGGCAGCACGCCGTCCTTCACCAGGTGGGGCAGCACGCGGTCGACGAAGTCCTCGACGGGCAGGGCGCGCAGGTGCGCGGCGTTGATCGCCTCGGCCTTCTTCAGGTCGAAGCGGGCCGGGTTGGCGCTGACCCGCTCCAGCTCGAACGCCTCGACCAGTTCGGCGACGGAGAGGACGTCGCGGTCGTCGGCGGTGGACCAGCCGAGCAGCGCCAGGTAGTTCAGCAGGCCCTCGGGCACGAAACCGCGGTCGCGGTAGTGGAACAGGTCCGACCGCGGGTCGCGCTTGGAGAGCTTCCGGTTGCCCTCGCCCAGCACGGTCGGCAGGTGGCCGAACCGGGGCACGGACGACGTCACGCCGATCCGCGCCAACGCCCGGTGCAGCGCGATCTGGCGCGGCGTCGACGGGAGCAGGTCCTCGCCGCGCAGCACGTGCGTGATGCCCATCAGGGCGTCGTCCACCGGGCTCACGAACGGGCGGAGCGGGTCGCCGTTGGCGCGCACCAGCACCGGGTCGGGCGTGCTGCCCGCCTGGAACGTGACCTCGCCGCGCACCAGGTCGACCCACGTGATGTCCTCGTCGGGCATCTTCAGGCGCAGCACCGGTTCCCGGCCCTCGGCGCGCAACGCGGACCGCTGCTCCCCGGTGAGGCCGCGGTCGTGGCCGTCGTAGCCGAGCTTGGGGTCCTGGCCCGCGGCCTCGCGGCGCGCCTGCGCCTCCTCGGCGGTGGAGAACGACTCGTACAGCTCGCCCGCCTCGAGCAGGCGCCGGGCGATGTCGTCGTAGAGGTGGCGGCGCAGGCTCTGCCGGTACGGCGCGTGCGGCCCGCCGACCTCCGGGCCCTCGTCCCAGTCCAGCCCGAGCCACCGCAGGGCCGCCGGCAGTCGGAGGTACGACTCCTCGGAGTCGCGGGCCGCGTCGGTGTCCTCGATCCGGAAGACCACGGTGCCACCGGCGTGGCGGGCGTAGGCCCAGTTGAACAGGGCGGTGCGGACGAGACCCACGTGCGGCGTGCCGGTGGGCGAGGGGCTGAAGCGGACGCGGACCGCCGCGTCGGCTCCGGTGGGCGGAGCTGCTGGTGCGCTCATGACCCGATCAGCGTATCCGGCTTGACCGGGGCCGCACTTCGGAGCATCCTGACCTTATTCAACTGGCGTTGAAAAGTGAGGGGTGGATCATGGAGAGGACCGGTGTCGCGGTCGTCGGAGGCGGACCGGCGGGCATGGTGGCCGCGTTGCTGCTGGCCAGGGCCGGTGTCGAGGTGACAGTGCTGGAGAAGCACGGCGACTTCCTGCGCGACTTCCGCGGTGACACGGTGCACGCGTCGACGTTGACGCTGCTGGACGAGCTCGGCCTCGGTCCGTCGTTCGCCGAGGTGCCGCACCAGCTCGTGGACAGGGTGCAGGTGCTGCTGGACAGCGGCCCGCAGACGATGGGCGACCTCACCCGGCTCCCCGGACCGCACAAGCACATCGCGTTCGTGCCCCAGTGGGACTTCCTGGACCTGCTCGCCGACGCGGGCAAGCGCGAGCCGACGTTCACGCTGCGGATGAACACCGAGTTCACCGGGCTCGTCAAGGACGGCGGCAAGGTGACCGGCGTCCGCTACCGCACGCCCGACGGCGGGACCGGCGAGCTGGCGGCCGACCTGGTCATCGCGGCCGACGGGCGACGTTCGCTCGTGCGGGAGCAGCTCGGGCTGCCGGTGCACGAGTTCGGCGCCCCGATGGACGTGTGGTGGTTCCGGCTGCCGCGCGACCCCGGCGAGCTCAGCGGCGCCACCGGGCGGTTCACGCAGGGCCAGGCGATGGTGCTCATCCCCCGCGGCGACTACTTCCAGTGCGCGTACCTCATCCGCAAGGGCACCGACGAGCTGCTGCGGGCGGAGGGGATCGCCGCGTTCCGGCAGCGGGTGGTGGAGCTGGTGCCGTGGCTGGCGGAGCGGATGGAGACCGTCGAGTCGCTGGACGACGTGAAGCTGCTGGACGTCAAGCTCGACCGCCTGCGGCGCTGGCACGTCGACGGCGCGCTGTGCATCGGTGACGCGGCGCACGCCATGTCGCCCATCGGCGGCGTCGGCATCAACCTGGCGGTGCAGGACGCGGTCGCCGCCGCGGCGCTCGTCGCCGCACCGCTGCGCCGCGGCCGGCCGGGCCCGGACGTGCTGGCGAAGGTGCGGCGCAGGCGGTGGCTGCCCACGGCGGTGACCCAGGCCGTCCAGCGGCGGATCCAGGACTCGTTCCTCAAGCCGACGCTCACCGGCTCGGCGAGCGCCGCGCCGGGGCGTCCGCCGCTGCCGGTCCGGCTGATGGCGCGGTTCCCGTGGCTGCAAGGGGTGCCCGCGTACCTGGTCGCCATCGGCCTGCGGCCCGAGCACGCGCCGGAGTTCGCCCGGCGCGCGCCCGAGCGGATCGAGCGGAGTTGAGGCTCAGCGGTTGGCGACCGTGTTCGTCAGCGTGCCCAGGCCCTCGACGGTCACCGAGACGGTCTGCCCGGCGGTCAGCGGGCCGACGCCCGCCGGGGTGCCGGTGAGGATCACGTCGAGCGGTCGCAGGGTCATCACCGAGGAGATGTACTCGATCAGCTCGGGGATGCCGTGCAGCAGCAGCGAGGTGCGCGAGTCCTGCTTGACCTCGCCGTCCACCTCGGTGCGGATGGCCACGTCGGACGGGTCGAACTCGGTCTCCACCCAGGGGCCGAGCGGGCAGAACGTGTCGAAGCCCTTGGCCCGCGTCCACTGGCCGTCGCTCTTCTGCAGGTCGCGCGCGGTGACGTCGTTGGCGATCGTGTAGCCGAGGATGGACTGGCGGGCGCGGGACGCGGGGATGTCCCGACCGCCGACGCCGACGACGACGGCCAGCTCGCCCTCGAAGTCCACCCGCTCCGACACGGCGGGCAGCTTGATGTCGGCGTTCGGACCGATCACGGCGGTGTTGGGCTTGAGGAACATCAGCGGTTCCGCGGGCACCTCGTTGCCGAACTCGGCCGCGTGCTCGGCGTAGTTGCGGCCGATGGCCACGATCTTCGGCGGCAGGAACGGCGCCAGCAGGCGGACGTCGGCCAGCGGCCGGCGGCGGCCGGTGAACGTCGGGTTGGCGAACGGGTCGTCGGCGATCTCGACCGCGGTGAGGTCGTCGCCTTCGCCTTCGATCGCGGCGAAGGCCAGGCCGTCGGGTTGGGCGATTCGGGCAATGCGCACGGCAATCACCCTAACCGGCGGCTGGAAACGCCACCGTGCGTGCCTAGCGTCATAGGGATGCGAACCCTGCTGATCGTGCTGACCCTGCTCGTCGCCGCGGCCGCGCGGGCCGCGGCCACCCCGGAAGAGGTCGGTGCCGCGCTGCCGACCCCGCTCGAAGCCGGCACCAGCCTGTACCCGTCGTCCGGCGGACGCTGCGCCAACGGCTTCAACGCCCGCGGCCACCTCATCGTGCCGACCTCCTGCGGGGCGCTCGGCACGGTGGTCCGCGGGCCCGACCTGGTCGAGATAGGCCCGATCGTGGCGGTCCGGTCGACCTACTCGATCGTCCGGATCACCAACACCGCCGCGTGGGTCCAGCGGCCCACCATCGCCGGGCGGTCCGGCACCATCACCGGCTCGGCCGAGACGCCCGTCGGCGGCCAGGTGTGCGCGGCGGGCCGCACCACCGGGTTGCGGTGCGGCACCGTGCAGGCGAAGAACGTGACCGTGAACTACCCGGGCGGCATCGTCCACGGCCTCACCCGGACCAGCGTGTGCACCGAACCCGGCGACCAGTGGGCCCCGGTCTTCACCGGGTCCCAGGCCCAGGGGCACTCGCTCGGCGGCAGCGGCAACTGCTCCACCGGCGGCGCGTCCTACTTCGAGCCGCTCAACCGCATCCTGGCCGGTGAGGGGCTCACGCTGGTGACGGGCTGACCCGCATCGCCTTGTGCACCAGCGCGTCGCACAGGGCGAGCCAACTGGCCTCGACGATGTTGCCGTGCACGCCCACGGTGGTCCACTCGCGCTCGCCGTCGGTGGACTCCACGAGCACGCGGGTGACGGCGTCGGTGCCGTGCTGATCGGTCAGGATGCGCACCTTGTAGTCGTTCAGCTCCACCGCGTCCAACCACGACAGGTGGGGCAGGAGCGCCTTGCGCAACGCGGCGTCCAGCGCGTGCACCGGGCCGTTGCCCTCGGCGGTGGCGATGACCCGCTCACCGGCCACGTGCACCTTCACCGTGGCCTCGGACACGATCGCGCCGTCCTGGTGGTGGTCGAGCACCACGCGGTACGACTCGAGCGCGAACGGCGGCGCGTCCAGGTCGGACATCTCCGCCCGGAGCAGCAGCTCCAGGGAGGCGTCGGCGGCCTCGAACGACCAGCCGCCCGCCTCCAGGTCCTTCACCTTGCGCACCACGGTGGTGAGCGCGTCGGGCCGGCGGGTCAGGTCGATCCCGAACTCACGTCCCTTGAGTTCGAGACTGGCCCGACCCGCCATCTCGGTGACCAGCACCCGCATGTCGTTGCCGACGGTGTCCGGGTCGATGTGGTTGTACAACTCCGGATCCACCTTGATCGCGCTCGCGTGCAGCCCCGCCTTGTGGGCGAAGGCCGACGACCCGACGTAGGCCTGGTGGGTGTCGGGTGCGATGTTCGCGATCTCGGCCAGCGCATGGGAGACCCGGGTGAGCTCGGCCAGCGATTCGGTGGGTAGCACCCGCAGGCCGAGTTTGGTCACGAGGTTCCCGACGACGGCGAACAGGTCCGCGTTGCCCGCTCGCTCGCCGTAGCCGTTCGCGGTGCACTGGACGTGGGTCGCCCCCGCCTGCACCGCGGCGATGGTGTTGGCCACCGCGCAGGACGTGTCGTCCTGGCAGTGGATGCCGACCCGGAAGCCCGTGCGGGCGACCACGTCGGCGACGGTCTCGGCCAGGCCCAGGGGCAGCTGGCCGCCGTTGGTGTCGCACAGCACGACGACGTCCGCGCCACCCTCCACTGCGGACTCCAGCACGCGCAGCGCGGTGTCGGGGTCGAAGGCGAAGCCGTCGAAGAAGTGCTCGGCGTCGAGGAACACCCGGCGGCCCTCGCCGACCAGGTGCGCGACGGTGTCGCGGACCATCGCGCAGTTCTCCGCCACGTCCGTGCGCAGCGCCCGTTCGATGTGCCTGCGGTCGGACTTCGCGACCAGCGTCACGACCGGCGTCTGCGCCTCCAGCAGGGCCCTGACCTGCGCGTCCTCGTGCACCTTGACGCCCGCCTTGCGGGTCGAGCCGAACGCGACGAGCTGCGCGTGCTTGAGCGCGAGCTCCCCCGCGGCCGCCCTGGCGAAGAACTCGGTGTCCTTCGGCATGGCGCCCGGCCAGCCACCCTCGATGAAACCGACGCCGAGCGAGTCGAGCAGGCGGGCCACGGCCAGCTTGTCGTTGACCGAGTAGGAGATGCCCTCGCGCTGGGCACCGTCCCGCAAGGTCGTGTCGAAGACGTGGAATGAATCGCCGAGGGGGGTCACGATGGGGCTCCTGTGAGTCTAGGAAAACAAAAAGACCCCCCGCAGGATGCGAGAGGTCGGCGCGCCGGGTGCTTCGAGGCAGCACTACCCGGCGCGCTGGGAAATAATGATCACGGTGTGGAGAGCCACGTCCGCGATGGTGCCACAACCCGTCCGCGGATACCAAGCCGCGGACGGGTCGTCCCACACTATGGGTGGAAGCTATCGGCCAAGAACCTGGCGAACGCCTCGATGGCGGCCGGGTTGCGCGGGCTCTCCACCAGGGCCGCGTAGGGCAGCACGAAGAACCGCCCGTGCCGGATGGCGGGCACGTCGGCCAGCGGCGGGTAGGACTCCAGGAACGCCCGCTTCTCGTCCGGGGTGGTCGCCTCGCCGTCGGCGTAGTCGTTGATCAGCACCACGTCCGGGGCGCGGTCCACGACGGCCTCCCAGCCGACCGTGGTCCAGCTGTCGTCGAGGTCGCCGAAGATGTTGTCACCGCCCGCCTTGCCGATGATGTCGTGCGGCGCGGCGTTGCGGCCCGAGGTGAACGGCTGGTCGAGCCCGCTGTCGTAGAGGAACACCTTCGGGCGGTTCTGCTTGACGAGCTTCGCGGCGTTGGAGACCTGCTCCTGGTAGCCCGCGATCAGCTCCTCGGCCTTCGCCTCCACGCCGAACACGCGGCCCAGGTTGCGCAGGTCGGTGTAGAGGGCGTCCAGCGGCGGCATGATGCCGCGCTGCCTGCCCACGCCGTTCCGGCACGCCTCGGTGAGCTGGTAGGTGGCGATGCCGAGGTCGTCGAGGGCGTCCGGGGTGAAGCCGGTGGCCTCGGAGAAGCCGTAGTTCCAGCCCGCGAACACGAGGTCCGCCTTCGCGCCCTGGACGAGCTCCTTGGTGATCTGCTCGCCGAGGTTCGGCACGCGGTCGAAGTCGGCCTTCCAGGGCGAGGAGGCGACGTCACCGGCCTGGCCGCCGCCGATGACGTACCCGGCCATCCGGTCACCGAGGCCGAGCGCGAACATGATCTCGGCGATGCCGGTGTCGTTGGTGACCACACGGGACGGTTTCGCGTACGCGACCTGCTGCCCGCAGTTCGTGACGGTGACCGTCTCGGTGGCGGCGGCGGGCGCGATCCGCGCACCGCAGCCCGTGGTGAGGGCGATCAGGGCGAGGGCGACGAGCTTCTTCACGCGGTGGACTCCCTGTGGTCGAACAGCAGTTGGGGCACGCCGCTGGTGGGGTGGCGCACGACGTGGGCGCGGACGTCGAACACCTCGTGCAGCACCTCGGGGGTGAGCACCTCCTCCGGCGTGCCGCTGCGCACCACCCGACCACCGTCGAGCACGTGCAGGCGGTCGCAGTAGGCGGCGGCGAGGTTGAGGTCGTGCAGGACCGCGAGGACGGTCACGCCCAGGCCGCGGACCAGCGAGAGGACCGCGAGCTGGTGGCTGATGTCGAGGTGGTTGGTCGGCTCGTCCAGCACGAGCACCCGCGGCTGCTGGGCCAGGGCGCGGGCGATCAGGACGCGCTGCCGCTCGCCGCCGGAGAGGGTCAGGAAGCCGCGGTGGGCGAGGTGGGCGGCGTCCACTCGCGACAGGGCCCCGGCGACCACCTCGGCGTCGTGCCCGGGGGTCGTCCGGTGCGGGAGGCGTCCCATCGCGACGACCTCGGTGACGGTGAAGTCGAACTCGACGTGGCTGTCCTGGGTGAGCGCGGCCAGGTGCTCGGCGGTGTCGCGGACCTTGCCCGCCGCGACGTCCCGGCCGCCGAGCAGGACCACTCCCCCGGACGGCCTCAGCGCCCGGTACACGCAGCGCAGCGTGGTCGACTTGCCGCTGCCGTTCGGGCCGACGATGCCGTGCACCTCGTGGTCGCGCGCGTGCAGGTCGATGCCGCGCAGGATGCCGTCGACGGTGACGCCTTCGAGTCGCACGTCCATCAGCGACCGCCGAACACGTAGCCGCGGCGGCGCATCAGCAGGACGAAGCACGGCACGCCCAGCGCGGCCGTGATGACGCCCAGCGGCAGCTCCTCGGGGGCGGCGAGCAGGCGTGCGGCGACGTCCACCCAGATCAGGAAGCACGCGCCCGCGAGCGGGGCCACGCCGAGCACCTTGCGGTGGTCGGCGCCGACCGTGAGGCGGACCAGGTGCGGCAGCATCAGGCCGACGAACCCGACCGCGCCGCTGACCGCGACCAGCACGCCGGTCATGGCGGCCGTGACGGCGAACAGCGCCTTGCGGGTGCGGGAGACGTCGATGCCGAGGGTGGTGGCCGTCTCGTCGCCCATGGACAGCGCGTTGAGGTGCTTGGCGCGGGTCAGCAGGTAGGCGGTGCCCGCCGCGGTGACGGCGGCGGCGATCGGCAGCGACGTCCACGTGACGCCGCCGAGGCTGCCGAGCAGCCAGAACATCGCGGCGCGGGCCGCCTCGCCGCGTGGCGACTGGAACACCAGCAGCATGGCGACGGCGGAGAAGCCGTAGGCCATGGCCGTGCCGGTGAGGACCAGGCGCAGCGGGGTGAGGTCACGGCCCGTGACGACGTAGACCAGGGCCATGGCGGCCAGGGCGGCGATGAAGGCGGCCGTGGACAGCGCGTAGATGCCCAGGGAGGCGAACAGGCCGGTGGTCACGACGGCGGTGGCGCCGACGCTCGCGCCGGAGGAGATGCCCAGCACGTACGGGTCGGCGAGGGCGTTGCGGACCATGGCCTGGATGGCGACGCCGACCACGGACAGGCCCGCGCCGACCACGGCGGCGAGCAGGACGCGGGGCAGGCGGATGTCCCACACGATCCGGTAGGGGCCCGCCTCGGCGGCGTCGACCGTGCCGCCGGTGAGGGCCGCGGCGAGGAAGCGCAGGACGTCGTCGAACGGGATGCGCACCGGTCCGAGCGCGACGCCGGCGACGACCGAGGCGGCGAGCACGGCGGCGAGGGCCAGGCACAGGCCCGCGGTGGGCGGGCGGCGGAGGGCCTGGGCACGCGCCTGGCTGCTGGTGGGGGTCACCGGTCGCCTTCCGGACGGGTGGCCCGGACCGGCCACCCGCACCCGCACGCGGCAGGCCGGCGCACCCGTCCCGCAGACCACGGCAGGAGGTGGAGCTTCTTCCCACCGCCCACGGGTGATCGGGCTCGCCGAGCGTGCTGCTCGGCCTACCGTTGCGGGTCAGCGCCGGACTTCGACCGGACTTCCCCCACGGGCGGCTCCGGCGACCTTACGGCTCGCGACACGGTCAGGGCCACCACGACACCGCCGTGGTGGCCCCAATCACCATCCCGAGAGTCGAACACTCAGGTCCCGAGTGTCGAACGCTCAGGTCCCGAGTGTCGAACGCTCAGGTCCCGAGTGTCGAACGCTCGCGTCCCCCGAGTTCAACGCTCAGGTTCGGCCGGCCGGGACCTGAGCGTTGAACTCAGGGGTCCTGAGCGTTCGACACTCGGGTCCTCGAGGTTCGACACTCGCGGTTAGGCGGTGCGGACGTTGGAGGAGACGAGGGCCGCCAGGCGGTCGCCCACGGCGTAGGTCGCGCCCGGCGACGAGTGGTCGCGGGTGGCCAGGTCGAACGCCACCGACGCCTCGATCCGCCGAGCCGCCTCGGACTCGCCCAGGTGGTCGAGCATGAGGGCGACGGACAGCACCGCCGCGGTCGGGTCGGCGATGCCCTGGCCCGCGATGTCCGGCGCGCTGCCGTGCACCGGCTCGAACATGCTCGGGTTGCGCCGCGTCACGTCCAGGTTGCCCGACGCCGCCAGCCCGATGCCGCCGGTCACGGCCGCCGCCAGGTCGGTCAGGATGTCGCCGAACAGGTTGTCCGTCACGATCACGTCGTACCGGCCCGGGTCGGTGACCAGGTGGATCGTCGCCGCGTCGACGTGCTGGTACGCCACCGTCACGTCCGGGTGCTGCAACGACACCTCCTCCACCACCCGCGACCACAACGACCCGGCGTGCGTGAGCACGTTGGTCTTGTGCACGAGCGTGAGGTGCTTGCGCGGCCGGTTCGCGGCACGGGCGAACGCGTCGCGCACCACCCGCTCCACGCCGAACGAGGTGTTGATCGACACCTCGGTCGCGATCTCGTGCGGCGTGTCCTTGCGCAGGAGCCCGCCGTTGCCCGCGTACAGGCCTTCCGTGCCCTCCCGCACCACCACCATGTCGATCTCCGGCGGGTCGGCGATCGGGCTGCGCACACCGGGGTACAGCCGGGCCGGGCGCAGGTTCACGTGGTGGTCGAGCTCGAACCGGAGCCGCAGCAGCAGGCCACGCTCCAGGATTCCGCTCGGCACCGACGGGTCGCCCACGGCGCCGAGCAGGATCGCGTCGTGCTGGCGGAGTTCCCCGAGCACGGACTCCGGCAGCAACTCACCTGTGGCGTGCCAGCGCGCCGCGCCGAGGTCGTAGCGGGTGATCTCAGCCGCTGGAACGACCTCACCGAGCACCTTCAGTGCCTCGGCGACGACCTCGGGCCCGATCCCGTCTCCTGGGATCACTGCGAGCCGCATCCACACACCTCCCAGGTATCAGTCCCATTGCACGGGACTAGTTTCCTTTGCGAAAGGCTACCGGTCCGAAGCGGTGAAACCGCACTCGGAACACCCCTCCGTGGCCATATCTCCCGGACTGCGGGACACCCGAACGGTTCAGTGCCCCCGTTCGGGCGTCACCCGATGCGCGTAAACGGCTCTGGCCGGCCGGGGCAGTCCCCGACCGGCCAGAGCGGTGCAACGACGATCAGGCCACTACGCGCGCGGCCGGGCTCGTCCGCGGGGCCTTCACCTTGACCACGTCCGCCTTGTCACCGGTGGCGTTGTGGTGGTGCAGGACCAGCAGGCTGTTCGCGCCGTCGGCCGCGGCCGCCGCCGCGTCGTGGTTGACGACCAGGGCGGTCGCCGGGCGGGCCTGGTAGGACAGCGCCGGGTCACCGCCGCCCTGCACCCACACGCCCGGCTTGAGCGGGTCGAACGACAGCGCGTCCGGGATCGAGTCGATCAGGCCGTTGGACGTGCCCGGTGCGACGTAGAACCCGGCCACACCGACCTGGTAGGAGATCCGCGAGGTGTCCGCCGACGGGTCGATGCCGAGCGCCGACAGCAGCACCGGCAGGACCACCACGTTCGTGTCGAACACGTTCGTGTCGACGTCGCCGAACTGGCCGTTGACGCCCTGCAGGTCGACCGTGGCGCCGGTGCTCAGGTCCACCGTGGCCGCGACCAGCAGGTCGGTGTCGGTCAGCTTGGTCGCGTAGACCTCGTAGTCGAACGCGCCGTCACCGTTGGTGTCGATGTCGATGAACGGGATGGTGTTGCTGCCCAGGTTGTACCAGTTGCCCCAGGTCGCGACACCGAACGCGAGCATCGCGTCCTGCGGGTTGCCCTGCGCCTTGGCCAGCGGAGCGGTCGAGGCCGCGCCGACGTAGCGCAGGTCGCCGCCCTTGGCGGTGTTGTTCAGCACGCAGTTCGTGGTGACGTTGCGGCGGCACTCGGGCAGCCGCGGCGAGGACGCCTGCAGCTCCAGCACGCTCACCAGGGACTGGTAGGCGCCCTGGTTGACGGCCCGGCCGGTCAGGTTCAGCACGCCCTGGCCCTTGCCGTTGATCCGCACGTTGCCCGCGACGTTGATGTCGGCCACCGGCTTCGGCGCCGAGTACACCGGCACCCGCAGGGCCACCGGCGAGCCGGACTTGGGCGTGAGCACGACCCGGCCCGACGCATCGGCCAGGTACTGGCGCGGCACGTCGAGGTGGTTGGCCTCGACGGTCGGGTCGACCGTCTTGCGCAGCGCCTTCGGGTCATCGATCTTCAGCGTCACGGCGACCCGGGCGATGCCGCGCGGGCTGAGCCGCACGGTGCTCGTGGACAGCTCGTAGCGCACGCCCGGGATCTGCGTCAGCGCCTCGTAGCCCACCGCGTAGTCCACCCACTTGGTGGACTTGTTGACCACCTTGATGGTCTTGGTGAGGCTGACCGGACCGGACACCTCGACCGTGCCGAACGACGCGGACACGGCGCCCGGGTCGTCCTGCACGTAGGCGAGGACCTGGTTCTCGACCGCGGCCTTGCCGTCGACGCGGCCGGCGCCGACGCGGTTGGGCGCGTAGGTCTTGCCGTCGGCCTTCACGTCGTGGCCCGCGGTGTTCATGACCGCGGCCTTGACCTCTTCCGGCGTCCAGTCCGGGTGGACCTGGCGCACCAGCGCCGCGATGCCGGTGATGTGCGGCGCGGCCATCGAGGTGCCCGAGTTGACCATCGTCTTGTTGCCGGAGCCGACCAGCGCGGAGGCGATGGTGTCACCGGGCGCCGCCACGTCCGGCTTCACGACCGGGCCGCGCACGCCGCGCGAGGTGAACGAGCTCGGGGTGTCGCTGATCGACTGGTCGTACGTGGCCAGCGAGGTGCGCAGGTCGCCCGACTGGCGGACGGTCAGCGTGCCCGCGGCCAGCGCCGGGCGCAGCGCGGCGGTGGCGGAACCGGTCAGCTGGAACACCGGGATCGCCGCGTTGCCGGAGATGCCCGCGTTGAAGTGCTCCAGGTTCGAGGTGAACAGCGCGCCGACGGCGCCCGCGGCGGTGGCGTTGTTGGTCCGGCCGACCGAGCCGCAGCGACGCGTGGCGTCGTTGTCGTCCCACTCCAGCCACACCGTCTTGCCCGCGACCGCGGCCTTGTCCGCGGCCGAGAACGGCAGGCAGCCGTCCTTGTTGGCCGCGTCGCTCATCGCCACGACCGGCGCGGTGAGCTCCAGGCCCTCGTAGTCGAACGCCACGCTGTACTGGCCGGGCTTCTTGCCGGCCGCGCCACCGGGCGCGGTGACCTCGACCGCGTCGCGCAGCACGTACGCGTCACGGGTGCTGGCCACGGTCAGCGCCTCGGGGGTGCTGCCCGGCGAGCCGCCGATGTCGTACAGGTCGCCGCCGTTGCCCGCGGAGAACACCGTGAGCACGCCGGAGGCGTTCAGCTTGCGCACGAACAGGCTGTCGGGGTCGTCCGGGGCGCCGTAGTCGGAGCCGAGCGACAGGTTGACCACGTCGAGGTGGTCGGAGAAGTCGCCGTCACCGTCGGGGTCGAGCGCCCAGTCCAGCGCCTGCGCGGTGACGTTGGTCGAACCGTCGCAGCCGAACACCTTGAGCGCGTACAGCAGCGCCTTCGGCGCGGTGCCGGGGCCGATGCGCATCGCGTCCAGCGCCTCGGGGGTGAGCTTGGTGTAGTCGCCCTTGAAGGTGGAGCCGTCGGCGTTGACGCCGAAGCCCGCCGCGGTGCCGGCGACGTGCGAGCCGTGGCCGTTGCAGTCGAGCGGGTTCGGGTCCGGCTTCGGGGTGTTGATCGCCGGGTCGTCGCTCTCGCCGTCGTAGGCGTTGCCGACGAAGTCGTAGCCGCCGACCACCTTGGCGGTCGGGAAGTACGAGGCGTCGACCTTGGTCTCGTCGATCGCCTTGAACGCCTCGATGGTGCCGGGGCCCGCGAAGTCGCTGTGGGTGTAGTCGATGCCCGTGTCGATGATGCCGATGCGGGTGTCGTCACCGAGCTTGCCGTACTGCTGCCACGCCTTGAGCGTGTTGGTCAGCTGCACGGCGGTGGAGTTCTGGCGCGACTTCGGCACCACGGTGCGCACGGACTTCACGTCCGCGCGCTGGGCCAGCTCGCGCACCTTGGCGGCGTCGGCCTGGACGACCACGCCGGGCACGCCGTTGGCGGTCCGGAACAGCTCCTTGGTGGCGGAGTCCTTGCCCTTCAAGGCGCCCACGACCTGGTCGGTGATCCGACCGGCGTCGTTCTTCGTCGCCCTGGCGGCGTCCTTGGCCTGCTGCTTGGTCGCGCCCTGGCCGGTCTTCTCGGCGAACGTGTCGACGGCCGGCTTGGCCTCGAGCTCCACGAACGCGGTGACCCTGCCCTGGGCGGCCGACAGCCGGTCGGACACCTTCAACTGCAACTTGCCCGCATCCAGCCCGCGCGCGTTCGCGACGGACGGCGCCAGTGGATCTTCCGCGGCCAGCGCGGTACCGGCGGTGGACCCGGCGACGAGTATCGCGGCCAGCACCGGTACGGCAGATCTGGCGACAACGCGAGATCGGCTCACAACGTGCCCCAAGCGAGGTCGGATACGACCGGGCAGGCAGCGTCGTCCAGTGAGGGAAGGGAACTGCCCGCGTGGTGCCGTGCCCTCTACGGCACCGGGTCAACCTCGTGGGAGGGAACCTAATCGCTAGGTCGAGCTGATCAGTTAACCCATACGAGTGATGGCACCCACAGTTTTGACGACTAACGGTTAACTGTGACACCGCCGAGACCTGCGGCGATAGACAACGACAGGTCCCGGCGGCGTTACTCCGTTACGGCGACGCTTCGGTCAGTCGAAGTTGACCGAGCGCACCGTGCGCGCGCCCACGGCCGCGCCGATCGGGTCGAGCACCGCGGTGTCCACCGGGCGGTCGACGCGCAGCAGCATGAACGCGTCCGCGCCGTCCTTGGTCTGGCTGATCTGGGCGGCCTCGACGTTCACGCCCGCTTCGCCGAGCAGCGTGCCGACGGTGCCCATGACGCCCGGCCGGTCCGGGTACTCCAGCAGCAGCACGTTGCCCTCCGCGCGCAGGTCGAAGCCCCGGCCGTTGATGCCGACCAGCTTCTCGACCTGGTCCAGGCCCGTGAGCGTGCCGGACACCGTGATGACCGCGCCGTCGGCCTGCACCGCGCGCACCGTGACCAGGCTGCGGTGGTTGGCGCTCTCCGGCTCCTTGGCCAGGTCGACGCTCACGCCGAGCGACGCCGCCAGCGCCGGGGCGTTGACGAAGGTGACCTGCTCCTCGACCACGCTGGAGAACACGCCGCGCAGCGCGGCCAGCGGCAGCACCGAGACGTCCTCGTTGGACAGCTCGCCGCGCACCTCGAGGGTGACCGACGTCGGCGCCTTCGCGCTCAGGGCGGCGACGACCGCGCCCAGCTTCTGCACCAGCGGCAGGTACGGGCGGACCTCCTCGCCGACCACGCCGCCGCCCTGCACGTTCACCGCGTCCGGCACGAAGTCGCCCGCCAGGGCCAGCAGCACCGACTTGGCCACGTCCGTGCCCGCCCGGTCCTGCGCCTCGGTGGTCGACGCGCCCAGGTGCGGCGTCACCACGACGTTCGGCAACCCGAACAGCGGGCTCTCGGTGGTGGGCTCGGTGGAGAACACGTCGATGCCCGCGCCGCCGACCTGGCCCTCCTTCACGGCCTCGGCCAGCGCCTCCTCGTCGACCAGGCCGCCGCGGGCGGCGTTGACGATGATCACGCCGCGCTTGGCCTTGGCCAGCTGCTCGGCGCCGATCAGGCCCTTGGTCTCCGGCGTCTTCGGCAGGTGGATCGAGATGAAGTCGGCGCGCTCCAGCAGCTCCTCCAGCGTCACCAGCTCGATGCCGAGCTGCGCGGCGCGGGCGGCGCTGACGTACGGGTCGTAGGCGATGAGCGTGGTGCCGAAGGCGGCGATGCGCGCCGCGAACAGCTGGCCGATCTTGCCCAGGCCGACCACGCCGACCGTCTTGCCCTGCACCTCGACGCCGTTGAACTTGCTGCGCTTCCACTCGTGGTTCTGCAGCGTGGCGTGCGCGGCCGGGATCTGGCGCGCGGTGGCCAGCAGCAGGGCAACCGCGTGCTCGGCGGCGCTGACGATGTTCGAGGTGGGCGCGTTGACCACCATCACCCCGCGCTCGGTGGCGGCGGGCACCTCGACGTTGTCGAGCCCGACGCCCGCGCGGGCGACGACCTTGAGCTTGGTGGTGGCCTTGAAGACCTCGGCGTCCACCTTGGTGGCGGAGCGGACCAGGAGGGCGTCGGCGTCGGCGACGGCTTCGAGCAGCGCGGGACGGTCGGTGCCGTCGACGTGGCGCACCTCGATGCCATCACCGAAGACGTCGAGAACGGACGGTGCGAGCTTCTCGGCGATGAGGACAACGGGCTTGGTCACGGACGTCGCTCCCGGTGGTGTGAACGGGTGGGGAGCGCGGGGCCGTCGAGCAGGTCGTCACCCGCGCCGGCCGGCCACGGCAATGTGTCCGGGTTGTTAACGAGCATAGTCAGCGCCCACCCGGCGCTCATCACCCGGGTGCCCCGTTTCACCTGCTGGAACCCGGTACGCGCGTCCCACATGGACCCCGTCGGCGCGGCGGTGGTCACCAGGGTTCGTCGAACTCGCCGTCCTTCACGCCGAGGATGAACGCCTCCCACTCGGCGGGGGTGAAGACCAGGACCGGGCCGTCCGGGTGGGCCGAGTTCCGCATCGCCGTGTACGTCACGCCGTCGGTGTGCTCGACGAACGCGATCTCGACGTGCTCCTCCTCGTCCTCGGCGCCCTCGTCGCTGCGGATCCACTCGGCTCCGCTGAGGTCGAGGTTGCCCCGGACGTGGGCCTTGTCGTCGTAGATCGGCGCGCTGTCGGTCATGGGGCCTAGGTATACCGGGGCCCGCGGTCGAAACCGCGGGCCCCGGTGAAAAAACCGCTGATCTTACGCCGTTTCGGTGATGGGGCGGTCGACCCAGGACATGAGGCCGCGCAGCTTCTTGCCGACCTCCTCGATCGGGTGCTGCTCGCCCTCCTGCTGCAACTTCTTGTAGTTGCCGCGGCCGGCGTCGTCCTCGTTCACCCACTCGGTGGCGAACGTGCCGTCCTGGATCTCGCCCAGGATCTTGCGCATCTCCTCCTTGACGGCGGGCGTCACCACGCGCGGGCCGCGGGTGAGGTCGCCGTACTCGGCGGTGTCGGAGATCGAGTAGCGCATGCGGGCGATGCCGCCCTCGTACATGAGGTCCACGATGAGCTTGAGCTCGTGCAGGCACTCGAAGTAGGCGACCTCGGGCGCGTAACCGGCCTCGGTCAGCACCTCGAAACCGGCCTGCACCAGCGCGGAAGCGCCACCGCAGAGCACCGCCTGCTCACCGAACAGGTCGGTCTCCGTCTCCTCCTTGAACGTGGTCTTGATGACGCCCGCGCGCGTGCCGCCGATGCCCTTGGCGTAGGACAGCGCCAGCGCCTGCGCGTTGCCGGAGGCGTCCTGCTCGACCGCGATCAGCGCGGGCACGCCCTTGCCGTCGACGAACTGGCGGCGCACCAGGTGGCCGGGGCCCTTCGGCGCGACCATCGCGACATCCACATTGGACGGCACGGTGATCAGGCCGTAGCGGATGTTGAAGCCGTGGCCGAAGAAGACGGCGTCACCGTCGTTCAGGTTCGGGGCGATGTCGTTGGCGTAGATGTGCCGCTGCGCGGTGTCCGGCGCCAGGATCATGATCAGGTCGGCCTCGGCCGCCGCCTCGGCGTTGGACAGGACCCGCAGGCCCTCCTCCTCCGCCTTGGCCGCGGACTTGGAACCCTCGCGGAGGCCGATCCGGACGTCGACGCCGGAGTCGCGCAGGCTCAGCGCGTGCGCGTGGCCCTGGCTGCCGTAGCCGATGACCGCGACCTTGCGCCCCTGGATGATGCTCAGGTCGGCATCGTCGTCGTAGAAGATCTCGACGCTCACTGGTGGTACTTCCTTCCTCGGAACTGGAAAATCAGCGCACCGCGGTCGCGGTGATGGAGCGGGCGCCACGGCCGATGGCGACCATGCCGGACTGGACGATCTCGCGGAGCCCGTAGGGCTCCAGCATCCGCAGCAGCGCGTCGAGCTTCTCAGACGTGCCGGTGGCCTCGACGGTGACCGCCTCCGGGGAGACGTCGACGACCTTCGCGCGGAACAGCTGCACCGTCTCGAGCACCTGGCTGCGCACCGTGGCGTCGGCGCGCACCTTGACGAGCAGGAGCTGGCGCTGGACGGACGCGGCCGGCTCCAGCTCGACGATCTTGATGACGTTGATGAGCTTGTTGAGCTGCTTGGTGACCTGCTCCAGCGGCAGCTCCTCGACCGAGACGACGATGGTCATCCGGGAGATGTCCGGGTGCTCGGTGCGGCCGACGGCCAGCGACTCGATGTTGAAGCCGCGGCGCGAGAACAGGCCCGCCACACGCGCGAGGACACCGGGCTTGTCCTCGACCAGAACGCTCAGGGTGTGCCTAGTCATCTCGTCACTCGTCCTCGTCGAACAGCGGGCGGATGCCGCGCGCGGCCATGATCTCGCTGTTGCCGGTGCCGGCGGCCACCATGGGCCACACCTGGGCGTCCTTGCCGACCACGAAGTCGATGACGACCGGCCGGTCGTTGATCTCCATGGCCTGCTGGATCACCGCGTCGACCTCCTCGCGCGACTCCGCGCGCAGGCCGGCGCAGCCCATCGCCTCGGCGAGCAGCTTGAAGTCGGGGATGCGGTGCTTGTGCGTGCCCAGGTCGGTGCTGGAGTAGCGCTCGCCGTAGAACAGGGTCTGCCACTGGCGGACCATGCCCAGGTTGCCGTTGTTGATGACGGCGACCTTGATCGGGATGCCCTCGATGGCGCAGGTGGCCAGCTCCTGGTTGGTCATCTGGAAGCAGCCGTCGCCGTCGATCGCCCAGACCTGGACGTCCGGCACGCCGGCCTTCGCGCCCATCGCGGCGGGCACCGCGTAGCCCATCGTGCCCAGGCCGCCGGAGTTGATCCACGTGCGCGGGCGCTCGTACTTGACGAACTGCGCGGCCCACATCTGGTGCTGGCCGACGCCCGCGGTGAACAGGGTGTCCGGCGGGGTCAGCGCGCCGATCCGCTCGATCACGTACTGCGGCGACAGCGTGCCGTCCTCGGGCCAGTCGTAGCCCAGCGGGAACGTCTCGCGCAGCGCGTTGAGCTGGTCCCACCAGGGCGCGAGGTCGACCGTGCGGGACGTGTTCTCCTTCTCCGCGCGCACCGCCTCGACCAGCTCGCTGATGATCTCCTTGCAGTCGCCCACGATCGGCACGTCCGCGCGGCGGTTCTTGGAGATCTCCGCCGGGTCGATGTCGGCGTGCACGACCTGCGCGTCCGGCGCGAACGTGGACAGCTGGCCGGTGACCCGGTCGTCGAACCGCGCGCCCAGCGCGATCAGCAGGTCCGACTTCTGCATCGCGGCGACCGCCGACACCGTGCCGTGCATGCCCGGCATGCCCAGGTGCAGGGGGTGCGAGTCGGGGAACGCGCCGCGCGCCATCAGCGTGGTCACCACCGGGATGCCGGTGGACTCGGCCAGCTCCAGCAGCTCGGCCGACGCCTCGGCCTTGATCACGCCGCCGCCGACGTAGAGGACCGGGCGACGGGCCGCGGCGATCAGCTTCGCGGCCTCGCGCACCTGCTTGCCGTGCGGCCGGGTCGTCGGCCGGTAACCGGGCAGGCGCAGCTCCGGCGGCCAGGAGAACGAGGTCATCTCCTGCAGCACGTCCTTGGGGATGTCCACCAGGACGGGGCCGGGTCGGCCGGTGGCGGCCAGGTGGAACGCCTCGGCGATCGCGCGCGGGATGTCCGCGGCGTCGGTGATGAGGAAGTTGTGCTTGGTGATCGGCATGGTGATGCCGCAGATGTCGGCTTCCTGGAACGCGTCGGTGCCGATCAGCGGACGGGACTGCTGACCGGTGATGGCGACCACCGGGACGGAGTCCATGTTGGCGTCCGCGAGGGGCGTGACGAGGTTCGTGGCGCCGGGACCGGAGGTCGCCATGCAGACGCCGACCTTGCCGGTGGCCTGGGCGTACCCGGTGGCGGCGTGGCCCGCGCCCTGCTCGTGGCGGACCAGGATGTGACGCACCTTGGTGGAGTCGAGGAGGGGGTCGTAGGCAGGCAGGATCGTGCCGCCGGGAATGCCGAAGACCACCTCGCAGCCCACTGCCTCCAGCGAGCGGACGAGGGACTGGGCACCGGTCACGCGGATGGGAGCGCCGCTCGGCGGGGCCGGTTTCGGCCGCGGTCCAGGGCGGGGCGACGACGACTCTCCGGGAGCCGGTCGCGAGGTTGCGCTGGTCATCTGTCTGCCTCGTGGGTAAGGAGAATGCACGGTCCGGGCACGAAAAAACCCTCGCCAACCCGAACGGGTCGCACGAGGGTCGCGCGTCGACGCAAGCTCGAATGCCTAGGCGTCGACGCGCCTGGGAAGTACGAGAACGAGGTTGCGCTGCATGGCGCTGACGTTAACCGTCAAGCGGGCGGAGCGTCAACTGTGCGGGACGGCACTCCCGGATGGTGGAAGCCCCCACGTGCGTGGACGCGGGCCGGCGTCACCCGCTCGGACGAGGTCGGACCGGGAGTGACAGCATCTCGGACCGTGCCGAAAGTCGTGTTCCGCATCCCCACCCCGGCCCTGTTCGCCGCCCTGGCCGCCGCCGTCTGCGCGACGCCCGTCGCCTGGGCCGCACCCGGCTTGCAGGCCATCTACCTGCTGCCGGCCGCGTTCGCGTGGTGGGTGCTGCGCAACCGGACGACCGTGGACGGCGAGCGCATCGTGGCGCGCGGCACGTTCGGCGGGCGGGTCGTGCCGTGGTCGGACGTGAAGGCGATCAAGGTGGTCCCGAAGGGGTGGTTGTCGGCGGTGCTGACCGACGACTCGCTGGTGCGGCTGCCCGCCGTCCGCGCCGCGCACCTGCCGATGTTGTCGCAGGTCAGCGGTGGTCGGGTGGCCGATCCGACGGCGGTTTCCGCGACTGCGGAGGCCGAGGAGGAGCCGGCCGGGCCTGACCGGGACGAAACGCCGCCGCCCGTAAAGTCCGAGGAGTGAGTTCTCGCACACAGTGGGTGCCCGCGGTCAGCCTGGCGCTGTCGGTGGCGGGCCTCGCGGTCTCGGCCTACCTCACCGTCGCGCACTTCAGCGCGGGCGCGCTGCTGTGCGCCGAGGGCGAGGTGATCGACTGCGGCACGGTCACCACCAGCGAGCAGTCCGAGCTGCTCGGCGTCCCGGTCGCGGTGCTCGGCCTCGCGTTCTTCGCGTTCCTGACCGTCGCGTGCCTGCCGTTCGCGTGGCGCAGCCCGGCGCTGCACTGGGCGCGGCTGGCGTCGGTCGGCGTGGGCGTGCTGTTCGTGGTGTACCTGGTGGCGGCCGAGTTCCTGCTGATCGGGAAGATCTGCCTGTGGTGCACGGCTGTGCACGTCATCACGCTCGCGCTGGCCGCCGTGCTGGTCACCGGGGCGTTGCGGCGGAGTAACCTCTGAGGCACCGCACCGCCCTTCCCGCGCCCTCACCCCCGCGCGCGCCGCTCGCGAATCTCTTTTAGGCAAAGACTTCTGGAGGAGCCGTGCCACCGCTCCGTTCCCGCACCACCACCCACGGCCGCAACGCCGCGGGCGCACGCGCGCTGTGGCGCGCGACCGGCATGACCGACAGCGACTTCGGCAAGCCGATCGTGGCCATCGCCAACTCCTACACGCAGTTCGTGCCGGGGCACGTGCACCTGCGCGACCTCGGGGACATCGTGGCCGAGGCGGTCCGCGAGGCGGGCGGGGTGCCGCGCGAGTTCCACACGATCGCGGTGGACGACGGCATCGCGATGGGACACGGCGGGATGCTCTACTCGCTGCCCTCGCGCGAGATCATCGCCGACTCGGTCGAGTACATGGTCAACGCGCACCAGGCCGACGCGATCGTGTGCATCTCCAACTGCGACAAGATCACGCCGGGCATGCTCAACGCGGCGATGCGGCTCAACATCCCGGTCGTGTTCGTCTCGGGCGGGCCGATGGAGGCGGGCAAGGCGGTCGTGGTGGACGGCGTCGCCGTCGCGCCGACCGACCTGATCACCGCGATCTCGGCGTCCGCCTCGCCGGAGGTGGACGAGGCCGGGTTGGCCGAGGTCGAGCGGTCGGCGTGCCCGACCTGCGGCTCGTGCTCGGGCATGTTCACCGCGAACTCGATGAACTGCCTCACCGAGGCGCTGGGCCTCGCGCTGCCGGGCAACGGCTCCACGCTGGCCACGCACGCCGCGCGCCGGGAGCTGTTCGCCGAGGCCGGCCGGACCGTCGTGGACCTGTGCGAGCGGTACTACGAGCAGGACGACGAGTCGGTGCTGCCGCGCTCGATCGCGAACCGCAAGGCGTTCGAGAACGCCATGGCGCTGGACATGGCGATGGGCGGCTCCACGAACACCGTGCTGCACATCCTCGCCGCCGCGCAGGAGGGCGAGATCGACTTCACGCTGGCCGACATCGACGCGCTGAGCCGCCGGGTGCCGTGCCTGGCGAAGGTGTCGCCCAACTCGGACTACCACATGGAGGACGTGCACCGGGCCGGCGGCATCCCGGCGCTGCTGGGCGAGCTGTGGCGGGCCGGGCTGCTCAACGAGGACGTGCACACCGTGCACAGCCCGGACATCGCGTCGTGGCTCGGCGAGTGGGACGTGCGCGCCCCGTCGCCGTCCCGGCGGGCCGTCGAGCTGTTCCACGCGGCCCCGGGCGGTGTGCGCACGACCGAGGCGTTCTCCACCTCCAACCGGTGGTCGAAGCTGGACACGGACGCGGCGGGCGGTTGCATCCGCGACGTCGAGCACGCGTACACCAAGGACGGCGGGCTGGCCGTGCTGCGCGGCAACCTGGCCGAGCGCGGCGCGGTGATCAAGGCGGCGGGCGTCGACGAGGACCTGTGGCGCTTCGAGGGCCCGGCGCGGGTGGTGGAGTCCCAGGAGGAGGCCGTCTCGGCGATCCTGAAGAAGGAGATCCAGCCGGGTGACGTCCTCGTGGTCCGCTACGAGGGGCCCGCGGGCGGGCCGGGCATGCAGGAGATGCTGCACCCGACCGCGTTCCTCAAGGGCGCGGGCCTGGGCAAGAAGTGCGCGCTGATCACCGACGGGCGGTTCTCCGGCGGCACGTCGGGGCTGTCCATCGGCCACGTCTCGCCGGAGGCGGCGGGCGGCGGCGTGATCGGCCTGGTCCAGGACGGCGACCGGATCCTGATCGACGTCCACGAGCGGCGGCTGGAACTGCTGGTCGACGAGACCGTGCTGGCCGAGCGGCGGGCCAAGGTGGAGGCGTCGGAGCGGCCGTGGCAACCGGTCGACCGGGTCCGCCCGGTGACGGCGGCGCTGCGCGCCTACGCCCGGATGGCGACCGACGCGTCCACGGGCGCGGTGCGGGACGTGGACAAGCGGTAGCACGGCGGGAACCGGCCGACGGCTGCCGTCGGCCGGTTCCCGCTGTTCAGGGGCTCAACCGGACACCAACGCCAGGACCAGGGCGGCGAGGAACACCGCCCAGCCGGCCAGCGGTCCGACGGCGGGGCGGCGCGCCCTGCCGACGAGCACCCCGCCCACGACGAGCCCGGCCAGCAGCCCCACCGGCGGCAGGAGCGAGCGCGCGGTGAGGCCGACGGGGAAGGCGATCAGGTAGACGACCGGCACCCCGACCACCACGAGCGCGAGCTGCGCACCCGCCGCCACGACCCGCTGGTTCACGACACCTCCGGTCGGCCGTCACGGCGGAGCACCCGGGTGAGCAGGTCGTCGTTCAACCGCTGCGACGCGTGGACGGCGGGTTCGCCGAAGAAGCACAGGCTCCGCTCCCACGGGTGGCCGAACACGCCGAACGACAGGTCCTTGGCCACGAAGGTCGTGTAGTCCCCGTTCGGGATGAGCGTGACGTCCCACCCGTCCAGGTCGGTCACGTCCACCACCCGGTGTGGTCGGTAGAGCACCGACGGGTGCACCCAGTCGTGCGCCACCACGGACTCCCAGTACTCGGTGCACTCACGCAGCACGTCGCACACGAGCTGGGCCAGCGGTTGAGCGGACTCGCCGAACGCGTCGTACAGCGGCGCGAGGTCCCACGTCACCGACGGCGCGGGCTCGCGGATCGCCGGGTAGTCCTCCGGGCGCACGCCGAACCGGAAGCCGAACTCCTCGACGAAGTCGGCCCGGAGCAGCTCCTGGAACCCGCGGTCCAGCTCGACCCAGGCGTCTTCCTCCACGGCCGGCACGCTAGTGCGCGACCCGCCGGGGGTCATCCGGGATCACCGGAAGACGTAGAGGGTGGCCGCGGTGGCGCCGGCCGCGATCACCAGGCACAGGAAGCCGGACAGCAGCGGGTGGCGGAACCAGCTCCGGTTGTAGTCGAGGGCGGCCCGGCCGGGTCCCGCGAACAGGGCCGCGAACGCCATCGCCGCGTACGCCACCTCCAGCTCGACGCCGTTGGGCGCGAAGAAACCGCCCCGGTACTTCAGCGCGATGACGTTCGCCATGACGCCGAGCACGCCGGCCGCCGCCAGCGGCGTGAACAGGCCCAGGACCAGCAGCGCGCCGCCGCCCAGCTCGGTCACGCCGGTGACCCACGCCAGGATGCGCGCCTCGCGGAACCCGGCGTTCTGCAGGTACTGGGCGAACCCGTCGATGCCCGGCCCGCCGAACAGGCCGAACACCTTCTGCAGCCCGTGCACGACGAACGCGCCGCCGAGCGCCAGCCGCAGCACGAGCAGGCCGATGTCGGCGCCGGCGGTCCAGCCGAACGGCCTGCGCTCGTCGTCGTCCTCGAACGTGTCGTGGTGGGAGGCGGGCTTGTCGTCCAGGTCCGCGATCGGCGTGTAGCCCGAGGTGTCGAACGCCGAGGTGTCCTTGCCGAACGCGCCGCCCTCGATCGTGCGCGTGCCGTCGTCGAAGTGGTGAACTCCTCCGCCCGCGCCGCTCGTCGAGTAGAACCCGTCGTCGGAGTAGCCGCCCGATGCCCTCGAACGGTCGTCGTGAGTAGCCACGCACCCGCACGTTAGGAGGTTCGGACGACCTCCGCGAGCGTCCGTTTCGCCGCCCGAGTTCACCCGAACGGGCTAATAATCGCCCCTGACCAGGTTCCGGGGCTCCTCGCCGCGGGCGAACCGGGCGACCTCCGCGGCCACCACGTCGTACGCGCGCTCGGCGTGACCCGTGCAGCTGCCGGCCACGTGCGGGGTGAGGAACAGGCCCGGCGCGGTCCACAGTGGATGGTCCGACGGCAGCGGCTCCGGCTCGGTCACGTCCAGCGCCGCGCGCAGCCGCCCCGACGTCAGCTCGGCCAGCAGCGCGTCGGTGTCGACCACCGCGCCGCGCGCCGCGTTGACCAGGATCGCGCCGTCCTTCATCCGGGCCAGGAACTCCGCGTCCACCATCCCGGTGGTCTCCTCGGTCAGCGGCACCACGACCAGCACCGCGTCGAACCCGCCGAGCAGCTCGGGCAGCTCGTCCACGCCGTGCACGCCGGGCCGGGCCGTGCGGCCGACCAGGGTCGCGGTCGCGTCGAACGGCTCGAGCCTGCGCCGGAACTGCTCGCCCAGGTCGCCCGCGCCGACCACGAGCACCTTCTTGCCCTGCACCGTGTCGGTGAGGTGGTAGTCCCACCGGCGTTCCCGCCGGGCCCGCTCGAACACCGGGAAGTCGCGGTAGATCGCGAGCAGCGCGCCGATCGCCCACTCGGCCGTGCTGCCGCCGTGCGCGCCGCGGCACGTCGACAGCATCACCCCTTCGGGTACGACGCCGATGAACCGCTCGGCGCCCGCCGACAGCAACTGCACCAGCTTCAGCGACGGCAACCGGTCGAACACGTCCCGAGGGTCCGTGCCCAGCAGGAACTTCGGTACCAGGACCTCCGCGTCCGCCGCCTCGGCGGGCAGCGGCCGCCCCGGTTCGTAGCGGACGGGTCGCACACCCTCCACCTCGGACAGGACGCGGACACCCAGCTCGTCGGGGACCAGAACGGTGAGGCTCACGGGTCCGCACGTTACGGCACACTGGCCGCCATGCGGGAGCACGACGTCTTCTCCGCCGACGGGACGCGGATCAGGTTGTGGCGCACCGACGCCGACGGACCGGACGTGCTGCTCAGCCCCGGGCTCGGCGCGGTGCCCGAGCTGTGGCCGGACCTGCCGTCGGCCCGCGTGCACAGCTGGCACCACCGCGGCACGCTGGACTCCGACCGGCCCGCCGACCCGGCCCGCGTCGAGCCGGCCGACCACGTCGCCGACGCGCTGGCCGTGCTGGACGACGGCGGCGTCGAGCGGTGCGTGGTGGTGGGCTGGTCGATGGGCGTCACGGTGGCCGCCGAGCTGGCGTTGCGCCACCCCGACCGGGTCAGCGGCCTGATGCTGGTCACGGGTGCGCCGGGGGACGCGTTCGCGGGCGCGCTGGGCTTCCCCGGCGTGCCGGCGCCGGTGCGGCGGCTGATCGGCGTGGGCGGGGTGACGGCGTTGAAGGCGGCCGGGCCGCTGCTGGACGCCGTGCTGCACCGCGTGCCGGTGCCGGACGTCGGCGGGGTGCTCGGCTCGCTGCGCCGCTGCCTGCGGCACGACTGGGGCTGGTACTTCACGCTCGCGCTGGCCCTGGGCCGCGCGCCCCGGCTCGACCTGGCCGGCGTGACGTGCCCCACCACCGTGCTCGCGGGCCGCTACGACTTCCTCGCCCGCTCGGACGACGTGCTGGGCCCGGTCGCGGCGCTGCCGCAGGCCAGGGTGCGGGTGCTGCCGAACACGCACTTCCTGCCGTTGGAGGACCCGAGGGTGGTGGTCGAGGAGCTGGAGCTGCTGCTCGACCGCGCGGACGCCGTGCGCCGGGCCGTGCACGAGGACGTGGAAGGGCCGCTCACCCCGCGTTCACGGCCGCGCGCCTAACCTGGAACCCGTGTCACGACTGCGTGGAGTGCTGATCGGCTCGGCCCTCGGCCTGCTGGCCGCGGGCTGCGCGAGCTTCCCCGAGCAGCCGCCACCGGCCGGGTGGAGCGCGGCCCAGCAGCTGACCCCGCAGGCCGGGCCGGTGCCCGAGCTGCCCGGTGAGCTGCCCAAGGGCCCCGCGCAGGGCCAGCAGCCCGGCCAGCAGCCGACGCCCGTGCCGCCGCCGCAGGGCTGCAAGGACTTCAACCCGGCCGTGGTCGGCACGTGCCTGAACCCGATCTCCGGCGTGGCGCTGACCGACGTCAACCAGACCACCGGCGCGGTGACGGCGCTGGCCACCGAGCGCGCCACCGGGCGGTTGCTGCGGGTGACCAAGGACGTCGACCCGGTCGAGGTGGCGAAGTTCGACGTCGACCCCGCCGGTGACGGCGGGCTCACCGGGCTGACCCTGTCGCCGACCTACGCCGAGGACCAGTTGGTCTTCGTGTACGTGACCACGGCGACGGACAACCGGGTGCTGCGGCTCGCGCCGGGTGACGTGCCGAAGCCGGTGCTCACCGGCATCCCGAAGGGCCCGACCGGCAACCGGGGCGTGCTGGCGTACGACCGCACCGGCGCGCTGCTGGTGGCCACCGGTGACGGCGGCAACCCGGCCGCGGCGGCCGACCAGGGCTCGTTGGCCGGGAAGGTGCTGCGGATCGACGCCAACGGCCAGCCGGCGCCGGGCAACCCCGCGGCGGGCTCGCGGGTGCTGGCGAGCGGCCTGAAGTCGCCCGCCGGGTTGTGCGTGTCCGGCGACGGCGCGAAGACGTGGGTGACGGACGCGGGCGCGACCACCGACCTGCTGTACCGGGTGGAGGCGGGCAAGGCGCTGGGCGATCCGGCCTGGTCGTGGCCCGAGCGGCCGGGTGTGGCGGGCTGCGCGTCGTTCTCGAACCAGGTGATGGTGGCCACGAGCGCCACCCCCGGCGTGCTCAACCTGCCGATGAACCCGGACGGCAGCTTCACCGGCAAGCCCGAGGCGGGCATGACCGGCGAGGAGGGCTTCGGCCGGATCGGCCCGCTGGTGATGCTGGACGACACGACCGCGCTGGCCGGCACGGTGAACAAGGACCCGGGCGGCGCGCCGGTGTCCAGCGACGACCGCGTGGTGATCATCGTGCGCGACGCGGGCAACGTGGGCGGCAAGGACTGACCGGTTGACGGCCGTGCGACTCTTTGTGTCAAGGGGATGACACAAAGGGGGCGGTGTCGTGGCGACGGTGCTCGGGTGGGGCTTGGCCGGTCTCGTCGTGCTGGCCGTGCTGTGGCCGACCGCGGCCTCCGGGCGGCGGTTCCTGCGGCGCTGGGGCGTGCCGGAGCCGGATGACGCGCAGGTCGCCCGCGCGGTCGGGTACCTGCGGGACCGGCGGTTGCTCTACCCGGTGCTGTTCCTGCTCGTGCCGGTCGCGGCCCGCGCGCTCGACGTCGCGCGCGACGGCTCCCCCGCGCTGCACCACCTCGCGGCGCTGCTCCTCGCGTTGGCCGTGGCCGAGGCCGCGGCGGCGCTGCGTCCCGCGCGCGGCACGCGGACCGCGACCCTGACCCGCCGGCACTGGCGCGACCTGGTGCCGGCCGGGGCGCTCGGGGCCCTGCTGGCACTGGGCGGGGTGGCCGCCGCGCTGGCCGCCGCGGGTCTGGCCGCCCAACCGTGGGCGGCACGGGTCGCCGCCGCCGTACCGGACGGCGGGGTGTGGCGCTCGCCGGACGGCCGGGTGGTGGCGACCGTGTCGGAGCAGCACTACGCGCAGGTGCACCGGCCGGTGAGCCTGCTCGTCCTGGTCGGCGTGGCGGCCGGCCTGGTCGCCGTGCTGGGCGTGGTGCGGCTCGCGGTGCGCCGCCGGTCGGTGCCCGACCCGCCGGTGGACCTCGCGCTGCGCCGGCGCAGCGCCCGGGTCGCGGTGGGCATCGGCCTCGCCTGGATGGCGTCGATGGTGCTGGTGGCGAACAACCGGCTCGCGTTCCTGCGCGCCGTCGACCTCCCGTGGGCCGCGTCGCCGCCGGTGCCGCCGTGGCTGGAGCACACCTCGACCGCCGGGTTCGTCGGGCTCGTGGCGCTCCTCGTGGGCGCGGTCGGCTGGGTGCTGGTGGCGAACCCGCCCCGCCGGTGGTCGGCCGCGTGACCCGGGTCCTGGTCGACCCCGACAGCGGCGTGGCCCCGTGGCGCCAGGTGCGGGACCAGCTCGTGCACCTGATCCGGGTCGGCGAGCTGGCGGTCGGCGCGCCGCTGCCGTCGATCCGGCAGCTCGCGCGGGACCTGGGGTTGTCCGTGGGCACGGTGGCGCGGGTGTACCGCGAGCTGGAAGCCGCCGGGGTGCTGCGCACGGCCCGCCGCAACGGCACGGTCGTCGCGGCGGTGCCCAGCGGCGGCGGGAGCGCCGCCACCGCGCTCGCCGAGGCCGCCGCCGGGTACGTCGCGTCCGCCAGGGCGCTCGGCGCCGACCCGCACGACGCCGTGCAGGCCGTGCTGCGCGCCTACCGCGACGAGGAGCCGGCGGTGCGGTAGATGGCGTCCGCCACCTGCGCGTACAAGCCCTTCGGGTGGTCGCGGAACAGCGGTTCGGTGCCGAACAGGACCGCCCGCGCGCCCCGCGGCGACGTGCCCGCCACGACCGCCGCCTGCCCGACCGCCTCCGCGCCGCCGCCGGTCCCGTCGGGGCGGGTCGACCAGTGCCCGGCGACCAGGCCCTGGTAGCGCTGCCGCGCCGTCACGCCCGGCCCGAGGTCGGTGAACCAGTACGGCGCGTACACGAACGAGTGGTCGACCACACCCGCCTCGTCCACCACCGACACGACGCCGTTCGCGTCCTCCCGGCCCGCCACCGCGCGCACCGGCAGCAGCCCGGTGTCGGCGTTGAACCGCGCGCCCGTCGCGCCGCGCGTCACCACGCCGCCGCGCGCCAGGAACGCGTCCACCCCGGCCCTGGCCGGCGCGCCGAGCTGGTCGTAGCGCAGCCCCGACGACACCAGCAGCACGTCCACCTCGGCCAGGTCGAACCCGGCGTCCACCGTTGCCGTCGACACCGGCCGCACGTCGAAACCCATGTCCCGCAACGCCTTCAGCTCGTCCGCCGCGACCGCGCCCGCCACCGTCGGCCGCCGCAGCGGCACGCCGCCCGGCTTCGCCGCGGTGAACCGCGCCCCGTACCGGTCCGCCACCTCCTCGGCCGCCGAGCGCGCCGACGCGGGCGCCACGATCGTGCCGTCGTCCTGCCTGCGCAGCTCGACGCCCCGGGCGAGCAGGTCGTTCACCGCCGCCGCGTCCTTGCCGTCGGCTAGCACGAGCGCCAGGTCGCTGCCCACCGGCGCGTCCAGCGACCCGGTGGGCGACGCCGCCGCCACGGCACGCCCGCGCACGTCCACCCGCCCGTGCCGCACCACGTCCACCGAAGCGCCCCACAGCAGCCGGTGGCTCCAGCCGCTGATGTCGTACATGACCGGCACCCGGTCGGAGATGTCCCGGCCCGCCTCCAGCATCACGTTCGCCAGGGCCCGCTTCGGCTGGTGCATGTCCACCACGTACGACCCGGCCGGGTACGCGCGGCCACCCAGCGCGAACGCCCGGTCGGCCCGCTTCACCCGCACGTCGTGCGCCACCAGGTGGTCGACCAGCCGCGCGGCGGCCTGCCCGGACCGCTGCCCGTCACCCACCGGTATGACGTAGGCGCGCGGGAACTCGGTGGTGTAGCGGTCCTCGGGGCCGAAGCCCGGCACGAAGCCGTCCGGCACGAACCGCTGCGGCTCGCCCGCGAGGCCCCGGCGGAACATCTCGATCTGGTTGTCCACCATCGCGGCCCGGTGCTCGTCCACGTACGCGAGCGCGCTGCGGATCGTCGCCTCGACCACGTCGGTGTTGATCGCCGAACGCCGCCGCAACTCCGTCACCGGCTGTGTCGTGTAGTCGCCCCGGTTCACGCGCATGGGGATCTCGATCGTGTAGGACACCGCGCCGTGGTACATCGAGTACTGGGCGGTGTAGATCGGCGCCCAGCCGTCCCACACGCCCGGCTCGTAGTCGCGGAACGGGATCTCCGGCGTGGCCGCCTCCGGGTGGCCGAGCCCCCGCACGGCCTCCTCCATCCGCAGGCCGCCCGCGTAGCCGTGCTCGACGTAGAGGTCGAAGTCGTAGTTCTGGCCGTGCGGCGGGGTGGTCGGCTCGATCAGCGTGTTGGCCACGTACCCGTGCTCGTCGAGCACCAGCAGCGGCTGGGTGCGCCGGACCACGTCCCGCATCGCCCGCGACTCCGGCTGCGACGAGGTGACGAAGTCGCGGTTGAGGTCGAACCCGGCCGCGTTGGCGCGGGTGCCGGCCACCCGCCCGTCCGGGTTCGCGGTCAGGTTCACGTACACCCGGTGCCGGCGCAGGAAGTCCCGCGCGCCCGGGTCGAAGGCCAGGTCCTCGATCACGCGCAACGCGCCGTCGGTGCCCTCCCACTCGTCGCCGTGGATGTTGGCGTTGATCCACACCGGCGCCTTGTAGCCGCTGCGCAGGAACACGTCCCGGGCGGCGGAGACCGGGTCGTTCTCGATCTCGTCCCGCCACGCCTCCTGCCTGCGGGTCTCGGCCGGGCTCTCCGGCGCGGTGAGCGTGACCAGGTAGAGGTCGCGGCCCGCCGTGGAGCGGCCGACGACCTCGACCGACACCCGGTCGCTGCGCCGTTGCAGGTCGTTCAGGCGCGGCGCGAGCGCGTGGTAGGGCGCGAGGCCGAGCTTGATCGCCCGGTCGGACGGGTCCTCCGGGTAGGCGCGCAGCACGGTGCGACGCGGGTAGCCGGGGTTGGCGTCGGGCCAGTTGTCGCCGCGCGCCGCGGTGGCCAGGGGCGGCGGGTCGACGGCCGCGATCTGGTTGCGCTCCGGGCCGTTGCCCGGCTCGTGCGCCCGGCCGACCGCGGGCGCGGCGGTCGCGGGGGTGGTCATCGTGGCCAACAACAACACCGTGAGCGTCAACCAGCGCACCGGGCCCCCCAGGGGTGATCGCCGAAGAACTCCTCCACCCTGACTAGTGGGTGCGGGCGATCCCGGTCAACCGGTCGAACGGCTGGTCAGGACGTCATCCCGAACCCAGGCACACGAACGGGCGACGCAGCGGGTCCACCGCGACCGCCTCGGCCAACGCCACGGCGGGCGACGCGCCGCCCGCGAGGTTGCGGTGGAAGTCGGCCATCGCCGCAGCCGACGGCTCGTCGCCCACCCGGCTGGACGCGGCGATCACCGTCCGCGCGCCGCCGGCCAGCAGCGCGCCCGCGAACCCCAGCGGCTCGTCACCGGGTCGCACCCGGTTGAGCGCCAGTTCGCACGCGGCCAGCACGACCCGGTGCGGTGGCCGGCGCACCCGGCCGACCTCGTGCGCGAACATCGCGCCGTCCACCAGCTCCAGCCGGGAGAACAGCGCGTTCTCCGGCTCGTGCTCGCCGTGCGCGGCGATGTGCGCCAGCTCCACCCCGTCCAACGCCTCCAGCACCGCGCCGACCTTGGCCTCGCCCACACCGAGCAGCTTCGCGTCGCCGTGGTAGCCCGCGAGCCGGTCGATCTCGCCCTGCGCGGCCTGCAACCCCGGGCCGCGCACCAGCAGCACGCCGTCGACCCCGTCGCGTTCCCGCCCGATCGCCGACACCCAGGCGGTGGCCGACGGCACCGCCGTCGTGGGCCGGTTCGCGCAGGTCGGCAGCACACCCCACGGCACCACGTACAGCGCGCCGGTCGGCACCACGACCAGCGAACGGTCGCCGATCATCGGGGCCAGCGGGCGCAGCAGCAACCGGTCCAGCTTCTCCGCCTCGCGGCGGGCGGACGCCGAGATGACCCCCGACAGCGCGGGCGGCAGGTGGTCGGGCGCGAGCGCGTTCAGGTCGGCGTGCAGCCGGCGGGCACCCTCGGTGGCCTCGCTCGCCGAGCCGAGGCGCACCATGCGCACCCGGTCGCCCGCGAACACCACGGCGATCAGCTCGTCACCGGACACGGCGAAGCTCACCAGCGCGCGGCCGGCCAGCCTGGCCAGCACCTCGTCCGGCGTGACGACCGGGCGCGGGGTGCCCCACGGGCTGGCGCTCCAGCCCATCCGCGTCGCGGCGCGCTGGCTCGCCTTGAGCCGCGACTCCAGCTCCCCGGTCGGCAGCCCGTCGAGCCGGGCCCGCAGCAGCGCGCGGCTCAACGTGCGCACCTCGGCGATCCGCTCGCCCAGCTCCGAGTCCACAGCGGACTCCGCCGGGTCGTACCGGTACAACTGGGCCCTCGTGCGCTCCAGCCAGGTGAACAGCCGCTTGGCGTTGGCCGCCGAGTCACGGCCGTCCAGCACCAGCCGCACGGCGAGTTCGCCCAGCTCACGGCCGTGCACGGCGGTGCCGGACACCAGTTCCAGCCCGCCGAGCCGGTCCCGCATCCGGCCGAGCTCGGCGAGGCCCGCCTTCGCCTGCGCCAACGCCACCCGCTGGTTGCCGCGGGCCAGCGCCAGCTCCGCCCGGCACAGCCGCAGCAGCATCCGGTGGTCGATCGGGGCGATCCGGCGCGACTTGGGCACGGACCGCAGCAGCTCCGCGCCGCGGTCCGGGTCGCCGCGGCGGATCTCCAGCCGGGCGGCCAGGACCAGCGCGAACGCGGCCTGGTCCAGCAGCTTCAGCCCGGCCAGCTCGGCGGCCAGCTCGACCGCGCGCCGCACCACCGCGGCGATCGGCCGCCGGGAGTCGAGCACGCGCACCGCGTCCACCCGCAGCGCGATCAGCCCCGCCACCGCCGCCCACGCCGGGCTGCCTCGCCGCACCAGCTTGCGCTGCGCCGAGGTCGCCATCCGCCGGGCCAGCGAGAGGTCGCCGTCCTGCAACGCGGCCGCCGCGCGGAACAGCTCGGCCTCGGCGACGTCCTGCCCGATGCGCTGGCGGCGCAGCTCCGGCAGCACCTCGTCCAGCAGCCGGCCCGCCTCGTCGGCCAGGCCGACGCTGATCATCGCCTCGGCCTGGTCGATGCGCAGCCGCAGCAGCAGACCGGGTTCGAGGTCCTGGAACGCCCGGTTGGCCTCGTGGTAGTGGCGCAGGGCGGCCGGGATGTCGCCCGCCCGCTGCACCGCGTTGCCCAGCGCGTGCTTGGCGATCGCGGCGCGCAGCGGCAGGTCGTGGGCGTCGGCCAGCTCGACCGCGCGGTTCAGGTCGCGCACGGCCTTGTCCTGGCGGTGCACCTCGCCGTACGCGTTGCCCCGGTTGGACAGGGCCAGCGCGAGCAGGTCGACGGCTTCGGGGTCGGCGTGCGCGGGCAGCCGCCGCTCGCTGCGCTCGATCTCCCGGTCCAGTTGGGCGATGCCCTCGTCGATGCGGCCGACCCGGCACAGCAGGGCGGCGCGGTTGAGGTTGACCAGGGTGGACAGGTGGGCCCGCAGCGCCTCGTCGCGCAGGCCGGCGAGCTCGGCGTCGACGCCCGCGAGCTGGGTGAGGCCGTCGTCCACCTTGCCGGTCTCGGCGAGGCAGAACGCCAGCGTGTTGCGCAGCCGGGTGCGGACCTCGAGCCGTTCCTGCGGGTTGATGCCCGGGGTCTCCAGCAGCGCCAGGCCCCGGCGCATCAGCCGGATCGCGGCCGGGTGGCGGTCGGCGGTGGCCGCGTCGCGGGCGCTGCGGTGCAACTGCCGGGCCAGTCTGACCGCGTGATCCGGTCCGGCGGGACCACGCGTTTCGCCAGGCACGCTCATATGAGATCACAAGCGGAAGCGAAATGCCGCCGACCCGGGGGCCGGCGGCATTCGGCGTGACGTCACCGTGATTATCGGCGACCGTATTACTTCGTCTGGGTGACGGCGACCGGCTCGTCCGTGGTCGGCTTGTACGGGCCGCCGTTCGTCTCCGGGTCGCTGGTCGGCTTGTAGGGGCCGCCCATCGGCTTCAGCAGCCGCTCCACCTCGGGGTCGTCGGTGGTCGGCTTGTACGGGCCGCCGGTCGGCTCCACCCCGCCGAGGTCGACCAGGTCGGTGCTGGTCTGGCCGGTGTCGACGATGTCGTCGGCGACCGTGCCGTCGACGGTGCCGAACCGGGTGCCGAGCTTCGGGTCAGTGCGGGTCATGGCGTTGCCTCCCCTACAACGGGCCCCCTGAACGGGGCATTCGGGTGGTGGTCCAAGTCGCTTCGGTGGCCCCCCGGCCCTACCGAACGGCCCAAGCCTGACACAGATGGACGTACGTGGGGAGGAGTAAATTTACCCAGAGCTACGAAGGGGCTGGTCGCAGGCTTCGCTGACCAGCGCGGGAGGCGCGCTCCCGGAAGTGTTACCACTCGAATGGGCGAACGTGTTAACAGGCTGGAGGCACTCCGGGTCCGCAATAGGGCCGGTTCGCGCGGTCCGCCCGACGTGGAATCACCGCCCGACCATTTCCCGTTCGGCCACGGCCCGTCCCGAATTGGTGACCAACGGTGTCCGAAAGGGACCGGTCGGGAATGGACCGCACGCCCGGGGACGCACCGCCCGGGGAACGCCGGTGGGGCGGCACCGGCACGCGGCACCGCCCCACCGTCGAACGACCGCTACGAGCAGCGGGCGATGATCAGCTCGCGCACGCGCTTCGCGTCCGCCTGACCCTGCGTCGCCTTCATCACCGCGCCGACGATCGCGCCCGCCGCCGCCACCTTGCCGTCGCGGATCTTCGCCGCCACGTCCGGCTGCGCCGCCAGCGCCTCGTCCACCGCCTTCTCCAGCGCGGAGTCGTCCGAGACGACCTTCAACCCCCGCGCCTCGACCACGGCCTCCGGCTCGCCCTCGCCCTCCAGCACGCCGGTGACGACCTCGCGGGCGAGCTTGTTGGTCAGCTCACCGGCGTTCACCAGCGCGATGACCCGCGCGATCTGCGCCGGCGTGATGCCGAGCTCGGCCAGCTCGACACCGCGGGAGTTGGCCTCCTTGGTCAGGTACGCCACCCACCACGACCGGGCCTCGGCGGGCGTCGCGCCCGCGTCCACCGTGGCCGCCACCAGGTCCACCGCACCCGCGTTCACCAGGTCGCGCAGCTCGGCGTCGGTCAGCGACCACTCCTGCTGCACCCGCTTGCGGCGCTCCCACGGCAGCTCCGGCAGCGTGCCGCGCAGCTCCTCGACCCACTCGCGCGACGGCGCGATCGGGACCAGGTCGGGCTCCGGGAAGTACCGGTAATCCTCTGCGGTCTCCTTCGTCCGGCCCGACGAGGTGGACCCCGTCGACTCGTCGAAGTGCCGCGTCTCCTGCGTGATCGACCCGCCCGCCGCCAGCAGCGCCGCCTGGCGGGTCATCTCGAACCGCACCGCCCGCTCGACGCTGCGCAGCGAGTTCACGTTCTTGGTCTCGGTGCGCGTGCCGAACTCCGCCGCGCCCTTCGCCATCAGCGACACGTTCGCGTCGCAGCGCAGCGAACCCTGGTCCATCCGCACGTCCGACACGTCGAGCGCCTTCAGCAGGTCCCGCAGCGCCGTCACGTACGCCCGCGCCACCTCGGGCGCCCGCTCACCGGTGCCCGTGATCGGCTTGGTGACGATCTCGATCAGCGGCACGCCCGCGCGGTTGTAGTCCAGCAGCGAGTGCTCCGCGCCGTGGATGCGGCCGGTCGAGCCGCCGACGTGCAGCGACTTGCCGGTGTCCTCCTCCATGTGCGCGCGCTCGATCTCGACCCGGAACAGCGAGCCGTCGTCCAGCGTCACGTCGAGGAAGCCGTTGAACGCGATCGGCTCGTCGTACTGCGAGGTCTGGAAGTTCTTCGGCATGTCCGGGTAGAAGTAGTTCTTCCGGGCGAACCGGCACCACTCGGCGATCTCGCAGTTGAGCGCCAACCCGATCCGGATCGCCGACTCCACCGCCTTGCCGTTCACCGCGGGCAGCGCGCCCGGCATGCCCAGGCAGACCGGGCAGACCTGCGTGTTCGGCTCGCCGCCGAAGACGTTCGCGCACCCGCAGAACATCTTGGTGTTGGTGTGCAGCTCGACGTGCACCTCCAACCCCAGCACCGGGTCGAAGCGCTCGATGACCTCGGCGTAGTCCATCAGCTCGTGCACCGACGTCATGCCTTCCCGTCCTTCCGCAGACCCCGCACGGCCAGCGCCGCGCCGGTGATCGCCACCAGGGTGCTCGCCGCCGCGTTGACCAGGGCGAGCTTGTCCTTCTTCCCGCGAGCCGACTTCAACGTGGAGAACGCGCTGGTGGCCGCACCCGCGGCCCCGACCAGCGCGAGGACCGTCCGCGCCTTCCCCATCGGGCCGTTCTTCACCGGGAAGCACCCGCCAACTGCGGCACGCCGCTGATCACCGGCGCGCCCAGGGCGGCGTCGCGCGCCACCTCGTACGCCGCCGCCACCCGGTACATCCGGTGGTCCTGCAACGCGGGCGCCATGATCTGCAGACCCACGGGCAGGCCGTCCTCGTCGGACAGTCCGCTCGGCACGCTCATCGCGGCGTTGCCGGCCAGATTGGCCGGGATCGTGCACAGGTCGGCCTTGTACATCGCGATCGGGTCGTCCGTGCGCTCGCCGATCCGGAACGCCGTGGTCGGCGTGGTCGGCGAGACCAGCACGTCCACGGTCGCGAACGCGGCCTCGAACTCCCGGCTGATCAGCGTGCGCACCTTCTGCGCCGAGCCGTAGTACGCGTCGTAGTAGCCCGACGACAGCGCGTACGTGCCGATCATGATCCGGCGCTTGACCTCGGGGCCGAAACCGGCCTCGCGGGTCAGCGACATGACCTCCTCGGCGCTGCGGGTGCCGTCGTCGCCCACCCGGATGCCGTAGCGCATCGCGTCGAACCGGGCCAGGTTGGACGACGCCTCGCTCGGCGCGATCAGGTAGTACGCGGGCAGCGCGTAGTCGAAGCTCGGGCACGACACCTCGACGACCTCCGCGCCCAGCTGCTTGAGCTGCGCCACGGCCGCCTCGAAGCTGCGCAGCACGCCCGGCTGGTAGCCCTCGCCGCTGAACTGCGTGACCACGCCGACCCGCACGCCCGACAGGTCGCCGTTCGCGCCCTCGCGCGCCGCCGCCACCACGGGCGGGACCGGCGCGTTGATCGAGGTCGAGTCCATCGGGTCGTACCCGGCGATGACCTCGTGCAGCAGGGCCGCGTCCAGCACGGTCCGCGCGCACGGGCCCGCCTGGTCCAGCGACGACGAGAACGCCACCAGGCCGTACCGCGACACACCGCCGTAGGTCGGCTTCACGCCGACCGTGCCGGTGACCGCGCCGGGCTGGCGGATCGAGCCGCCGGTGTCCGTGCCGATCGACAGCGGCGCCTCGAACGCGGCCAGCGCCGCCGCCGAGCCACCACCCGAACCACCGGGGATGCGGTCCAGGTCCCACGGGTTGCGGGTCGGGCCGTACGCCGAGTTCTCGGTGGAGGAGCCCATCGCGAACTCGTCCATGTTGGTCTTGCCGAGGATCACCACGCCGGCTTCCTTCAGCCGGCGCGTGACCGTCGCGTCGTAGGGCGGGATCCAGCCCTCGAGGATCTTCGAGCCGACCGTGGTCGGCACGCCCTCGGTGGTGAGCACGTCCTTGAGCGCGATCGGCACGCCGGCCAGCGGGCCCACGTGGGCGCCGGCGGCGATGTCGTCGTCCACCCTGCGGGCCGCCTCCAGGGCGCCCTCGGTGTCGACGTGCAGGAACGCGTTGACCGCGCCGTCGACCTCGCCGATCCGGTCGAGGTGGGCCTGCGCGACCTCCACCGCGGAGACCTCGCGGTTCGCGATCTTGGCCGCCAGCTCGGCGGCGGTGTCGCGGATCAGGTCGGTCATGCTTCCTCCCCCAGGATGCGGGGCACGCGGAAGCGGCCGTCCTCGGCGGCGGGGGCGCCCGCGAGCGCCTGCTGCTGACCGAGGCTGGGACGCACCACGTCCTCGCGGAACACGTTGGTCAGCGGAACGGCGTGCGAAGTGGGCGGGATGTCCGCGGTGGCGATGTCGCCCACCGTGGCCACCGACTGCAGGATCACGTCCAACTGGCCGGCGAACAGGTCCAGCTCGTCGTCGGTGACGGCGAGCCTCGCCAAGCGGGCCAGGTGCGCGACCTCGTCGCGGGAGATGCTGGGCACCTCGTCAACCCCCGTGGGTCGGTTTTCGGATTTTGGACCTGCCGAGTCTATTGGCTGGTCAGGCCGACCTCCGACCGGGTTACCCGCGCTCGCGCGCGTGGGTGCGCGATTTTACCCGCGCGCAACGCGGCCGGTGGGTCGGAAAGCGAAGCTGCGTCTGCGAGAATCATCGACCGGCGAGTTTCCACCCCGCCGCTCCACCACAGCCTTTGGAGGCGTGCACCGTGTCCTTCCTGATCCGGGTCCAGCTCCCGGACCGTCCCGGCACCCTGGGCGCGGTCGCCTCCGCGCTCGGAGAGATCGGGGCCGACATCCTCAGCGTGGACGTGGTGGAGCGCGGGGCCGGCCTGGCCATCGACGACCTGGTGGTCGAGCTGCCCTCGGGGCGGCTGCCGGACGTGCTGATCACGGCCGCCGAGTCCATCGAGGGCGTCGAGGTGGACGCGGTCCGGCCGTACGCCGGCGTGCTGGACACCCACCGCGAGCTGGAGCTGGTGGAGGAGGTCGCCGAGGAGCCCGCGCACGGGCTCGCGGTGTTCACCGAGGGCGTGCCGAAGATCATCCGTGCCGGGTGGGCGGTGGTCGTGTCGTGGGACGGCAGCACCGTGCACCGCCTGACCTCGTCCTCGGCCGCGCCCGAGACCAAGCTCCAGACCCCGCCGTGGCTGCCGCTGGCCCGTGCCACCGTGCTGGACGGTGAGGACTCCTGGGTGCCCGAGACCTGGCAGGAGCTGGGCACCGAACTGGCCGCCACCCCGCTCGGCAAGCCGGACCGGGTCCTGCTGGTGGGCCGTCCGGGCGGCCCGATGTTCCGCGCCGCCGAGGTCGCCCGCCTGGCCCACCTGGCCGGCATCGTCTCCGTCGTCCTCCCCGACTGACCCGAGAGTCCTGGGTTCGCGCCGCGGGAGTCCCACGTTCGCGCACCTGAGCGTACGACTCGGGCATACCGGCGGGTATGCCCGAGCGTTGAACTCAGGGGTCCTGAACGTAGGACTCTAGTCAAGTTGTGACTTCAGCACACTCCGGCATCAGAGCCGTTCCCGCAGTTCAGAACCGGTACCGCGCACGTCGTTACCCTCGGTCGGGACTGGCTTTGCCCGGCACAGATGCTACCGAATGCGGGTCGGACTGCTGGTGTCAGCCGTGAGTTCCGGTCCTGTTGGGCAGCGGCTGTGTCGTCGAGTCCGAAGACGAGGACTGGGCTGGAGGTCATCCCTCCAGCCCGGATCCGCCCTTACGGTCAGTGCCGCTCAACCATTGCGTCGAGTACTTCTGAAGCGCTGTCGACCAGGACCTCGAGCGCGGGCTCGGCGAGGATGATCTCTAGTGCGCCGTCGGCGAAGGTCAACACCGCATCGTCGCCGACGAGTTGACACGTGACGGATCCGGAGGATCCGATGCGTGCCTTGGTGACGATGTGGGCACCGATGGAAATCTGAACTTCGTCGTCCTGCATTGCGTTGACACATCTCCCTGTGAGTTGACTTGTTGGGTTGGGTCCACAGGCGCAGCCAGAGCTGGCCTCCCGTGGCTGACAGCGGTGAACCACTCACGGCAAGTTCGGCCCGAGTCGAGAGACGCCCGCTGCGACATCTCGTAACCGCCGGGCCGTTGCGTCGTCCACCCCGACGACCGGTGCAAGAGCGCGGTTGAGTGCACGGTCGGCGGCATGATGGTTGCCGAGAAGTCGGTGTGCGCGGCTGAGCAGGGCGTGGGCCTGAGCCGCAGACACGACGTGGCCCAACTGCCTGTACGTGGTGGCCGCGCGCGTCAGGTGTTTGACGGCTGCGTCGCACCGATCGACCTCGATCATCAGGCCGCCCAGCTCATTCAGCATGCGGGCGAACCCAACGCTGTCATCGCACAGGCCGTATGTCTCCAAGGCCTCGTCCAGGCAGCCGATCACTCTGTGCATGCGCCCCTCGGCGCGGTACGTCGCGGCCAAGTCCAACAGTGCCGAGGCGATCGCATCAGGATCGTTGTCCTGAAGGCGGTGAACAGCGAGTTCGAACATCCCTTGGGCCGCGGCGAGCCGGTACAGTCCGCGGTGCCGCAACACGCCAGCGCCCAGCCGACAGGCTCGAGCCACCAGCAGCGACGTGGGCAGCACCGAGGCCACGAAGACACCGCACTCGTGCAGGCGCCGCAGCACGAGTTCGTCGACCTCGGCGGGAACCAGCGGCCAGAGTTCCACCAGCAGTTCGCACGCGTGCTCCGCACGCCCTTCCAGAGCCTGGGCGTGCACGAGGTCCAACAACTGCGTGGGTTCGTTGGCGATCCACTCGGGCAGACGTCGCGTGTTCCGGATGTCACGCAGCAGGTCGGCTACCGTGTGCTGCACGCTTCGCATCGTCATCCACACCCAGGTTCTGGTTGGATCGCACAACTTCGAACAAGTCGTCGAACTGCATCGGAGTGAGGGCCTTCAAGGCACCCGCGATGAACACCGGTCCGGGATTCAGCTCACCTGAGAGCACGCGTGCGACGGTTGACCGGTTGATCTCCATCTTCTTCGAAAGCGAGTAGTCCGATGGAAAACCTGCGAGCTTGACTGCTTTGGTAAAGACGTCATTCTTGAGTCGAACGGTGAACGGCATCGCTACCTCGCACAGTCACTGGGCGACAGCCCACGGTCGGCCTGATACACAACGTCAACCAATCTTCGGCCCTTTCCCTCTCGCCAACCGTGGAGCCAGCCGCGAACTCGGCTGCGGCAGCAACAGCAACTCCTGGACCACCTCGGCAAGCGCACCGGCGTACTCCCAGGTGATCGCATGCTCGCCGTCCAGTCGGAGCCCCAACGCATCGCCCGAGTCCTTGATTCGGATCGCGTCCGTCCACCCGGCCGGCCACTTCCGGAAGCCGTCAATCTGGCTACGACCCGGCTCGATCGGCAGGAAACGCCATCCGCCGTGGCGCAGATCCAACAAATGCTGTAGTTCTGGGTATGCGGCTACGATGGCCGCGTCAATATCACCAGGCACGATCAGGTTCACGATGTCCTCCATCGGTTTCCTGATGGTGCCGACCATGTTGCACCGGCTGACTACACAGCCGATCCGGTCGGCGGTGGGCAGCGAGAGTTTTCCTCGATCAAACCGTCGCGCCGCAATACACCGAATAGGACATCGAAGGTCCCGTACAGCGGCAGGTAAGCAGACAGTCTGACGCTGGCGCGGCGTTAACGTCACAGACGTCGGTCGAGAACGTGGGTGGCACCCCACGACAGCTTGAGCGAGAACCACGCTGGGACGCTCTCACGCCCCAGAGGTCAATCGTTCACAACGTGTGAACGTACTCCAAGCCTGTTCCCCAACGACCTTAGTTCCCATGACTGCCGGTCGGCGCGGTGATCCAACGTCATCAGCAGCTCGCGGGCCACGGGGTCGTGCCGGATGCGCTGAGGCGCGATCCGGTCGGCGGTGTCGAGGTGCCGCAAGGCGGCGGGATCCCGCGCGCCCCCTGCTTGGGCATAGGCGCGGGCCAGGTCGAAGTGCAGAGCCGCGCGCCGGTCCGCGGCGGCCAGGTCATCCGCGTAGCCGGGAGTGCTCTCGATCCGTTCGGCCTCAGCCGGACCGTCACCCGACTCGACCGCCACCGAGAGCTTCCACGCGCGGACGTTTCCTGGACCAAAGCTGAACCACAGGGTGTTGCGCTCACCGGTGCGCTCCGCCAACGCGGCAGCCTCTGCCAAGTGCGCGGACGCATCGTCCAGCCGCCCGGACTTCGCGGACATCTGCGCCACGGACAAGTGCAGCATGCCCGCAGCTTCTGCGGTAGCGGTGTCTGGTGTGGTCGGATCCGCGACGTCGACCAACTCATCCAACGCCGCCTCGGCAACCCGCTGCGCACGGTTCCTGGCACCCAACCGGCTCAGAGCACCGGTGCTCGTCATCGCGGTGAACCCCATCAGAGCTGGGGAATTGAGCCGCCGAGCCACCTCCTCGGCGCGTCCGGCTGCCGTCACCGCCAAGTCCATGTTGCCGAGACTGCGCGCAACCCCGCACGCCGCCAGACACGCTTCCGCGAGCGCTGCTTGCGCTGTTCGTCGATCAGCGCCAGTGGCGGTGACTGCGTGTACGTGCAAGTCGGTGAGCAGCGCACCAAGGCCGCGTCCGGCAGCGGCGTATCGACTGTGCGCGGTGTGCTCGTTGGCTTGCCCGGCCCAGGCCACGAGTTCGCGCAGCGGGCGAGCAGGCACATCCGGCACATCGTCCAGCGTGGCGTCGTAGAGGGCCACCGAGATGGAAGGCAACGTGGCCAGGGCCTCGGCGCTGGCACGATCCCTCGGCAAGTAGGGCTGTCCGGTGAGGTCTGCGACGGAGCAGCTCAGTGCTTGGGCGATGTCCTCCAGCAGCCCGCGCCGCTCGAACTGACGTTGTCCGTTCTCGAGCATGGACAGGTAGCTCTTGCTGATCCCGACGTGTCCGGCGACGACTTCGAGCGAAAGGCCGCGCCGCCTCCGGATCATCCGAGCGCGCGCACCGATCTCGACCGGACTGGGCTCCAGCCACCGACGGTTCATTTCGTCCATCTGGTGCACCTCCCTGCTGCTCCGAGAGTAGTCAGGTCGCGTCGTCGCACAGTCTTGGCATCACCACGGTACGCCGGACCTCGGTGCCGAGCTGATGGTCGGTCGACCTCTCACCAGGGACCAAGCGTCATCAACCAGTAGGGCAGGCCACCAACGATCAACCCGAGAACGCTGCCTGCGGTGATCTGCGCCGTGGTGTGATCTCCGAGTTCGACTCGGGACCAGCCGACCAGCACCACCGCAACGGCGACGAGCGCGAGCCAGGGGCCGTAGGCGACGGTGAGGATCACGGCAGATCCGGCGGCGACAGCGGCGTGCATGGAGATCTTCCACCCTCGGGTGCCGTTGACCGGCAGGGCGAAGGTGATGGCGACGCTGGCCACCAGCGTCGCGAACATCGCCAGCGCGAGAGCGAGCATCTGATTCGGAGCACTGCCGAGCACGAGGATGGCGATACCGAGGCCGAGCGAGGCGATGCAGGCGATGAACGGGACGACCCGGCCTTCACGGTTCGTGACGTGGTGGCTGTCCCACTTGCCGCGCCGTGCCCCTCGGACGATGACGATCATGGGGATGACCGAGCCAGTGATGCCAACGATCAGACCCCACAGCAGGGCACCGGTCACGCTGCCGGTGGCGTGCCAGCCGATCGCCAGGGGCAGGCCGAGCACCCACACCCAGGGTGCGAGTACCTCGGTGGCAAGTCGAGCCATTCGCCGGGAGGCGGTCGTGCCGGTGCTGTCAGTGGGCGTGGTCATGCTGGCTCCGGAACTCCTTGACGGTGTCGGCGACGATAGGCGAGTCGGCGAAGGCGTCGGCGATGAGGACGAGTTGGGCGACGTCGTCGGCTTCTCCGATCACGACGGGCATGGCGGTGATCGGTGGCAGGTCTCGACGCTTGGCTTCAAGGGCCACGGCGATCGTCGCGGCTTCGGCGACGGCCCGTGCTTCGGGTTCTGGCAGGCCGAGTCGTGCGGCCTGCTTCCCGGCATTGGTTGCGACCTGCGGGTCGAGGTAGGCGTGCAATGGCCCGATCAGGATGTCGCGCATCTCGGTGACGCGGATGCGCAGCCGGTCTCCACGTCTGTGGCTCGGGCTGTAGACGAGTTCGGGCGCTACCGACGTCAGCTCCGCCCAGAGTGGCTGCAATCGTGCGTGGAACCTCCGTGCCTCCCAGCGAGCACCCAGGGGTGGAACCAGGACACCCGCCATCAACAACGTGATCGCGGAGGTCACGAGCACCGTCGACTCGCTCCAGCCGTTGGCGTCCGGTTCCACTGGCACGCCGAACGCTGCGACGATTCCGAAGCCGATCCTGTGCACCACGTAGAGCAGTCCGCCGACGCTTCCCGCACCGAGCAGGCGGAGACCGACGCGGAGGTGGCGCCGGTCGATGTGACGGGCAAAGCGGGACATCAGTAGAACGTCGAGCATCGCCCAGGCGAAGTAGGCGGAGTAGACGGCGAGGTACGGGGCGACCCACCGCTGGTTGCCGTAAGCGGAGTGGACCTCGGTCAACCCCGCCTGCCACGGGCCGAGCAGGTAGAAGGTGGTCAGCGCGACGAGGGCAACCGCCAGGACGACCCGGCGACGGCGGGCTTTGGCGGCAACTCGTTCGGGGGCAGCGGTGAGGTGCAGGCAGAACATCTTGAGGTAGAACGCGGCGCCCAGGACGGCAACGTGCTGTACGAGCTGGAGCGGCAGCATGGCGAGGACTGGGTGCCACGTTCGGCCGACGACGTTCAAGTACCCGACAAGCATGCCCACGTCCAGGAGTAAGAGCGCCATGCACATGGCGCGGACTCCTGCGTTGCGGGTCTGCCGGTAGGAGGACGCCCAGAACCCGAGGGCGGTCGTCACCACGAGGACAACCGGTATGACGAAGCTAAGCACCACTCACCCCTCGAGGATCGAGCCGTAGCGCTCGATGGTGTCGGTCAACGGGCCGTCTTCTTGGCGTTCGCCTTGTTGCGCACGTAGAGGGCCGAGCCTGCGTTCGAACTCGTAGGCGAACGTCTCGGCTGCCTTCTCCTTGGCGTCGTCGTAGGTGCTGCGAAGCAGCGTGCGGACGTCTGAGTCGGCGTTCGGCGTGACGTGTCGGCACAACAGGTGGCCGACCTCGTGCAGGATCGAGTGCCGTTGGTGGCTCTCGGTCGTGTCCGTTCGGTACAGCACGTGCACGCGGGACGCAGTCGCGATGCACAAGGCCGCGGGCAACGCCTCGCCGAGCTGCCGAGCCTCGACGGCGGTCTGCGGCGGATAGGGCGCCAAGTGCACCGGAAGTCCGACGATCTCGGACACCTCTGCCACCAGGGCATCGAGGTCGAACGGGTCGGTGATCGGCAGGTTCCGAGCGATCCGGACGACCTCGCGGGGCTTTAACACGGGTCGACGGGATCGGGCGGCCCGTCTCCTGCGGAACACGGCTCGCAGCCGATGGACAGGCCCTCTTGGCTCACGACTGCGGTGTGTCGCGCACATGGTTCTGGTTCTTCTCCCACTCCGCCACCTGATCCACCACACCGGCTATCAGCGCGAGGCCGGCCTGGGTCAGGCCGTCGACACGGCGCATCAGCACGCGGGCCTGCGCCTCCTGAGTCGGGATCGCCAGGTCGCCTTCGCCCGACTTCGGAAGCGTTCCGAGTTGGGCTTCGGTGTCCCAGTACACGTCCGCGTCGAGGAAGTAAGCCGGTCGGTAGCCGAAGAACTCCGCGATGGCCTTGAGGTGGCTCACCCGTGGGTCGACCGCCTTGGACACCTGGCGGAGGTTCCACACGTGCGTCTGTGACATCTCCACGCCACGAGCGGTGCACCAGTCCGCGACCTCTTGGTTGCTGTACGGCCGACCGAGCCGCTTGCTGCCTGCCGGCACAGGCTTGCGGTGACGGTCGAACAGCGCTTCCAGGATCTCGGCCACGCTCGGCATGGTCCGGCGGTCATCCTGCGACATCGCACCCCCAAATCTTCACGAGCGTGAAGATACACGCGGAGTTCTTCATTCTGGTTGACGAATCCCCCTGATTCGACCCTATGCTCGGGCTTGATCGCAACGCCTGTGACCAAGGATCTTCACACAGGTGAAGATCCTGACCGATGGGAGGCGGTTGTCCATCAGCGCCCAATCCGCAAAATCGCGGCTTCGAAGCAGAGTGTTACACGTCGTGTGCTTAGCGTGGCGCAGATCGCACATCGCGATGTTGTCGAAGTGGCTCGCGAGCTTAGGCAGCGCCCGGACGTCGTCCGGGCTGCCAAGCCATGTCCCGAGTACGGCTGGTCGTCGAGGGGGCGGCCAACTTGATGTCGAAGACCACCACCACTCCCGCCGCGACCTCGGTCCCGGTGGACGACCTGGCAGCCCAGATCGACTGGTTGCGCTGGGTGGAAGACCAGCTCGATGAGCTGAAGAGGGTTCGAGCCGACCTGCACCGCGCGATCAAGGATCGGCTCGGTGACATGGAGGTCGGCACGGTGAACGGGATACCGGCCGTCACCTACCGCCGAGCACTACGGGTCACGTTGAGCCCGCGCCTCGTCCGCGAGCTCCACCCCGAGGTCGTGCGCAGGTGCGAGGAGATCAGCGAGGTCCGGACCTTTCTCCTGGTAGACGCGGCATGAGCGGTGCAACGCGGTCCGACCGGTCTCGGGGGGCCGGCCGGACCCGTTCCCGCCGCCGCGATCCGCAGGCGGTCGGGGATCTGACCTCCGAGATCACGAAGCACCTGGTCGGGCTGCCGCTGGACTACGGCGGCACCGTCGACCGCATCTCCGCCCTGCTTGACGCCGAGCCGCGCACAGCCGAGCACCTCGCCGCCGTGGTTGGGGTGATCGTGCAGGACGCGATGGGCGATCCGTTCCGCGAGACCAACGCCAACCGCTGGCGCGAGCACCTGCCGTCGTGGCTTCGGCCGCCGATGGTCGGCGCGACCGTGCGGCGCCTGCTGTCGGCGGGGCTGCTCGTCGGCACCGGGCGGTACGTGCGCTCCACCGACGCCCGTGGGGGCAACGGCAACAAGATGATGCCGGTCTACTCGCTCAATCTCACGGTGCTCATCGAGCACCAGGCCACTGTGCCCGATCAGGCCGCGACCGCCTGACCCACCACCAGTTGCCGTGCACTGACGCGCGGCCATGTCGTGCTGTCCACAAGACACGTTCGTTCTGTTGGGGGATGACTTTCCGTGGCGCGTGATCACGCCCGTCTGTACGTGCACATCTGGACCGACCCGGACTTCATCGAACTGTCCGCCGTCGCCAAGCTGATCTACCTCCAGTTGTTCTCGCAGCCCAAGCTGGCCTACTCCGGGGTGCTCGACCTGGCGGCCAAGCGGTGGGCGCGGGCGCACCCGGACCTGGACCTGGCGGCCGTGCGGTCGGCACTGGCCGAGCTGGATGCCGCGCGGTTCATCGTGGTCGACCAGGAGACCGAAGAAGTCCTCGTCCGGTCGTTCATCCGCCGTGACGAGCTGTGGAAGCAGCCCAACGTCCTGCGCGGGGCGCTGCGGGTGGCGTTCGAGATCGTCTCGCCGATCCTGCGCGTCGCGCTGGCCCGCGAGCTGCGCCGCCTGCCGGTGGAGGTGACCGGTCCGGCCCCGCTGGTGGCGGCCGACGAGTTGGAGGCCGGGGCGCGGGAGCTGCCCGCGTCGGTGATGGCCGCGATGGACACCCGCACGGCCCGCAAGCCGGCCACCGGCCGCGCGCCCCGCCGGGAACCGGTCGCGGACACCACGGCGAACTCCTCGGCGAACCCTTCCGGCACCCCTTCGGCGATGGGCCTGGGAGAAGGGAGTGGGGAGCGGGAGACCGGAGTAAGCCCTCTTGCGTTGAGAGATCAGAAAGTGGGTGACCCCGCGCGCACCAGCGCCCATCCCCGCCCGCGTGAGGACGAGCCCGCGGGCACCGACGCCCAGGACGCAGGGACGGAGTCCGGCTCGGCTCGGCAGGCTCGGCGCGCGGAGGCCGAGCGGCTGGTGACGGTGCACTGCCCCGCCCAGCCCCAGCGGGTGGTGGCGGCGTTGCGCGGGCAGGTGATCGGCCTGTTGCGCGAGGGCATCGAGCCCGCCGTGATCGCGGCGGGGCTGCGGGTGTGGGCGGGCAAGAGCCTGCCTCCGAGGTGGCTGCCCGAGCTGGTGGGCGAGCTGATGCGTGCCCGCCGGGTGCCCGGTGACACCGCGTCACGCCACCGGGAGCTGGCCCGTGAGTTGGCGACGGCGCAGACGTTCGAGCAGATCCGCGCCGATGCGGTGGCTGAGGATGACTGCTCGCCGCTGGGCCTGGCCGTGCGCGGGGAGCTGCCCGCGCACGCCGACGCCGCCACCCTGCAGCGGCTGCTCGACCAGGCGTTGGCCGCGACGGTCGGCACCGACACGGGCCAGTGCGCTGAGGAGGAGCACGTGGTCGGGGTGGCCGCGTGACCACCCGCCCTGCCCTGACCCGTTCGGAGGTCCGCGCGCTGCTGTGGCACTACCGCATCGCCGGGGAAGGCCAACCGATCGCCGAGGAGGTGGTGACCGCCTGGTGGCGGGAGCTGCGCGCCCACACGGCCGCGCAGTGCCACGCCGCGCTGGCCTCGATCAACCCGCAGCGGGTCCGCCACACCACCCCGGCCGAGGTGGCGACGCTCGCCGCGTCCGCCCCGGTCGACGGCGCGCCCAGCACCGCCCGCCCGCCGCTGCCCCGCACCCCGTCCGACGTGGCGCGGGAGCGGGCTCGGTTCGCCAAGGCGGGGCAGCGTGGCATCCGCGCCGTGTACGCGGCGATGGGCTGGCAACGGCACCCGGACACCGACCTCGCGGGGACGGTGGTCTGCCCGTTCTGCCGCGCCCAGACCGGCCAGGTGTGCCGGCCGCTGGTGCGCACCCGCGACGGCAAGCGCGAACAGCGTGACCCGATCACTCGGATGCACCCTTCCCGTCTCGCCAAGGCCCGCGCCGACAAGGCCGCGGGCACGACCACCCGCGGCGGGGCGAACCCGCCTGCGTCGCAAGGAGTCTCCGCATGATCGCCGCACTCGACCATGACGACCACGACCCGCACGGCGTCGCCTACGACGGGGTTGTCCCCAGGTTCGTCCACAACGGGGACAACCCCGGCCAGGAGGAGCCGCCCGCTCCGCCGACGCGGGACCAGGCCGCCGCCGCGCGCCTGGCGTGGGAGGTCGCCGTCGACCAGCTCGTGAGACCCGGCCTGTTCGTGCTGCACCGGCAGGACGACGGCCAGGAGGTGGCCGAGGTGCTGCCGCTGCTCGCCCAGGTCCACGAGGCCGTGACACCGGGCAGCAAGCGGGCGGGCGCGACCGGCAAGCTCGGCAGCCGGCCCCCGGCGAGCCTGGGCGCGCTGGAGCTGCTGGCCGAGATCCGCCACGAGGTCCGCCGCGCGTGCGTCGGCCACCGCCACCCCTACCGCACCACCAGCCTGTTGGAGGTCGTGCAGACCTGGGGTGAGCACGCCGAGGACTGGCAGCACTCCGAACCGGACTACGTGCTGTGGGCGGCCGACATCGCGAACGGCTGGGTGCGCTCGGCGCGGCTGCTGCTGGACCCGGTGCCGCGCTACCCGTTGCGCGGGCGCGCGTGCCCGGCCTGCGGGGTCGCCACGGTGCAGGTGTGGTCCGACGAGGAGATGGACTTCCTGCGCCGTCCGGCGTTGAGCATCGACGCCGAGGAGGTGGAGGCGGTGTGCGCCGGGTGCGGGCAGCGCTGGCCGTTGGACGTGTGGGCGCAGCTCGCCCAGACCCTGGACGAGCAGCTCCGCCAGGAGACCTTGGCGTGACCGGTGTCACGTGCTGGTGACGTCTGATCGGTTGACCTTCAATGGCTTCAGCGCGCATGATGGTCGGACTGGGTACACGTGTGCCCAAAAGTTTCCGTCGACGGCCCGCCCTGCACCTCGTGCGCGGCGGGTCTTTCGGCATCTCCGGGCGTCGACGGCGCCCACACCCACAGACCGGGCGTCGAGCCCTCGCGGTCGCTCCCCTCGACCGCGAGTGCTCCGCCCACCCACGTTCAGAACGGCGGTTCGGTCTCGCCGTTGCGGCGTTCGGTGATTGCCGCGCCGGGGACCAGCTGCCGCACCGGGATGGAGCCGAAGCCGAACCACGGCACGGCGAACTCCACCAGCCCGAGCCACCCACCGCGAACGCTGCGCACCCAGGCGTGCAGCTCACCCTGCACGGTGCCCGACACGGTCAGCCCCCGGTTGCGCACCTGGGCGGCGGGCGGCTTCTCCGGGCGCACCTCGTCCCGGTGGGCGTGGGCCAGGTCCACCCACACCGGCCGTGCGGGCCGGTAGGCGCGCAGCAGCTCCGGGTTGTCCTGGGCAGCCTGGTCGAACACGGGTTCGATACTGCATCCGGGTGGCCGGCAAGGGCAAACCGCCACGGTGCCCGTGAGGCTGGTACCGGCCCGTACAGCCGGTGCAACCCCCTGCCGTGCAGCCCGTGAGAGCCGCTGTCCGGCCCTGTGAGCCGTTCTCCGGGGCCGGACAAGCAAGAGGGGTGCCGGTGTGGTCACCGGCACCCCTCAACTCAGGTGGTCAACGCGCCAAGGTCAGAGCCCTGGGAACTGGCCGTGATGGTGCTCCAGGTAGCCGGTATCCGGCAGGTCGTCGGGAGCGTCCGAGTCCCCGTTGCGCCACCAGGACACTGCCCGGTCGGTCACCGCCCGGTCGCGTTCCTCCTCGGTGTCGAAGGCGGACACCTCCATGTCGCCCTCCTCGTAGATGACCAGCGCCCAGACCCGCGCCTCCTCGTTCGAGTAGAGGCCGATCATCGTCAACGGCCACCGGCCCAGGTCGAACCCGTGTGCACCCCACAGCAGGGGCACGGTCCAGCCGAACTCGCGTACCGCGTAGGTCCAGTCGTCGCCGTCGTAGAAGTCGGCGTCCTTCACCGGCAGCTTCGGCAGTTCGACCGAGTCCACGTCGAGCTTCGCCATGATCAGACCTCCCAGCCGAACAGGGTCGTGGCCACGTGCATGACCGCGTCGTGGTGCCTGCCGTTGCGCACCCGGTAGGGCGTGACGGCGATCCACTCGTTGCCCTCGAACCCGAAGTAGGTCTCGCCGATCGGGTCGTCCGCGTCGAGTCCGGCGGCCACGACCGCCCGGTCCTCCTCGCTGTCGGGAGCCAGGGTGCGCAGGGTCGTGATCACCTCGGCGCGAAGGTGGGAACGCCACGCGCTGTCGGCCAGGGTGTCGACGTACTGGCTGTGCCGGTCCTCATCGAGCAGCCCGACCACGCGTAGGCGTTCCAACTCCTTGGTCAGTCGGTCCAACGCGCTGTTGTCGGCATCGTCGCCGGGCAGCGGCCGGCACACCGGCAGGCCGATGCCGCGTGCGCCGTCGCGGTCGTCGCGCAGGTGGACGAACACCTTCGCGCCGAACGTCTCGATCAGGTACTGCTGGTTGACCACGTCGAGGTCGCTGCCGTGGGAGTCGGAGTAGCGCACCGGCAGTTCCACCAGGTCCGCTGTCCAGTCCACCGTGCGCAGGTCGTCGTAGTCGACCGTGTCGCCGTGGTCGGCGGTGACGTGCTCGCCCAGCCCTTCGCGCAGGCGCAGGAAGCGGCAGCCGTGCAGCCGCAGTACCAGGAACTCCGCGTGCAACATGCGGTCGTCGTGCTCGTGCCCGGCGTGGGCGGGGTTGACCGGTTCGGTCATCGTGTCGTGCCTTTCTGGAAGGGCCGCTCCCGGTGTTGCCACACCGGGGCGGCGGTGATCAGAACTCAGCCGTCCAGCCCGTTGACCACGGCCCACATGGGCGCGTACTCGGGCAGGTCGCGCAGCGGCGAGACGAAGTCCCGCCATCGGGTCAGGGCCTCGTGCCCGTAGGAGGTGAGCACCGGGCACCCGGTCCGCTCGTCGGTGACCACGTAGCCGTTGGCGCGGGCGACGTTCAGGACGTCGGGGTTCGCGACGCGGTGGATCGCCTCGGTCCAGCCGTAGCCCACCGACAGCGCGTGCAGTGCGCGCATCTCCGGTGCGGCCTCGGACAGGTGCTCGTGCCACGTGGCGGCCTGTGGGCTCGGTCGCGTGGCAAAGCCGGTCAGCGTCTTGGCGAACTCCTCGCGCGCGGTCTCCAGCGCGCCGTGCGCCAGGAGCGCCGCGTGCTCGTCGGGGTTGCTAGTGTGCGGCGTGTCGGGACTCATCTTGACCTTTCTGGGGTTCCGACAGCGCGCCCCTGGGATGGTGTTGCCACACCGTTTGACCAGGGGCGTCGCTGCATCCAGGGATGTTCAGTCGCAGGCGACCGGCAGGTACGGCCGGAAGCGCCGGCCCAGCAGTCGGCCCAGCCAGCGCCGGTAGACCCGCACCTCCGCCGACCGGCCGCCGCGTGCGCGTTCCTCGGCCTCGGTGCACAGGAAGACCGCGCCGCCGCCGAACCTCCGGTCCGCCGGGTCGGTCGGGCTTGACCAGTTGTACTGGGCCACCAGGTCTTCCAACTCCACGCGCAGCCGCGCGCACCACTTCGGGTCGCGCAGGTGGGCGTCGACCATGCCGTACACCTCGAAGTCGATGTTGTCGCCGGACCGGGTCCGGTACACCCACGCGTTGATGCCGAACGGCCGATCCGGGTCCAGCGGCGCGTGCGTCACGCCGTACTCGCGCTCCAGGTCCAGCACGATCCGTCGGGCCAGCTCCACCGCGCGCTCGATACCCGCGGTGCGGGCCACCCGTGCGCCGTGCCTGCGCCCGACCGGAATGTGCCGCTCTGTCCGGGGCTCGCGGTATTCAAGTTCCAATCCCATTGACATTCCCTTTCTGGTGTCGCCTGTCCGGGTGTTGCCACACCCGAACAGGGCTATTCTGCACAATTGCAGTCCTCTTATGGCCGGACAATGAAGCCCGAAAAGACCACCCGAATGGAGCAGCATTCCACCGCCGGATGCTGTGAATGACTCCGAGGAATCCGCGCTCCGTCTGCGGATGCGATCCAATGACGCGACACCGCCTTACTGCTGGCGACGTTCTCGCAGGTGGAACGGCTGTGCTCGACACGGTTGGGGACGGTGCGGCAGGATGATCGACGTCCCTAGGGTTTGGGTGACGTCAGATCCGACGAGGACGGGAAGGGTTCGCGGACACCGTTCGCGGACCCTTTTCCCATCTCGCGGAGCCACGCCGAAGATCATCCGGCAATGCGTTAGGCCGATCGTTGTCACTTTGTCCGGAGATTCCCCGGAGAGCTTGAAAGGGGTTGTGTCACCGGTAATGTCTGGGATGTCACCCAAACAACCGCCAAGCACCCGTCAGTGAGTGCTGGCCGTTTCCTAGGGAATCCTCATGACCGAACCGAACACCCCTGCCGTGACCTCTGCCCCGGTGGAGACTCCGCAGGAACCCGTCAAGCCCGCACCGGCCAAGGCACCGGCCAAGCCCGCACCCGCCAAGGCAGAGGGCAAGGCACCGGCCAAGACCACCAAGGCACCCGCCAAGGCCGCACCCGAGGGTGAGGCCAAGCCCGCCAAGGCCAAGGCACCGGCCAAGGTGGAGGAGCCGGCTCCGGTCCGGCCAGACCGGGACGCCTGGACGGTGCTGGCGACGGCCAACAACAGCTCCCGGACCGTGACCGAGCTGCTGAAGAAAGCCAAGGTGTCCGGGTGGAATGTGACCCGTCAGCCGATGGCCGCTCTTGTGCCCTCCGGGAAGTGCACCGAGTGTGACCAGCCGGTGGGTAAGAAGCACACCGCCGGGTGCCTCATGCTGGCCGAGCTGCCCAGTGAGAAGGGCTTGGTGGAGGCCGATCACACCACCGTGCCGGTGGAGGCTCCGGGGGTGTGGTCCCTGGTGAGGACCGATCCGGAGGCCGAGTTTGGGTTCCGGCACCTGGGGACCACCACCCGTGAGGCCAACCCGGTCCCGGTGGAAATCCGGGCCGCCATCCTGTCCGAGATCCAGAAGTCCGTTCCCGGTGCCAAGACCGGTCCGGCCGGTCCGCTGTGGGATGAGACGGCGGCGTTCGCGACCGTGCGCGTGCCCGAGCTGGTGTCCGTGGGCAAGGTGGACAAGGTGGAGATGAGGGCCGTTCTGGTCAACTCCCTGGTGGGTAAGTCCGTGGTCCGGGTGATGCCGGTGCACACCGGCACCAACACCGTGTTGCCGGTGACCCTGCCGAAGCTGCCGGACCGGGTGGAGCTGACCCCGGACAATGACCAGGATGCCCGGACCACCGAGGCCAGTGAAGCCCTGGACCTGTTCCACCGGTTCACCGAGGAGTTCAGCCAGGTGGCCAACCGGCTGCTCCGCAAGAAGATGACCGCCAAGGAGTTCGAGACGTTCGCGGACACGGTGCTCAAGGACAAGCCGATGCCATCCGGGGGTGCTGCCCCGTACCGGGCCTATGAGGTCCGCACCGGGGCTGTGGGTGCCCTGTTCAGGGGTGAGGTGGACCTCACCGAGAAGGTCAAGAACACCCGATGGGCCGCACTGCTGGCCGTGACCTGCTGGGCACAGAACCTCAAGCCCGCCAAGGTGGCCGGTGACCGGGGCTTGCAGGACCGGGCCTACTCCGCCGTGTTCCCCGCCCGAGAGAGCCTGAACACCGCCCAGACCGCCCTGAACCTCCTGCTGGAAGGGGCCTGATCATGGATCCGGATGAGTTGCTGAGGGAGATCCGGGAGAGCTTCAACCAGCACTCCCAGTGCAACCCGGTGGACCTGGACCGGTTGGCCCAGGTCTGGGAAGACCTGGACACCTGGTTGGTCCGGGGAGGCTTCCCGCCCGCCCCCTGGCACCGGAGCTGACCTCACCCCTACCAACTGCCCCCGGCATCCCGATGCCGGGGGCAGTCCCGTGCACGGAGGTCGACGCCGTTGCCTGCCCGTGCCTCCCGCCCCTGCACCCGCCCCGGTTGCCCGAACCGCACCACCACCGGGGGCATGTGCCCCGACTGCCGCACCCGTGCCCGCCGTGCCCACGGCACGAGCGCCCAGCGCGGCTACACCGCCGGACACCGGTCCCGCTTCCGTCCGGGAGTGCTCTCCCGCCCCGATGACCGGGTGTGCCGCTGCAACCTCACCGACTGCCCCGACCATCCGGGGGTCAGCTGTAGCTCACCGTCCACTGTGGCCGACCACTGGCCGCTGACACGGCGCGAACTGGTAGCCGCTGGGCTTGACCCTGACCACCCGGACCGGGGAAGGGGTCTGTGTGGACCGTGCCATGCCCGGATCACCGCCAGGGACCACCGCACCCGAGGAGGGTGGAACAGCCCGTGAGCCGCCCGCCCGCGCGCGCCGAGCGCGGCCCTGCGCGACACCGGCCGCCCACCCCAGGGGGGTGACCCTTGAGCCACGCGGAAGGGCACAAGCCACTGAGGCCCGATTCCGTCCCGCCAGGTTTCCGGCAACGCCGAACCCACGTCCGCCGACCAGTGCCCGAGGACAGCGAAGCCGGGCGCGAACTGGCCGCCGTGCTGGAGCGACTGGCGCTCGCGGCCGACCAGGTTCACGCCTGGGTGGACGAGCACGAATCCCTTGTGCGCCAAGCCTACGAACTGGGCGCGACGCAACACGGGATCGCCCCGCATGCCCAGGTCGCGCAGTCCACGGTGAGCCGGATGCTCTCCCGCGACACCACACCCTGAACCACCCCGTCCGGTGATGCACCGTGCATCACCGATGCGCCACGCATCACGACTACCGGAGGTGCGCCGTACCCATCGTTGTCGACGGGATCACCCCGTCCGAGCAGATCCGCGCCGAACTCGCGGCCGAGGGGAAACCGGTTTTGCTCGGCTTCAGCCGGGGCAAGGACAGCCTTGCCGCGTGGCTGGCGATGCGGGAAGCCGGTATCGAGGTGGTGCCCTACCACTTGTACCTGGTGCCGGGTCTGCGGTTCATCGAGGACTCGTTGAAGTTCTACGAGGACTTCTTCGGCACGCCCATCCTGAACCTGCCGCACTCGACGCTGTTTCGTTGGCTCAACACGCTGATGTTCCAGCCCCCGGAGCGCGCGGCGGTCATCGAGGCCGCCCAGCTCCCGGAACCGACGTATGAGGAGCTGGCCGATCTCATCCGCACAGACGTCGACCTGCCCGCGGCCTGGAACGCCGACGGCGTGCGCGCGGCCGACTCGCCGAACCGGCGGATGGCGATGGTCACCCACGGGCCGAAGCGGGAGCACCTGCGCAAGGTCAGCATCGTGTGGGACTGGCGCATCGCCGACGTGCGCGAAGCCCTCGCGCGCCACAACTGCCCGCTGCCCCCGGAGTACGAGTGGTTCGGACGCAGCTTCGACGGGCTGGACTTCCGGTTCCTCGACCCGATCCGGCGCCACGCCCCGGACGACTACGAGCGGATCTTGTCCTGGTTCCCGCTCGCCGACCTGGAGGTGTTCCGCCGTGACCTCGCCCGCTGACCCCAACGCCGACCTCCTGGCCCAACTCCAGGCCACCGCCGCCATCGGCGGGCCGACCTCGAACGCCGACCTGCTGGCCCAGCTCAACGCCGACCCCGAACCCGACCCGCTGACAGATGTCACCTACACCGGCGACCTGGCCACCGACTCCACCGCGGAACTCGACGCCCTGGCCCGCGGCTTCCGGGAGCGCACCGCGCGGGAGGACGAGCGGTTCCGCCTCGCCACGGACTCGGAGTTCTGGTTCGTCCTGTGCTTCAAGTCGCGCGAGGAGAAGGACGCCTTCCTGTTCGCCGCGCGGCTGCTCCACCTCGGGGACAAGTACCTCGACGGCCGCGCCGCCGCGGCGACGCTGGGCGTCGACCTGCCCGAACCTGACACCGGAGAGGAGGAGTAACGATCATGCGAGGCCGACTTGGCCGCCTCGTCGCAGGTGCCCGCCGTGCGCTGTCCCGGCGCGCGGCCAGCCCGTCCCGAGGTCGCAGCTCCGGTAGCTGACGACTATGCAGGCATGTACTGAGAGTTACGGCGGATAACGCAAGTGACGGTTGATCAACCTCAACCAAGTCCTCTTCAACTCGTGAAGTTGGTAAGGTTGGAATGCTCGATCGTCGAGCATCGTGGTGTGAGGCCGGGTGGCGCACCTCGCGATGCGCCACCCGATCGTGCTACTTGAACAGGTCGATGATCGGGCCGATCAACGCTACGACCTGCACAAGGACACCCAGAAGGGCGTTGGCCTGGTCGGAGCGCCAACTCCGATCAGGCTTACGTTCGCGCTCTGGGCCGTCGCCCGTCTCGCGATCTTCTTGGGCCAATCTGCGCCTCCGTTCGATCACCTCGTGACGAGGTGAGCCAGCTTGCCCGGCTCACGTGTTGCCGGTAAGCCCGGAGGCACTGCTGATCCTACGGAGGCCGTTTAGAGGCGCCTCCTCCTGAAGAGACTGTGTCGCCGCTCCGCCTCCCATTGTTGCGGACGAAACCGGCAAAATCAGGAGTGTCACGGGGCGGGCACTCAGAGTGCCGGTACGCCACAACGGGTGATTCGGGAACTATCGCAGCAGTTCAGAGCCTTATGATCATCGCGGCGCACAGGGTACGAGAGGCTCGAAGATGTACTTCCGTGTCGTCACGGAACAAGGCTTCCACCCGAAAGGTCCAGCCGCCGGGAGATGACTCCGTCGTAGAACTTCACCTCCACGGTTCACCATCCGGCTGGTCGAAGCCGCCGGCAGGAGGTGCCCTGATGGGAAAAAGGGGGCCAGCCGCTAAGCCGACCCAGCTTCGCGTCCTGCATGGCGACCGAACCGATCGGATCAACGACCGGGAACCGGTACCGCCCGTGGGTGTGATCGTGTGCCCAGACTGGGCCTCGGACGGTGCGCGGGAGATCTGGGCGCGGCTCGCGCCCGAGCTGGAGAAGCGCAAGGTGCTGACCACGTGGGATGTGGACGCCTTCCTGATCCTGTGCGAGGCGCTGGCTCGCTACCGCAACGCCACTGCCCTGGTGAACGGCTCCGCGCTGCTGGTGCAGGGCGGCTCGGGCCTGATGAAGAACCCGGCGTTGCAGGTGCAGGCCGAGGCCGAACGCACGTTCCTGACCTACGCCGCCCGGTTCGGGCTGACGCCGTCGGACCGCCAGTCCATCAAGGTGGAGGTGGGCGGCGACCAGGACCACCAGGGCGGACCGGGCCGCCTCCTCAGCTAAGCCCCGCGCTAACCCGGCGCGCACCAAGACCGGCTCGCGCACCGACACCGCTACGCCCCGAACAACCACGAAGACCACCAATCGCGGGGCGCGGTTGCCGGTGTGCGGGCGCACCTTCGACGGCCACACCTGTCGCAAGCGCGGTGATCACCTCTGCAAGCCCCGCGCCGACCACGCGCAGGCGTTCGCGGAGGAGATCTGCGTCCACACCAAGGACCGGTGGGCGCGGCGGCCGTTCATCCTCGCCGACTGGCAGCGCGACGACATCGTGCGTCCGCTGTTCGGCGAGGTCCGCTGGGACGACGAAGCCGAGTGCTATGTCCGCCGGTTCCGGATCGCGTGGATCGAGCTGGCCCGCAAGAACGGCAAGTCCGAGCTGCTGGCCTTCGTCGCCCTGTACTTGCTGGTCGGGGATGGCGTGGAGTCGGCCGAGGTCTACGGCTGCGCCCGCGACACCGACCAGGCCAAGCTGGTGTTCAACGTCGCCGCGCGCATGGTCCGGCTGTCCCCGGTGCTGTCCAAGCGGCTGCGGGTCATCGAGCACTCGGCGCGCATCGTGGACGAGAAGACCAACTCCGTCTACGCCGTGGTGCCCGCCGACGCGCTGGGCAATCTGGGTTCCAACCCGAGCTGCGTCATCTTCGATGAGGTCCTGACCCAGCCCAACGGCGACTTCTGGAACGCCATGCGCACCGGCATGGGCACGAGGCTGGAGCCGTTGCTGATCGCGGCCACGACCGCGGGCAACGATCCCGCCTCCTTCGCCAAGGGTGAGCACGACGAGTTCGTCAAGATCGCCGAGGACCCGGCGCGGGCGCCGCACCGGTTCGTCTACCTGCGCAACACCCCCGCCGACGCCGACCCGTGGGACGAGGCGAACTGGTACCACGCCAACCCGGCCCTGGGGGACTTCCTCAGCCTGGCCGCGCTGCGGGAAGAAGCACTCGAAGCCCGCAACGACCCGCTCAAGGAGAACGCCTTCCGGCAGTTCCGCCTCAACCAGTGGGTCAACCAGGCGTCGCGGTGGATGCCGATGCACCTGTACGCGGCGTGCACCGGCAGCACCCGCGACGAACCCGCACAGCTGCGCCGGGAGCTGGCCCGCCGGCCCGCCTGGGGCGGGCTGGACCTGGCCTCGAAGCTCGACCTGACCGCGTGGTGCCTGGTCGTGCCGGACGGCATCGACGGCCACCCTTCCGCGCTGTGGCGGTTCTGGCTGCCCGAAGCCGGTGTGACGTTCCTGGACGAACGCACCGACGGCCGCGTGTCGAGATGGGTCGACCAGGGCTGGATCACCGTCACCGACGGTGAGGTCATCGACTACGACAAGGTCGAAGCCGACATCGTCGCCGACACCGGCCTGCTGCGCGTCGCGGACATCTCCTACGACGAGTGGTCCGGCGAACCGGTCCGCCAACGCCTGGAGAAGCGCACGGGCGTGCCCATGTTCCCGGTCGCCCAGACCTACAAGGGCATGACGGCCGGGATGACCGAACTCATGGCCCTGACCCGCTCACGCGGCTGGTCCCACCACGGCAACCCCGTCGCCGAGTTCTGCTTCGACTCCGTCGAGGTCCGCCACCCGCCCGGTGAACCCGACCTCATCCGCCCGGACAAGCCTGAGCGCGGCAAGACCGGCAAGCGCATCGACGCCGTGCCCACGGCCGCGATGGCCGTGGGCGGCTGGAAGCTGCGCGGCTCCAAGCCCAAGAAGTCGAGTCGCATGGTGGTGATGGGCTGACCTTGATCTCCACGAAGAACACCCTCACCCCCACCCGGTGGGTAGCCCGGTTGGCGCGGCTGCACAACGCCCAGCTCCCCGAGCTGGAGTTGCTGGACTCCTACTACGAGGGCGAACAGTCCCTCAGCTACATGCACCCGGAGCTGATCCGCCGCCTGGACGGCCGCGTCCGCCAGGTAGTGATCAACTGGGCACAGCTCGTCGTGGACTCCTTGGACGAGCGCCTGGACCTGACCGGGTTCCGACTCGGCGGCCAACAGGCCGCCGACGCCGACCTGTGGCGCATCTGGCAGGCCAACAGGCTGGACCTGCACGCCGAGCAGGCCCACGTCGACGCGTTGGCCCTGGGCCGTGCGTTCGCGATCGTGGGTACCGACGAGGACCGGCCGAACACCCCGCTGGTCACCGTCGAGTCGCCGTTGGACGTGCACGTCGACCTGGACCCGCGCACCCGCCGCGTGCGCGCCGCGCTCAAACGGCAATTCAGCGACGATGCCGAGGACGGCTCCACCGAAGCGTGGGCCACGCTCTACCTGCCTGATGAGACGATCTGGTACTCGTCGGAGGACGGCGGCGGTACCTGGACCGAGGATCAGCGCGACGAGCACGGCATGGGCGCGGTGCCGGTGGTGCCGATCGTCAACCGGCCGCGCACCCGACGCCGCCGCTCTGCTCCGCCGCGGCTCGGGCGCTCGGAGCTGGCGGCCGTGCTGCCGCTGTCGGACGCCGCGTCGAAGATCGCCACGGACATGATGATCTCGGCGGAGTTCCACGCGATGCCGCGCCGCTACGCGTTGGGCTTCGACAAAGAGGACTTCGTGGACGCCAACGGCCGGCCGCTGTCGCCGTGGGAGGCGGTGGCCGGTGTCCTGTGGGCCTCGCCCAAGAGCCCGAAGGACGACGGCGTCTCGGTCGGTCAGTTCCCCGAAGCCGACCTCGCGAACTTCCACGCCACCCTCAACGCCCTGGCGCGCCTCGTCGCCAGCCTCACGGGGTTGCCGCCGCACTTCCTCGGCTACGCCACCGAGAACCCCGCCTCGGCGGACGGCATCCGCTCCTCGGAGTCCCGGCACATCAAGCGGGCCGAACGGCGTCAACGCAGCTTCGGTGACGGCTGGGAGGAGGTCATGCGCACGGTGCTGCGGGTGCGTGACGGGCGGGTGCCGGACGAGGCGCTGCGCATGGAAGCGCAGTGGGTGGACGCGGCCACGCCGACGTTCGCCGCGCAGGCCGATGGGGTGGTGAAGCTGTTCTCGGCGGACCGGTTGCTGCCGCGTCGCGCGTCACGTCGCGCTCTCGGCTACTCCGACACCCAGATCCGGGAGATGGAGGCCGAGGACGCCGAGGCGTACTCGCGCGCCGTGGGCGACCAGGCCGAGGACTTCGGTCCCAAGCCGCTGCCCGTCCCGTTCGACCAAGCCGACGACGAACCCGACGAGCCAGGGTTCGGGCGGGTGCCCGCGCCGCGCCGCCGCGCCCCGGTCCAACTAGGCCCGGCCGCGACCGTGCCGCCGCTGGCGGTGCAGTTCCGGGAACCCGCGCTCGCCGGGAGGTGACCGCCCTGAGTGCTCCTGCGGAAACGTCGATCGGCACCGAAGCCGACTACTACCGGGCCCAGCAGCGCATCGTCCGCGCGGCCGTCGACCAGGCCCAGACCGCTTGGCGACAGCTCGATCCCCGAACCCCGTCCGTCTCCTGGGTGGAGGAGGTCCGGCCGCAGGTCGTGACGGCGGTGGAGCAGGCACAGCAGGAGTCGGCGGCGCTGGCGCCGCTCTACCTCGCGGGCACGCTGCTGGCCGCGGGCGCGGTGTCGGCTCCGCTCGCGCTGCTGGCGGCGTCGGCGTTCGTCGGCCTGGCAGCCAACGGCCTGGTGCTGTCGGCGTTGATGGACTTCGCGTTCGGCTACTACCGCCGCGCCCGCGCCGCCGACGTGCCCGAGACCGACGCCCGCGCCCTCGGCTTGGCCAAGCTGCTGACCTACGTGGCCACCGAGACCAACGACACCGCCCGCCTCGCCGTGCACGTCGGGTCGGTGGTCGAACCGGAGATCGCCGGGTACGAGCGGGTGGTGACGTTGCCCGCGTGCGGGCGTTGCATCCTGCTGTCGGGCCGGTTGTACCGGTACTCGACCGGGTTCCTGCGGCACCCGCGCTGCGACTGCTCCATGCGCCCGGTCACCAGCGAGCAGTGGCGCGAGGGCGGCAACTCCCGCAGCCCTCGCGCCCTGTTCGACGGCATGACCCGCGCCCAGCAGGACAAGGCATTCGGCAAGGGCGAGGCCGCAGCGATCCGGGCCGGTGCCGACATCGGCCGCGTGGTCAACGCCCGCCGGGCCGGTCAGGTGTACGTCGCCGGCGGGTACGAGTTCACCCGCGAGGCGATCACCAGCCGGGGCATCGGGTGGCAGCTCGGCGGCCTGGCCAAGCGCGGCGGCCGGTACCGCCGAAGCCAGGTTTCCCGACCGACCGCCGCCCAGCTCGTCAACGCGGCGGGCGCAGACCAGCAGGAGCTGATCCGGCAGCTGCGCCGATTCGGATACCTACGCGACTTGCGCCAGTGAACAGTGACGGAAGTGGATGTCGCTTTCGAAGTGCCGTTGCCCGATCGCGTTGTCCGACACTCCAACGAGATGGCCAGCGTTGGCCTGGTCTATCACACCGCGCTCGGAGGCGGAGTCGATCAGAAATACCGGATCGTGGTAAGGCCCGTGCTGTGGGAGAAGATCGCGGACGTTTGGATCGGGCCAAAAACCTTCACGTCCTTCCGCATCGCCTCCAACCGAATCGTCTTCCGCCCCCTCACATCGATCTCCACGCTGATCGGCACGGTGTCGTTGTTGGACACCTTGACAGGTTCCGGGTTATTGGTCGGGTCATCGTCCGAGTCGGTGACGCAGATTTCGGTGACGAGTCGCTCGCTGTCCTGTATCACCTGTCCGGTCTCGACATGAACCAGCCGCGCGCTGATGAACGAGCAGACCGGCGTCACGGCGGTCAGGCCTCCTCGGACGTTCGCGTCGACGATGTACGTTTGATTTCCTGTCAGCGGGACGTCCATGACGCCCACCCAGCTGGTGCCCACGTTCACCTCCGAAGAGGGCATGGTGACGACTTGAAGGGTCCTCGACACGGGAGAGGATGCACCTGTGTCGCTCTTGGCGTACACCGTTGCCGTGCCAAGCACAAGAACGGCAGCGCTGACCACAGCCACGAATGCAAAACTTCGCTTCATCGATGCCCCCTCCTAATGGGGTTTCTCAAAGGTTTCCACAGCGCTTGCGGCGACCATCTTGGTGGCGTCACAAAGCAGCCCGACGACATGCTTCCCTGGCGTCGCCATAAATCACGTCGCCTTCGGTCAGGATGTCCCAGCATCGATACGTGAGTCCGACTTCGCCGTAACTGCAGCCGTCCCATATGGCGTAGGTGATCGGGTAGCCCAAGGACCGGAGGTAATTCTCGCAGTCGATGGCTGTCGCCTGTGCGGTACCGGTGGACAGCAGAGTTGCACCAGCGGCGAAGAACGCGGCAGCGGTTGCGGCCAGCGCGCGCGAAATAGATTTCACGTTGCCTCCATCTCCTCAGGATGATCTCGGGATTCGATCATCTTTCGATGACGATCGAGCGCAGAGCACGCCGGACACAACTATCGACCATCTCTCGGCGAAAATCGTCGGCAGTCACCTCAAAGTGTCCGACCGACTCTTTCGGACTCCAGCATTTGGCAGCGGACGGTCACCATTGGACGGTCGTCGACACCGTGAAGGGTGTAGCACTGCGACCGTCGAGCGGTATCCGCATTCCAAGTGACATTGACTCGACTCACACGAAAGGGGGTTTCCGCCCTGTCCGACAACCCGACCACCCCACCCACCGAACCGCCCGCCCAGCCACCCACCAGCCCGCCACCGACCCCCGAACCACCCGCCCCGACCCCACCCGCCGAGGGCACCGGCAAGGCCGCCGAACCGGACTACCGGGCGTTGTACGCGGAGATCCGCACCAAGCTGACTCACGCAGAGCAGACCGCACGGGAGCACAAGGCCAAGGCGTCCAAGCTGGACGAGATCGAGGCCGCGAACAAGACCGACGCGGAGAAGGCCGCCGAGCGCGCCACCGCCGCCGAAGCCCAGCTCGCCGCGCTGCGCCGCGTGGCGGTGGACGCGGAGATCCGCGCCGCCGCCTCCGGCTGGGCCGACCCCACCGACGCGCCGCGCTACCTGGACGACCGGGACCGCTACCTGTCCGAGGACGGCACGCTCGACACCGCCGCCATCGCCGCCGACCTCGCCGCGGTGCTCACCGCGCGCCCGCACCTGGCCCGCGTCGACGGGCCGCGCCGCCCCGCCCCGGACCCCTCGCAGGGCCAGCGGCAGGGCGGGCCGTCCGGTGTCGCCGAGCAGATCCGCGAGGCCGAGTCGCGCGGTGACTGGGCCACCGCGATCAGCCTGAAGAACCGGATCGTCGCCGAGCAGGCACGCGCAGCGGCACCCCGAACCCCCTGACACGTAAGGAGAATCCTTGCCCGGTATCGCCGCTATCGCCAACACCTACAACAGCCCCAACTACGTCGGCGAACTGTTCGGCCTCACCCCGACCGACACGCCGTTCCTGTCCGCGATCGGCGGTCTGACCGGCGGGCGGCGCGCGAACGCCGTGGTCCACACCTGGACCGTGTACGACCTGCGCCCGCCGGACCCCAACCGCCAGCGCCTGGAGGGCGCGGACGCCCCGCCCGCCGAGACCCGCGTGAGGGGGCAGGACCGCAACGTCCTGGAGATCCACCAGGAGACCGTGGGCGTCACCTACACCCGGCAGTCCACGCAGGACATGTTCGCCGGGACCGGCGCGGCCAACCCGAACGCCGCCGCCATCGGCGGCACCAACGCCGTCCCGAACGAGATGGACTGGCAGACCCGCCAGGCGCTCGTGCAGATCGCCCGCGACGTCGAGTTGACGTTCCTGGTCGGCCGCTACCAGGAGCCCACCGACAGCTCCACGGTGCGCAGGACCAGGGGCATCCTGGAGGCCACCCGCACCAACGTGATCACCAACGCCACCCCGACGCCCCTCACCGAGCGCATGGTGATCGACCTGTTGCAGAAGGTGTGGGAGAACGGCGGCATCCAGGTGTCGGAGACGGCCACGCTGATGTGCAACGCCTGGCAGAAGCGGCAGCTCACCGACGAGTTCGTCATCAAGAAGAACTACCGCGAGGAGACCCGCAACGTCGGCGGTGTCGCGGTGACCACGATCGAGACCGACTTCGGCCGGTTGTCGATCATGCTCAACCGGTACATGCCGACCGACACGGTCCAGGTAGTCAGCCTCGACCAGTGCGCGCCGGTGCTGCTGGAGAAGCCGGGGCAGGGGTTCCTGTTCTCGGAGCCGCTGGCCAAGACCGGCAGTTCCGATCGGGCGCAGATCTACGGCGAGATCTCCTTGGAGTACGGGCCGGAGATCGCGCACGGCAAGATCACCGGTCTGACCACCGGCCCGACCGGGGGTGGTGCGTGAAGTTCACCAGCACCCGCTACAAGCAGCTCGTGATCCACGACCTGGGCGTCACCTTCACCGACGGCGAGGCCGAGGTGACCGACAAGGCAGTGATCGAGGCCCTGCGCGGGCTGCCCGCCGAGTTGGGCGTCCGTGCGGCGGGTGGACGTCCGCCCAAGGACCCGACGCAGGACTGAACCCGGTGCGTGAGGTGGTGATTGGGCGCGGTGCGGGGCTCGGGCGGTTTGCCGTGAGCCCGCACCGCGCGACCGGACCGGCGCGGGCGCTGGCTGCTTAACGCCTCGGCGTCGAGACTGGCCAGGACCGGACGGCCCCCCGTCGCGTCCGTGCCGCAGACACCAACACGACAAGTGACGGATACACCGCGCGAACGTGATCAAACGTCCTGCGGCTCGACCTCGACCGGTGAGGGCTGGGGCGTCGTGGTCGTCACGGCGGCCACGGCCTGGGCGACGTCGGGGTACAGGTCGAACACCTCGTCCAGATTGGTGACCTGGATCGGGCGCAGCACTTCCCGGTGACCGGCGGCCAGCACGAACCGCACCCCGCACCGGTCGGCGTGCGCGGCGGCCTCTATCAGCAGCGCCAGGCCACTGGACCCCATGAACGTCACCCCGGTCAGGTCGATCACCACCTGCTCGGGGGCGCTGTCCAGCCAGATCAGCAGCTCGGCCCGCACCGTGTCCAGGGCGGTCATGTCCAGCTCGCCCACCACCCGCAGCACCGGCACGCCGTCCACCGTGACGGCCTGCGCCGAGGCCGCCGCCGCGCTGTCCTCGCCCATCCGCTCAACACCCCTTGCATTCCCCGTCACCAGGCGTCGTGGGCTGCGGTTCCAACCCCGAGCAGGTCAGGTCGACCACCGAGAACGGTAGTCGCGGCCCGCCGCCCGCACAGCGCCTGTGCCCCTGATGGAGCGGCACCGATCAGTGCAGCTCACACGGTGTGACCGGGAGGTGGGAACATGGCCGCTGCCGACCTGGCCACCGTCGTCGACGTGCAGTCCCGCGCCGAGGCACAGCTGACCCCGGAGCAGCAGGCCCGCGCGGCGGTGCTGGTCGGCGACGCCTCGGCGATCATCCGCGCCCGCGTGCCGGACCTGTCCGACCCGCCGCCCGCGACCGCGCCCGGTGTGATCGCCACGGCGGTGCTGCGGGCGTTGGCGTCACCGCCGGACGGCAACAAGTCCGAGACGGTGGGCGGGCACTCGCGCACGGCCGCGCACGAGGGCGGCGGGCTCTACCTCACCGACGACGAGTTGGACCTGCTCCGGCCACCCGCTCCCGCGCCGCGCGGCGCGTTCTCCATCTGGACCGCCTGACCTCGGGGGAAACGGGCACCGGGGGTCGGGGGGCGTCCCCCGGTGCCTGCCCCTCTATCGCCGCGCGCTTACCCGGCGAAACAGAATCACCACCCGATCACCCATTCGCCCTACTCCGAAGGGAGCAGCGCCGTTCAGCTACCTCACCGCTTCCTCGTCGTCACCCCCACACCGGTCACCGACGAGTACGACAACCCCACCCCGGACCTCGACTACGGGCCGGACGCCCCGCGTCGCGTGATGTGGGGCCTGCTCCAGCCGGTCACCTCGGCCGAACCCGCCGAACCCGGCCGCCGCCCCGTGACCACGGCGTGGCGGCTGTTCGGCATCGAGCGTCTGGTCGCCCGCGAGCGCATCGAGTGGCGCGAGCGGGTGTTGGAGGTCGACGGCGAACCCGACTGCTGGGAACCCCGGTTCGGCCACGTCCACTACGAGACCCGACTCCGACACGTGGAGGGCTGAAGATGGACGCATTCCACGGCTTCCGCCTCGACCGGGACGGCGTGCGCCAGTTGCTGAACTCGGACGGCTTCCGGGACGTGGTGCAGGCCGCGGCCGATCAGGTCGGCACGGCGGCACGCGGCGCCGGTCACCGCGTCACCAGCGGCGAGCCGCTGCCGGTCGAGGTCTTCGACGATCCCCGCCGCGACCGGGTGGGCGTCACCGTCGCGGTGCGACATCCCGCCGGGGTCGGCATGGAGGCGCGTTACGGCCTGCTCAAACGCGCGGCCGAAGCCGCAGGGCTGGAAGTCGACGGCCTGGACGCGGACAGGCAGCCGTGACGCTGCCGGTCCCCGTCGACGTGGCCGAACTGGTCGTCCGCGCACTCAGGCCGCAGCTGGCCGCCCGACCCGAACCAGTGCTCGCGGGCATCAAGGTGTCCACCCAGGTGGGCACCGGCCCGGACGGCGGTCCGCCGTCGTTGCCGTGGCTGCTGGTCGCCGAGGACGGCCACACCTGGCAGTGGCCCGCGCTTCAGCGCGTAGTGATCCGGCTGACCTGCTGGCACCGCTCCGAGCACGCCGCCAAGGCCGCCGTGGGCCTGGCGCTGGCGCAGCTGTGCGCCCCGCGACCGGCACCCGGCCTGACCGGCGGCGAACCCGTCACCGGCCCACTCGCAGGGCTCGACCCGCACACCGACCGCCCCTTGGCCACCGCCGCCGTCGCGGTGCGCGCCCGCTCCACCGTCCGCTGAACCCTCGTACCCGTCTCGGGAGGCTGCCCGCCTCCAAGCACCACCAGGAGAGCAGCCCTCCCGCGTTCCTCCTGGAGGTCGTCCGCTTGGCCCCGAGTCCCACCCTCGTCCGCGTCCCCGGCACCGGGGAACTCTCCCTCGCCCCACCGGGCACACCCGAACCACCCGACCCCGGCACGCCCCTGCCTGCCGCGTGGAGCGGGCTGGGCCTGTCGACCGAGGACGGGGTGACCATCCGCCGCGCGGTGGAGAAGTCCGGCACCACGCACTGGCAGCAGGTCACCCCCGCGCGCTACATCTACACCAGCCAGGAGTTCGGCGTCTCCAGCGTCTTCCAGGAGACCAAGGGCATCGTGCTGGGCGCGTACTTCGGCGGGATGGTGTTCGCCGAGACCTCCGCCGGGTCGAAGAAGTACCGCGCCGAGATCAGCAGCGTGCCCAAGGGTGACGAACGCGCCCTGTGCGTGGACTGGGTCGACCAGATCTCCGCCACCGAGATCTACCACCACCGGCTCTACGTCCCGCGCGCCGAGGTCTCCGAAACCCAGGACGCCCAGTGGACCCGAACCCAGGAAGCCCGCTGGGGCCTGACCTTCGCCGCACTCGCCCCCGCTACCGGCACCACGCTGGCCGTGTGGCTCACCGACGACCCCGCCGTCCTGCTCGCCCCGCCCAGCGGCGGCGGCACGCTCGCCATCGAGGAGAACACGAAGTGAGCCGATCCCAGCGCCGCGAGGCCACCAACCGCCCAGCCGCGCGCAGCGAGCACGCGGTGATGTGGCGCGGCAAGCGCTTCACCCTGCCGTCCGCCTCGGAGTTCCCGTTGGCCGCGATCGAGGCCGAGGAGGAGGGCAAGGTCCTGCTGTCGCTGCGGCTGATCCTCGGTGACGAGCAGTACACGACGTGGCGCGGCCTGGCGACCACCGCCGCCGACGCGGAGCACTTCTCGCAGACGATCATGCGGGAGCTGGGGCGGGGAAACCCCTGATCGTCGCCCGCCTCCTGGCGGACGACACCACCGCCCACGCCCTCGAAGTCGACTTCCTGCGGCTGGGCCTGGACCTGTTGGACCTCTACCGGGGCCGGTTGTCGTTCCGGCGGGTGTGCGCCGTGGTCGCGCACCTCCCGGACGACGCCGCCGTGTGGCGCGCGACCGGACCCGACGCCGGATGGACCCGGCCCGAAGTCCTGCTCGCCGCACTCGAACGCCGCGTGACCCTGCTGTGGGCCACCGTCGCCACCGCCCTGGGCGGCAAGGTCACCGACGCCGACATCGCCGCGCCGTTGGACCTCGGCGACACCGCCCCTCCCGCACCGGCAGGGGGTGAACCCCAGGCCGAGACGAAGTCACTGCGCGAGATCGCGTTCTGGATGCGGGGAGCGTGAGCGCTCCTGGCAACCGTCGGCCACGCCTACCTCACCATCCTGCCCAGCCTCCAGGGCCTCGGGCGGCACGTCCGCGAGCAGATCAACCAGGCCCAGCGCGGCGCACCCGACATCACCCTGGGCGCGCAGATCCAGACCGCGCTGGTGCGCGCCCAGCTCGCAGAGCTGGCCCGCGCGGGCGACCGGACCGCGATGCGGCTGCTGGCCGAACTGGACTCCGCACCGGCCCGTGACGAGTTCGCCGACCTCAAGCGCCGGTTGTCCGGGCACACCGTCACCGTCCGCACGGTCCTGGACCGCAGCGTGGGCGCGAGCGTGCGTGGGCTGGCCCAGTTGGATCGGGGCGTCACCGGGCTGACGGGCAGCGTCACCGCCCACACCGCCACCGTGGGCGCGGCGACGCTGAAGTACGCCGCGCTGGCCGGTGGCATCGCCCAGGTACTCGGGCTGATGGGCGGGCTGGGCGCGGCGGCGGGGACCGCGGCCGGTTCGCTGCTGATCGTCCCGGCGGTCGGCATCGCCGCCGCCGCCGTGGGCGCGCTGCGCCTGGGCGTCGACGGTCTCAACGACGCCCTCAGCGCGGAGACGCCCGCCGAGTACGCCAAGGCGGTCAAGGACTTCCCGCCCGCAATGCGGGAGACCACCGACGCCGTCCGCGCCCTGCGCCCCCAGCTCGACGGCCTCAAGCTCGACGTCCAGGCGGCGCTGTTCGCCGGACTCGGCAGCGAAGTCGAACGCCTGGGGGACCGGTACCTGCCGGTCCTGCGTGACGGTCTGGTCGGCATCGCCGAGGGCTACAACCAGGCCGCCCGGCAGGCGGCGGGGTTCGCGGGCGAGGCGCGCACGGTCGATGACGTCCGGCTGATTCTGGACAACACCGGCCAATCCGTCCGCGCGCTGGCGGGCGGTGTGGCGCCGCTGCTGCGCGCCATCCGCGACATCGCCGCCGTGGGCTCGGACTTCCTGCCCGGCTTCGCCTCCGGGCTCGGGGAGAGCACGCAGCGGTTCGCGCAGTTCATCGCCACCGCCCGCGAGACCGGGCAGCTACGCGAGTGGCTGTCCGCCGGCCTGTCCGCGCTGGGCGACCTGGCGAACATCCTGGGCAACCTGGCCCGGATCGTGTTCACGATCCTGTCGGCCGCCAACACCCAGGGCGCGGGCCTGCTGACCACCCTGCACGCGCTGACCGACGGGATGTTGGCCTACCTCCGCTCGGCGGAGGGCGCACGCGCGCTCAACCAGATCTTCAGCGGGCTGGGCGCGGTGGCCTCGGCGCTGCTGCCCCTGCTCACCGAACTCGCACGCGTGGCCGGAGCGGTCCTCGCCCCGGCCGTCGCCCAGCTCGGGCCGATGGTCGCCGCTGGGCTGGGCGTGCTCGTGGGCGCGGTCGAGCCCGCGGGCCGCGTCCTGGCCTCCCTCGCACCCCTGGCCGGGGTCGCGGCCCAGGCGCTGGCGTCGCTGCTGGTCCCGGCGGTCGAGCTGCTGGCCGGTGTCACCGCCGAGCTGGCCCCTGCGGTCTCGCTGCTGGTCGGCGAACTCGTCGGCGGCGCGCTGGCCGACGGGGTGCGCACGCTGGCCCCGGCCCTGATCGGCTTGGCACGCGCCGCCGCACCGCTGATTGTCCAACTCGGCCAGTTGCTCGTGCAGGCCGTGAACATCGCCGCCCCGGCGCTCGCGAATCTGCTTCGCGTTCTGACGCCGATCGCGGCGCAGATCGGCGGCGCGCTGCTCACGGCCTTGGCGGCGGTACTGCCGCTGGTCGGCCAACTGGCCGACGTCTGGGCTCAAGTCCTGCTCGCCGGGCTCACGGCGGCGCTGCCCGTGCTGCCGGTGATCGTCTCGACGGTCCAGCGACTGGCCGAGGTCCTGTCGGTCGGGCTCGCCGCAGCAACGCCGACTCTGGTCCAGATTGGACAGTTGCTCGGCGAGACGCTGGCCGTTGGGCTGCAAGGACTGCTGCCGCTGTTGCCGCCGCTTGTCGAGGGCCTGTTGCGGATCACGACCGAAGGTCTGCTCCCGCTGACGCCGGTCCTGCTCCAGCTCGTCTCGGAGCTGCTGCCGCCGCTGCTCCAGCTCGTCGCGCTCCTGGTGCCGGTGATCGTGCAGGCCACCGGGGTGCTCGCGACCTGGACGGCCATGTTCGCCGCCGTCGCCGCCGAGGTCACGTCCAAGCTGATCCCGACCCTGCGGTTCTTGATCGACAACGTCGTCGCGCCGATCTTCGCGCGCATCGTGGACACCGTCTCGGGCGCGCTCACGTTCCTCCAGGGCCTGTTGGACCTGGTCATGGGCGTGATCACCGGCGACTGGTCGCGGGCCTGGTCGGGCGTGCGGGACATCGTCACGAGAGCCTGGCAGGCCATCCGCAACGGCGTCGACCTCGCCACGGGCGGCCTGGTCTCGTTCGTCGCGGGCATCCCCTCGCGGCTGCTCGGCGCGCTCGGCGACCTCGGATCACTGCTGGTCGAGGCCGGAAAGAACCTGATCCGGGGCCTGCTGCGCGGCATCGAGTCCATGATCAACTCGCTGCGCGACAAGCTCGGGCAGGTGACCAACCTCCTGCCGAACTGGAAGGGACCGCCCGAACGTGACCGCGTCCTGCTGCGCGGCAACGGCCGGTTGATCATGCGCGGTCTGCTCTCCGGGTTCGAGGCCGAGGAACCCGCCGTCCGGGCCTACCTGTCCGACCTGACGGCCAGCATCCCACGCATGGCCACGCCCGAAGACGCACGCGGTCGGACCGCACCGGATCGGGTGATCATTCGCAGCACCAACGCTTCCGAGGCCGCCGGGACGGCACCGCCGGACCTGGGCGAACTGGTGGACGCCGTGCGGGAGCTGGCCGCGCGGCCGGTGGTGGTGCAGGTCGGCGCAACCGAGATCGCCCGCGCCACCGCAGACGGCGAACGCATCCTGTCCAGGAGGTGAGCGCCCATGCGTTCACTGTGGATCGGCCCGCCCGGTGCGCTGCGGGAAATCCCCGACACCGCAACGGAGTTCGACCGTTCCGTCGCGCTCGGGGTGCAGGAGTTCTCCTCGCTGGCGGGCGGGGTGACCACCACCCGGTTGGCCACCCCGCCCCGCCGCCTGTCCCTGTCCTGGTCGGTGCTGCTGACCGAGCATGCCCGCTGGCTCGACGCCCTGGCCCGCCGCGCCCACGGCCCCGGCCCGCTGGCCGTGCTCGACCCTGCCAGCGACAACCTGTTGGAGGCCGGTCAATCCCTCGGGCGCACACCGCGCCGGATTCAGCTGGTCGGGTGGGGCACTCTGGCCGAACGTGCGGACGGCGTACTCACCATCACCGCCACCCAGGCCAACAGCAGCCAGCTCTACTACACGCCGCCGTACTGGCTGGGGTGGCCGGTACTGCCCGATGTGCCGGTCTCGTTCACCAGCCACCTGACCCGCTCCCTGGAAGGCTCGGTGTGCCGGTTGGAGTTCTGGGACGCAGGCGGGGTGTTCGTCGGCTCCGCCGAACCGGCCGCACCGGTCCTGACCGCCGTCCCACCCGCCGAGGCCGCGTTCGTCCTGCCCAAGGTCGACCTGCCCGCCCTCACTACGCCCACCGCAGTAGGCGGCGCCCTGCTGCGCCTCGGCGAACCCGTCACCGCCGCCGAACCCATCCCGGTCGGCGACGGCTGCCCGGCCATGACCATCACCGCCTACGCCGACCGCCCGCGGCTCCCACACCGAGACCTGTCGATGACCCTCGTAGAGGTGCGGCGTGCTCAGAGCTGAGCCACCCGCCCGAATCACGAATTCTTCCCTCGGCCACTGAACGAGCGGCGCATCGCACGCGACCTTCCGGCCGCTCGGACATACCCCGTCAATGCCCTGATGATTGCGGGACGTTCCGAAGGTGACGATCCACGCAACGCAATGACCAGGGCTAATACAGGCACGCTGGCCGTCGCAACGGCCAGTAACAACACTACGATCCCCACCGGCAATCCCTCCATGAACCGATTTTGCGTCCATCGAGGGCTGTTGTGTCAGATTTATACCTCAATCAGCCGAAATTAGACGAGTTGCCACCTCATCGGCGTAACGGAAGTCGTCTAATCGCCGTGAACGGCTTGGTAGGTGCACCGTGCTCGAAGCTGACCCCGCGCTCACTGCCGCGCTCGGCGAACCCGAACGGGTCCACACCAGCCTCACGCGCCTGGGCGGCAAGGACCTCACCGAGCAGGTCACCTCCTGGTCGCTGGATCGCGCCTACGACTCCGACCTGCCCGCCCCGATGCGCGCCACCAACGGCAGTGCGTCGGCCGAACTGCGCCTCACGCTCACCGGCACCGGGGAGCAGACCGCCGCCCAGCTCTACAGCCCCTACGCCCCACACACCACCGCCGACATCGCCCGACCCCGCCAATCGGTCCTGCACGGCTGGGGCCTGGCCGACGACGCCCTACCCGCGTTCCGCGGCCTGGTCCGCGACCGCGTCGCCGACTCCGCCACCGGCCGGGTCGAGCTGTCGGCGCTGGACGGCGCAGAGCGGCTGCGCGGCGCGGCCCGCCTTCCGGCGGCGGTGTCGGTCAACACCGTCCCGATCGCGTCGGGCACGTGGGTGGTGGACAACCTGTTGCGGGACGCGGGCATCCACACCGCCCCGCCTCCACGCACGGAGTGCATCCTCTACGCCTCGATGCACGGCGGCATCGCGCCCGATGTGGGCTTCTACCGCACCCACTCGGGTTCGATCGGCTACACCCGCAGCCGCGCGCCGTGGGAGATGGCCGCGCTGCCGGGCTCGACCACGACGAGCTTCACCGTCCGCTGGGATCCGCGCACCCGGACCACCGTTCCCGGCCGGTCGCTGTTCGTGGAGTGCTGGGTGGACACCAGCACCATCGGCCCCGACACCGGGGCGGTCGCGCTGTCGTGCTTCTACCAGGCAGACGGCGCGACCAACTCCGTCGAGTTCGGCGTGAACTTCAGATCCGACCCGCAAACCGCCTCCGCCAGCTCGGACGGGCAGCTCGCCAGCCAGTTGTTCCTCACCCCGCTGCCGGTCGGACGCTGGCACCTCGGCTGTTTCTGGACGTTCAACGGCACCCAGCCTTCAGCGCGGATCTTCATGTCCGGGCCGGACGGCTACTACAACGAGTTCAACCCCGGCACGCTGGGCGGAATGCCCGCCGGAGGCACCCAGCTCAACTACATCGCCCTGACCTCCGGCCTGCCGGTCGAAGCCGTCCAGGTCTCGCTGACGCTGACCCAGCCCACCCGCGCCGACTTCGAGGGACCGACCTGGCAGCGCGGCGCGGTGCTGGACAACCTCACCAGCACCCTGACCGCGATCCCGCCCACCCAGGGCTCGGCGTGGGAGGTGATCAGCGCCGTGGCCCGCGCCGAGCAGGCCACCGCCTCGTTCGACGAACACGGCATCTTCCGCTACCGCAACAACACCCGCTTCACCTCGCCTGGAACCCCTGTGCTCACCGCGACCAGCGCACGGGAGATCGCGGGCCTGCGGGTGACGGAAGCGATCGACTCCGTCCGCAACGTCATCGACGTCCCGTACTCCGTCTACACGATCGGCTCCACGCGGGAGCGGTTCACCGAGACCACCCGACGCAGCATCCCCGCCTTCTCCACCCTGACCCTGACCTACGACTACGACGTCACCGAATACGACTCCCCACCCCCCATCGCCTACGTCGCCACCACGCCCGCCTCCACCTCGCGGGTGCGCTGGTCGACGGCCAGCGACGGCAGCACCGGGGTCCACGGGCGGGTGGAATCCACCACCGAACGCGACGGCGCGACCCTGCGCGTCACCTTCCGCAACACCGGACCGAGCACCGTCTACATGCTCACCACGGGCAACGTCCCATCGCTGTCGATCTACTCCGTCGAACTGGCCGTTAACGGACCGTCCCGCAAGCTGCTGCGGCGCATCGACACCACGAGCGTCACCCGCTACGGCGCGCAGGTCTACCAGGTACCGCCCACGCCGTGGTTGCAGACCTCGGCCGCGGCCTCGGCGGTCGCGTCCTACCTGCTCGCCGTCGCCGCCTCCCCGCTGCCCGTGCTCGGGGACGTGGAGATCCTGCCCGACCCGCGCATCCAGCTCGGCGACCTCGTCCGCATCACCGACACCGTCGGCGCGGCCCTGACCACCCCTGCGTGGGTGGTCGGCATCCGCACCAGCGGCGACGACCAAGGCCGCGTCCGTCAGGTGCTCACTCTGCGCGCCACCTTCAGCCCCGGACCACCCACCGACGCCAACCTGTACCCCGACCCGCCTATCGACCCGGATGCCCGCGTCGTCCTCGCCCGCGAGGGCGTGCGCGTTCCATAGACTTCTGGCCGCGCAGAGAGTCGCCGCTCAATTGCGGAGGCGACGTCGAGTTGTCGCGATTGGCGTCCACAGGGGTCAGCTCCAACGACATGGCGACGCGGCGACCGGCTCTGAACTCAGCGCGAACTTGCGTTGACTGCCGAGCCCGCTCGTAGGTCCTCAGCACCATCCACGCGATCAAGACCAGCGCCGTCAACAAGACGACAAGCACCAGTACAACCCACGGACCCACGACACACTCCAGCTCCGGCTATCAGGTCGAGCGCCCGACTGCCCGCTGGCCGTCGTGCGTGGTCATGCCGTGTCAGTTCCGCCTCTGTCGTCCGGCTCGATTGACCCAGCCACTGGCCAACGGAACGACAGCTCACAAGTCCAACGCACCTGGTATGGAGGTGCGCCCGCCCGGCAAAGGAACTGACCTGCGAAGCGTAGCAGCGGGTTAGGCGCACCGCGCCAAGACGTACCAGAGCCATGCGGCTCCGACATCTATGCCGTGCGATGAGCAAAGCCTTGTATCACTCGCTGAAGGGCGGATTCCTGGACCTGTCGTTCCTGCCCAACTTCGGCGTAGCCGGAGCGCTGGTGCTGATCATCGGCTACCTGCTCTCGGCCAATCACCGGCTCATGACTGCCAACCGGTCCGACCGCGCCGAGTACCTGGCGGCGCTCGCAGCACGCGAGACCGCGCACGCCGCCGAGATCACCGCCATGCGCACCGCCCACGCGGCCGAACTGGCCGCCCTGCGGACTCGTATCGGCAAGCTCGAACGCCGCCTCGCCGGACTCGAAGGCGAACTCGACGCCGAACGCGACCGCCGCCGCCGCGCCGAGGACGAAGCCGCCGTCGCCCGACGCGGCGAACTCCCACCCACCTGACCCATCCACCCCTGCGAGCCGACACCGCCCGGTGCTCGGCCGCTTTGCCACGCCCGAAAACCGGAAGGAACACGTGGACTACGGCATCGACATCAGCTCCTGGCAGGGCTCCTCGATCGGCTGGCCCGCCGTCAAGGGCAACAACATCTCGTTCGCCTCGGTGAAGGTCACCGAGGCCACCGGCTACGTCAACCCGCACGTCACCGCCCAGGTCGACGGCGCCCGCTCCGTCGGCATCCACGCGGGCGGCTACCACTACGCCCATCCCGGCGACGTCGCCGGACAGGTCCGGCACTTCGTCGCCAACCTCAACGCCCGCGGGCTGCTCGGCTCCGGGTCGCTGTGGCCGATGCTCGACATGGAGCACCACACCTTCATCGGCGACCCCAACGGGTTCATCGCGGAGTTCATCCGCGAGTTCCGCGCCCAGAGCGGGCGGCGTGAGCTGCTGGTGTACGCCAACCAGCACTGGTTCACCCGCCGCCTGCGCCCCGACGAGTGGGCCGACGACGGCGTGATCCTGTGGTGCGCCCAGTACAACAGCAACCCCGGACACGTCGACTACAGCCACCCCCGCCTGGCGATCCACCAGCACTCCCAGGAGGGCATCGTCCCCGGCTTCACCGGGTTCGTGGACCGCAACGCCACCATCGGCGACTGGCGCGTCGGCTCGTTCGTCCTCGACGGCGCACCCGCCCCGGCACCGCAACCCTCGCCCGCCCCAGCGCCCTCGGGCTGGGTGCCCTACGTCATCCAGCCCGGCGACACCCTGTCCGGCATCGCCGCCCGCACCGGCACCACCGTCGCCGAGCTGGCCTCCCGCAACGGCATCGCCGACCCGGACCGGATCTATGCGGGCAAGACCATCCTGATCCCCGGCGGTGCTGGTGGGGGCAGTGGTGGTGAGCGTTACCAGATCCGGCCCGGCGACACCCTGTCCGCGCTGGCCGTGCGCTGGGGAACCACCGTCGCGGCCATCGCCGCCAGGAACGGCATCACCAACCCGGACTACATCCGCACCGGGGACTGGCTGACCCGCCCATGACCCACGAGCCCGCCGCCGGGATCGAACCCGGCGGGGGCTCGCTCGTGCTCTCCCTCGCCCTGCTGCTCTGGCTACTCGGCAAAGCCTGTGTGCGCTTCGTCCTGTGGTTCGAGCGGCACGAGGGCAACCAACCCAACCGCACCCAGGAGGAACACTTCGTGACCGATCCCCGCCCCCGCCCGCTGCGCGTCGCGGGCTCCATCGTCGGCGGCCTCACCGCCCTGGTCACCGGCCTGGTCGGCTCCGGCCTGCTCACCCCCGGCCAGGGCGACGGCATCACCGGCCTGATCACCGCCGCCCTCGTACTGCTCGGCACCTTCGGCGTCGTCGTCAGCACCGAACACCGCGTCACCCCGCTGGTCGACCCGCGCGACACCGACGGCCGCCCCCTGGCCCCCACCGACGACACCGACTGACGAGGAGCGCTCCACCACGACCACGACCACCAGGCGCAGGCCCGAACGGCTGATCACTCAGAACTCGGGCCTGCGCGGTCACGGCATCTTCAACTTCACCCTGCCCGCCCTGGCCGGACGCCTCCCGGACGGCCGGACCTACCTCACCTGTCCGGCCGTCGGGGTGTGCGCGCCGCCGCATCGGCGAACGCACCTTCCGTGAGTGGCAGGCAGCCAAACAGCACCGAGGCCGGGACATCACGCGCGGCCAATCACACCGTTGACCCGCCCCTCACCCCAGCCAGGGAGGGAAACCCGTGTCCGAACCTCTCAGCCCCGAGCAGGCACCCGCCAAGGTGACTACCCAGGGTCCGCCGTCCCCCGAGGTACCGACCGCCGGCCGCGCGGCGCTCCTCGGTCCGGCCGAACTGGCGGCGGCGCGTGCCGCAGCCGCAGCCGCCCCGCCGCTGTCCACTCGACAGCGCGACGTCCTGGCCGGAATCTTCGGTCCACACCTGCGGGAACTGCACCACCAGCGCGCGCACGTCTGAACGACCGTGGCCCGGACCCCACCGGGGCCCGGGCCACGTCTGTATGTCGCGGGCCGTCAGCCCGTCTGCCCCATGTCCGGCACCTCGGGCCGGTCGGTCAGCCAGACCATCCGGATGGCGTCGGGGTCGAATCCCGGTCCCTTCCTGGTCGACCGGCACAACCGGGGCCGCACGATCGTCCGCAGCACTTCACGCTGCTGCACGATCGACAACCGCGCCCACGCCTCCCGCGCACCGGGACCGACGAGCCCGGCCACCGTCGGAGCGATCGTGACCTGCCGTGCACGGCTCTCCGCCGCCTCGATCTTCGGCAGGAGCTTCGCCTCGATCCGCGCCAACCGCTCCGGCGACAACTCGCCCTCGGCCGCCTTGTCGGTGAACCCGTCCAACCGGGCCCGCAACTCCCTGGCCTCGGTCAACGCCCTGGTCGCATCCTCCATCGCGTCGACCTCCACCCGGAACAGCTCCTCCGCGTCCGGGCGTTCCAGCCGGGTCAGGACCGCCTCGATCACGAACGCCTCGGTGCGCTCCTTCTGCCTGCTCACGTGCCCTCCTTGCACACAACGGTAGAAACGGCGGGTGACCGGCCGCCCGTTCTTGGTTGTGTCGAACACGACGCCGTAGACCGGCACGTTGCACACGTCGCACAGCATCACCCCCGACAGCACGTGCTTGACCCGGTCGCCGTCCTTCTTCCCTGCCCTGGTCGGATCGCCCAGCATGGCCGCGAGCCGGTAGTGCTGCGCCGGGGTGATGACGCCCGTCCAGGTTCCCTTGCCGATGATCTCGCCCTGGTACAGGCGCAACCCTGCCAACGCGGGATTGGACGCCACCGCCCGCACCTTCGCCCCCGACCAGCGGCCGGGGAACACGTGCGCGTACCGGCCCTCCCGCAACCAGCGGGCCACAGTCTGTGGCGACTCCTTCTCCTTCAACCACACCAGCGCCTGCACCGCCGCGTCCACCTGCTCGGGTGACAACTTCGCGGTCAGCCTCGCCCACGACTCCGCATCGCGGGACAGCTGGTACAGCTTCTCCACGTGCAGCGAGATCCACTTCAGTTCGTGCGGGCACGAGATCTCCCGACGGTTGAAGTCGTTGGCGATCACCGTCCCGTTCTCGCCCCCGAGCAGACGCTGCACCGCCTCCTTCGCCACCGGACCCTGCACCGGGTCGCGCTCGATCCTGACGATCTCGCCCGTCCGCTCGTCGTAGACCTTGCGGTGCCCGTACCAGTCGTTGCCGTGGTGCAACCCCGCGAAGGCCCGCGACTCGACACCACGACGCACCCGTTTACGGAGCTTCTCCGTTTCCTTCTCCGCGTCCACCGCGTCCTCGGCGGTGTCCATACGGTCGTCCGGATCGTTCATGTCGTAGATGCGCTCGTCGTAGGCGAAATAGCCGCCCACCTCGATCAGGATCGAACGGAGTTGGACGAACACGTCCAACTCGCGGGTGGCCCGTGAACTCTCCCACGTCCACAACAGATTCGCCTCACCCGTCACGAGCAGACGAAGCGCCTCCTTGTATTCCTGCCGCTCCGCCCGCGCGTACCGCGACGCCGACATGTGGTTGTCCACCAGTACGGCCACCACCACGATGTTGTGCTGCTTGAAGAACCTGTGACCCACGGCGACCTGCGACTTCACCGACACCGCACGACCCCTGCGATCCTTCGAAGCCCGCGCGTAGATGATTCCCCGCAACGGCGGCAGCTCGCCCGCGACCGAGCGCGAAACCCGCCTGTTCAATGCCTTCGTCACAGCCAACCCCCCGACGTCACAATGAACGCAGCGCACACAAGAACCGCTGGCGCGCCCATTCCGATCCTAGACGAGACGCTCACAAAAAGCGGCGAGTTCGCCTGCGATTTGAAAGGGTCGCGTTGCGTCCAGGCGGACATGTTGCGACCAAGGGTGCAGCATGTCCGCCTGGACAGTGACGTCCGACGTGGTGCAACAGGCGCACTACCATGTGTAAGTAACTTGACCATGGCAATGCAACCTAAGTGGCAAAATCACTCTCGCGGCGCGAACGTACGACTCACGGAACCTGAGTGTTCGACTCACGCGGCGAGCCGGGGTTTCACTCCTTGCGGCCGGTGGCGGCGATGGTCACGCCCAGGCCGATCATGGTCAGGCCGCCGGCGCCGCCCACCACGGCCAGGCGGCGGGGCGAACGGGCGAACCAGGAGCGGGCGGTGGCGGCGACCAGGCCCCAGACGCTGTCCGACGCGAGCGCGATGAGGTTGAACACCAGGCCCAGCAGGAGCATCTGGGCGGCCACGTGACCCTGCGCGCGGTCCACGAACTGCGGCAGCACGGCGGCGAAGAACACGATCGTCTTGGGGTTCGCCACCCCGACCGCGAAGCCCTCCCACAACGTGCGCAGCCCGCCGTGCGCCGGTCCGCCCGCGGTGAACGACGCGTGCAGCGACCCGCGCTGCCGCACGGCCTTCACCCCCAGGTACACCAGGTACGCCGCCCCGACCAGCTTCACCGTCGTGAACACGATCGCCGAACGCTCCACCACCGCCCCGACGCCGAACGCGACGGCCACGACGAGGGTGTACGCGCCGAGGGTGTTGCCCAGCACCGTGATCAGCGCGGCCCGACGACCCTGCGCCAACGCACGTCCCACGACGAACAGCACGCTGGGCCCGGGGATGACGATCAACAGGAACGACATGGCCGCGAAGGCGAGGAGCCGGTCGGTGGACACCATGGCGCAACGAAACCACGCCCGGCACCCGCGCTACCAGTGCTTTTCCCGCTTCAGCGGGCGAGGCGGACCAGGTGCGCGTTGTCGACCGCGGCGGTGCCGTCACGGGCGGTGAGCGTGTCCTCCAGGCCGATCCGCGCGTCCAGGCCGCGTGACACGGCGTAGTCCAGCACCGGCCACGCGCTGTCGTCCTCGCCGTGCAGCAGGATCGGCTCCCCCAGCGGCACCAGCAGGTCCAGCAGCCGTCCCGCGTCCCGCTCGGTCTTCCCCGGCTGGACCTCGGCCAGCACCCGGACCGTCCCGTCGGGCACGCCGACGTCCAGCAACGTCCGCGCCGCCTCGACGTGGAACACGCCCAGCTCGATCCCGATGCCCGCGTCGCGCAACGCGGCCGCGACGCCGAGCCAGCCGTCCTCGTGCACGTTGACCGACGCGAAGTCGGGGCGTCCGGCGGCCAGCCCCGCCCACCCGCGCACCAGCTCCGCCCGCCGCACGGGGTCCGGCACGATCCAGGCACCGGTCGTCACACCGATCTCCGCCCGCGGCACCGCGGCCCGCACCACCGACACCGAGGTCGCGACCTCGGGCCCGGCCAGCACCTCCAGCCCCACCACGTCCCGCGGGTGCAGGTGGAACGACGTGACGCCCAGCTCGGCGCACGCGGAAGCGTCGACCGCCAGCTCCTGCGGGGTGATCGGCACACTAGGGTGGCTGCCCGGCTCACGGGCACCGTTCAGACAAGCCTGGAGCACGAAAGCCACCGAACCACAAGGTGTTGGATACCGCCATGCCGACGCTGACCCCAGCCCTGCTGCGCCACCACGCGGGCGCCAAGTCGTACTGGCGCGGGCTGACCTACCGGGACTCCGTGGTCGAGTTGGCCGTCCGGTCGCGGCACGTGGAAGGTGTCGTGGTCGGCGCGGCCGAGTACCGGGTGACGTTGGAGTGGGAGGACACCCGCCTGGTCGGGGCGTGCACGTGCCCGTACGGGTCGCAGGGGTTCTTCTGCAAGCACTGCGTCGCGGTCGGATTGGTGCTGCTGGAGCGCGACCTGACCGTGCCGCCGCCGGACGCGGAGGACGAGGAGCTGCGCCTGAGGCTCGCCGAACTGGACCACGCGACCCTGGTGGAGCTGCTCTACGACCGGGCGGCACGGGACCGTTCGCTGCGTGACGAGGTCATGCGAGTTCGAGGCTGAACCCGAGCGCGGTGATGTCCACGCCGGGCACGGGCCGCCAGTCGCGGTCGGGCTGCCGCCGGAACCCGAGCCGCTGGTAGAGCCGGTGCGCCGGGGTCATCTGCTCGGAACTGCTCATCACCAACCTGCGCGCCCCGAGCTCCCGCGCCCGCACGATCACCGCGCGCACCAACGCCTCCCCCACCCCCCGGCCGCGGGCGGACGGGCTCACCGCGAGCATCCGGAACTCCACCTCGCCGTCCTTGCTGACCTCGGCGTACGGGGTGCCGGGCCGGACCACGGTGACGGTGCCGAGCACGGTGTTCTCGGCGTCCACCGCGACCAACAACTCCGCCTCCCGCGCCCGGGTCCGCGCGTCAACGAGCGTGTCGGCGTACCCGCCGGTGTGGCTGTCGATGTGCCGGTCGGCCTGGTAGGCGGCAACAGTGATCGCCCCCGCTGTCGCCCACTCGTCTTCCCTGGCGGGCCTCACCACGATGTCGGCCATCTGCGTTCCCCTCTGCGTCAGCGGACCGTCCTCGATTGTCGTCCAGCCAACTGCGCCGGCGGGCGTTCGATCAAGTTCCGGGCGGGGGGTGGGGCGGGTGGTGGGCTGAGCTGCGGCCCGGTTGGCAGGGGCCGGTCGGCAGAGCCGGCCTTGAGCCGGACTCGCCGCCCGGCCCGCCGAACATCCCTCGCCCACCCGCCATTCCGCCTGCTCCCCCTACCGAACGTCCTCACCCGGCCTGCCCGATCTCGCTTCCCTGCCTGCCGGTTCCCCTCACCTGCCTGCCGGTTCCCTCACCTGCCCGCCAACTCCCCTGCCTCGGAATCCCCTGGACGGCCTCCCGAATGCTCCCCCGCCCGGCCTCCCGTCCACCCGCAAGACTGCGGGCGCGATGATGTGGGTCATGAGCCTTCCCGGTGCGATCGAACTACCCGACGGCGCTCTCGTCCGCGGTCGCGGCCTGCGAAACCCGACCCCCGAGGGCACCCCCGACTACGGGCTGTACCTCGGTTCCCCCCGGATGCGACGGTCCGTGATGGCACGTCCGGACGCCCCCTCGTGGCCGCACGAGTGGCTCGAGTGGCCGGACTTCCGGCTGCCCAAGTCGCCCGAACAGGCCGTGACGCTGATCCGCGACCTGCACGCACGGGCCGCTGCGGGTGAGGCGGTCGAGGTGGCGTGCGGCGGCGGCATCGGACGAACCGGCACCGTGATCGCTTGCCTGGCCGTGCTGGCGGGTGTCCCCTCGGGCGAGGCCGTGGCTTGGGTGCGAGCCAACTTCAACCGGCGCGCGGTGGAGACGCCGTGGCAGAAGCGCTGGGTCGCGCGCTTCCCTCACGTGACGTCAGCGCGTTAGCCGTTCACCCGCGGATGCCGGCGGATGCCGGCGGGCATCGGTGCCGGTGAGGGTGAGGCTGACGCGGTGGAGTGTGACGGATGCTCCGGTGGTGGCGACGGGAAGCCGCAGCGTTCCCGATGGCGGCATCCGGTTGCCGGATGGCGGCATCCGGTTGCCGATGGCGGCCCGTGGCTGGTGGGCACCGTGGCTGATGGCGGCGCGGCTGACGGGCGGCGGGGTTGCCGATGGCGGGATGCGGACCGGTTCACTCGCGTCGGGCCGGCGGAGCGCCGGACCTGTGGGAGTGGGGGTGTGAGGTGATGGGAGTGGGGTTGGTTGGCGGCCTCGTTGTTTCAACCGACGTTCGAGGGGGTGAATAACAGCGTTTCAAGTTGGTCACCCGATCAGGTTCACCCGGTCGTGGTGGCGGTAGTCGGAGGAAGTGCTGGTCAGGGGGTGGTTGGTGGGGTCGGGTCTTCGGAAGTGGTGGCTACCCTGGTGGCGGCTTCGGGGCCTTCGGCCAGGAGGAGGCGGAAGCCGGCTTCGTTCAGGACCGGGACCTTCAGTTGCAGTGCCTTGTCGGCTTTGGAGCCCGGGGATTCGCCCACGACGACGAAGGCCGTCTTCTTCGACACCGAGCCGGCCGCCTTGCCGCCGCGCGACAGGATCGCTTCCTTGGCCTCGTCACGCGAGAACGTCTCCAGCGAACCCGTCACCACGATCGACAACCCCTCGAGGTTGCGGGGGATTGACGTGTCGCGCTCCTCCGCCGTGCGGACGCCGGCGGCTCGCCACTTGCGCACGACCTCCTGACGCCACGGTGTCTCGACCCACTCGCGCACGGCCGCGGCGATGGTCGGGCCCACGCCCTCGGCGGCGGCCAGCTCCTCCTCGGTGGCCGAGACGATGCGCTCGAGGGAGCCGAACTCCTGGGCCAGGGCGCGGGCCGCCGTGGGGCCCACGTGACGGATCGAGAGGGCGACCAGGACTCTCCACAGTGGACGCTCTTTGACCGTTTCCAGGTTGTCCAGCAACTTGAGCGCGTTCGCGGTCAGGTCGCCGTCCTTGGTGCGGAACAGGTCGATCTCCGCCAGTCTGTCCGCGTCCAACGCGAACAGGTCGCCCTCGTCGCCGTACACCGCGGACTCGACCAGGGCCGCCGCCGCCTCGAAGCCGAGCACCTCGATGTCCAGCGCCGAGCGCGACGCCAGGTACGCCAGCCGCTCCCGCAACTGCCCCGGGCACCCCGCCGCGTTGGGGCACCGGATGTCCACGTCGCCCTCCTTCATCGGGCGCAACGCGTGACCGCACTCCGGGCACGTCAACGGCATCTCGAACTCGTACGCGCCGTCGGGCCGCGCGTCGATCACGGGCCCGAGCACCTCGGGGATCACGTCACCGGCCTTGCGGATCACGATGCGGTCGCCGATGAGCACGCCCTTGCGCTTGACCTCGCTCGCGTTGTGCAACGTGGCCCGCGCGACCGTGGACCCGGCGACCTTCACCGGCTCCATCACGGCGAACGGCGTCACGCGGCCGGTGCGGCCGACGTGGACCTTGATGTCCAGCAACGTGGTGGTGGCCTCCTCCGGCGGGTACTTGAACGCGATCGCCCACCGCGGTGCGCGGGACGTGCTGCCCAGGCGCCGTTGCAGCGACACCTCGTCGACCTTGATGACGACGCCGTCGATCTCGTGCACGGCGTCGTGCCGGTGCGCGCCCCAGTGCGAGACGTGCTCGCCGACCTCCTCGACCGCGCTCAGCACGACCGTGTGCGACGACACCGGCAGCCCCCACGCGCGCAGCGCCTCGTAGGCCTCGGACTGCCTGGTCGGCTCGAACCCCTCCCGCTTGCCCAGCCCGTGGCAGATCATCCGCAGCCGGCGGGACGCGGTGACCTTCGGGTCCTTCTGCCGCAACGACCCGGCGGCGGTGTTGCGGGGGTTCGCGAACGGCGGTCTGCCCGCTTCCACGAGCCGCGCGTTGAGCTCCAGGAAGTCCTCCACCGCGAAGAACACCTCGCCGCGCACCTCGACCAGCGCCGGCACGGGGTGGGCGTCGGTGCCGGTCAGCGTCTCCGGCACGTCTGGCAGGGTGCGCACGTTGAGCGTGACGTCCTCGCCGGTCCGCCCGTCGCCGCGGGTCAGCGCCCGGACCAGCCGGCCGTGCTCGTAGAGCAGGTTGACGGCCAGCCCGTCGATCTTGAGCTCGCACAGGAAGTGCGCGTCCTCCCCGACTTCCTTGCGCACCCGCTCGAACCAGCCCGCCAGCTCGTCCCGGGAGAACACGTTGTCCAGGCTGAGCATCCGCTCCAGGTGGTCGACGGCCTTGAACTCGGTCGAGAACGTGCCGCCGACGAGCTGGGTGGGCGAGTCGGGCGTGGCGAGGCCGGGGTGCTCCCGCTCCAGCGCCTCCAGCTCCCGGAGCAACGCGTCGAACTCACCGTCACTGACCGTCGGCGAGTCGAGGACGTAGTAGCGGAACTGGTGCCCGCGCACCACCTCGGCCAGCGCGGCGTGCCGCTCGCGCACGGCGGCGGGCACGTCCTCGACGCCCTCGGCGGGGGCCTGGGTGGGGTTCAACGGGTCGTCGCTGGTCACGGCATGACTGTAACCAGCGGGTCCGACAATTTCAGGACTGATCCTCACCTATCGCGCGAACCAGGTCGCGCAGTTCCAGCAGGCCGATCGTGCCCTCCGGTTCGGCGGACGCGGTTTCCACCCGGCCGAGTCGTTCACCCGCCAGGCGCTCACCGAGCGTGACGTCCAGGGGCAGGAACGTCATGGTCTGCCGGGCCGCGGGTTCCAGGTTCGCGAACTCGGGGTGGTAGACGGCGACGTCCACCAGCCCGTCCGAGACCTGGGCGACCACGCGCACGTCGGCGAGGCGGATGCGGCGGGGTCCGAGGTTGACGGTGACCTGGGTGGGGTCGGGCACGGCGGGCACGGAGTCGTGGTACTCCCAGATCATGTCCTCGGATGGCGCGGCCTCGATCCACGCGTCGGTGTAGGGCCGCAGCTTCGGGTCCTCGCGGCTGGTGATCACCAGGGCGTAGATGGCGCGGTGGCCGCGTTCGAGGGAGAACTCCAGGTCGGGGTGCATGGCGGCGACCATCGCGCCGAGCTCGCCCTCCACCCGGTACGGCTCGCCGTCGCCCAGCGCCGCGCTGACGTGCGGCAGCAGCTCGAACCACGCCTGCCAGAACGCGACGGCGGCCTCGTCCGGGTTGGGCAGGTGGACGGGTTCGGGCTCGGGTTCGGTGCGTCGGCGAAACCAGCTCATGGCTCCATTGAACTACGCCGGGTGGCCACCGCGAGGAGTTCCGCGGCAGGTCCGACGAGCTTGCGGCCGGCGGGCCACACGGCGCGGAGGACGCGGCGCAGGTCGAGGTCGACGGGCACCTCGACCAGGCGTCCTTCGGCGAGGTCGACGGCCACCGCGAGCACGCTGAGCACCGCGGGGGCGACGCCGGCGACGACCGCGCCGCGCACGGCCGTGGTGGAGCCGAGTTCCAGCGCGGGCGGGCAGGCGTCGGGCAGTGCCCGGTCGAGGGTGTCGCGGGTGCCGGAGCCGCGTTCCCGCATGACGAGCGGTGTCGCGGCCAGCTCGGGCGGGGTGAGCGGTCGGCGTCGGCGGGACCACGGGTGTCCCGGGGCGACGACGAGCGCGAGCCGGTCCGCGGCCGCTCCGCGGGACGAGAGCCCTGGTGGCGGGGGTCCTGGGGCTTCGACGAAGCCGATGTCGACGGCGCCGTCGCGGACGAGCGCCCCGACCGTTTCCGAGTTCGTCACGCGCAGGCCCACGCGCAGGTCGGGCCGGGTGCGGCGCAGTTCGCCGATCCAGCCCGGCGCGAGGTGTTCGGCGACGGTCATGCTGGCGGCGACCCGCAGCTCGGCTTCCTGCGCCGACCGCAGTGCGCGGGCGCCCTCGACCAGGCCGGCGACCTCGTTGAGCACGCGCCGCGCCCGCTCGGTCACGACCACGCCGGCGGGTGTGAGCACGGAGCCGCGCCGGCCCCGGTCGACCAGCACGACGCCGAGCCTGCGTTCCAGTGTGGACAGCCGCTTGCTCGCGGACGGCTGCGCGACGCCGAGTGCCGCGGCGGCCCGGCCGAGGCTGCCCAGCTCCCCGACCAGCACCAGCAGGCGCAGCGACTCGAGGTCCGGGGTCATAGCTCCAGGGTATGACCCCAGACCTGATGGCCGCCTACCGGAAGCGCGCGCGGGCGCGGAGGGTGGACGGTGTGCTGATCGTCGCGTTGGTCCTGGGTGTGGTGGTGGGTGGACGCCTGCCGGACCTGACCGGCGTCACGCGTCGGCTCTTGCGCACCGGAGTGGTCCTGCTGGGACTGCAACTGTCCGTTGCGCGACTCCTCGGTCTGGGACCGGGCGTCCTGCTCGCGGTGTTGGTCACGGTCTCGGTCACGTTCTTCGGCACGCTGTGGCTCGGCCGCCTGCTGCGCCTGCCGCGCGGTTTGTGCGTGCTGGTGGCCAGCGGGTTCTCGATCTGCGGCGCGTCGGCCATCGCGGCCGTCGAGGGCCGGGTGGACCGGGAGGACGAGCACGTGGCCACGAGCGTCGCGCTCGTCACGCTCTACGGCACGCTGGCGATGGTCGCGTTGCCGCTGGTGAACGCGTCGCCGCAGTGGATCGGGCTGAGCGTGCACGAGGTCGCGCAGGTGGCCGCCGCCGCACCGGCCGGCGGGCTGGCGACGGCCATGGCGGTGAAGCTGGGCCGGGTGGCGCTGCTGGCCCCGATCGTGGCCGGATTGGGCGGGCGGGGTGCGCCGCCGGTGCCCGCGTTCCTGCTGGGTTTCCTGGTGTTGATGCTGGTCAGCCCGCTGGTGCCGGCCGTCGTGCTGGACGTGGCCACGACGGCGACGACGGTCGTGCTGGCCGCCGCGCTGTTCGGCCTGGGCACGTCGGTACGCCCCATGGCGCTGCTGCGGACCAGCCCCGGGGCGCTCCTCCTGGGGCTGCTCTCCACGCTGCTGGTGTGCGGGACGGGTTACCTGTCGCTGCGGGTGGTGTGAGCGCGGAGCAGGTCGGCGTTCAGGCGGGCGATCGTGGTCAGCGGGATGCCCTTGGGGCACGCGGCCGTGCACTCGCCGGTGTTGGTGCAGCCGCCGAAGCCCGCCGCGTCGTGCTCGGCGACCATGTCCCGCGCCCGCGAGTACCGCTCCGGCTGCCCCTGCGGCAGCACGCCCAGGTGCGTGGTCTTCGCCGCGGTGAACAGCATCGCCGACCCGTTGGGGCACGCGGCCACGCACGCGCCGCAGCCGATGCACGCCGCCGCTTCGAACGCCGTGTCGGCGTCCGGTTTGGGCACGGGTGTCGCGTGCGCGTCCGGCGCGGACCCCGTCGGCACGCTGATGTACCCGCCCGCCGCCACGATCCGGTCGAGCGCCGACCGGTCCACCACCAGGTCCCGCACCACCGGGAACGGCTCGGCGCGCCACGGCTCCACGGTCACCACGTCGCCGTCGCGGAAGTGCCGCAGGTGCAGTTGGCACGCCGTGGTGGCCTTCTCCGGCCCGTGCGCCATCCCGTTGATCATCATCCCGCACATGCCGCAGATGCCCTCGCGGCAGTCGTGGTCGAACGCCACCGGCTCCTGCCCGGCGGTGATCAACCGCTCGTTGAGCACGTCGAGCGCCTCCAGGAACGACATGTCCGGCGACAGGTCGTCCACCGGGTACTCGACCAGCCGCCCGGTGGCGCCGCTCTGCCGCCAGATCCGCAGGGTCAGTTTCACCGGTAGCTCCGGGTGCTCGGCGTGACGTGTTCGAAGACCAGTTCTTCCTTGTGCAGCACGGGCGGTCGGCCCACGCCCGTGTACTCCCAGGCCGCGACGTAGGAGTAGTCGGCGTCGTTCCGCAACGCCTCGCCGTCCGGTGTCCGGCTCTCCGACCGGAAGTGGCCGCCGCACGACTCGGCGCGGTGCAGGGCGTCGACGCACATCAGCTCGGCCAGCTCGAGGAAGTCGGCGACCCGGCCGGCCTTCTCCAGCTCCTGGTTCAACCGCTCGCCGGTGCCGGGCACCCGCACCCGCTGCCAGAACTCCTCGCGAAGCTCCGGGATGCGCTCCAACGCCTTGCGCAACCCGGCCTCGTCGCGCTCCATGCCGCACTCGTCCCACATCAGCCGGCCCAGCTCGCGGTGGAACGACTCGACCGTGCGGTCGCCGTTCACGGCCAGCAGCGTCTTCACCCGGCCGCGCACCTCGGACATCGTGTCCGCCACGACCGGGTGGTGGTCGTCGACCGGCTCGAACGGCGCGTCGGCCAGGTAGTCCCCGATCACGCCCGGCAGCACGAAGTAGCCGTCCGCCAGGCCCTGCATCAACGCCGACGCGCCGAGCCGGTTCGCGCCGTGGTCGGAGAAGTTCGCCTCGCCGATCACGTACAGGCCGGGAATGGTGGACCGCAGGTCGTAGTCCACCCACAGCCCGCCCATGGTGTAGTGCACGGCCGGGTAGATGCGCATCGGCGTCTTGTAGGGGTCGTCGCCGGTGATGCGCTGGTACATCTCGAACAGGTTCCCGTAGCGCTGTTCGACGGCGAGCGCGCCGAGGCGTTCGATGGCGTCGGCGAAGTCCAGGTACACGCCGCGCTTCTCGTCGGAAATGTTCTTCGCCGCGCGGGACGCGATGTCGCGCGGCACGAGGTTGCCGAAGCTCGGGTACATGCGCTCCAGGAAGTAGTCCCGGTCGGCCTCGGGGATGTCGTTGGCCGCACGGGTGTCGTGCGGGTCGCGCGGCACCCACACGCGGCCGTCGTTGCGCAGCGACTCGCTCATCAGGGTGAGCTTGGACTGGTGGTCGCCGCTGATCGGGATGCACGTCGGGTGGATCTGGGTGAAGCACGGGTTCGCGAACAGCGCGCCCCGCCGGTGGGCCCGCCAGATCGCGGTGGCGTTGCAGCCCTTGGCGTTGGTGGACAGGTGGAACACGTTGCCGTACCCGCCGGTCGCGAGCACCACGGCGTCCGCGTAGTGGGTGGACACCGCGCCGCTGACCAGGTCGCGCACGACGATCCCGCGCGCCCGGCCGTCCACCACGACCAGGTCGAGCATCTCGGTGCGCGGGTGCACCTCGACGCGGCCGGCCGCGACCTGGCGTTCCAGCGCCTGGTAGGCGCCCAGCAGGAGCTGCTGCCCGGTCTGGCCGCGGGCGTAGAACGTGCGCGAGACCTGCGCGCCGCCGAACGAGCGGGTGTCCAGCAGGCCGCCGTACTCGCGGGCGAACGGCACGCCCTGCGCCACGCACTGGTCGATGATCTCGACGCTGATCTGCGCCAACCGGTGCACGTTCGACTCGCGGGCGCGGAAGTCGCCGCCCTTCACGGTGTCGTGGAACAGGCGGTGCACGCTGTCGCCGTCGTTGCGGTAGTTCTTGGCCGCGTTGATGCCGCCCTGCGCGGCGATGCTGTGCGCGCGGCGCGGGCTGTCCTGGTAGCAGAACGACGTGACCCGGTAGCCGAGCTCGGCGAGCGTCGCCGCCGCCGAGCCGCCGGCGAGGCCGGTGCCGACCACGATCACGCTGCGGCTGCGCCGGTTCGCGGGGTTGACCAGGCGGGCGGAGAACCGGCGCCGGTCCCAGCGGGTCTCGATCGGGCCGGACGGCACGCGCTGGTCGGCGATCGGGGAACCTTCTGTGTAGAGCATGTCAGCTCACCCATCCGGTGAAGACGGCGAAGGGAACGGAGAGGAACCCGGCGCAGATCACCACGGCGACGCCGAGGCCGATCACGCGCGAGGTGGTGACGCCGAGGGTCTGGGTGGCGCTCCACACCCCGTGGCGGATGTGGAAGCCGAGGGCGAGCACGGCGACGGTGTAGGCCAGCACCACGTACCAGTGCTGGAAGTCGGCGACCACGTTCGCGTGGATCTCGCCGGGCACGCCGTTCGGGTTGAGCCACCCGGCGGTGAGGTCGAGCAGGTGGTAGACCACGAACAGGGCGATGATCACGCCGCCCCAGCGCATCGTGCGGGCCGCGTAGCCGCCCTGGACGCGTCGCCGGTGCTCGTACCGGCCCTTGGCCCTGCGTGCCTTCGCGGTCAGCTGGTAGGCGGCGAGGAAGTGCAGCGCCACGCAGGCGAGCAGCGCTATCCGGGTGGGCCACACCAGGCCGATCTCGCGCAGCCGGCGGCCGTAGCCGTCGATCGCGTCCGCGCCGGAGAAGACGGTCAGGTTGCCGAGCATGTGCACGACGACGTACAGCAGCAGTCCGGCGCCGGTGACCGCCATGACGGCTTTCTTGCCGACGGTGGTGCGGTAGAGCCCGATCGTGTCCACGTCGCTGACGCTAGGAACGGGCGTGACGAGTCGTCCAATACATCGTGAGCTGCTTGACGATAGCCTGGGGCTATGACGCTGCAGCAGCTCGCATACTTCCTGGCAGTGGCCCGGACGCGGCACTTCACCCGCGCCGCCGCCGAGGTGCGTGTGGCGCAGCCCTCACTGTCCAAGCAGATCCACGCGTTGGAGAAGGAGCTGGGGGCGGAGCTGTTCAGCCGGGCCCGCGGCAACGTGGCGCTGACCCCGGCGGGTGAGGCGCTGGTGCCGGTGGCCGCGCGGATCCTGTCCGACGTGGACACGGCCCGGCTGGAGGTGGCCGAGCTGGTGGGGCTGCGGCGGGGGCGGGTGCGGGTGGGCGCGACGCCGAGCCTGTGCGGCAGCCTGTTCGCGGACGTGATCAAGCGGTACCACGACACCTACCCCGGCATCCAGGTGTCGGTGACCGAGGGCGGGTCGCGCGACCTCGTGGCGGCGTTGGAGGCGGGGCAGCTCGACCTGGCGCTGGTGATCGTGTCGCCCGCGGACGCCGACCGGGCGTTGACGGTGGTGCCGGTGCTGCGGGAGGAGCTGGTGGTGGCGTCGGCGGCACCGCTGGGCGTGCCCCGGATGCGGTTGACGGACCTGCGCGATCACCCGTTGGTGATGTTCCGGCCGGGGTACGACCTGCGGGAGACGACGTTGGCGGCGTGCCGGCAGGCCGGGTTCGAGCCGCGGTTCGCGGTGGAGGGCGGCGAGATGGACGCCGTGCTGCGGTTCGTGGAGGTCGGGTTGGGCGTGGCGATCGTGCCCAGCACGGTGCTGGCCGCGCGGTCGCTGCACGGGACGCCGTTGACGCCCGCCACCACCCGGACCGTGGCGCTGGCGCACCGGACGGACGTGGCGCCGACGTCGGCGGGGCGGGCGTTCCAGAGCGTGCTGCTGGCGTTCCTGCGCGGCGCGGAAATGCCTTCGGGGGTTCACCTGGTCGGGCCGTAGGGTGCTGTGCCGTGCTGATCCGACGCGAGACCGCCGCCGACACCCAGGTCATCCACGACGTGACGGAGGCCGCGTTCGCCGCCAGACCGGGCGGTGAAGCGCGGCTGGTGGGCGAACTGCGGGCCGATCCGGGCTGGATCCCGGCCCTGTCGCTGGTGGCCGAGGTGGACGGCGTGGTGGTCGGGCACGTCGTGTGCACGCGTGGCGCGGTCGGTGACGCGCCGGCGCTCGGCCTCGGCCCGCTCAGCGTGCTGCCGTCCCACCAGCGCTCGGGCGTCGGCAAAGCCCTGATGCACACCGTGCTGGGTGCGGCGGACGCCCTCGACGAACCGCTGGTGATCCTGCTGGGCGACCCGGCCTACTACTCCCGCTTCGGCTTCGTGCCGGCGTCGACCTACGGCATCACCCCGCCGGACCCGGGCTGGACCCCCTACTTCCAGGCCCGCGCCCTGTCCACCCACACGCCCGCCCTCACCGGCCCGTTCACCTACGCCGCGCCCTTCAACGCGCTCTGAGCCCCGCCGTCACCAGCCCTCGGGCGGCTCCACGAACGCCTTGCCCACGTCCCGGGTCAGCGCCAGCGCCCGCCGCGCCCAGGTCGCGCTCGCGCCGGCCATGCCGCACGTCGGCGTCGGCACCGCGTGCGTGCCCAGGATCGACCGAGGGAAGCCGAGCCGGTCCACCAGGTCCAGTGCGGGCTTGGCCAGCGACTTCAGGCTCTGCGGCGTGCCGGGGTCGGTGCTCGGGGCCAGGCCGAGGAACAGCTGGGTCTTCTCCTCCCACGCCTCGCCGAGCTCGTCCCACATCGTGTCGTCGAGGATGGTGAGGTCGAACGAGACGGCCCGCGCGCCGGCCCGGCGGATCAGCGCGACGGGCGGGGCGGGCGCGCAGCAGTGCACGACCACGTCCGCGTCGAGGCCGTCGATCACCGCCTGGAGCACGGCACGCGCCTCCGGCTCGGGGACGGCGGGGACCGTGCCCAGCTTGGACGGCGTGGGCAGCAGGCCCTTGAGCACGGCGGGCAGCGCGGGTTCGTCCAGCTGCACGAGTACTCGCGCGCCGGTGCGCTTGGCGACCTCGGCGACGTGCCGGTTGAGCCCTTCGACCAGCGATTGGGTGAACTCGCGCAGCGCGCCCTTGTCGGTGAGCACGCGGTGGCCGCGCAGCAGCTCGACGCTCGCGGTGAGCGTCCACGGCCCGGCGGCCTGCACCTTGACCACCGGTGGCGGCGCGGGGTCCGCGGCCTCCTCGAAGGCGTCGAGGTCGCGGCGCACCAGGTCCACCGCGCGCCGGTGGTCCCTACCGGGGTGCGCGGTGGTCCGCCAGCCGGACGGGACCACCTCGACGGGCAGGTCGACCAGCAGCGCGGCGGTGCGGCCGATCATGTCCGCGCCGACGCCCCGGGCGGGCAGTTCGGGCAGGTGGGGCAGGTCGGGGAGTTCGCCGAGAACGATCCTGGCGGCCTCCAGCGGGTCGGTTCCGGGTAGCGAGCCGATGCCGGTCGCGGCACCGGCGGTCCAGGGGAGGGCATCCACCCGCACAGTCTCCCACCGCCGCCGCCGGACCGTTCGAGCGCGAAAAGGTCTAGACCCATTGACGAAGTGGTCTAGGCCACCTACGGTCACCTTGTCGGTGCCGACAGTGGTCGAGGGCACCGCCACGACGTGGTGTGGGGGCGTGCCGCGCCCCACGCTCCCGCACCACTCCCACCCCGTTCCCCCCTGCACGGGAGTAGGTTCCGATGTCCTCGAAGCGCAAGAGCCTGGCCGCGTTGGCGGCGGGCGTCACCGCGGTCCTGACCGCCGGTCTGCTGCTGGCCGCCCCCGCGGGCGCCGCGCCGACCCCGACGGCCGTGTTCAGCCAGGACTCCACCTGGAGCTCCGGCTACCAGGGCAAGTTCACCGTCACGGCCGGGTCGAGCGCCGTGTCCGGCTGGAAGGTCGAGTTCGACCTGCCCGCCGGCAGCACGCCCGGTTCGTACTGGGACGCCACGCTGAGCAGCAGCGGCTCGCACCACACCTTCACCAACCGCGAGTACAACGGGAGCCTGGCGGCCGGCGCGTCCACGTCGTTCGGGTTCCTGGTGAACGGCACGGGCGTGCCCGCCAACTGCAAGCTCAACGGCCAGCCGTGCACCGGCGGCACGACGACCACCACCACCTCCACCACCACGTCCACCACGACCACGACTTCGGACCAGCCACCGCTGCCCGGCAGCCTGAAGTCCGCGCCGTACGTGGACATCACGATGCCGACGCCGTCGCTGGAGTCGGTCGCCCGGGCCACCGGCCAGAAGGTGTTCACGCTGGCGTTCGCGCTCGCGGACAGCAGCGGCTGCAACCCGTCGTGGGGCGGCACCATCCCGTTGCACGACAGCCGGATCATCAACGACGTCCGGGCGCTGAAGGCGCTGGGCGGTGACGTGATCGTGGCGACCGGCGGCGCGGCCGGACCGTACCTGGAGTACTCGTGCTCCACCGCCGACGCCCTGCTGGCCGCGTACAAGAAGGTCCTCGACGCCGTCGGCAGCAACCACCTGGACGTGGACGTCGAAGCCTCCATCCCGCACGACATGGTGAACACCGCGTTGAAGCGCCTGCAGACCGAGCGCGGCACGTCGATCAGCTACACGATGCGCGTGCAGGGCGACGACTACGGCATGGACCCCTACTCGGTGCAGATCCTGCAGAACGCCGCCGCCAAGGGCCTCACCGTGCTCGTCAACCCCATGACCATGGAGTTCGGCTCGTCCCGCGCCGACTGGGGCGACGCCGTCATCGCCGCCGCCGAGAGCAGCCTGCGCCAGATGAAGCAGATCTGGCCCGCCAAGTCGGACGCGGAGCTGAAGCGTCTGCTCGGCGTCACCCCGATGATCGGCCGCAACTTCAACGGCAAGGTCTTCACCCAAGCCCACGCCCGCAAGCTCGTGACGTGGGCCAACACGAACCGCATCGGCCTGCTGGGCTTCTGGTCGGTGGGCCGCGACAACGGCGGCTGCCCCGGTGGCGGGATCTCGCCGACGTGCAGCAGCATCAGCCAGTCGCAGTACGAGTTCACGAACATCTTCAAAGGCTTCACAGCCTGACCTGCACAAACGCTAGTTATTGATCTTGTCAGGCCGTCATCAGGCCGTCCGGGGTTCACTGGCCCGCTGCGGACGGAACACCCGATCCACCGCCGACCAAGCACGACCGTAGCTCGACGGCAGGAGATGGGTGTACGTCCGCAGCCTCGACCGCAGGCGCACAACTCGTTTCCCAACCCCAGATGCATTGAGATGAAAATCATTCAAAAGCCTGTCGATACGCCTCGAGCAAATCGAGGTCTAGACCTTTTGCATCGACTGCATAGCTACCGAAGTACTCGCGAATCACTTCCTCTCGCACATCTGGATCAGCCCCGGCCATAAGCAGATAAGTCAATTGCAGGAGACAGATACCTACGCTTACCTTCCTATGCCTAACAGGAAGCTCCGGCGGCTGCAGATGCGAATCAAAGATGGGAAAAAGTTTCTCGACGAACGGTAGAATTTTGCTGCCGTCGCGCTCGAAAGCCGCATCGAGGTCCCCGACGGTTCGAATTCCGAAGTGCGACACCAGTGGGGCGAGCTGCTGCATCGCATACTTCGGATCTACGAACATTTCGGACGAACCAAGAAATTCTGCAAGTTTCACATCCAGGTGAATCGCCATCGGCGACCGCTCAAGAAAAGTCATAAGCGTTGCCTGATTCAGCACCAAGTCGGAACTCGAATCAGGAATAGAATCGCTTACCGCATGCTCGTAGGAAGCGATATGGTCGCGAAGTGACTGGAACTCACTGTCAGCGATCTCCAGCAAGCCAGCAAGCCTAGAGAACCTTCGTTTCACCTCTGACGGCAACTGGAAAGTCGACTTGTAACCTAAGTCATGCTCAATCTCGGCCCATGCATGCTGCAATATTGAGCGAACTTGGACTTCAAACTTTATACCGCCGTACCGGGCATACTCTGCCAACCCCCTTCGCGCTTGATTCAACTGGAGAATATAGTGTAGCGAGAGATAGCCGAAACGGTCGGAGTCCAGTACCAGGCGCTTATCGATCGAATTATCCTCATCGATAGTGAACTCGCCTTGCAATATACTGCCAACCACATCCACTTCATCGGCGAAGTTAGTTATCACTCGCACACCCAAGAAATCCGTCAGCGATAGATAATCGGAATACTTTTGTGGATTGTTCGACATCTTACGATCAGCGCTAGACTTTTCCTTCACGCGAAAAGTGATATTGTGCGCACGAATGCCTCTCTCAACCAGAAGTGCACCAATTAGACGGGTGGCAACTTGGCCAAGTTCCTCAAGTCTACCCTTATTCTCATCATAACCGGAGCGACTACCGCGACCCTCTGCCATAGTCCAACACTAGCCGATACACCGACCAACGGCTTGAAAATAATTTACCAATCCGGATCGGTAGCGTGGACGACGCCCACAGCTGCGCATCGAACCAGACTGGTTCCGATCACCTGCGCTCAGCACAGGCTAACCGGGTCATGCAATTTGAGACGTTCCCACCCGCTGCGGACGGAACACCCGATCCACCGCCGACCGAGCACGTCCGTAGCTCGACGGCAGCAGATGGGTGTACGTCCGCAGCGTGAACCCCGGATCGGCGTGACCCAGGAACTCCGCCAGCTCCTTGATCGAGACGCCTTGGCCGAGCAGCGTCGAGGCGTAGAAGTGCCTCAGCGCGTGCATCCCGTCCCCCTTGGTCGTGTAGGTCAGCCCGGCCCACTTGAAGGCCGGCTTCCAGACCACCTCGTTGAACGCGCTCCCCGAGTACGGGACACCTTGGTTGCCCACCATCAGCAGCCGGACCGTCACCGGTCGCCCGGACGGTTGGAGCCACGGCAGGGTAACGGCTACGGGCTCGAAGTTCTGCGCGTAGGAGTCCAGGCCCTCCAGGACGCCACTCGACAGAGGGACCACCCGCGTCTTGTCGCCCTTCGGCGGCGCGAAGACCAACTGCTTATCAATCACTCTGATCTGTCGGGTGACGTTGATCAGCATGTCGTCACGGTTCACGTCGTCCATCGAGAACCCGAGGATTTCGCCCTGCCGCATCCCACAGCCCGCGCCGAGCTGGGCAGTCGGCTTGAACCGCGCCGGTAGGGCGAGCTGGACCGCCCGAAGCCTGGCTTCCGGCCACGGGACGATCTTGCGCGTGCTGGGCTTGGGCTTCTTGACGCTCTGCGCCTTGCACGGGTTGACCCGGATCTTCCGGTCCTCGACGGCCGCGTTGAGGATGGACGACAGGATGTCGAAGTACACCGCCTGGGTAGACACCTCCAGGTTGCGTTCCCGCAGCCAGGCGAGCCAGTTACGGACCACTTCGGAGTTGACCGAGCCGACGTTGCGCGTCTCGAAGAACGGGTAGAGCTGGCTCTTGAGCCGACTCCGCAGCGTCTGCTGGGTGGCAGCGTCCTGCGACTGGCCCTTGAGCCAGTTCTCGGCGTAGGTCTTGAAGTTGACCTTCCCCGCGTCCTGGTCGATGTAGGTGCCCGACAAGACGTCGTGCTGCATCTTGGTCAGGAACGCCTGCGCCTTGCGGAGCTGCTTGTCCGGGAACGACTCCGACTTCTCGTTGCCGTCCGGGTCGTAGTACCGGACCTTGTACCGGTCGCCCTTACCCCACCGCTCCGGGTCGCGTTCCTTGGTCCGACTGCCCTTGGCGTCGAGTACTGGTGCGCCGTTCTCGTCGCGCTTGACGCGCATCCATCGATCTTGGATGTGACCTGCCATGTCGCCTTCCTCCTAGGCCGCAGCCGGGTCGGTTTCCTGCTCGTCCAGCCAGTCCCGGACGTCCTCCGGGCGGTAGCGGACGTGCTTGCCGAGGCGCACGAACCGAGGGCCGTAGCCCTTGTGCCGCCACTGGCGCAACGTGGTCTCCGGAAGGCCCAGGAAGTCCGCGAGGTCGGTCGGCTTCCAGAGCACTTCGATGACGATGTGACGCGGTCGATCGGACATGACTCCCCCAATTCCCCCTGGTCAGGCGGCTATGGACCCAGTTGCCGAAACATCTGCGCCGGGTGGCGAGCCCGAAGCGGCCAACATCGCGCGGTCGTACTCGGCCTTCCACCGGGTCCGCTCCGCGATGGCGTGCATGAGCTGGTGTGCCCGTGGTGGCACGTTCGGGTCGCCGGGCCGGACCTTGTGCCAGACGAGCTGGAAGGTGTCGGGTTCCGGCTTCTCGATCCCGACGGCCTTGAGCGCATCCAGGACGAACCGCTTCCGGTCGGCCCGGTGGTCGGCCAGCGTCTTGCCCGACCACTTCCGCGATACCAGCACCCGCCGACCAGGCAGGCCGAGCGTGGTCCGCCGATGTGCCCGCCCCTTGCAGTGGCCCGGAGTGGTCCGGGAGCCGACGCCGCGCGGTTGGACGCCGTAGAGGAGCCAGACCGGGCAGCGGTCCGAGCACGGCGTCACGGCCAGCTCGTCCGCCAAGCGGTCCGCGTGCCGTCGTTGCCGTTCGGTGGTCTGCTCGACCACTTCACCAATGGACTTGGTGAGGTACTTGGTCAGGTAGCCGATGTGGCGTCCGGCCTCTTCCGAGCCGCCCAGGATGCCCTTGGAGTGCACCTGGCGGCCGAAGGTCACCACGTGAGCCGGTTCGTCCACGGCCTCGAGCGCGTCCGCCCAGGCCGTCAGCGGCTGCCGGGTGTCCGGCTCGACGAACGCTTCCGCCCGCGCGTCCCAGACCGGCAGATGGTCACCGCCGTAGACCCGTTCGTCATGGTTGGGCCACCACACCTGGTGATATGTAGCCGCCGTGACCAAGCGGATGGTCTCGTGCGGGATTGAACCGCGGATTGCCGCATGGAGGTGTGGCGCCGCTCGACGCTGTGGTTCGACAGTGGCGAAATACTGCACATCCCAGCCGACGACCCGCCGCAGGTTCTGCCACCACCGGTCCACCAGCGACGCGAAGTGCACCGCGTCCCGAGCCGCCCGCCGGTAGTCGTAGGTGTCCGGGTCGACCGGTGTTCCGTCGTCGCGCACCCGTCCGTAGGTGTCGAGGGTGAGCGTGACGAACATCGAGGGTCGGAACCCTCCCGCGTACTCCCGGCCCACCGTGTGCTTCTCCACGCGCCGCCGAGGCAGGTTCGGTGCGTCCTGCCGGCGCTTGGTCGACCGCTTCACCGGCCGCCTGCCCGGTGCGTCAGGGGAGGGGAAGCGGCCCCGGACGCCGAGTTGCCGAAGTTCCGCGTCGACGCTGTGGATCTCCTCCCGCAGCTCGTCCGCGTCACCGGCCGTCCCGGCGTTGACCGCCTCCCGGTACGCCTTGACCAGGTCGGCCCGGAACGTCAACAAGCCCTTCTGGTCCTCGGAGGGTGGCTCGGGGGTGAAGTCGGGCTCCTCAGCCATGTGCCAGCCCTCACGGCACTGGACCATCCGGAGCGCCTTGGCCTTCCGGGCACACGGCGCACAGACGCTCTCGACCGTCGACCCACAGGGCACCGCGACGTAGCGCACTTCGTAGGTCGCCCGGTCCTCGACCTCCATCGTGAACGGCCGCACGCACACGCCGTACTTCTCGGCCGCAGCCTTGGCGACGTCCAGTGCGATGGGTTGACGCATCCGCTCAGCGCGAGTCTCACCGCTCATGCCGCCGTCCTCCCCTCGTTGCCATTGGGCCTGGTCGGGAAGTCGTGCACCTCCGCGTCAGCCAGGAACACGCTTAGTTCGACCAGGTCGGCGTCAGTGACGTGGAAGGCCCGAGCCCGTTCCGGCTCCCGCTGCCCGTCCTCTTTGACCCATGCGACACCGGGCGTGTTCTCGCTGATCTCGTGAGCCGCCGCGCCGCGCTGCCTGACACCGTCACCAAGCACCATGTCGACCTGCTGTGGCTCGTCCAGGCGCAGGGCAACACGGGTGCTGAACAGGTGTCGGAAGGAGACGACTTCCTTGCGCGGGTCTTGCACCAGGCCCACGACCGCGTAGCCAGGCGCACGCCCCTGGGAGGTAATCGTCTGGATAGCCCGCACCGCTCGTTCCCGGAGCTGCTTGTCCGGCTGGTAGGCGATCAGGTCCGCCAGCTCGTCCACCACCAGGACCGTGAACGGCTCACCGGTCGACCGCGCCCACAGCCGCCGCACACCCCGGTACCGCGTCGCCCGCTCCTTGACCTCAGCGGCGATTTCCTCAAGCAGCGCAACGGCTTCCGACCCGTTGTCGTACACGACACGATCGAAGGCATCGGGGCACTGCCCGAGTTCCATCCCGCCCTTCGGATCGATCCCGACCAGCCGCACCAGGCCCGCACGGACGGCCGGGGCGAGCTGCCACACCAGCGACCACAACACCGAGCCCTTGCCCGCACCGGGCACGCCGACCACGAGCACCTGAGCCCCGAGCAGCCGCAGCCGCCACGGCTTGCCGGTTTCCGTCCGGCCGACGACCACCCGCTTGAGATCCACCTCGGCATCAGTCAGCGCTGGGACGGCCAGGGGACGCAGCAGCGGGTCACGGTGGACGAAGTCCAGCTCGATCACCCGAGGCCGCAGCACCCGCACTCGACACGAGCGAGCGCCGAACGAGTGCGCCAGGCCGTCCCGCCGCAGCTCCCATGCCTCCGGCGACTGGGCAGGCACCATCCGCACACGGACGCGATCCCGCCAGCCCTCAGAGCGGACCCGGCGCAGCTTCGGCCGGTACTCACGGCCACGGTCCCGCTTGGCGAGGTCCGACAGCCGCATCGCCGAGCGCCACTTCGGCACGTACACCGTCAACCGGCTCCACTCGGTGACCAGCCGGTACCAGCCGTGCCGCAGGAACGACGCATGATCCAGGCCAGCCCAGATGAGCAACGCCGCGACCAGCGACAACAGGGCCAGCACGAGCGGCGAGAGCCCGAACCGCCACCAGCACCAGGCCGCCGACACTGGCACCAGCGTGACCACCGGGTACCGAACCACAATGAGCACCAGGCGCACGACGCCAACCACGACCAGCCACACGGCGACCACCAGCAAGGCCAGCCACTTCGCCTTACCGGGCACCAACGCCCACCACGGCACCCGAGGCCGGACACCCTCGAACGGAGCCGGGTCCACCCACTTGCCGCCCATCACGCACGCCCCACCGGGGCGAAGATCAGCGGCAGCCACCCCAGGCACGAGCAGCAGACGAGCTGGTTGGGCGCATAGACTCCGAACCGCTTGCACGCCCCGCAGGGGCGACCGTTGGACAGCTTCCACACAGACGGGGCACCGCGCCGACTTGACGCGGACACCCCACGTACCGATAGCCTTGACATGACCGGAACCCCTTGTGTGTCAACAAAAGCGCGCGAGAAGACCGGTCGATGCGTCGTCGGTGAACTGCTCCAGGCCCGCCAAGACTTGAGGTCCGTTCACCGACGACCACGACCGACAGGTCAGTGATCGTCTTCAGTTGTCACCCGACCGTGTGGGCGGACACCGCCGCATCCGATGCCCGCCCACACCACCGGCTATCTAGTAGTCGAGCGGGTCAGGCATCCAGCGCAACCAGGCCGCGAGGCCGCCGAGGGTGATCCGAAACCGCGTCTCCTGACGGCCCTCCCCGCCGTTCTCCCGCCACTCCTGCGCCGTGGCCTGACCAGCCGCAACCAAGTCCAGGCAGGCCAGCCGCACCATGGCCTCATCCGCACCAGCCGCCGTCACCAGGTCCTCAACCGTCCACGCCCGCGATGGGACGAGCACCAGCGCATCCGCCACCCGGTACAGCACCGGGAACGAGTAGCCCGCCAGCTCACCACGCGCCCGGTCCTCGTCCGACAGGCGCGATCCCATCACCGGGGCCAGACGGGGATGACGCCACATGTCCGCATCTCGCAACCAATCGTGCGCCACGACCGGCCCGCCCCAGTAGGCGAGCCCTTCGGCCGATAGCCGATGCCGCTTCACGGACAGCGCTCCCTGCAACGTCTCCTGGTCGACGGTCACGTGGCCCAGCTCCACCAGGTCGTTGCAGATGTGGCGCACCACCGAGTACGGCACATCCGCGGACCGCGCCAAGGACCGCAACGACCAGTCCTCGTGCGGGTAGCCGACGAGCTGGCGCATCACCGCCTCGAACATGAACGGCGTGTACCCAGCCCCGGACAACTCGGCCAACGGCAACCCTCCCCGCACCACATGTGCCAGACCCGCACCGTCACCACTGGACCGACGACGAGTCCGCTCCACAGCCTGATCAACGCTCATCCGACTCAACCCCCTCAGCCTTGGCACGCTCGCGCTTGGCCCAATACAGCGCCTCGTGGTGGTGACCTCGATCAACTTCCGCGACCCGCGCGTACACATCGGCCGACCGCAGGTAGAACTCCCGCCACACGTCCGGCGGTGCGTCGGGACTGGGCATGAGATGCGTCAACGCCTCGTGGGCGTCCTTGAGTGACGTCACCGTGTACGCCGACGCCCACGGGTCAGGCTTGGTCTTCGCCACGACCGCTCACCCCCTCGACCGGCACGTGCAGGCGATGACCACCGGCCTGCCGATCGCCGCCGGCAACCCGCTCGTTGACGTCGGCCTGGTGGTCGAACGTCTCGGCCGCGTGCAGCGCCGCCGCCTTGGCCCACCACGGCGTGCTCTCCAACGCCGCGAGCTGCCGCCACAACCACGCCACCCGCCGATAGGTCGGCGCGATCCGAGCCGCAGCCGCCGGATCATCGGCAGCGACGTACCGGTTCGCCTCATGCGCCTCCGTGTAGGCCCGGTACGCCGCCTGCCACTGCACGGTCAGTTGCTGAAGATCCGACACGGCTCATGCCGCCTTGGCCTCAGCGCTGCCACCGCTCGCCTTGCCACCGGCCGGAGCCGAGCCAGCCGCCTTACCCACCGCCCGGAACCCGGTCGCCCGGAACAGGAACGACTGGTACTTGAACTCCCCGTTGCCCGCCACGCGCGGCTCAGCCGTCAGCCCCTCCAACTCCACCGGCCGCATCCCCGGCAACACCTCACCCGTGGTCGGCACCGGCTGAACGTCCGCCAGCAACGTGATCTCGAAGCTCTTGCGCTTGGCGTTGGGCTCGTGCGGGTCGGTGACCGTGACCTTCCACTGCCGTTTACCGGTCGCCTCGTCCACCCGCTGACGCACCGGCCGACCGGCCGCCCTCTCGTCACGGGTCTGGTACTCCGTGTCCGGCATGACCTCCCCGACCATCACCAGGCCCTGAGGGAACGCGTCATCGAACGCGACGGGGAACCGGTACCCCTTGCTGATCGCCATCGGCTTCACTCCTCTGACTGGTGCCGCTGTGTCGCGGCTTGCCCATTCAGATTCGTTGGCCAATGGTCCCGTCCCAGGTCCGCAGCGGTCTCACCTGCCGCGCCCAGGCCGCGTGTCGATCTCAACGAGTCTCGTCTTGGTCTCGTCTGAGTGCTAGCCTCGGCCTACCGGCATCACGTGGGGGGAGACCACATGGCCACAGAGTCCACTCTCTTGAGAGTCCTGCTCAGGCAACGCCACATGCAGGGCTACCGCACCTTCTGCAAGGAGTACGACCGCGTCGCCAAGCAACTCGACACCGACCTGATCGGCCGCTACCCCAGTAAGGCCCAGTTCTACCGCTGGCTCTCCGGCGACCTACTCGGCCTGCCCTACGCCGACCACTGCCGCATCCTCGAAAAGATGTTCCCCGGCTGGACCGCCGAACAACTCCTCACCCCACACGAGGGCGACACGGACAGCCTCATCACCCCACCCCAACGAACCGCGGCCACCACCCACCCCGTACCGCGCCCGGTCCAGATGCCCCAACAGGCCCGCCTGGCCGACGTCACCGCCGTCTACCCCAGCCGCACCGAGTTCCTGCACAACGTCACCCCACGCGACCTCTTCGAAGGCGCGAAGACCATCGACATCGCAGGCCTGTCCCTCAACGTCCTGTGCCAGCAGTACTCCGACAAAGCCCTACTCGACTCCATCGAAACCGGCACCACCATCAAGGCCCTCTTCCTCGACCCCAACGGCCACAACATCACCGCCCGCGAACACGAAGAGGGCCTACCCGAAGGCCACCTCTCCATGCTCACCCGCCTCAACATCGAAGCCCTACGCCGAGTCGGAGCCAAAGTCTCGCCCCACGCACGCGGCCAGCTCCACATCCGCGTCTACGACGAACCACTCCGCTACAACATCCTCATCACCGACCAGACCAAGTGCGTGGTCCAGCCCTACTTGCCCGACGCCCGAGGAGTTGAATCCCCTACCCTCGTGATCGAGAAGGACGACGCAGTACCGGGATTGTTTGCCACCTTCTCTCAAGTGTTCGACTCAATGTGGGAGCGCGCCGAGGAGGGCTCATGAAGCGATCATTAGACCAATTGGCCGAAATTGCACGAGAAGCTATCAGAATAGGATCTAACACGATCAAAAACACGCGCCCAGAATCTGTAACGCAAAAGAGTGACCGAGACAGCTTTACCGACGTAGACCTTAAGATCGAACGTAGCATACGTAACTACCTATCCGAAATTACACCAGAAATCCGATTCGCTGGTGAAGAGGAGGGAGAAGTCGGCGAACAGCGTTCCGGTAGATTCATGTGGACGCTGGACCCTATCGACGGGACCGCAAATTTCGTGCACGGCATCCCTCTATGTGCCGTACAGATCGCCCTCATGCATAACGGCGAGGCGCTTGTCGCAGCAATCGAATTGCCTTACATGGGAATGCACTATTGGGCCGCCAAAGAACACGGGGCGTACGCGAACGAAAGTCGCATCCAATGCAGCACGACCGACGATCTCTCTAAATCGATAGTGTCAATTGGCGATTACGCTACTGGAGAGCATGCAGAACAAAAAAACCTATACCGCATCTCGAAAACAGCGGCACTAGCTAACCGCGTGGAACGTATACGGATGTTTGGGTCGGCCGCTCACGACCTCGCGTGGGTTGCAGAAGGCCGGATTGACGCAGCGGTAATCATGTCAAACAAAGTACACGATATAGCTGGCGGCGTGCTTATCGCCAGAGAAGCAGGTGCATGCGTCACCGACACCAAAGGAAGTAGTCATACACCTGAGTCGCTCGATACAGTCGCCTCGTCACCAAGGATTCTTAACGATCTCCTCAATCTCCTTTAGGGCTGCAAGTTTAGCTTCCACACAGGACTAAATGATCACATGCAGACCTCTCACTATCTGCTCGATCGATGTAGCAACACTCAGTGCATCAACGTCAGATAACGGCCTGACTTGCCCAGGGTTCACTGGGTCTGCGTCGCAACTGTGAACAATCTGGTTCCTCCGACCGACCGCCACACTAAGCGCAGATTTCATGGACTCAGCGTTCTGACCGAAAGCTAGAGTCCAGACTTTCCGAACGCCTACCATCGCAAACGCTTTGCCGATGTCATCAGGCTTCTGAAAGGTTTCTTTACCGAGCCGCTCAGCAACGTGCACACGTGCGCGCAACTCGAGATCGGTCGGAGTCGGTGCACCAATCATGTCGCTCACCGCGCCGAAATGCAAACCAATCTGTGTAGCGCTACCCGCTTGACGTCGCCCGGACAAAATGTCCACCGCATAATCGAGCACTACGCCATGGACATAAGCATCAATCGCCGCTACTGATTGCACAAGGCCAGCTCGGAACATATCCGTAGCATCCACACCGCCTACGGTTATTCCAACTAAAGACTGGCCTAAGCCCACCAACTCTCGTGCTCTACCGATATTTGTCTCGAATTGCTGGAGACGGTGGCCACTCACCCTTATTTCCCATCATGCGTCAGTTTACTAATCTTGGTTGCCAACTCTTCAAAGGTGCGGCGGAAGTTGGCGATGCTTGCTTGAGTGTTCCCCCACAAACGTCCTTGCCTTCCCACGTCTTCTTGCGTGAGGGTGAAAACAGGCTTCCGCGTTCGCTGCGAGTGTGCGATAAGCGTGTTAAAGTCCGAAATCTCCGCGAGCACATAGTGACTGTCCATACCCGCATCCGTATAGGTAGCGGCGTCAAGCATAATCCCGGCCCTACTGAGCGCGGGGGCAAGTGTTTGAACAACCGCTGCGTTCAGCTTATTGAAATAATCCTGAAAAGCTCGAGTGGGTTTCCCGCTCTTCAAACGAAAGCGTTGTACGAGCACTCCAAGAAACTTCAAGTCCGGAGCCGGGAACGGGTAATCCGCTTCGGTAAGAACCTCAAGCTTCGCAGCCCTATTTGCCCACTCGGTCCAGCGAGGCACGACACGTGACAGCGAATCCACGGCCATCACAGAGAACACGTCAGGGCTACAGGGAACTAGGAAGTAGTCAGCGGTGGCGACTAGGTTTTGATTGATCGCACCCAACCCAGGGCTTAGATCGAGTAGAATCACGTCCGCATCGTATTTCTCTGCAGTGATTCGAAAGAGGTGCGCAAAACTTCCAGGAAGATTACGAAGACCTTGAAGAGATTCAGACAACTGCTGGGCAATGCCGAGAGAGGTTTCATCCTCAGCCAGAGCAACATGTCCAGGGATCAGGAATAGACCGTCACGATTCGGAACTTCCACACAGTCGACTGCCCGAAGCGGCACCGGCCTTGATTTGAATGCAGGCTCCAATGCCTCCTTCAAGTTCCGTCCCGGGTTTTCCCGGTAGAAATCTTCCAAAGCATCTTCACCGCTCAGATCCAGAACCATGCCAGTAAGGTTGCACTGAGGATCTGCATCAACCATAATCACGCGCTTGCCTTGCTCGGCAAGCATCCATCCAAGATTGAAGCAAGTCGTGGTTTTACTTACGCCACCCTTGTTATTGAACAACGCAATTTTAATTGCCACGACTCACCATTCCATCCAATAATGCTGATAAGGCTTATTGCTATGCATGATATTCGCCTTGCAGTGGGAAAACGTTACAGTCCCACCTAGGCCAATCGGGTGAAGATCACGTGGACGAGGGCGTCTGCAGGGTTACGGCGCACTGCCGAATCTAGCTCTATGGGATCAAGGCGCGCCGCTTGCGGCGGCGCGCGGTACGGGTCGACGCACGTTGGCACCGACTCCCCGCATCCCGGCACGCCGGGCTCCCGCTTCGCTCCGCCCGTCGGCCGTGCGCGGAGTCGGTGCACGTGGTCGAGTGGCGGCGCGCCATGACGGACGCCAGGACGATGAGCTCCCAGCGGCACCGGTCGGGACGATCGCGCGGTCACGGGGCTTGGTCGAGCTGGGCACGGCGATCGGCTGCCGCGACGGCTTCGCCGTCTTGCCATCGAGAAAGTCGACCGGCGACGAGGGCCAGGACCACGGAAGCGCAAACGGGCGTCACCTCGGCTGGCCATGGTGAGGCTCAGTCGGGGTGACGCCCGTTGGTCGCTGATCAACTATCAGGCCGTCTGTGGGCCGTGGGACGTTGAGGAAGGTCGAAACGCGACAGAACGCAACCGGACACGTCCGGCCAGGTCAGAGGCGAACTAGAGCGCTTCGCCGCAGGTCCGGTCAGGACAGGTGGGAGAACACGAACATCTTCAAGGGCTTCACGGCCTAGCTGTGCGGAGTGCAGAGCGCTTCCCCGTGCGGCTGGGTGTCTAGACACCCAGCAGGATCAGGACGCCGATCAGGATCAGCACGACCGGGAGCACCACGTGGCCCCAGCGGGTCAGGGCGTGGGCGATGGCGGGGCGGGTCGCGAAGTAGCGGCCCGCTCCGCACCACACCGCCACCAGGACGAGGAAGACGATCACGTACCCGGTGATGCCGGTGGTGGCGAAGACCGGGACGTAGACGCCGATGTTGTCGCCGCCGTTGGCGAACGTCACGGCGGCCACGCCGAGCGCGCCCGTGGCCACCGGCGACGGGTCGTCACCCCCGCGCCACGCCTGCCACGCCGCCTTCACGCCCAGCGCCAGCGGGAGGAGGCCGAGCCACGGGAGCACCGACGGCGGCAGCAGGGTCGCGCCGAGGGCGGCGGCGACGGCGACCGCCAGGATGCCGGCGAAGCCCAGGTACTGGCCCAGCACGACCCGCCACGGGGGTACGCCCCGCGCGAAGAACAACGCCAGCAGCACGATGTCGTCCACGTTCGTCACCGCGAACAGCCCGACCGCACGGATGATGTCCAGCACCCGCGAACCTTAAGGTGCAGGCATGAACGGACCCGCGGAGATGCTCGCCAACGACGCCGCGTCGACCGCGCTCGGCATCCGGGCGCTCGAGCTCGGCGACGGCACGGCCAAGCTGGTCATGACCGTCACCGACCGGATGGTCAACGGCCACGGCATCGGGCACGGCGGGTACGTGTTCCTGCTCGCCGACACCGCCTTCGCCTGCGCGTGCAACCGCCACGGCTCGGTGACCGTGGCGGCGCAGGCGGAGATCGACTTCATCGCCCCCGTGCACGAGGGGGACGAGCTGGTGGCCGAGGCGGTGGAGCGGGCGCGGTTCGGGCGCAGCGGGATCTACGACATCACCGTGCGCCGGGGCGAGGAGGTGGTGGCCGAGTTCCGCGGCCGGAGCCGGACCCTCAGGCCGAACGGCGCAGACCCAGCACCTGGAGGGTGATGAACCCCAGCACCGCGACCGCCTGGGCGACGATCAGGAGAACACCCAGGCCGGTCACCGGGAACCACCCGGCGAACGCGGTGAGGAAGCTGTCCAGCACCCACACCGAATTGCCGATCACCACGACCGCGACCAGCGGTCGGATGGGCCGCAGACCCAAGAGGAAAACGCCCACGCCGTAGGCGACGAGGAATGCGCCGAGCCCGACCACGAGACCGCGCGGCAATCCGGTCGGGAGGTCGAGGAGCAGGGCCAGCAGGCCCAGCCCGCCCGAGGCTACACCGTCGAGCTTGAGGGCGAAGCGGAGCAGACCGTCATTGCGAACCTGAGTTGTCGTCATGGCTCGGAAGCTAGGGCGGCCGGCACTGCCGGCGGAACGCCGAACACTGCCAACGCCTGCCAGTCACGACGCCGCGACCTGCGCGGACAAGTCCTCGGCCACCAGCTTCGCCCCCGCGTTCTGCCAGTTGTGCAGGGTCCGCTCCGGCACCTGGTTGACGAACCACGCCAGCGCCCGCCGCGCGTCCGGGTCGAGGTCCTCGCGCTTGGTCCGCCTGCTGTACGGCCGGATGCCCACCACGTAGTAGAAGTACAGCGCGTTGTAGTGCCGCCATTCGTCGCTGGTGCCGAAATCGCCGTCCCGCGGTTTGAGCCGGGAAATGCTCTCCAGCAACAACGACTTCAGCTCGGCCGCGCGTTCCAGCGGTTGGTCGGACGCGCCCCGCGCGGCGAGCCGGGCGTCGATCACCGGCAATTCCGTCAACGGGCTCGCGACCAACTTCCCCAGGTCGCCGTAATGGCTCAACGCCCGCCGGGTCAGCTTCACGAACTCGGCCTGGTCGAGCGGGGCGCGGCGGGGCAGCGCCTCGACCGCGTCACGCAGCTCAGCCCGTTCCGCCGCCACCTCGGGCACCGCGACCCGGTCCACCAGCAGCGCCAGCGGGTTGGCCAGCACCTGCACCGCGATGGCGGCGGCGACCGTGCCGTACAGCAGCGGCACCAGCCGGTCGTCCAGGAACAACGCCACCTGCCCGCCGAACACCGCCGCCAGCCCGGCCGACGTGAGCAGCGAGCGCACCATGTCCGCGCGGATCGCCTCACCCTCGTCGAACGCGTCCGCCACCGCCACGACCAGGCCGAACACGAGCAGGTCGAACCCGGCCGACGCGATCACCAGCGGCTCGGGCAGCACGTCGACCAGCAGCAACGCGCAGCTCAGCCCGAACAGGACCGTCGCGGCCCCCAGCAACGCCCGCCGCACGCGCAGGCAGAGCACCAGCGCCGCCGCCAACGGGACCAGCACCACCACGGGCGCGAAGTAGGCCGCCACCAGCAACGGCAGCGCGCTGTAGCGCCACCACCGGTCGTAGCGCACGGGCAGCCAGCACACCACCACCCCGGTCCACGCCACCGCGGGCACCGCCATCGCCATCGCCGGCAGCGGCAGGACGATCACCAGGGCGTACGCGACCAACCCGACCGACGCGCGCTGGAGCAAGCGCTTGCGGGGGTCGCGCACGAGCAGGTACAACCCCAGCCACCAGGCCAGGCCGAACGTCACCACCGATACCGCGATCACCCGGAAATCCTACGGTTGCCCGTACTGGGACGATGTGATCCATGCCGCTCGAGCTGACGCTCCGCAAGGCCGCCGAAGAGGTCGAACGCGGTGACCTGGCCAGTGTCCTGCGGGCCCGGCAGCGCCTGGTAAGGCTGGTCGCCAGCTACCCCGACCGGCTCGACCTGCGCGAGCGCCTCGCCGAGGTGTACCGGGTGCTCGGCGACGCGGCGCAGGCCGGGCGGTGGACCTACCTGTCCGGGTCGCGCGACGAGGCGGAGGTGGCGGCGTTCGAGCGCGCCTACCGCACGCCGCTGGCGCGGCTGGAGGCGATGAACTGGGTCAGCGGTGAGGCGGGTGCGCCGACCCGCACCGCGCGGGAACGGCTGGTGGCGTTGCGGGAGGCGGCCAACGACCAGCTGCGAGCCGAGCTGTCGGTGGCCGACGACCGCGACTCGTCGTGGCGCGCCAACGCGCTGGTCCTGGTGGGCCTGGTCGTCGTCCTGCTGTGCTTCGTGGTCGGCGCGGTGACGCTCGTCATGTGGGCCTACAGGTGGTTCGCCGGGTGAGCGCATGCTGGGTGCATGACCCCCGACGTCGCCGCCGCCGCTGACCGCATCCGCCCGCACGCCCGCCGCACCCCGTTGTGGCGCACGGAGGTCGACGGCAGGCCGATCGCGTTCAAGCTGGAGCACCTCCAGCTCACCGGCTCGTTCAAGCTGCGCGGCGCGCTGAACACCCTCATCGCCGCCGGGTCACCGGACCGCGTGGTCACCGCGTCGGGCGGCAACCACGGCCTCGGCGTGGCGAAGGCCGCCCACCTGCTCGGGCTGCACGCCACCGTGTTCGTGCCGGTGAGCGCGCCCGAGGGCAAGGTGCGCCGGATCGAGGCGGCGGGCGCGAAGCTCATCCGGCACGGCGACACGTACGCCGAGGCGGTGCTGGCCGCCCGCGAGACGCCCGGCTGCTACGTCGAGGCCTACGATGATCTGCCCGTCGTCGCAGGTCAGGGCACGGTCGCGAGCGAGATCGTCGAGGACGCGCCGGACGTGGACGCCATCGCCGTCGCGGTCGGCGGCGGCGGGCTGGCCGCGGGCACGGCGCTGGCCTCCGGTCGGCTCACGGTCGCGGTGGAGCCGGAGCGGTGCTGCGCCCTGCACCACGCGCTGGCGGCGGGCGAGCCGGTCGACGCCGAGGTGGACTCGGTCGCCGCGTCGGCGTTGGGCGCCACGCGCGTGGGCGACGTGCCGTTCGGCATCCTCAGCACGCACCCGGTGACGTCCGTGCTCGTGTCCGAGGCCGAGATCCTGGCCGCCCGGGACCGGCTGTGGGAGGAGTTCCGGCTGGCCGTGGAACCGGCCGCGGCCGTCCCGTTCGCCGCGTGGCTCGCCGGTCGGGTCCCGGGCGAGCCGGCCTGCGTCGTCCTGTGCGGCGCGAACACCGACTGGACGCCGTAGGGGCCCGTCCGGGTCGAGGCCGACCCCCCCGATCGGCCGGCCCGTGCCCCGTTGCGCGACGACCCGGTCCGGGACGAGCGCTCCCGGACCGGCGCGCCCCACCCGCTGCTTACAACGCGCTGGTCCGACCGTTCAGCGGCACTCGATCACCCGCTCGGCCGAGCCCCGGTCCGCCCCGATCCGCGCCGCCCCGGTCCGGCGACACGCGGCCTTGCGACGCGCCCGCCTGCGACGGCACCTCGACCTCCAGGGCGAGCGCCGGGTCGAGCCGCTCCACCCGTTCCACCATGGTCTCCACCTGCGAGATCAGCTCGGCCCACTCGGGCCGGTGCAGCCGCTCCCGGACCACCCAGCGCAGCGTGCGGACCTCCGCGCGCAGCCGTTCGAACTGCTCCGCGTCGAGACGTTGCGCGGACGGGTGGTCGAGCTTGCTCGAAAGCACCCTCACCCGGGTCCCGATGTCCACCAGCGACCTCCGGCGTCGTGCGTTGTCATACGGCACGCACGCAGTGTCGCAGGCGACACCGACAAAACACCAAGCCGGACCTCAACGAGTCGTGCTGATCGTCGCGCTGGCGAGCACCAGGTCGCCCGCCGCCGCGTCCTCCCGGTAGACCGCGACCGCCTGACCAGGGGCGACGCCGCTCAACGGCTCGCGGAGGCGCACCAACAGCTCGCCGTCGACGACTTCGGCCACCGCAGGCGCCAACCCGCCGTGCGCGCGCACCTGCGCCACGCACTCCACCGGGCCGTCGAACGCCACCCGCGTCACGGGCCGCCGGGCGACGATCTCGGTGACCTTCAGCTTCTCCGCCGCGCCGACCCGGACCGTGCCGCTCACCGGCTCCAGCGACAGCACGTACCGGGGTCGGCCGTCGGGCGCGGGCGCGTCGATGCCCAGGCCCTTGCGCTGGCCGACGGTGAACTCGTGCACGCCCACGTGCCGCCCGAGCACCGCGCCGGTCTCGTCGTCCACCAGCACGCCGGGCTGCTCGCCCAGCTTGCGGGTCAGGAAGCCGCGGGTGTCGCCGTCGGGGATGAAGCAGATGTCGTGGCTGTCGGGCTTCGCGGCGACCTGGAGCCCGCGCTCGGCGGCCTCGGCCCGGACCTGCGCCTTGGTCGAGTCGCCCAGCGGGAACATCGCGTGGGCCAGCTGCTCGTGCGTCAACGACGCCAGCACGTAGGACTGGTCCTTGCCGTCGTCGGCCGAGCGGCGGAGCTGCGGCACACCGTCCACAGTGGCCAGTCGGGCGTAGTGGCCGGTGCACACCGCGTCGAAGCCGAGCCCGATCGCCTTGTCCAGCAACGCCTCGAACTTGATCTTCTCGTTGCACCGCAGGCACGGGTTGGGCGTGCGGCCGGCCGCGTACTCGGCCACGAACTCGTCCACGACCTCCTCGGTGAACCGCTCCGCGAAGTCCCAGACGTAGAACGGGATGCCGAGCACGTCCGCCGCGCGCCGCGCGTCCCGGGCGTCCTCGATCGTGCAGCAGCCACGCGCGCCGGTGCGCAACGTGCCGGGCTTGGCCGACAGCGCCAGGTGCACGCCGGTCACCTCGTGGCCCGCCGCCACCGCCCGCGCCGCAGCCACGGCGGAATCCACCCCGCCGCTCATCGCCGCCAGCACCCGCATGCCCGTCACACCTCCGCCGTCGCCTGGCCCGCAAGCCGCTTCAACCCCGCGATGCCCGCCGTGCGGGCGCGTTCGACCACCGGGCCGATCACCTCGGCCAGTTCCCGCACGTCGGCCGCCGTGGAGGTGTGGCCCAGGGAGAACCGCAGCGAGCCGCGCGCCGACACCGGGTCCACGCCCATGGCCAGCAGCACGTGGCTGGGCTGCGCCACGCCCGCCGTGCAGGCCGAGCCGGTGGAGCACTCGATGCCCTTGGCGTCCAGCAGCATCAGCAGGCTGTCGCCCTCGCAACCGGGGAACGTCAGGTGCGCGTTGCCGGGCAGCCGGTGCGCCGGGTCGCCGTTCACCGCCACGTCCGGCACGACCCGCCGCACGGACTCGACCAGCTCGTCGCGCAGCGCGGCCACCGCGGCGGCCGTCTCGGCGCGGTGGTCCACCGCGTGCCGCACCGCCACCGCGAGGGCGGCGATCGACGGCACGTCCAGCGTGCCGGACCGCACTTCCCGCTCCTGGCCGCCGCCGTGCAGCACGGGCGTCGTGGCCACGTCACGGCCCAGCAGCAGCACGCCAACGCCGTACGGCCCGCCGATCTTGTGCCCGGTGAGGGTCAGCGCCGACGCGCCGGACTCGGCGAAGTCGACCGGCACCGAGCCGACGGCCTGCACCGCGTCGGTGTGGAACGGCACCGCCCGCTCGGCCGCCAGCGCGGCCAGCTCGCGCACCGGGTTGATCGTGCCGACCTCGTTGTTCGCCCACATCGCGGTGACCAGGGCGACGTCGTCGTCCAACGCGTCGCGCAGCACCTCGGGCCGGATCCGGCCGAGCCCGTCGGGCGGGAGCCAGGTGACCTCGGCGCCCTCGTGCTCGACCAGCCACTGCACCGCGTCCAGCACGGCGTGGTGCTCCACCGACGAGGCCACCACGCGCCGGCGGCGGGACGTGCGGCGGGACCAGTACACGCCCTTGACCGCGAGGTTGTCGCTCTCCGTGCCGCCGCTGGTGAAGATCACCTCGGAGGGTCGCGCGCCGAGGGCGTCCGCGATGTCCTCCCGCGCCTCCTCGACCAGCCGCCGGGCCCGCCGGCCCGAGGTGTGCAACGACGAGGCGTTGCCCGTGGTGGACAACGCCCGAGTCATCGCCTCGATCGCCTCGGGGAGCATGGGGGTCGTGGCGGCGTGGTCGAAGTAGGCCATCAGCTTTCCAGGGTAGCCCGGCCCAGCCGTCCGGCGAGCACCGCACCGAGCACCGCGACCCCCGCCATCAGCAGGTCGAACGGCACGACGGCGGCCGTCGGGGCGGCGGCCGAGGCGAACGTGGTGACGAGCACACCACCCAGGCCGACCAGCAGCGCCGAGCCGAGCATGTCCGAGATCTGCAGGGCGGAGGAGTTGAACCCCCGGTCGACCTCGGACGACGCGCCGAGGGTGAGCACGCTCAAGCTCGACATGGCCATCCCCATCCCGGCTCCGGCGACCGCCCAGAGGACCGGTGTGGCCCACGCCGGACCCCACGACGGTGCGATGAGCGTCACCCCGGAGATACCCGCGGCGTTGAGCACGAACCCCCAGCGCACCAGCTTCGCGCGCGGGATGTCCGGCTTGCGGGACTGCCACCACGCGGCGGCGGACCAGCCCAACGCGCTCAGCGTGAGCGGGATGCCCGCGGCGATGGCCGAGTAGCCGTGCACGGAGGTCAGCGTCAGCGGGATGAACGCCTCGGCGGCGAAGAACGAGCCCGCCAGCAGCGCGCGGGCCAGGATCGTGGTCGGCAGGCCGGGACGCGCGGTGAGCGTGCCCCGGGGCAGCAGCACGCGCAGCGAGGGCACCAGCGCGACCAACCCGGCCACCCCGATCAGCAGGTTCACCCCGCGCGGGTGCTGCGCGGCCCAGCTCAGCGCCGCGACGCCGAACCCGGCGCCGAGCGCGGCCATCGGCAACCCGCGCCGGGTGTTCCGGTCGGGCGTGTGCGGCGGCAGGTTCCGCAGCACGGGCACCAGCAGCAGCACGCCGAGCAGCACGAACGGGGCGAGCCCGAGGAACACCCAGCGCCAGCTCAGCGCCTCGGTCAGCCACCCGGCCAGCGCCGGGCCGACCAACGACGGCACCACCCACGCCGAGGCGAGCAGCCCGAACACCGCGGGCCGGTCCCGCTCGGGGTAGACCAGGCCGATCAGCACGTACACCGCGACGACCTGCGCGCCGCCGCCGATGCCCTGCAGCACGCGGCCCAGGAGCAGCAGGGACATGTCCTGCGCCACCCCGGCGACGATCAGCCCGACCAGGAACAGCGCGGGCCCGACCAACAACGACGGCCGCGGCCCGCGCAGGTCGCTGAGCCGGCCGGACAGCACCGTGGCGACCACGCTCGCGGCCAGGAACGCCAGGAACGGCCACGCGTACAGGTCGTTGCCGTCGAGGTCGGCGACCATGCGCGGCATCGCCGTGCTGACGCCCATGTTCTCGAACGCGAGCAACGTGACGAGCAGGATGATCCCGACCGTCGGGCCCCGCCGTTCAGGTGTCCAGAGGCTGCTCTTGGCGGGCGTACCGGTCGTCGTCGTCACGGGTCAATGGTTCAACCTCCACCGGGGTCGAGGTCAAGGCAATATGACGCAGTTCAGACCGGGTTTCCCCGGTGCGCGGACGCCCGTCGGCGGCACCGCGGGCGGGTTGCTCCGACGGGTGAATCGCGGGACGGCGCGTATCCCGACCGGCCCGCCGCGATCCCTCCTGCCGGGTGGCACCACCGCCACCGCTGCCATCCGACTCATGGGGGGGGACCATGCGACGCACCGTCCTGCTCGCCTTGCTCACCTGCGCGCTCACCGCGCTCCCGATCGCCCCGGCCACCGCCGCGGCGACGGACGAACCGGCCGACCGCCTCGTCCCGCTGGCGGGGCTGACCTTCGTCGGCGGCACCGACGTCGAGTTCGCCCGCGGCGCGGAGACCGGCGACTTCGTCCTGCGCCAGTGGGGTGAGGACGGCGTCAACGCGCCCGTGGTGCCGCGGGGCGTGACGAGCCTGCTCGACGCCTACCTGAAGATCACCCCGGTGGACCTGCCCGTGCCCGCGGCACTGCTGGACACCGCCGACACCGCCCCGCCCGGCCTGGCCGAGCGGCGGGTGGTCGACGATCCGGTCACCGCGACCGACCTGGCCGTCCCCGAGGGCGCCGCGGCGGTCCGGGCCGCCTGCTGGAAGGACCACTTCGCCACCCCCACGTGGTCGGAGAGCTACCAGGGCATGGCACCCCGGGAGTACCGGTCGACCGACTACGGCGGCAGGTTCCGCTTCGCGGGGAGCGCCATCCTGAACTGCACGCCCAAGGGCTCCCCGTCCGACCTGTGGGCCAAGCACCGCATGTACCGCAGCAACGCGGCGGGCATCACCGGCATCCGGCTGGTCAACACCGCCGTCCCGCCCGGAGGGTGGAACGACGAGGTGATCCAGGGGTTCCTCGCGGGCCGCTTCTTCACCGTCCGCTACAACGACGGGTGGAACTCCTCGCCCAACTGCACGTGCCAGTACCACCGCCAAGGCGTCTTCACCGACCACCACCCGTGACGGCGACCGGCTGGTGTGGTGCGAACGACCCACGGCACAGCGCCTGGCACGGGTGTCGACTTCCGGTGATCAACCCGCGCCACAAGGAGACACCCGTGCGCCAACGCGCCATCACCGCCCTCGCCTCGCTGCTGCTCGCCCTCGGCGGCCTCGCCGTCACCGCGGGTCCGGCGTCGGCCGAGAGCTACGGCTACATCACCTGGACCAACAACTGCGGCAAGCCGTGGCTGTACTCGATCATCCATGCCGGCGGGTCGAAGGCGGGCACGCTCGTGGTGCAGGAGAGCGACGTCGCCGTCGGCGGGAAGCGCAGCCAGCGGGTCCAGTCCGGCTACACCTACAACGTGACCAGGAGCGGTGGCTGGGGCAAGGTCACCATCTACAACATCTCCGGGAAGGTCCACTCCGCGGCGGTGACGGCCTGCTGAGCGCGGGCTAGGCGACCCGGGTGGCGTGCGGGCGCGGCGAGGGCACCTCGACCGACCCGTACGCCACCCGCTCCGCTTCCCGCTGCACCAGCGCCGCCAGCTCGCGGCGCGTCCCCGCCCGGCCGGGCGCGACCTCGTCCAGCACGTGCACCTCCACCACGAGCCCGCGCGAGCGCAGCACCCGCCGCATCGAGTCGACCAGCGTGTCGGAGCCCACGAACGCGGGCCGGGTCGTCGTCGCGGACCCCTGCCGGTACCGCAACACCACGGGTCGCACGGGCACACCCGCGTCCAGTGCGGACTGGAACAACGCGGGCCGGTAACGCCCGGACGCCACGCCGCACCAGGTCGTACCCTCCGCGTGGATGCCGACCGCCGCGCCGTCCCGCAACGCCTGCGCCAGCTCGGCGACCGTGCCGGGCAGCAGCGACAGCCGCTCCCGGTCCAGGTACACCGTGCGGGCGGCGGTGATCAGCCGACCGAGCACCGGCCAGTCCCGGATGTCCCGCTTGGCCACCATCCGGATGGGCTGCACCGCGTCGATGGCCAGCTCGTCCAGCCACGACACGTGGTTGGACACCACCAGCACGCCACGTCCCGGGTTGTCCTGGAACACCGGCCCCACCACCCGCAGCCGCACGCCGAACGCGCCCAGCAGCGCCCGGAACCAGCGCCGCAGCACCACCGACCGGGCCCGTCCCCGCACGCACAGCACGGCGAGGACCACGAGCACCCCGCACAGCATGACGGCCGACGCCGCCACCACCCGCCACGCCACCCGGACCGCGCCCACGGAGGCCGTCGAGTGGTCCACGCACCCGTCGCCGCACGGGGACACGGGCATCCACGCGTGCTTGCTCACGCCGTCTCCCCGAGGAAGAACTTCAGGTACCGCTGGTCCACGCGGTCCATCCCGAGCAGCACGGGCAGGTCCGCCACCCCGAAGTCGGCGTCCAGCGCGGGCCGGCCGCACACCCACGCGCCCAACCGCAGGTAGCCCTTCAGCAGCGGCGGCAGGACCGTCCTGTCCGGCCGCGGCACCGGGTCCACGTCCCACGGCGTCAACGGCGTGACGCGGTACTCCTCGGGCGCGTGGTGCTTGGCCCGCACGACGTCCCACACCCCCGCCGCGAACGACCCGCCGTCGTGCAGCGGCACGGACGCGCAGCCGATCAGCCACGAGTGGCCGGACAGCAGCATGTACCGGGCGATCCCGGCCCACACCAACGACACCACGGCACCGTTGCGGTGGTCGGGGTGCACGCACGAGCGGCCGGTCTCCACCAGCGACGGGCGCAGCGCGTCGAGCGCGGACAGGTCGAACTCACCGTCGGAGTACAGCCCGCCCGCCTCGGCGGCGCGCTCGGGCGGCAGCATCCGGTAGGTGCCGACGATGTCGCCGGTCCGGTCGTCGCGCACGACGAGGTGGTCGCAGAACTCGTCGAAGCGGTCGACGTCGTGCCCCGGCACGGAGGTGTGCAGCACGGCGCCCATCTCGGTGGCGAAGACCTGGTGCCGCAGCCGCTGCGCGGCCACGACCTCGTCGCTGTCGCGCGCGACCAGCAGGGAGTAGCGCGGCGCGTCGGAAGCGGCGTCACCGGTGCTGACAAGCAGTTGCGGCTGCGTCATGGGTCTGGTCTACCGACCGGTTGGCGACCGGGAGCAGGTCGTTCCGGTGACGCCTCGGTGGCAGGTCGGTTAAACCCGGGTGAGACCCCCGGCAGCACGAGGGCCGCCCCGCGTGACGCGGGACGGCCCTGGTGCGAACCGCGCAGGTCAGCCCTTGCGCTTGGTGACCTCGTCGGTCAGCTGCGGCGCGACCGCGAACAGGTCGCCCACCACGCCGAAGTCGGCGATCTCGAAGATCGGCGCCTCCGGGTCCTTGTTGACCGCGACGATCGTCTTGGACGTCTGCATGCCCGCCCGGTGCTGGATCGCGCCCGAGATGCCCAGCGCGACGTAGAGCTGCGGCGAGACCGTCTTGCCGGTCTGGCCGACCTGGAACTGGTGCGGGTAGTAGCCGGAGTCCACCGCGGCACGGGACGCGCCCACCGCCGCGCCGAGGCTGTCGGCCAGCTTCTCGACGACCTCGAAGCTCTCCGCGCTGCCCACGCCACGACCACCGGACACGACGACCGAGGCCTCGGTCAGCTCCGGGCGGTCGCCGCCGACGATCGGCTCGCGGCCGGTCACCCTGGTGACCAGCGCCGGGTTCGCGGCGGGCAGCTCCACGGCCTGCTCGACCGCGTCCGCCGGTGCCTCGGACGCCTCGACGCCACCGGGCCGCACGGCGATGACCGGCACGCCCTGCGTGACCTTGGACTTCACCACGTACGCGCCACCGAAGATCGACTGCGTGGCGACGCCCTCGCCGTCGAGGTCGACGGCGTCGTAGAGCAGGCCGGAGCCCAGGCGCACGGCCAACCGGCCCGCGACCTCCTTGCCCTCCAACGTCGCCGAGACCAGCACGGCGGCGGGCGACGCGGTGCCCGCGATGGTGGCCAGCGCGTCCACCTTCGGCGTGACCAGGTGGTTCACGGCGTCGTCCGACTCCACCGCGTACACCTTCGTCGCGCCGTAGCGACCCAGGGACTCCCTCACCTTGCCCGCGGTGCCGGGCGATCCGACCACCACCGCGGCCGGCTCGCCGAGACGGCGCGCGGCGGATAGAAGCTCATAGGTGACCTTCTTGACCTCGCCGTCGACGTGGTCGACGAGGACGAGTACCTCAGACATTGAACTCCTCGCCTTCAGATGAGCTTCTGGCCGACCAGGTACTCGGCGATCTTCGAACCGCCGTCACCCGAGTCCTCGACACGCTGACCGGCGCCGCGCGGCGGCTTGGGGGCCGACTCCAGGACCTGCGACCACGAGGCGCCGAGGCCGACCTCGCCCGCGTCCAGCCCGAGGTCGGCGACCGTGAGGGTGCTGACCGGCTTCTTCTTGGCCGCCATGATGCCCTTGAACGACGGGTACCGCGGCTCGTTGATCTTCTCGTTCACGCTGACGACCGCGGGCAGGCTCGCCTCGAGGTGCGCGACGCCCTCGTCGGTCTCGCGCTCGGCCTTGACCGTGCCGCCCTCGACGGAGAGCTTGCGCACCTGCGTCACCTGCGGCAGGCCGAGCAGCTCGGCCAGCATGGCGGGCACCGCGCCCGCGCGGCCGTCGGTGGCCTCGTTGCCGGCGATCACCAGGTCGAAGCCCTCGATGGTGCCGATGGCCTTGGCCAGCACCTTGGCGGTGGTGAGCGCGTCGGAACCGTGCAGGGCCTCGTCGGAGACGTGCACGGCCTTGTCCGCGCCCATGGACAGCGCCTTGCGGATCGCGTCGGTCGCGCGGTCGGGACCCATCGCGACGACGGTCACCTCGCCGCCGTGCGCTTCCTGGAGCAGCAGCGCCTCTTCCACGGCGCGCTCGTTGATCTCGTCGAGCACGGCGTCCGCGGAGTCGCGGTCGAGGGTGTGGTCGGCGTCGGCGAGCTTGCGCTCGGACCAGGTGTCGGGCACCTGCTTGACCAGGACGACAATGTTCATGGGTCCTCTTCGACCTCCTGCGGACGGGCGGCGACGTGGGTGGGCGACGGTGGTTGCCCCCGGTCGCCGGATTGCTCGTGACCCTGCCATGTCATCGCCGCATTGGCATGGTGGTGTCGGCCACCCAAATGTTACCCACCGGTAGCAGAGGTGCAAACGGCAGCAAGCACCCGCGACGGGTGATGATGCTCACTGGCGCGTTTCAGGCCATTCGGACAATGTCGCGAGACCGCACGTCGGCGTTACAGGCCCTCCCCCTACTGGGCTAGGTTCGACCGCATGCCACGGCGAGTAGCGATTGTCACGGACTCCACCGCATGCCTGCCGGCGCAGTTGACCGAGAAGCTCGGCGTGACCGTCGCGCAGATCCAGGTGCGCATCGGCGACTTCGTGGACGACGAGGTGCGCGTGCCGGTGCCGAAGCTCGTGGACGCCCTGCGCGACCAGCTGGACGTGACCACCGCGCCGCCGGACCCGGGCGCGTTCTTCTGGTCGTACGCCGACGCGGCGGCCGCGGGCGCGTCGGCGATCGTGTCGCTGCACGTGTCGACCGGGCTCTCGCGGACGGTGGAGGCGGCCCGGCAGGCCGCCGCGCAGTCCGCGGTGCCGGTGCACGTGGTCGACACGCAGACGTGCGGCATGAGCCTCGGGTACGCGGTCGTGGCCGCCGCCACCGTGGCCGCCGCGGGCGGTGACGTGAACCGCGTGCTGTCGGCCGCGCAGCACACCGTGCGGCGCAGCAGCGAACTGCTGTACGTCGACACGCTGGAGTACCTGCAGCGCGGCGGGCGGATCGGCCGGGCCGCCGCCCTGCTCGGCTCGGCGCTGTCGATGAAGCCGCTGCTGACCGTGATCGACGGGCGGATCGCGCCGCTGGACAAGGCCCTCGGGGCGGAACGGGCGATGCGCAAGCTCGTCGACATCGCGGTCAAGCGGGCGGGCCGGGAGCCCGTGGACATCGCGGTCGAGCACTTCGACGCCGCCGATCGCGCGGAGACCGTGCTGGAGCAGTTGCGGGCGAAGCTGCCGAACGTGCGGCGGTTCCTGGTGACACAGGTCAGTTCCGCGATCGGCGCGCACGTCGGCCCGGGGGCGTTGGGCGTGACCGTTTCGCCGGTTTAGGAACTCCTTGCGGGGTTTGAACGTTGGCCCGGTAGGGAAGGTGGTGCACATGGCAAATCTGTTCAGCAAGCTCGCCGCGTTCGCCCGCAGTCCGCAGGGCCGCCGGGTCACCGAGCAGGTCAAGCAGGCTGCACGCGATCCCCGCAACAAGGCCAAGGCCCAGCAACTGATGCGCAAGTTCCGCAAGCGCTGACCGCGCTGACGTTCAGCGGCCCGCCACGGGGTGGATCCCCGGCGGGCCGCCTCGAACGCGCGTGCCGCCGCCGGTGACCGGTTCGGCTTCGGGCTGTCCCGGTGTCGGCTCGGGCTGGACCGCTTCCGGCTCGTGCCCGGCCGGTTCTTCCTGCGGCAAGGCCGATCCGGTCGGGTTCACGGGCTCGGCGGGCTCTTCACCCGCGGCCGGGTTTTCGGTTCCGGCGGCCTCCGCTGCCGGTGCGCCGGTGTTCGCACCCCCAGCCACCACGGCGAGCGGCTTCGGTGGAACCGGGCCCTCGGCGATCGCCCCGGCCGCGTCCGCCTCCCCCGCCGGTTCGACGAGCGTCGGGGCGGGGCGGACGACGTGCATGCGGCGCACCGCGTCCTGGCGCACCGGCAGCACCGCGCTCGGCTTCGGGTCCGGCACGACGACCAGGTTCGGGCGGGCCGGGCGCTGGGTCGGCAGCGCGGGCGGCAGGCCCATCACCGGATTGCGGTGGATCGGCTTGGTCGCGTAGTCCTCCGGCGGGAACCTGGGCTCGAACCGGGGCGGCGGAGCCGGGGCCGGTTCAGGTCGGGGATCGGGTGGTGGTTCCCGGCGCAGCATGACCGCCGTCAGCACGCAGCCCGCGGCGAACGACAACGCGCACATCCCGAACACGAACGCCACCCCGGACATCACGCACCCTTCACTTCACCGGCGGGCCGTCGGTGGCCGGCTCGCCGTACCCGGTGGGAAACCCGCCCTCCGGCGCGACCGTCGGCCGAACCGGCACCTTCGTCGGGCGCGTGACCACCGACGCGCCCATGCCCTCCGCGCCCGGTGACGCGCAGCCCGACACCGCCGCCAGCCCCACCACCACCGACAACGCGAGCCGCACCGCCATCAGGCACCGACCCGGTCGTCGGCGTCCACCCGCTCGGCGCCCACCCGCTCGACGCGCACCTGCTCGACGCCGACCGGCTCGCCCTCCACCCGCTCGACGCCCGCGGGTCCGGCGCCCGCCGGGTCGGCGCTCGCCTGCTCGACGGTCGTCTGCTCCGGGATCAGGGTGGGCACGCGGTCGGCCGCCGAGTCCAGCGCGATGCGGGCCGACGCGAGCTGCGCGGCCACCGAGTGCCGCAGTTCCCGCAGGTCGTCGGCCTGCTGCTGGATCTGTTCGATCCGCCGCCGCGCCTCGCGGGCGGCGAGCTTGATCAGGAACGCGGCCCGCGCCTTCGCCAGCTCCTCCTGCTCGGCGAAGTGCTGCTCGGCCTCGTGCCGCCTCCGGTTCATGGTCAGCTCGAAGAAGTTCTGCGCCTTGGCGCGCTTCGCGTCGGAGTCGGCCTCCAGTCGCGCGCACCGCTCGGCGGCCTCCCGGATGACCCGGTCCGCCTCCTGCTCCGCCTGCGCCACCAGGGCGGCGCACTCGGCCTCGACCTGCTCGCCCCGGGCCCGCAGGTGCGCCTCCACCTCGACCTGCCGGCGCTCCAGGTCGACCTCGCGCTGGTCCAGCTCGGCGGCACGGCGGTTGGCCGCCTCCCGCTGGTCGGCCGCGCGCGCGTCGTTCTCGGCCCGGTGCGCGGCCAGCTCCTCCTCCACCTGGCGACGCCGCTCGGCCAGCTCCGCCTCGGTGCGCTCGCGCAACGCCGTGACGTCGTGCTCGGCGCGCAACCGCAGGTCGTTCGCCTCGTCCTCGGCCAGCGTCAGCATCCGGTGCAGGCGCTCGGACGCACCGGAGGTCGAGGCGGGCGACATCTCCATCCGCTCGACGCGGGCACGCGCCTCGTCCAGGTCGCGCCTGGTCATCTCCAGCAGCTTGCGGAGGTCGGCGGCCTGGGCCAGCGCCTCGGCGCGGTCGAGGGACATGTACTTGAGCTGCTCGTCCAGGTTCTCCAGGTGCTCGATCACCTGACGGCGGTGGAAACCCCGGTAGACGACGTCGAAACCCGCGTGCAGCGGAACAATCTCCGGCTCTTTCGCACCCATGGCGGCCCCGCTCGTTCGAAGATTGGCCGAGGATGCCGAGCGTAAGGCACCCGACGGGCCCGTGACCACCCACGACTACCCTGGTGAAACGCGATCGATGCATTGCCCTGGCAGGGCAAACACGTTCAGGGAAGATCCCCGCAACACAGGTGTAGGTCACCCGATGGTGTCATTTTCCGGGGACGCGCACGCCTTTCGACAATGCCGTCGGCAACAAATACCTTCAATCGAGTGGCTGTGTATTCACACGAACCAGTGACCCTCCGACGGCCGGTCGATGGCTACCCGTGAGTAACGAGCAACTAGGCTGACCGCGTGACCGTCGAGCCGCTGCCCCTCACCGGTGAGCGCACCGTGCCCGGGATCGCCGAGGAGAACTACTGGTTCCGGCGGCACGAGGCGGCCTACCTGGACCTGGTCCACCACTGCGCCGGCGCGGTGGTGCTGGAGGCGGGCTGCGGCGAGGGCTACGGGGCGGCGCTGATCGCCGGGCACGCCGCGCGGGTCGTCGCGCTCGACTACGACGAGGCGACCTCGGCGCACGCAAGCCGCGCGTACCCGGAACTGGCGGTGCTGCGCGGCAACCTGGCCTCGCTGCCCCTGCGCGACCGGAGCGTGGACGTGGTGGCGAACCTCCAGGTCATCGAGCACCTCTGGGACCAGGAGGGCTTCCTGGCCGAGTGCGCGCGGGTGCTGCGGCCCGGCGGGCGGCTGCTGGTCACCACACCGAACCGGATCACCTTCTCCCCCGGCCGCGACACGCCCCTCAACCCGTTCCACACCCGCGAGCTGGCGCCCGCCGAGCTGCACGACCTGCTGGTCGGCGCGGGCCTGCTGGTCGAGCTGCTGGCCGGCCTGCGGCACGGTCCGGCGCTGCGGGGGTTGGACGAGCGGTTCGGCGGGTCGATCATCGACGCGCAGGTGGCCGTGGTGGTGGACGGCGGCGAGTGGCCCGACGACCTGCTGACCGCCGTGGCGTCGGTGCGCAGCGAGGACTTCGAGATCACCACCGACGACCTGGACGCGAGCCTGGACCTGGTGGCCGTGGCGGTGCGCCCGTGACGAACGAGGGGACGTTCTGCCTGGTCCTGCACAGCCACCTGCCGTGGCTGGCGCACCACGGCGCCTGGCCGGTCGGCGAGGAGTGGCTGTACCAGGCGTGGGCGCACTCGTACCTGCCGGTGGTCGACCTGCTGGAGCGGTTCGCCGCCGAAGGTCGCGAGGACGTGCTCACGCTGGGCGTCACGCCGATCCTGGCCGCCCAGCTCGACGACCCGTACAGCCTGCGCGGCCTGCACGACTGGCTGGGCAACTGGCAGTTGCGGGCGCACAGCGCGTCGTTCCGCCTGCCCGACCTCGCCGCCCGGGAGCACCGCGCGTCGGCGTGGTCGCTGGACCGGTTCGAGACCCGGTGGCGGCACGGGTTCTCGCCCGTCCTGCGGTCCCTTGTGGACTCCCGGACCGTGGAGCTGCTCGGCGGACCGGCCGCGCACCCGTTCCAGCCGCTGCTCCACCCGCGGCTGCGGGCGTTCTCGCTGCGCGCCGGGCTGGACGACACCGCGTTGCGGATCGGCTCGACGCCCGCGGGCATCTGGGCCCCCGAGTGCGCGTACGCGCCGGGCATGGAGCACGACTACGCGCGGGCCGGCGTGCGGCGGTTCCTGGTGGACGGGCCGTCGCTGCGCGGCGACACCGCAGCGGGCCGGCCGGTCGGCACGTCGGACGTGGTGGCCTTCGGGCGTGACCTGGAGGTGTCGTACCGGGTCTGGTCGCCCAAGGTCGGCTACCCCGGCGACCCCGCGTACCGGGACTTCCACACCTACGACCACCCCAGCGGCCTCAAGCCCTCCCGGGTGACCGGCAAGAAGGTCGAGCCGGCCGACAAGCGGCCCTACGACCCGGACCTGGCGGCCGACGCGGTCCGGCGGCACGCGGCGGACTTCGTCGACACCGTGGTGCGGCGGCTGCGGGCGTTGAAGGAGCAGCACGGCAAGCCGTCTCTCGTGGTCGCCGCGTACGACACCGAGCTGTACGGGCACTGGTGGCACGAGGGCCCGGCGTGGTTGGAAGCGGTGCTGCGCCTGCTGCCCGGGGCGGGGGTGCGGGTGACGACGCTGCGCGGCGCGGTCGAGGCCGGGCACGTGGGCGCGCCGGTCGACGTGCCGCCGTCCTCGTGGGGCTCGGGCAAGGACTGGCAGGTGTGGAACGGCCCGCGGGTGGCCGACATCGTGCAGGGCAACGCGGAGGTGCAGCGGGAGCTGCTCGCGCTGGACGTGTCCGGCGCGGTGCGCGACCCGGTCGCCGACCAGGCCGTGCGCGAGGCGTTGCTGGCGCTGTCCAGCGACTGGGCGTTCATGGTCACCAAGGACTCGGCCGCCGACTACGCCCGCTACCGCGCCGAGGTGCACGCGGACCGGTTCCGCGAGCTCGTCGCGCTGCGCCGGGCCGGGCGCGGGCACGACCGGGCGGCCGAACTGCGCCTGGTCGACGGTCCGTTCGGCCGGCTCGACGCCCGGGGGCTGGCTAGTTGACGCCGCCGCCGGAGAAGTCGCTGCCGTGTTCGCGGCGCGTGATGCCCGCCGAGCCCGGGTTGTCGATCCGGGCCTGCACGACGGGGTCCGCCTGGGAGCGTCCCCTCGTGTCGGCCGGTCGTTCGAGGCCGGCGCGCTTGGCGCGGGCCCTCCGGTCGACCGCGAACCCGACCGCGAGCACCACCGCGACGAACAGGACCGCCCAGACCCAAGGCTGCATGACCGCTCCCCCACTTCCCCCGTGTGATCCCAGGGTAGCGGTGCCGAGATGCGAGGATGGCCCATGCGCGTGCTGATGTTGTCCTGGGAGTACCCGCCGGTCGTCGTCGGCGGGTTGGGCCGGCACGTGCACGCGCTGGCCGCGCACCTGGCGGCGCGGGGCCACGACGTGGTCGTGCTGTGCCGCCAGCCCGCGGGAACGGACGCGATCACGCACCCGACGACGGACACCGAGGTCGACGGCGTGCGGCTGATCCGAGTGGCCGAGGACCCGACGCACCTGGTGTTCGAACGCGACCTCGTGGCGTGGACGCTGGCGATGGGCCACGCGATGACGCGGGCCGGTTCGGCGTTGCTGAGGGACTGGCGGCCCGACGTCGTGCACGCGCACGACTGGCTCGTCACCCACCCCGCGATCGCGCTGGCCGAGCAGTGCGGCGCGCCGCTGGTGGCGACCGTGCACGCGACCGAGGCCGGGCGGCACAGCGGGTGGCTGTCGCAGACGCTGAACCAGCAGGTGCACTCGGTCGAGTGGTGGCTGGCGAACCGGGCGGACGCGCTGATCACGTGCTCGTCGGCGATGCGGCGGGAGGTGGCGCACCTGTTCGAGGTGGAGCCGTCCACCGTGACGGTGCTGCACAACGGCATCGAGCCGCGCCGGTGGCGGGTCCGCTCGTCCGACGTGGCCGCCGCGCGGGCCGCGCACAGCCCGACGGGCGCGCCCTTGCTGCTGTTCTTCGGGCGGCTGGAGTGGGAGAAGGGCGTGCAGGACCTGATCGCCGCCCTGCCCCGGATCCGGCGCGCCCACCCCGGCACGCGGCTGGTGGTGGCCGGCACGGGCACGCACCGGGACTGGCTGGTCGACCAGGCGCGCAAGCACAAGGTGCGCCGGGCGGTGGACTTCGCGGGCCACCTGTCGGACCGCGCGCTGGCGGCGACGTTGGCGGCGGCGGACGCGGTCGTGCTGCCGAGCCGGTACGAGCCGTTCGGCATCGTGGCGCTGGAAGCGGCGGCCGCCGGCACCCCGCTGGTCGCGTCCACCGCGGGCGGGCTGGGCGAGGTGGTGCTGGACGGCGTCACGGGCCTGTCCTTCACCCCCGGCGACGTCGAGGCGCTGACCGGCGCGGTCCGCTCCGTCCTCGACGACCGCCCCGCCGCCGCGCGCCGCGCCCGCGCCGCGAAGTCCCGACTGGCCACCGACTTCGACTGGGCCACGATCGCCGAGGACACCGCCGGGGTCTACCGCTCGGCGACCGTGCGCGACCACCCGCCACTGGGCCGTCCCAAGATCCCGACCGGCAACGCGTTCCTCTAGGCCGTCCGCTCCGCTGCGGCGAGCAGGTCCGCGGACAGCCCGGGGGACGGCCGCAGCCGTGCCCGCTCAGAGGGTCAGCACCAGCTTGCCGGTGGTCCGGTTGGCCTCACCGACCTCGTGGGCCTGCACGGCGTCCGCCAAGGGGAACGTCCCGGCGACGACCGCCCGCAGCTCGCCGCGCTCCACCAGCCCGGCCAGGTGCTCCAGCGCGGCGTGGTCCGGCACCACGGACACGGTCGTGGCGCGCACGCCCAGCGGCTCGGCCTTGGCGATGAGCTCGGGCAGCCGGCCGGGGTCGGGCAGGCCCACGTACACCCCGCCCGGCTTGAGCACCCGCATCGACCGCTCCTCGTACTCACCGCCGACCAGGTCGACCACCACGTCCACGGGGGCCAGCTCGCCGAAGTCCCGCGTCCGGTAGTCGACCAGCTCGTCGGCACCCAGCTCGCGCAGCAGGTCGTGCTTGGCCGCGCTCGCCGTGCCGATCACGTGCGCACCGAGCGACTTCGCCACCTGCACCGCGATGTGCCCGACACCGCCGGCGGCGGCGTGGACCAGCACCCGGTCGCCCGGCTCGACGCGGGCGGCCTCGGTGAGGACCTGCCACGCGGTGAGCGCGGCCAGCGGCAGCGCGGCGGCGTGCACGTGGTCGACGTCGGCGGGCTTGCGGGCGAAGTGGCGGGCGGGCGCGGCGACGTACTCGGCGTACGCGCCGGCCTGGCGCGGCAGGTGGGGCATCCCGAACACCTCGTCGCCGACCCGGAACCGGTTCTCCCCCGCCGGCACGGACGCCACCACACCGGACACGTCCCAGCCGGGCACCCACGGCGTGGTGAACCAGAAGCCGTGACGCCGCACCAGCCAGTCGAACGCGTTCACGCCCGCCGCGCGCACCTCGACCACGATCTCGTCGTGCGCCGGCTCGGGCCGGGCGACCTCTCGGACCTGCATGACCTCCGGCTCGCCGAAGCCCTCGACCACAACCGCTCGCATCTCGTTCGTCATGGTCGAAAGGATCATCCACAATGGTACCCGTTGTGAAGAAGGCACCTTCAAGGTATATAGGTACCTCATGTATACCGTCACTGACCTGCGTTCCCACGGCGGTGCGGACGCCTACCTCCGCAACTGCGCGTCGCGGGCCGTGCTCGACCTGCTGGCCAACAAGTGGGTGTGCCTGGTCGTCGGCGCGCTGCGGCCCGGCACCATGCGCTTCGGCGAGCTGCGCCGCCGCCTCGACGGCATCACCCAGAAGATGCTCACGCAGACCCTGCGCGACCTGGAACGCGCGGGTCTCGTGCACCGCGCCGTCTACCCGAGCGTGCCACCGCGGGTCGAGTACAGCCTCACCCCGCTGGGCGAGGACGTCGGCGGCCTGATGGACGCGATCAGGGCCTGGTCGGAGCACCACATCGACGACATCCGCGCCGCGCAGGAGCAGTACGACCGCAAGGCGGGCGAGGAGCTGCAACCGGTCTAGGAACCGTTGCGGGACCGCTCCAGCGCCTCCTGCGCCTTGCGGGCCATGTCGGCGACGGCGGCGCGGCGCTCGGCGTCGGCCTCGTAGTCGGCGCGGCGGTCCTTGACGACCCGCGCCGGCAGGCCGACCGCGATCTTGAAGTCCGGCACGTCGCCGCGCACCACCGCGTGCGCGCCGATCACGCACCCGCGCCCGATCCGCGTGCCGCGGGTCACCGTGACCTTCGTGCCGAGCCAGCAGTCCGGGCCGATCCGCACCGGCGACTTCACGATGCCCTGGTCCTTGATCGGCAGCGTGACGTCCGCCGTCACGTGGTCGAAGTCGCAGACGTAGACCCAGTCGGCGATCAGCGTGGCCGCGCCGATCTCCACGTCCAGGTAGCAGTTCACCGTGTTGTCCTTGCCGAACACGGCCTTGTCCCCGATCCGCAGCGAGCCCTCGTGGCAGCGGATGGCGTTGCCGTCACCGATGTGCACCCAACGCCCGATCTCCAACCGGCCGTACCCGGGGCGGCAGTGCAGCTCGACCTTCTTGCCCAGGAACACCATGCCGCGCAGCACCACGTGCGGGTTCGCGATCCGGAACTTCAGCAGCCGCCAGTACCGCACCAGGTACCAGGGCGTGTACGCGCGGTGGCGGAGGACCCAGCGCAGCGAGGCGAGCGTGAGGAACCTGGCCTGCGCCGGGTCGCGACGCGACCGGCGCCACCTCGTCCACACCGGGGCACCCCACATGCTCGTCACGAACGGCACTCTAACTCGACCCACCGACCAGTAGAGTTCCACGTCGCCGAGCGCACGACGGGGGGAACCGCTTGCCGCGGAACCGGGTTCGACGACGGCCGGGCGACCGGCGGAGGCTGAGCCGGCTCAGGCCGCCGCCGCACCGCGCACGCGTGCCCGAACCACCGCCGCGCGGTCGGTCGTGGAGCTGGTTCGAGCTGGCCGGGCTGCTGCTCACCGGCATCCCGATCGCCGTGGTGGTGCTGAAGACGCTGCTGTTCGCCGACTTCAACCTCCAGGTCATCCGGGTCGTGGCCCGCGGCATCGACTTCGCCGCGGTCGCGCTCAGCACCTTCGGCCCGACGTTCCTGATGCTGCCGGCGTTCGCGCTCGTCGGGCTGTACGCCGTGGTGCCCGAGACCCGCAAGGGCCGCGTCACCCGGGGCGCGCTGTTCGTCGCGGTCGTCCTGTCCTGCGCCCTGCTCCCCCTGGGCTGGGCGGCGATGACGCTGCTCGGGCTGGTGGGCACCGCGGCGCAGCTGTGGCGGCCGGGGCGGAAGGACGTCGACAACCGCCGCGTGGAGACGGCCATGCTGGTCGTCGCGCTGGTCGTGAGCACGCTCGTGTCCAACTTGTACGCGATGACGTTCTGGTTGCCGACGGAGGTGGTGGAGCGGACCGACGGCACGCGGCTGGTGGGGTACGTGGTCGAGTCCGGCGACCACGACCTGACGTTCATCCACCACGACACCCGCCGGCCGGAGATCCTGCGGCAGGACTCGATCCGCGACCGGGCGCTGTGCTCGCTGGTCGAGGAGGACCTGTTCCGCCGCACGGCGCTGACCCCGGCCTACAAGCTGGCACTGGACCGCGGGCCCAACCCGCCGCTGCTGCCGCTGTGCCGACCGTGATCCAGGATGGTGCCGTGACGACACCGCTGATCATCGACACCGACCCGGGCGTGGACGACGCGTTCGCCCTCGCCCTCGCCGCCGCCAGCCCCGAGGTCGAGCTGATCGGGGTGACCACGGTCTTCGGCAACGTCTCGCTGGAGAACACCACCCGCAACGCCCTGCGGCTGCTGGCGCTGCTCGACCGCGACGACGTGCCGGTGGGCGTGGGCGCGTCCCGGCCGTTGGTCCACCCCCACCCGCACCTGTCCAGCGCGCACGGTTCCGACGGTCTCTCCGGCTTCGCCCACACGCTGCCCGAGCCGACCCGGGACGTGGACGGGCGGGACGCCGTCACGCTGATGCGCGACCTGCTCGAACGAGCCGACCGCCCCGTCACGATCGTCCCCATCGGCCCGCTCACCAACGTCGCGCTGCTGCTCGCCGCCCACCCCGGCCTCAAGCCGAAGATCGGCAGGCTCGTCGTCATGGGCGGCGGCGTGAACGGGGGCAACGTCACGGCCACGGCCGAGTTCAACGTCTGGAGCGACCCCGAGGCCGCCCGCCGCGTGCTGGTCGAGGAGGACGTGCCGACGACCCTGGTGCCGATGGACCTGACCCGCCGGTGCGCGGTGAGCGCCGAGTGGCTGGACGCGCTGGCGCGGACGTCCGGGGCCGCCGCCACGCTGACCGGCCTCACCCCGGACTACCTGGCGACCTACCGCAGGTTCCTCGGCTGGGACGGCATGGCCGTGCACGACGCGGTCGCGGTGGCCGAGGCGGTCCGGCCGGGCATCCTCGCCGCGACGCCCTTCCCGGTGGACGTCGACTGCTCGTCCGGCCCGAACCGGGGCGCGCTCGTGGTCGACCAGCGGCTGGAGGTCGACGCGCCCAAGACCCTGGACATCGCGGTGGACGCCGACCTCGACGGCCTGCGCGCGTTCCTGTTCGAGAGGCTGGCGGGACTGGCGGGCTAGGTGCGCTCGGCGTGCGCCAGCAGGTAGACCGGGCGGCGGCCGATGCGGGTCAGGGCGACGGTCGCCTCGGTGGAGCCGGTCAGCTTCAGCTTCGGCCGCAGCGCGTTCGGGTCCACGTCCAGGCCGCGCACCAGGATCTCCAGCCGGCCCACGTCGTGCGAGCGCAGCACGGACCGCAACGCCTTCTCGCTGTAGTGCCCGTGCTCCACCACCCGGAACGCCCGCACGCCCGGCGGCGGGGTCGGTCCGGTCAGGTAGGCGATCCGCTCGTCGAGCTGCGCCAGGCCGTGCCGGGCCGCGTAGTGCCGCACCAGCCCGGCCCGCACCACCGCGCCGTCCGGGTCGACCAACCACTCGTCCGGCTCGCGCACACCGCAGTCGTCCGGCTCGGCGGAGGTGACGGTCCACGCCGGACCGTCCGACCGCAGCACGGTCGCCCGCCGCGCCACGCCGGGTGTGGCCAGGCCGCGCGTCCACAGGCACGCCTCGCGCACCTGCCCGTCCAGCGACACCAGCTCGACCTCGTCGGCCCACGGCGCGACCGCGAAGTCCACGCCCGGAGCGCACTTCACCGCCAGGTCCCGGTCGGCGTAGGTCGCCGCCAGCTCGTCCAGCGGCGGCGCGAAGTCCGACGGGTGCCACGTGCGCCGCCCGCTCGCGTCCCGCCGGGCCGGGTCGGCGAGCACCGCCGTGCCCCGCGACACCGGCCGCAGCGCGTCGGCCCGCACGAGCGGCACCCCGTCACCCAGGTTGTGCCGCGCCATCGCCAGCCGCACCGGGTCCAGGTCCGACCCGATCGAGCCCTCGGGCAACGCCGCCAGGTCCGCCCCGATGGAGCACGTCACGTCGTGCGCGGGCCCGTGGAACCGGCGCGCCCGGTGCGCCGCGACCGGGTGCGCGGTGGCCTGCTGCACCGCGTCGGAGGTGAACAGCCCGTCGGCGAAACGGACCTTCCCCACCGCCTTGCGCCGCAGCAACACCGTCTCCAGCACGGCCGCGAAGCGCGTCGGCGAGACCTGCTTCGCCCGCTGCACGTCCGACAGCCGCGACGCGGGCGTCAGCGGCAGGTCGGCCAGCGCGGACAACGCGGCGCACCCGGCATCCGACCGCAGGTACGCCACGTCGTCGAGGCTGAACGCGTAAGCCACTAGACCGGCTTGCGGCCCGTCACGGAGACGTTGTAGAACACCTCGCGCGGCAGCACCTTGGCCAGCACGTTCTCGTCCACCCAGGACAGCCGCTGCCAGGTCCGGTAGGCGAACATCGCCCAGCCGAAGCCCAGCTTCTCCCGCGGCACGGCGGCCTCGAACGTGCGCACCGGCCAGCCGAACAACGCCGCCGACAGCTCCTCGGTCACCGCGCGCACGTCGACCGCGCCCGCGCCGCGCGCGGTCCGCTCCAGGTCCGACGGGTCGAACGTGTGCAGGTCCACCACCGCTTCCAGCGCCGCGGCCCGCGAGGACTCGTCCAGCTCCTCCTGCGGCCGGCGCCAGTCGTTCAGCGGGCCCAGCCTGGTGACGTTCGTGGTCAGCCACCAGGTGAGCTGCCCGAGCTTGCGGGCGTAGAAGTTGCCCACGTTCGTCGGGTCGCCCGCGAAGACGAACTTCCCGCCCGGCTTGAGCACCCGCAGCACCTCGCGCATCGCGGCGGGCACGTCCGGGATGTGGTGCAGCACCGCGTGCCCCACCACCAGGTCGAACGTGTCGTCGTCGTACGGGATGCGCTCGGCGTCGGCGACCCGGCCGTCGACCGGCAGCTCGAGCTGCTTCGCGTTGCGCAGCGCCACCTCGACCATGCCCGGCGACAGGTCGGTCACCGACCCGCGCTCGACCACGTCGCCCTGCATCAGGTTGAGCAGGAAGAACCCGGTGCCGCAGCCCAGCTCCAACGCGTGCCCGTACGGCCCGGTGTCGCCCGCGACCGCCCGGAACCGGTCCCTGGCGTAGGTGATGCAGCGCTCGTCGTACGAGATCGACCACTTCTCGTCGTACGTGCCGGCTTCCCAGTCGTGGTAGAGCACGTTCGCGAGCTTGGGGTCGGAGTACGCCGCCTCGATCTCCTCGGCGGTGGCGTGCGGGTTGGGCTTCGGATCAACGGCCACTGAACTTCGCCTTCCCCGGGCCGTTCTCGATGAACGACGCCATGCCGGTCTTCTGGTCCTCGGTGGCGAACATCGCGGCGAAGAGCTGGCTCTCCAGCTTCAGCCCGCTGCCCAGGTCGGTGTCCAGCCCGCCGTCGATCGCGGCCTTCGCGGCGGCGTAGGCGCGCACCGGGCCGTTGACGAACTGCCCGGCCCACCGCTTGGCCGCCTCGTAGACGTCGTCCGGGGCCACGACCTCGTCCACCATCCCGATCCGCAGCGCCTCCTCGGCGCCGACGAACCGGCCGGTGTAGATCAGGTCCTTGGCGCGCGACGGCCCGATCAGCCGCGGCAGGCGCTGCGTGCCACCCATGCCGGGGATGACGCCGAGCAGGATCTCCGGCTGGCCGACCTTGGCGTTGTCGCCCGCGATGCGCCGGTCCGCGCACAGGGCCAGCTCGAACCCGCCGCCCAGGGCGTAGCCGGTGATCGCCGCCACGGTCGGCTTGGGGATCTCCTCGACCGCGCGCAACGCCGAGGTGAACGCGCCCGCGCGGGCCGCCATCTCGGCGTAGGACAGCTCGGCCATCTCCTTGATGTCCGCACCCGCCGCGAACACCTTCGGACCGCCGTACACGATCACCGAGTAGACGTCGGCCCGGTCGGCCGCCTCCAGCGCGGCGGACCGGATCTCCTCCTGGACCTGCCGGTTGAGCGCGTTCATCGGCGGGCGGTCCAACCGGATGGTGCCGATCCCGTCCTCGACTTCGAGCCTCACGAACTCAGCCACAGGTCCTCCTCGACCTCCGTCGGTGCGCCTCGCAGGTTACCCCTCGGTAGTTTTGCGCCGGGCGAAGTACCGGTCACCCGACCGCTGGAGTTCCAGCGGCTGGTCGAAGGTCTTCGACAGGTTCTCCTCGGTCAGCACGTCGTCCAGGAGGCCCTGCGCCACGATGCCGCCGTCACGCAGCAGCAGCGCGTGCGTGAAGCCGGGCGGGATCTCCTCCACGTGGTGCGTGACCAGCACCGTCGCCGGCGCGTCCGGGTCCATCGCGAGCTCCGACAGCCGGGCCACCAGGTCCTCGCGGCCACCCAGGTCCAGGCCGGCCGCGGGCTCGTCGAGCAGCAGCACCTCGGGATCGGTCATCAACGCCCGGGAGATCAGCGTGCGCTTGCGCTCGCCCTCGGACAACGTGCCGTAGGTGCGGTCGGCCAGGTGCTCGATGCCCATCGCGGCCAGCAGCTCCCGGGCGCGGCCGGTGTCGAGCTTGTCGTACTCCTCGCGCCACCGGCCCAGCACCGCGTACCCGGCGCTGACCACCAGGTCGACCACCTTCTCGTCGGGCGGGATGCGCCCGTTCAACGCCGACGAGGACAACCCGATCCGGGGCCTGAGCTCGGCCATGTCGGTCCGGCCGATCCGCTCGCCGAGCAGGTGCACCTTGCCCTTGGTCGGGTGCAGCTCCGCGCCGGCCAGCCTCAGCAGCGTGGTCTTGCCCGCCCCGTTCGGGCCGAGCACGACCCAGCGCTCGTCCAGCTCCACGCTCCAGTCGACGTCGCCGACCAGCGTGGTCTTGCCACGTCGAACCGAAACACCCTGCATGTGGATGACCAGATCTTCGTTTTCCACGCCTGCCCTCGCCCCGTCGATGCACCGCCACCACCATTGTTCTGCACCCCGTCCCGCCCGCGATCCGGTGGGGGGAGGTACGGGCGGGTCGGTGAACCTCAGCGCGCTCATGCCCACACGGGGCGTGTCTGCTGGAAAGATCGGGGACATGGCTGCCGACTCGATCCTGCTCGCGGGCCGACCGTTCCCCCTCGGGGCGCACCCCGAGGCCGGAGGTGTGCGCTTCGCGGTCTCGGCGCCGCCCGCGCACGCCGTGGAAGTGTGCCTGATCAGCGAAGACGGCACGGAGGAGCGGGTGGAGCTGACCGAGCGCACGTTCGGCGTGTGGCACGGGCTGATCTCCGGCGTCACGCCCGGCCAGCGCTACGGCTACCGCGTGCACGGCCCGTACGACCCGTCCCGGGGCCTGCGGTGCAACCCGGCGAAGCTGTTGGTCGACCCGTATGCGACGCGGATCACGGGCGCGTTGACCGACCTCGACGCGGCGCTCGGCTACGTGGACGACCCGATGCTCGGCGGGCCGTCCCCGGTCGACTCGCTGGGCAGCGTGCCGCTGTCCGTGGTCACCTCGCCCGGCGGGCCCGACACGGGCGTGAAGCCCGAGGTGCCGTTCGAGGAGGCGGTGGTCTACGAGCTGCACGTGCGCGGGTTCACCCGGCAGCACCCGGCCGTGCCCGAGCACCAGCGCGGCACCTACCTCGGGCTCGCGCACCCGGCCGTGCTGGAGCACCTGACCCGGCTCGGCGTGACGACGGTGGAGCTGCTGCCCGTGCACGCTTTCGTGGACGAGCCGTCGTTGATCCGGGCCGGCAGGCACAACTACTGGGGCTACTCGCCGCTGAGCTACTTCGCGCCGCACCCCGCCTACGCCAGCGAGCCGGGCCGGGAGGTGGAGGAGTTCCGCACGATGGTGGCCGCGCTGCACAACGCGGACATCGAAGTGATCATCGACGTGGTGTTCAACCACACCTGCGAGGGCGGGCCGGAGGGCCCCACGCTGTCGTACCGGGGCTTCGACGCGCCCGGCTACTACCTGCACATCGACGGCGGAGGCACGCTCGACATCACCGGCTGCGGCAACACCACCGAAGCCGGGTCGCCGCAGTTCGTGCGGCTGGTCACGGACTCGCTGCGCTACTGGGCCACCGAGATGGGCGTGGACGGGTTCCGGTTCGACCTCGCGTCCACGCTGGGCCGGCCCGGCGGCGGCCGGTTCGACCGGGCGTCGGCGATGCTGACCGCGATCACCCAGGACCCGGTGCTGTCGCGGTGCAAGCTCATCGCCGAGCCGTGGGACGCCACCGGCGACGGCTACCGGGTCGGCGACTTCGGCGTGCAGTGGGCGGAGTGGAACGGCCGGTACCGCGACACCGTGCGCGACTTCTGGCGCGGCATGACCAGCGTGCGCGACCTGGCGTACCGGCTGTCCGGGTCGTCCGACCTGTACGCCGACGACCTGCGGCGACCGTGGCAGTCGGTCAACTTCGTCACCGCGCACGACGGGTTCACGCTGCGCGACCTCGTCTCCTACAACGAGAAGCACAACCTGGCCAACGGCGAGGACAACCGGGACGGTACCAACGACAACCGGTCGTGGAACTGCGGTGCGGAGGGCGAGACCGACGACCCCGAGGTGCTCGCGCTGCGCGCCCGGCAGGCGCGCAACCTGTTCGCCACCCTGATGCTGTCCACGGGCACGCCGATGCTCACCGCGGGTGACGAGCAGTGGCGCACCCAGGGCGGCAACAACAACGCGTACTGCCTGGACGACGAGACGTCGTGGGTGGACTGGGAGCTCGGCGCCGAGGGTGAGGCGATGCTGGCGTTCGCCCGGCGCGTGATCGCGGTGCGGCGCGCGTCACCGGCGTTGCGGCAGCCGCAGTTCTTCGACGGCCGCACCACGTCGTCCGGCGCGCCGGACCTGGTGTGGTTCCGGCCGGACGGCGAGGAGATGGCCGAGACGGACTGGTTCGACGACGGCAGGCGGTTCCTCGGCATGTGGATCGACGGGTCGAACAGCCTGTCCCGCACGCGTGACGGCGAGCTGGTGTCGGACGACTCGTGGCTGCTGCTCGTGCAGGCGGGGGCTGACCCGATCGAGGTCACCCTGCCGGGGCCCGAGTACGGCGGGCGGTACGAGCCGACGATCGACTCGACCGCGGCCGACGGCTCGCCGGTGCTCGCGGAGAGCCTCGCGGCGGGCGCGACCGTCGTGCTGGAGGGCCGCTCGCTGCTGCTGCTCCGCGTGCCCAACTGACGTGCCCCGGTGCCCGACAGTCTCCGGGTCCGAGGCAATCCTGCCTGGTGGGAGGCCCGGACGCGGGTCACCGATCCGTGGCACGATGCGGGCGTGGCCCGCCCGTTGCTGACCTGGTGCGACCGCACGATCGACCTCCTGCTGGTGGCGTCGTGCGGGTGTAGCCGGACGCGACGCGGCCGGTCCCGCTCCCGCGGCTGACCCCGCGTCGCGTCTTGATCGCTACCCCGCCCGACCTCGTAGCCATCAGGAGCGACTTCCGTGACCGCGACGATCGCGCGCGCCGACCTGCACCCGAAGCTGGACGTGCGGTTCCTGCGCGACATCATCCACCCCGAACGCGACCTCTGGACGCCGCGCGAGCTGCGCGAGCTGACCTCCACCGTCGCCTCCGAGCTGACCACCCCGTTGCTGGACGTCCTGCGGTTCGACCCGGACCGGCGCTGGTGGGCGCGGCTCGGGCTGACCGAGGGCGTCGAGCTGTGGTTGCTGAGCTGGCTGCCGGGCCAGGGCACCGAGCCGCACGACCACGGCGGCGCGGCGGGCTCGTTCACCGTGCTGACCGGTGAGCTGTCGGAGGACTACCGCTACCCCGGTGGGCCGGTCCGCAGCGCGCTGCGACCCGTGGGCAGCGCTTTGGGGTTCGGCGCCGGACGGGCGCACCGGATGGTCAACCGCGGCACCGTGGGTGCGGCGAGCGTGCACGCCTACTCGCCGCCGCTGGTGCCGACCCGGGAATATCCGAGCCTCGCCGACATCCCGCCGGAGATCCAGCCGTTGCCCGCCCAGCGGCTGCCGTTGGAGCAGCTGCGCGTTCTGGCCGACCAGGAGGGCCCGTGAGTGCCGAGGAGCTGTTGGAGGAGGCGCGGCGGTCGTTGCGCCGCGTGACGCCGGAGGAGCTGGCCGGGCTGTCGGACGTGCTGGTGGTCGACATCCGGCCGCACCACAACCGCGCGGAGGAGGGCGAGGTGCCCGGGTCGATCCCGGTGGAGCGCATCGTGCTGGAGTGGCGGCTGGACCCGGACGGCGAGCACCGCATCCCCGGCTTCACCGCCGACACGACCGTGGTCGTGCTGTGCAACGAGGGCTACGCCTCCAGCCTGGCCGCGCGCGACCTGCAACGCGTGGGTCTGCCCCGGGCGACCGACCTGGTCGGCGGCTTCCGCGCCTACGCCGCCTCGGGCCTGCCCGTGCGCCCCGGCGCCACCCAAGCCGTGACCTGAGCGTTGAACTCGGGGTACCTGAGCGTTCGACACTCGGTACCTGAGCGTTCGACACTCGCGTGTGTCGAACGCTCAAGTCCCGAGTGTCGAACGTTCGGGACCCGTGAGTTCGACGTTCGGGAACCGCGGGGGTGGCGGTAGCGTCTCGGGATCGTGTGGAAAGTGCTGACCGGGTCGGCCCTGGTCGTCCTCGTGGTCTGGCGGCCGGGCGTCGCGTCGTTCGGTGGCGCCGCGTTCGGGACGTGGGCCGCGCACGCGGTGCTGCAGCTCGGGTTGCTGGCGGGCGCGCTGGTGTTCCGGGTGCGCGTGTCGCTGGTCGAGATCGGGGTCGGCGGCGAGGTGCGCACGTGGACGAAGCCGCACCTGCGCGTGGTGTGGCGGACGATCCCGCTGCTGCTGTCCCTCGGTCTCACGTCGGTCAAGGCGCCGGTCCGGCGTCGGCTGGCGCTGACCGGCCTCACGTCCGCGGTGCTGACCGCGGCGCTGCTGGCGGTGGTCTGGCTCGGCGCGCTGGCCTGGTCGGACACCGACCGGCCGTTCCTGCGCGGTGTCGCGGTCGCGGGCACGGCGGTGCTGCTCAACGGCCTGTGGCCGCGCCGCGGCGCGGGCACCACGTCACCGGGCTGGTTCCTGTTCGCCCTGCCCCGCCTGACCGGCCGCACGGCCGCCGAGTACGAGGCGACGCCCCTGGTCAACGAGGTCAGCGACGCCCTGGAGACCGGTGACCTCGACCGGGCCGAGGCCATCGCCGACGAGCTGGTCGCCCGCCACCCCACGCTGCTGGTCGCCATCGGCGCGCGCACCGCCGTGCTGACCATGCGCGCGAAGTACGGCGAGGCGCTGCACGCGGTCAGCAACCTGATGGGCCGCACGGACCTGGAGCAGCGGGACATGGCGTTCGTGCTCGCCGCGATGGCGAGCTCCACCGCCAACGCCGTCGAAGGCGGCCAACTGCCCGCGGACGTCGGCGTGCCCGCGGCCAAGCGCGCGGCGGACGGCGCGATGCGGTTCGGCTACCCGCGCTACCGCTGCACGGGCACGTTGGCGCAGCTCGCCCTGATTGAGGACGACCACGCCGGCGCCCTCGCCCTGGCCCGGCAGGCCAAGGCGACCAGCGAGTCCGCGCTGGCCCGTGCCGACGCGCTGGCCACGATCGCCCGCGCCCAGATGGCCGCCGGCGACAACGCGGCGGCCCGCGTCACGCTCGTCGAGGCGCAGCGACTCGCCGGCTGGATGCCCCGCGTCGCGGAGACCACCGCCCGCCTCGACATCTCCTGAGCGCTACGCCGGCATGGTCGGCATGCCGTCGGGCGGCACGGGCAGGCCGCACGTGGGCACCGCCTCGCCCACGACCTTCAGCCACCCCTGCACCTCGCCGCGCAGCTTGCCCGGGTCCGGGGCCACGGCACCGGGCACGACCTTGCTCAACACGCTGAACAGCCCGGCGAACACCGCCATGGCCTGGGACAGGCACAGCTCCGGCCCGTGGAACCGGGACTGCGCCGGAGCCGTCATCGGCGGCGTGGGCAGGCACTTCGACGCCGTCATCGCCACCAGCACCCGGAGCGTGTCGCCCAGCGGCACGGCCGCCTTGTCCGGTGTGGGCGGGTTCGCGGCCAACGGCTCGATGACCTTCTTCAGCGTGTCCGCGAGCTGCGTCACCAGTCCCGCGCACGCGGCGGGAGGTTCCGCCGACTGCCGTCGCGCCGACGCGGCCGGGGTGACGGCCACGGCGAGCAGGACGGCGAGCACCGTGCCGATCGTCGCGATTTTCCTCACGCCGCAAGGGTAAGCGCGAACCCGCCGCCACCTCGCGGCGAAGCAGGCCGGTTCACCCGACCGTAGAAATCCCGTGCGGAAGCGTGAAAACCACCGGGACCAGATGACCGCCGGTCACACCGACGGTCATCTGATCGGGCGATGTCACCTCGCCAGCACGACCCGGCCGAGTTCCGCCGGTGACGCGAGCAGGTCGTGCCGCGGCAGCACGCGCACGGTGTAGCCGACCGCGCCCGCGTGCGGCAGCGGCACCTCGATCTCGTAGTTGCCGTTGCCCGCGTAACGCATGCCGTGCGTGACCACGTCGTACAGCTCGTCGGAGTCGCCGACCCGGCCGAGCGCCACCTGCACGTCCACTTCGGACGGTTCCAGGCCGGCCAGCTCGATCCGGGCCCGCACGCCGACCGGCGCGCCGAGCTGCGGCGTGGCCGACCCGTTCAGCGACATCTCCGAGTCCAGCACCCGCACCCGCGTCCACGACGCCCGCAGGCGCTGCCGGTACGCGGCCAGCTCCTTCGCGCCGCGGAACCCCTCGCCGACCACCGAGCCGGCCGACGACGCGGCGGGCGCGTACAGCTTCTCCACGTACTCGCGCACCATCCGGGACGCCTGCACGGCCGGGCCGAGCGACGCCAGCGTGTGCCGCACCATGGCCAGCCAGCGGGTCGGCACGCCGTCCTCGCCCCGGTCGTAGAACAGCGGCGCGACCTGGCTGCCGAGCAGGTCGTAGAGCGCGGCGGCCTCCAGGTCGTCGCGCCGGGTCGGGTCGGTGACGCCGTCGGCGGTCGGGATGGCCCAGCCGTTGCTGCCGTCGTACAGCTCGTCCCACCAGCCGTCGCGGATCGACAGGTTCAGCCCGCCGTTGAGCGCGGACTTCATGCCGGACGTGCCGCAGGCCTCCAGCGGGCGCATCGGGTTGTTCAGCCACACGTCGCAGCCCCAGTACAGGTACCGGGCCATGGACATGTCGTAGTCGGGCAGGAACACGATCCGGTGCCGCACGCCCGCGTCGTCGGCGAACCGCACGATCTGCTGGATCAACGCCTTGCCGCCGTCGTCGGCCGGGTGCGACTTGCCCGCCACGACGAGCTGCACGGGCCGTTCGGGGTGCAGCAGCAGGGCGCGCAGCCGGTCCGCGTCGCGCAGCATCAGCGTCAGCCGCTTGTAGGTCGGCACGCGGCGGGCGAAGCCGACGGTCAGCACGTCCGGGTCGAACACCGAGTCGGTCCAGCCCAGCTCCAGCGCCGACGCGCCGCGCTGCAACCAGGACGCGCGGGTGCGGCGGCGGACCTCGTGCACGAGCTTGCCGCGCAGGTCGTTGCGCAGCTCCCACAGCCGCTGGTCGGTGACGGGCTCGAACCCGCGCAGGCCGACGCCGGAGTCCTCCGCGTCGCCGACCAGGCGGCTCATCTCGGTGGCCGCCCAGGTGGGGCCGTGCACGCCGTTGGTGACCGAGCCGATCGGCACCTCCGAGGCGTCGAAGCCCGGCCACAGGCCGCGGAACATGTCGCGGCTGACGGTGCCGTGCAGCTTGGAGACGCCGTTCGCGCGCTGGGCGAGCCGCAGACCCATGTGCGCCATGTTGAACAGGCCGGGGTTGTCCTCGGCGCCCAGCGCGAGGATGCGCTGGGTGTTCACGCCCGGCAGCAGGGACTCCGAGCCGAAGTAGTGCTGCACGAGGTCGACGGGGAACCGGTCGATGCCCGCCGGGACGGGCGTGTGCGTGGTGAACACGGTGCCCGCGCGGACCGCGGCCAGCGCCTGGTCGAAGTCCAGGCCCTCGCCCGTGACCAGCTCGCGGATGCGCTCCAGGCCCAGGAAGCCCGCGTGGCCCTCGTTGGTGTGGAACACCTCGGGCGAGGGGTGGCCGGTCAGCTCGCAGTACGTGCGCACGGCCCGGACGCCGCCGACGCCCGCCAGGATCTCCTGCCGGATGCGGTGGTCCTGGTCGCCGCCGTAGAGGCGGTCGGTGACGCCGCGCAGGTCGTCGTCGTTCTCCTCCACGTCGGAGTCGAGCAGCAGCAACGGGATGCGGCCGACCTGGGCCTTCCACACCTTGGCGCGCAGCACCCGGTCGCCGGGCATGGCGACGTGCACCAGGATCGGCGCGCCGGAGGGCTCGGTGAGCAGCTCCAGCGGCAGGCCGCGCGGGTCGAGCACCGGGTAGTGCTCGATCTGCCAGCCGTCCAGCGACAGCGCCTGGCGGAAGTAGCCGGACCGGTAGAGCAGGCCGACGGCGATCAGCGGCACGCCGAGGTCGGAGGCGGCCTTGAGGTGGTCGCCCGCCAGCACGCCGAGGCCGCCGGAGTAGTTCGGCAGGGCCTCGGTGACGCCGAACTCCATCGAGAAGTAGGCGATCGCGTTCGGCAGCGGGTGCGGGTCGTGCCGGCCGTGCTCGCGGCGCTGCGCGATCTCGTCCTGGCGGCGCTGGAACCAGCGCGGCCCGGTGGTGTAGCGGTGCAGGTCGTCGGCCAGGGCGCGGGCGTGGGCGAGGAACTGCTCGTCGCGGGAGAGGGCTTCGAGGCGGTCGGGCGCGACCACGGACAGCAGGCGCAACGGGTCGCCGCTCTCGGCCCACAGCTCGGGGTCGACCGACGCGAACAGGTCCTGGGTGGGCTGGTGCCACGTCCAGCGCAGGTTCGTGGCGAGGGTGCCCAGGGCCGCCAACGGCTCGGGCAGACTGGCTCGGACGGTGAACCGGCGAAGTGCTCGCATGGCGTCGGACCTTATCCCCCATCCAGCGGTGCGGAGCAACGGTCACCCGAACCGATGCAGGGACCGATACAGCTCCACCAGGCCAAACGGTGCGCTGCAAGTTATTTCGCGCACACCGCGCAAGTGGTGACGCGGTCACGGCGGTGATCGATCCGGCTTGCTCCGAACGGCGGCTCGGCCGCGGCCCGGACAGCCGGCGGCCCGCCTCGTCCGCGGCGGCGACGGCTCCCGGACACCGTTCGAGTGATCACTGGACCGATCGTGTGATCACGTTACGCCCGATGGAGGACGGCGTGGCGTCGGCGCCGACACGAGATTGTGATCTTCCATGGCGAATCGGAACCACCGTCAAGTGTGCAATCCAACCAGAAGGGGTAGGAACAGCAGGTACGGGTCCCGGTGGCGGTTGGTCCGATCGCTGCGGGCAGACTTGCACGCGCAAGCGTCACACCAGGTGAGAGGGGCGCTGCCGATGAGCGGACGACTCGGAATCGACGATGTCTCCCCGACCGTGAGCGGCGGTCGCTACCCGGCGAAGGCCGTGGTCGGCGAACACGTCCCGGTCGAGGCCACGGTGTGGCGCGAGGGCCACGACGCCGTGGCCGCCACGGTGGCGTGGCGGGGGCCGAACGACCGGGTCGCCAGACAGACGCGGATGGTGCCGCAGGGTGTCGGCCTGGACCGCTGGGCCGCCACGATCGTGCCGGACGCCGAGGGCGCGTGGACGTTCCGCGTGGACGCCTGGAGCGACCCGTGGGCCACCTGGCAGCACGCCGTCGAGGTCAAGATCGCCGCCGGGCAGAGCGCCCACGAGCTGGAGAACGACCTGGAGACCGGCGCGCGCCTGCTCGACCGCGTCAGCCGCCGCCCCGACCGGCGCCGGGAGAAGCCGCTGCTGGTCAACGCGGCCACCGCGCTGCGCGACGAGCACCGGCCCCTCGCCGAGCGGGTCGCACCCGCCCTGGCGGGCGACGTCCGCCAGGTCATGCACGACCACCCGGTCCGCGAGCTCGTCACCAAGGGCAAGCCGCAGAAGGTGTGGGTCGACCGCAAGCGGGCGGCGTTCGGGTCCTGGTACGAGTTCTTCCCCCGCAGCACGGGCGGCGTGGACGAGTCGGGCGTCCCGGTGCACGGCACGTTCGTGACCGCCGCCAAGGAGCTGGACCGCATCGCGGCCATGGGCTTCGACGTCGCCTACCTGCCCCCGATCCACCCGATCGGGCGGGTGAACCGCAAGGGCCCGAACAACACGCTCACCGCCACCGAGGACGACCCGGGCTCGACCTGGGCCATCGGCGCGGACGAGGGCGGGCACGACGCGATCCACCCCGAGCTGGGCACGATCGAGGACTTCGACGCGTTCGTGGCCCGCGCCCGCGAGCTGAACATCGAGGTGGCGCTGGACCTGGCGCTGCAGTGCGCCCCCGACCACCCGTGGGTGCTGAAGAACCCCGAGTGGTTCACCACCCGGCCGGACGGCTCGATCGCCTACGCGGAGAACCCGCCGAAGAAGTACCAGGACATCTACCCGGTCAACTTCGACAACGACCCGCAGGGCATCTACAACGAGGTGCTGCGCGTCGTGCTGCACTGGGTCGACCACGGGGTGCGGATCTTCCGGGTCGACAACCCGCACACCAAGCCGCCGGACTTCTGGGCGTGGCTGATCTGGGCGGTCAAGGACCGGCACCCGGACGTGCTGTTCCTGTCCGAGGCGTTCACCCGCCCGGCCCGCCTGTACGGCCTGGCCAAGCTCGGCTTCACGCAGAGCTACACCTACTTCACCTGGCGCACGACCAAGGAGGAGCTGACCGAGTTCGGCGACGAGCTGGTCGAGCACTGGGACGAAGCGCGGCCCAACCTGTTCGTCAACACCCCGGACATCCTGCACGAATCGCTGCAGCACGGCGGTCCGGGCATGTTCGCGCTGCGCGCGGCGCTGGCGGCGACGATGGCGCCGACCTGGGGTGTGTACTCGGGCTACGAGCTGTTCGAGCACGAGGCCGTCCGACCGGGCAGCGAGGAGTACCTGAACTCGGAGAAGTACCAGCTCCGCCCCCGCGACTACGCGGCGGCGGTGGCCGAGGGACGGTCGCTGGAACCGTGGTTGCGCAAGCTGAACGCGATCCGCCGGGCGCACCCGGCGTTGCAGCAGATGCGAACACTCCGGTTCCACCACGTCGACAACCCCGCGTTGATCGCCTACTCCAAGCAGGACCCCGGCACCGGCGACACGGTCGTCGTCGTGGTCAACCTGGACCCGCACAACGCGCAGGACGGCACCGTCTGGCTGGACCTGCCCGCGCTCGGCGCCGACTGGCACGAGCGGCTGATCGCCCACGACGAGGTCTCCGGTGAGACCTGGGACTGGGGCCAGGCCAACTACGTCCGCCTGGAACCCTGGCGCGCCCCGGCGCACATCGTGGGCGTGCAGCGCAGGTTCTCCTAAGCGGGTCCAGCAGCCAGTCGAAGAACCCAGCCCGGTCCCCTTTACCGAGTCCCCGTGCCCGCCGAAGAGCACGAGGGACGATCGAACGCACCCCCAATGAGGTGGGACGAGGTGGAGCACACATGCAAGAAGAGGCCCGACCCGACGCCGCGCTGGTAGGCCTGGAGAACGTGCCGCACACCGGCGAGGCCATCGGCGCCGACGGCCTGCTGGTGGAGCCGCAGGCCGAGGACTTCCGGTCGGCCAAGCTGGTGCCGCGGGACCCGAGCTGGTTCAAGGGCGCGGTGTTCTACGAGGTGCTGGTGCGCGCGTTCAGCGACTCCAACGGTGACGGCACCGGCGACCTGCGGGGGCTCGCGTCCCGGTTGGACTACCTGGAGTGGCTCGGCGTCGACTGCCTGTGGCTGCCGCCGTTCTACGCCTCGCCGCTGCGCGACGGCGGGTACGACATCTCCGACTTCCGCGCGGTGCTGCCGGAGTTCGGTTCGGTCGAGGACTTCGTGTACCTGCTGGACGAGGCGCACCGCCGCGGCATCCGGGTGATCACCGACCTGGTGCTCAACCACACCAGCGACGCCCACCCGTGGTTCCAGCAGTCCCGGACGGACCCCGACGGCCCGTACGGCGACTACTACGTCTGGAGCGACGACGACTCGAAGTACGCCGACGCGCGGATCATCTTCGTCGACACCGAGTCGTCCAACTGGACCTACGACCCGGTGCGCGGCCAGTTCTACTGGCACCGGTTCTTCTCCCACCAGCCGGACCTGAACTACGAGAACCCGCACGTCCAGGAGGCCATGCTGGACACCCTGCGGTTCTGGCTCGACCTGGGCATCGACGGGTTCCGGCTCGACGCCGTGCCGTACCTGTTCGAGCAGGAGGGCACGAACTGCGAGAACCTGCCGCGCACGCACGACTTCCTCAAGCGCTGCCGCAAGGTCGTGGACGACGAGTACCCCGGCCGGGTGCTGCTGGCCGAGGCCAACCAGTGGCCGTCGGACGTGGTCGAGTACTTCGGCGACCCCGACGTCGGCGGCGACGAGTGCCACATGGCGTTCCACTTCCCGCTGATGCCGCGCATCTTCATGGCCGTGCGGCGCGAGTCGCGGTTCCCGATCTCGGAGATCCTGGCGCAGACGCCGGAGATCCCGTCGGGCGCGCAGTGGGGCATCTTCCTGCGCAACCACGACGAGTTGACGCTGGAGATGGTCACCGACGAAGAGCGCGACTACATGTACGCGGAGTACGCCAAGGACCCGCGGATGAAGGCGAACATCGGCATCCGGCGACGCCTGGCCCCGCTGCTGGAGAACGACCGCAACCAGCAGGAGCTGTTCACCGCGATGCTGCTGTCGCTGCCCGGCTCGCCCGTCCTCTACTACGGTGACGAGATCGGCATGGGCGACAACATCTGGCTGGGCGACCGCGACGCGGTGCGCACGCCCATGCAGTGGACCCCGGACCGCAACGCGGGGTTCTCCAGCTGCGACCCGGGCCGGATCTACCTGCCGGTGATCATGGACCCGGTGTACGGCTACCAGGGCCTCAACGTCGAGGCACAGTTGAACAACCAGTCGTCGCTGCTGCACTGGACGCGGCGGATGATCGAGGTGCGCAAGCAGCACCACGCGTTCGCGGAGGGCGACTTCACCGACCTGGGCGGCTCGAACCCGAGCGTGCTGGCCTACCGGCGGCGGTGGCGGCGGCCCGACGGACACGAGGACGTCGTGCTGTGCGTGAACAACCTGTCGCGGTTCCCGCAGCCGGTCGAACTCGATCTGTCGGAGCACCACGGCAGCAGGCCGGTGGAGCTGACCGGCGGCGTGGTCTTCCCCACCGTGGGCGACCTGCCCTACCTGCTGACCCTGCCCGGTCACGGCTTCTACTGGTTCCAGCTCGTGGAAGCCGGCGACGACAGCGAGCCGAGGTGATGGACGTGACCCGACCGCACGACCTGGTCGACGAGGTGATGACCGCGCTGCCCGGGTGGCTGCCCGCGCAGCGGTGGTTCGGCGGCAAGGACCGCCCGGTCACCTCCATCCGCCCGCTGCGCACGACGGTGCTGCGGGCCGAGGAGCCGGTGCTGGTGCACCTCGTGGTGGAGGTGGCGCAGCCGGACCGGCGCGAGCCGTACCAGCTGCTGGTCACCGACCACGCGGAGAACCACGACGCCACGCAGGTGCCGGAGCTGACCGGCGCGCTGCTCGACCTGATCGCGGAGGGCGCCGAGGTCGACGGCCTGCGGTTCGCGCACGAGCCGGACGTGGAACTGCAGACCGGGCTGCGCGGCCGGCCGATCACGTCCGAGCAGTCCAACACCTCGATCGTGTTCGGCAGCCAGTACATCCTCAAGCTGTTCCGCAAGCTGACCTACGGCGAGAACCCGGACCTGGTGCTGCACCGGGCGTTGCGTCAGGTCGGGTGCGAGCACATCGCCCAGCCGCTCGGGTCGATCACCGGCCGGCTGGACGGCCAGACCACGACCGTCGGCATGTTGCAGCAGTTCATGCCGGACGCGGTGGACGGCTGGGCGATGGCGACGACCAGCGTGCGGGACCTGATGGCCGAGGCCGACCTGCACGCCGACGAGGTGGGCGGCGACTTCGCGGGCGAGGCGCAGCGGCTCGGCCAGGCGGTGGCCAGCGTGCACGCGGACCTGGAACGCGCGTTGGGCACGCAGCACGCGGACGCCGAGGACATCGACCGGACCGTCCGGGCGATGATCGCGCGGCTGGACTCGGTGGTCGCCGCGGTGCCGGAGCTGCGGCCGTACGTGCCCGCGCTGCGGGAGGCGTTCGAGCAGGCCAGGGACACCCCGGACGCGGTGGCGGTGCAGCACATCCACGGCGACCTGCACCTGGGCCAGGTGCTGCGGACCGTGCAGGGGTGGCTGCTGATCGACTTCGAGGGCGAGCCGGGCTCGCCGATCGCCGAGCGGACCGCGCTGCGCTCGCCGTTGCGCGACGTGGCCGGGATGCTGCGATCCTTCGACTACGCGGCGCACCAGCTCCTGGTCGGCCAGCCGGAGGACCACCAGCTGACCGTGCGGGCGCTGGAGTGGGCGCGGCGCAACCGCGCGGCGTTCACCGAGGGCTACGCGGAGGCGGCGTCGGACTCGGTCGGCGACCCCCGCAAGCGGGGCTACCTGCTGCGGGCGTTCGAGCTGGACAAGGCCGTGTACGAGGTCGCGTACGAGCACGCGAACAGGCCGGAGTGGTTGACGGTCCCGTTGTCGTCGATCGCGCGGATCACTGGAGAGGGAGCGGTGCAGTCATGATCTCGCCCGAGGACGTCGACCGGCTGCTGGCCGGGGCGCACCACGACCCGCACTCGGTGCTCGGCGTGCACCACGTCCCCGAGGGCGTCGTCGCGCGGGCGCTGCGGCCGGGTGCGACCGCGGTGGCGGTGATCGCGAACGACAAGCGCTTCGAGCTGGACCGGGTCACCGACGGGCTGTTCGCGGGCGACCTGCCCGAGCACCCGGGCGGCAACTACCGCCTGGAGGTCGAGTACGGCGACCACGTCGTCGAGGTGGACGACCCGTACCGCTGGTTGCCGACCGTCGGCGAGCTGGACCTGCACCTGATCGGCGAGGGGCGGCACGAGCGGCTGTGGGACGTGCTGGGGGCGCGGGTGCGCACCTACGACACGCCCGACGGCCCGATCTCGGGCGTCTCGTTCGCCGTGTGGGCCCCGACCGCGCGCGGTGTGCGGGTGTGCGGCGACTTCGACGGCTGGGACGGGCGCGCGAACCCGATGCGGTCGCTGGGCTCGTCCGGCGTGTGGGAGATCTTCATCCCCGGCATCCCGGAGGGCACCCGGTACAAGTTCCGCGTCCTCGGCCGCGACGGCGGGTGGCACGAGAAGGCGGACCCGATGGCGTTCGCCACCGAGACGCCGCCGCAGACCGCGTCGGTGGTCACCCGGTCCACGCACGAGTGGGGTGACGAGGCGTGGCGGGCCAAGCGCGACGCCACCCAGTGGATCAACGCGCCGATGAGCGTGTACGAGGTGCACCTGGGCTCGTGGAAGCCCGGCCTGGGGTACCGGGAGCTGGCCACGGAGCTGGCCGACTACGTGGTGGGCGCCGGGTTCACGCACGTGGAGCTGATGCCGGTGGCCGAGCACCCGTTCGGCGGGTCGTGGGGCTACCAGGTGACGTCGTACTACGCGCCGACGTCGCGGTTCGGGTCGCCGGACGACTTCCGGCACTTCGTGGACGTGCTGCACCAGCGCGGCGTCGGCGTGATCATGGACTGGGTGCCCGCGCACTTCCCGAAGGACTCGTGGGCGTTGGCGCGGTTCGACGGCAGCGCCCTGTACGAGCACGAGGACCCGCGCCGGGGCGAGCACCCCGACTGGGGCACGCTGGTGTTCGACTTCGGGCGCAACGAGGTGCGCAACTTCCTCGTCGCCAACGCCCTGTACTGGATCGAGGAGTTCCACATCGACGGCCTGCGGGTCGACGCGGTGGCCTCGATGCTGTACCTGGACTACTCCCGGCAGGAGGGGCAGTGGCTGCCCAACCAGTACGGCGGCCGGGAGAACCTGGACGCGGTGCGGTTCCTGCAGGAGCTGAACGCGACCGTCTACAAGCGCCACCCCGGTGTGGTGATGGTGGCCGAGGAGTCGACGGCGTGGCCGGGCGTGACGAGGCCGACGCACCTGGGCGGCCTCGGGTTCGGGTTCAAGTGGAACATGGGCTGGATGCACGACACGCTGCACTACCTGTCGCGCGAACCCGTCCACCGGTCGTTCCACCACAACGAGATCACGTTCTCGCTGGTGTACGCCTGGAGCGAGAACTTCGTGCTGCCGCTGTCGCACGACGAGGTCGTGCACGGCAAGGGGTCGTTGTGGCAGCGGATGCCGGGTGACGACTGGAACAAGGCGGCCGGGCTGCGGTCGTTGCTGGCGTTCATGTGGGCGCACCCGGGCAAGCAGCTGCTGTTCATGGGCGGCGAGTTCGGGCAGCGGGAGGAGTGGTCGGAGGGCCGGTCGCTGGACTGGCACCTGCTGGAGTCGCCGTTGCACAGCGGTCTGCACCGGCTGATCGCCGACCTGAACCGCGTCTACACGGCCTCGCCCGCGTTGTACAGCGCGGACAACCGGCCCGAGGGGTTCTCGTGGGTCGACGCGAACGACTCGGCGGGCAACGTGCTGAGCTTCCTGCGGATCGGCGAGGACGGCTCGGTGCTGGCGTGCGTGGCCAACTTCGCCGGCATGCCGCACCACGACTACCGGGTGGGGCTGCCGGTGGCGGGCCGGTGGCGCGAGGTGGTGAACACGGACTCGGAGGTCTACGGCGGCTCCGGCGTCGGCAACCTCGGCGTCGTGGAGGCGGAGGAGCGCCCGTGGCACGGCCGCCCGGCTTCGGCGGTGCTGCAACTGCCGCCGGCGGGAGTGCTCTGGCTGGCCCCGGAGAACCAACCGACCGCGGCCACCGTGACCAGGGCGGACGCGGCGGAGATCCAGGGCGGCCGGGTCGACGACGACGACCTCGACCCCACCCCGGACCGCACGGCGCTCGACAACACCTGAGCGCTCGGCGCACGGGGACGGGATCGACCACGGCCGCCCCGCCGGACAGGCTCCGCAGGGGTCCTCGCCCAGGGGACCCCTGCTTCCACCCTGCCACAGGGGTACGACAATCCCGGGTGCTCGCGCGGGTCCGGAGGCGTTCCCGGCAGGTCATGGCGAGTACGGGTGGACCGCGACCTTCTCGGGTTCGAGGTGGACCTCGACCCACGAGCCGGCGACGCAGTCGGGCAGGGCGTCGACTCGACCGAGGTCGATCACCGAGTCGGCCACCTCCAGGTGCGCGTACGCCGGCACCGACGACGTGAGGCCCAGCCGGCCGCGGAAGAAGGCCCCGCGCTCGTCCTGGCCCAGGTGCGGTGCCTCGTCGTCGACCCGGCGGCAGTCGAGTCCCCACCGGAACTCCTCGTCCAGCTCCCACTCGACGTGGTGCGCGCCCGATGTCGCCTCCTGGTCTCCGCACCAGCGGGCCGTCACCGTCCCGACCGAGGTCCGCACCTCGACCAGCGCGGCACCGCTCGGCGACCTGGTGACCTTCTCCACGTGAACCAGCACGGGACCATCATCGCGCACCGGGCGTCGGTCGCCCCCGTCCGTGCGGGGCCCGAACCGGGCGGCGGAGAACGCCGTCGGCGGACGGGTGGGGCTGCCATGCTGAGCCCCATGGCGGACGAGGTGTGGGCGGTCGGCGAGGCGTACGAGGCTTACGTCGGGCGTTGGAGCGCGCCGGTCGCGCGGCGGTTCCTCCGGTTGCTGGGTCTGCCGGCGGGACGGCGGTGGTTGGACGTCGGGTGCGGCACCGGGGCGTTGACGGCGGCGGTGCTGGAGGGTGCGGCACCCGCGGAGGTGGTCGGGGTCGATCCGTCCGAGGGGTTCCTGGCCACGGCGAAGCACCGGGTCGCCGATCCGCGGGCCGCGTTCCAGGTCGGTGACGCGCGTGACCTGCCGCTGCCCGACCACGCCTACGACGCGGTGGTCAGCGGGCTGGCGTTGAACTTCGTGCCCGACCCGGTCCGGGCGCTGGCCGAGTTCACCAGGGTCGCCGTGCCCGGTGGTGTGGTGGCCGCCTACGTGTGGGACTACGCCGAGGGCATGGCGATCACCCGGCTCTTCTGGGACGCCGCCACCCTCCTCGACCCCGCGGCGACCGCCCTGCACGAGGGCAGGCGCTTCGCCCTCTGCCGACCCGAGCCGCTGCGCGAGCTGTGGACCGGCGCCGGGCTGACCGGGGTCCGCGTCGAAGCGCTGGAGGTGCCGACGACCTTCGCCGACTTCGACGACTACTGGCGACCGTTCCTCGGCGGTCAGGGGCCGGCGCCCGGCTACGCCGCGTCCCTGCCCGAGGACCGCCGCCGCGCCTTGCGCGACCTGCTCCGCACCCGCCTGCCCACCCAACCGAACGGCTCGATCCGGCTCACCGCGCGGGCGTGGGTGGTCCGCGGCGTCACGGCCCCGGCGTGAACCCCGGCAGCAGGTCGGGCAGGCGCGCGGCCCCGCGTTCGGTGACGAGGAGTTCCCTGGTGCCGTCCTGACGGCGGACCAGGTCGTCGGCCACGAACGCGTCCAGCACGAGCCGGCCCAGGTCGCCGCCCAGGTGCGGGACGCGGTGCGTGCGGTCCAGGCACGCCGACGCCAGGCGGCGACGTGGCGCGACGGCCCGCGCGTCGACGCCCAGGCGGTGCAACGCGGTCAGGTCGTCGCCCAGCACGAGCTCGCCCGTGCGGCCGTCGGGCGGGTGCAGGGCTCCCGCCGAGACCAGCGTGGTGAGCACCGAGATCCCCAGCCGGCCGGCCGCGTGGTCGTAGCAGGTGTGCGCGACGTCCACCGGTGACGACGCGCGCCGCGGCGCGGTGAGGTCGTCGTGGTGGGCGTACCGGGCTATGGCGGTGAGCACGTCGGCGATGTCGGCGCGGGCGACCTGGTAGACGGCGTGCCGGCCGGTGTGCTCGACCGTGACGAGGCCGGCGGCGCGCAGGCGGGCCAGGTGGTTGCCCAGGCGTGGCGGCGTGACGCCCATGGCGTCGGCGAGTTGCACCATCGTGTGGGGACCCTCGGCGGCGAGCAGTTGCAGCGCGGTGAGCCGGACCGGGTCGGCCAGCTCGCGGGCCAGCGCGACGACCGACGCCTGCACGGCGTTGCCGGAATCCACCCATCCCGCCATGCCCGCAAGATACACGGCTCCCTGAACTGTGATTGCGGCACCACGCCGCACGGGTTACGGTCACATACACCGTTCATCAATCTGTGAAGGGTGAGTGCCGATGGGGTTGCGCGTGCTGCTGTGGGGACGCGGCGTCTCGGCGCTCGGCGACGGCCTCTGGTTCACCACCTGGGCGTTGTTCTTCACCCGCGTGCTCGGCCTGCCGCTGGTCACGGTGGGTGTGGGCATGGCGGTGGCCGGTGCGGCGGGACTGATCGCGGCGGTGCCGCTCGGCGCGGCGGCGGACCGCTTCGACCCGCGGCTGGTGCTGGCCGCGATCACCGTCGTGCGGGCTTGCGCCATGGCGTCCTACCTCGCGGTGGACGGCACGTGGTCGTTCCTCGCCGCGACGGTGGCGTTCACCGCGCCCGCCAACGGCGGCAACGCGGTCCGCACGGCCCTGATCACCGGTCTGGTGGCCGACCAGGCGGCCAGGGTGCGCGCGCTCGCGCAGCAGCGGGTGGCGCAGCACGTCGGTTACGCGGTCGGCGCCGGGCTGGGCGCGCTGGTCCTCACCGCCGACGACCCCTCGACCTACGCGCTCGCCATCACCGGCAACGCCATCACGTTCGGCGTGCTCGCCGTGACGGCGCTGGCCGTGCGCGAGCCGGCACCGGTCGAGGGCACGCCACGCGCGCGTGCCGTGCTGGCCGACCGCCCCTACCTGGCCGTCGTCGCCGTCACGTCGGTCCTGTCGCTGTGCTGGGCGATGCTGTCGACCGGCCTGCCGCTGTGGCTGTCGCGGTCCACGGACCTGCCGCTCGCGCTGAGCGGCGTGGTGGTGGTCGTCAGCTCGGTCGGCATCGCGGTGTTCCAGGTGCCGTTCGCGCGGTTCGCCCGCACCCCGGACCAGGCCGCGCGGACGGCGGTGCGGTCCGGGATCGCCCTCGCCGCGAGCTGCGCGCTGCTCGCCACGACCGTCGGCGGTTCGGGCGCGCCGGTCGTGGCGGTCGTGGTGGCCGCGGCGGCGCTGCACGTGGTCGGCGAACTCGGTTACGTGGCCGCCAACTGGGGGTTGTCGGTCGGCCTCATGCGGGACGAGTCCCGTGGCGCGTACCAGGGGGTGAACGAGGCCGCCACGGCGACCGTGCAGCTGTTCGGGCCCGCCGTCTTCACGTTCGCGCTCGGCGGTTTCGGCGCGGGCGGCTGGCTGGCCGCCGGCGCGATCTTCCTGGTCGCGGTCGCGCCCGTGCCCGCGTTGACCAGGTGGGCCACCCGCACGCGCGAACCCGCGATGCCGTCGAACACCACCCCGTAGGGGTTGGCGGCAGGCACAATGACCCCATGCGGCTCGTTTCGGCTCGGCTGGTCCTGCTGGCGGCGGTCATGGTCACGGCCAGTGCCTGCGCCCAGGTCATCCCCGGCACACCCGTGGCGGGCGAAGCCGTCACCAAGGGCACGGTCGACCCGGGCTTCATCCGGGGCACCGACGGCGGCCCGATCGACCAGCTCGCGGCCACCGCCGTCACCGACATCGACACGTTCTGGCAGGAGGCGTTCCCGGACGCCTTCGACAAGCCGTGGGAGCCGATCGAGGGCGGCATCTACTCGGTCGACACCAGCGACCCGTCCGCCAAGCCACCGCCGTGCACGGAGAAGGCCGCCGACGTCGAGGGCAACGCGTTCTACTGCCCCAGCGCCGACGCCATCGCCTGGGACCGCGCCGCGCTGCTGCCCGTGCTCAAGGACCGGTTCGGCGACGCGGCCGTGGTGATCGTGCTGGCGCACGAGATGGGCCACGCCGTGCAGAACCGGATGGGCATCACCCCGGAGGCCGAGCGGCGCGAGCCGCAGCGGTTCCCCACCATCCTGACCGAGGCGATGGCCGACTGCTTCGCGGGCGCGTTCGTCAAGTGGGTCAACGACGGCAAGTCCGAGCACCTCGACATCGGCTCGGACACGCTCGACTCGGCGCTCGGCGCGCTGATCACGTTCCGCGACCCGGTCGGCACCTCGCCCAGCGACCGGTCCGCGCACGGCAACGCGTTCGACCGGGTGTCCGCGTTCCAGGACGGCTACCAGCAGGGCACCGGGTTCTGCGGCGCCATGTCGATCGACAACCGGGTCTTCACCCAGCAGGCGTTCACCTCCGTGGACGACCGCGACCGCGGCGGCAACCTGCCGTTCGACGAGATGCTGGAGAACGTCACCCCCGACCTGAACCTGTACTACAAGGCGCTGGTCGAGCAGGCGGGCTCGAAGTGGACCGACCCGAAGGCCACGCCCACCCAGGAGGAGCCGGACTGCTCCGGCGACCAGGGGCCGGTCGCGTACTGCCCGGACGACAAGGCGGTGGAGTTCGAGGTCGAGTCGGACCTGCCCGAGCTGCACGCCGAGATCGGCGACTACGCCACGGGCGTGCTGCTGGCCAGCCGGTACGGGATGGCCGCGATGGCGGCGGTCGGGGTGGACCTCGACGGTGAGCGTGCCGCGGCCGGCGCGTTGTGCCTGGCCGGCGCGTACACGCGGGAGGTGTTCACCCGGCAGCAGGGGTTCGGCCTGTCCCCCGGCGACCTCGACGAGGCGGTGCAGGTGCTGCTCGCCTACGACTACGCGGCCCGGGACGCGACCGGGTCCACGGCGCTCGAACCGGGGTTCAAGCGGGTCGAGGTGTTCCGCGGCGGTGTGTTCGAGGGCACCGAAGCCTGCGGTTTGGCGTAGCCGCGCGAGCCGGCCAAGTAGGGTTCGGGCTCGGATCGGCACGACCGGGATGGGGCTTGGGCATGGCTCGACGGGCTTGGGTTGCTGCGACGCTCGCCGCCGCGGTGGTGTTGACGGGGTGCACCCGGACGGTGAGCGGGGTGGGCCGGTCGGAGCGGCCCGACGTCACCAAGGTGGCCGGGCTGGAGATCACCACGGGTGAGAGCGGCCCGAAACCGGGCGTGCCCGACGCGGACCTCCAGGTGGAGAACGGCGACGGCGGCGAGATGGACCGGTTGGCCATCAACACGCTGGCCGACGTCGAGGAGTACTGGGCCGAGCAGCTGCCCGCCCGGTTCGACAAGGAGTTCGAACCGGTCAAGCGCCTGGTGTCCTACGACTCCAACGGCAAGGGCGTCGACATCTGCCGCACCAACACCGCGGGCGTGGCGAACGCGTTCTACTGCTCGTTGGACGACTCGATCGCGTGGGACCGCGGCGAGCTGCTGCCGATGCTGGACGACGCGTTCGGGCCGATGTCGGTGGTGACCGTGCTGGCGCACGAGATGGGTCACGCGATCCAGTACAAGCTCGGCGACATCGGCGGCATCAACCAGGCCACCCCGTCGATCATCAAGGAGCAGCAGGCCGACTGCTACGCGGGCAACTTCTTCCGCTGGGTCGCCGAGGGCAAGTCCAAGCACTTCCGCATCTCGACCGGACCCGGGTTGAACCAGGTGCTGGCGACGATGTTCTTCATCCGCGACGCGGCCGGCACGTCGGCCGACAAGCAGGGCGCGCACGGCAGCGCGTTCGACCGGGTGGCGGCGTTCCAGTTCGGCTTCGCCGGCGACCCGTCGCGGTGCGCGGAGATCGACGAGGCCGAGATCAAGGCGCGGATCACGCAGCAGAAGTTCGACTCGGACGACAAGGACACCGGCCAGGGCAAGGGCAACCTGAAGGTCGACGACGAGCGCTCGCTCCAACTGCTGGAGGAGTCGCTGCGGGCCGCGTTCAAGGACGCCGCCGCCACCCCGCCGACCCTGTCCACCGACTCGGACCAGGCCTGCGCCGACGGCGGCGACACCTCCCCCGCCGCGTACTGCCCGGCCACGAACTCGATCTCCATCGACCTGCCGGACCTGGTGAAGATCGGCACGCCGCCGAAGCGCGGGCAGAAGGGCGGGATCGGCGACTTCGCCGCGTTCGCCGAGATCGCGTCGCGGTTCGCGCTGTCCATCCAGAAGGCGACCGGGTACGGGCTGGAGGGCCCGGCGGCGGGGTTGCGCACGGCGTGCCTGACCGGGGCCTGGGCGGGGACGACGACCCAGAACGGGGCCAAGCTGCGCCTGTCCTCTGGTGACCTGGACGAGGCCGTGGCCGAACTGCTGGCGGACAAGAGCCTGATCGCGGCGGACGTCAACGGCACCGTCGTGCCCTCCGGCTTCGCCCGCGTGGAAGCGTTCCGCGACGGCTTCTACCAGGGCGCGGGTCTGTGCACCCGGAAGTACGCCGGCTGAGCCGGGGTCAGGCCGATCTCGGAGGCTTCCGCGGGTTGACGGACCAGGAGATCACAAGCGTCTCCTCTCCCGGTCCTCCCCGGAACACGAACAGGGGCCCCGGTGAAGGGGCCCCTGTCGTCGGCGCGGGCGCGGGCTATCACGGGCAGGGTCAGAACAGGGCGCTGGCCAGGTTGCGACGAGCCTTGGCGACCCGGTCGTCGTCCGGCGGGAAGAGGTCGAACAGGCCCACCAGGTGTTCGCGGACCCGGTCGCGGTCGTCGCCGAAGACGCGGCGGATCGTGTCGACCAGGCGCTTGAACGACTGCTCGACGTCGTTCGTCGCCAGCTCCAGGTCCGCGGCGGCGAGCTGGGCGTCCACGTCGTCGGGGTTGGCGTCGGCCTTGGCGATGGCGTCCGCGGGCACGGCTTCGGCGCGGGCCGTGAACCGGACCTGGGCCAGGGCCGCCTTCGCCTCGGCGTTGGCCGGTTCGGCGGCCAGGATCGCCTCGTAGGCGGCCTCGGCGGCGGCGAAGTCACCCTGCTCGAACGCCTCCTCGGCGGCCGTGAAGCGGGGGTCCTCCGGTTCCGCGGCGGGTTCGTCGCCGGTGGCGGCGCGGCCCGCTTCGGCGGCCTTGATGCCCGGCAGGCGGTCGCGCAGGGCGTCCAGCAGGCGGGTGATCCACTGGCCGAACTCGGCTTCCGGCAGCGGGCCGGCGAACGCGTCGATCGGCTGGCCGCCGGCGATGGCGACGACGGTCGGCACGGATTGCACGCCGAACACCTGGCCGACGCGCGGGCTGGCGTCCAGGTCGACCCTGGCCAGCAGCCAGGTGCCGCCGCCGGCCCTGGCGGCGCGTTCCAGCACCGGCGAGAGCTGGCCCGCCTCGGGGCTCCACGACGCGGTCAGCTCGACCACGACCGGAACGTCCAGGGAACGCTCGACCACCGACTGGAACGTCGCCTCGGTGACGTCCAGCACCCACGGGCTCGGACCGGCGTCCGAGCCGCCGCCGGAACCGGAGCCCGGCGACGGGGGTGGGGTGGCGGCGCGCTGCCTCGCGGCGTCGGCTCGGGCCTTCAGCGCGCCGAGGTCGACCGCCCCGGACAACGCGGCGGACAGTGCGGCGGTCTTTCGGGGGTCTGGCCTTGTCACGCCTTCCATCCTGGCACGAGTCCGGCGGCTAGCCGCGCGCGGCTAGCCGAGGAGTTGCGCGACCGGGTCGATCGCCATCGGGTTGGTCCGCATGGCCTCGTTCAGATGCCCCAGGCGGAGCGCGATCGGGGTCATCAGCTCGGCGAAGCGGGCGGTGCCTGCCGCGCCGAGAACATCCCACGGACGGGTGGCCGCCTCGTCGGTGCGGCGTTCGACGTCCTCGCGCAGCGCCCGGCCGGCCGGGGTGAGCCCGCCGTCGAACAACCCGCGCTCGACGAGGGCCGCTTCGGCTTCCCGCCACTCCTCCTCCGACCAGCCACGCGCGGTGCGCATGTACGCCGGGTCGAGGTCCTTGTCGGCGCTGAACAGCACCAACGTCTCGCACGGCCCGAGGTCGGCGGCCACCAGCGCGGCGATGTGGCCGTCACCGCGCGACTCGCGCAACGTCGTGCACGCCTGCCACAGGGCGAGGTGCGGCTCGTCGGGCACGGGCAGCACCCGGTTCGCCGCGCCCAGCACCCGTCCGGCGAGCGGCACCGCCTCGGCCGCCTCGCGGGCCAGCTCGGCGGCCTCGGCGACGTCCAGGCTCTCCAGCATCCGGCGCAGGGCCCGGTCGACGCCCTCCAGCCGTGCTCCGAGGAACCGGGCGGGGCTCGCCACGTCCCACGCGTCGGGCAGCGCGCGGGCCACCATGCGCGGGTGGAAGCTGAAGAACGCGGCGGTCACCACCTCCGGCGACGCCGCGCCCAGCGGGGCCGCGCGCTGGCCGAAGTACCCCATCCAGCCGCCCTTGCAGCCCAGTGCGTCGGTGACCGCCCGCGACTCCGGCGAGAAGTACGTGACGTCGTGGTACGTCTCGAAGCGCACCCACAGGTCTCGAGGCTCCATGAGCGTCAATTTAGTAGGACGTCCTACTAAATGTCTTCCCCGAGGTGCTGCTCGAGCCGCTCCACCTTGGCCCTGAGCTGACCCGTCCAGCCCGGCCGGATGTCCCCCTTGAGCACCAGGCTGACCCGCGGCGCGGTGGCCTGCACGGCCTCCGTCGCCTTCTTCACCACCGCCATCACCTCGTCCCACTCGCCTTCGACCAGCGTGAACATGGCGTTGGTCTCGTTGGGCAGGCCGGACTCGCGGACCACCCGCACGGCCTGGGCGACCGCCTCGGCCACCCCGTCGGACTCCCCGCCGAGCGGGCTGACACTGAACGCGACGAGCACTACTGCCTCCTGGTCGGGGTACCCACTGGTAGCTTCGGCGCATGACGTCCCAGCCGCTGCCGTTCGACCCCATCGCGCGCGCCGCCGAGCTGTGGGAGAAGCGGATCGGACCGTCGACGGCGATGGCGGCGGTCACCAGCGTCATGCGAGTACAGCAGATCATCCAGTCCGCCGTGGACGCCGCCCTCAAGCCGCACGGGCTGACGTTCGCGCGGTTCGAGGCGCTGGTGCTGCTGACGTTCGCCCGCACGGGCAGCCTGCCGATGCGGGTCATGGGCGAACGCCTCCAGCTGCACCCGACCAGCGTCACGAACATCGTGGACCGGTTGGAAGCCGACGGACTCGTGCGCCGCAACCCCCACCCCACCGACCGGCGCACCACGCTCGTGGAGATCACCGAGGCCGGGCACGCCCGGCGTGAGGCGGCCACCGAGGCCGTGACGAGCGTCGAGTTCGGCCTGCGCGGGCTGACCGACCGGCAGACCGAGCAGCTGACCGACCTGCTGGCGAAGGTCCGCCGCGCGGTCGGCGACTTCGAGGACTGAATTCGGTCGACAGGCCGCCACCGATCCGGCCACGCTGCACGGCGTGCGGGAGATCAGGGCCCTGGTGACGGTCGGCGGCCGGTACGTGGGCGAGGCCGAGCCGTTCACCGTCGACAGCCCGTGGTGGAACGACGTCGAGCCGGTGACCGCGCGCCTGGACGAGCTGCTCGGCGTGACGACGAGCGTGTTGCGGCTGGTCGGGACCACGACGCCGGCGACGCGTGACGGCGTGGTGACGTACCAGGTGGAGGCCGACCGGGTGCCCGTGCGCGGGCTGTCGGCCGGTTCGACGCCGCAGGAGTTCCCCGACCACCCGCTGCGGCTGCCGTGGGCGCGTCCGGGCGGGCCGGCGGCGTTGGTGGCGTGGGCGCGGCGGCACGTCGACGTGACCGGGCCGGCCGTGCAGGTGAAGACGTGGAACCTGTCGTGCCTGTACCGGCTGCCCACGGCGGACGGGACCGCGTGGGCGAAGGCGACGCCGCCGTTCATGGCGGACGAGGCCGAGGTGATCGGGCTGGTGGCGTCGGTCGACCCGACGTTGGCGCCGACGCTGATCGCGGCCGAGCCCGGTCGGGTGCTGCTCGCGGAGGCACCGGGGGTGGACTGCTGGCGTCCCGGCGCGGACGTCGTGGCGCGGATCGTGCCGCGGTGGGTGGCGGTGCAGGCGGCGTTGGCCGGTCCGCCGCGGTTGCGGGTGCGCGGGGTGCGGGTGCCGGACTTCGGGTTGCCGGAGACGCTGCTGCACGGCGACTTCCACCCGGGCAACTGGCGTTCCGGCGGGGTGGTGCTGGACTGGGGTGACGCGCACTGGGGTCACCCGGCGCTGGACGCGGCGCGGCTGGTCGGGTTCGTCGCGCCGGAGTTCCGGCCGTCGATCGAGCGCGCGTGGATCGACGCGTGGTTGCGCCACTTCCCGTCGAGCGACCCGGCGAGCGCGCTGCGGCACGCCCGTCCGGCGTCACACCTCGTCGGCGCGTTGGTGTACCAGGAGTTCCTGGACAACATCGAGCCGAGCGAACGCGTCTACCACCTCGGTGACCCGGAGGCGGAGTTGGAGCGCGCTCAGTCGTTGGCGGTCTGACCCTCGACCTCGTCGAGGCGACCGGTCTTGTTGGCCCAGCGCTCGAAGACGACGGTGCCGAACGGCGGGATGCTCGCGACCAGGCCGAGGACGAGCGTCCGGCGGTCCCAGCGGTGCGCCAGCATCAACGTCACCAGCACGTAGCCGACGAAGATCGCGCCGTGCACGGGGCCGAAGATCTTCACGCCGATCTCGTTCTCCACGACGACGTACTTGAAGAACATGCCGATCAACAGACCGGCCCACGACACCGCCTCGGCCAGGGCGAGCAGGCGGAACCGACCAACAGCGCTGCTGAACATGCCTCCATTGTGCTTCGTGACCGCCCTCACCCCCTCCCCACCCCTCGCGAGTCGAACACTCGGGTCCCGAGTGTCGAACGCTCAGGACCGGCGTGTCGAACGCTCAGGTCCCGAGTGTCGAACGCTCAGGACCCCCGAGTTCTACGTTCAGGAACCGATGGCCGGCTGTCCCGGTGACCTGAGCGTTGAATTCAGGGGTCCTGAGCGTTCGACACTCGGGGCCTGGAGGTTCGACTCGCGGGTTAGTCGTCCCAGCGGAAGATGCGGGCGGCGATGAAGCCCACGACGAGGGTGAAGGCGATCAGGACGGCGGAGGGCAGCAGGAGGGCTTCCACGCCCTTGCCCCGCACCAGCACGTCCAGCATGCCGTCGTTCATGTGGCGCAACGGGAAGATGTTCGACACGGTCTGCAGCCACGCGGGCGCGTTCTCCACCGGGAAGAACGTGCCCGACAGGAACGCCATCGGCATGATCACGATGTTCGCCGCGCCCGACGCCGCCTCCTCCGTCTTGCAGAACGCGCCCACCAGCATCCCGACCGCGAAGAACGCCGTCGTGCCCAGCACCAGCAACGGCAGCGCCAGGTACCACTGACCGGTCAGCTTCAACCCGAACACCGGCAGCAGCGCCACCGCCACGAACACGACACCCTGCGCCACCGCCGTGCCGATGCTCACCAGCACCCGGGACGTGAGCACGGTCGTCGTGCTCACCGGCGCCAGCCGGATCCGCCGCAGCACCTGCTTCTTGCGCCACGACACCATCGTCAGCGCCGAGCCGAACACGCCGGAGATCGAGATCGCCCACGACAGGATGCCCGGCGTCAGGTACTGGATCGGCTTGAGCGACGCGTCCTCGACCGACTGCGCGTCCAGCGTGAACCGCGGCGGCACGTCCGCCGCACCGAGGTTGATCTTGTCGACCACGCCGGACACGATGCCCAGCACGGTGCCCGCCGCGACCTGGTCGCTGGCCGCGTAGATCAGCTCGACCCGATCACCCGACACCACCACGGCCGCGGGCAGGTCGCCGTCGTCGACCTTCTGCCGCGCGGTCACGACGTCACCGTGCTTCTCCAGCTCGATCGCGCCGGTCTGCTCCAACGCCGTCAGCACGGGCCCGTCACCCACCGCCGCGACCTTGGTCTTGTCGCTGCCCGAGTCACCGAGCAGCAGCCCGAACACGACCAGGAACATCAACGGGAACAGGAAGACGAAGAACAACGTCATCCTGTCCCGCAGGAACCCCTTGACCATGGCCGCCGACAAGCTCCGGAACGCGGTCATGCGCGGTACTCCCGTCCGGTCAGGTCGAGGAAGACGTCCTCCAACGTGGCCGTGCGCACCTGCAACCCGTCCAGCGTGCCGCGTTCGGCGAGCGCCGACAGCACCGGCGCGGGCTTGCGGGTGGAGATGGTCAACGACACCTCGTCCTCGTGCGCGTCCTCGACCCCGGTGATGCCCCGCGCCGCTTCACGCGTCAGCAACCCCTTCTGCAGCACCACGTGCGTGGGCGCGTCCAGACCGCGCACCAGCGTCGCGGGCGCGTCCATGGCGAGGATCCGACCCCGGTCCATGATCGCCACGCGGTCGCACAGGATCTCGGCCTCGTCGAGGTAGTGCGTCGTGTAGACGATGGTCTTGCCCCTGGCCTGGATCGCCCGCAGCACGTCCCACAGGTTGCGCCGGGCCTGCGGGTCCAGCGCGGCGGTCGGCTCGTCCAGGAAGACGAGGTCCGGGTCGTGGACGAGGGCGCACGCGATCGACAGCCGCTGCCGCTGGCCGCCGGAGAGCTTGTTCTCCTGCACGTCGGCCTTGTCGGTCAGGCCGACGAGCTCCAGCATCTCGTCGGCCTTGCGCCGGGTCACGCCGTACAGCGAGCCGAACGTCTGCAGCTGCTCGCGCGCGGTCAGCTTCTCGAAGAAGCTCGACGCCTGGAGCTGCACGCCGATGCGCGGCAGCAGCTTGGGGTTGCGCGGCCACGGCTGCTCGCCCAGCAGCGTCACCCGGCCGCCGTCGGCCTGGCGCAGGCCCTCGACGATCTCCAGCGTGGTGGTCTTGCCCGCGCCGTTCGGCCCCAGGATGCCGAAGAACTCCCCCTCGGCGACGGTGAACGAAACGCCGTCCACCGCCTTCAGCTCGCCGTAGCTCTTCCTGATGTCGGCTACCACGACGGCCGGTATGCGTGCCCCAGTCATGGCTGGACGGTAAGCGGTCACGGGGGCCGGTGACGGCACTTCGAACGGTTCGCGACAGAAGTAAGGGACGATCGAGACTTTCGACTGACCTGCTGGTGGCTGTGCGCGCGGAGCCGATTACGAGACGTGCTCACCTGTGCCGGCGGAGGGTGGTGCGGCCGTCGGCCCGGTCGCCCAGGTCGCCTCGGCGGGGTCGTCGGTCAGCGCGTGGTCGAGGTGCGCGCCGTCGAGGTCGCCGAGGTTCAGGTACGCCCTGTCCCAGGGCCGCGAGTCGACCTGGAGCGCACGCACGTACTGGAGCCTGGTCGGGTCCGCGCCCGCCGCGGTGATCGTGAGGTCGCGGCCGCCCTCCAGGTGGACCACCGCCCGGGCGAACCTCGGCGCGTTCAGCACGAAGTCGCCCGTGCCGGGCATCACCGGGTACAGGCCGAGGGCGCTGAACACGTACCAGGCCGACATCTGCCCGAGGTCGTCGTTGCCGGTCACGCCGTTGGGCGCGTCGACGAACAACGTCTGCGCCGCCCGCACCACCGCCGACGTCTTCCACGGCTGCCCCACCAGCGCGTACATCCACGGCACGTGCAGGTCCGGCTCGTTGTTCGGGTTGTAGCGGTACTGGTTGTAGTAGTTGTAGGGCCCGACGACCCACTTCTCGCGCGCGGCCCGCGCCGGGTCGGCCACCACGTCCGGGTAGGCGAAGAAGTCGTCCAGCCGGCGCAGTGCCGCGTCCCGGCCGCCGAGCAGCGCCACCAGACCGGGCACGTCCTGCTGCGCCAACCACTGGTACTGCCACGCCGTGCCCTCGTGGAAGCCGTCGGGGCCCTGCGGGGTGAACGGCGCCAGCCACCGGCCGCCGCTCACCTTCGGCCGGGGGAAGCCGGTGAACCCGCGGTCGGACACCGACGCGTCCCACAGCACCCGGTAGTTCAGGCCGCGGCGGCGCAGGACCTCGGCGTCGTCCTCGTGCCCCAGTTCGCCGGCCATGATCCGCAGCGCGGCGTCGGCCAGCGCGTACTCCAGCGTCGCCGACGCGCCGTGGTGCGGGTCGACGTCCTGCCCCTTCTTGCGGAAGCCCTTGTCGTACTGCACGAAACCGTCGCGGAGGTAGGACGGGTTGCCCGCCCGGCCCTCGAACGGCGACGACGTCGGCGGCACGCCGGTCGCGTTCTGCCACAACGCCTCGTAGGCCTGCTCCTCGAAGCCCGCCAGCGCGCCGAACCGCCACAGGTCGACCAGGAACGGCGTGACCGGGTCGCCGGTCATCGTGTTGGTCTCCTGGTTGGCGTACGCCCAGCGGGGCAGCCACCCGCCCTGCTCGTGGATCGCCAGCACCGACCGCGCGATGTCCTTCGCCCGTGACGGTCGCAGCAGCGCCAGCAGCTGGTTGTGCGCCCGGTAGGTGTCCCACAGGGAGTAGAACTCGTGGTAGGTCCAGCCGTCGGCGGTGTGCACCCGGTCGTCGAACCCGCGGTACCGGCCGTCCACGTCGTTGCCCGTCAACGGTTGCAGCAGCACGTGGTACAGCGCGGTGTAGAAGACCGCGCGGTCCTCGCCCTCCGCGGACGTCTCCACGCACGACAGCTCACGCCGCCAGGCCTCCTGGGCCTCGGCCCGCAAGGAGTCGAACGACTTCCCCCGCGCCTCACCGAGGTTCTTCGTCGCACCGTCCGCGTCCACGTGCGAGATCGCGGTCGCCGCGGTCACCGGGCCGTCCTCGAACGCCACCCACTGGCCCCGCAGCCCCGCGCCGCCCTCCGCGCCACCCCAGTTGCCGGTCCGGCGGAACGGCCGGTCGAACGTCGTGGTGAAGTACGTCGTGTACGGCTTGCCGCCGCAGAACGCCTGGGCCACCACGGTCCCGGCCAGGGTCCGGTCGTCCACCACCCGCACGCTGCTCGCGAACACCGGCTCGCCGTCGTTCGCCTGACCCACGTTCACGAGCACGTACGGCGTCACGCCGGCCGGGAACGAGAACCGCTCCACGCCCGCGCGGGTCGTCGCCGTCGACTCCACCGTGATGCCGGACGCCAGCCGCACGCGGTAGTAGCCGGGCTTGCCGACCTCGCCGTCGTGCGTGTACGCCGAGCCGTACGCGCGGTGGTCGAACGTGCGCGGCAGGCCCGCGGTCGGCAGGACCGACACCAGCCCGCCCTGCTCCGAGCACCCCGCGCCGGACAGGAAGAAGTGCCCGAAACCGCGGATCACCGGGTCGTCGTAGCGGTACCCGGCGTAGTGCGAGCCGATCGGGCTCGAGTGGGCCATGCCGAACGGCATCGACGCACCGGGGAACGTGTTCCCGTCGTCCTTCGTGCCGATGAACGTGTTCACCGACTCCACCGGGTCAACCGTCACCCGTTCCACCCTAGGGTCAGCCGACCGCGATGGCGAACACGTGGAACCTCCCGCCGGACAGGTCGAGCAGCCCGCGCCGGACAGGTGGGTGAGGCTGAAGTCCCGGACGCGGTGGGTCCTCGCAGGCGTGGCCGCCGTGCTGCCGGGTCACCGTGTCCGGGCTCCACCGCACATGCCGAACGGCACGTCCGCGCCGGAGAAGTTGTTGCCCGCGCCGCCGCCCGTGCCGCGGTCCGGGCCACCCGGCCGGGTGCCGACGAACGGGTTCACCCACTCGGCCAGGTCGTCCACCTGTGCCGCCCCTGCCGCCGGGTGGACCACCGCCGGTGCCGCCGAGAGCGCTACCACCGCTGCGCGGGCAGGCGTTGTCCGCACCGGTCGCCTCCCGGTGACAACGCTGTCCACGAACGATTCGTAGTCGCCTGCTCGCGGAGAGTACGGGTCCGGCGTCAACCCCGTAACCGGGCCGTCCGGTGCCGGACCGGTCGGACCGTTGACATCCGTGCACACGCGGTGTGTGATTCGCGCACTATGACAACGTTGTCCCCGAACGGCGCGGCAGGCGCCCGCAAGGTGCGGCGTGCCACGATGAACGACGTGGCACGGCTGGCGGGCGTCAGCATCAAGACCGTCTCGCGCGTGGTGAACGACGAGGCGGGGGTGCACCCGGCGACCGCCGAGCGGGTGCTCGCGGCGATCGACCAGCTCGGCTTCCGGCGCAACCTCAGCGCCCGCAACCTGCGCCGCGGCTCGTCCACGGGAACCGTCGGGCTGGTGCTGGAGGACGTCGGCAACCCGTTCTACTCGGGCGTGACGCGGGCGGTCGAGGAGGTCGCGCGGCTGCGCGGCCGCCAGGTGATCACCGGCTCGTCCGACGAGGACCCGGCGCGCGAGCGCGAGCTGTCGCTGGAGTTCTGCTCGCGGCGGGTGGACGGCCTGCTGATCGTGCCCGCCGGGCTGCAGCACGGGTACCTGGTGCCGGAGATGCGCGCGGGCACGCCGGTGGTGTTCCTGGACCGGCCGGCCGGTGACGTCGTGGCCGACACCGTGCTGGTGGACAACATCGGCGGGACCGCCGAGGCGGTCGCGCACCTGGCGTCGTTCGGGCACCGGCGGATCGCGTTCCTGGGCGACGCGCCCGACATCTTCACCGCCAACGAGCGCCTGCGCGGCTACCGCGAGGGCTGCGTCCGGGCCGGCATCGGCTACCACGAGTCGCTGGTGGTCATGGGCCCGCACGACGAGGAATCCGTGCGCAAGGCGTTGCAGGGCCTGCGGAACGCCGCCGACCCGGCGACCGCCGTGGTGACGGGCAACAACCGGATCACCGTGCACGCCGTGCGCGCGTTGGCGGGCAGCACCTCGCGGCCCGCGCTCGTGGGCTTCGACGACTTCGAGCTGGCCGACCTGCTGTCCCCGCCGGTGACCGTGATCGCGCACGACGCGAGCGCGCTCGGCAAGGCAGCGGCGGACCTGCTCTTCGCCCGCCTGGACGGTGACGGCTCCCCACCGCGCCGCGTCGTCCTGCCGGTCCGCTTGGTGGCCCGTGGATCAGGAGAGGTACCCGCATGAGCTCCGACACCCAGCCCGTCGCGCTGGAGGCCAACCAGCCCCGGCAGTTCTACCGGGGCGGTGCGGCCATCGCGGCGTTCCGGAGCCGGGACGACGCCGACGCCGGGCCCGAGGACTGGGTGGGGTCGACCACCGCGCAGTTCGGCAAGGACGAGGCCGGGCTGACGCGGTTGCCGGACGGGCGGTGGTTGCGCGACGCGGTGGCGGCCGACCCGACGTCCTGGCTGGGCGCGGCGCACGCGGCGGAGTTCGGCGCCGACACGGCGCTGCTGGTGAAGCTGCTCGACGCCGGTCAGCGGCTGCCGGTGCACTGCCACCCGTCCGACGCGTTCGCCTCCGCCCACCTGGGCTGCCGGCACGGCAAGACCGAGGCGTGGATCGTGATCGGCACGTCCGGGCCCGACCCCACGGTCTACCTCGGGTTCCGCGACGACGTGCCCGCCGCCGTCGCCGCCGGGTGGGTGTCCACCCAGGACTCGGCCGCCATGCTCGACGCGCTGAACCCGGTGAAGGTCTCGCCCGGTGACACGGTGTTCGTGCCCGCCGGCGTGCCGCACGCGATCGGCGAGGGCGTGTTCATCGTGGAACTCCAGCAGCCCACGGACTTCTCCGTCACGCTGGAGTGGCAGGGCTTCCTGGCCGACCCCGAGGCCGGGCACCTCGGCCTGGGCTACGACAAGGCGTTGGAGTGCCTGGAGCGCCGCGCCCAGTCCCCCGCCGACCTGGTCCGCCGCACGCGGGCGCTCACCGGGCGGTCGGTGGGGATGTTCGACGCCCGGGCCGACCCGTTCTTCCGCGCCGACCGGCTGCACGTCTCCGGCTCGGCGGCGCTGGAGCCCTCGTTCGGCGTGTTCGTGGTGCTGGAGGGCGCCGGCACACTCGGACCCGTCGCGGTGCACCGGGGCAGCACGGTGGTCGTGCCGCACGCGGCGGGCGAGGTCGAGGTGACCGGCGACGTGGTCGCCATCCGGTGCAGGCCGCCGTCGGTGCCGAGGAGCTGAGGAATGGACCTGCCGTTGCCCGACTCGAAGTGGTCGGCACGCGACCCGGCGCGGTGCCGCGTCGTTGCGGGCAGCTCCGGTACCGGCAAGTCGACGCTGCTCGTCTGTGCCGAGTGAGGAGCGCACGGCAGGTCCGGTCATCGTGCCCGCGGCGGTCGTGCTACGACTTCCGGCGCTGGTCGTGTCGCTGGGCAACAGCCCCGTGGCCTTGCTCGTCCTCATCGGCGCGCTGTGCCCCTCCGCCATCGTCGCCGTGGTCCGAACCGTCGTGCGGACCGCGCCGAAGCTGTCCGCCGACCAGGTCCGCGCGTGGGCCGACCCGGTGGCGCCGGTCAAGGGGAAAGGCGGCGGGCAAGAGGAGCACCGGGCACGGCGCGACCGACCTGACCCGCCGACGGCACCGGAGGAACGCCTTCCCGGGAAGACCCCGGGCGAGCGAGCTGATCAGAGGTACTTGTTCGCCAGCTCCGAGTACTCCTTCTCCAGGTCGTCGGCCAGGTAGGCGACGTAGGCCCACGGCACCTCGTGCACGTGGTCGCGCATGCCGAGCAGGTGGCGCTTGGCCCGCGGCGCGTCGTCGGCCAGGGCGAACGCCGCCGCGAACAGGTTGTGGGCCTGGAGGGCGCGCGGGTGCGGCTTGCTCGGGGTCGAGTCCCACTTGTCGGCCGCCGTGGCGATCTCCTCCCGGTGCCGGGTGAAGTAGCGCATCTTCAGCGTGGCGATCTTCAACGCCGACCGCGACTGCACGGCGTCCTCGAACTGCTCCAGGAAGATCTCGAAGTGCGCCAGCGGAAGCATGGCCACCACCGGGTCGCCCGGCGGCGCGGCGTCGACGCTGCCCTGCGCGAACGCCATCATCTCCTCGGCCGAACCGCCCCACTTCGACGCCAGGATCTGCAACCGGGTCCAGTGCGCCGGGTACAGCGTCGCGCACCGCGCCACGATCTCCCGCCACACCTCGTCCTTCTGGTCGCGGTCGACCTGCAACCCGAGGCCCGCGGTCTGCAGCTGCGCCCACGGCACCGCGTCGCGGGGCAGGAGCTTCGCGGCCTCGTGCAGCGGACCGACAGCCTTGCGCAGGGTGCCGAAGAAGACCTTGAACCGGTCCTTGCCGACGCTGTCGGCCCGGCCCGAGCCGCGGATCGCCCACGCCTCCCGGATGAACGCCGTGCCGGCCAGCAGCCACAGGTCCGGGTCGGTGTTGTTCTTGGCCAGCTCCAGCAGCTCGTCGGCGTGGCCGATGGCGTGCTCGCCGAGCACCTCGGCCCGCAGCGCCCGCACCTCCGGGTCGTCACGGCACTCCGCGAGCACCGTGGTCGCCGCCCTCAGGTGGCCCGCGTCCATCTCCTCCGCCGCGATGTCCAGGATCGCGTCGTCGTAGGTGTGGTCCCGCACCACTTCACGGGCGAGCGCGGCAGGCCGCTTCCTCCGGAAAATCCCCACTCCAGCGACCTTACTTTCCTCCGAGCCCGAGTGGCTTAAGTCTTTCGTAGAGCCGAACAGGGCCTTTCTGCGGTTGTCCCCCAGAGTACGTGCGCGGTCGACTGGTGGCTTCGACGGAGGGGAACCCGGGAGCGGGAGAACCACCGCGGCCGTGGTCGCGGCCCTGGTCGGCTCGGTGCTGCCGACGTACGCGCGGGCCGGAACCGGGGACGAACCATCACCTGGTCCGCGTGCGCGAGCACGAGGGACTGGAGTGCGGCACGTTCCAGGCGCCGTTCGACCGGCGCGCCCCGCACGACGGCCGCGAGATCACCATCGCGGTGAGCAGGCTGAAGCCGCGCACCGGCCGGGCCAAGGGGGTCGTGCTCACCGATGCGGGCGGTCCGGGCGCGCCGGGGCGCCCGTTCCCGCTGATCTACACCGGCCGGGCCGAACTCGGCGTGGTCCCGTCACGCGACCTGGCCTGCCCGGGCACGCCCCTGCCCGACCCGACCACAGCCACCACCGCCTCCACCGCGCCGCTGGTCGGCCGCTCTGACGCGGGTCCGGTCGGCGGCTAGATCCCCCCGGCCTGCCGACGGCGGGCCGCGTACACCCCGGCCTCGGTCCGGCGGTCGAAGCCGAGCTTGTGCAACAGCGTGGAGACGTAGTTCTTGACCGTCTTCTCGGCCAGGAACAGCCGGTTCGCGATCTGCCGGTTGGTCAGGCCCTCGGCGATCAGGTCGAGGATCCGCCGCTCCTGCGGGCTCAACGACGCGTAGCGCGGGTCCTCGACCGGTCCGCCGCGCAGCCGTTGCAGCACGGTCGCGGTGACGCCGGAGTGCAGCAGCGATCCGCCCGCGGCCAGCGTGCGGATCGCGGACACCAGGTCGTTGCCGGACACCTGCTTGAGCATGTACCCGGCCGCGCCCGCCATGATCGCCCCGAACAGCGCCTCGTCGTCGGAGTACGAGGTCAGCATCAGGCACGCGGGCGGCGGCTGGACCGTCGACCGGATCTCCCGGCACACGGTCACGCCGTCGCCGTCGGGCAGCCGCACGTCGATCACGGCGACGTCGGGCCGGTGGAACGCGGCGGCGGACACCGCCGCGGCGGCGCTCTCCGCCTCGCCGACGACCTCGATGTCCGACTCGACCGCCAGCAGCTGCTGCAGACCCCGACGCACGATCTCGTGGTCGTCCACCAGAAGCACCGAGATGGACATGGACCCCTCCCCTACACCGTTACCAACGGGACGGACCACGTCAGCGTCACACCCCGGCCCTCGGCCGACTCGACCTCGCAGGAACCGTCCCACCTCGCGGCACGTGCCGCCATGTTCACCAGGCCGCCGGTGTGCCTGCCGCGGCCGGACGGCAGGCCGTCGCCGTCGTCGCGCACGACCAGCCGCAACGTGGTCGCCGCCCGGTCGACCACCACCTCGACCTCGACCTTCGTCGCCGCCGCGTGCCGGGCTGCGTTCGCCAGCGCCTCGCGCAGCGTGGCCAGCAGGTCCGGCCGCACGTGGTCGGGCACGACCGAGTCGATCGGGCCGTCCAGGGAGAGCGACGGCTCGAAGCCGAGCAGCCGCGTCGACTCCTGCACCACCTTCATCAGCTGGGCGCGCAGGTCGGCCGCGCCCGCGGGCGGCTCCTGCAACGAGAAGATGGTGCGCCGGATCTCCCGGATCGTCTGGTCGACCTCGGTGACGAAGTCCGCCAGCCGCTGCGCCACCATCGGCTGCTCCACCAGCCCGTTCATGCTCTGCAACCCCAGGCCGAGCCCGAACAACCGCTGCACCACCAGGTCGTGCAGGTCGCGGGCGATGCGGTCGCGGTCCTCCAGCACGGCCAACCGCCGTCCCGCCCCGGTGGCCCGGGTGAACTCCAGGATCAGCGCCGCCTGCCGGGCGAACGACTCGACCAGCGCCACGTCCGAGGCGTCGAACGCCCGCTGCTCCCGCGCCCGCGCCACCATCAGCACGCCGAGCACCCGCTGTCCGGCGGCGAGCGGCACGAACACCACCGGGCCGATCCGGGTCTGGCCGGGCAGCCCGTCGAGCACCTTGGCCTTGCCGGTGTCGAACACCTCCCGGGCCGGGCCGCCCTCACCGGCCGCGCTGAACCCGCGCACCTCGCCGTCCACCACCCGCACGGCCAGCTCACCCTGCACGTCGGGCAGCGCGAGCAGCGCGTTCACGCCGTCGGCGGCCAGTCGGGCGCGCACCGCGACCAGGCGCAGCGCGTCCCGGTCCGGGGTGCCGGTGAGCAGGGCGTTCGTCACCTCGTTGGACGCGCGCAGCCACACCTCGCGCTGCTGGGACTGCGCGTAGAGCCGGGCGTTCTCGATCGCGATGCCCGCCGCCGCGGCCACCGCGGTCACCACCTCGCGGTCGGCACGGGTGAAGTCGGAGCCGTCGGCCTTGTCGCTGAGGTAGAGGTTGCCGAACACCGAGCCGCGCACGTGCACCGGCACGCCCAGGAAACCGGGCCCGGTCGGGTCGAACGCCGGCGGGTCGAACGCGGTCGCCTCCGCGCCGGGCGCGTCGAGGTCGGTGTCGTGGTGGCCGTCGTCGTGGGTGAACTCCAGCAGCTGCCGGTTCGGCCCGATCACGGCCAGCGCGCCGTACCGCGCGCCGACCAGGCCGCACGAAGACTCCACGGTCCGGCGCAGCACGTCGGGCAGCGACAGGTCGCTGGCCAGCGACACGACCGCGCCGAGCAGCCGGTGCAGCCGCTCCTGCGAGCCGACGGCCTCGGCGGTGCGGTCGGTCAACTCGCGCAGCAGGCCGTCGAGCCGCGTCGCGGCGTTCGCATCCGGGGATCCGGCCACCCGAGACCACCCTGAAGAGTCGGAGGCATCGAGGTTAACGCGTCCGCCTAGGGGATGCGACGACCGGACAGCAGCTCCAGGTCGACCACCAGGAAGTGGTCGCCGCCGCCGTACCCGCGCGAGGCCAGCGGCAGCCGGTGCAGCTCGGCCAGCCGCTCGCGCTCCTCGACCTCGGTGACGTGCCCGACGGCCATCACCGACCAGCCGCGGGACAGGTCGGGTGCGATGTCGTCGATCTGGAACGCCACGATCGTGTCGCGGGCGACGAGCGTGGCGCTGCCGTCCGGCACGCGCAGCACGACGCACTCGCCGTCGAGCGCGAACACCACCGGGTGCACCACGGGCAGCGCCTTGTCGGTGTAGACCAGGCGGCCGATGGCGGCCTTGCCGAGCAGCTTCAGGCATTCCTCGCGGGACAGGACCTGAAGCCCAGCGGAGTCGTACATCGCACCTCTTCGTCGTCCCCCAGTCGCCGGAATAACGTTCGGCTCTGTGATCGTCGTTGCCTAGAGTCGGAAGTCCCGGCTTCGACCTACCACCCGGATGGGGGATTTTCCGATGCGTCCGCTCGACGTGCCCGTGTTCCTGCGCCGCCTGGGCGTGGCCGACGCCGAACCACCCGGGGTGGCCGCGCTGACCCGGCTGCACCGGGCGTTCGTCGAACGGGTGCCGTACGAGACCGTCGAGGTCCAGCTGGGCCGGTTGACCTCGATCGACCCGCTCGACTCGGTGGCCAGGGTGCTCGCGGGCGGCGGCGGGTACTGCTTCCACCTCAACGCGGCGTTCGGCGAGCTGCTGCGGGCGCTCGGCTACCGCGTGACCCGGCACCCGGGCGGCGTGCAGACGTCCGGGGACGTCGAGCCGGCCATCACCCGCAACCACCTCGCACTCACCGTGCACGACCTGCCCGACTCCGACGACACCTGGTTGGTCGACGTCGGCCTGGGTGACGGCCTGCACTCGCCGTTGCCGCTGCGTGCGGGCGTCCACCACCAGGGCCCGTTCACGTTCGAACTCGCGCCCTCCGCGGCCGCGCCGGGGGCGTGGCAGCTCCGGCACGACCCGCGCGGCAGCTTCTTCGCCATGCACTTCGCGCCGGACGCGGTCGGCATGGACCACTTCGCCGACCGGCACGTGCACCTGTCCACGTCACCCTCGTCGGGGTTCGTGCGCACGTTCAGCGCGCTGCGGGTCGACGGGCGCGGCTGGGACGTGCTGCGGGCGCTGACCCTCACCCGCGTCGAGGACGCGACCACCAGGACCCTGCTGGACGACCGGGCCGACTGGTTCACCGCCCTGGCCGACGTCTACGGGCTGGTCGTCGCCGAAAACGACCGCGACCCGTTGTGGCGCAAGGCGGTGTCCCAGCACGAGGCGCACCTGGCCGCGCGGTCATAGCCGGTCACCGGAACGCGCCCGGCCCGCCGTCGAAGTGCGGCACGAACCCGCGGTAGACCTGCCGGGCGTGCCGCTGCAGCGCCAGGTCCAGCATCTCGCCGCCGATGTCGTCGGGCAGCTGGATTCGGTGGCCGAACGCGGTCATCGGGACGCTGCGGTAGGTGGCGAGGAACGTCCGCGGCTCGTGCGGCGTGAGGTGCAGCCACAGCGACGGCTTCGGCTTGTCGTCGTAGGACAGCGCCACCGCGGCCAGCTCGTACCAGGGCACCGCCCACGAGCCGTTCTTCTCCGCCCAGCGCAGGCCCTGCGGCTCGACCACGAGCCGGCGCGGCCGGGACTTGCGCCGCCAGACACCGCCGCCGATCAGGCCACCGAGGGCGACCAGCGGTCCGACGAACATCGCCGCCAGGTGCCCGTCGCCGTAGGCCAGGAACATCAGCAGCACGCCGAGCGCGGTGAAACCGAGCTGGACCGCCAGCCCCGCGCCCCGCTCGGTCCGGTTGCCGAAGGGAATCTCGATCTCGTTCACGACAACCCCACCGTGAAGCCCTCGTCCTGGACACCCCGGTACAGGTGCGGGGCGAAGCCCAGCACCGCCCGCTCGACCACCGGGACCAGCGCCGCCGCGTCACCCAGCGGGAGCCGGTAGGCGCCGTCCTCGCGGGCCAGGTGCGCCATGTCGGCGTGCCGCGACCGGAACCCGTGCCCGTCGGCGGGCAGCAGGTCCAACCGGACCATGGTCTTGCGCAGCACCGCGTCGGCCGGGTGCACGACCCGTTCCCGCGTCCGCGAGATGCGCACCGCGCCCAGCTCGTGCCACGCCACCGCCCACGGCGCGCCGGCGGGGTCGTCCCACCGCACGCCGGGTGCCTCGAACACGAGCTTGCGCGGCCGCGAGATCCTCTTCCGGTTCAGCACCGCGCCCAGCGCGATGCCGGTGAACGCGAGCCCGATGACCAGCGCGATCGTGCCGCCCACCCCCTCGCCGTCGGCGTACGCGCCGACCGCGCCCACGAGCGCCACCACGCCGAGCACACCGGCCACCGTCCCGCCGATGACCACCCGGCGGGTGTCCCTGGTGCCGATGTCCACCACCACCGGCGTCGTCATACCCCCACCCCCTCGACCAGTCGATCAGCCGCAGCGTAGGGGTCCAGCTCACCCGCCACGACCCGTTTGGCCAGGGTTTCGAGCGCGGACGCGCCGCGCAAGCCGCCGATCCGGGAACGCAGCCGCTCCAGCGCGATGGCCTCGATCTCGCCCGCGGCCCTGGTCGCGCGACGTCGGTCCAGCTCACCGCGTCCGACGAGCCACGCGCGGTGTTCGTCGATCGCGTCCACGACGTCGTCCAGCCCTTCGGCGCGTGACGCGACGGTCTTCACCACGGGCGGCCGCCACGACGCGCCCTCGCGCTCGCGGCGGCCGAGGGAGATCACGTGCTTGAGGTCACGGGCGGTCCGGTCGGCGCCGTCCCGGTCGGCTTTGTTGACCACGAACACGTCGGCGATCTCCAGGATGCCCGCCTTGGCGGCCTGGATGCCGTCGCCCATGCCGGGCGCGAGCAGCACGACCGTGGTGTCGGCCAGCGACACGACCTCGACCTCGGACTGGCCCACGCCGACCGTCTCGACCAGCACGACGTCGCAGCCCGCCGCGTCGAGCACGCGCAGCGCCTGCGGCGTCGCCCAGGACAGCCCTCCCAGGTGGCCGCGGGTGGCCATGGACCGGATGAACACGCCGGGGTCGGTGGCGTGCTCGCCCATCCGCACCCGGTCGCCGAGCAGCGCGCCGCCGGAGAACGGCGACGACGGGTCCACGGCCAGCACCCCGACCCGCTTGCCACGCCTGCGGTAGGCCGTGACCAGGGCGGACGTGGACGTGGACTTGCCCACCCCCGGCGCGCCGGTCAAGCCGATGACCTGCGCGTTCCCGCAGAACGGGGCCAGTGCGCCCGCCACCTCGCGCAGCTGCGGGCCGGCGTCCTCCACCAGCGAGATCAGCCGGGCGACCGCGCGCGGTTGTCCCTCGCGCGCGCGGTCGACCAGCTCGGCTACGTCAACGGTGCGGGTCACACCGCTAGACCTTAGGCACGCGGACGATCAGGGCGTCGCCCTGACCACCACCGCCGCACAGCGCGGCCGCGCCCACGCCGCCACCGCGGCGCTTGAGCTCCAGCGCCAGGTGCAGCGCGATGCGGGCACCCGACATGCCAATCGGGTGGCCCAGCGCGATGGCGCCGCCGTTGACGTTGACCTTGTCCTCGGACAGGCCGAGCTCGCGCATGGAGACGATGCCGACCGCGGCGAACGCCTCGTTGATCTCGACCAGGTCCAGGTCGGACGGGTCGATGCCCTCCTTGGCGCACGCGGCCCTGATCGCGTTCGAGGGCTGCTGGTGCAGGCCGGCGTCCGGCCCGGCGACGACGCCGTGCGCGCCGATCTCGGCCAGCCAGGTCAGGCCCAGCTCCTCGGCCTTGGCCTTGCTCATCACGACCACGGCCGCCGCGCCGTCGGAGATCTGCGACGCCGAGCCGGCGGTGATGGTGCCGTCGGGCGCGAACGCGGGGCGCAGCTTGGCCAGCGCCTCGGCGGTGGTGTCGCCGCGCACGCCCTCGTCCTCGGCGAACAGGACCGGGTCGCCCTTGCGCTGCGGGATCGACACCGGGGCGATCTCCTCGGCGAAGACGCCGTTGCCGGCGGCCTTGGCGGCCCGCTGGTGCGACCGGGCGGAGAACTCGTCCTGCTCCTCGCGGGTCAGGCCGTGCCGGGAGTTGAACTTCTCCGTGGACATGCCCATCGCGACCTGGTCGAACGCGCAGAACAGGCCGTCGTGCGACATGTGGTCGAGCATCGTGACGTCGCCGAACTTGAAGCCGCCGCGGGACTTCTGCAGCAGGTGGGGCGCCTGGGTCATGGACTCCTGGCCGCCCGCCACCACGATGTCGAACTCGCCGGCGCGGATGAGCTGGTCGGCCAGCGCGATGGCGTCGATGCCGGACAGGCACACCTTGTTGATGGTCAGCGCGGGCACGGTCATGGGGATGCCCGCGTTCACCGCCGCCTGGCGCGCCGGGATCTGGCCCGCGCCCGCGGTGAGCACCTGGCCCATGATCACGTACTGCACCTGCTCGGGCGCGACACCGGCCCGCTCCAGGGCCGCGGAGATCGCGACGCCGCCGAGCTGGGCGCCGGAGAAGTCCTTCAACGATCCGAGCAGTCGCCCCATCGGGGTACGGGCCCCGGCGACGATGACGGAACCGGACACAGCAGCCTCCACAGCGGGTGTAAGCGGTTGTTAACACGCCACGATACCCAGGGTTACCACGGAGTAGCCCTGTGAGGCGTCGCACAGGCGGACCTGCACCGATTCGGCCACTAGCCTCCGTGCCCATGGAAGAACTCCGCGGTCTCGTCACCGCCATCGACCACGTCGGCATCGCCGTGCCGGACCTCGACGCCGCGATCGCGTTCCACCGCGAGCACTTCGGCCTGGAGGTCGCGCACGAGGAGGTCAACGAGGAGCAGGGCGTCCGCGAGGCGATGCTGCGCGCGCCGGGCGACGACGGCACGGGCACCGCCGTGCAGCTGCTCGCGCCGTTGACGCCGGAGTCCACCATCGCGAAGTTCATCGGCCGGTCCGGGCCGGGGCTGCAGCAGCTGGCCTACCGGGTGTCCGATGTGGACGCGGCGGCGGACGCGCTGCGCGCCAAGGGCCTGCGGCTGCTGTACGAGGCGGCGCGGCGCGGCACGTCCGACAGCCGGGTCAACTTCGTGCACCCCAAGGACGCGGGCGGCGTGCTCGTGGAACTCGTGGAGCCCGCCGCCGGCCACTAGGGCCGCCCGGGATCAGGGCGAGCCCAGGTCGTCCCAGACGAACCCGGCGGCGGTCTGGTGACCCCACCACACGGTGGACTTGGAGGCGACGAACGCCTCCACGGCCCGGGTCCCGTTGACGTTCTTGTACGTGATCGCCGTCGGCGGGGTGTCCGGGAACACCACGTTCTGGCCGGCCAGGTCCCACTCGAACCCGTTCCACCACAGCAGGTGCGGCGCGGAGGCGCCCAAGTCGCCCTGCGGGTGGCTGGAGAAGTGCACGAAGAGCATCTGCGGGTTGTTGCCGTCTTTGTAGGTGACGCAATCACCCAGGCGTGAGGCGGCGATGGTATCGGTTCCGTCGAGCGCCGAACTCCAGTGCATCGGCGTCCCGTCGTCGGTTTGCGGCGTGCCGAAATAGGCGTGCACCGGATCCCCGACCTGCGCGTCGATCACGGCGAAGCAGTAGACGCGCTGGGGGTCGGCGCCCTCCTTGTAGGTGAGGGCGCTGAGGTGACCGTACTCGTCCACGTCGGCCATCGGGTCGGCGAGCGGCCCGGCCGCCGGCGCGCCGGGCTGCACGCCGGCCCAGCGGCCCACGCCGTCGAGGTAGCGGTAGAGCCCGAGCGTGTTGTCGTCGAGCCTCACGAAGGCGTAGACGCCGGCCGCGTTCGCGCCGTCCTGGAAGGCGACGGCGGCCGGCGGACCTGCGACCGACTTCACCACCATGCCCGGGGGTCGGCCCAGGGCATCCCAGCTCCACTCGTAGCCGTCGTGGCGGGCGGCGTAGAGGTGGCCGTTCTTCCCGCGCACGAAGACGTAGATCTGCCTGCCGGCGTCGGCGTCCACGTAGGTGACGGCCGCCGGTGAGCCCGTGGCGAGCCCGACCCCGGCAGGTTGTCCCATGTCCACCCACGACCAGGACGACCCGGTCTGGTGTGCCCGGTAGAGGTGGCCGTCCGCCGCGGTGGCGAAGAGGCGGACGCGGTGGACCGGCCCGTCCGGGTAGGCGATGGCGGAGACCTTGTGCGCGATCTTGGTGGCGGTGGGCGCGCCCACCGGGATCCACGCCCAGCTCTGCTCGATCCGCCGGAGCGCGTACACCTTGCCGTCCGGGTAGGAGCGGCCGAACACGTACGTGAATTGCGGTTGCTGTGGATCGTGCCGGTAGGTGACCGCAGCAAGGCGGCCTTGGATTTTCACCATGCCCGTGACCTCTCCCCGCGCCGCGCGATGTCCGCGTCGAATCGACTGCGTTTCGTCGTACCACGATCGGTGAATGGATCGAAGCGACGCTGACGCCGATTCACGCGGCAGGTCCAATGACTGGCCACCGATGGCTCACCACACCGCAATTCTGCGAAAGCGGGACCGCATTTCTGCGCGCGAACTCGCGTCAAGGCCGTTCCAGGGCGGCGGCCACGAACGACAACTCCAGGTCCATCCGATCGTCGTCCGGCGCGTGCCTGGCCACCGAGTGCCGGTAGCTGACCGCGAGCGCGAGCAGCGCGGACGCGCTGTCGACGTCCTTCGCGGCCACCGCCGCCCCGCCCGCGGCCAGGATGACGTTGCGGATCTGCCGAGCCACCGACCGGTAGCGCTCGTGCAGCGCGTCGCGGACCGCCTTGTGCGTGTCGGCCTCGCGCCACAGCAGGTGGCTGAGCAGGGGTGACGCGTCGAGCCGGGCGTCCAGCGCGGCGACGAGCCGGCGCAGGCTCTCCGCGATGTCGCCGACGACCACGACGCGGTGCGCGTCGACGGTGCCGTCCGGCAGCCGCTGCACGAGGGCCGCCAGCAGGTCGGCCTTGCGGCGGAAGTAGTAGTGCACGAGCCCCTTGGGCACCTCGGCCCGTTCGGCGATGCGCGAGGTCGGCGTCGCGTCGAAACCCGACTCGGCGAACAACTCCTCGGCCGCTCGCAGGATCCGCTCCCGGGCCGACGAGTCCTCAACCACTGCGTTGCCCCTCCGGTCGGGCCCACGGCGGCTGCCGTGGGCCCGGTTGTCGTCGCTCTCAGGCGGTGCCGGCGATCCGGTGGCCGTGGGCGGCATTGGCCAGCGGGAGCGCCATGGCGCCCGCGGCGACCGTCAGCACGCCGCCGATCCACGAGATCCACGCCGCGCCCGCGAGGTCGCTGTAGCCCATCACCCACGGCGAGATGAACAGCAGTGCGCCCAGGACCATCTGGAACCACTCGCCGTAGACCATCCCGGGCATCGCGAGCGACGCGAGGCCGTCGATGGCGATCAGTGCGCCGAGCACGATCATCGTCCACATGGCCCCGGTGGTCGTCTCCACCACCAGGGGCGACAGCAGCACCAGGACGCCGATGACGACCTCGGCCCAGTCCTGCCACCTGGTCCACGCCTTCGTCATGACCCGTACCTCCGTCCTCCTCGATCGGACACCTCCGATGGTCCGCTTGGTTGGCCGCCCGGTCAAGAAGGACCGATCGGGGGAAAAGCCAGTGCAGTGGCTCACAGCTCGCGTTCTGAATCGGTTACCCGTGGGTAACCTCCGGCAACCTGCGTGGACCTCTAGAGCCCGCCACATCGACCATCCCGAAGCCCCCATTGGGAGGGAACGCCGTGCAGAAGATCCTCGACGCGATCCTCGCGGACGAACTGGACGCGATCGGATCGCTGGACGTACCGGAGAGCTACCGGGGCGTGACCGTGCACGCCGACGAGGTCAAGATGTTCGAGGGCTTGGCCACCAAGGACAAGGACCCGCGCAAGTCACTGCACGTCGACGAGATCGCCACGCCCGAGCTCGCCCCGGGTGAGGCGCTGGTCGCCGTGATGGCCAGCGCCATCAACTACAACACGGTGTGGACCTCGATCTTCGAGCCGCTGCCCACGTTCGCGTTCCTCAAGAAGTACGGCGGCCGGCACGACCAGCCGTTCCACGTGGTGGGCTCCGACCTGGCGGGCGTGGTGCTGCGCACCGGCCCCGGCGTGAACACCTGGAAGCCCGGCGACCGGGTCGTGGCGCACTGCCTCGACGTGCAGCTGGAGCACCCGGACGGGCACAGCGACACCATGCTCGACCCCGAGCAGCGCATCTGGGGCTTCGAGACCAACTACGGCGGCCTCGCCGAGATCGCCCTGGTCAAGGCCAACCAGCTGATGCCGATGCCCGCCCACCTGACGTGGGAGGAAGCGGCGTCACCCGGCCTGGTGAACTCCACCGCCTACCGGCAGCTCGTGTCGACCAACGGCGCGAACCTGAAGCAGGGCGACACCGTGCTGATCTGGGGCGCGTCCGGCGGCCTCGGCTCCTACGCGACCCAGTTCGCGCTCAACGGCGGCGCCACCCCGGTGTGCGTGGTGTCGTCCCCGGAGAAGGCCGAGATCTGCCGGCGCATGGGCGCGGAGCTGATCATCGACCGCAGTGCCGAGGGCTTCAGGTTCTGGAAGGACGAGCACGAGCAGGACGTCGGCGAGTGGAAGCGGCTCGGCGCGAAGATCCGTGAGCTGACCGGCGGCGACGACCCGGACATCGTGTTCGAGCACCCGGGCCGGGAGACGTTCGGCGCGTCGGTGTACGTGGCGCGCAAGGGCGGCACGATCGTGACGTGCGCGTCCACCAGCGGGTACATGCACCAGTACGACAACCGCTACCTGTGGATGCACCTGAAGCGGATCGTCGGCTCGCACTTCGCGAACTACCGGGAGGCCTGGGAGGCCAACCGGTTGGTCGCCAAGGGGAAGATCCACCCGACACTGTCCAAGGTGTACTCCATGGAGGAGACCGGGCAGGCCGCGCACGACGTGCACCGCAACGCCCACCAGGGCAAGGTCGGCGTGCTGACGCTGGCGCCGGAGGCGGGCCTGGGCGTGCGCGACCACGAGCTGCGGGCCGCCCACCTGGACGCGATCAACCGTTTCCGGGGCGTCTAAAGCGAAATCACCCCCGATGTGCGGCGCTCGGGTGACCGCCGCACATCGGGAGCGGGTAGCGTGAGCGGCATGGGCCTCGCCGACGACCGTGACCTCGTCCCCCTGGGATCCGGCTTCGACATCGTCAAGCGCGGGTACGACCGCGCCCAGGTCGAGGACCACCTGGAACGCCTCGACTCCGACCTGCGCCTGCTCGCGGCCGACCGGGACGCGGCGGTGTCGCAGACCAACGACCTGGCCCGGCAGCTCGAGGCGGCCCGGTCGGAGATCGCGGAGCTGCGCGGCCAGGTGGAGCGGCTGTCGCTGCCGCCGACCACGCTGGAGGGGCTGAGCGAGCGGTTGCAGCGGATGCTGCGGCTCGCGCAGGACGAGGCCAACGAGATCAAGGCGCGGGCCGAGGCCGAGGGCGGGCACATCCGCGCCAAGGCCGAGGCCGACGCGGGGGTGCTGCGCACCCGGTACGAGAAGCTGATCGCCGAGCTCGACCAGCGGCGCGCCGACATGGAGGCCGAGCACCGGGGCGTGCTGGAGACGGCACGGGCCGAGGCCGACCGGATCGTGGGCGAGGCGCGGGCCGAGGCGACCCGGTTGGACGAGGAGTCGCTGCAGCGCCGGACCACGGTCGAGGAGGACTTCGAGATCGCGATGGCGGCCCGGCGGGTCGAGTCGATGAAGACGCTGGCCGAGCAGGAGGCGTCGTCGAAGGCCGAGGCCGAGCGCCGGGTGCGGGAGGCGACCGAGGAAGCCGCGCGGGTGCGCGCCCAGATCGCGCAGGAGCAGGCCGCGTCGAGCGCCGAGGCGCAGCGCCTGGTGCGCGAGGCGACGGAGGAGGCCAACCGCCGTCGGCACGACTCGATCAGCGAGGCCACCGCGCGCGTGCAGGAGGCGACCGACGAGGCGAACCGCCGGGTCCGGGAGGCGACGGAAGAAGCGAACCGCCGCGTCACCCAGGCCACCCAGAAGGTGGACGCCCTGCGCCAACTCCGCAACCGCCTGTCCCAGCAACTGCACGCCGTGAGCTCCGCCCTGCACGACGTCACCCCTCTGCTGGACCCCCTGGACGAGGAACGCCCCGCCCCCACCCCGGCCGCCGCCCCCACCCCGGCCCCGACCCCGGCCGCCGCTCCGACCTCCGGCACGGGCTCGGGCGTGAGCCCCGCCAAGCCGACCTCCACCCCGGCTCCCCCCGCGGACACCTCCAAGCCGGGCCCCGACGGCCCCACCCAGAAGATCGCGCGCCCCAAACCCCAACCAACCAAGCGCTGACCCGAGAGTCGAACGCTCAGGTCCCGAGTGTCGAACGCTCAGGACCCCTGAGTTCAACGCTCAGGACGACGCCGTCACACCCCGACGCGCCGTCGCCAGTCGAGAACGGCGGCGGCGAACGCGTCCGGTGCCTCCAGCGGCGTCAGGTGTCCGACACCCGGCAGCTCGACGTACTCGCCGTGCCGCAGCATCGCGACCAACTCCCGTGCCGACGTCGGCGGCGTGAGCGCGTCGTGCGCCCCGACCAGCACCAACGCCGGCACGTCCACCGCGGCCAGCACGTCCGTCGAGTCCGGCCGCACGGCCATCGCCCGCTGCGCCCACACCACTTCCGCCGGGTCCTGGTCGAGGATCAGCTCACGCACCCGCCCGGTCACGGCCTCGCCCGCGTCAGGCCCGAGCAGCCCGCCCACGACCGCGTCCGGCACCCAGCCGAGCCCTTCCGCCTCGACCCGCGCCGCCATCGCCAGCCGGTTGGCCCGCGCCTCGTCGGTGTCCGCGCCGGCACGCGTGTCGGCCAGCACGAGCCCCGCCACGCGGGACGGGTCACGCCGCAGCACGGCCATCGCCACGTACCCGCCCATCGAGCACCCGCCGAGCACCGCCCGCTCGATCCCGCGTTCGTCGAGCAACCGCAGCACGTCGTCCGCAACAGCCACCAGATCGGGTGAACGCCGGCCGCCTCGCTGGTCGGGCGTGATCGGTTTCAGCAGGTCACGCACCCCGTCCCACATCCGGGAGTCGAACGGGAAGGCGTGCAGCAGGACGAGCGGAGCGGATTCCATACCCGGAATTGTCGGACCCCCTCGCCAGCTTCGTCATATGACTCCCACCCAGGAACCGGACGAGCCGCGCACCGACGGTTCAGCGCCGTCCTGGCGGCGTCAGGAGGTCACGGTGGTCGCCTGATACCGCTCGTGGGGGCCGGACCAGGTGCGCGGCAACGGCGTGGGCACCTCGGGCACGGCCGCGGACACGATCGCGTCCAGCACCTCTTCGGTGTGCCCGACCATGAGGTGCTTGGCGCCGGGGAAGTCGACCACGTCCGCGGTCGGGATGTCCGCGCCGAACCGCCGCCTGGCCTCGGCCGGTGGCAGGTAGGTGTCGAACTCGGGCACCAGGCACACCACCGGCTTGCCCGACCGGGCCCACGTCCGCAAGTGCTCGGCCTTGCTCCACCGCAGAGGAGGTGAGATCAACACAGCACCCTCGACCACCGGCTCGCACCCGTGCATCAGGGCGAGGTCGGTGCCGAACGACCAGCCGACAAGCCACACGGAGGGCAATCCCCGTTCGGCCGCGAACGCCAGGGCCGCCGCGACATCCAGCCGCTCGCCCACGGCGTGGTCGAACGCGCCCTCACTGCACCCGGCCGCACTGCGCGTGCCCCGGGTGTTGAACCGCAGCACCGCCAGACCGGCCAACGCGGGCAACCGCCAAGCCGCCTTGCGGTAGAGGTGGGAGTCCATCATCCCGCCGTGCGTCGGCAACGGGTGCAACAACACCAGCGTGGCCGAGGGCTCGCGGTCGACCGGCAGGGCCAACTCACCGACCAGCGCCAGCCCGTCAGCGGTCCGCAACGTGACCGCCTCGCGCCGGGCCGGCAACACGGTGTTGGCCTTGATCAGCACCTCGCCCTCCACCCCGACATCGTCCCACCGACCAACCGACGACCCGCCGAACCCTCCCGGTTGACCATCGGCAGGGCGGGACAGGCGACAGGGCGACCTGCGTCGGGCTGAGCACGGTCGGGGCCGAACCGAGGGCAGTCGGGGCCGGCGATCGGGTACGGAGCGTCACCAGCGGCGGCTGGTGGGGCCGCGGCGGGTTCGGGACGACCAGCAGCCCTGGTGCCAGTGGCGGCGGTCTTCGACGGAGCCGTAGTCGGCGGCGGGCCAGGCGACGATGTGCGGGGTGCCGGGGCGGATCTCGTGGTCGCAGCCCGGGCACCGGTAGGTCTTGGTGGTGGCGTTGCCGGACACGGTGCGCACCAGCCACTCGCCGTCCGGGGCGCTCTCGGCCCGTGCCCAGCCGTGCCCACCGACGGGTGAGGGCTCGGGTGGGCGTTGCGGGCGGTTACGGCGTGGCACGAGGAACGAGGGTATCCGGGCTCGCCCCGGGTGATGGCTTACGGTCCACTGGGTGAGCAAGTGGCAACGGGTCGTATTAACCCTTCTCCTGGCGGTCGAAGTGGCCGTGACGCTGATGCCGGTGGTGCGCGGCCTCCTGGTCGAGCCGCCGACCGCCAACGTCATGCCTGGTCACGAGGCACGGTCGGTCGTGGTGGAGCCGGATGTGCCGGTCAACCAGCCGCGAGGGCTGCGGCAGGGCGTGCTGCTCGGCACCACGATGTTGATGCTGGTCACCGCGCTGTCGGCGTTGCTGCCGGTGTGGCTGCGGCCGAGTTCGCGGATGTGGGTGGCCACGTTCACCGGCACGCACCTGGCCGCCGCCGGCCTCGGCTGGGTGCACAGCCTGCCGTTGCTGACGCTGCTCGCCGCGGTGTCCGCTGTTGGGGTGCCCTTGCTGGTGCTGTCCCCGCCGCGCCGGGGACAATGAGCGACGTGCCAACCTACGAATTCCGCTGCAAGGCGTGCGGCTCGACCTTCGACGTGAAGCGGTCGATGGACGAAGCCTCCGCGCCCGCGCCGTGCCCGAACGGCCACGACGACACCGTGAAGCTGCTCTCCATGGCCGGGCTGAGCGGCAAAGCCGACGCGCCCGCAGGTGGTGGCGGCGGGTGCTGCGGCGGCGGGTGCTGCAGCTGACCCACCCCGCGCTCAGCCGTTGGGCTCCTTCGCCAGCAGCACCTCGGCGACCTTCTTGCCCTGGTCGCAGATGGCGCCGTACCGGGCGGACCCGTCGATCACGATGATCCCGAGCCCGCCCCCGGCGTAGTCCATCACCAGCACGCACGACGGCTGCACGGACGTGTCCGTGGTCCGGTCGAAGTAGGTGACCTTCCGGTCGCCGAGGTCGAACTCGCCGTTGCTCTGCTCCAGCGTGATCGCGCGCCCCTCGCGGAACCGCAGCGTCACGCCGACGTCGAGCGAGCCGACGGAGGTCTGCCACTTGCACGACTGGTCGAACGCGTCGTCGTAGCCGGTCTCCGTCGGCTTGGCGCTCTTGTCCGGCACGTCGTAGGGCAGGTCCTTCCACCCCATCAACGCGCAGATGTCCTCGACGTCGCCGGTGGGCTCGTCGGACGGGTCCGCGGACCCCGTCGGGGTGGGCTTGGCCGACGTGAACGGCGGGTCGACGTCGAGCACCTGCTCCGCCACCGGGGTGCCGTTGACCGTGTACGCGCAGGCGCTCGTCAGACCGAACGCCGCCACCAGGAGCGAGATCACCACACGCCGCATGGTGACCACGATGCCAAACGCCGACAACCGCCACGTCATCAGCCCGGGCAACGGGCCCCTCAGACCTCGTAGTCGCGGAACCCCTTGCCGGTCTTGCGACCCAGCCGCCCGGCCTTCACGAGGTGCTCCAGCAGCGGCGCGGGAGCGAAACCGGCTTCGCGGAACTCCAGGTACAGGGTCCGCTCGATGGCCAGCGACACGTCCAGCCCCACCACGTCCAGCAGCTCGAACGGCCCCATCGGCAACGAGCAGCCGACCTTCATCGCGTTGTCGATGTCGTCGGCCGACGCGTAGTGCGCCTCCAGCATCTTCACCGCGTCGTTGAGGTACGGGAACAGCAGCGCGTTGACGATGAACCCGGCCCGGTCGCCGCAGTGCACCGGCACCTTGCCCAGGTCCAGGCACACCCGGCGCGCGGTGGCCACGACGTCGGCGGACGTCGAGATGGTCTCCACGACCTCGACCAGCTTCATCACCTGCGCGGGGTTGAAGAAGTGCAGGCCGACGACGTCGCCGGGCCGCGCGGTCGCGGCGGCGCACTCGATGACCGGCAGCGAGGACGTGGTGGTCGCGAGCACCGCGCCCGGCTTGCACACCTCGTCCAGCGCCTGGAACACCGCCTTCTTGATCGGCAGCTCCTCGGCGACCGCCTCGACCACGAGGTCGCAGTCGGCCAGGTCCGCGAAGTCGACCACCGGCGTGACGCGGGCCAGCGTGGCGTCCCGGTCCTCCGCCGACAGCTTGCCCCGCGAGACGGCCTTCTCCAGCGACCTGCGCACCTTGCCGACGGCCGCGGCGGCCTTGTCCTCCGACCGCGCCCGCAGCACCACGTCGTAGCCGCGCTTGGCGAACACCTCCACGATGCCCGTGGCCATGGTCCCGGTGCCGATCACGCCGACCCGCTGGACCTCGCGCGCGACGTCGCCCTCCGCGGCGGCGACCGGGGTCAGCACGTCCGGCACGACGACCGGCGAGTCCGGCCCGTCGTAGGTGTAGAAGCCGCGCCCGCTCTTGCGGCCCAGCAACCCGGCCGTGATCATCTGCTTCAACAGCGGCGCCGGCGCGTGCAGCCGGTTGCGGGACTGGTGGTACATCGTGTCCAGGATCTCGTAGGCCGTGTCCAGCCCGATGAGGTCCAGCACGGCCAACGGCCCCATCGGGTAGCCGCACCCGTACCGCATGGCCGCGTCGAGGTCTTCCCTTGTCGCGTAACGGGACTCGTACATCCGCACCGCGTGGTTGAGGTACCCGAACAGCAGTGCGTTCGCGATGAACCCGGCCCGGTCGCCGATCACGACCGGCGTCTTGCCCAGCCCCTCGGCGAACGCGACCACGTCGGTCACCACGTCCGGCTCGGTGACGACCGTGCGGATCACCTCGACCAGCTTCAGCACCGGCGCCGGGTTGAAGAAGTGCAACCCGACGACCTTGCCGGGCCGTCCGGTGTGGACACCGATCTCGGTGATCGACAACGACGACGTGTTCGACGCGAACACCGTGTCGGGCCCGCAGATCCGGTCCAGCTCGGCGAACACGGCCGCCTTCAGCTCGATCCGCTCCGGCACCGCCTCGACGACCAGGTCCACCCCGGCCAACGCGTCCAGCGACGTGGCGTAGGAGATGCGGCCCAACGTGGCGTCACGCTCGGCCGCCGACAACTTGCCGCCCGCCACCGCGCGGTCCGTGGAGTGGTCCAGGTGACCGCGGCCGCGGGCCAGGCCCGCTTCGTCCACGTCCACCGCCACCACAGTGATGCCGGTCCTGGCGAGGACTTCGGCGATACCGGCGCCCATCGTGCCGAGACCGACGATGCCGACCGTGTTGAACTGCCGCGTCACTGTGTACCTCCCACTCAACGGAGTGGCTACCGGACGGTAACTTGACCGCGACTATCCCACGACCGTCACGCCTCGTACGCGTGAGCTTCACCATCGGTATCGAGCAAGTGATCGTTCCAGGCTCAGTCGCCGAACCGACGCGCGGCCAGCTCCTCCACGCGCCGCACGGCCTCCGCCGCGTCGGCGCCCGACGCCACCACCTCGACCCGCGCACCGCCGGGCGCGCCCAGGCCCATCAACGCCAGCACGCTCTTGGCGTCCGCCGACTCGCCGCCGAACCGCACGACCACCGACGCGTCCAACGGGTCCAGCGCCCGCGCCACCAACGCCGCCGGCCGGGCGTGCAGCCCCGCCGAGTTCGTCAGCTCCACCTCGGCCCGCACCGCGTCCCCGTCGACCACCGACACCGGCGACACGACCCCGGTGGCAGCCGCCGCCACCTCCGCCAGCCCGGCACCGCCCTGCGCCCGGACGGCCGCCGCCACCGCGCCCTCCACCAACGGCGCGTCCACCACCACGACGGACCCCTCGGCCTCCTCCGCGGCCATGTCCGCCACCATCTTCGCGCTGCCGAGGTCGAACAGGACGACCACGCCCGACCCGGAATCGGCCCGCGTGATCGCCTCGCCCACGGCCACGTAGTCCGTGCCCAACCCGCCCGACCCGTCACCGCCGGACGGCACGATCCGCACCGACGGCGCCATCTGCCCGGCCACCTCGGCGACCCCCTCGGCCAACCGCCTGCTGTGCGACACCACCACGAGGCCGATCACCGCGCCCTCCCCGCCAACGCCCGCAGCACCAACGCCGTCGACCGCGCACCCGGGTCGAGGTGCCCCGCGCTGCGCTCACCCAGGTACGACGCACGTCCCTTCCGCGCCACCATGGGCACGGTCGAGTCGGCACCCATCTCGGCCGCGTCCGCCGCCGCCCCGAGGACTTCCGCCACCCCACCACCACCAGCCGCCACGGACTCCGCGGCCGCCACCGCCGGCGTGAGCGCGTCCACCATCGTCTTGTCCCCCAACGACGCCTTCCCCCGCGCCACGACCCCGTCCAACGCGGCGCGCAACGCCGCCGCGACCGCCGCGCCGTCCACCGAGGCGACGTCACCCACCGATGTCGCCGCGCGCAGGAACGCCGTCCCGAACAGCGGGCCGGCCGCACCACCCACCGTCGAGATCAACGTCGTGGCCGCCAACCGCAACACCCCGCCCGGCGAGGACGGCACTTCGTCCAACTTGGACACCAACGCCGTGAAGCCGCGCGCCAGGTTCTCGCCGTGGTCGCCGTCGCCGATCTCCCGGTCGAGCCGGATCAGCTCCTCGCGGTGCTCGACCACGACCGCCGCCACCGCGCGCACCGCCTCCGCGACCGCCTCCGCCGTGCACGCCATCAGACGCCCCACCGCAGCGCCGGGGTGTGCACGGGCGCGTCCCACAGCTCGACCATCTCGTCGTCCAGCTTCAGCACCGTCAGGCTCATGCCCTGCATCTCCAGACTCGTGATGTACGGCCCCACCAACCGCCGTTCGACGACGATCCCCCGTTCCGCCAACAGCCGTTCCGCGATCCCGTGCGCCAAGTACAGCTCGATCAACGGCGTCCCGCCCATCGAGTTGGTGAACAGCAGCACCCGATCGCCCTCGCCGAACGGCAGGTCCTCCAGCACGGGGTCGAGCAGGGACCGCACCATCTCGTCGGCCGACCCGACCGCCACCCGCCGCCGCCCCGGCTCGCCGTGGATGCCGATCCCCAGTTCCATCTCGTCGTCCGCCAACGTGAACGACGGCTCCCCCGCGTGCGGGACCGTGCAGGCGGTCAACGCCAACCCCATCGACCTCACCCGCGACACCACCCGCCGCGCCAACGCCTCGCACCCGTCCAGGTCGACACCGCGTTCGGCCGCCGCCCCGACGATCTTCTCCAGCAGCACCGTGCCGCCGACACCGCGCCGCCCCGCCGTGTAGAGCGAGTCCTTCACCGCGACGTCGTCGTCGATCACGACGGTCCGCACGTCCACACCGTCCGCCAGTTCACCCGCGGTCTCGAAGTTCAGCACGTCACCCGTGTAATTCTTCACGATCAACAACGCGCCCGCCCCGCCATCGGTCCGCGCCACCGCCGCTGCCACCTGATCGGGTGTGGGTGACGTGAACACGGCACCGGGACAGGCCGCGTCGAGCATCCCCCGCCCGACGAACCCGCCGTGCAGCGGCTCGTGCCCCGACCCACCACCCGAGATCACGGCGACCTTCCGCGGCACCGGCGCGTCCGCCCGCACCACCACCGCGGGGTCGTACTGGACGTCCAGCAGGTCCGCGTGCGCGAGCGCCATGCCGCGCAACGCGTCGACCACCACGGTCGCCGGATCGTTGATGATCTTCTTCACGGGTGGACCTCCCGATCGACGCTGATCACCCCATTACTACTCCACCGCGAGCGGCCCCGAAAGCGGAAGCTACGGTGAGGCGACCCTAAGAACAGCAGGTCAGTGACCTGGAGTAGTGGAGGAACACCGGAGTGTCGAACACCACGCCATGGGCGAGACCGTGATCGAGCAGCGCCCGGAACGCGTCGTCGCCCACGGCGGCATCACCAGCCTCAACCCGGAGACCATCGCCGAGCTCCAACCCGACCTGATCATCGGCTCACAACTGCGCGCCGAACAGCAGCACCCCAAGCTGTCGGCCATCCGAGACGGGCAAGCGCCCGACCGTCACCATGCTCCGCTTCATGCCGGGCAAGATCAGGCTCTACGCCAAGAAGAGCTTCATCGGCACGATCCTCATCGACGCCGGCATCCCCGACCCCCGGCCGGCCGGGCGGACGACCTGGCCGTCGAGGTGGGCACCGAGCAGATCACCCGAGCCGACGGCGACTGGATCCCGATCGGCACCTACGGCGACCAGACCAAGGCCGCCCAGCGACAAGTCCTGGCCGGCCCACTCTGGCAACCCTGAACGCCGTCAAGTCCAGCCACGCCAAGGCCGTCAGCGACGAAACCCGGTTCCCGGGCCTGGGCGTCCTCGCCGCCCCGTCCCTGAACGTTCGACACGCGGGGCCTGAGCGTTCGACACGCGAGACCTGGGCGTTCGACACGCGGGGGTCAGCGGCCGTAGAGGAGGCGGACCAGGCGGACCACGTGGCGGATCGTGCGGGACCCGCGGTCGTACGTCATCGGGTTCAGCAGAGCCCCGAACCGCTTCCGCGTCACCGCGTGGGCGTAGGTGAACTCCCGCAACCCGTCCTCACCGTGGATGCGCCCGAACCCCGAGTCCCCGACCCCGCCGAACGGCAACCCGGGCACCGACGCGAACGCCAGCACCGCGTTGACCGACACCATCCCGCACCGCAGCTCGTCCGCCAGTTCCTCACCCCGGTTGCGCGAGAACACCGAAGCGCCCAACCCGTACGCCGACGAGTTCGCCCGCCGGACCGCCTCGTCCGCGTCCGCCACCCGCGTCACGACCAACGTGGGCCCGAACGTCTCCTCCGTCACCGCCGTGGAGTCGTCCGGCACGTCCACCAGCACCACGGGCTCCACGTAGGGCGGCCGGATCGACTCCAGCCCGCCGACCACCGCCCGCCCGCCGCGCTCCAGCGCGTCGGCCACGTGCGACTGGATCACGTCCACCTGCCCGGGCATGGTGATCGGCCCGAAGTGGGCGTCCGCCTCACCACCGGGCCGCAACTTCTTCGCCTTCTCCACCACCAGCGCGACGAACTCCTCGTACACGGCGTCCGCGACGTAGACCCGCTCCACCCCGGCGCACGTCTGCCCGGAGTTGAAGATCCCGCCCCACACCGCGCCCTCGGCCGCGGCCCGCACGTCGGCGTCCTCGGCCACGATCAGCGGGTCCTTGCCGCCGCACTCCACCAGCACCGGTGTCAACGACGCGGCGCACGCCGCCATCACCTTCTTGCCCGTCGCGGTCGACCCGGTGAACGCGACCTTGTCCACCCCGGCCGCGCACAGCGCGGCCCCGGTCTCGCCGAACCCCGTCACCACCTGGAACACCGGGAACTCCGGCACGACGTCGGCGAACGTCGCGGCCAGGAACTCACCGACACCCGGCGTGAACTCCGACGGCTTGAACACCACCGCGTTGCCCGCCGCCAACGCGTACGCGATGGACCCCATCGGCGTGAACGCCGGGTAGTTCCACGGCCCGATCACGCCCACCACGCCCAGCGGCCGGTACTCCAGGGTCGCCGCGTGGTTGTACATCAACATCCCGGGCGCGACCTTGCGCTTGCCCAGCACCTTCGGCGCGCGCCGGGCGGCCCAGTGCAGGTGGTCGATGACCAGCGCCACCTCGGTCCGCGCGTCGTCGGCGGACTTCCCCGTCTCCGAGCTGATCAGCACCTGGAGCTCGTCCAGCCGCTTCACCAGCGCCTTGCGCCACGCGTCCAGCCGCGCCCGCCTGCCGTCGAAGCCCAACCCGGCCCAGAACGCGGCGGCGTCACGCGCCACGCGCACGGCTTCCCGCACGTCCTCCGCGGAGGCGATCACGTGGTGCGCGACGACCTCACCCGTGCGGGGGTCGAGCGACGCGAACCGCCGCTGCCCGTCGTCGACCCGCGCAGGAGTGGTGGGAGCGGTCTGCGTCATCGGGCCCTCCAAGCACAAGCACGAACGCGGGGGTGTTACCGGACAGTAACGGGTAACAGCGGGTGATGCCAGCCCCCGTTCAGCCCTTCGGGATCTTGCCGACGACCGTCTTGGCGAACGCCACGGCCGTCGCGCAGCGGTCGAACTCGGACGCCTTGGGCCCGGCCGACTTGACCTCGACGATCTCGCCGTCGTTGTCCGAGCCGGCCAGCTGCACCCACTTGACCTCGCACGACGGGAAAGCCGTGCTGCTGGACACCTGGTAGCCGACCACGCCGCCGCCCAGGTCGACCTCGGTCTGCTTCTCCTCGAACTCGCGGTCGTCGGGGATGAACGTCTCGCGGAACGCCAGCGTCAGCTCGCGGTCCTTGCCGACCCAGGCGCAGTTGTGCAACCCGTACGGGTACAGACGGTAATCACCGCCCGCCGCCGCGTCGATCGCCGCCTTGTCCGGCAGGGTGCACGGGTCGAGCGTGATGAGCGAGCCCTTGGCGGGCGTCCGGGTCGCCGCGCGGTCCTTGATCTGCCGGATGACCGACTCGGCCACCTCCCGGCCGGGCGCGCAGGCGTCGCCGTCCTCGTAGCCGATCTGCACGGTGATGCCCAGGCCGGGCTCTTCCTGCGTGATCACGGACACGAAGCAGGCGCTGTTCTCCAGCACCTGCTCGTAGCTGCGCAGGCCGGCGAGCTGCTTGTCCGCGTTCTTCAGCTCGGTGGTCATGGTCTGGCCGATCTCGACCGTGACGGCCAGGTCCTTGCCGTTCTTGTCCTTCATGAAGTTGGAGCACCGGCTGTACCCGCTGCGCGACCGGTCACCGGGCGTGCCGAACCGCTTCAGCACGTCCTCGTCGAGCAGCTCGCACGGGTCGGTCAGCCGCAGCTTGTCCGGCGCGAACGCCGGGTCGACGGGCTCGCCGTCGGCGGGCGGTGGCGGCTGCTCGCTCGACCCGCTCGGGTCGGAGACGTTCTCGGCGTTGGCCGGGATGGTGGTGCGCGGGAACCTCTGCTTGGCCAGATCCGCCCCGGCACAGCCGGCCAGCAGCAGGATCAAGCTCAACACGGCGACGAGACGGGGCACGAGGTGCACGGTAGCGACCGGGTGCTCCATTCGTGGCACGAACCCTGTGTCCGTCCTCACTACGGCCTTCGGGAACGATTCAGAACATCAACGCGCTGAATGAGGTGTTCGCACCGAACCGACGAGAGGATCACCGAATGCGCGCCCGCGTCCGACGCGCCGTCCGCTGGCTCGACACCTGGACGGTCGAGGCCTTCAACCCGGTCTACCCGCGCCGATAGCCGGCTCGACCGGGCTGTCAGCCGCCCGTCCCCGACGACTCCCCGGCCCGACCGGCGCCGGCGGCGCTCTCGTCGGGCACGACGACCGGCCGCAGGGTCGCCCACGCGGCGAACACCGCCGACAGCGCGAGCATGCCCACCCCGGTCCACAGGTTGATGTTGAGCCCGTCCGCTCTGGCCAGGTCGGCCTCGTCGGTGAAGCCGAGTCCGACCACCAACAGCACCACCCCGTAGATCGCGAACAACATCGCGATCACCAGTCGCAGGTCGAACAGACCGGCCTTGCGCGCCACGACGACCTCCCTCAGCCGAAGATGATGTTGAGCACGGCGGTCAGCGCCAGCACGCCGATGCCGAGCAGCAGCGGCGACCGGTACCACCCGGCGTCCTCACCCGTCTTGGAGTGCCTGCGGTCCTCCTTGGGCGTCAGGCTGTAGACCAGCCCGACCAGCCGCTCCTGCGGCACCGGCCGGGTGAACACCGTGACCACCACGCTCACCACGATGTCCACCGCGAACGCCACGCCGGCGCCCACGAAGCTCGCGCCCTGGCCGGGCAGGTCCACCACGCCGGTCTCGGCGAGCACGAACACAGCCACCGCGCCGAGCGTGCCCGCCACCAGGCCGGCCCAGCCCGCCGCCGCCGACATCCGCTTCCAGAACATGGCCAGGATGAACGTGGCGAACAGCGGCGCGTTGAAGAACGAGAACAGCGCCTGGATGTAGTCCATGATGTTGCCGTAGCCGGCCGCCAGGAACGCCGTGCCGATGGCGACCACCGTGCCGCCGATCGTGGCCAGCCGACCGACCCGCAGGTAGTACTCGTCCGGGCGGTCCTTGCGCACGTAGTCCTGCCACAGGTCGTACGTGAACACCGTGTTGAACGACGACACGTTCGCCGCCACGCCGGCCATGAACGACGCCAGCAGACCCGTGATCGCGATCCCCAGCATGCCGTTGGGCAGCAGCTCGCCGATCAGCGCGGGCAGCGCGTTGTTGTACACCACGCCGCTGCTGTCGTCACCGGCCTTGAGCGCCACCATCTCCGGCACGACCAGCGCCGCGATGATGCCCGGGATGATGATCACGAACGGGATCAGCATCTTCGGGTACGCGCCGATGATCGGCGTGCGCCGCGCGGCCGACATGCTCTTGGCCGACAACGCGCGCTGCACCTCGGCGAAGTTCGTCGTCCAGTACCCGAACGACAGCACGAAGCCGAGCCCGAACACGATGCCGATCACGCTGAGCACCGGGTTCTGGATGCCGGTCAGCTCGGTCGCGGGCCAGGCGGACAGCTGCTCCGCGCCGCCGGGGCCGCCGGTGACCTTGTCGACCAGGCCCTGCCACCCGCCGACCTTGTGCAGGCCGACGATCGTCAGCGGCAGCAGCGCGGCGACGATCACGAAGAACTGGAGCACCTCGTTGTAGATGGCGGCGGACAGGCCGCCCAGCGCGGTGTAGGTCAGCACGATCGCCGCCGCGATCACCACCGACAGCGGGATGGGCCAGCCGAGCATCAGGTTCAGCAGGAACGCCAGCGCGTACAGGTTCACGCCCGCGATCAGGACCTGCGCGACGGCGAAGCTGATCGCGTTGACCAGGTGCGCGCCCTTGCCGAAGCGGCGGCGCAGGAACTCGGGGACGCTGCGGACCTTCGAGCCGTAGTAGAACGGCATCATCACCAGGCCGAGGAACACCATGGCCGGGATCGCGCCGATCCAGTAGTAGTGCACCGTCGCCATGCCGTACTGCGCGCCGTTGGCCGCCATGCCGAGCAGCTCGATCGCGCCGAGGTTCGCGGAGATGAACGCGAGGCCGGTCACCCACGCGGGCAGCGAGCGGCCGGAGAGCAGGAAGTCGAGGCTGGACGAGACGGACCGGCGGGCCAGGAAGCCGATGCCGAGGACGAACGCGAAGTAGACCGCCAGCAGGGTGTAGTCCAACGGACCGGCATCCAGCCTGAGATCCACCTGGGCCAGTACGGGCACCTCCGCCCACCTCCCTGATCGAACAACCCCGAACACCATCGCGCACTAACGCACAGCCGATCAAGCTGACGGTAGTGCACGTCGGCGCGCTCCGCCGGTTTGAACTACCCCGGGCTAAACCTGAGGTGAGCGCGTCAGCGGGTGAGCACGAACGGCGTCTCGGCGTACACGGGACCGGAGGTGGCGCCGATGGTGAACTGCGTGCCGGGCGCGGAATCCCGGAACGACTCGGGGACCCGGACCGGCACCCCGGCGAACCGCCCGACCGCGTCCGCGGTCACGTCGCCGACGGGCTGCCCGTGGAAGGTGAACACCACCCGACCGTGTGCGGGGAACCCGTCACCACCGAGCCGGACTTCGCCTCCGGCCGGGCCGGCGACGGGGAGCGCCGCGAGCTGCGCGGCGGGAGAGGGCGCGGCGGTCGAGTTCGACACCGCGACGACGGGCGGCGGCGGCAACGCGGATCCCTGCGCCGCGCACCCCGCCACCACCAGCAGGACCAACGAGACCAGGACGGGTGGACCGGATCTTCGTCTTCGGGGTCTTCGCACCGCACGCCTCCAGGCCCGTTTTCGGGGGAAGTCAGCGTATATCGCGGAATCCGACCTGCCACGCACCCGAACGGCTTACCGCCGACCCGGGAAGTGCGGACGACGACACGCGCCGGCCGGTCACACCGCGTCCCCGCCGCCCGGCTCCGGTCGCCCTTCGGCCACACCGCCGACCGACTCCAGCCGCGTGGTCAACCCGGCCACCTCCGGCGACCCCAGCGCGCGGTAGTGGCCCACCGCCGCGCTCCACCGGGCGACCGCCACGTCGACCGCGCCGCGCGCGTGCGCCAGGTCGCCCAGCCGGCGCAACGCCTCGGCTTCCTCGAAGGTGCTGCCGCACGCCCGGCTCGCGTCGAGCGCCGCGAGGTGCTGCGCCTCGGCCGCGGCCGCGTCACCCCGCCGCGCGGCGAGGACTCCACCCAGGTTGTAGGCCTCGGCGAGGTCGAGGTGCAGCCCCAGTTCGGCGAACGTCGTGACCGCCCGGCCGAGGTCGGCCGAGGCCTCGTCCAACGCGCCCGCCGCCTCGTGCGTCTTGGCCCTGCTGCGCCACGCGATGGCGGCGTTGCGACGCGCGCCGACCTCCAGGTAGTAGTCCAGCGCCGACTTGTTCAGGCGCAGCGCTTCCGCCAGGTCTCCGGACCTGCGCGCGAGGACCGCGCGGTTCGCGACCGCGTTGCTCCACCCGTGCCGGTCGCCGAGCTCCTCGAACAGGCGCTGCGCGGTCTCGTACTGCACCGCGGCGAGGTCCGGCCGGCCGGTCTCCAGCAGTGCACGCCCCAGGTCGTTGCGGATGCGCGCCTCGGCGTGCCGGTCGCCCAGCCGCAGGCACGCGGCCAGCGCCGACCGGTGGCAGGCCAGCCAGCCGTCCCACTGCTTGGTGAGGAAGAAGTAGCCGCGCATCGTGTAAGCCAACTGCCAGCGCCGCGCGTCGAGCTCCGGCTCGTCCCTGCCGCACAGGCCGACGGCGTCGCGCCAGTGCCGGTGCAACCACGCCAGGGCGGAGTCGTAGTCGGCGAACTCCTCCGCACCGGCCGGGTCACCGGCCAGTGGTAATCGGAACCGGTTGGGCGTGACCAGCGCGTCGGCCCGCGCGGCGGTGTGCAGCACGTGGTCGAACAGCCGCACCCCGGCCGCGGACCGCTCCGCCTCTCCGTCGGCCAGTTCGACGGCGAAGAGGCGGAGCAGGTCGTGCGCGGCGAACCGGCCGCGGACGGGCTCGGTGAGCAGGTGCGCACCGACCAGCGCACGCAGCAACCGCACCGCGCGAGCCACCGGCACCGCGCACAGGGCGGCGAACGCGGGTGCGTCCACCACTCCCGTCGGGTGCACGCCGAACAGCCGGAACGCGCGGGCGGCCTCCTCCGGCAAGCGGTCCACGGACCACGACAGCACCGGTCGGATGGAGGAGCGGACGTCACCGCCGACCTCCAGGACGTCCAACCGGTCGCCCGCGCGGCGCAGCTCCGCGACCAGTTCCGCCAGGGGCGCGGTCGGCCGTGATCGGGCCAGTTGCGCGACGATCCGCAACGCCAGCGGCAGCCCGCCGCAGAGCGCCACCAGCTCCCGCGCGGCCGGCTCCCGGTCCACCCGGTCCCCCAGCGCGTCACGCAGCAGAGCCAGCCCCTGAGCGTGGTCGAGCAGGTCCAGGTCGAGCACCTCGACCCCCTCGTGCACCGCCAGACCGGGCAGCACGGCCCGGCTCGTCACCAGCACGGTGCCGGCGCCCGGCAGCAACGGGCGCACCTGGTCCTCGGACGCGGCGTTGTCCAGCACCACCAGGACCCGCCGGCCGTGCAGCAGGCTGCGGTAGCGCCCCTCGCGCTCGTAGCGGGTCGGGGGCACGTCGGCGTCGGGCACACCGAGGTCGCGCAGGAAGGCGCCGAGCACCTCGTCCGGCGTCAACGGCCGATCCGGCCCGTGCCCGCGCAGGTCGACCCACAGCTGGCCGTCGGGGAAGTCCGGGATGTTCGCGTGCGCCCACGCCAGGACCAGCGCGCTCTTGCCGACTCCGCCCGGCCCGCTCACCACCACCGGCACCGACCGCGCCCGGTCGTCCAGCCAGGCGAGCTCCGCTTCACGGCCGGTCAACCGGCGCGGACCGGCGGGCAGCTGGCGCGGCACGACCACCGCCGGCGCCGGCGCGTGGATGTGCACCGGCCCCTCGATGCGACCGGCCTGCACCGCCACCGAGACCGGGGCCGACACGGCGTTACGGACCTCGTCGCCCACTGGCGGCCCTCCCCGCGGCCTGGATGAACCCCGCCAGTCGCTCGAAGTCCCCTTCCCGCTGCAAGTGGTGCCGTTTGGTGCCCCGGAGAAGCCGCGGGATGGCTTCGTCGTTGGTCTCGTGCTCGTAGAGCTTGAGCACGAGCACCTTCGGGTCGTCGTTCTGCCGCTTCACGTCCAGGTGCAGGACCGAGTCGATCTCCCGGTTCGCCCAGTCCGAGGAGTTCAGGTTCGCGCTCGCGCACAGGAGCAGGAACCGGCTGCTCATCAGCCCCTTCTCGATCGCCTTGCGGGTCGAGTCACCCGGCTGCAACTCGGCGTCGTCGTACCAGGACCTGAGGCCGTAGTCCTCCCACAGCCGGTCCTTGATCTCGCTGACGACCTCCTTGTCCAGGCTCGAGTGGCACAGGTACACGTCGAACTGGTATTCGGGCGGCACCTCGCCCACCACGCTCTTCAACGACCGGAGCAGCTCGCCGCGCTGGTCCAGGGAGAGCTGGTCGACGCCCTTGGCCCCGATCCGCAGCACCATGATCGGTTCCGCCGCGCGCTTGTAGGTGCTCGGCGGCGCGTCGAAGAGCTCGGGCACGTCGACCCACAGCAGCGGGCTCCGGGAGCCGTCCAACTTCGCGACGACGGGCGTCGAGGACGTGACGCTGCCCGACACCAGGACGAACAGGCCGTGTTCCGGGTCTTCCTTGCTCATCGCGCGCACCACTTGGCCGTTGTCGAGGGTGAAGCCCCCGGGGGCGACCGTGACCAGCTCCGTGTGCGGCAGCAGCTCGCGGACGGCGGCCTCCCAGGGCTTGCGATCGGTGACCCGCGCGAAGCCCTGCGAGGACGGGATGTTGAGCGGACCGAGGAGGTACGGCGTGGCCTGGACGGTGTGCTGGAGCACGCGATCGAGGATGAACAGGTCGTACTGCCGCCTCGCCTCCTTGCCCGCGTCCGTGTCGGACAGCTTGTCGGTGACCTCGTCGCTGATGAACGACAGCAGCGCCACGTCGGTCCTGGCGATGAGGTCCGCGGTCCGGTTGCGCTTCAACGCGGTCGCCAGCTCGCCGACGACCTCGCCCGCGCGGTGCACGTTGTTCGCCTCGGCCGTGCCGCCGAACCCCTTGCCCTCCAGGTTGTAGACACCGACCTCGCCGCGCAGGATGACGAACATCGACTCGCCGGGTTCCCCGACGCGGCAGATCACCTCGCCGGGCCTGCGCTCGACCAGGTGCCCGAGCTTCAGCATCTCGGTCAGCTCGTCCGCCCGGAGCAGTTCGAGGAAGCTGCGATTGGCGCCGGTGCCGGACTTCAGCATTCGCGAGGCGTGCTCGAGCGCGGCGGTGACGTTGCGGTCCTGCGGGTTGATCTGGGAGATCCTCTTCGCGTAATAGAGGGCGTCCCACCCGTTCTCCGACTGCAGTGCCCTCCTCAACGACGCGTAGTCGTCGTCCTCCGGATTACCCCATTCGGACTGCACACCGTCGAAGGACAGCAAGTAGAGCAATTTCTCTTCGCCACGATTCACCAGCAACCGTTGGTGGTGGATGGTGACTTCCGAGGCGATCGACGCGGAGGCGATCGCACGGCGGAAGGCGTCGGACACGACGATGCCGTCACCGGTGGCCTGCCGGACCAGCCACCCGGCGAAGTTGATGCCGGACCCGACCACCTGCGTGCGCCCGTCGGCCCCGACCAGGCTGCGGACCGGGCCGACGTGGCCGGTGACGCGGAGCTGCACCGACTCGTCCCGCGCCCAGGCGCACAACTCCGCCATGAGGTGCACGGCGTGCACCAGCCAGTCGTCCCCGAAGAAGATGACGTGGCCACCGTCGCCACCCGAGGACCAGATGACCTGCCCGGGCTCGCGGCGTTCGATCGCGTCGCCGACGATCCGGTTGATCTCCGCGACCCGGTGGAACTGGAGGTCGTCCTCCGCGGCGGAATGGCCGAGGATGTCGCACGACACGACGGCGACTTCCGTCAGCACACTCACGGCGACCTCTGCCACGGACGCTCCTCCTTCTCCGCGTGGCGACCGCTCGAATGGAGCAGTGCGACGGCGCAAAAATGCGGAAACGCCTGATGGGCGTTCAGATCACATTACCCACCGGCGGCGACGCGGTGGCGGAATGGGTTCAGAAGAGGCGGAACTCGTCGGATTCGATGCCGCGCAGCGCGTCGTAGTCCAGCACGACGCAGCGGATGCCGCGGTCCTCGGCGAGGGTGCGGGCCTGGGGCTTGATCTGCTGCGCGGCGAACACGCCCCGCACCGGGGCGAGCAGCGGGTCGCGGTTGAGCAGTTCGAGGTAGCGGGTCAGCTGTTCGACGCCGTCGATCTCGCCCCGGCGCTTGATCTCGACCGCCACCGAGCGGCCGGACGCGTCGCGGCACATCAGGTCGACCGGGCCGATCGGGGTCGGGAACTCGCGGCGGACCAGGGTCCAGCCCTCGCCGAGCGTGGTCACGTGCTCGGCCAGCAGCTTCTGCAGGTCGGCCTCGACGCCGTCCTTGACCAGGCCGGGTTCCGGGCCGAGCTCGTGCTTGGAGTCGTGCAGCACCTCGGCCAGCGTGATGATCAGCTTCTCGCCCGCCTTGTTCTGCACCACCCACAGGTCGGGGTCCTCGATCAGCCAGCACGGCGGGCTCATCCAGTTCAGCGGCTTGTACGCGCGGTCGTCGGAGTGGATCGACACCGAGCCGTCCGCCTTGATCAACAACAGCCTCTGCGCCATCGGCAGATGAGCGGTGAGGCGTCCGACGTAGTCGACCTGGCAGCGAGCGATGACGAGGCGCACGGCCGACAGGCTACGGGGTGCGCGCCCCGTCCCACCGGCAGGTACCGTCGGCCGACGTGTCACCGCTGCGGCAGCTCCTGCGCACCAAGCCCGTCGACCTGATCACCGGGGAGAGCGCGCACACGCCGTTGCGGCGCAGCCTCGGGCTGTTGCCGCTGGTCTCCCTCTCCGTCGGCGCGACGCTGGGCACGGGGATCTTCGTCGTGCTCGGCCAGGCCGCGCCGGTGGCCGGTCCGGCGGTCGCCGTGTCGTTCGCGGTGGCGGCGCTGGCGGCGTTGTTCTCCGCGCTGTCGTACGCCGAGCTGGCGGGCGCGGTGCCGGTGTCCGGGTCGGCCTACTCCTACACCTACGCCACGCTCGGCGAGCTGGTCGCGTGGGTCTGCGGGTGGTGCCTGCTGCTGGAGTACGGCGTGTCGGTGGCGGCGGTCGCGGTCGGCTGGAGCGGGTACCTCAACGCGTTCCTCGACGCGACGCTCGGGTTCCAGCTGCCCGCCGCGCTGTCCGGCGACGTGGTCAACCTGCCCGCGGCGGTGGTCGTGCTGCTGGCCACGGCCGTGCTGCTGGGCGGGGTGAAGGAGAGCGCGGCGGTCACCACCGCGACCACGCTGCTCAAGGTGGCGGTGCTGGCGTTCTTCGTCGTGGTGGCGGTGTTCGGGTTCCGGAGCTCGAACCTGGCGCCGTTCGCCCCGGCCGGCATCGCGGGCGTCACGGGCGCGGCGTCGCTGGTGTTCTTCTCGTTCATCGGGTTCGACGCGGCGTCCACGGCCGGTGAGGAGGCGCGCGACCCGCAGCGGGACCTGCCGCGGGCGATCGTGATCTCGCTGGCCGTCGTCACGGTCGTGTACGTGCTGGTGGCGTTCACCGCCGTGGGCGCGGTCGGGGTGGACGCGCTGGCCGGGTCCGACGCCTCGCTGGCCACCGTGCTGGAGCGGGTCACCGGGGCGGGCTGGCCCGCGACCGTGCTGTCGGCGGGCGCGGTGATCGCGATCGCGTCCGTGGTGCTGACCGTCCTCTACGGACAGACCCGGGTGCTGGTGGCCATGGCGCGGGACGGCCTGGTGCCGCGCGTGTTCGCCCGGGTCGGCGCGAAGCGGGTGCCGACGGTGAACACGGTGCTGGTGGGCTCGGTGGTCGCGGTGCTGGCCGCGCTGGTGCCGCTCGGGCAGTTGGCCGAGGCGACGAGCATCGGCACGTTGGTGGCGTTCAGCCTGGTCAACGTGGGTGTGCTGGTGCTGCGGCGGACCCGGCCGGACCTGCCGCGCGGCTTCCGCACGCCGTGGGTCCCGGTGGTGCCGCTGCTGGGCCTGGGCATGTGCGCGCTGCTGGTGGCGGGTCTGGCGCCCGCCACGTGGCTGGCCTTCGGCGTCTGGTCGGCCGCGGGTCTGGTGGTGTACTTCGCGTACGGGCGACGCCGGTCGGAACTCGCCCGGCATTCGGCACAGGGAGAGTGAACGTGGAAACCCTCGGATCGCGTGAGGTGTACGCGAACCAGTGGATGGTGGTCCGGGAGGACGCCATCGGGCGTGCGGACGGGACCACCGGGATCTACGGCGTGGTCGACAAGCCGGACTTCGCGCTGGTGATCCCCATGGACGGCGAGCGGCTGCGGCTGGTCGAGCAGTTCCGCTACCCGCTGGGGATGCGGCGCTGGGAGTTCCCGCAGGGCACCGCGCCCGAACGCGCGGACGCCGACCCGCTGGTGCTGGCCGAGCGCGAGCTGCGGGAGGAGACGGGGCTGCGGGCGGGCAAGCTGGTGCTGCTCGGGATGCTGGACGTCGCACCGGGCATGTCCAGCCAGCGCGGCCGGGTGTTCCTGGCCACCGACCTGCGGGAGGGCTTCCACGAGCGGGAGCACGAGGAGCAGGACATGCGCTCGGCGTGGTTCCCGCGCGCCGAGTTCGAGGCGATGATCGCGCGCGGTGAGATCACCGACGCGCAGTCGATCGCCGCCTACACGCTGCTCCTGCTGCACGAGCACGCGCAACCGTGACCGCCGGGATCGCGGAGGTGACCTCCGCCGAGCCGCCGGCGTGCGCGGAGGCGTTGACCGACCTGCCGGCCGACGCGGTCGAGGACGGCGCTTCGGTGGGCTTCGTCAAGCCGCTGTCCCGGGTGCGGGTGCTCACGTGGTGGCGGGCCCGGGCCGCGCCGGTGGCGGCCGGGTGGTGGGCACCGTGCAGGTGCGGTTCACCGACGCGCCCGACGGCACGCACCGCGCCGAGGTGGCCAAGCTGATCGTGCACCGCGACGCCCGCGGCACCGGGCTGGGCCTGCTACATGCAGGTCGGGTAGCCGGTCACCTCCCGCGCCGCCCGTGCGTCGGGTGGGCAGACGCCCCGTCTGCTCACCCGGAGGTGCCATGTCCACCGCTTACGTCGTCGTCGCCGCGCTCGCCGTGCTGGCCAACGCCGGCATCGCCGTCGCCGACCTGGTGAAGGCGGATTTCGTGCTGGCCAACTCGGCCGCGGTGCGCGTGCCGCCGTCGTGGCTGCCCGTGCTGGGTGCGGTGAAGGGCGCGGGCGCGGTCGGCCTGCTGCTCGGCCTGCTCGGCGTGCCCGTGGTCGGCACGGCGGCGGCGATCGGGCTGGTGGCGTTCTTCGTGGGCGCGCTGGCCGCCCACGCGCGGGCCGGTGTGTGGCACAACATCGCCGTGCCCGCCGCGTTCCTCGCCCTGCCCGCCACCGCCCTGGCCCTCGACCTCGCGCGATGACCCGTCAGGCGACGACCCCGACGACGTCCGGTGCTCAGCGGCTCCCCTTCCGGGTCAGTCGGTCCAGGCGGGTGGGCGCTTCTCCAGGAACGACGACATGCCCTCCTTGGCCGCCGGGGTCTGGGAGGCCGCCGCCATCACCTCCAGCGCGATGGCGTAGGCGTCGGACTCCGGTCGGTCGAGCTGGGCGTAGATCGTCTGCTTGCCCAGTGCCTTGCTGGCCCGGCTGCCGCGGGTGGCGCGGCGCAGCAGGTCGTCCACGGCCTCGTCCAGCCCGGCGAGCGGCACGACCCGGTTCACCAGGCCCCACTGCTCGGCGGTGCGCGCGTCCACGGTGTCGCCGGTCAGCGCCATCTCCATCAACCGCTTGCGGCCGATGGTCCGGGCCACCGGCACGGCCGGGGTGTGGCAGAACCAGCCGCCCTTGCCGCCGGGCAGCGCGAACCCGGCCTCCTCGGCGGCCACGGCCAGGTCGCACGAGGCCACCAGCTGGCAGCCCGCCGCGGTGGCCAGGCCGTGCACGCGGGCGATCACCACCTGCGGCACGGACTCGATCGTGCGCATGAGCTCCGTGCACAGCGCCAACAGGTCGCGCACGCCGTCCAGGTCGCGGGCGGCCACGTCGGCGAAGTCGTGGCCCGCGGAGAACACCGGTCCCTCGCCCGCGAGCACCACGCCCACCGCGTCCGACGCGGCCACCTCGCGGAACGCGGTCAACAGCTCCGCCAGGTGCTCGGCGGACAGGGAGTTGCGCCGGGAGGCGCGGTCCATGGTGATCCGCACGACGTCATCCGTGCGGTCGACGCGGATGTGCTGGTATTCGGCCATGTTGCGACGGTAACGGGCCGTGCAACCGCGTGCCGGGGGACCACCGTCCAGGGGGCATGGGACCTCGTCTGTTACCGGCGGTCGTGGGAGCGCTGCTGCTCGCGGGCTGCGCCTCGAGAGCCGCACCCGTCTTCCCGGTCGATCCCGGGTACCCCGGCACCTACACGCAGACCGCCACGCCCGCACCGCCCACCCCGCCGCCGACCGACTTCCCGGTGCACGCCGTGCCCCGCCCGATCGTGCTCTTCGCGCCGAAGCTGGTGACCGTGGAGTGGGTCGGCTCGGAGGAGGAGAAGCTGAGCCAGGGCCACGGCTACCGGTTCACCGGTGTCGAGCCGCCGACACCCGGTCCGACGTCCGTCGTGCTGCCCGACGGGCCGGCGACGTTCCCGCTGATCGACGCGCGCGACGCCCTGGCCGCCATGTCGGCCGGCGCTCGCGAGGGCGACCCGGTGGAGATCGTGGGCGCCGAACCCGGTACGGCGACCTTCACCACCGACCGCGGCCCGCTCGACCTGCCCGCGTGGCTGTTCCGGTCCTCGTTCGGCAGCCGGCTCGCGTGGCCCGCGATGACGCCCGACGCGTTCTGGAAGCAGGGCGCGGAGCACGTCGGCACGCACCACGCGAAGACGTCGGACGGTGTCCGGCTGGAGGTCGAACTCGGTGCGCCCGAGACGCCCTGCCGGGGGCAGGAGCCGTCCACCAAGGAGCCCGTGGTGACCGAGACCGAGACGGCCGTGGTGGTCGGGGTGCGGACGATCGGGGTCGTCGGCGAGTGCGCCCGCACCGCGGTGTACCGGCCCCGGTACTACCCCGTGACGCTGGCCGAGCCGCTGGGCGCGCGGGTCTTGGTGTTCGAGGGCGACAACAGCATCATCCCGGTGACGGAGGGCTGACCGGCGTCACGACGCGGCGGGCACGCGGACGGCGCGGCGGTAGGCGTCCGGCGTCACGCCCAGCTCGGCGTGCTGCCGCGGCCGACCCACCGCCCAGTCCACTGTGGACGCGACGCCCGCGCGGTCGGGGCGCGGCGGCAGCGGCGGGTCGACGTACCGGCGCCGGCCGCCCTCCCGGATCGGCGGCACCACCTCGTCGTCGGTGAACAGCACGTCCCGCGGCACACGGGCGCGGGGTGCGGTGACTCCCCGCGCGTCGAGCAACCGCCAGTGCGCGGTCGCCGCACGGCCGTCCGGCACCCCCGCCGCCGGCGTGAACCCGCCCGAGCACAACGCCGTCATCGCCGTCGATCGATTCGCAGCGCGGCTTCGGCGACCCGTTTCGGGCGAGGCCGACCCGCGAGCGCGGCTGACCGCGCGGCATCACCGGGATCGTGTCCACCGACGACGGGGTCTAGAGACCGTTCCCCTCGCGCACGACGGTCACGATCTCGTCCATGATCTGCGTCAGCTCGTAGTCCTTGGGCGTGAACACCCGGGCCACGCCGCGTTCCCGCAGCTTGTCGGCGTCGTCGGGTGGGACGATGCCCCCGACGACGACCGGCACGTCACCCGCGCCGGCCGCGCGCAGGCCGTCGACCACCGCGGGCACGACCTCCAGGTGCGAGCCGGACAGGATCGACAGGCCCACCACGTGCACGTCCTCCTGCACGGCGGCGGCCACGATCTGCGCGGGCGTGAGCCGGATGCCCTGGTAGACGACCTCGAAGCCGACGTCGCGGGCCCGCACGGCGACCTGCTCGGCGCCGTTGGAGTGACCGTCGAGGCCCGGCTTGCCCACCAGGATGCGCAGCCGCTCGCCGAGCTCCTCGCCGGTCGCCCGCACCCGCTCGCGCACGCGGGCGATCCCGGTGCCCGCCTCACCGGACGCCGACGCCGCCGACACCCCGGTCGGCGCGCGGTACTCGCCGAACGTCTCGCGCAGCGCCTGCGACCACTCGCCGGTCGTCACGCCGGCCTTGGCGCACGCGATCGTCACCTCGACCAGGTTCCGGTCCGTCTTCGCCGCCGCCCGCAGTTCGTCCAGAGCGGACTCGGCCAGGGCGTCGTCGCGCGAGGACCGCCACGCCCGGATCGCCTCGACCGCGTGCTGCTCCACGACCGGGTCGATCTGCTCGATCGCGTTCGCGCCCTCGGCCTGCAACGGTGACGGCTCGGTGGTGTCGAACCTGTTCACGCCGACCACGACGTCCTCGCCGGACTCGACCCGCCTGCGGCGCTCGGCCAGCGACGACACCAGCGCCGACTTCATGTACCCGGACTCGACCGCCGCGACCGCGCCACCCATCGCCTGCACGCGGTCGATCTCGGCCCGCGCGCCCTCGACGATCTCGTCCACCTTCGCCCGCACGACGTGCGAGCCCTCGAAGAGGTCCTCGTACTCCAGCAGGTCCGTCTCGTAGGCCAGCACCTGCTGCATGCGCAGCGCCCACTGCTGGTCCCACGGCCGGGGCAGGCCGAGCGCCTCGTTCCACGCGGGGAGCTGGATCGCCCGCGCCCGCGCGTCCCGCGACAGCGTCACGGCCAGCATCTCCAGCACGATCCGCTGCACGTTGTTCTCCGGCTGCGCCTCGGTCAGCCCGAGCGAGTTCACCTGCACCCCGTACCGGAAGCGGCGGTGCTTGGGGTCGGCGATGCCGTACCGGTCGCGGGTGATCTCGTCCCAGAGCCGGACGAACGCCCGCATCTTGCACATCTCCTCGACGAACCGCACGCCGGCGTTGACGAAGAAGGAGATGCGCGCGACGACCTCGCCGCGCCGCTCCTCGGGCACCTGGCCGGAGTCGAACACCGAGTCGAGCACCGCGATGGCGGTGGACAGCGAGTAGGCGACCTCCTGCACGGGCGTCGCGCCCGCCTCCTGCAGGTGGTACGAGCAGATGTTGATCGGGTTCCACTTCGGCACGTTCGACACGGTCCACGCGACCATGTCCGTGATCAGGCGCAGGCTCGGTCCGGGCGGGAACACGTACGTGCCGCGGGACAGGTACTCCTTGATGATGTCGTTCTGCGTGGTGCCCGCGAGGGTGGCGCGGTCCGCGCCCTGCTCGTCGGCCACGCTCACGTACAGCGCGAGCAGCCACATGGCCGTCGCGTTGATGGTCATCGAGGTGTTCGCCCCGGCCAGCGGGATGCCGTCGAACAGCTGCCGCATGTCACCGATGTGGCTGATCGGCACGCCGACCTTGCCCACCTCGCCCTTGGCCAGCTCGTCGTCCGGGTCGTACCCGGTCTGCGTGGGCAGGTCGAACGCCACGGACAGGCCCGTCTGCCCCTTGGCCAGGTTGCGCCGGTACAGCGCGTTGGAGGCTGCGGCGCTGGAGTGGCCGGCGTAGGTCCGCATCACCCACGGGCGGTCGCGCTCTCGGTCGGCCGGGTACGGCACGGCAACCTCCTGTGTCGAATCGCGCCGCCTCCGGCGTCACGGGCGGTGGTCCTCCGTAGCGTACTGACGGGTAACAAGGTCCGCAGGTGCCGTTGCTCACTGAATCGTGACTGCGGGAAGATGGGCGGCGTGACCGCGCTCACCACGTTCCTGCTCATGGTGATCGTCTTCGGGCTGCTCGGCCTGGTGCTGTTCTGGGCCTTCGGGATCGACCGGCGCGCCGTGCCCGACTACACCGGCGACGACTTCGGCCTGCTCACCGAGGTCTCCGCCGTGCCGACCCCCGAGGCCGCCGACGTGCTCGCCCGGCGCCTGCGCGCGGCGCGCATCAAGGTGACCGTCGTGCGCCGGGGCGGGCTCCACCGGCTCATGGTCTTCCCCGCCGACGCGCCCGACGCCAAGCTGCTGCTGCGGGCGGAGCACTCCTGACCGGTCGACCGGTCAGGAGTGCTCCGCCCGTCGACCTCCAGCAGCCGTCGGCTGGCGTCACCTCCGTCCACGAGGTGCGCGGCGGCGGCTGGGAGGCCGACGCGGGCGCGGCGACCGCGACGACCGCCATCGCCCCCGGCACCAGGGCCGGCCAGGCCGACCGCGCGGCAACGCCGCGACGCCGAACCCACCCTGGGAAGACCGCGGCCCACGCGGTGTCCGGTGAACGCCCGACACCCGGCCCCGCGCACGACGGAGCCCGCCCCCGGTGGCGGGGGCGGGCTCCTCCGACGCCGCACGGGTCAGGCGGTGACGCGCTCCACGGTCGCGCCGAGCTTGCGCAGGTTCTCCACGAACCCCGGGTAGCCGCGCTCGATGTGGAAGATCTCGTAGACCTCGGTCGCGCCGTCCGCGCACAGCCCGGCCAGCACCAGCCCCGCGCCCGCGCGGATGTCCGACGCCCACACCGGCGCGCTGGACAGCCGGTCCACGCCCCGCACCACCGCGTGGTGGCCGTCGGTGCGCGCGTCCGCGCCCAGCCGCACCATCTCCTCGATGAACCGGAACCGCGCCTCGAACAGGTTCTCGGTGATCATCGACGTGCCGTCGGACACGGCCGACAGCGCGATCGCGAACGGCTGGAGGTCGGTGGCGAAACCGGGGTACGGCAGCGTCACGAAGTCCACCGAGCGGGGCCGGTCGGTCTGCACCACGCGGAAGCCGTCGTCGAGCGTGGTCACGTCCGCGCCCGCCATCCGCAGCTTCTCCAGCACCAGGTCGAGGTGGTGCGGGTCCACGCCGCGCACGGTGATGTCACCGCGGGTCATGGCGGCGGCGAACGCCCACGTGGCGCCGACGATCCGGTCGCCGATCACCCGGTGCTCGGTCGGTCGCAGCGACTCCACGCCGTGCACGGTGAGCGTGGACGTGCCCGCGCCCTCGATCTTCGCGCCCATCTGCTGGAGCATCACGCAGATGTCCACGATCTCCGGCTCGCGGGCGGCGTTGTCGATGACCGTGGTGCCGTTGGCCAGCACCGCCGCCATCAGGATGTTCTCCGTCGCGCCCACGCTGGGGAAGTCCAGCCAGATCTGCGCGCCGTGCAGGCCCTCGGCCTCGGCGATCACGCAGCCGTGCTCGATCTCGCTGTGCGCGCCGAGCTTGCGCAGGCCGTTCTGGTGCATGTCCAGCGGCCGGTTGCCGATCGCGTCACCACCGGGCAGGGCGACGACCGCGCGCTTGCACCGGCCCACCAGGGGACCGAGCACGCACACCGACGCGCGCAGCTTGCCCATCGCCTCGGAGTCGGCGCGGTGGTTGAGCTCCTCCGGCGTGGTGATCGTGACCACCGAGCCGTCGAGCAGGACCTCGCAGCCCAGGCTGCGCAGGACGTCCGCCATCAGCGGCACGTCCAGGATCTCCGGGCAGTTGGTGATGGTGGTGGTGCCCTCGGCCAGCAGCGCCGCCGCCATCAGCTTCAGCACGCTGTTCTTCGCGCCCACGACGGCCACCTCGCCGACCAGCCGCGCACCGCCCTGAACCCGGAAGTGCTCACTCACGTAAGGAACTCCTTGCTCGTTGTGCCGCAATCCTACGTACGGTCTGAATCGTGCCCGTCCGTGGTGGCCCGCCGCGGTGTCTACAGTGCTTCGCATGGCCGTGCACCTGACGAAGATCTACACCCGCGTCGGCGACGACGGGACCACCGGCCTCGGCGACTTCTCCCGGGTGCCCAAGACCTCGCCCCGCATCACGGCGTACGCCGACGTGGACGAGACGAACTCCGCGCTCGGCGTGGCCCTGGCGCTCGGCGCGCTGGAGAGCGACGTCGCCGAGGTGGTGCGGCAGGTCCAGAACGACCTGTTCGACGTCGGCGCGGACCTGTGCACGCCGGTCGCACCCGACCCCAAGTACCCGCCGCTGCGGATCACCCAGGCCTACGTGGACCGGTTGGAGTCGTGGTGCGACGCGTTCAACTCCCGGTTGGGCAAGCTGGAGTCGTTCATCCTCAACGGTGGCACACCCGGTGCGGCCCTGCTGCACCAGGCCCGCACCACGGCCCGCCGCGCGGAGCGGTCGGCGTGGGCGTTGATCGAGGTCGAGGCCGACCGGACGAACGCGCTGACCGCCAAGTACCTGAACCGGCTGTCGGACCTGCTGTTCATCCTGGCGCGGGTGGCGAACCCGGACGGCGACGTGCTCTGGCAGCCGGGGGCCAACGCCTGACCGACGTGGTGGCACTTCCTGATTGTGAACCGTACACTTCACAATCAGGAAGTCCACGGCCACGGACGTCGCCCATGACCACGTACGTCCTCGTCCACGGCGCGTGGCACGGAGGTTGGGCCTGGGAGCGGGTCACCCCGCTGCTCACCGCGACCGGCGCGCACGTCGTCGCACCGGATCTCACGCACGACCGCGACGTCGGCCTGGCCGACCACGTGGCCGAGGTGGTGGCCGCGGTCGACGCCGTCGCCGACCCGGACCTGGTGCTGGTCGGGCACAGCTACGCGGGCCTGGTGGTGCGCGCGGCGGCCGACCGGCGGCCCGACCGGGTCGCCCACCTCGTGCTGGTGGACGGCTGGGCGGGCCCGGACGGCTCCAGCCTGGCCGACCTGGCGCCGGACTGGTTCACCGAGCGGGTCACCGCCGCCGCCGGCCCCGACGGCCTGGTCCCGCCGCCACCGCCGGCGTCGTACGGCGTCACCGACCCCGGCGACGCCGACTGGCTCGGCCGCCGCCTGCGCACCCACCCGCTGCGGACGTTCACCGAACCGACCCGCCTCACCGGCGCGGTCGACCGCGTCCCCGGCACCGGCGTGCACTGCCTGCCGGAGGCGTTCCCGTTCGCCCGGTTCGCCACCGACCTCGGCTACCGGACCGTGCCGCTCGAGGCGGCGCACGACGTGCCGCTGACCGATCCGCGGGCCGTCGCGGACGTGCTGCTCGCGGTCGGGAGCCGGGAGGCGCCGACCCTAGGATGAGCGGGTGGACCAGCGGACGTACAACCAGTACTGCGCCACCGCGCGCACGCTCGACCTCGTCGGCGAACGTTGGACCCTGCTGCTCGTCCGCGAACTGCTCACCGGGCCCAAGCGGTTCGGCGACCTCCGCAAGAGCCTGCGCGGCCTGGGCACCGGCCTGCTCGCCGCCCGGATGAAGCACTTGGAGCGGGAAGGCCTCGCGCACAAGGTCACGCTCCCGCCGCCCGCCCGCACCCCCGCCTACGCCCTCACCGAGGCCGGCCGGGAACTCGGCCCCGCCGTGCTCGCCCTGGCCCGGTGGGGCACCAAGTGGGCCATGGGCGGACGGCGGGAGGGCGAGGCGTTCCACCCCGGCTGGGCGGTGCTGGCGATGGAGGCGTTCTTCGACCCCGACGCCGCGGCGGGCGTGCGCGCGGTGTACGAGTTCCGGGTCGGCGACGAGGTGTTCCACGTGCGCGTCGCCGACGGCGCGGTCGACGCGGACCACGGGCCCGCCCACCAGCCCGACGCGGTCGTCGAGACGACCGAGGACGTGTTCGCCGACCTGGCCGACGGTCGGTCGAGCCTGGCCGACAGGATCGCGTCCGGCGATGCCACCGCGTCCGGCGACCGGGGGGCGCTGCGCCTGCTCGGCACCCTGTTCCGGCGGCCACGACCGGCGTCACGGCACCGTCAGGACGCGTAGACCACCTTCTCCGCGCCGATGCGCCGGATCCGCTCGGCGCCCCACACGCCCAACGCGGCGAGCGCCTGGTTGAGCGAGCGGCCCTCGTCGGTCAGCGCGTACTCGACCCTGGGCGGCACCTCCGGGAACACCTCGCGGTGCACGAGGCCGTCCTCCTCCAGCTCGCGCAGTTGCTGGACCAGCATCTTCTCGCTCACGCCCGGCAGGCCTCGGCGCAGTTGGGCGAACCGCCGCACGCCGTGCTCGGCCAGCTCCCACAGGATGAGCGACTTCCACTTCCCCGACACCACGTCCATCGCCGCGTCGATGCCGCAGAAGTAGGGACCACGTCGAGCCGCCATCGCCCCTCCCCGGGTGCTTACCGAAAGGTTGGTACTGCACTAATCAGTCCGTACTGGTACGACAGTACCGTTCCGGGTGACGATCATGGCATGACGAACACGAAGGTCACCGTCCTCGGACTCGGCGCGATGGGCGCCGCACTCGCCACGGCCCTGGTGCGGGCCGGGCACCCCACCACCGTCTGGAACCGCTCACCCGGCAAGGCCGACGCCCTGGTCGCCCTGGGCGCGACCGCCGCCACCACCCCGCGCGACGCCGTGCTCGCCTCCGAGGTGGTCGTCGCCTGCCTGTTCGACGCCGCGTCCGTGCACGAGGTGCTGGACCCGGTCGCCGACCTGCTCGCGGGCCGGGCGCTGGTCAACGTCACCACGACCTCACCCGACCAGTCCCGCGGGATCGCCGCGTGGGCGGCGGAGCACGGCGTCGTGTACCTCGACGGCGGCATCATGGCCGTGCCGCACATGATCGGGCAGCCCGGCTCGTCGGTCCTCTACAGCGGCTCCCGGACGGCGTTCGAGCGGTACCGCCCGCTGCTCGACCTCTGGGGCGAGAGCGCGTACTTCGGCGAGGACGCGGGCGTGGCGTCGCTGTACGACCTGGCCCTGCTGGCGGGCATGTACGTGATGTTCGCCGGGTTCCTGCACGGCGCGGCGATGGTCGCGGGCGCGGGCGTGTCGGCGACCGAGTTCGCCGAACGGGCCGCGCCGTGGCTGTCCGCGATGACGGGCGGGTTCGCCGGGTTCGCCGCGGTGGTGGACGGCGGCGACTATGCCGCACCGGGGCAGCAGAGCCTGGAGTTCTCCGACCTGGGCGACATGGTCGCCGCCGGCGCCGCGCAGGGCATCTCCACCGAGGTGGTCGACGTGGTGCAGGCCCTGATCCGGCGGCAGGTCGAGGCCGGGCACGGCAAGGAGGGCTTCGCCCGGATCTACGAGAGCATCAGGAACCCGGTCTGACCTCGGCGACGTTCCCCGGCGGCTAGGACGCCCAGGGGATGGACCGGCCCGGGGGCGCCGACTCCAACCAGGAGAGGAATCCGGTCAGCGCGTCCGGGCCCATCGCGATCTCGACCTCGCCCTTGCTGCCGCGGCACCGGAGCACCACCGCACCCGTGGGCATGGCGTACGCCTCCGGCGCGGTGGGCTCGCGGCGGTCGTCGATCTCGAAACCCTCGCGGGAGATGACCATGTCCGGGCCGGTGCGCAGGCTCAGCACGCGGAACCAGGTGAACTCGTCACCCCGGTAGTGCCCGACGCCCAGGTGCCAACCCCGGCCGGAGTCCTCGATCCGCGACCTCAGCGCGACGTGCACACCGCCCGCGCGCAACAGCCGGACGCGGCGCCACGCGAAGTACGCGAGGACGACCACCGCACCGAACAGGACCACCCCTACCAGTTCGGCGATCCCCACGGCGTTCGTCCGCTCGTCCGCGTCAGGCCGAGTGTCCGGCGGCGCGAAGCCGCGCGATGGCCCGTGCCCGCTGCACGTCGTCGGCGTTCTGCGCCTCCGCGCGGGCCTGTTCGACGTCGATCTCGTGGGAGAGCTCCGCGTCCTCGGCGAGGATGCTCACGCCCTCACCGGTCACGGAGAGGAACCCGCCGTGCACGGCCGCAGTGACGAGGTCGTTGTCCGTGGTGCGGATCCGGACCACACCGCCCTCGACCAACTGCCCGAGCACCGGCTCGTGGCCGGGCAGGATGCCGATCTCGCCTTCGAGCGTCTGCGCGACCACCGAGGTGGCCGTACCGGACCACAGGCGGCGTTCCACGGCGACCAACTGGACGGTCATCTCGGCCACGCGCATCTCCCTGAGTCGACTGGAGTCCACCGCAGTCTAAACGGTGACCGGAACACCCCGCCGCACCAGCCACCCCCAGTCGCCCCGACCGCCGTCCCGCACCACCCCCGAGCCCGTCCCCGACCGGGGCGGTGCGCCTTCCGCCGAGTGGGAGACTGGGCCCGTGCCCACCCCGAAGTCGCTGCTGGAGCGGGCGTTCTCGCTGCTGTCCGTGTTCTCGGTGCAACGACCGGCCGTCACGCTGTCCGAGCTGAGCCGCCACTCCGGCCTGCCGCTGAGCACCACGCACCGCCTGGTGGCGTCCCTGGTCGAGCTGCGCGCCCTGGACCGCACCGCCGACGGCCGCTACCGCGTGGGGCTGAGGCTGCTGGAGCTGGGCGCGCTGTCGCCCGGCAGCCTGGACCTGCGCGACCGGGCCCTGCCGTTCCTGGAGGACCTGTACGAGGTCACGCGGCACAACGTGCAGTTGGCCGTGCGGGACGGCGCGGAGGTCGTGTACGTGGAGCGGATCTCGGCGCGGGACGCGGTGAACGTGGTCACCCGCGTCGGGAGCCGGATGCCGTTGCACTGCACGGGCGTCGGCCTGGTGCTGCTGGCCGCCGCGCCGGTCGCCGTGCAGGAGTCGGTGCTGGCCGCCCCGCTCAAGCGGTACACGCCCAGGACGATCGTGTCCGCGCCGGAGCTGCGGGAGGCGCTGGCCCGCGTGCGCCGCGACGGTTACGCCATCAGCGACCGGCAGATCGAGATGATCACCTACTCGGTCGCCGCGCCGGTGCGCGACCAGGACGGCGAGGTGGTGGGCGCGGTGTCCGTCGTCGTGCCCACGGGCACCCGCACCGACACCGTCGTCCCCGCCGTGCGCACGTGCGGCCTGGCCATCTCCCGGGCCCTCGGCTGGGCAACGCCGTGAATGCCCGAAGGGCCGTCCCCCACCAGGGGAACGGCCCTTCGGCAGCAGGTCCGACTTACTTGCCGGCGAGCTTCTTGGCGTTGGCCTCGACGTCGTCCAACCCGCCGCAGGAGAAGAACGCCTGCTCCGGGTAGTGGTCGAACTCGCCCTTGCACACGCGGTCGAACGCCTCGATCGTGTCCTTGATCGGCACGAAGGAGCCCGGCTGGCCGGTGAACTTCTCGGCCACGATGAAGTTCTGGCCGAGGAAGCGCTCCAGGCGACGGGCGCGGCCGACGAGGACCTTGTCCTCCTCGGAGAGCTCGTCCATGCCGAGGATGGCGATGATGTCCTGCAGCTCCTTGTACTTCTGCAGGATCCGCTTGACCTCCTGCGCCACCCGGTAGTGCTCCTCGCCGACGATCGACGGCTCGAGGATCCGGGAGGACGAGGACAGCGGGTCCACCGCCGGGTAGATGCCCTTCTGGGAGATCGGACGGGAGAGCTCCGTCGTCGCGTCCAGGTGGGCGAACGTGGTGGCCGGCGCGGGGTCGGTGTAGTCGTCCGCGGGCACGTAGATGGCCTGCAGCGAGGTGATCGACTTGCCGCGCGTCGAGGTGATGCGCTCCTGGAGCTCACCCATCTCGTCCGCAAGCGTCGGCTGGTAACCCACGGCGGACGGCATGCGGCCCAGCAGGGTCGACACCTCCGAGCCGGCCTGGGTGAACCGGAAGATGTTGTCGATGAACAGCAGCACGTCCTGGTTCTGCACGTCGCGGAAGTACTCCGCCATCGTCAGCGCCGAGAGCGCGACGCGCATGCGCGTGCCGGGCGGCTCGTCCATCTGACCGAACACCAGGGCGGTGTCGCCGAGCACACCCATCTCCTCCATCTCGAGGAGGAGGTCGGTGCCCTCACGGGTGCGCTCACCGACGCCGGCGAACACCGACGTGCCGGAGAACTCGCGGGCGATACGGGTGATCATCTCCTGGATGAGCACCGTCTTGCCCACGCCCGCGCCGCCGAACAGGCCGATCTTGCCGCCCTTGACGTACGGGGTCAGCAGGTCGATGACCTTGATGCCCGTTTCCAGGATCTCGGTCTTGCCCTCGAGCTGGTCGAACGACGGCGCCTTGCGGTGGATGCCCCACTGCTCGCCGTCGCGGCCGAGGCCGGGCTCGTCCAGGCAGTCGCCCAGCGCGTTGAAGACGTGGCCCTTGACGACGTCGCCGACGGGCACGCTGATCGCCCGACCGGTGTCGGTCACCGCCGCGCCGCGGACCAGGCCGTCGGTCGGCTGCATCGAGATGGTGCGGACCAGGTTGTCACCCAGGTGCTGGGCGACCTCCAGGGTCAGCGTCTTGGCGACCGCCTCGTAGGTGATCTCCACGCTCAGGGCGTTGAACAGCTCCGGCACCGCGTCACGCGGGAACTCCACGTCGACGACGGCACCGATCACCCGGACCACACGGCCGGTGCGGGTGGTGGTGGCAGTAGCACTCATGTCACTCATCACTTCCTGCGCCACCGGTAAGCGCGGAGGCGCCACCGACGATCTCGCTGATCTCCTGGGTGATCTGGGCCTGGCGGGCCGCGTTCGCCTGGCGGCTGAGGTTGCGGACCAGCTCGGTGGCGTTGTCCGTCGCCGCCTTCATCGCGGTCCGCCGCGCCGCCGACTCCGAAGCCGCCGCGTCCAGCAGTGCCGAGAAGAGCCGGGTCTTGACGTACTTGGGCAGCAGCGCGCCCAGCAGCGTCTCCGCACTCGGCTCGAACGAGTACACCGACTGGAGCTTCTGCGGCTCCGGGTCGAAGTCGACGACCATCGGCGCGATCCGCTTGGCGACCGGCGTCTGGCTCAGCATCGACTTGAACTCGGTGTAGACCACGTGCAGCTCGTCCACGCCGAGCACGCCGTCGGGACCGGGCCGGTCGCCCTCGTCGTCGCTGCCCGCGACGAACGCCTTGACCAGCGCGTCACCGGCCTCGACCGCGTTGACGTAGTGCGGCAGCTGCGAGAAGCCGGTCCACTCGCCCGCGATCTCCCGCCGGCGGAACCGGTAGTAGCCCACGCCCTTGCGGCCGATGACGTAGAGCACGGGCTCCTTGCCCTCGGACCGCAGCAGGGAGAACAGCTCCTCCGCGGCACGCAGCACGTTGGCGTTGTACCCGCCGCACATGCCCTTGTCGCTGGTGACGACGAGGACCGCGGCGCGGCGCGGGTTCTTGCGCTCGGTCAGCAGCGGGTGGTCGAGGTTCGCCGACGCCGTCGCCAGCGAGGAGAGCACGTTGGTGATCTCCTCCGCGTAGGGCTTCGACGCCGCGACCCGCGTCTGCGCCTTGGCCAGACGCGACGTGGCGATGAGCTCGTACGCCTTGGTGATCTTCTTGGTCGAGTTGACCGAGCGGATCCGCTGGCGCAGCTCTCGGATCTGTGCCGCCATGCCTACGTCACTTCTCGGTCGGAGCGGGCCGGTTGACCTTCACCGACTCCTGCCCGACCTTGTCGGCGTCCATCGCGTCGGCGGGCGCCTCGTTGACCACGGTGGTCGCGCCGCCGGATGCGGTGAACTGCTGCTTGAACGCGTTGACGGCGTCCACGATGCCCTTCTCCGCGTCGTCCGACAACTTCTTGGACTCGCGGATGTCGGACAGGATCACCTCGTGGCTGCGCCGCACGTGGTCCAGGAACTCCGACTCGAAGCGGCGGACGTCGCCCACCGGGATGTCGTCGTAGTGCCCGTTCGTGCCGAGGTAGATGGAGACGACCTGCTCCTCCATCGGCACCGGCGAGTACTGGCCCTGCTTGAGCAGCTCGACCAGGCGGGCGCCGCGGTCCAGCTGGGCGCGCGAGGCGGCGTCGAGGTCCGAGGCGAAGGCGGAGAACGCCTCCAGCTCGCGGAACTGCGACAGGTCCAGGCGCAGCGAGCCGGCGACCGTCTTCATCGCCTTGGTCTGCGCGGCGCCACCGACGCGGGAGACCGAGATACCCACGTTGACGGCCGGGCGCACACCGGCGTTGAACAGGTCGGACTCGAGGAAGCACTGGCCGTCGGTGATCGAGATGACGTTGGTCGGGATGTACGCCGACACGTCGTTCGCCTTGGTCTCGATGATCGGCAGGCCGGTCATCGAGCCGCCGCCCATCTCGTCGGACAGCTTCGCGCAGCGCTCCAGCAGGCGCGAGTGCAAGTAGAAGACGTCGCCCGGGTACGCCTCGCGGCCCGGCGGGCGGCGCAGCAGCAGCGAGATGGCGCGGTACGCCTCCGCCTGCTTGGTCAGGTCGTCGAAGATGATCAGGACGTGCTTGCCCTGGTACATCCAGTGCTGGCCGATGGCCGAGCCGGTGTAGGGCGCGAGCCACTTGAAGCCGGCCGAGTCGGACGCGGGGGCGGCGACGATGGTGGTGTACTCCAGCGCGCCCGCCTCCTCCAGCGCGGCCTTGACGCCCGCGATGGTGGAGCCCTTCTGGCCGATGGCGACGTAGACGCAGCGGACCTGCTGCGTCGGGTCACCCGACTCCCAGGCCTTCTTCTGGTTGATGATCGTGTCGATGCAGACCGCGGTCTTGCCGGTCTTGCGGTCGCCGATGATCAGCTGGCGCTGGCCGCGGCCGATGGGGGTCATCGAGTCGATGGCCTTGATGCCGGTCTGCATCGGCTCGCTCACGGGCTGCCGCTGCAGCACGGTCGCGGCCTGCAGCTCCAGCGCGCGGTTGTCGTCGGCCACGATGTCGCCGAGGCCGTCGATCGGCTGGCCGAGCGGGTTCACCACGCGGCCGAGGAAGCCGTCGCCCACCGGCACGGAGAGCACCTGGCCGGTCCGCTTGACCTCCTGGCCTTCTTCGATCTTGTCGAAGTCGCCCAGGATGACCGCGCCGATCTGGCGGACTTCCAGGTTCAGGGCCACGCCGAGCACGCCGCCGGGGAACTCCAGCAGCTCGTTGGTCATGGTGCCGGGCAGACCCTCGACGATGGCGATGCCGTCGTAGGTCTCCGCGACGACGCCGACCTCTTCCCGGCTGACTTCCGGGGAGTAGGTCGAGACGTACTTCTCGATCGCACTGCGGATCTCGTCCGACGAGATCGTCAGCTCCGCCATGTCGTTCCTGCTCTCACTTCGTTTTCGGGAAAGGGGCTTGTGGGCCGCGGTTCCGGTTCGGTCAGCCGGCGAGGTCGCGGCGCAGGGACGCCAACCGACCCGCCACGCTTCCGTCGATGACTTCGTCGCCGATCTTGATCAGCAGGCCGCCGCGCAGCGTCGGGTCGACCTCCACGTGCAGCGCGATCGGCCGGGAGTAGATCCGGGTCAGCGTGGCCTCGAGGCGCTCCTGCTGCGCCGCGTCGAGCTCGACGGCGGAACGGACGTAGGCGACGGAACGTTCCCGGCGCTTGGCCGCGAGCGACGCGAGTTCGCCCAGGCCGTTGACGACGCCCTGGCCCCGGGGCTCGCGGACGAGCTGGTCCACCAGGGTCTTGGTGGTCCCGTCGACCTTGCCCGCCACGAGGCTGTCGACCAGCGCGACCTTGCCCGCGGGCTCGGCCGCCGGGTCGGACAGCGCCAGCTCCAGCTCGTGGTTGCCCGCGATGATGCGGCCGAGCCGGAACAGCTCGTCCTCGACGGAGTCGAGCTTGCCGTCCCTCTCCGCCCGCACCAGCAGCGTGGTGCGGGCCAGCGACTCGATGCCGTCGACCAGCTCGCGCGGGCTGGACCAGCGCGCGGTGACGACCGTGGCCAGCACCTGCACCGTCACGTCGCCGACCTTGCCGGCGAGCAGACCGTGCAGCAGCTGTTCCCGGGACGCGGGGTCCGAGGAGTTGTCGGCCAGCGCCCGACGCAGCGCGGGCTGCGCCGACAGCAGGCTGACGACCGCGAACAGCTCCTCGCCCAGCTTGCCCAGGGACTCGCTGGCGGTGGGGCCGGTCGTGCCGTCCACGACCTCGAGCAACCGCAGCTCGGCGGCGGCCAGGGCGTCACGGCTAGCGGCGTGCAGCGTCATCGGCGTTCCCTCACTTGGCGGCCGGAGCCGACGTGCCGTCGAGCTCGGAGAGGAACCGGTCGACGGTGCCCCGACGGCGCACCTCGTCCTCCAGCGACTCGCCGACGACCCGGTCAGCCAGGTCGATGGCCAGTCGGCCCAACTCGCCGCGCAGCTCCGCGACGATCTGCGCGCGCTGCGTCTCGAGCTGGGTCTGCCCCTGCGCGACGATCCGCGCGGACTCCTCCTGCGCCTTGGCGCGCAGCTCGCTGATGATCTGCTCGCCCTCGATGCGGGCGTCGTCGCGGATGCGGGCCGCCTCGGCACGTGCCTCGGCGAGCTGGGCCTTGTACTGCTCCAGCGTGGCCTGCGCCTGCGCCTGCGCCTGCTCGGCCTTCTCGATCCCGCCCTCGATCTTGGCGGCGCGTTCCGCGTAGACCGCCTCGAACTTCGGCGAGACGAACTTCTTGATGACGAACAAGAGCAGCAGGAACGCGATCAGGCCGATGATGATCTCGGAAGTGTGCGGGAGAACCGGGTTGATCGGTTCTCCCTCCGCCGCCGCCACGATGAGGGTTTTCATCACAAACCTCTCTTATGCGATGAACGGGTGCTCAGGCTGCCGACGCGAGGAAGTACACGACGAAGCCGAGCAGCGCGAGGACCTCGACGATGGCGAAGGTCGTCCAGGCGAGGCTCAGCAGGACGCCGCGGGCCTCGGGCTGGCGGGCGGTGCCGCTGATGACCGAGGAGAAGATCAGACCCACGCCGATGCCCGGGCCGATGGCCGCGAGGCCGTAGCCGATCGCGGCAAGACCCGCGTTGGTCACACCGGAGGCGGCTTCCTGAGCAAGAACGATGGATGCGCTCACTTGTGCTGTTCCCTTTCCAACTCGGTCCGCGAAAGGCATCGCGGATCGGAGGCTTGAGTGTTTTTCAGTGCTCTTCCGCCAGCGCGGCGCCGATGTAGTTGGCGCTCAGCAGGGCGAAGATGTAGGCCTGAAGGACCATGATCAGCGCTTCCAGGAACGTCAGCGCGATGGCGAAGAGGAAGGCAATCGGGGCCACCACGACCGTGATGCCGCCGTTGAGCAGCAGGAACTCACCCGCGAGGGTGAACACCAGCAGCAGGAGGTGACCCGCGAACATCGCCGCGAAGACCCGGATGGCGAGCGTGAGCGGGTTCAGGACGAACTTCTGGAAGAACTCGATCGGGATCAGCAGGATGAGCACGAACCAGGGCGCGCCGGGCGGCATGGTGGCGTGCTTCAGGTAGCCGACGAAACCGTGGCGCTTGAACCCCACGAAGTGGTAAACCGGGTAGATGACCAAGACCGAGACGGCGAGCGGGAAGCCGATGTGCGCCATCGTGGGGAACTGGACGAACGGGACGAGCCCGAACAGGTTGTTCACCAGGATGAACGTGAAGACGGTCAGGATCAGCGGAACGAAGGGCTTGAAGTCCTTGCCGCCGATCTGCTCCCGCGCGATCGAGTTGCGCCCGATGTCGTAGGCCGACTCGGCGAGGAACTGGAACTTACCCGGGACGAGCTTCATGTTTCGGGTCGCCAGGATGAAGAACGCCCCGATGATGAGGACCGACAGGACCAGCAGCACCATCGGCTTGTCGACCGAGCCGAAGATCGCCGGGGGGAAGAAGTCCTTCACACCGGGTGCGACGAACTCGCCACCCGAGGCCAGCACCAACGTGGTCACTGTGTTCCTTCCGGTTCTCCCGGCCGGCGTTCACTCCGCCGGGGGAATCGTCACGATCGGGACTTAACGTACCTTACGGACCGCAAGCGCCCGCGAGAGGCACCCCACCTACCTGGGTGTCCCGTCCTGCGCGCACCGTACCAGCCGGTAGATCAGGTGTTCCCAGGGGTCGGGATGACGATCTGACTGCGACTGCGCTTGGAGGCGCGCACCTCCATGGCGGTGGCGACCAGGATGGTCGCGGCCATGGTCAACGCGAGCGCGTTGGTGTGCAGCACGGGGAACTGGCGCACGAGCAGCATCACCGCGATCAGCAGGATGAGCTTGCCCAGGAACCCGGCGAACGCCGCCACCATGATCACCTGCAGCGGCATCGCGGCGGTGCGGTGCATGAGCAGCAGCGTCCCGGCCGACGACAGGCACGCGATGGCGCCACCGATCAGGGCCGCGACCAGCCCGGGGACGCCGGCCAGCACGGTCCACAGGATCGCGCCCGCGACCACGGTCCCGAGTGCCGCCCACAACGCGCTGCGGTACATCTCACCCGCGAGTCGCCGCACGACGGCCTCGTGCGTCCACTCCGTCTTCTCCGGAGAGCTCATGTCACCCCCAAACGGTCGGGCACTGTCCACCCTTCGGGACCGAGTGTAAAGAGGTCTTGATGCTCACCCCACCATCGGGGGTCAAGTGCGGCGCACTTCGCGAAGTCTGGGTATCGCGGAGACCAACAGCGCGAGAACGAGTCCGATCGCCAGGCACCAGACCACGACCACGACGTCGAACAGCGTCAGCGCCACCGCGCCGAAGGCCAGCACACCGGCCCACAAGTAGATCAACAGCACCGCGCGGCGCTGGGAGTGGCCGATCTCCAGCAGCCGGTGGTGCAGGTGCATCTTGTCCGCGGAGAACGGGCTCTCGCCCCGCCTGGTCCGCCGCACCACGGCCATCAGCAGGTCCAGCATCGGCACGAACAGCACCGCGGCCACCACGACCAGCGGCGAGAGCAGGCCGAGGACGTCGGTGGCCCGCACCGACTCGTAGTTGATCTTGCCGGAGGCCGAGATCGTGGCCGCCGCGAGCATCAGCCCGATCAGCATCGACCCGGAGTCGCCCATGAAGATCCGCGCCGGGTTGAAGTTGTGCGGCAGGAAGCCCAGGCACGCGCCCGCCAGCGTGGCCGCGATCAGCGCGGGCGGGTACGCGCCGACGTCGCCGCCGTTGTTGGCCAGCAGCCCGATGGAGAACACGCAGGTGGCGGCGGCGGCGATGAGCCCGATGCCCGCCGCGAGGCCGTCCAGGCCGTCCACGAAGTTCATCGCGTTGACCATGGTCACGGCCAGCAGCACGCTCAGGATCGCGCCCTGGTTCTGGTCCAGCGAGAGCAGCGAGCCGGTGCCCTCGCCGTCGTCGCCCCACGGCACCCAGAACAGCAGCCACTGCAGGCCGAACAGCACCAGGATGCCCGCCGCGGTGACCTGCCCCGCGAGTTTCGTCAGGGAGTCCAGTTCGAACCGGTCGTCCAGCACGCCCACGAGGACGATCACGCCGCCGCCCACGATCACCGCGTACGGGTCGTAGGAGAAGTCGAACGCCGAGCGCAGCACCGGTAGCTGGTGCGCCAGCAGCATGCCGCCGAGCACCCCGCCGTACATGGCGAGGCCGCCCATCCGCGGCATGGGTTGGACGTGCACGTCCCGTTGCCGGGGGTAGGCGACCGCGCCGATCCGGAACGCCAACGCGCGCACCAGGCCGACGAGCAGGAACGTCACGACCGCGGCGGTCAGCGCGACGAGCAGGTACTCCCGGACGGGGAGGACGTTGGACACGGCAGGCAACTGGCCCACGGCAGGCTAGCCCCTCGGCGATGGGGTGTCGGGTGGACGTTGAACGGGTGGTTCGTGCGACGGGACCACCACGCTACTCCGACCGGCAAGATCCACTAGCGCGCGACCTCGACTTCGACGCCCAGCGCCTCGGACACCTCGGCCACCGGCACCGCGCCCTCGCGCAGCACCACGGCGTCCGGACCGGTCAGGTCGACGATGGTGGAGGCGGTGTTGTCGGCCGCCGGGCCGCCGTCCAGGTAGACGCCGACCTCCTCGCCGAGCTGGTCCCAGGCCTCCTGGGCGGTGCCGGCGGGTGCGAACCCGGACTTGTTGGCGCTGGAGACCGCCATCGGGCCGACGTCGCGCAGCAGCTCCAGGGCGACGGGGTGCAGCGGCATCCGCAGCATCACGGTGCCGCGCGTGTGACCGAGATCCCAGGCCAGCGACGGCGCGTGGTGGAGCACCAGGGACAGCCCGCCGGGCCAGAACGCCTCGATGAGCGCCCGCGCCTGCCGGGGGACGCCGAGGACCAGGCCGTCGATCGTGGTCCACGACCCCACCAGCACCGGGACGGGCATGTCCGGTCCGCGGCCCTTGGCTTCGAGCAGGGCGCGCACGGCGGACGCGTCGAACGCGTCGCAGCCGATGCCGTAGACCGTGTCGGTGGGGAGGACGACCAGGCGACCGGACCGGACCGCACCCGCGGCGGCGGCGAGCCCTGCCTCCCGATCCGCCGGAACGCCACAATCGTAGATTGTGCTCACCCCGCTGATCCAAGCACAGCGCGGAAAGCCGCAGCGGTGGAGGTCACACCCGACCGCGGCCGACCGCGGCCCCCGCGTCCACCGACCACTGGCGCTTCCGGTGCGCGACCACGAAGCCGAAGACCAGTGCCCCGCCGACCAGCACGCCGGCCGCGGTGACCGCCGGGTCGCCGATCGCGCCGCCGACGAACGGCAGCACCAGCACCGCGAGCCCGACCACCGACGCCGTGACCACGTCGGGCTCCACCCAGCGCCACCGCCGCGCGCCGTCCAGGCGTCGACGCAGGTCGGCGGCGAACCCGAGCAGCTCGGGGTGCGGGCTGAGCGCTTCGATCCCGTCGGCCAGGGCGCGGCACTCCGCCCACTGGCGGGCGTCGGCGACGACGAGCGCGCCGGCCTCGGTGACGACGCGCACCTCAGCCGTGCGGGCCGCGAGCGCGATGGCCAGGTGGGTGCGCAGGACGTCGTCCGCCCGGGGCGCGCCGCCGCGCTCCAGTTCGCCGCGCACCACCGCGGCGGCCCGGTGCGCCTCGTCGTCGCGGCCCGCGTTCAACGCCGACAGCACCGCGGTCAGCGCCCGGGCCAGGCGCACGCGGTCGGGGTCCGCGAATTCGGTGAGGTCGACGTGCACGATGCGGGCCAGCAGCCATTCCCGCAGCTCGCTCCACTCGTTCGGGCCATTGACAGCCATCGCGGGTTCTCCGATTTACTCGGCGGAGCGTTGACCTCCAGATTATCCCGATGGCGAGGCGTCCGGTGAATCCCAGGAACCCGATCGGCGCCGTTCCGCTGGCGCTGTGCTGCGCCGCCGCGTACGTCGCGGTGGCGGGTGCGGCGGGGTACCTCGCGCTGGGCGGGCGGACGCCCGCGCCGACCGCGGCGGCGGCCGTCACGCCGCCGGTGATCACCACGACCACCGGCACCGCCACGCCGTCCGTTCCGCCGGCACCGCCCGCCCCGGCGGCGACCACCACCACGACGACCGCCACCACCGCACTGCCCGCGGACCTGCGGCGCGTGGAGGCGCCCGGCGGCCTCACGACCGCGATCCCGGCCGGGTGGGCGGTCACCGCGGGCACGGTGGCGACGACCCTCGTGGCGACCGACCCGGCGAACCCGCGCCGCGAGGTGCGGCTCGGCGGAGCGCCCGTCACCGACGCGACGGTGTCCCTGCTGGACCGGATCACGGCCGCCGCGGTCGACCGGGAACGGCAGCCCGGGCACACCAGGTTGGCGTTGACCGGTGACCGGATCCGCGATTTCCCGGCGGTGCGGTGGGATTTCGAACAGGTGGCGGACGGGGTGACCGAACGGGCCGCCGTGGCCTACTGGGAAACGGGCGGCATCGAATACGTGGTGTACGCGTCGGGCCCGGTCGGAGAATGGCCGCAAACGCGTGCGAGGTTGGCCGCGCTGGTCACCCACGCGCGCCCGTGAAAGCGTTGACCGCGCTGCGCGAACCGGCTCGGGAATCGCCCGACCGGCGAATGCGGAACGCCCGGCTCAGACCCGGCGGGCGGTGGCGAAGCGGGGGCGCCAGGCCAGGTCGCGGTGGTCGGCGACGTCGGTCAGGACGCGGCGGGTGGACAGCAGCGCGGGCACGATGCTGCCGTGGCTGTCGTCGTGCTCGATCGCCACGTGCCCGCCGGGCTTGAGCAGCCGCGCGGCCACCGCCACCACGTGCCGGATCACCTCCAGCCCGTCCGCACCGCCGAACACGGCGTGCCGCGGGTCGTGCTCGGCGACCTCGGGCTGCACCTCGGTCCCGTCCGGCACGTACGGCGGGTTGCACAGCACCAGGTCGACCTGACCGTCCAGGTCCGCCAGCACGTCCGGCGCCGTCACGTCGCCCGCGTGCAGCGTGATCGGCGTGTCACCGGCCGCCGCGCGGGCCTCCGCGTTGCGCCGGGCCCAGGCCAGCGCCGAGGGATCGCGCTCGACCGCGTGCACGGTCGCGCGCGGCAGCCGGTGCGCCGCCGCCAGGGCCAGCGCGCCGGACCCCGTGCACAGGTCGACCACGACGGGGTCCGCCGACTCCACAGTGGACAGACCCCACTCCAGCACCAGCTCCGTCTCCGGGCGCGGGATGAACACGCCCGGACCCACTTCCAGGTCCACCCCGCCCAGGTGCGCCCGCCCGGTGATGTGCTGCAACGGCACGCGGGTCGCGCGCTGGCGCACGACCTTGTGCAGCGCCTCCACCACCGGCGGGTCGACCAGCGGGATCAGCGCCAACCGGGACCGCTCGACGCCGAGCACGTGCGCGGCCAGCAGCTCGGCGTCCACGCGGGCACTGTCGACACCCGCCGCGGCCAGCAGGCGTTCCGCTTCGATGATGGCCAGCCGCAACGGGTGTCGGGTCATGGGATCAGGGTAGGGGGATCAGAAGTTGATCATGTGGCCGGCCAGGCCGTGGACCGCTTCCTTGACCGCCTCGCTCAACGTCGGGTGCGCGTGCACGTTGCGCGCCACCTCGTGCACGGTCAGGTCCCACTGCTGGGCCAGCGTCAGCTCCGGCAGCAGCTCGGTCACGTCCGGCCCGATCATGTGCGCGCCGAGCAGCTCGCCGTACTTGGCGTCGCTGATCAGCTTGACGAAGCCGTTCGGGTCCGCGAGGCCGTGCGCCTTGCCGTTCGCGGTGAACGGGAACTTCGCCACCTGGACGTCGAAGCCCTTCTCCCGGGCCTGCGCCTCGGTCCAGCCGAACGACGCGATCTGCGGCTGGCAGAACGTCGCGCGCGGGATCATCGGGAAGTCCAGCTCCATGGTCTCCGCGCCCGCGATGGTCTCGGCCGCGACGATGCCCATGGACTCGGCCGCGTGCGCCAGCATCAGCTTCGCGGTCACGTCGCCGATCGCGAAGATGTGCGGGACGGTGGTGCGGCCCCGGTTGTCGACGGCGATGGCGCCGCGCTCGGTCAGCCCGACCCCGGTGTTCTCCAGGCCGTAGCCCTCCACCCGCGGCTGGAAGCCGATCGCCTGCATGACCTTGTCGGCCTCCAGGACCTCCTGCTGCCCGTCCTTCGACACGGTGACGCGGACCTTCTCGCCACTGTCGTCGATGGACTCGACGCGGGTGGACGTGCGGACGTCGATGCCCATGCGCTTGTAGCGCTTGGCCAGCTCGGCCGACACCTCGGCGTCCTCCAGCGGCACCACCCGGTCGAGGAACTCGACGATGGTGACCTTCACGCCGTAGTTGTGCAGCACGTAGCCGAACTCGACGCCGATGGCACCCGCGCCCGCGATGACGATGCTGCCGGGCAGCTCCTTGGACAGGATCTGCTCCTCGTAGGTCACCACCCGGTCGGACAGCTCGGTGCCCGGCAGGAGTCGGGTCTTCGCGCCCGCGGCGATGATGGCGTGGTCGAACGTGACCGTCTCGCCGTTCACCTCGATGGTGTTGGCGTCCCGGAACGTGCCGTAGCCGTTGTACTCGGTGATGCCGTTCTTCTTCATCAGGAAGTGCACGCCCTTGACGCGCCCGTCCGCGACCTTGCGGCTGCGCTCGAAGGCGACGCCGTAGTCGAACTTCACCGTGCCGTCGACCTGGATGCCGTAGGTCTTCTGCTCGTGGGTGAACAGGTGCGCGAGCTCCGCGTTGCGCAGGAGCGCCTTCGACGGGATGCAGCCCACGTTCAGGCACACCCCGCCCCAGTAACGCTCCTCGATGACCGCCGTCTTCAGCCCCAGCTGGGCCGCCCGGATCGCGGCGACGTACCCGCCTGGCCCCGCACCGAGGACCACGACGTCAAAGTGTGCGCTCATGACCGACACATTAGGTGCCCAGTTGGTCCGACAAGAACTCAACGGTCCGACGCCACGCGTCGGCCCGGGCGGCGGCCGTGGCGGCGGGTGTGCCGCCCATCGAGAACGTCACGCCCGGCCCGGGCACGACCGCCTGCGTCGTCGGGCGGTGCGGCGGCCCGGCGATCAGGTGTCCTGCCTCGGGGTACACCACCCGTTCGTGCCGGTGCCCGTGCCCGAGCTCCGTCAGCCGGCGCCACGCGACGTCGCTCAGCTCCGCGGCCGGCCACGACTCGTCCCGGCCGGGTGAGAGCAGCAACACACCGCCCGCGATCCGCTCGACCGGGATCTCGGTGTCCTCCGGGATGCCGTCGGAGAAGTCGAACGCCGACGTCAGCGCCACCGGCTCGCCCGACACCACCCGCCGGCGCAGCCCGTCGGGGATCGAGTACGGCAGGTACGGCAGCGGCCTGCCCTGCCACGTCCACGACGCGCCCTCGTGCTCCAGCTTCCGCAACAACCGAGTGCCGGGTCCGATGCACTGCGTCACCACGCCGCTGCCCGCCACGCTCACCACGGCCTTGACCTGCGGGAACAGCGACCCGGCCAGCAACGCCAGCTCCCCGCCGCGCGACCCGCCGACCAGGCCGACGGCCCCCGCCCGCTCACCCAGCCACGCCACCGCGGTCCCGACGTACTCCAAGGGGACCTCGACCAGGTCGTCCGGCACACCGGGCACGCCGAAGTAGGCCAGCGCCAACGCCGCGAACCCGTGCCCGGCGAGCAGCGCCGCGTCCAGCTCGTGCAGCCCGCCCTCGGAGCCGCCCAGCACGAGCACACCGGGGTGCGCTTCACCGTCGTCGGGCTCGAACAGCACGCCGACCAGGCCGTTCTCGCGCACCTCGGTCCGCCGCACCCCGTCGGGCACGGTCAGCCGGTCCAGCTCCACCTTGCCGACCCCGACGACCTCGAGCAACGTCGGACCCGCCGGCTCACCCGTCCGGGTCATCGACCAGAACAACCCCATCGGGTCGACGCCCGAGTAGCCGCCCTCGACGGGCGCGTGCCGGGTCAGGTCCACCACGCCGCGCTCGTCGGCCAGGAAGACCGCGGCGGACGACCAGTCGCCCGTCGACGCGGACACCACCACCCGCTCGTCCGGCGGTAGGTCGACCACCCGCACGTCCAGCACGGCGTCGAGGGGGACGCGCCGCGGGGTCACCAGGATTTCCGCCATCGCGCGCCCCCTCGTCCTCGCCTCACCCGCCGGCGAGCCGCTCCGCGCGGTCGGCCGACGCCAGGGCGTCGAGCAGCGCGTCCAGGTCGCCGTCGAGAACCTGATCCAGGTTATGGGCTTTGTACCCAACCCGGTGGTCGGAGATGCGCGATTCCGGGAAGTTGTAGGTCCGGACCCGCTCGGAGCGGTCCACCGTGCGGATCTGCGAGCGCCGGGCGTCCGACGCCTCCTGCTGCTGCTTCTCCTCGGCCAACGCGGTCAGCCGGGCCTGCAGCACCTGCATGGCGCGGGCCTTGTTCTGCAGCTGGCTGCGCTCGTTCTGGCAGGAGACCACGATGCCGGTCGGCAGGTGCGTGATGCGCACGGCCGAGTCGGTCGTGTTGACGCTCTGCCCACCCTTGCCCGACGAGCGGAACACGTCCACCCGCAGGTCGTTCTCGTCGATCTCGACCTCGACCTCGTCGAGCTCGGGGAACACCAGGACGCCGGCGGCGGAGGTGTGGATGCGGCCCTGCGACTCGGTCACCGGGACCCGCTGCACGCGGTGCACGCCACCCTCGTACTTCAGCCGCGACCACACGCCCTCCGGCGTGTCCGCACGGCTCTTGATGGCCACCGTGACGTCCTTGAAGCCGCCCAGGTCGGAGTCCGTGCCGTCGAGCACTTCGGCTTTCCACCCGTGGCGTTCGGCGTACCGCAGGTACATGCGCAGCAGGTCGCCCGCGAACAGCGCCGACTCCTCGCCGCCCTCACCGGACTTGATCTCCAGCACGACGTCCGCACCGTCGTGCGGGTCGCGCGGCAGGAGCAGCTCGGTCAGCTTCGACTCGAGCACCGGGACGGCCTTGCCCAGCTCCTCGGCCTCCTCGGCGAACACCGGGTCCTCGGCGGCCAGCTCGCGGGCGGTCTCCAGGTCGGACCTCGCCTGCTCCAGCTCGCGGGCCGCCTTCACGATCGGGGTCAGCTCGGCGTAGCGCTTGCCGAGCTTGCGCGCGCCCGCCTGGTCGGCGTGCACCGAGGGGTCGGCGAGCTTGGCTTCCAGCTCGGCGTGCTCGGCCAGCAGGGCGTCCAGCGTCACGATCTTGCTCCGGTCTCAGCGTCTGGCGAGAGGTGCTTCGGGGTGTGGAGACGACAACGGCGCCCACCCGCGCACTCGGGGTGGACGCCGTTCTGGCAGCTACTTGGCGCGCTTGCCGTAGCGGGCCTCGAAGCGCGCGACCCGGCCACCGGTGTCGAGGATCTTCTGCTTGCCCGTGTAGAACGGGTGGCAGTTGGCGCAGATCTCGACGTGGATGGCGCCGGACGTCTTGGTGCTGCGGGTGGTGAAGGTGTTGCCGCAACCGCAGGTGACCTCGGTCGTCACGTACTCGGGGTGAATGCCGGTCTTCAACGTCTTGTCCCTTTCCTAAGTGGCCGCCGGGTCCTCGTTGGGGTTCTTCGAGGTGAACCGGAGCCGGACTCGACCCGACAGTGTGCCAGATCGGCTGTCACCGGCTGCAACGCCAGGGCTGCCACGCTTGTTCCCGGTGGGGAGCGTCACAACCGTTCGCCGATGGTGGTCGACCATTCGGCGCACGAGGTAACCGCTGAACTACAGAGAGCAGCAAACGTCGTTGCGCGGACGCCACACTGGCCGGGTGTTGTGCACTGTCGGGCGTCCCCTGCCGCTGGCCACGTGGCTGGCCGTGCCCCTCCTGTTCAGCATCGCCGTCCTGGGTCTCACCGGAGTGGGTGGCCTGCTGCTGGGTGCGCCGGGCTCCCTCACCCTGTCGAGCCCCGTGTTCGGCGCGGGCGTCGCCGTCGGCGTCGCGACGTCGAGCTCCGTGCTGTGGACCGCCCGGTGGCAGCGCGCGTGGCTGCGCTGGCCGTACCTGGTCGCCGTGCTGACCCTGGGCGTGCTGCTGCACGGCGTGCGCGTGCCCGTGGTGGCCGTGGTCGGCGTCGGCGTGCCGGTCACCGTGCTGCTGGTCACCGGGTACTTCCTCGAACGCCGCCGCACCGCCGCGCTGGCCGAGGCCGGCCTGGCGTCGGCCGCCCCGCCCTGCTGATCCCCGGAACGCCCGAAGGCCCGCCCGGCGCGGTGCGCGCCGGACGGGCCCGTGGGTCGCACGCGGTCAGTCGTTGTCCGCGCCCGGGGTGGTCTTGGCCACCTGCATCAGGAACTCGATGTTCGTGCGGCTCTTGCGCAGGCGGTCCAGCAGCAGGTCGATGGCCTGCTGGCTGTCCAGGGCGTGCAGCACCCGGCGCAGCTTGTGCATGACCGCCAGCTCGTCCGGCGAGAGCAGCAGGTCTTCCTTGCGGGTGCCGGACGAGTCGACGTCCACCGCCGGGAAGGTCCGCTTGTCCGCGATCTTCCGGTCGAGCTTGAGCTCGGCGTTGCCGGTGCCCTTGAACTCCTCGAAGATCACGCTGTCGCCCGCGGACCCGGTCTCGACCAGGGCCGTCGCGATGACGGTCAGCGAGCCGCCGCCCTCGATGTTGCGGGCCGCGCCCAGGAACCGCTTGGGCGGGTACAGCGCGGTCGAGTCGACACCACCGGACAGGATCCGGCCGCTCGCGGGGGCCGCGAGGTTGTAGGCCCGGCCCAGGCGGGTGATCGAGTCCAGCAGCACGACCACGTCGTGACCCATTTCGACCAGGCGCTTCGCCCGCTCGATGGCCAGCTCCGAGATCGTGGTGTGGTCCGACGGCGGCCGGTCGAAGGTGGAGGCGATGACCTCGCCCTTCACCGACCGCTGCATGTCGGTGACCTCTTCGGGGCGCTCGTCCACCAGCACCACCATCAGGTGGCACTCGGGGTTGTTCTTCGTGATCGCGTTGGCGATCGACTGGAGCACCGAGGTCTTGCCCGCCTTCGGCGGCGACACGACGAGGGCGCGCTGGCCCTTGCCGATCGGCATCACCAGGTCGATGACGCGCGTGGTGAGGATGTGCGGTTCCGTCTCGAGGCGCAGGCGCTCGTTCGGGTACAGCGGCGTCAGCTTGGTGAAGTCCGGCCGGTTGCGGGACTCCTCCGGGTCGAGGCCGTTGATCTTGTCCACCCGCACCAGGGGGTTGAACTTCTGGCGCTGCTGCTCGCCGTCGCGCGGCTGCCGCACGGCGCCGATCAGGGCGTCGCCGCGGCGCAGCCCGTACTTGCGGACCAGCGACAACGACACGTACACGTCGTTCGGCCCGGCCAGGTAGCCCGAGGTGCGGACGAACGCGTAGTTCTCCAGCACGTCGAGGATGCCCGCCACGGGCAGCAGGACGTCGTCCTCGCGCACCTCGGTGTCGGTGGCGGGACCGCCGTCCTCGCCGCGGCCACCGCGACGGCGGCGGTCGCGGAAGCGACGACCGCGCCGGCCGCCGTCCTCGTCGCCGTCGTCCGGGCCGCTCTGCTGGCGGTTGCGGTTCTGGTCGCGGTCACGGCCACCCCGGTCGCCGCGGTCGTCCCGGCCACCCCGGTCCTGCCGGTCGCCGCGGTTGCCCCGCTCGCCCCGGTCCTGGCGCTGTTCGCGCTGCTCCGAGCGGTCGGACCGGTCACCCCGGTCGGACCGGTCGCCGCGCTCGGACCGGTCGCCCCGGTCCTGGCGCTCGGTGCGGTCCTGGCGCTCGGTGCGCTCGGCGCGCTCCGGACGCTCGGCCTGCTGGCGGTCGCCCTGGACGCGCTCGGCCTGCGGCGCGTCCGCGGCCGGCGCCTCGGGGCTGCCCGCGGGACGGTTGGCGGAACGGCGGCGGCGGTTGCCGCGCCGGCCACCCTCCTCGTCGGCGGGGCGGTCGGTCACGTCGAGCTGCTGCTGGGTGGGCTTGTCCACCGCGGCGGGCGCCTCGACGGCCTTCTCCACCGCGGGTGCCTTCCCGGCGGCCGCCTTCGGGGCCTCGGCCTTCTTCTCGGCCTTGGGCGGCGTCGCGGCACTGCCCCGACCGGAGGTGCCGCCCTGCCGCTCCTTGATGGCGGCGATCAGGTCGCCCTTGCGGAGGCCGGCCGTGCCGGTGATGCCCAGCTGACCTGCGAGTTCACGGAGTTCGGCCAGCACCATTCCAGAGAGGCCCGCGCGCTTGCGCGGCGTGGCGCTGCCGTTCGAAGGGGTGGTCAGAGCGTTCTCCTCGGCTCCGGAACTGGCAGCGGGGTTGGGAGCAGCAGGAGCTTGGCTGCTCAGTACATCGGTGTTGGTCACACATGTCCTTCCTGACCGGAGCGCGCCTCCTACGCGATCCAGCGGACCTGCCGTCCGACGGAATGCGGCGCGGCAGTTTCGTCCCGGTTCAGGCGGACCTGGCGACGGCGCGGAACGCGCACGAAAGCGGAGTCCTCCGGTGCGGGACTTCGGTCACACGGCGAGCGGGTGCCTTCCAGCGTCGGCCCCGTCCATACGGCACAGAGCCAAGTCACTGGAGGAATGCGATCCGGAACGAACGTCCGGGCACCACACCGGCGCCCGTGCGCGCGGTGACTGATGGCCCCGAGGGTAGACGCCGGTCCGGCCGGGTGCAACAACCGGGGTGCGGCGCGTCGCGTCACTCAGCCGAGTGGCGCAACCCGGACCCCGCCCAGGTCGACCGGCACCGAACGGGTCTCGAACCCGGCCGTGTCCACCCGGGGCGGGACCACCCCGTCCGGTGGCAGGGCCAGGACCGTGGGTCCCGCCCCGGACACCGCGGCCGCCACCCCCGCCTCCCGCAACGACCGCACCAGGCGGGTCGTCGCAGGCCACGCGGGTTCCCGGTACGGCTCGTGCAGCCGGTCGTCCAGCGCGTCGAGCAGCAGCGAGGGGTCCTTCGCGAGGGCGTGCACGGCCAGCGCGGACCGGCCCGCGGCGAACGCGGCGTCCTCGTGCGGCACCTTCGACGGCAGCAGGCCCCGGGTGGTGTGCGTGGACGACTCCTCCGCCGGCACCAGCACGACCGGCGTCACGCCGGGGTGCGGCTCCACGCGGACCGCGCGGTAGCGGTCACCGTGCGTCCACGCGATCGCCACGCCGCCGAACATGGCCGCCGCCGCGTTGTCGGCGTGGCCCTCGAACTCCGCGGCGAGTTGCAACGCGCTCGTGTCCGACTCGCGACCCGCGAGGGCGAACCCGGCCGCCACGCCCGCCACGACCGCCGCCGCCGACGAGCCGAGGCCCCGGGCGTGCGGGATGGCGTTGCGGCACGTCAGCCGCAGCCCCGGCACCTCGACCCCGACCAGCTCGCAGGCCGCCCGGAACGCCCGCACGACCAGGTGGCGCTCGTCGGTCGGCACGTCGCCGGCGCCCTCGCCGGACACCTCCACCGCCAGCCCGCCGCCGGTCACGGCGAACTCCAGCTCGTCGTGCAGGGCCAGCGCCATGCCCAGCGCGTCGAACCCCGAGCCGAGGTTCGCGGTGGACGCGGGGACGGTGACGCGGAGCGCGCGGACGGCCGGGGCCGTCACGCCAGCTCCAGGGCGGTCGCGACGGCGCCGGGGTCCACCGGCACCGGCTCCACCCGGGGCATGCCCAGCAGGGCCGTGTCGGGGTCCTTCAGGCCGTGGCCGGTGACCGTGCAGACGACCGTGGAGCCCTTGGGCAGCCGGCCGTCGGCGGCCGTGGCCAGCAGGCCCGCCACGCTGGTCGCGGACGCGGGCTCGACGAAGATGCCCTCGGTCGAGGCCAGCAGCCGGTAGGCCTCCAGGATCTTCTCGTCCGTGACCGCCTCGAACAGGCCGCCGGACTCCTCCTTGGCGGCCACCGCGCCGGTCCACGACGCCGGGCTGCCCACCCGGATGGCGGTCGCGATGGTCTCCGGGTTCGCCACCGGCTCGCCCAGCACCAGCGGCGCGGAGCCCGCGGCCTGGAAGCCGAACATGCGCGGCGTCGAGGCCGTCACGCCGTCGGCGTGGTAGTCCGAGTAACCGCGCCAGTACGCGGTGATGTTGCCCGCGTTGCCGACCGGCAGGCAGTGGACGTCGGGCGCGCGGCCCAGCACGTCGCAGATCTCCCACGCGGCGGTCTTCTGGCCGATCAGCCGCACCGGGTTGACCGAGTTCACCAGCGTGATCGGGTACTCGGTCGACGTCTTGGAGGCCAGCTCCAGGCAGTCGTCGAAGTTGCCGTCGATCTGGAGGATCTTCGCGCCGTGCGCCACCGCCTGGGCGAGCTTGCCCAGCGCGATCTTGCCGCGCGGGACGAGCACCGCGGCGGTGAGGCCCGCCTTGGCCGCGTACGCCGCCGCGCTGGCCGACGTGTTGCCGGTCGACGCGCAGATCACCGCGCGGATGCCGCTGGCCAGCGCGTGCGTCATGGCCACGGTCATGCCGCGGTCCTTGAACGAGCCGGTCGGGTTCGCACCCTCGACCTTGACGTAGACCTGGCAGCCGGTGAGCTCCGACAGGTGCTCGGCGGCCACCAGGGGCGTGCCGCCTTCGTGGAGGGTGACGACCTCGGCGCCCTCGGGGAGGTGGATCCGGTCCGCGTAGGCGTGGATGATGCCGGGCCACCCCGGCCGCACTGTCGTTCGGTTGTCGGCTCCGCCGACGGTCGCTTGCGGCGTCAACTCTCTTCGCCTTCCACCCTCATCACGCTGACCACTTCCCGAACCACGGGCAGCCCGCCGATTTTGTCGACGGTCGACCGCAGCGCCGCGTCGGTCGCGGCGTGGGTGACGATCACCAGGCTGGCGTCGTCGACCCGGCCCTCCTGCCGCACCGCCGCGATGCTCACGTCGTGCTCCGCGAACACCGCCGCGACCTGCGACAACACGCCCGCCCGGTCGGCGACGTCGAGGCTGATGTGATACCGCGTGGGCGTCTGGCCCATCGGCCGCACGGGCAGGCCGGCGTAGGCCGACTCGCGCGGGCCGCGGCCGCGGTGCGTCCGGTTGCGCGCCACGGCGACGAGGTCGCCGAGCACCGCGCTGGCCGTCGGCGCGCCACCCGCGCCCTGGCCGTAGAACATCATCTCGCCGGCCGCGTCGGCCTCCACGAACACCGCGTTGAACGCGCCGTGCACGCTCGCCAGCGGGTGGGAGGTCGGGATCATCGCCGGGTGCACCCGCACGGAGATGCCCTCGCCGTCGTCGTGCGTGACCCGCTCGCAGATGGCCAGCAGCTTCACCGTGCGGCCCAGCGCCTTGGCGGCGGCGATGTCGGCGGCGCTGACCGACGCGATGCCCTCGCGGTGCACGTCGGCGGCCGTGACGCGGCTGTGGAAGGCCAGCGACGCGAGGATGGCGGCCTTGGACGCGGCGTCGAACCCGTCGACGTCCGCGGTCGGGTCGGCCTCGGCGTACCCGAGCCGGGTCGCCTCCTCCAGGGTCTCGGCGTAGCTCGCCCCGGTGGAGTCCATGCCCGAGAGGATGAAGTTCGTGGTGCCGTTGACGATGCCCATCACCCTGGTGATGCGGTCACCGGCCAGCGACTCGCGCAGCGGCCGCAGCAGCGGGATCGCGCCCGCGACCGCGGCCTCGAAGTACAGGTCCGCGCCGGAGCCGTCGGCGGCCTCGAACAGCTCGGCCGAGTGCTCGGCCAGCAGCGCCTTGTTCGCGGTCACCACGGACTTGCCCGCGCGCAGCGCCGAGAGCAGCAGCGCGCGGGCGGGCTCGATGCCGCCGATGACCTCCACGACCACGTCCACGTCGTCGGTCGTGACCAGGGCCTCGGCGTCGGTCGTGAGCAGCTCGGCCGGCACCTCGCGGTGCTTGTTCGGCTTGCGCACGGCGATGCCGGCCAGCTCGACCGGCGCGCCGACGCGTGCGGTCAGGTCGGCCGCCTGGTCGATGAGCAGCCGGACCACCTCGGTGCCGACGGTGCCGCAGCCCAGCAACGCGACCCGGATCGGTTTGCCCTCGTGGCTTGCCACTTCTCATACCTCCAGGCGGAACAGGTCTTCCTCGGTCTCCCGGCGCAGCAGCAACCGGGCCTGGCCGTCCACGACCGCGGTGAGCGCGGGCCGGGGGAGTCGGTTGTAGCCGCTGGCCATCGAGTAGCAGTACGCGCCGGTGGCGGCGACCGCGATCAGGTCGCCGGGCGCGAGGTCGTCGGGCAGCCAGCAGTCGCGCACGACCACGTCGCCGGACTCGCAGTGCTTGCCCACGACCCGGCACAGCACGGGCCGCGCGTCCTCGCCCGCGGCGCGCGAGACCAGCTTGCAGTCGTAGACCGCGTCGTAGAGCGCGGTGCGGATGTTGTCGCTCATGCCGCCGTCCACGCTGACGTACCGGCGGACCACGCCCGCGTCGAGCTGGACGTCCTTGATGGTGCCCACCTCGTACAGCGTCACCGTGCCGGGGCCGACGATGGCGCGGCCCGGCTCGACCGCGATCTTCGGCGCGGGCAGCTCGGCGTGCTCGCACTCCTTGGCCACGATGTTCTGCAACTGACGGGCCAGCTCCGCGGGCGGCGGCGGGTCGTCGTCGGGGGTGTAGGCGATGCCGAGGCCGCCGCCGAGGTCCACCGTCGTGACGTGATCGAGGATCGCGTCACCGTGCTCGTCGCGCAGCTCGGCGAGCAGCCCGATGACCCGGCGCGCGGCGACCTCGAACCCGCTGGCGTCGAAGATCTGCGAGCCGATGTGGCTGTGCAGGCCGATCAGCCGCAGGCCTTCGGACTTCAGCACCCGGCGGGCCGCCTCGGCCGCGTCGCCGGAGGACAGCGAGAAGCCGAACTTCTGGTCCTCGTGCGCGGTGGCGATGAACTCGTGCGTGTGCGCCTCGACGCCGACCGTCACCCGGATCATCACCGGCTGCACCCGGCCGCGCTCGCGGGCCACCTGGTCGAGCCGGGCGATCTCGTAGAACGAGTCCAGCACGACCGCGCCGACACCGGCCTCGACCGCGGCGGTCAGCTCGGCCACGGACTTGTTGTTGCCGTGCAGCGCGATGCGCTCGGGCGGGAACTCCGCGCGCAGCGCCACGGCCAGCTCGCCGCCGCTGGCCACGTCGATGCTCAGGCCCTCCTCGGCGACCCACCGGGCCACCGCGACGGACAGGAACGCCTTGGACGCGTAGTGGACCCGGGTCGGGTCGCCGAACGCCTCGGCGTGCTCGCGGCAGCGGGCGCGGAAGTCGGCCTCGTCCATCACGAACAGCGGGGTGCCGTGGTCCTGGGCGAGCTGCCGCACGTCCACGCCGGCGAACCGCACCGCGCCGTCGTCGCCGCGCTCGGCGTTGCGCGGCCAGACCTGCGGGTGCAGCGCGTCCAGGTCCCGTGCGGACGAGGGCCGGTTGCCGGCGGTGTTGGCGGGGACGAGGACGTCGGCGTGCCGGGGACCGGCCGGGTGCGCGCGCATCACATGCGCTCCGGCGCGGTCACGCCCAGCAGCGCGAGGCCGTTGGCGAACACCTGGCGCGTCGCCGTGCACAGGCTCAACCGGGCCCGCTGGACCTCGGTCGCCTCGTCGTCGCCGCGCGGCAGCACGCGGCACTCGGGGGTGTCGTAGAACCGGTGCAAGGTGCCTGCCAACTCCTCCAGGTATCGCGCGATGCGGTGCGGTTCGCGCAGCTCACCGGCGGTGGCGACGACGCGCGGGAACTCGCCGACGGTGCGGATCAGGTCGCCCTCGCGGTCGTGCCGCAGCAGCTCGAAGGACTCGTTCCCGGTCATGCCCAGGTCGGCCGCGTTGCGCAGCACCGAGCAGATCCGCGAGTGCGCGTACTGCACGTAGAAGACCGGGTTGTCGTTGCTGCGCTTGCGCAGCAGGTCCAGGTCGATGTCGAGGGACGAGTCGACCGACGACCGGCTCATGGCGTACCGGGCGGCGTCCACGCCGACCGCGTCCACCAGGTCCTGCATGGTGATCACGGTGCCCGCGCGCTTGCTCATCCGCACCGGCTTGCCCTCGCTGACCAGGTTCACCATCTGCCCGATCAGCACCTCCACCGACGCCGGGTCGTCGCCCAGCGCCGAGGCGGCGGCCTTGAGCCTGCCGATGTAGCCGTGGTGGTCCGCGCCGAGCATGTAGATGCACAGGTCGAAGCCGCGCGACCGCTTGTCCACCAGGTACGCGATGTCACCGGCGATGTACGCCGGGTCACCGTCGCTCTTGATGACCACGCGGTCCTTGTCGTCGCCGAACTCGGTGGACCGCAGCCACCACGCGCCGTTCTCGAAGTACAGCGCACCGGAGCCCTTGAGCTGCTCGACGGCCTTCGTGACCGCGCCCGACCTGTGCAGCGAGTCCTCGTGGAAGAAGACGTCGAAGTCGGTGCCGAAGTCGTGCAGGTCCTTCTTGATCTCCTCGAACATGAGGTTCACGCCGATGCGGCGGAACACCTCGTGCGAGTCCTCGCCGGTCAGCGCGCCGGGCTCCTGCCGGAGCACCTCGGCGGCGATGTCGCCGATGTAGCCGCCCGCGTAGCCGTCCTCCGGCGCGGGCTCGCCCTTCGCGGCGGCGATCAGGGACCGGACGAACCGGTCGATCTGCGCGCCCGCGTCGTTGAAGTAGTACTCGCGGGTGACCTCGCCGCCGTTGGCGGTGAGGATGCGGCCCAGCGCATCGCCGACCGCGGCCCAGCGGGTGCCGCCCAGGTGGATGGGGCCGGTCGGGTTCGCCGAGACGAACTCCAGGTTGATCCGGGTGCCGGCGAGCTGGTCGCCGCGGCCGTAGGCCTCGCCCGCCGCGAGCACGTCGCGCACGATCGCGCCCTGCGCGTCCGCGGCGAGCCGCAGGTTCAGGAAGCCCGGGCCTGCGACCTCGACCGACGAGATGGCGTCGGTGCCGGTCAGCGCGTCGGCCAGCCAGCCGGCCAGGTCGCGGGACGTCACGCCGACCTTCTTGGCGGTCTGCAGGGCCAGGTTCGTGGCGTAGTCGCCGTGCTCGGGGTTGCGGGGGCGCTCGATCGTGACCGCCGTGGGCAGGGCGGCGGGGTCGAGGCCGCGGGCGGACAGCACGTCCACGGCCGTCGCACGGACCAGTTCAGCGAGCGCAGCGGGAGTCACCCGGCAAGTCTAGGGAAGCGTTCCCGCTGGTCTCGACCGGGATGGGCGTCCCGCGCAGTGGGATCGACCACGGGCCGTGACCACCCGCTGTGACGGGCAGTTGACGGTGATCAGACACAGTATCCCTACACTGGCCCGCGGCATGGGCGTATGACGGAACTGAGGCGGACATGACCAGCGGCAAGAAGACGAAGGCCGCGCGCTCCAGCGTTGCGGCGGCGCGCTCCTCGGTGGTGGCCAAGAAGCCGAAGCCATGGGGCACCATCCTCGCGGTGGTGGCCGTGCTGGCCCTGGCCGGCACCGTGTTCGGCTACGCGTTCTCGCAGATCTCCGAGCAGAACGCGAAGGAAGAGGCGCTCGCCGAGTGGACGCCGTCCGAGGAGAACAAGGACCCCTCGGACAAGATCGCGGGCGTGGTGAAGGTCGACTACGAGGCGAGCAAGCACGTCGACGCCACGCAGCGGGTCGCCTACGACCAGTCGCCGCCCTTCGGCGGTCCGCACGACAACGTGTGGGCCGACTGCACCGGCACGGTGTACGACAAGGCCGTCCGCAGCGAGAACATGGTCCACCCGCTCGAGCACGGCGCCGTGTGGATCACGTACAACCCGGACCAGGTCAGCGGTGAGGCGCTGGACAAGCTGAAGGCGCGCGCCGACGGCCAGCCGTTCACCATGCTGTCGCCGTACCCCGGCTTGGACAAGCCGATCTCGTTGCAGTCGTGGGGCCACCAGCTCAAGCTGGACAGCGCCGACGACGAGCGCATCGACCAGTTCATCCAGTCGCTGCGGCGCAACCAGTACACCTACCCGGAGGTGGGCGCCTCCTGCGAGTCGCCGACCTTCGACGTCGCCAACCCGCCCGCGTTCGTGGCCGAGGCGCCGGGCCCCGACGCCGTCCCGATGAGCGGTGGCACCGACGCGGCCACGCAGGAGAGCGGCACCCCGTCCGCCTCCGACGCGCCGGCCGCCAGCTCCACGCCGGGCAGCTGACCGTGGTCGACGCCGAGCAGGAGGAGGTCGCCCCCACCCGCGGGGTGACCGCGACCAGGGCCGTCGTCGTGACGGTGGCCGTCCTGGCCGTCCTCCTGCTCGGCGCCGCCATCGGCCTGCTGATCAAGCTGCCGGGCGCGGACCACAGCGCCACGCCCCCGCGCGACTCCGTGGACGTCGGGTTCACGCAGGACATGTCGGCGCACCACCTCCAGGGCGTGCAGATGGCCAACATCGCCCGCGACCGGACCGCCGACCCGGCCATCCAGCAGCTCGCGTTCGACATCTCGTCCACGCAGCTCGAGCAGGTCGGCCGGATGAAGGGCTGGCTGTTCCTCTGGGGCTACCCGGAGCAGTCGCCCGACGGCAGGCACATGTGGTGGATGACCTCCTCCACCCACGGCCACTCCGGGGCCGGGTCCGCCGACTCGGGCGCGATGCCCGGCATGGCCACGCCGCAGGAGATCGCGAAGCTGCGGACGTTGAGCGGCGTCGAGTTCGACGTGTACTTCCTCCAGCTGATGCTGCGCCACCACCAGGGCGGTGCGCCGATGGCCGACTACGCGGCCACGCACGCCGGCCAGGGCGTCGTGCGCACGCTCGCGGACAACATGCTCAAGTCGCAGACCGGCGAGAGCACGTACATGCAGCAGCTCATCACCGAGCGCGGAGCCGCTCCCCTGCCGAGCTGACCGGGCGCGGGCGTTTCACGTCACCCGATCGGGGCTACCCACCGGTAGTAACGTGAATCACGCCCGCGCGGCCGCCGTCGACCCGCGGGCGACCGAGCCCGCCGCCTGCGGAGCAGCGGCGATCCAGCACGGAGGCCGCGCAGTGGGTCCCGATCGGCACGTCGACGAGCGCACCGCCCGCAAGGTCGCCGAACAGGCCCGCGAGACCCGGTGGCGCCACCCGAGCTTCGGCCGCGAGCTCTTCCTCGGCCACTTCCGCCTCGACCTCATCCACCCGCACCCCAGCGGCTCGGCCGAGGACCGGGAGCGCGGTGAGACGTTCCTCGCCGCGCTGCGCGAGTTCTGCGAGCACACGGTGGACGGCGCGGTCATCGAGCGGGACGCCCGCATCCCCGACCACGTGCTCACCGAGCTCAAGCAGCTCGGCGCGTTCGGCATGAAGATCAAGCGCGAGTACGGCGGCCTCGGGCTGTCCCAGGTGTACTACAACCGGGCGTTGATGATGGTCGGCTCGGCCAGCCCGGCGCTGGGCGCGATGCTCTCCGCGCACCAGTCGATCGGCGTGCCGCAGCCGCTGGCGCTGTTCGGCACGCCGGAGCAGCGGCGGGAGTACCTGCCGCGCTGCGCGACCGGTGCGATCAGCGCGTTCCTGCTCACCGAGCCGGACGTGGGCAGCGACCCGGCCCGCCTGGGCACCACGGCCACGCCCACCGACGACGGCTACGTGCTCGACGGCGTGAAGCTGTGGACGACGAACGGCGTGGTGGCCGACCTGCTGGTGGTGATGGCGCAGGTGCCGGGCAGGGGCATCAGCGCGTTCGTGGTCGAGGGCGACTCGCCCGGCATCACGGTGGAGAGCCGCAACGAGTTCATGGGCCTGCGCGGCCTGGAGAACGGCGTCACCCGGTTCCACCAGGTCCACGTGCCGAAGGCGAACCTGATCGGCCGGGAGGGCGCGGGGCTGAAGATCGCGCTCACCACCCTCAACACCGGCCGGCTGTCGTTGCCCGCCCTGTGCGCCGGGGCGGCGAAGTGGAGCCTGAAGATCGCCCGCGAGTGGTCGGCCGAACGCGTGCAGTGGGGCCTGCCGATCGGGAAGCACGAGGCCGTCGCGGGCAAGGTCGCCTACATCGCGGCCACCGCCTACGCCCTGGAGGCCGTGGTCGACCTGGCGAGCGAGCTGGCCGACGCGGGCGGGCACGACATCCGCATCGAGGCGGCGCTGGCGAAGCTGTACGGCTCGGAGATGGCCTGGCTGGTCGCGGACGAGCTGGTCCAGCTCCGCGGCGGTCGCGGCTACGAGACCGCGGCGTCCATGGCGGCCCGCGGCGAGCGCGGCGTGCCGGCCGAGCAGATGCTGCGCGACCTGCGGATCAACCGGATCTTCGAGGGCTCGACCGAGATCATGCACCTGCTGATCGCGCGGGAGGCGGTGGACGCCCACCTGGCCGTCGCCGGTGACTTCATCGACCCGGAGGCCGACGCGAAGCGCAAGGCCCAGGCGCTGGCCAGGGCGGGCGGGTTCTACGCGAAGTGGCTGCCGACGCTGGTCGTCGGCAAGGGCCAGGTGCCGCGCGCGTACGCCGAGTTCGGGCCGTTGGCCGGGCACCTGCGGTTCGTCGAGCGGGCGAGCCGCAGGCTGGCCAGGCAGACGTTCTACGCGATGTCGCGCTGGCAGGGCCGGCTGGAGCGCAAGCAGCGGTTCCTGGCGCGGGTCGTGGACATCGGCGCGGAGCTGTTCGCGATCAGCGCGGCGTGCGTGAAGGCGGCGGCGGACGGCGACCGGGCGGTGGAGCTCGCGGACGCGTTCGCGGCGCAGGCCAGGGTGCGGGTGGACGAGCTGTTCGACCGGCTGTGGCGCAACTCGGACGACTCGGACGCGGCGTTGGCGCGGCACGTCCTGGACGGCCGGTTCACGTGGCTCGAAGAAGGGGTGGTGGACCCGTCCAGCCCGGGGCCGTGGATCGCGGACTCGACGCACCGGGCGTCCACCGCGCCGGACGTGCACCGCAAGACGCCGTGACGGTGTCCCCGCCGGGGGAGGTGTTGTACACGGGGCAGGTGTTGGCGGGCGCGGCACCTGCCCCGTGGCACGGTCGAAAGGGGACCACGTCCCCCGTACTCCCCTTTCGACTCCCCTTCTAACAACGGAAGGAACAACACCCTCCAGGAGGAGGTAACCGTGACGCTACGTCATTACCGGCCAGTTGGAACCTACGACTTTTGAGTGAATCACCCAGGTGAGGGACGCTCGACTACTCTCGGAGAGTGACTGACCTCCGACGGTCGAACACCAAGTCGCGCGCCGACCGCAACCCCACCTCGATCGCGCCGCTGAGCACCGCGCCGTCACCCAGCTCCCCCGCCACGATCCGCGGCACGAGCGGCGTCATCCGCCGCAACGCGGCTTCCATCGGCTCCTGCAGCAGGTCGGTGTTGCTGCCGACGCCGCCGCCGAGCACCACCAGCTCCGGGTCGACCACCGCGACCACCGACGCCACCACGAACGCCAGCCGCTCCGCCTCGTCGCGCACCGCCGACAGCGCCCGCCCGTCACCCGCCTTCGCCGCCGCGAACACCTCCCGCGCCGACCGCGCCGACAGGCCGCGCTGCTTCGCCAGCGCCACCACGGACCCCGCCGCCGCCGCGGCCTCCACCTGGCCGCGCTGCCGACCGTCCTCTTCGGACTGACCGCTGAACGGCAGGTAACCGACCTCGCCCGCGGCGCCGTGCGCGCCGCGGAACAGCCGGCCGTCCACCACGATCCCCATGCCGATCCCGGTGCCGACGGTGAGGCACACGAACACCTCCGCGCCCCGCGCCACGCCGTGCGCCTGCTCGCCGACGGCGGCCAGGTTCGCGTCGTTCTCCACCACCAGGCCCGGACCCAGCTCGGCCTCCAGGTCGTCGAGCAGGCCGGGCCGCTCCCAGCCGGGCAGGTTCGGCGCGTGGTGCAGCGTCCGGCCGCGCGGGTCGGGCACACCGGGTGTGCCGACCACCTTCACCACCGGGTCGGCCAGCGCCAGCCCGGCCTCGGCCACCGTGCGCTCGGCCAGCTCCCGCACCGTGCGGACCAGCGCCGTCGCCGAACGGCACCGGTTGCGCTCGTCCACCCGCGCGATCACCGCACCGGCCAGGTCCGCCACCGCCACCCGGATGCGCTGCCTGCCGATGTCCACCCCGAGCACGTGCCCCGCCGCCGGGTTCGGCTCGTAGACCACCGCCGACCGGCCCGGACCCGCCGACGTGCGGCCGATCGGGCGCACCAGGCCGTGCTGCTCCAGGTCGACCAGCGCCTGGCCCACGGTCGGCTTGGACAGGCCGGTGTCCTTGGCGATCTGCGGCCTGGTCGCCGGGCCGCCCGCGCGCAGCCGGTCGAGCACCGCGCGCTGGTTGAGCACGCGCATGCCCGCGGGGGTGCCCACCGGGGGCGGGTTACGGGCCGTCACAGCGAGTGAGTGTAGATCGGGTGGAGCAGCACCCGGACAGGCTTGCGGACAAGATGGGTGACCTCTCTTGACAACGATGTCACCGGCCCCTTTGCTTCGCTAAGGATCCGGTCGGTTCGGGTGAAAGGCGTGCAATGGGGCACAAACGCGGCAGAAGATCGCTGGTGGTCGTCTCGACCATCGCACTGGCGGTGGGGAGCGTGGGAGGCTGGTCCTCCGCGACCGCCGCACCGGGGGAGCCAACCGTGAGCGAGACGCTCTTCGCCACCTCGTTCGAGGACGGGCAGCCGCAACCCACGTGGGCGAGCACGGTCGAAACGGGCCCGGACGGCACGCCGAAGACCTCGGGCGTCGACGGCTCGGACTCCAGCGGCATCCCCGGCAACGTCACCGACCGCGTGGTCGACGTGGCCGCCAACTCGGAGAACTCCGGCGCGGGCGAGGTCAAGGAGAACCTGGTCGACGGCAGCGTGACGTCGAAGTGGCTCACCTTCACGCCGACCGGCTGGGCCCGGTTCACCTTCGCCGAGCCCGTCGCGGTGAGGCGGTACGCGCTGTCCTCGGCCAACGACGCACCCGAGCGCGACCCGAAGGACTGGACGCTGCGGGGCTCCAACGACGGCACGACGTGGACGCCGTTGGACGCCCGCACCGGTGAGGCGTTCGCCGAGCGGTTCCAGACCAGGACCTACGACATCGCCAACACCGCGGCGTTCAAGCACTACCAGCTCGACATCTCCGCGACCGCGGGCGGCGTGAACCTCATCCAGCTGGCCGAGGTGCAGTTCTCCGACGGCTCCGCGACCCCGCCGGCGAAGAACATGCGCACCACCGTGGGCAAGGGCGCCACCGGCGGGTACAACGCCAAGTCCGGCGCCGGGTTCACCGGCCTGAAGGCGTTGCGGTACCAGGGGACGCACGTCGCCGAGGGCCGCGGCTACTCGTACAACAAGGTCTTCGACGTCGACATCCCGGTGACCGCGACCACCGAGCTGTCCTACCTGATCTTCCCGTCGTTCACCACCGACGACCTGAACTACCCGGCCACGTACGTGTCGCTGGACCTCGCGTTCGCCGACGGCACCTACCTCAGCGACCTCGGCGCGCGCGACCAGCACGGGTTCGAGCTGTCGCCGCGCGGCCAGGGCGCGGCCAAGTCGCTCTACACCAACCAGTGGAACCGGGTCGCGTCGGCGATCGGCGAGGTCGCCGCCGGCAAGACGATCAAGCGCGTCCTCGTGGGGTACGACAACCCGAAGGGCCCGGCCGGGTTCAACGGCTGGGTGGACGACATCGCGGTGAAGTCGGCGCCGGTCGTCGTCGAGCGGCCGCGCCCGTCGGACTGGGTGCTGACCACCCGCGGCACGAACTCCAGCGGCTCGTTCTCGCGGGGCAACAACTTCCCGGCCACCGCGGTGCCGCACGGCTTCAACTTCTGGTCGCCCATGACCAACGCGGGCTCGATCAGCTGGCTCTACGAGTACGCCAAGACCAACAACCGGGACAACCTGCCCACGTTGCAGGCGTTCACCGCGAGCCACGAGCCCAGCCCCTGGATGGGTGACCGGCAGACGTTCCAGGTGATGCCGTCCACCGGCGCGCCCACCGCCGACCGCGCGGCGCGCGCGCTGCCGTTCAAGCACGAGAACGAGACCGCGAAGGCGCACTACTACGGCGTGCGGTTCGAGAACGGGATGCGCACCGAGATCACGCCGACCGACCACGCCGCGCTGTTCCGCTTCACGTTCGTGGACGACACCTCGAACCTGGTGTTCGACAACGTGAACAACAGCGGCGGGCTCACGCTCGACCCGGCGACCGGCGTGGTGACGGGCTTCTCCGACGTCAAGAGCGGGCTGTCCACCGGCGCGACGCGGCTGTTCGTGTACGGCGTGGTGGACAAGCCGGTCGTCGCCAGCGGTCGGCTCACCGGCGCGGGCCGCGACGACGTGGCCGGCTTCTTCCGGTTCGACACCTCGGGCGACAAGACCGTGACGATGAAGATCGCCACGTCGCTGCTGGGCGTCGAGCAGGCCAAGCGGAACCTGGAGCTGGAGGTGTCCGCTTCGGACACGTTCGAGTCGGTGCGCGACCGGGCGCAGCAGGCGTGGGACCGCGTGCTGGGCATGGTCGAGGTGGAAGGCGCGTCGGAGGACCAGCTCACCACGCTGTACTCCAACCTCTACCGGCTCTACCTCTACCCGAACTCGGGCTTCGAGAACACCGGCACCGCCGACGCGCCGAAGTACCGGTACGCCTCGCCGGTGCAGGCCGCCGGGCCGTCCACGCCCACGCAGACCGGCGCGAAGGTGCTGGACGGCAAGATCTACGTCAACAACGGGTTCTGGGACACCTACCGGACCACCTGGCCCGCCTACAGCCTGCTGACGCCCCGGCGCGCGGCCGAGCTGGCGGACGGGTTCGTGCAGCAGTACCGCGACGGCGGGTGGATCTCGCGCTGGTCGTCGCCCGGCTACGCGAACCTGATGACCGGCACCAGCTCCGACGTGGCGTTCGCGGACGCGTTCGTCAAGGGCGTGCCGCTGCCCGACGCCAAGGCGGCCTACGAGGCGGCGGTGAAGAACGCGACCGTCGCCCCGCCGAACGCGGGCGTCGGCCGCAAGGGCCTGGACACCTCGATCTTCACCGGCTACACGTCCACCGCCACCGGCGAGGGCATGTCGTGGGCGATCGAGGGCTACGTCAACGACTACGGCATCGCGAACATGGCGCGCGAGCTGCACGAGCGGACCGGGGACGCGCAGTACCTGGCGTCGGCCGAGTACTTCGCCAACCGGGCGCGGAACTACGTCCACATGTTCGACCCGTCGACCGGCTTCTTCCAGGGCCGCAACCCCGACGGCACGTGGCGCGTGCCCACCGACGAGTACGACCCGCGCGAGTGGGGCCACGACTACACCGAGACCGACGGCTGGAACATGGCGTTCTCGGTGCCGCACGACGGGCAGGGCCTGGCCAACCTGTACGGCGGCCGGGACGGCTTGGCGCAGAAGCTGGACGAGTTCTTCGCCACGCCGGAGACGGCGAAGTTCCCCGGCTCCTACGGCGGCGTGATCCACGAGATGACCGAGGCGCGCGACGTGCGGATGGGTCAGCTCGGGCACTCCAACCAGGTGTCGCACCACATCACCTACATGTACGACTACGCCGGCCAGCCGTGGAAGACGCAGGAGAAGGTGCGCGAGATCCTGTCCCGGCTGTACCTGGGCAGCGAGATCGGCCAGGGCTACCCCGGTGACGAGGACAACGGCGAGCAGTCGGCGTGGTGGCTGTTCAGCGCCATGGGCTTCTACCCGCTGCAGATGGGCAACGACTCGTACGCGATCGGGTCGCCGCTGTTCAAGAAGCTGACCGTGCACCTGGAGAACGGGCGTGATCTGGTGATCAACGCGCCCGCCAACTCAGCGCGGGACATCTACGTGCAATCGTTGAAGGTCAACGGCAAGACGTGGGACAAGGCGTACCTGCCGCACGCGGAGATCGCTTCGGGTGGTGTGCTGGACTTCGGGATGGGGTCGTCGCCGTCGCGCTGGGCCACGGGTGCGGACGCCGCGCCGCCGTCGTTGACCGAGGGCACCGCGGCACCCGCCCCGCTGCGGGACGTGACGCTGCTCGGGACCGTGACCGGTGCTCCGGCGTCGGTGGTGGACAACACCTCGCAGACGTCCGGCGAGCTGTCGTGGATGCAGGTCGACCTGCCGTCGAAGCAGGAGAGCGCTTCGTTCTACACGGTGACGTCGGGCAAGGCGGGCGGCGACCCGTCGTCGTGGGTGCTGAAGGGCTCGTACGACGGCCGGACGTGGTCCACCGTGGACGAGCGGTCCGGCGAGGTGTTCCCGTGGCGGCAGCAGACGCGGGCGTTCAAGATCGCCCGGCCGGGGCACTACCAGCACTACCGGCTGGAGTTCCCGGGCAGCGTGACGGTCGCCGAGGTCGAGCTGCTGGCCGAGCCGTTCGCGGCGTGCACCGCCACGGTGACCGGTGAGCACGCCGGGGCGTTGCGCGTGCAGTCGGGCGTGACGTGCGTGGACGGCGCCACGGTGACCGGCCCGGTGACCGTGGCGGCGGGCGCGTCGCTGTACGTGTTCGGCGGGAGGATCGACGGTCCGGTGAACGCGACGGGCGCGGCGGCGGTCGTGCTGGTGGAGACGACCGTGGGCGGTCCGGTGAACGTGACCGGCACGTCCGGCGAGCTGTCGCTGGAACGGGTGAACGTCGGCGGGCCCGTGCGGCTGGTCGACAACAAGGGCGGCACGCGCGTCGCCGGCAACACCGTCAGCGGGCCGATGTCCTGCACGGGCAGCGACCCGGCGCCGGTGAACAGCGGGTGGGCGAACTCGGCGAGCGGGCCCAAGACGGGTCAGTGCGCCAAGCTGTAGGGCTCTCGGGTCACCAGGAGATTTCGCGGCACCTCTGCGCGGAATCTCCTGGTTCGACCTGGAGCGTGGCGTGCTCGATGTGGTAGCGCTCGGCCAGCAGCGCCTGGGCGGCGCGCAGCACCTCCGCCGGGTCCACGTGGTCGCGGGTGGTGAGGTGCGCGGAGGCCACCTCCATGCCCGAGGTGAGCGTCCAGACGTGCAGGTCGTGCGCCTCGGCCACGCCCGGCAGCCGGCCGAGGTCCGCCTTCATCGCGGCGACGTCCAGGCGTTCCGGGGCGTGCTGGAAGAGGATGCGCAGCGCGCTCGCGGCCAGCTTGTACGTGCGGGGCAGGACGAACAGGCCGATCGCGACACCCGTGATGGGGTCGGCGTAGCGCCAGCCGAAGAGCAGCGTGACGGCGCCGCTGATCAGCACGCCGACCGATCCGATCAGGTCGGCGAGGACCTCCAGGTACGCGCCGCGGACGTTGATGCTGTCCTTCGCGCCGTCCCGGAGCAGGGCGAACGAGACCAGGTTGGCCGCGAGGCCCGCGGTGGCGGCCAGCACGACCGGGAGGCCGGGGACCTCCGGCGGGTTGCCGAACCGGCCCACGGCCTCGTACACGACGTAACCGGCCACGCCGAAGAGCAGCACGGCGTTGGCCAGGGCGGCCAGCACCTCGGCGCGGTAGAGGCCGAACGTGCGGCTGCCGCCCGTGCGGGCGCGGCGGGCCAGCATGATGGCGGCCAGCGCCATGCCGACGCCCAGGACGTCGGTGAGCATGTGGGCGGCGTCGGAGATCAGCGCCAGCGAGCCGGTGGCCACGCCGACGACGAACTCCAGCGCCATGAACGCGGCACCGATGGCGAAGGCGATCCACAGCCGACCGAGGTGCTTGGCGCTCCCCGACGACACACCGTGGCCGTGTCCGTGACCCATGAGCGAAACATATAGTCACATGCGCATGAGTACAACTCGAGTGTCGGGGTCGCCACACCCGTCCCGAGGCGCGGAACCGGGGGCGCGGTGCCTGACGGGTACCACCGATCCGCCCCCGTTCACCGCCACTTGCCGTCGACGGCGTCCTCGATGTGGCGCGCGACCAGGTCCGGGTGCGTCCGCGGCGCCCAGTGCCCCGCGTCGATCGCGCTCCGGGTGAGCGCCTCTACCCACGGCTCGGCCGCCTCCAGGTGCTCCCGCACCACGTACGGGTCCTTCGTCAACTCGATCTGGTGAACCCTGACGACGACCTGCCGCGGCTTCCACCCACGTCCCATGTTGGCCCGGTACAAGCCGAGCCCGTTGACCAACTCCCGCCGCCCCGCCTTCAACCACCTGCGGACCGCGGGCACCCGCCACACCGTCTCCGCCACACCGGGCACCCTGAACCCCGCGATGTACCAGGACCTCCCCAACACCTTCATCACCGTCACCGGCCGCCGGCGGTTGCGCCCGACCCAGTCGGCGAGGTGCCCCAGATCCGGCCCGGAGACACTGGTGAACGACCGGAACAACCCGGGCCTGGCCACCACCGCCGCCCACCCCTGCACCGACCCCCAGTCGTGCCCGACGAGGTGCACCGGCCCACCAACCCCCTCCGCCACCGCCGCCAGGTCCCCCACCAACCGCTCCATCCGGTAACCGCGACTCCCGCCCGCGACGGGAGCCTCCGACCCACCAGCCCCCCTTACGTCGTACCGAACCACCCAGAACCGCTCCGCCAACCTCCGGGCTACCCCGTCCCACACCCGCGAGGTGTCCGGGAACCCGTGCGCCAACACCACGGGCACCGCCCCGACCACCCCGCCCTCCACCACCCGAATTCGCAGGTCATCGCCCTGCACCACCCGCTCGGTCCACGTCTGCACAACCCAAGAGGGTAGGGGGTGAAAACCCCGTGCGGCCGTGCGCTAAGCTTCCACCCGTAGCTGCGGCCCCCGTAGCTCAGGGGATAGAGCACCGCCCTCCGGAGGCGGGTGCGCAGGTTCGAATCCTGCCGGGGGCACCACCACGAAAAGGCCCTTGACCAGCGAGTACGCCGGTCAAGGGCCTTTGTTGTCTGTCCAACTGGGACCGGCCGTCGGCGGCCGGTTGTGCCGCAGTTTCAGCAATTCGGCCGGTGGCCCAGGGCAGCCTCTACACCCCTCCAGATCGTCACCGACTCCCTTCCAGGGCTGAGGGCTCGGTGGCCTCGGCCGCGACGATGTCGAGTTGGGCCTTGAGCCGACCACGGCCGTGTGTCAGGCGCTTGCTCTCGCCTGCACGGACGCCAACAGGACAGGCACTGCCATTGATTCGTGAATCGCGAATCACTACTTTATGCGACATGTCGTTGGCCGAGTGCCCGCCAGAGCGCAGGGCGTCGCTCCTACTGTTCGGGAACCGGCACAAGTTGGAGCTCATGGCGGCTTTCGCACAGGCCGAGGACGGGAGGGTGAACCTGTCAGACCTGGCGCATGAGCAGGGAGTGCCGGCAAGCGTGTACTACGCCCCAGTGAACGATTTGCTCCGTGCGGGCCTTGTGGAGAAACTTCCCCGGCAGTTGCCTGAGCGCCGTAGGTGGTACCGGCGGAGCGACAGCTCGGTGTGGCCGTGCGTACGAGCACTGGCCGTGGAACTCTCGACGATCGAGGTGAAGGCGTCATGAGCCCGACCGCGTTGGCCGCGCTGGCTCGGGCCGCCCAGGACACGGTGGCGCACAGCGAGGCCGGCGGGCCGACCGCTGGAACCACGCCTGTCCGGATGTTCGGCTCGACCGCGGCAGTGAACTACCAATTGATCAACGCGGAGGTCAGGCGGCGCGATGGCCGGCGGGCAGTTCCCGCACCCGGCCAGGACGTGCTCGATGTGCTCATGGGACTGCCGGTCGGCTTGCCGGTGCCGGCCGACTCGTTGACCGACCGAGAGCGCAGGCTACTCGGCCGCGCACCTCAGGGTGCGGTGGATCGTGATGGCGAGCATGTTGTTCGACGGGCCGTAGCGCCGCTGACGGCACGGTTCGCGGTCGTCACCGCGCGCGACTGGAAGATCGGGCTCAAGCGGGCGGACAGGTTCGCGCCGTTCTGCGAACGCGCGGTTTTGCTGCCGGCGTTGCCGCAGGATGCTGATGATCTATTTGTGCGCGCGTCGTTCAGTGGTTGCGGGGTCTGCGTGTTCAGCGGCAAGCAGCTCGACATGGTGGTCGAGCCGCGCCGGTACGTTCGGCGTCGGCACACGCCTGCGCAGTGGTGGTTCGCCGAGGAGGTCTTCGCCCAGCTCAGTGAGTCGGAGCCTGCCTCGTCCATGACGTGACTGGCCACGAGGGCAGACCTGCCCACGCCTTGAGCGGCCCAGGTGCCTCGAACGCCCCTTCCTGTTCAATGCGCACGTTCAGGACGTCGCAGTAGGCGACCGCTTCCACGGAGCGTTGCTGCCACCAATCCGCTCGCTCCGCCAGCGTCCGCTGCTGGTGCATCTCGGAGATCCACGAGTTCCAGGTGTGGACACCGTGGGCGTGCGCTGCGGCGGAGTGGTCGCGGGAGAGGAAGGTGTCCAACGCCCGGCCGTTGCACGAGGGGCAGAAGCACTTCGGCGGCTCGGCGTTGGCGAACCGCTCAGCGAGGACGCTTCCCTTGTAGAAGGACATCAGCCCGGGAACGAGAACGCTGGGAGAGTAGTCCTTCTTGCTGGAAATGGGCATCTGACCGAACGGCACGACATGCCGACGGCTGCCACCAGTGCCGATCGAAGCCACGAACGCCCCGTGGGTCATGGCATCGAACGCGTTGAGGTCGGTGCGAGCGACGCCGATGTACGGCGCCTCGGAGACCAACCGGCGGAGGTTCGCCACACCGGACTTGTAGCGCCCCATCGGGTCGAACTGGCCGCCGAGGAAGACGAGCTTGGGAACCACTAGTTGACGAGAGATGGCGAGCAGCTGGGGGAAGTGCTCCTTGTTGAACCACGCGATGTCCAACGGCATGGCCAGGATGACATCGTCACGGTCCAGATCTGCCACGAGGTCGGCCGCCTTCTTCAACGGATCGGCGTTCCCGGCAGGGAGAAACCCGGTGGGTGTGATGGCGGCCGTCGCACCGGCGTCGCGCTGGCCGTCCAGAGCCATGTCGAGCGTCATGTCGAACAGTCCGTCACCGTCTTGCAGGACGAACGGAGCGTCGGTGGTCGCGGCGGCCAGCCGGTACCCTTCCGGGTCGATCAGACGAGAACCCGCGTGGCCGCGCCGGCTCAGAACCTTGACCCCGGTGGCCGCCTCGGCACCGCTCAGCATCAGTCCACTGGATGCAGTGGGGAGCAGGTCGACCAGTTGCCTTCCAGCGTCCCAGCTCGCGTGCACGAGGACCCGGTCGGTGAGCGCGCCGACTGGTCCAGGAGGAGCTGAGGGCTTGGGCTGTAGGCCGAGCGCGTGCAGCGCTTGGGCACGAGCTGCTTCCACGTCGGTGGGAGGGCGCGGAGCGGGCAGGTTGGATGGCGGGGACGTGTCCGTCATATCGAAACCTCGACTGCTGAAGCGGGAACCGGATGCTCGGACTCACCGGTCGCTGCGGACGACCGGTCGCCGAGGTACAACGTCGTGAACTCCGCGGGCTCAAGACGTGCCCGCCTGGCGAGGTCGTCGACCTCATGTCCCTCACCGAGGTACTGGTCGATCACCGACCGGACCGCGGAGGGCTGCTCAGGGTTCAGTCGGCCGGGCTCGCTCGTCCGGTAGCCGAGGCTCGTCATTTCGACTGCGAGCGTGCGGTACTGCCAGTCACTGAGCTCGCCAAGGGTGTGCGCTCGGCGCAGCAACGCCCACATCGAGACACCCCACTGCGCCTTCAGCTCGAGCAGGCAACGCAGGTCCACAGTGCCCGCGAAGTCCCTGCGGATGTCCTCGGCCGGCATCAGGAACTCGGCGGCGAACTGGTTGGCCTGCTTCTCCTGCTGTGGGTGCGGAAGGGTGTGCATCACCATGTGACCCAACTCGTGGGCGGTCGTGAAGCGGTCCCGGTCGCCGGGGGTGCCGTCGTTGAGCAGCACAAGCGGGTCTTCACCCGGCGTGCACACGCTGACCGCGTCCACCGGCACGCTCTCGTTGCCGGAGTCGAGGGGAACCGGAGCCACGAGCGCGCGGCGCAGCACCAGCCCGCCGGTCGACTCGACCACACCGATCACGGAGCCAAGCGGGCCACTGGGAAGACCCCAGTCCGCGCGAACCTTGCGTGCGGCGTCCGCACCGGTGAAGTAGTCGTCGACTTCGAGGCGCGGGAGGCTCAGGTCGACCCTTCTCGGTGCACCGTCGAGCAATCCCCGCAGCTGGATACGGGATAGGTTGAGGACCGCGTGGATCCGCCGCAGGTCAGGCGCCGCTGCCGCCTGTTTCTTGCGGTGGTGTACCAAGCCGGGGCCTGCTCCGACTTCGGTCTCGCTCATGACCAGCAGGTCGACGGGGTAGGCGAGAGCACGCGCATACAACTCCAGTCGCTCGCCGGTGACCGCTAGCCGCCCCGACTCCGCACGGCTCACGTATGCCTGGCTCACTTTCGAGGTGGGCCCGTCCAGCGCCTTCATCGCCTTCGCGACGTCATCCTGCTTCAGCCCACGCGACTCGCGCGCCAAGATCAGCATTCGCGGCGCTGCGCTGGTGGACTGGCCTGTCACGAGAACCCCCTGGGAATACCTCAGCAGAACACCTCGAAATATACCACTCCTGATACACCACCCGCGACCTTGCGAACTGACCTATGACGACCGGGCGGCCATGTTGAGCGTCGGTGTCACAACGGATGCGGATCGAACAGCCGTCGAGCCCGCCGAGGGCGATCAGGTCTCTGCACCGGCAAGCGTCATGGCGAGGATCAGGCTCAACGCTGAGCTGTCAGCGGCAGGAGGGGGAAGCGGTGCCAAGGAGGCACCGAGCCGAAGCGCACGGCTCGGGAGTTGCCAGACCCGGATGTGAAGGTGAGCGCCACAACCAGACCGATGGTCGAAGTGATGAGCTCGAACGACGCGATCGTGGGCGCTCCCGCCCTGGCGAGGTGATGTGGGCCAGGGCCGGGAGCCACGAAGCAGCTCTCGCTGACCAGACGTCAGGGTGGAAGCCGCTGGTCAACCGTAAGCAGGTGTGCGTGGTGGCCTGCCGAGGGCACAAGCACAACAAGGCCCGCTGAACAGCACGAGTGCTGCTCAGCGGGCCTTGTTGTGTCGGCAGTCCCGAATGCGTTCAGCCCGGGAACATCGTCAAGGCCGGGTCGACGCTGATCGCGACCAACTGGTCGAGGGTCAGTGGCGGCTGTGGGGTGGTGGAGGCGTTGCCCGATTTGCCGGTGGTGTCGACGTTCTCCGACTGGACGAGGAGGCGGGTGCCGTCGGTGCGGTGGACCAGGACTTGGTTCATGGTGATGCCGTTGCCCATGTCCGCCGTCTGCTTGATGACCTCCTCACCCTTGGGGCCGGTTTCGGCCACGCAGGAGAGCCGGGTTCCCAGGCCCGGGTAGTCGCACATGGGGCCCAGGCCGTCGTACCAGGTGGGCGACATGAGGAAGAAGATGTTCCCGGTCCCGTCCGCCGCGGTCGTGGTGGCCCAGGCTTCGAAGGTGGCCGCGGTGTCGCAGATGGACAGTTCGGCGGTCGGGTCGGTCGGGTTCACCTGGTGGAAGTCGAGCGGCCCGTGCGGGGTGCCCGCGGGGTAGTCGCCGGCGGGGTTGGCCGACAGGTCCAGGTCCGGCCGTTGGGCCTTGACCGCGTTCGTCGCCGCCAGGGTCAGCCTTGCGGCGGCTTCGGCCGCGGACTCCAGTCGGCCCCCGCACTGGGGTGGTGGCACCTTGTCGTCGACGGTGATGACCGATGGCGTGGACACCTTCGAGCCGGCCGGAGTGGTCGGGGACGGCGACACCGCGGACGTGGTGCCCGACGAGCCCCCGACCGGCGCGGCCCCGCCGCTGCCGCCGGTCAGCGTGTACGCGACGGCACCGGTCAGCGCTACGACGGCCACACCGGCGGCCACCGCCGGGTTCGCCACGCGGCGGAGCCGGACCGCGCGGCGCCCGCGGACGATGACCGCGTCCACGTCGACCGTGGACGGCGGCACTTCCCCGATCGCGTCGTCGAACAGGTGCTTGTCCATCAGTACCCCTCCCTGGACGTCTGCGCGGCGCTGGTGCGCAACGTGTCGAGCCCCCGCGCGGTCTGGCTCTTCACGGTGCCCACCGAGCAGCCGAGGATCTCGGCGGTCTCCTCCACCGAGAGGTCGAGGTACAGCCGCAGCACGACGGCGGCCCGCCGCCTCGGCGGGAGGTCGTCGAGCAGGTCGAGCAGCTGGGAACGGCTGACCACGGCGAACTCGGCCGCCGTGGGCAGCTCCGGCAGCTCCTCCACGGACTGCTCGCGCCGCCACGGCCTGCGCTTCTCGTCCAGCCAGGTGCGCAGCAGCGCCTTGCGGACGTACGCGTCGATACCGGCCGTCGCCCCGACCCTCGACCAGTGCCGGTACAGCTTGCCGATGGTGATCGACACGAGGTCGTCCGCCGTGTGCCAGTCCCGGCACAGGAGGTACGCGGTGCGCCGCATGGACTCCATCCGAGCCGTCACGTACTCGCGGTACGCGTTCTCCTCGGACCGTTTCACCTCGGTGACCTCCTGCGTCGTGCTCCTGCCCAACCCGCGCCGTCCTCGGACCGAATCACCTGGGTGCCTTCCTGTGTCGTACCCCTACCCCACCCAGAACGCGCTCCGTGGGCCGCGAGGTTGCCCGAGGAGGAAAAGTCCTGCGGCGCACGCACGTCGCGCTCGTGGTCCACCGCCGCTCGGCCGACTGGAGCCAGTCGCTCCGAATCACCACCTCGGCACGCACCGCGGTCCTACACTCCGCCTCAGCATTGTCACGCACCGTGATGACAGGTGGTCTGGAATGGATCAGGGCATCCTCGATCCGGATGGCGCCCGGGAGCGGTTGGCCGCGTGGAAGGGCCGGTTCGACAAGCTGGCCGCCGACACCCGGGTGATGAGCGAGCGGTTGCAGGGCATCCGGGTCACGGCCGGTGATCCCGGCGGGCTGGCCGAGGTCACGGTGGACTCCACCGGGGCGATGGTGGACCTGCGGTTGACGGACCGGATCGGGCGGGTCGCGCCGGCGGTCGTCGCACGGGCGATCCTGGCCACCCTCGGTGACGCCAAGAGCCAGGTGGCCGACCGGACCCAGGAGATCATCGCCGAGACGATGGGTCCCGACTCGGCTGCGGGCAAGGCGATGGCGGACAACGTCGGGCGGCACCTGCGCGGTGGCCCCGCCCCGCAACGCCGTGCACCGGCCGGCGAGGACGACGACGATTACGGCGGCCACTCCTACCTCCAGGACCGGTGACCCGTGGCCGCCGGGTACGACGTCGACGTCGAGCAGATCCGCGCCCACGCCGCCCACGTCGAGGCGGTCCTGGCGCGGTTCGAGGCGGTGAAGGCCGCCAGTGCGCACATCGCACGGGACGACCAGGCGTACGGGAAGCTGTGCGGCTGGATCTCCGGGATCCTCGAAGGCCGCCACACCCGGCAGGACGAGTTGGTCGCCGGCGTGGAGAACAACCTCCGGCTGGTCGTGGCGCAGTTGCGCGCCACCGCGGAGACCTACCAGGTCGTCGACGAGGACAACGCCCACCGCGTCCGGTCGGCGGGAGGGGAGGCGCGATGACCGGGAAGTCCTTGGTCGCCCCGGAGCGGTCGTCCCGGGAGGCGTGGACCGGGTCCAGCCTCGCGGAGAGCATCGAGGGCCTGGTCGACGCGATCAAGAGCGAGGGCTGGGTCGACGACGCGCTGGCGGGCGCGACGCTGGGTGTCGAAGTTGCCGCCACGGTCCTGGACCCGCTCAGCGCGTTGCTGGCCAACGGGCTCGGCTGGGCCGTGGAGTACTTCGAGCCGCTGCGCGAGATGCTGGACGAGCTGACCGGCAAGCCGGACGTCATCAGGGCCCACGCGGCGACGTGGGGCAACATGGCCACCGAGCTGTCGGCCATGGCCGCCGACCTGAAGACACACCTGGACAACGACCTGCCGTCCTGGACCGGGGACGCGGCGGACTCCTACCAGGGCCTGATGGTCCACAACGTGGACGCCATCGGCGGGCTCGGCGCCACCGCCGCGGCCTTGGCGGCGGCCACCGAAGGCGCGGGCGGGCTGGTCGAGCTCACCCGCGAGGTGGTGCGCGACCTCATCGCCGACCTGGTCGCGCGGGTGATCGTGTGGGTGGCCGAGGCCCTCCTGGTGTTCACCATCCCGATGATCGTGCCGCAGATCGTGGCGGCGATCGTCAAGTGGGCCGGTCGCATCCTCACCTACACGGGCGCCTTGGTCACCAGCCTCACCAACCTCACCAAGCTCCTCGACGACTAGGGCGGCCATGACCCCCAAACCCAAGTCACCCGGCTCGGGCAGACCCGGTGACGGTGGCGACGGCAAGCCGTCGCAGGTGTACGGCAGCACCGACGCGAGCAAGGGCGTGTCCAGCGCGCACGAGGCCATCTCCGCGGCCAGGCGGGCGGGCGAGCCCACCGACCCGGGCTCGACGTCGACCCCCACCCCGGTCGACCCGACCGTGCCCGGTCCGGCGGGCAAGATCGCGCTCCGGCCGCCGAGCGACCGCCACCAGCTCAACCGGGTCAGCCCGAAGAGCCCGGCGAAGGCCGAGAACACGATCATCCTGCCGGAGACGAGGGACGCCGTGCGGCAGGACATCGCGGACATCCAGGCGGGCAACGCGCGCTGGGACCCGGACACGAACAGCTACGTCACCGACAGCGGGCGGCGCTACAAGGTGGAGTCCAACGGGACCGTCTTCCCGGTCGACGGACCGGGCTTCGTCGCGTTGAACCGGTCGGAGTACAAGGCCCTGCAAGCGCTGATCAGGCACAATGGCGACGTCGAGGCCGCGATGGCGAGCGTCGCCCGTGACCCGTCGATCCCTCCCGGGTCCTTCGGCAAGGCCCGTGACGTGTACTCGCACTACAGGAAGTAGACCAGGGACATGCTCAGCTACAGCTTCCTGCTGGACCGGCTGCCCGATCCGGGTGACCTGCGCCGCGCCGTCTCCGAGGTGTTCGCGGTGGACCCGGGGGGTGTGCACGTCGGCCGGCTGTACGAGGACGCCGGGGGTCCGCCGGCCACCGTCAGCTGCACGTACCTCGACCTCGACGGCGGGGAGTTCCCCTGGCGCGTGGACATCGGCGCCGACGACACGGTGACCGGGCCGGGTGAGGCGCAAGCCGCGGCGGCGCTGTGCCACCGGTTCGGCCTGCGCGCCCTGCTGCCCGGTGACGAGGCGTCGGACGAGTGGTGGCGCCTGGTGACGGCCGAGGAGGACCGCCTGGTCGCCGTCGACCTCGACCAGCTCGACGAGGACCGCTACGTGCTGACCGGGCGGAGCCGTCCCTGATCCGACCGGGACCGATCCGGTCGGCACGGTGGCGGCGCGGTGCGGTCGGCGGGTTCACCGGCGTCGGGCGGCGAGCCGGATCCCCTCGGCACGGGCGATCGCGTCGTCCACACCGCCGACGCCCTCCACGCGGTCGGCGGCGTCCTCCAGCAGCTGCGCCGCGTACTCCGCCAGGTCGGCCGCCGCGGCGGTGAACCCGGCGTCCACCAGCCGGGCCACCTCGTCCAGCGCCCTCCCGACGTGGTGGAAGTACTGGTCCGCGGCGCCGAGGCTGACGTGGTCGGGCACGTCGATGGCGAACTCCAGCCGCTCCCGCGGCCCACGACCGTCGAACGCGCGGTCGGGGTCCGCGCCGGCGGCCACGTCGAGCCGGGCGCGCAACACCTCGTCGGCCTTCGCCGCGGCCACCAGCTGGTCCACCAACCACTCCGGGTCGCGGTCGAGCAAGAACGACCGCAACCGCTTCTCCGCCAACGGCCCGCTGCGAGGCCGCGCGGTCCGCTCGCCCCTGTCCGCCTGCTCCAGCCAGGCCAGTGCCACCGCGACGCAGTGCTTGCAGAACCGGACGTCGTGCGGGCAGGAACACCGCCCGCGCAGGCCGCTGCGGGTGACGTCCAGCCGCACGCGGTAGGCGTGCGTGCCCTCGACCGTCGCGCTCACCGCCGTGCCGTCCACGCTCATCCGCCGCACGTGCCCCGCGCCGAAGTACTTCTTGCCCCGCTCGAACGACTTCGGGTCGGCCAGTCCGCGGACCACGTCGACGTTCACCTCCACCGCGGCCATGGTCGACATCCTGGCGCAGCCGGGGAAGGGCGGAGAGGCGCACCCGCTCCCGGCGGCGCGGCCCGTCGGCACTGCGTCGCCCCGGGTGGAGCGGGTGCGCCCCTCCTGTGGCGGAACCGGGATTCAGGGGAGGCTCCCGGTTCCGCGGTCCGCGCGGCTGGGTGGTCAGGCCTCGTTCGCCACCGGGACGGCCGGGGCGGCCGGGCTGGTGGTGGTGCGGGGGCGCAGGCCGAACCAGACGAACAGGATGCTGACGAACGTGACGATGACGTTGACGACCAGCGCCAGGTGGATGCCCGTCAGCTCGGACGCCTGGCTCGCGGCGATGGCGCTCAGGATCGGGATGCCGATGGTGATGCCGACCTGCTGGGTCATCGACGTGAGGCCGGTCGCGAGGCCCTGCTCGTCGTCCGGCAGGCCGGACGTGCCCGTGACGGTGTAGGCCACGATCGACGAGACGTGCCCGAAGAAGCTGATGAACAGCGCCGGGACCAGGATGGCCAGGCCCCACGTCTCCGCGCCGGTGAAGATCAGCGGCACGGTGGACAGGCCCTGCACGGCCATGCCGCCCGCCAGCACCTTGCGGTAGCCGTGGCGGCCGATGAGGCGGCCCGCCAGCGGACCGGCGAACACCGCGGCCAGGCCGGGCACGCCGAAGATCAGGCCGGTCACGAACGGGTTGAGGTCCAGCACGTTCTGCAGGTACAGCGTCATCATGAAGATCATCGCCGTCTCCATGGAGAAGACGATGAGGCCGCCGTAGTTGCCCCACTTGACGTTCGGGCGGCGCAGCGTGCGGACCGGGGTGAGCGGGGCGGAGACCTTCATCTCGATCACCCAGAACGCGGCCAGCAGCACGACGCCGACGACGGCCGCGAGGATGCTCTGCTCGATGATCGCGTAGACGACGGCCAGCAGGCCACCGGTCACGGTGATCGCGCCGGGCACGTCCAGCTTGACCCGCTCGGGCACGCGGCTCTCGGTGATCACGAACGGCGTGCAGGCCAGGATCAGCGCGGTCACCGGGATGTTGATGAGGAACGCGGCGCGCCAGCTGAGCAGGCTGACCAGGGTGCCGCCGACCAGCGCGCCGATGGTGAAGCCGCCGGAGAGCAGCGCGCCGTTGAGGCCGAGCGCGCGGTCGCGGACCTTGCCCTCCGCGAACGTGGTGGTGAGCAGGGACAGCGCCGCGGGCAACGCCATGGCGGTGGCCAGGCCCTGCAACGCGCGGCCGGACAGCAGCATCTCGGGGCTGTTGGCCAGGCCGCCGACCAGGGACGCGATCGTCAGCACGACCATGCTGAGCATGAACAGCCTGCGGCGGCCGAACAGGTCGGCGAACCGGCCGAACAGCAGGGCGAAGCCCGCCGACGGCAGGGCGTAGGCGGCGGTGATCCACGGGAACTCGGCCACCTCCATCCCGACGCCCGCGCCGGTCTCCGGCAACGCGACGTTCAAGATCGAGAAGTCGACGGACACCATGAACCCGGCGCCGAGCAGGATCAGCAGGATCAACCGCTGCTTACCGCTGAAACGGGGCGGCGAAGTTGTGTCGGCAGTCAAGGGACAATCCTTTTCTCTCGGTGAACCCGTTGAGGTGAACTATCGACACGTCGCCGGACTGACCGGTGTCCTTTCGACGACGTCTTTCCGGAGCACTGGCCCCGCCGAGGAGAGGTCATCGCCCACCCCGCACCGAGCGGATGAATTCCGAGCTAGTGCGAATCGGGTGCCGCGCCCTCGGCGATGCGCTTGACCGTGGCCAATCGCCGATCCCAGTCGGACGCGAGCGTGGTCATCCAGCGGGCCGTCTCGTCCAACGCCGCCGGCCGGACGGCGTAGCGCACCTCGCGCCCGACCCGGTTGCCGGAGACGAGGCCGGCGGCGTCCAGCACCGCGAGGTGCTTGACGACCGCCTGCCGCGAGACCGGCAGCCGCTCGGCGAGCGTCGTCGCGGTCACCTCGCCCTGGGCGGCGAGGAGGTCGAGCAGTTGACGCCGCGTCGGGTCGGCCAGCGCGGCGAGGACGTCGCCGACCGGCTCGACCGTCCCGCGGCGCTCGTCGGTCACACCGACGTTTGTTCAACGCGCCCCTTGAGCATGTCGAACACCTGGGGCCAGCCTTCGGTGTTGAACCGCACGGCGCTCTCGCGCAGCTCCTCGGTGGTGCTCAGGGCGGAGAACCCGCTCTCCACCACGCGCAGGCGGGTCTTGCCGTCCTCCGCGGTCAGCGTGAACTCCACCAGCGTGCTGTTGTCCTCGCGCAGCCCCTCGCCGGGGAACGCGCTGGCCCAGCGGTACGCCACGTAGGTCGGCGGCTCGACCTTCTCCACCCGGACCGCGACCTCGCCCAGGTTGGGGTTCTTCGCGATCAACGACGCGCCCTCCGTGGCCACCGTGCCGGCCACGCTCGCCTCGTCGGCGACCCAGAAGCCCGGCGTGGCCACGAGGGACCACACCCGCTCCAGGGGCGCCTCGATCAAGGTGTCGCGCTCGATCCGATCTTCACTCACCAGGGTCTCCCTACCGGGGTGAGGCGCAACCAGGTGGTTGCGCCAGCCACGTACAAGTGCAACCCTATAGTTGCACGAAGCCGCCGAGACCCGCAACCGCAGAGTTGCACGCCAGCTCGTGCGACCGACCGCGCCCCGGCGGCGCGCGGTGGTTGCCCGCTGTCCATTTCCGGCAATTCCGGGTGCTTTTCCGACCGATTCTCTGCGGGATTCACCGAGGGGTAAGAGAGCAGGATCGAAGAGATCGCCCGGCAACTCGCGGTCTAGCATGAATTGAGTAGCGCATTGCCGGGGGGCGCGCCACCGCAGCACGGCCTAGACCGTTGGCGGGCGCCATTTCGAAATATGTCCGGAGCGATATCAACGCACCGCCATCCCGTGATCCACTCTTCAGGAAGGCACGGAACATGACCACGGACAAAGACCGCGCGGCCACGTCCGGCCCGACGTCGGAAGGCACGACGTCGGACGTCCCGGGCGATGCCGAACTCGCCCGTTCGCTGGACGGCGACTTCCGCAGCGAGCACATCACCGTGAACGGCCTGCGCCTGCACCACGTGGCGGGCGGCAGCGGCCGGCCGCTGATCCTCCTGCCCGGCTTCCCGCAGACCTGGTGGGAGTTCCGCAAGGTCATGCCCGCCCTCGCCGCCGCGGGCCGCCGGGTGATCGCGGTGGACCTGCCCGGCATGGGCGGCTCGGACAAGCCCGCCACCGGCTACGACAAGAAGACGATCGCCAAGGTGATCCACGACTTCGCCCGGGCGCTCGGCCACGACCAGGTCGACGTCGCCGGCCACGACATCGGCTCGATCGTCGCGTTCAGCCTCGCGGTCAACCACCCGGAGCTCGTCCGCAAGGTCGCGCTGCTGGACGTGGTCCACCCGGACGAGTCGATGTACCAGATCCGCATGCTGCCGACGCCCGGCTTCCCCTTCCACCCCTGGTGGTTCGCCTTCAACCAGGTGCCGGACCTGCCCGAGAAGCTGCTCGCCGGCCGCACCCGCCACCTGGTCGACTGGATGTTCGACAGCTTCCTGGTCGACCGCGACGCCGTCGACGACTTCGACCGGGCCGTGTTCGCCCAGCGCCTCGACTCACCCGAGGCGATCTTCGGCGCCAAGGCCTACTACGCGACGTTCGGCCAGGACATCGAGGACCTCAAGACCTACGGCAAGGTGACCGCGCCGGTGCTCGGCCTGGTCTCCAACCTCGGCGACGGCCTGTTCGCCGCGCAGATGCAGGCCACGCTGCCCGGCCAGGCCACCGACGTCAAGGTCGTCGTGGTGCCGGAGGCGGGCCACTACTTCCTCGAGGAAGCGCCCCGGTTCGTGGTCGACCAGTTCACCCACTTCTTCGACTGATCACCCGGCACGACGCCGAACCCCACCCGGCCTCGGCCGGCAGACACGTTACGGAGCAGTGCATGCACACCACCACCGCACCTTCGCGGGAAGAGCTGATCGGCCGGGCCACCGAACTCGTGCCCATGCTGAGCAAGAACGCCTTGTGGCAGGAGGAGAACCGCACCCTGCACCAGGACACGATCGACGCCCTGACCGGGTCCGGGCTGCTGCGGCTGACCCTCCCGGCCCGGTACGGCGGGTACGAGGCCGACACCACCACGGTGGTCGACGTGCTGTCGGAGCTGGCGCTGGGCGACGGCGCGGCCAGCTGGGTCGGCACGGTGTGGACCATCAGCACCTGGCTGACCGGCCTGTTCCCGGACCACGTCCAGGACGAGGTCTTCGGCTCGGGCGACGTCCGGATCAGCGGCACCTTCGCGCCCAGCGCGGTCGGCGTGCCGACGGCGGGCGGGATCGTGCTCAACGGCAGGTGGGGCTTCAACTCCGCCGCGCCGCAGAGCACCTGGAACGCCCACGCCGCCGTCCGCGTGGTCGAGGGGCGGCAGCCGGAGCCGATCGTGGTCCTGGTGCCCATGTCGGACCTGGAGGTCGTCGACGACTGGCACGCGTCGGGCATGCGCGGCAGCGGCAGCGTCACCACCGTCGCCAAGGACGTCTTCGTGCCGGACGCGCGCGTGCTGCCGATGATGCCGGTGCTGCTGGAGGGACGGCACAGCTCGGAGCTGAACGCGAAGTCGCCGCTGTGGCAGATCCCGTTCCTGCCGTGGGCGAGCGCCGTGACGACGGGGACGCACCACGGCCTGGCGCGCGCCGCGTACGCGGCCTTCATGGAGCGCCTGCCCACCCGCAAGATCACCTACACCGACTACGAGCACCAGTCCCACGCCCCGCTCACGCACCTGCAGGTCGCCGACGCCACGGCGCGCATCGACGAGGCGGGCTTCCACGCCCACCGCGTGGCGTCCTTGGTGGACCGCAAGGTCGGCGAGCCGTGGTCGGTGCTCGAGCGCGTCAGCGCCCGCCTCGACCTCGGGCTCACCGTGCAGCGGGCCCGCGAGGCGATCGACGTCCTGGCCAACGCCAGCGGCGCGTCGTCGGTGCTGAGCACCGTGCCGATCCAGCGCATCGCGCGCGACAGCCAGACCATCGCCATGCACGCCTACCACCACGCGGACACGAACCTGGAGCTGTACGGCCGGGTCGTCTGCGGCCTGGAGCCCAACACCCAGTTCCTGTGATGCCGGTGGAGCTCCCTGCCGCGCCGCCGCGCCGCAGGGAGCTCCGTCGCATTTCCGCCAATTCACGCTCTGCCGGTTCGACCGAGCGTGACCACCACACTCCTATTCGTGACGACGCTCGGCGATATTCGCGCGCCACTGGACTGGGAAATAGGAAATTGCACAGCGCGCAAATCACTCCGCGAGTCCCCGACATGCAGCAAGGCAAGGTGAGAGAAGTAATCGGGTGGACCCGGGGTGATGCTCGGTATTGAAGAACGCTGTCGCAATCGAGCGCAATAAGAAAGGCCACCACATGATCACGCTGGATACCGTGACCCTGGAGATCGAGGGGCCCACGGCCACGATCCACCTGAATCGGCCGGACAAGAAGAACGCGATGAACCCGCAGATGCACCGGGACATGAACGCGGCCTTGGACGCCATCGAGGACGCCGGCACCGTGAAGGCGGTCGTCATCACCGGCAGCGGCGACAGCTTCAGCGCCGGCATGGACCTGGAGGAGTGCTTCCTGCAGCCGTTCGACGACCCGCAGCTGTTCTACAAGACGAACCTGGTGGCGCTGCGCTGGTTCCAGCGCCTGAAGGCCTTCCCCGCCGTGACCATCGCCAAGGTCAACGGCTTCGCCTTCGGCGGCGGCTTCCTGGTGGCCGGCCTGTGCGACCTCGCGGTCACCGACGAGGCCGCGCTGTTCGGCCTGTCGGAGATCAACTTCGGCATCTTCCCGGCGGGCGGCGCCACCTGGGCGGCCACCCACAACCTGCCGCGCAAGAAGGCGCTGTACTACATCCTCACCGGCGACACGATGACCGGCGCGCAGGCCGCCGAGCACGGCCTGGTGAACTTCGCCGTGCCCGCCGACCAGCTCGACGCGGTGACGGACAAGGTGGTCCGCAAGATCGTCAAGAAGAACCCGGTGACGCTGACGCTGGCCAAGCAGGTCTACGAGCGCACCACCCAGCTCGACCTGCCCGCCGCGATCGACTACGACCAGGCGAAGCTGTGGGAGCTGTCCCGCCTGAGCGGCAACGAGTGGATCACCGTGGCGCTCAAGCAGTTCGAGAAGCGCGCCTACCAGCCGGGTCTGTCCACCTACCACCGGCCGGCCGAGGTGAGAGCATGACCATCGCGGGCCCGGACGTCGAAATACCGCGGACGTCGATCACGTCGTTCGTCCTGCGGCACGCGCACGAACACGGTTCCCGGATCGCGACGACCGACGTCTCGCGCGGCACGTCCTACACGTTCGCGGAACTGGCGTCGCAGATCCGGCGCGGTGCCCGCGGCCTGCGGGAGCTGGGGTTGCGGACGGGCGACGTGCTCGCCGTCCTGGCCCCGAACGTGCCGGAGTACCCGATCGCCTACCACGCCGCCGCGCTGGCCGGTGGCACCGTGGTCGCCCTCAACCCGCTCGACACGTCCGACGACCTGGTCGACCGCCTGGAGGAGGCGGGTGCCCGGTTCCTGGTGACCGTGCCGCACGAGATGCCGAAGGTGCGCGCCTTCCTCGACCGCACGGACGTCGAGCAGGTCGTCGTCCTGGGCGAGGCGGACGGCGCGACACCGTTCGCCGCGCTGGTGGCCCACGACGAGATCGTGGAGACCGCGCTCGACCCGTCCGAGGACGTGGTGACCGTGCTGCACTCCAGCGGCAGCACCGGTCTGCCGAAGGGCGTGCTGCTGACGCACCGCAACATGATCGCGAAGGCGCTGCTCACCAGCCTGGTCGCGCCGACCGGTCCGGGCGAGCGGGCGCTGGCGATGCCGCCGTTCCACCACGCGTTCGGGCTGTCCATGATGATGAACGCGAGCCTGCACCAGGGCACCACGCTCGTCACCATGGAGCGGTTCGACCCGGAGGCGTTCCTCAGTGCGATCGAGGAGCACCGCATCACGCGCCTTTACATCGTGCCGACGATCGCCGTGCTACTGGCGAAGAGCCCGCTGGTCGACCGGTACGACCTGTCTTCGTTGCGGTCGATCGTCTCCGGTGGCGCGTCGCTCGACCCGCGGATCGCCCGGCTGGTGCGGGAGCGGATCGGCTGCGACATCGGCCAGGGCTACGGCCTGACGGAGGCGATGGTCTCGTTCATGCAGTCGCCGGACACCACCACGGGGTCCGTCGGCCGCACCGCGCCCGGCGTCGAGTGCAAGATCGTGGACACCGACAGCGGGGCCGAGTTGGGTCGCGGCGAGCACGGCGAGGTCCTGATCCGCGGGCCGCACGTGATGAAGGGCTACCTGAACGCGCCCGAGGCCACCCGGCGGGTGCTGGAGCCGGACGGGTTCCTGCACACCGGGGACCTCGGCTACGTCGACGACGACGGCGAGCTGTTCATCGTCGACCGCATCAAGGAGCTCATCAAGTACAAGGGCCAGCAGGTGTCGCCGGTCGAGCTGGAGGCGATCCTGATGCGGCACCCCAAGATCGCGGACGCGGCCGTCATCGGCGTCCCCGACGAGGAGTCGAGCGAGATCCCCAAGGGGTTCATCGTGACCGCCGAGGTCGTCACGGCCCAGGAGATCATGGACTGGGTGGCCGAGCGCGTCGCGCCGTACAAGAAGATCCGCCAGATCGAGTTCATCGACAAGATCCCGCGCACGCCGGTCGGCAAGATCGAACGGCGAACGCTCAGCGCGCGTGCGCTGGCGGCAACCGGCTGAGCGCCGCACGGGGAACGACGGGGGTCGGCTGTGGTCCGGGCGGTGCTTCCGCGCCGTTCTCGGGGGGATTTCCGCTGATACCGCGCCCCAGCGCCGAGTCGGCGAGCGCGCGGGTATCCGCAAGACTTCACGCACGCGGGCGCACCGCGTCCCGGGTCCGATGTGGACCCAGGGGGGAAATCCACCACTGCACGCAGTGCCCCCGGCAGCGCGGAACGCGCGCCGGAGATGGCGCAGGACCAGGGCCGGGGTTCGGCGGCTCGCGGTCCGACCGGGCGTGGTGCGGCTGGATACGGGTCGATCCAGCCGCCCCGCCACCCCGGCGGGACTACTCCCCCGTCGCCCGCCGGATCAGGGCGGTGGAGTAGGCGACGATCCAGGCGACCCACAGCAGCCAGCCGGTGAGGCCGAGCAGTCCGAGCGGGCCGGCGTGCCGCACGATCCACGGGGTCAGGGTGGCCGAGGAGAACAGCAGGGCGGCCGAGAGCAGGCCGAGCCCGGCGTGCCACCGGGCGATCAGGCCGGCGTGCCGCCCGGCGAGGGACAGGCCGAGCAGGGCCAGGGCGAGGAAGACGCCGTTCAGGGTGAACAGGGCGTCGTGGAGGGGCCACAGCACGCCGGTGGGGTCGTCGACGAGGGCCAGGCGGAGGGCTGTCACGCCGGCGAAGGCGCCGTTCTGCAGCAGCACGCCCGCGAAGCCGACGAGGGACCAGGCCGCGCCGCGGTCGCGGTCGGACCGCCACAGCGCCGCGACGGCACCGGCCGCGAAGACGGTGGACAGGACCCAGGCGGCCGGGGTGAGGGCGGACGTGAGGCCGACGACGGCGCGGTTGGCCGAGAAGTAGGCGACGGCGTCGGCGGTGTCGGCGCCGGTCGGGGGCAGGCCGGTGGGCACCACGATGACGTTGGCCAGCACGATCAGGGTGGCGAAGCCGAGGCCGGCGAAGCCCGCGACCCGGACGAACGGGCCGGCCGGCGTATTGGCTTTAGTGGGCATAAAATGAATATAGTCAGCATCAAGGGGTAGCCGGATGGACAAGCGTCGCTACGACTCGTTGCGGCGGGTGGCCCAGGCGCGGGAGACGCGGGCGGAGATCGCACGCGCGGCGCGCCGGCTCTTCGTCGCCCGCGGTTGGGCGGCCACCACCGTGCGCGCGGTGGCCGAGGAGGCGCAGGTCTCGGTCCCGACGGTGTACGCGGCGTACGGGGACAAGGCGGGCCTGGTGCGTGCCATCGCCGACGCCACCGCTCTCTCCGCCGACGTGGCGGGGATGCTGGCCGAACTGGAGGACGACGCCGCCGGCCCACCCCGCCAACTGGCCGCGATGGCCGCTTACGACCGTCGGTTGTTCGAGCGGTCGGGGGACGTGATCGCGCTGGTGCGCGAAGCGGGCCGCACCGACCCGGCACTGGCCGCCGCCTACGTCGAGGGCCGGCGCCGCGGCGACGACACCCGCGTCCAGGTGTTCTCCTCCTGGCCGGACGGCACACTGCGCCCTGGACTGGACGTGCGGACGGCCGTCGACGTCTACGCGGCCCTGTGCAACGTCGACGTCTACACCACCCTGACCGTCGAACGCTCCTGGCCCGCGGACCGGGTGGAGCGGTGGTGGTCCGACACCCTGGCCCGCGAACTGCTGGCGTGACGGCCGGGGAGGGTGGCGGCGGCGCGGGTCCCGCGGCGGGTCACCCGGTGCGGCGCACCCGCACCGGCCGCCCGCGCAGGATCACGGCGATCGGGTGCGCGAGCTGGTCCAGGTCGGTCCTCGGGTCCTCGGCGTAGACCACCGCGTCGGCGGGCGCGCCCGGTTCCAGGCCCGGCAGCCCCAGGTACGCGCGGGCGTCCCAGGAGGCGGCGGCGAGGGCGTCGTGCGGGCGCATCCCGGCGCCGGCCAGCGCGCGCACCTCGTCGAGGATCCGGCCGTGCGGCACCGAGTCCGTGCCCGCCAGCACCCGGACGCCCGCCTCGGCCGCCGCGGCGACGAGGTGGGGGTGGGCTCGCGCGCCGCGCACGTACCACCGCTTGGCGGGGCTGTCGGGGCGGCTGCGCACCTCGGGCAACGACTGCCGCATGACGGACAGGGTCGGCGTCAGGGCGGTGCCCTGCTCGGCCATCCGCGCCAGCAACCCGGGGTCCATCGACATCCCGTGCTCCACCGAGTCGGCCCCGGCCAGCACGGCGACCTCGCCGCCCGCCGCCTGCTGCGTGTGCACGGCGACCCGGCCGCCCACCGCGTGCACCGCCTCCACCACGGCGGTCATCACGTCCAGCGGAACGGGTTCGCCGTTCGACCGCCAGTCGCCGATGACCTTCGCCCAGCCGGTGCGCGCCGCCTGCGCCGCGGCGATCGAGGGCAGCTCGGCGTGGTCGGCGCGCCGTCCCCAGCCGTCGAAGAACTGGCCGTGCTGCGCCAACCAGGGACCGGCGTGCCACGCGCGGGGCGTCTCCGGGTCCACCCCGAACCACGGCGGCGGCTCGTCGGCCAGGCCGGGCGCGCGGATCACCGTCACGCCGGCGTCCACGTGCTGCCGGAGGTGGTCGCGCAGCACCCCGTGGTCGAGCCGGTCGCCGGGTGCCTCCGCGCCGGGGTGCGTGTGCGCGTCCACCAACCCGGGCAGCAGCCAGCCCTCGGCGACCAGGTCGGCGTTCGGCACGGGTCCGGTGGTCCACCGGTCGCCGTCGGCGCAGAGGTCCACGTGCTCGCCGTGCGGCAGGGCACGACCTCGAATCCGGATCACCGGTCCACTTCTACACCCCTCGGCACGCCGGAGCCTCGATCCTCCGGTGACGGGCGTGCGGTTCGACGGGCGCAGCCGGCCGAGACGGGCGGGGCGAACGGGCTTGTGGCCGTCATGCGACTGCGGTAGAGGTTGACATCAGTGTCAGGTTCGAGTCGCGGCGGGGTGGGTCATGCGGATCGGTGAGCTGGCCGAGCGCACCGGGGTCAGCGTGCGGTCGTTGCGGTACTACGAGCAGCAGGGGCTGTTGGCGTCCGACCGCACCACCGGCGGCCACCGCGAGTACCCGGAGCGCGCGGTGGACCGGGTCATCCGCATCCAGGAGCTCTTCGCCGCCGGGCTCAACAGCAAGAAGATCGCGGCGATGCTGCCGTGCATGCGGGACGTGGACGGCGGGCCGTCCGAGATCGCCACGCCCCGGCTGGTGGACGACCTGACCGCCGAACGGGCGCGCATCGACCGGCTGATCACCGACCTGGTGCGGTCGCGGGACGTGCTGGACGAGGTGATCGACGCGGCGTCGGGGCGGCGGTGACGGCTACCCGGCCAGGGCCCACCCGTTGCGGTTGCGGGTCCTGCGGCTGTGCGCCCGGCAGGAGCTGACCGACGAGCGGTTGGCGCAACGCCTGGGCCGCTACCCCGGCACCGTGCCGTACCGCGTGCGCCAACTGGCGGCGGCCGGCTCCCTGGAACCGGGTGAGGTGCGCACCGGTCCCAGCGGTGCCTCGGAGAAGCCCCACCGCTCGACGGTGTCTCGTGGTGGCCGGACGGCCCGCTGGTCGGGACGGCCGGCGGCACCGCGCCGTGGGAGGGCGTTCCAGGAGGACCGGCGGAGCCCGTCGGCGCCGTGCCGGAGGAGTACGTGGCCACCGACGACCAACGCCGCCACCTGCCGCCGCACGGAGGGATCGTCGTCGTCCACCGGATGGAGGACTGGCGCGGCCGGCTCCGGCGGCGGTGCCGCCGGCCGGCCGGCACCATCGGTGGGGTGGCGGAGGTCGATCGGATCGCCGACGAGTTGCACCGGGCCGTGACGGCGCGGTTCCCCGTGGTGGCCACGCTGCTCGGGGTGCCCGGCTACGACGACCGGCTCACGGACTACTCGGAGGAGGGCGACGAGCGGTTCGCCGAGGAGCTGCGGGACATCGCCGCGCGGGCCGAAGCCGTCGATCCGGGGCCGTTGGCGGTGACCGACCGGGTGACCCGGACCATGATCGGGCAGCAGGCGTCCGCGTTGCGGGACCAGGTGGCGCAGCGGTGGGTGGAGTTCACCGTCAGCGACCTCATCCTGACGCCGGTGCCGATCCTGCTGCACGCGCTGGCCGACGCGCGGTTGGACACCGGGCAGCGGCGCGCCGACCACGAGCGCCGGTTGGCCGCGATGCCCGCGTTCTTCGACACCCTCGCGCGACGGCACCGGGACGGCATCCGCGCGGGGCGGCGGCCGGTGGCCAGGTTGGTGCGGCAGGCCATCGCCCAGCTCGACGCCAACGCCCACCTGCCCGGCGTGCGCGAGTACCGGGACGCGCTGGCCGCCGACGTGCTGCCGCACGGGCGTGACGACGACCGGGCCGGCGTGTGCCACCTGCCCGGCGGCGAGGAGCTGTACGCGGCGGCGGCCCGGCGCCACACCACCACCGACCTGACCCCCGACCGGTTGCACGACATGGGGTTGGAGGTGCTGGACGGCCTCGCCGAGGAGTACGCGGTGCTGGGCCGGGAGGTGTTCGGCACGTCCGACGTCCACGAGGTGTTCGCCGGGTTGCGCGACGTCCCGAAGTGGCGCGGCGCGGACGAGATGCTCACCGCCGCCCGCGCCGCCGTGCGCCGCGCCGAGGCCGCCGCGCCGGCGTGGTTCCGCGCCGTGCCGGCCGAGCGGTGCGCGGTGCGCCCCTACCCGGAGGGCACACCGGCCACGACTCCCCCGTCGTACCTGGCGGGCACCGTCGACGGGTCGCGGCCGGGCACCTACTCGGTGAACCCGGCCCAGCTCGACGGCAGGCACACGGCCGAAGCGCCGGCGTTCCACGAGACCGTGCCGGGGCACCACTTCGACGGCGCACGGCGGATGGCGCGCACCGACCTGTCGGTGTGGCGGCGCACCGCGGGCGTCAGCGCGTTCGCCGAGGGCTGGGCGCTGTACGCCGAGCGCCTCGCCGACGAGATGGGCTTGTACTCCGACGCGCTGTCGCGGCTGGGCATGCTCACGTTCGACTCGATGCGCGCCGGGCGGCTCGTGGTGGACACCGGGTTGCACGCGTTCGGCTGGACCAGGGACCGCGCCGTGGAGTTCCTGCGCGCCACCACGCCGATGGCCGAGCACCTCGTCCAGTCCGAAGTGGACCGCTACCTGGCCGACCCCGGTCAAGCCCTGGCGTACATGGTCGGCCGGTTGGAGGTCCAGCGGTTGCGGCGCGACGCCGAACGACGCCTGGGTGGCGCGTTCGACGTCCGCGACTTCCACGAGGTCGTGCTGTCCGAGGCCCGCGTGCCGCTGTCCACGTTGGCCGACCTCGTCCGGTCCTGGGTTCAGTCGTCGACCCGGCGCCGGTAGAGCGCGGTGGCCAGGGTGAACGACGCCAGGAGCAGACCCGCGGACCACGCCAGCGCGATCCCGCCCCGGTCGCCGATCGGGGTGCCGGTGAGCAGGCCGCGCACGGTCTCGATGATCGGCGTGATCGGCTGGTGCTCGCTGACGCCCCGCAGGAACGCCGGCATCGTGTCCGTGGGCACGAAAGCGCTGCTCAGGTACGGCAGGAACAGCATGAGGAAGCTCATCGCGCTGGCCGACTCGACCGACTTCGCCACCGCGCCCAACCCCGCCGCCAGCCAGGACAGCGCCAGCACGTAGAGCAGCAGCAACCCGGCCGCGGCGAGCCACTCCAGCGGCGTCGCGGACGGCCGGAAGCCCATCGCGACCGCCGCGCCGACCACCACGGTGGTGGACAGGGCGTTGCGCGCGATGCTGGCCGTGACGTGCCCGGTCAGCACGGCGGAGCTGCGGATCGGCATGGACCGCAGCCGGTCGATCATGCCGCTGTTCATGTCGTCGGCCACGGACATCGCGGTGGACGCCGCGCCGTACCCGGTGCACAGCAGGATGATGCCGGGCACGACGTAGTTGATGTACCCGGTGCCGGTGTTGATCGCGCCGCCGAAGACGTACACGAACAACGCCATCATCAACAGCGGCAGGACGATCGACATGATCAGCGTGTCGGCGTTGCGCCGGCTCAGCCGGATGCTGCGGCCGATCATGGTCATCGAGTCGGCGATGGCGTGGCTCATGCCGGCACTCCTTCACGGGCGGTCAGGGCGAGGAAGACGTCGTCGAGGGTCGGGCGGTGCGAGGAGACCTGGGCGGGCACGACGGCGGCGGCGCGCAGGTCGTCCAGCACGGTGTGCAGGTGCCTGGCGGAGCCGTCGGACGGGACGCTGAGCACCAGCCGCTCGTGGTCGGTGAAGCCGCCGAGCAGCGCGGCCGCGTGGTCGAGCGCGGCGGCGGAGGTGAAGCGCAGGTCGAGCCGGTCGCCGCCGACCCGGGCCTTGAGGTCGTCCGCGGTGCCGTGGGCGGCGACCTTCCCCTTGTCCACCACCATGATCCGGTCGGCGAGGCGGTCGGCCTCCTCCAGGTACTGCGTGGTGAGGAAGATCGTGGTGCCGGTGCGGACGAGGTCGCGGATGGCGTCCCACATGGTCGTGCGGCTGGCCGGGTCGAGCCCGGTCGTGGGCTCGTCCAGGAAGATCACCCTCGGTGTGGCGACCAGGCTCATGGCCAGGTCGAGCCGCCGGCGCATGCCGCCCGAGTAGGTCTTGACCCGGCGGTCGGCGGCGGCGACGAGGTCGAACCGCTCCAGCAGCTCGGCGGCACGGGCCTTGGCGCCCGCCCGGCCCAGGTGCATGAGCCTGCCGACCACGACCAGGTTCTCCCGGCCGGTCTGCTCGGCGTCCACGGCCGCGTACTGGCCGGTCAGGCTGATCACCCGGCGGACCTCGGCCGGTTCGCGCGCGACGTCGAACCCGGCCACCCGCAGCCGGCCGGCGTCCGGGCGCGACAGCGTGGACAGGATCCGGATGGTGGTCGTCTTGCCCGCGCCGTTGGGACCGAGCAACGCGAAGACCGACCCCTCGGCGACCTCCAGGTCTATCCCGTCCAGCACCACGTTCGACCCGTACGCCTTGCGCAGGCCGGTCACCTCGACGATCTTCACCGCTCCCCCTTATGTGTATGGAGTACGCGAAAGAGCGTAGCTGATACGCAGTTAGTCGCGGTAGCCCTAGACTCGACCCCGCGGTCCGAGGAGAGGGTGGAGATGACGGACGAGACCGGCCTGCCGGCGGAGATCGCGCTGCTCTGGGGGTTGCGCGAGGCGCCGCGGCGCGGCCGAAAACCGTCCCTGACGGTGCAGGACGTCACGCGGGCGGCGATCGAGGTCGCCGACGCCGAGGGGCTCGGCGCGGTGTCGATGGCCCGGGTCGCCCAGCAGCTGGGCAACTCCACGATGGCGCTCTACCGGTACGTGGAGAGCAAGGAGTCGCTGCTCAAGCTGATGGCCGACGCCGCGCTGGACGAACCGCCGGTGCTGCCCGCGGACGGCGACTGGCGGACCGGGCTCACCACGTGGACGACGTGCGTGCTGGAGTCGCTGCGCAAGCACCCCTGGTACTCGCGGATCCCGCTGCACGGCCCACCGGCCGGGCCGCGCAACCTCGCCTGGTTCGACAGCGGGCTCAGCGCGCTCGCCGGCACGCCGCTGGAGGAGGGCGAGAAGGTCGGCGTCGTGATGGGGCTGATCACCCTCGTGCACGGCCAACTGCGCTTCAGCGTGGAGCTGGCGGAAGGCTTCCAGGACAACCCGGAGGCGTTCGGCCGCACGTACTCGCACGCGTTGAAGACCGTGGTCGACCCGCGCCGGATGCCGGCGCTGAGCCGGGTCGTCGCCGCCGGCGTGTTCGACCACGACGAGCTCTACGACGAGAGCGACGTGGACGAGGAGTTCACCTTCGGCCTGAACCTGTACCTCGACGGCGTGGCCGCCTACCTGGCCCGCCGGGCGTGATGGGTGCTGCGGGGCCGGTCGGGGCCCCGCAGCACCGCGCGATCACCGCCGGGCGACGTCGGCCCGAGCCACCCGCTGCCGCACGGGTGCGTCGGCCGACATGACCGCGAGGCCCGCCGTGATCAGGACCAGGTTCTTGACCACGAACTCACCGGTCATGGTCAGCAGCAGCGGGTTGCCCGTCTGGAACGCGACGGACGGCTGCACCACCAGCGTCGAGAACGTCCCGGCCAGGTGGAGCACGACCAGCAGCGCCACCCAGCGCAACCGGAACCCCACCACCAGGGCGATGCCCAACACCACTTCCACCAGGCCGAGCGCGACCACGAAGGCGCCCGGGTGGAGCCACGGAACGGTCCGCGCGACGAGGTCGGCGACCGGCGTCGTGCCGGTCACCTTGAGCGCGCCGAACCACACGAAGACCACGCCGAGCGAGCCCCGCAGCAGGGGGATGCTCAGCGTCCGCAAGGCGTTCACGGGCGCATCCAGGCGGGACGGGAACTCCGTCATCCACATCACTTCCTTCGCGTGCGGGACCACGTCGACCCGCCTGCGGGAGGAAGGCCCGTGCCGCGGTCCACACTGACCGGAACAGTTCTGGGAGCGCTCCCAGAACTGTAACGGTAAGGAAACGCGCTGTGAAGTGTTGATTCCACGCCGTCCCGGATGGCGGACTGCCCGGTCGGCCTAGTCGTACCACTCGACGGGGTCGTGGAACCCGCCCGCCGGCATCGGGTCGCCGAAGAACGGACCGGTGCCCGCGACCGCGCCGGCGGCCCGCCACCACTCGACCTGCTCGCGCGTCTCCAGCCCGTCCACCAGCACCCGCGCGCCCGCCCGGCGGACGACCGCCACCAGGTCGACCAGGAAGTCGGCGTCACCGCGGGCTTGCCGCGCGACGAGCCGCCGCGCCACCCGCACCGACCTGATCGGCAGCTCGGCGGCCACCGCGAGGTCGTCCGGCCCGAGCCCGAAGTCGTCCAACGACGTGCCGACGCCCAACTCGGCCAGCACGGTCAGGTTGTCCACCGCGTCGGACTCGGCGAGCGCCGCCACCGGCACCCCGATCGTCAACCGCGACGCGGGCAGCCCCGTGTCACCCAATACCCGGCGCACCCGCCGGACCAGGTCCCCGTCCCGCGACTGGTGCCTGGTCAGCCCGACGTGCAGCGGCACGGTGGACCCGGAGCCCTGGCCCCACCACCGCACCTGGCCGCACGCGGTGGCGAGCTGCCACTCGCCCAGCGGCAGGATCAGACCCGTCCGCTCGGCCAGCGCCGCGCACGTGGCGTGGTCCAGCCGGTCGTCCCCGCGGTCCCAGCACAGCGTCGCCGCCACGCCCACCAGCGCCCGGTCGGCCAGCGACACCACCGGGTGGTAGCGCACGTCGACCTCGCCCTGCTCCCACGCACCCGGCATGGCGACGGCCAGCGCGTCGACCCGCCGCTCCTGCGCGTCCTGCCCCTCGTGGAACAACGCCCACTGGCCGCGCCCGCCCGCCTTCGCCCGCCGCAACGCCTGCTCGGCGGCCCGCATCACGTCCGCGGGTGCCCAGTCCGGCGGCGGTCGCCGCACCACGCCGACGCTGACCGAGACGGCCAGGCCGACGTCGTCGAAGTAGACCGGCTCGGCCAGCTCGCGGTTGAGCTCGGCCACCGTGGTCGCCACGTCCGGCGTGGTGGCGGTGTTCTCGACCAGGACGGCGAACTCGTCGCCGTCGAACCGGGCGATCATCGCCTTCTCCCGCGCCAGCACGGCCCTCAACCGCTGCGAGACGTGCACCAGCAGCCGTTCGCCGGTGGGCCGGCCGAGGCTGTTGCACACCACGCCGAACGCGTCGACGTCGAGGTGGAACAGGCTGATCCCGCGCACCGGGTCCGCCCGGCGCAGCGCGCTCTCCAGGTAGGTGGTGAAGTACTGGCGGTTCGGCAGCCCGGTCGACACGTCGTGCAGCGCCTGCCGGTTCAGCTCGGCTTGGAGCAGCATCAGCTCGGTGCCGTCCTCGACCACCGCGACGAAGTGGCCCGGCTGGTCGTCCGCGCCGCGCAGCAGCGACACGGTCAGCGAGATCCGGGCGACGTCACCGTCCTTGCGCAGCAACCGCTGCGGCTGCCGGACCCGTTCCTGCTCACCCTTGAGCAGCGCGCCCATCGCCTCGCCGAGGACCCGGACCGACGCCGGGTGCACGAGGTCGAGCAGGGCGAAGCCGGTCAGCTCCTCGGTCGTGTAGCCGAGGATGTCACCGATCGCCGCGTTGGCCCGCACGATCCGCCCGGCCGGGTCGACGACCAGGATGCCACTGGTCGACGACGTGGCGACCTCCTCGAACCGGGCTTCGCTCTCCCGCAGGTTCCACTGCGCGTCCCGGACGGCCTTGAGCAGCGACAGCTGCATCGACTCCTGCTGCTCGAACACCGCGCGCCTGCTCGCCGCCAGGAACCCCGACGACAACGCGCCCAGCACGGCCACGATCGGCTGCGCGTAACGCGCCACGGGTTGGAACTCGGTCAGTCCGAGCAGGCCTTTGCCGAGCACGTCGAGGGTGACGCGCAAGCCGTCCTCGCTGACGTACCCGAGCGCGACGAGCTGTTCGCCGATCCGCTCGGCCGGCCGGGGCGGTGTCGAACCGGGAGAGGCTTCCGCGTGCACCGCCGCGCACAGGTCGTCCAGGCGGTCGCGCATTTCGCGGTCGAGTTCGTCCCTGCTCAGCGCGACGACCACAGCGCCGCTGAGCAGGTACGACCACTTCCGCGCGAGGAGTTCCCGGCCACGTTCGGGTGGCGAGGCGGCCCCTTGCCTCTGACTGGGGATCGACATTCCCGTTGCCCTGTTGTGATATCGAGGATTCGCGGCAGTTTACCTACCCCCCACCGGCCGACACTCGACCGGAAGTGTGAACCGCGCGCACCCTCCGTGACTTTTCGCCGGAATTCAGCGCTTTCGGCCGACTCCGGCGTAGACCAGCATGTTCATGTCCGGTTGCGTGGCGATGTCACCGGGACCGCCGGGCCGCCATTCACCACACCCGACCAGGCCCGGATCGACCAGGTCGAATCCGTCGAACATCCGGGTGATCTCGGCGTGGGAACGGAGGTTCACCTGATCCGGGCTGTTGCTCTGCTTGATCGCGTCGGTGGCGTCGGCGAGGTTCTCGCCCTGGTTGTCGCCGGTCGCGTGGGTGACCGCCAGGTAGCTGCCGGGCGCGAGCGCGTCGCGGTACCGGGCGACCAGGGCGCGCGGGTCGGCGTCGTCGGGCACCCAGTGCAGCATGAGCAGCATGAGCAACCCGATCGGCTGGTCGAAGTCGAGCAGCCGGTGGGCCGCGTCGCTGTTCAGGATCATGTCGGGTTCGCGCATGTCGGCCTGCACGACCGCCGCGTCGTCGTTGCCCAGCAGCATCAGCTCGCTGTGCGCCACGGCCACCGGGTCGCGGTCGACGTACAGCACGCGGGCACCGGGCGCGGCGGTCTGGGCGACCTCGTGCACGTTGCCGACGGTCGGGATGCCGGAACCGATGTCGAGGAACTGCCGGACGCCCCGGTCCACCATGAACCGCACGACGCGGCCGAGGAACGCCCGGTTGACGCGGGCGGCGTTGCGCAGGCCGGGCATCATGGACTCGATCCGCTCGCCCAGCGCGCGGTCGACGGCGAAGTTGTGCGCGCCGCCCAGCATGTAGTCGTAGGTCCGGGCCACGCTCGGCACGGAGATGTCCACGCCGGATGGAATCCATTCGCTCTGCACCATGATTGCGGACACCTCTTCACTCGCGGGGCGGCGAGAGTACCGAATGGAGGAGACCGGCACGCGTTACCCCATCAGTGTGACACCAACCCACCCGAACGGGCACTATCAGCTTCCACCGAACGGGTCCTATTGTGGGCCGTCACTTTCGGCGTAGACAGGAGCGGGCATGGCTGTCCCGGTGGCCCCCGGCCGCCTGCCATTCCTCGGCCACTCACTGGCGATGATCCGCCGCCGACACGAGTTCACCGCATCACTGCGCGATCACGGCGATGTGGTGCGGGTCGACCTCGGCCCGATGACCACATTTTTCGTGACCACTCCTCGACTTGTGCACCAGGTGCTGGTCACGGACGGTCCGCGGTTCCGCAAAGGCGCGATGTTCGACAAGTTCCGGCCGTACGTCGGCAATGGCCTGGTGCTGTCCGACGGTGCTTTCCACCTGCGGCAGCGGCGGATGGTCCAGCCGGCGTTCCACCGCGACCGGATCGCCCGCTACACGACCACGATGGCGCGGGCGGCGACCGCCCTGGCCGAGTCGTGGACGCCCGGCGAGGTGCGGGTGGTCGAGGACGACATGCAGGGCCTGGCCGTCACGGTCGTCGGCGAGGCGTTGTTCTCCACCGGGCTCGGGCAGCGGGCGGTCGCCGAGGTGCGGCGGTCCGTGTTCGTGATCATCAAGCAGGGCATGGTGCGCGCGTTGTCGCCGTCGTTCGCGGAGCGGCTGCCGCTGCCGGGCAACCGGGAGTTCGACCGGGCCATCGGGCGGATGCGCGCGATCGTGCTCGACGTGATCGGGAGCAGGCGGGCCGAGGGCGTCACCGACCACGGTGACCTGCTGTCGACGTTGCTGCGGGCGCAGGACGAGTCCGGTGACGGCATGACCGACCAGCAGACCTACGACGAGGTGCTGACCCTGCTCACCGCGGGCATCGAGACCACGGCGCTGGCGCTGGCGTGGGCGTTCCACGAGGTGTCGCGGCACCCGGAGGTCGAACGCCGGTTGGTCGCCGAGCTCGACGAGGTGCTGGGCGGGCGGCCGGTGACCTTCGCCGACCTGCCGCGGCTGACCTACACGGCGGCCGTCGTGCACGAGGTGCTGCGGATGTACCCGGTGTGGATCCTGATGCGGCGGGCGGTCGAGCCGGTCGACCTCGACGGGGTGCGGTTACCCGCGGGCGCCGAGGTGATCGTGAGCCCGCACGCCCTGCACCACGACCCGGCGTCCTTCCCCGACCCGCACCGGTTCGACCCCGACCGGTGGCTGTCCCCCTCCCACGCCGTGCCCCGCGGCGCGTACATCCCGTTCGCGGCGGGCGTCCGCCAGTGCGTGGGCAACGCGTTCGCGCAGGCGGAAGTCGTGATCACGCTCGCCACCGTGCTCTCCCGGTGGCGGCTCGTCCCGGTGCCCGGCAAGCCCGTGCGCACCAAGTTCACCTCCGCCGCCTACCCCAGCGGTCTGCTGATGACGGCGGTGCCCCGTTGAGCCCCACTACCCGGAGGTTGTCGGATCGTGCGTTGGTCGCGTTTACGGTTGTCCGCGGTCGCCCTGCTCACCGCGGCGGCCGGCCTGCTGCCCGCCGCGCCGGCGAGCGCCGCGCCGGTCACGTGTGAGGACCTGACCGTTCCCGTGCCGGTGCTCGGCACGGCGCACCACGTGCACGGCAGGCTGTGCACGCCGGCGAGCGCGTCCACCGTGCAGGTGCTGATCCCCGGCGGCACGTACAACAGCGCCTACTGGGACATCTCGTACTCGCCGGACACCCGGTCGTACCGGCAGGCGATGAACCGGGCCGGGATCGCGACGCTGGCCGTGGACCGGCTCGGCACCGGCCGCAGCTCGCGGCCGCTGAGCGCGCTCGTGACGGCGTCGACGCAGGCGCACGCCGTGCACCAGGTGGTGCGGGCGGTGCGGCCGCGGTTCGAGAAGGTGGTCGTCGGGGGTCACTCGATCGGGTCGGCCATGGCGATGATCGAGGCCGGGACGTACCACGACGTGGACGGCGTGCTGGTCACCGGATTCACGCACCGGATGAACCTCGTCACCGTGGTGCCGGCGCTGGCGGGCATGATCCCGGCGGTGCTGGACCCGCAGCTGCACCGGTCCGGGCTGGACCTGGGCTACCTGACCACCGCGCCCGGCCGCCGCTACGACTCGTTCCACGCGCCCGGCCCGCGGGTGCCGGACGCGATCGGGTTCGACGAGGCCACGAAGGACGTGTTCGCGGTGTCCGAGGCGGTGGACACGATCACGTTGCACAACGTGGTCATCCCGTTCACCCGGTTGATCGACGTGCCGGTGCTGGTCGTGGTCGGCGCGGGCGACACCCACTTCTGCGGCCAACCGCTGGGCAGCGACTGCTCCTCGGCGGACGCCCTGCGCGCCTCCGAGGCCCCGTTCTTCTCACCGTCGGCCCGCCTGGGGTCCTACGTGCTGCCCGACTACGGCCACTCGATCAACTACGCCCCCAACGCCTCCTCCTACCACCGAGCCGTCACCACCTGGACCGCCACCCTCTGACCCGGGAGTCCCCCGTCCAGGACCCCTGGGTGCGACGCTCGGACCGATCGCCCGGTCCGCCGAGCGTGGACTCACGCGCTCCGGACGCAGGACTCCCGCGGTCAGGTGGGGATGGGGGTGAGGCGGTAGGAGGCGGCGGTGGTGGTCGGGACCTCGTGGTGGACGGTCGCGACGCGGGTGGTGCAGGTGGTGTCGGCGAACAGTTCCAGCGCGGAGCCGTCGCCGAAGCCCCGGGCGGCGGAACGGGCGGTCGGGAAGCCCGGGTCGGCCACGGGGTGGCAGCCGTAGGTCGGCGGCACGGGTGCCGGTGGCGGCGAGAAGTGCGCAACGTCGTCGGTTCACGGGGGTCCCCCTTGGATCGCGTGCACCCCGGGGAACCGCAACCGGCACGGGTGCGGCAAGCGGGAGGACCGAGGGGATCGGTGCGGAGCGGTCAGCTCGCGCGGACTCGCGGGTACGCCTGCGCTCACTTGTCGCCGAGGGACTCCAAGACCTGTTTCAACGTGTCCGCCAGGGCCGTCCGCTCCGCCGTCGACAACGCGCCGAGCAGGCGGTCCTCGGTGGCGAGGTGGTCGGGCAGCACCCGGTCGACCAGGTCGAGCCCGCCGTCGGTGAGGGCGACGACGACGCCGCGACCGTCGTGCTCGTTCGGGGTCCGCACGACCAGGCCGCGTGCTTCGAGCCGGTCGAGCCGCTGGGTGACGGCCCCGGACGTGACCATCGAGGCGCGCATGAGCTCGGTCGGGGTCAGCCGGTGCGGCGGGGCGCTGCGGCGCAGGGTGGCCAGGACGTCGAACGACGCCCGGTCCAGGCCGTGCGCGGCGAAGGTCTTGCCCAGCTCGCCGTCGACCAGGCGGGCGAGGCGGCTGAGCCGGCCGATCACCGCCATCGGCGAGACGTCGAGGTCGGGGCGCTGCGCGTGCCACTGGCTGACGACGAGGTCGACGTGGTCTGCCACCGAACCAGCTTAGCGGTGAGCCAAGTCACGCCACAGATAGCTTAGCGATGAGATAGTTTGTCTTAGTGCTAAGCAAATGGGTGACCGCGCTCGCCCCCGCCGTGTGGGGCACGACGTACTACGTCACCACCGAGTACCTGCCGCCGGACCGGCCCCTGCTCGCCGGGCTGCTGCGGGCGTTGCCGGCCGGGTTGGTGCTGGTGGCGGTCACGCGGCGGTTGCCGGAGGGCGACTGGTGGTGGCGCTCGCTGGTGCTGGGCACGCTGAACATCGGCGTGTTCCTGCCGTTGCTGTTCCTGGCCGCCTACCGGCTCCCGGGCGGGGTGGCGGCGACCGTCGGCGCCGTGCAGCCGTTGATCGTGGCCGGGCTGGCGGTGGTGCTGCTGGGGCAGCGGATGACGACGCGGACGGCGCTCGCCGGGATCGCGGGAGTGGTGGGCGTGGCGCTGCTGGTGCTGCGGGCGGACGCGCGGCTGGACCTGGTCGGGGTGGCGGCGGCGCTCGGTGGCGCGGTCGCGATGGCCGCCGGCGTCGTGCTGGGCAAGCGGTGGGCGTCGCCCGCCCCGCTGCCGGCCCTGACCGGGTGGCAACTCGTGGCCGGCGGTCTCGTGCTGCTGCCGGTGACGTTCCTGGTCGAAGGGGCGCCGCCGGCGATGACCGCGGCCAACGTCGGCGGGTTCGCCTACCTGGGGATCATCGGCGGCGCGGTGGCGTACGCGCTGTGGTTCCGGGGGATCCGGGTGCTCGCCGCCACGCAGGTCACGTTCCTCGGTTTGCTGAGCCCCGTGGTCGCGACGGCGGTCGGGTGGCTCGTGCTCGACCAGGGCCTGAGCGCGTCGCAGGTCTTCGGTGCGGTGGTCGTGCTCGCGGCGCTGGTCGTGGCCCAGGGGAATCCGGCCCGGAGCGATCCGGCACAGAGGGTCGAGCAGGACGAGAAGGTCGAGCAGGAGGGGGGAAGCGGTGCGGATCACCGTGTTCGGAGCGTTCGGTAGCGTCGGTCGGCGCGTGGTGGAGGAGGCACGGCGGCGCGGGCACGAGGTCACGCCCGTCAGCCGGAAGCCCGCGGCCGGCGCCGAGGTCGGGGACGCGCGGGTGGTCGCGGACGTCGTGCGGCTCAGCGCCGATTCCGACCTGGTGATCAGCGCCACCCGGCCGGTCGACGGGCAGGAGGACCAACTGGTCGAGGCGGCCCGGGCGCTGCTCGCCGGCGTGACGCGGACCGGGGCGCGGTTGGTGCTGGTGGGAGGGGCCGCCACGCTCGTGACCCCCGAGGGGCACACCGTGGAGCAGGCACCCGGCTTCCCGGACGAGCTCAAGCCCATCGCCCGGGCGTGCGCCGAGCAGTTGGCGGTGTGCCTGGCCGACCGCGCGGCGGACTGGACCTACCTCAGCCCGCCGTCGCTGCTGGAGCCCGGTGAGCGGACCGGCGTGTTCCGGGTCGGCCGGGACGAGCAGGTCGGGTCGACCATCTCGGTCGAGGACCTGGCGGTGGCCCTGCTGGACGAGGCCGAGACGCCCCGGCACCGAGGTGTCCGGTTCACGGTGGGGTACTGAAAGAATCTTCCGGCCGTGATGTCGAGAACCCGTCCTCGGCTCCGTCCCCGCGGTGGAAGTGCGACCAGAATGGGACGCACCGCAGCACCGAGGAGAACCACCATGGCCAAGTACCTGCTGCTCAAGCACTACCGCGGCGCTCCGGCGGCGGTCAACGACGTGCCCATGGACCAGTGGACGCCGGAGGAGATCACGGCCCACGTCCAGTACATGAACGACTTCGCGCGTCGGCTGGAGGAGACGGGCGAGTTCGTGGACGGCCAGGCGCTCGCCCCGCAGGGGACGTTCGTCCGGTACGACGGCGAGGGCCGCCCGCCGGTCACCGACGGGCCGTTCGCCGAGACCAAGGACCTCATCGCGGGCTGGATGGTGATCGACGTGGACAGCTACGAGCGGGCGGTGGAACTGGCGGGCGAGCTGTCCGCGGCACCCGGTGCGGGCGGGCGGCCGATCCACGAGTGGCTGGAGCTGCGCCCGTTCCTGACGTCGTCGCACACCATCGCGGACTGACGCCGGACGATGGACGAACTCCTGCTCCGCGGCCTCACGCCGAGCGTGCTCACGATCCTCGTCCGCCGCGGGGCCGACTTCGCGGCGGCCGAGGACGCGGTGCAGGACGCGCTGGTCGAGGCGGTCCGGGTGTGGCCGGACGACCCGCCGCGCGACCCCAAGGGCTGGCTGGTCACCGTGGCCTGGCGCCGGTTCCTCGACGCGACCCGGGCGGACGCCGCGCGTCGGCGCCGCGAGGAGGTCGTGGACGGGGAACCGGAGCCGGGGCCCGCGGCGGCGGTGGACGACACGCTCCAGCTCTACTTCCTGTGCGCCCACCCGTCGCTGACGCCGTCGTCGGCGGTCGCGCTCACGCTGCGCGCCGTCGGCGGCCTGACCACGCGGCAGATCGCGCAGGCGTACCTGGTGCCGGAGACGACCATGGCGCAGCGGATCAGCCGGGCGAAGCGGACGGTGTCGACCGTCCGCTTCGACCAACCCGGTGACGTCGCCACCGTGCTGAGGGTGCTGTACCTGGTGTTCAACGAGGGGTACTCCGGGGACGTCGACCTCGTGGTGGAGGCCATCCGGCTCACCCGGCAGCTCGCGGCGTCGATCGACCACCCGGAGGTGGCCGGGTTGCTGGCGCTGATGCTGCTGCACCACGCCCGGCGGGCGGCCCGGACCACGCCGGACGGGAGCCTGGTGCCGCTCGCCGAGCAGGACCGGGGACTGTGGGACACCCGGTTGATCGCCGAGGGCGTCGCCGTCCTCCAGGCGGCCCTGGCCCGGGACCGGCTGGGCGAGTTCCAGGCACAGGCCGCCATCGCCGCGCTGCACGCCGACGCGCCGCGGGCGGAGGAGACCGACTGGGTGCAGGGCGTGGAGTGGTACGACGAGCTGGTGGGGCTGACCGACAGCCCGGTCGTGCGGCTCAACCGGGCGGTCGCGGTCGGCGAGGCGGACGGCCCGCGGGCCGGGTTGGCGGCGCTCGCCGGGGTGGACGACGCGCTGCCCCGGTACGCGGCGGTGGAGGCGCACCTGCGGGAGCGCGACGGTGACCTGGCCGCGGCGGCGCGGCTGTACGTCGAGGCGGCGCGCAAGGCGGTCGACCTGGCCGAGCACGCCCACCTCACCAAGCAGGCGGCCCGGCTGAACGGGCTGCTCAGGGGCCCGCGGAACGCGGCGGAGCCCTCCCCCTGACGGGGAAGGGCTCCGGGTCGGCGGATGTCGGTCAGGTCAGTTCGGCGCAGGTCTTCGCGTCCGGGTCGGCTGCGGCCTTCGGGACCCAGCGGACGTTGG